>NZ_JANLCK010000009.1 GCF_024979315.1 Herbiconiux oxytropis | reverse complement strand
CTGCATGATCTTGCCCGAGATGTGGGGCTCGAGAGCGGCGTAGTCGTACGGCAGGTCCGGCAGCGTGTATTCAGTCATGACTCAACGTTAGGACCTCGACTACGGTTGAGGTCAAGGAGGTGACAGCGGATGCCCAGTGTCGACCCTGGCCGCAGTCTGCTGGCCATCGGCCAGCTCTCAGAACGCAGCGGCACGAGCGTGTCGGCGCTGCGCTTCTACGAGAAGCACGGGCTCATCAGCGCCGAGCGCACCGCCGGCAACCAGCGGCGCTACCGGCGCGACGTGCTGCGCCGGATCGCCTTCATCCGCACCTCGCAGCGCGTGGGCATCTCGCTCGCCGACATCCGCGCCGCCCTCGACTCGCTGCCGGATGCCCGCACCCCCACGCGCGCCGACTGGATGGGCATCTCCGCCGGCTGGCGGGCCGAGCTCGACGCCCGCATCGCCGACCTGCAGCACCTCCGCACCGAGCTCGACGGCTGCATCGGCTGCGGCTGCCTCAGCCTCACCACGTGCGCGCTCAACAACCCCGGCGACCGGCTCGGCGACGAGGGGGCCGGGCCCGTGCGCTGGGGGGCCGAGGCGAATCAGGCGCTCGACGCCCCCGCTGGGTAGGGTGTCGCCATGACTCAGGATTCGGGGACCCGCGCTTCGTGGGGCGAGCTCCTGCGGGTGCCGGCCGGCGACGGGCCGGTCGACCTCGCGGCCATCGCGACGGATGCGACACCGGGGGTGGAGGGCAAGCAAGAGGGCGCTGCGCTGACGGAGGCCACGACGCCCTCACTCGACGAACTGCAGGAGAAGCTCTTCGCCTCGAGCCTCTCCGGTGGCGACCGCTCGGTGCTGCTCGTGCTGCAGGGCATGGACACGGCGGGCAAGGGCGGGGTGGTCAAGCGGGTGGCGGCCAGCATGGATCCGCAGGGCCTGTCGCACCACGCCTTCAAGAAGCCGACCGCCGAGGAGCTCGCGCATCCGTTCCTCTGGCGGGTCGAGAAGGTGCTCCCGGCCGCCGGCCGCATCGGCATCTTCGACCGGTCGCACTACGAGGACGTGCTCGTGCCCGCCGTGCACGGGACTCTCGGAGCAGAGCAGATCGCGGCGCGGCACGACGAGATCAACGCCTTCGAGAAGCGGCTCACCGAGAACGGCACCACGGTGGTCAAGGTGCTCCTGCACCTCGGTCGCGACGAGCAGCGCTCCCGCCTGCTGCGCCGACTCGACCGGCCCGACAAGCACTGGAAGTTCTCACCCGCCGACGTCGACGACCGTGCGCTCTGGCCGCTCTTCCAGGCCGCCTACGGAGACACCCTCCGTGCCACGAGCACGCCGTGGGCGCCGTGGCACGTGGTGCCGGCCGACCGCAAGTGGTACTCCGCCCTCGCCGTGCAGCAGCTGCTCGACGAGGCGCTCCGGGGCCTCGACCTCGAGTGGCCGACCGCCGCGTTCGACGTGGAGGAGCAGCGCGCGCGGCTGCTCGCCACCTGAGGCTCTGATGGTCACTCCCTCGCTCGACGAGCTGCGACGCCTGCGCCGGGCGCGCGACCTCATGGATCGCGAGTACGCCCGACCGCTCGACGTGCCCGCGCTCGCCCGCGCGGCGCTCATGTCGACCGCGCACTTCAGCCGCCGCTTCCGGGAGGCTTACGGCGAGACCCCCTACGCCCACCTCATGACCCGGCGCATCGAGCGTGCCAAGGCCCTCCTCCGGCAGGGCGACGCGGTGAGTGTGAGCGAGGTCTGCTGGGCCGTCGGCTGCACGAGCATCGGGTCGTTCAGCTCGAGATTCACCGAGATCGTGGGGATGACGCCGAGCGCGTACCGGGCGCTCTCGCACGAGGCCGTCACCGTGGTGCCGAGCTGCGAGGCGATGGTGCTGGGGCGCCCGCGCAGGGTGCGCACGGCATCCGCGGATCGAGCAGGAACCGAGAAGCGCCTGGAGGCCCTCGCTCGCTAACGTCGAGCCATGACCATCTCACTCAGCCACGTGCACCTGCTCGCCGACGACCCCGACGCCGCCCTCGCGTTCTACCGCGACACTCTCGGGCTCGAACTCCGCTCGGAGGTCGAGAACGACGGCTTCCGCTGGATCACGCTCTCGACCCCCGACCAGCCCGAGATCGAGATCGTGATCTCCCAGCCGCGTGCCGGCCACTCCGAGGAGGACGGCGCCGCCATCGAGGCGCTGCTCGCGAAGGGCGAACTGCCCGGCCTGCTGTTCCGCACCGACGACCTCGACGGCGCGTTCGAGAGGGTGCGCGCCGCCGGCAACGCCGAGATCGTGCAGGAGCCGACCGACCAGTTCTGGGGCGTCCGCGACGCGGCGTTCCGTGACCCGGCCGGAAACATGGTGCGGATCAGCCAGGCGTGATGCTCCTCTAACTTGACCAGCACCGTCGTCATACTGTTAAGTACTTAACGATATGACGACACCGCCGATCGCCCCGTTCGCCGACAGCCCCGCCGTCAAGCTGCACCGTGCCACCGCTCTGCTCGACCGGATCTCGGACCGCTATCTGCGGGCTCACCACGGCATCCCGTACTCCGACTTCGTGGTGCTGCTCGTGGTGCGGGTGCTGGGCGAGCCGACGCAGCGCGAGATCGCCGACGATCTCTCGGTCTCCCGGGCCTCTGTCACCCAGCGGCTCGAAGGGCTTCGCGCGAACGGTCTCGTCGAGGTGCGCCCTCACCCTCGCGACGCCAGGGCCAGACTCGTGCGGCTCACGTCCGAGGGCGGTGCCCTTCTCGACCGCGCCTGGCGGGGGCTCGACGGGCGCCAGGACGGAGTCGACGCGGGCGTGGACCTCGAGCTGCTCGGTGGCCTTCTCGATCGCGTGATCGCCAACGCCCTCGGGGTGCTGGCGGCAGGTGCGGGGGATCAGGCGTGAGCGGTGTCGCCACCTCGACCGGGCTCGCGGCAGAGGAGCTCGACCGCGGGAGCGGGGAGACGCTCGTCCTCCTGCACTCCTCGAACACGGCGGGGTGGATGTGGGGTCCCCAACTCGACGGGCTCCGGGGGCATCATCTGATCGTGCCCGACCTGCCGGGGTTCGGCGGCAGCAGCCAGCTGGCCTGGGGGTCGGTGGCCGAGGCGGCACGGCACGTCGCCTCGCTCGTGGCGGAGTTCGCTCCCGAGGGAAGGGCGCATCTGGTGGGCCTGTCGCTCGGGTCGTCGGTGGCCCTCGCGGTCGCGGCCGCGCATCCGGACCGCGTGCGCAGCGTCTTCGCGGCGAGTGCCGCCCTCGCACCTCCCTCCCTCCCCGCCCGGTTCGCGAGCGCGATGGCGATCCGGGCCTGGAACTCTCCCGCCTACTGGCGCGGCACCGGCCGGAGCTATGGGCTCTCGGGGGAGGATCTGGAGCTGTTCGTCTCCACGGGATCCGGGATCCGGCGCCAGACCGCTGAGGAGATCTACCGGGAGATGCGCGCGGGGACGTCCGTCGGTGCGCTTGCCCGGGTGCGAGCACCTGTGCTCGCCACCGCCGGCGGTCGGGACGCAGCCTTCGTGCGCCAGGCCTCACTGGCGCGGCTCCGTGAGGCGCTGCCCTCGGCGCGAACGGCGGTGGCTCCCGGCCTGCACCACCACTGGAGCGCGGAGAACCCGCAGCTCTTCGCCGACGCCGTGAGCGCGTGGACGTCGCGCGGCGAGGTCGCGGACGGTCTCGCCGACGTGCGGTAGTCGCGCACTCAGACGGGTCGGGAACCGGGCTCGGCGGTCGACACGGGTGTGTGGGTGTCCCTCCGGCGGCGGGGCAGCCACAGGGCCATCAGCACGCCACCCGCCACCGCGCAGCCGAGGTAGACGAGGCCGATGGGGGTCTGGTCGGTCTCGGGGAGGACGGCCGCGGCGCCCAGGGTGACCGCCACGAAGAGGTAGCAGACCGCGCTCGTGAGGCCGCCCACGAGCCCGAGGTTGCGGTCGAACAGACCGAGCGCGAGACCGTAGGCGAGCGGGCACAGTGCGCCGCAGCCGAGCATCACGAGGATGCCGCCCACTGTGATGAGCACGATGTCCGGGCCCACCAGGAACCCGCTGAGGGCCAGCACGAGCGCCCCCGCCGTGAACAGCGCCAGAGCGGCCCCACCGAGCGTGCGCGACGACAGCCGGGTGGCGAAGGCGCCGGTCGCGAGCTCGCCGCCGAGATTGGCGGCGCCCACCACCAGGGCGATGAAGCCGTAGGTGAGCGGTGACAGCCCGAGCACGTCCTGGTAGAGCACGGGGGCGACGACGCCGAAGAGCAGCTGTGCGCTCGCGAAGACCGCGAACACGAGGGTGAGGCCCACGAAGACGCGGCGCCGCAGGGTGCCGCCGAGCACTCGGGCGATGGCACGGGGGCGGATGGGGGTCGCGGCCTCGGGGGTCAGCGTCTCGGGCAGCAGCCGCCACACCACGAGGGCCGCGAGCGCCGCCAGCACCGCGACGAGCACGAAGATGCCTCGCCAGGAGACGAACTGGGCGATCACGCCGCCGATCGCGGGCGCTACCACCGGGGCGAGACCCCACGAGGCACCGAGCCACCCCGAGACCGAGGTGAGCCGTGGCCCGCGGAAGAGGTCGGCGGCGATGGCGTAGACGATCACCATGCACGCGCAGCCGCCGACCCCCTGCACGAAGCGGAGCACGAGCAGCACCCCGATGTCGGTCGTGAAGGCGATGGCGATGCTCGCGACGAACAGCAGGGCGAGGCACACGAGCAGCGTGGGCTTGCGGCCCTTCGCATCGGCGATCACGCCGATGGGCAGGAGGCCGAGGCTCATGCCGAGCACGTAGGCCGAGACGGTGTTCTGCACGAGCGTGGTGGAGGTGTCGAACTCCCGCACCATGTCGGGGATGGCGGGAGTGTAGACGTCGATCGGGAACTGGCTGAGCGGGATGACCCCGAGCAGGATGGCGAACAGAAGCCTTCTGTCCCTCATGGGATCCCCCGTCTTGCGCCCGCCCCCGTGCGCTCGCGGCCAGCTTAGCGGTGAGCGGGAACAACGGAGGCCTCGGGCTCGTTGGGTTCTTCGGGCCGGCATCGTCGTCGGCGCCCGACGAAGGGAATGCACATGGCTTCGAAGACCTGGTTCATCACCGGTACCTCGCGCGGCTTCGGCCGGGAGTGGGCGGTCGCCGCCCTCGAGCGCGGCGACAGCGTGGCGGCGACCGCGCGCGACGTCTCCTCGCTCGACGACCTGGTCGAGCGGTTCGGCGACCGCATCCTGCCGATCGCGCTCGACGTCACCGACCGCGGTGCCGACTTCGCTGCGGTCGACGCGGCCGTCCTGCGGTTCGGGCGTCTCGACGTGGTCGTGAACAACGCCGGCTACGGCCACTTCGGCTTCGTCGAGGAGGTGACGGAGGCCGAGGCCCGGGCGCAGCTCGAGACCAACGTCTTCGGCGCCCTCTGGATCACCCAGGCCGCTCTGCCGCACCTGCGCGCCCAGGGCAGCGGGCACATCATCCAGGTGTCGTCGATCGGCGGCATCTCGGCGTTCCCGCTCGTGGGCATCTACCACGCGTCGAAGTGGGCGCTCGAGGGGTTCTCGCAGTCGCTCGCGCAGGAGGTCGCCGGATTCGGTATCCACGTGACGCTCGTGGAGCCCGGTGGCTTCAGCACCGACTGGTCGGGGTCGTCGGCCGCGACCTCGGAGCCGCTCGAGGCCTACGCCGCCCTGCACGAGTCGGTGGCCGAGGCGCGGAAGACCCGCAACGCCACGCCGGGCGATCCCGCGGCGTCGGCTCAGGCCATCCTCCGGGTCGTCGACGCGGAGGAGCCGCCGCTGCGCGTGTTCTTCGGCACGGCACCGCTCGGCATCGCGAAGGCCGACTACGCGAGCCGGATCGAGACGTGGGAGAAGTGGAACGACGTCTCGGTGCTCGCCCAGGGCTGACGCGGGGTGTCGCTGACGGGTTGGTGACGAGTAACTACGCGAATTTCGAAGACCGGTGGCCTATATCGGGTCGGTCTCGCGAATTCGCGTCGTTACAGATCACTCGATCACACCGGAGTGCGGGTCGAGCCTGCGCGAGCCGCCTCGACGGCCGCTCGGGTCTCGGCGGCGACGAGGTCGGCGTTGAGGGCCGCCCCCGCCATGGCCCCCATGCCCGCCGCCACCACCACGAGCGCGCCGGCGTTGCCGGAGTTGCCCGCCACCCAGACACCGGGCACGCTCGTGAGGCCCGTGAAGTCGGAGGCGGTCCACGCGCCCATCGGGCCCTCGGCGGTCTCCGCTCCGAGCTGACGCAGGAGCTCGTCGTTCGCCTGCAGGCGCGGGCCCACGAAGAGGCGGTCGAGGTCGAGGGTCGTGCCGTCGGCCAGGGCGACGCCCGTGAGCGTGCCGTCGGCAGAGCTCAGGACGCTCGAGATCTCGGTGGCGATGATGCGCACCCCACGGGCCTCGAGACCCTCGCGCACCGCGGGGTCGAGGTCGTCGGTGAGCGGTCCGACGAAGGTCACGTCGGCCGACCACTGGCGCACGAGAGTGGCCTGGTGGATCGACATCGGGCCCGTGGCGATCACGCCGAGGCGGAGGTCGCGCGCCTCCCAGCCGTCGCAGTAGGGGCACGCGATGGCGCCCGTGCCCCACTGCTCGGCGAGGCCGGGGATGGTGGGGAGCTCGTCGCGGAGGCCGCTCGCGATCACGAGGCGGCGGGCGGTGAAGGTGGCGGTGCCGCCGGTGGTGCGGGTGGCATCGGGCTCGGCGAGTTCCACGGTGACCTCGAAGGCGCCCGCCTCGCCGGTGGCCGAGACCGCGCGGCCGGCGAGGATCTCGCCGCCGTAGCCCCGCACCTCGGCGCGGCCGAGTGCGAGCAGCTCGAGCGGCGAGAAGCCGTCGCGGGTGAGGAAGCCGTGCATGTGCGCGGCGAAGCGGTTGCGCGGTGCGCCCGCGTCGACCACGAGCACACGGCGACGGGCGCGGGTGAGCACGAGGGCTGCGTTGAGTCCGGCGGCGCCGCCCCCGACGATGATGACGTCATAGGTGTCTTCGTTCATGCCACCACTCTCGCGGCGGCGTTCGACTTCGGCAATGAGATGTGCTGAAATGGCAAGGTGCAGACCATCGCCCCCGAGCCGCCGCCCTCCGCCTCCGAGTCGCGTGCCGCGCGCATCGGGGCACGACTCCGCGCCGCCCGCGCGGACAAGGGGCTCACGCTGGCCGACGTCTCCGCCTCGACCGGCATCTCGGCGAGCACGATCTCGCGGGTGGAGAGCGGTGGCCGCCAGCCCAACCTCGATCTGCTCATCCCGCTCGCCCGGGCGCTCGAGCTCAGCCTCGACGAGCTCGTGAGCGACGAGGTGCCCGATCCGCGCGTGCCCGCGCGGCGCTCGCGGGCCGACGGCCGTGTCATCTACAGCCTCTCGAAGGAGACCTCGCCGAACCAGACGGTGCGCATGGTCATCCCCGCCGTGCCGCCCGGGAGCTCGCCCGCCGAGGCGCCGTCGCTGAAGACCCACGAGGGCTTCGAGTGGGTCTACGTGCTGAGCGGGCGGCTGCGGCTCATGCTCGGCGAGCACGACCTCGTGCTGCGGCCGGGGGAGGCCGCGGAGTTCGCCACGCGCGTTCCGCACTGGCTCGGCAGCGCCGACGGCGGTGAGGTCGAGCTGATGTGCATCTTCAACCGCGACGGCGAGCGCATCCACGTGCGGGCCCAGACCGAGCCCGACCGTCGCGTGGGCCGCTGAGGGCGCGACCAGCGCACCCGGGTAGCCTCGGACCATGGCTGAGAACGACGGCACGGCACCCACTGAGACGACACCGGTCGAGATCCACCCACGCGGCGAGATCGACCCCCGCGCCGGCGCCTGGCTCGACGACAACCTCGCGAGCTGGAACGAGCGCGTGCCGCTGCACGTGAACGGCGATCACTACGACCAGTCCGAGCTGCTCGCCGGCCGCGGCCGCTTGCGCGAGCTCGAGGAGGAGGCGCTCGGGCGGATGTTCCCCCAGGGTCTCGAGGGACTCCGCGTGCTGCACCTGCAGTGCCATTTCGGTGCCGACTCCCTCGTCTTCGCCCAACGCGGTGCCGAGGTCGTGGGCCTCGACTTCTCGCTGCCCGCCGTCAGGGCGGCGCGCGAGCTCGCGGCCTCCACGGGGCTCTCCGACCGGGCACGCTTCGTGGTGGCGAACGTCTACGACGCCAGGCACCTGCTGCCCCAGCCCGGCTCGTTCGACCTCGTCTACACGAGCTGGGGCACGATCGGCTGGCTGCCCGACATCGTCGAGTGGGCGCGGATCGTGTCGTGGTTCGTGAAGCCCGGCGGTCGCTTCTACTTCGCCGACTCGCATCCGGCAGCCTGGGTGTTCGACGACGCGGAGCCAGGAGCGCTGCCCCGCTTCGCGTACCCCTACGACGACGGAGGGGTGCCCACGGTGCTCGAGGAGCAGGGCGACTACGCCGACGAGTCCGCGGTGCTGGAGAATCCGCGCACGTGGGAGTGGACGCATCCGCTCTCGGCGACGCTCGGCGGGCTGCTCGACGCGGGCCTGCGGCTCGACCGGCTGGGCGAGCACTACGAGCTGCCATGGCGCATGTTCCGAGCGCTCGAGCAGGGCGACGACGGTCTGTGGCGCTGGCCGCGGGAGCGATGGCTGCCGCTCGGGGTGAGCCTCGAGATGACGCTGCCGGAATGAGCGGCGAGACCGCGGTGCCGCGCGCCGGAGACAGCACGGGAGCGCGGACCGTGCGCTTCGCCGGCCGCATCGCCGGCTTCGGCACCGCCTCGGGCACGCGCATCGTGGCCGGCCTCTGGCAGCGCTCGCCGTTCGGCCCCTTCGCCGACGTGATGCTCGAGGATGCCGGCGGTCACCGCACCCTGCTCGCGCCCTCCGACGAGGTGGCGGAGTTCGTGTCGTCGACCTACTCGTTCGACGAGGTGCGAGTGGTGCCCGTGGCCTGGCACCGGATCACGGGCGGGTTGCGGGTCGAGGCGAGCGGGCTCGAGGCGCGCCTCTTCGTGGGCGCGATGCCGCCGCTCGGCCGACTGCTGCGGGTGGTGCCCCCGCGGATCGCCACGGCGCCGCTGTGGCTCGAGGCGATCGACCCCCTCGCGAGGGTGATCGTGCCGGGAGTGCGGACGGCGGGGACCGCCGGTGGCGGCCGACGCGAGTTCTACGGCGTGACGACGCTCCGCCGCATCGCCTGGGCCGGAGCCCGCCTCGACGGGGTCGACCTCGGGGCCTTCGCGGCGCTCGATCCGCCCGTGCGGTTCGGCTTCGGATCGGCGCCGCCCGAGCCGCACCTCGTGGACCTGGTCACGAGCATCCGGATGCCGGCGGCCGGGTAGCGGGCCGGGCTGGCCAGCCGGCTCAGCCTGCGAAGACGTAGACCCAGGCCTTCTCGCCGGTGTCGAGCGGCACGAGCACGCGCCGGTAGTCGTCGACCTCGTACTCGTCGGCGGCGGCGAGCTCGGCCGCGCTGATCTCGAAGACCGTGCCGGGCACCGAGGCCGTCCCTCGGTCGGTCTCGCCGGCTGGAACGAGCAGTGGATGCCGGTCGCTCCCGCTCGTGGCGATCACCTGCGGGTCGGTGATGGTCAACCACTCCACCCGGAACCCCACCACGGCCGTCTCGCGCCCGGCGAGCAGCCGCCCGAAGGTGGCCAGCTGCACCTCCGGCTGCCGCAGCGTGCCGTAGGAGAACAGCAGCACGGCGTCCGACTCGCTCATGTTGCGAGCCTACCCAGCGCGAAGGCTCAGATCGTGGCGACCGATCCGGAGTCGACGCGGTAGTTCGAGCCGTTCACGAACGAGGCGAGGTCCGAGCACAGGAACGCGATGACGTTCGCCACCTCCTCGGGCTCACCGCGGCGCCCGAGCTCCATGTAGGGGCGCTCCTCCACGAGGAACGACTCGATCGCCTCCTCCGGGGTCGTGTCGAGCTCGGCGGCGCGCTTCTGCATCATGGCGTCGGTCATGGGGGTCTGGATGAAAGCCGGCGAGACGGCGTTCACGAGCAGTCCCTCCGTGGCGTAGGAGCGCGACAGGCCCTTCGCGAGCGCCAGGATCCCGGCCTTGGCGGCGCAGTAGGGGAGCTCGTCGTCGTAGGGCTGCACCGCATCCTCGGAGGCGAGGAGCACGAGACGACCCCAGCCACCCTTGCGGAGCGACGGGAGGAAACGGCGGATGAGACGCACCGGGCCGATGAGGTCGGTCTCGATGGTCTTCGTCCAGCCCTCGTCGGTGATCTCGTGGAACAGCCCCTGTGCGCCCGTGACCCCGGCCGACTGCACGAGGATGTCGATGTCGCCCACGGCATCCTGCACCTTGGTGTGCAGCTCGTCGAGGTCGTCGAGGCTCGTGATGTCGGCAGCGAACGCGTGCACGCGATCGCCGCCGCCGTCGCTCCCGCCGTCGCCGCTGCCGGGCAGGCGCGAGACGGCTTCGTCGAGGGCGGACTGGTCGATGTCGCTCATCACGACGGTCGCGCCCTCCTCGAGGAGCAGTTTCGCCGTGTGCCAGCCGATGCCGGAGTCCGCTCCGGTCACGAGCGCCTTCTTGCCTGAGATCCCTAGGTCCATCCCATCGACCGTACGACCATCCGATTCCGGCGCAACAGCGGCGCGGATTCGAGTCAAGGGGTGTGACGGCGGTCCGAAGCCTTGTTGGATGAAGAAAAGTGCGTCCTGATGCGGGAAGCGGAGACGAGGAGCGATGCGACCCGGAGCGGTGACGCTCGAGCCCGGACAGGTGCGGCGTCTGCTGGTGTCGCCGGCCATCGTGAGCCCCGGGCTGGAAGAGCTCTTCGACGAGGCCGAGCGGGCCCGTGATGATGCGGGGCCGGCCGCTGTGGGCCTCGCCCTCGAACTGGCCACCCTGGTCGCCAGGCGGGTTCCGCGGCCCGGGCGCGGCTCCACCGCTCTCTACCTCGAGACGCTCGCGACCCTCGCGGCCGCCGACGTGACGGTCGCGCGGGTGGTGGAGCCGCACCTCGACGCGGCGATGATCCTCGCGGAGTGCCCCGAACCGGTCGACCTGGCCGCCATCGGAGCCGACGCCGCGAGCACGTGGGGTGTCTTCGCGGCCGAGGGGCCAGGCGTGCGGCTCACGGCGGCGCCGGATGCCTCGGGCTGGGTTCTCGACGGCACCAAGCCCTGGTGCTCCCTCGCCGGTCGTCTCACCCACGCGCTCGTCACGGCGCACGTCCCGGCCGGGGGGCCCGCGGCGACGGGACGGACAGCGGCGGAGGGCGGCGGGCGGCGGCTTTTCGCCGTGGATCTGCGGCACGTCGGGGTGAGGGTGCGCGAGGACGAGTGGGTGGCTCGCGGGTTCCCCACGGTGCCGAGCGGCCCGACGGACTTCCGGGGAGTGCCGGCGGTGCCCGTGGGCGCGACCGGCTGGTACCTCGAGCGTGCAGGTTTCGAGTGGGGCGGCATCGGAGTGGCGGCGTGCTGGTTCGGCGGCGCCGTCGGCCTCGCCCGCAGGGTCGTGCAGGCCGCCGTGGAGCGCGGCGACGACATCGCCCTCCTGCACGCGGGCCGCGTGGCCCTCGCCGTGCAGTCGGCGGCGTCGGCGCTCGCCGCGGCCGCGGCCGCCGTCGATGCTGCCGGTGCCGATGCGGCCGCGATGGATGGCGCCGCGATGGATGGTGCCGCCATCGATCCCGCCGCCGGCGATCCCGCGGATCCTGCCGGGGGCGCCGGTGACGCCGCGAGCGAGGCCGCGCTGCTCGCGCAGGTGACGCGGTCGATCGTGCGGTCGGCCGCCGAGGATGTGCTGCGCGAAGCCGCGCACGGCCTGGGCCCGGCACCCCTGGCCCTCGACGTCGACTACGCGGCGCGCGTGGCCGACCTCGAGCTCTACCTCCGCCAGGACCACGGCACCCGCGACGAGGCTCGCGTCGGCCGCCTCCTCACCGCTCTCGCCGGCCCACCCACGCAGAAGGGCTCCCGACCATGAGCTTCACCCACGACACGGGCGGAACCCCCGAGACCGAATGGCTCGAGGCGATCGAGGGGCACGAGCCCGTCGAGCTCCAGGAGGGGATGTTCGCCGAGATCGACCACCTCGTGGTGCTCGCCGCCCATCCCGACGACGAGACGCTCGGCGCCGCCGGCCTGCTCGCCCGCGCCTACGCGGCCGGGGTGCGCACGACGGTGCTCGTGGCGACCTCGGGCGAGGCGTCCCACCCGGACTCCTCCACCCACCGCCCCGACGAGCTGGCACGCCTCCGCGAGACCGAGACCACCGAGGCCGTCGCCCTCGTGGCGCCCGGCGCCACAGTCGAGTTCGCACGTCTTCCCGACGGCGGCCTGAGCCACGCGGTCCCCGCCCTGCGCGAGCGGCTGGAGACCCTCGTGGGTGTCGGGGGTGAGGGCGACAGCGGATCGCGAGGCGCGCGAGTGCTGCTCGTGTCGACCTGGGCAGGGGATCGCCACCCCGACCACGAGGCTGCCTGCGAGGCCGCCGCGACCGTCGCCGGCTCGCGCGGGCTGTGGCACCTCGCCTACCCCGTCTGGCTCTGGCACTGGGCCGCGGCCGACGATCCCGTCGTGCCCTGGGACTCCTTCGTATCCGTCGCCCTCGACCCCGAGATCGTCGACGCCAAGCTGCGCGCACTGGCCCTCCACACGAGCCAGGTCTCCCCCCTCAGCGGACTCCCCGGCGACGAGGTGCTCCTCGACGAGGGCATGCTCGAGCACTTCGCCCGCCCCTTCGAGCTCTTCATCGACCTCACGCCGAGCCCGCCCGCCCCGGCCCCGGCCGAGCTGCACGACGGAGGGGTCGCCGCCGACTACTTCGACCGGCTGCACGCCGCAGCAGACGACCCGTGGGGCTTCGAGTCACGGTGGTACGAGGAGCGCAAGCGCGCCCTCCTCGTCGCCGCTCTTCCCGCCCGCCGCTACGGCACCGTGCTCGAGGTCGGCTGCTCCACCGGCGTGCTCTCCGCCGTCCTGCTCGGGCGCACGACCGACCGCTTCGTGGGCGTCGACGTCTCCGAGGTCGCCCTCGAGCGCGCTCGCACCCATGCTGCCGCCGCCGGCTTCGCCGAGGTCTCCGCGGCGGCTCCCGCGACCGGTGCGGGTGCCACCCCCACCTCCACCCCCAGCGCCGAGTTCCGTCGGCTGCAGGTGCCGGCCGAGTGGCCGGAGGGGCGGTTCGACCTCGTGGTCGTCAGCGAGGTGGGCTACTACCTCGACGCCCCCGACCTCGCCGGCCTGATCGACCGCATCCTCGACACCCTCACCGAGAGCGGCGCGGTCGCCGTCTGTCACTGGCGCCACCCCGTCACCGGCCGCGCGACCTCGGGCGACGACGTGCACGCCGCCTTCGCCTCCCGCTCGGGCCTCGATCGTCTCGCCCACCACCTCGAGGAGGACTTCGTGCTCGACGTCTTCACCCGCGCCCCCGCCGTCTCGGTGGCGCGGCGAGAGGGCATCCTGTGAGAGGCCCCATCCTGTGAGAGGCCTCCTGTGATCGAGCGCATCGACGTGGTGGTCCCGGCCCGCAACGAGGGGGAGCTGCTCGGCACCTGTCTCGAGTCGGTGCTCGTGGCCGTCGACGCGCTGCCCGGCCGCATTCGCACCCGCATCGTTGTGGTGCTCGACGACTGCACCGACGGATCCGTCGACGTGGCCCGCTCGTTCGGCCCCCGCATCCGCGTGGTGCAGACCGCCTTCGCGAACGTGGGCCGGGCCAGGGCGGCGGGAGTCGAAGAGCTGCTCGACTCGTCGGTGCCGAGGAGGAGGCACTGGATCGCGTCGACGGATGCCGACAGCGTCGTGCCCCGCACCTGGCTCCGGGAGCACCGCAAGGCCGCCGATTCCGGTGCCCTCGTGGCCCTCGGCCGCGTGCTGCCTCGCGCAGCGGACCTCGACGGCGATGTGCTCCGTGCCTGGCACGACGCCCACCTCGCGCCCGAGCGCCACGTCTACGGCGCCAACCTCGGCGTGCGCGTCGATGCCTACCTGCTGGCGGGCGGCTTCCCGCCCCTCGCCTCCGGTGAGGACGAGGGTCTGGTGGCGGCCGTCGAGGCGCTCGACCCCGGGCTGCTGCCGATGCTCGGAGTGGTGGGGGAGGCGCCACCACCGCTCGTGACGGATCTGGGCGGCGCTCCTGTCGACACCTCGGGCCGCACCGACGGCCGCACGGCGGGCGGTTTCGCCGGGTTCCTGCGCCGCCTCGTCGACTGACGCCCGTCAACCCCCTCGCCACCGGCCCCCAGGAGGCGTAGGCCGGAAGCATGAGAGCACTCACCTACCAGGGCACCATGAAGGTCAGCGTCGAAGAGGTCCCGGATCCCGTGATCCAGGAGCCGACCGACGTCGTCATCCGTGTCACCTCCACCGCCATCTGCGGCTCCGACCTGCACCTCTACGACGTGCTCGGGCCGTTCCTGGACAAGGGCGACATCCTCGGCCACGAGCCGATGGGGATCGTCGAGCAGGTCGGATCGGCCGTCTCCCGGCTCCAGGTCGGCGACCGCGTCGTCATCCCGTTCGTGATCGCCTGCGGCCACTGCCACATGTGCGAGCGCGGTCTGACCACCCAGTGCGAGACCACCCAGAACCGCGACACCGGCACCGGCGCCGACCTCTACGGCTACACCGAGCTCTACGGCTCGATCCCCGGCGGCCAGGCCGAGAAGCTCCGCGTGCCGTTCGCCGACTTCAACGCCCAGAAGGTGGGCACCGAGCTGCCCGACCACCGCTACCTGTTCCTCTCCGACATCCTGCCCACCGCCTGGCAGGGCGTGCAGTACGCCGAGCTCCCGGATGACGGCGTGCTCGGCGTGATCGGGCTCGGTCCCGTCGGCCAGTTCGCCGCGCGCATCGGCCGGCACCTCGGCCATCGCGTGATCGCGGTCGACCCCGTGCCCGAGCGCCGCGCCATGGCCGAGCGCCACGGCATCGAGACGCTCGACCTCACCGACGACGTCGTCGACCGCTTGCGGGAGCTCACCGACGGCCGTGGCCCGCACGGCATCGTCGATGCGGTCGGCATGGAGGCGCACGGCAATCCCGGTGCCGCGTTCGCGCAGTTCGCCGCGGGCCTGCTCCCGGATGCGCTCGCCAAGAAGGCGGCCACGACCGTCGGCGTCGACCGCCTCGCCGCCCTCCTGCTGGCCCTCGACGCCGTGCAGCGCGGCGGCACCGTCTCGCTCAGCGGTGTCTACGCGGGAGCGGCCGATCCGGTGCCGTTCATGACGATGTTCGACAAGCAGCTGACCCTGCGCATGGGCCAGTGCAACGTGCACCGGTGGCGCGACGAGATCCTCCCGCTCGTGGAGGACCCCGCCGATCCGCTCGGCATCGACGACCTCGTGACGCACCGGGTGCCGCTGGACCAGGCTCCCGAGATGTACGAGATCTTCAAGAAGAAGGAGGACGGCTGCATCAAGGTCGTGCTCGTGCCGTGACGCGCCACTTCGGTGTGTGGGTGCGCGATCCTCAGTACGCCGCGGCGAAGACCAGCGGGTAGAGGATCGTGCCGAGCACGCCCACGAGCGTGGCGGCACCGAGGGCGACACCCGCACCGGCGAGTGCCCGGCCGGGGCCCGGCTTGGCGAGCGCGAGCAACCCGAGCACGAGGGCCCCGATGCCGAGCAGCGCCTGCAGCACGGTCTGCACGAGGCTGACCGCGCCGTAGGCCTCGGAGCTCGCGCCTGCGATCAGACCGGCCTGCACGAAGATGAAGATGAGGCCGAGCACGGACGGCACGGCGCCGAGGATCACGGACGCGACGGCGAGCGGATTGCGGCGGGCGCCCTGCGGTTGGCCGGGCTGCGATGGGCCGCCCTGGTGCTCGGGGCTTCGGCCGTCCGCCCCCGGGGTGGGCCCGTAGCCGGGGTGACGGGGAGCCTCCTGCTTGGGGGGCTGCCCGTAACCGGGGTGCGCACCCGGCTGCTGCGGCGGCTGGTAGGCGGGCTGCTGCGGCTGGTACTGCGGCTGCTGGTACTGCGGCGGTTGGTACTGCGGCTGCTGCGGAGGCTGGTACTGCTGCCCCGTCTGGGGCTGCTCGGGCGGCTGGAACGGGGGCTGCTGGCTCATGGTCATCCGATCGACGAGTGATGTGCAGGCTGAGCGCCCGCCTCCTCCATGCCTACCCCACTCGGTGCCTCCGGGGGAGGAGGCAGGGCCTCCCGCTGCAGTTTGACGAACACCACGCCGCCCACGATGAGGGCCCCGCCGAGCGCCTGCACGAGCGTGGGCACCTCGCCGAGCAGCAGCCAGGCGAAGAGCACGGCGAACAGCACCTCGACGAGCCCCACGAACGAGGCCACGCGCGATCCGAGTCGAGCGGCGCCCAGAATGCCGGTGAGGTAGGCGAAGGCGGTCGCGATCACGACCACGACGGCCATCGGCACGATCCAGGAGACCTCGCCGACGAGCGGCATGACGACGTCGTCGAACGACATGGTGAAGGGGAGCAGCCCCGTGAGCCCGATCAGCCCGAGCGCCAGTCCGCCCACCAGGAGGCCGGCGCAGACGAGCGCGACGGGCGGGAGGTCGCCGCTCGGCCGGGCTGAGATGAGGTAGTAGCCCGCGAGGCACACGGCCGCACCGAGAGCGAACAGCACCCCGAGCCCGTCGAGCCCGCCGGCGCCGGCCGGGTCGATCACGAGCACGAGCCCCCCGATGCTGAGCAGGGCGCCCACGATCGTGAGCATCGCGGGCGGGATGCGCGTGCGTCCCCAGGCGAGGAGCACCAGCAGCACCGGGGCCGAGTACTCGATCAGCAGGGCGATGCTCACCGGCATCCGCTCGATGGCCGCGAAGTAGAACACCTGCGCCCCCACGACGGCGACGATGCCGTAGAGCAGCACGAGCCTCCAGGCTGCGAACAGCGCGCGGTAGCGGCCGCGGAGCGCCCAGAGCGCTGGCGCGAGCAGCACGAGCCCGCCGCCGAGCGCGCGCACGGTGACCGCGGCGACGGGCGACCAGCCCGCCTCGAGCAGCGGTTTCACGAAGGGGCCGCTCGTGCCGAACGCCGCGGCCGCCGCGAGGGCGAGCACGAGGCCCGCACCGCGATGGTGGCCGCGCTCGGGTGCGCGGTCGCGTCCGAGGCGGGGGCTGCGATGGGAATGCCGCGTGATGTCGCTCATGCTCGCCTGTCAGGAGTCAAAGTGGGTACGCTAGTGACACTAATCCCGGCCCATGTCAGGAGTCAACATCCTTTTCGCCTATGACACCGAAGCGACCCTCGCGTTCGCCGCCGCCCTCGTGAACACCGAGGCGGCGGTCTCCGGCTCGGGCGACGACGAGCTCGCCTCCCGAGCCCAGCTCGTGGCTCTGCTCGACGAGAACGACTACTCGGGTCGCCGCGACGGTGACGACGCCGAGCTCGAGGAGGTGCGCACGCTCCGCCCCGAGCTGCGACGCTTCTGGGAGGTCGAGCGCGACGAGGCGGTCGAGCTCGTCAACGCCATCCTGCGTGAGGCCCGTGCGCTGCCGCAGCTCGTGCGCCACGGCGACTGGGACTGGCACCTGCACGCCACCGACGCCGAGGCTCCGCTCGCGACCCGGATGCGCGTGGAGGTCGCGATGGCGTTCATCGACGTCATCCGCAGCGACGACTTCGACCGCCTGCGCACGTGCGCCGCCGACGACTGCGACGCCGTGCTGGTCGACCTCTCGCGCAACCGCTCGAAGCGCTACTGCGACGTGGGCAACTGCGGCAACCGCATGAACGTCAACGCCTACCGCGCTCGCAGGTCGGCGGGGGCCTCGGCCTCCGCCTCGGCGTTCTAGAGCAGCTTGCGCAGGGTGCGGAGGTTGCGCGTGGTGGTGGAGGCCTTGAATCGCGGCTTGGCGAGGAACTTCGCGAGTGCCGTCTCGGTGCTCGAGCCCTTCGGCGTCTCCCAGTAGAACACCCCGTGCCCAGGCACCCCGCGCTCGCCTGCCGACGCGGCGACGAACGCCGCGATCTCGTCGAGAGCGTCCTGCGTGGAGGCGAACAGCACGTAGGGCTGCGTGCCGTCGGTCTCCTCGAACGGGTAGGCGTCGACGATGCCGGCGAGCTCGCCGTGGTCGACGAGCACGATCCAGGCGTCGTAGCCGAAGCGCTCGCCGAGGCCCTTCTCGATGGTCGCCTTGAGGCGAGCATGCGCCGTGCTCGAGGCGGCCTCGGAGGTCGAGAACAGCACGTTGCCCGAGGCGAGCACCGTCTTCACCTCACTGAAGCCGAGCGAGCGGAAGAGCTCGGCCAGGTCGGCGCTCGTGACGGTGATGCCGCCGACGTTCACTCCGCGCAGGAGCGCCGCATACTTCGCCATGCGCCTCACGCTACCGCGGGCGCGCCAGAAGCCGGAAGCGCCGCTCTTGCGTCAGCGGTGCAGCACGAGCACCGACTCCGGCGAGCCGTGCCTGGCCTTCGCGAGCTCGGTGAAGCCGAGCCGCTTGGCCAGGGCGACCGAACGGGTGTTGCGCGCATCCGTGACGGCGGTGACCGTGCGGGCGCCGACGGTGTCGAAGGCGAACCCGAGGATGCCCTCCGCGGCCTCGGTCGCGAGCCCCCGGCCACTGTGGGCGGGATGCACCACCCAGCCGATCTCGACCTCGCGAGTCTCGCGCGCGACCGAGCGAAGGTGCAGCGAGACGTCGCCGATCACGTGCCCCTCGAATTCCACGGCGAGGGCGAGGAAGTCGTCGGCCTGCCACAGCCTGGTGTGCCGGGTGCGGTCACGGAGGTGCCGGAACGAGGCCCGGCGGTCGCGCTCGGGCCAGGGGAGGAACTGCGAGACGGAGGGCTCGGACTGCAGGTCGTACCAGTCGGCCGCGTCGCCCAGCCGGTGGGGGCGGAGCATCAGGCGGTCGGTCGAGAGCCACGGGGCGTCGAACGGGGTCTCGGTGCGGGGGCCGCGCACGAACCGGGGGCGTCGGATGCCCGCTGAGGCCAGCGTGTCCTTCACCCGGGTGCGCAGCGGGATCGCAGCGGGGCTGGAGCGGGTCGTCGGGTGCGCCCAGGGTGATCCGTAGCCGAGTGCCTTGATCTGCGTCATGGGGAGACGCTATGCACTCGAGACAGGAGCGCTGTGTGGAAATATTTGAGGTCTCTATGAATCGGAGCGGATGCCTGGAGGCGGATGCACGCTCACCTCGACAATGGAGCGTGACGAATTCACCGATCTCCGACGAACTCGTCTCGTCGGGGCGCCGGCGGGCCGTGCTCGCCAAGCTGCCCCGCCTCTACCGCGCCGACGGCTCGCCGATCCGGGTGCTGCTCGTCGACGACGAGGTCGTGCTCACGAGCCTCGTGAGTCTCGCGCTGGCCTACGAGGGCTGGACGGTCGACATCGCGCACGACGGCACGACCGCCCTGCAGAAGTACCGCGATGAGCGGCCCGACGTCGTGGTGCTCGACATCATGCTGCCGGACACCGACGGCATCACGCTGCTCAAGCAGCTGCGCGACGTGGAGCAGTCCTCGCCCACCCTCTTCCTGACCGCACGGGACTCGGTCGACGACCGCATCATCGGCCTCACCGCCGGCGGTGACGACTACATGACCAAGCCCTTCAGCCTCGAGGAGCTCGTGGCGCGGCTGCGGGGGCTCCTCCGCCGCTCGATCATGACGGTGTCGGACGAGGATTCCCGCATCGTCGTGGGCGATCTGCTGCTCGACGAGACGAGCTACGAGGTCAACCGCGGCGGCGACCAGATCCAGCTCACCACGACCGAGTTCGAGCTGCTGCGCTACTTCATGCGGAATCCTCGGCGGGTGCTCTCGCGAGCGCAGATCCTCGACCGGGTGTGGAACTACGACTTCGCGGGCAAGGCCTCGATCGTCGATCTCTACGTCTCCTACCTGCGCAAGAAGATCGATGCCGACCGGCCCTCGATGATCCACACCGTCCGCGGCGTCGGCTACGTGCTGCGGCCCGCCGAGTGAGCACGTCGACAGGCGCACCCGCTCTGTGCGGAGACGCAGCGTGACTGCCGCGAACGGGCGCCGGAACACTCTCTCAGGGCGCCGGCGCCCCTGGACGCTGAGGAGCCGGCTCGTGGTCGGCACCGCCGGCCTCGTGGCCGCTGTGCTCCTGACGGTGGGCATCGTGAGCATCGTCACGCTCAACACCTCCATCACCCGTGTGGTGGACACCCAGCTGCGCGGTTCGATGTCGGCGCTCAGCTACTCGGTCGAGAAGTTCCACCACGGGCACTCGCCGTCGGGGCAGATCTACCCGGACAAGCCGCTCACCGAGTTCACCGGCCACGGCCCCGGCGCGATCATCGCCACCGCCGAGGACGGCGTCATCACCGACTCCGCCCGCTTCTCCGACTCCGACGCCGCCTCGCTCCCGCCCGCCGCGGTGGCGCAGCTCGAGCGGAGTGCGCTGACGCCGGGCACGCAGGAGTCGATCGTGCTCGACGGGTTCGGCCACTACCGCTTCAGCACCCAGATGGACAGCGAGGGCGACCTCCTCATCGCTGGAGTCTCGCTGGCCGCGGCCGACGAGGCCGTGCTGCAGGAGACGATCGTCATGGTCGTGCTCGCCCTCCTCGCCCTCGCCATCATCGTGGTCGGCGTGATCGTGGTCGTGCGGCTCGCCCTCCGCCCGCTCGGGCGCGTGGTCGGCACGGCCGTGGAGGTCACGAACCTGCCGCTGGACCGTGGCGAGGTCGAGATCCTGACCCGCGTCGGAGAAGCCGACACCGACCCCCGCACCGAGGTCGGCAAAGTGGGGGAGGCGCTCAACCGGCTGATCTCGCACGTCGACGAGGCGCTTGCGGTGCGGGCGGCGACCGACAAACGGATGCGCCGCTTCGTCACCGACGCGAGCCACGAGCTCCGCACGCCGCTCGCCGCGATCCAGGGCTACGCCGAGCTGACCAGGCAGGAGAACGCGGCGCTCCCCGACATCACGGAGTACTCGCTCGCGCGGATCGAGTCCGAGGCCAAGCGCATGAACTCGCTCGTGAGCGACCTGCTGCTGCTGGCACGCCTCGACGAGGGGCAGGACCTGCACCTCGACCAGGTCGACCTCGGCGAGATCGTGGTCAACGCGGTGAGCGACGCGAAGGCGTCGTCGTCAGGCCACCGCTGGCTGCACGACGTCCCGGATGCCGCGGCCCTCGTCACGGGCGACCGCGAGCGCCTGCACCAGGTGGTGCTGAACCTGCTCTCGAACGCCGCGCTGCACACGCCGGAGGGCACGACCGTGACCGCGGGCATCCGCTTCGCCGAGCACGACGGCACGCCCGGCATCGAGCTCGCGGTGAGCGACGACGGGCCCGGCATCGATCCCGAGCTCGTCCCCGAGCTGTTCGAGCGCTTCGCCCGCGGCGACTCGTCGCGCTCGCGCCGCTCGGGCAGCACGGGTCTCGGGCTCGCGATCGTGGCGTCGATCGTCGAGGCCCACGACGGCTCGATCGAGGTGGCGTCCACGCCGGCGGGCACCACGTTCACGCTGTGGTTCGGCCGCGTGGTCGGGGCCACGGCGGGCCCGCTCGGCGAGCGTCCGGGGGCGCAGACCCGGCCCACGACCGCCATCTCCTGAGCGGCGGTCGTGCGGCTCAGGTGCCTGCTAGCGTTTCCGCAGGTGCGCGATCCGCAGCACGACGGTGGCCACGACCAGGGCCGAGGCGGCGATGACGGCCGCGACCGCCACGGGAGGGGAGAGCAGCTCGCCGGTCAGACGCGACACGGCGACCCAGGCGAGCCCCCACACCAGCGACGCCGTGGGGGCCAGCCGTCCGCTGTCCCAGGCGGCGAGGGCGATGCCGAGCGCGGCGGTCACCACGACGATCGCCACGCCCCACACCTCCGGGGCCCCGCCGAAGCCGTCGAACCCGCCGGCCGTGAGAGCGGCGGTGATGTTGGCCGCGGTGGCCACGCAGACCCAGCCGAGGTAGAGCCCCACGGTGCCGTCGACCACGATCGACTGCACCACGCCCTGGCCGTCGCGACGGGTGCGCACCACGCGCACGAACGTGAACAGCAGCGCGACGAGCAGCACGACGATCACCACGACGCTGAGGGCCAGGAGCCCCGCCTGCACGCTGAGGATCCAGGCGGAGTTCAGCAGCAGGGTCACGGCGATCGGGTAGCCGAGCACCCGCTGTCGGGATGACGACGTCTGCCGCGGCAGGAACTGCCAGATCGCGTAGGCGATCAGTCCGAGGTAGATGACCGACCAGATCGAGAACGCGGGACCGGCGGGGGCGAGCTGCGTCGAATCCGCACCGAGTGCTCCGCCCGCGGCCTCCTGGATCGGGGTGCCGCCCGCCGCGCCGGATCCGATGAAGCTGCCCACCACGGCGAGCACCGCGCTGAGTGCGACGACGCTCTGCCGGAGGCGATCCGAGGTCCTGTTTTCGCTAATCACCTTAACTACCTTGCCACCGGACGGGCTTCTCCGCTCGCCCCCGCCTTCGGCGACCGCGGGGCGCTAACGTGTCTGGCATGACGACGACTCCCTCCGGCACCGCCCTCCAGCGCGGCATCGGAGCCGCCAGGAGGTTCAACTCCGGGCCCCACCGCGCGGCGCTCGTGGTCTCGCTCCTGGTGTCGCTCTTCGCGGCGCTCTTCGTGACGTCGTACAGCCTCGCGATGGGCAACCCCCAGCCGCACGACATCCCCATCGGTGTCGTGAGCGAGTCGGTGAGCCCCGAGCAGCTCGAGTCGAGTCTGCAGAGTGCGACCGACACGTCGTTCCTCGTCTCGTCGTACCCGAGCGCCGATGCGGCGAAGGCCGCCCTCGAGCAGCAGCAGATCTATGCAGCACTCGTGACCGAATCGGGAAGCGCGTCCGACCTCTACATCTCGAGCGCCTCGGGGGCCTCGATCGCGCACGTCATCAGCGCGGAGGCGACGCAGGTGGGATCGAGCCTCGGCGTGCAGCTCACGGTCACGGACCTCGATCCGCTCCGCCCCAACGATCCGAGCGGCCTCGTGCTGTTCTATCTCGCGCTCGCCTCGACCATCATCGGCTTCGTCGGCGCCATCCAGACCAGGGTCAACGCGAGCGGGATGACGATCGCGGGGGAGCTGGCCTGGGACGCGGGGCGCGCCGTGCTCGTGGGCCTCGTGATCTCGCTCACCACGGGCCCCGTGTTCGGGTTCGAGACCTTCCCGTTCCTGCCGGTGTGGGGGGTTCTCGCGATGACCGTGTTCATCGCGGGCGCGGTCTACAACTTCTTCCGGGTGATCGTGGGTGGAAAATGGGCGCTCATGCCCACCTGGATCATCTTCATCCTGATCTCGAACCCCTCCTCCGGCGGGGCCGTGGCTCCCGAGCTGCTGCCACCGTTCTACGAGTTCATGGGGCGGTGGATGCCCACGGGCGCGACGGTGCGCGCCCTCCGAGACCTCGCCTACTTCCCCGAGGCGCTGCATCCGGAGCCCTACGTCGTGCTCGGGGCGTGGCTCGTGGCCGCCACCGCCGCCTTCGTGATCGCGCGCCGGATCAGGTACGGCTTCGGCCGCGTGGAGCGGACGCCGGCGTAGCGTCCGTCGGGCGCGCGATGCCGTCGGGCACGCGCGCCGCGAGCCGGGTTCCCGTGCTCTCCGGTGCCGGAGCGGGCGCGAGCGTGAGCTGGCCGCCCACGAGTTCGAGCCGGTCGCGGAGCCGCTGCAGGCCGTTCAGGTGCACGGGAGGCGTGAGCCCCACGCCGTTGTCGTCGAAGAGCACCTCGAACTCCCCGTCGGCGTGCGAGATCGCGAGCGAGAGGCTCGTGGCCCTGCCGTGCTTGAGGGCGTTCGAGAGCGACTCCTCGACGATCCGCACGAGCAGCAGCCGGCGCTCCGCGCTCAGCGCCTTCGCACCGTGGCTCTCGAGCTCGAGCACGCCGTCCGAGAGCGACACGACGGTGGCGATGGTGGCGGGGACCCGCTGGAACAGAGCGCGGATGGCCGGAACGGCGCCTTGGTCGAGTCGGTCGGGGTAGAGCAGCCGGCTCATGCCACGGAGATCCTGCTCCCGGAGGGCGTCGAGGTCGTCGCGGATCGAGGCGATCTCCGCCGCGGTCTGCGGGTCGCGTGCCGCCAGCCCGCTCTCCTCGAGAAGGGCGCTCAGTCGTGCGCCGAGGAGCACGAACCGCTGCTGCACGGTGCCGTGCAGGCCGTCGGCCACCTCGCGCCGCACGCGAAGCTCCTCGCTCTGCAGGGCCTCGAGGGCGGCCGACGCACTCAGGGCTCGAAGGGCCGACGCGCGCTCCTCGGCACGCAGCCGGCGTCGCGCATCGGACTGGGCGAGGGCGAGGGCGAGCGAGATGGCGGCGGCCACGGCGGCCGTGACGATCTCGGCGAGGAGCTCGGTGACGTCGTCGGGGCCGTAGATGCCGAACACCAGCTGCAGCAGCGAGCGCACGATCGCGGCCGAGGCGGCGATCACCAGTCCCGTGCCGATGCGTCCCGCGAGTCCGCGCTCCTGGGGCGAGAGCAGCGCGATGGCCACGAGGGCGGTGCCCACGGCGGCGGCGTTCGCGCCGAGCCGCGTCACGAGGTTGAAGGTCACGTCGAACGGCACGGAGGGGTCGACGGCGTCGCGCAGCATCGAGTGCGGCAGGATGCCGAGCACGAAGACCGACTGGATGGAGGCGCCCGTGGCGAAGAGGCCGAGGATGACACCGAAGGTGAGCAGCGTGATCCGGCGGTAGTCGACGCGGTCGCCGGGTGTGACGGCACTGGCGTCGCTCACCCCCGAGACGGTCATGCCGGCCTCGTCATGACGCCGCCGTCTCCTCGAGGAAGCGCAGCGCTGCTCCGACCCGGGGGTTCACGACGCCACCCGAGGCGAGGCCGAGCTCGGCGTAGACCGCGGCGATGTGGTTGTCGACCGAGCGCGGCGCGAGCCCGAGCCGCGAGGCGATCCCCGCGTTGGACAGGCCCTCGGCGAGCAGCCGCAGCACCTCGTACTGGCGCGGGCTCAGGCGTGCGAGCGTCGAACCGCGCCTCGGCCTCCTGCGGGCCACGAGCTCGGGGTCGAGCACCGTGCGGCCCTCGGCCGTGACCTCGATGGCGCGCACGAGGGCGGGGAGGCCGAGCGAGGAGGTCTTCGACAGGCAGCTCCAGCCCTGCGAGACCGGCCGGGGCAGCTCGAGCAGCACGTCGAGGGCGTCGGTGGCCGAGAGCAGCACCACGCCGAGGCCGGGCTGGGTCTCGCGCAGGGCGATGCCGAGGTCGACGCCGTCCCCGTCGCCGAGCTGCACGTCGAGGAGGGCCACGTCGACGGCGTCGGGGCCGAGACCGGCGAAGAGCTCCCGGGCGGCGGCGGCACCCTGTGCGACGCCGACGACACGGATGCCCGGGGCGGCGGCCAGGGAGGAGGCCAGCATCTGCCGATAGAGGGGCTGGTCCTCGACCACGACCACCCGGATCCCTGCTGAAGCCACCATCCCCTCTATAGTGCTACATTCCGGGGGCCCCTGTCCTCCCGGGCGTGCGTGCTCCGGTGCGCACGTCGGCTCAGAGCCGGATCTGCGTGAGCGAGTCGAGGCGGGTCCAGCGGCGACCGGCGGCTCGGAGCGGTGCGAGGTAGCCGTCGGCCGCGACGAGGTCGGGCATCGGGGCGTGCACGAGGGCCGCGATGTCGGCGATCGGGGCCTGGAAGGTGCGGAAGGGCCCGAGAGGCGGCGGCTCGTCGCGGGCGAGGGCACTCGCGCGAGCCTCGTCGAGGTCGAGATCGCCGAGCTGCGGGGACTGGTCGAGCAGGAAGCCGGCGGCGCGGAGGCGCGGGGTGGATGCGGTGCCGGTCCCGGTGCCGGTGGTGGAGCTCGTTGCTGTGCCGGCGTCGGCCGTCCACGCCGCGATCTTCCAGAAGCGCTCGGGGATGCGGATGCCGCGGTAGACCGCATCCGTCGGCGCGAAGACGGGGCCGGTGAAGACGCTGAGGCGGAGGTCGTTGGCGTCCGCGTAGGCCAGCACGTGGTCCTCGAGGCCGTTCCAGAGCTCTTTCGACTGGTTGAAGCCCGCGGCCTGGGGTGCGGCGTTGGTGTAGGCGAAGGTGTCGGAGTTCGCGCGTCGGGCCACCTCAGGAGCGCCCCAGACGGGGTCGCGACGGCGCACCAGGTGGCCGCGGTCGAGGTCGTTGCGGGCGTAGAGGGCGGGGCCCGCCTGCTCGTCGGCGGGCACGCGCTCGTCGAGGTGCCAGTCGTCTCCGCGCGGCACGTCGGCGAGGGTGCCGCCGTCGATGTTCACGGCAGTGAGCGCGGCGAGGCGGCGGTCGGCGTCGAGCAGCACCGTGAAGTGCTCGTAGTCGAGGTGGCGGATGAGACGGGACGTGCCGTCGGCACCCTGCCCGTCCGGCACGGGCAGCGGGCAGGGGGCGTCGAGGAAGGCGGGGTCGAATCCTGAGGGCATGGGCCCAGTCGAGCACGGTGCGACGACGGCGCAAGGCATCCGGGTCTGTTCCGAGGGTCGCGCGGCACGCCACAATGAGGCATGGACGTCCTTGCCAGCCGCATCCTCATCCGCCCCTCCGACCCGGAGCGGAGCCGTCGCTTCTACCGCGACGAGCTCGGGCTCGCGGTCGCGCGCGAGTTCGGCGAGGGCGAGCACCGCGGGGTGGTGTTCTTCGCGGGGAGCGGCCTCATCGAGGTCTCGGGGCGGGGCGGCCCCGAGGCGCGGGCGGGCGTGGGGCTGTGGCTGCAGGTGCGTGACGTGCACGAGGAGGTGGCGCGGCTCACGCTGCTCGGGCAGCGGATCGTGCGGGCCCCGCAGACCGAGCCGTGGGGCCTCGTGGAGGCGTGGATCGAGGATCCCGACGGCATCCCGATCGTGCTGGTCGAGATCCCCGCCGACCACCCGCTCCGCCGCGACTCCCGCACTCTCTGACGGGCGCGGCGCCCGTCGCTCGGGCCGATCAGCCGGCGAGGGGCTCGATCAGGGTCGGGTCGTCCTTGGCGATCGAGGTGTCGCGCACGTTGTTGACGCGCTTGGAGACCGGGTAGGTCGTGATGGTGGCGGCGACCGCGAGCGAGGTGCGGTCGAGCATGGCCACGAGCTCCTGCTTCTCGTCGGGGCGATCGAGCTTGGCCGGGCTCGTCCAGTCGTCCCAGGTGTCCGGGGTGAGGAAGACGGGCATGCGGTCGTGCACCTCGCCGGAGGCGTCGGCGGCCTCGCGGGTGATGATGGTGAAGCTCAGGTGCCAGCCGTCGTCGGCCTTCTTGAGCTCGTAGAGGCCCGCGGCGGCGAGCAGGCCCTCGGGGCCGTGGATGTAATGCGGCTGCTTGCCCTCGGGCGTCGCCTCCCACTCGTAGTAGCCGTTCATGGGCACGAGGCAGCGGCGCTGCGCGAACGCGCCGCGGAAGAGCCCGTTCGTCGACACGCTCTCGAGCCTCGCGTTGATGGGTGCGGGGCCGCCCGGCTTCGCCCAGGCGGGCTTGAGTCCCCAGGCGGCGGCGTCGATCTCCCGCACGATCTCGCGGTCGACCACGCGCTCGCGCACGATCGGCGACAGCTCGGTGGGGGCGACGTTGTAGGAGGGGCGCCATTCCTCGAGGGTTCCGCCTCGCGCGATGAACTCGGTGATGAGCTCGTCGGTCTCGGCGCTCATGCTGAATCGGCCGCACATGGTGCTCACCGTCCTTTCGGGGTGGGGATTCCGTCGGCTGGGGTGGGGGAGTCGACGTGCCTCGCGTCCCGCGCGGCCGACGGGTGGGGGCCGGCTCGGCGCAGGTCGTCGGCGAGGGCGAGCACGGCGGGGTCTCTCGAGGCGAGGACGACGGCGTTGCCGGCGCGCGCATCCGTCAGCACGCTCGTGGGGCCGAGCACGAGGCGGTGCGGCAGGCTCGGGGCGAGCGCGGCGAGGCGGCTGCGGAGCCCCGGCAGCCCGTCGTCGTCGGCGATGTTCACCACGAGCACCCCGCCCGGGGCGAGCAGGCGGGCCGCATCCGCGTACCATTCGGCGGTCGTGAGGTGGGGCGGTGTCGTGATGCCGCGGTAGAGGTCGTCGATCACGAGGTCGGCGCTTCCCACCCACTCGCCGCCACCCGAGAGGAGCGCGGTGACCACGTCGGCGGCGTCGCCCTCGTGCACCGTGAGGCGGGTGCCCGCCGGCAGAGGGAGGCGCGACGTCACCGCCTCGAGGAGGCCCCGCTCGTCCTCCACGGCGAGCTGCTCGCTGCCCGGGCGTGTGGCCTGCAGGTACCGGGCGAGGGTGAGGGCTCCCGCGCCGAGGTGCACCGTGCGCAGCGGACGGCCCGGGGTGGCGAGGTGGTCGATGGCGGCGCCGATCCGTCGCACGTAGTCGTAGAAGAGGTCGGCCGGGTCTCCCAGGTCGACGTGCGACTGCTCGGCGCCCTCGATCGAGAGCACCCAGGCGCCCGGCACGAGCGGATCCGGGGCGATCTCGGCCACGCGGCCGCTCCCGGGCAGCGCGAACGGGGTGCGGTCAGGCATCCGGAGCACCCTTCTCGAGCCGACGCTCGTCGAGCACGAGGGCGAGCCCCAGGAAGTCGGCGTAGCGCAGCATCGCCCGCGTGAACCCGGCCCGCGCGGTCGCGGAGAGCGGTTCGAACGGGTCGAGGGTCACGGTCACGGCTCCGGATGCGAGGCGGCGGCGCCAGGTGCCCACCACCGTGCCGTGGGCCACGAGCATCGGCAGGAACACGCCGTTGTTGCCGGGAACGATCCGCTCGGCGAACTCCGGTGCGAGGGCCGGGGCGCGGTCGGGGTAGCCCAGCAGGAACTCGTCGAACCCGGGCAGCGCGTGGAAGGGAGGTGCTGGACGGGTGCTGCTGGTGCTGTCGGTGTTCCCGCGGTCCGGACCGTCGTCCGCCGTCCAGTGCTCGGCGCCGTCGAGCACCTCGGGGGTGAGGCGGTCGCGCACGTGGTCGAGGCCCCGCTTCGCCTCGGCGACCGTGACCTTCGACCACCAGCAGAAGTCCTTCAGCGTGGCCGGCCCGCGACCGGCGAGGTAGCGCCGCACGAACTCGCCGAGCGCCTCCGTGCGGCGGGGATCGTGGCTCGCGGCAGCCGGTGCGCCGTTCTCATCGAGCGGCCAGGTGATTCCGGGGCCGGGGCCGGGGCCGGGCGGTGCCCACTCGTCCAGGATCACGAGCTGCTGGCGGCCGCCGTCGGTGGGGCCCCAGCAGAGCAGTCCCTCGTGCGCCAGCCGGCCGATCACGTGGGTGCCGCGCTGGCCGCCCGGCTCGATGCCGTCGGCGGTGAGGAGTGCGAAGAACTCGTCACGGCTCGCGCGACCGCCGCCGCGGAGTTCGGTCGTGGCGATCGCGCGGGCGCGGGAGAGCACGTCGTCGTCGAGACCGAGCTGGCGATAACGGGGCAGGATGCTCCGGATGGTGCGCGCCGCGGTGATCGACAGCATGAGCCGCAGGTCGTCGGGCGTGCTGACGTGCAGGGTGCCGCGCATGGGCCACGAGCGCACGACGGTTCCGGCGTCGAGTGCGGCCTCGACGTCGCTGCGGGTGCTCCCGGGTGCCCGCACGCCGAGCGCCCACACGGCCTGCCCGTAGTCCTGCGCCTGCAGCGCGAGCATCCGCTCGGTCACGGCGGTGATGCGCGCGGCGCCGTTCCGCGGGTTCTCCTGCACCTTCGGCCCCGGAGGAGCGATCCACTGCGCCGCCAGCCGCCGGCGCAGGAGGTCGCGCGCCGCACCCGCGGACCAACCGGCCGAACGCTTCGCCATGCGCCCAGTATGCCGCGCACCCCCGACAGCGCCTTGAGTGAGTGCGTCAGACCGGCAGGAGCGGAGCTCCCACGACGAACCCCGCCACACCGAAGAGCACTCCCGCCAGCACGCCGGCGAGGGTGCGGACGTGGTTGCCGCGAGTCCACTCGACGACGTAGCGCCGCCACCTGTCGTCGATCGTCTCGTTGCTGCCCGCCCTCCCGCCGGAATCCGCAGCCGAGACGCCGCTCGCGTCGAGCAGCTCGAGCCCGTCGTTCCGCGGCACGTGGAACGCCACGGTCATCACGACGACCCCGCCGAGGTAGAGGACCTCGCCCGCGAGCCCCCACCACAGCGCGTGGCCTCCGCCCACCACGGCCAGGAGGATGCACGTGGCGAGCCCCGCGAGCATCGTGCCGAACAGCAGCACCATGAGGGGTGGGCGCACGGCGGCGCGGTTGATCGCCTGCATCGCCGTGATCCCCACGTGGGATCCACGGCTCGTCGCGCCTGCTGTCGCCGCGTCGCCGGAGTCGTGACCGGCGTCGGCGAGCCCGCGCATCACGAACGCCGAGAACGCGAAGAACACCCCGCCCACGACGGCCGCTCCCACGCCGGTCACGGCGGCGAGCACGCCGACCACGGCGTGCGCCTGCTCGGCTCCGTTCATCGCCGGCTCTCCTGTGGAGTCCCGCGTCGCGTCCAGCTCGAGTGAGTCACGATCCCATTGTCGACCTTCGGGGCAGGGGAAAAACAGATGCGGCACCCGGCTCAGCCAGGGTGCCGCATCCGTCCCCATCCCCACTCGGAGGATCCACCGCAGACGGTCCCGAATCCGTTGCGACTTGAGATCTCAATATTGCATACCCATCCGGATTCCGCCACCCACACGTCACACAGCGTCGTGCGCTAGAAAAATCGGAACTCAGTCCATCGGCACGTTCAAGCCGGCGGCCCAGTCCCGGATGGCCTGGCGTTCCGGCTCGTTGCAGACGTACCCGGTTCCCTGGCTCTCCGAACCGTTGGTGAGTGACCACTGGTCGAAGTACGTGAGTGCGAAGCAGTCGGCCATGGCCTCGTCGCTGCTCTGGAACAGGCCCTGAGCGAGGAGGTCTCTGTAGGCTCCGGAGTAATCCGCGGCGCCTTGATCGTCCGCTCGCTGATAGACGTGCGCGAGCTCGTGCGTCACGAGCATCTGGTTCATCCACACGCTGCCCACCTCGGTCTCCGGAAGCAGATGGACCGTCAGTGGATCGGCCGTGAGCACGCAGCCGATGGTCTCCCTGCCCGGGTCGGCTGCAGTGCTGCACGCCGAGGCCGCATCCCACCGGATGTCGATGAAGCCGCTCCCGGCGGCGTCGACGATGGCCTCTGTGATCGATCCCGATGCGTTCGCGCTCCGTTCCCTGGCGGAGGCCACCTTCTGCTCCAGATCCGCGCGAAGGGCTGCGGCTCGTTCGGCCATCGGCTTCGCCTCGTAGATGCCGACGGTCGGGTCGTCCGCCCGCTTCTCGTCCAGCCGGAACGTCCGGAGGTCAGCGACGAGCGGCGCGACGGGATTCCCCTCCAGCTGCGCTGCGAGTTCGTTGATGATCGGCTGGTCTGCTCGGAACAGCGCGATCTGCTCCGCGACCACAGGGTCCGTCGGGGCTTCTCCCCTCTCGGTGTCGCTCGGCGGGACGGTCTGAAGCGGCGCGGTCTCGGAGTTCCCCTGACTGGCGGGGGGAAGCAAGGCTGCGGCAATTCCGACGATTCCGACGACGACGACGATCGCGAACACGAGACAGCCGCAGCCGACCAGCCACCATCCGGCGCCGCTTCGACGGGCCGGCGCCGGCGGACGCCGGCGAAGGCCGTCCGCGGGATTCACGGTGCGCATCCACTGGACCAGCTCAGGGTAGGCACGTGGGTTCGCAGCGATGTCGGCATGCAGATCCCAGCGGCGAGCCGCGATGTCGGCCAGCACCCCCGGCGGCACGCCGGGCGCGTTCGCCGCGACTCGATCTTCATCCCGGAACTCGTCGGTCATCCGCCCCTCCTGTCCCCGACGTCCATCATGCACGCGCCTTCGCGGATGATGTCGAGGCTCCAGAGGCTCCTCGTGTCGGAGCCTTAACGCAAAAAGCCGCTCCCCCAGTAGAAGCCTGGAGAAGCGGCAGTGGCTCCGACGGGCGTCGATCCCGTGACCTCACGATTTCCCATCGGCTTCTATCACCGGTTACTACGGATTAATTGTCCCCTCTGATCCGCCCGTGCGCAAGGAAGTTGCCTATCAGCGGCTAGCAGTCCCTAGCAGTGTTTATCCGGGGTAGATCCGGGGTCCATTTCATTCGCGTAGCGGGCTCGAGCGTATGCTCAGCGGCATGCTTTACCTCGCGGCATCGAGGACGACCACTACTGGGTCGTGCGGGAGATCGACGGGGTGCTAGTCGAGACGCCGTGGAGGGTCGAGCGTGAAGCGGCCGGCTGGGTGCTCGGCCACGCCGACGACACAGACGAGACTGCTCGTGTGTTAACGCTCTGTGTGTTCGAGAACGCGGAGTCAGCTGTCAGCGCTCTGAGAGCTGCCTCGTAGGGTGCGTGAGAACGTATCAGCCGCCAGCCGCAGGCACGCACCCGTTGCGGTAGGACGTCGCGGGTCCCGGAGCGAGACGATCGCCGTCATGAACTGGACCTGCGGCCTACCCACGATGACCGCCTGAAGGAACTGGGGTATCGAGTCGGCGTCCAAGTGCTTCTCGAACTGTGCATTGATCTCGGGGGCATCGACCTCGATGGAGTTAGCAGCCAGGAAGAACTCGTACCCGCCGATCTCGCGCAGAACGCACGCGGCACCCGGACCCATCGACCCCAGGGGAACATCGCACACCACCTGTACCGTTTCGGTGAAGCAGCGCACGAGCGTATTTGCGCTCTCGAAGTCCAGATCGTTGAAGACGCTAAAACCAGCCACTCCGGGCATACCGATTGCTTTGAGATTGTGGATCGCTTCGAGCGGGTAACTGTGCGGTATCAACTCGGCGACGCGTGGCAGCAGCTGAGGGTCGAGTGGTCCAGTCACGTCGCGCGCTGCTGCTCGCTCGACGGCGTTGTCGTGAGCGTCAAGGAGGGCCTTCTCCGCGTCGTCGAGCGCCAACTCGCCGGCCGATGCCGCGCTCGCAAGCAGAAACAGATCGGCGAGATCGAGTGCTGTTCCACCGAGCGAGGCAAGGCGAAGTAAAACTCGTTCGTGGACAAGAACTTCAATGAGGACACGCTCATCGTTTGCCACATGAGCTCGCGGGGTCCGCGCCACGATCCTGCAGCCAACCTCGTTCGCCGAGACCACCGAGACCAGAACGATCGCCTCCGGTTCGCTGGGGAGGATCGTGAACTCCTGAGAGGCGTTTCTTCCTACCAGTGGTCGATCATCCGCCCACACACGGAGCCAGCCATCCAGCTGTCGGATGTTGTGGCGGTGCTGCACGTCGGCGGAAGCGCCACTGCGCTGAGCACACAGGAGGAGCAGAACGTCGCGGGATACCCAGGCAAGGTCGGCTGGTTCTCGAACGCCTCGACCCTTCACGTACTTGTCCGGGAAAAATAACCCGAATGCGCCCATGCTGAACTCGAACATGGACTTGACGAACGATTCTTGGAAGCTCTGAGCCACTCGATTTCCCCCCCCGGAAGTCGGCGAGCCCCCACCGTACCGCGATCAAGTCTTAGATGACGCGTTGGTCCCGCTGAATGATCGGGTCGCCGGCACTGTCCGATGAGTTGACGCTGCGACAGATCGTCGGGCACTGTGAGAGGGCCGAGGGTGCTTCTTGTGCGCGGGTCTGGGGGTAGGTGGCCGGGGGTGGTGTCCTCAGCGTCCTCGCGAAGCTTGGTCAGTGACGGCCTTCTCGATGCGATCGAGGGTTCCGGTGACTTGGGAGTTGTGGTCGTAGTGGCTGAAGTAGAGCTTCACGGAGGGGTGGAGCTTCAACGCGGTGGAGTCGTCGTCTCCGGCGACGCCCGCAAGATGAACGACAACCCGATTCGGGCCGATCCTCAGAGCGGCAATCCGTCCGTAGACAGTCTCGCCGTCCTCCAGATTCACGCCGAACGCCGACCCGACGTGCGTCTGGTTCAGCTGCCCAACCTCGGTGCCGTACTCGTCGCTTGCCAGTCCTGCTCGCATGTCTCCCCCTAGAAGTGGTCGTGTCGTCTGAGACTAGCGGGGCAGCGTCCGCTCACTGGGGGTTGTAGTGATCCGGGATCTCGACGCCTAACTGTTCCTTCAGCTCGCGTCGTGCTCGGAGGAAGTCGGCCTGTTCTTGAAGCGACGTGCGCTTCTTGAAGTTCTCCCTGATCGAAGCGGCCATAGCTAAGAAAGTCTCCTGCGCCACCACGAAGTCGGGCCCTGGGAGGTCCGTGTCTTGAGCGAGGTCGGCGAGCTCGAGGAAGACACGCCGAATATCGGATTCTGGAACCTCGAGCGCGTCGAGGTCCTGCAGGGCGAGCTCTCTCATGGTCACGTCCGGGAACCTCGAGTCCTCAGTCATTTCACGGCCTCCAGTCGACGGTTGCTGTCTCGCATCCTAGTGAGAACCGCGGTCTTGCTCGTCGTGGCCGCCGCAGTCGAGGCCTGCACGACGCGAGAGATGTCCTTCAGCACAGATAGGTACGCCGCGGAGAGGCGGGTGGAGGGTTCGGCGCCGGCCTCGGCCACAAGAACCCGAGCGTCACGCAGGATGTCTATATGGCGCGCAACTCGGGCAGCAAGAAAGCCGCTCAATCCATGCAACGACTGCTCGGAGACGTGATCTGAATCTACGGGGTTTGTGCGGCGTGGGCCGAATGAGAACTTCTCCCGGACGTGAAGAAACCCCCACCATGTAGAAGCTAGGCGGGGGTTCCAGTGGCTCCGACGGGCGTCGATCCCGTGACCTCACGATTTTCAGTCGTGCGCTCTACCAACTGAGCTACAGAGCCGAAACCGGATGTTCTTGCACAAGAGCCGGTCTCTAGCGAAAAGCCCTTCCGATTGGAAGGGCTTCACGCCTAGCGACCCTGACGGGACTTGAACCCGCGACCTCCGCCGTGACAGGGCGGCACGCTAACCAACTGCGCTACAGGGCCTTATGTGTTGTTCCTATTATATGTGCTGCCGACCAGTGCTCGTGACCCCGGCCATCGTGACCCCAACGGGATTCGAACCCGTGCTACCGCCGTGAAAGGGCGGCGTCCTAGGCCGCTAAACGATGGGGCCGCGGCGACAACTCATCGAGTATGCCACAACTCCTGCACAGTCTCCAATTCGCGACGAGTTGGGCACATTCGCTCGAATGTCCGTGCAATCTCCTCGCCCGCGGGTTAGATTCGCGTGAGCGTTGTGACAGATGTGACGGATGCGCACATCGAATTCGCGCTTCACGACGCGTCGCGCACGCCGCGGCGCCCGGTACGGCAGGGGAGTATGAGCACCGACAAGTCAGCCCGCAGGGTCTCGCGCCCGCGGCGCCTGCGCCACACCGCGCTGGCGTTCGCCGCTGCCGCGACCCTCGTAGCGCTCACCGGCCTCACCTCGGGCCCCGCCTTCGCCGACGACTACCCCACGTGGGACGACGTGAAGAACGCGCAGGCCAACGAATCGGCGAAGTCCGACGAGGTCACCCGCATCCAAGGCCTCATCGACGCCATGAACGCGGCCGTCACAGAGGCTCAGGCCGTCTCGGTGCAGCGAGGCACCGAATACCAGGTGGCCCAGGAGGCCTACGACACCGCCGATTTCAAGGCCTCCGAGCTCGAGGTGCAGGCCACCGACGCCACGGCGCGGGCCGATGCGTCCAACAAGCAGGCCGGCCAGCTCGCCGCCCAGCTCTCCCGCACGGGTGGCAGCGACCTCACGCTCAACCTCTTCGTGGGCGGTGAGGTCTCGAGCGACCTGCTCTACCAGCTGAGCGCGATGTCGAAGCTCACGCAGAAGACCTCGCAGATCTACGCCCAGGCCGAGCAGGACCGCAACACCGCCGAGGCGCTCACCGCCCAGGCAGTCGTCGCGCGCGACGAGCTCCAGGGTCTCGCGGCCGAGGCGGAGCGTCTGCGCGACGAAGCGGTGGCCGCCCAGCTGGCCGCCGAGGCGGCCCTGCAAGAGCAGCAGGACCACGAGGTCGAGCTGCAGACCCAGCTGAAGGTGCTGCAGGAGAACCGCGTCGCCACCGAGGCCGACTTCCAGGCCGGGGTCAATGCTCGCGCCGAGGCCGCGCGTGCGGCGGCGGCGGCGGGGCTCCCGACCCTCCCGTTCATCGCGGCGAGCGGATGGGCGAGCCCGTTCCCGGGCTCGCACTCCTCCGACGAGTACGGCATGCGCGTCAACCCGGTCTCGGGCGCCTACATCCTGCACTCCGGCATCGACCTCGTCTACAACGGCGGCACCTGTGGCGCGGTCGTCTACGCCGCCGCCGAGGGACTCGTCAACTACGCCGGCTACAACGGCGGCTACGGCAACTTCATCCGCATCGACCACGGCGGCGGCATCGCCACCGCCTACGGCCACAACACCTCCCTGCTCGTGGGCAACGGCTCCTACGTCTCGGTCGGCCAGCCGATCGCCTACGCGGGCACCACGGGCAACTCCACCGGCTGCCACGTGCACTTCGAGGTGCGCGAGAACGGCACCGCCATCAACCCCCGCCCCTTCATGGCGGCGCAGGGCATCGAATTCGGGTGATCCAGATGACCACGTCCACCACGGTGTCGCCGAGCGGCGCGTTGCCGAGCACCACTCGGCCCGGCCGGCCGGCTCGCAGAGCCGTGACGATGGGCCGTCGGCGCTGGACCCGCTGGGCAGCGGCCCTCACGCTCGCGGCGAGCATCGTGGCGGTCGACGTCCTCCGGGGTGAGGGGGGAGCGGCCTTCGCGCTCGACTACCCCTCGTGGGAAGACGTGCTCGCCGCGCGGGGCAGCGAAGAGGCCAAGGCGGCCGAGGTCTCGAACATCCGCTCGCTCATCGAGGCGGCGCAGGCCGAGGTGGAGGCGGCGCAGGCGTTCGCCATCCAGAAGGCCGACGAGTACTCGGCGGCACAGGATGCGTACGACACCGCGGTCTTCCGGGCCGACGAGCTCGCCGTGCAGGCCGAGGAGGCCACGGCGCGCGCCGACGCGTCGAACAAGCAGGCGGGGATGCTCGTCAGCCAGTTCACCCGAACGGGCGGTGGCGACCTCTCGCTCAACCTGTTCGTCTCGGGCGAGGACTCCGACGACCTGCTCTACCAGCTCGGTGCCATGAGCCGCCTCTCGGAGACCACGGGCCAGCTCTACGAGCGCGCCGTGCAGGACCGCAACACGGCCTCGTCGCTCACCGAGCAGGCCGACATCGCCGAGGGCGAGCTCGCAGCTCTCAAGGTCGCCGCGCAGGAGGCCTTCGATGCCGCCGTGGCCGCGCAGGCCGCCGCCGAGGCGCTGCTGGCCGAGCAGGAGTCGCAGCGCGTGGTGCTCGAGGAGCAGCTCGCGGCGCTCGAGGCCAGCACGGCCAAGACCGTCGCCGACTACGAGGCCGGCGTGGCCGAGCGCAAGCGACTCGAGGAGGAGGCCCGCCGGAAGGCGGAGGAGGAGCGTCAGCGGGCCCTCGAAGAGGGCGGCTACGGCGGCCCTCCGCCGTCTGTCTCCGGCTGGGGCTCGCCGCTCTCGGCCTGGAACGTCACCGACGAGTGGGGCATGCGCTTCCACCCCATCGCGCACGTCAACCGACTGCACGCCGGCATCGATCTGGTGCAGGCCGGCGGTGGCACGTGCGGTGCCCCCGTCTACGCCGCAGCCACCGGAACGGTCATCCAGTCCGGCTACAACGGCGGCCTCGGCTACTCGGTCACCATCAACCACGGCGGTGGACTCACCACCGTCTACGGCCACAACAGCTCCCTCAACGTCGGCTACGGCCAAGACGTCGGTGGTGGCGAGCTCATCGCCTACGCCGGAACCACCGGCTCCTCCACCGGCTGCCACGTGCACTTCGAGACGCGCGTGAACGGCGACTCGCAGAACCCGCGCAACTTCGTGAACTTCTAACTGCTGCGCCGGTGGCTGGCTGATGCTGCGCCGGTCCCTGCCCGGCGCAGGCGACATGCGGTGCTGGCGTCGGGCGACGTCGCTGCGCGGCGTCTCCCGGCGTCGGTACCGCTCTGGGTCGTCGAGTACGGCCCCTCGCCTTCGGGATCGTGCGGTGCAGCCGGGTATGCGCGACTTGACAGGAGGTGTGCTCATTCGGGGTGACTTGACACAAGATGTGTCAAGTCGGGGGTTTTGAGCGCACCTACTGTCAAGTGGGCACAGGGCACAGGGCACAGGGCGCCGGTGGCGGGGCTGGGCCGTGGGGGTTCGGAGACGCAAACGTCGCGGCATCCGGAGCCCTGAGGAGGGGGGATGCCGCGACGGGTGCGGGACTGAACGGGGGTGGGGGCTAGTGGCCCTCGTCGGCCAGCTTCTTGATGCCGGCCTGGACGATGGCGTCGGCCTCGGCGGCATCGCCCCAGCCCTCGATCTTGACCCACTTGTTCGGCTCGAGGTCCTTGTAGCGGGCGAAGAAGTGCTCGATCTCCTTGCGGGTCTGCTCGGGCACGTCGTCGATGTCCTGGATGTGCGCCCAGCGCGGATCCTTGTGGGGGACCACGACGACCTTCGCGTCCGAGCCCGCCTCGTCGCTCATGTTGAGCACGCCGACGGGGCGCACCTTGACGCCGACACCGGGGAAGACGGGGTACTCGAGCAGCACGAGCGCGTCGACGGGGTCGCCGTCGAGGCCGAGCGTGTTCTCGAAGAAGCCGTAGTCGGTGGGGTACACGAAGCTCGTGAAGAGCACGCGGTCGAGGTAGACGCGACCGGTCTCGTGGTCGACTTCGTACTTGTTGCGGCTTCCCTTGGGGATTTCGACGACGACGTCGTACTCGGCCATGTGGTGCTCCCTCGTGTTGGCGTGTGGCGTGTGGCGTGTGGCGTGCGTGGTGGCGTGACGGCCCGGATGCGCCGCCGGAAACTGCAATAACGTTACTGGATGCAGATGGACGGCCGCCGCCCCCGGCTCACCCCCGCGATCGCCGACGTGCGCCGCGCCGTGCGGGAGAGCCTCGAGCAGGCGGAACCGGCATTCGTGCTCGTGGCCCTGAGCGGCGGCGCCGACTCGCTCGCGCTCGCGGCGGCGACGGCATTCGAGGCGCCACGCCGTGGCATCCGCGCCGGGGCCGTCGTGGTCGACCACGGGCTGCAGGAGGGCTCCGCCGAGGTCGCGGCGCGCGCTGCAGCCCAGGCCAGGGAACTCGGCCTGGATCCTGTGCTCATCGAGCGCGTGGAGGTCGACGATGGCCCCTCTTCCCGCACCGGAGGCACGGAAGCCGCCGCCCGCACGGCTCGTCATGCCGCCCTCGATCGCTCCGTCACGGCTGCTCTCGCCGACGCCGGCAGCACGCGCGACGAGGCGGGGAACGGCGCGATCCTCCTCGGCCACACCCTCGACGACCAGGCCGAGACCGTGCTGCTCGGCCTCGCCCGCGGGGCCGGCGCCACGAGCCTCTCTGGCATGGCGGCCATCACCCCCGCCGAACCCGAGGCCGGCCGCGCCGCCCGCCTGCGCCCGCTGCTCGCCCTCCGCCGCAGCACCACCGAGGCCTTCTGCGCCGACTCCGGCCTCGACTTCTGGAACGACCCGCACAACGAGGCCGAGCGCTTCACCCGCGTGCGCGTGCGCCGCACCGTGCTGCCCGTGCTCGAGGCCGAGCTCGGCCCCGGCATCGCGGAGGCTCTCGCCCGCACGGCCGACCAGCTGCGCGAAGACGACGAGACGTTGCACGACATCGCGACCGAGACGATCGAGGATCTCGTGGAGCACGCCGAGGCCGGCATCGCCGTGTCGGCGCGCGCACTCGAGGCGAACCCGCCCGCACTCCGGAACCGGATCATCCGCTACGTCGTCGAGAGCGAGTTCGGGGTCTCGCCGAGTCGCGCGCAGACCCACGCCGTCGCGGCTCTCGCGACGGACTGGCACGGCCAGAAGGGCGTGGATCTGCCAGGGATTAGAGTGGTGCGGCAGGCGGCGCTGCTCGTCTTCTCGCGCACGGACCAGAGGGGCGCGGACCAGACGCGCACAGACCACCAGACGCGCACAGACCACGAGACGCGCACAGACCACGAGGGGTAGAGACACATGGACATCACCGACATCGAAGCCGACATCACCGAGGTGCTCTTCACCGAGGAGCAGATCGCGGAGACCATCGCGGGTCTCGCCCGCCAGATCGAGGCCGATTACTCGGATGACGACGACGTGCTCCTGGTCGGCGTGCTCCGCGGCGCGGTCATGGTGATGGCCGACCTCGCCCGCGAGCTCCGGCTCCAGCTCAACATGGACTGGATGGCCGTCTCCTCCTACGGCTCCGGCACGCAGTCGAGCGGCGTCGTGCGCATCCTGAAGGACCTCGACACCGACATCACCGGCCGGAAGGTCCTCATCGTCGAGGACATCATCGACTCGGGCCTCACCCTCTCGTGGCTCCTCTCGAACCTCCGCAGCCGCGGGGCCGCCTCGGTGGAGATCTGCGCCCTGCTCCGCAAGCCCCTCGCGGTCAAGGTCGAGATCGACGTGAAGTACGTGGGCGCCGACATCCCGAACGCCTTCGTGGTGGGCTACGGCCTCGACTACGCCGAGCGCTACCGCAACCTCAAGTCGATCGGCGTGCTCGCGCCCCACGTCTACGCCTGAGTCACCGGCCCGAACGGGCCACCCGCGCCCTTTACGCCCACGGGGAACATGGAGCGCGCGCCCAGTCGCCGACGGGTACCCTGAGGCAACGACATAAGCACCGTGCCGACCTGCCTGGCACCAAAGCGATGAAGAGACATGAACGCGAAACGCATCCTTCGATCTCCCATTCCCTACATCCTGCTGGGTGCGATCGCGCTCTGGATCGGCTTCAGCCTGATCACCAGCGCCGGATACCAGCAGGTCACCACGCAGGAGGGGCTCTCGTACCTCTCGAGCGACAAGGTCGCCGAGGCCACCATCATCGACGGCGAGCAGCGGGTCGACATGACCCTCACGACCGCGGATGACGAGCACGGCGACAAGGTGCAGTTCTACTACGTCGCCCCGCGTGGCCCCGAGGTCGTGGCCGCGGTCACGGATGCGAACCCCAGCGACGGCTTCGACGACCAGGTCCCGCAGCCCAACTGGTTCCTCTCGGCCCTCGGCCTCCTGCTGCCCATCATCCTGATCGGTGCCTTCTTCTGGTTCATGCTCTCGGGCATGCAGGGTGGCGGCAACCGCGTGATGCAGTTCGGCAAGTCGAAGGCGAAGCTCGTCACGAAGGAGAGCCCGAAGGTCACCTTCGACGACGTCGCGGGTGCCGAGGAGGCGCTCGAGGAGCTCGAGGAGATCAAGGACTTCCTGAAGGAGCCGGCCAAGTTCCTCGCCGTCGGAGCCCGCATCCCCAAGGGCGTGCTGCTCTACGGCCCTCCCGGCACCGGCAAGACCCTGCTGGCCCGCGCTGTCGCGGGTGAGGCAGGCGTGCCGTTCTACTCCATCTCGGGCTCCGACTTCGTGGAGATGTTCGTGGGTGTCGGCGCGAGCCGCGTGCGCGACCTCTTCAAGGAGGCGAAGGAGAACTCGCCCGCCATCATCTTCATCGACGAGATCGACGCCGTCGGCCGCCACCGCGGCGCCGGCATGGGCGGCGGTCACGACGAGCGCGAGCAGACCCTCAACCAGCTGCTGGTGGAGATGGATGGCTTCGACGTCAAGACGAACGTCATCCTCATCGCCGCCACCAACCGCCCCGACATCCTCGACCCGGCGCTGCTGCGCCCGGGCCGCTTCGACCGCCAGATCGGTGTCGACGCGCCCGACCTCAACGGCCGCAAGAAGATCCTCGAGGTGCACGGCAAGGGCAAGCCGCTCGCGGCCGGCGTCGACCTCGAGGTCGTGGCGCGCAAGACGCCCGGCTTCACCGGTGCCGATCTCGCGAACGTGCTCAACGAGGCCGCGCTGCTGACCGCTCGGAGCAACGCGCAGCTCATCGACATGCGCGCTCTCGACGAGGCGATCGACCGCGTGATCGCCGGTCCCCAGCGCCGCACCCGCATCATGCGCGACCAGGAGAAGCTCGTCACCGCCTACCACGAGGGCGGCCACGCCCTGGTGGCGGCGGCGATGAACAACACCGACCCCGTCACGAAGGTCACGATCCTCCCGCGCGGCCGTGCGCTCGGCTACACGATGGTGCTGCCGCTCGAGGACCGCTACTCGGTGAGCCGCAACGAGCTGCTCGACCAGCTCGCCTACGCCATGGGCGGCCGCGTGGCCGAGGAGGTCGTGTTCCACGACCCGACGACGGGTGCCTCGAACGACATCGAGAAGGCGACCGGCACCGCCAAGAAGATGGTGACCGAGTACGGCATGACCGCCTCGCTCGGCGCCGTGAAGCTCGGCGCCGCCTCGGGTGAGATGTTCCTCGGTCGCAACATGGGCCACGAGCGCGACTACTCCGAGAGTCTCGCCCAGCAGGTCGACGCCGAGGTGCGCAACCTCATCGAGGCGGCGCACGACGAGGCGTGGCACGTGCTCAACGAGAACCGCGACATCCTCGACAAGCTGGCCGCTGAACTGCTCGAGAAGGAGACCCTCGACCACGACGAGCTGGCCGAGCTCTTCAAGGACATCAAGCGTCTGCCCCCGCGCCCGCAGTGGCTCTCGAGCGAGCGTCGTCCGGTGTCGGCGCTGCCGCCCGTGCCGTTCCCGTCGAAGGCCCCGATCGACGGCGGAGCGGTCGACGGCGGCGTCGACTCCGAGCCGGAGCCCGACGCCGCACCCGCCAAGCCGAAGCGCGCGCCGCGCACCAACCCGCGCCCCGCCACCGCCTAGGCGCCCGTGTCGAGCGTCGACCGAGCGAGGATCGAGGCCGCGGTCGGGGAGATCCTCGCGGCGATCGGCGAGGACCCCGAACGCGAGGGCCTCGCCGAGACCCCGCGGCGGGTGGCCGAGGCCTACGCCGAGCTCTTCGGGAGCGTCGGGACCGACCCCGCCGAAGCCCTCGGCGCGACCTTCGCCCCGCCGGCCGGCGCCACGACGGACGACACGCAGGATGAGCCCGCCCAGCCCGTGCTGCTCCGCGACATCACGTTCCGCTCCATCTGCGAGCACCACCTGCTGCCCTTCGAGGGCGTCGTGCACGCGGCCTACCTCCCGGGCGCAGCGCTCGCGGGCCTCGGCGGCGTCGTCGCCGTGATCGAGTCGGCCTCCTCGCGCCCGCAGCTGCAGGAGCGGCTCACCGATGACATCGCAGAGGCCCTCGAACGGGGTCTCGACGCACGGGGAGTGCTCGTGGTGGTCGAGGCCAAGCACGGCTGCGTCTCGGCGCGAGGCCGCCGCCAGGCGCTCAGCACGACCGTCACGCTCTCCGCCCGCGGGGCGTTGGCCGAGCCCGCCGCCCGGGCCGAGCTGATGACGCTCATCGGCGATCGCGCTCCGGATGCCGGGGGAAGCGCCCGGTGAGAAGCAGCGGCACGTCCATCATGGGCATCCTCAACGTCACCCCCGACTCGTTCAGCGACGGCGGCCTGTGGCTCGACCGCGACGCCGCCGTGCGGCACGCCGTGGGCATGATCGACCGCGGCGCCGACATCATCGACGTGGGCGGCGAGTCCACCCGTCCAGGGTCCCGCAGGGTCGCGGTCTCGGAGGAGCAGCGCCGTGTGCTGCCCGTGGTGCGCGACCTCGTGGAGCGCGGCATCACGGTGAGCGTCGACACCATGAACGCCTCCACGGCCGAAGCCGCGATCGCGGCAGGGGCGGCCATCGTGAACGACGTCTCCGGCGGGCTCGCCGATCCGGAGATGGACGACGTGATCGCGAGTTCGGACGTGCGCTTCGTGGTGATGCACTGGCGCGGCCACGCCGACTCCATGAACGACCTCGCGCACTACGACGACGTCGTGGCCGAGGTGCTCCGGGCCGTCGAGCTCCGCGCCGCCCAGCTCATCGTCAAGGGGGTCGCCCCCGAGCGGCTGATCCTCGACCCCGGTCTCGGCTTCGCCAAGAAGTCGCAGCACAACTGGACCCTGCTGGGCCACCTCGACCGGCTCGTGGCCCTCGGGCTCCCCGTGCTCATCGGCGCCTCGCGCAAGCGCTTCGTGGGCGAACTCGTGCCAGGGGGTGCCCAGACCTCGGAGCGCGACTTCGCGTCGGCGGTGCTCGCCGCTCTTGCCGCAGACGAAGGCGTCTGGGGCGTGCGCGTGCACGACGTGTCGAGCACCGCCGCCGCTCTCGACGTGGCCGCAGCCGTGCGCCGTGGCCGGACGGGGGCACCGTGACCCCGGATCTCCTCACCCTCACCGGACTCGAGGTGTTCGCCCACCACGGGGTCTTCGACTTCGAGCGGGAGAACGGCCAGCGCTTCGTGATCGACGTCGAGCTCGCGCTCGACACGGCGCCCGCGGCGGGAGCCGACGACCTCGCGCAGACCGTGCACTACGGCGAGCTCGCGGTCGAGATCTCCGATGCCGTCGCGGCCGATCCCGTCGATCTGATCGAGACGCTCGCCGAGCGGGTGGCCGGAGTCGTGCTCGCGCATCCGCCGGTGCAGCGGGTGCGGGTGGTCGTGCACAAGCCCGACGCGCCCATCCCGGTGCCGTTCTCGGACGTGTCGATCACGATCGTGCGGCATCGTGCGAGCGCCCCGGCCACCCTCACTTCCATCCCCACCGCCCCCGTCACGGGAGACGCCGCACCATGACCGCACCCGGCCCGAGCCCCCACGCCGCTGCCGGCCTCGACCGGCGCTCCATCGCGCTGCCCGCCGTGCTCGCGTTCGGCAGCAACCTCGGCGACCGCGAGGCCACCATCCGCACCGCCGTCGACGAGCTGCGCGCCGAGCCCGGCATCGAGGTGCTCGCCCTCTCCCGGCTCTACCAGACCGCTGCCGTGAAGCCCGCGGGCATCGACCTCGACGCCCCCGCCTACCTCAACGCCGTGGCGACGATCCGCACCACCCTGCACCCCGAGGCGCTCCTCGGCGTGGTCAACCGGATCGAGCACGAGCACGGTCGTGTGCGCGAGGAGCGCTGGGGCGACCGCACGCTCGACGTCGACATCGTGACCTTCGCCTCGATCGTGCGGCAGACCGAGCGGCTCACCCTCCCGCACCCGCGGGCCGCCGACCGCGACTTCGTGCTCGTGCCGTGGCTCGAGATCGCTCCGGACGCCGTGCTCCCGGGGGCCGGCCGGGTCGATCGGCTGCTCCGCGGCATCCCCGACTCGACGCTCAGTCCGTACGCGGGGGAGGCCAGGTGAGGCACACCAGGGCCGTCACGATCGTGGTCTGCGCCGTCGTGGGCCTCGCCGTGGGCTTCGTGCTCGAGGTGGCGCTGGCCGCTGCCGGCCAGCCCGTCCTGATCCCGCCGTTCACACTTCCGATCACGCTCGTGGCCGCGGCGGCCATCGTCGTCGCGCTCGCCCTGCCCATCCGCCGGGCCATCCGCGGAACCGCGACGACACGGATCGACCCGTTCCGGGCCATGCGCGTCGTCGTGCTCGCGAAGGCGTCCGGCCTCGTGGGCAGTCTCATCGCGGGCTTCGGCGCGGGAGTCGTGGCGTTCCTCCTCACCCGCCCGGTGGTGGCGGATGTAGGCTCGCTCTGGCCGGGCATCGCCGCCGCGCTCTCGGGCCTCGTGCTCGCCGCGGCGGGTCTCGTGGCCGAGCGGCTGTGCACCCTGCCCCCCGACGAACCCGACCCGGAAGCCTGAGACCGTGAGCGATCCCGAGGTTCCTCCGCACACCGATGACGGGCAGCGCGTGAGCCCCGAGCGCCCCGGGGTTCCTCCGCAGGCCGACGACTGGCAGCGCGTGAGCCCCAAGTACGTGGGGGTCGAGATCGTCTCCGCCGCGATCGGCGCACTCGTGCTCTGCGGCATCACGGTGCCGTTCATCGTGCTCGGCACCTGGTTCGGCTGGCCGGCCCTCGGCCTCGCCGTCGTGATCGGCGTGCTCAACCTCGCCTTCGCGCCGCGCCGGGTGCGCTCGATCGGCTACCGGCTGCGCGCAGACGACCTCGTCTTCCGCCGCGGCATCATGTTCCACCGCCGGGTCTCGGTGCCCTACGGCCGCATGCAGCTCATCGACATCAACCGCGGGCCGGTGGCGCGCGCCCTCGGCCTCGCCGAACTCAAGTTCGTCACGGCGGCCGCAGCGACCGGCGTCTCCATCCCGGGTCTCGTCGAGAGCGATGCGGATGCGCTCCGCGACCGCCTCGTGAGCCTCGCCGAGTCGCGCCGCATCGGGCTGTGAGCGGCGCACCCGAGGTCGCGGGCGCCGGGAAGGCGGGGCGTCCGGACCTCGCCGACGGCGAGTGGCACCGGCTGCACCCCGCGACACCGCTTCTCCGGGGCGGGATCGCACTCATCGCTGTGCTCGGCTTCGCGCTCGCGAACTTCCGCGAGCGGGCCGTCGAGCTCCTGTTCGGCGGGCCCGTTCCCGATGATCCCTTCCAGACCGCCTACGAGCGAGGACACCTCGGCTGGGTCGGGCTCGCGCTCGTGGTGGGGCTCCTCGTCGGCATCGCAGGCTTCTATGCCTCGTGGCGCATGCACACGTTCCGAGTGGGCGACGACGTCGTCGAGGTGCGCAGCGGCATCCTGTTCCGCACCCATCGCCGGGCGCGACTCGACCGCATCCAGGGCGTGTCGATCGCGCGGCCGCTCTTCGCGCGCATCTTCGGCGCCGCGAAGCTCGACATCAGCGTGGCCGGGCAGGACGCCAAGGTGCAGCTGTCGTACCTCGGTTCGACCGACGCGGATCGGCTGCGTCGTGAGGTGCTGCTGCTGGCCTCGGGGGTGCAGCAGAGCGAGGCCGATCGCACGACTGTCGCCGCCGCGGCGGATCTGTCGGCGACGGCCCCCGGATCTGCGGCGGCGGTTGCCGCGACCGGCCAGGCGGACGGCATCGTGCACCAGCGGGTGCGGGAGCTGCTCGCGCCCGAGCTCGACCCCTCGGCCGCACCGCCGGAGTCGGTCGTGCGCATCCCACCCGGCCGGCTGATCGGCTCGCTCGTGCTGAGCGGCTTCACCGTGGCGCTCCTCGTCGTGGGTGCGATCGTGGTGGTGGCATCCGTGACCGGCCGCCAGGAGCTGCTGGTCATCATCCTGGTGCCCGGCGTGCTCGCCGCGGGCGGCTACTACTTCAACCGGTTCACGAAGTCGTTGCGCTACAGCATCGCGGGCACCTCCGACGGCGTGCGGATCGGCTACGGCCTGCTCTCGACGAGCAACGACACGCTGCCGCCCGGTCGCATCCACGCCGTCGAGGTCAGCCAGCCGCTGCTCTGGCGGCCGGCCGGGTGGTGGATGATCCGGATCAACCGCGCCGGCGCCGCGGGGGAGGCGAGCAGCCAGACGAGCACGACCATGCTGCCCGTGGGCACCGTCGACGACGTGCGCCGGGTGCTCGGCCTGCTCCTCCCCGGCCTCGCCGGTGAGCAGACGCGCGAGCTCGTGCTCGCCGGCCTCGTGGCGCGGAAGGGCGGCGGATTCTCCGCAGCCCCCCGACGGTCGTGGCCCTACCAGCCTCTGTCCTGGCGCCGCACCGGTTCGGCGATCACCGCCGATGCGGTGCTGCTGCGCTCGGGCTTCGTCTGGCGGCACCTCTCGATCGTGCCGTTCGCCCGCGTGCAGAGCCTCCGCCTCACGCGCGGCCCGTTGCACCGTGCCCTCCGGCTCTCGGAGCTGACCGTGCACACCGTGGCCGGTCCGGTGCGCTCCAACCTCCCCGCTCTCGACGCGGAGGCCGCCGACGAGTCGTTCGAGGCCTGGGCCCGCGCTGCCGTGCGGGCTGCCGCGGCCGACACCGCCCACCGCTGGGCGGCGCACCCGCAGGCCACCGCGCCGGATGTGCAGCTCGCGCAGACCGTCGCGCCGGAGGCGCCGCACGCCGACCCCATCCCGCCCCGACCCGGAGGAGACCCGGCATGAGAGCCTCTGAACGCACGGGCCGGCTCGGCATCGGCATCATCGGAGCGGGCCGCGTGGGCCCCGTGCTCGGCGCGGCGCTCGCCGGAGCCGGCCACGCGATCGTGGGCATCTCCGCCATCTCGGCCGAGAGCCGCGACCGGGCGGAGGCGATGCTCCCGGACGTGCCCGTGCTCACGATCCCCGAGATCGTCGAGCGCAGCGAGCTCGTGCTGCTCGCGGTGCCCACGGCCGAGCTGCCCGCACTCATCGCGGGTCTCGCCGAGACCTCCACCTGGCAGATGGGCCAGCTCGTGCTGCACACCGCGGCCGAGTACGGCGTCGACGTGTTCGCGCCCGCGCGTGCCGCCGGCGTCATCCCGCTCGCGGTGCACCCCGCCCTGTCGTTCTCGGGCACGAGCATCGACATCGCCCGCCTGGCCGGAACCCATTTCGCGGTGACCGCGCCCACCCCCGTGCTCCCCATCGCCCAGGCCCTCGTCGTGGAGATGGGTGGGGAGCCCGTCGTGGTGGCGGAGGCCGATCGCGCCGCCTACGCGGAGGCGATCGAGACCGCCAGCACGTTCTCCACCGCCATCGTCGACCAGGCCACGGGCATCCTCGCCGGCATCGGCATCGAGGCTCCCGGCCGCCTGCTCGCCCCCCTCGTGCGCACCTCCGTCGACAACGCCCTCACCCGGGCCGGCGGCATCGCTCCCGACTGAGCGGGTAGCATCGTCGTGGCGCCCGGCACCTCGTGGTCGCCCGCACCAGCACCACTGCACAGCCAAGGAGTCCCGGTGACCGAAGTCGTCACGGATGACCGCGCGTCGGCAGCCCCGGTCGTCATCACGACGATCGCCGGCATTCGCGCCGCCCTCGCCGAGAGGCACTCCAGCGCATCCGCCCCCGTGCGGGTCGCGCTCGTGCCCACCATGGGAGCCCTGCACACAGGCCACGTCGCCCTCGTCGAGCGCGCGGCCGAGATCGCCGACGTCGTCGTGGTCTCGATCTTCGTGAACCCCCTCCAGTTCACCGACCCGTCCGATCTCGCGCGCTACCCACGTGACCTCGAGGGTGATCTCGCGAAGCTCGCAGGGCACGGCGCCGACGTCGTCTTCGCCCCCGAGGTCGCAGAGCTCTACCCGGGCGGACTCACCGCCACGCGGGTCACCGCTGGCCGCGTCGGCGGACTGTTCGAGGGCCGCAGCCGCCCCGGCCACTTCGACGGCGTGCTCACGGTCGTGGCCAAGCTGCTGGGCAGCGTGGGCCCGGATGTCGTGCTGTTCGGCCAGAAAGACGCCCAGCAGGTGTTCCTCGTGCAGCAGATGGTCACCGATCTCGACATGCCCGTGCAGGTCGAGGTCGTCGAGACCGTGCGCGACCACGACGAGCTCGCCCTCTCGAGCCGCAACCGCTTCCTCGACGAGCGCGAGCGCCGCGCCGCGATCACCCTGCCGCACGTGCTCGAGGCCGCCGAGTCGGCCTCCGACCGCGGCATCGACGCCGTGCTCGCCGCCGCGCAGTCCGCGGCGATGGGGGAGCAGCTCGTCGAACTCGACTACCTCGCCATCGTGCACCCCGACACCTTCCTGCCGGTCGACGACGGCTACACCGGCAAGGCGCGCGTGATCATCGCGGCGAAGGTGGGCGACACGCGCCTCATCGACAACGCCGCGATCTACCTCGGCACCTGAGCGGCGGGGTCAGCGCGCGGAAGGCGACAGGTTCAGAGCCTCGCCCGCGTAGACCGTTCCGTCTTCGAGCAGCCCGTCCTGTCCGATCCGGCCGGCGTTGAGGTAGAGCACGGCCTCCGTCGACACCCCGAATCGCGAGGCGATCCGGCCGAGCGAGTCGCCCTCGGCGACCACGTAGACCGAGAGCGCGTCGTCGGCATCCGTGCCCACCTCGCCCGTCGCACCCGAGCGGATGCCGGAGTCGGCGAGCTCGGGCAGATCCTGCGGCGTCAGCCACTCGAGGTCGGCGATCGCGACGGTGTCGCCGTAGCAGCCGTCCGACGGCGGCGACTCCGCCTCGACGGGCAGGTAGATCACGGCCTGGTCGAGAAAGCTCGGGTCGCCCGTGGGCACGTCGTCGACCGGCCCCATCGTCATACGCTGCTCGACGTCGCCCGTCAGGGGAGAGGGCTGGAAGGAGTAGCCGTCGGTGTCGTAGCAGCCGAACTCGCCGATGGGCTCGGAGAGCAGCGTCATCTGCGGTGCCGCGCCGGCGGCCACCTCGGGATCGAGCGCGAAGTCGGTGAGCACGATCTCCACCACGCGCACGGCATCCGTGACGATCGCGATGTTGCCGGTGACGGCGGCATCGGGCGACTCGAACGTGCCGGTCGCGAGCACGGCGTTGCCGGGGAGTGGTTCGGGCACCCAGGAGGCCGCGGCGACCGCGGCGTCGCCCGCTGCGTCGGGTGCATCGGCGTCGGTGCCGGCAGCCGGATCGACGGGCTCAGATGCCGACGCGCTCGGCGAAGTCGGCGCTGCGCCTGGGTCGTCGGCCGGTGCGGAACCGCTCGTGCAGGCCCCCAGGAGCACAAGGGCCGAGGCCGTGACGAGCCCACCCAGCGCTGCCGCGCGGAGCCGTCCGAGCCTCGCTGCCACCATCCCCCGACGATATCCCATGCCGCCCGGGCCCGCCCGTGCCCGGTAAACTGGGGCCGACTTCAAGGAGACCCTTCTTCCATGACCGACGCACCCGCCGAGAACACCCCATCCCCCGAGCAGCTCGACGACGAGGCGGAGGTCTTCGAGCAGAAGGCCGTGCGCCTCGCCAAGCGCTACAAGCTGATCGAATCGGGCGCCGAGGCGTACCCGGTGTCGGTGCCCGTCACCACCACGATCCCCGCCGTGCGCGAGACGTGGGGGCACCTCGCGGCCGACGAGACCTCGGGTGAGACGGTCGGCGTGGCCGGCCGGGTCGTCTTCCTCCGCAACACCGGCAAGCTCTGCTTCGTGTCGCTGCAGTCGGGCGACGGCAGCCGCATCCAGGCCATGCTCTCGCTCGCGAACGTGGGCGAGGAGTCGCTCGCCGAGTTCAAGGAGCTCGTCGATCTCGGCGACCACCTCTTCGTCACCGGCGAGGTCATCTCGAGCCGCCGCGGTGAACTGAGCGTCATGGCCACGGCCTGGAAGATCGCCTCCAAGGCCATCCTCCCGCTCCCCAACCTGCACACCGAGCTCAGCGAGGAGACGCGGATGCGCAACCGCTACCTCGACCTCATCGTGCGCGACCAGGCGCGCCAGGTGGTGCGCACGCGAGCCGAGGCCATGGCCTCGCTCCGCCGCACCTTCGCCGACCGGCACTACCTCGAGGTCGAGACGCCGATGCTGCAGACCATGCACGGCGGGGCCGCGGCACGCCCGTTCGTGACGCACTCGAACGCCTTCGACACCGAGCTGTTCCTCCGCATCGCGCCCGAGCTGTTCCTCAAGCGCGCGGTCGTGGGCGGCATCGACCGCGTGTTCGAGATCAACCGCAACTTCCGGAACGAGGGCGCCGACTCCACGCACAGCCCCGAGTTCGCGATGCTCGAGGCGTACGAGGCCTACGGCGACTACACCACGATCGCCGAGCTCACCCAGTCGCTCATCCAGAACGCCGCCCTCGCCGTGGCGGGCTCGCACGTCGTGACCTGGGCCGATGGCACGGAGTACGACCTCGGGGGCGAGTGGGACCGCATCAGCATGTACGAGTCGCTGAGCGACGCATCCGGTGTCGAGATCACGCCCGCCACCGGCGTCGCAGAGCTGCAGGCGCTCGCCGACCGCGAGGGCGTCGAGGTGCACCTGCCCAACCACGGCAAGCTCGTGGAGGAGCTGTGGGAGCACTTCGTGAAGGGCGGGCTCACCCGACCCACCTTCGTGCTCGACTTCCCGGTGGAGACGAGCCCGCTCACCCGCGCGCACCGCAGCATCCCGGGCGTCGTGGAGAAGTGGGACCTCTACATCCGCGGCTTCGAGCTCGCCACGGGCTACTCCGAGCTCGTCGACCCCGTCATCCAGCGCGAGCGCTTCGTGGAGCAGGCCGAACAGGCCGCCGCGGGAGACGACGAGGCGATGCGGCTCGACGAGGAGTTCCTGCGCGCGCTCGAGTTCGGCATGCCGCCCTCGGGGGGCATGGGCATGGGCATCGACCGTCTGCTGATGGCGCTCACGGGCCTCGGCATCCGCGAGACCATCCTGTTCCCGTTGGTCAAGTGACGCGGCTTTCGGAGAGGATGAGCGCATGAGCTTTCTCGGTGGCGGCAAGCCCGATCCGTTCGAACCAGGCAAGACCGAGCGCGAGAACAAGCAGCGCGCCGCGGAGAAGGCCGGAGCGGACAAGCCGCCGGCCGACGAGAACGATCCCCGCCGCCCCACGATCACCCGCATCGCCATCTGGCTGGTCGCGGGTGGCATCGGCCTCTACTTCATCGGATCGGGGATCTACGGGATCATCACCCAGGGTGGATGACGTATCGTGGACGCGATGAACGACTTCTGGCCCGCGATCTACGCTGTCACCCCCACCATCCTGCTCGGGCTGGTGTTCTGGTTCGTCATGCGCTCGCTCATCCGGGCCGACAAGTCCGAGCGCAAGGCGCTCGCGAAGGTCGAGGCCGAGGAGCGGGCACGACTCGGGCTGCCGATGGAGAAGGCCGCCGCCGAGTAGCCGCTACGGTATCTCTCAGGGGATGAATCCCGCCAGGAGAGGGATCTCCGGGGGAGAGCGAAGGGGGCTGCCGTGTCGAGTGCCGACGTCGCGGGCATGGTCGTGCTCGTCCTGCTCGCCATCGACCTCGCCATCCGCATCATCGCGGTCATCGTGGTGCCCCGCAACCGCAGGCCCTCCACCGGCATCGCCTGGCTCATGGCCATCTTCGTGCTGCCCTACATCGGCTTCCTGCTGTTCCTGCTCATCGGCTCCTACAAGCTGCCGAAGTCCCGGCGCGACAAGCAGCACGCCATCAACGAGTTCATCATCGAGACCACGGAGGGCATCGAGCGGGTCAGCGACGATCACCCGTGGCCGCCGTGGTTCAAGAACGTGGTCGAGCTGAACCGCACCCTCGGGGCCATGCCCCTGGTCGGCGGCAACGACGCGACCCTGCTGGGCGACTACGACGAGTCGATCCGGCGCATGACCGCTGACATCGACGACGCGCAGCGCTACGTGCACGCCGAGTTCTACATCCTCTCTTACGACGCCACCACGAAGCCGTTCTTCGAGGCCCTCGCGGCCGCGGTCAAGCGCGGGGTGACGGTGCGGGTGCTGCTCGACCACATCGCCTCGGTGCGGGCGCCCGGCCACCGCAAGACCGCGAAGATGCTCGACCGGGCGGGCGTCAAGTGGCACTACATGCTGCCGGTGCAACCCCTCAAGGGCAAGTGGCAGCGCCCGGATCTTCGCAACCACCGCAAGATCCTCGTGGTCGACGGCGAGGTCGCCTACATGGGATCGCAGAACGTGGTCGACCGCAGCTACAACAAGAAGTCCAACCTCAAGCGCGGGCTGAAGTGGCAGGACCTCATGACGCGCCTCGAGGGCCCCATCGTCACCGGCATCAACGCCATCTTCATCACCGACTGGTACAGCGAGTCCGCCGAGCTGCTGCTGCGCGAGACGCGCGCCATCACCGACGACGTGATCGACGAGGATCCGCGGGCCCTCGACATGCAGGTCGTGCCGTCAGGCCCGGGGTTCGACGGCGAGAACAACCTGCGCCTGTTCCTCGCGCTGCTCTACGCCGCGCAGGAGCGCATCATCATCACGAGCCCCTACTTCGTGCCGGACGACGCGATGCTCTACGCGATCACCACCGCCACCCAGCGCGGAGTCGAGGTGCAGCTGTTCGTCTCCGAGATCGGCGACCAGGCGCTCGTCTACCACGCCCAGCGCTCGTACTACGAGGTGCTGCTGAAGGCGGGCGTGCGCATCTACATGTACCAGGCGCCCTACATCCTGCACTCCAAGCACTTCACGATCGACGACGACGTCGCGGTGATCGGTTCGAGCAACATGGACATGCGCTCGTTCAGCCTCAACATGGAGGTCTCGCTCATGGTGCGCGGGGCGCCGTTCGTGACGGCGATGCGCGGAGTCGAAGACGGCTACCGGGAGGTCAGCCGCGAGCTCACCCTCGAGGAGTGGCACAAGCAGCCGCTGCGCTCCACCATCCTCGACAACCTGGCCCGCCTCACCTCCGCCATCCAGTAAGAAGACCACATCATCCTTGGGGGGATACCTATGATCACGTCCACGTTCGACGACGGGTTCAACGACTACTACTACTACAACGACCCGCTGTCGGTCATCTTCAGCCTGATCGTCTCGGTGCTCATCATCGCGGGACACTGGACGGTGTTCCGCAAGGCGGGCCTGCACGGCTGGGCCGCCATCGTGCCCTTCTACAACTGGTGGACCCTCTGCCGCACCGCAGGCAAGCCGGGCTGGTGGTTCATCTGGTTCATCATCCCGATCGTCAACATCATCGTGGGGATCATCGTGGCGATCAACGTGGCCCGCAGGTTCGGCAAGGGCGGCGCGTACGGGTTCTTCCTGCTGTTCTGGCCGCTCCCGTTCATCGGCTACCCCCTTCTCGGCTTCGGCCCGGCGGAGTACGAGGGCGTGCCCTACGGCGCCGCACCGCGGGAGCCCGTCGGGGGCCCGGCCGCCCCTCGGGTCTGATTCCGTCACGCCCACGGCGAACAGGGGCTGTCCGGCCCCTGTTCGCTGGTTAGTCTCTTCCTAACGGTCGCCATCCACCTGCCCTGGCGACCAGGGAGACTGACATGTTTGAGAGATTCACCGACCGAGCCCGTCGCGTCGTCGTCCTGGCACAAGAAGAAGCCAAGATGCTCAACCACAACTACATCGGCACCGAGCACATCCTGCTGGGGCTGATCCACGAGGGTGAAGGCGTCGCCGCCAAGGCGCTCGAGTCGCTGAACATCTCGCTGGACGCCGTGCGCGAGCAGGTTCAGGACATCATCGGCCAGGGCCAGCAGCAGCCCACGGGTCACATCCCCTTCACGCCGCGTGCCAAGAAGGTGCTTGAGCTCAGCCTCCGCGAGGCTCTCCAGCTCGGCCACAACTACATCGGCACCGAGCACATCCTGCTCGGGCTCATCCGCGAGGGCGAGGGCGTCGCCGCCCAGGTGCTCGTGAAGCTGGGCGCCGACCTCAACCGGGTGCGCCAGCAGGTCATCCAGCTGCTGTCCGGCTACCAGGGCAAGGAGCAGGTCGCGGTCGGCGGCAACGACCAGGCGCCCGACAAGGGCTCCCAGATCCTCGACCAGTTCGGCCGCAACCTCACCCAGGCCGCGCGCGACAACAAGCTCGACCCCGTGATCGGGCGCGAGAAGGAGATCGAGCGGGTCATGCAGATCCTCTCGCGTCGCTCCAAGAACAACCCCGTGCTGATCGGCGAGCCCGGCGTCGGCAAGACCGCCGTGGTCGAGGGCCTCGCCCAGGCCATCGTGCGCGGAGACGTGCCCGAGACGCTGAAGGACAAGCAGCTCTACACGCTCGACCTCGGCTCGCTCATCGCCGGATCCCGCTACCGCGGAGATTTCGAGGAGCGCCTGAAGAAGGTCACCAAGGAGATCCGCACCCGCGGCGACATCATCACCTTCATCGATGAGATCCACACCCTCGTCGGCGCCGGTGCGGCCGAGGGCGCGATCGACGCCGCGTCGATCCTCAAGCCGCTGCTCGCCCGCGGCGAGCTGCAGACCATCGGTGCCACGACGCTCGACGAGTACCGCAAGCACTTCGAGAAGGATGCCGCTCTCGAGCGCCGCTTCCAGCCCATCCAGGTCGCCGAGCCGTCGCTGCCGCACGCGATCAACATCCTGAAGGGACTGCGCGACAAGTACGAGGCGTTCCACAAGGTGTCGATCACCGACGGTGCGATCGTGGCCGCGGCGAACCTCGCCGACCGTTACGTTCAGGATCGCTTCCTGCCGGACAAGGCGATCGACCTGATCGACGAGGCCGGCGCGCGCCTGCGTCTCTCGATCCTGTCGGCCCCGCCGGAGCTGCGCGAGTTCGACGAGCGGATCGCCGCGGTGCGCGGGCAGAAGGAAGCCGCCATCGAAGACCAGGACTTCGAGAAGGCCGCCTCGCTCCGCGACGAGGAGAAGAACCTCCTCGGCGAGCGACTGCGCCTCGAGAAGCAGTGGAAGGCCGGCGACGTGCAGACCTCCGGGATCGTCGACGAGGGCCTGATCGCCGAGGTGCTGGCCCAGGCCACGGGCATCCCGGTGTTCAAGCTCACCGAGGAGGAGTCGGCGCGCCTGGTGTTCATGGAGAAGGCCCTGCACCAGCGGGTCATCGGCCAGAACGAGGCCATCGCCGCGCTCTCCCGCACGATCCGCCGCACCCGCGCCGGGCTGAAAGACCCCAAGCGCCCCTCGGGCTCGTTCATCTTCGCCGGGCCAACGGGTGTCGGTAAGACCGAGCTCGCCAAGGCGCTCGCGGAGTTCCTGTTCGACGACGAGAACGCGCTGATCTCGCTCGACATGTCGGAGTACGGCGAGAAGCACACGGTCTCGCGACTGTTCGGTGCTCCTCCCGGATTCGTCGGCTTCGAAGAGGGCGGCCAGCTCACCGAGAAGGTGCGCCGCAAGCCCTTCTCCGTGGTGCTGTTCGACGAGATCGAGAAGGCGCACCCCGACATCTTCAACTCGCTGCTCCAGGTGCTGGAGGAGGGACGTCTGACGGATGGCCAGGGTCGCGTGGTCGACTTCAAGAACACGGTCATCATCATGACGACGAACCTCGGAACGAAGGACATCACCGGCAGCCCCATCGGCTTCCAGATGTCGGGCAACGAGGCGACCTCGTACGACCGCATGAAGGCGAAGGTGTCGGAGGAGCTGAAGAAGAACTTCAAGCCGGAGTTCCTCAACCGTGTCGACGACACGATCGTCTTCCCGCAGCTGAACAAGGTCGAGCTGCTCCAGATCGTCGACCTCTTCGTCAAGCGCCTGCGCGACCGCCTGCTCGACCGCGACATGTCGATCGAGCTCACGGTGCCCGCCAAGGAGCGCCTGATCGAGGTCGGCTTCGACCCGTCGCTCGGAGCACGCCCGCTGCGCCGTGCCATCCAGCACGAGGTGGAGGACCAGCTCTCCGAGCGCATCCTGCAGGGCGAGCTCAACGCCGGCGACCACATCCACGTGGACTTCGTCGACGGCACGTTCGTCTTCACGCAGACCTCGCGCGAGCCCGTCGCCATCGGCGCCGGGGTGGGAGACCAGCAGCAGGCCTCGGCAGCCGCCGCGGCCGCAGCCCTCGGCGACCTGGACTAGCTCCACCCACCTCACCCGAAACGTCACTTTTCACGCCACCCCGCTCGGGGAAGCGAGGAAAGTGACGTTTCGGCGTTCCGGGCGGGAATAGTCTGGGGGGATGAGTTCGAGCAAGGCGCCCGTGACCGTGCGGCGGGCGCGCACCAGTGACGTCCCGTGGATCCAGACCCTCGTGGAGCCCCTGGTGCAGCGACGAATCCTGCTCGGCAAGGACGCCGTGGTGTTCTACGAGGCCGTGCAGGAGTTCCGGGTAGCGGTCGACGAGAACGGCGCCCTTGTGGGCTGCGGTGCCCTGCACGTGTTCTGGGAGGACCTCGGCGAAGTGCGCACTCTCGCCGTGCACGACGACTGGCTGGGCCGTGGCGTCGGCCGCGCTCTGCTCGAGAAGATCGAGGAGGACGCCCGGGAGCTCGGCCTCTCGCGTCTGTTCTGCCTCACCTTCGAGGTGCCGTTCTTCGAGCGCAACGGCTACACCGCCTCCCCGCTCGCCCTCGTGGAGCCCGAGGTCTACGCCGAGCTCGTGCGCTCGCCCGACGAGGGCGTCGCGGAGTTCCTCGACCTCGCCCGGGTCAAGCCCAACACGCTCGGGAACACGCGCATGCTGAAGAGGCTGGTATGAGCGGCGGGGACGACGGCGATGCGCAGGAGCGGAAGAGCTTCAACCAGCGCCTCCGCGACCGCTACTTCGGCAAGCAGCGACCGGATGCGGGATCCGGTGCCGATGCGGGCGCGCCCTCCGATCCTGCGCCCGACTCGGTGCTCACGAAGTCCAATCAGATGGGCTTCTTCGGCCGGGTGCAGCGCCCGGGTGGTTTCGACACCCCACCGGACGAGCCGATCGAGTTCGAGGGGCCATTGCCGTGGGAGCTAGGCGGCGACCAGGATCCGGATTCCGACGATCAGGGTTCGAAGGTCTGACCGGAACGGGGTGAGTACGCCGTCCAGCCGGCGGTGAGTCGCACCTCCGGCTGTTCCGCAGCCGCACCGTCCCCCTGTCGGTGTCCGCTTCCGCTTCCACTTCCGCCTCCGCCCAGCAGGCTCCTCGTGAGCCGAGCGCCCGCCGAGAGCAGGGAGTCGAGCGCCTCCGCGAGGTCGGCATCCGTCACGGCCCGGTCGGCCTCGGCCGCGGCGAGCACTGCGCGTCGCATGAGCTCCTTCGCGAACGAGCCGGTGGTGCCGGCGGCACGGTCGGCCGCGGCGTCGATGGCGTCGGCTCCGAGCGGCAGGCCCTGGGCGTAGCGGTGGAACAGCCGACGCCGCGCCTCGTCGTCCGGCAGCGCCACCTCCACGGCGAGGTCGACGCGCCCCGGCCGCTCGGCGAGCGCGCGCTCGAGCATCTCGACCCGGTTCGTGGTGAGCACGAAGGCCACGTCGGCGTCTCCGTCGAGCCCGTCGAGGGCGTCGAGCACCGCGAACAGCAGAGGCTGCGGCCCGTGCAGACCGCGCTCCTGCGCCACGAGGTCGACGTCCTCGAGCACCACGACGGCGGGCTGCATCGCGCGCGCGAGCTCGGCCGCCTCGGTGATGAAGCGGATGCTCGGTCCGGTCAGCAGCACCGCGGTGGTGTCGGGGGTGCGGCTCAGCAGGTGTCGCACCGTGAGGGTCTTGCCCGTGCCGGGCGGGCCGTAGAGCAGCACTCCGCGCTTGAGGTGCTGGCCGGCCTCCCGCAGTCGTTCGCGCTGCTCACCGACGCCGACCACGTGGCGGGTGACCGACTCGAGCACGCCGGGGGCCAGGATGACGTCGTCGGCCGCCACCTGCGGGCGGGGGAGGAACGTGGCCCCTGCGGCCCCGTTGCCGTATTCGCTGGCGGTGAACGAGAGCACCTGGCCGCGCAGCACCGACAGCGAGAGCATGAGCCGCGAGAACTCGGCGAGGAAGGCGCCCGCCACATCCGGATCGGCCGCGAGCACCTCGAGTGCGGCGGCCGCGCGACCGCGCTCGGGCTTGGCGGCACGTTGCAGGGCCACCACCGGGGCACCCTCGAAGTGGAGCAGCACGAGGCCGAACGACATCACCCGGCGCACCGAGTCGGGGCCGTCGGCCACAGACACGTAGTCGATGGGCCCCGGAGCGAAGCGCGCGAAGCGGGACCCGGCGAGAAGTTCGGGGAGGGCGCACTGGTCGCGCATCTGACCACCCGAGACTCCGAGGGGTGCGGCACCGGATGCGTCGGCGAGCGACGAGAGGGCGAGGTCGGCGTCGACCAGACGGTGCGCCGCGATCGTGTGCGTGATGACCGGGAGCTCACGCACGGGCGACCCGAGGTGCGCCTCGACGAGCTCCCCGAGGGGCGACAGCCCGTCGTCGCCGCCGCGCTCGGTCTGCACCACCTCCTCGAGGAAGACCCGGAAGGTCTCGACGAATTCCTGCGTGCGTTCGTCCATGACGGCCTCCTGGCGGTCGGATGATGCGTCGGGCGGGGATGCTGGGCTCAGGGGTGCTGGGCTCAGGGGTGCTGGGCTCAGGGCTGTTGTGCTCAGCGCAACGAGGCACACGCCACGCAGTACGCGGCGGTGGGCCGCACCTCCAGGCGCCCGGGCGGAATGGCCGAGCCGCAGCGCAGGCACGTGCCGTACGTGCCGTCCGCCACCCTCGCCCACGCGGCCTCCGCGTCGGCGAGGCGGTTCTCGGCCGCCGTCAGCAGCCCGCGGATGCGCGACCACTCGCTCGAGAGCGTCGGGCCCTCGGGGTCGTGCTCGTCGTCGTCCGACGACGACTCGCGCGTCGTGCGGAGCGACTCCATGGCGGCCGTGAGCTCCCGGATGTCGGCCTCGGCCTCGGCTCGAGCACGATGGAGCGGCGCGCTGTCGATCACGCCGCCACCGCCCGCCTCGGCCCTCAACCCGCGGGCGCGGGCCCCTCGGTGGGGGTGGCGTCGCCGATGAACGTCTTGAACTCGTCCTGCACGCGCTCGTCGAAGCTGTCGGGCTCGACGTCTTCGTCGTCGACCTCGGGGTGCTGACCGTTGTGCTCGAACGACTCGGGAGTGGGGGGATCAACGAAAGTGCTCATGCCTCCACGCTACGCCGCACCCCCGACGCCGGCCAAGGACTCGAAACATGCCGAACACATCGCGGGGATATCATCCTCAGATGTCCCCCGTCTCTCCCTACCAGGTGTGCGTCGCCTTCCTCCTGCGTGACCGTGCCGACGGCCGCACCGAGGTGCTGCTCGGCCGCAAGAAGACCGGGCTCGGGTCAGGGAACATCGTGGGCCTCGGCGGCAAGATCGAGCCGGGGGAGTCGGCGCTCGAGGCCATCGTGCGTGAGATCGAGGAGGAGTCGAGCCTCGTCGTCGCCCCCGGCGACCTCACCGAGATGGGCCTCGTGAAGTTCGCGTTCCCGTTCCGGGAGAACTGGAGCCAGGACTCGACCGTGTTCGTCGCGCGCGAGTGGCGGGGCGAGCCGCAGGAGTCCGACGAGGTGTCGCCGGCCTGGTACCCGCTCGACGAGCTGCCGCTCGAGGCCATGTGGGACGACGCGAAGCACTGGCTGCCCGCGGTGCTCGCCGGGGAGCGGGTGCTCGGCGACTTCGTCTTCGGTGAGGACTGCGCGACGGTCAGCCACCACGAGCTCCACGATCCGCAGTAAGTACACACACCCGAAACATCGGCGTGACGTCCTCGTAATCGAGATATTAGATCCTAGATCTTAAGAGGATCGATCTTTCGGACGGTGGCCTGATGGCGAGCGAACACGACGGGCCCGGTGACGGGCGCCTGCTGCACCTGAACCTGTTCATGCGGCTGTACGGGCACCACCCAGCGGCCTGGCAGCGCGAGGGCACGAGCGTCGAGAGCGCCTTCGATCCGGACACCTTCGCCGACCTCGCGGTGACCTGCGAGCGGGGGCTGTTCGACGCCGTCTTCCTCGCCGATTCGCACCTGTCGTACTTCGGCGGTCTGCACAACAGCGCCGCTGCGATGTTCGAGCCCCTCACCCTGCTCTCCTACATCGCGGCCAAGACCTCGAGGATCGGTCTCATCGGCACGGTCAGCGCCTCGTTCCACGACCCCTTCAACGCCGCCAGGTCCCTCGCCTCGCTCGACCTGCTGAGCGGTGGCCGGGCCGGCGTGAACCTCGTGACCTCGCAGAGCGACGCCGAGGCTCCGCTGCACGGCCTGCCGTCGCTCCTGCCGCCGGCCGAGCGCTACGCCCGGGCGAAGGAGTTCGCCGAGGTGATGCTCGGGCTCTGGGGGAGCTATCCCCGCGAGGCGGTGCTGATGGACAAGGAGGGAGGCGACTTCCTCGATCCCACCCGCCTGCGCCCGATCGAGCACCACGGTGCGGCCTTCGACGTGCGCGGCCCCCTCAACATCCCGGCGAGCGCCCAGGGCCGTCCGGTGATGGTGCAGGCCGGGGCGTCGCCCGAGGGCCGCGATCTCGCGGCGCGCTACGCCGAGGCCATCTACGGGATCGGCTCCACGATCGAGGACGCCCACGACTACTACGACGACATCAAGCGCCGCACCCGCGACCACGGCCGGGCCGAGCACGAGATCGTGGTGCTCCCCGGTGTCGTCACGGTGATCGGCGAGACCATGGCGGAGGCCCGCGACAAGAAGCGCCACCTCGACTCGCTCAAGTCGCTCGACCGCCAGCTCGCCGTGCTCGGCGGCTACATCGGCATGGACTGCTCACGCCTCGAACGGAACGACACCATGCCCGACCTGCCCGCGCTCGAGGAGTTCCCTGGCCCCAAGGGCCGCTACGTCATGATGCAGACGCTCTCGGTCGACGACGACGGCCGGAAGGTCGACGTGGGCACGATGCTCGAGCGCATCTCGGCCGGCGGAGGGCACTTCACCACCGTGGGCACGCCCTCCTCGATCGCCGACGAGCTCGTGCGCTGGTTCGAGGGCCGCGCGGCCGACGGCTTCAACGTCAACGCCTCCACGCTGCCGGAGGGCATCGAGGAGTTCGTCGACCTCGTGGTTCCCGAACTGCAGGAACGGGGTGTCTACCGCGCGGCCTACGAGGGAGCGACACTGCGCGGCCACTTCGGCCAGACGCGCGAGGCGGTGACCGCATGAGCGCGACACCCGCACCGGCGCACACATCGGCACCGGCGCCCGCCACCACGGCCGAGCTCCGGGACTCCGTCGGCCCGCTCTGGAACGCGCTCATCGAGCATCCGTTTCCCCGTGGGCTCGCCGACGGCACGCTGCCGCCCGAGCGCTTCCGCTTCTACCTCGCGCAGAACCTCCTCTACCTCCCCGACTACGCGCGCATGCTCGCCATGGGCGCCACCCGTTCACCGGACCTGCGGGGTCTCGGTGAGTACACCGACGCGCTCGTCAACATCGTCGCCGTCGAGCTCCCGCAGAACGAGCGGATGCACGCCGACGCGGTCGCGCTCGCGGGGGAGGGTCCGGTGAGCGAAGGAGTGAGGGCCCCCGCCACCGTGGCCTACACCTCGTGGCTGCTCTCGATCGCCGCCACGGGCGACGCGAACGACATCGCCGCCGCCCTGCTGCCGTGCGCCTGGAGCTACGGCGAGATCGCGACGGGCCTCATCGACGGCGCCGTGGAGCATCCGGCCTATCGCGGCTGGATCGAGTTCTTCGCGAGCGACGCCTACGCCGTCGTCGTCGCGACGCTGCGCGACTCGTTCGACCGGGAACTCGCCGCCATGCCGGAGGCCGCGCGAGTCCGCGCCGCCGACATCTTCATCACCGGCTGCCGCCTCGAGCGGCAGTTCTGGGACCAGGGGTTCACCGGGACCACCTGGCAGGACCTGAGCTAGGAACCGCCATGACACTCCAGATCGACGCCCACACCCACATCCTCTCGATGGGCACGGATGCGGCCTTCACCAAGCGCTACGGCCGCGAGGGCTCGCTCACCATCTACCGTGCCGAGGGCAAGCTGCCGAGCCACCGCTGCCCGGTCGACCATGAGTGGGAGGAGATCGAGGCGGCAGAGGGCAAGGACGGCTTCGGGGTCGTCGGTCCGCACGAGACCGTCGCCGCGCATCCGGGCTTCGACAAGATCGTGGCGCTCGCCGTGAGCCCGCAGTACCTCGAGGGCCGGCTGATGGGCACGGTCGACGTGCTCGGCCAGACCGACGTCACGGGCGAGCAGCATCCCGAGCGCTGCAACGAGTACATCGCCGGATGCGTACGCGCCGAACCCGAGAGGATCATCGGCTTCGCGTCGGTGAACCCGGCCTACCGGGGCGTGAAGGCAGCCGTCGACGAGCTCGCCCGCGCCGTGCAGGAGGACGGCCTGAAGGGTGTGAAGCTCTATCCGATGTACCAGCACTGGTCGCCGGTCGACCGCGACCTGGCCTTCCCGGTGCTCGCCGCGGCGCGCGACCTCGGCATCCCCGTGATGATCCACCAGGCCGGCTCCACCCGGATCGACGCGAAGATGGAGCTCGGCCGCCCGGCACTCCTGGACGACATCGGCCGCAACTTCCGCGACCTGAAGGTGATCATCGCGCATTGCGGCATCCCCTGGATCGAGGAGGCGATGTTCATGCTCACGAAGCATCCGAATTTCTACACCGAGATCAGCTACCACATCGCCACCGTCACCCGGCGAGACCTCTTCCTCTTCCTGCACCGGGCAGAGCCCTTCTTCGTGCCCCTCGAGAAGATCATGTTCGGGACCGACTTCCCGGGCTTCCTCTACGACCCGGTCGGCCTCCGCGAGAAGCTCCTCACGGTCAACGAGGAGGCGGCGGTGCTCGGCCTCCCGCCCATCCCGCAGTCCAAGCTCGACGGGGTGATGGGCGGCAACTTCGCGGCCCTCCTCGGCCTCTCCGACGAGACGGCGGGAGCGGCATGAGGATCGTCATCGCCGGAGGCGGCAACGGAGGACTCCTCGCCGCCCATCGCCTCGCCGACCTGGCCGACGTCACGCTGATCGAGGCGGGGGCAGACCCCGGCGATCCGGTGCCCCACAACTACCTGCACGACCACGCCTTCCCCGACGCCGACTGGGACTACACCGATCTCGACTCGGGCCGTCACCTCGTGCGCGGCAGGGTGCTCGGCGGGGGCTCGAGCGTCAATGCCGCCGCCGGGTCGCGCGGACAGCCGAGCGGCTTCGAGTCGTGGGGCGAGGGCTGGCAGTGGGACGACCTGCTGCCGGGCCTCAACGCCATCGAGACCGACGAGCAGTTCGGCGACCGGCCGTACCACGGCGACAGCGGCCCTGTGCGGGTGACCCGGCTGAGCCAGAGCCCGCTCGACGAGGCGTTCGCCGCGGCCTCCCGGGCCGCCGGGCACCCGGACTGCGCCGACCACAACGCCCCGGGAACCCAGGGCGTGGGGCCCTGGCCCACCAACCGGGTCGACGAGGGGCGCTGGGGAGCGCTCGCCGCCGTGGCGCCGCTCGTGCGCGGGCGGGTGACGCTCCGCGACCGCTCGTTCGTGCGCCGCGTGCTGATGGAGGGGGCGCGTGCCGTCGGCGTGGAGATCGAGGGCCCCGGCGGGGTCGAGACCATCGCCGCGGATCTCGTCATCGTCGCCGGCGGCGCCTACGGCACCCCGGAAATGCTCTGGCGATCCGGCGTCGATCTGCCGGGCATCGGCCAGGGCCTTCAGGACCACCCCTGGCTCATGATGAACGTGCTCGCCCGCGACGAGGCCGACGTCTTCGCCCGCCCGGTCAGCGGATCGCTCCTCCGCGCCGGAGTGGCCGACGACCCCGCCGACGAGTTCCAGGTCTTCCCCTTCTCCACCTGGCTCTACGACCGCACGGCGCCCCGCGCCGGCTACAGCGTCTCGGTGGCGCTCATGCAGCCCGAGTCCCGAGGGAGCATCACCCGCGGCGACGACGACCGGGGTCTTATCCGCCTCGGCCACCTCGCCACCGACTCGGATGCGGAGCGGATGGCGATCGCCGTGCGGAAGACGGCCGACCTGATCGACGCGATGGCCGACGAGGGCATCGTCACCGTGCCGGACGACGCGTGGTGGAAGACGACCGACCTCGTGCCGGAACTCCGGCGACGGGTCGAGACCTACAACCACCCCGTGGGCACCTGCGGCATCGACCGGGTGGTCGATCGACGCCTGAACGTGCTCGGCACCGAGGGGCTCAAGATCATCGACGCGTCGGTGTTCCCGCGCATCCACGATGCCGGCCCGAACCTCGTCACGATGGCCCTCGGCTGGTTGGGCGGCGGCATCGTCGCGGCCGACGAAGGGCTCTGACGGCGCGTGTTTCGGGCGTGTTACCGCGTGTGAACACTGATCGAATCCGCTTGTGACGGCCACTCGGCACCCTTAGCCTCCTAAATAAGATCTTAGATCTGAAGCACTCGAACCCCCACTCGGAGACCCGCAATGACCCGCATCCTGATCACCCACGGCATGGTCCTGACTCTCGACGACGAGGGCACCTACCTCGAAGACGGCACCGTCGTGATCGACGGCGACCGCATCGTCTGGATCGGGCCGGCGGCCGAGGCGCCCTCCGCCGCCGAGGGCGACGACGTCATCGATGCGACCGACAAGATCGTGATGCCCGGCCTCATCGACCTGCACTTCCACACCGCGCTCGGCAAGGGCTACAACGATCACCTGCCGCTCTGGGAGTACCTCGACGAGTGCTGGTACCCGCTCATCCGGGCCCTCGACTTCGACTCCGCCTACTGGGCCGCGATGGCGAGTTACACGGAGTCCATCAAGGCCGGCGTCACGACCGTCAACGACATGTACCGCAAGCTCGACGCGCTCGCCGTGGCGGCCGAGCAGATCGGCATCCGCGTGGTGCTCTCGAACGACATCGCGCTCGACGAGTACCGGCTCGACACCCTGCAGGACAACGTCGAGGCGTTCCACCGCAGCCACGGATCCGCGAACGGCCTGATCGAGGTGCGCTTCGGCATCGAGTGGCTGCCGCTGGCCTCGCCCGAGCTGCTCCGGGAGACCCGCGGACTCGCCGACGAGCTCGGCATCGGCATCCACATCCACCTCAACGAGTCGATGTCGGAGGTCGAGAACAGCCTCGAGCGCTTCGGCAAGCGGCCGACCGAGCTCGCCTACGAGGTGGGACTGCTCGGGCCCGACGTCGTGGCCGCGCACTGCGTGCACCTGAACGACGACGAGATCCGGATGATGGCCGAGACCGGGACCCACATCTCGCACAACCCCTCCTCGAACGCCAAGCTCGGCAACGGCATCGCCCGGGTGCCCGAGATGCTCGCGGCCGGGATCAACGTGGGGCTCGGCCACGACGCGGTCGAGTGCAACAACTCCGCCGACATGTTCGAGGTCATGAAGTACTCCTCGCTCATGCATCGTGCCCAGCGGCAGGACTCCTCGCTCATGCCCGCCGCCGACGTGCTGCGGATGGCGACCCGGAACGGAGCGAAGGCGCTCGGCCACGAGACGGGGCAGCTGGCCGTCGGCGCGAAGGCCGACGTGATCCTCGTCGAGACGAACTCGGTGGAGTTCACCCCGATGCTCCGCGACACCCCCGTGCACATGACGAGCCACCTCGTGTTCGCCGCGAACGGCGGCATGGTCGACACCACGATCGTGAACGGCCGCGTGCTCATGCGCGGCCGCGAGCTCACGACCGTCGACGAGTCCGAGGTCGTGCGGAAGACCAACGAGGCCTTCCGTCGCACGGTCGAGCGCATGGAAGTCGTGCACCGGCCCGCCTGATCCCCATCCCCTCCCGATCCCACCCACCGCAAGGCCCCCTGCACCGCCCGACAACGAAAGAGGACCACGCACATGATGAAGAAGCGGAACTTCGCCACCGGAGCGGCCGTCCTGGCCACCGCCGGCCTCCTCGCCGCCTGCTCGAGCGGCGGCTCGGCAGCCGAGTCCACCGGCTCCGCCGGTGCCTCTGGCGACCTCACCCCGGTGACGTTCGCCCTGGACTGGACCCCCAACACCAACCACACCGGCCTCTACGTGGCGATCGAGAAGGGCTACTTCGAAGAAGCGGGCCTCGATGTCGAGATCCTGCCCTACAACGGCTCCTACCCCGAGACCCTGATCGACGCGGGGGCCGCCGACTTCGGCATCGGCTTCCAGGACGTCTCGACCTTCTCGATGGCCGCCGGTGCCGACGTGCAGGCGATCATGGCCCCCATCCAGACCTGGGTCACGGCCATCGGCGTGCGGGCCGACGATGACACCATCCAGAGCCCCGCCGACCTCGACGGCCTCACCTACGCAGGTTTCGGCAGCCCCTCCGAGGTGCCCACCCTGCAGGCCGTCATCAAGGATGACGGCGGAAAGGGCGACTTCGAGAACGTCACCCTCGGCACGAGCGCCTACGAGGCGCTCTACTCCGGCGATGTCGACTTCACCATCCCGTTCGAGACCTGGGAGGGCATCGAGGCCGAGCTCAACGGCACGCCCATGAAGTACTTCCACTTCACCGACTACGGCTTCCCGGACAACTACGGCCTCCTCGTGCTCGGCAACAAGACCTGGATGGGCGAGAACGCCGAGACCACGAAGGCCTTCACCCAGGCGCTCGCGAAGGGCTACGAGGACGCCATCGCCGACCCCGAGGGCAGCGCCGAGATCCTGATGGCCGCGAACCCCGACGTGCTCACCGAGGCCGAGCTCGTGACCGAGAGCCAGACCCTGCTCTCGAGCGACTTCATGCTCGACGAGAACGGCGAGTTCGGCCTCATGACCGACGAGCAGTGGGCAGGGCTCGGCGAGTTCTACCTCGAGGCGGGACTCCTGGCCGATGTCGACGGCAACACCCTCACCGAGGCGCCGGACTGGTCGAGCTTCTACACCAACGAGTACCTGACCGACTGATCGCCGAGCAGACGAGACCATGACAGACAGCCCAGCCCGCACGCTCTCCGCGCGCCTCACCGCGATCATCGCGGAGAGCGTCGCGGGCTGGGCCGATCTGCCCATCCTCGCCGGCATCCGTGCCGGGACCCTCGACCCGGCGGTGTTCCGCCACTACCTCGAGCAGGACTTCCTCTACCTCCGCGCCTACGCCCGGCACTACAGCCGGCTCGCCGCCACGTCGACCGACGACGAGACGCTGGAGTACTTCGTGGCCCTCGCCCATGGAGTGGTGGCAGTCGAGCTCGAGCACCACAAGCAGGCCGCGGTGCCCTTCGGCTGCGACTTCACCGACGTGCGGCCCTCGGCCACGACCGCCGAGTACCTCGCCTTCTACGACGGCTTCGCCGACGACTTCGACGGGATGCTCGTGGCGATGCTGCCCTGCATCTACGGCTACGGGGTGGCCCTCGAGGCGCTCAGGGGCTCGGTCGACGGCGTCTACCGCGACTGGGTCGACATCTACACCGGTGGTGACTACGCCGTGCTCGTCGATCGGCACCTCCGGCTCGTCGACGCCGCCGACCTGCCCGTCGAACGGGCCCTCGAGATCACCGACCGTGCACTCGGGCACGAGCGCCGGTTCTGGAACCAACTACCCGAGACCGTGGAGGCTTGAGATGACCAGCGCACTGAACAGCAAGAGAGCGCCGCTCGCAGCGGGAGCGGCACCGGCCGATCCGCCGCCCGCCTCACCGTCGGCTCCCCGCCCCGCCCGCCCGAAGCGCCGGCCCCGCCGCGACTCGTTCTGGGGCAGCGTCGTGCCGCCCGTCGTGATCGTCGTGCTGCTGCTCGTGGGCTGGGAGCTCGCCGTCACCCTCACGGGCATGCGGCCGCAGGTGCTGCCCGCGCCCTCCCGGGTGGTGGTCGAGGGCTTCGAACGCGCCGACATCATCTGGGGCCACACCCTCTCGACCCTGCAGGTGACGGTCATCGGGTTCGCCTTCTCGCTCATCGTGGCCTGGATCATCGCCGTGGCGATCGACTTCTCCGGCGTGCTGCGGCGCGGCCTGATGCCGCTGCTCGTGGCCTCGCAGACCATCCCGATCATCGCCATCGCGCCGCTCATGATCATCTGGTTCGGCTTCGGGCTGCTGCCGAAGATCCTCGTCGTGGCGCTCGTGACCTTCTTCCCGATCGTCGTGGGGCTCATCGAGGGCTTCAACAAGGCGGATCGGGAGACCAGCAACCTCCTGAGGAGCATGGGCGCCGGCAGATGGAAGGAGTTCACCTTCGTACGGCTCCCCTCGGCGCTGCCCTCCTTCTTCACCGCTCTCCGCATCTCCATCACCTACGCCGTGGTGGGCGCGATCTTCGCGGAGTACGTGGGCGCGCAGTCCGGCCTGGGCATCTTCATGTCGACCCAGAAGAACGCGTTCCGCACCGACCTGGTGCTCGCCGCGGTGGCCGTGACCGCCGTGCTGAGCATCTCGCTGTACCTGCTGACCTTCGTGATCGAACGACTGGTCATCCCCTGGAGCTTCAAAGAGAGGAAGGCGCGAGGTGACCGCTGAGATGAGCGCATCCGTTCCCAAGATCGAGATCGTCGGTCTCGACAAGGAGTTCGACCTGGGCGGCGGCGAGACCCGCCGGGTGGTCGACGACATCTCGTTCACGGTGGAGCCGGGCGAGTTCGTCTCCGTCATCGGCCCCTCGGGCTGCGGCAAGAGCACGATGTTCAACATCATCGCCGGCCTCGAGGAGCCCGACCTCGGCGAGGTGCGGGTCGACGGGCAGAACGTCGTCGGCCAGCGCGAGCACTTCGCCTACATGCCGCAGAAGGACCTGCTGTTCCCGTGGCGCACGATCGTGGAGAACGGTGCGCTCGGCCTCGAGGTGCAGGGCATGCCCAAGAAGAAGGCACTCGAGCGCTCCAAGTCGTTCTTCCGCACGTTCGGCCTCGCCGGGTACGAGGACTCGCACCCCTACGAGCTCTCGGGCGGCATGCGGCAGCGCGCGGCGCTCCTGCGCACAGTCGTGCAGGGCCGGGAGATCCTGCTGCTCGACGAGCCGTTCGGGGCCCTCGACTCCCTCACCCGGATCGAGATGCAGAACTGGCTGCAGGGAGTGTGGTCGGAGTACTCCTGGACGGCCGTGCTCATCACCCACGACATCCGCGAGGCCGTCTACCTCTCCGACCGCGTGATCGTGCTCACGGCCCGCCCCGCCTCGGTGCGGCTTGAGCTCGAGATCGACCTTCCCCGCCCCCGCGACCTCTCCGTGACCACCTCGCACGAGTTCATCGCCTATGAGGAGCAGCTGATCGAGGTCCTGCACGAGGAGTCCCGCAAGGCGTTCGCCCAGCAGAATGGAGCACCCCGCTCATGAAGGACATCGAGTACGGCATCTTCATGCCCGTCGGCTCGGGCGGCTGGATCCCGTCGGGGAACATCCCCGAGCTCGACGCCAGCTACCGGTACAACCTCGAGGTGGCTCGCGACTCCGAGCGCTTCGGCTTCGACTTCACTCTGTCGCAGGCCGTGTGGCGCGGCTACGGCGGAGTCTCCAAGCACTTCGACGTGAACCTCGAGTCGCTCATCACGAGCGCAGGCCTCGCCCAGGCCACCACCGAGATCGGCGTGTGGTCGACCGTGAACACCGCCCTCCTGCATCCGGCCGTCGCGGCCAAGATGGTGGCCACGCAGTCCGAGATCTCGAACGGGCGCACCGGCCTCAACATCGTGGCCGGCGGCAATCGGATGTCGGAGAAGCAGATGGGCCTCGGCCTCGACCTCGACAACGCGGCCAAGTACCGCCGCGCGGGGGAGTGGGTCGAGATCGTGAAGGCGCTCTGGACCTCCTCGTCGGTGGACTACGAGGGCGAGTTCTTCACCCTCGAGGACTGCCAGAGCGACCCGAAGCCCGTGGGCGGCGTCCCGCAGATGATCTGCGCGGCGACCTCCGACACCGGGCTCGCCTTCGTGGCGAAGAACCTCGACGGCGTGCTCTTCGAGGGCACCTCGCGCGACTCGGTGATCTCGATCGGGCAGCGCGCGCGATCCATCTCGCAGGCCAACGGCGACGCCCTGAAGACCTACTGCGTGTTCATGATCATCCCCGGCGACACGGATGCCGACGCCCAGCGCCGGATCGACCACTACAACGAGGGTCGTGACCTGGTGGCCATCACGAACATGGCTCGGGAGTGGGGAGCGGTGTCGCACGACCCCACGGCCTACAACCCCGACAACGAGAGCTGGGCCGACTCCACCGCGATCTCCACGGGCACGGTCGCGGGCTCCACCGAGTCGATCGCCGAGCAGCTGGCCGACATGATCGAGCACGCGGATGTCGATGGCGCGGTGTTCATCATGCCCGACTTCAAGGACGACCTGGCGGCGCTCGGCGAGGAGATCATGCCGATGCTCGTGAAGGGTGGGTTCGGGCGAATCGCGGCGGCGTAGGATCATGTGTGCCTTTCGATGATCTTCAGCCCGGTGAGCCCCGGATCGATGCGGGGGAGCTGGCGGTGACGCTGCGGGTGCTGCGGCAGATGGTGGAGCTGGATGAGGAGCATCCGGACTTCGTGACGGTGCGGCATGCGACGGCACACATGTTCAAGGCCGTGAAGGTCAAGCGCCGTCGGGAGATCCGGCAGGCGATCGCCGAGGCCGATCGGGGTGTCGTGGCGGCGACGGCCACGGGGGCCCCGGATCGCATCGACGACGAGACCCGCGGCATCGCGATCAGCGGCACGGCCACCGAGACCGCGGCGCCCACGGCCGGCACGCTCCTCAAGGCGCGCAAGTGCTACATCTGCAAGCAGCCGTACACGCTCGTCGACGCCTTCTACCACCAGCTCTGCCCGTCGTGCGCCGCGCTCAGCCACGCCAAGCGGGAGGCGCGCACCGATCTCACCGGCCGGCGAGCGCTCCTCACGGGCGGTCGCGCGAAGATCGGCATGCACATCGCGCTCCGTCTCCTCCGTGACGGCGCGCACACGACCATCACCACGCGCTTCCCGCGCGACGCCGTGCGCCGGTTCAGCAGCCTGCCCGACTCGGCCGAGTGGATCCACCGCCTCAAGGTCGTGGGAATCGACCTGCGCGACCCCGCGCAGGTGATCGGCCTCACCGACGAGGTGGCGGCCGCGGGCCCCCTCGACATCCTCATCAACAATGCCACCCAGACCGTGCGGCGCTCCACCGGCGCCTACCAGCCGCTCGTCGACGCCGAGCTCGCCCCGCTGCCGGACGGGCCCCTGCCGGAGCTCGTGACCTTCGGCCACACCAACGACCAGCATCCGCAGGCGCTCGCGCAGTCGGTGAGCGCGCATCCGATTCTGGCGGCAGCCGCATCGAAGGCCGACGAGCTCACGGCGCAGGCGATGGCTCCGGGCTCCAGTTCGCTCGAGCGGCTCGCGGCCGGCACGGCGATCGACGCCGGCGGCCTGCTGCCGGATCTCCACGACAGCAACTCGTGGACCCAGCGGGTGGAGGAGGTCGATCCGCTCGAGATGCTCGAGGTGCAGCTGGCGAACACGACGGCGCCGTTCCTGCTGATCTCGCGCCTTCGCCCGGCGCTCGCCGCGAGCGAGGCGCGCCGCCGCTACATCGTGAACGTGAGCGCCATGGAGGGCGTCTTCGGCCGCGGCTACAAGGGCCCGGGGCATCCGCACACCAACATGGCGAAGGCGGCGGTGAACATGCTCACCCGCACGAGCTCGCGCGAGATGTTCGAGACCGATCGCATCCTGATGACGAGCGTCGACACCGGTTGGATCACCGATGAGCGCCCGCACCCCACGAAGATCCGCCTCGCCGAAGAGGGCTTCCACGCCCCGCTCGACCTCGTCGACGGCGCCGCGCGCGTCTACGACCCCATCGTGCGCGGTGAGTCCGGCGAAGACCTCTTCGGCATCTTCCTCAAGGACTACGCCCCCGGCAACTGGTGACCGGCGGGCAGTCTGTCTCAGATGACCAGCACCAGGCCCTCGGTCAGGCGCGAGACTGCGGCTCGGCAGTCGTAGTCGGGGTCGGGCTCGAGCAGTGCCGCCACCAGTGCATCGACCGCCAAGGACGCGATCGGGGCCGGGTCCGACTGCTCACCGTACGAGGCTCCCACGATGGTCGCGAGGCTGTGCCGGACCACGCCGAGCCCCTCCATCGCCGCCAGGAGCAGCACACCGAAGGCGCGGTGGTCGTCTCGGAGCGCCGGGCAGAGCCGAAAGCCGATCAGCGGCAGCATGTTGCGGTAGAACTCACCCATGCGGGTGGCGAACGCTTCCTCTGCCTCGGCCATCTCTGCGCGGAGCGTCTCGGCCAGCGCCTCGGATGAGCTCGCCGCCGTGGTGCAGGCCACGTAGTTCCGCCAGGGGGTCGAGCCCGTCCACGCGGTGAACGCCTCCACGGTGAGGAGCGCGATGAGCTCGTCGAGCACGATCCACCGCTCCTCTGGATCAGCGAGCCGGGAGGTCTGGCGACCCACGTGATTCCAGGCGGAGATGAGGACGTCGTCGTCGGCCTTCGCCGCGAGTCCCTGTTTGGCGAGGGCGATCAGCACATCGGCTTCGAGGCGCTCGGCGCTCGGCCAGAGCGGCCGCAGCATCGCGGGAGGCACCCCGAGCTTCGATGCGACTCTCGCGAGCAGACCCTGTGGGAGGCCGACGACGACTCCGCAGAGGGTCAGCTCGTCGACGGCCGCTTGGACCACCGAGGCGCGGCAGATGTGCTGCTCGGCCTCATCCGCCACTCGCATGAACGTGCTCGGACCGCTCGCGGGGCGGGAGTTCTGCAATCCACGGGCGACACTGAACGCTTCGAGGGCCGAGCGAAGCTCTCCCTCCAGGCCCGCGAGCTCCCGAAACGCATCGTGCGCTCGTCGATCGGCCGACTCCTGCAGCGGAACTCGGGTGGATCGGGAGAGCTCCCCCGCGGCCAGCCCCGCGCGCTCGCGAGCGGTCCGGTGGTCGTCCACCAGTGCGGCCACGGGCGAGTCCGCCGACGATGCCGCCTGCTCCCAGGCCGCGACGGCGGCGATCGTCGCCTCCAGATCGCAGGAGCGGAGGCCTCCCGGTGCCACCGTTCCCGAGCGCGACCAGCGGATGCTGAACGAGAACCAACCATCGTCGTGCGCCTCCGGATCGTCGAAGTAGTCGCCGGCGAACTGCGCTTCGGCATCGACGATGGCGCACGGCCTGCCTCGTGCGTCACGCACCAGGTAGGTGCTCTCGAGGCATTCGTCGTCGCGGTACAGCACCTCGAACGTGTGAGCAGAACAGTCCACTTCGACCTCCGGAGCAGTGATGAGGAAACATCACTATAACCCTAGAAGGCGAGGAGGTTGTCGCGGAGGGTGGGGCCAGAGTAGGCGGTGCGGACGCGGGCGCGGCGCTGGAGGGCCGGGACGAGGGCGTCGGTGATGGAGAGCACGAAGGCGCGGCTGGGCTGGAAGCCGGGGGCCTCGATGAGGTAGCCGTCGCCGCCGACCTCGTCCATGACCGCGCACATCTCGTCGGCGACGGTCTCGGCCGAACCGATCAGGTCGACGCTGTCGGAGGAGAAGCCCATCTCCACGACGCACTGCCGCAGCGTCTTGCCGCTTCCCCACTGGGCGAGCCGCTCGAGGATGCCCTGGCTGCCCTCCGTGTGGATGCGGGGGAGGGGCTCGTCGAGGTCGTAGACCGAGAGGTCGTGGCCGGTCCAGCCCGACATGCGGGCGAGGATGTCGAGCTGGGAGCGCTCGGTGGCGAGGATCGAGTCGTAGAGCGCACGCGCCTCGGCATCGGTGCGTGCGACGATCGGGGTGACCAGGTACAGCACCTTGCAGCTGTCGGGCTCCCGGCCGGCCAGCTCGAGCCGGCGCCGGATGTCGTCCCGGAACGCCTTCATCGCCTCGGGCCCCCGCTCGGTGGCCACGATGCATTCCGCGTGCTTCGCGGCGAAGTCCCGGCCCGCGGGCGAGGATCCGGCCTGGATGAGCACGGGCTGGCCCTGCGGGGAGCGCACGGTGTTGAGCGGGCCCCGCGAGGAGAAGTGCTTCCCCGTGTGGTTGATCTCGTGCACCTTGGCCGGGTCGGCGTAGACGCCGGTGTCGTGATCGCGCACCACGGCATCCGGGGCCCAGGAGTTCCAGAGCTGCTTCGCGATCGTCACGGCCTCGTCGGCGATCTCGTAGCGCTCGTCGTGGCCGGGGTACGAGTCGAGGCCGAAGTTCTCGGCGATGCCGGCCCCCGCGGTCGTGACGAGGTTCCAGCCGAAGCGGCCTCGGGTGAGCGAGTCGATCGTGGAGGCCAGACGCGCGACCGAGTAGGGGCGGTTCCAGGTCGTCGACATCGTGGCGGCCACGCCGAGGTGGCGCGTGTGCGACCCGATCACCGCGGTCAGCGGCACGGGATCGTGCTTGGGTGCCACGAAGGCGTGCTCGAGATAGACGTCGCGGGATCCGCCGTAGGAGTCGGGCACGGCGATCGCATCCTCGAAGAGCAGGAAGTCGAAGCACGCCCGTTCGAGGTCGCGCGCGATGTCGACGTAGAAGTCGCCGTTCCAGAAGTCGCCGCCTCCCGAGGCCATCGGGCCGTTCCACTCGTCGGGCGCGAACGCGGTGAAGAAGCCGAGGTGGAAGGGGCTGCCTGACATGATCTCTCCTGGTGTCGCAGATCCGATCTGATATCTCAAACGCTAGGGCTGCATTGTTTCCCCCGCGTTACGGCCCGTGAACATCACGATTCATCCCTTGTCGCCGGTACAGGACGGCATTATCGTCTCGGTTATATCTCAGATCTAATATCTGAACCATGTGCCACCGACGAAGGAGCTCCTCCATGTCACGAAAGGTCTTCACCGCGGCCGTGCTCGGCTTCGCGGCTCTCGCCCTCACCGCTTGCGGGACGGGCGCCACCGGTGCCGGGTCGGGTTCGTCGACGTCGGGCGCCGGAGGCGACGGCGCCGCGCCCAGGGTCGCCGCGCTGTTCACCCAGTCGATCGACCAGGGCAACTGGGATCCGGCGGGCTACGAGGCCTACCAGGACATGTGCGACGCCAACGGCTTCGACTGCACCTACGTGGAGCAGGCCACCTACGAGCAGGCCCCCTCCCTGCTGCGCGACTACGCCCAGCAGGGCTACGACCTCGTGATCGCGCACTCCAGCGGGTACGCGGCCGCGATGAAGGAGACGGCGGCCGAGTTCCCCGACACCGAGTTCTCGCTGTTCTCCTACGAGAGCGACCTGGAGGACCTCCCCAACTACAGCGCCTGGTCGGTCGACTGGACCCAGGCGGGCTTCCTGCAGGGGGTCGTGGCCGGCCTCGTCTCACCCACCGGCGCCATCGCAGCCGTCGGCGGCGAGCAGCTGCCGTCGTCCGAGGACACCATGAAGCTGCTGGAGTCCTCCGCCCTCACGGTCAACCCGGCCGCCTCCGTCAGCCAGGTCTGGATCGGCAGCTTCACCGACGTGGCCAAGGGCAAGCAGCTGGCACTGCAGGCTGTCTCCTCCGGAGCCGACTTCCTCGTGCCCATGGCCGACTCGGCGGGTCAGGGCGTGCAGCAGGCCGCCGAGGAGTCGGGCACCCTGTCGCTCGGCGAGTACGTCGACGAGAGCGACACGTACCCGAGCGTCGTGACGAGCGTGATGGTCGACTTCGCCGCGGCCTACGACGAGATCGGAGCCAAGTTCGCCGACGGCACGCTCGGCGGCACCCTCGTGACCATGGACGCCTCCACAGGGGCGTTCTCGTTCGCCCCGTTCCACCACGTCGACGCGTCGGTGGAGGAGAAGGCGCAGGCTGCCCTCGACGGCCTCGCCGACGGCAGCATCACGGCCGGCTGAGCGGGGATCGCGAGATGACCGGCCCGACCGATCCGACGGACACGCCTCCGCGGTTGAGGCTCCGCGGGATGCGGCGGAGCTTCGGGCCGGTCGTCGCCGTGCGCGACGTCGACCTCGACGTGGCTCCCGGAAGCGTGCACGCGCTGCTCGGCGAGAACGGCGCGGGCAAGAGCACCCTCATGAACGTGGTCTACGGACTGCACCGTCGCGACGAGGGGAGCATCGAGGTCGACGGGACGCCCGTCGACGTCGTGCGGCCGGCAGACGCCATCGCCGCAGGACTCGCGATGGTGCACCAGCACCACATGCTCGTCCCCTCCCTCACCGTGGCCGAGACCGTCTCGCTCGCGACCCCCGGCCGCCGGGTGCGCTGGGATCGGGGCGCCGCCGCCGGCCGCGTGGCCGAGCTCGCCGGCTCGCTCGGTCTCGACATCGACCCCGACGACCGGATCGAGGAGCTCACCCTCGCGGGTCGCCAGCGCGTCGAGATCCTCACGGCCGTGCACCGCGACGCGAAGCTCCTCATCCTCGACGAGCCGACCGCCGTGCTCGCGCCGAGCGAGGTCGAGCCGTTCTTCGAGCTCCTGCGCCGGATGGCGGCTGCCGGCCGCTCGATCGTGCTGATCACCCACCGCCTCCGGGAGGTCTTCGCGGTCTGCGACGCGATCTCGGTGATGCGCCGCGGCGCGCTCGTGTTCTCGGCGCCGACGGCGCGCACCACGACCGCGGAGGTGCTCGGGCACCTGGTGCCCGCCGCTGCTCCCGATGGTGTGACGGATGCCGCGACGGGTGCGGTGAAGCCTCACCCCGATGCGGCCGCACGCAGGCCGGGCGCCGCAGGCGGGCCGGGTTCCGCCGGAGGCATCGTGCTCGAGGTGCAGGGCCTCCGCGCCCCGAGTGCCCCCGGCTCCACCGGCCTCGACGACTGCTCCTTCTCGGTGGGCGGGGGTGAGATCCTCGGCATCGCCGGGGTGGAGGGGAACGGCCAGGGCGAGCTCGTGCGGGTGCTGGCCGGCATGGCGGCCTCACCGGGCGGGCGCATCACCGTCGATGGCGAGCAGCTGACCGGCCGCCCGCCCCGTGACCGTATCGCCGTCGTGCCCGAGGACCGCCATCATGACGGCCTCGTGCTCGATCTCACCGTGGAGGAGAACCTCGTGCTCGATCACCTGGGCGACTACACCCGGCTCGGCCTCCTGCAGGCCGGGGCGATGAAGAAGGATGCCACGGCTGCCGTCGACGAGTACGGCATCGTGACCGCGTCGACCTCCTCGCCCGTGCGCAGCATGTCGGGAGGCAACCAGCAGAAGATCGTGCTCGCCCGAGCGCTGAGCGGCCGGCCGCGGGTGCTCGTGGTGGCGCAGGCCACGCGGGGGCTCGACCCGGGAGCGGCCGGCGCCGTGCTCGACCGCATCCGCGCCGCCCGCGACCGCGGCACCGCCGTGGTCTTCATCGGCTCGGACCTCGATGAGGTGCTCTCGGTCTCGGACCGCGTGGCCGTGCTCTTCGGCGGCCGGATCGTGGGCGAGGCGCCCGCGAGCACGGGCCGGGCCGCGGTGACGGCCTGGATGGTCGGTTCGGAGCCCGAGCAGAGCCCTGAGAAGCGTCCCGAGGAGGATCCGGCGTGAGCGGGTTGAAGCACCGCCCGCCCGCCGATGCCGCCTCGGCGACGCCGGCCGAGGGGCTCCAGCTGCCTCGAGGCTCGAAGGTCGCCGCCGTGCTGCTGCGGCTGCTCGACCACTCGTGGGTGAGCCTCGTGGCGGCGTTCGCGATCAGCGCTCCGATCGGTCTCGTCCTGATCGCGTCGACCGGAGCCGATCCCTGGTTCGCCACCCTGGTGACGATCGACGCGACCGTGGGCACCGTCAACGGCATCGTGAACACCCTCGTCTACGCCGCTCCGCGCCTGTTCGTGGCCCTCGGCGCGATCGTCGCGCTCCGCACGGGACTGTTCAACCTCGGCGGCGAGGGCCAGCTGCAGATGGGGGCACTCGGCGCGATCATCGGCGGCTACTACGCCGCCTCGATCCTCCCGGGCTGGCTCGGCATCCCGGCCGCCCTCGTGGGCGCCGTGCTCTTCGGCGGTCTCTGGGCGGGCATCGCGGCGCTCTTCAAGCTCTGGCGGGGCGCCGACGAGATGATCGTCACCCTGCTGCTGAACTTCATCGCGACCTACTTCGTGCTCTTCCTCATCCAGGGGCCGCTGCGCGCCGTCAACAGCTCGTTCAACCAGTCCGAGCGGGTTCCGCAGACCTCGGAGCTGCCGGCCCTCTTCGGCACGCGCCTGCATGCGGGAGTGATCCTCGCGATCATCGTCACGGTGCTCGTGGCCGTGTTCCTCTCCCGCACGCGACTCGGTCTCGAGCTCCGGAGCGTGGGGCTGAACGCGGCAGCGAGCCGCTTCCAGGGACTGCCGATCGCGGCTCTCACGGTGGGCGCCCTCGTGGTGTCCGGAGGCATCGCCGGACTCGCCGGCGCCAATGAGGTGCTCGGCACCCAGTTCAGGCTCATCCAGGGCTTCTCGCCGGGCTACGGCTTCGAGGGCCTCGCCATCGCCTTCCTCGCCGGCCTCCGCCCCTTCCGGGCTGCCGTGCTGGCGCTCGTCTTCGGCGGCATCTATTCGGCGGCGACGCTGCTGCAGCAGTACGCGGGGGTGCCGGTGTCGATCGCCTACGTGGTGGAGGGCATCCCGATCGTGCTGCTCGCGACCTTCTCGGGTCTGCAGCTGCTCAGGGCGAAGCGGAGGAAGGGCTGACATGGACGCGATTCTCGGAGTGTTCTTCTGGTCGAGCGTGATCGGCCTGGCGGCTCCGCTGCTTCTCGCGAGCCTCGGCGAGACCCTCGCCCAGCGCGCGGGCCTGTTCACGATCGGCATCGAGGGCCTGATGCTCGGCGGGGCCTTCGCCGCGGTCGCCGGTGCGATCGTGAGCGGGAACGCCCTGGTGGGGCTCGCCGCCGGAGCGTTCGTGGGTCTCGGGCTCGGCGCCGTCTACGCGGCCATGGTCGTCCTGGCGAGGGCAGATCAGGTCGTGGTCGGCATCGGTTTCAACCTCATCGTGCTCGGTCTCACGAGCCTGTTCCGCCGCACGCTGTTCCCCGGCGGAATGACTGCGCCCGACACCTCGCTGCTCGCGCCGGTGCCCATCCCTGGTCTGTCGGCCGTCCCCTGGCTCGGCGAGGTGCTCTTCGACCAGAGCCCCGTCGTCTACCTCGTCTACCTCCTCGTCCCGGTGACGGCCTGGGTGCTCTGGCGCAGCCGGTGGGGCCTCGCGGTGCGCGCCTCCGGAGACGGCGCGGTGGCGGCTTCAGCCCAGGGCGTGCCGGTGCTGCGGGTGCGGATGCAGGCGATGCTCGTGAACGGCGCTCTCGCGGGGGCCGCCGGCGGCATCCTCGTGCTCGTGCAGTCCGGCGGCGTGTTCGTCGACGACATCACGAACGGCCGCGGCTACCTCGTGCTCGCCCTCGTGATGTTCGCGCGCTGGCTTCCGGTTCGGGTCATGATCGGTGCGGTCGTGTTCGGGGCGGCGGATGCGCTGCAGTACGTGGGTCAGACGATCGTGGGCGACGGATTCCCGCCCGCCCTGTTCCTGATGGCGCCGTTCGTGCTCGCTCTCGTGGTCTGGCTCGCCGTCAGCACGAAGTCGAAGGGGCCGCGGGACCTGGGGCTGCCGCTGCTGGGGTGACCCCGGTCGGTACGCCGCGCTCAGACCCCGAGGGCCTCGACCTGCTGGCGCTGCACCGACTGGAGGTGCGCGCGGAGGGCCGCGTCGGCGGCATCCGCGTCGTGGGCGGCGACCGCGTCGATGATGGCGCGGTGCTCCTGGAGGGATCGGGTGATCGAATCGGCCGACAGGTTGACGCGGCCGACCCGGCGCAGATGCATGCTGAGGCGCTGACGGATCTCGTCGAGCAGGGTGTTCTGCAAGTGCTCGAAGAGCACCTCGTCGAAGTCGTCGAGGCTCGCGGCGGCCTCGGCGAGCTCGCCACGGGCGACGGCGCTCTCGGCGGATGACACGGTGCCGGCGAGCCGCTCGGCGGCCTCGGGGCCGGGGGCCTGGGCCGCCCGCCGCACGCACTCCACCTCGAGGATCTCGCGCGCCTCGAAGATCTCCGCCAGGTCGGCCGAGCTGTAGGAGCTCGCGCGAGCGCCGCGGTAGGCGGCGATCTCCACGAGGCCGTCCTGCTGCAGGCGCACGAGCGCCTCCCGGATGGGCGTCTTGCTCACGCCGTACATCTCGGTGAGCGTCGCCTCGCGAAGCGGCTCGCCTGGCGCGAACACCTGGTCGATCAGGGCCTCGCGGAGTCGTTCGTAGACGCGGTCCTTCACCTGCAGGGGCGAGACGCGCTCGTCGCCGGACTCCGACATTCTGCTCCCGTCGGCTCGAAGGACTGGTGGCATCATCCTGACACAGCCACCGCCCGCCGCGGGCGCTCCGTCAGGCGAGGTCGATCCACACCGTCTTCGTCTGCAGGTAGGGCTCGAGCGCCTCCGCGCCGAGCTCCTTGCCGTAACCCGAGGCCTTGAAGCCGCCGTAGGGTATGGCGACGTCGAACATGCCGTAGGTGTTGACCCAGACGACTCCGGCCTGAAGGCCCGCAGCCACCCGGTGGGCGCGCGCCACGTCCCTCGTCCACACGCCGGAGGCGAGCCCGAAGGCCGTGTCGTTGCCGAGCGCGAGGGCCTCCTCCTCGGTCGAGAAGCGGCCGACCATGCCGACGGGCCCGAAGATCTCCTTGCGCATGATGTCCATCTCGGCCTTCACGTCGGTGAAGAGGGTGGGCTGCACGAAGTAGCCGCCCGAGAGCGCCTCGGCCTGCGCCGACGACGAGACGGGCGATCCGCCCACCACGGCGGTCGCGCCCTGGGCCACACCTGAGGCGATGAGCGAGTCGACGCGCTGCTGCTGCTCCTCGCTCACGAGCGGCCCCATCGTGGTGGCGGGATCGAGGCCGTTTCCGAGCTGCACGCCGGCGACCCGCGCGGCGAGGCCCTCCACGAAGCGGTCGTAGATCGAGTCGTGCACGAACACCCGGGCGCCGGCGATGCAGCACTGGCCCTGGTTGAAGTACACAGCGCCGAATGTGCCCTCGATGGCCTTCTCGAGGTCGGCGTCGCCGAACACGAGCGAGGGCGACTTGCCGCCGAGCTCGAGCGACAGGCGCTTCATGTTGCCGCCCGAGGCCTCGAGGATCTTGCGCCCGGTCGCGTTCTCGCCGGTGAAGGTGATCTTGTCGACGTCGAGGTGGCGGGAGAGGGGCGCCCCGGCGCCCGGCCCGTCGCCCGTCACGACGTTGACGACGCCGGGCGGGAAGCCGATCTCGAGCATGAGCTCCACGAGCCTGAGGGCCGAGAGGGGGGTCTGCTCGGCGGGCTTCAGCACGAGGGTGTTGCCGGCGGCGAGGGCGGGGCCGAGCTTGTAGCCGCACATGAGCAGCGGGAAGTTCCAGGGGATGATCGCGCCCACGACCCCCACGGGCTCGCGGCGCGTGTAGACGTGGAAGTACATGCCCGAGGAGGTCGGCATCGTCGCGCCCTCGATCTTGGTGGCCCAGCCGGCGTAGTACTTGAAGAGCGATCCGGCCAGCGGCACGTCGAGCACGGACGACTCGCCCGTGGGCTTGCCGTTGTCGAGGGTCTCGAGCTGGCCGAACTCGTCGGCCCGGCGCTCGATCTCCTCACCGAGCTTCCAGAGCAGGTTGGCGCGCTCGGCCGGGGCCAGGCCGTTCCAGACCGGCAGCGCCGCGCGGGCCGCGGCCACCGCGGCGTCGACGTCGGAGGCGGTGCCGGAGGCGACCTCGGTGAGGACCGATCCGGTGGCGGGGTCGAGCACGGTGATGCGGCCGGCGTCGCTCGCAGGGCGCTGCTCGGAGCCGATGATGAGGCCGTGCTCGCGATCGAGGAAACTGCGGACCTCGGGAAGGATGACGTCGCTCGGTGCCGACATGGAGAACTCCTGCTCAATAAAAGATCTGATATCTCATGTGACCCTATGATCTTCACCGGGCCCACGGCAACGCGAGAGCCGAGCCGTTACACGGAATTTACGCAGGGCCGGGAACGGGAAAAGATCTGAGATACGATGTGCGCGTGACCACCGTGATGTCGAAGGACTCCCTCGAGCCCGTGCAGGTGAAGGACATCGTCTACCTGCGCATCCGCGACCGCATCGTCGACCTCGTGTTCGCGCCGGGGGAGTCGCTTCGAGAGGTCGCCCTGTCGGCGATGTTCGGCGTGAGCAAGACCCCGATCCGCGAGGCGCTCGTGCGCCTGGAGCGGGAGGGCCTCGTCGAGATCGCGCCGTATCGAGGTGCCCGGGTGCGTCGCTACACCCCCGACGACGTGCGGGAGCTCTTCGACGCCCGCGGAATCCTCGAGACCGAGTGCGTGCGCCGCGCCGCGGCTCAGCGCGACCCCGGCGTGCTCGGGGCCCTCGAGGCCAATCTCGCCGAGACCGAGGCCGCACTGCGGGCGGGGGACGAGCAGCGCGCCGCCGCCGGACTCGACGCCTTCGATGACATCCTCTTCGGGATCCTCGACAACAAACTGCTGAAGGATGTCTTCGAGCGCCTGAGCGTGCACCTCAAGCGGATCGGCAAGATGGGTGCGAGCGTCGAGCGCTTCCGCGACTCGCTCGAGTTCCACCGCGAGATCGTGGCCTCGATCGGATCGGGTGACGCGGACGAGGCGGTGCGCGTCATGCGTGCCCACATCGGATCGGTGCGCGAGCTCGCAGCCCCGTAACAAGCTGTTTACGTGATCGACTCGCGAACGGCTTGATCGACTCGTTCCCCCAGATAAGATCTAATACATCAGATCTAATTAGAGAGGGGGCGACGGATGACCGACCTCGCCAAGAGCGACCTGGACGTCGCGCAGATCGTCGCGGGCCACATCGACACCGAGCGCGTCGTGCAGCTGGTGCAGGACGTGTGCCGCATCCCGAGCATCCTGGGTGAGGAGGGCCCGCTCGCCGACTTCCTGGTCGAGGTGATGGCCGGCTCGGGATTCGACGACGCGAGGGCCCAGCCCGTGCTGCCGGAGCGACCCAACGCCATCGGCAAGCTCGACTTCGGCCCCGGCAAGACGGTCGTGATGACCGGGCACATGGACACCAAGCCGGTCTCGCACGGCTGGAAGCTCACCGAGCCCTTCTCGGGCGACATCATCGACGGCGCCGTCTACGGCCACGGCATCATGGACATGAAGGCGGCACTCGTGTGCCAGATCGTCGCCATGGAGGCGGTGCGCGCTGCGGCCGCCGCAGGTGACATCGCGGTCTCGGGCACCCTCGCCATGGCGGCGGTCTCGGACCACATGGGCGACCAGCTCGGCTCCATCAAGTACTTCGAGGAGTACGGCGCCGACTACTGCGTGCTCGGCGAGCTGAGCGACAACGAGATCTTCCTCGGCCACCGCGGCCGCTACTACTACGACATCATCGTGCGGGGCATCTCGGCCCACACCTGTCACAAGCCGCTCGCCGTCAACGCGAACATGCTCGCCGCGCACGCCATCATCGAGCTCGACGCCTCCAAGCTCGAGCCGCAGCTGGAGGAGTGGGTGACGAGCCTGTTCGGCCCTGAGACCTACATGGCGCCCGGCCGGGTCTACGGCGGGCTCCCGCCGGGAGGGCCGTCCATGATCCCCGACGAGTGCGTCATCCGCGTCGACTGCCGACCGCAGCCGGGCGTGACGCTCGAGGAGGTGCGCGACGAGATCGAGCGCTGCCTCGCCCTCGCCAAGCAGCGCGAGCCCCGCTTCGAGGCCGAGGTCGTGCTGGCCGACGTGAAGTCGGGCTACCTCGCCCGGCCCGAGGCCGAGGTGACCGAGCTCATGATCCGTGCCGTGCGCGCGGCCCGCGCCGACGGCTCGAGCACGCGCAGCCCGGAGCCCGAGCTGCAGGTGGCCGGCTGGCTCGGCGACACCGCGAGCTTCGGCGACCGCATCCCCACGATCATCTTCGGCCCCGGTGGCGAGCCGGTGTACTGCCCGGACGAGCACCTCTCGATCGAGGACATCGTGGAGGCCACGAAGGTCTATGCCGCCTTCGCCGCGTACGCCCTGCTGGGAGACTGACCCGCATGAGATCAGGCGTCGCCCTCCAGCCGGCCTACGACCCCGAGACCTTCGGAGACATCGTGCAGAAGAGCGAGGAATGGGGGCTCGACGAGCTCTGGCTCACCGATTCCTCGCTGCACTCGCGCTACTCGTACTCGTACCTCACGATCGCTGCGCTCCGCACGACGCGGATGACGCTCGGCACCGCCGTGACCAACCCGGTCACGCGGCATCCGGCCCTCGGTGCGGTCGCGATGTCGACGATCGACGAGATCTCGAAGGGCCGCGCCATCTACGGCATCGGCGCGGGCGACCGGCCGCTCGAGGCGCTCGGCTACAAGCCCGCGCGTCTCGCCCTGCTCGAGGACTCGATCGAGGCGGCCCGCCGGCTCTGGACGGGGGAGAGCGTCACCTGGAAGGCGCGCGGCTTCGAGCTCGACGACGCCCACATGCGCTTCCCGCCGGAGCGGCCCGACATCCCGGTCTACATCTCGGCCTCGGGGCCGAAGACGCTCGAGCTCGCGGGACGCGTGGCCGACGGGGTCATCCTGCTCGCGGGCCTCCACCCCGACGGCCTGAAGTACGCACTCGAGCACATCGACCGCGGCGTCGACATGGCGGGGCGGAGCGCCAGGCCGCAGATCTCGGTGTTCGCCTACGGTCAGATCTCGGATGACGAGGAGGCCGCGCTCGCCTCGGCCCGCACCATCGCCGCGTGGTTCCCGCAGACGGCTCCGATGTACTGCGAGCTGGCCGGGCTCTCGCCCGAGCTCATCGAGAAGGTGCGGGCGCTCTACGCCGGCGGCGAGTTCCAGGAGGCCGAGGAGGCCGCCAAGCTCCTGCCGGACGAGTTCGTCTACCGCATGGCGCTCGCCGGCGGCGAGAAGGCCGTGCGCGAGCACATCGACACCCTCGAGGGTCTCGGCATCGACTCGATGACGGTGTTCCCCATCGGTGGCACGGTCGAGAGCCGCTTCGCGACCATCGAGGCCTACGCCGACATCGTGAGCCGGCCGTGACCGCCGCGCTCCTTCCCGAGGCGACCGTGTCGCGGGTGCTCGACACCTGCCTCGGCGTGGCCGCGGGAGAGCGCGTGGTGCTGCTGCGGGATGCGGGCACGGATGCCGTGGTGATCGCCGCGCTCGCCGCCGGTCTCACGGAGCGGCGCGCGATCCCGGTGATCGTGGAGGTGCCCACCTTCGTCGTGCCCGGCACCGAGCCGCCGGCCGCCGTGGCCGAGGCCCTTCTGGCCGCCGACGCGGGGATCGAGCTCACGAGCGCCTTCATCGGCTCGAGCCGGGCACGGCAGGAGGCCACGGCCGCGGGCCGGCGCTATCTCGCGATGCCCGCGGTCGAGGCCGGCACCTTCCGCCTCGGCGGGCCCCTCGACGTCGACTTCGACGCCCTCGTCGGCACCACCGTGGCCCTCGCCCGGGCCTGGGAGGCGGCCTCCGAGTACCGCATCACGACGCCGGGTGGCACGGATCTGCGCGGCTCCGTGCACGGCCGGAAGGGCCGCGCGCTCACCGGCGTGGCACGGAACCCCGGCGACTACATGGCACCGCCGGACATCGAGTCGGGCACCGCTCCCGTGGAGGGATCCTCGAACGGCGTCGTCGTGATCGACGGCGACTTCCTCTTCATGGGCAAGGGGCCGGTCGTGGCCCCGGTCGCCCTCGAGATCCGCGACGGCCTCCTGATCGGCCTCGACAGCACCGCGCTCTCCGGCACCGACGCCGATCGCCTGACGGAGATGCTGGGCCGGGTCCGCGATCCGCGGATGACCAATCTCGCCGAGGTGGCCGTGGGCCTGAACCCCAACGGCTCGGTCTGCGGTGTGCCGATGGAGACCGAGTCCACCAAGGGCAGCGCCCACATCGCGTTCGGCAACTCCATCGCCTACGGCGGCACCGTCGCCGCCCCCGCCCATCTCGACTGCGTCATGCGCGACGCCACCGTCTTCCTCGACGGCGTGCCCCGCATCGTGGCCGGCGAACTCGTGAACTGACAGACAGGAAGCACCATGACCGTTCCCTCCAAGAGCTCCGGCGCGCCCTCGTTCGAGGCGCTGCTCGACCGCGACGACATCGTCTGGATGGGCCAGAACACCACGCACCTGGCCCCGGCCCCCGAGGTGGTCGAGGCCCTCGAGCAGAGCACCGCGAAGCACGAGTTCAACGTCTACGCCCCCGCCGGCGGGTTCCAGGAGCTGCGTGAGCGGATCGTCGACGACCTGCGCGGCCCCGAGTCGGACCTCCCTCTCGACGCCTGGATCACCGACGGCGCCGTCGGCGGGCTGCACCACATCTGCACGACCCTCGCCCCGTCGCTCTCGCAGATTATCGTGAGCGATCCGGGCTGGCCGTGGCCCGCGCGGTTCGTGTCGCTCTCAGGCGTGCCCATCCGGGTGCTGCCGGTCTACGACGAGCCCACGCGCCTCATGCAGGCCGCGCAGATCGCCGAGGTCATCCGCCCGCAGTCGCTGATCTACCTGATCGACCCGCTCAATCCGCTCGGCGCGAGCTACACCAGGGACGAACTGCAGGCCATCGTCGACCTCGCCCGCAAGACCGGCTCGACCATCATCCACGACTGCACCTATCGGCACTTCGCCGACCAGCACACACTGGCGGCCGAGCTCTACCCCGAGGGCACCTTCAGCACCTACAGCTTCTCGAAGTGGTTGGGGCTCGCGGGTCTCCGGGTCGGCGCGATCGTGGCGGAGCCGTCGCTGCTCGCCTCGATCACCGCGATCCCGGCGAATCCGCTCGGCGCGAGCATCCAGGGGCAGCGGGCGGCTCTCGCCGGGCTCCGAGTGAAGGGGCCGTGGCTCGAGAACCTCCGCGCCGTCAACCGGGCGAACCTCGAGCGGGTCGAGCAGATCGTCGAGCAGAGCGGGCTCGGCACCGTGGTGGTCTCGCCCTCGCAGGGCAACTTCCTGGCCGTCGACCTCGGCGATTCCGGCTGGACCGCGGATGCGCTCTGCGACTCGCTGCTGGAGGAGGGCGTCTTCATCCGGCCGGGCACCTACCAGTCGCCGCTCTACGGTGAGCGGTTCGTGAAGATCTCGACCTCGGTGCCGCCGGAGTGGATCGAGAGGTTCGGGGCGGTGTGGGCGGATCGGGCCGCGCGCGGACCCGGGGCCTTCGCCGTCGAGGCGATCGGGACGGTCGGGGCTCCCGCCGAGGCGGTCGAGGCGTGACCGGCACCTACACCGCGCTCGGCGTGGAGGAGTACCAGGCCTCGAGCGCCCTCGGCCTCGGCGAGCGCGTGGCCCGAGGCGAGCTCTCGCCCGTGCAGCTCGCCGAGTGCGCTCTGGAACTCGCAGGCCGGCACGAGCCGCGCATCAACGCCTACGCCGCGCTCATGCCCGAGCGCGCGCTCGCCGATGCGGCGGCCCGCGAGGCGGAGGTGCGCGAGGGGCGGGTGCGGAGCCGCCTGCACGGAGTGCCGATCGCCTCGAAGGACAACATCTACATCGAGGGCGAGCCGCTCGGCAAGGGCTCGCTCACGAGTCCCGACACCCTCGCCACGACCTCCTCGCCGTTCGCGGGCCGTCTGCTCGAGGCCGGTGCCGTGATCGTCGGCCGCACCACCACGCCGGAGTTCGGCTGGAAGGGCACCGGCATCTCGCCGCGCACCGGCGTGAGCCGCAACCCCTGGGACCCGTCGAAGAACACGGGCGGCTCGAGCGCCGGTTCCGGGGCCACCGTGGCCTCGGGTGCCGTGCCGCTGGCCACGGGCACGGATGCCGGGGGCTCGGTGCGCATTCCGGCCGCGTTCTGCGGCGTGGTCGGCTTCAAGCCCACCCTCGGCGCCATCCCGGTCTGGCCGGGCACCGTCAACGAGAACCTCTCCCATGCCGGACCGCTCGCACGCACGGTGGCCGATGCGCGTGCGATGTTCGAGCTCAGCCGTGGTCCCGATGCGCGCGATCCGCAGTCGTCCTTCTCCACACCCGTGCCGGCCGAGCCCGGCCGGCGCCTGCGCGTCGCGGTGGTGCGGGAGCCCTTCGGCATCGCACCCTCCGCCGAGGTGGGCGAGGTCTTCGACGCCTCGCTCGCTCTGCTCGAGGCCGCCGGCCTCGCCGACTTCGTGCCCTTCGCGCTGCCGGCCGAGCTGCCCCGGCGCATCTTCGAGGCGCTCTGGGTGACGGGGCGCGGCATCGGCTTCGATGCCCTCATCCGGGAGCACGGCGACGTGATGGATCCGGGACTGGCGCGACTCGGCGGGCCGGACGGTCTCGCCTCGGGCTACTCGCTGCCCGACTTCCTCGGCGCCCTGCAGGAGCGCCGGGGGTTCAACGCCGCGTTCTTCGGCCTGTTCGACGAGGTCGACCTCGTGCTCACGCCCACGATGCCGATCACGGCGTTCGCGGCCGAGAGCGAGGTGCCGGAGGGGGGCGAGGCCGACGCTCAGCTGCCGTGGATCACCTGGACGCCGTACACCTACCCCTTCAACATCACGGGTCAGCCGGCGGTCACGATCCCGAGCCACCTGGCGGCGGGCCGGCTCCCGGTGGGGCTGCAGCTCGTGGGGCCGTGGGCGCACGACCTCCGGGTGCTCGGGTTCGCTGAGCTCTGCGAAGAGGCGCTCGCACCCACGAACGAGCTGCGGGTGGCGCCGGCGGCGTGACGCGCCTTCAGTCGGCTGCGGCCCGGGGTGCCGCCGTGGTCTCCGCGATCGGCTCCTGCACCGACTCCGCGGCGGGCTCGAGGCGCACCACGATCGCCTTCGACACCGGGGTGTTGCTCCGCTCGGCCGTCGCATCCAGCGGCACGAGCACGTTGGCCTCGGGGAAGTAGGCGGCCGCGCAGCCTCTCGCCGTGGGGTACGCGACGATCCGCAGGGCCCGCATCACCCGATCCGGCTGCCCCGGCCACTCGCTGAACACATCGACCGCCTGCGCGTCGTCGAGACCGAGTTCGGCGAGGTCGTCGGGGTTTACGAAGATCACCCGCCGGCCCTTCTTGATGCCCCGGTAGCGGTCGTTGAGGCTGTAGATCGTGGTGTTGAACTGGTCGTGCGAGCGCAGCGTCTGCAGCAGCAGGCGCCCGGGAGGGCGCACGACGGGCTCGAGCTCGTTCACCGTGAGCATCGCCTTGCCCGTGGCGGTGTCGAAGCGGCGCTCGTCGCGCGGGCCGTTGGGCAGCACGAAGCCGTCGCGGCGTCGCACCTTCTCGGCGTACCCCTCGCAGCCCGGCACGACGTTCGCGATGTGCGCGCGGATGAGGTCGTAGTCGTCCTCGAAGGAGAGCCAGTCGATGCCGTGGTCGTCGCCGAGCGTCGCATCGGCCAGGCGCGCGATGATCGCGACCTCGGAGAGCAGCCCGGGGGCCACAGGGGGGATGCGGCCGTGCGAGGCGTGCACGGCGCAGACCGAGTCCTCCACGGTCACGAACTGGGATCCGGTGCGCTGCAGGTCGATCTCGGTGCGGCCGAGCGTGGGCAGGATGAGGGCGGCGTCGCCCGTCACGGCGTGCGAGCGGTTGAGCTTGGTCGAGATCTGCACGGTGAGCTCGGTGCCGCGCATCGCGGCCTCGGCCGCGGCCGTGTCGGAGATGGCACCCACGAAGTTGCCGCCGAGCGAGAACCAGGCCTTGATCTCGCCGCGCTGAAGCGCCCGGATGCCGTCGACCGAGTCGACGCCGACCTTCCGCGGCACGGGGAACCCGAACTCGCGCTCGAGGGCGGCGAGGAACGACTCGGGCATCTTCTCCCAGATGCCCATCGTGCGGTCGCCCTGCACATTGCTGTGGCCGCGGATGGGGGAGGCCCCGGCGCCCGGCTTGCCGATGTTGCCGCGCAGAAGGAGGAGGTTCACGATCTCCTTGATCGCATCCACCGCCTTCTTGTGCTGCGTCACGCCCATGGCCCAGGTGATGATCACGCGGTCGGCGGCGAGGTAGCGCTCAGCGAGCTCGTCGATGGCGGTGCTCGTGAGGCCCGTGGCCTCGAGCACCTCGGCCTCGTCGAGGTCGGCGAGGTGCGTGGTGAGCTCCTCCAGCCCGAGGCAGTGCTCGGCGAGGAAGGCGTGGTCGAGCACGGTGCCCGGCGCAGCGGCCTCGGCCGCGAGCACGCGCTTCGAGAGGGCCTGCAGCAGCGCCATGTCACCGCCCAGCCGGATCTGCAGGAACTGGTCGGCGAGCGTCGTGCCCTTGCCGATCGTGCCGCGCACGGTCTGCGGGTTCTTGTAGCGCTGCAGTCCCGCCTCGGGCAGCGGGTTGACGGTCACGATGTCGGCGCCCGCCCGCTTGGCGTCCTCGAGGGCGGTGAGCATGCGGGGGTGGTTCGTGCCGGGGTTCTGGCCCATCACGATGATGAGCTCGGCCTTCTCGAAGTCGTCGTAGGCGACGGTCGACTTGCCGATGCCGAGGGTCTCGACCATCGCCGATCCGGTCGACTCGTGGCACATGTTCGAGCAGTCGGGCAGGTTGTTGGTGCCGAAGGCGCGCACGAAGAGCTGGTAGAGGAACGCGGCCTCGTTCGAGGCGCGACCGCTCGTGTAGAACGCCGCCTCGTCGGGCGAGTCGAGGCCGCGGAGGGTCTCGGCGGCCACGGCGAAGGCCTCGTCCCAGGTCACCGGCCGGTAGTGGTCCTCGCCGGCCGGTTTGTAGACGGGCTCGACGAGCCTGCCCTGCAGGCCGAGCCAGTACTCCGACTTCTCCGCGAGCTCCCGCACGGAGTGCTTCGCCCAGAAGGTGCTCGGGATCGTCACCGGGGTCGCCTCCCAGATCACCGCCTTCGCGCCGTTCTCGCAGAACTCGAGCTTCTTGCGGTGGTCCGGATCCGGCCACGCGCAGCTCATGCAGTCGAAGCCGTCCTTCTGGTTCATCGCCGTGAGGAGCTTGAGGGTGCGCATCGGCCCGAGGTCGGCGATCGCGGGGGCCATCGAGTGCAGCACACCCGGGATGCCCGCGGCGGCCTCGCCGGGGGAGGCGACGTGCAGCAGGGCGTCGGTGAAGTCGTCGACCGGGGGCTTCGGGGTCATGCGGATGCTCCTTGCGGGATCTCGGCGGCGTGCGGTTCGAGGCGCTCGGCGCCCGCGTAGGCGACCATCGAGTCGCCGCGGAGGAAACCCACGAGGGTCATCCCGAGCTCGGTGGCGAGCTCGGCGGCGAGCGAGGAGGGCGCCGAGACGGCCGCGAGCATCGGGATGCCGGCCATCGACGCCTTCTGCGTGAGCTCGAAGCTCGCGCGGCCCGAGACCATGAGCACGGTGCCGCGAAGGGGCAACCGCCCCTCCTTCACCGCCCAGCCCACGACCTTGTCGACGGCGTTGTGCCGCCCCACGTCCTCGCGCAGCACGAGCAGCTCGCCGGTGCGGCCGTCGAAGAGGGCGGCGGCGTGCAGACCGCCCGTCTTCTCGAAGACCGCCTGCTGCTCCCGGAGCCGCTCGGGGAACCTCACGAGCAGGGCGGGGTCGAGCCGCAGGTCATCGGTGCCCACGTCGAAGTGCGAGAGGGTGCGCACGGCGTCGATGCTGGCCTTGCCGCAGAGCCCGCACGAGCTCGTGGTGTAGAAGCTGCGCTCGAGCGACGGATCGGGGGCGGGCACGCCGGGCGCGAGCGTCACGTCGAGCACGTTGTAGGTGTTGAGGCCCTCTGCGGTGGCTCCGGCGCAGTAGCGGGCCGCTGCGAAGTCGTCGCCGTGGCGGATCACGCCCTCCGAGACGAGGAAGCCCGCGGCGAGGTCGAAGTCCTCCCCCGGCGCGCCGGGGGAGCGCATCGTGACGGCGAGCGACCTCCCGCCCACCCGGATCTCGAGCGGCTCCTCCACGGCGAGCACGTCCTCGCGCCGGCGAGGCTCGCTGCCGACGGTGATGCGGGTGACTCGGCGCCGAGCGATGATCCGTCCCATCCCTCAGGCATAGCATCCCCGCCTGGGCGTCACAACGTGGCCCCTCCGTCTCCCCGCCCCGGCGGTCGTAGGGTGGAGGGGTGCTCCTCGACGCGATCGTCCTCGCCGGCGGCCGGTCGTCGCGACTCGGCGGATCGCCGAAAGCCGAGCTCCTGGTGCGCGGCCGCCGCCTCGTCGACATCGCCGTCGAAGCTGTCCTCACCGCCGGCTCCCGCCACGTGGTGGTTGTCGGACCCGACGAGCTCGCCCCGCTCCCCGCCGCCGCCACGCTCACGCGAGAAGACCCGCCCTTCGGGGGCCCGGCCGCCGCCCTCGCCGCTGGTCTAGCCGGTCTCGCCGATCTCGCCGCCGATGTGTCCACTCCGCCGGACGCGCTGCTGGTCCTGGCCTGCGACATGCCCGGTGCGGAACGTGCACTGCCGGCACTGCTCGACGCCGTGCTCTCCGAATCCTCCGGCACGCCAAGGGCCGGTGGGGGATCCGGTGAGGGGTGGGCCGTGATGGCCGTCGACCACGACGGGCGCCGCCAGCCCCTTCTCGCCGTCTACGGTCTCGCCGCACTCAGCGCCCGGGTGTCTGTCCGATCCAGCGAGCCGGGCGGCCTCGACGGCGCTCCCTTCCACAGCCTCCTCGAGGGCCTCGGCATCACCGAGGTCCCGATCCCGGCCGGCTCGTCCTCCGACATCGACACCTGGTCCGATGCCGGCCGATTCCACGCTCACCCCCGATCCGCCCAGGAGCACCGATGACCACCCAAGACGACCTGAACACCGAGCTCGGCGCCTGGGCCCACCGCGTGGCCGCCGAACTCCGCCTCGAGGGGTTCGTGGTGGACGTCGAGGGTCTCCTGGCCGTCGCCGGAACCGCGGCGCATGCGATCCGCCGCCCCGCCGCGCCCCTCACCACGTATGTCGCGGGGTTCGCCGCGGGCCGTGCCGCAGCCTCGGGGGAGGACCCGGCTGCCGCGCTGGCCTCCGCGCTCGACGTCGCCACGCACCTCACCGCCGTCGCCGCCGCCGAGCGCGACCTCATCGCCGACATCCCGCCGACCGCCGAGGTCACTTCCGCCCCGGAACCGGATGGCGGCGCCCAGTCCTCCGAGCTCGCCCTCGATCCGGAGTCGACACTCCCGCTCTCACTCGACGGCACCCGGGTCACCGGCCCCGCCTCCGCCGTCGGCATCCCGGTCGACGCAGACGCCGGAAGCCACGCAGACCCCCGAACCGACGCAGACTCCCGAATCGACGCAGACTCCCGAACCGACGCAGACTCCCGAACCGACGCTCGACCCCGCACCATCGGATGACCGCACCTGCCGTGAACTCCCCACCGACCGACTGGTTCGAGGCGAGGCGGCGCGCGCACCGAGCGGGGGAGGCTGCCCGCACGCCGACGGAGCGCGTCCCGCTCGAGAGCGCGCTCGGTCGTGTGCTCGCGCAACCACTGATCGCGCTGTGCGACGTGCCCCACGCGGTCACCTCCGCCATGGACGGCTGGGCCGTCGCCGGCCGCGGTCCGTGGCGGCTTCGCGAGCTCCGCGCGGTGCGCGGATCGACCGAGACCCCCGCGCTCCGGCACGGCGAGGCCTCGCCCATCCTCACCGGCGGTGTGCCGCCCGCCGGCGCCGACGCCGTGCTCCGCAGCGAACTGGGCGTGCTGTCCCTCGGTGCCGACGGGCGTACGAAGCTCGACACCGCGCCCCACGCCCCGGCGGGCGAGCCCGCACCCGGCCGTCACCTCCGCCCGGCGGCCACCGAGGCCGCCCGCGGCGAGACCGTGCTGCCCGCGGGCTGCACCCTCGGCCCCCTCCACCTCGCACTCGCGGCGGCCTGCGGTCTCGACACCGTCGACGTCGTCGTGCGGCCCACCGCGGCCCTCGTGCGCACGGGAGACGAGGTCGTCGACAGCGGCATCCCGCGCCCGGGCCAGGTGCGCGACAGCTTCACCCTCACCCTCCCGCCCCTCCTCGCCGCCCTCGGAGCCCGGGTCGGGAACAACGAGAAGGCTCCCGACGACCTCGCCGCCACCCTCGCAGCCCTCCGCGCCGCCGCGGGCCGGGCCTCGCTGGTGGTCACCACGGGCGGCACCGGGCGTTCGGGTGCCGACCACGTGCGGGCGGCGCTCACCGCGCTGCGAGCAGAGGTCCTCGTCGACGGTGTGGCCGTGCGGCCCGGCGCGCCCACCCTGCTCGCCCGGCTGCCGGGTGGCGCGCTCGTTGTCGCCCTCCCCGGCAACCCGCTCGCCGCGCTGCTGAGCCTGCACACCCTTGCGCATCCGCTGCTCGCCGGCATGCAGGGCCTGCCGCTGCCCACCCTCGGCCGCGTCACGGTGGCCGAGCCCATCGCTCCGCCCGGGGCGCCGCTCTCCCTCCGCCCCTACCGCCTCGGCCCCTTGGGAGCCCTGCCCACCGCCTGGCACGGCTCCGCAATGCTCCGCGGTCTCGCCGAGGCCGACGGCGTGCTGCTCGTGCCCGCCGATGGCGCCGCATCCGGAACCCAGCTGGACACGCTCCCGGCCTTCCGCTGACGCTCGAGGCGCCCGAGACCTGCGACTCACCGAGCGGAGCCGCCCGGCCCGCCCTGGCGTCCGGCAGGCCGGAGAGCGATACTGGGGGCACCGCGCGCCTCGCGCACCCCTCGATCGACGACGATTGGCGGACCCATGAGCAGCCCCTGGCTCGCCCTCCCCGATGCCGTGACGCGCGCAGCGCCCCGCCGTGTCGTCAGCGAGTCCTGGGAGCGCGCCAAGCGCCACGAGCTCGACCCGGAGCACCTGCTGCCGGATCTCGAGGTGGGGGAGGACGTGCTCGCCGAGTTCCGTCGCGCGCATCCGCTCGCTCCCGTGCTCCCGGTCATCCGCAAGCTGCTGGTGCGCGACGCGGAGGGCTCGGGCCTGCTCGTGGCGGTCGGCGACGAGATGGGCCGGCTGCTCTGGGTGGAGGGCGACCGCGCCTCGAAGAGAGCTGCCGAGCAGATGCGGTTCGTCGAGGGGGCGGGCTGGGCCGAGCGTCAGGTCGGCACCTCGGCGCCCGGCACCGCCCTGGAGCTCGACCACGGCATCCAGATCCACGACTCCGAGCACTTCAACCGGCTCGTGCACGGCTGGAGCTGCACCGCCGTGCCCGTGCACGACCCCGAGACCCGGCGCATCCTCGGCGTCATCGACATCACGGGCGACGCCCGAGCCGTCGACCCGCACACCCTCCCGCTCATCGAGGCCACCGCGGCCGCCGCCGAGGCGGAGCTCATGGTGCTCCGGCTGCGCGCCCTCCGCGACCGCCCCGCGCACGACGAGCGGATCGCGGTGGCCGGCTTCGCCCCGGCCCGTCGCGCCGCCGCCGGCCTCAGCCCCGCCCCGGCCCGTCGCCCCGCCCCGCATCGCCCCACTCCGGGTGAGCGGATGCGCCCGCGCGCGTTCTCGATGCACGTGCTCGGCCGAGATGCGGGCGAGCTGGCACCCCCGACGGCCGAGGCCGGTCCGCCCCTCGCGCTCAGCCTCCGCCACTCCGAGATCGTCACCCTGCTGGCCTGGCACCGCGAGGGACTCTCGGCCGCCCGCCTCGCCGACCTCGTCTACGGCGACGCCGCCGCGACGGTGACCCTCCGCGCCGAGATCGTGCGCCTGCGCCGCATCCTCGACCGGGTCGACGACGGTGTCGGCGTCGACTCCCGCCCCTATCGCCTCACCGCCCCGGTGGAGCTCGACGCCCACCACGTGACCTCGCTGCTGGATCGCGGCGCCCACCGGGTGGCGCTCGCCGCCTACCGCGGGCCCCTGCTCCCGGGGTCGGATGCGCCCGGCATCGAGCAGATCCGCGTCGAGCTGCGGGCCCGCCTCCGCGAGGCGATGCTCGGCGACGCGGCCCTCGACGTGCTGCTCGACTACGCGGCCACCGAAGACGGCCGGGGCGACGCCGAGGTGTGGATCGCGGCCCTCCGTCTCCTCCCGCAGCGCTCGCCGAAGCGCGCCGGCATCGTGCTGCACCTCGAACGCCTGACCGCAGAAGCCTGACGCCCGACGGCAGCGGCTCACGCGACGCCCCGCAACCCCATGCAACCTCACTGCGCGTAGCGTTCTGCGCATCCGACACCGTCGTCGCAGAAGGAGCAGTCCATGACCATCACCGATCGTCCCGACGCCGAGGCCGCCCCGGCCGCGGAATCCCCCAACGTCTACGCCAACCCGGGCACCCCCGGCAGCGTCGTCACCTTCAAGCCGCGCTACGACAATTACATCGGCGGCCGCTACACGCCGCCGGCGAGCGGCCAGTACTTCCAGAACCCGACGCCCATCACGGGCCAGATCTTCACCGAGGTCGCCCGCGGCACGGCAGCCGACGTCGATGCCGCCGTCGAGGCGGGCTGGAAGGCCTTTCCCGAGTGGAGCACCACGAGCGTCGCCGAGCGCGCCGTCATCCTCAACCGGATCGCCGACCGCATGGAGCAGAACCTCGAGCTGCTCGCCGTGGCCGAGACCTGGGAGAACGGCAAGCCCGTGCGCGAGACGCTCGCCGCCGACATCCCGCTCGCCATCGATCATTTCCGCTACTTCGCCGGCTGCATCCGCGCCCAGGAGGGCGGCATCTCGGAGATCGATCACGACACGATCGCGTACCACTTCCACGAGCCGCTCGGCGTGGTCGGCCAGATCATCCCGTGGAACTTCCCGATCCTGATGGCGGTCTGGAAGCTCGCCCCCGCGCTCGCCGCCGGCAACTGCGTCGTGCTGAAGCCCGCCGAGCAGACGCCCGCGTCGATCCACGTGCTGCTCGAGCTGATCGAGGATCTGCTGCCGGCGGGCGTGCTCAACATCGTCAACGGCTTCGGCATCGAGGCCGGGGCTCCCCTGGCGAGCCACAGCAACATCCGCAAGATCGCGTTCACGGGTGAGACCACCACGGGCCGGCTCATCATGCAGTACGCGAGCGAGAACCTCATCCCGGTCACCCTCGAGCTCGGCGGCAAGAGCCCCAACGTGTTCTTCGCCGACGTCGCCGACCAGAAGGACTCCTTCTACGACAAGGCGCTCGAGGGCTTCACCTTCTTCGCGCTCAACCAGGGCGAGGTCTGCACCTGCCCGAGCCGCGCGCTCGTGCAGCGCTCCATCTACGACGGCTTCGTGGCCGACGGCCTCGACCGCGTCGCGAAGGTCAAGCAGGGCAACCCGCTCGACGTGTCGACCATGATCGGTGCGCAGGCCTCGAACGACCAGCTCGAGAAGATCCTCAGCTACATGGACATCGGCAAGCAGGGCGGCGCGAAGCTGCTCACCGGTGGTGAGCGGGCCGACCTCGGCGGCGAGCTCTCGGGCGGCTTCTACGTGCAGCCCACGATCTTCGAGGGCACGAACGACATGCGCATCTTCCAGGAGGAGATCTTCGGGCCGGTGCTCGCGCTCACGAGCTTCGACGACTACGACGACGCCATCTCGATCGCCAACGACACCCTCTACGGCCTCGGCGCGGGCGTCTGGTCGCGCTCCGGATCACAGCTCTACCGTGCCGGCCGGGCGATTCAGGCCGGTCGTGTCTGGTCGAACACCTATCACCAGTACCCGGCTCACGCTGCCTTCGGCGGCTACAAGCAGTCCGGTATCGGGCGGGAGAACCACCGCATGATGCTCGACCACTACCAGCAGACCAAGAACCTCCTGGTCTCGTACGCCGACGGGCCCATGGGATTCTTCTGATGCCCGACACCCCCGAGGCCACGGGCACGGCGTCGCGGGTCGATGTGACGGATGCCGCAGCAGACATGCTGCGGCATCTCGCCACGACCCACGGGCAGCTGATGTTCCACCAGTCAGGTGGCTGCTGCGACGGCTCGTCGCCGATGTGCTACCCGGTCGGCATGTTCCGGGTGGGCGCGAGCGACATCCGGATCGGCACGCTGCAGGTCGAAGGGATCTACCCCGTCGACGTCTACATGTCGCGCTCGCAGTTCGAGTACTGGAAGTACACGCACCTCACGATCGACCTCGTCGACGGCCGCGGCAGCGGATTCTCGATCGAGGCCCCCGAGGGCAAGCGCTTCCTGATCCGCTCCCGGATGCTCGACGAGGCCGAACTCGAGGCGTTCGGCCTCGCGACTCACGGCGGTGCGGCGGGGTAGAGGCGCGCGGGCTGGTTACCCTGTGTTCATGTCGACTCTGAGGCATCCGGTGGGGCCGCATTCGAAGAAGGTCTACTGGCGCCGACGCGCCCTCGTGCTCGCGGTGCTGGCAGCGCTCGTGGCAATCGTCGTGCTGATCGTCGTGCGGCCAGGAGCCGGTGCCGAGGCCGAGGGCGGGGGCGGTCTGCCCGCCGCCTCGACGGGTGCCACCACCGCGCCGGCCGACGGCACTGCGCCCGCCGACGGCACCGGAGTCGCCGGCGCGACCGACGGCTCGGCTCCGGGTGCCGTCGACGCCCCTGCCGACGCGAGCGGTGCCGCGCCCGCCTGCGCCGCCGGCAACATCGCCCTCGCCGCCGTGACCGACGCCGACACCTACGCGGCCGGGGCGAACCCGCAGCTCTCCTTCACCATCCAGAACACGGGCGCCGAGGCCTGCACCATCAACGCCGGCACCTCGCAGCAGCTCTACACGATCACGAGCGGCGACGAGACCTACTGGGTCTCCGCCGACTGCCAGACCGATCCGAGCGACACCCCCGCTCTGCTCGAGCCGGGCGTCGTGGTCTCCTCCACGCCCTTCGGCTGGGACCGCACGCGCTCCTCGCCCGAGACCTGCGCGGCCACCGACCGGCCGCAGGTCCCTGCCGCCGGAGCCTCGTACCACCTCAATGTGCAGGTGGCCGGCATCACGGCTCCCGACTCGAAGCAGTTCATCCTGCAGTAGCCGATCGTGCAGCCGTGGCCCGCTCCGGCCCCGGCCGTTCAGCCGGCGGGGCTACGATGCCGAGCGTGAGCGGCGACGGACTCGAGGTGGGGGTGACCGGAGGCGTCGTCCGTGGGGCGGCCCGTCGCGGCTTCCGCTGGTGGCGCGGGATCCCGTTCGCAGCCCCTCCGGTGGGTTCGCTGCGGTTCCGCGCTCCGGCTCCGGTGCAGCCGTGGCGAGGAGTCCGCGAGGCGACAGCGTTCGGCCCGGTCGCCATGCAGTCGCGCAACGGCAACTTCATCGGCACCTCGCGCTCCACCCCGATGTCCGAGGACTGCCTCACCGTCAACGTGCTGCGGGCCGACGCGCCGGGGGAGAAGCTCCCGGTCATGGTCTTCATCCACGGCGGCGCCTACAGTGTCGGCTCCTCGGCCGAGCATCCGCGGAACGGCGAGGCGCTCGTGCGCGAAGGCGGGGTGGTGTTCGTGAGCTTCAACTACCGGCTCGGCGCCCTCGGCTACCTCGACCTCACGCGCTACTCCACGCCGGAGCGCCCGATCGAGTCGAACCTGGGGCTCCGCGACCAGGTGGCCGCGCTCGAGTGGGTGCACGACAACATCGCGTCGTTCGGAGGGGATCCCGGCAACGTGACCCTCTTCGGCGAGTCGGCCGGGGGCAACGCCGTCACGACGCTCATGGCGACCCCGAGCGCGCACGGCCTCTTCGCCCGCGCGATCGCCCAGAGCTCACCGGCGAACGCCATCTACCTGCCCGAGATGGCGGCGGTCTGGGCCGAGGAGTTCGCCGAGCTGCTGATGGAGTCGATCGACACCGACGGCGTCGAGTCGACCTCGGACGACTCCGCCGGCCGTCTCCTCGTCGACGCCTCGGCGGGCGAGCTCGTCGATGCGGCGGTCACGCTCACCCTCGCGACCCCGGATGCGCATCCCGGCACGATCGTGCTCTCCCCGGTCATCGACGGCGACGTGCTGCCCGAACGCCCTCTCGACGCGTTCAAGGAGGGCCGGGCTGCGCGGGTGCCTCTCATCATCGGCACCAACGACCGCGAGGGCTCGCTCTTCACCGGCAGGCTCGACATCCTCGCCACCACGCCCAAACGCATCCGGGCCATCTTCGCGCGCACGAAGAAGAAGTCCCGCAAGGCCATCAAGGCCGAGTACCCTGGCCTCCCCGCCCAGCGGGCCGCCGCTGACTTCGGCGGCGACTACGCATTCTGGTACCCGACCGTGAAGGTGGCCGAGCGGCACTCGCGGTTCGCGCCAGTGCACTTCTACCGCTTCGACATCGCTCCGCGGCTGGTGCGCCTCGCGGGCTTCGACGCCACGCACGGCCTCGACCTGTTCGCGATCTTCGACCGCCTCGACGGGCCCTTCGGCCGCCTCATGACGATCCTCGGCGGCCGGCGGGCCTTCAAGGGGGCGGCCAGGCGGATGCGGGCCCACTGGCTCTCGTTCGCCCGCGACGGCCGCGTCGACGCCACCGCGTGGCCGGCCTACGACGAGACCGAGCGCCTCACCCTCATCATCGCGCCCATCGACCGCGTCGAGGCCGACCCCCGAGGCTCCCGCCGCCTCGCCTGGCAGGCCTTCGTCCCCCACGTCTGAGCCGGGCGTCCCACCCGCCAGGCGCGGACTTCGCCACGGCTCGCCGCCAGCGCGCCGATCTGCGCGTCGGTCACCGTCAGGCTTGGCGAAGTCCGCCGGCATCCGACCCGAGGGCCTGACAGCCCGACAGCCCGGCCGCCACCCCCGCTAGCGGAACGCGCGTCCCAGCGCGCGGACGAGCTGGCCCGCCTCGTCGTCGATGATCGTGGTGAAGCCGAGCCGCCGTGCCTCCGCCGCGCGGATGCGGCTCGACGACACCGGCCGCACCTCGCCCGCGAGACTGATCTCGCCGAAGGCCGCGAGGTCGTGGGCGAGCGGCTTGTCGTTCGAGGCCGAGGCGAGGGCGAGGGCGATCGCGAGGTCGGCGCCCGGCTCGGTGAGCTTCACGCCGCCCACCGTCGACACGTACACGTCTTTGTCGCTCAGCGGGATCCGCGCCCGACGCTCGAGCACCGCGAGGATCATGGCCACGCGCGACGAGTCGACCCCGTTCGTGACCCGTCGCGGGTTGGGCGAGGGCGTCGACACCACGAGCGCCTGCACCTCGACCGGCAGGGCGCGCCGGCCCTCGAGCGCCACGGTCACGCAGGTGCCCGACACCGCGTCCGACCCGCGCGAGAGGAACAACCCGCTCGGGTCGGGCACCTCGGCGATGCCGTCGGACGTCATCTCGAAGCAGCCCACCTCATCCGTCGGCCCGAACCGGTTCTTCAGCGCCCGCACGAACCGCAGCGCCGTCTGCCGGTCGCCCTCGAACTGGCACACCACATCCACCAGGTGCTCGAGCACGCGCGGCCCCGCGATGGAACCGTCTTTCGTGACGTGCCCCACGAGCAGCACGGGCAGCGAGCGGTCCTTGGCCACGCGGATGAGCGCAGACGCCACCTCCCGCACCTGGGTGGGGCTGCCCGCGGCGCTCTCGAGCGACGACGACGACACGGTCTGCACCGAGTCGACGATGAGCAGGTGCGGCTCGACGGCGTCGATCTGGCCGAGGATCGTGGCGAGATCGGTCTCGGCCGCGAGCATGAGAGTGGGGGAGAGGGAGTGGGTGCGCTCGGCCCGCAGCTTCACCTGCGACACCGACTCCTCGGCCGAGACGTAGAGCACGCGCAGATGCTCCTCGGCGGCCTTTGCCGCCACCTCGAGCAGCAGCGTCGACTTGCCGACGCCGGGCTCGCCCGAGAGCAGGATGGCCGCGCCGGGCACGAGGCCGCCGCCGAGCACCCGGTCGAACTCGCCGATGCCGGTGGCCCAGTGCGCCGCCACGTCGGAGCTGATCTCGGTGATCGGGCGGGCGATCCGGGCCGCGTCGAGCACCGTGGCCCGCACGGCGCGCGCGATCCCCTCGTTCTCGGCGGCCGACACCACGGTGCCCCACGACTGGCACTCGCCGCAACGCCCCACCCACTTCGCAGTCTGCCACCCGCACTCGGTGCAGCGGTACGCGGTCGTGGATCTCGTGGCCATGCCCACACCCTAGACGCGCCCACCGACACCGGGCGAGAGCCCGTCGGAGAAGGGCTCAGTCGTCGCTGTCGTCGGGCTCGATCGCGGCGCCCGGACGGCTTCTGGCCGAGATGGTGGCGGCGCGCTCGGCGAGCCGTCGGCGCACGTCGGCCTGGGCGCTCTCGACGAAGGCGGGGTCCAGCGGCGCGCTCGGGGAGTGCGGGTCGCCGTGGTGGCGCTCGATGTAGGCGTCGAGCTCGGGGCCCGACTCCCACGAGGTGATGAGGCAGTAGCGGGGCTCGGGGCCCTTCTGCCACACCGCGTGCCAGAACCGCTGCGTGTCGACGATCACCTGGGCGCCCGCGGGCAGCGGGATGCGCACCTCGGTCTCGGGGTCGAAGCGGTCCTCGCGGAGGATCAGGTAGGACTCCGGGTCGTCGGAGAGGTTGAAGAAGCCGCGTACGATCCAGCCCGTGCCGTCCGGGTTGAGCCGGTTGTTGTCGTCCTGGTGCAGGTTGTAGAGCGCGTTGGCGTAGTCGTTGGGCTGCAGCTCGATCACGCGGCAACGGCCGATGTTCGCGCCGGGCTCCTCAGCGCGCGCCTTCAGCACGGGGGCCTTCTCCACATTCGCCGCAACCCACACGCCGTCCTTGTCGGTGCGGGCGGGCGAGTGGTTCCAGAATCCGTCGCACTCCATCTCGCCGAACGCGCTCGCGAGCGGGGCGAAGCGGGTCTGCCCCGAGGACTTCCAGTCGACGTACTCCAGGTCGAGCCACTCCTTCGGGTCTGCGGCCTGGTCGTGACGGTCGAGGACGACGTAGCCGGTCTCCTCGAAGGCGGTGGAGCGGATGTAGCTCATCGCGAAATGAACCTTTCAGTCGGAGGGCGTGCACGTGTCGACCCGCCCTACTTAGGCAAGGCTAACACGCAGCATGCCCGCCGTTCCGGTGATCTCGAAGCCCTGGCGGAGGCGTAGAATGAAGGGTCTGGCACCAATGACAGGAGACCCGACGAAACCTGGATTCCGACCTGAGGAGGCGACTGTGATCGATGGCGTGTCTGCGACTCCGCATCTCGAATCCGTGCTCCGGGCTGCGACCACGCACCCCATCTCGCTCGACCGGGACGACATCGTCCTCCGCAAGGGGCAGCTCACGTTGCTGAACGGTCACTCGACCCCGCGCGAGTCGATGATCGAAGACCTCTTCTTCATCGCCGACACCCTCGAGGGTTCACGCGTGCCGTTCCTCCTCGTGCGCGGCAACGACGAGCGGCCCGTGCTGGCGGTCGACTGGAAGCACCGCAAGCGCGCCAAGACGGCACTCATCGACGCCATGGCCGGGGAGCCCTTCTACGCGAAGGCGCCGCGATCGCCCGCCGTGCTCGTAGCCGATGGCAAGCTCGCGCGCGACCCGAAGGCGCGCGTCGTGCGCCTCTACCGCCCCCGCATCGAACCCATCGGCCGTCTCCGCTACGGCGTCGAGTCGGCCGTGCAGCTGGAGTTCTGGCAGCGCGACGGCGAGTTCATCGAGGCCCCCGCCGAGAACTCGCTGACCCGGCGCACGATCCCCGCCCAGGAACTCGTCGAGACCACGGTCGACCTCTACGGCCGCACCTGGGCGACCATCGAGGGCATGTTCAGCGCGCTCGCGAGCGACGTCCCGTTCGAGATCGACATGGTCTTCTCCTGGGTCGACGGCACCGCGATCGAGTTCCAGCGAGCACGGGCCAAGCGCATGGCGGCGTATGTCGTGGGGGAGGGTGACGACTCCGAGGCGCGCTACCGCCAGATCGACGAGCTCAAGTACGCCCTGCGGAGCGTCTACATGTTCGCCCCGTGGGTGCGCCGCATCTTCATCGCGACGGATTCGCCGAAGCCCGCCTGGCTCGCCGACGACCCCCGGGTCACCATCATGCCGAGCGAGCAGTTCTTCAGGAACCCGTCGGACCTGCCCACGCACAACTCGCACGCCGTCGAGGCGCAGCTGCACCGCATCCCCGGCATCGCCGAGCACTTCCTCTACTCCAACGACGACATGTTCTTCGGTCGCCCGGTCACGCCCGATCTCTTCTTCTCACCCGGCGGCATCACGAAGTTCGTCGAGGCCGACACCCGCATCGGCCTCGGCCAGAACGCTCTGCACCGCAGCGGATTCGAGAACGCCGCGCGCGTCAACCGCGAGCTGCTGCAGAACCGCTTCGGCCGGGTCACCACCCGCCACCTCGAGCACTGCGCGGCGCCGCTCCGCAAGAGCGTGCTGTTCGAGATGGAGAACGAGTTCGAGGCGGAGTTCGCGCGCACGGCGGCGAGCCCCTTCCGCTCGGCCACCGACATCTCGGTGACCAACTCGTTCTACCACTACTACGCGCTCATGACGGGCCGGGCCGTGGTGCAGACCGAGGCGAAGGTGCGCTACATCGAGACCACCCTCAAGGTCGCGCTCAAGGAGATGGACACGCTGCTGAAGAAGCGGTCGATGGACATGTTCTGCCTCAACGACGGCTCCAAGCCCGAGATCGGTGTCGAGGAGCGCACGACCGCGGTCATCTCGTTCCTCGAGCGCTACTTCCCGTTCCCCGCCCCGTGGGAGGTGCCCACGAGCGAGGCCCCCGTCACGCGTCCGTCGGAACCAGCTCAGGTTCAGGCGCCGGCGTAGCGGCCAGGGCCGCCGCAGTGGCGGTCGCGGCCAGCGAGAGCGGCAGCGGCATCGAGAGCGTGAGCGGCGGCTCGGGCGAGACCTGCGGGCTCACCGCATCCGCGATCATCACGCCCTTGGCCTCGAGCCGTCGGCGGGTCTCCTCGGCCGAGATGTGGTCGAGGGCCGGGTGGCTCCCGAGCGGCACCACGGAGTGCAGCACGGTGTGCTCGTAGACGTGCACGAGGTTGAACGCCTGCGCGCCCGCACGGCCCTTCGTGCCGCCGACTTCGACGTTGAGGTCCTGCGTGTAGCAGGTGGCGGATGCGACGGAGACGGGGATGCCCGCGAAGGTCGCGGTGGTGGAGTAGTGCAGGTGGCCGGCGATGATGGAGCGCACGTCGGAGCCCTCGAGCACCTCGGCGAGGCCCCGCTGGTCGCGCAGTTCCACGGCCACGGCGAGGTCGAGCACGCTCGGCACGGGCGGGTGGTGCAGGGCGAGGATGCTGCCGTGGGGCGCGGGGGAGGCGAGCTCCTCGGCGAGCCAGTCGAGCTGGTCGCTCGAGATCTCGCCGTGGTGGTGCCCCGGCACGGTCGAGTCGAGCGTGATGACGCGCAGCCCGTTCACGTCGTAGACGCGGTCGACACTGCGGTCGGTCGGCACCTCGCCGAGCAGGCCCTCGCGGAACGAGGCGCGGTCGTCGTGGTTCCCCATCACCCAGATCACCTGGGCGCCGAGCCGTGCGGCGGCCGGCTCCACGATCGCGCGCAGCCGGCTGTAGGCATCCGCTTCGCCCTTGTCGGCGAGGTCGCCGGTGAAGACGATGGCCTCGGGTCGGCCTCCGGATGCCTCGACCTCGTCGAAGAGGGAGCGCAGCAGCTCCTCGCTGTCCACGACGCCGTAGAGCTTGCCGCCTCCGGCGAGCAGGTGGGTGTCGCTGAGGTGCAGGAGGAAGTGGTTCGGCCTCGGGTACTCGGCCGTTCTGATACTCACAGGAGTTCCATTCGGGTGAGGTGCGGGCCTCAGGGGTTGCGACCCGTCCGTGGTGCTGTGAGAACGACTCAAGCACGCGAATCTGAACGGGAAGCGAACATCCGCCCGCGAGTCGTTGTGAAGCGGGTGGCTCATTCCCCGCGGCGCTGGTGCCCGATCCGCTCGTTCAGGTACGACACGATCGTGGCGGTGGCGACGCCCACGATCGCGATGCCACCGAACATGAGGACGACGGCGAGAACCCGGCCGAGCCCCGTCACGGGGTAGACGTCGCCGTAGCCGACGGTGGCGATGGTCACGCACGCCCACCAGATGGCGTCGCCGAAGTTCTCGATGTTGGCACCGGATGCGCCGCGCTCGGCGGCCAGCACGGCGAGGGAGATCGAGTAGACGAACAGCACCACGAAGAGGGCGGCGTGGATGACGAGCCGGAGGCGCACCGACGATCCGCTGTGCCGGCGGAAGTACGGGATGTCCTTCAGCCGGCTGAGCAGCAGGAACGGGCGGAACACCGGCACGAGCACCGAGAGCAGGTCGAGCAGGGTCGTGCGGAAGTACAGGCCCTTGTCGGCGGCGAGGGCGAGCCGCACGAGGTAGTCGGCGGCGAACACCGCCCAGATCGCGGCGATCACCACGTTGAGGGTCACCTCGGCGCCGCGCGGCAGGCCGACCGCGATCACCCGCACCGAGTAGGCGGCGATGAACACGAGCGAGAGCGTGACGAGCGGAATGGAGGTCGTGCTCTCCCAGTGCCGCCTGCGATCGTCCGCCACCACGTCGACCCCCTCCGGCCCTCCGATCGCTTCAGAATGGCACGTCGACACCTCGATTGGCGACACGCGCGCGCCTCGCGTACACTCTTCCTCGGTACCGTGTCCGAGCGGCCGAAGGTGCAACTCTCGAAAAGTTGTGTGGGGGAGACTCCACCGTGGGTTCAAATCCCACCGGTACCGCCATTGAAAGCCCCCTGAACCCTTGCTCCGCAAGGCGTTGAGGGGGCTTTTTCGCGCCGCGCCCCTGTCTCAGGAGGGCGTGTGGAGCACCCCCGCCAACCGCGACATCGCGTGCTCGTCCCGGCGGTAGTGGATCCACTTGCCGATCCGCGTCGACCGCACGAGGCCCGCGCGCTCGAGGGTCGTCATGTACGAGGAGACCGTCGACTGCGCGAGACCCGACTTGGCTTGCAAGTGGCTGACGCAGACGCCGACCTCGTCGCGATCGGCGATGGGTTCCCACTCCGCGAACTCGGTGTGCGGATCCCGCAGCCACTCCATGATCTGCAGGCGCGCCGGGTTCGCGAGCGCTTTCAGGGCCTCGACCGCCTCGAGCGGAGCGTGCTGCCCGGCCTCTGAGCGCGGACTGTTCTCCGGCATCACGGGATCATCTCCTCTCCTCGATTCGCACCATCATATTTCGATATCGCGATCCGAGGGCCGCCCGGCATTTAATATTGTCATATCGCGATGTCACGATATGAAAAGGAGAGAAACGCAGATGCCAGACAACAGCACACCCTTGATCGTCGTCACCGGTGCCACCAGCAAGCAGGGCCGGAGCGTCACGACGTCCCTGCTCGAGAGCGGCAGGTTCCGGGTGCGTGCCCTGACCCGGACCGCCGATTCCGCCCAGGCTCGCAGCTTGGCTGAGATGGGAGCGGAGATCGCCGAGGTTCCTCTGGCGCCGGGCCACGAGCGCCGGCTCGTGGAGGCGTTCGGATCAGCCCAGGGAGCCTTCCTGATGACCCCGCCCATCGCTCCGCCTTCCACGGAGGAGTTCTCCTTCGGCTGCCAGCTGGCGGATGCCGCGGTGGAGGCAGGGGTGGACCACGTCGTGTTCAGCACACTCGAGAACGTCGACGAGCGTTCGTCGGGAGGTCGGTACGCTCCGCACTTCACCGACAAAGCTCGGGTCGCCGACCACATCCGGGGTCTGCCGATCGGGCACACCTTCGTCATGCTCTCGTTCTTCTACACCAACGCGCTGGAGTACTACGCGCCGCAGATCGACGGGCAGACCGTGCAGATGCCCTTCTACCTGCCCGAGGACTTCCGGGCCCCGTTCGTGGATCCGCTCACCGCAACCGGCCCGGCCGTCCTCGAGGTGTTCTCCGACCCGGACGCCTACGGGGGCGCTTCGCTGCCGATCGTCGGCGACGTCATCTCCCCGGCCGAGATGGTCGAGACGTTCTCCCGCGTCACGGGACTCCCGGCCGAGTACGGAGACGCCACGACGCGCACGGGCCTCCTGGAGCACGTCCCCTCCCTGCGCGAGAATCCTCAGGAGGTCGAGGAGATCCTCGGTATGGCCCGGTACGCAGTGGATCTCGGGTACTTCCGGGAGGATCGCGACCTCGCGTGGAGCCGGACCGTCGATCCCACATCGCTCACGTGGGAGGGGTTTCTCCGCAGGACGGGTTGGCGGGGCGAACCCGTCACCTTCGGTCGCCGGTAGGGCCATCCCGCTCAGCGGATGGAGTGGCCCGGGTGCGCGTCATCGTAGCTCTGACGAGCCCCGGCGATGGCAGGGCGCTGCTCGATGGACCAGTCCGCGAGAGCGCGGATCAGATGCGTGAGGCTGCTCCCGGAATCGGTCAGCGCGTAGGTCACCTGCGGTGGGATGGTGGGAGAGACGGTCCGCTCGACGAGACCGTCGCGCTCGAGCCGCCGGAGCGTCAGGGTCAGCATGCGCTGCGAGATCCCGTCGATCGCGCGCTGCAGCTCCCCGAACCGCCGCGCTCCGGAGGACAGCTCGACGACGACGAGCACCGACCATGTGTCGCCCACCCGATCGAGCACATCCCGGATGCCGCAGTCCGGGTGCTCCCGCTTGCCGCACGGCTCGAGCTCTGCGGTTACTTCGGTGTGCGTCAGTGACATGAGAGTGCCTTCTTGTGAGGATCCGCGGAGCCGGAACAGAATCAGCCTAGTTACCGCACAGGACCACGAAAGGCGATCTGTTGATCCTCGTCACCGGCGCATCGGGCAAGCTCGGCCGCGCAATCCTCTCCACCCTCTCGCAGCGCGACGTCGTCGCCACGGGCACCAGCCGCGCCGCACGCGGAGATCTGCGCACGCTCGACTTCGACGACCCGGAGAGCATCTCATTGCGTGGTGTCGACACACTCGTCCTGGTCTCAGCCGGGGAGGCCGAGGACGACGTCGTGGTCGCACGCCACGACGCGGTGATCACGGCAGCGGAGCGTGACGGGGTCGCTCATGTCGTGTACACGAGCCTCACCTCCGCCGGAGACCACCTCGGCTTCGCTTTGGCGCATCGATGGACGGAGCGGCGGCTCCAGCAGAGCACCCTGAGTTGGACGATCCTGCGGAACGGCCTCTACGCCGACCTGTTCGGCTCGCTCCTCGGCTGGTCGGGGAACCGGCTGACCTCCGCCTTCGGTGACGGCGCGCTGGCCGCCGTCAGCCGAGAGGACCTCGCGGAGGCCGCGGCCGTCGTCGCTGAGGCCCCTCACCGGCACGAGGGGCGGACCTATGACCTCGTCGGCACTCCCGTGACCGCCGCCGACGTCGCTGAGCATCTCGGAGTCCCGCTCGTCGACGTGTCGCTCGACCACCGCCGCCAGGAGCTCGATCGGGCGGGGTTGAAGCCGTTCCAGCCGGCGATGCTGATGTCGATCCACACGAACGTCCGGCACGGTTTCCTCGGCAGCCCCGGCCCTGACCTCGGGCACCTTCTGGGCCGCGAGCCCGGCGACACGCTCGCGGACGTCGCGGCCGCGACGGGCGCGCCCCGCGCCTCGACGCCGTCCGATGCCACCGCCCGCTAGGGAGCACCCCGCGCCACGCCGACAGACATCTCCTATACAGGTGTTGTTCGACTTCATCCGGCAGACTGCCCGGCATGGGGCACGTGCGGGGGCTGCGGATGCTGGGGAGACGGCGCGAGACGACGCGCCCTGTCGAGGGCGAGGATCCCTACGCCGACTACCTCGTCTGGCTCGCCGACGGGCGCCCGGCGCTCGCCGCGGCCGACTTCCTCATCGGTTCGGCCCTGCCGATGCCCGCCGCCGACGACGCGCCCGAGGATCCGCCGACGCAGCCCTCCCGTCGGGGTCGGCATACCGGTGCGCAGCCGATCGGGTGAGACTGGTGAGGACGGCCTCAGAAGGTGCCCGGGCAAGGAGAACCCCATGACCACGCCATCCCCCACCCCCTACGATGCCATCGCCGAGGTGCCGGGCTTCGAGCTCACGAGCACCGACGTCACCGACGGCGCCCCGCTCGAAGCCCCGCAGGTGAGCGGCATCTTCGGCGCCGGCGGGCAGGACGTCAGCCCTCAGCTCTCGTGGAGCGGTTTCCCGCCCGAGACGAAGAGCTTCGCCGTCACGGTCTTCGATCCGGATGCCCCCACCACGAGCGGATTCTGGCACTGGGCCGTCGGGGGCATCCCCGTCGCGACGACCTCGCTCGAGAGCGGTGCCGGCGACGACGGCGGATCGGGCCTGCCCGCGGGGGCGGTGCAGCTGAAGAACGACGGCGGCCTCGCCCGCTACCTCGGTGCCGCGCCGCCCGCCGGCCACGGCCCGCACCGGTACTTCATCGCGGTGCACGCGCTCGACGTGGAGTCGCTGGAGGTCGGAGCGGATGCGACGCCCGCGTTCCTCGGGTTCAGCATGTTCGGCCACACCCTGGCTCGCGCGGTGATCTCGGGCACCTTCGAGGTCGAAGGCTAGGTCACTGCCGAGCGAGGTGCTCCCGCGACTTGCGCTCGAGGAACGTGCAGAGGGCGGCGGCCAGAGCGAGGTCATCCGCGAGGGCCTGAACCCCCTGCGCTCGCAGCGTCAAGTCGCTGTCCCGTGCACCGAAGACCACCTCGTACTCCGGTTCGCCGGGAGCGACGGGCTGGAGGTAGACCTCCGTGGTGGCATTCCTCAGCCTCACGATCACGAGTCCGGTGTCGTCGCCCGCCTCCCCGTCGTGGCGCAGCACATCGATCACTCCGGGCAGAGGCGGACCCTCCTCGAGGAACTCCTGCACCCAGCGCTCCAGCGTCTCCTGACTGCGGAACGGCATGTCCTACCTCCGTGTTCTCAGTAGCCGACGCCGGGCTGCGGTCCCTGCGGAGAAGGCAGGGGCTGCACGCCGAAGGCGCGGGCCAGCTTGTCGATCTTCTCGGCGCGGCCGAGGCGGGGAAGGTCGCTGCCGTCGCGGATGACGCGGCCACGGGCCTCGAAGTCGTCGAGGAAGTCGCGCGCCCAGGTCACGTCGGACTGCGTGGGGCTGATGGCCTCGTTGATGACGGGCAGCTGCTCGATGTCGAGGCAGAGCTTGCCCGTGAGGCCGAGCGTCACGGCCACCGCCGACTGCTCGCGCAGGATCGGGTGGCTCGACGAGACGGTGGGGCCGTCGATCGGGCCTGGCAGCTTGCCCACCCTGCTGGCGATGACCAGGCGCGAGCGCGGATACGCCATCGCGATGTCCTCGGCGCTCGTGCCGGTGTCGCGGCGGTAGTCGCCGCTGCCGAACGCGAGGCGGAAGGCGCCGCGGGCACGGGCGATCGACACCGACTCCTCGATGCCGAGCGCCGACTCTACGAGAGCGAGCACGGGCGTCTTGCCACCCAGGCGGTCGAACGTCTCGGTGACGTCGGCGGCCGACTCGGTCTTCGCGAGCATGACTCCGCGGAGACCGGGCGCCCCCTTCAGCTCGTCGACGTCGTCGCCCCAGAAGTCGGAGCCGCGGTCGTTGATGCGCACCCAGCCGGTGCCGTCCTCGGTGTGCAGCCATTCGACCACGTCGGTGCGCGCGGTCTTCTTGTGCGAGGGGTCGACGCCGTCCTCGATGTCGAGCACGACCTGATCGGCTCGGGAGTTGCGCGCCACCGGGAACAGGTCGGTCCGGGTCGCCGACACGAGCAGCCACGAACGGGCGATCTCGCCGGGGACGGTCTGACGGCCCCAGGTGCGCTTCGGTTCGGAGGTCGTGGGATTCGAAGTCATCGGGCTTCTCTGCTCGTCTCTGCTCGCTGTGGGTCCGGGCTCGCTGTGGGTCCGGGCCCGCTGTTCGTCCGGCGTTCGCCGGAGATTCCGCCGTAGGCAGATTATCAGCCCCGCTCGGGCGTCAGCCGCGCTCGATCCACCAGTCCGTGAAGGCCGAGGCCCGCCCGTCGGTATCGCGACGGATGACCCACAGGTTGTCGTAGACCCTGCCCGACGCATAGGTGCTGACGCCCTGCACGAACGAGAGCGCCGGGTCATCGGAGAGCACCTCCCACTCGAACCGGGCCTCGCCGGGTTCGTCTCGTTGGGCGAGCCAGCGCTCGACGATCTGCTCCCGTCCGATCCACGGTGCGCTGTGCGGTCCATCGCGGTACTCGGCGTCCTCCGTGAAGAGTGCTCCGATGTCGGCGGCATCATTGGACTCCCAGGCCCGACGGTAGCCCTCGATCCAGGATGCGATGGGCTCGGTCATGGGAACAGTGTCGGCCGTTCAGCGGGGTCAGGGCAAGTGGGAACTATTTGTGCAGAACGACTGTTCTACCTGTAGACCGCCGCAGCCAGCGGTGCGATTTCCGAGGAGACACCGTGACCACCGAGTACCGCAAGACCCCGGAGGCGCTCGCCCGCCTCTCCCGCCGGCAGTACGCCGTCACCCAGGAGGACTCGACCGAGCCCGCCTTCCGCAACCAGTTCTGGGACAACCACGAGGCGGGCATCTACGTCGATGTCGTCTCGGGCGAGCCCCTGTTCTCCTCCGTCGACAAGTTCGACAGCGGATCGGGTTGGCCGAGCTTCACGAGGCCGATCGACCGTTCGCACGTGGTCGAGAAGACCGATCGCAGCTGGGGGATGACCCGCACCGAGGTGCGGAGCATCTACGGAGACAGCCACCTCGGCCACCTGTTCCCGGACGGGCCGCGCGAGGCCGGCGGACTCCGCTACTGCATCAACTCGGCATCGCTGCGCTTCGTGCCGCTGGCCGAGCTCGAGGCGGAGGGCTACGGCGAGTACGCCTCGCTGTTCGGCGCCGCCGCCACGACCAGCACCATCCCCACCACCGAGGAGGACGCACGATGACCACCAAGACCGCGATTCTGGCCGGAGGCTGCTTCTGGGGCATGGAGGATCTGATCCGCCGGCGCCCCGGGGTGCGAGACACCCGCGTGGGCTACACGGGAGGCGACGTGCCGAACGCCACCTACCGCAACCACGGCACGCACGCCGAGGCCATCGAGATCACGTACGACCCCGCGCTGACGAGCTACCGGTCGCTCCTGGAGTTCTTCTTCCAGATCCATGACCCGTCGACGAAGAACCGTCAGGGCAACGACCTCGGCACGAGCTATCGCTCGGGGATCTACTACCTCGACGACGAGCAGCGCCACGTGGCCGAGGACACGATCGCCGACGTCGACGCCTCGGGCCTGTGGCCCGGACCGGTGGTCACCGAGCTGGCGCCCGCGGGCGACTTTTGGGAGGCCGAGCCCGAGCATCAGGACTACCTGGAGCGCTACCCGAGCGGCTACACCTGCCACTACGTCCGCCCCGGCTGGGTGCTCCCACGGCGCGCCGCCGACGTGCCGGCTTAGGCTCGCCGACCGCTGTCAAGCGGTCCGGTCTCCTCGCGCCGCCGGTCTTGGCGTGTCGCACCCCTCTCGGTGATACTCGAACTCGAACACATCTTCGAATGTCTGGAGGCCACCATGAGCACCCTTGATCTCACGGATGTCGCCACCCTGTGGTTCGGCCAGGGTGAGGCGGTGCCCGGCACCACCTCGGTGGGCACGCCGGCTCCGGTGCGCATGCTGTGGCGCGGGGAACGCTGGCGCGTCACCGACCGGCCCACCGAGCCCGAGGGCCTGTACTGGACCACGCATCCGCCGGAGTTCGCGGCCTGGCGCTTCCAGGCCACCGATCCTCAGGGCCGCAGTCGCGTCTTCGACCTCGTGCGGCACCACGGCGACCACCATTGGCTTGTCGTGCACGTCTACGACTGAGCGGGCTCTCGGAGGGTGCGGGCCCGTGTCAGCGACACGAAGCGGTAGCGGATGCCCGTGCGGGACTCCAGCCAGCCCTCCGCGGGAGTCACTTCCCGAACCCACCCCGGTCCCGCATCCGGTGCCCGCGTGTCGCCGCCGGCCTCGAGGTCGACCTCGGTGATCTCGAGCCGGTCGGCGAATTCCAGGGCCTGGCGGTAGATCTCGCCACCGCCGATCACCCAGACCGGCTGCCCGCCGTCGCCGCTGCCGTCACGTCGCGTGTTGCCGGGAGCCCCCGAACCCAGCGCCTGCTCGAGCGAGCCGGCGGTCTCCGCGCCCTCCGCAGTCCAGCCCTCCTGCCGGGTCACCACCACGTTCCGCCGCGCGGGGAGCGGCCGGAACCGCTCCGGCAGCGAGTCCCAGGTCTTCCGCCCCATGACGACGGTCGAGCCGCCGGTGAGCTCGCGGAAGTGCGCGAGATCCTCCGGCAGATGCCACGGGATGCCCCCGCCCTCTCCGATCACGCCATCGCGGGCCTGGGCCCACACGAGCGCGACGCTCATGGGCTCACGCCCACGAGGTCACCGCCCAGACCCACGACCTCACGGCTCATACGGCGACGGCGGCGCGGATGGCCGGGTGGTGCACGTAGTCCACGACCTCGATGTCGTCGTACTCGTAGTCGAACACGCTCGGTCGCTCGCGCGTGATGCGGAGGGTGGGCGCGGGGTAGGGGTCGCGCTCGAGCTGGAGTTCGACCTGCTCCACGTGATTGTCGTAGATGTGGCAGTCTCCACCGGTCCAGACGAAGTCGCCCACCTCGAGTCCGGTCTGCGCTGCGATGAGGTGGGTCAGCAGCGCGTAGCTCGCGATGTTGAACGGCACCCCGAGGAACAGGTCGGCGCTGCGCTGGTAGAGCTGGCACGACAGCTTGCCATCGGCCACGTAGAACTGGAACAGCGTGTGGCAGGGAGCGAGCGCCATCTCCGGGATCTCGGCGACGTTCCAGGCGGAGACGATCATGCGCCGTGAGTCGGGATCGGTGCGGATGGTCTCGATGACCTGCGAGATCTGATCGATCGGTTCGCCGCTCGGCGACGGCCACGACCGCCACTGCACGCCGTAGACCGGACCGAGCTCGCCTTCCGCGCTCGCCCACTCGTCCCAGATCGAGACGCCGTTCTCCTGCAGCCACCGCACGTTGCTCTCGCCGCGGAGGAACCAGAGCAGCTCGTAGGCCACCGACTTGAAGTGCACGCGCTTCGTGGTGATGAGTGGGAACCCCTCCGAGAGGTCGAAGCGCAGCTGTCGGCCGAAGACGCTGCGGGTTCCCGTGCCCGTGCGGTCGGATTTCGCCACACCGTTCCGGAGCGTGTCGCGCAGGAGGTCTTCGTAGGGTGTCGCGATAGCCATGCACCCGAGCGTAGAGCCAATCGACACACGTTGCGAGCTTGCGGGCGCGTTGTCCCCTACCCTGATCCGAAGAGGGGATTCGGACCATGAAGCGCATCAACATCCTGTACGGCGGCAAGCAGTACTCCATCTCCGGTCGCGACGTCGACGAGGTCAAGGAGGAGATCCGCTCCGCCGTCGGCGCGGGGGAGCCGTATTGGCTCGAGCTGAACGTGGGAGAGGGCAAGTTCAAGCGCGCGAGCATCCTCCTCAGCCCCGGTGTCGACATCGCCGTGGTCGGCATCGACCCGGACGAGTGAGCGTGGCCAGCGGGCCGGGCCGCGCGACTCCCGTGAGTGGGGTTACGACTGAGCCCCTCTCCCGCGCCGCGCCCCCACTCGGCCGGATCGCCGAGCACGAGCAGGACTGGCAGTCGCTCACCTTCCTGCACTGGCGCGTCGCTCCTGAGCTCGTCGCCCCCCACCTGCCGCCCGGCACCCGGCCCGACGTCTTCGACGGCTCCGCCTGGGTCGGCCTCATCCCGTTCCGGCTCGCGAACGCCACCGCACCCGGTGCACGCGCCCTCGGCCCGATCCCGTTCGCGGGCACGTTCCCTGAGATCAACGTGCGCCTCTACTCGGTCGACGCCACCGGTCGTCGCGGGGTCGTCTTCGCCTCCCTCGAGTCGTCGAGCCTCTCCGCGGTGCTCGCCGCGCAGGCGCTCTTCGGTCTGCCCTACCGCTGGGCACGCATGTCGATCTCGACGAGCCGCGACGGCGCCATCACCTACCGCTCCGAGCGCCGAGGCGCAGCGGGCCTCGGCGGCCGCACCGGCCCGCACAGCGTCGTCGAAGCGCGCCCCGGAACCCGCGATCTCTCGCACGACGAGCTCGCCGTCTTCCTCACCGCGCGCTGGGGGCTGCACATCGCTCGAGGCGGACGCACCCGGTTCATCCCCAACGAGCATCCGCCGTGGAGCATCGTCGACGCCGAACTCCTGCACCTCGACGACGAGCTGCTCGCGCACGCGGGCTTCACCGACCTCGCGGGCCGGGCCCCCGACTCGGTGCTCTTCTCGCCCGGAGTGCACACGGGTTTCGGCCGCCCTCGCCCGCTCTGACCGCGGCAGCCACTCGCTCGTCCTCACGCCCGTCGTCACCGCCCCCGTGCCGACCGGGCCGCTCTCCCGCCGCGACCATAATGGATGGGTGACCTCACCCTCCCCTGATCTCGGCCTCCTCCTCGACGTCGACGGGCCGATCGCGAGTCCCGTCACCCGCTCCATCGCCATCCCCTCCATCGCCTCCGACCTCGTGGCCCTCGCGAACGCCGGGGTGCCGCTCGTCTTCAACACCGGTCGTTCGGACGAGTTCCTGCGCGGCGAGGTGGTCGACCCGCTCGTCGCGGGCGGCCTCCAGCCCGAGGCCCGTGTCTTCGGTGTCTGTGAGAAGGGAGCCGTGTGGTTCCGGATCACGCCCGACGGCGTCGGCGATCTCTCCATCGATGAGTCCCTTCTCGTTCCCTCCGAGCTCCGCCGAGGCGTGGAGCAGCTGGTCGAGGAGCATTTCGCGGAGTCGATGTTCTTCGACCGCACCAAACGCACCATGATCTCCGTCGAGCAGCGCACCGACGTCGACAGTGCCGACTACCTCGCGATCCAGCCCCGGTTCGACCGCGCGGTCCTCGATCTGTGCAGAACTCTCGATCTCGGGGCGGTGTGGAGGAGTGAGCGGCAGCCGGCCTCCGACGGCAGTGTCCCGTTCCGGCTCGATCCGTCCATCATCTCGACCGACATCGAGTCGGTGCGCGTCGGCAAGGATCTGGGCGCCGAGCGCGCCGTCGAGCTCGTCGCGGCGTTGGGCGCCGTGCCGCGTCGCTGGCGGACCGTCGGCGACTCCCGCAGCGACTACGCGATGGCTGACTGGATGCACGAGCAGCGCTACGACGTCGCGCACGTCGACGTGCGCCCCGCCGAGGGCGTGCCCGAGAAGCCCTACGCCGTGCTCGTGGCCGCTCCCGAGCAGATCAACGACGCCGCCGGAGCCGTGTTCCTCCGCCGCTGGGCGGCCGAGGTGATCGACGGCGTCGTCTCAGTCGTCGCCTGAGTTCCGCCGGATGCGTGCGATCCGCCCGCCCACCGCGGTGAGCAGGTCGGCGGGTGCGATCTCGATGTCGAAGCCGCGCCGCCCGCCCGAGACGAAGATCGTCGGGAACTGCGTGGCCGCGTCGTCGACGACGGTGTCTAGCCGTGTCCGCTGCCCGACCGGGCTGATGCCGCCCACCACATAACCGCTCTTCCGCTCGGCCACCGCACGGTCGGCCATGGCTGCCTTCTTGGAACCGAGCTCACCCGCGAGGGCCTTCAGGTCGAGCTGATCGCGCACCGAGACGATGCCGATTCCAAGGCCCGCATCCGTCTCGACCATGAGCGTCTTGAACACCCGGGCCGGTTCGATGCCGAGCTCGCGGGCCGCTTCGGCGCCGAAGTCGGTCGCCGCGGCATCGTGCCGGTAGGCGTGCGGAACGAACCGGATCCCGGCGGCCCGCAGGGCCCGCGTCGCGGCCGTCGTCGGCCCCGCCGTGTCGTTCTTCTTCGCCATCAGCTCCCGCTCGGGCCGTCAGAGAGAGAAGGCCCGAGCGTCGAGCGCAGGAACGCGGCCACATCGCCCGCCTCCTCGGAGGAGATCGAGTGCGCGATGCCCGGGTACTCGCGAGCGGTCACCGTGAAGTGTCCGGGCACGAACGTGGCGGTGCGCTCGATGCCGCTCGCGGCGATGATCGGATCCTCGACGTCGCGCCCCCAGAACAACGGAGGCCGCGTCTCGCCCAGCCGGCCGTCTCCCTCCGCCGTGCCGCGAGCCACGAATCCCGAGAGGTTGACGGCCGCCGTGAACCGCTCCGGAGCCGATCGCAGCAGCTCGATCGACATCACGCCGCCTTGGGAGAACCCCATCGCCGCCACGGCAGGGGCCCGCCCGAATCGCGCCTCCACGCGGTCGAGCCACGCCAGCACGGCGGAGACCGATCCCTCCACGGACGGCACCGGGGGAGCGGCGGGCTCGCCAGGGGTGAACCAGGTCCAGCCACCGAGCCCGTACGGCTGCCCCGACAAGGGCGCTCGGAGGGAGGCGTAGACGAACTCGGCGGGCAGCAGCGGGAACAGCCCCGCCAGATCGTTCTCGTGCGAGCCGCGGCCGTGCATCACGACCACGAGAGGCTGGGATGCGAACCGCTCAGCTCGTTCGGCGGGGGGAACCGACCACACCACGGCGTCGTCGTCGAGCGTGAAGGGGGTCGAGTCGTCGAGAGTCACCCGGCGAATCTAACAGAGCCGCCGTCGGTGGGAGAAGGCACCCCACCGCCGACGGCCGGCCCTCCCGCGAGCCCCCATCACCGCTGGCAGTGGGGGCACCAGTACGTCACGCGCTGCGTGAGCTCGGTCGCCCCGAGCGACCCCGAACGGATGCGCGTGCCGCAACGAAGGCACGGCTTGCCCCCGCGGCCGTAGACCCAGGTGCGCTTGCCCGGGCGGGTGTCGCCGGTGGTCGTGCGCTCGGAGCGGTCGCGGTTGGCGGTGATCAGCCGGTGCGCGAGGTCGACGACGGCGCCGAGGTCCGGCACCTCGGAGACCGGTCGTTCGGGGTGCACGCCTCGCAGAAAGCACAGTTCGTTCGCGAAGACGTTCCCGAGTCCTGCGAGGTTGCGCTGGTCGAGCAATGCCACGTCGATCTCACGTTCCGGGTCGGCGCCGAGCCGACGCACGGCCTCGGCGGCATCCCAGTCGTCACCGAGCAGATCAGGGCCGAGGTGGCCCACCGCCTCGTCCTCGTCTGCCCGTGGCAGCACCTCCACGGTGCCGAGGTCGAATCCCACGGTCACCCAGTCGGCGTTCTCGAGCACGATCCGCGCCTGGTAGGCCGGTCGCCTCCACTTCGTGCCGTGCCGGTAGATGTGCCAGGCGCCCTCCATCTTGAGGTGGGTGTGGATGCTCGTGTCGCCCACCCGCGTGAGGAGATGCTTCCCCCGGGCCACCACCTCGTCGACCACCTGACCGCGCAGGTCGACGGATGCGTACTTCGGCACCCGCACGTCGCAGACCGTGAGGGGGCGCCCGGCCAGCGCCTCGTGGAGGTGCACGGCGGTGCGGTAGACGGTGTCGCCCTCAGGCACGGAGCCTCAGCCCCCGTGGTGTGCCCGTGAAGCCGGCCGCCTCGAGCGCCGTGCCCACAGGGGTGCCCAGTACGAAGTCGCCGTTCACGCGCTCGACCGCGAGCCGGTCGACGCGACCGCCGGTCACGGCGGCTGCCACCGAGCGGGCTGCCGCGGCGATCCGCTCCTCGTCGTCGCTGAACACCAACGCCGACTTGCCGCCGCGTTCGAGGTAGAGCACGAGGGCGCCGTCGACCAGGCACACGAGCGCCCCGGCCTTCCGGCCGGGCTTGTGCCCGGTGCCCTCCGCGAGGTCGGGCCAGCCTAGGGCGGCGCCGTAGGGATTCGCGGGGTCGGTGGCGGCGAGTGTCACGGCCTCGAGCGGTCGTTCGCGCCCCTCCCGGCCGACGGCATCCGGGGCGAACCCGCGCAACCGGTCGACGGTGCCGCCGGTCGCGAACTGCGCCGCTCCGAGGGTCTCGACGAAGTAGCCCCGGCGGCAGCGCGCGCTCTCCTCGAACTGGCTGAGCACGCGGTAGACGAGCGCGAAGCCGCCCGGCACACGCTCGCTCATGACCGAGCCGCGCGTCACGACGCCGTAGCGGTCGAGCAGCATCTCGGCGGTCGCGTGGGCGCGGAGAGTCGGATCGGCGACCGGTTCGGGAAGCATCGACCAGCGGCCACCCGCCGTCGGCGGGCCCACCCGGGTCTGCATGGTGGCCCGCGCGACCGTGCGGCCCCGGTACATCCGCGAGCGGGGTGCCTGCCGCTTGGTGCTGTGCGCCGACTTGCCCGAGCCTGTGAGGGTGCGGAGGGGCGCGACGGTGTCGTTCGTCACGAGCCCGGCCCACACCAGGTCCCAGATGGCCTCCACGATGGCCGCATCCTCGGGCACCCGCTCGGGCAGGCGCGCGGCGACCGCGTCGGCCAGCGAGCGGAAGAAGAAGCCGCCGCCGTGCCCGAGCGCCTCGCGCAGGGCGGTGTGCAGCTCGGTCCCGTCGAGATCCTCGGGAAGCGGCGCGGTGGCCGAGACGGGCAGGGTGTCGAGGGTGTGCAACGCCACCCAGCCGTCGCTGCCGGGTAGGCGTCCACGGCCCGACCACACCACCTCGCCCGAGGCGGTGAGCTCGTCGAGCATCGCGGGGCTGTAGTCGCGCACGCGCGCCGGCAGCACGAGGTTCTCCCAGGCCGAGGCGGGCACGGGCACTCCGGCGAGCTGCTCGATCACGGTGAGCACGCCGTCGACTCCTCTGAGCGACCCGCCCACGTGCTGCCAGGCGGGCAGGAACCGGGCGAGCGTCTCGGTCGCCACCGGCTCCACCTCGTGGCGGAGGGCGGCGAGCGAACGACTGCGCAGCCGCCGCAGCACCTCGGCGTCGCACCACTCGGTCGACCCGATGCGGCCCCGCAGCAGCGCCGACGGCTCTTCGGAGGCCGCCGGAGATCCGTCACCCGAGAGAGTCTGGGTGGTGTGCGACGCACCGCCGGCTGTCGGCAGCGCGAGCCCACTGGGCCTGAACTCGCCCTCGATCACGCGCCGATCGGCGGCGAGCCGGCGCAGAGCATCCGTGACCACGGCCACACCGAGCCCGAACCGCTCGGCGACCTCCTGGGCGAGGAACGGCCCGTGGGTGCGCGCGTACCGGCTCACGAGGTCGTGCACCGGCTGCTCCACGGGCGCGATGAACGCATCCGGGACCCCGAAGGGGATGGGCACGCCGAGCGCATCCCTCAACCGCCCCGCATCTTCGATCGGGGCCCACCACTCCCGCCCCGCAAAGCTCACCCTCAGCGCGCGCCTTGCCGAGACGAGGCCGTCCAGTGCCGCGGGCACGTCGAATTCGAGCGAGCGCGCCACGACCTCCTCGGTCGTGAGCGGGCCGAGCAGCCGCAGCAGGTCGGCGACGCCCTCGAGGTCGCGCGCCCGCCGGTCGGGAGCGAGCCGCTGCAGCTCGCGCTCGGTGTCCTGGATGACTCCCGGGTCGAGCAGCTCCCGCAGCTCCGCGCGCCCGAGCAGCTCCGAGAGCAGGCTCGGGTCGAGCGAGAGCGCGGCGGCCCGGCGCTCGGCGAGGGGGCTGTCGCCCTCGTAGACGAAGGAGGCGACGTAGCCGAACAGCAGCGAGCGGGCGAACGGTGACGCTTCACCGGACTCCGTCTCGACCACCCGGATGCGCCGCGACTCCAGGTCGCGCGCGATCGTGAGCAGCGAGGGCAGGTCGTAGACGTCCTGCAGGCACTCCCGCACGGTCTCGAGGATGATCGGGAACGTCGGGTACTTGCGCGCCACCTCGAGCAGCTGCGCCGATCGCTGCCGCTGCTGCCAGAGCGGAGAGCGTTTGCCCGGGTTCTGCCGGGGGAGGAGCAGCGCTCGAGCTGCGTTCTCCCGGAACCTCGATGCGAACAGCGCCGACCCGCCCACCTCGTCGGTCACGATCTGCTCGAGCTCGGCGGGTTCGAACAGGAACAGCTCGGCCGAGGGCGGCTCGCTCTCGGTGTCGGGCAGTCGCAGCACGATCCCGTCGTCGCTCGCCACGGCGCTCGCATCGAGCCCGAAGCGCTCCCGGATGCGCCCGTTGACCGCCAGCGCCCAGGGCGAGTGCACCTGCATGCCGAAGGGGGAGTGCAGCACCACGCGCCAGTCGCCGAGCTCGTCGCGGAATCGCTCGAGCACGAGCGTGCGGTCGCTCGGCACGTGCCCGGTGGCCTCGCGCTGCTCGGTGATGAACGTCACGAGGTTCGACGCGGCCCAGGCGTCGAGTCCGGCGCTCTCGGCCATCGCGAGGGCCTCCTCGGGGGAGGCGGCGGCGACCCGGCGCGTGAACGCCCCGATCGCCTCACCCAGCTCGGCCGGTCGCCCGATGCCCTCGCCGCGCCAGAACGGCAGCCGGCCCGGCTGGCCGAATGCCGGAGTCACGAGCACGCGGTCGTGCGTGATCTCCTGGATCCGCCAGCTCGTCGCGCCGAGCGCGAAGACGTCGCCCACGCGGGACTCGTAGACCATCTCCTCGTCTAGCTCGCCCACCCGGCGACCGGGAGCGGACCGGGTGCTGCCGCCCGAGGAAGCCGTCGGATCCGACTCCGTGGGCTCGCCGCCCACCATGAACACGCCGAAGAGACCTCGGTCGGGGATCGTGCCGCCGCTCGTGACCGCCAGCCGCTGTGCTCCGGGGCGGCCCGTGAGGGTGCCCGCGTCACGGTCCCAGACGAGCCGCGGCCGCAGCTCGGCGAACTCGTCGGAGGGGTAGAGGCCGGAGAGCAGGTCGAGGGTCGCCTCGTAAGCCGACCGCGGCAGGTTCGAGAACGAGGCGCTCCTGCGCATCACGTCGAACCACTCCTCCACGTCGATCGGCTCGAGGGCGCAGGCCGCCACCGTCTGCTGCGCGAGGATGTCGAGCGGGTTCGCCGGGATCGACAGCGTCTCGATGAGCCCCTCGGTCATCCGGATCGAGACGACGGCGGAGTGGATCAGGTCGGCCCGGTGCTTCGGGTAGAGCAGCCCCTTCGAGATCTCGCCCACCTGGTGGCCTGCACGGCCCACCCGCTGCAGCCCGCTCGCGACCGATGGCGGCGCCTCGACCTGGATGACGAGGTCGACGGCCCCCATGTCGATGCCGAGCTCGAGGCTCGAGGTCGCCACCACGCAGCGCAGCCGACCCGTCTTGAGGTCGTCTTCGATCAGGGCCCGCTGCTCCTTGCTCACCGAGCCGTGGTGGGCTCGGGCGAGGAGCGTCTCGGCACCCGCGGTCTGCCCTGCCTGGCCCATCAGCTCGGCCGGTGCGCGGGTCGACCGGGGCTCAGCCCTCTCGTCGGCCTTCTCGACCTCGTCGACCTCGGCTCCCGGTCCCATCCGCTCGGCGAAGATCTCGTTGAGCCGGGCCGTCAGCCGCTCGGCGAGCCGCCGTGAGTTCGCGAACACGATCGACGAGCGGTGCTCGAGGATGCGATCGACGATGTCCTCCTCGACGTGCGGCCAGATCGAGCCCTGTTCCGGCGCGTTCGCGGAAGACGCGGCACCCTCCAGCGACGGCGACTCCGCGGGCGGGATGGCCGTCATGTCCTCGACCGGCACGACCACCTTGAGGTCGAACTTCTTGGTCGAGGGTGGTGCGACCACCACCACGGGCCGGCCTCCGGCCAGGAAGCGCGCCACCTCCTCGCGGGGCCGCACGGTGGCGGAGAGCCCGATCCGCTGCGCCGGGCGCGCCAGCAGGGTGTCGAGCCGGTCGAGGCTCACCGCGAGGTGCGCGCCGCGCTTCGTGGCGGCCACGGCGTGCACCTCGTCGACGATCACGGTGGTCACCTCGCTGAGGGCCTCACGCGCCGCCGACGTGAGCATGAGGAAGAGCGATTCCGGCGTCGTGATGAGGATGTCCGGCGGCGTCTTCGCGAGCGAGCGCCGCTCGTTGGCCGGGGTGTCGCCCGAGCGCACGCCGACGGTGATCACGGGGGGTGCCGCGCCCAGTCGCTTGGCCGTCTGGGTGATGCCCACGAGCGGCGAGCGGAGGTTCCGTTCCACGTCGACCGCGAGCGCCTTGAGCGGTGAGACGTACAGCACCGAGGTCTTCCGCGGGACCTCGCCTGAAGGCTGAGCCGGGGCAGCGGCGAGCCGGTCGATCGCCCAGAGGAACGACGCGAGCGTCTTGCCCGATCCCGTGGGCGCGACGACGAGCGCGTGGTCGCCCCCCGACACGGCCTCCCAGGCCCCCGATTGCGCGGTGGTAGGGCCCGAGGGGAAGGCGCCGAGGAACCACTCGCGGGTCGCGGGGGAGAACCTGTCGAGCACATCGCTCATCCGTCCATCATCGTCGGTACCACCGACAACGGCATCCGGACGGGTCAACCACGTCGCCGCCCGCAGACACCGACCGGGCGCGCCGTCTCCCGCGAGGCGCGGACGAGGCGGCCCCCGCCGGTGGGTAAGAATGGACTATGAGCGTGCGCACCCCTGACCCCAACTCCGGCTGGCTGAGCGACAACGAGCTCGCGGAGGTCAGGCAGCGCCTCCCGCTGCTCTACGTCGAGGCGGTCCCGGTGCGTGTCGACGGGCTCGGTCAGGTCGTCGAGGTCGGAGTGCTCCTCCGGGTCGGCTCGAGCGGCACCATCGCGCGCACTCTCGTCTCCGGCCGGGTCATGTACGGCGAGACGCTCCGCGATGCGCTCTTCCGCCACCTCGAGAAGGATCTCGGGCCGATGGCGTTCCCGCAGCTGCCGGCGAGCCCCATCCCCTTCCAGGTGGCGGAGTACTTCCCACTGCCCGGCGTCTCGGCCTTCTACGACGAGCGTCAGCACGCGGTCGCGCTCGCCTACGTGGTCCCCGTCACGGGGACGTGCGACCCGAGGCAGGACGCCCTCGAGCTCACCTGGATGACGCCGGAGGAGGCCGCCTCGCCGACAGTGTCGGAGGAGATGGAGGGCGGCCGCGGTGCCCTCCTGCGGGCCGCGCTGGCCTCGGTCGGCAAGCTGGTCTGAGCCCGTCGTGGCCGAGGAGTACGAGCACCTCCAGTTCGCCGACGACGCCGGCTGGGAGGCCTGGCTCGAGGCGAACGGGGAGTCCTCGCCGGGGGTCCGGCTCCGCATCGCCAAGAAGAGCAGCGCCCACTCCACGCCCGACTACAAGCAGGCGCTCGACGTCGCGCTCTGCTTCGGCTGGATAGACGGCCGCCGCAATGCTCTCGACGACGACTTCTTCCTGCAGACCTTCACGCCGCGGCGCGCCAAGAGCATCTGGTCCACCGTGAACCAGGAGAAGGTCGCCGTGCTGATCGAGGCCGGCCGGATGCGGGAGGGCGGTTTCCGCGAGATCGAACGTGCCAAGGCCGACGGCCGCTGGGCGGCGGCCTACGCGCCCGCGACCACCATCGAGATCCCGCCCGAGTTCGCCGCGGCCCTCGCGGAGAACCCGGACGCGGCAGCGTTCTTCGCCACCCTCACGGGTTCCGCCCGCTACGCCTTCCTCTTCCGCCTGCACCACCTCAAGCGCGCCGACACCCGCACTCGCCGCATCGCGGAGTACATCGCCCTCCTCGCCCGCCACGAGACCCTCCCCTAGCCCTTCTCGTTCCCGTTCCGCTCCTGCCGAGACGTCGCTTTCCACGCCGAACCGAGGCGGGACGTGTGAGAAGTGACGTCTCGACAGACCCGGGTGGGACACGACGAACGGCCCGCCTCACGAGGAGACGGGCCGTTCGACGAGTGCGAGGAGCGGATGCGTGACTAGCGCGAGCGACGACGCCCGGCACCAGAGCCGGCCGAGAACGCAGCCGCCGACTGACGGGGACGACCGCTCCCGGCCGCGGCACCCGAGCCGGAGCCCGCTCCGCCGCGACGGCCGCCGCCCTCGCCCGAACCCGATCCGCCCGCGGAACCACCGGAACCGCCGCGGCCCTGACCGCCACCGCTCGCGCCGTCCGAGGAGGTGCTGTAGAACGAACGGCTTCCGCCGCCGACGCTGCCGCCACGGCCGCCACCGGCGCCCGCGCCGCCACGACGCGCGCCTCCGCCACCCTGGCCACCGCGGCCGGAGCCCGCACCGGCGCCGACACCCTCGCCATCGCGGCGAGCGCGCTTGCGCTGGGCATTGGCCCCCTGCGAGCCTGCGCTGCGGGTTCCGTCGTTGCCGGTGCGCCGCTGGCCGGAGGCCGGCAGCTGGTTCGTGGTGCGGGGGGCGGGCTTCACGTACGCCGCCACGTCGCCGGTGAGCGCGTTGACCGACGCGGAGTCGGCCGTCACGACCTCGGGCGACACGGTGATCGCGGCCTTCCGAAGGAGATCCTTCACGTCCTTGCGCTGCGCGGGCAGCATGATCGTGACGACGTCACCGGCGGATCCGGCGCGCGCGGTGCGGCCCGAACGGTGCAGGTACGCCTTGTGCTCGGCCGGCGGGTCGACGTGGATGACGAGCTCGATGTCGTCGACGTGCACGCCGCGCGCCGCGACGTCGGTCGCCACGAGCACCTTGACGTCGCCGGCGCTGAACGCCGCGAGGTTGCGGTCGCGGGCCACCTGCGAGAGGTTGCCGTGCAGGTCGACCGAGGGGATGCCCGCGTCGGTGAGCTGCTTCGCGAGCTTCTTGGCGTGGTGCTTGGTGCGCATGAAGAGGATGCGTCGTCCGCTGCCCGAGGCGAGCTTCTCCACGAGCACGCGCTTGGACTCGACCGACTCGGTCTCGAACACGTGGTGGGTCATGGCCGCCACGGGGGAGTTGGCCTCGTCGACCGAGTGCAGCACCTCGTTGTGGAGGAACTTCCGCACGAGCTTGTCCACGCCGTTGTCGAGCGTGGCCGAGAACAGCAGTCGCTGACCGGTCGAGGGGGTCTTGTCGAGGATGCGCGTGACGACGGGCAGGAAGCCGAGGTCGGCCATGTGGTCGGCCTCATCGAGCACGGTGATCTCCACGGCGTCGAGGCTCACGAAGCCCTGCTTCATGAGGTCCTCGAGGCGGCCGGGGCAGGCCACCACGATGTCGACGCCGGCCTTGAGCGCGGTCACCTGACGGCCCTGCGAGACGCCGCCGAAGATGGTGGTCGTCGTCATGCCGTAGGCCTTGGCGAGAGGAGCGATGACGGCATCGATCTGGGTCGCGAGCTCGCGGGTCGGGGCGAGGATGAGGCCGACGGGGCGGCCGGGGCGGCGCTTGCCGCCGGAGAGGGCGCCGGCGAGGCGGGCGACCATCGGGATGGAGAAGGCCAGGGTCTTGCCCGAGCCGGTCTTTCCGCGGCCGAGCACGTCGCGGCCGTTCAGGGTGTCGGGCAGGGTGTCGACCTGGATGGGGAAGGGCTCCGTGATGCCGGCCGCCGTGAGGGCGGTCACAAGGGGAGCGGGCACGCCGAGCGCGCCGAAGGAGGAAGGAGTGTTGGACAAGCGATGTGCCTTTCAGGCATCTGTCCGATGGGCACGTCTCACGCGAAGCCCACTCGGAATGTCAGCGAACGCACCGACGGTGCATCCGTTCGCCGCAAGAAGTATCTGCAAATGGAGTGGCAACCGGTGCCGCATCCACGAGAAGAGGGAGCGTTCTTTCGACGCACGGGGCTCGCATTCGAGCCCTCGAGTACGACCAGTCTAGTGCACGATGCCGGAGTAGGCCTCGCCGACGGGGATTTCCCCCGCCACACGGTTGCCCGGCTGGGCGAGAGGGCAGGCCCAGGCGGGGTCGTAGGCGCACGACGGGTTGTAGGCGAAATTGAAGTCGAGCACGAGGTGGGCGCCCGAAGCGCTGCCTCCGTGGGCGTCGAGCGTGTCGTTGAGGTGGGCGCCTTTGATCGTGTCCACCAGGTAGCGCCCGCCGCCGTAGGTGCCGCCGGGCTTCCCCGCTCTGCCGTCCTTCACGGGAACGAAGAGGCCGCCGCCGTAGGAGGTCAGGCGCCATACGTCGAGGGCGCCGACTCCATCGATCCGCGCCTCACCCAGCAGCTCGAACGGCACGACGCCGTCGGTGCCGGTCTCGAAGTCGAACCGGCGGGGTCGCGGGTCGTCGTCGGCCACGGGCTCGATCGACACCTCGAACCGCCAGGCCGCGTCGTACTCGGCCACGGGGAGGCCGGCGAAGGCCGCGCGGTCGTCGGGGAGGAGGGGAGAGGCGGCGTGGCCGGCGAAGAGCCGGTCGCGCTCGAGCCGCCAGTGCTCGTGCGCGGCGGCGACGTCGCCGGTGGCGCTGCGTCGGCGCACCTCCTCGTAGATCTCGAACACGCGCAGCCGCCAGTCGGCGGTCTCGAGCGCGGTGATGGCCGATGTGCTCACGCCGCGGCCTCCGTCTCGCCGGCATCGGTGGCGGTCGCGGGCAGGTCGTACGCCCAGGTCGGTGCCAGCTTCTGCAGCTTGTGCCCCCGGAACTGCCAGAACGACCACAGGCTGTACCAGGCGAACGGGGTCAGGAGCCCCGCACCCACCACGAGCTGATCGCGGTAGAGCGTCTTGCCCGTCCCGGCCGGATCGGGGGCGACCGCCATCTTGTGGTCCCAGAGCCTGATGGTGCTCACGGCACCGGTCACGCCCTGCCCGGAGTCGTGCACGATGCGCACCTCGCCCCGCTGCCGTGTCTCGAAGTCGAGCCGGATGATCTGCTTGCCCATCGGGATGACACCGCCGCCGCGCATCGACACCGGATGCTGGCCAGGCTCCCACACGCTCGGGAACCCGTCGGCGGCGAGCGACTCGATCTCCACGAGCGGACTCGACACCTCCCGGAACACCGCTGGGCTCCGGATCGCCCGCCAGGCCGCATCGGGGTCGCAGTCGAGAATGAGCTTCAGCAGCACGCGCATCCCCCCAGTGTGCTCGTAAAATCGACGGATGCCCACCGAGCCGGACGCCGCAGCCGCCGCCCAGTCGTCCTACCAGGTGCGTCTGCACGTGGGCATGCCGGCCGCCGCCCTCGAGCAGCTGGTGGCCGTCGCCGAGTGCGTGGTCCTCGTCGACGCCCTCCCCGACGACACCGAATCCGGCCCGCTTCCGAGCGAGCGGATGCTCCGGGCCGGCTTCACGAACCGTTCCGCCACCGCGCACGCCGTGCTCGACGCCCAGGCGCGGAAGGGCGACCGCCTCCCGGTCGACATCGTCACCCCCGCGGCGCCGGACGGCCGTTTCGCCGTCGAGGACTTCCTCGCCGCGGGCGCCGTCGTCGACGCCCTGGCCGAGCTCGGGCTCGACTTCTCCTCGCCGGAGGCTGCCTCCGCCTGCGCCGCCTTCACCGGCCTCCGCGGTGCCCTGGCCCACCTGGTGTCGGCCTCACCCGCGGGCCGCGCCTGGACCGCATCCGGCCGCACCACGGCCCTCCGAGCCGCCACCCGCCTCGACCCCACCGCCCCCTGAGCACCAACTACTCATCACCCCCACCCGAGGCTTCGTGATGTGCTGTCGCGATGCGCCTCAGAACCCTCGTCACCGTCTCGGCCCTCCTGCCCGTCCTGACAGCCACAGCCGTCCTCGGCCTCCCTTCGACCGCTGGAGCCCTCGAGCTCTCCCCGCCCGGCGCACCCTCTCTCTGGCATGACCTGTCCCTCGCCACGGCGACCGGCATGGCAGAAGTGCTGGCCACTGATGGCACCGGTGACCTCTGGTATCACGACAGCAAGACTCAGGACCTGGTTCGGGTGGACGCGGTGACGCATTCGCAGACGGAGTTCCCGATCCCGTCGACCAGCTGGGTGCTCGGTGTCGTCAGCACGCCCGACGGCGCGATCTGGTTCTCGGATCTCCGCAGCCACACCATCAACCGCCTCGATCCCGCTTCCGGAACGGTCACCTCGCATCCGCTCACCGGCGTCGCCTACACCCCTTCGTCCCTGGCAGTCGGCACCGATGGCGCTATCTGGTTCGGCGATCCCTTCGACACGAAGCTCGTGCGGGTCGACGGCGCCGGTCACCTCCTGTTCTTGCCCGAACCGCACGACGAGCGCATCCTGTCGGTCGCCACCGCTCCGGATGGCCGCCTCTTCTACACGCGCACCGGATCCGATCGGCTCGGCGCGTACGACATCGGCACCGGCACGTTCTCCGACCTGGGGGTCGGATCGACTGCGGGTGAGCACCTCACCGCGGGGACGAGCGGCTCGATGTGGATCGACGGGGTGAGCGAGTTCACCGAGATCGCCCCTGACGGCACGGTGACGGTCCACGCCCTCACCACCGGAGGTCCCATCCCCGTCCGCCCGATCGACCTCGTCGGCGGCGATCTCGCGGGCGACGGTGAGGTCGAGCTGTCCTTCATCGACCCGGAGTACGGGTTCGGCACCCTCGACGCGGCGGGTGCCGTCCACTTCAGCCGCCTGGACGGGTCCCGCACCTCCATCGCACTCGACGGTGAGGGCCATGTCTGGGTGAATGACCTGTGGGGCGCCTCCCTCCAATGGCAGTGAGGCGTAGCGTGGTCTCGACACAGGAGGTCACCACATGAAGGCAGTTCTGAACGGCACCGTCATCGCCGAAGCACCCAAGGAAGACCTGATCGCCATCGAGGGCAACTGGTACTTCCCGCCGTCGAGCGTGAAGTCGGAGTTCCTCGAGAAGAGCCCCACTCCCTACACCTGCCCGTGGAAGGGCGAGTGCCAGTACTTCGACGTGAAGGACGGCGACGAGTCCCTGAAGGACCGCGCCTGGAGCTACCCCACCCCCTACCCCACGGCGTTCGACCGCGTGGGCAAGGACTTCAGCGACTACGTCGCCTTCTGGAAAGAGGTCCAGGTCACCGACTGACCTGCCGCCCGCCCCGCCGATTTGACACAAGATGTGCCAAGTCGGTGTTCTAAGGCGCGACTTCTGTCAAGTCGAGACCCATGGAGCCCGCGAGCGACCGCCGAGGCCCAAGACGGCTCAGCGCGACTGCGCGAGCACGTCCCGACGCACTCCCGACACGTCCCGCCGCGCCCATTCGATCAGATGCGCTGAGCTGAACCCGCGCGCACAGAGGCTGCACGACAGCCGCGACTTCGGCTGCCGGTGCCGGTAGAATTCGTGCCCAGCGGGGCACCGCCCGATCCACGGCGCGAGCTCGTCGGCCCGCGTCCCGTCGTGCAGCCGCGAACCCTCGTAGCCGATCTCGCGAGCGATGGCCACCCACCGCGGCCCGTGCCCCGCCGCCGGTCCTGCGAGGGCATGCGCCACCTCGTGCAGCAGGATCTGGTGGATCTCGTCGTCGTCGTACCGCGCCGCGAGATACCGCGACACCGTGATCCGGTGCGCCGTGTAGTTGCACTGCCCGGCCCGGGTCTTGGCGTTGTCGAAGCCGAAGCTCCACACCGACGGGTCGAGGTGCAGCGCGATGAGCGCATCCGCCCATCGCGTCACCCGCGCGAGATCAGCCATGCGACAGCGGACCTCAGGCCGACATGAGCGACTCGGTCACGGCGACGGCCACGAGCGAGCTCTCGAGCTGGTCGAGCGAGGCGCCCTGCTTCTCCATCAGGAACACGGCGGCCTTGAAGTCGACGAGGGCGGCCTCGTAGTCGGTCATCTCGAACTGCACCTTGCCGCGCGCGAGCGTGGCGATCGCCTCGAGGGCACCCCACTCGTGCGTCTGCGCCTCCTCGACGCAGAGCCCGAGCTCCTGCAGGGCGGCCGGGTACTTGCCCTGGTACTGCTGCACCTGGGCACGGCGGATGCGCGCACCGAGCGCGAGCTCGCGATCGCCCGAGAAGCGAGCCTGCCGCACCGCCTCGTTCGCGATCGTGAAGGCTTCGTCGAGCCGCTCGAGCAGGCGCAGCAGCACGACCTTCTCGTTGAGTGCCGAGAGGCTGCGGAGCTTCCCGAGCTCGTCGAGTCGCTCGCTCGCCGCGCGCGCATCGACCTTCTCGCGAAGGGTGGTCATGTCATAGCCCGTGATGATGCTCAGTTCGTGCTCCAGGTGCGTGGTTTCCCGTGCCCTCACGATACCCAGAGCGCTCCGGATGCGCGCGGCCGGCGGCGGCAGGTCGCAAGATCAGCGGCCCACGACGACCTGTGGAGGAGCAGACGCCTCACCCCGCCGCAACCAGCCCCACCTGGTAGAGCACGTCGTCGCCGTCCCGCGGCGTCCCGCGCCCGTCGGTGTTGTTCGTGAGCAGGTACACCGACGAGCCCGGCCCGCGCACGACGTCCCGCACCCGCCCGAGCTGCCCGCCCTGGTACCACTCCTGCGCGGCGCCGTCGAAGGCGATCGTCCACAGCCGCTCTCCGCCGAGCCCGGCCATGAACACCGTGTCGCCCACCACGGCGATGCCCGACGGCGAGGCGTCATCGGTGTTCCACTGCTGCACCGGGTCGGCGAAGGCCGGATCGGATCCGATGCCCTCCACCACGGGCCAGCCGTAGTTGGCGCCGGGGGTGATGACGTTGATCTCGTCCCAGGTGTCCTGGCCGAACTCCGCGGCCCACATCGTGCCGTCGGCCGCCCAGGCGATGCCCTGCGGGTTCCGGTGCCCGACCGACCAGATGGGTGAGCCCGGGAACGGGTTGTCGGCCGGCACCGACCCGTCTGGCGCGACCCGCAGGATCTTGCCGCCCAACGAGTCGAGCGACTGCGCATCCGTCGGCACGCTCGCGTCGCCCGCCGTGATGTAGAGCATGCCGTCGGGCCCGAACGCGATCCGGCCGCCGTTGTGGTTCGAGGCGCGGGGCAGTCCCGTCAGCACGGGCTCGACCGCACCCACGGTGCGGGCCCCGGCGGTGCCGGAGAGCGGCAGCCGCACCACCCGGTTGTCGCCGGCGGTGGTGTGCTGCGCGTAGAGGTAGGTTCCGGTGGGCGTCTCGAGGGCGGCGATTCCCATCAGCCCGCCCTCACCCGAGGCCGCCACGTCGGGCACCGTCGCGATCGGCGTCGCGGTTCCGCCGCTCACCTCGAGGATGCGTGCCGTGTCCCGCTCGCTCACGAACACCGAGCCGTCGGCGAGCTGCGCGATCGACCACGGCGCCTGCAGCCCGCCCACCACGGCGACCGGGTCGCCGGAGGGCACGAGCGGCCCGAGATCCTCGGCGGCCGGAGTCGGCGCGTCAGGAGCAGGAGCAGAAGCGGAAGCAGACGGAGAAGAAGAAGGAGGAGACGAAGAAGAAGGAGGCGTCATGGCCGGAGCCGTCACCACCCCGCTGCACGCCCCCAGCACGAGAGCGGTGACGGATGCCCCCACCAGCGCCCCGAGACCCCGTCGTGCGCGTGCGCTCGTCCTGGTCATCCGGGCCTCCGATGCTCGACTACTCGTCCAGTCTCTTCCGGTCTACCTGGAAAATGCTCCGAGCGGGTGCGGGCGACGGCGTGGAGGTCTGGTCGGTCGAGACCGGGGCGCCGGCGATGAAGTTCACGAGCTCCCGCCCGGCCACGACCTTCGCAGCCACGGGATCGCCCGCCAGCAGCCGGGGCAGGGTGTCGAACGGCAGGGGCGATGCCGAGGCGAAGGCCACGACGTTGCCGAACCGGCGCGCCTTGAGCATCTGCGGGTCGACAGCGAGCGCGACGTCGGCGAAGACGTGAGAGAGCGTCGCCGCCTGGCTCCGCGCGAACGCGAGGCCGGCGCCGTCGGCCACGTTCACGGCCACGATCCCCGTGGGTCCGAGCAGCGCGGCCACCTCCTGGTAGAACTCCGCGCTCGTGACGTGCGCCGGCGTCCGAGCCCCGGCGAACACGTCCACCACCACGACGTCGACGGCCCCCTGCATCCCGGGCGGGAACTTCGAGAGCGCCTCCCGAGCGTCGCCGTGCCGAACCCGGATGCTCCCGCGCGGCAGCGGCAGGTGCGTCCGCACGAACGACACGAGCGAGCTGTCGATCTCCACCACCTGCTGCCGCGATCCCGGCCGGGTGGCCTCCACGTAGCGGGGGAGTGTGAACGCGCCACCGCCGAGGTGCACCGCGGTGATCGGCGAGCCGGGTGTGCCCACGAGATCGATCCCGTGCCCGATCCGCCGCACGTACTCGAACGACAGATAGGTCGGGTCCTCGAGGTCCACGTGCGACTGCGGTGTGCCGTCGACGATCAGCACCTGCGATCCCGGCCGGAACCGGTCCTCCTCGATGGTCGCGAGCAGTCCGTCCTCGAGCCGGGTCGACGGATGCTCGACCGGGTCCCCGCGCCTGTCCCGTCCTCGTGCCATCCGTCGACCCTACCCGGGCCGCGTGGCGGAATCCGGTCGCCGGGGCGGGTACACCCACGTCACGAGCACCACCGAGATGATCATGAGCAGGAACCACGATCCGAGCTTCGCGATCGACACGAGCTGCCACCCCTCCATCTGGTCGGGGTAGCTCCAGGCCTGGGAGAACGTCGCGATGTTCTCGGCGAACCAGATGAACAGCGCGACCAGCAGGAACGCCAGGAGCACCGGCATCCTGAGCGTGCGGCGGAAGACGCGGAAGTGCATCCAGGTGCGCGCGAAGAGCACGACCACGGCCGCGAGCAGCACCCACCGCAGGTCCCAGATGAAGTGATGGGTGAAGAAGTTCGCGTAGATGACGGCGGCGAGGATCGCGGTCGCCCACACGGGCGGATACCGCGTGAACCGCAGGTCGAACAACCGGTACACGCGCACGAGGTAGGACCCGACGGCGGCGTACATGAACCCGCTGAACAAGGGAACGCCCGCGATCCGGAGGAGGCCCTCGCCCTCGTACATCCACGACCCCACGTCGGTCTTGAAGATCTCCATCACCGTCCCCACGATGTGGAAGAGCACGATCACCCGAAGCTCTCGAAAGGTCTCGAGCCGGGTCGCGATCATCACGATCTGGATGCCGACGGCCGCCAGGGTGAGGAAGTCGTTGCGGGCGAGCGCCGCGTCGTCCGGGTACCAGAGCCGGGCGGCGAAGATCACGGCGAGGAGCGCCCCGCCGAAGACGCACGCCCACGCCTGCTTGAGCCCGAAGGCGAGGAACTCCACGAGCCAGGAGACGGGCCCGCGGGTGGGAGTGGCGGCCAGGATCCGCCGCCACCGCGACTCGAGGCCCCGCTCGACATCGCTCATTCCGCGGTTATACCCGAGAAAGGGAGACCGGTCAAGGATCCGACTGGACAGGCGTGTCGGATAGGCCTATAGTTGTTCTTTGCGCTCCCAGAACAACCATGCCTTCATATTGTGGTCGGCAGCTGTGCGTTCCACGCCAGCAACACTCTAGAACCATATTGCGGGTTCAGACCAAATCTGCGGAGTTCTCGACACCACATCGACCGTAAGTAACACAAGGCCCGACGGGGCCCACGGAGGTTATTTCCTTGGCTGCTGCGCGCAACGCAACCACCACTTCACCCAAGAACGGTCGGGCCGCATCGCGGCTCTCGTTCGCCAAGATCACCGACACCCTGACCGTTCCGGATCTGCTCGCTCTGCAGACCGAGAGCTTCGACTGGCTGGTCGGAAACGACGTGTGGAAGGCACGCGTCGCGGAAGCGAAGAAGGCCGGTCGTCAGGACCTGCCCAACAACTCGGGTCTCGATGAGATCTTCGAGGAGATCTCTCCCATCGAAGACCTCGGCGAGACCATGCAGCTCAGCTTCACGAGCCCGTTCCTCGAGCCCGAGAAGTACACCATCGACGAGTGCAAGGAGCGCGGCAAGACCTACGCGGCTCCCCTCTACGTCGAGGCCGAGTTCATGAACCACCAGACCGGTGAGATCAAGACCCAGACGGTCTTCATGGGCGACTTCCCGCTCATGACCGAGCGCGGAACGTTCATCATCAACGGCACCGAGCGCGTCGTCGTCTCGCAGCTCGTCCGGAGCCCTGGCGTCTACTTCGACCGCACCCCCGAGAAGACCTCCGACAAGGACATCTACTCCGCTCGCATCATCCCGAGCCGCGGTGCCTGGCTCGAGTTCGAGATCGACAAGCGCGACCAGGTCGGCGTGCGCATCGACCGCAAGCGCAAGCAGTCGGTCACCGTGTTCCTCAAGGCCCTCGGCCTCACCAGCGAAGAGATCCTCGAGGAGTTCAAGGGCTACGCGTCGATCGAGGCCACCCTGGAGAAGGACTCGATCCTCACCAAGGAAGAGGCCCTGAAGGACATCTACCGCAAGCTCCGCCCGGGCGAGCAGGTCGCCGCCGAGGCAGCCCGCGCTCTGCTGGACAACTTCTACTTCAACTCCAAGCGCTACGACCTGGCGAAGGTGGGTCGTTACAAGATCAACCGCAAGCTCGGCATGGACGCGCCGCTGTCCGACTCGGTGCTCACCAACCAGGACATCATCGCCACGATCAAGTACCTGGTGGCCCTGCACGACAACCAGACCGTGCTCCCCGGAGTGCGCGACGGCAAGAAGGTCGAGATCCGTCTCGACGTCGATGACATCGACCACTTCGGCAACCGCCGCATCCGTGCGGTCGGCGAGCTCATCCAGAACCAGGTCCGCACCGGTCTGTCCCGCATGGAGCGCGTCGTTCGCGAGCGCATGACCACGCAGGACATCGAGGCGATCACCCCGCAGACCCTGATCAACGTGCGCCCCGTCGTCGCCGCGATCAAGGAGTTCTTCGGAACGAGCCAGCTGTCGCAGTTCATGGACCAGAACAACCCCCTCGCGGGCCTGACGCACAAGCGTCGACTCTCCGCGCTGGGCCCGGGTGGTCTGTCCCGTGAGCGCGCCGGCGTCGAGGTGCGGGACGTGCACCCGAGCCACTACGGCCGCATGTGCCCGATCGAGACCCCGGAAGGCCCGAACATCGGCCTCATCGGTTCGCTCGCATCGTTCGCGCGGATCAACTCGTTCGGCTTCATCGAGACCCCGTACCGTCGCGTCGTCGACGGCGTGGTCACGGAGAACATCGACTACCTCACCGCGTCGGAGGAGGACGAGTACATCGTCGCCCAGGCCAACGCGCCGCTGACGGCCGATGCCACCTTCGCCGAGGCCCGCGTGCTCGCCCGCAAGAAGGGCGGTGAGGTCGACCTCTTCCCGAAGGAGGACATCGGGTACATGGATGTCTCGCCGCGCCAGATGGTGTCGGTCGCGACCTCCCTCATCCCGTTCCTCGAGCACGACGATGCGAACCGCGCGCTCATGGGCGCCAACATGCAGCGTCAGGCCGTGCCGCTTCTCCGCTCGGAGTCGCCGCTGGTCGGAACCGGCATGGAGGGCTTCGCGGCCATCGACGCCGGTGACGTGGTCACCGCGAACGGGGCCGGTGTCGTGCAGGAGGTCTCGGCCGATTCGGTCACCGTCCTCCTCGACGACGCCGGAACCGAGACCTACTACCTGCGCAAGTTCGACCGCTCCAACCAGGGCACGTCCTACAACAACCGCGTCATCGTCTCCGAGGGCGAGCGGATCGAGGTCGGTCAGGTCATCGCGGATGGCCCGGCCACCGAGAACGGCGAGCTCGCACTCGGCAAGAACCTCCTCGTGGCGTTCATGCCATGGGAGGGTCACAACTTCGAGGACGCGATCATCCTCAGCCAGAACCTGGTGAAGGACGACGTGCTCTCCTCGATCCACATCGAGGAGTACGAGGTCGACGCCCGCGACACCAAGCTCGGCAAGGAGGAGATCACCCGTGACCTCCCCAACGTGAGCCCGGAACTGCTGGCCGACCTCGACGAGCGCGGCATCATCCGCATCGGAGCCGAGGTCCGCCCCGGCGACATCCTGGTCGGAAAGGTCACGCCGAAGGGCGAGACCGAGCTCTCCGCCGAGGAGCGCCTGCTGCGCGCGATCTTCAACGAGAAGTCCCGCGAGGTCCGTGACACGAGCCTCAAGGTGCCTCACGGTGAAGAGGGCACGATCATCGCCGTCAAGGAGTTCTCCGCCGAGAACGACGACGAGCTCGGCTCGGGCGTCAACCAGCGCGTGGTCGTCTACATCGCCCAGAAGCGCAAGATCACCGCGGGTGACAAGCTCGCCGGTCGTCACGGCAACAAGGGCGTCATCTCGAAGATCCTCCCGGTCGAGGACATGCCGTTCCTCGCCGACGGAACTCCGGTCGACATCGTCCTCAACCCGATGGGCATCCCGGGCCGCATGAACTTCGGTCAGGTGCTCGAGACCCACCTCGGGTGGATCGCGAAGCAGGGCTGGGAGGTCGACGGCAAGCCGAAGTGGGCCGCGAACCTGCCCGAGCAGGCGCGTTCCGCTGCTCCAGGCACCAAGGTCGCGACCCCGGTGTTCGACGGCGCGTCCGAGGAGGAGATCGCGGGTCTGCTCGACTCCACCACGCTCACGCGTGACGGCGAGCGCCTGATCGGCTCCTCGGGCAAGACGCAGCTCTTCGACGGCCGCTCCGGCGAGCCGTACCCGGAGCCCGTCTCGGTCGGCTACATGTACATCCTGAAGCTGCACCACCTCGTCGACGACAAGATCCACGCCCGCTCCACGGGCCCGTACTCGATGATCACGCAGCAGCCGCTGGGTGGTAAGGCGCAGTTCGGTGGACAGCGATTCGGTGAGATGGAGGTGTGGGCGCTCGAGGCATACGGTGCCGCCTACGCCCTGCAGGAGCTCCTGACCATCAAGTCCGACGACATCCTCGGCCGCGTCAAGGTGTACGAGGCCATCGTCAAGGGCGAGAACATCCAGGAGCCCGGCATCCCCGAGAGCTTCAAGGTGCTCATCAAGGAGATGCAGTCGCTCTGCCTGAACGTCGAGGTGCTCTCGGCCGATGGCACCGCGGTCAGCCTCCGCGACACGGACGACGAGGTCTTCCGTGCCGCCGAAGAGCTCGGCATCAACATCTCCAGCCGCTTCGAGTCGTCGTCCATCGACGACATCTGAGCCGGCAACCACTAGAAGACTTTTTCCAGGAGAGAAGGAAAATTGCTCGACGTAACAACTTTTGATGAGCTGCGGATCGGCCTCGCTACGGCCGACGACATCCGCAAGTGGTCGCACGGTGAGGTCAAGAAGCCCGAGACCATCAACTACCGCACGCTGAAGCCCGAGAAGGACGGCCTCTTCGGAGAGCAGATCTTCGGGCCGAGCCGTGACTGGGAGTGTTCCTGCGGCAAGTACAAGCGGGTGCGCTTCAAGGGCATCGTCTGCGAGCGCTGCGGTGTCGAGGTCACGAAGTCGTCGGTGCGCCGCGAGCGCATGGGCCACATCGAGCTCGCCGCCCCGGTCACGCACATCTGGTACTTCAAGGGTGTGCCCAGCCGCCTCGGCTACCTGCTCGACATGGCGCCGAAGGACCTCGAGAAGGTCATCTACTTCGCCGCGTACATGATCATCTCGGTCGACGAGGACGGCCGTCACGAGGACATGCCCGGGCTGGAGAACGAGCTGCGGCTCGAGATCAAGACCCTCGCCGACCAGCGTGACGCCCGCATCGCCGACCGCCTGTCGCGCCTCGAGACCGATCTCGCCGAGCTCGAGAACGAGGGTGCGAAGGCCGACCAGAAGCGACGCACGAAGGACGGCGCCGAGAAGGAGATGTCGCAGACCCGCAAGGCCTACGACGACCAGATCTCCCAGCTCGAGCGCGTCTGGGAGGACTTCCGCAACCTCAAGGTGGGCGAGCTCAAGCCCGAGGACGCGATCTTCCACGAGCTCCAGGATCGCTACGGGATGTACTTCGAGGCCTACATGGGCGCCGAGGCCATCAAGAAGCGCCTCGAGGCCTTCGACCTGGAGACCGAGGGCGAGAACCTGCGCCTCCAGATCTCCGAGGGCAAGGGCCAGAAGAAGATCCGCGCCATCAAGCGCCTCCGGGTCGTGAGCTCCTTCCTCGCCACCGGCAACTCGCCGGCCGCGATGGTGCTCGACGTGGTGCCGGTCATCCCGCCGGAGCTCCGCCCGATGGTGCAGCTCGACGGTGGCCGTTTCGCGACCTCCGACCTCAACGACCTCTACCGTCGTGTGATCAACCGCAACAACCGTCTCCGTCGACTGCTCGACCTCGGTGCCCCCGAGATCATCGTCAACAACGAGAAGCGGATGCTGCAGGAGGCCGTCGACGCTCTGTTCGACAACGGCCGCCGTGGTCGCCCCGTCACGGGTACCGGCAACCGCGCCCTGAAGTCCCTGAGCGACATGCTCAAGGGAAAGCAGGGTCGTTTCCGCCAGAACCTGCTCGGAAAGCGCGTCGACTACTCGGGCCGTTCGGTCATCATCGTCGGCCCGCAGCTGAAGCTGCACCAGTGCGGTCTGCCCAAGCAGATGGCGCTGGAGCTCTTCAAGCCGTTCGTGATCAAGCGGCTCATCGACCTGAGCCACGCTCAGAACATCAAGGCCGCGAAGCGCATGGTCGAGCGCAGCCGTCCGCAGGTGTGGGACGTGCTCGAGGAGATCATCCGCGAGCGCCCCGTGCTGCTGAACCGTGCGCCTACGCTGCACCGTCTCGGCATCCAGGCCTTCGAGCCCCAGCTCGTGGAGGGCAAGGCGATCCAGCTGCACCCGCTCGTCTGCGCCGCGTTCAACGCGGACTTCGACGGCGACCAGATGGCCGTCCACCTCCCGCTGTCGGTCGAGGCCCAGGCCGAGGCGCGCATCCTGATGCTCGCCTCGAACAACATCCTGAAGCCCTCCGACGGCCGTCCGGTCACCCTGCCCACACAGGACATGATCATCGGTCTGCACCACCTCACGACCATCAAGGAGGGTGCGATCGGCGAAGGCCGTGCGTTCTCCTCGGTCTCCGAGGCGATCCTCGCCAAGGATCAGGGCTCGCTCGACCTCAACGCCGTCGTGAAGATCCGCATGTCGGATGTCCACTTCGCCGAGGGCACGGCACCCGAGGGCTACGAGGGCGGTCCCGTCATCATCGAGACCACCCTCGGTCGCGCGCTCTTCAACGAAGCGCTGCCGGCGGACTACCCGTACATGCAGCAGGTCGCCGACAAGGGCGCCATCTCCGCGATCGTCAACGACCTCGCGGAGCGATACCCCAAGGTGGAGGTCGCCGCATCGCTCGACCGCATCAAGGACGCGGGCTTCTACTGGGCCACGCGCTCCGGTGTGACCGTGGCTCTCTCCGACATCCTGACCCCGCCGAACAAGCGGGAGATCGTTCAGGGCTACGAGAAGCAGGCCGCCAAGGTGCAGGGTCAGTTCGAGAAGGGTCTGACGACCGACCTCGAGCGTCGTCAGGAGCTCATCCAGATCTGGACGAAGGCCACCGACGAGGTCGCCGCAGCCATGCGCGCGAACTTCCCGGTCGACAACACGATCAACCGCATGGTCACCTCGGGTGCACGTGGTAACTGGCTGCAGGTGCGCAACATCGCCGGTATGCGAGGCCTCGTGAACAACCCGAAGGGTGAGATCATCCCTCGCCCGATCATCTCCTCGTACCGTGAGGGACTGTCGGTGGCGGAGTACTTCATCGCCACCCACGGTGCTCGAAAGGGTCTGGCCGACACGGCTCTGCGTACGGCCGACTCGGGCTACCTCACGCGTCGTCTCGTGGACGTCTCGCAGGATGTCATCATCCGCGAGCCCGACTGCGGCACCTCGCGCGGTCTCGACCTGCCGATCGCGAACGAGGGCGCCGACGGCGTCTGGACTCGCGACGACAACGTCGAGAACTCGGTCTACGCCCGCTCGCTGGCCGCCGACGCGGTCAACGAGAAGGGCGAGGTCGTGGCCGAGGCCGGAGACGACGTCGGAGACGTGCTGATCGACAAGCTCGTCGCTGCGGGCGTGCGCACCATCAAGGTGCGCTCGGTCCTCACCTGCGAGTCCGCTGTCGGTGTCTGCGCGACCTGCTACGGCCGGTCGCTGGCCACGGGCAACCTGGTCGACATCGGAGAGGCCGTCGGCATCATCGCGGCCCAGTCGATCGGCGAGCCCGGCACGCAGCTCACGATGCGCACCTTCCACACCGGTGGATCGGCTTCGGCCGACGACATCACGCAGGGTCTTCCCCGCGTGCAGGAGCTCTTCGAGGCCCGCACCCCCAAGGGTGCGTCGCCCATCGTCGAGGCCGCCGGTCGCGTCACCATCGAAGACACCGACCGCAGCCGCAAGGTGATCCTCACGCCCGACAACGGCGACGAGCCGATCGCCTACCCGGTGCTGAAGCGTGCGACCCTCCTCATCGAGGACGGGCAGCACGTGGAGCTCGGTCAGCAGCTCATCGTCGGCGCCGTCGACCCGAAGGAGGTCCTTCGCGTCAAGGGCGTGCGCGAGGTGCAGAAGCACCTCGTGGGCGGTGTGCAGGGCGTCTACCGTTCGCAGGGCGTGCCGATCCACGACAAGCACATCGAGGTCATCGTGCGCCAGATGCTGCGCAAGGTCACCGTCGTGGAGCACAGCGACACCGACCTGCTGCCGGGTGAGCTCGTCGACCGGTCGCGCTACACCGAGGTGAACCGCGCTGCGGTCGCCGAGGGCAAGCGCCCCGCATCGGCTCGCCAGGAGGTCATGGGAATCACCAAGGCCTCGCTCGCGACCGAGTCGTGGCTGTCGGCCGCGTCGTTCCAGGAGACCACGCGTGTTCTCACGCAGGCCGCCATGGAGGGCAAGTCCGACCCGCTGGTGGGACTGAAGGAGAACGTGATCATCGGAAAGCTGATCCCGGCCGGAACCGGTCTCCAGAAGTACCGCAACGTCACCGTCGAGGCGACCGAAGAGGCCAAGGCCGAGCGCTACCCGAACCGCATCTTCACAGATGACTCGGTGTTCTCGGAGGCCGACCTCTCGTTCGTCGACTTCGACAGCTTCTCGAGCGACGACTACACGCCGGGCACCTACAACTAGCAGGCACCCGCGTGACCCCGGAAGGCCCTCCACCACCAAGTGGGGGGCCTTCCGCCGTCTCGGCGCGCATCCCTTCGTTGCGGCCCCGCCGTTGCTAAGGTTTCGCCATGAGCACCGAGGATCGACGCGACGAGCAGCCGGAATTCCCCCAGGATGACGCCGCAACGGCTTCATCGGCGTCCGTCCCGCCCCCCATGCCCGAGATCCCGGCCTGGCAGGCTCCCGCCGCCGCCACCCCGGCGTCGCCGATCCCCATCCCCGATCCGATCCAGATGCCCACGGCTGCGGCCACCCCGGCCGCCGACCCGTCGGCCGACGACCGCGCGTCACAGCGCGATCCCGATCAGGCACCCGCTCCGGATGCCGACACGGCCGTCCGCACGCCCCTCGGCGGACCGTACGTGGTCACGGAGACGGGAGCGCCCGTCGCGGAGCAGGCGACGGCGGCCTACGAGCGGGAGCCCCTGGGTGGTCCCTACGTCACGTCGTCCGAGCCCGCCGTGGAACCCCGGTCGGCCGACGCGCGCACCCCGTACCCCGCGGCGGCCTTCGCCCCCGCTCCTGCCGCCGTCGCTGCTCCCGCGGTGGCCGGGGATGCTGCCGAGTCGCAGCAGGGCTATGCCCCCTACCAGCCGGCGCCGCAGCCCCTCGCGCCGCAGCCGCCGCGCCCCCGCGGCAATCGCGGCGTCGGTTCGCTCATCGCCCTGGCCGGCACCGCCGTCTTCGGAGTCGTCTACGCCGGCGTCGCCTTCCTCATCATCGCCGCGAACCTCGAGGGCGCGGCCGCCGTCTCGGCCTTCACCTCGTTCCTCCTGAGTGCCGCCTTCATCGTGCCGGTCGTCGTCTTCGCGATCGCGCTCGTGCTCATCGTCCTGATCGTCAACCGGGCCGGCTGGTGGGCCTACGTGCTCGGCGGCTTCCTCGTGGCCGTGCTGGTGTACGTCGCCGGCATCGCCGGAGCGCTCATCCACGTCAACGCGTGGAACTGGCAGCCCCAGGAGCAGTACGACTTCGTGCGCTCGCTCACGATGGATCCGCTGACCCTCGCCGGCGCGATCATCGCGCGCGAGGCTGCGATCTGGACCGGTGCCTGGATCGCGTTCCGAGGTCGCCGTCTGAAGGCGAGGAACGCCGCCGAGCGCGACGAGTTCGAGCGCACCCGCGCCGATGCCGCAGCGGATCCCCAGCGCGAGGGAGCAGCGCCCAGCACGACCTGGTAAGATCCTCTAGTCCCGACTGCCGCCGAGCAAACAGCACAGTGTTCACTGCACAGAGCTCACAGGCGACTGGGATGGGCACCCGCATTTGACCCTTCTGGGTCTACCAGCTATTCTTTTCCGGGTGTGTGCGAATTCGCATGCCCAATTTTAGAGCGAAGCAGAACGAAAGTTCCCACTGCTCCACCAGCCAGCGATACCAGAGCCATTTTGTACCGCCGGTGGGTCCAGACGAACTCGACACGCCAGAGATGGTGGTGCGAGAGCGTGAACGAACGGATGCGCGCCGAGCGCAGCCGGCAGAGATTTCAACACCGAGCGTTACGAATACAAGGAGTAAGTAGTGCCAACCATTCAGCAGTTGGTCCGCAAGGGTCGCACCCCGAAGGTCGTCAAGACCAAGGCGCCCGCCCTCAAGGCCAACCCCCAGCAGCGCGGCGTGTGCACCCGTGTGTACACCACCACCCCCAAGAAGCCGAACTCCGCGCTTCGCAAGGTCGCCCGCGTCAAGCTGTCGAACGGCACCGAGGTCACCGCTTACATCCCCGGTGAGGGCCACAACCTGCAGGAGCACTCGATGGTGCTCGTGCGCGGCGGTCGTGTGAAGGACCTCCCCGGCGTTCGCTACAAGATCATCCGCGGCGCGCTCGACACGCAGGCCGTGAAGAACCGCAAGCAGGCTCGCAGCCGGTACGGCGCGAAGATGGAGAAGAAGTAATGCCTCGCAAGGGTCCCGCCCCGAAGCGTCCCGTTGTCGCCGACCCGGTCTACGGTGCGCAGATCGTCAGCCAGCTCGTCAACAAGATCCTCCTCGATGGCAAGAAGGCCACCGCTGAGCGCATCGTGTACGACGCTCTCGAAGGCGTCTCCGCCAAGAACAGCCAGGACGCCGTCGTCACCCTGAAGAAGGCTCTCGACAACGTGCGCCCGACCCTCGAGGTCCGCAGCCGCCGCGTCGGAGGCTCGACCTACCAGGTGCCGATCGAGGTCAAGCCTCACCGCGCCAACACCCTCGCACTCCGCTGGCTCACCACCTACGCGAAGGCCCGCCGCGAGAAGACGATGACCGAGCGTCTCACCAACGAGATCCTCGACGCGTCGAACGGTCTGGGCGCCGCTGTCAAGCGTCGCGAAGATACCCACAAGATGGCCGAGTCGAACAAGGCATTCGCGCACTACCGCTGGTAGTCGTTCGACCCCCTCTTTCCCACCCTTACCTTTCGGAGGAAATCCGTGGCACAGGACGTGCTCACCGACCTGAACAAGGTCCGCAACATCGGCATCATGGCCCACATCGATGCCGGCAAGACCACCACGACCGAGCGCATCCTGTTCTACACGGGAATCACGCACAAGATCGGTGAGGTCCACGACGGCGCTGCCACGATGGACTGGATGGCGCAGGAGCAGGAGCGTGGCATCACGATCACCTCCGCTGCGACGACCTGTTTCTGGAACAAGAACCAGATCAACATCATCGACACCCCCGGTCACGTCGACTTCACCGTGGAGGTGGAGCGTTCGCTCCGCGTGCTCGACGGCGCGGTCGCCGTGTTCGACGGCAAGGAGGGCGTTGAGCCCCAGTCCGAGACCGTGTGGCGTCAGGCCGACAAGTACAACGTGCCGCGCATCTGCTTCGTCAACAAGATGGACAAGCTGGGCGCCGACTTCTACTTCACGGTCGACACCATCATCAACCGCCTCGGCGCCAAGCCGCTGGTCCTCCAGCTCCCGATCGGTGCGGAGTCCTCGTTCGAGGGCGTCGTCGACCTGGTCGAGATGCGTGCCCTCACCTGGCGCGGAGACTCCAAGGGTGACGTGCAGATGGGTGCCAAGTACGAGATCGAGGAGATCCCGGCCGACCTCAAGGAGAAGGCCGACGAGTACCGTCAGCTCCTCCTCGAGACCGTCGCCGAGACCGACGACACCCTGCTCGAGAAGTTCTTCGGTGGTGAGGAGCTCACGATCCCCGAGATCAAGGGCGCCATCCGCAAGCTCACCGTCAACAGCGAGATCTACCCCGTGCTGTGCGGCTCCGCGTTCAAGAACCGCGGCGTCCAGCCGATGCTCGACGCGGTCGTCGACTACCTCCCCTCCCCGCTGGATGTGCCCGCGACCGAAGGTCACGACATCCGCGACGAGGAGAAGGTCGTCGAACGCCACCCGGACCCGAAGGACCCGTTCGCGGCCCTCGCGTTCAAGGTCGCCGTGCACCCGTTCTTCGGTCGTCTGACCTACATCCGCGTGTACTCGGGTCACCTCGACTCCGGCGGACAGGTCATGAACTCGACCAAGGGCAAGAAGGAGCGCATCGGCAAGATCTTCCAGATGCACTCCAACAAGGAGAACCCGGTCGACTCGGTCACCGCTGGCCACATCTACGCGGTCATCGGCCTGAAGGACACCACCACCGGTGACACCCTGTCGGACCCGTCGAACCAGATCGTCCTCGAGTCGATGACGTTCCCGGAGCCCGTGATCGAGGTCGCGATCGAGCCGAAGACGAAGGCCGACCAGGAGAAGCTGGGTGTCGCCATCCAGAAGCTCGCTGAGGAGGACCCGACCTTCCGCACGGAGCAGAACCAGGAGACCGGTCAGACGGTCATCAAGGGAATGGGCGAGCTCCACCTCGACATCCTGGTCGACCGCATGAAGCGCGAGTTCAACGTCGAGGCCAACGTGGGCAAGCCCCAGGTCGCCTACCGCGAGACGATCCGCAAGACCGTCGAGCGCCACGACTACACGCACAAGAAGCAGACCGGTGGATCCGGCCAGTTCGCGAAGATCCAGATCGCCATCGCGCCCCTCGAGGTCACCGCGGAGACGGTCTACGAGTTCGAGAACAAGGTCACCGGTGGCCGCGTGCCCCGTGAGTACATCCCTTCGGTCGACGCCGGAATCCAGGATGCGCTGCAGGTCGGCGTGCTCGCCGGCTACCCGATGGTGGGCGTCAAGGCGACCCTCCTCGACGGCGCATCGCACGACGTGGACTCCTCGGAGATGGCGTTCAAGATCGCCGGATCCATGGCGTTCAAGGAGGCTGCTCGCAAGGCCAGCCCCGTGCTGCTCGAGCCGCTCATGGCCGTCGAGGTCCGTACTCCTGAGGAGTACATGGGCGACGTCATCGGCGATCTGAACTCCCGTCGTGGTCAGATCCAGTCGATGGAGGATGCCCAGGGCGTCAAGGTCGTCCGCGCCAACGTTCCGCTGTCGGAGATGTTCGGCTACATCGGTGACCTCCGGTCGAAGACCTCCGGTCGTGCGGTGTACTCGATGACGTTCGAGAGCTACGCCGAGGTCCCGAAGGCTGTGGCCGACGAGATCATCCAGAAGAACAAGGGCGAATAACTCCCGAGTTCTGCGGGCCATGTAGGTTCGCGTAAAATATCAACAAACCCCCGCCGCGGTCCCGGATGCAATCCAGCATCCGAGTCTCCGGCATGAGAGTCCTGAGGAGGACCTAGTGGCTAAGGCCAAGTTCGAGCGGACCAAGCCGCACGTCAACATCGGAACGATCGGTCACGTTGACCACGGTAAGACCACTCTTACCGCTGCCATCTCGAAGGTCCTGGCGGACAAGTACCCGTCGGCGACCAACGTTCAGCGCGACTTCGCGTCGATCGACTCCGCTCCTGAGGAGCGCCAGCGCGGCATCACGATCAACATCTCGCACGTCGAGTACGAGACGCCCAAGCGTCACTACGCTCACGTCGACGCCCCCGGCCACGCCGACTACATCAAGAACATGATCACCGGTGCTGCTCAGATGGACGGCGCGATCCTCGTGGTCGCCGCGACCGACGGCCCGATGGCTCAGACCCGTGAGCACGTGCTGCTCGCCAAGCAGGTCGGCGTGCCGTACCTCATGGTGGCTCTGAACAAGTCGGACATGGTCGACGACGAGGAGATCCTGGAGCTCGTCGAGCTCGAGGTCCGTGAGCTGCTCTCCAGCCAGAACTTCGACGGCGACAACGCCCCCGTCATCCGCGTCTCGGGCCTCAAGGCCCTCGAGGGCGACGAGAAGTGGGTCGAGTCGATCGTCGAGCTGATGGACGCCGTGGACGAGTCGATCCCCGACCCGATCCGCGACAAGGACAAGCCGTTCCTCATGCCCGTCGAGGACGTCTTCACGATCACCGGTCGTGGAACCGTCGTCACCGGCCGTGCCGAGCGCGGAACCCTCGCCATCAACTCCGAGGTCGAGATCGTCGGCATCCGCCCGACGCAGAAGACCACGGTCACCGGTATCGAGATGTTCCACAAGCAGCTCGATGAGGCCTGGGCCGGCGAGAACTGTGGACTGCTCCTCCGCGGCACCAAGCGCGAGGACGTGGAGCGCGGTCAGGTCGTCGTCAAGCCGGGTTCGGTCACGCCGCACACCGACTTCGAGGGCACCGCGTACATCCTGTCGAAGGACGAGGGTGGGCGTCACAACCCCTTCTACACGAACTACCGCCCGCAGTTCTACTTCCGCACCACCGACGTCACCGGCGTCATCACGCTGCCCGAGGGCACCGAGATGGTCATGCCCGGCGACACCACCGACATCTCGGTCGCGCTGATCCAGCCGATCGCGATGGAAGAGGGCCTCGGCTTCGCGATCCGTGAGGGTGGCCGCACCGTCGGTGCCGGTACCGTCACCAAGATCAACAAGTAACAAGAGTCACCTAGCAAAGGGCCGTGCCTTCGGGCGCGGCCCTTTCGCGTGCCCGGGGGAGAGGCCACGATGGACTCATGGCTATCGACGACATCACCAAGAAGGCTCAGGCATTCCTTAAGGACAACAAGGTCCAGGATGCACTGAAGAGCGAGAAGGCCGAGGAGATCAGCGACAAGCTCCTCGACAGCGTGGCGAACGCCGCCAAGAAGGTCTCGGGCGGCAAGCACGACGCGAAGATCGACGAGGCGAAGGCGAAGGCCGACAAGCACATCGGCAACGAGTAGTCCCCTCGGCGAGGGATCGCCCTGCGGCGCGGGTTGGTAGGCTCGATTCTCGTGTCAGAGACCCCGAAGAGCGCCGTGGCGCCAGAGCAGAACGATCCCACCTTCGACGACGTGTGGGACGAACTGGACTACCGCGGTCTCGTGCACGTCTCCACTGATGCCGACGCGCTGAAGGCCCTTCTCGCGGGTCCTCCGATCACGTTCTACTGCGGGTTCGACCCCACCGCGCCGAGTCTCCACCTCGGTAACCTGGTGCAGATCCTCGTGATGCGCCGGCTGCAGCTGGCGGGCCACCGGCCGCTCGGGCTGGTGGGCGGATCGACCGGTCTGATCGGCGATCCACGGCCCACCGCGGAGCGCACACTGAACACCAGGGAGACCGTGGCCGAATGGGTCGGCTACCTCAGCAGCCAGATCGCGCGCTTCCTCAGCTTCGAGGGTGACAATGCCGCCCGTATGGTGAACAACCTCGACTGGACCGCGCCGCTTTCGGCGATCGACTTCCTGCGCGAGGTGGGCAAGTACTTCCGGGTCGGGACCATGCTGAAGAAGGATGCCGTCTCGGCCCGCCTCAACTCGGATGCCGGCATCAGCTACACGGAGTTCAGCTACCAGATCCTGCAGGGGATGGACTTCCTCGAGCTCTACCGGAGCTACGGCTGTGTGCTGCAGACCGGGGGCAGCGATCAATGGGGCAATCTCACGAGTGGCACCGACCTCATCCATCGTGCGGAGCACGTGAGCGTGCACGCCATCGGCACTCCGCTGATCACGAACTCCGACGGCACGAAGTTCGGCAAGAGCGAGGGCAACGCCGTCTGGCTCGATCCGGACCTCACGAGTCCCTACGCGTTCTACCAGTTCTGGCTCAACACGGACGACGCCGACGTGATCGACCGCTTGAAGATCTTCACCTTCCTGGGCAGGGGCGAGATCGAGCGCCTCGAGCGCACTGTGGCCGAAGAGCCCTTCCGCCGAGAGGCGCAGCGCACGCTGGCCTTCGAGGTCACGGCCCTGGTGCACGGGGAGAAGGCGGCCGAAGCGGCCATCGCCGCTGCGGCGGCGCTGTTCGGACAGGGGGCGCTCGACTCCCTCGACGAGTCGACGCTGGCTGCTGCCATCTCCGAGCTCCCGACCCTGGAGGTGTCGGGGGAGACCACGGTTCTCGAGGCCCTTGTCGGCTCCGGTCTCGTGGGCAGCTCGAGCGAGGCGCGGCGAGCGATCTCCCAGGGTGGCGTGTACCTCAACAACGTCAAGGTGGAGAGCGATGATGCGGTCGTGGGAGAGGCCCTTCTCGGTGGCCGGCATGCCGTTCTGCGCCGGGGAAAGAAGACCCTCGCCGGACTCGTCGCATCGTCGTGATCCCGGGCGACACGCCCGGGCGTCAGCACGAGTTGCACGGCCACCGGGGCCCGCGTAATGTAATCCCTCGTCACCCCACAGGTGCGGAAAAGCGGAAGAGCTTACCGGCCTCAAGCGGAGACCAAAACCCCTACTGAATCTCACTTCGCGGTGAACTTCGGTTTGACTTCCAAGTCGAGAATGGTAGGGTTGTGAAGTTGCCCGGAGGGCTGCCGACTGTGGTTGGTGGGGCCGGTGCGTCCGATCCTTGAGAACTCAACAGCGTGCACAATGTCAAATGCCAAAA
>NZ_JANLCK010000008.1 GCF_024979315.1 Herbiconiux oxytropis | reverse complement strand
GCGCGCCGACTACATCAAGGCCGTCTGGAACATCGCCAACTGGCAGAACGTCGCCGAGCGCCTGGCCGCCGCGACCTCGAAGACCCAGGGCCTGATCTCCCTGTAGCAGCACCCACTGGTCACCAGGCCAGTCGCTCCACACTGCGGGAGGCCGCCCTCGAGGCGACCTCCCGCACCCGTGCGTGCAGCTCGGTGCTCGCGCGGGCGGCGAGCGGATGCGTCGAGACCCCCTCCGACGACACGAGCTCCCCGCCCACGAACACCTTCTTGAGGTTCCGCAGCCCGCACGCGAACGCGTAGTGCGCAAAGACGTCCCACACCGGGCCCGTGTCGGGTGACGCCGGATCGACCACGAGGAAGTCGGCGAACTTGCCCACCTCGAGCGATCCCACGGCCGCCGCCACCTGCGGGCCGAGCGCCTCGGCCGAGCCGAGCGTGTGCATCCGGAGCATCTCGCGCGGCATCACGATCGAGGCGTCCTGGTTCACGGCGCGCTGGGTGTAGGCACCGATCCGCAGGTTCTGGAACGGGTCGGAGACGTCGGTGCAGCTCTGGTCGTCGAGCCCCACGCCGATCGGCATGCCGAGCGAGCGGTAGTGCGGGATGTCGGCGACGCCGGAGCCCAGCCGGCCGTTCGAGGTGGGCTGCCAGACCATGCCGGCACCCTTCTCCGCGGCGACCCGGGACATGGACGAATCCGGATGCACGAAGTGGCCGAACAGGAACCCCGGTCGCAGCGCCCCGGCCTCCTCGTACCAGCGGAACTTCTCGCGCTGCTGGTCGAGCGCCTCGCTCGTCTCGAGGAAGTGCGCCTGGTTGCCGATGCCGTGCGCATCCATCGCGGCGACCTCGTCGCGGGCCGCCTGCTCGCTCGCCGACCACTGCACCGCGCCGAAGACGCTCGCGCCGAGATCGAGCTCGGCCGGCACCGATCGCTTCAGGTGCGCGACCGCCCGGGCGAACACCGCGAAGGCCTCCTCGGCGGGCTGGAACTCCGAGTCGAGGCGGAGGGCGTTCATGGTGCGGAGGCCGGCGTCGCGGGCGGCGTCGATCTGCCGGTGCAGGTACTCCTCGGGGCGGATCGCGTAGATCTCGCGGGTGTCGCTCTCGGCGTCGTACTTGCCCACCACGCGCGAGTCGGTGAAGTTGTAGGCGCTCGTGACGCCGTTGCCGAGGAAGTCGAGGCAGCCGTGCAGGGTGAACCAGTAGATGTCGTCGGAGTCGGCTCCCGAGATGAACGTGCTCTGCTCGCCGACCCAGCCGTAGAGGCTGTCACCCGGGGTCATGCCGCGCATGCCGCTCGTGAAGATATGGCTGTGCGCCGAGATGAACCCGGGTGCCACGAAGGCCCCGTGCACGTCGAGCACCTCACCGCCGATCTCGTCGGCGGTCGGCGTCCCCTCCCCGATGGCTGCGATCCGGCCGTCGTCGCCCACCCGCAGCCAGCCGCGGAACCAGTCCGCACTCCCGGTCGCCTGACCGTCCAGCCCAGGCCCACCCAGCGGACCATCCAGCACCGGCCGGTCGGCCATCGGGAGGATCACGGCATCGACCACGGTGAGCTCTGTCATGCCGCCATCCTCGCGCGCCGAGATTGCGGCCACGTTTCGCCCGGGAGCACGGCAGGTAACGCCATCCCGCGTCACACCCCAGCGCCTGGCCGCTACCCTGGACGAGGCGATCTCCCGCGCTCGCCTCCCGAGTCCGAAGGCCTCCCATGACACTCCCCGATCCGCACCCCGCCGCCCTTCCCGAGGGCCACCCCGACGCCGGCGACACCTTCCGGCACGCCGCCCGCGGCACCGCGCCCCAGATCGTGCTCGTGCGGCACGGCGAGACGGAGTGGAGCCTCGACGGCCGCCACACGGGCCGCACCGACATCCCGCTCACCGCCCGCGGCGAGGAGCAGGCCCGCGCGGTCGGCCGAGCCCTCGCCGGCCGCCGCTTCGGCCTCGTGCTCACGAGCCCTCGGCGCCGCGCGACCGACACCGCAGCCCTCGTGACGCCCGGCCTCGTCGACAGCCCCGCGCCGGAGGTCGACGCCGACCTCGCCGAGTGGGACTACGGATCGTTCGAGGGCCTCACGAGCCCCCAGATCGCGGAGGCCTTCGGGGGGCCCTGGAACCTCTGGGAGAACGGCATCGTGCAGGATGCCGAGGGCCGGGGCGAGCAGGCCGCCGATCTGCTGGCACGCAACCAGGCCGTCATCCGCCGCGCCCACCGCACCCTCAACACCGGCGACGACGTGCTGATCTTCTCGCACGGGCACTACCTGCGCTCGCTCGGTGCCACCTGGATCGGGGCGCCCATCCGCCTCGGCGAGTACCTCGTGCTCGACACCGCCGCGGTGAGCGTGCTCGGCTTCGAGCACGGCAACCAGGTGCTCCGGCAGTGGAACCGCACGCCGTGGACGGAGCCCGCGGCGTGAGCGCAGCCACACCGCGCACCGTCACCGACCCGGCCGAGGCTGCCGACACCCTCGCGGCCCTTGCTGAGCGCTTCACCGCCGTGGCCGCCGAGCGCGACCACGAGGGCACCGCCCCCTTCGCCGAGGTCGCCGCCTTCCGGGCCACCGGCCTCCTGCCCGCCCTCGTGCCTCGCGAGCTCGGTGGCGGCGGACTCGACTGGCCCACCGTGCTGTCGGCCCTCCGCCCGGTGCTCCGCGCCGACGGCGGGCTCGGCCATCTCTTCGCCTACCACTTCGTCAACTCCTGGCGCATGCAGCTGAACGAGAACGAGGAGCGCTTCCAGGCGCTGCAGCGTGGTCTCGCCCGGAACCACTGGTTCTGGGGCGGCGCCGGCAACCCGCGCGACGCGGGGCTCGCGCTCACCCCGGTCGAGAGCGGAGCAGGCAGCGGGGGCTTCACCGTCAGCGGTCGCAAGTTCTTCGCCACGGGCGCTCAGGTCTCCGACCGCATCACGGCGAGCGGCACCCGCGTCGATACGGGCGAGAAGCTCGCCATCGTGATCGACGCCACCCAACCGGGCGTCATCCATCACGACGACTGGGAGAACAACGGCCAGCGGCTCTCGGCCTCCGGGTCGGTGTCGTTCGAGGCCGCGAGCGTGCCGGAGGAGAACGTGCTGGGCTTCGGCGGGCAGGAGGGGCCGCGCTACCACCCCTACTCCTCGCTCTCGATCCTCTTCTTCCAGCTCGCGCTCGACCACGTGCACGTCGGTCTCGCCGAGGGCGCCCTCGCCGCCGCGGCGGAGTACGTGCAGACGAGCACCAAGCCGTGGTCCACGAGCGGTGTCGACCGCGCGGTCGACGACCCCTACATCCGCGAGCTCATCGGCGACCTCGCGGCGGCCACCCGGGCAGCGGATGCGCTCACCTGGCGAGCGACCGAGTCGCTCACGGCCGTCGCGGATCGCGGCTGGGCGCTCACCGACGCCGAGCGCGGCGAGGCGGCGATCGAGATCGCGGCCGCCAAGGTGGTGTCGACGAAGGTCGCACTCGACGTGACCTCGCGCGTGTTCGAGCTCACCGGGGCACGCGCCACGGGCACCTCCTACGGCTTCGACCGCTTCTGGCGGAACGCCCGCACCGTCACGCTGCACGACCCCGTGGCGTACAAGGCCCAAGAGGTCGGCGACCACGCTCTGCGTGGGGCCTATCCCGAACCCTCTGGTTACAGCTGACGCGCTCCCCCGCGACGACTACTCGGCGTTCGCGCACCCGCTGAGGTTGAGTACCCCTTGAGAGAGAGTGTTCTCCCCGCCGAGTATCCAGACCGATCTACCTGTCTGCTGAATCCTCGACAGCACACCCGCCGGAACGCAGTCCTTTCGCACCAGGAACACGGGTGCTTCACTCGACCCGGCGGCAGGCCCGCCTGCAAGAGCATCGGCAAAGGCGACCCCGCTTGCCAGGAAAGCGACGTGCGCGTTCGGGAATGCATCCTCGTTCACTGCCACCGAGACGGCGTAGCGATCAGGACCGCCGAGTCGGATCGCATTCCCCGCAGTCGACAGCTGTTGCATGATGTCGTCGCTGACCGACGCCGCACCTCCCACCACCTTGATCGTCGCGCCGGCCTTGCTGTACTGACCAACGACAGCCATCTCTTTCGAGGAAAGCGAGCGAGCTGCCCCGTCGATGAGGAGGACTCCTGTCTGGGCGCGAACAGCGGCCGGTGTGCTCGACAGCGCATCGGGAAAGTTGCGTCCGCTCGCCACGTACAGGGCCCTGGGTGACGTGGGAGCGAACTCCCCCGTCAAGAGTGCCCGGGAGACTTCGTAGCGGTCCCTGCCGCCCACACGGTCGACGCGCTCGGCAGTGGGGAGCGCTTCCTCGATGGCGTCGAGAACGCTTTCGGAGACAGAGGCCGGCCCCCCGACCACGATGACCTCGCGGGGTCGTAGGCGAATGATCTCATCCAGCACCACGCGAGATATGGAGTTCTGCCTGCTGAGAAGCAGCGGACCACCCACGTGACCGGCGATGGCTCCGGCACTCAATGCGTCGGCGAACTTCTCCCCGCTGGTCACGAACACGGTGTCGACGTCGGCCGACGAGAACTCGTGCGAGATGTTGACCGCCATGTCGTAACGGTCGACTCCGCCCACCCTGGTCACCTCCGGCAAGCCGATCGTGTCGAGGCGCGCGACCTTGCCGTGACGCCTCTCCAGCACCCAGACGTAGCGTGATTCGCTGATTGCGAGTCCCGTCAGTCCTGCATCGACTGACGGAACGGCGAATTCGAAGACTTTCCCTCCTCTGCTCGCGCCCACGATGGAGTTCGTGCCGGCGTCTGCCATCCAGAAGCGAGCACCGGCCCTCGCGAATCCTCTGAGATCGCTTCTCTCGGCATCGAGGACACCCCGTGCCGTCGATCCACCGTCGCGGTAGGTGAAGTCGGCCACGCCTGTTGCGGTCTGGAATGCTCCGTGGACACCGCTCGAGTCCGCGGTCGTCACGTCGAGATCTCGTATGCCTGGGACGAGGTCCCATGCCCCCCGCGCAGCGCCTCCGCGATCGACTATCCAGGTTCGTCCTGCCCCTTCATCCACCACCCAGACCTGATCTGCGAGGCCGCTCACCTCGCCCAACTGCACGGCACCGGAAATCTCCCATTCCTCCACCTGTCCGGTCGACTCGGTCAATCGTCCGACATACCCGCGCCCCTGTTCGGAGAAGTAGACCTGATCACCACCGTCCCAGATGTGTGCCGGCAGCGAGTTGGGCTGCGGCAGCGGATATTCGTGAACCTCACCCGCCGCCGAGATGCTCGCAATGCGGTTGGAGCCGATCATGGCGACCCACACTCCGCCTGTGCTGTCGACCGAGATGCTGGAGGGTGACCCTGTCAGCGGGTATGTGGCCATCACTTCACCCGAGCGATTCAAGCGAACCACTGCTCGGTCACCGAGGACCGAGACCCACACCGTTCCGTCGCCTGTGGAGACGATGCCGTTCGGAAGCCCGTTCGGATTGCCGAGATCGAACTCGGTGATCGCCGGCACAGCGTTCGATCGTTCCTCCTCACCAGCAGCAGCAGCAGCAGCAGCAGCCGGATCGGACACCGGTACGGCACCGACGCCGACCACAGTGGCGACGAACGCAATGCCGACCATGACTCGACGGAAGTCGCCCTTTCCGAATCGTTCGGGACGTCGTAGGCGGTTCCAGAAGGGCATCACGAACTGTTCTCGCATCTCGGCTCGGCGGTGGGACACCTCGAGCTTGCGCGAGAGCGGGAATGATCGAGCCGGAGTATTTTCTACTCACGGGTCGAGCCACAGAGGAGGCAGGGCCCGGGCCCGGCCGGTCAGCGCCCCGCGTTGTGGCGGGAGATCGCATCCGTGACCCACGAGAACTCGTGCACGAAGCGCTCGAGCAGCCTCGCCAGCTCGGTGCGGTCGTGCTCATTCCACTTGCCGACGAGGGTGGAGTAGACCTCGTGCGCGGCCTGCAGGTGCAGCTTCAGCGCCTCGACGCCCTCGGGGGTGGCGGTGACGAGCACGGCCCGCCCGTCGCTCGGGTCGGCGGTGCGCTCGACGAGGCCGGCCTCCTCGAGCCGTCGCACCTCGGTGCTCATGGTCGAGCGGTCGACCGAGAGCCATTCGGCGAGCGCCGACATGCGGTGCGGGCCCGAGGTCGCGATGTGCTCGAGCAGCCACGCGTCGGTGCTGGTGAGGGCGGCACCACCGGCATCCTGCAGAGTCCGACGGTTGTCGGCCCTGGTCGACCAGCGGAGGATGGTGGAGAGCGAGGCCTGGATGACGGCGCCCGGATCGCGCTCTTCTCCGTCGGCATCGCTCATAGCTGAATTATTCCTGACGAAGATGCGAGAAAGTCGAGAATGGTTGGATAAGACCAACTAATATGGAACCCATGGAAATCCCCACCTACGTCTGGCTGCTCACCATCGTGGGCATCCTCGGATTGCTCGCCTTCGACTTCTTCTTCCACGTGCGGAAGGCCCATGAACCGACCCTCCCCGAAGCCGCCAAGTGGTCGGCCATCTACGTGGGGCTCGCGGTCGTCTTCGGCGTGGGTGTTCTTCTGTTCGGCGGGCCCACGCTCGGCTCGGAGTACTTCGCCGGCTACATCACGGAGAAGGCGCTCTCGGTCGACAACCTCTTCGTCTTCCTCGTCATCATGGCGAGCTTCAAGGTGCCCCGCGCCGACCAGCAGAAGGTGCTCCTCTTCGGCATCGTCTTCGCGCTGATCGCCCGCACCGGGTTCATCTTCCTCGGCGCCGCGCTGATCAACTCGTTCTCGTGGCTGTTCTACCTGTTCGGCGCCTTCCTCATCTTCACGGCCATCAAGCTGCTGAAGCCCGAGGAGGAGAGCGACGACGCGAACAACTTCGTCATCCGTCTCGCCAAGCGCCTGTTCAAGACCACCGACAAGTACGACGGCGACAAGCTCGTCACGGTGGAGAACGGCAAGAAGGTGCTCACCCCGATGCTGCTGGTCATGGTCGCCATCGGTGGCACCGACCTGCTCTTCGCGCTCGACTCCATCCCCGCCATCTTCGGCCTCACCCAGAACACCTTCATCGTGTTCACGGCCACGGCGTTCTCGCTCATGGGCCTGCGTCAGCTCTACTTCCTCATCGACGGACTGCTCGACCGGCTCATCTTCCTCAGCTACGGCCTCGCCGCGGTGCTCGGGTTCATCGGCGTCAAGCTCGTGCTGCACGCGCTGCACGAGAACACGCTGCCCTTCATCAACGGCGGCGAGCACGTGCCCGTGTTCGAGATCAGCACCGGCCTCTCGCTCCTGGTCATCGTGGGCATCCTCACCATCACGGTGATGCTGTCGCTGTTCAGCCCGGCCGGCCGCGCGCACACCGTCATCAGCGATGCCGGCGCCCAGGCCAAGAAGTACATCGAGCACGACTACAAGGGCGATGACGTGGCCCGCGAGACCACCTACGCCCGTGTGCTCGAGCGGGAGAAGCAGATCGCCGGCCTCGCCCCGAAGTACCAGGAGAAGGCGGCAGACGACGAGGAGCTCGCCGAGCGTCTCGCGAAGGCCCACGAGCTCCGCGGCACCCAGAGCGCCGACTCGAAGGGCCTCAACTAGCAGCACCATCGGGCTCTGTTCCGAGCGGACCCGGAGGCGTTCCTACTAACGTAGGCAGTGCGCCTCCGGGACCCGAAACCTGAACGTGCACGATGACAGCGAATCGATTCGAAGCAGCAAGGAGTCACCCATGGGTCTGAGTCTTGAAAAAGGTCAGTCGCTCTCTCTCACCAAGAACGACGGAGGAGCGCTCACGCGCATCCGCCTCGGCCTCGGCTGGGACAGCGCGGCGCCGGTCAAGAAGGGGCTCTTCGGTCGCCTCACCGGCGGCGCCGAGGTCGACCTCGACGCCTCGGCCATCTTCTTCGACGCCACCGGCAAGGTGCTCGACACCATCTGGTTCCAGCAGCTCAAGAGCAAAGACGGATCGGCCTCGCACACGGGCGACAACCTCACGGGCGCCGGCGACGGAGATGACGAGACCATCCTGGTCGACCTCTCGAAGGTCTCCCCCGCGGTGGCTCAGATCGTCTTCGTGATCTCCAGCTACAGCCGGCAGACGTTCGACCAGGTCAAGAACGCGTTCAGCCGCGTGGTCGACGACTCGACCCCCGGCTCACCCGAGGTCGCCCGCTACCAGCTCACCGATTCCGGCCCGCACACCGCCATGATCATGTCGAAGGTCTCGCGCGAGGGCGCCGGCTGGAGCTTCAAGGCGATCGGTGAGCGCGCCAACGGCCGTTCGGTCATGGACCTGCTCGGCCCGGCCGCCCAGACTCTCTAACTCGACGAAGGAGCATCATCATGGCAGGACTCAGCCTCGAAAAGGGCAGCAACCTCTCTCTCACCAAGACCAGCCCCGGCCTCACGGTCGCGACCGTGGGCCTCGGCTGGGACCCGCGTTCCACGAGCGGCGAGCAGTTCGACCTCGATGCGTCCGCGCTCCTCGTGGGTGCGAACGGCAAGGTGCGCTCGGGCGCTGACTTCATCTTCTACAACCAGCCCTCCGCGGCCGACGGCTCCGTCGTGCACCTCGGTGACAACCGCACGGGCCAGGGCGACGGAGACGACGAGCAGATCACGGTCGACCTGCAGTCGATGGGCGCGGATGTCGAGCGCGTGATCTTCGCGGTCTCGATCGACAAGGCCGACGAGCGCCGCCAGAACTTCGGCCAGGTGCGCGGCGCCTACTGCCGCGTGGTCGACCAGGACGGCCAGGAGATCGTGCGCTTCGACCTGAGCGAAGACGCCGCTCCCGAGACGGCCATGCTCTTCTCCGAGATCTACCGCAACGGTGCCGAGTGGAAGTTCAAGGCCGTCGGCCAGGGTTACACCACCGGTCTCGCCGGCATCGCTGCCGACTTCGGCGTTCCGCTCGGCTGATCCGGGCTCCCCGACACACCCTCTTTCGAATCCTCTGACCTGAGAGCAGCTGATCGCCATGAGCACGCCCCTCACTCCCCCGAGCGCCGACGAGACCCAGGCGGCCTCCCTCGTGCTGCAGGCCCCCGAGGCCCCGGAGATCGTCAAGGCCGACGAGGCCCCCGGCATGGTGCCGGTCCCCGTCGAGCGGCAGACCGAGATCCAGTCCCAGGCCCGCGCCTTCATCGCCGAGGTGGCGAGCCTGGATCCGCGGGCACCCGAGTTCACCACGAAGGTGGAGGGGATCACCCAGATCGGCGGCAAGGAGATGGTGCAGTCCTCTGGCTACTCCAGCCGCATGCTGGAGCGCTCCTCCACCTCGGTGGCCGGCGCCAAGCGCTCGGGCGACAGCGCTCAGGTCAAGGTCGCCACCACTCTGGGCGACCTGCGCAGCACGGTGGAGGACCTTACGCCCAACCAGGCCGACCTCGGCGTGGGGCGCAAGATCCTCGGGTTCATCCCCGGTGGCAACAAGCTCGCGAAGTACTTCCAGAAGTACGAGTCGGCCCAGACCCAGCTCGACAAGATCATCAAGTCGCTCATGGCCGGTCAGGACGAGCTGCTGAAGGACAACGCCTCGCTCGCCGGTGAGAAGGTGCAGCTCTGGGAGACCATGCAGCAGCTCAGCGAGTACGCGGTGTTCGCCAAGGCCCTCGACGCCGCATGTGTCGAGAAGATCGAGGCGAGCCGCGCCGCGGGCCGCATCGAGGAGGCGCAGAAGCTCGAGGCCGACGTGCTGTTCCCCGTGCGTCAGCGCCACCAGGACATCCTCACCCAGCTCGCCGTCTCGGTGCAGGGCTACCTCGCGATGGACCTGATCCGCAAGAACAACACCGAGCTCATCAAGGGCGTCGACCGCGCGCGCACCACCACCATCGCCGCGCTCCGCACGGCCGTGATCGTGGCCCAGGCCCTCGCGAACCAGAAGATGGTGCTCGACCAGATCGACGCCATCAACACCACGACGAACAACATGATCCTGCAGACCAGCGAGATGCTGAAGGACCAGACCACCCGCATCCACCAGCAGGCCTCCACCTCCGGTGTGAGTGTCGAGACCCTGCAGAAGGCCTTCGACAACGTGTTCCAGACGATGGACGCCATCGACACCTTCCGAGCCGAGGCCGCCAAGAACATGCAGGGCACGGTCACCGCGCTCGAGACCGGCCTCGAGCGCGCGAAGCCCTACCTCGAGCGCAGCCGCCAGTCGGAGAACAAGGACCTCGGCGAGCTGCGCTGACCCACGGCCCGCTGGATCCCGAGAACGACTGAAGGACGGTCATGGCGCTAGGACGACTGGTCAATTCCATCCTCAACGGCGCGACCCCTCCGACGGAGCACGTGCGGCCCGCGGGCGACGAGCACGCGGAGGCCCTCGCCGCCGGCACCCCCGGTGTCGACGGAGTGCGCCGCCCCAGGCCGCCGGCGAACGAGTCGGACGACGAGCGCATCGCGCGCGAGCTCGACGATCTGCGTGACCTCGAGCGCCGCGCGGGCCGGGAGCTGCCGGCGATCCTGTCGTCTCGGCTCCGGCTGATCGACGATCTGCTGCGCGTGGTCGTGGCGACCATCGCGGCGCAGGATGCCTCGACCGAGCAGCGCGTGCTGCTGGAGGCCATGATCACCGACTACATCAGCACCCCGCTCCGCGCCTTCCTCGCGCTGCCCGCCTCCGACCGGGTCGACCAGTCGCGCGGAACCGAGCTCTTCGCCCGGCAGCTCGAGCTGATCGAGGAGACGATCCACGACCTGCTCAACCAGATCCGCATCGGCGCGATCGCCGAGCTCTCCACCCACGGCCGCTTCCTCGCCGACAAGTTCCAGACGCCCGACGAGGGCCTCGTGCTGGGCGGGCGCTGATGGCCTCGCTCGTCGCGGGCGCCAACGCCGCGCTCACCGCCGAGAACCCCGGGCTCACCTCGGTGATGGTCGGATTCAGCTGGGACATCATCCCGAGCCGCGGTCCGCAGACCGAGCTCGTGCCGATCGCCGTGCTCTGCGGCGACGACGGCAAGGCGCTGAGCGACGACCACCTCGTGTTCTTCAACCAGATCGTGAGCGACGACGGCTCGGTGTCGTTCGCATCGGAGGCCGACGACGAGGAGATCGACGTCGACCTCTCGCGCATCCCCGCCGAGGTCGCGAAGATCGCGTTCTTCGTCTACGTCGATCCGGATGTGCGGGGGCCCGGCGACTTCTCGCCCGTGCGCTCCGCTTCGGTGAAGGTGTCGACGCCGGACGGCCGCGAGCTCGTGCGGTTCGACGTGCCGCTGGCCGAGGCGCGCAGCACCCGCGCGCTCCTGCTGGCCGAGCTGTACCGGCACCGCGACGACTGGAAGTTCCGCGCCCTCGGGCAGGGCTACTCGTCCGGGCTCGCGGGTATCGCCTCCGACTTCCGAATCGACGTCTGAGCCGTGCCGCGCAACACCTCGCCGGAGCGGGCGGATCTCGTCTTCCTGCGCCGGCGCGTCAAGCCGCGTGCCGTCGTGGCCGAGCCGGTTGCGGCGAGCGCCGTGCCGCCCGCGCCCGCGGCGGCGCCTGCGCCCTCCGTTCCGGCCTCCACGGGACTCGACCTGGGTGGGAGCCGGTCCGCTGCGGCTGCTCCTGCTCCCGCGAGCCGCCCGGCGCCGTCGGTCGGGCTCGATCTGGGCGGCGGCTCCGGCGCGGCCGCACCGACCGCCTCTTCCGCCTCCTCATCCGCCGCCTCCGTCCCCACCCGCCCCCGCGGCCCGCAGCCGTTCCCCGCGCCCACGGCGCACGACGTGCGCGAACTGGGCCCCGACGACCCCGTGCTGCGGCTCGACACCCGGCAGTCGGCCATCGGCAGCCTCATCGTCTCGGGAGCCACCGCCGCGGCCTGGGAGTCGACGGATCTCGTGACCGGATCGCTCACGCTCGACGGGGCCGCCCAGGGCACCCCGGTCGTCACCCCCGGCAACCGACCGCTCGTGGGCTTCGACGAGGGCGATGCGATCGTCGCCCTCCGGCACGTGCGCTCGCTCCGGCGCGCGCTCTTCGTGGGCAGCGGAGCACCTCTCGGCGTGCAGCTGTTCGACGACGAGAGCTTCACGGTGCACCCGGGCGACCCCGCGCATCCGGTGGTGCTCTCGCTGCTGCGCATCGACGGCGTGCTCGAGCTGCGCGCCGAGCCTCTCGAGGAGCCGCTGCCGCTCGAGGCCGTGCTGCGCCAGTTCGGCTTCGTTCCCACCACCTCGGTGGCACCTCGTCGGTCGCGGACGATCTGACGTGCGCCACTTCAGCTTCGTCGACCCGGACGAGACAGCCCGCCTCTTCCACCGCCAGCCCGCCGACCTCCAGGTCGACTCGCCTCCCGCACTGCTCGCCTCCGCCCTCGGCGGCACGCTCTACAGCCCGGGCACCCGGCCCACCCTCGTCGCCGATGTCGTCAAGCAGGGCGCCTACGGCTGCTTCAGCATGGTGCTCTGCCTCGAGGACTCGATCGCCGACGACGTGGTGGAGTTCGCCGAGGCCAACGTGGCCGCGGCCCTCTCCGTGCTCGCCAGGCTCGCGGCGAGCGACGAGCCGCCCGCGCTGCCGCTGCTGTTCATCCGGGTGCGATCGGCCGACCAGATGCGGCGGATGGCGGACCTCTGCGGTGCAGGTCTCGACCTGCTGAGCGGCTTCGTCATCCCGAAGTACCAGAACGAGGACGGCTACGCGCAGGAGTTCTTCGACGCGCTGCACGACATCCACGCCGAGTTCGGCCAGTCGGGTGGGAGCGGCGGGCGGAGGTTGAGGGTCATGCCGATCCTCGAATCGCCCGCCATGATCCACGCCGAGACCCGCGACCGCGCCCTGCAGAGCATCGTCGACGTCACGAAGGCGCACCGCGACGACGTTCTCGCGGTGCGGATCGGCGCCACCGACCTCTCGAGCGCGTTCGGGCTCCGGCGCTCCCGCGACCTCACGGTCTACGACGTCACGCTCGTGTCGTTCGTGATCGCCGAGATCGTGAACGTGTTCGGCCGGCCCGCCGACGACTTCGTGATCACGGGGCCGGTGTGGGAGCACTTCCAGACCGCCGAGCGACTGCTCCGGCCGCAGCTGCGCATGACCCCGTTCGCCGAGGCCAACGAGAAGAAGCTGCGGCAGCGGCTCGTGCTCGCCGGCCTCGACGGGCTCATCCGCGAGATCTCTCTCGACCAGGCCAACGGCCTGCTCGGCAAGACGGTCATCCACCCCACCCACGTGCCGGTCGTGCACGCTCTCTCGGTGGTCAGTCACGAGGAGTACCTCGACGCGCTGGCCATCGCCGACGGCCCGGGAGGCGGGGCCGCCGCGTCGCCGTACCGCAACAAGATGAACGAGATGAAGCCGCACCAGGCGTGGGCCCGTAAGACTCTGCTCCGGGCCGAGGCGTTCGGTGTCGCCGCCGAGGAGACCACCTTCGTCGACCTCCTCGAGACGAGCATGCGGTGAGCCCTCTGCCCGGCCCGCCGGCTCCGGATGCGCGTGGCCGCGTCTGGACCGGCGGTTTCGTGCAGGAGGCCGTGGGCATCTCGGTGCAGACGGATGCCTCGCGGAGCCTCGTTCCGCTCGAGGAGCTCGTGGGGCTCGCGCTCCGCGACAACCCCAAGCGGGCTCAGCTGCTCGTGTCGACGGTGCTGGCGAAGCACGTGCCGACCGTCCCGGGGCTCGCGGTGGCGGCGGGCGGCCTCCTCGGGCTGCTCGCGCGGGCGCAGGTCGAGGGAGCCGGGGTGTCGCCCGACCCCGCGCCCTTCGAGACGTTCGGCCGTCTGCTCGCCTCCACCGAGCCCCTGAGCGCCGGCGAGCGTGCCGAGCTCGACGACCTCGTCGAGCTGCTGCGTCGTGCGGGAGCCGACGCGGCGCATCCGGAGGTCGTGACGATCGGCTACGCCGAGACCGCTACCGGGCTCGGGCACCTCGTGGCCGATGCCCTCGGCTCGCCCTACCTGCACTCCACCCGGCACGACGTGCCCGGCGCGCACTTCACCGCCTTCGAGGAGGAGCACTCGCACGCGAGCGACCACCGGCTCTACCCCGACCCCGCGCTCTTCGGCACGAGTGCGTCGTGGCTGCCGGCCGGCGGCACCACCGTGCTCGTCGACGACGAGCTGAGCACGGGCCGCACCGTGCGCAACACGATCACGGCGCTGCACCGCGACTCCCCGCAGGAGCACTGGGTCGTCGCCTCCCTCATCGACCTGCGCTCGGCGGCCGATCGCGCCGCCCTGGACGGGCTCGCCGCTGAGCTCGGCACCCGCATCACCGTCATCGCCCTCGGGGTCGGCGCGATCACACTGCCGACCGATGTGCTGCAGCGCGCCCGTGCGGTGATCGACGGCCTGCCGGCCCCGTCGCCCGTCGCGGATGCCCCGGCACTCGGTGAGGTCGTGACCCTGGAGCTCGACGTCGCTCCGGTGCGGAGCGCGCGCTTCGGAGTCGAAGGCCGCCTCGACCCCGCCTTCGCTGCAGAGGTCGCGCGGCGCATCCGCTCGGCCCTGCCGGGTGCAGATGCCGACGCCGGTGCGGATGCCGGTTCCGGTACCGTGCTCGTGGTCGGCTCGGAGGAGTTCATCGCGGTTCCGCTCACCGTGGCCGCCGAACTCGACCGGCACATCGACGGTGTGCGCTTCTCCACCACCACCCGCTCCCCCATCGCCGTGACCGACCGGCCCGACTACGCCATCGCCTCGGCCATCGTCTTCACGAGCCACGACGCGACGCTCGACGGACCCGGCCCCCGCTTCGCCTACAACCTCACCCGTGGCGGCTCGCGCTTCGGTGCCATCGTGCTCTTCCCGGAGCCCGGCGTCGACCGCGAGCGGCTTCTGGCCGCGGGTGGCGCCGTGGAGGCCCTCCGCCTGGTCACGGACCGCGTGGTGGTGGCACTCCTCCCCGAGAGCCGGCCCGCCGGGTCCTCAACCGCATCATCATCCGCATCCGCATCCGCATCCGCATCCGCATCCGCATCCGCATCCGCATCCGCATCCGCATCCGCCGTGCAGCATCGCACCCTTCCCCACGCCCTCGACCTCCCCGACGAACGGACCACCTCCGCATGACCGATGCCCCCGCACCGGCCCTCCCCCAGCCGCTCACCGGCCCGGCCTTCGGCTCCTACTCGGCCGACGACGTCGAGTGGCTGCTCACCGATCTCGGCGACACCGTGCTCGAGGCGCCCGCCGCCGAACGCGAGCAGGCCATCCAGAGCGGTCAGGCGCACTACGCCGAGTCGCTGCCGATCGAGTACCTCCCCTCGCCCGAGTACGAGGAGCTCTACCGCGACGCCCTCGCCCGCTCGAGCCGGCGGCTCGCGGTGGCGGTGGGCGTGGTCACCGACCTCGTGCTCGCCGAACGCGGGAACGTCCCCGTGCTCGTCTCGCTCGCCCGCGCCGGCACCCCCATCGGCATCCTGATGCGCCGCTGGGCGAAGCGGATGCGCGGGGTCGACGCCCCGCACTACACGATGAGCATCGTGCGCGGTGTAGGGGTGGACCGCACGGCGCTCCGCTACCTCGCCGCCCACCACGACCCGGCCCGGGTGGCCTTCGTCGACGGCTGGACGGGCAAGGGCGCGATCGCGCGCGAGCTCACCGCCGCGCTCGAGCTGCACGCGCAGACCGAGGGCGTGCGCTTTCCCGACGACCTCGCGGTGCTCGCCGATCCCGGACACTGCGTGCGCATCTTCGGCACCCGCGACGACTACCTCATCCCCTCCGCGTGCCTCAACTCGACGGTCTCGGGGCTCGTCTCCCGCACCGTCTACAACCGCGACCTGATCGCCGACGACCAGTTCCACGGCGCCAAGTTCTACCAGGAGCTCGCCGGCCACGACGTCTCGGAGCAGCTGCTCGACACCGTCTGCGCCGAGTTCGACGACGTCGAGGATGAGGTCGCCCGCGAGGTCGAGGCCGCCCTCGCCGAGGATCGCACACCCACCTGGGCCGGCTGGGAGGCCGTCGAGCGCATCCGGCAGGCCTACGGGATCGAGAGCATCAACCTCGTCAAGCCCGGCGTCGGCGAGACCACCCGAGTGCTCCTCCGGCGCGTGCCGTGGAAGGTGCTCGTGCGGCCCGACGCCCTCGACGACGTCGCCCACGTGCTGCTGCTCGCCGAGCAGCGCGGTGTGCCCGTGGAGTACGTGCCCGGGCTGCCCTACAGCTGCGTGGGCCTCATCCACCCGGTCACCGGCGCGCCCGCGGGGAGCGAGCAGTGAGGCCGCTGGTCGCCTGCGACCTCGACCGCACGCTCATCTACTCGCCCAAGGCCTTCTGGCTCGAGACGCCGGACGACCTCGCGCCGCCGATCGTGGTCACCGAGCTCTGGAACGGGGTGCCGATCTCGTTCATGACGCGCGAGTCCGAGCGCCTCCTCGCCGCTCTCCGCCAGGAGGCCGAGTTCGTGCCCGTGACCACCCGCACGATCGCGCAGTACCGGCGCGTGCAGCTCGGCGCCGCGCCCCGGTTCGCGGTCACGAGCAACGGCGGCGAGATCCTCGTCGACGGCGAGCGCGACGCCGACTGGGGCGACGGCGTGCGGGCCCGGCTCGCGGCCGAGACCGCGCCGCTCGCCGAGGTGCACGCGCTCTTCGGCGACCTCGCGGCGGCCGCCTGGATCCTCAAGACCAACATCGCCGACGACCTCTTCGTCTACTCGATCGTCGACCGCGACCTCATGCCCGCCGAGTGGCTCGAGGAGCTGCGGCTCACCTGCGAGGCGTTCGGCTGGGCGGTCTCGGTGCAGGGCCGCAAGCTCTACTGCGTGCCGAAGGTGCTCACGAAGCGCGAGGCGGTCTCCGAGGTCGCGAGGCGGCTCGGTGGCCCGCGCGTGCTCGCGGCGGGCGATTCGCTGCTCGACCAGCCGATGCTCGAGGGGGCGGATGCCGCCTTCCGCCCCGCGCACGGCGAGCTCCACGACGCGGAGTACCGGGCGGGCAACCTCGAGGTGACGAGCCTGCGCGGGATCCTCGCGGGCGAGGAGCTCCTGCACCTGCTCCGGGCCGCCGCCACCACGTAGGGCCTGCAACCTGAGGCGGCCAGGGCGAGGCCGTTTCGGGAGCTCGAAATTCTGGGAGTCGCGGCATCCGGGGCCGTGGGCGTGGGCGGCGACTGCCAGGATGGAGGGGATCCCCATGACGTCGCCCTCTTTCTCTGCGCCCGCTTCCGGGCCCTCTCCCTCCTCCGGACCCTCGGCTGCCGACCTCCGCCGGTGGCGGCAGTACCTCGCCGACGAGCGCGCCGAGGCGCAGGTGTACCGCGAGCTGGCGCAGCGGCGGACGGGCTCCGAGCGCGCCATCCTCGAAGCGCTCGCCGACGCGGAGGGGCGGCACGAGTCTCACTGGCTGGAGCTGCTCGGGGACGACGTGGGCAAGCCCCGGCGCGCCGACGTCCGCACGCGCCTGCTCGGTGTCTTCGCCCGGCGCTTCGGCTCGGTGTTCGTGCTCGCCCTCATGCAGCGCGCCGAGGCGCGCTCGCCCTACGACACCGACGACGACGCGACCGCCGCCATGGCGGCCGACGAGCGCATCCACGGCGAGGTGGTGCGCGGGCTCGCCGCGAAGGGCCGCAGCCGCCTCTCGGGGACGTTCCGGGCCGCGGTCTTCGGTGCCAACGACGGACTCGTCTCGAACCTCGCGCTCGTGCTCGGCATCGGCGCCACGGGGGTGCCCGCCGGCGTCGTGCTCGCCACGGGGGTGGCGGGCCTGCTCGCGGGCGCGCTCTCGATGGGGGCGGGCGAGTTCGTGTCGGTGCGCTCGCAGCGGGAACTGCTGGCCGCGTCGACGCCCGACCCCTCGGCGAGCACGGCGGTGCCATTGCTCGACGTCGACGCCAACGAGCTGGCTCTCGTCTACCGGGCGCGCGGCATGAGCCAGGAGGCGGCCGAGGCACGGGCGCTCGACGTCTTCGGTGGCCTGACGACCGCGACGTCGGCCATCCGGCTGCCCCGCGCGGGCGACGCCGGCATCACGGCACCGGGCAGTGAGGGGCCGGCCGGAGGCGGCGCGCTCGGCACGGGCACGGGGTCGCTCTCCCTCGCCTCCGACGAGCACGAGGAGATCGGCACCGCCTGGCAGGCCGCGTTCTCGTCGTTCTGCTTCTTCGCGTCGGGGGCGATCATCCCGGTGCTGCCCTACCTGTTCGGGCTGACGGGCCTGCCCGCGGTGCTCGTGGCATCCGCTCTCGTGGGCCTCGCCCTGCTCGGCACGGGAGCCGTGGTGGGACTGCTCTCGGGCGGACCGCCCCTTCGCCGAGCCCTCCGCCAGCTCGCGATCGGTTACGGCGCGGCAGCGGTCACCTACCTCCTGGGCCTGCTCTTCGGCGCATCGCTCGGCTGACCCCTCGGGCCCCTACCGCCGAGACGTCACTTTTCACGCCTCCCGGGCTCGGGATGTGTGGAAAGTGACGTCTCGATAGAGTCAGGCCGAGACGGAGGCGAGCTCGTCGTAGGTGGCGAAGCGGCTCGAGACGTCGCTGCCGGTGAAGTTGCCCACCCAGCCGTCGTCGTCGTGGAAGAAGCGCACCGAGACGTACTCGGGGTTCGTGCCCATGTCGAACCAGTGCGTCGTGTCCTTCGGCACCGAGAGCAGGTCTCCGGCCTCGCAGAACACCGCGTGCACCTTGCCGCCGACGTGCAGGTAGAAGACACCCGATCCGCTCGCGAAGAAGCGGTCCTCGTCGTCGTCGTGCTGGTGCTCGTTGAGGAACTTCTGGCGCGCGGCATCGGCCTGCGCACGGTACTCCTCGGTGTCCTCCCGCTCGATCGTGACCACGTCGACGAGGGTGTAGCCGTGCTCGGCGTTGACGGCATCGATCTCGGCACGGTAGAGCTCGAGCACCTGCTCCTGGGTGGCGTTCTCGGGCAGCTCCTTGAGCTCCCAGCGGCTGAAGCGGGCGCCGAGGCCGGCCAGCACGTCATGGATGGTGTCGAAGTCGCGAGTCTGCAGCTCAGGCGTCGAGGGGTCGTTGTCGTTCCACACGGTCAGGAGGGTCATGCCTCCATGGTATTCCTCCTCTCCTGCACAGTCCCCTCTCGTGCGCGCACGAGTAACAGAGCGCAACACGATTCGTGCGGCGGCTCGCCCGCGCGGTTGAATCGAGTCGCAGTCACAGCACCTGCCGACCCCCGGCGCAACCCATCCCGAGCACCCCGTCCTCCTGAAGGAGACTCCCATGGCCATCCTCCGCAGAGCAGCGGTCGTCACCGCCCTCGTCGCCGCCGGCGCCCTCGCCGTCACCGGCTGCGCGCAGTCCAGCGGCACCCCCGCCGCCACCAGCGGCGCGAGCACGGCGCCCACCGCGTCGGCCGAGCTCCCGGCACCGTTCGACGGCGACCCCGTCACCGTGGCCCTCGTGCGCCAGAGCGGTGCGGGCGACTACTTCGAGGCCTGGGGCGCCGGAGCCGAGGCGCAGGCCTCCTTCGCGAACATCGACCTGCAGGTGACGGATGCGCGGAACGACAACGCCAAGCACGCGAGCGACCTCGAGCAGGCCATCGCCGCGAAGCCCGACGCCATCATCGTCGACCACGGGCAGACCGACACCATCCAGCCCCTCGTCACGAAGGCCGTCGAGGCCGGCATCCCCGTCGTCATCTACGACCTCGCGCTCACCGACAGCGAGGGCGTCATCGTCACCGCGCAGTCCGACAAGTCGATGGCCGAGGGCGTGCTCGAGCAGCTCATTGCCGACGTGGGCGAGGGCGCGAAGGTCGGCTACGTCTCGGCCACCGGCTTCGCCCCGCTCGACCGCCGCGCCGAGGTCTGGGATCAGGTCGTGGCCGACAACGGCCTCGACGTCGTGTTCTCCACCGGCGAGGTCTCCGACTCCACCGCGAGCGACAACGTGCCGCTGGTCGACGCGGCGCTCAAGCAGAACCCGGATGTGGAGGCGATCTTCGCCCCCTACGACGAGATCACGAAGGGTACTGTTCTGGCTGTGCAGCAGAACAACCTCCAGGACAAGGTGAAGGTGTACGGGATCGACATCTCCAACGCCGACCTCGAGGTCATGAACGCGGAGGGCAGCCCCTGGGTCGCCACCTCGGCCACCGACCCCGCCGCCGTGGGCGCCGCGGTCGTGCGCACGCTCGCCCTCAGCCTCGCGGGTGAGCTCGACGAGACCGAGGTGCTCTTCCCGGCGATCACGATCACACAGGAGTTCCTCGCCGAGAACGAGGTCACCAACGTCACCGAGCTGCGTGCCGCCGAGCCGAGCCTCGAGCTCTCCGACGTGGTCGTGGCGGATTGGCTCCCCGCGGTCTCCGGATGACCTCTCCCTCTCTGAACGCCCTCGAGGGGCACGGCGCCGGCGTCGTGTCCCTCGCGGGCGTTTCGGTGGCCTACGGATCGAACGTGGTGCTGACAGACGTCTCGCTCGAGTTCCGCCCGGGCGAGATCGTGGCCCTGCTCGGCGCGAACGGTGCCGGCAAGTCCACGCTCATCAAGGCGCTCTCGGGTGCCAATCCCCGCTACAGCGGCGAGATCCGGATCGGCGGAGACGCCGTGCAGCTCACCTCGCCCGTGCAGGCGCGACGGCTCGGCGTCTCGGCCGTGCACCAGAAGGTGGCCGACGGCATCGTGCCCGGCCTCTCGGTGGCCGAGAACCTCACCCTCGACGACCTCGCTCAGGCCTCCCGCCGGCCGCTGCGCTCCCGCGGCTCCGCCTTCACCGATGCCCGCGCCGCTCTCGAGACGCTCGGCCTGTCGTGGTCGGACCTCGTGCTCGGCAGCGACGCCGCGGGTCTCGCCATCTCGGATGCCCAGCTCGTGGTGCTCGCACGAGCCCTCCGCGGCACCCCGCAGCTGCTCATCCTCGACGAGCCCACGTCGGCCCTCACCGCGGCCGAGGCGGAACGCCTGTTCGAGGTGCTGCGCGCCCTCCGCGCGAAGGGCCTCTCGATCATCTACGTCTCCCACCGCTTCGGCGAGATCGAAGCCCTCGCCGACCGCGTCGTCGTGCTCCGCGACGGCCGGGTGCAGAGCGACTCCGCCCGCCCGTTCGAGTGGCACGGCATCCTGCACGACATGCTCGGCCGCGCCGCCGAGCTCTCGCACGACCGCGGGGCCGCCCAGCGCGGGCACGAGGTCGTGGCCACGCTCGACGGCGTCACGCTGCTGCCCGAGTCGGAGCCCGTCTCGCTCGAGATCCGCGCGGGCGAGGTGCTCGGCGTGCTCGGGCTGATCGGAGCGGGCAAGACCGAGATCGCGGAGGCGCTCGCGGGCCTCGCCACTCCTCTCGGCGGGTCGCTCACTCTGGCGGGCGCGCCCTACTTCCCCAAGCGGCCCGGTCACGCGATCGACGCCGGGGTCGTCCTGGTTCCGGAAGACCGTCAGCGGCAGGGCATCCTGCCCGGCTGGTCGGTGCAGCAGAACGTGACCGTGCCGTTCCTCCGCTCCTCGAGCGTCGGTGGCCTCCTCACCAAGCGCCTCGAGCGCTCACGTGCGGAGGACGTCATCGACACCCTCTCGGTCGTCACCACGGGGCCCGACGAGTCGATCGACGACCTCTCCGGCGGCAATCAGCAGAAGGTCGTCGTGGGTCGCTGGCTCTCGGCGGGCCCGCGGCTGGCGCTGCTCGACGAGCCGTTCCGCGGGGTCGACATCGCCGCCCGGCGGGAGATCGGCACACGCCTCGCCGAGATCGCCGCCGGGGGCGCCGCCGCCGTGGTGCTCTCGAGCGACGTCGACGAGATCTTCGAGGTGGCCGACCGCATCGTCGTGCTCGTCGCCGGCCGCATCGAGCTCGACCGCTACGCCGACGAGACCGACCGCGCGAGCGTCATCGGCGCCTTCCTCGGCGCCGCGCACCCGTCCTCCCCCGAAGGAGCCCCCGCATGAGTGCCCGCAATCGCATCTCGGCCTCGAAGACCTCCGAGAGGGTCGCCGCCGTCGTCGTGAAGTGGGGGTTCGTGGCGGTCACGGTCGCCCTCATCCTCTTCTTCGTCATCACGGAGCCCAGCTTCCGCACGCCCGAGAACTTCTTCGGCATGCTCAAGTTCATCGCCCCGACGGCCATCGCGGGCCTCGGCGTGATGCTCGCCATGACCGTCGGCGGCATCGACCTCTCGGTGGGCGCCTCCGCGGGCTTCGCGGTGTCGATCGCGGCGTGGACGATGGTGATCGGCAACCAGGTCGGTGGTGTCGCCGTCTCGGTCGTGCTCGTCTGCGGGCTGCTCATCGGCGCACTCAACGCGTTCCTCATCGTGGTGGCACGCATCCCGGACCTGCTGGCCACCCTGACCACGATGTTCGTGATCGTGGGGCTCAAGCTCATCATCGTCGACGGCAAGTCGATCTCGTCGCAGATGACGCTCTCGAACGGCACCACGGCCCCCGGGCGCTTCACCGCCGACTTCCTCTGGCTCGACCGGGGGTCGATCGGGCCCGTGCCGGTTCCCGTGATCATCCTCGTCGTCATCACCGTGCTGCTGTGGTTCCTGCTCGAGCGCACCCGGTGGGGGCGTGCGCTGTTCGCGGTGGGGGCCAACCCCGAGGCGGCGCGGCTCGCCGGCATCCGGGTGCAGTGGTACCGCACGATCGCCTACATGGGCTGCGGCCTGCTGGCCTCGGTGGCGGGGCTCCTGCTCGCCGCGCGCATCGGTCAGGGCGACGTGAGCGCGGGCAACTCGCTCCTGCTCGACGCGGTGGCGGTGGCCCTCGTGGGCGTCTCGGTGCTCGGCATCGGGCGGCCGAACGCGTGGGGCACCGCGCTCGGCGCCGTGCTGATCGCCGTGATGGTGACCGGGTTCACGATGCTGGGCCTGCCGTACTACGCGCAGGACTTCGGCAAGGGCATCGTGCTGCTCATCGCCCTCCTGTTCAGCTTCACCTTCTCGCGCCGGCGCACCGTGGTGACCGCCGGGTCGACCACGTCCGCCTCGTAGTCCAGGGATCCCGATGAACGACTCCGACTTCACCCAGCTCACCTCCCTGACGGTCGGCGCCTATCTCGCGAGCCGTCCCGCGCTCGCGACGCGCATCGACGCGACCCGCATAGCCTCCGTGCGTGAGGTCGGCGACGGCAATCTCAACCTGGTGTTCATCATCCACGACGAGTTCGGGGCCTCCGTGGTGCTCAAGCAGTCGCTGCCGCACGTGCGCACCGATCCGTCGTGGCCGATGACCAGGGAGCGGTCGGCGCGCGAGGCGACGGTGCTGGGGGCGCACGCCGCCGCCGATCCCTCCCACGTGCCCGGCTTCTACGACTTCGACTCAGCGCATTACGTGCTGGCCATCGAAGACCTCAGCGACCACCGGGTGTGGCGCAACGAGCTCAACGAGGGCCGGGTGCACGGCTATGCGGCGGCGGAGATCGGCCGGTACGTGGCGCGCACGGCGTTCGCGACGTCGCCGCTCGGCATGGATCCGCTCGAGCACAAGGCGCTCGTGGCGCGGGCCGTCAATCCGGAGCTCGCCCAGATCACGGAGGACCTCGTCTTCACCGAGCCGTACATCTCGCATCCGCACAACGTGGTGCTGCCCGGCAACGTCGCCGACGTCGAGGCACTCCAGGGCGATGCGGCGCTCGTGCGCGAGATGGGGCTCGCGAAGTGGCGGTTCATGACCACGGCGCAGTCCCTCATCCACGGCGACCTGCACACCGGCTCGGTCTTCGTGCGCCCGGCGGCGGGCGGGGTTCCGGCTTCCGCTTCGGCTTCGGCTTCGGCTTCGGCTTCAGCTTCGGCTTCAGTGCGGGCGTTCGACAGCGAGTTCGGGTTCGTCGGGCCCACCGGTTTCGACCTGGGTGCGCTCTGGGCCAATCTCGTGCTCGCGGCGGCTCGGGCCGAGGCGATCGGGGGGGGTGAGCGGGCCGAGCAGATCCTCGAGCTGCCCGGCCGGCTCTGGGGCGCCTTCGAGGCGGAGTACCGTGCGCTGTGGCCCTCGCGCGTCGATCCGCGGGTGTGGGGCGACGACGTGCTCGAGAGCCTGCTCGAGGGCGTCCGCGATGACGCCGCGATCTTCGCCGCGGCGAAGACGATCCGGCGCATCGTGGGCTTCGCGAAGGCGAGCGACATCGAGACCCTGCCGCCGGAGCTCCGTGAGCGGGCGGCGCGCGGTGCGCTCCACGCCGGTCGTGCGCTCGCGCTCACCCGCCACGGCATCCGTACCGTGGAGGCCCTCTCGGCCGAGACCCTCGCCACGCTGCGTGCCGCCATCCGCGCCTGAGGGCCTAGGCACCGCAGCGCGTCGCCGTCCGCTTTCGCGGGAGCTCACGGCATCCGATCCCCTCCACTTGACAGTAGATGCGCTCAGAACGCTCGACTTGGCACAAGTTGTGTCAAGTGGGTGAGGCGGGCGGGGCGCGGGGGACCGCCGGGTGGGGGAGACTTGGGGGATGAGCGGTGGCGTGTCGGGTGAGGATCTGGTCGTGTTCGTGGGGACCGGGACGGGGGCCGACGGCGTCGGGCCCGTGCTGCCCATGCGGGAGGCGGCCGTGAACGTGGCCGACCTCGCGGTGACGCGGGGCGACGGGGTGTTCGAGTCGATCGGGGTGATCGACGGACGGTTCATCGAGCTGCCCCGGCACCTGGCGCGCCTGAAGCACTCGGCGGCCATGCTCGACCTGCCCGAACCCGATGTCGACGCGTTCGCACGTGCCGCCCGGCTCGCGGTCGGTGCGCACGCCCCGCAGCGCGAGCTGCTCGTGAAGCTGCTGCACAGCCGCGGCATCGAGGGCTCGGATCGAGCGAGCGGGTGGGTGCAGGTGCTCTTCGGAACCGATCACAGCGAGGCGCGCAGCACGGGCATCCGCGTCGTGACACTCGATCGCGGCTACCGGCACGACATCGCGCAGACCTCGCCGTGGCTGCTGCAGGGAGCGAAGACGCTCTCCTACGCGCTCAACAAGGCCGCCCTCCGCGAGGCTGCTCGCCGCGACGCCGACGACGTGATCTTCGTGAGCACCGACGACGTCGTGCTCGAAGGTCCCACCTCGAACGTGCTCGTGCGCCATGGCGACCTGTTCCGCACCCCGCGTCCAGACCTCGGCATCCTGGCGGGCACCACGCAGGCCGCCGTGTTCGAGACGCTCGGCGCGCTCGGCTTCGAGACCTCCGAGGCCGTGATGGCCCCGGCCGAGCTCGCCACGGCCGATGGCGTCTGGCTGCTCTCGAGCGGGCGCCTGATCGCGCCCGTGCGCGAGCTCGACGGCCGCTCGCTGCCCGTCGACGCGGCCTTCACCCGCACCCTCCTCGAGCGCACGTTCGGCCTCTGACGGTTCAGAACCGCACCCCTCCCGACCTCCGCGCCGTGGAGCGCCCCGGCCCCCGCGAGCTTTGCGCTTTCGAACCGATCCGGCGCCGTGGGGCGCTCAGCGGGTGGCGAGGGCTATCTGGAGGAGGGCCTCGGTGAGTTCGAGGTGCCAGCGGGCCTGGCGGAGGTCGGCGCCCCAAGCGTAGATGCCGTGGCTCGCCACCAGCAGGGCCGGCACCTCGGCGACCGCGGCCGTGCCGGTCCCCGGGTCGGCGGCGGTGGGCCGGAGGTAGACGCGCTCGAAGTCGTCGCCGAGCACGCCCATGTCCTGGTGGTTCTGCACCACGGGGATGACGACGCGCTCGCCGTGCGCCGAGTGCCCGATTCCCTTCAGCATCTCGAGGTCGTGCAGCACCACGCCCTCGGGCCACTCGTGCGCCGCACGCACCGCCGCGAGCGCGTGCACGTGGATGACCGCACCCGCTCCCGTGACCGCTGCGATCCGCGCGTGCAGTCCCGCCTCGGCGGACGGCCTGCGGGCGAGCCCGAGCCGCTGGGTGAAGGTGACGGATGCCGGCCCGCCCGGCGCATCCGGGACCCATTCGCCGTCGCCGTCGATGAGCACGATGTCGCGCGCGGTGAGCTCGCCCTTGTCGAGGCCCGAGGCCGTGACCGCGAGCCGCAGCGGATCGCGCGCGAGGGTGACCGAGAGGTTGCCCGCCGTGCCGGGCATCCAGCCGAGGCCGGCGAAGCGCGCCGACTCGGCCGCGAGTGCGGCTCCCGCCTCCGTGAGCGACGCGTCGTCGACGACGCCCTCGCCGAACACGTGCCCGGATGAGCTCAGCCCGCCCGGCGCATCCGCTGCGGTCACGGGGCGACGACCTCGACCTCGGCGAACGACGACACCACGGCCGCCTCGCCGAAGTCGGCCTCGAAGAAGGGCTCGCCCGCGCGCGAGAAGGCCACGACCTGCCACCCCGCCTCGAGGGCTGCCGCCACCTCGCCGGGATTGTCGGTGAAGAACACGAGCTCGCCGGCAGGAACACCGAGCGACGACGCGATGGCGTCGTAGGAGGCGGGCTCCTTCTTGGGTCCGGCGCTCACGGTGTCGAAGAAGTCGGTGATGAGGCCCGTGAGATCGCCGTCGGGCGAGTGCCGGAACCACGGCACCTGCGAGGCGATCGATCCCGACGAGAACACCGCGAGGCCGACGCCGTGGGCGTGCCAGTCCCGCAGCTTCGGAATGACGTCGTCGAAGAAGTGCGACGAGATCTCGGACTTCGCGAAGCCCTCCGCCCAGATCTGCCCCTGGATGGTCTTGAGCGGGGTGGCTTTGACGTCGCGCTCCATCCACTCGTGCAGCACCGCCACGACCTCCTCGGTCGAGGCGTCGGTGGCGAGCGAGGCGTCGTGCACGACCTGCTGCCGCGCCTCGGCGATGGCGGGGTCGTCGGCGTGGTCGTCGATCCAGGAGGCCAGGCGCGGACGGGCGTAGTCGTAGAGGTCGCCGAGGATGAAGCCGGCGGCGCTCGTGGTGCCCTCGATGTCGACGACGACGGTGCGCGCCGAGACGGCGAGCGGATCGGGGGTGGGGGCGGGGGTGTGGTCTTCGGTCATGGTGCGCTCCTCGAGGGGATCGGGGTGGTGGGCGGGGTTCGGATGGAGTTCGGGACGCCCATCAGGCGTCCGCGGCGAACGGCTGCGAACGCACCGCCTCGCCGGTGAGCAGGTGGTGACGGGCGGCGTCGAAGAGCCGCACCGAGGCATCCGGCACGAGAGCCGAGGGCAGCGACTCGATGTCGGCGGCGTGCGAGTAGCCCACGGCCCGGCGGATGCCCTCGACGCCGGCGAAGCGCCAGGCGTCACGCTCGATCGCCTGGAGCGACGACAGCGGATGCCCCGCCGCGCTCCAGACTTCGGCGAAGGCGGCCCACGAAGCCGGCACCGCAGAATAGCGCTCTAGGGCCAGCTCCTCGTCGCCGACCGACGACGCCGCGATGGCCGCGAGCTCGAGGTTGGCCCAGAAGAGGCCGAGATCGAGGCCGATGGGGCCCACGAAGCTGAACTCCGGATCGAAGACGACGACGCGCTGCGGCCCGCCGACAGCACCGCCGTCCGCACCGCCGCCGGCCCCGCCGTCAACACCGCCGCGACCGATCATCACCGATCCGCTGTGCAGGTCGCCGTGCACAAGCGCCTCATGCCGTGTATCGAAGGCACCTCGCACCGCGGCGACGGCCTCGCGCACGTCGTCGTCGGCATACAGTTCGCGCACCCTCGACGACAGCGCCGGATGCCAGTGGTTGTGCTCGTGCTCCCGGTACGGCTCGTCGAGCACCACGTCGACCGTGAGCGCGCAGAGTTCGGGGTTGGCGGCGAGCTCCACGAGCCGCGCGTGCTCCTCGTCGCCGAGGGCCAGCCGCGAGGTGGCGGCCGCGAGCGAACCGACGAAACGGCCGACGACCGCACCGAGGGCCTCGAAGTCGATCTCGAGCGCGTCGTCCGGAGTCGCGATGCGGCGCACGAGGGCGTCGCGCAGCACCTCGAGGGCCGAGAGGTCCTCCATGACGAGCACGTACCGGCTCTCGTCGAAGTCGACGATCTGCGGGATCGACTCGGGCACGCGCTCGGCGAGCCGCTCGTAGGTGCGGGCCTCCGAGACGATGCGCGACGGGTCGATCGGCCACTCCGGGCCCGCCACCTGCACCCACGGCGGCGCTTGCTTCACGGCGAGCGAACCGGCAGGCCCGCGGGCGATGAAGACGCGGTTCATGTTGCCCGCGGTCACCTCGACGACCTCGATGGATGCGGCGGATTCAGCCCCACCGACCGCGCCTGCGCCATCCCCGCCCGCCACGAGGTGCAGCAGCCCCCGCTCGTGCAGGTGCGCGATGACGTTGTCCCGATCGGTCAGCAGCGCATACCCGGCCGACGCATCCGCGGTCACGCCCGCTCCCCCGCCGCTGCGTACAGCTCGCCGACCCGCGCGGGCTCGAACGCCCCCCGGTCGGTGACGATGCGCGACACGAACCGCGACGGGGTCACGTCGAACGCCGGATACCAGGCCTCGGTCACGAGCGACGACGCGGTGCGGCGGCCGAGCGTGTGCAGCACCTCGTCCGGATCGCGCGACTCCACGACGATGTCGGCGGCCGTGGGCGACTCGGCATCCGGGGCTTGCACGAGCGCGTAGAACGGCACTCCGAAGGTGTGCGCGGCCACCGCGAGACCGAGGGTTCCCACCTTGTTGACGACGCTGCCGTCGAGCGAGACCCGGTCGGCCGCGGTCACGAGCGCGTCGATCGGACCGATGCCCGCCGTGTGCCGTGCTCCCGGCTCGAGGCCCGAGTCGGCGTCGTGGCCGGCGGCGAGCGCGGCGGCGCCCATGCCGTCGGTGATGAGGGTCACGTGCTCCCCGAACTCGGCGAGCGTGTGGGCGGTCAGCCGAGCACCCTGCAGGTAGGGGCGGGTCTCCGTGGCCACCCACTCGAAGCGCTTGCCGGCCGCACGGGCGGCGCGCACGAACTCGATCAGGTAGGTGTCCATCCAGCAGTGGGTGAGGATGCGCGCGCCGTCCGGCAGCAGCTCGACCGTGGCCTCGCCGAGGCGGCGGCTGCGGTCGCGGTAGATCGCGGCACCTTCGCGGGCGGCTTCGACGGCGGCCTCGACGATCGAAGCGGTTCCGGCGTCGCTCGCGCCTCCTCCACCGGCCACGGCATCGACCGCGGCGAGCACGTGGGCCACGGCCTCGCGCGGGTGGTTGTTCGTGGGACGAGCGCTCTCGAGCACTCGACCGGCCTCGCGCATCCGCTCGCGTGCCGCATCGGGGGCGAGGCCCGCCACCTGCAGCGCCGTCATCTCGAGCCCGGCGTAGGCGGCGAACAGCGGCCCGGAGCTCTGCGTGATCATGCCCGCGATCGCGGCACCCACCTCCTCGGCGTCGGTGGCGGTGACCCAGCTCACGGTCTCGGGGAAGACCCGGCGGTCGAGGATGCGGACGACCCCGCCCTCGACCCGCACCGAGTCGTCGAGCGCGGGGGCGCTGCGAACGGCCACGCCGTGCACAGGGTCACCGAGGGCGGATCCGCCTGCTGCGGGTGTCGTGGCGTTGCCGGTGGTGGTCATGTGCATCCCGTCGAATTCCCCCCACGAGGATACCGCTCCCTCCGGAACGGTTGCTCGAAGTGCCGCCCGTAAGCTTGGTGCGGCGCGGTGCACGCGCCGACCCCTCCTCGAAAGGCACGCGGTGAGCACAGCGGATGGGCGGACGCCCGCAGGTTGGTACCCGGATCCGGCCGGCTCGGCCTTCCAGCGCTGGTGGGACGGCACGGCGTGGACGGGACACCTGCAGCAGGCATCCGCCTCGCAGCCGACGGCCGCCGCACCACCCGCGTACCCCGCGCAGCCGGACCACTACGCCTACTCCGCGCAGCAGTCCGCACCCGCGACGCCTCCGAAGGTGGCTCCCGGGACGCCCGCCTACGGCCCCTTCATCTGGGTCATCACGCTCCTCCCCCTGATCGGTCTGCTCACGCTGCCGTTGTCGTTCACCGACCTCGAGCAGCAGCTGAGCGTGCCGTACTCGACCGACCCGAGCTCGGTCGATCCGTTCGCCGGCATGTCGACCGCGGCGCTCGTGGCGCAGGCCGTGGCCGCCGTCGTGGGCTGGGCGATCTACGGCGCGGGCGTGGTGCTCGCCTTCTTCGACCGCAAGTGGCTCCTCGCCCGCGGGTATGCGCAGCCGTTCCACTGGGCCTTCGCGTTCCTCGGCGTCGTGGCGCCGGTCTACGCGATCGGCCGCTCTCTCGTGGTGCGCCGACGGAGCGGCCGCGGCATCGCGCCGATGTGGGTGGCGTTCGGGATCGTGGCGCTCTCGTTCGTGATCACGATCGTCGTGATCGTCTACGTCGTCGACCTCACCCTTCGCAGCATGGGCGCGATGCCGGGCATCACGGCCTGACCCGCCGGCGGTTCGCGGCGAACGGCATCTGCGGTTGCCCGAGCGCACCGCAGCGGGCAGAATCACCGCATGAGCGAGCGCGAGCAGTCCATCGACCCCACCGTCCCGCCGAGCGGAGCGGGTTGCCTCGAGTGCGGTGAGACCGGCGGGTGGTGGCTGCACCTCCGCCGCTGCGCCCGGTGCGGTCACGTGGGCTGCTGCGACTCCTCGCCGAGCGGCCACGCCACCGCCCACTTCGAGTCGACCGGGCATCCGGTCATCCAGAGCTTCGAGCCCGGGGAGGACTGGTTCTGGGACTACACGGCCGGTGACTACGCCGACGGCCCTGTCCTCGCGCCGCCGCACGCGCATCCGCTCGACCAGACCGTGCCAGGGCCCGCCGACCGCGTGCCCGCGGACTGGCAGAGCCACCTGCGCTGAAGCCCGCCCGGGCCCGCAGTGGGTACGGTGGAGGGATGAACCCGCCTCCTGCTCTCGTCGTGATGGGGGTCAGCGGATCCGGCAAGTCGACGGTGGGAGCCGCTCTGGCCGAGGCGCTGGGCGTTCCGTTCGTGGACGCCGACGACCTGCACCCGCTCACGAACATCGAGAAGATGCGGGCGGGCCTGCCGCTCGACGACGACGACCGGTGGCCGTGGTTGCGGGCCGTGGGCGACGCGATCCGTGCAGCCAGCACCGGCACCGGCACCGGCGCCCCCGCGACCGGCGTCGTGGTGGCGTGCTCGGCGCTCCGGGTGAGCTACCGCGACGCGATCCTCGAGCGAGCCCCGCGCACGCGCTTCGTGCTGCTGCAGGGCGATCGTGAGATGCTGCTCGGCCGGTTGCGCTCCCGCACCGGCCACTTCATGCCCGCATCGCTGCTCGACTCGCAGCTCGACGCGCTCGAACCCCTCGGCCCCCACGAGCCCGGTCTCACGGTCGACGCCGCCGACACGCCCGAGGCGGTCATCGCGGAGGTGCGGGGGTTCCTCACCCGCAGCCCGGATGGCCCGCAGCGCATCGCGCACCCGTGACGCCGGGAACATCCGCCGCCCCATGACGTTGTACCGGGCATGACCGCCCGTCCGCCTCAGCACTCCGCGACAGTCGTCGTCATCGGTGCCGGACAGGCGGGTCTCTCGGCGGCGTTCCACCTGCGGCGGCTCGGCTTCGAGAGCGCGCTCGAGCATCCGGGCAGCGCGGACCGGGGACTCCGGACCTTCGTGGTGCTCGACGCCGAGACGGCTCCGGGCGGTGCATGGCAGCACCGGTGGGAGTCGCTGCGGATGGCGACGGTCAACGGGATCTTCGACCTGCCGGGCTTCGCCAAGCCGCCGATCGACGACGACGAGCCCAGCCGCACAGCCGTTCCGCGCTACTTCGCCGACTACGAGGAGCAGAACGACTTCCCCATCCTGCGGCCCGTGCGCGTGGGCTCGGTGCGGGCCGTGGACGACGATCCGGCGGGACTCCTGATCGTCGAGACCATCGGCGGCCCTCCCGGGGAGCACGGCCAGCCCGGCGCGTGGCTGACGCACGTGGTCATCAATGCCACCGGCACCTGGGGCAACCCGCTGCGGCCGTCCTCCCCCGGGAGCGACGTCTTCCTCGGTCGTCAGCTGCACACGCGCGACTACGTGTCGCTCGAGGAGTTCCGGGGTCGCCGGGTGGCGGTCGTGGGGGGTGGGATCTCGGCCGTGCAGCAGCTCGAGGAGATCTCACGCGTGGCCTGGACCGCCTGGTACACGCGCCGAGAACCGGTCTTCCTCGAGGGACCCTTCGGGCAGGAGACCGGCCGCGACACGATCGCCCGCGTCACCGCCGACGTCGAGGCGGGGCGCCCGGCCTCGAGCGTCGTCTCCTACACGGGCCTGTTCTGGACCCCCTACGCCCTCGCCGCCCGCGATCGCGGCGCCCTCGAGCGGCGGCCGATGTTCACGGCGCTCGAACCGCACGGCGTGCGCGAGGCCGACGGCTCGTTCACCTCGATCGACACGGTGCTGTGGGCCACGGGCTTCCGCGCCGACCTCGCGCACCTCGATCCGCTGCACCTGCGGAACGCCGCCGGCGGCATCCGGATGCGTGGAACGGCTGTCGAGGCCGACCCACGGGTGCAGCTGGTGGGCTTCGGTGCGTCGCAGTCGACGGTGGGCGCGAACCGCGCGGGCCGGGCAGCGGCCACGGCCGCGGCCGCCCTGCTCCGCCCCTGACCCCCGCTGCCGTGCACTCGGAGACGACGGAGTTTCAGGGCCGAAGTCGGAGAAGAAGGAGATCTGCGCGGGGCTGGCCGTACAACTCCTTCGATTCCGTCCTCAGAGGGCGGATGGGGTGCCTGCACCCCGCGTGACGGGACGGTACCCGGGGTGCAGGGCGAGATCCTGCCCTAGATCAGGATCGTGAGGGGGTTCTCGATGCGCTTGACGAAGGCCGCGAGCCACTGGGCGGCGAGGGCGCCGTCGAGCACGCGGTGATCGGCCGAGAGCGTGACGGTCATGACCGTGCCGACCGCGAGCTCCCCGTCGACGACGACCGGCTGCTGCCGGGCGGCACCGACCGCGAGGATCGCGGACTGCGGCGGGTTGATGATCGCCGAGAACTCGGTGACCCCGTACATGCCGAGGTTCGAGACGGCGAAGCTGCCCCCCTCGAGCTCGTTCTGGCGGAGCTTTCCCTCGCGGGCCCGGCCGGCCAGGTCGGCGACGGTGCGCGCGACCTCGGTGAGCGGGAGCTTCTCGACCGAGCGGAGCACCGGAGTGACGAGCCCGCCCTCGATGGCGACGGCCACCGACATGTCGACGGTGTCGTAGCGGCGCACCGCGGTGTCGCCCCAGGTGGCGTTGGCCTCCGGCACGTCGCCGAACGCCGCCGCAGCCGCCTTCAGCACGAAGTCGTTGAGCGACACCTTGATGCTGGCCGCCTCGTTGACCGTCTTGCGCAGGGCGATGAGGTCGTCGACCCGGCAGTCGGCCACGAGGTAGAAGTGCGGCACCGTCGACTTGCTCTCGGTGAGCCGCCGCGCGATGGCCCGCCTCATGCCCGTGTGAGGCACCTCGGTGAACCCGGCCCCGCCGGCAGCGGCGGGCGCGGTCGCCGGAGCGGCAGCAGGCGCCTCCTTCGCAGGCGCGGCGGAGGCAGGGGACGCGGATGCAGATGCAGCGGGTGCACCGGCACGACCGGCCCCGCCGCTCCCGGCCGAGGCCGGTGCGCTCTCCGGCGCCCGCTCGAGGTCGGCCCGCACGATCCGCCCACCCGGCCCGGTGCCGCGCAGCGACGCGAGGTCGACTCCGCGCTCCTTCGCCAGCCGGCGCACGATGGGACTCGCGAACAGCCGCGACCCGGGCTCACCTGATCCGGAATCGCCGGACCCGGACGCTCCTGATCCGGACTCACCGGAACCGGACGCCCCTGATCCGGACTCACCGGAACCGGCCTCGCCCCCGCTCAGATCCACCGGCGCATCCGCCACGGGCGAGCTCTCGCCCTCCGGCGCGGTCTCGGGCTCGGGCTCGGTCCGAGGCTCTGAAGGCGACGCGCCGTCGGCCGGCTTCGACCCCGCAGGCACCGATGTGCCGGCCTCGACGGTCGAAGCCCCCGATGCAGAACCACCCGACGCAGAACCACCCGACGCAGAACCACCCGACGCAGAAGCATCCGAAGCCGAGCCGCCCGAGGGCGCCTCCGCATCGTCGGCGCTCTCGCCCGGCTCGCCGACCACGGCGATCGGCTCGCCCACGCTCACCGACACCCCCTCATCGACGAGCACCTTCAGCAGCGTGCCACCGATCTCGGCGGCGTACTCCACGGTCGCCTTCTCGGTCTCGACCTCGGCGAGCGGCTCACCCACCACGACGGACTGCCCCACCTGCACCAGCCACGACTGGATGGCGCCCTCGGCGGCTCCCGCGAGAACCTCCGGCATACGGATGACGGTCGACATCAGCGCTCTCCGAATCCGAGTCGCACGCGCTCGAGGCCGGCGACGACCTCCTCGGTGCGGGCGATGGCGGCGCGCTCGAGCACCTTCGAGATGCTGGGCGACGCCTCACCCCCGTGCACCCGCTCGATCGGCTGATCGAGCCAGTCGAAGTAGCGACGCTGGATCTCGTCGGCGAGCCAGCCGCCGTACGAGGTGCCCTGGGCGCCCTGCTCCACGATGAGCACGCTGTTGGTCTTCTTGATGGACTCCCCGATGGTGTCCCAGTCGATCGACGCGCGGTCGAGCCAGCGCAGATCGATGACGTCGGCGTCGATGCCGGTCTGCTCGACCGCCTCGAGCGCGTGGCGCACCATCGAGAGGTAGCTGATCACGGTCACGTCCGATCCGGTGCGCCGCACGGCCGCGCGACCCGGAGGCAGGATGTAGTCGAGGTCGCCTTCCGGCACCTTGTCGGCGGTGCCGTAGAGGTCGACGTGCTCGATCACGAGCACCGGATCCTCCAGCGCGAGCGCCGCGTTCATGAGGCCCACGTAGTCGGCCGCCGTGGAGGGGGCGACGATCCGCCAGCCGGGACTCGTGGCGAAGATGCCCGCGGGATCCATGAGGTGCTGCGAGCCGTAGCCCGAGCCCATCGCGACCTTGGTGCGCAGCACGAAGGGCACGGGCGTGTCGGCACCGAACATGTGCCGCGCCTTGCCGATCTGGTTGAACACCTGGTCGGCGGCCACCCACATGAAGTCGGGGTACATGAACTCCACCACGGGCCGGAACCGGCCGTCGAGCGCGAGGCCCGCGCCGAGCCCTGTGAAGGCGTTCTCGCTGATGGGGGTGCCCAGCACGCGGCCGTCGCCCTGCGCGTCGGAACCGTACTTCTTGGCCAGGCCCTTGGTGGCGCCGTTCGTGCCACCGTTCAGGCGGTGCACGTCTTCACCCATGACGATGATGCGCGGATCCTCCGCCATGCGGCGGTCCATCACCCCGGCGACGGCGTCGACGAACTTGAGGTCGCGCCACTCGCCCTCGTAGGAGGTGGGATCGGAGGCGTCGAGCTCGGCGAGCTCGCTCGCGTCTCCGCGCACGCCCACGTTGACGTAGCCGACGTCGGGCCAGAGCGACGGGATGATCCGGCGCTTGCCGTCGGATTCCGGATCGGCCTCCACGAGCTCGGCGACCGCGGCGCTCATGGCGGCCTTGGCCTGCTCGCGCAGCGCCACCACCCCCGCCTCGTCGATGAGCTTCAGCGACATCATCTCCTTGGCCAGGCGGTCCAGCGGATCGCGCGCCTTCCACTGCCCCTCCTCCTCCTTGGGGCGGTAGCCGAAGGCGCTGCCCGGGTATGGCCCGTTCTGGTGGAAGAAGCGGTAGACCTCGGCCTCGATGATGGCGGGGCCCTCGCCCGAGCGCATGTGCTCCTCGGCGGCCTTGGTGGCCAGGTGCACGGCGAGCGGATCCATGCCGTCGACCCGCCAGGAGCGGATGCCGAAGCCCTGGCCCCGGACGGAGAACCGGGTGTCGGCGGTGATCTCGTCGGACTTGGTGGAGACGGCGTACATGTTGTTCTCGATGAAGAACATGACCGGCAGCTTCCACGCCGCCGCGAGGTTCATCGACTCGAGCACGGAGCCGATCTGGGCGGCGCCGTCGCCGAAGTAGTTGATGGTGATGTTGTCGGTGCCCGAGTGCTTCTGCGCCCAGGCGTTGCCCGCCGCCATGGGGGCGCCGCCGCCCACGATGGCGTTCGTGCCGAGGGCTCCCGCTTCGAACCACTGCAGGTGCATCGAGCCCCCGCGACCCGAGCAGTAGCCCTGGGCGAGACCGAGGATCTCGGCCAGCGTGCGCTGGAGCACGGCCTGGATGGGCTCGGTGACCGCGTGCGCCGGGTCGATGCGGCCGTCGGAGACGTGGGTGAGCGCCTTGGCGAGGAACTGGTGGTGGCCGCGGTGCGAGCCGTTGACGGCATCGGCCGACGAGAGCCCCACGATGGAGCCGACGGCGCCGCCCTCCTGCCCGATGCTCGAGTGCGCGGGGCCGTGCACGAGGCCCTCGCCCGCGAGTTCGAGCACGGTCTCCTCGAAGGCCCGGATGAGATGGAGCTCGGCCAGCATGGTTCCGAGCAGCGCCGGGTCGGCGGCCTTCCAATCGGCGGGCGTGGTCGTGAGCTCCTGCCACTCCACTCCGGTCTGCAGTCGACGGGTCTTCGGCATCTTCGCCACGTTCCTTCCGCACGGCGGCACCCGGCGGTGCCTCTCGCTTGCCCACGACGATACGAGGGATTGCATCCAATATCAACGCCTGATCGTGAAATCGATGGATTTTCTCGTGCGGATGGCGCACAATGGATCCAATCGAGCGTCAAGGAGGTCGCATGTCCGCAGGAATCCCGGGCTCGCGCGGTATCGACCATGTGGGCTTCACGGTGCCCGACCTCGAGGAGGCCGAGCGCTTCCTCGTCGACGTCCTCGGCGCCGTCCCCGTCTACACGCTGGGCGCCAAGCGCGCCTCCGGCCCCGACGACGACTTCATGCAGGTGCAGATCGGGGTCGACCCGCAGACCGAGATCCGCGAGATCCGCTTCTACCGCCTCGGCCACGGCACGAACCTCGAGGTGTTCGAGTACGCGGTGCCGGAGGACGGCCGGCCGCAGGCGCCGCAGCCGCTCAACAGCGACATCGGCGGCCATCATCTCGCCCTCTACGTCGACGACCTGGACGTGGCGGAGGCGTACCTGCGCGAGCAGGGCGTGGAGGTCATGGGTTCGCCCGTGGCCAGCAAGCAAGCCGCCGAAGGCCAGCGCTGGCTCTACTTCCGTGCTCCCTGGGGCATGCAGTTCGAGCTCGTGAGCTTCCCGCAGGGCAAGGCGTATGAGAAGGATGCGGACGTGCGCCTCTGGCATCCCGCCCGCCCGGCAGAATGACGGTCATGACCACCGACCTCATCATGCACGGCTCGGCCGGCACCCGGGTGGCCGCCGAGCTCCGCGACGCGATCCTCGCGGGCACCTACCCGCCCGGCACGCGCATCAGGCAGGAGGACGTGGCGGGCAGGCACGGCGCCAGCCGGGTGCCCGCTCGCGAGGCCCTCCGCCTGCTCGAGTCGGAGGGCCTCGTGAAGGTCGTGGCCAACACGGGGGCCTGGGTCACGAGCCTCAATCTGGCGGAGTGCGAGGAGATCTACCAGATCCGCGAGCGCCTCGAGCCGCTGCTGCTGCGCCTCAACGTGCCTCTGCTCACGCCCGAGCAGATCGACGGGCTCGACGCCCTCGCCCACGAGATGGAGCGCTCCGACGATGTGGAGACGTTCCTCCGCCTCGACCGCGAGTTCCACCTCTCCTGCTACACCGAGGCCGCCACCACGATGCTGCACGACACCGTGCTGCGGCTCTGGAACCGCACCCAGCCCTACCGCCGCGCCTACACGACCGTGTTCCGCTCGGCCGGCGACCGCAGCGCCCACCACGAGCACCACCTCATCGTCTCCGCCCTCCGCCGAGGCGATGCCGACGAGGCCGAGCGCGTGCTCGCCTCCCACATCCGCCGCACCCGCCTCGAGCTCGCGCGGCATCCCGAGATCTTCGACGCCCCCGCCCCCCAGCCGACACGCGCCGACGCGCGCTGACGCGCACCGGAATCCCCACCCCACGCAATCCGCACCATCCCCACGAAAGGCACCCCCATGGCGATCGCCACCATCAATCCCGCCACCGGCGTCACCGAGCGCGAGTTCGAGGCGCACACCGAGGCCGAGGTCGACGCCCGCATCGACGAGGCCGTCGACGCGTTCCGCACCCTCCGCAGCTCGACGTTCGCCGACCGCGCCGGCTGGATGCGCGCGGCCGCCGACGTGCTCGAGGCCGAGGCCGAGGAGGTGGCGCGGATGCTCACCACCGAGATGGGCAAGACCCTCGCGCAGGCGCGCGCCGAAGCTCTCAAGTCGGCCAAGACCATGCGCTTCTACGCCGACAACGCCGAGTCGTTCCTCACCGGCCGCACCATCGAGGAGCCCGAGCGCATGAACGCCTCGGGCGCCTACACGCGCTACGAGCCGATCGGGCCGGTGCTCGCGGTCATGCCCTGGAACTACCCCATCTGGCAGGTCATCCGCTTCGCCGCTCCCGCGCTCATGGCCGGCAACACCGGGCTGCTCAAGCACGCCTCGAACGTGCCGCAGGCCGCGCTCTACCTCGACACACTGTTCGAGCGCGGCGGTTTCCCCACCGGCTCGTTCCGGGCCCTGCTCATCCCCGCCGCCCGGGTCGAGAAGGTCATGCGCGACCGCCGCGTCGTGGCCGCCACCCTCACCGGATCCGAGCCCGCCGGCCGCTCGCTCGCCTCGATCGCAGGCTCCGAGGTCAAGCACGTCGTGCTCGAGCTCGGCGGCTCCGACCCGTTCATCGTGATGCCGAGCGCCGACCTGGATGCGGCGGTGGCGACCGCGGTCAGCTCCCGCACCTCCAACAACGGCCAGGCCTGCATCAACGCCAAGCGATTCCTCGTGCACGGCGACGTCTACGACGCCTTCGTGGAGAGATTCACGAGCGCGATGGGGGCGCTCACGGTGGGTGACCCCACCGACGAGTCGACCGACGTCGGCCCACTCGCCACGGCATCCGGCCGCGAGGATCTCGCCGGCCTGGTCGACGACGCACGCTCGAAGGGCGCCACCGTCACGACCGGGGGCGAGGCTCCCGAGGGCGCCGGCTGGTTCTACCCGCCCACCGTGGTCACGGGCGTCGACACGAGCATGCGGCTCTACGCCGAGGAGGCCTTCGGGCCGGTGGCCACGGTCTTCCGGGTGGCAGACGCCGAGGAGGCGCTGAAGATCGCCAACGACACGACGTTCGGGCTCAGCTCCGCGGTCTGGACGAATGACGCCGACGAGGAGGAGCGCCTCATCGCGGGCCTCACCGCGGGCGCCGTCTTCGTGAACGGCATGTCGATCTCCTACCCCGAGCTGCCCTTCGGCGGCACGAAGGACTCGGGCATCGGCCGCGAACTCTCGATCGAGGGCATCCGCGAGTTCGTCTCCCTCAAGTCGGTCTGGCGCGCCTGACCAGCGAGCCCGAGCTCGCGTCGACTCTGCTCACGGGAGCAGGATCGGCGTGAGCTCGGTGCGGTCGCGGGAGGCGGCGAGCGCCTCGTTCGCGAGCGCGAGCGGGCGCACCTCGCCCAGCAGGGCCTCCGCGTCGACCGCGCCCGACTCCAGCCACGGCAGGAACTGCGCGAGGTCGCGGCGCATGTCGAGCCGCCCGCTCTGCGAGCTCCGCACGTCGCGGCCGCGCAACGCGAGGTCGAACAGCGGCAGGTCGACGGTGCTGTCGCGCCGCACGTAGGTCGTCATCGTCACGACCCCGCCGAGGCGCGTGAAGGCGAATGCCTGCTGCACGGAGGCGATCGAGCCGCCGGCGTCGAAGCCGTAGTCGGCGCCGCGGCCGTCGAGGAGCCCGATCACGGCATCCCGCAGCTCGGCCTCGTCGAGCCCCGAAGGATCGACGGCGTCGGTGGCCCCCAGGCGCAGCGCGAGCTCGCGCCGGGCGGCGAGCGGTTCGACGGCGACGATCGTCCTGGCTCCGAGGGCCCGCGCGGCCTGCACCATCCACAGCCCCTCCTGACCGCAGCCGACCACCACGACCGAGCTCCCCGGCTCGATCCGCCCCACGTTCACCACGGCGCCCATGCCCGAGATGATGCCGCAGCCGAACATCGCGAGCCAGGTGTCGGGCAGGTCGCTCTCGACCGGGAACACCTGGATGTCGCGGATGACGCTGAGCTCGGCGTAGGTCGCCGACGAGCCGGGGGCGCGCACCTCGCGGCCGTCTTCGAGCGCTCCGATCACGGGCGCCGGCACGAACAGGCCTTCGCACTGGTCGATCCGCCCGTTCGTGCACCAGAAGCACTCGCCGCACTCGGGCGTGGCCGTGATGAGCACCCGCTGGCCCTCCCGATGCCGCGCCGACGAGCCCGCGGAGACCACGCGGCCCACCGCGGAGTGCCCGAGCACCACCGGGTAGAGGTCGAGTTCGGGCAGTCCCGTGCCACCGGCGACCGCGATCCAGTCGCTGTAGCAGAACGCGGTGGCGTCGATCTCGACCACGACGTCGCGAGCGCCGGGATCCCGGAGCACGAGCGGCTCCACGCTGAGATCGAGCGCTCCCCTGTGGGTGACGGCGGCATCGACGGTGGTCGGCATGGCATCTCCTCCTGGCCCGGCGGCTGTACCGGCCCGCGTGTTGTCTAGGGGTTCTGGCTCCCGGGCAGCGGCACCGCGGCATCACCGACACCGGCACCCTCACCTGCGGCATCACCGGCACCCGCACCCTCACCGACACCCGCACCGCCAGCACGAGCATCCGCCGCCCGCCGTCGCGCGCCGGTGAGCGCGCCGAGCCCCGCGATCCCGACCGCAGCCACCGCGAGCACCGCCCCCAGCACGGCGCCCGGCGTGAGCCCGAGGGCGTCGACCGGCACCACGAGGTCGAGCACGACCGCGGCGATGGCCTGCCCGGCGGCGATGCAGAGCATCACGCTCAGCACTCCGATGATGCGCAGGGTGAGCGCCGTGACCACGCCGATCACGGCCCCGACGGCGCCGCCAAGGGGCGCCCACGGCGGCAGCGCGGCGAAGTCGATGGGCGCGTTGAGCATCGAGATCACGAGCGCGGTGCCGACGAAGATCGCCGAGGTGGCGAAGTTGATGACCGACATGGCGGCGAACTCACCCGAGACCACGACGATCCAGCCGTTCCACGCCTGCTGCACGGCGATGATGATGCCGGCGACGATGACGACCGGGATGACGATGAGGTTCTCGACCTCGAAGCGGCCGACCGCTCCCACGACGACGGCGATGACCGCCACGCCGAGGCCCACCGTGCGGAGCAGGTTGAGCGGTCGCCGGCCTCCCGGACCGAGGTTCAGCGAGTCGGCCATCACCGAGCCGATGAGCTGCCCGAGGGTGACGGCCACGGCCACCGCGACGACGCCCACGGTGGGGGTCACCGTGATGATGGCGAGCACGGCCACGAAGCCCATCAGGCCGCCGAGGAACCACCACCAGCGGAGCTCGGCACGCCGCTGCCGGAGCGCTCGGGCGGCCCGGGGCAGCGCCCCCATGGCGAGCGCCACGATGAGCGAGAGCAGCAGCGCCGAGCCGTGGTTCACCGCGGTCGCGAGCACGGGAGATCCGACCGCCACGCTCGTGTGCCCGTTGATGGAGGTCTGGGCGGCCACCGCGCACCCCGCCACGAGGGCTGCGATGGTCGCCACGACCGGCCGCGTCCGCTTGACCGGGCCGGGGTTCGACACCGGGTTCGACCCCGGCTTCGACACCGGCTCCGACCCCGGATCCGATGCAGCGGCCTGAGAGTAAGGGCCCTTCGTCACCCGCGCGCCCGCGACATCGCGTCGAGGTGCGCCGGCGAGGGCTGCAGCTCCCCGCGCTCGATGGCGTGGGCGAGCTCCACGACGGCCGCGTTGACGGGCGTCGGCACGCCGAGCTCGGCGCCGCGCGCGACGACGTGCCCGTTGAGGTCGTCGACCTCGCTGTGCCGCCCCTTCACCCAGTCCTGCAGCACGGTGGTGGTGGCGCCCGGCACCACGAAGCCCGTGAAGAGCTTGTCGGTCATGATCTCGACCACCCGGTCGGGGTCGGCGATCTCGTCGGGGGTGAGCCCGAAGATGGGCAGCACCGGATGCCCCGCGGCGGCCCCCACGGCGAGCGCCTCGTTGCCCGCGGCCACCATCACCTCGCGATACCCGGGAGTGTGCAGGGCGTCGAGCATCGGCAGGCCGAGGATCGCGCTCGTGACGAGCAGCGTGCTGTTCGAGACGAGCTTCATCCACTTCGCCGCCTCGATGTCGCCGAAGTGCTGCACGGTGCCGGAGTGCCTGAGCAGCGCCGCCACCTCCTCGGCGCGGCCGGCGGGCCCGCCGGGCAGCTCGCCCACGGCGAACCAGGAACGGTCGACACCCGTGTGCCGGTGCACGACACCCGGCTCGTCCATGGTGGCGGAGCACTCGATGACGGTGCCGATGGTGCGGGATGCGCCCACCACGTCCTCCACCACACCCGCGGTCATGCCGTTCTGCACGCCGGCCATGAGGCCGTCGGCGGCGAGATACGGGCGGATCAGCTCGGCGGCCCACCGGGAGTCGTAGGCCTTCATGAGCATGAGGACGACGTCGAAGGGCTGCTTGAGTTCGGCGACCTCACACAGATGCATCACCCGGGGCCGCACGTGGAGCTCGCTGTCGGGGGTGATGATGCGGATGCCGTCGGTGCGCATCCGCTCGACGTGCGAGGGCCACTGCTCGATCAGCACCGGGTCGAGGCCGGCCGCTGTGAGGTCGGCGCCGATCGAGGCTCCGTTCGCTCCGGCTCCGAGTACGGCGATCCGCGGTTCACTCATCGGTGTCCTCTCCAGCCCTCGTCGGCAACGGTCTCGAGAATACAGCAAGGATGTACAACCGTCACACAATCGCCTGATAAATTGAAGGCCAGAGCGCCACACTGTACATTGTCGCTTGACATCCTCGACGAAGAGAGCAGAGACCGATGATCCTCCACCTCGCCGCATTCCGCTGGAAAGACGACGTCACCGAAGCCGACGTGAGCGCGCTCACCGCAGCCCTCTCCGAGATGGCCGAAGGCATCCCCGAGATCAAGTCGTACACCGCAGGCGCCAACCTGCACCTCCGCCCGGCCGGCTCGGACTACGGGGTCGTCGCGATCCTCGACGATGCCGCAGGCCTCGACGCCTACCTCGACCACCCCGACCACGTCGCGGTCTACGAGAAGCACCTCGGCCGCATGATCGCCGAGCGCTCCGCGGTGCAGCTGCCCATCGAATCCGGATCGCTCGCGTGACGACCGTCCCGGATCCGCTCGTGCCGGAGGCGACCATGCGCGCGGTCGTGCTGCACGACGTCGGCGACCTCCGGGTCGACGAGCTGGCCGTTCCCGAGCCCGGCCCCGGGGAGGTGCTCATCCGCGTGGGCGTCTGCGGCGTCTGCGGCAGCGACGCCACCGAGTTCGGCCGCAGCCTCGTGCTCGCGGCTCCACCCGTGGCGCTCGGCCACGAGCTCGCCGGCACCGTCGCGGCCGTCGGCCCCGGCGTCACCGACCTCGAGGTGGGGGCCACCGTGGTGAGCGGCGCCGGGATCTCGTGCGGCGAGTGCAAGCCCTGCCGCCAGGGTCGCACGAACCTCTGCCGCAGCTACAGCACGATCGGCTTCCACCACGACGGCGGTCTCGCCGGCTACGTGATCTCGCCGGCCGCCATCACCTTCGACGCCTCCGACTCCGGCCTCCCCCTCGACACCCTCGGGCTCACCCAGCCGATGGCGATCGCCGTGCACGCCGTGCGTCGCAGCGGTCTCGCCGCCGGCATGGACGCCGTGGTGATCGGCGTGGGCGGCATCGGCGCCTTCATCACGGTCGCCGCCGCGGCCACGGGCGCGCGGGTGCTCGTGGTCGACCTCAACGACGACCGGCTCGAGCTCGCCAAGCGCCTGGGAGCGGCCGAGACGCTCAAGGGCGGCACCGCGAGCCTCGCCGAGCGGATCGAGGAGCTCGGCATGGACATCGACGTGTTCTTCGAGGTCAGCGGCTCGGCTCCCGGCCTGGCCTCCGTGCTCGACGCGGCCAAGCCCGGCGCCACGATCGTGCCCGTGGGTGTGCAGCGCGGCGAGCCCGCCCTGCCGCTCGGGCGCTGGACGCTCAGCGAGTACACGATCATCGGCACCGTGGCGCACGTCTACCGGACCGACTTCCCCGAGGCCGTGCGGCTGCTCGGCACCCGGCCGGACTGGTCCGACATCGCGAGCGAGGTCATCCCGCTCGACACCGTGGGCGAGGATGCGCTGCAGCCGCTCCTGGAGGGCCGCTCCACCCAGATCAAGACGCTCGTCGACCCCTGGATCGCCGAGCCGCGGCCCGCGGTGCACACCCGCAGCTGAACCGCCGCCGGTGGGCGGGCTCGGGCCTAGGCGCCGAGCCCGTCCATCTGGCGCAGCACGTCGACGGCAGATCCCGGCGCGCCCTCGGGAGCGCCGCTCTCCCCCTGCGGGGCGTCGCGCATCGCGAGGTTCTGCTGCCGGCGGCCGAAGACGAACCACACGCCCTTCGCCGGCACCGACCCGCGGTTGGAGTAGAGGTGGGGGCGCACGGAGTCGAACTGCAACGAGTCGCCCGGGCCGAGCACATGGGTGTCGAAGTCGATGTGCAGGGTGAGCTCGCCCTCGAGCAGGTAGGCGTACTCAGTGCCGGCGTGCCGCATGAGCTTGCCCTCGACCGAGCTCGAGGCCCCGGGCTCGTAGGTCACGAGCAGGGCGTCGACGGGGCCGCCCGCTCCGGCCGCGAGCCGCTCCCAGCGCACGCCGTTCTCCATCTCGATCACGGGGTTCTCGGCACCGCGCTGCACGTCGGGCAGGGCGGGTCCGGTGTGCCCGAACATCGACACGGGGGCCTCGTCGGGCGCGGCCGGCGCGGGCTGCATGCCCACGAGCTCGTCGAGCGAGACCCCGAGGTGGCTCGCCATCGCGTAGAGCGTCGAGACCGAGGGCTGCGTCTTGCCGATCTCGACCTGGGAGATGAGGGAAGCCGAGACACCGAGGCTCTGCGCGACGCTGCGCAGGCTCAACCCCTGCTTCAGTCGTGCTTCGCGCAGTCGTGCGCCCAATCCGTCCGGCATGGTCTCCATAGTAGAGCCCGAGCGTACGCGAGATCGGTGTTGTAGTGTTAAGTCGGGCTGTACGCGTGTAAAGTGCGGCGCCGCCAAGCCAGTCAGATCGTCAGCGCGACCAGATCATCAGCGCGACCCCAAGGAGGACTCGATGAAGAGCACCGGCACCACCGGAACCAACGCCGTGGACTGGGAGGAGCGCGTCGACATGGATCGACTGCGCGACGCCCGCCTTGCCCGACTGAAGGCGGAGCTCGACATCTCCTCGCTCGGTGCGGTGCTCGCGTTCGACTTCTCCAACATCCGCTACATGAGCGCCACCCACATCGGCACGTGGGCGATGGACAAGCTCATCCGCTTCTCCCTCCTCACCCGCAACACCGATCCGATCGTCTGGGACTTCGGTTCGGCGGCGAAGCACCACGCGCTCTACAACCCCTGGCTCGACACCACGACGGCCGAGATGGATGCCGACCCCAACGCCCCGCACGAGGGCGCCAAGCGGCCGCGGCTGGAGTCCGGCGCCCGCGCCGGAATCTCCACCCTCCGCGGCGCGTTCCCGCCCGAAGCGGAGATCGCGCAGAAGGTGGCCAAGAAGATCAAGCGCGAGCTCGAGAAGTTCGGGCTCGCCGACCAGCCGCTCGGTGTCGACGTGATCGAGCTGCCCATCCTCTTCGCCCTGCAGCAGGAGGGCATCCAGGTGGTCGACGGCCAGCAGGTCTTCATGGAGGCCCGCCGCGTGAAGACGCCGGACGAGATCCGCCTGCTCACCCAGGCCGCCTCGATGGTCGACGCGGCCTACGAGGACCTCTACCGCTTCCTCCGCCCCGGTGTCCGCGAGAACGAGGCCGTTGGCCTCGTGGCGAAGACCCTCTACGACCTCGGCTCGGAGTACGTCGAGGGCGTGAACGCGATCTCCGGCGAGCGCTGCTCGCCGCACCCGCACGTGTTCTCGGACCGTCTGATCCGCCCGGGCGACCCGGCGTTCTTCGACATCCTGCACTCCTTCAACGGCTACCGCACCTGCTACTACCGCACCTTCGCGGTCGGCTCGGCGTCGTCGGCCCAGCGAGACGCGTACACCCGAGCCCGCGAGTACATGGACCGCGCGATCGCCCTCGTGAAGCCGGGCGCGACCACCGCCGACATCGTGAAGGTGTGGCCCAAGGCCGAGGAGTTCGGCTTCGCCGACGAGGAGGCCGCGTTCGCCCTGCAGTACGGCCACGGCGTGGGCCTGTCGATCTGGGAGAAGCCGATCTTCTCGCGCCTCACCTCGCTCGACCACCCCGAGGTGCTGCAGGAGGGCAACGTCTTCGCCCTCGAGACCTACTGGCCCTCGGCCGACGGCTGGGGTGCCGCGCGCATCGAGGAGGAGGTCGTGGTCACGGCCGACGGCTGCGAGGTCATCACGAAGTTCCCGGCCGAGGAGCTTCTCGTGGCCGGCAAGCGCTACTACACGATCGACGGGCCGCTCAACCTCGAGCGCGACTCGCAGTCGCACCTCAACACCACCTGGGGGCGCGGCGAAGCGTGACGAGCGACACCGTGACCACGATCGCCAAAGCCGCTGTGGGGTTTCTCGGCCTCGGCTCGATGGGCGCCGGGATGGCGAGACGCCTCGTCGACGCCGGCCACGACGTCGTCGTCTGGAATCGCTCACCGGCTGCCGCGGACGAGCTCGTGGCCGCGGGGGCTCGGCGGGCCCAGGCGCCCGCCGAGGCCCTCGAGCCCGAGCTGTCGTTCTCGATGCTCGCCAACGACGAGGCCGTGCAGTCGGTGCTCGACGAGGCCGCCATCCGCTCTCTGAAGGGGCGCACGCACGTCGTGATGGCCTCGATCAGCCCCTCGCTGGCAGATCGGCTCGCGACGGCGTTCGACGCGGAGGGAGCCACCTACGTGGCCGCCCCCGTGCTCGGCCGGCCGCCGGTGGCCGCCGCGGGCCAGCTGAACATCCTCGCGGCGGGTCCGGCCGAGGCGCTCGACGCCCTCGAGCCGTACTTCGCCGAGCTCGGCAAGCGCACCTGGCGGCTCGGCGAGCGGCCCTCGGCCGCCAACGCCGTGAAGGCCGCGGTGAACTACAACATCATCCACGCCATGCAGGCGATCGGCGAGTCGGTCGCGATGACCGAGCGCCAGGGGGTGGATCCGGAACTGTTCACCGAGCTGCTCTCGAGCACCCTGTTCGGTGGCGTGGTCTACTCCGGCTACGGCGGCATGATCGCGCGCGGCGAGTACACCCCACCCGGCTTCCACATCGCCCTCGGGCGGAAGGACCTCGGGCTCGCCCAGGAGGTCGCGGAGGCCGGCGGCGTGACCCCGGCGACGCTGCCGGCCCTGATCGAGGTGTTCGATGCGGCCCTCGCCGATCCGGATCTGAAGGACGCCGACTGGAGCGCCATCGCGGAGGTCTCACGCCGCGACCTGCTCTAGCTGCCCTGCCCAGGCACGAAGAAGCCCCTTCCACACGACGTGGAGGGGGCTTCTTCGTGGGTGCTACTTGCCCCGGCCGAACTTGGGCGTCGCCCGCTTGATGGCGCTGCCGCGCTTGGCGGTGCGCTCCCAGCGGGACAGGCCCACGGCGGCGAGGAGGGCGACGCCGTTGAAGAGGTCGCTCACCCAGTTCTGCGCACCGAGCAGCTGCAGGCCCTTGATGCCCACGGCGAGCACGTACACCGAGATGACCGTGCCCCACACGTTGAACCGGCCGCCCTTGAACTGGGTCGATCCGAGGAACACCGCGGTGAGCGCCGGCAGCAGCAGGCCGGGGCCGACGGTCGGGTCACCGGCGTTGATGCGCGAGGCGAGCAGCACACCGGCGAGGGCGGCGATGATGCCACCGGCCACGAGCGAGGCGATCTGCAGCCGGGCGACGTTCACGCCCGAGAGGCGAGCGCCGTCCGGGTTGTAGCCCGCCGCGTACATGCGGCGGCCGACGGGCGTGCGCTCGAGCAGGTACCAGACGATGAACGCCACGATCAGCATGATGAACACGGGGTTCGTGAGCTTGAAGTTCGGGTTGTCCGGAACGAGCGGCAGCCCCCCGGTGGCGAAGAGCCGGAAGCCGTCCTGCAGGCCGATGATCTGGCGGTTCTCGGAGAGGAACGCCAGGCCTGCCAGGAGGATCGAGCTCATACCGAGGGTCGCGATGAACGAGTCGATCTTGCCCTTGGTGATGATGAGCCCCGAGACGAGGCCGATGAAGGCGCCGATCAGGATCGCGACCGCGATGGCGAGACCCCACGGCATGTTGAGCTTCGTCTGCAGCACCGCCACGAGGATGACGGCGAAGCCGACCTCCGCGCCGATGGCGAGGTTGAAGACGCCGTTGACGAGCGGGATCAGCACCGCGATCGCCGCGAGCACCGTGATCGACTGCGCGTCCAGCAGAACGAGCCAGGTGCCCGGGGTGAGGAACGTGCGCGGCGTGATGATCGCGAAGATCGCGAACAGCACGACGAAGATGTAGATCGCGCTGATGTTGCGGAACGACAGCGCCGCCAGCACGCCGTTCTTCTTGGCCGGTCCGCGATCCGCGACCGCCGGATCGACCGTCTGGATGGCTTCGGTCTTCTTCACAGTTCGTCCTCGCTCTTCAATCCATAGCCTTCGATGACGAGCTGCGTCTCCGTCAGCTCGTCGCCCGCCAGTTCGGCGGCGATCCGTCCATCGCGCAGCACCAGCACCCGGTCGCACAGGCGCACGAGCTCCTTCGCCTCCGACGAGCACACGAGCACCGCGGCGCCCGTGGAGGCCGCTCGGTCGATGGCGTCGTAGATGGCCTGCTTGGCGCCGATGTCGACGCCCTGCGTGGGCTCCTCCAGGAGCAGCAGCGAGGGCCTGTTGCGCAGCCACTTCGCGAACACGATCTTCTGCTGGTTGCCGCCCGAGAACTGGGCGAACACCTGCTCCGCCCGCGGCGGCTTCACGTCGTACTCCTGCATGAGCGTCTGAGCGTGCTCGCGCTCGCGCTTGAGGCTGATGGCGCCGCCGGCGCCCGTCAGCGACTTCAATTCAGGCAGCGTCACGTTCTCGCGCGCCGTCATCGGCCGCACCGAGCCGAACTTGGCCCGGTCGCCCGGCACGAACGCGGTGCCGCGGCGGATGCTCTCCCGCGGTGACCGCTTGAGGTAGGGCCTGCCGTCGAGGGTGAACGACTCCACGTCGGCGTCGATCGATCCGTAGATCATGGCGGGCAGCGCCTCGCGCCCCGAGCCGAGCACGCCGGCGACGCCGACCACCTCGCCGGAGCGCACCTGCAGGTCGACCCCCTCGAGGATCTCGCCCGTGAGGCCCTTGATGTCGAGCACCACCTCACCCGCCCTCCGCGCGTTCTCGCCGTGCTCGGCCTCGCCCACGGGGATGCCGGTGACGTAGGAGACCAGACGGTCGTGGTCGAGGTCGGATCGGGGCTCGTCGGCCACCTTCCGCCCGTCGCGGAGCACGACGACGCGATCGGCGAGGTCGAGCACCTCGTCGAGCCGGTGCGAGATGAAGATGACGCCCGCGCCGTCGGCGGCGAGCTTCTTCACGGCGTCGAAGAGCACCCGCACCTCGGTGGCGTGCAGCGCCTCCGTGGGCTCATCGAGGATGAGCACGTTGCGGGGGTGCTGCCACCCGTCCAGCGCTCGGGCGATGCCGATGATCGAGCGCTGGGCGGGGGCGAGCTTGGAGATGGGGATGTCGACGTCGAACGGCTCACCGAAGCGGCCGATGAGCTCGCGCGCCTTGGCCCGCTCCTTCTTGCGGTCGAACGGAGCGAACGACGAGGCGCCGTGGTAGTGGGTGATGCCCAGGTTCTCGATGCCCGTCAACTCGTTGGCGAGACCGAGATCCTGATGGATGATGTGCAGCTCGGTGTCGAAGCCGTCCTGGGACGACAGCTCCACCGTGCCCCCGTCGGAGGTGTAGACCCCCGCGAGGATCTTCACGAGGGTCGACTTGCCCGACCCGTTGTGGCCCACCACCGCGACCACCTCACCGCTGCCGACCTGGAGGGAGACGTTGTCGAGGGCCCGGTTGCCCGGGAAGTCCTTGATCATCCCCTCGATGCTCAGAAGCGGTGGGGTGCCCATCGGCGACCCGATCGTCGACTCGTTCGTCATCGGATCACTTGCCCCAGAGTTCCAGGAACTGGTCCTCGAAGCCCTCGAGCGCCACGTAGCCCGCAGGGGTGAGGTACTCGTCGGCGTTCCGGATGGTCACGATGTGCGAGATGGCCTTGGCCGCGGCCTCCCAGTCGCCGTCGAGGTAGGGGACCTCCATGCCCTGCATCGTGCGGAGTCCTTCATCGACCTGCAGCCACATGAACATGTTGAAGTCGACCACGTAGCCCGCCACCTCGGTGCCGTCGGCGATCTGCTGGATGTTCTGCGGCAGCGACGACTGGCCCACGCCGTAGGCGTTGGTGAGTCCGGCGAGCTGCGCCTTCTCGGAGAGGCCGATCTGGAACTGGTCGGCGAGCGAGATGAAGAACTCCGTCTGCGGGTTGGCCTGCAGGTCGGAGACGATCTTGTCGGCGGGGCTGGCGTCGGCGATCGAGATGTCGACGATGCGCAGCGTGCACTCGGGGCAGAGCTCGGCGAGCGCGGCAGGCACGGCCTCGTTCTGGATCTCGGAGGCCGGGATCTCGGGGATGGAGTACATCACGAACTCGGTCGCCGTGCCGCACGTGAGCTGGATCGCGGCATTCGCGAGCACATCACTGTTGACCTCGATGCTGCCGGCGCCGCCGAGCGAGTCGCGCAGGCCGAACTCCTCGGCGTTGAGCTGACCGCCGTAGACGATGGCCGCACCCTGGTCCTGCAGCTGGGTGAGCTGGTCCTGGAAGAAGCGGGCGTCGACCGACTGGTCGAAGACGATGTCGGGCTTCATCTCGACGACCGAGTTGAGCGCCGAGTTGATGCTCTGCGCGTCGGTGCCGGTGTCGACGTTGACGAACTTGATGCCGGCGGCCTCGGACGCGGCCTGGAGACCGGCCTGGAAGAGTCCGGCGACCGGGGTGCCGTTGTTGAGGTACACCGCCGTGGTGTTCGGGTCGACCGGCTCCTTGAGGGGCTCGGTGGCGAGGATGGCCTCGTTGGGGGTCTCGAAGCTCTTCACGACCTCGTCGGCTGCGGCGAAGTCGATTCCCTCGGCGGGGCCCTCGGCGCAGGTGCCGTCCTCGGCCATGTAGGTCAGGGGCACGTCGCCGCCGGCCGCGTCGCCGCCACCGCCGTCGCTCCCTCCGGAGGAACAGCCTGCGGCCAACAGGGAGACCGCGCCCAGAACCGCTGCGGCTCGGAGTGCGTTCGTGATGCGTCGTTGCATGTGATTGCTCGCTTTCTAATGCGGATGAGGGGTGTGGCCGCCGGCCGGTGCTGGGCCGGCGGCCACGGGTGCTGCTACTTGCCCCAGAGGGCCTTGAAGTCGTCCTCCATGCCCGGGTAGGCCTCGAAGCCCGCGACGTACTGGCCGGCGTTCTCCGGGGTCAGCACGAGCGAGACAGAGCGGTTGACGGCATCCCAGTCGGTGTAGGGCTCGTAGACGCCCTGCGCCTTGCGGAACGCCTCGTCGAGCAGCAGCCACATGAACATGTTGAGATCCACGGCGAAGCCGGCGGTCTGCAGGCCGTCGGCGAGCTGCTGCACGTTCGGCGGCAGCGACGACTGACCGAAGCCGTAGGCGTTGGTGAGGCCGGCGAGCTGCGCCTTGTCGCCGAGACCGATCTGGTACTGGTCGACAGGGGTGATGAAGAAGTCGGTCTCCGGGTGCGACTGCAGGTCGCTCACGATCTTGTCGGCCGGGCTCGGGTCGATGATCGAGATGTCGACCACGCGGAGCGAGCAGTCGGCGCAGAGCTCGGCGAGGTACTCCTGGGCGGCCTCGAGCTGGATGGCCGAGAAGGTGAGCTCGGGCACGTTGTAGAACACGAACTCGTCGCCGGTGCCGCAGGTGAAGGCCACCGCGCCCGCCGCGAGCACCTGGCCGTTGACGAGCGAGGCGTTGAGCCCGCCGAGGGTGTCGTCGAGGCCGAACTCCTCGGCGTTGCCCTGCGAGGCGTAGACGACCGGGATGCCCTTGGCCTCGAGCTGCTCGAGCTGGTCCTGGTAGAAGGTGGCGTCGATGGCCACCGAGATCACGGCGTCGGGCTCGAGCTCGACGACCGAGTTCAGCGCGCTGTTGATGCTCTGGGCGTCGGTGCCCGTGCTCACGTTCACGAGCTCGACCCCGGCGGCGTCGGCGGCGAGCTCCATGCTCGCGTACATGATGCCGGCCACGGCGGTGTCGTTGTTGAGGAAGGCGACCGTGAAGTCGGGGCCGACCGGCGTGGGAAGGGGCTCGGTCTGGATGAGGCCGGTGGAGGGCTCCTGGAACGACTGGATCAGCTCGTTCGCGGTGTCGTAGTCGACTCCCTCGGTGGGGCCCGCTTCGCACTGGCCGTCGGGGGTCTGGTAGGTGAGGGCGACTTCCTCGCCCGATCCCCCTTCGCCTGGCTCTCCGCCGCCGGCGGAGCAGCCGGTGGCGACGAGGGCGACGGAGGCGAGAACGGCGGCGGTACGCAGAGCTGCTGTGGTGCGTCTTTGCATGTGATTGCTCGCTTTCTGGGTGACGTCATTGTCATAGTGTCGGACAATAATTGTCGGACAATGGGGTAATCATACACTCGCGGTGCACGATTACCAGAGGGAATTCCACCCCTCTGTGCGCCGGGGCTTTACAGCGCGCGCAGCTTCTCCCGGAGAACCGCCGTGGCGTCGAGGTCGAGCACGAGCCCCTCGGGGTCCTCACGGGGGTCGCCCGAGACGACGACGCCGTACAGCCGCTCCGCTCCCTCGATCGTGACGTACTCGTCGCGCACGTCGACGAGCACGCGCTCGGGCTCCCGGGCGAGCGGGTCTCCCCACCCTCCGGCGCCGTTGGTGATGTAGCGCAGCACCGACTGCTTCACGCTCGTGTTGGCGTTGGCGAACGGGTACACGTACTCCCCCGCGGCCGACGGCGCCTTCGACTCCGGATCGATGACGCCCGCCCAGGCGGTGCCTCCGCCGAACGAGTCGCGTCCGGTGCCCGGCACGATCGCCGCGCCCTCGGCGTCGGGCGGGAAGATCCACACCCCGCCGTTCACACCGCTGCCACCGCCGTGCACGCCGAAGCCGGTGACCGACTTGTGCCGGAGCTCGATGATCGAGTGCGCGGCATCCGTGAGCCACAGGGTGTCGCGGAGCATGGCGTTGCCGCCGCGGTTGACGCCGGGGCCCGCCGTGTCGGCCACGGGCTCGTGCCGGAGCATCACCACGGGGCTCTCCTTCTCGATGGCCTCCACCGAGGGCGCGACGCCGTTGGCGAGGTACGACATGCACTGGGTGTCGGCGTCGCCGTGCCGGTTGGCGCCGAAAGGGCCGATCTCACCGCCGCACTGCATGGCCGAGACCCAGGGCGTGCCATCCGGATGCGCCCCGAACGCCGTGTGCAGGTTGGTGCCTGCGCGGTCGCCCGCGATGGCCCTCTCGCCGAGAGCCTTCTCGAGGGCGATGAGAACGGTGGCGAGGATGACCTGGCTCTGCTCGAAGTAGAGGAACACCGCGCCGTCCGGCGGCAGCGCCGAGACCACGCTGCCCTCGGGGATGACGATGTCGATGTTGCGGAAGAGCCCGGAGTTGAAGCGGCCGCGGGGGTCGAAGTTGTACTTCAGGGCCACGCCGATGGCGGTCTTCACCTCCCACGCGGTGGCGTTGATCGAGGTGCGGGCCTGCCGGTGCGTGCCGGAGAAGTCGACCTCGATGCGGTCGCCGCGCTTGCGGATGGCGACGTGCACGGGGTAGCTCTCGCTGTCGTCGATGCCGTCGGCGTCGACACCGTGCTCGGCCTCCCAGTCGCCGTCGGGGAGCTCGGCCATGCCGAGCGCCATCCGCTCCGCCGCCACGTCGGTGGCGTAACGCATGGCGCCGTGGAAGGCGCCGAGGCCGTAGCGCTCGATCGACTCGAGCACGAGCCGCTCGCCGAGCTCGAGGCTCGAGCAGACCGTCTTCATGTCGGGGTAGAGCACCTCGGCCATGCGCACGTTGTCGAAGATCACGCTCCACGTCTCGGGCACGTTGACGCCCTGGCTCACGAGCAGGCGCGGCGAGAGCACGAGGCCGTTCTCGAACACGTTCTGCTTGGTGGCGCTGAAGCCGCCGGGAACCGTTCCGCCCATGTCGAGCTGGTGGGCGTTGAGCGTGACGTAGGCCACGATCCGTCCGTCGACGAAGACCGGCCGCGTGAAGACGAGGTCGTTGTTGTGGTTGCCCGTGCGGTACGGGTCGTTGGCGATGAGCACGTCGCCCGGGTGCAGCCGTTCGGCGCCGAACTCGTCGACCATGTTCGGCACGGCGTCGATCGTGGTGCCGGCCATCAGCACGATGCCGTTGCTCGCGGCGGGCACGGGGTAGCCGAGCTCGGCGGGGCCGGCGATGGTGCAGGCGAGGTCGTAGAAGTCGCGCAGCACGGGCGAGAACGCGCCCGTGAGCAGGCGCGCGCTCATGTGCTCCACGAGGTAGTCGAAGCGGTTGCCGAGCACCGTGGCGGTGTAGCGGTCGCAGTCGTAGTGGGCCTGGAAGGCCGCCTCGCCGAGGTCGCGGATGAGAGCCTTGGGCCTCGTGATCTGGTCGGTCATGATGCGCTCCTCGCGGTGATGATGAGCTCGCCGCAGCGGCCCACGACGGCGGACTGCCCGGGTGCGACGAAAGTGGTGCTGAGCTCCTCGCGGATGATGGCGGGGCCCGTGACGGTCGCACCGGTCTCGAGGGCGGGCCGCGAGAACCACTCGGCCTCGACCGGTTCGCCGGTCAGGTAGCTGAGCGTCGTGGTGCCCTCGGGCACGGCGGGGAACGGATCGCGGGCCTCGGCGGGCGTGTAGTCCACCTTCTCCGACGGCACCACGAGCTCGACCCGGTAGGTGACGCCCTCCACCGGGAAGGCGTCGAAGCGGTTGCCGTTCCGCAGCTCGTAGGTGTCGTGGAACCCGGCGACGGCCCGGCCGATGGTCTCGGCCGTGATCGCACCCTCGGGGATCTGCACGAACGGCGTCTCCCAGCTCTGCCCCATCAGGCGGCCGTCGAAGCTCCGGCGCACCGGCAGCCCTGCGCCCGCCTCGCCGAGGCGCTCGCGGAGGCGCTCCTCCATGCGCTGATAGACGGCCTCGATGCCCTCGGCGCTCTCGGGCCCGAACACCACGTAGGCGCTCTCGGCCTCGTAGTAGACCTGATCGGCCGAGAGCAGCCCGATGGCCGAGAAGAGGCCGGGGTGCGGCGGGATCACGACCTCCTTGAGCGGCAGCAGGTCGAGCGCCGCCGGCAGCAGCATCCCGCCCGCGGCGCCGTAGGCCATGAGGCTGAAGTCGCGGATGTCGACGCCGTGCCGCACGGCCACGTTGAGGATCTCCTCGGCCATGTGCGCCACCGCGAGCCGGTACGCGGTGCGCACCCGCTCGTCGAAGGGCACCGGGGTGTCGAGCGACTCGAACGCACGGCGCGCGGCCTCGCGGTCGAGCTCGAACTCGCCGCCGGCGAATCCGGCCGGGTCGAGGATGCCGATCAGGAGCGCGGCATCCGTGACCGTCGGCTCGGTGCCGCCGCGGCCGTAGCACGCGGGGCCGGGCTCGGCTCCCGCGCTGCCCGGGCCCACGAGGATGCCTCCGGAGGAGGAGACGGTCACGAGGCTGCCGCCGCCCGCCCCCACGCTCGACACCTCGGTGGAGAGGGCGTTGATGATGAGGTCGTGCTCGATCTCGAAGGTGTTCTGCACGAACGGCGCACCGCCCACGATGATCGAGACGTCGGTGGAGGTGCCGCCGACGTCGGCGCAGAGGATGTCGGGGCGCCCGATGGCGGCTCCCAGGTGGCCGCTCGAGACGGTGCCCGCGGCGGGCCCGGCGAACAGGATGCGGAACGGGCGCTCGAGCGCCTCCTGCCAGGGCAGCAGGTTGGCGGCGCAGTCGGCGAAGTTGAGCTGGCCGTCGAAGCCGAGGCCGCCCAGGCCCGCCTGCAGCTGGCCGGCGTAGTCGCTGAACAGCAGCTTCATGATGACGTCGATCACCGTGGTCGAGGCGCGCTCGTACTCCTTGGCGAGCGGAGAGGTGGCCGACGAGATCGACACCTCCACGTCGTCGCCGAGCACCTCGCGCACGAGTTCGCGCAGGCGCACCTCGTGGTTGTCGTCGACGTAGGCGTTGAGCAGGCAGATGGCGACACCGTCGATGTCCATCCGGCTGAGGATCTCGAGCTCGTGGCGGGCCTGCGCCTCGTCGAGCGGGATGAGCGTGCCGCCATCGGCGGTCTTCCGCTCCACGATGCCGCGGCGGAGGTAGCGCGGAACGAGCGGGCGGGCCGCGTCACCGAAGGTGCGCCGCCACGACGGGTCGGTCTGCGCCGCGAGGGGCCGGTGCACCGAGCCGCGGTCGAGCACGTCGCGGAAGCCCTCGGTGGTGAGGAAGGCGATCTTCGGCAGCCGACGCTCGAGCACGGCGTTCAGGCCCATGGTGCTCGCGTGATTGAACACCGCGCTGCCCTCGACGCCGAGGCGGCGGGCGCCTTCGACCACGGAGCCCGCCGGATCGGTGCGGCCGGAGGGCACCTTCGTGACGGTGACCATGCCGTCGCGGATCGCGACGACGTCGGTGAACGTTCCGCCGACATCCACGCCGATCATGCGCGGCCTCCTGCGGTGGCGGTGGCGGTGGCGGTGGCGGTGGCGGAAGCGCTGGGTGTGTTCGCGACCGTGGTGCCGAGCGGCACGAAGGAGCCGAGCGCCGGTGCGGGGGTGCGCTCGAGTGAGGCGAGGCAGTCCTGGCACTTCACGACCGTCCACCACCCGCCCTCGCTGAGAGCGCGATAGCTCGCGATGTCGGTGCCGCCGCATTCAGGGCAGGTCGCGTCGACGTGGTCGCGCTCGACGGAGAGTCGTTCCGCCCGGGGCCTGGGGAAGGTGTGCACGTTCGATCTCTCCTTTGAAATCTGCGGATGCTGGCATCGGCGCTGGACGCGCGTCTACCATCGGCATCATTGTTGTACGACAATCAGACATATTGCAACCCTGGAGGGCGACGATGCCGAACCACGAAGAGACCACCCCTGCGACCACGACCGTCCGAGTAGGAGCGGTGGATGTCGAGACCTGGGGAGCCCGCCGCTTCCCCGGTCGGATCGCCGTCGTCACGGGAGCCGCCTCCGGCATCGGCCGGGCCGTCGTCGAGCGCCTCGTCGCCGAGGGCGCCACCGTCTATGCCCTCGACCTCTCGGCCGGCGCCCTCGACGCGGTGTGGGCGGGGGTCGACGGGGTCGTGACGCAAGCGGTCGACGTGGGCGACAGCGCGCAGGTCAACGCCGCGTTCGAGCGGGTCAGCGCCGACCACGGTCGCCTCGACGTGCTCGTGACGGCGGCCGGCATCTCGGATGCGCCGTGGCGGCTCTCGGACCGCAACAGCGACCCCGATCCGTCGACCATCGACGACGCGGCGTGGGATCTCGTGATCCGCGTCAACCTCACTGGCACCTTCTACTGCGTGCGCGCCGCGCTGCCGCTGCTGCGAAAGAACGAGGGGCGGGGCGGGGCCGTCGTGACCATCTCGAGCGTGGGCGCGCTCGCGCCGTATCCGCTGGCCGCCGCCTACCCCGCGTCGAAGGCCGGCGTGTTGGGCATGACGCGGGCCATCGCCGCTCTCGTGGGGTCGGAGAACATCCGGATCAACGCGGTCGCACCGGCCGCCACCAAGACCGCGATGCTCCCCGACGACGAGGAGCTGCTCGCGAGCATGGTGGCGCTGCAGCCGATCGCGCGCGTGGTGCCGGCCTCGGAGATGGCCGCCACGATCGTCTACCTCTGCAGCGACGAGGCGCAGTTCATCACCGGGCAGACCGTCAACTCCAACGGCGGCATGGTCATGTGACCGGTGATGTGGCCCGTGATGGGGCCCGGAGGCGGCGTCGGGATCCCGGTGTCGGGGCTCAGACCATGCCGTCGCCCTCGCGCATCTCCTGCGGGCGGCGGTTGTGGGCCGCGAGGGTGCGCAGCACGAGTTCGACGTCGCCGTTCTCGTAGCCCTCGACGATCGCCTTGTGGTCGTCGTGCAGCACGGTCGTGGCCTTCGTCGAGGGCTTGATCGAGCGCCGCTCGAGAGAGGGCAGCTGCAGTCCCTTGTAGGTCTCGGTGAGGATGACGCTGCCGGCCAGGCCGACGAGGTACTCGTGGAAGTCGGCGTTCGCGCGGATCCAGCCCTTGGGGTCGCTGAACTGCTCGTCGACGCTGAACCCGAGGGTCTCGTCGAGCAGCCGGCGGAGCTCTGCGAGCTGCTCGGGCTCGACCGATCCGACGGTCTGCGCGGCGGCTCCGACCTCGATGGCGAGCTTGGCCGCGTAGTAGTCGTAGATGACCTCGTCCGGCACCGGCTCGACCTCGAAGGTGCCGCCGGCGCGGCGCACGAGGCCCTCGTTCGTGAGCGCCACGAGTGCCTGGAACGTGCGGCCCACCTCGATCTCGAGCTCGGCCGCGATGCTCTCGGCGTCGAGCGGCACCGTCTCATCCGTCACCGCTGCCACCACGTAGTCGCGCACGGCGTGGAGCGCCGCGGCATCCGGAGCGGTCTCCATACGGCCGAACGAGCCGCGGAAGTAGGCGAGCGGGTTCCCGGGCTTCGACGAGACCCGCACCACGCGGGCGAGGAACACGAGATGGGTGCCGCCGCGCACGGTCTCGTCGACCACGCACTCGAAGTGGGCGATGCTGCCGGCGATGAGCGGGACATCCGCGTGGCCGCGCTCGAACGCGATCGTCGCGAACTTGTCAGGAGCCTTGCTCGCGAAGCGCTGGGCGATGGGCGCGGAGTCCTCGGCGAGCACGTTGACGGCGAAGGTGCCGTTCTTCACGATGGCCTGGGCGGTGGTGGAGGTCACGTTGAGGCAGATGAGCAGGCTCGGCGGCTCATCTGAGAGGGAGGAGACCGCGCTCGCGGCCGCGCCGAGATCCTCTCCCTCGAAGTTCGTGGTGATGACGGTCACGCCGCTCGCGAACCGTCCCATGACGTCGCGGAACTCGCCCTTGCTTGGCTCGCCCGTGCTTTTCTCTTCCGTGCTGGTCTCGACTGCAGTCATGTCTCGCCCCTTTGCGCTGACTCGGATGCGGGCATGGACCCGCGGTGTCGCCGATGCTAGCATTTAGTTACAACAGCTACAACTAGTTTGCGGCCTCGGCTGAGAGCTATAATACTGTCTGACAATCTGGACGACGATGTTCACGGAAGAGAGCGACATGCGCATCATCTCGGGCCGATCCGGTGCCCCCTCCATCACTGCCAGCGGCACGTTCACGGGGCAGGTGCTCCAGGACCCGGTGATCACCGACCGCGCCGACGTGAAGATCAACACGGTGCTGTTCACGCCGTGCTCGCGCACCTACTGGCACCACCACTCGCACGGGCAGATCCTCCAGGTCTTCCGCGGTCGCGGTTTCGTGGCCGGTGCCGACGGCGTGCCCCAGCTCATCTCGGAGGGCGACACGGTGTGGATCGAGCCCGGTGAGCGGCACTGGCACGGCGGCACCGCCGAGTCGCTGCTCGGGCACACGGCCATCACGCTCGGTGACACGGTGTGGCTCGAGGAGGTCTCGGAGGAGGAGTATGCAGCGGCCTCGGTGACCACCGGCCTGGCGGACGACAAGTGACCACCCGTCGTCCCGAGCCGGCCACGCTGCCGGACGCCGCGCGCGACGAGCTCGTCGCGGTCGTCGGCCGCGAGAACATCCTCCTCACCGAGGAGGAGCGCGACACCTTCCGCGACCCGTACTGGCACCACGACGACCGCACCTACGACTCGTCGGCGGTCGTCTTCCCCACGAGTGTGGAGCAGGTGCAGGAGATCGTGCGGATCGCCGGCCGCTACGAGGTGCCGGTGTGGACCTCGTCGCAGGGTCGCAACAACGGCTACGGCGGTCCGTCGCCGCGGGTGGCCGGTTCGGTGCTGATCAGTCTGCGGCAGATGAACCGCATCCTCGAGATCGACACCGAACTCGCCTACGCGGTGGTGGAGCCGGGGGTGCGCTGGCTCGATCTGCACGCGGCCCTGCACGAGCTGGGCGACGAGCTCATGCTCTCGGTGCCGGACATCGGGTGGGGTTCGATCATCGGCAACTCGCTCGACAACGGCATGACCTATCTGCCGCTCGGCAGCGACTTCCAGGCGCCCACGGGTATGGAGGTCGTGCTCGCCGACGGTTCGCTGCTGCGCACGGGCATGGGGGCGATCCCGGACTCGAAGTCGTGGCACGTCTACAAGCGGGGGCTCGGCCCGACGCTGGATCCGCTCTTCACGCAGTCGAACTACGGCATCGTCACGCGCATGGGCGTGTGGCTCATGCGGCGGCCGCGGGAGTACGCGCCGCTCTACCTGTCGGTGCCGCGGGATCATCAGCTGGCGCAGGCGATCGACATCATCCGGGAGCTCCGGCTCGACGGGGTCATCCGCGGGGTGCCGAATCTGCAGAACCTCATCACGATGGGCACGCAGTTCCCCGAGCACATGGGCATGTTCCCGGGGGCGGATGCGACATGGTCGGAGGACAGGCTCGATGCGCTGGCGGACGCCACGGGCATCGGGCGCTGGGGCGTGCGCACGGCGCTGTGGGGGGACGGGCCGGTGATCGATCACCATCTCGCGCGGATCCGTGAGGCGTGGTCGGCGATCGAGGGTTCGCGGATCGATGAGCTCGGCCGGTTCGGGGCGTCGAACTGGCACGAGATCTCGACGTTCATGCAGAAGATCTCGGCGGGCATCCCCACCATGGAGATGATGGAGCAGATGCCCGACTGGGTCGGGCACGTGGGCTTCTCGCCCATCGTGCCGTTGAAGGGTGCGGAGGTCGTGGAGGTCGTGGACCGGATCAAGGCGAGGGTGATCGAGCGCACGGGCACGAACTTCGTGTGTGCGATCTTCCCGACCAACGATCGGAGTGCGATGATCGTGAGCTCGGTGAGCTTCGATCGCACGAATGCCGAGGATGTGGCGCGCACGTTCGAGACGGTGAAGATCCTGATCGAGGAGGTCGCGGCGCTCGGCTACGGCGAGTACCGCGCGCACCTCGACTTCATGGACCTCGCCTCGGAGCAGTACTCCTTCGGCGATCACGCCTACCGTCGCTTCACCCAGGCGATCAAGGACGCGGTCGACCCCAAGGGCATCCTCTCCCCCGGCCGCCACGGAGTCTGGCCGGCCAAGTACCGCGACGGGGCCTGAGCCAGAGAACCGCCCATCGCGCCCGCCATCCTTCGGCACCCGCCGGCACCCGTCGGTGCATCAGAAGGGTGGCGGGTCGTTGCAGCTCGCCCGAGCGGGTGGGGTGGTGCGGTAGGTGGCGCCGAGAGGTGATCGCCACTCGAGGGTGCGGGATGCGGGCCCGGTGTCGGGTGGGCGGGCGACCTGCCAGCCGCCCTCGTGTTTCAGGTGATGGTGGCTCGTGCAGAGGTGGGCGAGGTTCGACGCGGTACTTCGACCCCCGTGCGCCCAATCCACCGTGTGATCGAGCTCGCAGCGGGCGGCCCGGCGCCCGCACCCGGGGAAGCGGCAGTGCTCATCGGCCACGACCAGCACCTCGCGCAGTGCGGTCGGGATGCGGTACCGGCCGGCGGTCTCGATCACGTCACCGGTAGCCGGGTGGGTGAGCACGCGGAGGAATGTGGGCGCGGCTGCGGCGATGCGGCGCGCGGTGCCGGGGTCGATGGGGCCGTAACCGTGCAACTCCGCGGGTGGGTCGGCCGGGATGGAAGGGAGTGAGTCGGTGGGATCTGATTCGCACCCGGCCAGCACCACCGCCGGGACCGTCACGATCACACTCGGGACGAAACCGGCCAACCCATCAGCACGGCCCAGGATGCGGTCCGCGAGGATGTCCGAACGCAGCTGCGCCTGCGTGCGCGGTTCGGCGTCGCTTCGTGCGGCGCGGGCCGCCTGATCGATCACGTCATGAATCGCCAACGCATCCACCGCCGACAGATGGTGATGGAGGGTCGCCATGCCATCACGCTCCGCATCCAGCCAGACGGCACGCTCCTCACGCGCGAGCACGGCACGGCGGGTGATCGACTCGGGGTGATGCACCTCGCGGAGATGCCGGGCGGCGTCGTCGAAGCGGGCCGGGTTCTTCTCCCGCGCCTGCGGCAGGACCGCGTGCTCGAACCCAGCACGCGCCTCGATCGGCAGCGAGCCGGCGTGCACCACCACCAAGCGGGCGTGGGCGTAGGACACCTCACCCGCCTCGAGCGCAGCGAGCGTCGAAGGCAGATCGGACACCAGCGTCTCCGCATCCGCGATCAGACGCGACACCGCCCCCTCCGAACGCCGCGACGCACACGCCACCTCCGCCCGCAACGACCGCCTCGCCCACTCCCGCGCCTTCGGCGTCAGACCACCCTGCAGCAACTCCGCCTTGGATTCCGCCAACCCCACCGCCCGCGCCAACCGGCGCGCCTGACGGGCCTGCAGCTTCGCAATCTCCCGCTCATCCCGCACGAACCCCGCAACCTCATCCGAGATCGCCCGCGCCAACCCATCCAGGGCCGCCCCAGGCGAGGATCCGAACGTCGTCTTCATGAGGTTTATTCAACCAGCACCCACCGACACTGGCCCCTGACACCCAACCACGCCCATCGAAGGCAAGCGCGAAGCGCGCGGCAGCTCACGCCCCCAGCGAAGGCGAAGGCTCATGCCCCCGATTCACCCCGAGCGCATCCACCAACGACCTCAGCGCCGCCGTGGACGACACCGTCGGCTCCCACCCCAGCTCCGCCCGGGCACGCGCCGTCGACATCACGGGCACCGAGGTGGCGATGTCGATCCACCCCGGATCCGAGGCCTGCAGCCGCAGCCGCCACGAGACGTCGACGATCGCCCGCAGCACCTGACGACGGAACGGCACCGTGCGCGGGATCCCCAACGCCTCCGCCACCGATTCAGGCCCCAGCACCGGCTCGGCAGCGATATTGAAGGCCCCGCCGGCCCGCCGCTGGATGGCACGCCAGAACGCGTCCGCCACGTCGTCGGCGTGCACCGCCTGCGAGATGAGGGAGGTGGGCAACGGCAGCACGGGCAGCCGCTTCACGAGCGCGAGCAACGGCACCGGGATGTGCCGGCCGGCGAACAGGTGCGCGATCTCCCGAGCGGCATCGGGCTGGAACACGAGCCCCGGCCGCAGGCGCGTGAGCACGATCGAAGGGTGCGAGACCTCGAACGCATCCATCTGCCGCTCGTTGATGGCCTTGTGCCGCCCGTAGTGGGAGGTCTGGATGCCACCCGTGGGCCAGCTCTCCGACACCCGCGAGTGCTTCGGTCCGAAGCTGTATGCCCCCACCGACGACGCCACGAGCACGTGCGGCACCCCCGCCGCCGCGGCCGCCTCGAGCACCACGCGCGTGCCGCGCACGTTGGTGCGGGCCATCTCGGCCTCGTCGTGGTTCGGCTGCAGCTTCCAGCCGAGGTGCACCACGGCGTCGGCACCGTCGAACACGGCGCGCAGCCGGGTGGGCGCACTGCCCGCGGCGATGTCGAGCGGATGCCATTCCGCAGCCGAGTAGGGCGCCTCGTCGCTCGGTCGCCGGCGCGACACCCCCACGAGCTGCACCTCCGGCTCCGGCAGGGCCCGCCGGAGCAGTGCTGTTCCGAGATTGCCGCTGGCTCCCACGATGACGATGCGCATGGGACGAGTGTGCTCCGCCCGAGGCTGAACCGCTCGCGGGCCCCACCCAGGAAGGACCCGACCGCGAGAACCCCCGACCTCAGTGGTCGAAGACGATCACCCCGCACACGTCGTCGAGACTCCCCGACCGATCCCGCGCGAGATCGAGCTCCTCGATCGGGTAGCGCCGCGTCAGGATCGGAGCCGCGTCGAGCAGCCCGCGCTCGAGCAGCCCCGTGTAGCGCTGCAGATCGCTCTTCATGTGCACCTGCCCGTTCTGCGAGCTCAGGATGCGCCGGCTCTGCAGCGCGGTCTCGACCTGCGGCAACGGCAGCGTGGCACCACCGATCTCGAAGCCCGTGAGCACCGTGCGGCCACCCCGGCGCGACGCCTGCACCGCGAAGCTCTGCGACACCGCAGGCCCCGCGGCCTCGAGCACCACGTCGGCACCCCGACCCCCGGTCGCGGCCCGCACCGCGGCGAGCGCCTCGGCGGCCTCCTCCGGCGTGGATCCGGGATCGACGAGCACATCCGCTCCCAGCGAACCGGCGAGCGCGAGCCGCTCGGCGTGCGGCTCCACCACCGTGACGCTGCCCGCCCCCGCGAGTCGCGCGGCCTGCAGCATCCACAGCCCGAGGTGCCCGGCACCCACGATGGCCACCGACTCCCCCGGCTGCACCTGTGCGACGTTGAACACCGATCCGACCCCCGTCGAGATGCCGCAGCCGAGCATCGAGAGCACGTCGGAGTCGAGGTCCGACTCCACCGGGAAGACCTGGTTGCCCGAGATCGACATGTACTCGGCGTAGCCTCCTACACAGCCGGCGCACGAGATCCGTGCACCGTCATCGCCCGAGGCGATGTCGGGGTAGATGCCGCCGAGGTCGAACAGCTCGCCGCACTGCCACGGCTCACCGATGCCGCAGTAGTAGCAGACGCCGCACTCGGGGGTTCCCGGCACCACGACGCGCTGCCCCACGCGGATGCCGGAGACGGCCGAGCCCACCTCCACCACTTCGCCGATCGAGGCGTGACCGAGGATGGTGGGCGGGATCTTGTAGAGCTTGCCCTTCCAGTTCTTCACATCGGTCGAGCAGAAGGGGCTCGCGTGCGTCTTCACGGCCACACGATGCGGGTCGAGCGGCAGGAGGTGGACCTCTTCGATCGAGAACGGCTCCTTGATCGCGCGCAGCACACCGGCGCGCCCTCGCCACGTGGTCATGACGCGTCCGCCGCAGCCGCCGACGCGTCGACCGGGTACTTCTCGAAGGCGGTGCGGATCGCGGCCTGCCGTCCCTCGACGATGTGCCACCAGTCCGGATGCGTGAGCGCGTACAGATCGTCATTGCGGATAGAGCGGGTGACGATCCGCCCCGCCTCGATCGGGTCGATCCAGCGGAGGTCTGCGGCGACCCCCTCCGAGATGTCGACGTCGGCGAGGCCGCCCGCGAGCTCCGCCGGCCGGTTGCGGGTGCTGTTCTTGATGTTGGTGCGCACGGTGCCGGGCGCGAGGAGCGTCACGTGCACCGGCACGCCGTCCTCCTCGAGCTCGATCGCGAGCGCCTCGGTGAGCGCGGCCACCCCGTATTTGGTGACGGCGTAGGCCCCGCCGCCGGCCATGGGCGAGAAGGACGCCATCGATCCGGTGTTGACGATGTGCCCACCGTCCGGGTTCGCCTTCAGAAGCGGCAGGAACGTGGTGATGCCGTGGATGACGCCCCAGAGGTTGACGTCGATCATCCACTTCCAGTCGGCCAGCGAGAGGTCGGCGAGGCGCCCGAGCGCCCCGATGCCCGCGTTGTTCACGACGATGCCGACCGAACCGAACCGCTCGATCACCTCGGCGGCGAGCGCCTCGACGCTCGCGGGGTCGGTGACGTCGACGCGGATGCCCGTGGCGCCGATCTCCGCGGCCGTCGCGTCGAGCGCATCCTGCTGCACGTCGGCGATCACGACCTGGGCGCCTTCGGCGATCAGCTGTTCGGCGATGCCGCGGCCGATGCCGCTGGCTCCTCCGGTGACGACGGCCACCCGTCCGGCGATGCTGGTCATGAGTGCACTCCTCTTATATGTCTATCTGTCAGTTCCCGTAGGCGAAGACGCCGGCAGGATCGTAGGTTGCGCGCACCTGGGCGAGCCGCGCCGCGATGTCGGCGGGCCACAGCCGCGCGAAGACCTCGGGGCTCGGGTGCCCGGCCCAGTTGTAGTTGATCTCGTCGTGCGAGTAGTCGGCCACCGAGTCGTAGAGCGCGGGACCGGCCACGGGGAGCGCCTGGTCGTTGACCCCGGGGATGACGGCCGCGATGGTGAGCAGCGAGAACTGGGCTCCGCGGCCTCCGATCGCGTTGGGCAGCGCGGCGTCGCGCGCGATGGCCCCGCCGAGGAGCCTCGTCTCGACGTTGGCGAAGGGCGCCTCGACATCGCCGCCCGCGTGCTCGAGGATGCGCTCGACGTAGGTCTCGTCGACGTCGTCGAGGAACTCACCGCGCTCCCAGATGGGCAGCGGGCCGAAGGGCTCCGCGTGGATGGTGCCCACATCGGTGAAGGGCATGACGTCGACGCCGTCGATGTAGACCGGCGCCACCGCGCGCATCGGGGCGAGCAGCTCGGCGCCCCGCGACGACAGCGCGCCCGTCTCGGCGCCCTGCTCCACGTAGGCGAACCGCAGGTGGGCGAGCGTGCGCCCCGCCAGCGGCTCGGGCACGCCGACAGGCGGCAGCCGCACGATCGACATCGAGGTGTTCGCCGACTCGGGCAGGCTCTTCGCCCACGGTAACCAGGCCCGGTGCACGGTGGCGATGTCCTCCTGCGCGAAGAACAGGCCTCCGCCGTAGATCTCGGTGAGCTCGAGCGCCTGGAGGGTGAGCTCGGTGACCACGCCGAGGCCCACCTTGCCGCCCTTGAGCGCCCAGAACAGGTCGGGCTCGCTCTCGGCGCTCGCCACGACGACCGATCCGTCGCCGATCACCACGCGGAACGACACGGCGCGGTCGGCGGCCCAGCCGAGCGTGCGGCTGAGCGGGCCGATGCCCCCGCCGAGCACGAGGCCCACGGCTCCCACGCTCGGGGAGGATCCGGTGACGGCGGCTAGGCCGTGCTCGCCGAGGTGCGGCAGGATCCCCATCCAGCGCGCGCCCGCCCCGATGGTGAACGTCGGCCCTGCCGGGTCGACCGTCACCGAGTCGAGCCGGTGGGTGCGGATGAGCACGCCGTGGTCGACACCCCGATAGGAGCCGTGACCCGTGGCCTGCACGCTCACCTCGAGGCCGTGCGCGCCGGCGAACCGCACCGCCGCCTGCACGTCCGCCTCCGAGGTGGCGCCCACCACGTAGTCGGGCCGCATGGGAGAGAGCGAGTTGAAGCCGTCGATCTCGGGCTGGTAGCCCTCGTCGCCGCGCTCGAACAGGGGGCCGTCCAGCTCGGAACGGAGGGCGGAGAGATCCGCGTCGGAGACCTGGGGCATCGTTGCTCCTTGGGGAAGAGGTGGGCGGAGGGTCAGGGGTTTCGTCGGGAGGACGGCCAGATGCCGTGCCGGCCGGGCGAGAGGATGCCCTTGGGGTCGACGGCGTCCTTGATCCGCTCCACGAAGCGGCGGTAGGCGTGGTCGCCGAAGGAGAACTCGGCGGTGGCCTCCTCCATGAAGTCGAGATGGGCGCGGTACTCGCCGTAGCCGAGCTTCCCCACCTCCCGGATCATCGTCTTCACGGTGGCGTAGGCGTTGCGGGTCTCCTCCACATCGGCGGTGTTGAAGCCGAAGCCGCTCACCACGAGCGCGCTGCGCTCGCTCGAGACGCAGATGCCCACGAGGAAGCTGTTGCCGGTGTCACGGGTCACGATCTCCTCGAGCGTGTCCATGACCTTCCGCATCTCCGATCCCACGAGGGGGACGGCGGGCGAGAAGCCCACGTGACCGAAGTCCGGCGGCAGCGACTCGAGCATGTCGAGGTTCGGGATGCCGGCCTGCACCTTGTCGACGAAGTGCTCGATCTGGTCCCACTCGTCGTGCAGGTAGGTGCGGTGGTGGTCGACCCGGGATCCCTCGATCGCCGACCACGCCTCGGTGATCTTCTCCACGTGCCGCGCCACGACGACCTCGTCGCCCCAGACCGCGGTGCGCATGCCCCAGCGGCCGACGCCCGAGATGTCGGCGAGCTCGTCGAGCTGCTCGGGGCCGAGGGCCCCACCGGCCTGCATCTGGCCGAGCAGCTCAGGGAAGTGCGAGGCGAGGGTGAGGGTGTTCTGCATGACGGGAACGCCGCGGATGACGCCGTCGAGCCGGAGCTCGCGCAGGATGTCGATGGCCTGCTCGAGCTGGTGGTCGCGCGGCACCGTGAGGAACAGCGGAGCGTAGGCCGCGGGCTTGCGCATGAGCCAGTAGCCCATCTTCGTGACGATGCCGAAGTTCGACTGCACGAACAGCGGGTCGAGCGACGGGCCGAGACCCCGCTTGTAGGCGTGCCACGACTTCGAGTTCGGGATGCCGCCCATGCCTGTGCGAAGCAGCGACCCGTCGGCGAGCACGACCTCCATGCCGGTGGGGGCCTGGAAGTCGACGCCGAGCGGCAGGTAGGTCATGCCGCTGTCGAGCGAGTTGCCCACCACGGAGCCCCAGCCGAGGTCGGGCACCGAGATGAGCAGGTCGTCGTGCCCCGCCTCGGCTATGGCCGCGTGCAGGTCCATCCAGCTCACGCCGGGCTCCACCACGGCGTAAGCGAGCTGGGCGTTGATCTCGAGCACCTTGTTCATTCGGCGCAGGCTCACCAGCACCGATCCGGCGACGCGCGGCGAGGGGCCGCCGTAGCCGTTGTTGCGGCCCTGGGACGAGACCCACAGCGGCACACCGAGCTCGTCGGCGAGGCGCACGACGGCCTGAACCTGCTCGGTGCTCGTGGGGTAGAGCACGGCGGAGGAGTCGTAGGTGCGGTCGCCCTTGATCCAGTACGGATCGGCGTACTCGTCGCGGCCCGCACGGTCGGTCACGACCGCGTCGTCGCCGAGCACGTCGCGGAACCGTGCTGCGGCCTCGTCGCTGAGCTCGTAGGGGGTGGTGTCCGGGGTCATGAGAGCTTCCGCGCTTCCTCGACGAGGATCGGGGCAGCCTCGAAGACGCCGTGGATGCCGAGCGTCGCCGCGATCTCCATGACCTCCACGATCTCGGCGGCACTGGCGCCGTAGCGCACCGCGTTCTCGATGTGGAGGCGGAGGCCGGAGGTGTAGAGGTGCGTCGCCGCCGTGTCGAAGGCGATGTACATGAACTCCTTGACCTTGGGCTCGAGCGTGCCGCTCACCCACGGCACCGAGGAGAACTCGGTGTAGGCGTCGAAGAACTCGGGAGCGAGCTCGAGGATCTCGTTCCAGAACGAGTGCCAGTAGCCGCGCTTCTCGGTGAACTCGGCCTTGAGGCGCTCCTGGTACCCGTCGAACTCGGCGGCCTCCGTGCGCTTGCCCTCCTGCTCGAGCACGTCGACGAGGATCGGCACGCCGATGTTCATGGAGTGGATGCCGAGGGTGGCGCAGCACTCCAGCACCTCCATGACCTCCTCGGGGGTCGCTCCGGCGGCGAGGGCACGACGGATGTGACCGCGCACGGGCGGCAGGTAGAGGTGGGTCGAGTTCGCCGCCACGGCGAGGCGCACGAAGTGCTGCACCTTCTCCGGCAGGGCGCCGACCTTCGCGGGCACGCCGGCGAGCTTCGAGTACGAGGCGAGGAACTCGGGGTCGAGGTCGAGCACCGCCTGGGTGCCGGCATCCCACTCGCCGTGGGACTCCTCGTACTCCCGCTTGATCTCGGCTTTTCGTGCGTCGTCTGTCACTTCGCGGTCCCTTCGTTCTCGCGCTCGCGCAGCCAGCGCGCCACCTCGGTGTGGTCGGCGGCGGGGCCCAGGTCGCCGCTCGCGGCGCTCCAGTGCTCTACGGCTCTGTCGCTCAGCGTATGCGGCACGCCGAGACTCTCGGCGAGACCCGTCGCGATCTTCATGTCCTTCAGCATCAGGCTCAGCCCGAAGCCCGAGTCGTAGGTCTCGCCCACGATGAAGTTCGGCCACTTCAGCTGCGTCGATCCGCTGCGCCCGCTCGAGGTGTTGATGGCCTCGAGCATGACATTCGGGTCGAGGCCGAACTCGATGCCCGTGAGCATCGCCTCACTCGTGACCCAGAGGTGCGCGGCGGACATGAGGTTGTTGATGGCCTTGAGCGCGTGCCCCGCGCCGATGCCGCCGATGAGGGCGGGCTTGCCGAGCACCTCGAGCACGCCGAGCGCGCGGGCGAGATCCTCCTCGGCACCGCCCACCATGATCGTGAGGGTGCCGGCGACGGCTCCCTTGACGCCGCCCGAGACGGGAGCGTCGATGAGGCGCGATCCTGCCGCGTCGACGACCTCGGCGAGGGAGCGGGTGCGCAGCGGCTCCGACGAGCTCATGTCGACGAACAGCGTGCCGGGGCGGGCAGCGGCGAGCACGCCGTCCGGGCCGGTCAGCACGCTCTCGACGATGTCGGAGTTCGGCAGCATGAGGATGACGACGTCCGACTGCGCCACGACGTCGCTTGCGGTCTCGGCGGCGGCGCCCCCGGCCGCGGCGAGCCGCTCACGGGCGGCGGGTGCGAGGTCGAACCCCACCACGGGGTAGCCGGCGGCCACGAGGCGCTCCGACATGGGGCCGCCCATGTTGCCGAGGCCCACGAAGCCGACGGTCTGCTTCACATCGGGCTGATTCACCTCGGGCTCATTCACATCGCTCACAGCTCGCCGGCCGCCTTCATCTCGTCGAGCTTGGCCTCGGCCACGCGGAACGACTCCAGCGCCGCCGGCACGCCCACGTAGATGGCGGTCTGCATGAGGGTCGCCTGGATCTCGGAGATCGTGACTCCGTTCCGGATCGCGCCGCGCACGTGCACCCCCAGCTCGTGCGAGCGGTTGAGTGCCGTGAGCATCACGAGGTTGAGCAGGCTCCTGGTGCGGCGGTCGATGCCGTCGTCGGTCCAGACCGCTCCCCAGCAGTACTCGGTGACGAGCTCCTGGATGGGGCGGGAGAACTCCGTGACGGCGCCGAGCGAGCGATCGACGTGCGCGGCCCCGAGCACCTCGCGGCGCACGTTCAGACCAGCCTCATAGGTCTCACCCCGCGTGGCGTCGTGCTTCGAGCCGTGCTTCGAGGCATCCTGCTTCGTCGTCTCCTGGTCGGTCATGGCTTCTGTCCTTCGTGTCGTGGGGTCGATTCCGGCTCGTGCAGTCGCACGCGCCCCGAGACGTCTCCGATCGCGTCGACGACGGTGTTGCTGATCTCCTGGCCGTAGCCGAGCGACTGGGCGAGGCCGAAGCTCGCGAGTGGTCCGGCGGAGTTGAGCGAGGCGACGCCCAGCTCGTGCAGGTGGTCGACGTAGAGCACGACGTCCTTCATCATCAGCGCGTTCGTGAGGCCGCCCTTGAGGTAGTCGCCCGTGATGATCTTCGGGAACCGGTTGAGGGTGGCGAAGTTCACGCCCGAGCTGGAGTTGAGCACATCGAGCACCGTGGCGAGGTCGAGCCCCGCCTTCTTCGCCGCCACCATGACCTCCGCGGTGGCCGCGAGGCTGATGGCGTTCAGGAAGTTGTTGAGCAGCTTCGTGCTGTGGCCGGCCCCGGAGTCTCCCATGAGGAAGACGTTCGTGGCGAAGTGGGCGAGCACGGGCTGCACGCGCTCGAGCGCCGCCGCGTCACCGCCCACCATGAGGGTCAGCGCTCCCTTCTCGGCGGCCGCCGCGCCACCGGAGATGCCGGCGTCGAGGTACGCGACGCCGCGTTCTGCCAGCCGCGCGCTGATGCGCTTGGTGGAGGCGGGGGCGGCGGTGCTGAGATCGACCACCACGGCGCCCTCGCGGAGGGCCGGGATGAACGACTCGTCTTCGAGCACGACCTTCTCGACCACCTTGCTGTCCGGCAGCGAGAGGAAGACGACGTCGCTCGCGCCCGCCACCTCGGCGGCCGAGCCGAGCGGCTTCGCGCCCGCGGCCTCCACGGCGGAGCGCTGCATGTCGAAGCCGAGCACCTCCACACCGCCGTCGACCACACGGCGCGTCATGCGACCGCCCATGTTGCCGAGTCCGATGAATCCGATCACGTCGGTCATATGTCAGGCGTCCTTCCGGAGGGTTCCGATGGTGGCGGAGATCCCGGCGAGCGGGCCCTCCTCCACGAGGGTGAAGCGGTTGAGCGTGTCGGGGTCGTGCCCGCTCACGAGGTGCTGCACGCCCGAATCGAGCAGCTCCCGGATGCGGTCGAACCCGGCGTACATCGCGGGCAGGTCGGCCACGTAGGCGAAGGGCATGTCCTCGTCGAACTCCTCGTAGTAGTGCAGGGCGTCGGAGGCCAACAGCACGTCGCCCTCGCTGGTCGCGATTCGGGCGATGGCCTGGCCGGGCGTGTGCCCGCCGACCTCGATCAGTTCGATGCCGGGGGCCACCTGGAACGACCCCTCGAAGGCCGTCACCCGGCCCTCGTCGAGGGCCTGCCGCAGCGCGTCGATCTCCTCGGGCTCTGTCGACCAGCGGAACTGCGCCCGCGTGCCCATCGACGAGAGCCAGAAGTCGAGCTCGGCCTGCGCGATCACGATCTGCGCCTTCGGGAAGGCCGCGAGGTTGCCGATGTGGTCGTAGTGGGCGTGGGTGATCACGAGGGTCTGCTCCGCCGACATGTCGATGCCGAGGGCGTCGTAGATGTCCGGGATCTCGGCCACGAAGGTGCGGTTGCGATTGGCCCCGCCCTGCACCGAGAAGCCGGTGTCGAAGAGGATCGTGCGGTTCTCGTTGCGCGCGACCCAGACGAAGTAGTCCATGTCGATGGGGCCGTCGGGCTGCCCGTGCACGTGGTAGTTGAGGTAGACCTCGGAGCGGTGGCCGTGCCGGGTGCCGTACTTGACGACGGTGAACTGGTACTGCTCGCTCACCGTCAGGCCCCCTCGGGCACGACCGTGGGCACAGGCGGCCAGCCGGCCCGCCGCTCGAGCATGAGATCGCGGAGGGTGCGCGGAGCGCGGCCCGTGAAGCGCTCGACCACGTCGGTGGTGCGGCCGAGGTGCCCGGCGCGGATCATCTGCCCGAAGGTCACCATGCCGTCGCTGGCCCACGGGACCGGCGAGTTCGAGAAGTCGCCCGTGGCGTCGCGCGGCACGCCGAGCGCATCCCACATGGCGTACATCTCGTCGTCGGTGAGGTCGACGATCTGGATGGGCGCACCGCTCAGCTCGGCGATCATCTCGCCGACCTCGCGATAGGTGAGGAGCTCCGGGCCCGTCACGTCGTAGCCCGTGTTCGGCTCGCCCTCGCCCTTCAGCACCGCGGCAGCCACGGCGGCCACGTCCTCGCGGGCCACGAACGCCACCGTGCCGTCGCCGGCGTTGCCGATGCTCTGGCCGGAGGTGATGGCGATCGCGGCCTGGTTCTCGGCCATCGCGTCGGCGTACTGGTTGTTGCGCAGGAAGTTCCAGGTGATGCCGCTGTCCTTGATCAGGCCCTCGGTGAACTTGTGGTCGGCCACCTCCACCGAGTTGACCTCGGGGCGCTCGGTGCCGATGAACGAGGTGTAGACGATGTGCTCCACCCCGGCCTCGACCGCCGCCTCGACCGCGTTGCGGTGCTGAGCCTGCCGGCTCGGCCCCGCCTCCATGGCCGAGACCATGAAGAGGTGCGTTCCCCCCTGGAACGCCGCCACGAGCGACTCCTTGTCGCCGTAGTCGGCCCGTCGCGTGGTGGCACCGAGCTCCCGCCACTCGGCGAGAGTCGCGTCGTCGCGGCTGGTCACCACGAGCTGGTCCGGTCCGAGTTCTTCCAGCAGCTGCCGGGCGACTGCGCCCGAGACGTAGCCGCCCACTCCGGTCACGATGTACATGCGGTTTCCCCTTCGAAACTGCCGGACCGCGTCGTCGCGGTTCCGAGACCCATGGTTGCCCACGGATTGTATGATGTCAATATCGTATGACAATCAGGCTTCGAATGCGGCGATGAGGTCCGCATCCACGGGCGCCGGATCCCAGAGCCCTGCGCCGCCGCCCCACCGGTTCGTGTTCTGCACGCTCGCGCCGCCGTCGACCGAGAGCACGGCCCCCGTGACGTAGGAGGAGTCGTCGCTGAGCAGGAATGCCACGGCAGCGGCCACCTCGTCGGGCTCTCCGGCGCGGCGGAGCGGAGACGTGCTCGCGCGCTTCTTCATGTCCTGGATGCCCGCCTCGCCGAAGATCGGCGTCGGCACGATGCCGGGAGCGACCCCGTTCACGCGCACGCCGATCGGACCGGCGTAGACGGCGGCGCCGTGCACCAGGCCGATGACGCCGTGCTTCGACGTGGTGTAGGCGAGGAGGTCGGACGCGCCCCGGAGGCTAGCGATCGAGGCCGTGACGACGATCGATCCCGTCGTGCCGGTCTTCACGAAGTGGCGTAGCGCCGCCCGGGTGCCGAGGAACGGGCCACGGAGGTTGACGGCCATCACGGCGTCCCACTCGTCGACGGTCGCGTCGGTCAGCTGGATCCGGGGCTTGCCGGCGATCCCGGCGTTGAGGTGGTGGAGGTCTGCCGATCCGAAGGTCTGGATCGCCGCCTCGAGGTAGGCGTCCACGCCCGCCTCGGTCGAGACGTCGGCGCCCACACCGATGGCCTCGCCCTCGAGCGCGTCGGCCGCCGCCTTCGCGCGGTCGCCGTCGAGGTCGACGATCACGAGGCGCGCCCCCGCCGCCGAGAGCCGGTCGACGACGGCCGAGCCGATGCCGCCGACGCCTCCCGTCACGATCGCGACCTTGCCTTCGAGTCCTGCGTACGTCATCGTGCCGCCTTTCACTGCCCCGGAGAACCGGTCGTCGCGGCCGCCGGATGCGTCGTCGCATCCGATCGTCTGCCGCAGATTGTCTGACGATAATATATTGTCAAGCGCCGCGCCTGCGTCGCAACCCCGATTCGCGCCGCCCGCCTTCCCCTGGTCCGTCACGGGCTCCCTGTATGATCGGCACACCATCACGCAGTTAGGACCTATGATGACCGCTCCCAACACCCTCTCCGCGGCCTGGTCGAGCGCCCATGTGGAACGCGTGGCGGCACCGCTGCGCGAGCAGGTGATCACCGCTCTCCGCTCGGCCATCCTCGACTTCACCCTCCGGCCGGGTCAGCGGCTCGTCGAGCGCGAACTGATCGAGCAGCTCGGCGTCTCCCGCACCACCATCCGGGAGGCCCTGCGCGAGCTGACGAGCGAGGGGCTCGTGACGGTCGTCCCCCAGCGCGGTGCCATCGTGAGCGCTCCCTCGCTGGCCGAGGCGGAGGATCTGTACGAGATCCGCGCGGTGCTCGAGGCGATCCTCGTCGAGCGATTCGTCGAGCGCGCCACCGACGAGCAGCTCCAGCGCCTGAAGGACGCCGTCGACCACTTCGCGACCGCCACGGCCGGCAGCAACGAGATCCGCGTCGTGCTCGACGCGAAGGACGTGCTCTACGTCGTGCTGATCGAGGGGGCCGCGAGCCCGGCACTCAAGAACATCATCGAGGGCATCCAGGCCCGCGTGCGCATCCTGCGGGCCACGTCGATGGGCGAGCCCGGGCGCGCCGAGGAGGCCGCGGCCGAGCTGCAGGCCATGGCCGAGGCGGCCCTCCGCCGCGACGGCGCCCTCGCCGCGCAGCTGTGCGCCACCCACGTGCGCAACGCCTCGAAGACGGCGCTGAAGAGCCTGCGGCTCTCGGAGAAGTCGTCCGACGCGACCTGAGCAGTCGCCCTCCGACACCCTCCGAACGGGGGTGGGGGGCCTTGACCATTCCGGCAGATCATATTATTGTCCGACAAAAGCCATGATCTGTCTCAATGGAGAGGACCCTTCATCATGTCTGCACGTCCACAGCACACTCAGCGCCTGATCCGCGCCCTCGCGGGCGTCGCAGCCCTCGGCCTCGCGGCGTCCCTCGCCGCCTGCTCCTCGGGCGGGTCCTCCGGGGGAGACTCCGGCGGCAGCGTCGCCGACGAGGTGGCCCCGGGCGATCCGTTCGCCCCCGAGACCACCGACGTCTCACTCACCGGCATCAAGGGCCCCGGGACCATCCCGCTCCAGACCGCCGCCGACGAGTTCGGCGCCGAGTACGGCCTCACCATCGAGCCCTACTTCGTCGACAACAGCGGTGTGGCCGTCACCTCGGTGATCTCCGGCGACGCCGCGGCCGCGAACACGAGCTACTTCGGCGTCATCGACGCCATCCAGCAGGGCCTCGACCTCGTGGTGATCGCGGAGGGCTGGGCCAGCTCGCCGCTGACCAGCTCGCTCGAGGCGCTCCCGTCCTCCGGCATCACCGAGCTCGCCGACCTCGAGGGCAAGACCGTCAACGTGATCTCGCTGTCGTCGAGCCACGCCATCAAGCTCCGCGACGCGATGCTCAAGGAGGGTCTCGACCCCGACGCCGTCGACTGGGTCGAGCTGCCCTACGGCGAGGTCGCCGCGGCGCTCGAGCAGGGCACGATCGACGCCTCGAGCGCCGTCGGGCCGACCCTCGCGGCCGTTCGCGCCCTCGGCGGCGTCTCGGTCTTCGACTACGGAGCCGGTGACTACGAGGGCATGGCCGAGTCCGGCTGGGTCGCGTCGCGGGAGTTCGCCGAGGCCAACCCCAACACGATCGCCGCGATCCAGTGCTCGCTCTTCGACGCGCAGGGCGCCCTGGTCGAGGACCGCGCCTACTTCGAGGAGCAGTTCTCGGCCTTCCTCGGCGCACCCCCTGCGGTCGCCGCCGCCGAGGTGATGCTCGACTACCAGTCGGAGAACCGTCTCGACGAGATCCAGCGCAACGCCGACGTCTACTTCGAGAGCGGACGCCTCACCGAGGAGTTCGACCTCACCGAGTACGTGCTCCCGGCTCCCGAGAGCTGCGACGCCGCGTGAGGCACCGGGGCGCCCTCACCACCGCGTGAAGGCGCCCCACCCCCTCCTGCCAGCCCGCTCGACCGGCCGCATCCGTCCGTCTGGAGACCCGACCTTGGCGATCGCCACCCCTGCTCCCCCCGCCCCCACCACGGGCCCCACGCCGCCCCGCGCGCAGAAGCCGCGCAGCACCGCCCGACGCAACGCCGTGCTGCGGGGGCTCGCGGGCGTGGTCGGGCTCATCCTGCTGCTCGAGATCGTGTCGCGCTCCGGGCTCGTCAACACCAACTTCCTGCCGCCGTTCTCGAGCGTGCTGTGGAAGGCCATCACCCTCTGGGGCGACGAGGTCTTCCGCGCCGACGTGCTCTCGACGCTGCTCACCTACGTCTACGGCATGCTCATCGCCTGCGCCATCGCGATCCCCGTCGGCGTCGTGCTCGGCATGTTCCGGCCCGCCTACCGCGGCGCCCGCGCGATCGTGGAGCTCATGCGCCCGATCCCGCCGGTCGCCCTCGTGCCGCTCGTGCTGCTCGTGCTGGGCGCGGGCCTCGAGATGAAGCTCGTGATCGTGGTCTTCGCCGCGATCTGGCCGATCATGTTCAACACCCTCTACGGCGTGCACGACGTCGACCCCTACGCCAAGGAGATGGCGCGCAGCTTCGGGGTGAGCCGCTTCGGCGTCATCCGCCGCGTCGTCATCCCCTCGGCCGCGCCCTTCGTGGTCACCGGCATCCGGATCGCCTCGTCGATCGCGCTCATCGTGGTGATCACGGTCGAGCTCATCGCCGGCGGAGCCCAGGGCATCGGCGCCTTCATCTCGCGGGAGCGCGCGTTCAGCGACGCCGAGAGCTATCTCGCCGTGCTCGCCGCCACCGTGACCGCCGGTCTCCTCGGCCTCGTCATCAACCTCGGCATCGGCTGGCTGGAGCGTCGCTTCTTCGGCTGGGACGCCACCGCGAGAGGAGGTGCGTGATGACCGTCGCACCCGAGAAGAACACCCGGAAGTCCGAGCGGGCCGAGCGCGCAGCCCGGCCGGGGCGCCCCGGCCGTGGACGCGGCGTGCTCGTGGCCCTCGGCTACTTCTTCATCCCGCTCGCCGTGCTCGTCGTGCTCTGGCAGATCGCCACCACCGTCGCACCGTCGCCCTTCTTCCCGCCGCCCGTCGACATCGCCGAGAACCTCGTGAAGCTGCTCTTCGGCGGTGACGCGGTCTTCACCGAGGTGTTCTACAACGACTTCCTCGCCACCGTGGGGCGGATGCTCGCGGGCTACGCCATCGGCGCGGCGTGGGGCATCGTGGTGGGCACGGCCATGGGCCTCAGCCAGGGCTCGCGCGAGACCGTGACGCCCATCGTGGAGTTCCTGCGGTCGATCCCCGCCACGGCCACACTGCCGCTGTTCATCATCCTGCTCGGCGGCGGAGACGACATGCGCATCATCTTCATCGCCTACGGAGTCTCCTGGTTCGTGCTCATCAACACCGCCTCCGGAGTCGGCTCAATCCACCGCACGATGCTCGATCTCGGCAAGGTCTTCAAGATCTCGCCCGCACGCCGGCTGTTCAGCATCGTGCTCCCGGCGGCGAGCCCCAAGATCTTCGCCGGCCTCAGGATCGCGAGCACCGCGGCGCTGCTGCTCGCGATCGTGTCGGAGTTCATCCTCGCCTCCAACGGCATCGGCTTCCAGCTGATCCAGGCTCAGGGCCGGTTCCAGCTGCTCAACATGTGGTCGTGGATGCTCGCGCTCGCCATCCTGGGCCTGCTCATCAATTTCGTGCTCGACGCCGTGGAGAACCGCGTCCTCTCCTGGCACAAGCTCTCCCGACAGAAGATCTGAAAGACGGTGCTCCCATGACCGACAGCCTCCCCACGACCAGCGCCGGTGCGCCCACGCAGGGTGCGGCTCCGACGCGACCGGCCGGCACCGCTCCCGGCACGCCGGGCGCCGCGGTCGTCGTCGACCACGTCTCGCACACCTACGGGCGCGGCGACACCGCCCACCACGCCATCCACGACCTCAACTTCGAGGTCATGCCCAAAGAATGCGTCTCGATCGTCGGCCCCTCCGGCGCCGGCAAGACGACCCTCCTGCGCACCCTCGCCGGGCTCCTGCAGCCGAGCGAGGGGGCCGTGTGGGTCAACGGCAAGAAGAACACCGGGGTGCCGGACGGCATGGCGATGGTGTTCCAGGACTACAGCCGCTCGCTCCTGCCGTGGCTCTCGGTGGAGCGGAACGTCGCGTTCCCGATCGCCGGCTCCTCGCTCTCGAAGCCCGAGCGCAAGGCCCTCGTCGACGAGTCGCTCGAGGCCGTGGGGCTCAAGGGCTTCGAGAAGCGCTACCCATGGCAGCTCTCCGGCGGCATGCAGCAGCGCGTCGCCATCGCCCGCGCGCTCGCCTACCGGCCGAAGCTCATGCTCATGGACGAGCCGTTCGCCTCCGTCGACGCTCAGACCCGCGAGGGCCTCGAGGATCTCGTGCTCTCGATCCGCGACCGCTACGACATGACCATCCTCTTCGTCACCCACGACATCGACGAGAGCGTCTACCTCGCCAACCGCGTGCTCGTGCTCTCGCGCCCGCCCGCGACCCTCGTGGAGGACATCCGGGTGGAGCTCGCCGAACCGCGCGACCAGATCACGACCCGCGAGGATCCCGCGTTCATCCACCTCCGTGGCCACGTCGCGCGCCTCATCCACAGCGGCGGGGAACCGGTCTAGCCGCCGTGCAGACCCGCGCCGCCGTTCTCACGCAGTTCGAGAGCGATTTCTACGTCGGCCCCATGCAGCTCGCCGAGCCGGCCCCCGGCCAGCTCGTCGTGCGCACGACGGCCGCGCCCTTCTGCTCCACCGACTGGATGGGCTGGCGAGCGATGCGGCGCAAGCAGCCGCCGGTCGTGCTCGGACACACCGCGGTGGGCGTGGTCGAGCACGTCGGCAGCGCGGTCAGGGGCTTCGCACCGGGAGACCGCGTGGTGGTGGCCGGCACCCCGGAGTGCGGCGAGTGCTTCTACTGCGGGATCGGCCGCCCCGACCAGTGCTCGGTGCTGATGGACGGCTCGGATCCCGTCGTGGCCACTCTCCCCGACGGCCGCGACGTGCGGGCGGCCGGGCGCGTGGGTGCCTACTCCGAGCGGATGCTCGTGCAGGCCATCCAGGTGCACAGGCTCCCCGACTCGCTGCCGGACGAGGTCGCGTGCCTGCTCGGCTGCGGGGTCTCGACCGCGCTCGGCGCCGTCTTCACGATCGGTGAGGTGCAGCCCGGTCAGTCCGTCGCCGTGGTGGGCCTCGGTCATCTCGGGCTCTGGGCCGTGCAGGCCGCCCGGCTCGCGGGCGCCGGGCGCATCATCGGGATCGACGGCCACCCCGGCCGTCGGGAGCTCGCCGTCTCGATGGGGGCGACCGACACCGTCGACTCCGGCAGCAGCGATCCGGTGGCCGCCGTGCAGCAGCTCACCGAGGGCCGGGGCGCCGACGTCGTGATCGAGGCGGCGGGGCCCGCGATCGCCACCCGCCAGGCCGTCATGATGGCCAGGCGGGCCGGCACGGTCGTGCTCGCCGGTGTGGCCCACTCGGCCACCGAGGTCGACCTGCCCCAGCTGCAGCTCACGGTGCACGGCAAGCGCATCCTCGGCTGCCAGAACGGGCAGATCAGCCCGCGCACCGACATGCCGCGCTTCATCTCGCTGCTCGAGTCGGGCGAGCTCGATCCGAGCCCGTTCGTCACGCGCACCTACGCGCTCGACGAGATCGACACCGTCGTGCGTCGCTCGCTCGCCCTCGACGACATCACCGGCGTGCTCACGCCCTGACGGAAGGAACCCGATGGACAGCACGAGCGGAGCCGCCCACGTCATCGTCGCCGGAGCAGGGCCCGTGGGGCTCCTCGCGGCACTCGCACTGGCCCGCCAGGGCGTCACGGTCACGGTCCTCGAGCGCGAGACGGCGCTGAACGACTCGCCGCGCGCCGCCGTCTACCACTGGTGCGTGCTCGAGGTGCTCGAGAAGTTCGGGGTGCGCGCCGACGCCGAGGCGGAGGGTGTGATCGTGAAGGGCAACTCCTTCCGCCGGCCCTCCACCGACGAGTCGGTGTTCATCGGCAACTCCGTGATGGAGGGCGTCGTGCCCTTCCCCTACAACCTGAACCTCGGGCAGGGTGCGCTCGGCCGCATCTGCGTGGAGCACCTCGACGAGCTGCCGAACGCGACCGTGCTCTGGGGCGACGGCCTCGCCGCGATCGAGCAGCACGACGACTCGGTCACCGTCACCCTCGACTCCGGTCGCACGATCACGGGCGACTGGCTCATCGGTGCCGACGGCGGGCGCAGCACGGTGCGGAAGCTCCTCGGCCTCGGCTTCCCGGGCATGACCTGGGACGACCGGTTCGTGGCCACGAACATCCGCTTCGACTTCGAGGCGCACGGCTACCACCGGGCGAACATGGTGATGGATGCCGAGCTCGGCTGCATCGTGGCCCTGCTCGACCGCGACGGCCTCTGGCGGGTGACCTTCGCTGAGAGCGAGGAGCTGCCGGAGGAGAGCATCCCCGAGCGGATCGACGCGTTCATGCAGGCGTTCCTGCCGGGCGACAAGCAGTACGAGCTCGTGCAGTACTCGCCGTACCACATGCACCAGCGCTCGGCCGAGTCGTACCGAGTGGGCCGCGTGCTGCTCGCGGGCGATGCCGCGCACCTCACCAATCCCACGGGGGCGATGGGGCTCACGACCGGGGTCTTCGACGTGGAGCTGCTCGTCGACCGCCTCGGCGCCGTGCTCGCGGGCGAGGCCGGTGAGGAAGCCCTCGACGACTACGCCGAACGCCGGCGCACGGCGTTCCTGGAGAAGGCCTCCCCCACCGCGAGCCGGTTCAAGCATCTCGTCTACGACGGCGTGAAGGCCGACATCGACGAGGCCTTCGAGCTGTACCAGCGGGTGGAGGGCGACCCCGTCGCCTCCCGCGCCTTCTTCCTGGGCGTGCAGAACCTGCGCGAGCCCGAGTTCCGCAGCGTCTGACGCCGTCGGCCGCAGACCGGCTTGCCAGCCGACCAGGTGACGGAGTCAGGCCAGGGGCTGTGAGCCGAGCACCGAGAGCAGCTGCAGCTTCTCGTGCGACTCGGTGCCGGGAGTGGCGGTGTAGACGAGCAGCGAGTGCGACTGCACCGGGTCGAGCAGGCTCTGGCAGGTGAGCTCGAGGGCGCCCAGCTCGGGATGCACGAAGTGCTTGGTCTCGTGCGGGCGGAGGCCGACCTCGTGCTCGTCCCACAGCGCCCGGAACTCCGCGCTGCGCTCGAGCAGGTCGTCGCAGAGCGTCGCCGCGCGGGACGGTCGGCCCCGGCGGCCCAGCACCTCGCGGATCCCCGAGACCCACAGCCGGGAGAGGTACTCGTGCTCGTCGGCTCGGTACAGCGAGCGGCTGGCGGGATCGGCGAACCAGCGGTAGCCGATGCTGCGCATCGGGCCGGGCAGGGCGGCCATGTCTCCCGTGAGCGCGACGCCGAGTGGGGTCTGCCGCAGCGTCTCCCCCAGCTCCGTGACGATCTCGGCCGGGGTGTCCTGCAGGCGGTCGAGCACGCGCAGCAGGCCCGGACTGATGTGGTCGGCCGAGACCCCACGCACCGGAGGGCGATGGCCCGCCAGCTCGAAGAGGTGGTCGCGCTCGTCGACCGTGAGATGCAGCCCCTGAGCGATCGACGCGATCATCTGCTCCGAGGGCTGCGGGCCCGTGCCCCGCTCGATCCGGGCGTAGTAGTCGGGCGACATGTGGCAGAGCGCCGCCACCTCCTCCCGACGCAGCCCGCTCGTGCGGCGCCTCGGCCCGCGCGGCAGTCCCACGTCCTCCGGCTGCAGCGCCTGTCTCCGCCGCAGCAGGAACCCGGCCATGCCCTCGCGATCGATCACGGTCGCACCGCCCTCCTCGTCGACTCCCTTTCTACCGGAGCCGTGGCATCCGCAGCAGTGACCTGACGAGTCCTGGATGCGGATCGGCGGATGCCGGAGGCTCGGGGGACACAAGACCACAGGAGCCGCACATGCCTCACACCACGACCGATCTCACCCTCCCCGACCTCACCGGCCGCCGCGCGGTGCTCACGGGCGGCAGCGACGGCATCGGCCTGCGGATCGCCGCGCGCCTCGCCGCCGCCGGCGCCGAGCTCGTGCTGCCGGTGCGCAGCCCGAAGAAGGGCGAGGCGGCCCTGGCGATCATCCGTGAGCAGGCGCCGGATGCGACGGTGTCGCTCCGCACGCTCGACCTGTCGTCACTCGCGTCGGTCGCGGCCCTCGGCAGGGTGCTGCTCGACGAGGGCGCGCCGATCCACCTGCTCGTGAACAACGCCGGGGTCATGACACCCCCCTCGCTGCAGCGGACCGCCGACGGCTTCGAGTCGCAGTTCGGCACCAACCACCTCGGCCACGTCGCCCTCGTGGCGCACCTGCTGCCGCTGCTGAAGGCCGGGAAGGCGCGCGTGACCTCGCAGATCAGCATCGCGGCGAACAGCTACGGCATCAACTGGGACGATCTCGCCTGGGAGCGCTCGTACCACGGTGGGCGCGCCTACAGCCAGTCGAAGATCGCCTTCGGGCTCTTCGGGCTCGAGCTCGAGCGCCGGAGCTCCGAGCTCGGCTGGGGCATCTCGAGCAACCTCTCGCACCCGGGCGTCGCCCCCACGAGCCTGCTCGCGGCGCGGCCCGAGCTCGGGCGGAGCGTCGACACCCGGAGCGTCCGGGTGATCCGGTGGCTGTCGGCCCGGGGCATCCTGCTCGGCACCCCCGAGTCGGCGGCACTGCCGGCGCTCTACGCGGCCGCCTCGCCCGACGCCGTGGGCGGCCGGCTCTACGGCCCGAAGGGGCCGGGGCACCTCGGCGGCGCCCCGGCGGAGCAGCCGCTCTACTCGCGGCTGACGGGGCTCGACCAGGCCCGACGGGTCTGGGAGGTGTCGGAGGAGCTCACGGGCGTGGGTTTTCCGACGAGCTAGCTGTGGTTCCCCGGGCGAGTGCCTCCGCGATCTCACCGAGCACCTCGGCCGCGATGGCGAGCCGCTCGTCGGAGGCCGTGGAGAGCGGCTCGAGGTGCTCGGCCCAGACCTGACGGTAGCCCTCGAGGTTCGTGCGGGCCGTGACCGTGGGGTAGACCCGCACCTCCCGGCCGTCGCCCGCCGCCGAGCGCTTCTCGGCCAGGCCCTTCTCCACGAGGGCCGCGATCCTGGCGCTCGTGTTGCTCTTGTGCTGTCCGAAGGCGCGCGCGATCTCGGTCACGGTCGTGCCCGGCTCCTCCATCAGGATGCGCATGATGTCGGCCTCGGAGCGAGTGATGTGGATGAGGCCCGCGTGCGGCACGGTGACCTCGCGCTGGAGGTAGCGGAAGGAGTCGATCACGGACTGGCCGATCTCGCCGAGGAGCTCGGAACGGGGCGGGGTGCCGGTCATCGAAGCAGTGTAACGCGCGGCCGAAGAGGTGCTTGCAGGACGAGCCGGACATCCATATAGTTATAACCACTATAAATACCGAGTCTCGGCCGCGCGCCGGAACCGCAATGACGCGAATCGGAGACGCACGCATGTCGCTACTGCAAGACACCCCGGTCACGGACTCCCCCACGGCCGACGACCTCGTCGCCTACGCCAGGGGGCTGCGCGACCGCCTCCGTGAGCTCCAGCCCGAGCACGCGAAGCTCGGCACCTACTCCCAGGAGATCCACGACGCCTTCGTGGCCGGCCGGCTCTACGACATCCTGCGCCCCAAGAAGTACGGCGGGCTCGAGCTCGGCCTCGAGACCTACTTCAAGGTCGCCGTCGAGATCTCGCGCGGCGACCCCGGCGTGGGCTGGTCGTGGGAGCTCGGCTCGAGCCACGCCTACCAGTTCGCCTCGCACTTCCCCGAGCGCGCCCAGGAGGAGGCGTTCGCCGCCGAGCCCTTCATCTCGGCCTCGCGCGCGTTCCCGCAGAAGGCCACGGTCACCCTCGTCGAGGGCGGCTACCGGCTCTCCGGCCGCTGGGACTACAACTCGGGCTGCACCTTCAGCACCCACTTCATGCCGGTCGCGTTCGTGGAGCAGCCCGACGGCTCGAAGAAGCCGTTCATGTTCATCCTGCCCCGCGAGGACTTCACGATCATCGACGACTGGGGCGAGGGCCGCACCATCGGCCTGCACGCCTCGTCGTCGAACTCGATCGAGATCGACGACGCGTTCGTGGCCTCCTACAACGCGGTGCCGTTCAACTTCAAGGACATCGAGTGGGGCGCCGACGGGACCCCTGGCTACCAGCTGCACGAGAACCCGCTCTACCTCGGGCGCACCTCGTCGATCTTCATCGCCGGGCTCACCCAGACCATGGTGGGCTGCGCGCTCGCCTGCATGGACGAGTACGAACGGCTGATGGACCGCGGATCGAGCTTCCCGCCGCGCATCCCGCGCAGCGAGTCGCCCGAGTACCAGCTCTGGTACGGCAAGGTCGTGTCGCTCGCCGAAGCCTCCGAGGCCCTGCTGCTGGCCGCCGTGCGCGAGTTCGCCGAGCGCAACCAGGCCTGGGTCGACGGCGGGCCGGAGTTCACCACGCGCGACGACGTGCGCATCCGTGGCCAGATCGTGCAGGCGGCCCGGCTCTCGCAGGAGGCCATCGACGTGGCGTTCTCGACCGCCGGCACCACCTCGGCCGGCCTCGCGGGCACCAAGCTCGGCAAGTACTACACGGACGCGGCGATGTACCGCACCCACATCGGCGCCCAGCACGACGTGCTGCTCGCCTCGCTCGGCCGCGTGCTGCTCGGCCAGCCGCTCACGATGTAGCCCCTGCGGCCGGCTCGGCGATCGCGGGGCCGGCCGCCTGTCTTCTAGGAGTCCGACACCGTCCATCGGCCCGCCGCACCGTAGCCGACGGATTCCAGCGTGGCCCCGCTCTCGACCATCAGGAGCTGGCAGCCCTCCGCCTGCCCCTCGGTCACGTCACCGGTCGGGTTGCAGTCGAAGTTCCCGCCGATGTCGATGATGTTCAGCGGAGTCACCTCGCCGCTCGAAGCGGAACCCTTCCACAGGCTCCTGTCGAGGGAGTCGTCAGCTCCGTCGAACTCCACCTCGTAGTGCACGAAGTACGGGGTCTGGCCCTCGAGCTCGTCGAGTTCGATATCGACGAGATCGGAGGCCGGCCGCTCCTCGATCGAGGTGATCGTCAGGGATCCACCGGAGATGCCGGCGCTCTCGCCCACCGTGAGGTCGGCAGGCACACCGCAGGCCGCCAGCAGCAGCGCGACGGGCGCGGCGAAGGCGACCGACGCGATCGAGCGTCGGAGGGTTGTCGTCCCCCCGCCCCACCGCCGGTGTGCACTCGTTCTCCGTGTCGCCGTCTGCGATTCGCTGCGCATCGATCTCCCCTTCGGTCGTGTCCGGGCCTTATGGCTCCCTCCAGCGTCGCCCAGCACCGCGCCGCCCTCAATGGGCACAACTCCCCATCGGGCCGGGGTTCAGTCGACGGGCGGGACCGGCGTGCGACTCTCGGCGCCGCCCTCGCCCTCGAAGCGGCGACCCCAGCCGGTCAGCACCGAGATGGCGATCACGAGGGTGAGCGCGAGCGGGTAGAAGGCGCCGAGGAAGATGGCGGGCGCCGCGACCTCCGGAACACCCTCGTGGCCCTGGGTGAGCAGGCTCGCGATGAGCAGGAACGAGCTCACGATCGGCACCACCGAGCCGAGGCCGAGGGTGAAGCCCTCCATCACGTTGGCCCGGCGGTAGGGGTGCAGCCCGGCCGCGGCGCCGATCCGGTCGGCCACGGGGCCGAACATGATCATCGACGGCCCGTTCACGCCCGCGAACACGGTCGCCGTGGCGAGTGCACCGAGGCCGATCACGACCTCCGCTCCGCGTGGCGTCCTCGCGAACGCCGAGCGGCTCGCGGCGTTCACGATCGCGTCGAACACCCCGGCCTCCTGCAGCACGCCGATCATGCCGAAGATCACGATGCCGAGGCCGATCAGCGGGATGATGTCGCCGACGCCCGCCACGAGGAATCCGCCGGGGGTGCCGTCGTCGTTCGCCGAGATGATGTCGGAGAAGTCCAGCAGACCGGTCACGAGGCCCAGCACGGTGCCCGCGATGAGTCCCACGGTCGTGGCGAGGAAGATGTCGCGCTTCCAGAACGCCGTGAAGAGCAGCAGCGCGATCGGCACGAGCATGATCAGCGGCAGCGGGCCGGCCCCCGTTGCGTCGACGATGTCGGCGGCGCTCATGTCGGTGCCCGGCGACACCGCGGAACCGATCACGAGGAACAGGATGGCGCTGACGGCTGCGGCCGGCAGCGCGAACTTCGCCCGCGACCGCACGACGCCGCCGATCTCGGCCGTGCCGACCTTGCGCCGGTAGCGCTGGGTCGAGGCCGAGACGATCGTGGAGTCGGAGATCGGCGCGAGGCTGTCGCCGAAGAGCGCTCCCGAGAGGATGGCTCCGGCCAGGAGCAGAGGATCGGCCCCGAGCAGCACGCCGGCCGGGTAGAAGATCGGGAACGCGGTGAAGAGCGTGCCGATCGAGGTGCCGGTCGACATCGAGATGGCACAGGCCATGAGGAAGATGACGGCGATGAAGACTCCACCGCTCACGCCGAGGGTGCTCGCGAGCCAGACGAAGCCGCCCGAGACGTCGGTGGCCGTGATGAGCGCCGAGACGAGGCTCACCGTCAGCAGGATCAGCAGAAGCGTGACCGAGGGGCGCGACGAGACGCCCGAGATCACCGCGTCCCAGAACCGGCTGTACTTGCGCGAGAACAGCGCCGCGATGATGAGGCCGGCGAGCCCGGATGCGGTGAGGGCGTTCATGTCGAAGACGGCGAAGACCACGAAGTAGGCGATCACGCCGATGAGGAAGACGAAGGGCGCGATGAGTGCGCCGAGCATGCCGACGCGGAAGGTCAGCGGCTCGTGGGCCGTCGCCTGCTCGCTGGCCGGGGCCTTGCTGTCGGTCACGATGCGTCCTTCCCATGGCGCGCGGCGGCGATGGCGGTGAGCGCGGCCTTCACGTCCGCTTCGGTGTTGTAGTAGTGCAGCGACAGCCGCAGCAGGCGGCTGCGGGGCGCCGACATGACGCGGTGCTCGTGGATGGCGGCCGAGAGCGCCACCGGGTCGTCGTCGTAGAGCGCCACCTGGGGGCCGCGGCGCGCCGCCGAGGCCGGGCGGCTGAGCTCGACGCCGAGCTCGGTGAGCCCGTCGGCCAGCAGGTCGCTGAGCCGCACGACGTGCGCCCAGCCGGCCTCCTGGTCGATCGACTCGAGCAGAGTGAGTCCGGCGCCGGCGGCGTACACCGCGGGGACGGCCGGGGTTCCGCTCTCGAAGCGGCGTGCGGTCTCGGGGTAGTCGACGAGCGCGGGGTCGAAGGCGAAGGGGTCGACCCGGCCGAACCAGCCGGTGAGTTCTGGCATCCGATCGCTCGTGATGCCACCGCGCACGTAGAGGAACGCGACGCCGGCGAGACCGAGCATGTACTTCAGGGATCCGGTCGTGAGGTAGTCGCAGTCGAGCGCCTTGACGTCGATGGGCACGACGCCCGCGCCCTGATAGGCATCGACGAACACCCGGGCGCCCGCCGCGTGCGCGAGCTCGGTGACGGCGGCCGCGTCGGCACGCGATCCGTCGTGGTAGCTCACGAGCGGCACAGACACGAGCCTGACTCCCTCGTCGATGAGGGGCGCCCACGCGTCGGCCTCGAGCGCGGCGATGCGGTCGTCGATCGAGCGGATCTCGGCCCCGTTGGCCTGCTGGGCCCGCAGCACGTGGCCGACTGAGGGGAACTCCAGATTCGAGGTGAGGATGGCGCCGCCCTTCGACCAGTCGAAGCTCGAGACCATCTGGTACGCGGCCTCGGAGGCCGAGGGGACGATGGCGATCTCGTCAGGCGAAGCGTTGATGAAGGCCGCGATGCGCACGCGCAGGGATTCCACCTCGTCCATCCAGAGACCCCAGGGGGCCGCGGAGTCGGTGATGGAGTCGGTGACCGCGGTCAGCGAGGCGGAGAGCTGATTCGAGAGCGCACCCTGGCTGCAGCTGGCCAGGTGCACCATGTTCGCAAGGGGCGGGAAGTTCGCTCGGAAGTCCTCGGCCGAGAAAGGCGTCGAGGAGGGATGCGTCGTCGTCATGCGGGCGACTCTAATGCCGATCGTCACCTGGATGAAAGAGAGTTAACGTGATTGAAACTTATTCTGACGCCGCCCCTAGGATTCCATCATGACTTTCCGAATCCGCGAGATCCGGGCCCAGCGCGGCCTCACCGTGGCGCAGCTGGCCGGTGCGGCGGGCGTCTCGAGCGGGCTGATCAGCCAGGTGGAGCGGGGTCTCGCCGATCCGAGCCTCGAGACCCTGCGCCAGATCGCGCGGGTGCTCGAGGTGCCCCTCTTCGAGCTCTTCGTCGACGAGGAGGAGTCGAGCCGGGTCTCCGTGATGCGCAAGGGCGAGCACATCGAGATCACCACCCCGGCGACCTCGATCACCTACACGCGCCTGTCGAAGGCGCGCGGAACGATCGAGGTGCTGCAGGGCGACATCGCGCCGGGCGGCGAGTCGAGCACCGAGCCGCGCAGCCACGCGGCGGAGGAGTGCATCGTGGTCGTGGCAGGAACCCTGTCGATCGACGTCGACGGGTCGACCGTCGTGCTCGAGGCGGGGGACAGCTGCCACTACGACTCGCGGCTGCCCCACCGCCTCTTCAACGACAGCGAGGAGAAGGCGACCTACATCGTCGCCATCACCCCGCCGAGTTATTAGACGGTCCTGCTGCTGAGAGCCGGCTGCTAGGAGATGCGGCCTATCCATTCCAGGATCGGCACGATCGCCTCGTCGGAGTTCTTCTCCAGCATCATCGCGTGTCCGTTGCCGCGCGCTCCGTGCTCGCCGAGATTGAGGAACTCGGCGCTGCCCCCGGCGGCATTGACGTAGTCGACCATGAGGGGCGCCCACGCCGTGAACGGCGAGGTCTCCCCCACCACCACGACCACCGGCAGATCCTTCAGCGCCGGGAGCGTGTGGCTGCCCGGGTTCTCGGTCACCGCCGCCTCGAGCGCGGCCGCGTCCGACACGGGCGGGTCGTAGGTGAGCGGCGACGCCGCGATCCCCCAGTCGAGCCGGGTGCCGGGGCCGAACTCGTGGAACGGGGGCCCCATCGGCTCGATCGCCACATGCGCCTTCACGAGCTCCGGCCGGGCGTCGGCCACGAGCCACCCCGTCGGCCCGCCCGCGGAGTGCGTCACGAGCACCGCGGGGCCGATCCGGTCGAGCAGCCGGCTGATCCGGTCCTGGTCCATGCGGTGCGACTCGGCGAGGTCGGCGGGGAGGAACCCCATGCCGGAGATGAGCTGGTCGAGCATCGGATCGCCGATGCCGCCGGACCAGAGAGACTGGTCGTGCCCGTCGATCTCGGTGTCGAACAGGCCCATCGCCATCTCGTAGCTGAACTGGGCGCCCGGGGTGCCCACGACATCCGGATGCGCCCACGAGCGACCGTGCGCCGGCCGGTCGACGAGGTACACGAGGTATCCGGCGTCGACGAACTTGTCCGACCAGCCGGGCCGGCCGTCGGGCGTGCCGCGCCAGTCGGTGATCTGACCGCCGCCGCCGTGCACGAGCACGAGCGGATATGGCCGGGTGATCTCCTCGGGCGCCTCCCACTCCACGAAGAGCGGGGCGCGCTGCACGGTGCCGCGCTCGCTCTCGACACGCTCGCCCGCGATCCAGAAGTGACCGCGGCGGACCGCGCGCACGGGGTAGTGCTCGAACTCCGCGGGGAGCGCCGCTACGCGGCCTTCGGCGACGTCGGTCGCTGCACCCTCGCTCACATCTGGCCCAGGGCCTGGCGGGCGATCAGCTGGAAGGTCGCATCCCGCAGCTGCGGGTTGCGGTGACCGGCGGCCTGCGCCATGTCGCGGAAGATCTGCTCGAACCGCTCGCCCTTCTTCGAGGCCGAGGCCCCGATGGTGCGGTAGAGGTCGCGCTCCACGACCTCCCAGGTCTGGATGATGACCTCGCGGCCGATCGCGCCGAGGATGGCGTCGGTCTCCTGGGAGAACGGCGCGATGCCCGCCACGTTGTCGGCGGCTGCGTCCTGCCACATCTCGAGCGCCTTGTAGGTGGCGGCCTCGTTCATGGCGAGCTTCGCGATGGCTCCGCCGTAGTAGCGCAGGAAGTCGGGGTCCTGGCTGCGCATCACGAAGGGCGGGATGGTCGTCTTGCGGGTGGTCATGAGCGCCGCGAACTCGTCGAGGGCGCCGTACGCTCCGCCGAGGCAGAGCGCGGCGAGGGCGAGACCGAACGAGCTCATGTGGCGCGCCGAGTACATCGAGTTGCCGTAGGCCGCCGATCCGGGGCTGTCGCCGTCGAAGGCGTAGTCCATGAGGTCGGCGTCCTCCACCAGGAAGCGCTCGGGCAGGAAGGTGCCGTCGAAGCGGATGCTGTTCGAGCCCGACGAGCTCAGGCCGATCATGTTGCCCCAGTCGTCGAGGATCTCGAACGTCTCCTTGGGCGCGATGTAGAGGCCGAGCCGTGGCCCGCCCTTCTCGGTCTTGCCCGGCAGCATGCACTGACCGAGGAAGTAGGTCGACCACGGGATGCCGGAGCAGAAGTTGACGACGCCGTTGAGCTCCCAGCCGCCCTCCACGGGCGTGGCCTTCACGGTGGGCGCGTACATCGATGCGGCCCGGAAGTCGCCGCCGGCGTAGACCTCGGCGTGGATCTCCTCGGGGAACCAGTTGGCGAACATGAGGGCGTGGTTGGCCGAGAGGCAGAAGCTCCAGGCGATCCCCATGTCGGCGCGCGCGATCTCCTGCACGACCTTGAAGAACGTCACGGGCGGCACCTCGAGCCCGCCGTGGGCGCGCGGGATGTACATCCCGTAGAAGCCCTCCCCGTCGAACCGGCGGTGCAGCCCCTCGGGGATGTGGGTGACCTCCTGGCCCTCGGCCGAGTAGGAGATGATCTCGTCCCGCATCGACCGGGCGGCCGCGACGAGCCGCTTCTCGAGCGCGGCGGGATCCTCGTGGGGCGTGCTCTCGGCCTGGCTGGGCCGGGCCTCCTCGGTGATCGTCATCGTGCGTTCCTTTCGTCGTTGAAAAGGCACCCGGAGAGGGTGTCGGGTCAGGTGATCGACCAGCCGCGGTCGACGTAGAGGTTGACGGCCGAGACGCCGCGGTTGCGCAGCAGGAACTGCGTCGCGTCGACGACGTCGGCCATGGTGGCGAGCTTGCCGCCAGGGGTGCGGCTCTCGTAGCCGTCGAGCACGCCCTCTGGCTTGTTCGCCCAGAACGGGCTGTCGCCGATGATGCCGGGGTGCAGGGCGTTCACGCGCATGGGGGCGAGCTCCAGAGCGAGGGTGTTCACGAGCCCGGTCACGCCGCCGTTGATGGAGGAGACGGTCGTCGAGCCCGGATACGGCAGGTCTTTGGCGCGGCCGCCGAAGAGCACGATGCCGGTGTCGACCGTGGGGTCGAGGCGGTCGAGCAGGGTGTGGATGGTCTCGGTGTAGCCCACGAGCTTGAGGGTCACGAGGCGGATGGCGCGCTCGATGTCGTAGTCGCGGATGGTGTTCTGGTCGCGCTCGATGGCGGCGAGCACGAGGCCGTGGGCCTGGCCGACGGGCTTCAGCTGCTCGGCGATCGAGCGGGGCTCGGAGATGTCGAGGGCGATCCCGGTGGCCTTCGGGCCGAGCGAAGCGGCGATCTCCTCGGTGCGGGACTGGTCGCGGCCCGTGATCACGACGCTGTCGCCGCGATCGATGCAGTCCTTGGCGAGCTCCAGGCCGATGCCGGAGGTCCCTCCGACGACCACGATGGTTCTGTCGCTCACTTCAACCAGCCCTTCTTCGCGCTTGTGTTCGTTCTACATACTATAACTAGTTGCTTCGGATTGTCTGTCAAACTTTGTCTGACAATAGTGCCAAGCTCTACTGGACAACCTGTGCAGTAGAACTTAATCTGAACGCAGCAGTGAAACGCAAGTCAAGGAGGATGAGCGCCCACATGTCCAGCACCCCCACACCCGATCAGCCCATCGTGTTCCGGAACGGGATCGTCCTCACCATGGACGATGCCCACACCGTCATCCCGAACGGTGACGTCCTGGTGATCGACGGGAAGATCGCCGACGTCGGCGTCGGCCTCGCCGCTCCCGACGGAGCCTTCGAGATCGACGCCAAGGGCGGCATCCTGCTGCCCGGCATGGTCGACACGCACCGCCACATGTGGCAGTCCGCCATGCGCGGCTACGGCGCCGACTGGACCCTCACGCAGTACTTCGTCTGGTACTACCTCGAGCACGGCATGAAGTTCCGCCCGCAGGACGTCGCCGCCGGCAACCTCATCTCGGCGCTGGACGCCGTGGAGTCGGGCGTCACCACGAGCGTCGACTGGTCGCACGGACTGCGCACGCCCGAGCACGGCGAGGCGGCGCTCGAAGCCCTCGCCGACTCCCCCGGCCGCTTCGTGCTCGCCTACGGCAACCTTGCCGCGGCACCCTGGGAATGGACGCAGGATCCGGAGGTGCGCCGCCTCGTCGAGCGCGCCCGCGACGACTCGCGCCTGTTCGGCGCCCAGCTGGCCTTCGACGTGCCGGCCGCCGAGGAGGAGTTCCTCGAGAAGGCCGCCTTCGAGGCCGCTCGCGATCTCGGCGTGGGCGTCACCACCCACGTGGGCGTCTGGGGAGCCACCAACGACAACGGCGTGCGCCGGATGTACGAGAACAAGGTCATGGATCCCGGCACGGTCTACGTGCACGCCGCGAGCCTCAACGACGAGTCGTACCAGATGATCGCGGGCACGGGCGGCACCGTCTCGCTCTCCACCGAGAGCGAGCAGACCTGCGGTCAGGGCTACCCGCCCGCGCACGCGCTCCGCCGCCACGGCATCCAGGCCTCCCTCTCGGTCGACACCAGCGTGTGGTTCAGCGCCGACATGTTCGCAGCGATGCGCTCGACCATCGGCGCCGACCGCTCGCTCGAGCACCTGCTCGCGCACGAGAAGAACGAGACCGTCACGCACGCTGTGCTCCGGGTGGAGGACGTGGTCGACTGGGCCACCCGCGGCGGCGCGAAGGCGCTCGGCAAGTGGGACCAGATCGGCAGCCTCGAGAAGGGCAAGCTCGCCGACATCGTGCTCATCAAGAACGACGACTCCCCCACGATGACCCCGATCCTGAACCCCTACGGCCACGTGGTCTACCAGGCCGGCCGCGGCGACGTGCACACCGTGCTCGTGGGCGGCAAAGCGGTCAAGTTCGACGGCAAGCTCACGGGCGGCGACCTGCCCTCCGTGCGCGCGAAGCTCGAGGACACCGTCTCGTACCTGCAGGGCGAGCTCGGCGACGACACCTGGAAGTCGGGTATGAACCCCGAGATCCCCGAGGTCGAGATCCTCACGAACCCGTACCAGTACCTCAAGGACGAGGCGGACCAGCCGGCCGCCGCGCACGCGCACAAGCACTAGAGCAGCGCTTCGATCACGGATGGCGGATGCCCGCCCGGGAGACCGGGTGCGGCATCCGCCATCGCTCGTCTGGGCGCCCCTCGTGCTCAGGCGACGATGGCGAGCAGCTCGTCGAGCGAGCGGATGACGTGGGCGGCTCCCGCCGAGCGCAGCGCCTCGCAGTCGGGGTGCTCGTCCGGCACCGCCGCCGCCACCCCCACCGGCGTGTAGCCGGCGGCCGAGGCCGAGCGGATGTCGTCGGGCGAGTCGCCCACGAAGAAGGCCAGCGGGCGGATCGGCCGGTGCCGCAGGAGCATCCCGTAGGTGTCCGAGACGGCGGCGTCGATCGAGTTCCAGACGGGCGGCACGGCGAGCGAACGCTGGTCGAACCGCACGGCCGCGGGCGAGGATCCGGAGACGACCCCGAGCCACGCTCCTCCACCGCGCAGGGCGCCGAGGCACTCGACCGCACCCTCACGGAGGTGCGCCCGCACCTCGGAGAGCTCGGCCATCCACTCCTCCTCGGCCCCGGCGCGGTCGTCCTCGGCGAGGCCGAGGCGCTCGAACAGCTCCGCGAGGGGCAGCCGGAAGCGCATGGCGAACTCGGCTTCCCCGAGGCACGGCAGACCCCGCCGTGCGAGCACGAGATTGAGCGCGGCCCTGGCACGATCGGCGTCGACCACGATCGTGCCGTTCCAGGCGAACATCACCATGGTCTCGGCGAGCGGGCCCGGGGGCGCGCTCGAGCGGGTCGCCTGCGCCCGCCCGGTTCCCGCACCCATGGAGCAATCCTCGACGGCGCCGGCGGCCGGCCGACGGCACCGCACCCCACCGGAGGGTGAACGACGGGTGAAGAGCCGGTGCGCGGTGAGGTCGGGGCACTGTGCTGTCAGCACGCTCTGCGGTCAGTGCGTGCCGGTCTCGCGAGCGTGCTGCAGTTCGAGCTGATCGAGGATCAGGGCGAGCCCGTAGCCGAACTCGTCTGCGAAGGCGAAGTCCTGGCCCACCACCATGACCGCGAGGTATTCGGCGAGAAAAGGGTACTGCTCGAGCGGCACCCCGATCTCCTCGACGAACTCGTCGGTGCGCTCGCCCTCCTCCATCGGGAGGTTCTGCTCGGTGAGCGCGAAGCCGTAGACGTAGGAGTCGATCGCGGCGAACGCGTGCGCGGCGAGCGGCACCGACAGCCCGCTCGTGCGGAGGCAGGCGAGCACCGCCTCGTGATCGGCGAGGAGCGTGGGCCCTGGCGATCGGCGCGCCTCCACGAGCGTGAGCGCCCACGGGTGCGCGGTGAGCACGCCCCTCAACGATCCGGCCCGCGCCTCCATCGCCTCGCGCCAGGGGTCGTGCCGGCCGGGGACCGCGACGCCGGCGAAGATCCAGTCGGCGAGCGCATCGAGCAGATCGCCCTTGCTCCGCACGTGGTGGTAGAGCGACATGGCCTCGACGCCCGCCTCGCGGCCGACGTTGCGCATGCTGACGGCCGACAGGCCGCCCCGGTCGGCCACGGCGACGGCCGCCTCGAGGATGCGCTCGCGGGTGAGGGCAGGGCGGTCCTTCACGCGATCGGCCTCCTCATCCCGTGCCGCCCCTCGACGGCCGGTTGCGCTTCTTACAGGTGTAAGGATACTCTCCTGGAAGAGGCTTACAGGTGTAAGGAGATGTCATGCGGGCTGCGGTCAACACGGAGTACGGCGACCCCGAGGTGGTTCGGGTCAGCGATATCGAGCGGCCGGTGCCCGGGCAGGGCGAGGTGCTCGTGCGGGTGCACGCCGCCGCGGTCACCGCCGCCGACTCGAGGCTCCGCGCCCCCCGGTTCCCGCGCGGCTTCGGGCCGATGGGGCGGCTCGCACTCGGCCTCCGCCGGCCGCGCCGGCCGGTGCTCGGCAACTGCGTCTCGGGCGTGGTCGAGGCCATCGGAGGCGAGAACGCGGGAGCCGGCGGAGGACGTCTGCGCGTGGGTCAGGAGGTGGCCGGCATGACCGGGGCCCGGATGGGCGGGCACGCCGAGTTCGCGCTCGCGAAGGCCTCGCGCCTCGTGCCGAAGCCCGCGGGCGTCTCCCACGATCAGGCGGCGGGGGTGCTCTTCGGTGGCACGACGGCGCTGCACTACCTGCGGGAGAAGGGCCGGCTGGCTCCAGGTTCCTCGGTGCTCGTGGTGGGGGCATCCGGAGCCGTCGGCACGAACGCCGTGCAGCTCGCGGTGCACCTCGGCGCGCGGGTGACAGCGGTCACGAGCGGAGCCAACGTCGAGCTCGTGGAGCAACTCGGGGCCTCCTCGATCGTCGACCACTCCGCGCCGGGCACGCCCGCCGCCTGCGGTGGGCGCGGGCACGTGCCCTACGGACTCGCCGAACGCTTCGACCTCGTGCTCGACACCGTGGGCGTGCTCTCGCCGACGACCGGGCGGCGGCTCCTCACCGGGCGCGGTGTGCTGCTGCTCGCCGTGGCCGACCTCGGGCAGACGCTCCGCTCCGTGGGCCGGGTGAAGAGCGGGCCCGCCCCGGAGCGGCCCGGGGTGTTCGCCGAGCTGCTCGACCTCGTCGACCGCGGACTGATCGAGGTGGTCGTGGAGTCGGTGCATCCGCTCGATGACATCGTGACCGCCCACCACCGCGTGGACTCGGGGCGGAAGGTGGGCAACATCCTCGTGCACCCGTGACGCGCGCTGCAGCCGCCCGGTCGGGTGCCGGCAGCAGGCGTCAGCAGCGGGCGTAGACGTGGCCCTCGGCGCCGGCCGGAGCGAGATCCCGGTCGCGGAGCACGGTGCCGAAGGGGCGGGCCGGGTCGGCGCACGCCTCCTCGAAAGAGGTGAGGGCGCCCTCGAACCCCTCTGCGCCCGCCTCGAACGCGTCGGCGTACTCGATGTCGATCACGCGGTCGCCGTAGACATCGGTGTAGGCCGAGCACTCCTCGTAGTAGGCGCACTCCTCCGCCACGGCGAAGTCGAACCCCATCTCGTCGTGGCCGCGATCGGCGAGCTGCGGCGTGTTCTTCTGGCCGGCGGCGAGCCCCGCCGCGTGCGCCTCCTCGACGAGGAGGGTGCCGAAGGCGACCGCCTCCTCGAGGCCGAAGGCGCCGTCGGACCGCGTGTACGAGTCGAGGTTGTCGAACTCCACCGCCTGGAACCCCGCGTCGGCGCAGCCGCCGATGACCGGAGCGAGAACCTCTGCGGCCGCCTCCCGGTTCTGGGCGGTGCGGATGTCGAGCAGGCGCTCGTCGGGCCAGCCCGGGTCGAACACCTCGGCTCCGGATGCGTCGTGCAGCACGAGCTCGTCGGGCCAGTCGGCGCCGGGCTGGGTCTGGAAGCCGTTCACGTAGCAGATGCTGTAGACGCCCGCGGCGGGCTCGTCGGTGCTGTCGCGCGCCACGACCGTCACGCCCTCGGGCTGCGTGTAGCCGCCGCCGAGCTGGTAGTCGACCACGGGGTCAGCGGGGAAGAGCGTGGGGTCGGTGGTCGGCCCCGCGCATCCCGCGAGCAGCAGGGAGAGGGCGCCGGCCGCCGCGACGGCGAACGCGGCGAACGATCCAGCCGCCCTCACCCGCGCTGCCCGAACCGGTCCGTGGCCCGGATGAGCGCATCCAGGATGCCCGGCTCGTCGAACGCGTGACCGGCATCCGGGATGATCTCGAGGTCGGCCTCCGGCCACGCCCGGTGCAGGTCCCACGCGTTGTAGAGCGGCGTGCAGAGGTCGTAGCGGCCGTGCACGATCACGGCGGGGATGTGCTTCAGCCGCGGGGCGTCGCGGAGCAGCTGCGACGGCTCGAACCAGCCGCCGTGCACGAAGTAGTGGTTCTCGATGCGCGCGAAGGCGAGCGCGTACTCCGGCACCGCGAACGCCTCGACGAGAGCGGGGCGCGGCAGCAGGGTGAGCGCCGACGCCTCCCAGGTCGACCACGCGACGCCCGCGGGGCCGTGCACGGCGGGGTCGGGGTCGTTCAACAGGCGGTGATAGGCCTCGATCAGGCTGCCTCCCCGCAGCTCCTCGGGCACCGGGGCGAGGAACGACTCCCAGAGGTCGGGCAGGATCGCCGAGGCGCCGCCTTCGTAGAACCACTCCAGCTCGCTCGGCCGAAGCATGAAGATGCCGCGGAGCACGAGCTCGGTCACCCGCTCCGGGTGGGTCTCGGCGTAGGCGAGCGCGAGCGTGCTGCCCCACGATCCGCCGAGCACCTGCCAGCGCTCGATGCCGAGCGCTTCGCGGAGGCGCTCGATGTCGGCCACGAGGTGCCAGGTGGTGTTGGCCGCGAGATCGGCGCCCGGCGAGCTCGCGTGCGGCAGGCTGCGACCGCAGCCGCGCTGGTCGAACAGCACGATGCGGTAGACGGCCGGGTCGAACAGCCGGCGGTGCGCCGGGCTCGTGCCGCCGCCCGGGCCACCGTGCAGGAACACCACGGGCTTGCCGTCGGCGTTGCCCGACTCCTCCCAGTACACGGACTGGCCGTCGCCGACGTCGAGCATCCCGTGCGCGTGCGGCTCGATCTCGGGGTACAGGGTTCGCATGCTGCGAGCCTATTGCTGCTCGGCCGCGCCGGCTCAGCCCCGGGGGTTCAGCCGCGGGGGTTCAGCCGCGCGGGTCGGCCGCGATCTTCTCGATGATGATCGGCAGCGCGGGCGCGGCCGGCTCGGCGGTGACGGTCACAGCGGCCCGGATCCGAGCCGCCCCCCGCTCCCACTCGGCCTCGCTGCGGGCGTGCAGCACGCAGATCGGCGCGCCCGGGCCGACAGCGTCGCCGAGCTGGGCGAAGCGGCTGAAGCCCACGGTGAAGTCGATGTCGTCCTCGGGCTTCTGCCGCCCGCCGCCGAGCTCCACGAGCGTGAGCCCCACGTCGGTCGTGTCCATCGAGGCGAGGTGCCCCGCCGTGGTGGGCTCGACCGGGCGGATGACGGCGGCCGAGGGCAGGTGATCGCGCGCGTTCTCGACGAAGTCGGCGGGGCATCCCTGCGCCGTCATGATCTCGCCGAACTTGGCCGCCGCCCGGCCCGACTCGAGCTGCTCGAGGGCGATCGCGCGGGCCTCGTCGAGCCCAGCGGCGAGCCCGGCCAGCACGATGATCTCGGAGGTGAGCTCGAGCACGAGCTCGAGCACCCGGGCGTCGCGCTCGGCACCCGTGAGGAAGTCGACCGTCTCGATCATCTCGACTGCGCTGCCGACGGTCGTGCCGAGCACCGAGTTGAGCTCCGTGATCATGATGACGCTCGGGATGCCGGCGCCGGTCGCCACGTTCGACATCGAGTGCGCGAGCTCCCTGGCCCGGTCGAGCGTGTGCATGAAGGCGCCCGTGCCGCAGCCCACCGAGATCACGACGCCAGACGGGTTCGCCGCGAGCTTCTTCGACATGATCGAGCCCGTGATGAGCGCCACGCTCTCGACCGTGGCCGTGGTGTCGCGCACCTTGAAGATGGTGCCGTCGGCCGGCGCGAGGTCGGGGCTCGGGCCGATGATCGCGCCGCCCGTGCGGGCGACGGTCTCGACGAAGGTCTGCACGCTCGGTGCGCCGTCGTAGCCGGGGACCGAGTCGAGCATGTCGATCTCGCCGGGGCAGTAGTCGAGCCCCCAGGCCGACATGTTCGGGATGAAGACGCCGGCGGCCGCCACGATCGGCACCACGAGCAGCGTGATCTTCTCGTCGCCGACCCCACCCGAGGAGTGCTTCTCGATCACGCGCGCGTGGTCGACGCCCGCGGCCTCCCAGTCGGCCACCGTGCCGGAGTCGCGCATGGCGAGCACGAGGTCGACGATCTCGCGGGTCGTCATGCCGTTGAGGTAGGTGGCCATCGTGTAGGCGCCGATCTGCGCCTCACCCACCTCCCCCGTGCCGATGCCGGCCACGAACGAGCGGATCTCCTCGGTCGAGAGCTCGAGGCCGTCGCGCTTCCTGCGGAGCACTTCCTGGGCTTGGAACATGGGGGTCCTTCCGAGTTCAGTGTGCGGCGGCCGCGGTCTGCTTCTTCGGCAGCACGCGCCGGATGCCCGCGATCACGAGCACGATGAGCATGCCGAGCACGAGCCCGAACACGGCCGACATCGCGGTGTCGGCGATCCAGACCACCACGGGCCCGGCCGCCTCGACGGCGTGGGTGACCACGTGCACGAGGTCGTGGGGCCCGTGCCAGAAGGTCTCGGCGAGGTTGGCGATCACGAGGTGCCCACCCACCCAGAGCATCGCGACGGTGCCCACGATGCTGATCACGCGGAACACCGCGGGCATCGAGGCCACGATCCGCGCGCCGGTGCGGCGCACCTTCCGCGAGGGGCTCTTCATCAGGCGGAGGCCGACGTCGTCGATCTTCACCAGCAGCGCCACGGCGCCGTAGACGAGCGCGGTCATGCCGAGGCCGATCACGGCGAGCGCGCCGAGGGTCATCCAGATGCCGAAATCGGGGTCGAGGCTCGCGAGCGCGATGAGCATGATCTCGGTGCTCAGGATGAGGTCGGTGCGGATGGCGCCGAAGACGAGCTTCTTCTCGTCGCGCGCCCCTTCGTCGTGGCCGCCGTGGTGCACCCCGAACCACTCGGTGACCTTCTCGGCGCCCTCGAAGCACAGGTAGGTGCCGCCGATGATGAGCAGGAACGGCAGCACCCAGGGCGCGAACGCCGAGAGCAGCAGGGCGAGCGGGATGATGATGACGAACTTGTTGAACAGGCTGCCGAGGGCGATCCGCCAGACCACAGGCAGCTCGCGGGCGGGCGTGAGGCCCTGCACGTACTGCGGGGTCACGGCCGCGTCGTCGATCACGACGCCGGCCGTCTTGGCGCTCGCTTTGAGAGCGGCGGTGAGGATGTCATCCACCACGGCGAGGAGGCCTACCGACATGTTCGCTTCTCCTGGATCAGGGGGTGGTCGGTCTCCAGATTAGCGCGGCCGGGCTCACACCAGTCCCGCACCGTACGCGTAGATGACCGCCTGCACGCGATCCCGCAGCTCGAGCTTCAGGAGCACGCGGCCCACGTGGGTCTTCACGGTCGACTCGGAGAGGTAGAACCGGGCGGCGATCTCGGTGTTCGTGAGCCCCTCGGCCATGGCCACGAGCACGTCCCGCTCGCGTTCGGTGAGGCTCGCGAAGCGCTGGTCCGGTGCCGGGGCGGTGTCGGCCGCCGCGCCTCCCGGCGCACCGGAGGGCAGCTGCGGCCCGAAGAGCTCGAGGAGCTTGCGGGTGACGCGCGGCGACACGGCCGCGTCGCCCGAGGCGACCGCGCGGATGGCCGCGGCGAGCTCGGCCGGCTGCGCATCCTTCAGCAGGAAGCCGCTGGCGCCGGCGTTCAGCCCCGCGAAGGCGTACTCGTCGAGGTCGAAGGTGGTGAGGATGATGATGCGGCTCTCCGGGTGCGCCTCGACCACCCGGCGGGTGGCCTCGATGCCGTCCATGCCGGGCATCCGCACGTCCATCAGCACGACGTCGGGCCTCAGCCTGGCCACAGCGGCGAGCGCCTCGTGGCCGTCACCGGCCTCGCCCACCACCTCGAAGCCGGGGTCGGCCTCGAGCACCATGCGCATCCCGAGCCGGATCAGCTGCTGGTCGTCGACGAGCAGCAGGCGGATGCGCGGTGCGGCTGCAGGGGCGGGGGCGGGGGCGGGTGTCGAATCGGTCATCGTGGGCCTCCGGGGTCGTGAGGGGTCGAGGGCAGGGTGGCGTTCACGCGCCAGCCGCGGCTGCCGGCCGGGCCCGCACTCACGGTGCCGCCGTAGACGGCCACGCGCTCGCGCATACCGATGAGGCCGCGACCGGATCCGGCCGAGGAGGCGCCGCGGCCGGGGTCGACGCCGTCGTCGGTCACCTCGATCGAGACGGCCGATCCGCCTCCCGGTGTGCCCACGTAGCGGAGCACGACGTCGACGGCGGTCACCTGCACGGCGTAGCGAAGGGCGTTCGTGAGGGCTTCCTGCACCACGCGGAACACCGTCACCTGCAGGGGGAGATCGGCCGGTGGCTCTCCCGAGGTCGTGAAGCGCACCGGCAGACCCGCGGCCCGGAACGAGGCGATGAGCTCGGGGAGGTCGGCGAGCCCCGGCTGGGGTGCGATCGGCGCTGCGCCGCCGCCGCGACCGTCGGGCTCGGTGAGCACGCCCAAGGAGCGCCGCACGTCGGTGAGCGCGCGCCTGGCCGTGATGCCGGTCTGCCGCACCGCCTCCTTGGCGGTCTCGGGCGAGCGCTCGATGCTCGCCTCCGCGCCGTCGGAGAGGGCCACGATCACGGTGAGCGAGTGCGCCACGATGTCGTGCATCTCGCGGGCGATCCGGGCCCTCTCGGCGGCGGCCGCCAGCTGGGCCTGCTGGTCGCGCTCCCTGGCGAGCTGCTGGGCCCGGTCGAGCAGCGCCTGGATGTAGCGGCGCCGGTTGCCGAAGGTGATGCCCACGAGGGTGGCGATGGTCATGAGCATCGTCATGAGCAGGCCGTAGCCCACGATCGACGCGAGGTCGAAGGGATCGGAGAGCACCGTCGAGGCGATGCCCACCGCAGACGCGATGAGTGTCCAGAGCCACGCCGCCCTGGCCGAGCGGTACACGGCGAGCGCATAGAGCGCGAACATCATCGGCACGGCGTCGATCTGGTTCGTCACGGGCGCCGAGACCAGCATCGCCGCCGCGCAGATCGTGGCGGTGACGAACGGCACGTGACGGCGGAACAGGAGTCCCACCGTCACGGCCGCCGTCGTGTAGAGCATGAGCAGGCCCCAGACGGGGGTGCTGCGGATCGGGTCGTCGGTGAACGGCGACGCCCCGAACAGCGAGGCGACGAAGGCGACGAGCGAGACCGCCCCCATCGGCACCACGTAGCCCGCGGCGATGAGGCTGTCGAGCACCCACGGGAACCGGTTGAAGTACGAGCGGATGAAGCCGGGGGGCTTCGGGAGACGCAGATCCTCGCTCAGACGCGTCTCCCCTCCTTCTGCTCGCACCCTCTGCCCCGGCCGATCAGGCGTCGCGGCGCTTCAGCAGGATCGCAGCGGGAACGGCCACGACCGCGATCCACCCGAGCATAACGAGGATCGCCTGCCAGGGCTGGAAGACGGTGGCCGGGAAGAACAGGTTCTGCCCGACGCTCATAGGCAGCCACTGCCCGAGCACGGTGACCCACTCGGCGCTGATGAACCCGAGCACGCTCGGCACCACGAGGATGAGACCCATGGCCGCAGCGACACCGCCCGCGGTGTGGCGGATGAGGGCGCCCAGGAAGAAGGCGATGAGGCCCACCAGGGCGAGGTAGCCGGCGGCCCCCACGAGGTAGGGCCACACCTCGGCGTCGAACAGGGTCACGGAGACCCCGCGCGACTGCAGCAGCACGGCGTTCAGCCCGAACGAGGCCAGCACCGAGACGATTCCCACGACGAAGCTCGTGACGCCGAAGACGATCGCCTTGCCCCAGAGCACGGGGAGCCGCCTCGGCACGGCGGTGAGGCTCGAGCGGATCTGCCCGGTGCCGTACTCGCCGGTGATCACGAGCACGCCGAGCACCGAGATCACGAGCTGGTTGAGCATCACCCCGAGGCTCGCCGAGAAGACCGCGACGTCTGCGGGGGCCGACGCTTCGAGGTACTCCTCGGGCTGGGAGAGCACGATCACGGCGCCCATGCCGAGCTGGAGGAGGAAGATGATCGCGTAGGCCCAGACGGTCGAGCGCACGGTCGTGAGCTTGATCCACTCGCTCCTCAGCACGCCGCCGAAGCCGAGCCTGGCCTCCGGGAGGGGCTGGTGCGAGAGGCGGGCCACGGCGGGCCCGGTCACGGTGGCGGTCATCGGAGGGCTCCTTCGGTCGACGCGGATGCTGCAGAGGGGGCGGACGGGCCGGCGGAGGCTGCGGAAGCTGCGGAGGCGCCCACGGTGGTGCGGTACTCGACCTCGTCGCGCGTGAGGTCCATGTAGGCGTCCTCGAGCGATCCGGTGATCTCGGTGAGCTCGTGCAGCGCCACCCCGAGCTGCAGGGCGGCGTCGCCGATCACCTCGGCCGTGATGCCTCGCACCTCGATGGTGTCGGCGGCGGTGCTCGTGACCTCGACGTCGGGCTGACCGAGCCGGCGTGCGATCTCGTCGATCCGAGGGCTCCGTACCCGCACGTAGGTCTTCGTCGAGCCGACGATGTCGCCCACCGGCGCATCCGCGATCACCCGGCCCTTGCCGATCACGATGATGTGGTCGGCGGTCAGCGCCATCTCGCTCATCAGGTGGCTGGAGAGCAGCACGGTGCGGCCCTCGGCGGCGAACTGCCGCACGAAGCCGCGCACCCAGAGCACGCCCTCGGGGTCGAGGCCGTTGACGGGCTCGTCGAGGATGAGCGTGGCCGGGTCGCCGAGGAGCGCCGCAGCGATGCCGAGCCGCTGGCCCATGCCGAGCGAGAAGCCGCCCACACGGCGGCCGGCCACCGAGTGCAGCCCCGTGAGGTCGATGACCTCGTCGACGCGGCGGCGCGGGATGCCGTGGGTCGCCGCGAGCGCACGCAGATGGTTGCGGGCGCTCCGGCCGGTGTGCACGGCCTTCGCCTCGAGCAGGGCCCCCACCTCGTGCAGGGGCGAGCGGTGCTCGGCGTAGGGCATGCCGTTCACGGTCACTCGACCGCTCGTGGGGCGGTCGAGGCCCACGATCATGCGCATCGTGGTGGACTTCCCGGCGCCGTTGGGCCCCAGGAACCCGGTCACGAGCCCCGGGCGCACCGCGAAGCTCACCCCGTCCACCGCTGTCTTGGCGCCGTAGCGCTTGGTCAAGGTCGTCGCTTCGATCACTGTCGTCCCCGCTTGTTCGAGTTGTTCGAGAGGCGCGTCTGCGCCACCTCTCCCACGCTACGAAGAGAGCCCCGCCCGATCGTCGGCCGCGGGTGCCGACGTGGGGCGGGGCTCTGGTACCCGGGTACCAGTGGGGCGGGCGGCACCTCCTACCGGCGCACCTTGGGCTTCTTCTCGGGGGCGGGGAGGGTGCCGGCCGCGCGGGCGTCGCGGTAGTGGTCGCGGGCCTCGGCCTGGCGGGTCTTCTCGGCGCCGGTGGCGATGGCCGCGCGGGTGTGGGCCGGCCCGTAACCGAACGCCTTCACGAGATCTTGGGCGTGCGGGCGGATGCGGGCCGAGAGGCGCTGCGTGTACTGGCCGACGGCCTGGGCGCGCTGGGGCGAGAGCCGACCGTTCAGCAGGTACCAGGCGAGGTGCTTCTCGACGAGGCCGAGACCGAAGAGGTCGCGGAGCCAGGTCAGCACCACGCGCGTACCGTCATCCATGCCCGCACCGACGCCGTGGGCTCCGGCGTCGCCCTCGACGGCCTGGGTGAAGGCCTCCCACTGCAGCAGCTCGGCGTGGGCACGCGCGGCCTCGATGATCTCGACCTGGTGCTGGTTGAAGAGGTCGGCGGCGGCCTTCTGCGAGAGCTTCGACGCGGGGCGGAGCTTCGCGGCGACATCCCCCACCATCGTCTCGACTCGGTCGGTGAGCAGCTGTCGCTGCGCATCGGGATCGCGCAGCTGCCCGACCGAGCGGGCGGTGGAGCCGAAGTCGGCCACGCGCTGCGCGAGCGAGCGCAGCCCGGAGCCGTGCACCGCACGATCCGAGGCCTGCTCCACCACGTAGCGCGCGAGCACGCCGAAGTCGGCCTTGGCGAAGCGGCGGCTGTAGTCGCTGAGGAGGCGCTTGGCCACGAGCTGCAGGAGCACGTGGTTGTCGCCCTCGAACGTCGCGTAGATGTCGAGGTCGGCGCGGAGGCCCACCAGACGGTTCTCGGCGAGGAATCCGGCGCCCCCGCAGGCTTCGCGCGCCTCCTGCAGGGTCTCGAGGGCGTGCCAGGTGCTGAGCGGCTTGAGGGCCGCGGCGAGGGTCTCGAGATCCTGCCTGTCGTCGTCGGTGTCGGCGGCACCGGAGAACACCTGGTCGAATTTCGTGAGCAGCTGCTCGTGCGCGAAGCTCGCAGCGTAGGTGGTGGCGAGCTTGGGCATGAGCCGCTTCTGGTGCAGCTGGTAGTCGAGCAGCACCTCCTCGTCGGTGTCGCTGCCTGCGGTGAACTGGCGGCGCTCGTTGCCGTAGGTGACCGCGATGGTGAGGGCGATCTTCGCGGCGGCCACCGAGGCGCCGTCGAGCGAGACGCGGCCCTGCACGAGGGTGCCGAGCATGGTGAAGAAGCGGCGGCCGGGGCTCTCGATGGGGCTCGAGTAGGTGCCGTCCTCCGCCACGTCGCCGTAGCGGTTGAGCAGGTTGGCGCGGGGAACCCGCACGCCGGTGAAGTGCAGCCGGCCGTTGTCGATGCCGTTGAGGCCGCCCTTCAGCCCGTCGTCCTCCCCGCCGATGCCGGGCAGGAACTCACCTGTCGCCGGATCGCGCAGCGGCACATAGAAGGCGTGCACGCCGTGGTTGACGTTCTTGGTCACGAGCTGGGCGAAGACCACGGCGGCGAGACCGTCCTTGGCGGCATTGCCGAGGTAGTCCTTCCAGGCTCCGCGGAAGGGGGTGTCGAGCACGAACTCGTGGCTCGCCTCGTCGTAGGTGGCGGTGGTGCCGATGGCGGCCACGTCGGATCCGTGCCCGGTCTCGGTCATGGCGAAGGCGCCGGGCACCTCGAGGCTCATGATGGCGGGCAGGAAGGTCTCGTGGTGGTAGGCGGTGCCGAGGTGCAGCACGGCCGCGCCGAACAGGCCCCACTGCACGCCCGACTTGATCTGCAGGCTCGGGTCGGCGGTCACGAGCTCCTCGAAGCCCGCGATGTTGCCGCCGTGGTCGTCCTCGCCACCCTGCTCCTTGGGGAAGGCGCGGTGCACGGCGCCGTCCTCGACGAGCAGCTTCAGCTGGCCGAAGACCCGCTCGCGGTGGTCGGCCATCGTCTGGCCCTCGATCCGCTGCATCTCCGGCCGGGCCGTCAGCTCGCGGGAGGCCAGACGCACGTCGGCCCAGGTGCCGAGCAGGTAGCGGCCGAGCCACTCCACGTCGGTGCGCGCCACCACCACGTCGGAGCGCTCGGACTTCGCGCCGCTCTTGTCGCGGCCGCCCTTGCGGGGCACGCGAGCGCTCTCGTCGAGGTCGTTCTCGATCACCTCGACCGCTTCGTCGGTGCTGGGTGCCGTGGTTGTGTTCTCGACCGTGTGCGTCATCGCCATCCTCGTGATCGACCGTGTTCGTGTGGGCGGATCCCACGCTAGGTCGGGGGTCGGGGATGCGGAAACCAGGCGTGCGCCGCCTACAAATGCGCGGGAGCAGTCGAGGAGGCAGCTGTGGAACGGCTACAACGGGCGGGGCTCGGGACGTGTCGAGTCAGACAAAGCGCGCACGGCGCCTCGCCGGCCGGCAGCGCGATCGATCGCGGCCAGCACGAGCGCCGCCGTGGCGAGGAGCGCGAGGATCGGCGCCATCACGTCGATCGCCGGGCCGAGCCCCAGAGCCGTGGCCAGCGCTCCCGCCCCGACCGCTGTCGACGCCTGCAGCAGATAGGCCACGAGGTAGACCAGCGAGAGGGTGGCGCCGCGATGCTCACCCGGCGCCACGCGGGTCACGAGTGCGAGGCCGCCACTGAAGGCGAAGGAGTAGCCGGCACCCCCGACGACGCACCAGGCGAGGAAGAGGCCGAGCGACCCGCTCGCCGCCGACCACGCCATGAGGCCCAGGGAGGCGAGCACCACGAGGCCACCCGTGATGATGGCGGCGTGCGCCGGCACGGAGCGCAGGAAGAGCGCGGTGAGGCCGATGGCGACCGACGAGATCCCGAGGAGGGCCCCGATCACCAGGAGGTCGGTCGTGCCGGTGAGCTCGCGGGCCATCTGGGCGCCGAGCGAGAGGAAGACGGCGCCCATGCTGTAGGCGGTCGCCACCGAGAGCGCGGCGGCGAGGAAGGGCAGCAGGATGCCGTGTGGCAGCCGGAGCGCTGCCGGGCGCCAGGCCGCTCCCTCGCGTCTCGCTCCACCGGCACCTCTGGGCGCATCCGCGGGTGTCCGCCAGACCGCGACGGCGGCGCCGGCGCAGAGCACGGCGAGCACCACGTAGGAGAGCACGAGCGGCAGCGGTGCGTACTGCGCCAGGGCTCCGGAGACGACCAGCGCGAGCGTGAGCCCTGCCGCCGTCGACACCGTGGTCAAGGTGCTCGCCACCCGTGGGTTGCCGGTCGGGTTGTTCTCGACGAGGGCGGCGCTGGCGGCACCGAGCGCGAATCCCGTGCCGATGCCCTGCAGGATGCGTCCGGCGAACAGCCACCCCACGTTCGGCGCTGCGGCGAAGACGATCGCGGCGGCGGCCAGCAGTGCCACACCGAGGAGCATGGCGCGTCGGCGGCCGATGACGTCCGAGACCCCGCCGAAGAGGAGGAGCACGATGAGCAGCGCCGCCGGATAGGCGCCGAAGACGGAGGTCGTGACCACGGCGGGCAGGCCCCAGGCCTCCGCGTACTCGGGGTAGAGCACGCTCGGCGCGCCGCTGGCCCACAGGCACAGCGCGAGAACGGCGGCGGACGACCAGAAGGCGGCTCGGGATCGAGGCATAGCCGCACTCTACGGCTCTCGATTGGAATTTCCAACTCAGACCGGATGCGAGTATCGTGACGGCATGCAGACGCAGTCAGAGGCCAGGTCGCAGGCGGACCGAGAAGCTGTCGGCGGGGCTGTCGGCGCGGGCGACGACGGGCCTCGCTGCCAGATCGCGCGCACGCTCGAGGTCATCGGCGAGAAGTGGTCGCTCCTCGTGGTGCGGGACGCCCTGCGGGGCCGCAGCCGTTTCTCGGAGTTCCGGGACTCGCTCGGCGCCTCGACCGACATCCTCACCGACCGGCTCGCCAAGCTGGTCGCCGCTGGGGTGCTGGAGAAGCGCGCCTACCGGGAGGCCGGCTCCCGGGAGCGGTCGAGCTACCACCTGACCGAGAGCGGGCGGGGGCTGGCCCTGGTGGCGGGCGCGATGATCCAGTGGGGTGACACGTTCAATCCGTATGCAGGAGGGCGGAGCTCCCGCGTGGTGGATGCTGCGACGGGTGCCCCGCTCCGTCTCGCCTTCGTCGACGAGAGCGGGCGGGCCGTGCCGGATTCGTCGGCGGCCATCGTCCCCGGTCCGGCCGCACGCACGACCTGGTAGGGGGCGGGATCGGGTCGGAGCGGTCAGCTGGGGTCGTTGCGGTGCAGGACTCGGCGCACGCGCTCCACCACCGAGGCCGCAGGAGGCTCGTTGTAGGCGTTCGCGCGCTCCTGGCCCGACATCTCGCCGATGGCCAGCATCACGTCGTCGGTGAGTCGGCGGCGGGAGCGGGCCGCGCCCGCCTCGCCGTACGAGGTCGGGTCGATCGGCTCGCCGAACCGGATCGTGACGGGGCGGATCCGCGGCACCTTGGCATCCACGGGCAGCAGCTCCTCAGTGCCGGTGAGCGCGACCGGCACGATGGGACTGCCCGTGGTCAGGGCGAGCCAGGCCACGCCCGTGCGGCCCTTGTAGAGCCGGCCGTCGCGGGAACGCGTGCCCTCGGGGTAGATGGCGAAGGCGCCGCCGGCCTCGAGCACCTCCCGGCCGCGCTCGAGCGAGTCCTGAGCGGCGGTGTTGCTCTCACGGTCGACGGGGATGGCGCCGATCGACTCGAAGAAGCCCTTCGAGACCCGGCCCTTGGCGCCGGTGCCGGTGAAGTACTCGGACTTGGCGAGGAACCGCACGTCGCGGGGGGCGATGAGCGTGATCACGACACTGTCGATGAAGCTCAGGTGGTTGCTCGCGAAGAGCACGGGGCCTTGGCGTGGGACGTTCTCGCGGCCTGTGACGGTCGGCCGGTAGAGCACCCGGGCGACGGGGCGGGTGACGCCGCGCAGCACGGTCTTGAGCATTCTCCGATCCTCACACGGGGTGTATGCGGGTGCGGCTATGGGAGCATTCATAGGAACTCACCCTGAGGATCGTGCCGGAGCGGGGTTCGGATGCATTCTTCAGCCGGATCCGGAATAGTTGTACCGACAATAAGTCCCTTTCGAAATGAGACCCGTGACTCCTCGCAACGACGACGCCACCCGTTCCTCGTCCTCATCCGCGTCCGGCGGTTCGGCTTCCGGCGGTTCGGCTTCCGGCGGCGTGCCGCCCAAGGCGAAGGACCAGGCCAAGAAGCTCTCCGTCAAGGAGGAGCGCGAGGCCCGTCGTGCCGAGAAGGTGGCGGCGCACCTGGCGCAGCAGAAGAAGCAGCAGCGCAACCGCCGCTTCGGCATCATCGGCGGCGGCATCGCGGGTGTCCTCGCTGTGGGGCTCATCATCACGTTCGTGGTCACGAGCGCCGAGCCCGAGGTCGACCCGGCGTCGATCGCGATCGGCGACCTGCAGACCTACGAGCTCACGGCCAACCACGTCACCACCTCGGTCGACTACGAGCAGACCCCACCCGCGGGAGGCGACCACAACGCCGTGTGGTTGAACTGCGGGGTCTACACCGAGCCCGTGCCCGACGAGAACGCGGTGCACGCGCTCGAGCACGGCGCTGTCTGGGTGACCTACGACCCCGAGCTGGTCGACGAGGCCGGCGTGCAGACGCTGCGCGACTCGCTGCCCGACAACTACGTGGTGCTCTCGCCCTACCCCGGCATCCCGGCTCCCGTCGTCATCTCGGCCTGGAACAACCAGGTGCTCCTCGACGGCGTCGACGACGAGCGGCTCGGCGACTTCGTGAAGAAGTTCTGGCGCTCGAACGACGCGCCCGAGCCCGGCGCCGCCTGCACCGGCGGCCTGAACGCCCCGGGCAAGGTCGCTTGACGCCCGGGGAGCTCTCCGGCAGCGCTCCCCCGGATCCGGGAGATCGAGCGACCGCGACGACCGCGACGCCCGCGACGCCCGCAGAGGCCGTGCCGCGACGCGGTGGGCGGGGGCGGCTCGTGCTCGCGGGCGTCGTGGCGGCGGTCGTCGTGGTGGTGGCGGTCTTCTCCGCCGGGTGGCTCGCGGCTCCCCGCGTGCCCACGCCCTCCGACGGCAGTGTCGAGGCGGGCTTCGCGCGTGACATGCAGACCCACCACAACCAGGCGGTCGAGATGTCGCTCATCCTGCGCGACGTCACCGACGACGCCGAGGTGCGTTCCCTCGCCTACGACATCGCGACCTCCCAGTCGCAGCAGTCGGGCCAGATGTACGCGTGGCTCAACATGTGGGGTCTCTCGCAGGCCTCGACCCGCCCGGTGATGAGCTGGATGCTCCAGCCCACCCTCGACGGCTCCGACTCGGGCCACGGTCACGGTGGCGCGCAGGCCACGGCGGATCCGCTCATGGATGACGCGGCGTCCACCCCGGCGTCCGAGCCCATGGTGCCGGGCGATCCGATGCCGGGCATGGCCACCTTCGAGCAGCTCAACGAGCTCCAGCGGCTGCGCGGAGTCGAGGCCGAGCGCCTCTACCTCCAGCTGATGATCGCGCACCATCGTGGTGGTGTCGAGATGGCGGAGGCGGCGGTCGCCCGCACCACGAACCCCCTCGTGGTGACGCTCGCGAACGCCATCATCGTGGCTCAGCAGAGTGAGATCGACTACATGCAGTCTCTTCTCGACGCCCGCTCGTAGCCGTCGCCCGTGGCACGCGCCGGTTCAGGCGTCGAGGCCGGCGGATCAGGGCTGGGCAGGCGGGGCGTCGAGGTCGTCGTAGGGCGGGTAGTCGTCGTAGGGGACGTCGTCGTCCGGCGGGACGTCGTCGAAGGGAGGCGCCTCATCGAAGGCGGGCTGCTGACCACGGGCGGACGTGAAGCGACCACCGCGCGACGCTGATCTGCCATTGGCACCGCCGCGTGAACCCGATCCGGTGCCGGAAGAGCCACCGCTGCGCGAGCCCGCACCCCTCGCGCCAGAGCCTGCATGGGAGCCGCTCGAGGCCGCGGCGTCGCCCGCAGCGCCGGAGCCGGCGGCATCCGCCGCACCGTCGGACTCCACCGGGGTGAAGGTGCCGGCGACGACGACCTCCACGAGGCCGGCCCCGTAGGAGTCGCGCTTGCGTTCGCCGATGCCCGCGATGCCCTCGAGGTCGGCGACCGAGGCGGGACGCAGGGAGGCGACCGCCGCGAGCGTGGCGTCGTGGAAGACGACGTAGGCCGGCACTCCCTGCTCCCGAGCCGTGGCCGCTCGCCACGCCCGCAGCTCCTCGAACAGCGCGGCATCCGCCTCAGAGAGATCCGCCTTGGCGGCCGACGAGCGAGTGCGCCCCGAACCGCCCGAACCCGAACCACCCGAGCCGGAACCCGAACGCGCCGCCCGTTCGGGCTCGCGCCGGAGCTGCACGGTGCGGGTGCCCGAGAGCACCTCCGCGCTGGCGGGGGTGATGACGAGCGTGCCGTAGCCGTCGTCGTTCACCGCGAGCAGGCTCTGCGCGAGCAGCTGCCGCACGACACCGCGCCACTGCTGCTCGCTGAGGTCTTCGCCGATGCCCCAGGTGCTCAGCGCATCGTGCCCCCACTGCCCCACCCGGTCGGTGCGCTTGCCGCGCAGGATGTCGATGAGGTGCCCCGCGCCGAAACGCTGATTGCGCTCCCGCTCGAGCCGCACCACCGTGGAGAGCAGCTTCTGCGCCGGCACCGTGCCGTCCCACGCCTCGGGCGGGGTGATGCACGTGTCGCAGTTGCCGCACGGCTCGCTCGGCTGGCCGAAGTACCCCAGCAGGTTGACCCGGCGGCAGTGCACGGTCTCACACAGCGCGAGCATCGCATCCAGGTGCGACGACAGCCGACGACGGTGCGCCAGGTCGCCGGGCGACTCGTCGATCATGCGTCGCTGCTGCACCACGTCGTTGAGCCCGTAGGCCATCCACGCCGTCGACGGGAGGCCGTCTCGGCCGGCACGACCCGTCTCCTGGTAGTAGCCCTCGACCGACTTCGGCAGGTCGATGTGCGCCACGAACCGCACGTCGGGCTTGTCGATGCCCATGCCGAACGCGATCGTCGCGACGATCACCACTCCCTCGTCCCGTAGGAACCGCGCCTGCGTGCGCGCCCGCACCCCCGCGTCGAGCCCCGCGTGGTACGGCATGGCGTCGATGCCGTTCTGCGCCAGGAACGCGGCGGTCTGCTCCACCGTCTTCCGCGACATGGCGTAGACGATCCCCGCGTCGCCCTGGTGCTCCGAGCGGATGAACGACAGCAGCTGCTTGCGCACCTCGTTCTTCGGGTCGATGCGGTATTGGATGTTCGGCCGGTCGAACGACGCGACGAAGTGCCGCGCCTCGCCGAGCGACAGCCGAGAGGTGATCTCCTTGTGGGTCGCCTCGGTGGCCGTGGCGGTGAGGGCGATGCGCGGCACGTCGGGCCAGCGCTCGGCGAGTTCGGCGAGCGCCAGGTAGTCGGGCCGGAAGTCGTGGCCCCACTGGGAGACGCAGTGCGCCTCGTCGATCGCGAAGAGCGCGATCTCGCCGCTCGCGAGGAACCGCTTGGTGCTCTCGGAGGAGAGCCGCTCGGGTGCGACGTAGAGCAGGTCGAGCTCACCCGCGAGGTAGGCCGACTCGACCTCGGCCCGGGTGCCTGCGTCTTGCGTGGAGTTGAGGAACGCCGCGCGCACGCCCACGGCCTTCATGGCCTCCACCTGGTCGTGCATGAGCGCGATGAGCGGCGAGACGACGACGCCCGTTCCCTGCCGCACGATCGACGGCACCTGGTAGCACAGCGACTTTCCCGCACCCGTGGGCATGAGCACGACCGCGTCTCCCCCGCCGATGACGTGGTCGATGATCTCGGCCTGGTCGCCACGGAACGAGTCGTAGCCGAACACCCGGCTGAGGGTGTCGAGGGCGGCGGAGGCGGTGGGGAGGGTCACGTGTCGAGCCTAGTTCGCGGATCCGACATCCTGGACTTGTCCACAGGGATCCCGCCCGGGCATCCGCTGTGCGTCGGGTGTGGAGGAGAGGACGCGGACCGAGTGGTCGAGGCGGTCGCGTTCAGCGCGCGAGCCGGACCTCGATGATGCTGCGGCCCGGAGGCGGTGACGACAACGCAGAGTCGAGATCGCCGCGGCGGGTGATGAGGCGGTGGGTCCAGCCGTAGGCCGCGGCGAGCGCCGCCAGGTCGACCTGCTGGGGGGTGAAGAGCACGCGGTCGAAGGCATCCGGTGCCGCAGTGCCCGCCACCTCGAGCCCGTCGAAGATGCTGCCGCCACCGTCGTTGCCGACCACGAGCTGGAGGCGCGGAGCGGTCTCCCCTGGGGGCAGCAGCAGGGCACCGGCGTCGTGCAGGAGAGTGAGGTCGCCGAGGAGCACGCGGGTGGTGCCGGCGCGGGCCGTGCGAGCGGTGCCGGCAGGAGCCGTGCCCGCGCGAGCCGTGCGGGTGGCACCGGCACCGGCGCTCTGGCTCGCGAGGGCGATGCCCGTGGCGGTCGCCACCGTGCCGTCGATCCCGGCGAGTCCGCGGTTCGCGTGCACCGAGATCCGCTTGCCCGGCGCCGCCGCATCGAGCTCCCGGATGAGGCGCGACGCCCCGAGCACGAGCCGGTCGTGCGGCCAGGTCGCCCGCCACACCGCGAGCGCGAGGGCGCGCCGGGTGATGGGGGCGTTCAGGGCCGCGAGCTCGCCCTTGGCGTAGGCGCGCGACCCCTCGATGTCCTCGCTGCCGCCCTGCACGATCACGGGCGGTGCCACGTCGTCCTCGGCGGCGGCCTCCTCGGCCAGGTCGCGGCCGGCGAACACCCACTGGCCGGTCCAGGCACGGGCGGCCCGGTCGGCACGGTCCTCGGGGTCGACCGTGACCTCGTCGACGAGCACGGCATCCGGATGCGGGACCACGGGCTCGCCGGGCCCGGCCACGACGGTGAGGTCGAGTCCGTCGCGGCTGAGCAGTGCGGCCACCTGGCGGCTGAGCGTGGGATGCCCGAGCACGACCACGCGCTCCACCCGCCCGCCGAAGTCGGGATGGTCGAGCAGTTCGCGATGGTGCTGAGCGAGAAGGGGACCGAACCGCGCTCCGCTCGAGACCTCCGCCACGAGCGGCCAGCCCGCCTCGGCGGCGATCTCCTGGGCGCGCTCGCCCGCATCGGCGCCCGCGACGACGAGGGTGCGGGGGCCGCGCGGCAGGTGGCGGGTGCGACGCTCGGCGGTGGTGCCGGTGCGGGCGGCCGGCGAGGCGTCGGTGCCTGTGCGGGCGGCCGTGTCGTTCGCCGCGGTGCCGGCGGCCGGCGGGGTGTCGTTCGCGGCGCCGTCGTCAGCGAGCACCGTGCCCGACAGCGGCTCGACGAACTGCAGGTTCAGGTGCACCGGGCCGCGATCCGGGCCCGTCGAGACCGCGACCGCCTCGGCGGCGAGGCGCCGCGCATCCGGGATCGCCTCGAGGGTCGGTGCCGGCACGTCGGCCTCCCAGCGCGCGAAGCGGCCGAAGAGCCCGGGCTGGTAGGTGGTCTGGTTGGAGCCGGTGCCTCGGAGGTGCTCGGGGCGATCGGCTGTGAGCACGATCATCGGCACGCCGGAATGGCTCGCCTCCACGACCGCGGGCAGGAGGTTGGCGGCCGCCGTGCCCGATGTGGTCACGACGAGCGCGGGAACCCCGGTCTCCCGTGCGATTCCGAGAGCGGTGAAGGCGCCGACGCGCTCGTCGATGCGCACGTGGAGCTGCAGCACGCCCTCGGTCTCGAGTTCGGCGAGCGCCAGAGCGAGGGCCTGGGAGCGGGAGCCCGGGGAGACCACAGCGTGCTGCACCCCGAGTGCGGCGAGGGCGCGCACGAGGCGGTCGGCGAAGGTCGCCGCAGCACTCGCGTCCGCGCTCCCTGACGGTGTGGGGGCGGAGGCGGTCACCGGTCGGTTCTGCCGTTGTCCGTCTCGTCGTCGGTCTCGGCCAGACGCTTCTCGAGCTCGCGGATGCGCTCATCTTCGGTCGGATCGGGGACCATGCGGATGGTCCCGAGGAAATCGGGATCGTCATCCGGACCCATGGCGCGCATGGTCGGGGACGTGGTGCGTCGGGCCCGCCCGAAGACGAGCCACAGGATGCCGCCGATCGGGGTGAACAGGATGATGATGAACACCCACGCCACGCGCGGAAGAGCCTTCACGCGCGCCTTCGGCAGCATCAGGCAATCGACGAGCGCGTAGACGGTGAACGCCACGACGACGATGACGAGAGCGAGGAGTACGCGGGCCATGCCGTAAGCGTACCCCCGCCATCCGGGAGCCGACTGCGTGTTCCACGACCGTGACCTGACCGGGATCTGCGGCGTCCCGAGCCTGGCCAGGTGCTCCCCTCCCGCAGCGGCTCGGCGGGCCATCAGGATGCACGCTTTAGACTCGACGGTGTGAATCCTGGACGCACCTGGCTCGTGTACACCCTCATCCGTGTGGGCATCTTCGCCGGCGTCCTCGCGATCCTCCTGCTGCTGCAGATCACCCCCTGGCTCGCCGCCGTGATCGCCGCTCTCATCTCGCTCTGCATCTCGATCATCGTGCTGCGGAAGCCCCGTGACGAGGCCTCGCGCTCGCTCTACGCCGCCCGGGAGAATCGCGGTCAGGCGCGGAACGCCAAGCCTGCCGCCGTGTCGGAGGACGAGGACGTGGAGGACTCGGCCGTCGACCGCACCGAGCGCTGACCCCGCCCACGGCGCCGCGCCCGCCGGCACCGCCGCGGCCGCCGGCGCACAGGCTCAGAACGCGAAGGCCAGCCCGAGGCCGATCCCGTAGAGCAGTCCGAACAGGCTCGTCAGCTGCAGCACGGTCACGAACTCGCGCGGCTTCCTGGCCGTGATCATGATGATCGAGGCCGGCACGGTGATGAGCAGCGTGAAGAACACGAGGGGCGCAAGCGGGTAGAGCAGCCCGAAGAACCACAGGATCGCGTAGGCCAGCACGAGGTAGACCACGTAGACCACGCGGGAGGCGGTGCGGCCGATCAGCACCGAGAGGGTGCGCTTCTTGGCGAGCTTGTCCTGATCGATGTCCCGGATGTTGTTGGCCATCAGCACCGCGCACGCGATCAGCCCGATCGCGACTCCGGAGAGCCAGCTCTCGGTGCTGATGTCTCCTGCCAGGATGAACGTCGTGCCCCCGGTCGCCACGAGTCCGAAGAAGATGAAGACGAAGACCTCGCCGAGCGCGTAGTAGCCGTACGGATGCTTGCCGCCGGTGTAGAACCAGCCCGCGGCGATCGCGACGGCCCCGACGGCCAGGAGCCACCAGTGGCCCGTGATGACCGTGATGGCGAGGCCTGCCACGGCGGCCAGCCCGAAGAACACGAGGGCGGCGGTGAGCACTCGCCTGGCCGGGACGAGACCGGATCCGGTGAGGCGGGGCGGACCGACGCGGTGGTCGTCGGTGCCGCGGATGCCGTCGGAGTAGTCGTTGGCGTAGTTCACGCCGATCTGCAGGAGCACCGAGACGGCGAGGCACAGGAGCACGAGGGGGAGGTCGATGTCGGTCATCACGGCGGCCGCGCCGGTGCCGAGCGCGACGGGCGCGATGGAGAGCGTGAGGGTGCGCAGGCGCGCACCGGCTATCCAGGCGGCCGCCGGCGTGCGGGGACCGGCCGGCGGTGTGGCCGGGCGGCCATCGACCGTGGTGCCGCCGCCGCCGTCCGCCACTCGGTGCGCGCGGGCGGGGTTGCCGGATCGCGCGGGGTTGCCGCGGGGTCGCTTCTTCTTGCTGGTGGACATCGGCCTGATTCTATTCGCGTGGGCTGGGGTGGGGATGGGGGCGCTCCCCTGCACGCCGGTTCACGGCGGGAACGAAGGAGTCTTCGGGCCAGCGCGGTGGAGGCTCCGTCGTTCGCTCCCAAGAGTAGGTTCTTCCGTCGTTTCCGCCGACCGCCGCCCACCGGGCCCCTCCGGCGGCCGCTCAGGGCCGCGGGGTCGCGAACCACTCGGCCAACGCTGCGCGGTCGGGCTTTCCGGAGGCCAGGCGCGGGAGCGACCGCACGAGGGTGAGCCCCGCCGGAGCAGCCGGACGGCCCGCGGCCTCGATCACCACCGCCCGCACCCGCTCGAGCGCGCTGTCGGGGCCCCGCACACCCAGTCCGCCCGGGACGCGCTCGCCGCCACCGCCCGCCGCACTGCCCTCTGCCGCGCTGGTTTCCGCCGCACTGCCCTCTGCCGCGCTGGCCTCCGCCGCACTGCCCTCCGCCGCACGGCCCTCCGATGCACTGCCCCCCGCCGAACTGGCCTCCGCCGAACTGCCGTTCACCGAACTGCCGTTCACCGAACTGCCGTCCACCGCGCTGCCCTGGCCCGTCGTGCCGCTCGCGCCCTCCTCCACGACGAGTTCGCTCACCTGCCCCCAGCGCTCACTGGCACGCGGCACCACGACGGCCTGCTCGAAGCCCGGAACGCTCTGCACGAGTCGCTCGACCCGATCGAGCGAGACCTTGACGCCTCCCGAGATGATGACGTTGTCGACCCGGCCGGTCACCCGCACGACGCCGTCGACCACGGTTCCGCTGTCAGCCGTGCGGTACCACCGCGTGCCGTCGGCCACGCGGAAGCGATCGGCCGTGAGCTCGTCGTCTCCCAGATACCCCTCGGCGAGCATGGGCCCCGCGAGCTCCAGCTCCCCGTCGACCACCCGCGCCGAGGCCCGCCCGATGGGGATGCCGTCGTAGACGCACCCGCCCGCCGTCTCGCTCGATCCGTACGTGCGCACCACGCGGATGCCGAGTCCCGACGCGCGCTCGGCCAGCAGGTCGGGCAGCGCCTGTCCGCCCACGAGCACGGCATCGAAGCGGGCGGCAGCGGCACGGATGCGCGGGTCGGCCTCCGACGCCTCGACGAGTCGCACGAGCTGGGCTGGCACGAGCGATGTGAAGCGCAGCGGCGCCTGGAGCTGCTCGGCGAGATCGGCGAAGGTCTCGGCCGAGAAGTGACCGCGCGGGTGCACGACCGGGGCGATGCCGGCCACGATCGACCGCACGAGCACCTGCACCCCCGCGATGTAATGCGTGGGAAGAGCGAGCAGCCACTGCCCCGGCCCGCCGAGGGCTGCCTCGGTGGCGGCCGCGGAGGCCAGCAGCGCGTCGGAGCTGAGCGCCACGCGCTTGGGCAGCCCCGACGAGCCCGAGGTCTCGATCACGAGCGACACCCGTTTCGGCACCTCCGTCGGCAGCACCGGACCCGCGACCGCGGGATCTCCCAGCCCTCGCACGCCCTCCCGCGGCAGGATCGCGGACCCGTCGTTGCCCAGCGCCCGCCGCAGCTCCCGCTCGACCACCGCAGCGTCCGACCCGTCGATGACCTCGAGCGCGCGAGTCACCCCGCCGCCCCAGCCATCGTCGCTGCCCGCACCCGCGTCGCCCGCACCGCAGCCACGCGCACCACCTGCGCCGCATCCGCCACCCACCGCGCATCGGCCGCGGTGACTCGCTCCTCCTGCGCCGCAGCACCGCCCCCGGCCGGCACGCCGATCACCCGCGCCGCAACCACGGCCCCCGCAGACACCACCGCGCCGCCGGCCCCGCGCACCGCGCTCGCCGCACGCATCAGAAGTGGTACGGAAAGCCCGACCAGTCGGGATTCCGCTTCTCGAGGAAGGAGTCGCGGCCCTCGACCGCCTCGTCGCTGGCGTAGGCGAGGCGGGTGGCCTCGCCCGCGAAGATCTGCTGACCCACGAGGCCGTCGTCGACCGCGTTGAACGCGTACTTCAGCATGCGGATCGCCGTGGGCGACTTGCCGAGCACGATGCGTGCCCAGCGCAGCGCCTCGGCCTCGAGCTCGGCGTGCGGCACCACCTTGTTGACCGCCCCCATCTCGTAGGCCCGCTGCGAGCTGTACTCCTCAGCCAGGAAGAAGACCTCGCGCGCGAACTTCTGCCCGATCTGCTTGGCGTAGTAGGCGCTGCCGTAGCCTGCGTCGAACGAACCGACATCCGCATCCGTCTGCTTGAAGCGACCGTGCTCGGCCGACGCGATGGTGAGGTCGCAGACGGCGTGCAGCGAGTGCCCGCCCCCGGCCGCCCAACCGGGCACGACCGCGATGACGACCTTGGGCATGAAGCGGATGAGCCGCTGCACCTCGAGGATGTGCAGGCGCCCGGCCCGCGCCGGATCGATGCCCGCCGCGGTCTCCTCTTCGGAGTACTTGTAGCCGTCGCGGCCACGGATGCGCTGGTCTCCCCCGCTGCAGAACGCCCACCCGCCGTCGCGCGGGCTCGGACCGTTGCCCGTGAGGAGGACCGCCCCCACGCGCGGGTTCTGCCGCGCGTCGTCGAGCGCCGAGTAGAGCTCGTCGACCGTCTTGGGTCGGAAGGCGTTCCGAACCTCCGGCCGGTCGAACGCGATGCGCGCCACCTGACCCGCCGTGTCGAGGTGGTACGTGATGTCGGTGAAGCCCTCGGAACCGGGCGCGACGACCCACTCGGAGGGGTCGAAGATGTCGGAGACGGTGGTGCGATCGCTCATGCTGCAAGGTTACGCGCCCGGCCGATCCGGCCCACGTCGGGGGGCGGGATTGTGGATGGGTGTGAGCGGGACGACACTTGTGGAGTGCTGGACGAACAGGAACACCCCGCCCTGGCAGACATCCTCGAGCGGATGCGCGTGGTCGCCCTCCCCCTGCACACCCGCTTCCGCGGCCAGACCGTGCGCGAGCTCGCCCTCATCGAGGGCCCCGAGGGCTGGACCGAGTTCTCCCCCTTCCCGGAATACGACGACGTCGAGTCGGCCGCCTGGCTCCGTGCCGCCCTCGAGTTCGGCTGGCGGCCAGCGCCGCCCCTCGTCCGCACGAGCATCCCCGTGAACGCGACCCTGCCCGCCGTGCCGGCCGCCGACGTCGAGCGCGTGCTCGCGCACTACGACGGCTGCCGCACGGTCAAGGTCAAGGTCGCCGAACGCGGCCAGACCCTCGTTGACGACGTCGACCGGATCGCCCGCGTGCGCGAACTCGTCGGCCCCGAGGGCCGCATCCGCCTCGACGCCAACGGCGGCTGGAACCTCGACGAGGCCGAGCACGCCGTGCACCGCCTCGCGGAGTTCGATCTCGAGTACCTCGAGCAGCCGTGCGCGAGCGTCGACGAGCTCGCCGAGCTCCGCCGCCGCATCGGCTACCTGGGCATCCCCGTGGCCGCCGACGAGAGCGTGCGGAAGGCCGACGATCCGCTCGCCGTGGCCCGTGCGGGCGCCGCCGACCTGCTCGTGGTGAAGGCCCAGCCGCTCGGCGGCCTCCGCCGCGCCCTCGCCGTCGTGGCGGAGGCCGGCCTCCCCGCCGTGATCTCCTCGGCACTCGAGAGCTCGGTGGGCATCGCCCTCGGCGCGCATCTCGCCGCGGCCCTCCCCGAACTCCCCTACGACTGCGGGCTCGCCACGGTCGACCTCTTCGAGACCGACGTCGTCGCACCCGCCAGGAGCCTGCGCGCCCGAGGCGGCAGCATCACGGTCGAACGGCCGGTGCCCGACGCCGGCCTGCTCGAGCGCCTGCGCCCGGCCCTCGCCCGCGAACAGTGGTGGCGCGACCGAGTCACCCGCGTGCACGCTCTGCTCTGACGTGCGATCCGGTTCGAAACCGCAACGCAGACGGCTTCCGAGCCGTCAGAGGCCGCGGTCCTCGGGAGGATTGCAGTTCTGAACAGCCGGCGGCGGTCTACAGCCCCGAGTAGGCGTGCAGTCCCTTGAAGAACACGTTCACCACGCCGAAGTTGAACAGCACCGCCGCGAAACCCACGATCGCGAGCCACGCCGACCTCGACCCGCGCCACCCGCGTGTGGCCCGTGCGTGGATGTACCCCGCGTAGATCACCCAGATGATGAAGGTCCACACCTCTTTGGTGTCCCAGCCCCAGTAGCGGCCCCAAGCGCGCTCGGCCCAGATGGCGCCGGCGATGAGGGTGAAGGTCCAGAACACGAAGCCCACGATGTTGACCCGGTAGGCGAGTCGCTCGAGCGAGTCGGCGTCGGGCAGCGTGCGGAGGAACCGCAGCCTGAGTGCCGCGCTCAGCCGGCCCATCGCATCCCCACGGGTCTGCAGCAGCTGGATGATCGAGAGCGCACCGCCGAGCGCGAAGAACGCCGTGCCGAGGATCGCGACGAGCACGTGGATGACGAGCCAGGCCGACTGCAACGCCGGCGGCAGCGGCGAGATCGCCACGTAGTAGTTGATGGTGGAGACGCCGAGGAGCACCAGCACGAGCCCGGTCACGAAGGTGCCAAGGAACCGCAGGTCCTCCCTGAGCAGCAGCACGAGGAAGACGGCCACGATGAGCACGGTCCCCGTGATGGAGAACTCGTACATGTTGGCCCACGGCACGCGGGCGGCCGCGATGCCGCGGAGGATGACGCCGGCGAGCTGGATGACGAAGGCCAGCACCGTGAACACCACGCCCAGCCGCAGCGCGAGCGAGCGGCGGCCGGAGGAGTCGCGACCCTCGAGCGAGACGAGCGAATCGGCCGAGTCGCCAGAGTCGCCCGAGCCGCCCGAGCCGCCCTTGGAGAGGACGGATCCGGATGCGCCGGAGACTCCCGCCCCCACGGCCACGGGCACATCCTCGGCCACGGCCTTCTTGACCGTCGACGACCGCCGCGCCAGGTCGAGCGTGAACGCGATGAAGGCGAGGGCGTACACCCCCATGGCCGAGTAGATGAGGATGAGGGAGAGATCGTCGAGCGTTTGCGTCACAGAGAGAGCCTAAGCCTTGGATTCGGGAGGAGACGAGGGTCCGCCGGAACCCGCAGGATCCGCAGCGGGGAACCCGGCGGCGTGCCGGGTGGCGAGGGCGTCGACGGCCTCGTCGAGACGGGGGTCGTCGCCACGGGCGAGCCCCGCGTACTCGACGTGCAGGGTGCCGTCGGCCCGTTCGGCCGCCTTCACCCACACCCGTCGCCGCGGGATGAACAGCGACGTGAGCAGCCCTGCCGTGACCAGGATCGCGAACAGCAGCACCCAGCCCTGGGTCGAGTCGTGGTGCACGTCGAACGACGCGAAGCGCTTCACGTCGTCGAGGCTCACGGTGCCGAGTCCGTTCGGCAGCTCCGCCTCCTGGCCCGGCACGAGTTCGATCGAGTCGACACCGGTCGATCCGCCCGTGAGCTGGTTCATGCTGTCGGTGTCGAGCGAGTAGACGGATGCCGGCACGCCGCCGTCGAGACCGAGGTCGCCGTCGTAGACGTTGAGGGTGAGCACCGGGTACTCCAGCGACGGGAACGAGGAGAAGTAGGCGCCCGTGGCCGACTCCGCCTGGGTGGGGTAGAAGAAGCCGATGAGACCCACCTGGTCGGCGAGGCCATCCGGGATCTTCACGACACCGAGCGAGGTGAGGTTCGAGTCCTGCGGCAGGAACGGCACCGAGTCGGTGAAGACGACCTCGCCCTCGGTGTCGCGCACCGTGATGGTGGGCGCGTAGCCGTTGCCGAGCAGGAAGACGTCGGTGCCGCCGATCTTGAGCGGCTCGTTGACCTTGATGGCCGCCTCGGACTCGTCGCCGCCCTCGCTCGTCGTGACCGAGGCGGTGTAGTCCAGCGGCTGGCCGAAGGCGTTGTTCGGCTGGGTCTCGTAGGTGGCCTCGAACTCGTCGAGGGTGATGGAGTAGGGCGCGAGCTGACTGTCGTTGAAGAACCGGCCCGGGTTGAAGGAGTCGTAGGCCAGCAGGGTGTTCACGAAGGTCTGGCCCTCCACGATCACGCGCTGACCGCTGTAGCCGAACCCGCCGCCGATGCCCACGGCGAGCAGGATGCCGACGAGCGCCGAGTGGAAGACGAGGTTGCCGGTCTCGCGCAGGTAGCCGCGCTCGGCCGACACCGAGACGACCTCCTGCCCGGTGCGCTTGTCGACGTTCGTGAACACGACCGTGCGGTAGCGCTGGCGCTTGAGCAAGGCGCGCGCCGACTCGATCACCGAGGCGGCCGAGCGATCCGGAGCGCCCTCGATCTCGCGCGTCGTGAACCCCGCGAGCCGCGACAGCCGTGCGGGGGTGCGCGGCGGCTTGGCGCGCAGGGCCTCGAAGTGGTGCTTCGTGCGCGGGATGACGCAGCCGATGAGCGAGACGAACAGCAGCAGGTAGATCGACGAGAACCAGACCGAGGTGTAGACGTCGAAGGCCTGCACCGAGTCGAGCACGGGCGCGAGATCCGGGTTGTCGACGAAGTACTGCGTGACGCCGTTGGGGTCGGCCGCACGCTGCGGCACGAGCGAGCCCGGCACGGCGGCGAGGGCGAGCAGGAGGAGGAGGAACAGCGCCGTGCGCATGCTCGTGAGCTGCCGCCAGAACCAGCGCAGCCAGCCGACCGGGCCGAGCCGGGGCTGGGTGATCTCGGTGGAGTCGTAGTGATCAGACGGGCGTGACATAGCCGGTGATCACCGCCTGCAGCTGGTAGACCCAGATCGTCCAGAGGCCCGAGACCATCAGGATGCCGATGAGCACGAGGAGTGCGCCACCGATGATGTTGATGGTGCGGATGTGCCGCTTGAGGAACGCGACCGAGCCCGCCACCCACTCGAACCCGAGGGCGACGAGCAGGAAGGGCACGCCGAGGCCGATGCAGTAGAAGAGGCCGAGGAGCACGCCGCTCCAAGCGGAACCGCTCGTGAGGCTGAGCGCCTGGATGGCGCTGAGGGTCGGGCCGATGCACGGGGTCCAGCCGAGACCGAAGACGATGCCGAGCACGGGGGCGCCGATGAGCCCCGTGGCCGGTCGCCAGCTCGGTTTGAAGGTGCGCTGGAGAAAGCTGAATTGCCCGATGAACACGAGGCCGAGCACGATCACGACGGCACCCATGATGCGGGTGATCGTGTCCTGCCACTGGATCAGCCAGAAGCCGAGGGCTCCGAAGACGGCGGAGTAGGCCAGGAAGATGAGCGAGAAGCCGAGGATGAACAGGGCGATGCCGAGCAGCATGCGGCGGCGCCCGGCCCGGCGCGCGGCCTTCTCGTCGGCGCCCGAGGCGCTGCCCGCGGCCCTCCCCGCCTCGGAGATGCCGCCGACGTAGCCGAGGTAGCCCGGCACGAGCGGCAGCACGCAGGGGGAGGCGAAGGAGACGAGACCCGCGAGGAGGGCGACCGGGATGGCGAGCAGGAGCTGACCGCTCAGCACGATCTCGGCGAAGGGGTTGTCCACCGTCAGCCGGCCAGGTTCGACTTCACGAGCGCGTCGAGGATCGACGCCTCCGTGACGCGCCCGAGGATGCGGGCGGCGACCCGTCCCTCGGTGTCGACCACGAGAGTGGTGGGCACGGCATTGGGTGCGATCGTGCCCGAGAACGCGAGCTGCAGCGCTCCGTCGGTGTCGACGACGGAGGGGTAGGTCACGCCGAAGGTCTTCGCGAACGACTGGGCGGTCGACGCCTGATCGCGCACGTTCACGCCGAGGAAGGATGCTCCCTGGCCCGCGTACTCGGCGTTGACCTCTTCGAGCAGGGGCGCCTCGGCGCGGCACGGGGCGCATCCGGCGTACCAGAAGTTGACCACGAGCACCTCGCCCGCGTAGTCGGCGGAGGAGACCGTCTCGCCGTTCTCGTCGACGCCCTTGAACTCGATCGGCTCACCGCGGTCGGCCTCGGCGATCTCGGTCACGGCGCCGTCACCGGAGATGAAGTTCTTGCCGCTGCCCTCGCGGTACTGCTCGGCGAGCGGGTCGTTCGAGCAGCCGGTCAGCACGAGAGCGGCGGCAGCGAGCGTGGCCGCCACCGCGAGTCGCCGTCTCATACGGCTCCCACGTCGACCGCAGCAGCGGCGAGGGGGGCGCCGGGATCGGAGTAGCCGACCTCCACGAAGCGGCCGTCGCGGCGCTCGAAGGTCGTGATGCTGGAGAGGGCGCAGCGGCGCTTCCGCGGGTCGTGCGGCAGTCGCTCGCCTACGATCGCTCGGTGCGCCATCCAGATGGGGAGCTGGTGGCTGACCATGACGACGTCGCCGTCGCCCGCCTTCTCTGCGGTGTCGAAGGCGTCGTCCATGGCCGCGAGCATGCGCCCGGAGATGCTCCGGAAGGCCTCGCCCCAGGCCGGCCGCCACGGGTTGTAGAGGTGCCGCCACATCCGCGGATCCCGGAGCGCCCCGCCCTTGCCCTTCATGCGCCGGCCCTCGAAGGCATTCGTGGGCTCGATGATGCGCTCCTCGATGCGCGGCTCCAGCCCGAAGGCGGCCACGATGGGCTCACCGGATTCGCGGGCTCGCTGCAGAGGCGAGGTGTAGATCGCGCTCACCGGGCGGGCGCGCACGGCGAGGTCGTTCGCGGCGGCCGCCGCCATCCGCTTGCCGAGGTCGGAGAGCCCGAAGTTCGGCAGTCGCCCGTAGAGCACTTCGTCGGGGTTGAAGACTTCTCCGTGACGGACGAGATGGAGTTGGGCGGCGGGCACGGCATCCAGTCTACGATCGCGGTCGCCGTGTATCCGCCGAGAACAGGATCGTGTAGCTGCGCTACACCAGAGCTGTAGAACTATGAGATTGTGCTGAACAGTTGTAGCGACTGGAATAGAGAGGAAGAAAGGCACCGACCATGACCATCATCACCCTCTCCGCGTTCGCTCTCGTCTCCGTCGCCGGCATCGCCGCCACCGTGCGCGCCATCGGCATCGACGGCTACCGCCGCATCCCCACGCGCCGCGCCTGAGCTCCTCTATCCGGTGCGCCGGACCCGGCCCGGTGCACACGGGGCCGGGCCGGTAGACTCCTCTACCGTGACCGAACCGACTCGCACCCTCGTCAAGAACCTCTCCGCCCTCGAAGCCGGCCCCGTGGTCGTCTCGGGCTGGGTGGACACCGTTCGCGACCAGAAGAAGGTGCAGTTCGTCGTGCTGCGCGACGAGTCGGGCGCCGTGCAGCTCGTGAATCCGCGCACCGACGAGACCGAGGCGATCTCGGAGGCCATCTCGGGTCTCGCCCAGGGCTCCTTCATCACGGTGACGGGTGAGCTCAAGCACGACGAGCGCGTGAAGCTCGGCGGCATCGAGGTCAAGCTCACCTCTCTCGAGGTCGTGACCGCCGCCATCCCCGAGACGCCGATCGCCCCCGACTCCGGGGTCGACAAGCGCATGGACTGGCGCTTCCTCGACCTGCGCCGCCCCGAGCAGAACCTCGTCTTCCGGGTGCAGACCACCCTCGAGCACGCCTGGCGCACCTACTGGGTGGAGCACGACTTCATCGAGATCCACACGCCCAAGCTCATGGCGTCGGCGAGCGAGTCGCGCGCCGAGCTGTTCGAGGTCGACTACTTCGAGGGCAAGGCGTACCTCGCGCAGAGTCCGCAGTTCTTCAAGCAGATGGCGCAGCCGGCCGGTTTCGGCAAGGTCTTCGAAGTGGGGCCCGCGTTCCGCGCCGACCCCTCCTTCACCTCGCGACACGCGACCGAGTTCACGAGCGTCGACGCCGAGATCTCCTGGATCGATTCGCACGAAGACGTCATGCAGCTGCACGAGGAGCTCATGGTCGCGGGGCTCCGCGCCGTCAAGGAGAAGCACGGCGACGAGATCAAGGCGCTCTTCGACGTCGACATCGAGGTGCCTTCGCAGCCGTTCCCGCGCATCCCGCTCGCCGAGGCGAAGCGCATCGTGGCCGAGAACGGCTACGTCGTGCCCCGCGAGGACGCCGACATGGACCCGGAGGGCGAGCGCCGCATCGCGGCCTACGTCAAGGAGACCTACGGGCACGACTTCGTGTTCCTCACCGACTACGACTCGAGCATCCGGCCGTTCTACCACATGCGCCACGAGGGCGACGGATCGCTCACCAACAGCTACGACCTGATCTACAACGGTGTCGAGATCTCGACGGGAGCCCAGCGCGAGCACCGCGTGGAGGTGCTCGTGGAGCAGGCGAAGGAGAAGGGGCTCGACCCCGAGGAGCTCGAGTTCTACCTCGACTTCTTCCGCTACGGCGTGCCGCCGCACGGCGGATTCGGCATGGGGCTCTCGCGCGTGCTGATGCTCATGCTGCACCAGACGAACCTGCGCGAGGTCGTCTACCTGTTCCGCGGGCCGACGCGCCTGACGCCCTAGCCGAGTTTCGGTAGAAATGACGAGGACTGACGCCGTATAGGGCGTCGGTCCTCGTCATTTCTACTGTTACTCGGTCATCGACCTCAGATCTCGATGTCCACCGAGGCCCGATCAACCACGAGCGCGGCCACGACGGGCGCCGCGGCGACGTGCGCCGGATGCGCCTGGTACGCGTCGAGATCGGCGAGCGTCTCGTAGTCGGCCACGAGCACGACGTCCCAGTTCTTCTCGAAGTACGCCATGTTCGCGCCCACGTCGAGCTCCTTCACCGACGGCACGGTCTCGCGAAGCGCCGACAGCACCCGCACGATCTCGGCGGCGTCGGCCTCCTTCTGAGCGGGATCGGTGGCACGGAGCTTCCAGGCGACGACGTGGCGGATCATGGGGCGGCCTCCAGCAGGGCGGTTCGGAGGCGGGCCGGCTCGACCCGCCAGATGGTGTGCACGCGCCCGCCGATCGTCACGACCGGGATCTCCTCGGCGAACTCGTCGAGGAGCGCCGGGTCGTCGAGGATCGACAGCTCGGTCATCGAGACATCGACCTCCCCGTCGAGCGAGGCGATCACGGAGCGCACGACCTCGCGGGCGTCGTCGCAGAGGTGGCACCCCGGCTTGCCGATGAGGGCGAGGTCGACGGTGGGCACGGTTTCAGCCTACCGAGCGCCGCCGAGCGTTCGGCCTCACAAGGTGAAGTCGGGCTTCACCGTCCACGCCGTGGCCTCCTCGAGCCGCGCGAGCAGCGCGAGCGCGCTCATGGCGGCGTGCTCGAAGCCGAGGCCCGAGTACACGTCGAGTGCGAGCGGCGGCGGCTCACCGAACTTCGGGATCTCGATCTCGACCCGGGCACCGCTCTCGAGCTCGATGAACGGATGCACGGTGCCGGCTCCCGACACAGGCCGGTCGACGGCGAGCGCCACGATCGCGAGCGCATCGAGCTTGGTCACCGCATCGCGGACGACCAGGGTGGCGCAGTACTCGGGATCAGCCATGGAAGGAGCGTGCACCGGGAAAGCAAAAAGCGCCAGGCCGAAACCTGACGCTCTGCTCGCGTAGCGCGCGAGACGTGAGTCTGACGCTACTTCTTGTTGCGACGCTGGTGGCGAGTCTTGCGAAGCAGCTTGCGGTGCTTCTTCTTCGCCATGCGCTTGCGACGCTTCTTGATTACAGAACCCACACAAACCTCACACGTATCAGGGAAGACCGCGCAGAACCGGCGGTCAGAGGCTGAAGAGCCTCGGAGAAGTGTAGCAGGAAGCGCTACGCCGAATCGGCGATGTGGTTCTTGACCGCCGACGCCACGGCCGATTCGGGCACACGGAACGAACGGCCGAAGCGGATGGCGGGCAGCTCGCCGGCGTGCACCAGTCGGTAGACCGTCATCTTCGAGACGCGCATCATGTCGGCGACCTCGGCGACGGTGAGGAAGCGCACGTCGTCCAGGTCTTCTGCCATGGCGAAACTATAGGGCCCAGGCACCCTCACGGGCAACAGGAGTCACACAGGTCCCACAAATGAACCGCACACACGCGGTCAGCGGCGGAGCTTCGACACCAGGTCGTCGGCGACGCTCTTCACGGCGTGCGAGGTGGCGGCCGCACGACGTCCGACGTTCTGGCCGAACGACGCTGCTGCCGACTTGACGGCATCCGAGGCGTTCTCCCACAGCTCGTCCTCCTCCGCGGTGTCGAAGTCGGCGGAGAGGAACGGGATCAGCCAGTCCTCCACGTCTTCCAGCGGTGAGACGTCGATCTTGTAGAAGCGGTGCTGGCCTTCTTCTCGCACGACGACGAGTCCGGTGTCGCGCAGCACCTTGAGGTGCTTCGACACGGTCGGCTGGCTCAGCTCGAGCTGGGCCACGAGCTCGGAGACGCTGTACTCGCCGTCTCCCGCTCCCGAGGCGCTCACCTGGTCGGTGGCGACGTAGCGCTCGAGCAGCAACGACAGGAGCTGGCGCCGCGTGGGGTCGGCGATCACGGAGAAGATGTCGGCCATTCCCCAAGGCTAGTGGGGTGGCTCCCGATCCGCGCCACCGCGAGTAGCATTGCACCGTTCACCGAGGGGCGGCCGACAGCCGGCGCCGATGCCCGGCCGAGACGAGGAACTGGGATGAGCATCCGCAGCAGCGTGGCGAGCCGCAACCCGTTCAATCGCAGCCGCACCTGGGCGGGCCGTTTCCGCCAGGGCATGCGCGAGTTCTCGGAGAAGTCGCCGTCGCGGTTCGCGATCCTCATCTTCGCAAGCCTCATCGTCATCTTCACGGTGCTGTTCTCGCTGCCGATCTCGAGCGCCTCGGGCAAGGTCACCCCCCTCGCCGACTCCCTCTTCACAGCCGTCTCGGTCATCTGCGTCACGGGTCTCGCGACCGTCGACATGGCCACCCACTGGTCGGTGTTCGGTCACGTCCTCATCTACATCGGCGTGCAGATCGGTGCTCTGGGCGTGCTCACCCTCGCGAGCATCCTGGGGCTCGTCATCTCGCGCCGCCTCGGCCTCCGCGCCCGACTCATCGCGGCCAGCGACACCAACCCGCTCCGGATGCACCACGGCCCGGTCGCCGAGGGGCAGGCCGTGCGCCTCGGCGAGATCGGCTCGCTGCTCGCCACCGTGGCCATCAGCGCCCTCGTGATCGAGCTCGTGATCGCAGCACTCCTGCTCCCCCGCATGCTCATCGACGGCATCCCGGTGGGCGAGGCCATCTGGCACAGCCTCTACTACTCGGCGATGGCGTTCACGAACACCGGCTTCGCGCCCAACGCCGAGGGGCTCACGCCGTTCGCCAACGACTACTTCTTCCTCACCATCCTCATGGTGGGCGTCTTCCTCGGTGCCATCGGCTTCCCCGTGATCTACGCGCTCGCCCGCACGCTCGGCGCCTGGCGCAAGCGCAAGAAGGGGCACGGGCCGGATCTCCGGGTGCGCTGGTCGGTGCACGTCAAGCTCACGCTCGTGACGAGCGCGCTCCTGATCGTGGCGGGCGCCGTGCTCTACATCGTGCTCGAGTTCGACAATCCGAAGACCTTCGGCACCCTCAACGCGGGCGACACGGTGTTCCAGAGCTTCTTCCTCTCGGTGATGACCCGCTCGGGCGGCTTCTCGACCATCAACATCCCCGACCTCAACGGCTCGAGCCTGCTCGTGACCGACATGCTCATGTTCATCGGCGGCGGCTCCGCGTCGACGGCAGGCGGCATCAAGGTCACGACACTGGCCGTGCTCTTCCTCGCCGCCTTCGCCGAGGCGCGCGGCGTGCAGGACATGGAGTCGTTCGGCCGACGCATCCCGGGCGACGTGCTGCGCCTCGGCGTCTCGGTGGTGCTGTGGGGCGCCACGACCGTGGCGGTCTCCTCCATCCTCATCCTGCAGATCTCGAAGGCGCCGCTCGACTTCGTGCTCTTCGACGTCATCTCGGCCTTCGCGACATCGGGTCTCACGACGGGACTCACCGCCTCACTCCCCGACGCCGGGGTCTACATCATGGCGGCCACCATGTTCATGGGCCGCGTTGGTACTGTGACACTTGCCGCAGCCCTGGCCGCCAGCCAGCGCCAGCAGCTCTACAAACGCCCGGAAGAGAGGCCCATCGTTGGTTGACCGCATCAAGCACGACGCCCCCGTGCTCGTGATCGGCCTCGGCCGGTTCGGGGCCGCGACGGCAGGCGAGCTCGACCGCCTGGGGCGCGAGGTGCTCGCCATCGATGAAGACGAGCGGCTCGTGCAGAAGTGGTCCGAGCGCGTGACGCACACGGTGCAGGCGGATGCCAAGAACGTCGAGGCGCTGCGCCAGATCGGTGCCGCCGACTTCCAGGTGGCGGTCGTGGCCGTCGGCTCCTCGATCGAGGCGTCGGTGCTCATCACCGCGAACCTCGTCGACCTCCGCATCCCGCAGATCTGGGCGAAGGCGATCTCGCGCTCGCACGGCAAGATCCTCGAGCGCATCGGCGCCAACCACGTCATCTACCCCGAGGCCGAGGCCGGCGAGCGCGTGGCGCACCTCGTCTCGGGCCGCATGCTCGACTTCATCGAGTTCGACGACGACTTCGCGCTCGTCAAGATGTACCCGCCGAAGCCCATCCGCGGCCTCAACCTCACGGAGTCGGGCGTGCGATCGAAGTACCACGTGACGGTCGTGGGTGTGAAGAGCCCCGGCAAGCCGTTCACCTACGCCACGGAGTCGACGGTCGTGTCGAACCACGACCTCATCATCGTCTCGGGCAAGAGCTCGGACATCGAGGTGTTCGCGGCGCTCGGGAACTAGCCCGGCGGAACAGCCTCGGGACCTAGCTCAGCTCCCGAGCTCCGACAGCGGGCCGAACAGCCCGAGCGCCACGGCGGCGTCGCGGGCGAGCAGGAACCCGACGATGCCCACGATCCAGGCGGTCGTCGAGGCCGCGTGCTTGGTCATCCAGTCGCTCAGCCGGCTCAGGGCGGGCTCCACCGCGCGCGCCGCGACGACCCGCGCGACCAGCAGCACGAGGGCCGGGAGCACCATCACACCGCAGTAGCCGGCGAGCAGCAGACCCGTCGTGGGCCACTCGAGGCCTGAGGTCGAGATCAGGCCGATGCCCGCGAGGTACGGGATCATGCTGCCGACCTCGATGGCGGCGGCCGCCAGCGCGAGGCCCATCAGGGCGAGGAGGCCGGTGGCCTGTGGGCGTGTGGCCTGGGGGCGGGTGGCCGCGGATCCGCTGTTCGCACCGGCCTCCGACACCTCGGGCGCTCCCATGGCACGCTCGCGCCAGCGGTGCACGCGCCCCGGCCCCGCTCCGGCGGCACGGGCACGGCGCTTCGGCGAGTCGATCCAGAAGCTCACGCCGAACAGCACCACCCCGAGCGCCAGCTGCAGGATGCGGGCCGCGGGGCTCTCGAGGATCGACGCGAGACCGCCGTCGAGCACGCCCGCGAGCACCTGGGCCCCGGCCAGCAGCGCCGTGCCGACCGCGAGGTAGAACACCGCGACCGTCACGAGGAACACCATCACCCGTTGCGGCCGGATGCGTCCGGGCGCCAGCATCAGCCAGACCGGGATGAGGAGGGTGCCGAAGCTCGTGCTGTCGATGAGGGCCAGCACGACGAGGGATCCGAGGAGTTCGATGCTCATGCTCCGAGCCTCGCGGGACAGCGGCGGCCTGTCGTCGTGCGAAGGAGGCATCCTGGGCTCGGATGCCGCCGCACCTGCATCCTTCGGAGGATGCGCGGGGTGGGTCGGTGTGGTGGGATGGCGGCATGGTCGCGAGCTCTCCGGATGTCCCCGGCTCGGCGGATCCCCGGTATGTCTCGGGCGTGACCGGCTCCGCGGGATCCGGGCTCCCGAGCGTGACCAGTTCCGAAAGGCTCCACGATCCTCGGAGCGGGGCCGCCTCGGCGGAATCCGCGACCCCGACCTGGGAGGACGCGGCCTCGGCCGGGATCGTGTTCGCGCTCGGAGTGCTCCTCATCGCGCTCGGCGCATCCGGGATGTGGTCGGATGCGCCGCGCTGGCTGGGCGACGACGCCTCGCCGTGGCTGCACCTCGTGCCGCTCGCCCTGGGCTGCGGCGCGATGCTGGTGAAGCGCCGCCTCCCGCTCACGATGCTCGGCGTCGGCATCCTCGCGGTGGCCGCCGACTGGGTGATCGGCGGCAGCATCGCCATGATCGTCGTGCTCTTCGATCTGCTCTACGCGGCGACCGCCTACTCCTCGCCGGGCCGACGCAAGCTCGTCGTGCGCGGCGTGATCGTGGTCATCGTCGGCACTGGGGTGGTGCCGCTGGTCGCCGGAGCACCCCTGCAGCTCACCGTGCTGCTGGTGCTGCAGACGATCGCTCTCCTCGTCGTGCCGGTGTGGTGGGCGCTGAATGTGGTGCAGAAGGCCGAGCTCGCCGCTCTCGCCGAAGGGCGGGCGGCCCTCGAACGGGACCGCGCCGATGCGCTCGAGCGGGTCGCCGCGGCCGACCGCGCCCAGGCGGAGCAGGTGGCCGCCACCGATCGCGCCGAGGCGGTCGCCGCCGAGCGGGCACGGATGGCACGCGATCTGCATGACACGATCGCGGGGCAGCTGTCGGTGATCGCGATCCGTGCGGAGGCGAGCCTCGCGCATTCGCCCGACCCCGTTCGCGACCGGGAGAGCCTCGCCGTGGTGCGCGAGTCGGCCGTGCGGTCGCTCGGCGAGATGCGGCAGATGATCGGGCTGCTGCGCGACGGCGGCTCCGATCCGCTCGCGACGGCTCCGGGGCTCGAGCGCCTCGGGGAGCTCGTCGAGGGCTCGAGACGATCGGGCATCGACGTGCGCGTCGACCCCCCGCGGTCGTTCGCCCGGGTGGGGCCGCCGACCGCCGTCGAGCAGGCGGCGTACCGGGTGGTGCAGGAGTCGATCGTGAACGCGGGCAAGCACGCTCCCGGGAGCGTCGTGTCGGTGCGCATCACCGACGACCTCGAGGGTGGGCGGCTCGTCGTGGAGGTGTCGAACGCTGCAGGCGATCTCGAGGGCGCGTTCGACGCGGCGACCCCTGTTCGCCCCACCACGTCGTCGGGGTTCGGGCTCGTCACCATGCGCGAGCGCACTCTCGCGCTGGGCGGTGTCTTCGCAGCGGGCCGCTCGGAGGGCACCTGGGTCGTTCGCGCCGAGTTCCCCACGCGCACCCTCGGGAGCCGCGCGTGATCCGCGTGCTCCTGGCCGACGACCACGCGATGATCCGCGCCGGGCTCCGGCTCATGCTCGAGACGGCCCCCGCCATCACGGTCGTGGGCGAGGCCGGCGATGGCGCCGAAGCGGTGCGGCTCGCGCGGAGGCTCGCTCCCGACGTCGTGCTGATGGACGTGCGGATGCCTGGGACCGACGGTATCGAGGCCACCCGGCGCATCGTGGCGGAGCGGCTCGCCGAGGTGATCGTGCTCACGACGTTCGATCTCGACGAGTACGTCTTCGGTGCCATCAGGGCGGGGGCGGCCGGGTTCCTCGTGAAGACCGCCGAGGCGTCGGCGGTGGTGACGGCCGTCGAGCGCGTGGCCGCCGGCGAGGGGATGCTCTCGCCCGAGGTCACGCGGCGCGTGCTGCGTGCGGCTGCCGGCGGCGGCGGTGACGGTGAGGGAACGGAGACCGGCGTGGGTGCACCGGTCCCTGCGTCTGCGCCTCGTACTGCCACCCCCTTCGACGAGCTCACCCCCCGCGAGCGTGCGGTGCTGGGCTGCCTCGCCGAGGGCCTCAGCAATCAGCGCATCGCGGAGCGCCTCGTCATCGAGGAGACGACCGCCAAGACCCACGTGAGCCGGGTGCTCGCGAAGCTCGGATGCTCGTCGCGGCTGCAGGCGGCGATGCTCGCCCGGGACGCGCGCTTCGAAGCCTGAGGCGACGCCCGACGGTGGTCTGAGACGGCGGTCCGTCTCAGCCCGCGTCCACCTCAGCCCGCGGCGAGCTCGCGGGCGCGGGCGAGTGCGGCGTCGGTGGCACGGCCGAAGAGCTCCGGGAGATCGGCCTCCTGCAGCACCGCGAGGGCGCGCTCGGTGGTGCCCTTCGGGCTCGTGACTTGGATGCGGAGGTCGGTGGGGGTCTCGCCGCTCCGCACGAGGAGCTCGGCGGCTCCCGCGAAGGTGCCGTTGACGAGCTCGGCGGCCTGCTCGGCGGTGAACCCCTTCTGCACAGCCGCCTCGGTCAGAGCCTCTATCAACAGATACACGTAGGCGGGGCCAGAGCCGGAGATGGTGCTGAGAGCATCGAGCTGTGATTCCGGCACCTCCACCACAGTCCCCACCGTCTCGAAGAGCGAGCGCACCAGGGCGAGCTCCTCCGCGCTCGAGCGGGTCCCCGCCGAGAGGCCGGTCACGGCCCTGCCCACGACAGCCGGCGTGTTCGGCATCGAGCGGATGACGGAGACCGAGGCGGGCAGGTGCTTCTCGAACGTGCTCACGGTCACCCCGGCCGCCACGCTCACCACGATCGCGCCGTCGTCGAGGGCGTCGGCGATCTCGTCGAGGAGGTCGGGGACCATGGCGGGCTTGACCGCCACGAGCACGATGGCAGCACCCGAGACGGCCTTGCGGTTGGCCTCGGGGTCGTCGTCGGTGGCGAACGCGGTCACGCCGGCCGTGCCGTCGAGGTCGGCGGCCTTGGCGGCCGAGCGGTTGGTCACGCGGATTCCGCCCTGCACCTCGACACCCGGCGCGAGCAGCCCGCTCAAGATGGCGCGGCCCATCGATCCGGCACCGAGGAGTGCAATCGAGGGGAGCGCTGTCGAGGGGAGCGCTGTCGAGGGGAGCGCTGTCGAGGGGAGCGCTGTCGAGGGCAGCGCTGTCGAGGGCGCGTGGTCGGACTCGTCGGTTGATGCGGCGGGGCTCATGCCCCCATCCTAGAATTGGCCGATCATCCGGCGACGAGGAAGAGGATTTCGTGAGCGCATCAGGTGGCACGAGAGCGATCATCGCGGCACTGCTGGCCAACATCGGCATCGCCATCGCCAAGTTCGTCGCGTTCCTCATCTCGGGCTCGTCGTCGATGCTCGCCGAGAGCGTGCACTCGCTCGCCGACTCGGGCAACCAGCTGCTGCTCCTGCTGGGCGGCCGCAAGGCGAAGAAGAAGGCCGACAAGGAGCATCCGTTCGGCTACGGCCGGGAGCGCTACGTCTACGCCTTCGTGGTGTCGATCATCCTGTTCTCGGTCGGCGGCGTGTTCTCGATCTACGAGGGCATCGAGAAGATCGAGAACCCTCACCCCATCGAAGCGCCGTGGGTGCCGATCGGGGTGCTCCTGATCGCGATGGTGCTCGAGGGGCTGTCGCTGCGCACAGGCATCAAGGAGTCGAACCACCACCGCGGCAAGCAGACCTGGGTGCAGTTCGTGCGCCGGGCCAAGGCGCCTGAGCTCCCCGTGGTGCTGCTGGAGGACACGGCCGCGCTCTGTGGCCTCGCGTTCGCCCTCGTGGGCGTGAGCCTCTCGGTGCTCACGGGCGACGGGCTGTGGGACGGCATCGGCACGCTCTTCATCGGCGCACTGCTCGTGCTCGTGGCCATCATCCTGGGCATCGAGACCAAGAGCCTGCTCGTGGGCGAGGGCGCGAGCGATGCGGATGCGGCGGCCATCGAGGCGGCCGTCGCCGGCACGCCCAAGGTCGACCGTGTCATCCACATGAAGACTCTTTATCTGGGGCCCGACGAGCTCCTGGTGGGGGCGAAGATCGCGCTCGCACCCGAGTCGGAGCTGCGCGACGTGGCGGAGACGATCAACGAGGTCGAGCGTCGCATCCGGGCGGCGGTGCCGGTGGCCCGCGTGATCTACATCGAGCCCGACGTGTTCGTGGAACCCCTCGAGGTCGAGGCCAACACCTCGGCCATCATCATCAAGAGCGCGGATTGAGCGCGGACGCGAGCGTGCGGGCCTCCCGCCGCGCCGCGGTCGTGCAGCACTCGGCGGCCGTGGGGCTCGGCAACTTCGGGCCCGTGCTGGAAGCGCGCGGCTACGAGATCGAGATCGTCGAAGTGCTGGTGGGCCACTCGGCCGACGAGGTCGGTGCGGCCCTCGAGCGCGTCGCCGACGCCGAGGTGCTCATCGTGCTCGGCTCGACGGCAGGCGTGTACGAGGCGGATCGGCATCCGTTCATCGCGCCAGAGATCGCCTTCGTGCGGGCGAGGCTCGAGGAGGAACGGCCGACCCTCGGGGTGTGCTTCGGCGCCCAGGTGATCGCGGCGGCTCTCGGCGAGGAGGTGCGACAGGGGCCTTCACCGGAGGTCGGCTACCGGTCTGTCGAACCGACCGCGGCCGGGCGGTCGTCGCCGGTGCGGCACGTGACCGGCATCCCGATGGCGCAGTGGCACGGCGACACCTTCGACCTGCCGGCTGCGACCACTCTGCTGGCGTCATCCGAGGCGTACGAGAACCAGGCCTTCGGGATCGGTGACTGGCTGCTGGCGGTGCAGTTCCATCCGGAGCTCACGGATGCGATGCACGAGGAGTGGCTGGCTGCCGACGCGGCCTACCTCCGGCGGCACGGGATCGACGCCGACTCGCTGCGGGCGGAGCGCGCCCAGTACGGAGCGGGGCAGCAGGTGGCGTCGGCGCGTCTGCTCGCCGAGTACCTCGACGGGCTCGAGCAGGGCGAGCGCGATGGGCGTGGCGGTCCCAGCGATTCGCGTACTCACCGGTCACCGGCGTCGTAGCCGAGGCCCCTGCCGGGCTCGCGGAAGAAGCGCGTGAGGAGGTCGCCGCACTCGTCGGCTTCGATGCCCGCCACCACCTCCACGCGGTGCTGCAGGCGGCGGTCGCGGAGGAGGTCGTGCACCGACCCCGCGGCTCCCGCCTTCTCGTCCCACGCGCCGAAGACCACCCTCGGGATGCGAGCGGCCAGGATGGCGCCCGCGCACATGACGCAGGGCTCGAGGGTCACCACGAGGGTGGCGCCCGGCAGCTGCCAGTCGCCGGTCGCGGCAGCGGCCTCGCGCAGGGCGACGACCTCGGCGTGGGCGGTCGGGTCGCGGTGCAGCTCGCGCTCGTTGCGTCCGCGGCCGATCACCGTCCCGTCACGATCGAGCACTACCGCGCCGACGGGCACGTCCCCGGTCGAGAGTGCGGAGCGGGCCTCCGCCAGCGCGAGCGCCATCCACTCGCCGAGCACGGCGTCGGAGGGCAGCGGGGGCACGGCGGCGGGCCCGCGCCCCGGTGCCTCGGCCGCAGATCCGCCACCCGTCGCCTCCGCCACGGGCCCGCGGCCAGATGCCTCTGCGGGGGCCGGATCCTCTGCCACAAGGCCCTCCCTCCGCCGTCCAGTAGATTGAGCCTATGCGAGTACACGTTGCCGATCACCCGCTCATCACGCACAAGCTCACCGTGCTGCGCGACAAGACGACCCCGTCACCCACCTTCCGCGCTCTCGCCGAAGAGCTCGTGACCCTCCTGGCCTACGAGGCCACGCGCAACGTGACCGTCGTGCCCGTCACGGTGAACACCCCCGTCTCGGAGGCGCAGGGCGTCGCCATCGCCGAGCCGCGGCCGCTCGTGGTGCCGATCCTCCGCGCGGGTCTCGGCATGCTGGAGGGCATGGTCAAGCTCGTGCCGAGCGCCGAGGTCGGCTTCCTCGGCATGGTGCGGAACGAGGAGACCCTCGAGCCCACCACCTACGCCGAGCGACTCCCCGACGACCTCTCTGACCGCCAGTGCTTCGTGCTCGACCCCATGCTCGCCACCGGCGGCTCGCTCTCCGCGGCGATCGAGTTCCTCTTCAAGCGCGGCGCTCAGGATGTCACCGCCATCTGCCTGCTCGGTGCCCCCGAAGGCGTCGCCGCCCTCGAGAAGGCCACCGAGGGCCGCGACGTCACCCTGGTCCTGGGCGCCCTGGACGAGAAGCTCAACGAGAAGGGCTACATAGTCCCAGGCTTGGGCGACGCCGGAGACCGGCTCTACGGCACGGTCTGACACCGCTCACGGTCGCGGCTCCAGAAGATCCCACAAAGCCGCGGGCCGTACCCGACGACCCAGAGTGAGGGCGCGGCCTCGAAGCGACCGCACCCGAACATGTGGCCCGCGCCGCAGAGGCGGCGGCGCGGAGAATAAGCGCGCGCGTCACCCGTCACTCATTCATCCGTAGCCACGGGATCCGCCACCGGCACCCCCGGCGCCGTGTCCGAGTCGGACGCGTCGTCCTCCGGGTCGTCGTCGGCCGCGCGCTTGCGGCGCAGCAGGTCGACGAGGCCGATCGCGAGGGCCACCAGGATGAGGCCGAGGGTCACGAAGAAGGCGTTGCGGAAACCGTCGTGGTAGACCTCGACGTTGTCGGGGTTGCCCGGGCCCTCGCTGTAGAGGGTGGCGAAGAAGATCGACGAGGCCGCAGCCACTCCCACCGCCGTGCCGACGCGCTGCCCCACCTGGGCCATCGAGCCCGCCACACCGCCCTCGGTCACCGGGATCTCGGCGAGCGTGAGCGTCTGGTTCGGCGAGATGACGAATCCGCCACCGGCCCCGGCCACCGCCATCGCCCCCGCCATGAACCAGATCGAGTACTCCGCGGGCGGCAGCACGGCGCCGAGCAGCACGAGCACGAAGCCGACGAACGCCACCACGAGCCCCATCACCACGAGCGAGCGCCCGTACTTCGAGACCAGTCGCCCACCGATCAGCGCCGTGGCGGCCGAGGTCAGGGCGAACGGGATGCTCACCATGCCTGCGAACACCGGCGCGTAGCCGAGGCCCTCCTGCAGGAACAGCGTGGTGAGCAAGAAGACCGCCGGGATCGCGGCGAAGTAGGCCGTGGCCAGCAGCAGACCGTTGCGGTACGAACCGAGCGAGAACAGCGCGAAGTGGATGGCGGGAGACTTGCCCGCCGCCTCGTAGCGCCGCTCCCAGGTGATGAAGAGCACCACCGCGACCGCGCATCCGAGAAGCGAGAGCCAGCGCCAGGGACTGTCGTCCGGCCCGCCCGTGGTGAGCACGAACGGCAGCATGAAGGCGAACACCGCGATGCCGAGCAGCACGATGCCGATGAGATCGAGGTTGCGGGCGCCCGGCTGGTGCGGCTGCGCCTTCGGCAGCAGCCAGGCGGCCAGGGCGAGCGCGATCACGCCGAGCGGCACGTTCATCCAGAACAGCAGCCGCCAGCCGTCGGTGGGGCCGCCGACCGCGATCAGGAGGCCACCGAGCGTGGGCCCGAACGCGGTCGAGATCCCGATCACGGCGCCGAAGAGCCCGAACGCCCGGCCCCTCTCCTCGCCTTGGAAGAGCTGCTGCACGAGCCCGAGCACCTGCGGCATCTGCACGCCGGCGGCGACTCCCTGCAGGATGCGCGCGATGAGCAGGGTCTCGATGTCGGGGGCGATCGCGCAGAAGACGCTCGCGAGGGTGAACCCGCTCAACCCGATGATGAACATGACCTTGCGGGAGTACAGGTCGCCCAGCCGGCCCGCCGGCACGAGCGCGAGGCCGAAGGCGAGCGCGTAGCCGGCGACGATCACCTGCAGAGCGGTCGAGTCGGCGCCGAGCGACTTCTCGATCGACGGCAGGCCCACGTTGACCTTCGACAGATCGAGGATCGTGAGGGCGGCCACCGCCACGCAGACTCCGAAGGCTTGCCAACGGGCGCGGGGCGAGATCGACGGGACCGCGGGTGAGCTCATACGGCAGACCCTATACCGGTGCTAACTATCCCGGATGCGCTCGGAGGGTTGACAATGCGCGCTCTGTTCCGGTTAGCTTCTACGCATGACTGACAACGTGCACGCCCTGACCTCCTTTGAGGCCCTCGGGGATGCCGGCATGATGATGGCCGGCAGCGTCGTCATGTGTTGTCGAATGTGTCGCTGACGAGAATCTCGCCCGCGCCGACCCCTCAGCCCTGACCGGGCTCAGCGAGAGTCGCGCTCTCGGTCCCTCTCTCGGGGCCGCTTCCGATCCGCATCCGGATCACGAGTACTGACACATCTTCCGGCCCGCATCTCCGGGCCGCTGCCTGAAGGACAACTCCCATGTCGATCGCCCACCTCGCCCCCCGCCCCACCGCCCTCTCGACTGCGGACGCCGCCTCCGCCGCCGTCGCTTCCGCCGCTCCCTCCGCTCCTGCCCGTATCCGCGCCGTGCCCGAAGGCACCGAGGCCCGTGGCTTCGTGCTCTACGTCGGCATCGACGAGGACAAGGCCGGCGCCGACGGCACCGACCTCGGCCGCATCGTCGAGGCGCTGAAGGCCCTCGCCGCCGAGATCGCCCCCTCGTCCGAGACCTACGCCGCCGTGGCGCTCGCCCCTCGCGGCGCCGGTGGCCGCGACGTCGACGTGGTGCGGCTCGCACTGCAGGATCCGGCCGCCCTCGCCAAGCAGCGCCAGGCCCCCGACGAGCAGGACCGCGCCCGCGACGGCGTTGTCGTCGACCTCTCGCGCAAGCGCGTGCTGCTCGACAACAACCCCGCCAACCTCACCTACAAGGAGTTCGAGCTGCTGCAGTACCTCGTGCTCCGCGAGGGCCGCACCATCGAGCGCGCCGAGCTCATCACCTCGCTCTGGAGCGCGGGCGACGACGAGGTGCCCAACGAGCGCACCATCGATGTGCACGTGCGGCGCCTGCGCTCGAAGCTCGGCGACTACGAGGACATCGTGCGCACGGTGCGCGGCGTCGGCTACCGCTTCGACCGCCACGCCGACGTCTCGGTGCGGCACACGTCGACCCCCTCCCCCGACCTGTTCTGAGCGGCGCGCCGGGGTCCTGGGCACCCCCCGAACGGGGCGCACAGCTGATTCCCAGAAAAATAACGTTTTGGTAACTAGCGCTCCGTTACCAGACCGTTATATATTCGAAGAGCGGAAGTTGTTTGCTGTGGCAGCTCCCGCGGAATGTGATTGCAGGACACTCTTGGTGCAAGGGAGAGGGCCCGTCGTTAGCCTCTACGACGGGCCCTCAATCATTTAACAGGCGCCGCACCCACACCGTGCCCGCCCGGCCGATACAGTCGCGGCATGACCTCCGAGACCCTCTTCGTGGGAACCGTCCTGACCGTCGACGACGCGCATCCCCGCGCCGGGGCCCTCCTCGTGCGCGACGGCACGATCGCCGCCGTCGGCACCGAGGCCGACGTGCGAGCCGCCGTCACCACGGGCGACCATCTCGATACCGTCCTCCTCGGCGAGCGCGCCCTCCTGCCCGGCTTCGTCGAGGCGCACGGGCACCCGAGCGACACCGCCGTGGTGCTCAGCCACTTCATGATCGACATCCGCCCCGTGACGCTGCCGACGGCCGAGGAGGTGCGCGCGGCGATCCGCGACGGCGTCGCCGCGCATCCTGAGGGCGTCGTGTTCAACGGCTGGGACGGCCTCCTCCAGACGGGCCTCACCGACCCCACCCTCGCCGAGCTCGACGACTGGGGTCGAGGTGCACCTCTCGTCATCCTGCACAACTCGGGCCACGTGGTCTACTTCAACTCGGCGGCTGCGGCCCGCTCGGGCATCACGCGCGACTCCCCCGATCCCGTGGGCTCGCACTGGGACAAGGACGCCGCGGGCGAGCTCACGGGCAAGGGCTTCGAGGTGGGCGCCGTGTTCGCGCTGCTCAGCCCGGTGCTCGGCGAGGCGGCCCACGAGCTGCCCGCGCTCCTCGCGCAGTACCTCGGCTCGTTGAACGCCGTCGGCATCACGACGGTGAGCGACATGAGCTGGGACCACGCGAAGCAGCCCGCGATCGACGCGACTCGCGCCGCCGGTGGCCTCACCGCGCGCCTGCGCCTCTACGAGATGTCGGCGCCCGGAGCGAGCGCCTCCGTGCCCCTGCCCAACGGCGATGCCCTCGTGCGGCAGACCGGGGTGAAGACGTGGGCCGACGGATCGCCGTGGGTCGGCAACATCCTCATCTCGTTCCCCTACCTCGACACCGACGGAACCCGCTCGATCGGGGTCGAGCCCGGATCGCACGGCTCGGCCAACTACAGCCGGGCCCAGCTCGACGAGGTGGTGGAGCAGTACTTCCCGGAGGGCTGGCAGCTCGCCTGCCACGTGCACGGCGATCTCGCCATCGACCGCGTGCTCGACACCTGGGAGGCGATGCTCGAGCGGCATCCGCGGAGCGACCACCGGCTGCGGATGGAGCACGTGGGCGCCATGACGCCCGCCCAGTTCGCGCGGGCGGCCGCACTCGGCGCCACCGTGAGCCTGCTCATCGACCACGTGTACTACTGGGGCGAGGTGCTCGTCGACGAGCTGTTCGGCGCCGAGCACGGTGGGCCATGGGCGAACGCGCGGGCCGCGCTGGACGCCGGGCTCGAGATCTCGCTGCACAACGACGGCACCGTGACCCCCGCCGAGCCGCTCCGCAACATGGCGGTGGCGATGACGCGCACGACCCGCGGCGGACGACGCCTGCCCGGAGCCGACGGCGTGAGCTTCGACGAGGCGCTGCGGGCGCAGACGCTCGGAGCCGCCTGGCAGCTGTTCAGCGAGCACGAGGTGGGCAGCCTCGAGGTGGGCAAGCTCGCCGACCTCGTGGTGCTCTCGGCCGATCCCTCCGCCATGACCGTCGAGGAGCTGCCGCAGCTCACGGTCGAGCAGACCTGGCTCGGGGGCGTGCGGGTGCACTAGCCGTGGTGCAGGCGAGTCGGTGAGCCGGCGCATCCGCTGGGCCGTGCCAGAATGTAGGCCATCCCTTTGCACCGAGTGTCAGGAGCTGCGATGTCGCCGGAGATCTCGCCCGTGGCCGCCTGGGAGTCGCTGTTCCGCGCCCAGGTCACCGTCATGCGGCAGCTGGCCGCCGAGTTCCCCACCGACATCGTGTCGCTCAACGAGTACGACGTCATGTTCAACCTGTTCATCCAGCCGGACAAGGTGCTGCGCATCCGGGACCTCGGCGAGAAGGTGCTGCTCACGCAGCCCTCGATCAGCCGGCTGGTCGATCGGCTAGCGGCCCGCGGCATCCTGGAGAAGTGCGGTGATCCGTCGGACGGGCGCGGCACGCTCGTGGCGCTCACCGAGCACGGGGTGAGCGTGTACCGGAAGGCGGCGGTGCTGCACGCCGAGTCGATCACGGCGCACATGTCGGGGCACCTCGCGCCCGACGAGCTCGAGCTGCTCGCGCGGCTCTGCGACAAGCTGCGCACGGGGGTCGCGGGGCAGTAGGGTCGGCCGGCGTCGGGCGGGGTGCCGAAGCGGATGCGCCTGGCTGCGTGCACGTGCGGGCGGGATCGGCGACGGTCGGGTTGACTGGGGGGATGAGCTCCTCCCCCACCACGATCGTCTGGCTGCGCGATGACCTGCGGGTGCGCGACAATCCCGCGCTGCACGAGGCCGTGCGGCGGGGCGACCCGATCGTGGTGCTGTACGTGCTCGACGACGAGAGCTCCGGCATCCGGCCCCTGGGGGCCGCCTCGCGGTGGTGGCTGCACCACAGTCTCGAGGCGCTCGCGGCCGAGCTCGGCGAGGTGGGCCTCGCTCTCACCCTGCGTCGCGGGCCGGCCGAAGCGGTGGTGCACGCCGCGGTCTCGGAGACGGAGGCCACCGCCGTGCTGTGGAACCGGCGCTACGGCGAGGCCGAGCGCACCGTCGACACCGCGCTGAAGAGCTCGCTGCGGGAGGCCGGGCTCGAGGTCGAGAGCTTCCAGGGGTCGCTGCTCGCCGAGCCGTGGACCGTGCTGACGGGGCAGGGCGGGTGGTACAAGGTGTTCACGCCCTTCTACCGTGCCGTGCTCGCGAAACCGGCCCCGCGCGCACCGCTGCCGGCCCCGACGGCAGAGGACGGGCTGCAGGGCCGACGGCTCGACTCGGACGAGCTCGCCTCGTGGGGGCTGCTGCCCACTGCGCCCGACTGGGCCGGGGGGATCCGCGAGCGGTGGCGGCCGGGGTCGGCGGGGGCGCACGAGCGGCTGAGCGCGTTCCTCCGCTCGGGGATCGACGACTACCCCGACGAGCAGGACCTCCCGGCCGAGGACGGCACCTCCGGGCTCTCGCCGCACCTGCGGTTCGGGGAGGTCAGTCCGTTCGAGCTGTGGCAGGCGGTCGACAGGCACCGGGCCAGGCGCGGGGCGGGCTCGGGGGCGGCGGCAGGGTCGTCGGCGTTCCTCCGGCAGCTCGTCTGGCGGGAGTTCGCCTATCATCTGCTGTTCCATCTGCCCTCCATCACGACCGAGAACATGCGGCCGGAGTTCGACCGGTTCCCGTGGCAGTCGCTGCCCGATTCGGAGCTCGAGCGCTGGAAGAAGGGACGCACCGGCATCCCGCTCGTCGACGCCGGCATGCGGGAGCTCTGGCAGACGGGGGTGATGCACAATCGGGTGCGGATGGTGACCGCGTCGTTCCTGGTGAAGAACCTGCGGGTCGACTGGCGGGTGGGCGAGGCGTGGTTCTGGGACACGCTCGTGGACGCGGATCCCGCGTCGAACGCGCTCAACTGGCAGTGGGTGGCGGGGTCGGGGCCGGATGCGGCGCCGTACTTCCGGGTGTTCAACCCCGAGCTGCAGGCGTCGAAGTTCGATGCGGCGGGGCAGTACGTGGCGCGCTACGTGCCCGAGCTCGGCACGGAAGCGTACCCGGCGCCGATGGTCGACCTGAAGGCCTCGCGGGCGGCGGCGCTCGATGCGTACGCGACGATCCGATAGGGGCGCCCGGCTCGGCCCTGCCCTCCTCGCCCACTTGACACAAGATGTGTCACGTCGAGCGATGTGGGCGCGTCTAATGTCACGTCGGTGAGGGGATGGGGTCGCGGGTGGCGCGCTTAGGCTGGGGGCGTGCCGGGGGTCGTGGGGTGGTGGGATCGTCGTCAGGTGGCGGTGTACGTGGGCGCCATCGCGGTCGGAGCCGGCGTGGGGCTCGCGGTCGGCGCAGGGCCCGCGGCTGACGTCGCGGGAGCGGCGATCGAGCCACTGCTCATGGTGCTGCTGTTCGCGACGTTCCTCGGGGTGCCGCTCGCGGCGGTGGGACACGCGTTCCGGGATGGGCGATTCCTCGGCACACTGCTCGTGCTGAACTTCGCGGTCGTGCCCATCGTGGTGTTCGGGCTGTCGCGATTCGTGGCCGACGACCCCGCGCTCCTGATCGGGGTTCTGCTCGTGCTGCTGACACCGTGTGTGGACTACGTGATCGCCTTCACCGGACTCGTGGGCGGCGACCGCGCCCGGCTGCTCGCGGCCACACCGCTGCTCATGCTCGCGCAGATCGTGCTGCTCCCCGCGTATCTCGCGCTCTTCTCGGCGCTGACCCCCGGCGAGGCGGTGGCCGGCGGCCGTGCTGCACCGCTCGAGGTCGAACCGTTCGTGCGTGCGTTCGTGCTCCTCATCGTGGTGCCGCTCGTGGCGGCCGCGGTCGTGCAGGTGGTGGCGCGCGGTGCACGGCGACCGACGCCCGGTGACGGGGTTCGGGCCACAGGCCCGGCTGCACGCGTCGCCCAGGGGGTCATCGCGGCGGGGGCGGCGGCGATGGTTCCCGCGATGGCGGCCACGCTCGCCGTGGTCGTGTGCTCGCAGATCGCGGCGGTCGGGGCCGAGGTCGGAGCCCTGGCACGCGTGGTGCCGCTCTACGTCGCGTTCCTCGTGATCATGCTCGCGGTGGGGATCGGCGCGGGGCGCGCCGCACGGCTGGGGGTGCCGCGCAGCCGCGCCGTCGTCTTCAGCGGCACGACCCGCAACTCGCTCGTCGTGCTGCCGATCGCCCTCGCGCTGCCCGAGGGCTACGCGCTGGCGCCGCTGGCCGTCGTGACACAGACCCTCGTCGAGCTCGTGGGCATGGTGGTGTTCGTGAGGGTCGTGCCGCTGGTCGTGAGGGCCCGCCGCGCAGGATGACCCCCGACAACCGGGGTGGGTGTCGTCGCTCAGTACCCGGCGAACTGGTCCGTGCGGATGCGACGGGCGCCGGCTTTGCGGAGCTCGGCGGAGACGTGGTCGACGTAGCCGGGAGGACCCGACACGTAGGCGCGCCGCGACGTCACATCGCCCACCGCCGTGCGCAGCAGCTCGGCGGTCACCCGGCCCGGGCCGAGGTACTCCCAGTGCTCGGGCAGCCCCTCCGGCCGCGTCGGCGCCGTGACGAGCACCCGGATGCCCGTGGCCGCGAGGCCGGGAAGGAAAGCGAGCTCGTCGGGCCCTGACACCGAGTACACCAGCACCACGTCGGACGGCCTCGACCCGCCTTCGCGCCCCAGGAGCTGCGACACGAACGGGGTGACACCGATGCCGCCGGCCGCGAGCAGCAGCGGAACGGAGGTGTCGGCCGGCAGCAGGAAGTCGCCGCCCACCCACGTCGCCCGCACCGACGCACCCGGTTCGAGACCCACGAGCGCCGTCTTGAACGAGCTCGACGGATCCGAGAGCTTGACTCCCACACTGAGCGGAGCAGTCACGGCCGACGCACCCGACGCGATGCTGAACATGCGGCGCGTGCCCCGCGAGTCGACCTTCCGGTGCGGCAGCGTCAGCTCGAGGTACTGCCCCGGCACGAACCGCACCGGCGCCGTCGGCTCGAAGTCGAATGCCGCGCTCGTGGGAGTCAGCGCCCGCGATCCCAGGTAGCGCATCCGCACGCCGCGCCGCTGCCCGAAGACGAACGCCACGATGTTGCCCACCACGAGAGCGATCTCGGGCGAGGAGTAGACGGGCCCGATCTGGAAGGGGATCGACAGCAGCACGGACACCACCCCCGCCACGACGAACTGCTGCCACCGCCTCGGCGGCAGGGTGAGCGGCTCGCTCAGCATGAAGCCGGCGAGGAAGACCACCGGGAACGACCCCACGGCGAGCCACAGCGCATCGAGCACCGGGGTTCCGAGCATGAGCATGCGCCCCGTGATGAGCACGGTCGCCACGACGATGAACCCGACGCCGAGCGTGAGCTTGCGCGTGCGGTACAGCACGAGGAACGCACCGATGGCCACGAACGGCAGCAGCAGCGGTGTCGCCACCCACCAGCCCGAGGGGTTGAGCGTGGTGACCGACATGACGACCGCGGCGGCCGCCACCGGGTTCAGCAGATGCCGGCCCCGGATGGCGATGAGGAACTTCGACGCCGACGCCACGACCGCCGCGAGCGCGAGCAGCGCGAGGCCGCCGGGCTCGGCGGTGGGGATGAAGACGAAGAAGATCAGCAGCCCGGTGATGACCGCCGACGGCAGGTGCGGCGCTGTGCGGAACAGCCGCGCGAAGAGCCAGCTCGAGATGACCGTGGCGATGACGGCCACCGCGATGCTCGCCAGCAGCGCGAGCGGGCTGTAGAAGATCTGCCCCGCGAGGCTGCCGATGAGCGCGACCGCCGCGATGGCGACGAGCACACCCACGATGAGGTTGTACATCGTGACGCGGCCGATCAGCGTGTCGAGTCGTGCTTTCATGTGAAGAGCTCCCCTGGGAAGTCGCGCGAGATCTCTGCGCGGCCGTCGGCGTACATGCGTACATAGCTGAAGTGGAATGTCTCGGCGAGGCGGTGCGCGCCGGTGAAGAAGAGGGCGGTGGCGAGCCCGTCGGCGAGGGCCGTGGGGGCCGCTCCGGTGCCGTTCGTCACGACCCAGGTGGCGATCACCTCGCGGGCCGGGCTGCCCGTGCGGCCGTCGACGATGTGGTGGAGCCCGTCGCCCCAGGCGCGGCGATTGCTCGCGGATGCGCAGAGCGAGGCGTTCTGCAGGGTCGCGACCCCGATGGCCTTCGTGGGGTCGAGCGGATGCTCCAGGCCGATCCGCACGGATGCCGGGCCCGCGTGCACGAGGTCGCCACTGGCATCCACCACGAACTCGGTGCGGCCGTGCTCGCGCAGCACGCCCGCCACGAGGTCGACCAGGTAGCCCTTGCCGGCGGCGCCCACGTCGATCACCGCGGGCGCCGTAGTGAGCGTGCGGCCGCGACGGGCGACATCGGCGGTCCAGGTGGCGCGCGCGGATGCGCCCGCCACTGGTCTCAGCGCAGGGTTCGGCGCAGGGCTCGGCGCCGGCCGCAGCGAGTAGTCGCGGTCGTACCCCAGCAGTTCGAGGTCGCGCCCCACGAGTGGGTCGACGGCACCGGCCGTGGCCGCCGCGAGCCGGTCGTAGAGCTCGAACAGCACGTCGGAGTCGGCCGGGAACTCGTAGCTGCCCACCGCCTCGGCCGAGGCGATCGCCGTGACGAGCGAGTCGCCGCGGAAGCGCGAGTACACGCGGTCGAACTCCTCGATGCGCGAGAGCACGGCGCTCTGCTCAGCGGGGCCGAGCGGCACCGGGGTCTCGATCTGCCACGAGGTGCCGATCGCCTCGAACGCGAAGACGGACGCCGCCGGGCCGGCCACCGCTAAGACGCCTCGCTCTTGATGGTCTCGACGGCCTCGTTGAAGCCACCGCTGGTGAGGCTCGAGCCCGCCACGCGCGAGACCTCGATCTCGTCGATGCTCTGGCCGACCACGACCGCCGCGATGCCGTCGGCGAACTGGTTCTGGTAGTTGACGGAGTTGGGGTTGGTGGCCTCGGGGGTCACGGTCACGGCGGTGATGATGTCGCTCTCGAGCGTGATCGAGACGTCGACCTCCTCCTGGCCGTTGGGCGAGGTGTAGCTGCCGGTGGCCTCGTAGGTGCCGTCGGTGTAGGCGCCTGAAGCCTCCGCGGGCGCATCCGATGCGCCGGTGGGAGCGGGGGTGCCGGCCGGGGTGCTCGGCGCACTCGTGGCCGCGCTCGTGGGTGCGGAGTCGCTGTCGGCGGTGGAGGCGGTGGTGTCGGTGGCGCACCCGGCGAGGGCGACGCCGATGGACAGGCCGGTCATCGAGGCGAGGGCGATCTTCTTGTGGCGGATGTTCATGATGCTCCCTGTCGTGCTGCGGTCGGTCGGTCGGTCGGTGACGGATTCGAACGTATTGATCGAGGCTGGCAGGCCACTCCGAGGGGTCGATGCGTTCTCTGTGACACCTCGGAGCCGCCGTCGTCCTCATTCCGGGTCAACGGGCCGCGATGCGAAAACGTTCAGTGCGGATTCGGCGCGGGTTCAGTCGCCCGACCTGCGGCGCAGTCGCAGGCGTCTCAGCGTGCTGATGGCGCGCTGCTCGGGCAGGCTCCAGCCGAAGCGCACCGCGAGCAGCCGGATGACCGTGGTCACGATCACGCAGCCGACCCCGCCGAACTCGATCGTCATCCCGGCTGCCGTCGACACGGCGAGGAACACCGCCCCGGCGCCCGCCGCCACGGCGTAGAGGGAGCCGACGTGCATGACGCCGATCGGCATCCCGAGCAGCATGTCGCGCAGGATGCCTCCCCCCACCGCGGCCACCATGCCCACGAAGATCGCGGGCACCATGGGCAGCCCGAGGGCGAGCGCCTTGCTCGTTCCGATGGCGCAGAAGAGACCGAGGCTCACGGCGTCGAGGATGGTGATGGCGACGTTGAGCCGCGAGAACAGGCGCTCGAGCAGCATGCCCACGAGGGCGGCGAGCACGGCGACGGGGATGAACCAGTTGTTCGACAGCGACACCGGGGTCTGGTTGAGCAGCAGGTCGCGGAGCATGCCGCCGCCGGTTCCCGCCACGAGGCCGATGACGCCGACTCCCAGCAGGTCGAGCCGGCTGTCCTTGAACTGGGCCGCGAACATCGCACCCTGCACGCTGCCGAGGCCCGTGGCGGCGAGGTCGAGCCAGAACGGGGTGATGAACTGCTCGGCGACCATGCTCCATGAATAGCACGGTGACGCCCGATCAGCGGAATGCGACGATCTCCGGGCCCCAGGCCTCACGCACGGCACCGTCGGGATCGTGCTCGATCACGTCTTCACGGTCGATGATGAGGGTGCTGCGCGTCGCCTCGTCGTAGGGCGGCCACGGTGCCTCACCCATCCCGACCGCCTCGAGCGCGGACCGGTCGTCCGGAACCCCCGTGCGCGCGAACGCGAGCCAGTGCGCCTGCATGCGCTCGCTCACCCGCAGGGCCTCGGCCCGGCCGCCGAGCCGGAACACGAGATCCTTGCCCCAGGGAGCGAACGAGCCGAAGACGTAGGCGAGCTCGGCCGCGTGCGTGGCCCCGATGCCGGTGATCCGCAGGAGCGGTGTGGCGTGGTCGAAGCGGTACATCCAGGTGGGCGCGTGGCGGCTGTGCGCCTCGGCCAGCCAGATGGAGGGCATCCGGAACCCGGCGTCGCGCGAGACCTCGGCGGGGGTCGACCGGCGCGGGTAGGCGGGGTAGGCGGCGGTGATGCGCTCGGCGGCGTCTTCGAACTCGGGCCGGTCACTGGCGATCTCGAGGAACATCTGCTTCACCGCCTCGGGCGTGATCGGCAGCAGCGGCGAGCGCATGAGCTTGAAGAACGACGACTCGTCGCGGTTGGTGCCGATGATGAGCGGGATGCGCGGGGCCCGCCCCTCGCGGAAGACCGTGAGCGGGTACTCCGGCAGCACGTCGTCGCCGTGCACCGGCGCGAGCGCGAGCGTTCCCGGCACCTGGCCGGAGACCTCGTGCACGAGCTCGCCCCCGGCGTCGACGAGGGCGAACGGATCGAGCTCCTGCAGCCGGTGGGCGTCGGCGGGCTCGATGCCCACGATGTCGAGGAAGCGACGGGCGACGGCGGCCGCCCGGTCGCGGCCGTAGACGCTCGTGACGGGGGCGCTCTGCGCGATGGCGCGGTGGAAGAGGCCGTCGGCGAGCGGGGACGCCATGAGTGCGATGACGCACGCTCCCCCGGCCGACTCCCCGAACAGCGTGACGTTGCCCGGATCACCGCCGAACGCGGCGACGTTCTCGCGCACCCACTCGAGGGCGGCGATCTGGTCGCGGAGGCCGAGGTTGGAGTCGAACGCCGGGCTCTCAGCGACCGTCGTGAAGTCGACGAACCCGATCACCCCGAGCCGGTAGTTGAGGCTCACCACCACGACGTCGCCCTCGGAGGCGAGGTTGCGGCCGTCGTAGAAGCGCTGCGCCGTGGAGCCCTGGAAGTACCCGCCGCCGTGGATCCACACCATCACGGGCTTCGACCCCGGCAGAGCGCCCGCGGGCGCCCAGACGTTGACGGTGAGGCAGTCCTCCGAGATGGCGACCCCCGGCACGACCTCCATCGACTTGAGCACGCGCTGGGGCGCCATCGGCCCGAAGCGGGTGGCGAGGCGCGTGCCCTCCCAGGGCTCAGGGGGCTGCGGCCGCCGGAAGCGGAGGGGGGCGACGGGAGCCGCCGCGAAGGGGATGCCCTTCCAGCTCAGCACCGTGCGGCCCGGATCGGCGTGACCCGTGGCCTCCCGGTCGCGGGGGTCGCGCTTGCGCTCCCGCATCCCGCGCACGGCCCCCGCCGTGGTCTGCCGGATCAGGGACTCCGTGCCCGCTCGCGTCATGTCCGAATGCTATCGAGCGCGCCTGGACGGACGGAGAGCACTCCGCCCTCAGCGCGTGCGCGGCAGCACCGGCAGGTCCGTCACCGCCGGCCCCTCGATGCGCGCTCCGTCGGCCGCGAACCGCGAGGCGTGCAGCGGGCAGTCCCAGCTGCGCTCGGCGTCGTTCCACTCGAGCACACCTCCGAGATGCGGGCACACGGCCCGCACGGCGCAGGTGACCCCGTCGACCGTCGAGATCCCCACGGGCACTCCCCGGGAGGCCGCCACGACACCCTCCCGCTCGGCCGGCCTTCGAACCGGGGTCGGCCGCGTCGAGGCGCCCAGCCAGCCGCGCGTCATCGCGACACCGACTGTCGCACCCTCCTTCGCCCCGCGGCCGAGGTCGGCGGGCTTCGTGATGCGGGTGCCGAGCACGCGATGCCAGTGCCGGCGCTCGTCCCGGGGCACGCCCAGGATCTCGTCGCGCAGCCGCAGCGCCGCCGCGACACCGTTCGTGAGCCCCCACTTGGCGAAGCCCGTGGCGAGGTAGACCCGGCCACGACCTCGCGGCAGGAGGCCGACGAACGGGATGAGGTTGTGCGACTCGTAGTCCTGCGCCGACCAGCTGTGGGTGAGCCGGGCCTCCGGGTAGAGCGACCGGGCGAACTCGGCGAGGTCGTCGAGGCGCTCCTGCTCGCTGAAGTCACCCGGGCGGCCCACCGGATGCCCGTTGCCGCCGAGCACGAGGAGGTCGCCCGAGTCGCGCCCGATCAGGCGGGCCGGCGCGGTGCGGATCGAGCGGGAGCGATCCGGGTCGTCGTCGCCGATCGAGAGGAACATGCCCTCGGGGAGGCCGTCCGCACCGGCGTCCGGCACCTCGAATGAGGCTCCGTACGAGCGGAGGCCGTGCGTCTTGGAGAAGTAGAGCCCGCGGTCGAGGATGGGCGTGGCCGTGGCGAGCACGACCGTGCGGCCCTCGACCTCGCCGCGCGTCGTGCGCACCCGGCAGGGGTCGGAGGCGGTGACCCCCAGCACGCGCGTGCCGTCGTGGATGCGGCCGCCGGCCGCGACGAACGCCGCCGCGAGCGCCTCGAGCGCCTCCATGGCGTCGAACTGAGCCTGGCCCGGCAGCGCGACGCCGTAGGCGAACGGGAACGGCACGTCGATCTCCTGACCGCCCTCCACGATCGTGGCCGCGAGGCCCGCCTCCCGGGCGGCACGGTGCTCGGCCTCCACCGCCGAGGCCGATCCGCCCCCGGCGTGCTGCGCGTAGCTGTAGGCCGTGCGGCGCTCGACCTGCACGCCCGCACGGTCGCAGAATTCCAGCAGCCACTCCTGGCCGTCGCGGTTGCTGTCGACGTAGGCCTCGAGCACCCGCTTTGAGTGGTGGCGGCGGATGGTGGAGAGCCGGCTGCCCTGCAGCAGCGAGATCTTGCCGGTGGTGTTGCCCGTGGCGAGGGCGCCCACGTCCTCCGCTTCGAGCACGACGACCGATCGCCCCGCCTCGGCGAGCATGAGCGCGGTGCTGAGGCCTGTGATGCCGGCGCCGACCACGACGTCGTCGTAGACGATCCCCGGCACGATGGGCTGGGTGGGGATCGGCCCCCGCCCGTTCCGCCACAGCGATCGGGCCCGGAAGAGGGCGGTGCCGGTGCGGGCGTCGGAGTCTGTGGTCATCTCCCCAGTGAACTCCCGCCTCGCCCCGAGCGGGACGGCTCGCCACCGCCTCCCGATCGTGTCTACGGTGGAACCGCACGCCACGACCTGAGGAGACACCATGTCCGATCCCATCGACCGCGCCGACGAGGACATCCTCGACAGCCCCATTCCCGAAGACCCCGAGTCGGTCGACCCCGGCGAGGCCGAGGACATCGACGACGACGCCACCGTGACCGACGAAGAGGACGTCGACCCCGTCTTCGACGACGACGTCGAGGTCCTCAACGACAACCTCGGCTACGAGGAGTAGGCGGCATTACTTCGCGCACTCGCCCCGGACGGCGCGCTGGCCGCCCGGGGCGTGGTGAGCTGGGGGCCGCCGACCGCGCCCTGGTTGTCCTGCCTAGTGCGTGGGCGTTCCGCCCGTGACCGCCACGGTCTCGCCCGAGACGTAGCTCGACTCCTGCGAGGCGAGGAAGACGAACGGCGGCGCGAGTTCCACCGGCTGGCCCGCCCGGCCGAGCGGCGTGTCCTCGCCGAACGACTCGATCTTCTCGTTGGGCACCGACGAGGGCTGCAGCGGCGTCCAGATGGGGCCGGGCGCCACGCCGTTGACCCGGATGCCGCGCTCGGCGAGCTGCTGCGCCATGGCGCGGGTCCAGTTGGCGATCCCCGCCTTCGAGACCGCGTATTCGGCGAGCGAGGGCGAGGGCACGTAGCCCTGGATGCTCGAGCAGGTCACGATCGAGGCGCCGGGCTTCAGGTGCGGCGAAGCCGCCTTGGTGAGCCAGAAGAGCGGGTAGATGTTGGTCTTCAGCACCCGGTCGAGCTGCTCGGTCTCGAAGTCGTCGATGCTGTCGACGGTGGGCATGACCCCGGCAATGATGGCGAGGATGTCGATGCCTCCGAAGGCCGACACGGTCTCGGCGATCACGCGCTCGTTCTGCGCCTCGTCCTGGAGATCTCCGGGAAGCAGCAGGGCAGTCTGCCCGGCCTCCCCGATGAGAGCGGCCACATCCTCGGCCTGGGCCTGCTCCTCGGGGAGGTAGCTGAGGGCGACGTCGGCGCCCTCGCGGGCGTAAGCGATGGCGACGGCGCGACCGATCCCGGAGTCGGCTCCTGTGACGAGGGCCCTGCGCCCGGCCAGACGGCCGTTGCCGATGTAGCTCGTCTCACCGTGGTCGGGAGCGGGGTCCATCTCGCGCACGTCGCCGGGTGCCTCCTGCTGCTGGGGAGGGAACGGGGGGCGCGGGTACTGGGTGGTCGGATCCTGCGGGGTGTACATGTTCGTAGCCATGCACCCGACCGTACGACGGGGTCTGCCCGGCCGCGCGGGGCTTGCCGGGGATGCCCAGTGGGCGTAGTCAGGAGAGAGTGACCCGATCCGACATCGCGCCGTCGCGCGCCTATCTTCCCCTGCGCGACTACGCCGCGATCGGCGACGGGCGCACGGTCGCGTTGATCGCCTCCGACGGACAGGTCGACTGGATGCCCGTGCCTGCCCTGCACACGCCGCCCGTGTTCGCCGGGCTCGTCGACGCGGCCGGCGGTGGCCGGATCGAGCTGCGCCCGCAGGAGGATGACTTCGTGACCTCCCGCGAGTACGTGGGCTCGAGCAACGTGCTCCGCACGACCTTCCGCACCTCGACCGGCACGGTGACCGTGACCGACGCCCTGGTGACGGGTGTGGCCGGGCGACTCCCCTGGCTCGAGCTCGCCCGCCGCATAGACGGGGTCGAGGGCGAGGTGCCGATGCGCTGGGCCGTCGTGCCCGGGAGCATTTTCGGCGACGGCGACAGCGACGCCATGGGCACCGGCAGAGCGCCCGTGACGCGGGTCGACACCGTGCACGGTCCGATCCTGCGGGCCGGTCACATCGACCTCGTGCTCGTGGGCTTCGAGCACGGCAGGCTCGATCCGCACGAGCCCTCCGACGGCTTTCCGGACGGCCCGCTGTCGTTCTTCGGAGCGTTCACGACCGCGCCGGGATCCCGTCACCTGTTCGCCCTATGCGGCACCGACGACGAGCCCATCCACGTGCCGGACCCCCACAACGTCGACCGGGGCATCGACCGTACCGTCGCGAGCTGGGAGGGCTGGTTCGACGAGTTCGGCTATGAGGGCCCCTGGTCCGACGCGGTGGTGCGCAGCGCGCTCGCGCTCAAGCTGCTCATCTTCAGCCCCACCGGGGCGATCGCCGCCGCCGCCACGACCGGCTTGCCGGAGAACGTGCTCGGCGGCAAGAACTACGACTATCGCTTCGCCTGGGTGCGCGACCTCGCCTACACGGTCGGCTCCCTCATCCGCTTCGGTCTGCGCGAGGAGACCCACGCCGCCGTGTCGTGGGTGCTGAAGACGCTCAAGGACTTCGACGGCGACCTGCACATCTTCTTCGAGCTCGACGGCACCGTGCCGGAGGGCCCGGGCAAGGGCGAGGTGCGCGAGGTGACGGCCGAGGGCTGGATGGGCATCGGGCCCGTGGTCGAGGGCAACGACGCCTCGAGCCAGCTGCAGCTCGGAGTGTTCGCCGACGTGGTGGGCATCATGCGGCGCTACGTCGAGGCCGGCAACATCCTCGACGAGCGCACGAGCGAGCTCCTCGTGGCCTTCACCGACGCGGCCTGCCGCAACTGGCAGAAGAAGGACTCCGGCATGTGGGAGCTGCCCGAGGAGCACCACTACACCTCGAGCAAGATCGGCTGCTGGCAGGCCATCACCGACGCCCTGCACCTCGCCTCGATCGGCGAGATCAAGCCCACCGACGACGACCTCGAGCACTGGCGCCGCAATCGCACCCTGATCGAGGAGTGGCTGGCCGAGGAGGCCTGGTCGCCGGAGCGCGGTGCCTACACGATGCATCCGGACACCGAGGCCCTCGACGCGTCGATCCTCCTGCACGCGGCCCGCGACTTCGGCCCCCGCGAGCGGCTCGAGCAGACCGTCGCCCGGATCGACGAGGAGCTCTCGGCCGGCCCGCTGCTCTATCGCTACTCCGGGATGTCGGAGGAGGAGGGCACCTTCGTGGCCTGCGCCTTCTGGCTGGTGGAGGCGTTCGCCCGGCTCGGCCGCGCCGACGAGGCCCGGCTGCGGATGGACGAGCTCGTCGCGCTGGCGAACGACGTGGGGCTCTACGCCGAGATGATCTCGGCGGAGGACCACTCGTTCCTCGGGAACCTGCCGCAGGGGCTCAGCCACCTCGCCCTGATCGACGCCGCGGTGGCCCTCCGCGACGTGCTCGACGGGCAGGAGCCCCAGGAGCGGTAGCTCCGACGATCGGCCTCTTACGGCCGGGCTTCGTGCCCGGGCTCGCCGTGGGTGCGGCGCGCCTCCTTCATCTCGGCCTCGAAGATGTGCCGGCGCCCGTCGGCGAGTGCCTCACGGGCGGACTGGTCGGCGGCGCGGAAGGCGGCGTAGTAGCCCGCGTCGTACTCCTCGACGATCTGGAAGGTCCAGCGGCCCTCGAGCACATTGCGGCCCACGAGCGTGCGGTCGATCTGGTCGGCGAGCGCCCCGTGGCCCGCAGCGCGGAGCCCCTCGACCGCCTCACCGAGCGCGAGGTCGGCCGTGCCGGTGAGGCGATGGAACCCGTAGAGCATGCCGCGGGCCTGCTCCACCACCTCGAACGCCTCGGAGAGCTTGCCGAGGGCGGCGACCGTCTCGTCGCTCACCCCCGGTGGGCGGCGTGCGGCGGGAGTGCGGGCTTCATCGGTCATGCATCTGAGCCTGCTCCACCGCGGCCCCTTCCGGCACCCCCTTGCCGTCTTGCTCGCCCCCATCCGTGTGCTGCGTGGCGTTCGCGGCGCGGATGGCGGCGCGGCCCGACGGCAGCAGGATGGCCACCACCATGACGACCACCGTGGCGACCCCTCCGATGATGAGCAGCAGCTGCACGCTGATGACGTCGGCGAGGGGGCCGAACACGGTCATGCCGATGGGTGTCGCGAGTGCCATCACGATGCCGACGTAGCTGAAGACACGACCGTGCTTGTCGGGATCGACCGTCTCCTGCACGAGGGTCATGAACGGCGCCGAGAACAGGGGCACTCCGAGGCCGAATACGAACATGAAGGCGTAGAACACCCAGAGGTTCGGGCTCAGGCCGAGCCCCACGTTCGCGACGGCGAACCCGAAGGTGGAGCCGATGATGAGGCCGATCCGGCTGCGCTTGGCCAGCACGGTCGACACGAGCACGCCGCCGAGCATCATGCCGATGCTGAAGGCGACCTCGAGCACGGTCACCATCCACACCTCGCTGCCGAAGCTCCGCGCCACCATGAGCGGCGTGATGAACGAGGGCGCCACGGTGAGCAGGAAGATGATGGCGAAGACGACGAGCAGCCAGCGCACGATCCGGTGCGTCCAGATGTAGCGCATGCCCTCCACGAGGTCTTCCCGGTAGCTCGAGGTCTTCTCGGCGATCGTGGCGAGGGTGGGCACCGCCACGAAGGCGAGGAAGACGATCCCGATGACCGCGGTGACGACGTCGATGAAGAACACCGGCACGATGCCGAAGAGACCGAACACGGCACCGGCGGCCGCGGGCGCGAGCAGCGCCATGGCGGACTGGATGGTCTGGAACAGCCCGTTGACCCGCATGAGCTGCGCCTCGGGCACGATCTGCGGGATCATCGCCTGCACCGCCGGGGTCTGCACCCCCGCCCCGATGGAGCGGGCCGCGACCGCGAGCAGGATGATCCAGAGATCGGTGACCCCGTTGAGCATGAGGAAGGCGAGCACGAGCGTGACGGCGGCGATGGTGCCGTCGGCCAGCATGACGAGGACCCTGCGGTTCATGCGGTCGGCGAGCACTCCGCCGAAGATCGACACGACCCCCTGCGGCAGGAACGCCGCGACCGCGTAGAGCGCGACGGCGAGGCCAGACCTGGTCTCGAACGTCACATACCACATGACCGCGTACTGCACGATCATGGAGCCGAAGAGCGAGACGGTCTGCCCGCTGAGGAACAGCGCGACGTTGCGCTTCCAGTGCTCCTGGACGGTCTGGTCTGCAGTCATGTGAACAGCGTACACATGACCCCCGACACCGGTCGATGGCAGGCTGACGGAAGCGTCAGATGTAGATCGCCGGATCGAGGTAGAAGGCCGGATCGGTGAGGGACTCGCGGCGAGGCGGCTGCGATTCGGGGCTGGACTCGGCCGAATGGGCCGGCAGGTGGGTGATGTCCCGGGCGGGGATGCCGACGAGCACGGCACCCGGCCGCGCATCCTTCACCACGACCGCGCCGGCGCCCACGCTCGCATCGGCGCCGATCACGACGGGGCCGAGGATGGTGGCCCCGGCTCCCACCACCACGCGGTCGCCGAGAGTGGGGTGCCGCTTCTCGCGCCGGGTGCTGCGGCCGCCGAGGGTCACCCCGTGGTAGAGCATGACGTCGTCGCCGATGACCGCGGTCTCGCCGATCACCACTCCCATGCCGTGGTCGATGAAGAGGCGGCGGCCGATCCGGGCACCGGGGTGGATCTCGACACCGGTGAGGAACCGTGCGACCTGCGAGAGCAGGCGCGCGGGAAGAGCGAGGCCAGGGCTCCGCCACCAGCGGTGGGCGATGCGGTGCATCCAGACCGCGTGCACGCCGGGGTAGCCGAGCACGATCTCGAGGGAGCTCCTGGCGGCGGGATCGTGCTCGCGGGCGGCACGAACGTCCTCGCGGACGCGCCGCACGATCCGCCGCAGCGCGCTCACGCGCTCACCGTCAGCTGCACAGCGCCCGGCTCAGTCGGCGAGCCCCGCCCACAGCGGGGTCGAGATGTAGCGCTCACCCAGGTCGCACACCACGGCGACGACCGTCTTGCCGGCGTTCTCCGGGCGCTTCGCGACCTCGATGGCGGCCCACAGGATGGCGCCGGAGGAGATCCCGGCCATGATGCCCTCCTCGCTCGCGAGACGGCGGGCGGTGTCGAGCGAGTCGTCGAGGCTCACGTCGATGATCTCGTCGTAGACCTCGCGGTCGAGGATGGGCGGCACGATGTTGGCGCCGATACCCTGGATCTTGTGGGGGCCCGCGACCCCCTGGGTGAGCAGCGGCGAGTCGAGCGGCTCGACGCCGACGACCTGCACGCCGGGCTTCCGCTCCTTCAGCACCTGGCCGACGCCCGTGATGGTGCCGCCCGTGCCGATGCCGGCCACGAAGATGTCGACCGCGCCGTCGGTGTCGGCCCAGATCTCCTCGGCCGTCGTGGCGCGGTGCACGGCGGGGTTCGCCTCGTTCTCGAACTGCCGGGCGAGGATGGCGCCGGGAGTCGAGGCCACGATCTCGTCGGCCTTGGCGAGAGCGCCCTTGATGCCCTCGGAGCCCGGGGTCAGCACGAGCTCGGCGCCGTAGGCGCGCATCACCACACGGCGCTCGGCCGACGCGGTCTCGGGCATGGTGAGGACGACCTTGTAGCCGCGGGCGGCGCCGACCATCGCGAGCGCGATGCCGGTGTTGCCGCTCGTGCCTTCCACGATGGTGCCGCCTGGCCGCAGCTCGCCCGACTTCTCGGCCGCGTCGACGATGGCCACGCCGATGCGGTCCTTCACGCTGTTGGCGGGGTTGTAGAACTCGAGCTTGCCGAGAACCGTGGCTCCGGCCCCCTCGGCGAGACGGTTGATGCGCACGAGGGGCGTGCGGCCGACCAGAGCGGTGACGTCGTCGTAGATGCGAGCTGCCATGGGAGCGGATCCTTCTCGAGTGGTGGGCGTACGCCTTCCACAATAGTTCGGGCCCGCATCCGTGCGTCTGAATGTGACGTGGGATGCGGGCCCGGGCGGCTCGGTGCGCTATCAGCTGCAGGTGTAGGTGACTCCGTCGATGACGTGGGTGCCCGGGCCGAGGTCGCCGCACTGGCCGACCACGGCGGCGATCACCACGACGAAGATGATGATGCCGATGATGCTGAGCACGACGCCGATCACACCCAGCACGATGCCGACCGTGGCGGGGGTGTTCTTCTCGACTCCGCCCTTCTTCGACTGCGACTTGGCGATGGCACTGACGATGATGCCGGCGATGTGGCCGATGAACGGCACGATGAAGAACGACACGATCGAGATGATCATGCCGACGAGGCCGAGCGTCTTGCCTGGCACGGTGGCGGGCTGCTGGCCGTAGCCCTGCTGGCCGTAACCCTGCTGGCCACCCTGCGGGTACTGGTTCACGGGCGGCGCGGCTTGGTACTGCGGCGGAACCGGGGGCTTGTTCTCGTCGGTCATGAGTGATTCCTCTTCTCTGCGGCGTCCAGGACCTATTCAGGCTACCGCGACGGCCTCCCGACGGCCAGGAACCGCGGCGGCCTGGCGAGCCGCTAGCGTGGAGGCGAACCGCCCCCGAAGGAGCCGACGTGACCGCATCCGCCCACCCCCTCTCCGGCACCCGTGTCGACCTCGAGCACGGCGCCTACCGCGCCTCGCTCGCGAGTGTCGGCGCGAGCCTGCGCGTGCTGCAGCACGAGGCCCGCGACCTGGTGGTGCCCTTCGACGCCGACGAGGTGCGCCCCGCCTACCGCGGTGTGACCCTCGCGCCGTGGCCGAACCGCGTGGTCGACGGCCGCTACTCGTTCGCCGGCGCCGAGCGGCAGCTCTCGATCACCGAGCCCGACCGCGGCCATGCGCTGCACGGCCTCGCCTGCTGGCTCGACTACGAGGTCGTGAGCCGCGAGGTCGACGAGGTCGTCTTCGCCGCCGTCGTCCCGGCCCAGGCCGGCTACCCGCACCGGATCGCGCTCGAGGTGACCTACCGCCTCGACGACGAGGGACTGCAGCAGACCGTGACGGCCACGAACACCGGCCGGGAGCCCGCCCCGTACGGGACCGGGCCGCATCCGTACCTCGTGGCCGGCCCCGCACCGCTCGAGGAGTGGACGCTGTCGCTGCCCGCCGACGACGTGCTCGCCGTGACTCCCGACCGCCTCATCCCCCTCCAGGTCACGAGCGTCGAGGTCGACGAGGGCGGCGCCTTCGACTTCCGGGAGCCCCGCCCGCTCGGCGACACCGCCATCGACCACGCGTTCACGGGGCTCGACCGGCGCCGGGATGCCGAGGGCACCGCGACCGTGACGGTGACGGATCCGGGTGGCACGGGCGTGCAGGTGACCTTCGGCCGCGAGTGCGGCTGGGTGCAGATCCACACGGCGGACTCCGATCCGGTGCGGCCCCGCCTGGGGCTCGCAGTGGAGCCGATGACGTGCGCTCCGGATGCGTTCAACTCGGGGCTCGACCTCATCGTCATCCCGGTCGGCGGCAGCACCACCGCCTCCTGGCGGATCGCGGCGGTCTAGCGGTCGCCGGCCTTTGAGAGGTCGGCAGCCCGGGTGTCGTCCGCATCCGGGAGGCTCGCCTTGGTGTAGGCGCGGTGATGACGTGGGATGAACACGGCGATCAGCACGCCGGCCACGGCGGCCGCCCCCGAGATGATGAAGGCGAGCTGGAACCCGTCTGAGCTCGGCGTGGCGGTCTCGCCCGAACCGATCAGGTGCGAGGCGAGCACGACTCCGAGCACAGCACTCGCGAGCGTGGAGCCGAGCGTGCGCATGACCGAGTTGAGGCTGTTCGACGCGGCGGTCTCGGTGGCGGGCACGGCCGCCATGATGAGGGTCGGCATGGCCGCGTAGGCGAAGCCGACCCCCGCGCCGACGGCCGTGGCGATGAGCACCATGTGCCAGATCTCGGTCATCAGGAACACCGCGATGAGGTAGGCCACCGCGATCACCGCGATGCCGAGCACGAGGCTCGTGCGGGCGCCTCGCGCGCGGGTGAGGCGCGTGGCGAGGGGTGACATCGCCCACATCACGAGCCCGGAGGGCATGAGGCACAGGCTCGCCACGAGCATCGGCTGCCCGAGTCCCACTCCGGTCTCCGGCGGCGCCTCGAGCAGCTGCGGCAGCACCACGGTGCTCGCGAAGAAGGCGAAGCCCACCGTCACGGAGGCGAGGTTGGTCAGCAGGACCGTGCGCCGGGCTGCGACGCGCAGGTCGATCAAGGGGCTGGAGATGCGCCGTTCGAACACGCCCCAAGCGAGGAGCACCAGCAGACCACCACCCAGGCAGCCGAGTGTCAGGGGGCTGTCCCAGCCCCAGCTGTTGCCTTTGGAGATGCCGAGGAGGATGCCCACGAGCGCCACCCCGAGTCCGATCGCGCCGAGCACGTCGAAGGTGCCGGAGGCGCGCAGGGTGCTGACCGGGATGAACACGAGCACGAGCACGAAGCCCACGGCCGCGAGCAGTCCCGAGAGCACGAACAGGAAGTGCCAGTCGAGGTACTGCGAGATGGCGGCCGCCACCGGCAGGCCCACCGCACCGCCCACGCCGAGGGTGGCGCTCACGAGTGCCACGGCGCCGCCGAGGCGATCGCGGTGCAGCACGTCGCGCAGGATGCTGATGCCGAGCGGGATCACGCCGATGCCCGCCCCCTGCAGCGCGCGGCCGACGATCAGCGGGAGCAGCCCGTCGGCGAAGAAGGCGACCACCGAGCCCGCGAGCACGAGGACGAGGAGGATGAGCACCATGCGGCGCTTGCCGTAGAGATCGCCGAGCCGGCCCGCGATGGGCGTGGCGACCGCCGCCGCGAGCAGGGTGACCGTGACCGCCCACTGGGAGTCCTCGGCCGAGACGTTCAAGATGGCGGGGAGGGAGGGCACGAGCGGGGTGAGCAGCGTCATCATGAACGCGGTGACGAGACCCGTGAAGGCGAGCGTGAAGACCACGCCGCGCTGGCTGATGGGGCGGCGCAGGCGCGCTCGCTGAGCATCGGTCAGCCAGGGCGTGGCTGCCGTGTCGACACCCAGCTCTATGGTGCGGTGCTCGCTGTTCCGGTCATCACTGTTGCGGTCTGAGATGGTTACCCCCTGCTAAATACTTTAGCGTGCAACGCCTCGAGGTGCTCGGGCATTCCCGCGCGCCTGGCGATAATGGGCAGATGCACACGGAGCGCGGATTCGACCGGCTGGTCAACTTCAGCGACGCCGTCGTCGCGATCGCGATCACCCTGCTCATCCTGCCCCTCGTCGACAGCGCGAAGGACCTGGCGACGGTCGATCTCGCCGAGCTGATCGAGCGCGACGGCGCGAGCCTGTTGGTGTTCGTCGTCAGCTTCGCGGTGATCGGCCGCTTCTGGCTGGCCCACCACCGCTCCTTCGAGCAGTACATCGGCTACAACTCGGCGCTGCTCTGGGTCAACCTCTTCTGGCTGCTCACGATCGTGTTCCTGCCGTTCCCCACCGAGCTCATGGCGCAGGGAGGCAACACCTCGCAGGCGACCGTGCTGCTCTACATCGGCACGATGGTGCTCACGAGCGCCACGGCGTGCCTGTCGCAGTGGATCGTCATGAGGCATCCCGAGCTGCAGGCTCCCGAGGTGCGGGGCACCCTCACCCTGGTGCCGTCGCTGATCGCGCTGGCCATGCTCACGACCGCGCTCATCGTCTCCCAGATCGTCCCGGATCTCGGGCTGTACTCGCTCTTCCTCCTGCTGCTGCTCGGACCGATCCAGGTGGTGCAGCGCCGGGCGAAGCGGCGAGCTGCCGTGACGGGGCCTGCAGGAACTCCACCGCCGCCTGCTTGAACACCCGCGAGGTGACGGCGCTCACATGGTCGCGGCCGGGGAGCTCGAGCGCCGTGGCGTGCGGGAGCCGCTCCGCCAGGGCGCGCACCGCGGGAGCGATGCCGTCGTCGGCGCCCGTGACGAACAGCATCGGCTGGGCGGGAACGCGGGCTTCCGGCACGAACGGGCTCCGGCGCACGGCCTCGGCGAGGCGCACGAGCGCGTGCGGGTCGTTGCCGGCGACCGTCGCCGCCATCCGCAGGTAGCGGGCGGTCTCCGGATCGAGCGTGCCGGGATCCGCAGCACCCGCCAGGTCTCGCGGCCCCGCGAGCACGGCGAGCGCCGCGGTGTGGTCGAAACCGGCGAAGGAGCCCTGCACGGGAGCACCGCCGAGCACGAGCGAGAGCACGCGGTGCGGATGGCGGAGGGCGAGGTCCCAGGCCAGGCGCGCGCCGAGCGAGTAGCCGATCACGTGCGCCGAGGGCGCTCCGGCTGCGTCGAGCACGGCGAGCAGGTCGTCACGGAAGCGGGGCAGCGCGTAGGCGGCGAGGGTTCGCGGCTTCGAGCTCTCGCCGTGGCCGCGCAGGTCGAGGGTCAGCATCCGGAACCCGGCCTCGGTGAGCGGCTCGGCCCAGCGCGTGCGCAGCCAGTTGCCCGAGCGGCTCGAGGCGAAGCCGTGCACGAGCAGCACCGTGGGCGGCGCTGCCGGCTGCGGGACCGCCGGTGGGATGGACTCCCACGCGATGCGCACGCCGTCGGGCCGCTCGAGCACACCCGTCTGCGCCGCGGCCCGGGCACCCGTCTGCACCGCCGCACCGGTCCCCGTCTCCACCACGCGCCAAGCCTAGGCTCGATAATGGGCGCATGACGACGATCGCCGATTCCGTGCGGTGCCCGTGCCTGAGCGGATCGCCCTACGGCGAGTGCTGTGCGCCGTACCACCGGGGCGAGGCGACCGCCCCCACGGCGGAGCGGCTCATGCGCTCGCGCTACTCGGCCTTCGCGGTGGGCGATGCCGCCTACCTGCTGGCGAGCTGGCATCCGAGCACCCGCCCGGCCTCGCTCGACCTCGACGACGACGTGCGCTGGTACCGCCTCGACATCCTCGGCCGGAGCGCCGGTGGCGTGCTCGACACGGAGGGGGTCGTGGAGTTCAGCGCCCGCTTCGCGCCCGGCGGCGAAGTGCGCGAACGCAGCCGCTTCGTGCGGGAGGACGGCCGCTGGCTCTATGTCGAGGCGCTCTGAGCGCAGCCCGCGATCACTGCGCTCCCTGCATCACTGCGAGCCCGGGTGCATCCCGTGACGAGTGGCGAGGTCGCTGAGCTCGGCCCGGGAGTTGACCCCCGTCTTGCGGTAGATGCTCTGCAGCTGGGTCTTCACGGTGTTGGTCGAGACGAAGAGGCGCTCGGCGGCTCGCGCCACGCTGTCGAGGGCCAGCACGGTGGCGAGCACCTCGCGCTCCTTGCCGCTCAACCGCGCGAAGGGGTCGACATCGCCGGCCGGGGCGAGGGCGCGCAGAGTGGCGAGCACCGGTGCGGGCAGGGTCTCGGGGGTCAGCGAGGCGAGCCTCGCGAGATCGTCGCCGGGCAGGATGCTGAGCGCGTAGAAGGAGCGGTTGGTGGTGGCCAGGCTCGCCGCCATGGCGAACCGTTCGCCGGCCTGCCGCTCGTCGCCGTCGTGGAGTTCGTGGGCTGCGATGATCGCCAGCACGGCGATCGCCGTGCGCGGTGACGAGATGGATCGGCCGTGCAGGGGCGAGACCATGCGCGCCGCCGTGACGTGGTTGCCGAGACGGGCCTCCGAGGCCGCGCGCAGGCACAGCAGGATCTGGCCGGCCAGGGTGCTGCGGTCGGCGTCCGGGGCCAGCAGCGCCGCGCGCGCCTCGACGGCGTGGCCCGAGGTGGCGAGAAGGAACGAGCGTGCGATGGCGACCACCGCTCCCGTCGTGCCCTCCTTCATCACCCTGCTCGGGAGGCCCGCCGACGACGTGTCGATCTGGGTGAGGAGCTCGAAGGCCGCGAGGGGGTCGGTGGCGGTCATGGCGGCCAGGAGCTTCTGGAACGGCCAGCGCTCCGGGTACTCCTTGAGGTCGACCTCGGCGAGCACCGTGCGGGCCTCGTCGAAGCGGAACTCGTCGACGAGCAGGAGGGCCCGTGCGAGCTGGGCCGGGATGACGGCCCGGCGGTACCACCACTGACCCTCGTCGCCGGTCACGCGGTCGAGCCAGTGCCTGGCCTGGATGCCGCGGCCCGCGAGGGCGTGGATCCACGCGACGGATGCGGCGGCGGTGGTTCCGATCATCGTGTTGCCGACCACGAGGGCGGCGTCGAAGCAGTCGACGTACTCCTGCACCGCGCGGTCGGCGTCTCCCGCGTACTCCCACACGAGCCCCCACTGCAGTTCGAGGTCGGGCAGCCCCTGCGCGAGCTGGTCGCGCGCCTTCGCGTTGCTGTCGTCGAGGATCGACCTGGCCTCGTCGACGGCGGCCACGGCCTCGGCGAGCCGCCCGTCGGCCCTCGCCACCGCCGCGTGGCTGGTGAGCTGCGCGAGCGTGTCCATGAGGCTCACGGGTGGGGCCGGCGGAGCCGAACCGCGGAAGCGGGTCGTGGTGCGGTCGTTGGAGAGCCTCCGCAGATACTCCACGGCGAGGACCAGCCGCGGGTTCTCGGCGAGCACGTGCGGCGGAAGGCGCGGCACCGTCTCGCGGAGCAGGGCCGGCTGGGTCGAGATGAGGAGTGACCAGTGCTCGTCGAGCATGCGGATCACGAGGGGCCACTCCTCGGCCCGCATGGCGGCTTCGAGAACGGCACCGGGATCCGACCCGTCAGAGGCGGACCTCTCACTACCGGCGTCGATCAACACATATCGATCCTAGGGGTGGCACCCCCCTGTTGTGGGGGTGCCTCCGAACGGAATCCCCTGTCGCCGGATCGACTGGGCCGCCCGCGCCCGCCGTCGTAGGCTCGCGCGAAAGACCTCACGACGACGAACGGAGCCCCATGAACGCGGCAGCCCACGATGACACAGCAGCCCCCGACGGGGCGGCCCACGACGCGGATGCGCCCGACCAGGATGCGCCCGACCAGGATGCGCCCGACCAGGGCAGGGATCCGAACCGCGACGAGTACACCTACGAGCAGCGTGTGGCCGATCCTGACGATCCCGACGCGATGACGGTCGCCGGCGAGGGCCTCGAGCCGGAGTCCTCCGCCGACGAGCACGCCGACAGCCCGAACCCCGACGCCGACGGCACCGGGAGCACGGGCAGCACGGGTGCCACAGCCGCGAGGGACGCCGCGCGCGGCACCTCCGACACCGCGGGCCCCGGCGGCTCGGGCGCCTAGCCGCGCGACGTTCGAAACCGCACCCCTGACGGCATCCGGGCCGCTCTGCAGCTCCGCTGCCGTCTCCTGTGCACTTCTCAACCGGAATAGCGGATGCCCCTTCGGCGTTGGGCTGTTCATCCGGCACGAGAGGCACCACCATGTCCTTGACCTTCACGACCGACGCCACGACCCGCACCCCCACCATCTCCGAACAGCTCGCGCGCCTGATCGACCTGGGTCTGCCCGAGGCCGCGGGCGTCAGCCCGGAGGAGCTCCGCAGCTACGCGGGCAAGCTCCGAGCGCGCCCCGACTCGATCCTCGTCGTCAACCCCTGCATCGCGCCGCCCTCGGCCCTCGCGCCGCTGCTCAGCCGCGGCGGCAAGCGCGGATTCGTGGTGGCCGACATGACCGACCTCGACGACTTCGCGCCCCTCGACGAGCTCGACCTCCCCGCGCAGCCCCTCTACCTCGTGCACGGCATCGAGCGCGGCGACGACCTCGCCAACCGCTCCCCGAACGAGGCGCTGCCTGAGCTCCGCGCCCGCGGCCGCCGCCCCCTCACCATCAACGAAGGCCTCAGCTGGCTGCTGCAGCAGCCCGACCTGCTCGAGCCCGGCCACTGCTTCATGACCATCGGATCGCGCAAGCGCATCGCCGACGGGCTCGACACCCGCACGCCGGCCATCTGGATCTCGGGCGGCAGCGGCCGCGATGGCCGCCGTCGCCGCGGAGCTCCCAAGGTGGGCTGGTGCTGGGCAGGCAACCGTCACACCTGGCTCGGCTTCGCCTCGACCCCGATGTGAGCCGTTCCGAGCTCGGTGGTCCTCTCGGAAGCCACGCCCTGGCTCAACGAAAACACTCCCCGGCCGCGTGATGCGACGGGGGAGTGTTCTGGTGGTCTTACTGGTGCGCCCTAAGGGATTCGAACCCCTGGCCTTCTGATCCGTAGTCAGACGCTCTATCCAGCTGAGCTAAGGGCGCATGGTGCGGATGACTTCTCCGCACGAACATCAGAGCCTAGCACGCAGATCGATCCACCTCCAAGTCGAGGCCGGGCCACGGCGTAGCGGGTGACAGCGCCGTCGGTGGCGGATGGGAGCATGGAGGCATGGTGGGCAGCAGCTGGCAGGCGGTGATGGGCGAGGTCGTGAGCGCCGCGCCCGGCCCCGCCGAGCCCACCACACCGATGGGTCTGCAGTTCGAGGTGCGCGAGCTCACCCCGCGCACCCACGACCGCTGGCGTGGCCCCACCTCGAAGACCGCGGAGGCCAGCGGTGACGACGGCGACAGCGCCGACAGCAACAGCAACAGCAACCCCGCTGGGCCCGGCACCCGCCGCCTCGCCGTGCGGCCCGTCATCCGCTCGTCGTCCGGCGCCTTCGTGAAGGCCAACGTGACCTGGGGCACGTTCACCCACCAGGTCAACCGCCTCAACCTCGACCCCGAGCACCACCGGTGGTTCGCCCAGTTCGCGGCCCTGCACCGCGCCACCCGCACGGGTCTCACCGCCCCCGAGACCGACTGGCTGGCCCTCGACGACTTCACGAGCCCCCTGCTCTGGCAGCTTCTCGACGAGGCCGGCCGCCTCGGCATCCAGCTCGTCACCTCCGCCCGCCACGGGGTCGTCACGCTGGCCCGCGGCGCCACCGTGAGTCTGGATGCCCGCCGGGGCCCCGACGGCACGCTCCACCTCGAGCCCGTGGTCACCTTCGATGTCGGCCAGCGGGACCACACGGGGCACGACCCCCGCTCCACCGGCTCCACCGGCACGCACGGCCTCTACACCTACCGCCTCGCCGCCCCCGGCCGGCGCGCCTCGGTGGTGCTCGGCCCCGCCCTGCGCGACGGCTCGCCGCATCCGCTCTCGCCCGAGCAGCTCGCCCTGCTCGGGCGCGCGCCGCTCGAGATCCCGCCGACCGAGACGAGGCAGTTCTTCGACGAGTACTTCCCGACCCTCCGCCACGGCGTCGGGATCGAGTCGGCCGACGGCTCGGTGTCGTTCCCCGAGGTGCCTCCGCCCGAGCTCCTGCTCACGGCCCGCTTCCGGGCCGACGACCTGCTGCAGCTCGACTGGGAGTGGCTCGGCGTGCGCGACCCCGAGGCCGAGCGCACCATCGTCGAGCACACCGTGATCGAGCTCGACGCCGTGCTGACCCGCTTCTCCACGACCGTCCCGCCCCTCACCCGCGACCTCGCGCCCGTCACCCTCCGCGGAGTCGACGCCGCCGCCTTCGCCGAGAAGGCCCTGCCGATGCTCGACGCCCTCGAGGGCGTGCGCGTGGAGGTGATCGGCCCTCGCCCCGTCTACCGCGAGCTCACGGGGCATCCAGAGGTCACCCTGACGACCGTCGAGACCCTCAAGCGGGACTGGTTCGACCTCGGCATCGTGGTGAACCTCGGCGGCTACAGCATTCCGTTCGGCCCGCTCTTCAAGGCGCTCTCGAAGGGCTCGAAGAAGATGCTCATGGTCGACCGGACCTATCTCTCACTCGACCACCCCGCCTTCGACCGGCTGAAGGAGCTGCTCGAGGAGGCCGGCACGCTCGACGAGTGGGAGACCGGCGTACGGATCGCGCGCCACCAGCTGAGCCTGTGGGCTGAGTTCGACGACCTCGCCCATGAGAGCGTGGAGGCGGTCACCTGGCGCGAAGCCGTCGAGGGCCTCCGCGACATCGAGCACGTGCCCGCGACCGCCCTGCCGGCGGGAGTGGCGGCCGAGCTCCGCCCCTACCAGAAGAGCGGATTCGACTGGCTGGCCTTCCTCTGGCGCCACCGGCTGGGCGGGGTGCTGGCCGACGACATGGGCCTCGGCAAGACCCTGCAGACCCTGGCGCTGATCGCACACGCCCGAGAGCAGCACGAGCAGCAGGCCCGCGATCAGCCCGCCCACGACCACCGGCCCGCGACCGCTCCCCCGCCCTTCCTCGTGGTGGCCCCCACCTCCGTGGTCGCCACCTGGGCCGACGAGGCGGCCCGCTTCACCCCCGGTCTCGTCGCGCGCACGGTCACGGCCACCGAGGCCGCCTCGGGCCGCACGGTGGCCGACGCCGCCAAGGGCGCCGACCTCGTGATCACGAGCTACGCCCTCTTCCGTCTCGACGCCGACGCCTACCGCCGCACGGCGTGGGCGGGCCTCGTGCTCGACGAGGCGCAGTTCGTGAAGAACCACCGCTCGCGTCTGCACGCCGCCGCCCGGGAGCTCGACGTGGAGTTCACCCTCGCCGTCACGGGCACACCGCTCGAGAACGACCTGATGGAGCTGTGGGCCCTGTTCGACCTCACCGCCCCCGGCCTCTTCCCCTCCCCCACGCGCTTCGCCGAGACGTTCCAGCGGCCCATCGAACGCGGCCTCGACACGCGGGCCCTCGAGACGCTGCGCCGGCGCATCCGCCCGTTCCTCCTGCGGCGCACCAAGGAGTCCGTGGCGCCCGAACTGCCGCCCCGGCAGGAGCAGGTGCTGCAGGTCGAGCTCGCGCCCGCCCACCGCCACCTCTACGACACGGTGCTGCAGCGCGAGCGGCAGAAGCTCTTCGGGCTGATCGAGGATCTCGACCGCAACCGCTTCATCGTGTTCCGCTCGCTCACGCTGCTGCGCCTGCTGAGTCTGGATGCTACGCTCATCGACCCGGCGCACGCCGGCATCCCCTCGTCGAAGCTCGACGTGCTCGTGGAGCAGCTCGGCGAGCTCGCGGCCGAGGGCCACCGCGCGCTCGTGTTCAGCCAGTTCACGAGCTACCTCGCGAAGGTCGCCGACCGGCTGGAGGCCGAGGGGATCGCCTTCGAGCACCTCGACGGCTCCACCCGCAACCGGCCCGAGGTCGTCGAGCGCTTCCGCGGCGGAGACGCCCCGGTGTTCCTGATCAGTCTCAAGGCGGGCGGGTTCGGCCTCACGCTCACCGAGGCCGACTACGTGTTCCTGCTCGACCCGTGGTGGAACCCGGCGAGCGAGGCGCAGGCCGTCGACCGAACGCACCGGATCGGGCAGACCAAGCCCGTGAACGTCTACCGGCTCGTGGCCACCGGCACCATCGAGGAGAAGGTGATGGAGCTGAAGCGCCACAAGGCGAAGCTGTTCGACGCCGTGCTCGACGACGCCGGCTTCGACGCCGCGCTCACCGCCGACGACATCCGCGCGCTGCTGGACTGACGACCCTCCCACCTCCCCACCACCGGCGAGACGTCACTTTCCGCGCGAAGATCGCTGGGAATGCGTGGAAAGTGACGTCTCGGCAGAGTGCTCAGCCCGCGAGGGCGTCGAGGTCGCGGAGGTGGCGGTACTGGCCCTTGAAGTAGAGCAGCGGCTCCTCCTTGTGCCACGAGGCCGGGCTCATCTCGTTGACGCGCCCGATGACGATGTGGTGGTCGCCCGCCTCGTGCTCGGCCCAGATGTCGCAGTCGAGCCACATCAGGGTGTCGGCGATCACGGGGTTGCCGGCCGCGGTCGGCGTCCAGTCGATGCCGGCCCACTTGTCGGTGCCCTTGCGCGCGAACTGGTTCGAGACGGTGTGCTGATCGTGCGCCAGCACGTTGACGGCGAACTTCCCGGTCTCGCGAACACGCGGGTAGGTGGTGGAGTTCGTCATCACGCTGAACGACACCAGCGGGGGCTCGGTCGAGACCGAGTAGAACGACTGGCAGGTGAACCCGATCGGGCCCTCCTCGTCGATCCCGCTGATGATGGTGATGCCCGAGGCGTAGTGCCCCAGGGTGTCGCGGAACACGCGCGGGTCGAACGCGGGCCCGGAGACGAGGTCGGGGGTTTCAGGGGTGAGTGTCATTGTCAGCTCCAGATGCGGTTACGAGACCGGCGCGGATGCGGGAGTGAGGGAGCGGGCGGCACCCGCCACCGCGGCCAGGCGGCCGAGGTTGGCGATGTACTCCTGGGCGGCGGCCTCCACGATCTCGTCGAGGCGGTCCATCTGGCCCGCCACGAAGTAGAACCCGCGCCCGGGAACCGTGGCGCCGAGCTCGACGAGCAGCGGTGCGAGGTTCACGGTGGGCCCCATCGAGTGGGTGAGATCGGCTCCGGTGAGCACCGGGATGGCCGTCACCCCCGAGAGTCCGTTCGCCGGATAGCGATCGAGGAACGCCTTGAGCAGCCCCGTGTAGGTCGCCTTGTAGGTGGGAGACGCGAACACCGCGAGGTCGCTCCCGGCGACCCGCGCGTTCAGCGCCGCCATCTCCTCCGAGGGCCAGGCGAAGATCTCGGCCGTGTGGTCGGCCAGATCGATCACCTCGAGCTCGTAGGAGCCCTCGACGAGCAGCTTCTGCACGAGGGTCTCGGCCACCTTGAGGGTGCGCGACCTCGGCTTGGGGTTGCCCACCACGATCGTTGCTTTCAGTGCCATGCTTCTCACTTCATACCGGTTGTCAGGACATGAGGAGAGCCGGAGCTGCCGCGGGCCGCACGATGCATCGCAGGCCGAAGGCAGGGACACCGACATCCCTCACACACCACCGAGATCTTGTGGCCCGGTGGGCCCGCAACGGCTTACGTTGCTCCACCAGTATGCCCGCCGTGCGTTACGGGCGTATTTCGCGTGTCGCGCTGTTACAGCGACGCGAGCTCGGTGAATCCGAATCGAGGGAAGGCCTCGGCCGTGCCCGCGTGCGTGAGGTGCCCGTCGACGGTCGAGACAGCGGGCACGAGCGCCGGGTTCGCCGCCACGGCCGCACGCCAACCGAGGTTCGCGAGCTGCACCACATAGGGCAGCGTGGCGTTCGTGAGCGCCGAGGTGGACGTCGAGGAGACGGCCCCGGGCATGTTCGCCACGCAGTAGAAGATCGAGTTCTCGACCGGGTACGTGGGGTCGTCGTGCGTGGTGGGGCGCGAGTCCTCGAAGCAGCCGCCCTGGTCGATCGCGATGTCGACGAGCACCGAGCCCGGCTTCATCCGCGAGACCAGGTCGTGCGAGACGAGCTTGGGTGCCGCGGCGCCGGGCACGAGCACGGCACCGATCACGAGGTCGGCCTCGAGCACGCTCTGCTCGAGCTCGAAGGCGTTCGACACGACGGTCTTCACGCGACCGGCGTAGACCTCGTCGAGGTGGCGGAGGCGCGGGATGCTGAGGTCGAGCACGGTCACGTCGGCACCCGCCGCCACAGCCTGCTGCACGGCGTTCTCGCCGGCCATGCCGCCGCCGATCACGGTGACCTTCGCCGGGCGCACGCCGGGAACGCCGCCCAGCAGCACACCGCGGCCGCCCTGGGAACCCATCAGGTGGTAGCCGCCGACGAGCACCGAGAGGCGCCCGGCGACCTCGCTCATGGGGGCGAGCAGCGGCAGCGATCCGTCGACCAGCTGCACGGTCTCGTAAGCGATGGAGGTGGCCTTCGAGGCCAGCAGCGCCTCGACGAGCGACTCGGCCGCGGCGAGGTGCAGGTAGGTGAAGAGGAGCTGGCCCTCGCGCAGGCGGTCGTACTCGGGAGCGATCGGCTCCTTGACCTTGACGATCATCTCGGCGCCCCAGACGGCGTCGACGTCGACGATCGTGGCGCCCGCGGCCTCGTACTCGGTGTCGGCGATCGCGGCACCCGTGCCGGCCTGGGCCTCCACCATCACGGTGTGCCCGTGCCGCACCAGCTCGAACACGCCGGAGGGCGTCATCGCCACCCGGAACTCGTTGTTCTTGATCTCTTTCGGAACTCCGATGATCACGTGATCTCCTCCACGTCGTGTGTCCTCAGAAGTATGGAAGCGATTCCGGATGCTGTCACGAAGTCCGAATATAATTTGGTCTGTGCGCCAGAAGGCGTATCCGGATTCGGGAGAACGCACGCATGGGCACCATCGATGAAATCGACGAGCGGATCGTCTGGGAGCTCTGCCGCGAGGGGAGGCTGCCCAACAAAGAGCTCGCGGAGCGCGTGGGGATCGCGCCGTCGACGTGCCTCATGCGCGTGCGGGCGCTGCAGGCCAGCGGGGCGCTGAGGTCGTTCCACGCCCAGCCCGACTGGGCGTCGATGGGGCTGCCGATCGAGGCGATCGTGGCCGTGCGCCTCAAGGCCCAGGCCCGTGCGCAGATCAAGACCTACGCGCAGCGGGTGATCACGCTGCCGAACGTGCTCAACGTCTTCTTCCTGGGCGGTGCCGACGACTTCCTCATCCACGTCGCCTGCTCATCGACCGGGCAGCTGCGCGACTTCGTGGCGACCGAGCTGAGCCTCGACAGCTCGGTCGCCTCGACCCAGACGAACATCATCTTCGACCACCTGATCGGCGTGGAGCACATGGACGAGGGCAGCACCTGGGGCCGCATCCGCGACGCCGTCCCAGGTGAGCACTGACACCGGGAGTCAGGCCTGCACGTGCCGCTCGTCCGGGCCGTTGTACTCCGAGAGCGGGCGGATGAGCGCGTTCGAGGCGAGCTGCTCCCGGATGTGCGCTGTCCAGCCCGTGATGCGCGACGCCACGAACAGCGGCGTGAACAGCTCGGTGTCGAACCCCATGAGGTGGTAGGCCGGCCCCGACGGGTAGTCGAGGTTCGGCTGGATGGCCTTCCGCGACTGCATCGCCTCGTTCAGCGCGTCATAGAGCGCGAGCAGGTCGGGCCGGTCGTACTCCTCGATCAGGGTGTCGAGCGAGGCCTTCATGGTGGGCACGCGCGAGTCGCCGTTCTTGTAGACCCGGTGGCCGAAGCCCATGATCTTCTTCTTGTTCGCGAGCGCATCCTCGAGCCAGCCCTCTGCGGCGTCGGCCGATCCGATCTCGTCGAAGATGTGCATGACCGCCTCGTTCGCACCGCCGTGCAGCGGGCCCTTGAGGGCGCCGATGCCCGCGACGACCGCGGAGTACAGGTCCGAGAGCGTGGAGGTCACCACGCGGGCCGTGAAGGTGGAGGCGTTGAAGGAGTGCTCGGCGTAGAGGATCATCGACACGTCGAAGGCCTTCACGACCACGTCGCTCGGCACCTCGCCGAAGGTCATGCGCAGGAAGTTCGCCGAGTAGCCGAGCGAGGCATCCGGCTCCACGACGTCCTGACCCCGGCGTCGGCGCTGGTCGTAGGAGACGATCGCGGGGATCTTGGCCAGCAGCGCGACCGACTTGGCGAGGGTTCCGGCGGCGCTCGCGTCCTCCCACTCGGGGTCGAGGGCGCCGACGACGCTCACGGCGGTGCGCACCACGTCCATCGGATGCGCCGTGAGCGGCAGCTCGTCGATCACGCGCGTGACCGCCGGGTCGAGTGCCCGCTGCGAGCGCTCGAGCTGCTCGAAGGCCTCGAGCTCGGGCGCGCTCGGCAGCTCGCCGTTCCAGAGCAGGTAGGCGACCTGTTCGAACGAGCACGAGGCCGCGAGCTCCTGCACGGGGTAGCCGCGGTAGAGCAGCGAGTTGGTCTCGGGGTTGACCTTCGAGATGGCGGTGTAATCGACCACCACCCCGGCGAGGCCCTTCTTGATGTCGGACGGTTCGGTCATGTCAGCACTCCTCAGCGAGCGGTGGGGACGTCGAAGTTGAACACGGATGTGTCGAACGAGTTGTAGGAGGGATAGTCGAGCAGTTCATAGAGCCTCGCACGGGTCTGCATGCCTGTGACCTCGCTCTTCAGTGAACCTTCGGCGACGAGTGCGTCGAGACCGCGCTCGGCCGCGCCCATGGCGATGCGCAGGAGCGACACGGGGTAGATCACGAGGTTGATGCCCACATCGGCCAGCTGCTGGTTCGAGAACAGCTCGCTCTTGCCGAACTCGGTCATGTTCGCCAGGATCGGCACGTCGACGGCCTTCCGCACGGCCTCGAACTCGGAGAGATCGGCCATCGCCTCGGGGAAGATCGCGTCGGCCCCGGCGTCGACGAGCTGCTTGGCGCGGTCGATCGCGGCTCCGAGCCCGTCGTTCGCCCGGATGTCGGTGCGCGCCATGATGAGCAGGTTCGGGTCGCGCCGCGCATCGACGGCGGCCCGGATGCGCTTGACCGCGGTGTCGGCGTCGACCACGGCCTTGCCGTCGAGGTGACCGCAGCGCTTGGGGTTCACCTGGTCCTCGATGTGGAGGCCGGAGACCCCGGCGTCTTCGAGGGTCTGCACGGTGCGCGCCACGTTCATCGGCTCGCCGAAGCCCGTGTCGGCGTCGATGAGCGTCGGCAGGTTCGTCATCCGGGAGATCTGGCCGCCGCGGGCCGCGACCTCGGTGAGGGTCGTCAGGCCGATGTCGGGAAAGCCGAGGTCGGCCGCGATGACGGCGCCCGAGATGTAGACGCCCTCGAAGCCCTTCTCCTCGATGAGGCGGGCGCTCAGCGGGTTGAACGCGCCGGGCATCCGCTGCAGCTCGCCGCTGTCGAGGGCGGCCCGGAAGGCGGCGCGCTTCTCGTGGGCCGGAACGGTGGAGTACAGCATCAGAAGAGTCCTGTCTTTCGAGCTTCGCGAGTGGTGAACGTCGACGTCGCCGAGTACAGCATCAGAAGAGTCCTGTCTTTCGAGCTTCGCGAGTGGTGAACGTCGACGTCGCCGAGTACAGCATCAGAAGAGTCCTGTCTTTCGAGCTTCGCGAGTGGTGAACGTCGACGTCGCCGAGTACAGCATCAGAAGAGTCCCTTCGGGAGCGGAAGCGCCTCGAGGAGGCCGGGGCGGGCCACGACGTTGAGCTCGCGCACCTCGTCGACGGTGAGTTCGGGCAGGCGTTCCACGAGCTCGAGGAAGCGCACGATCTCGGCCTCCTCGATCACGCCCTCGGCCAGGGTGCGGAACTTGCGCACGTAGTCGGCGCGCGCGAACGGCCGTGCACCGAGCGGATGCGCATCCGCCACCGCGATCTCGTCGGTGATGGTGGAGCCGTCGTGCAGGATGATCTCCACGCGGCCGCCGAAGGCCTTCTCGGCCGGGTCCTCGGAGTGGTAGCGGCGGGTCCACTCGTCGTCCTCGAGGGTGCGCACCTTGTTCCAGAGCTCGACCGTGTCGGGGCGGCCCGCACGCTCGGGGGCGTAGGAGTCGACGTGGTGCCACGCGCCGTCCTGCAGCGCCACCGTGAAGATGTAGGGGATGGAGTGGTCGAGGGTCTCGCGGCTCGCGGTGGGGTCGTACTTCTGCGGGTCGTTCGCGCCCGAGCCGATCACGTAGTGGGTGTGGTGGCTGGTGTGGATGGTGACGCTGCCGACGTTCGCCGGGTCGGCGAGCTCGGGGTGCTCGCCGTGGAGCTTCCTGGCGAGGTCGATCCAGGCCTGAGCCTGGTACTCGGCCGAGTGCTCCTTCGTGTAGGTGTCGAGGATGGCGCGCTTGGCCTCGCCCTTGGCCGGCAGCGGCACCTCGTAGCGGGCGTCTGGGCCGTCGAGCAGCCACGCGATCACGCCGTCCTCACCCTCGTAGATCGGGGTGGGGCTCGTCTGGCCGCGGAGCGCCCGGTCGACCGCTTCGACGGCCATCTTGCCGGCGAAGGCCGGAGCGTGCGCCTTCCAGGTCGAGATCTCGCCCTTGCGGGACTGCCGGGTGGCGGTGGTGGTGTGCAGGGCCTGGCCCACCGCCTGGAAGATGGTCTCCTCCGGGAGGCCCAGCATCGTGCCGATGCCGGCGGCGGCCGATGGGCCGAGGTGGGCCACGTGATCGATCTTGTGCTTGTGCAGGCTGATCGCCTTCACGAGGTCGACCTGGATCTCGTAGCCGGTCGCGATGCCGCGCACGAGCTGGCCGCCCGTGCAGCCCACGTGCTGGGCCACCGCGAGGATGGGCGGGATGTTGTCGCCCGGGTGCGAGTACTCGGCGGCGAGGAAGGTGTCGTGGTAGTCGAGCTCGCGCACGGCCACACCGTTGGCCCAGGCGGCCCACTCCGGGCTGTAGCCTCCGGTGACACCGAAGACCGAGGCGCCGTGCCGGCCGAGGGCCTCGCTCGGGCCGTGCTCGTAGGGGTGGTCGAGGGCCTGGGCCCTGGCGGCGATGCCGGGGCCGCGGGTGATGCTCGCCACGGCGACGGCCGCGTTGTCGATGACCCGGTTGATCACCATGTCGGTGACCTCGGGGGTCACGGCCACGGGGTCGGCGGCGACCTCGGCGATCTTCCAGGCCAGCTGGCCCTCCCGGGGGAGGTTCTCCTCGGACTTGTGGACGCGGACTTCGTGGAGGTTCATCGCGCGGGAGCGCCCTTCTTCTGGGGGTCGGGGGTCGTGTTCGTCGTCGTCGTGGGATCGGGGGTCGTGGGATCGGGGGTCGTGGTCGTTGTGGGATCGGGGGTCGTCGACGTCGTGGGATCGGGGGCCAGCGTCAGCGAGTCCAGGGTGGAGCGGAGGCTCCGGTGCAGGTGCACCCGGGTGGCGTCGGCGGCAAGACGGGCGTCGCCGTCGATGATCGCGTCGACGATCAGCAGGTGCTCGCGAGCGGCCTCGAGCAGGCGGGCGGGATTGTCGCGGGAGAGGCGACGGATGCGGGCGAGGTGCGTGCGCACTCCCGTGAGCGCCTGCACGAGGAACGGATTGCGCACCGCGACGTCGACGGCCTCGTCGAAGCGGGCCACGAGCTCGTAGTAGGAGCGGTGGGCCGGATCGGGGTCGGCCAGCAGGGCGGGCACCTCGCGCAGCTCGTCCTGCAGGGCGAGGAACGGTGCCGGGTCGCGGCGTTCGGCGGCGAGCGAGGAGGCCTGGGCCTCGAGGGCCTGGCGGAGCTCGAACAGCTCGACGACGTTCTCGGCCGAGACGGCCGTGACCACGAGACCGCGACCGCCGAGGGGCTCCACGAGGCCGTCGGCGACGAGCCGGGCCAGGGCCTCCCGCACCGGGGTGCGGGAGATGCCGAGCCGTTGCGAGAGCTCGACCTCGGCCAGCACGGTGCCGGGCGGCAGCTGCCAGGCGATGATCTCGCCCCGGAGCGCGGCGTAGGCCGTGTCGCTCGCCCGCGCCATCATCGCATCCGCTCTGTATACATCGAAGCCAGACTATCCCCGAAAGCCCGACGATTCAAGGATTTCAGCTCATCTCTGTATACAGAGGCTGGTCATCCGCGTCTGAGCGGGATCGGGACGTCGACTCCACCCTCGGGCGTGAGGCGCTCCCCCATGCGCACCACCGAGGGCGAGCCGGCGAAGCCTCCCGCGAAGAGCGCCTCGCCCTGCCGGAAGAGCGGTGCCCGCTCGAGCAGTTCGCGCGGCGCGTAGCCGAAGACCTTCGCGAGCTCGTCGAGATCGAAAGGCGAGCTCATCTTCATGAGGGCCAGGTTGTCGCACTGCGACAGGATCGACGGGTGCACGCGCGACGGGCGCTGGGTCGACAGCAGCAGCCAGAGGCCGAATTTGCGGCCCTCCGCGGCGATCTGCACGAGGCGGTCGCGCACGGCGGCTCCGAGCGGCGAGTCCTGCTCCGGGGCGCAGAGGTTGTGCGCCTCGTCGATCACGATCAGCAGGGGGCGGCGCTCCTCCCGGCGCCGCCAGACGTGCTCGAGCACCGAGAGGGCCACGACGAGGTACTCGTCGGGGTGCGCGAAGCCGCCGATGTCGAGCACGGTCGCGTCGGGCCGCTCGGGGGCGACGAGGAGGTCGGTGACCGCCACGTCGTCGCCGGCCCAGACCTCCCAGTCCATGATCTGGAGGTTCTCGATCCGGAGGGCGAGATCACGGGCTGCCGCATTCTCGCTGTCCTGAAGGCGGGCCGCGATCTCGTAGGCGTCTGAGCTCGAGAGCTCGCCCTCGAGGCGCAGGAGGGCGTTGTACTCGAGGCGGTCGCGGAGCGGGTCGATGCCGAGCACGGCGGCCTTCGAGCGGGTGGAGAGCTCGACGAAGCGGGCGCGGAGGGGGGTGGGGGTGGTCGCAGCGGCGCTGGTCTCGGGCACGCCGGTCTCGGGCACGCCGGTCTCGGGCACGCCGGTCGCAGCCGCGCTGGTCTCGGGCACGCCGCCCCAGGGCGCCGGGCGGAGGATGCGGATGTCGCGCGCCGCCAGCGCGTCCCGCTCCGCGGCGCGGCCGGGCGCATCCGGAGCTGCGGTGCGGAGCTCGGCCAGGCGCACGAAGTCGGCGTTGGGGTCGAAGACGAGCATCGGCAGCGCGGTCTCGATGAGGAGCTGCTCGAGCACGACGCCGAGGGCGTAGGTCTTGCCCGATCCGCTCTGGCCGCACCAGAACGTGTGCCGGTTGAACTTGGCGGCGAGCAGTTCGGCGGGGTCGTCGCCCTCGTCGCTCTGCAGCGTGCCGATGCGGAGCGTGCCACTCGTCGCATCCGGATGTGCCGTGCTCATGCCGCCCCCTCGTCCGCCGGGTGTCGCCGGTGTCGCCGGTGCTCCGATGGTAGCGCCGCGGGCGCATCCGCTCAGCCGGCATTCGCCAGCTCGGGATTCGCGACCGCGCGGGCTGGAGTAGGTTCGCGGTCATGACGTTCAACCGCGGCTCGAGGATCGACTCGGGCAAGGTCTCGAAGAGGGGGCGGAACGCCGCCATCGGTGGCGGGAGCGCCGTGGTCGTGGTGGGGCTGGTGCTGCTGTCGCAGCTCGTGGGTGTCGACCTGTCGGGATTCGCCGGGCTGCTCGGTGGCGGAGGCGGTGGCCAGAGCTCGCAGTCGGAGGAGGCGCTCGACTGCCGGACGGGTGAGGACGCGAACGAGAACGTGGAGTGCCTCATGGTGGGCGCGGCCACCTCGCTCGACGTCTACTGGGCCGAGGAGGCGCCGAAGCTCGGCCTCTCGTATCGCTCGCCCACCGACTTCGTGCTCTTCCCGCAGTCGACGGGCACCGGATGCGGCCAGGCCTCGAGTGCGACGGGCCCGTTCTACTGCCCCTCGGACGAGACCATCTACCTCGACACCTCGTTCTTCGACGAGCTGCGGTCGCGCTTCGGTGCGAGCGGGGGCACGCTCTCGGAGATGTACGTGGTGGCGCACGAGTGGGGTCACCACATCCAGCAGCTCTCCGGGGTGCTCGGGTCGATCGACCACTCGGACACCGGGCCGGACTCGGACTCGGTGCGCACCGAGCTGCAGGCCGACTGCTTCGCGGGGGCCTGGGTGGGAGCGGCGTCGACGATCGAGGACGAGAACGGCGTCGTGTTCCTCGAACCCGTCACCCAGGCGCAGATCGCGGATGCGCTGAGCGCGGCGTCGGCGATCGGTGACGACCGGATCCAGGCGCAGTCGGGCAGCGTGAACCCGGAGTCGTGGACCCACGGATCGAGCGAGTCGCGGCAGCGCTGGTTCGAGACCGGGCTCGCGTCGGGTGCGGGGGCGTGCGACACGTTCGCGGTGGCGGGCTCGGAGCTGTAGCCCGTCGGCTGCAGTTGCGGCGAGCGTGGTCGGTGCCGCCGCGCTGACGTGGGGGGTGGTCGGGCCGGTGGGCTGACGCGAGTGGTCGAGCCCGCGGGCTGACGTGGGGGGGTCGAGCCCGCGGGCTGACGTGAGTGGTCGGCCGGCGGAGGCCGACGGGCTGCCGCGCGCTCCGCGCTTGCCGACCAGGACGTAGGTGAGTCGCAAGAGAATCGCGGAAGACCGACACCCACAGGGCGGCGTTTCGAATCTCGAGGAGCCGCCGGCGGCTGGCGATCACCGCGACAGACTGCGCGCGGGCTCCCTCGGCGATGTCGTGCCTTCACCCGCCGGCGGCGCTCAGAAGGGCGGTGGGTCAGTGGAACGAACACGGGGTGGTGGATGGTGATGGGCACTTTGCAGCTCGCGCACACCACCTTGTGTGGGTGGGGTGGTGCGGTAGGTGGCGCCGAGAGGTGATCGCCACTCGAGGGTGCGGGATGCGGGCCCGGTGTCGGGTGGGCGGGCGACCTGCCAGCCGCCCTCGTGTTTCAGGTGATGGTGGCTCGTGCAGAGGTGGGCGAGGTTCGACGCGGTACTTCGACCCCCGTGCGCCCAATCCACCGTGTGATCGAGCTCGCAGCGGGCGGCCCGGCGCCCGCACCCGGGGAAGCGGCAGTGCTCATCGGCCACGACCAGCACCTCGCGCAGTGCGGTCGGGATGCGGTACCGGCCCGCGGTCTCGATCACGTCGCCCGTGACGGGGTGGGTGAGCACGCGCAGGAACGTGGGAGCGGCTGCGGCGATCCGGCGCGCGGTGCCGGGGTCGATAGGGCCGTAACCGTGCAACTCCGCGTGCGGATCACCCGGGGTGGATGTGGCTGGGGTCGTGGGTGCTGATTCGCACCCGGCCAGCACCACCGCCGGCACCGTCACGATCACACTGGGCGTGAACCCCAGCAACCCATCAGCACGACCCAGGATGCGGTCCGCGAGGATGTCCGAACGCAGCTGCGCCTGCGTGCGCGGTTCGGCGTCGCTTCGTGCGGCGCGGGCCGCCTGGTCGATCACGTCATGAATCGCCAACGCATCCACCGCCGGCAGATGGTGATGGAGGGTCGCCATGCCATCACGCTCCGCATCCAGCCACACGGCACGCTCTTCACGCGCGAGCACGGCACGGCGGGTGATGGAGTCGGGGTGGTGCACCTCGCGGAGATGCCGGGCGGCGTCGTCGAAGCGGGCCGGGTTCTTCTCCCGCGCCTGCGGAAGCACGGCATGCTCGAAGCCAGCACGCGCCTCGATCGGGAGCGAGCCGGCGTGGACCACCACCGAGCGGGCGTGGGCGTAGGACACCTCACCCGCCTCAAGGGCAGCGAGCGTCGAAGGCAGATCCTCCACCAGCGTCTCCGCATCCGCGATCAGCCGCGACACCGCACCCTCCGAACGCCGCGCAGCGCACGCCACCTCGGCCCGCAACGACCGCCTGGCCCACTCCCGCACCTTCGGCGTCAACCCACCCTGCAGCAACTCCGCCCGAGACTCCGCCAACCCCACCGCCCGCGCCAACCGGCGCGCCTGCCGGGCCTGCAGCTTCGCGATCTCCCGCTCATCCCGCACGAACCCCGCCACCTCATCCGAGATCGCCCGCGCCAACCCATCCAGGGCCGCCCCAGGCGAGGATCCGAACGTCGTCTTCATGAGGTTTATTCAACCAGCACCCACCGACACTGGCCTCGTGACCCGCACCACGACCCTCGAAGGCAAGCGCGCAGCGCGCGGCAGCCCTGTCGACA
>NZ_JANLCK010000007.1 GCF_024979315.1 Herbiconiux oxytropis | reverse complement strand
TCTGGCGGCGAGTCAGGACGACCGCTGCGGGGGTGCCTCCCACCATCATCACTGTCTGGCGGGCGTCCGCGCAGCGGACGCGGGAGATAACTCGCCCGAAAGATCCACCCCGCGGCGTGCCACCCCGAGCTGGCACGGCGAAGACAGACACTCCCACCCTGAGGAGCGCTTCGCGTACATCGTGCGGGGCTCTAGGGGCCGACGTGAGCGGCGAGGAACGTCGCCGACTTCAGCGTCAGTCGCTTCTCGGCCCTGCGGAGGTCTCGGATCTTCATCACGGTGTCGTGGGAGTCGAGGGACCCGCTGCGGCTGAGCACGTCACGAGCCCACACCACTGCAGATCGGGGAGGTTGACCGCCGGCCGGCAGCGTTCCGCCGAACAATGCCTGCAACCTCACCCGCGGATCTTCGCGGTCACCGAAGATGGTGGCCATCATCGTGCTCTGCATCTGCGCCCTTTCCGGTAGCGATCGTAGGAGCTCTCGCGCCTCCGTCACATCCGTCTGGAGGCGGAGATGCGGGAATGCTCGCGGCGCGGCGACTCAGGTCTCGAAGGGGCCGTCGAGTTCCAGGGCCAGCTCCATGCACCGCACGCGCGCCGGGGAGAAGTCGTAGGGCATCATCCGCACGGCCTCGGTGAGGCTCGTCGACCCACAGGTCGCACCTGCCTGGGTGTCGTCGGGAATGAGGTGCGATTCGTCCCAGCCGTCGAACCGGTCGTCGTCGTTCTGCGCCAGGCCGGAGCTTTCGAGCACCTCGCGAAGGGCGACCTCGAAGGCGTGCCGTTGGGCGGCCACCTCCGCCACCCGCGGGTCGTCGACGGCGACCGTGTCATCGAGCGCCTCTTCGGCCGCGTCGACCCGGTCGGATGCCTCCCGCAAGCGCGGGTGGGTGGCCAGGGCGATGAAGCGCGATGCCTGGACGGACGCGCCGAGCTCGCCGAAGATCCGCTCGGTCACGAGCAGGGTGTCGAGGTCATCCTGCCGCAGCGCCCCCTCGGGCAGGTCTGCCAGGCGGTCGCTCACGAGATCGGAGAGCAGACCGAGCCTGCTGCCCTGAGCGCGCATGCGCTGCACGGCGGTGCGCTGCCGCTCGAGTTCGGCCTGCCGGGCCACGAGGGATGCCTCCAGCCGGTTCAGGATGCGCGCGACATCGCCGTCATCGTCGCTGTAGCTGCCGCGGTCGCCAGCGCCAGCGCCAGCGCCGTCGCCAGCGCCGATCGTGCTCGCGAAGGCGTCGCGGATGTCGTCGAGGGCGATGCCGGCGTCGGCCATCCGGCGGATCCACAGCAGCCGGATCATCTCGTCGTAGCCGTAGCGCCGGCGGTCATCGCTCCCCCGCTCGGGCTCGGGGAGCAGCCCGATCTGGTGGTAGTGCCGGATCGCCCGCGGTGTGGTGCCGACGAACGCCGCGGCACCCCCGATCGTGACCTGGCGGGGCGGGGTGAAGGACGAGAACATGGGAGCCTTCCTGATGGGCGGATCACCTCCACTGCATCACATGACGCTACGTGAGGTGCAACCCGGCGCCGGCGCCGGCGTGCTGGAGAGTTCCACCATCTGACGTCGCGTAGAAGCAAGGGCTTGCCCCGTTTCAAGGGTGACGTACTGTGAGAAGAGCAGTTCCTCTCAACGCTCGACTCGAAGCGGTGTGGCCGAACGGTCGATGGCGACGAAGGGCCGCGGATATGTTGGACGACTTCAGCTTGAGGGTCATCTTCGCCCTCAATGCAGTCACCCTCCTGGTGCTGTTCGTGTCGTCCTTCCATCGCACCCGGTCGCGCTACAGTCTGGGCTGGACCGCGGCTCTGGCATTCCTGCTGGCCGGATCCGCCCTGTTCCTGCTGATCGGCACCTCCGCGCAGATGTGGGCCATACCCGTCGGCAACGCACTCACCGTCGTGGGTCTGGTGTGGGCGTGGTGGGCGGTCAGGTCCCTGAAAGCGCGTTCGCTCCGATGGTGGCACTTCGCTGTTCCTGCCGTCGTCGTGGGCATCGTCACGGTTCTCGACGATCCGGCGGTGAACGATCTGGCCGGTTTCCTCGCCGTGGCGATCGTCAGCTCAGCGGTCATGGGTCTGGCGGCGCGCGACCTGTTCCTTCTCGATGGCCGCATCTCCCGCTCCCGGCGTTCTCTGCTGATCGCATCCACGGTGCTGTCGATCTACTACGGCCTCCAGGCCGTGGTGGATCTCGCTGCGCTGGGTGGCGTCGCGGTTCCCGCCGTGCTGACGAGTGATGCGACGACGACCGTCATCACACAGCTGGTGCTCGTCGTCGTGTCGTTCAGCATGGCCGAGCTCAGCCACGACGAAGCCGCGCGGCGCCTGCGCGCAAGGACCTCGACAATCAGACGGGAGCTGAGCGAGGGCGCTCAGGTGCAGCGGAACCTCATGCCGGATCGCCCCCTCACCGGTGACGGCTTCTCGATCGCGGGAGTCTGCGTGCCGAGTCGCACCCTCAGCGGCGACTTCTTCGACTGGGAGGACACCGGGGACCACCTGGTCATCACCGTCGGTGACGTCATGGGCAAGGGCGCGGGGGCCGCGATGCTGGGCGCCACCGTGCGAGCCGGCCTCCGCCTCGCACGCACCGATGATCCCGGAACCACCGTGCCGCGCATGATGAAGGCGGTCGGCGACGACCTCGCGCGCAACAACTCGTTCGTGACGCTCTTCCACGCCCACCTCGATCACGAGACCGGGCGGCTGACGGTGCTCGATGCCGGCCACGGGCTCGCCGTCGTGGTGCGCGCCGACGGCAGCCACGAGCCGATCCGATCGGCCAACCTCCCGCTCGGCCTGAACAACCTCACCTCTGCGGACGACACCGGCTGGACCACTCAGACGTTGTCTCTCGATGTCGGCGACAAGCTGCTCATCTTCAGCGACGGGGTGCTCGACCTCTTCGACGGGTCGCTCGCGTCGATGGATCTCGCCGCAGACCTCGCGCTGCGGCGAGAACCCGACACCGGGACGACGTCTGACAGCGCTGTCGACAGGATTCGAGCTCTGGCCGAACGAACCGATCGTGACGACGACGTCACGGTGGTCACCCTCGACCGGTTGGCGCCCCACCTTCCCGCAGTCCCCGGCCTGGACACCGCCGAGAGTCTGGACGCGTGGCGGTGAGAGGGCCCCGTCAGAGGCGCACGGAGACCTGGCGATCCGTCACGCGGACCAGGGCGGCGTGGTGTTCACGGCGGACGACCTCAGCGATGCGGTTGAACGCCCGCTTCGCGCGGAGACCGATGACCAAGGCCGTCACCATCGCCGCGATCAACAGAAGCACGATCACGATGATGACCGTCATGAAGCCGGGGACGGCGACGAGCGCAGAGCCGAAGATCGCGGTGAGGAAACCCAGGGCCGGGGCGAGGAACGCTGCGGTGAAGAGCAGAGTCGTCGCGAGTCGTCCGCGGCCGGCTGCGACGACCACGTCGGGCATCGACGCGTTCAGCTTCTCGGTGATCTCGCGGCCGAGCTCCGCATCGACATCATTCACGTGTTCACTATGCACGATCACGATCACGATCAGAAAGCGAAGGCGGTCCGAACCCGATGAACGCGGAGAAGACGACACCGATCACGCCAGATGCCTCACCCCGCACCCATACTGTCAGCACTCAATTCTACGAGTCCGCAGAACCTGCCGACACGGCGAAGGGAATGGACACGCAGGCTCCTGGAGTCCCTGAGGGGGGAAGTGACCTCTGGGTTGCATCCCACGGAGAACCCCACTCGAGATCATTGCTGGCTCAACGGGAGGATCTTGCCCCCGAGGTCCTCGCGGTCTTGGTGCACGATCCGGACCCTGCGGTGGTTGCACAGCTCGCGCTCAATCCGTTGCTGAGCCGAGCCCAGATAGAGGACATCACGGCACGGCATCCCCATCTGCGACACATCTTCGCTCACAGCGCGAGCGCTCCAGCTCGACACAAGGGCGAGCTGCCGATCATCCACGTCTCGGCCCCCAACTTCTACCTCTTCGTGCAGGAGGTGAAGGCGACGGTTCCGGAGATCAGAGCGTTGCAGGAGATCAACCGCGAGGCCACCAGAATGAGGAATAAGAGGGAGCCCCCTCTGCTGTGGGACGCTTGGATGTCCGTGCACTCCCCTTCGCCATTCCGGCCTGAGACGCGGTAGCTCCAGGAGCGAAGCTGCTGGTCGCGGTCGGTTCCGTGCGGCTGGGCCGGTGAGGATCGTCGGAGCACACCACGAACCGGCCACCACCATCGCAGGATCTGGGCTACGAGCTGGGCGCCCGAGTGGCCGGTGGCGGGTTCGGTCGCCGGGGCGGACCCTCGCTTTCTGCGGCGGCTCACCTGGCATTAGGCCGATGGGGTCGACTGGGGTGCGCAGCAGCGGATGATTGGTGGACTGCCCTCGTAGAGCGCGACGATAGACGGCACTCCCGTCACGTTCGGCTTCGAGCGCTACACAGCCCACGGAGGGGATCTGGGAGCCGGGATCACGTCGTGCCTCGCACAGACGGCATCGCGGCGTTCCTCGGGCGGCTCGACTCCGCGTGCGGTCGGAATAGGCAGTGCGGGCGCAACTCCAGTTGCCACAATGCAATCCTGGTTGCGGCCCACGACGCGACGGCGTGGACGACGACGGCACCGTATTCCCTTCTGTGACGGGGCGAGCCGCATGGACCTGCTTGACTCGGTCGCATGGCTGACGATGTGAGTCTCGACGCATACTCTGCGAGGGCGAGGGAGTACATCGAGCTTCTGGGTTCGATGAGTTCGGTGCACCCGTCGGATCTTCAGATCGTGTCCACCTGGGCGAGCGGCGTCGAGGGCGTCGTGATCGATGCCGGCTGCGGCCCGGGTCACTGGACGGATCTCCTGACCAGGCAGGGCTTGACCGCTCGGGGCATCGACCAGGTGCCCGAGTTCATCGCTCACGCCAGAGACACGTTTCCCGCCGCCGATTTCGCCACGGGCAGCCTCGAATCCCTCCCTGCCGACACCGGGTCGGTAGGAGGGATCCTGTCGTGGTACTCGCTGATCCACTACGAGCCCAACGCTCTGCAGGTTCCCTTGCGCGAGTTCGGGCGCGTGATCAGGCCCGGAGGCGCGCTGCTGGTCGGGTTCTTCGAGGGCCCGGTGGTCGAGCGGTTCGCCCACGCCGTGACGCCGGCCTACCGGTGGCCCGTGGAGGCGATCGGCGCGGAACTGGGCCGCGCCGGCTTCGATGTCGTCGAATCGCACGTGCGGAGAGCTGAGAACCAGCGGCCCCAAGCGGCGGTCAGTGCCCGGCGCCGCACAGCACGCTGACGCGGGGTGGTCGGGAGTACGGCGGGCAAGACGGAGACTTACGGACGCGCCTTCCACGACGGGAAAGCGCTGATGACGAAGGCCGCGCTCGGCAGCTGGTCGTAGTCCGGGGATCTTCTGAACAGGGAGGAGGGTTCGTGACTCTCGGCGTACGGCAGCCACGATGCCACGGAGTGCAACCGCTTCGATTCCGGATGCAGATCGACCGGCGAGACGTCCCCACCCCCGGCGCTGACCCGCAGTGACATCGCGCCGGCCCTGTGCGGAGTGATCGTCACCCGAGCGGGCACACTGCCGTCCTCCGGGGACGACAACGCCTCGTACTCGACCGTCGCTGTCCCCTCGAGCTCGCCCGAGACGAAGTCCGCCCACCACTTGACCTGGTCCATAGTCCCCCGACGCCGTGCCTCTCAGCCCAACGTACGCCCGCCGGTCACCTTTGTGGGGCGAGGCTGGAGTGCCGTCATGAGCCTCGTTCTCGTCACAGGTGCTGCACGGCGGCGCCGTTCGTTGAGAGCGCAGGAAGGTCGCTCACTATGATGGCCGCGGAGGGAGGGGCACATGGCTGAGAAGAATGTGAACACTGTTGCTGATTGGCTGAAGAGGCCGATCACGTGGGTGGTGATCGTCGTGGCCGGGCTCCTTCTCGTACTGCAGCAGATCTTCGCACCCGGTCTGTTCGGAGGCTCTGATCGAGAGACCCGCACCGGTCAGGAGATGCAGGTCGAGCGTGCGCCGGGCGTTCAGGTGCCGCAGGGCGACGAAGTGACCGCCACCTACACGGTGGAGAATCGTCGGCAGGCGCATCGAACGCCGGAGCGTGCATGACTTCGAGGTGATCTTGACCGGTCGCGACCAACCCGCCCCGGACTGTGTTGGGGCCACGATCCAGGCCGAGGTAGAGATCCGAGTCGTTCCCGACCAGTGAGTTGCGTCCGGGCACACCGATGTCGACATCGGGGGCTCGCTGTGGTCGTGCCGGGTCAGCCGGCGCTCTCCCCGAAGGGTGCGGCAGCCGGTTCGTCCGTCTCTCTGGCGATGCCGGCTGCGGCGTCGGCGGCGACTCCTTCGTGGCGGCGGAGGTAGGCGGCGCGCACGGCGAGGCCTGCTCGGGCGTCGTGGATGAGCGGGTGGAAGAACGCCGTGCGGTAGGCCGCGTTGGTCGTGACCGACACGAGGAAGTTGAGGGAGGAGACGCAGCTCAGGAAGATCGACGTCTTGACGAGAGCCCACGTGAACGGGACCTCCACGCCGAAGAGCTCGACCATGGTGAGCCGGTCGCCGACCCAGGCCTGCAGCACCTCCTGCGAGAACGCGAACGAGCCGAGCACGATGAGGAACACGCACACGATCGCCGCGAAGACCAGGGTCTGGAGCACGAGGGCGAGCACGAGCACGGCCTGCAGGTTGACGCGTTCACGCCGGGCGAGCGGGGGCCCCGGCGTCGAGGCGTAGCCGTCGAGTTCGGCGAGGCCCGACGACTGCACGAGACGGATGCGTTCCGCCTGTTCCATGCTCTCGTCGAGCTCCTTCATCTCGACCCGGCTGACCGGGATGACGAAGAGGAGGCCGAGCACGAGGAAGAAGAGAGCGACGGCCACGAGGCGGGCGGGCGACATCGTGCTCGTGACATCCCACAGGGGCTTGGAGAAGAACGCGAACACCACGACGAGCATGAGGATGGGGAGGGCGCGCGTGACGAGCGCCCCGATCGCCGTGAGCTGCCGCAGCGCCGCGTGCGCCGCCCACGCCAGCAGCGATCCGACGCCGAGCCAGGTGAGCAGCACGGCGACCGCCACGATGAGCAGGTGCACCCCCGCGTGCCAGGCGGCCTCCCCGAGCGGTGAGGTCAGGGCTGTCACGCCGGGCAGGACGACGAGGTAGCAGACGAGCACGACGATCCCGGTGGGAAGAGCGGCTCGCGGGTGCGCTCGGAGCACCCGGGCAGAGAGCATCCCCAGCACGATCGGCACGGCCACGAACGCCACTCCGACGATCAGCACCGACCCGACGAGCAGCGCCACGATCATCGTGGAATCGAGCTCGACATCGATGTCGGCGTCGACGCCGAGCTGCACGAACAGCCCGGCGACCAGCGCGAACACCATGAAGGGCACCACCCGGCTCACCAGCCGGTCGCCCAGCGCCTCCTTGCGCACGAACAGCGGCAGGCCCACCGCCCGCAGCCATCGCTCGACGTCGCGCTCCTGTGCAGCCATCCGGCACCCCCTGGCCCCATTGTGCCGCACTCCGAAGACGTAACCTTTCCCGGGTATCCGGACAATACAGGGTATGGGCGATACAGAATCGAGCGAGGCCGGCATCTGGCGTCGGGGGCTCGAGGGGGATGCGAAGGCCTTCGGAGAGATCTTCGACCTGCACAAGGATCGGGTCTTCCGGCATGCTTTCAGGCTGCTGCTCGACCGCCATGACGCGGAGGACGTCACGGGCACCGTGTTCCTCGAGCTCTGGCGCAAGCGGACTCGCGTTCGAGTCGTCGACGGGTCGCTGCTGCCGTGGCTCCTCGTGACGGCGGGCCACGCGGCGGCGAACACACGGCGCGCCACGTCTCGCTACCGGGCCCTCCTCGACCGCATACCGCGCACCGAGCACCTGCCGGCGGTGGAGGACGAGGTGCTGGCCAGGCTGGCGCCCCTCGGGGAGGACCTCCACCGGCTCCTGCAGCAGCTCGGACCCATCGACCGGAGTCTCGCCACCCTCGTGATCGTGGAGGGCTACCCCATCGGCGAAGCCGCCGAACTCCTCAAGCTCACCCCCGCAGCCGCCAAGACGCGGCTCTCCCGCATGAAAGCGCGCCTCCGACTCACCATCGCACCGGCACTCTCCGGACAAGGAGACATCTCATGAACGACCTCGAACTCGACCCCACCTTCTCCCAGGCCTTCCGCACCGCACTCGTCGACGAGGTCGCGCTCGGCAGGAGACCGCGCCGACGCCGGATCTGGCTCGGCGCCGCCTTCGCCGGGATCCTGCTGGCGACGGGCGCGGGAGGGGTGGCCACCGCCACCCTGATGGCGCCTCCGGGGGCGCCGGCCTACGAGCAGTTCGGCGCGAAGGTCACGGCGACGCTCACGGAGACCGGCACCCTCGACCTCGGCGCACCGCCGGCAGGGGCCAACAGCATCAGCTTCACCATCGTCTGCCACACGGAGGGCTCGTGGTCGCAGGAGACCTACGGAGGGGCGGACTGCAGCGAGGTGGGAATCGGCACGGGTCGAAGCGGCACCATTCCGCTCACCCTCTCGCAGCAGTCCATCGTGCTGTTCGAGCTCGCGCCGGGCACGGAGGTGACCGCCACCGCCGCCTACAGCAAGAAGATCAAGACCGAGTTCGGTGTCAACGCGGCCGGTGAGACCTACGGATCGGGGGTAGGGGACCCGGATTCCACCCGCATGTACGCGATGAACGAGAATCCAGGACCGGATCTCATCGCCGCCCGCGCCACGAACTGCAAGACCGGGTACATCCGCTGGGAGGAGGAGAACGAAGCGACGGGCGGCAGCATCTCCAGTCTCGAGGAGGCGGCCGAGTGGATGGAGGGCGAAGTCCACATCGACAAGTACATCCCGGTCTACGAATCCGACGGCAAGACGGTCATCGGCGAGTTCCTCATCGCAGGCCAGCCGCGCCCCGGCGAACCTCTCACGGGCCTGCCCCCGTGCCCGTCGGATGAGTGACCTCCTCCCGGCGTCGGCCCACTGAGGCGGAGAAAGCGCGTAACACTGCGCCGCTGTCGGGCGGCATGTGTCCTGCCGGTGGCTGGGGTCGGGCGCTCGCCCCTACCGTCGCTGCATGACCTCCGACCGCCAGCTGCACCTGCTCGTCTTCGGCCACGTTCCCGGCAGCCTCGCCGGTGCGTGGCGCATACCCGGCGTGGAGAACGACCGCGCGAGTCTGCTGCGGCGGCTCGTGCAGACCGCTCAGGTGGCCGAGCGGGGGCTGCTCGACGGCATCTTCTACGCCGACGCCCTCAACTACGGCCCCGAAGCCACCTGGCCGCACAAGCAGCCGGACGACTTCGAGCCGATCACCACCGCCGCCTACCTCGCCGCCACCACCGAGCGGCTGGGTCTCGTGGTGACGGGATCGTCGCAGTTCCAGCCGCCCTACACGATCGCCAGGCAGCTGCTCTCGCTCGACACCCTCAGCGGAGGGCGGGCCGGCTGGAACCTCGTCACGAGCTTCGCCGAGGCCGCCGCCGCCAACTTCGGCGACCGCGGTGTGGTGCCGCACGACGAGCGCTACCGCCAGGCCGAGGAGGTGCTCGAGATCGTGCAGAAGCTCTGGGACTCGCTCGAGAGCGACGCGGTGGTCGGCGATCGCGACCGCGGCATCTACACCGACGTCTCGAAGCTGCACCGCACCGACCACCGCACCGAGTCGTTCCAGGTGCGCGGCCCGCTCGGCGCCCACCGCTCACCCCAGGGCCAGCCCGTCATCTTCCAGGCCGGCGCCTCCACCGCCGGCACCGCCTTCGCCGCCCGTCACGCCGACGCCATCTTCACCGGGCACCCCCTGCTGGCTCAGAGCCAGGCGTTCTATGAGCGCATCCGCTCCGAGGCCCGCGCCGCCGGCCGCAGCACCCTCCCGATCGTCACCCCCGGCCTCTCGTTCGTCGTGGGGTCGAGCGACGAGGAGGCTGCGCGCTTCGAGGAGACGGTGCGCGAGAGCTTCATCCCCGAATACCAGGCGGGCTGGCTGCAGGAGGTCGACATCGACGTGACAGGACTGCCGCTCGACGGCCCCGTGCCGCTCGACCGCTTCGCCGCTGCGAGCGAGAAGCACCACACGGCTCTCGCGGGCTACAAGACGCTCGCCACCGAGGGCAACCCGAGCCTCAGGGAGTTCCTCTACCGCACCATCTCGGCGTTCGGCCTGCGCGTGGTGGGCTCGCCCGAGCGCATAGCGGACGAGATCCAGTTCCGCTACGAGAACGGCGCCGCCGACGGCTTCATCCTGCAGCCGCCCGTGGTGCCCGATCAGCTCGAGCTCTTCGTCGAGCACGTGGTGCCGCTGCTGCAGCAGCGGGGACTGTTCCGCCGGGAGTACGCGGGCACGACGCTGCGCGACCACCTCGGGCTGACTCCCCCCGCGAACCGCCACACCGCCGCGCGCGCCCACACTCTCACCGCCGCCCGCTGACCCGCCCCGCGATCGCCGAGGACCGCCATGCCCCTGTTCCAGCTCGACGCCTTCAGCGTCTCCTTCGCCGACCCCGGTCTCCCTCAGCGGCACCGCTTCGCCCTGGACACCGTGCACGAGCTCTCCTACTCGGTCGAGCCGGGGGAGACCGTGGCGATCGTGGGTGAATCCGGATCCGGCAAATCGGTGTCGCTCCTGGCCGCGACAGGCCTCCTCGACGGCGACATCCGCACTCGTGGCCGCGTGCTCTTCAGGGACCACGACCTCCTCTCCCTGCCTCAGGCGTCGCGGCGCCGCATCCTCGGCAAGGAGATCGGCTTCGTCTTCCAGGATCCCCAGAGCAACCTGCACCCCTTCATGACGATCGGTGCGCAGATCGAGGAGGTGCTCACCGAGCACACCTCTCTGAACCGCACCGCCCGCCGCCGGCGCGTGCTCGAGCTGCTGGGTGAGGTCGGCATCCCCCGGCCCGAGGAGAAGGCGCAGCACCACCCTGGCCACCTCTCCGGTGGCCAGCGCCAGCGCGTGATGATCGCCATGGCGATCGCGCTGAACCCCGCCCTGATCATCGCCGACGAGCCCACCACCGCTCTCGACGTGAGCGTGCAGGCGGGCATCCTCGATCTGCTCACCCGGCTGCAGGCCGAGCACGGTACCGCCATCGTGTTCGTCTCGCACGACCTCGCCGTGGTCTCCCGGATCGCCGATCGGGTGGTGGTGCTGAAGGGCGGCCGCCTCGTCGAGACCGGCACACGCGACGAACTCTACGAGAACCCGCGCGAGCAGTACACACGCGACCTGCTCGAGGCCTCGAGGGCCCGTATCCGCCCCCGGGCTGCCCGTGACGGCATCCGAATCGGCCCGCCGCTGCTCGAGGTGACCGGCCTCACGAAGCACTACCGCCGCGGGCGCCGCACCACGACCGCCATCGAGGGCCTCGACTTCACGGTGGGCGAGGGTGAGATCGTGGGGGTCGTCGGTGAATCCGGATCGGGCAAGTCGACCGTCGGCACCATCGTCGCCGGCCTGCAGACGGCCGATGCGGGCTCGATCACGCTCGCCGGGCATCCGTACCCGGTGGGCGGACGGCATCGGGCCGGCACGACAGCGCCTCACCTCGCCCCCGAACTCCGGCGCTCGGTGCAGCTGGTGTTCCAGGATCCCTTCGCGAGCCTCAATCCGAGGCGCACGGTCTTCCAGTCGATTGCCGCACCGCTCGAGGCCCACGGCTGGTCGCGCGCCGCCGTGCGCGAGCGCGTGGCGGAGGTCGCCCGCAGGACCGTGGTCGACGAGGTGCTTCTCGAGCGCTATCCGGTGGCCCTCTCGGGCGGCCAGAAGCAGCGGATCGCCATCGCCCGAGCGCTCGCGCTCGGCCCCCGGCTGGTCGTGGCCGACGAACCGCTCGCCGCGCTCGACGTGACCACGCAGGTGGAGATCATCGAGCTCATCCTCTCTCTCCAGCAGACCCTCGGCACGGCGTTCCTCTTCATCAGCCACGACCTCGGCGTGGTGGCTTCGATCGCCCAGCGGGTGATCGTCCTGGGGCCGGACGGCGTAGCCGAGATCGGCCGCACCGAGCAGGTGTTCACGGAGCCTCGCTCGGAGTACACCGGCTCGCTGCTCGCGGCGATCCCGCGACTCGACGATTCTCCGGCGGAGGCTTCTCGATGACCGTTCTCGCCCGGCGCACGAGCGAACGGCGCCCGCGGCCGTCCCGCGGTCAGCGGGGCCGCTCGGACGGCGGACGCTCACGCCTGCGCGCCTTCCTGCGCGACCGCGCCGCGATCGCCGGATTCGTGCTCATCGGTCTCGTGGTGCTCGGCGCCGTCGCGGCACCGCTCGTGGCCGCGATCGTGGGCCACGGCCCGCTCGAGCAGCTCGCCGACGAGGCCTTGAGCGACACGGGTCTGCCCATCAGCGGCGGCAACGGCTTCCTGCTCGGCGCCGACGCCAACGGCCGCGACGTCTTCGTGCGCACGCTCTACGGCGCCCAGGTGTCGCTGTTCGTGGGACTCACGTCGACCACCATCGCCCTCGTGCTCGGCACGGCGGTGGGGCTCGTGGCCGGCTACGTGGGCGGTCGCACCGACACCGTGCTGTCATCGTTCACCGACATCGCACTCGCCTTCCCGTTCCTCATCACCGCCCTCAGCGTCGTGACGCTCAACCGGGGCCCGCAGGGCGACGACCTCGTCGATCCCGCCTGGGTCGTGATCGGCATCGTGGCGCTGTTCTCCTGGACCTACTTCGCCCGCCTCGTGCGCGGCCTCGTGATCGAGCTCAAGAGCCGCGCCTTCATCCAGGCCGCCGTCGGTTCCGGGGCAGGCCGCACCCGCATCATCCTCACCGAGATCCTGCCGAACGTGCTGCCGGCCGCCGTCATCTACTGGGCTGTGCAGCTGCCCGCGAACATCATCGGCGAGGCATCGCTGTCGTTCCTCGGCGTCGGCATCAAGGCGCCCACTCCCAGCTGGGGCACCATGATCGCCAACGCCCAGCAGACCGGGCTGTACCAGTACCAGCCGTGGCTGCTGCTGGCGCCCGCGATCTCGCTCTTCATCACCATCCTGGGCTTCAACCTCGTGAGCACGCAAGCACGCCGCCGGTTCGATCCCCGTTCGAGCGGACGGTAGCCACCCGTGACCTCCTACCTCACCACCCGCGTCGTGCGGATGCTCATCACGGTGCTCGCCGTGGTGCTCGTGACCTTCTTCCTCACCCAGATCGCGTTCTCCAACCCGGCGCGCAACCTCGCGCCGCCGAACGCGTCGGCCGAGACCATCCAGGCCATCGCCCGCGCCTACGGCATCGACCGGCCGTGGCCCGAGCAGCTGTTCGGTTACTTCGTGAAGGGCCCCGACATCCAGGGCACCCCCACGGGCCTCCTCAACTGGCCGCCGAGCCTCGGTTACTCCTACCAGGAGCAGCGCCCGGTGACCGAGCTGCTGCTCGAGAAGATCCCGGCGACGCTCTCGCTCGCGGCCGGGGCCTTCGTGCTGTGGATCGGGTTCTCCGTGCTGTTCGGTGTGCTCGCCGCGCGTCGCCAGGGCGGGGTGCTCGACAAGATCACCTCCGCCTTCTCCTACACGTTCCTCTCGCTGCCCACGTTCGTGACCGGCATGCTGCTCATCTACGTGCTCTTCTACCAGCTCTCGCTCGCCGGCTTCCGATTCTTCCCGAGCTCCGGCTACGTGCCCATCACCGAGTCGGTGGGTGAGTGGGCGAGGCACCTGATCCTCCCCTGGCTCACGCTCGCGCTGGCCGAGATCGCGATCTTCCAGCGCGTCATCCGCAGCTCGGTGCTCGAGGTCGTGGGGCAGGACTACATCCGCACCGCCAAGGCCAAGGGACTCCCGGATCGGCGGGTGTACTTCGGGCACGCGCTCTCGGGCGCCCTCAACCCCGTGCTCACCCTCGGCGGCATCGAGCTCGCCGCCATCATCGGCGGCGCGGTCATCACCGAGCAGGTGTTCGGCATCGATGGGATCGGCCGCCTCGCCGTCTCGGCCGCCTCCTCGGGCGACGCACCCGTGGTGATCGGCATCACCCTCTTCAGCGCGATGGTCTTCGTGGTCGCCACGTTCGCCGTCGACCTCATCACCTACGCCCGGAGCTCCCGGCAGTAGGCATCTCCACCCGAAAGGAACACAGCATGAACCTCCCCCGAAGACTCCTCGCAGCCGGAGCCGTGCTCGGCGCCGCGGCCCTCCTCGTCTCCGCGTGCACCGGGCCCGTGAGCGCCGACCCCGGTGCGGCACCGAAGGCGGAGACGGGCGAGGCCGCGTACGGCGGCACGCTCAAGGTGGGCGCCATCCAGGATTTCAACGCCCTCGACACGCAGCTGGCCTACTGGACCGAGGACTGGCAGGTCGTGCGCCTGCTCAGCCGCCAGCTCGTGACCTATCCCGGGAGCACGGAGGGCATCGGGGAGGACACCACCGTGGTGCCCGACCTCGCCGAGAGCTGGGACGTGAGCGACGACGGGCTCGTCTACACGTTCCACCTGCGCGACGGCATCCGCTATTCAGGGGCGAGCGACCGCGAGATCGTGGCCGACGACTTCATCTACGCCATCAAGCGCTTCCCCGACCCCAACAACCAGGTGTCGGCCATCACCTACTACAACGCTCTGCTGGAGGGCTTCGTGGAGTATCGGGAGAAGTTCGAGGCCGAGGTGCCGGTGGGCGACGTCGGCGCCGTGAAGGAGTTCATCGACTCGAACGAGATCAGCGGATTGACGGCCGTCGATGACAAGACGCTGCAGATCACCCTCACTCAGCCGGCCAACGACTTCCTCGACGTGCTCACGCTCAACTTCGTGTCGCCGCTGCCCGAGGAGGTCGTGTCGCAGTACTTCCCCGACAGCCTGGAGTACCGCCAGAACTACGTCTCGAGCGGCCCTTACGAGATCGAGTCCTACGAGCCGAACCAGTCGATCGCGATCACCAAGGTCGACGGCTACGACAACGAGGGCGATCCACGGCCGGCCTACATCGACCGTTTCGAGATCGACTTCAGCTACTCCACGGCGGATGCGGTGTCACAGGCCATCCAGACCGGCACGGTCGACATCGGCTTCTACGTCTCGCCCTACCCGGCCCATGTCATCCAGAGCTATCAGGACACCCAGCCCGAGAACCTGCACATCTCGCCGAGCGGATCGCAGACCTTCATCAGCATCAACAACCCGGATGAAAGCGAACCGCTCACCGAGGGCCAGGAGGCGCTGAAGGATCTGCGAGTGCGCGAGGCGCTTCAGTACGCCATCAACAAGGCCGACATCGTGCGCGGCCGGGGCGGCGAGGTGTCGGCCCAGGCTCGGAGCGAGATCCTCACCAGCACTCTGCTCGGCTACAACGACATCGACTACTTCGCGACCGAGGGCGACGAGGGCGACCCGGAGAAGGCGCGCGAGCTGCTGAAGGAGGCCGGCTACCCGGATCTGTCGCTCAAACTCGCCTACCGCGTCTCGCCCGAGAACGAGGCGATCTTCACCTCGGTGCAGTCGTCGGTGGCGCGCGCCGGCATCACGATCGATCTCGTGCCGATCCCCGCGGCCGACTACGCGGCGAGCCTCGAGGATCCGGCAAAGCGCGGTCAGTGGGACATCGCGCAGGGCGGTTACTCCCCCGACTGGCAGGGCAACGGATCGCGCATGATCGTAGGCGGCTGGCTCAACTCGGAGTTCAACCCGGGCTATGTGTGGAACGGTGTGAACTACCACAGCGATGCGCTGAACGCCGAGGTCGAGAAGGCCTTCGCGGCGCCCACGGCCGAAGCCGCCGAGCCGTTCTGGCAGGAGGCCAACCGGATCGCGAGCGAGGACGTGGCCTGGATCCCGCTGTTCGAGACCATCCGTGTGTTCCCCTCCTCCGACCGGGTCGCCAACTGGACCTGGCAGAGCCTCGGCAACGGCCCCGACTGGGCTTCGTTGCAGGTGGTCGACTGATGACGGATGCCGGTCTTCTGGAGTCCCGGCTCCCCGAGGGGTGGTGGGCCGAGCCGGTGCGAGCGGCCCACCACCCCGCCCTCGCGGCGTTCATCGACGCGGTGCCCTCGCACGGGCGCAAGTTCCCGGCCACGGCTGCGGGAGTGGCCGACGTCTTCGCGCACAGCGTGCCCTCGCACAGCCTGGTGCTGCGGGATGCGAGCGGCGACATCGGCGGATACACCGTGCTCTACGAGGCGGCGGACGACTCGTCGGTCGTGAACGCGGGGGCGGGGATCGGCGACGACGCGCCCGAGGGGCTCGCGGCCGCGGCTGTCGCGGCGCTCGTGGCCGGGTTCACGGAGTCGGCACCCTCGAAGCGGTCGCTGCGGGTGTTCTCGACGGTCGATCCGTCGCCGTTGTCGGCGGCGTTGGCCGCGGCGGGCTTCGGGATCGAGGCATCATTCTGGGGCAAGCGTCGTGCGGTGGCGGTGACGGATGCCGCGCTGCCGTCGGTGCCCGGCATCACGGTGCTGGGGTGGGCCGAGGTGGAGGCGCGGGGACTCGGCGAACTCGTGCGGCAGGCTCAGCACGAGACGTTCCTGCACCACTTCGGCGAACTCAGCAAAGACGAGGCCGCCTGGCGGCACCACCTCGCGGGGCCCGTGTTCGAGCCGCGCTTCTCCTTCGCCGCGCTCGCCGGGGCCGACGATCCGGTGGTGGCGGGCGGGGGTGTGCTGGGCGGCGTGCAGGTCGCGGGCTACGCCCTCGGCTCCAACTACACCGACGACGCCCTCGGCCACCGAGAGGTCAACGCGCACACCGATTACATCGGCGTGCGGGCACCGTGGCGGCGCCGCGGGATCGCGCGGCTGCTGCTGGCTCACGTGTGGCACGCGGCCCTCGAGGCCGGGCTCCCCGCCGCCTCCCTGGGGGTCGACACCGCGAACGAGCACGACGCCGCCGCCCTCTACGACGCCCTCGGCTACCGCACCCTCCACCACAACGCGGCCTGGTCGCTCACGGTGCCGTGACGGCTGACCGGGACGCACTGTTCCCTTCTGTTACGACCGGCCCGAGTCATCCGGTGGAGCGTGCCTATCGTGGGCACGCACCAAGAGAGAGGCACCATCATGACCATCCGCACCAAGGCCCTCGCGGCCGCCGCAGCACTCCCCCTCATCGCTCTGCTCGCCGGCTGCGCCGGACCCAGCGGTGCCGACACCGGTGAGGGCGGCGAGCAGACGGGACCCGTGCGCATCGGCGTCGTCGGCGCCAGCGACCCCTACTGGGACGTCTACAAGGAGGCCGCCGCCGACGAGGGCATCGAGGTCGAGATCGTCGACTTCTCCGACTACGCGCAGCCCAACCCCGCCCTCACCGAGGGCGAGCTCGACCTCAACCAGTTCCAGCACATCGTCTACCTCGCCCAGTACAACGTGTCGGCCGACGAGGACCTCGCCCCCATCGGCGCGACCGCGATCTACCCGCTCGGCCTCTACTCCACCAAGTACGACGACGTGGCCGACATCCAGGAGGGCGACACCGTCGCCGTGCCGAACGACGAGAGCAACCTGGCCCGAGGCCTCCTGGTGCTGCAGTCGGCCGGCCTGGTGGAGCTGAAGGACGGCGGGAGCATCTTCTCCACCGTCGACGACATCGACGAGGCCAACTCCAAGGTGAAGGTCACCACGCTCGACGCCGCTCTCACCCCCACCTCGCTGCCCGATGTCGCCGCCGCGATCATCAACAACGACTTCGTGGAGGACGCGGGACTGAAGGCCGAGGATGCCATCGCTCAGGACGACCCCTCCGACCCCAACGCCCTGCCCTACGTGAACGTCTTCGCGGCCAAGGCGGAGGACAAGGACAACGAGACCTACAAGAAGCTCGTGGAGATCTACCAGAACACCCCGGCCGTCACCGACGGCGTGCTCGAGGTCTCCGGCGGCACCGCCGTGCTGCTGAAGACCCCGGTTGCCGACCTCGAGGAATCGCTCGTCGACGTGGAGGCCGACACGAAGGCCCACCAGGGCTAGCACCGCATGCCACTGGTCAGCCTGAGGGACGTGCGGAAGTCGTATCCCGCCGCCTCGAAGAACTCTGAACCGGTGACCGCCGTCGCCGGCGTCGATCTCGATATCGACGCCGGCGACGTGTTCGGCATCATCGGCTACTCCGGTGCGGGCAAGAGCACGCTCGTGCGCCTCATCAACGCCCTGGAACCCGTGACCTCGGGCAGCGTGCTGATCGATGGTGTCGACGTGTCGAAGCTGGGCGAGAAGGAGCTGCGCAAGCTGCGGCTCGGGATCGGCATGATCTTCCAGCAGTTCAACCTGTTCGACTCCAAGACGGTGTTCAACAACGTGGCCTACCCGTTGCGGGTGGCGCGCACCCCCAAGCCCGAGCTGCAGCGGAGGGTGGCCGAGCTGCTGAAGTTCGTGGGCCTGGCCGACAAGGCCGGCAATTACCCCGAGCAGCTCTCTGGCGGCCAGAAGCAGCGTGTGGGCATCGCGCGCGCGCTCGCCACGTCGCCTCGCATCCTGCTGGCCGACGAGGCCACGAGCGCCCTCGACCCCGAGACCACCCACGAGGTGCTGTCGCTGCTGAAGCGCGTGAACGAGGAGTTCGGCGTCACCATCATCGTCATCACCCACGAGATGGATGTCATCCAGACGCTCGCCAACAAGGTCGCGGTCATGGATCGCGGCCGGGTGGTGGAGCAGGGCGACGTGTTCGAGGTGTTCTCGCGGCCGAGAGAAGCCTCGTCGCAGCGCTTCGTGGCCACCGTGGTGCGGGGCGTGCCCTCCCCCGCCGAGCTCTCGCAGCTGCGGGAGCGGCACCCCGGGCGCATCGTCACCCTCAGCTTCCGCGACGGCAGCGGCTCGCAGGGCGCCGTGTTCCTCGAGCTCGCGCAAGCCGGCATCGGCTTCGAGCTCGTCTACGGCGGCATCAACGACATCCGCGGGCAGGCCTTCGGTCACCTCACCCTCGCGCTCACCGGTGCGGATGCGGCGATCGACACCGTGCTGGCCCGGTTCGCCGAGACCATCGAGGTCACGGAGTCGACGAGCTCCGACACGAAGGGCGCCGATCGTGGATGAACTGGTCCCCCTGCTGCCGCGCCTCGGCGTCGCGACCTACGAGACCCTCTACATCGTCGTGCTCAGCCTCCTCTTCGGCGGTGTCGGCGGACTGATCCTGGGGCTCGGGCTCTACACCACCCGCGCGGGCAGCCTCTACCCGAACAAGCCGCTGTTCGCGGTGCTCAACGTCATCGTCAACGTGTTCCGTCCGATCCCGTTCATCATCTTCCTGGCGGCTGCCCAGCCGCTGGCCCGGCTCGTGGTCGGGATCGGCATCGGCAACACCGCGATCATCTTCACGCTCTCACTCGCGGCCGTCTTCGCGATCAGCAGGATCGTGGAGCAGAACCTCATGACGGTGCGGCCCGGAGTGATCGAGGCGGCCCGTTCCGTGGGGGCGAGCCGGCTGCGGATCATCCTCACGGTGGTGCTGCCGGAGGCCCTCGGCCCGCTGATCCTGGGCTACACCTTCATCGTGGTGGCGCTCGCCGACATGTCGGCGGTGGCAGGGCTCGTGGGCGGTGGGGGGCTCGGCACCTTCGCCATCCAGTACGGCTATCGGCAGTTCGAACCGGTCGTCACGTGGGCGGCCGTGCTCGTGATCATCATCTTCGTGCAGGGCGTGCAGTTCCTCGGCAACTTCCTCGCCCGCAAGGCCTTCCGCCGCTAGGCCCGTGAGCATCGCGAGCCCCTCGGCCGTCGTGCAACACTTGTTGAACAGACATAGATCGGCCTGCCCCTGGGCTCCGCCGGAACGGAGCGAGCACCATGAAGTCGACCGCCGGATTGGCCGCGATCCTGGGGCTCATCATCCTGCTGATGCTCGTGCTGGCACCCTCCGGGCCGCCGGCGTTGTACGTGATCGGGGCTGTGCTGTTCTTGGCGGGGATGCTCGGCATCACGTTCCCGGCGCCCGGGCGCAAGAAAGAGGAGTGAGCCTGTGGTGGCGTCGTTCGAGTGCGTGACCCGGTCGAGCAGGTCGGTCGAGGAGATGTTCGACCTGGCGCGCAGCATCGACGCCCACACGGAGTCGCAGGCCGCTTCAGCGGAGGAGGCCGTCGGCGGTGTCACTCGAGGTCTCATCGGGGCCGGCCAGGATGTCACATGGACCGCTCGCCACTTCGGGATCCGCTTCTCGCTCACCAGCGCGATCACCGAGTTCGAGCCTCCGCGCCGCTTCGTCGACGAGCAGACCCGGGGGCCGTTCGCGTCGTTTCGGCACGAGCACGTGTTCGAACCGGCCGACTCGGGTTCCGTGATGATCGATCGCATCCGCTTCGCCGCACCGCTCGGCCCCCTCGGCCGCGTGGCGGAGAAGCTCGTGCTCGAGCCCTACCTGCGCCGCCTCATCGCCGAGCGTGGCGCATTCCTGGCCGGGCCTTCGATCGCACCCGCGACGGGGTAGCCGATGGCCGGCTCCGGGAATGATCGGCTGAGCCCGCGCGTGGCCGGGTGGCTGGCGATCGCCGGGTCGCTCGTCGTTGCCGTCGTGGGAGGCTTCCTGCTCGCCAACCCACCCTGGAGCATCCTCGGCGCGTTCGTGCTGGTCGCCGCGACAATCGTGCTGTCGGTCGGGACCGTCTGGCTCCATCGGCGGTCGTGGCACGAACCGTGGCCGCCGGATGCGACGCCATCGCTGCAGCAGCAGATCCGGCGACTTCGCGTGCTGTCGATCGTCGGCAGCATCCTGTGGGTGGGCATGATCGCCGCAGGCGTCGTCGCCATCGTCAGCCAGAACGGGTGGCGGCTGCTCTTCGTGGCCTTCTTCCTGGTGACGGGCCTCAGCAACCTCAGCCTGAACCGACGCACGCTGCGCCTTCTGCAGGAGAGCCGGTCGGAGGACGGATCCGCTAGCGCTGCTCGATGAGGGTGAGCTGGGTTCCGTCGGGGTCGATCAGGAAGCCCGCCCGGAGGCCCCAGTCCTGCAGGCGCACCGCGTGGAGACGGGGCATGCCCGTCGAGGCCTCCGGCACGCCGGACGCGCGGATCGCCTCGTAGAGCTCGTCGACGTCGGCGACTCGGAGGCAGCACATGAAGCTGCTCGCGAGCGGGTCGAGCGAGGGTGCGGGGAAGAACTCGAGCTGGAGGGCGCCTCGGCTGAGATCGAGGCTGCGACCATGCCCCGATCGTGCCAGAAAGCGGCTACGGGTTCGAGGTGAGCGAGGGCCGGGAGAGCAGCTCGTACTCGAGCTCGATGTCGAAGCGCTGGCGGCGACGGTGGGCGGTGAGGCGGCGGTCGATGCCGGCCCCGATGAGGGCGAACGCCAGCGCTATGCCCGCCAGCGGGCCGGCATGCGTGGTGGTGAGGAGCCAGAGACCACCGAGGAGCGCCAGCACACCGAGAACGAGCAGAATGGAGCCCGCACGCTGCAGGCGCTGGATGCCCAGCAGGCGCTCGGTCGGGGTCTCGATCATGTCTTCGACAGTACGCCTCACCACCGACACCGCCTCCCCCTTGCAGAAGATTCGCGCGTGTGCAGAACTCGTCGCGATCGGTCGCGCCCAACCCCGCCGGACCCTTGAAACGCGGAGACCCACCGCCTGCGCAGACCGGTGCGTCGCGGGGTGGGTCTTCCGGTCGAGTTGTTGGCCCGGGCCTGGCGGGCGTCCGCGAAGCGGACGCGGGAGACGACTCGACCGGAAGATCCACCCCGCGACGCGCCACCCCGAGCTGACCCGGAGACGACATCTCCACCCATTTCTGCACGTGTCGAATTACTGCTTGACACGCGTGAAGGATGGCCCTTAGCCTCTCTGCAGAGCGGTTCATGTGAGCGATCACATGAGCAATTCGGGGAGCCTTGAGCGGGGATTCGAACCTTGGATCCCAACTCCCCGATGCGCCCTGAAAGGACCGAACAGTGCTGTTCGACGTATCACTCGGCGAAGCCTTCGTGCTGATCGCCATCCTGTTGGGAGTCGCGGGCCCTCGCCGCGTGGCGGGCCTTCTCCGCGAGGTGAAGTCGCGCATCCGCTCGGCTCGCCAGCTGCTCCAGGGCACGTCGCAGACCGTGACCGAGGCCTGGGCCGAACATCGCTCCCAGCTCGGCCTCGACGACATCAAGAACCTGGATCCGCGCTCCGCGCTCCGCGAGGCCCTCGAGGAGGACGAGCCCGAGCTGCCGTCGACGTTCGTGGCCCAGCCACCGCCGATGCCCGAGGCAGCCGAGCAGCCCGCCCACCAGCCCGCCGGCCACTGAACCACCCCCTCAACCATCCCCCTCACAACGACAAAGGAGTCACCATGCCCTTCAACCTGCGCCCCGCAGAACTCATCCTGATCCTCGCGATCATCCTGCTCATCTTCGGCGCGAAGAAGCTCCCCGATCTCGCCCGCGGGATCGGGCAGTCGCTGCGCATCTTCCGCAAGGAGATCAAGGACCTCACCGAGAAGGACAAGACGGGTGACGACGACGCCGAGCGCGAGACGGCCCCGGCTGCGGTCGCCGTCTCGCAGGCCGCGCCCGTGCCGGCCGCTGCCGCCGCCGCGCCAGCCGCTGCCGCCGCCCCTGCTGCGGCAGCCCTGCACGAGCCGGTGACCACGCCGGCCGCGGTCCCCGTCGCCGCCGGCGAACGCGCCTGATGGCCCTCGCAGCGCACGCGCTGCGGTGGCGGTCGCCCTCCTCGCGCAGCCGGGAGGATGCGAGCGTCCCCCTGCGCGAGCACCTCGTCGAGCTGCGCAAGCGGCTCCTGCTGGTGGCCGTCGGGATAGCCCTCGGCTGCGTCGCGGGCTGGTACCTCTACGAGCCCCTCTTCGCGGTGTTCCAGGATCCGATCAGGCAGGCCGCCGCGGCCTCCGGCCACCAGTTCACCCTCACGTTCAGCACGGTGACCTCGTCGCTCGACGTGCGGGTGCAGGTGTCGCTCGTGATCGGGCTCGTCCTCACCGCGCCGTGGACCGCCTACCAGGCGATCGCGTTCGCCTGGCCCGGACTGAAGCGCCGCGAGCGGTTCGCCGTGGTGGCGTTCCTGGCCGCCGGGCTGCCGCTGTTCCTGGCCGGGGTCACCGTGGCGTGGCTCATCATCCCGAGCGCCCTGTCGCTGTTCAGCGAACTGGCGCCGGCGGGCACGGCCACGCTCGTCAACGCCGACGTCTACTTCGCGTTCGTGATGCGCATGGCGGCCGCCTTCGGAGCCGCGTTCCTCCTGCCGCTCGCCATGGTGCTGCTGACCAGGATCGGGCTCGTCGGCGGCAGCGCCTGGCTCAGCCACTGGCGCTGGTCGATCGTGGCCGCGACGGTGTTCGCCGCGGTCGCGACCCCCACGGGTGACGTGCCCACCATGCTCGCCCTCGCCACCCCCATCGCCGCGCTCTACCTCGCGGCGACCGCCATCTGCCTGCTCCACGACCGGCGGCTCGCCCGGTCGATCGAGCGCGGCACCTACTCGCGGCTGATCGCCGCCTAGCACCGCTCTCCCGCTGTCACCCGGCCGCGCGCCCCCGGCGCCCGGTGCCTCCGGCGCGCCCGGATGACCGCAGGAGCGCCACCGAACCCTCAGATCCGCATCACCCAGAAGAGAAGGAAACACGACCATGACAGGTGACAAAGGAGTCGCGCTCACCAGGCGACGACTGCTCGGCGGCGGCGCCGCTCTCGGCGGCATCGCCGTGGCGACCCGCGTGCTCAATCCCGGCCAGGCGGCCCCCGCGTCGGCCCAGCCGGCGGGCGCAGCGGCGAGCGCCGTGGCGGCAGGCCCGCGCAGCGCTTTCCACCGAGCGGGAGCGACGCATCCGGCTCGCACCGTGCGCGCCGCGGCCAAGGAGGTGTACCCCGAGAGCTGGAGCCTCAACCCGTTCCCGCTCAGCGCCGTCACCCTCGGCCAGAGCGTCTTCACGCGCGCGCAGCAGCAGGCGCTCATCCTCAACCGGGCCTACTCGGTCGACGCGCTGCTCGCCGTCTACCGCCGGAACGCCGGCATCGACACGAAGGGTGCGCGCCCGCCGGGCGGCTGGGAGGAGTACGGCCCGAATCCGGATGCCCAGCGCTGGGGCCCCGCCGAATACACCCGCGGCCAGAACACGGCCGGAGCCGGCGGACTGCTCAGGGGACACTACGGCGGGCACTTCCTCAGCGGACTCTCGATGGCGTACGCCTCGACAGGTGAAGCGGCGCTGGCCGACAAGGTCAACGCGTTCGTGGCCGGGCTCGAGGAGTGCCGGGCGGCGCTCGCGGCGCAGACCCACAACGGCGCACCGCGCTACTCGCACCCGGGGTTCCTCTCGGCCTACGGCGAGTGGCAGTTCTCGGCGCTCGAGGCCTTCGCGCCCTACGGCGAGATCTGGGCTCCCTATTACACGCTGCACAAGATCGTGGCGGGGCTGCTCGACGCGCACGCCTACGTGGGCAACGAGCAGGCGCTGAAGCTCGCCGAGGGCATCGGGCACTGGGTGCACTCCCGGCTCGCGAAGACCACGGCCGAGCAGCGGCAGAAGATGTGGGCCTCCTACATCGCCGGCGAGTGCGGCGGCATGAACGACGTGCTCGTGCAGCTCTACTGGCGCTCGAACGACGCCAAGAAGCAGGAGTTCCTCGACGCCGCCAACCTGTTCACCTACGACGCCTTCGTCGACGCCTGCGCCGCCGGCGAGGACACGCTGAACGGCCGCCACGCCAACCAGTACATCCCGACCTTCGTGGGCTACATCAAGCTCTACAACCAGACCGGCGAGCAGCGCCTGATCGACGGGGTGCGGAACATGTTCGACATGGTCGTGCCCGGGCGCACCTACGCGCACGGCGGCACCGGCGAGGGGGAGCTGTGGGGGCCGGCGGGCGCGGTGGCGGGCGACATCGGCCCGCGGAACGCCGAGTCGTGCGCCGCCTACAACATGCTGAAGGTCGCGCGCTACCTGTTCATGAACGAGCAGGACACGAAGTACATGGACTATTACGAGCGCACGGTGCTGAACCACATCCTGGGCGGGCGCCGCAACCGGGAGTCGACCACCGGGCCGGAGAACTGCTACATGTTCCCGGTCAATCCGGGCACACGGAAGGAGTACGGGAACGGCAACATCGGCACCTGCTGCGGCGGCACCGCGCTCGAGAGCCACGTGAAGTACCAGGACACGATCTACCTGCGCGCCAAGGACGCGTCGGCGCTGTTCGTGAACCTCTACATCGCCTCCACCCTCACCTGGGAGGAGATGGGCCTCGTGCTCACGCAGGCCTCCTCCTACCCCGAGAGCGACACCTCCACCCTCACGATCGACCAGGCGCCCCAGGGTGCGCTGACGATCAACGTGCGGGTGCCGGCCTGGGTGACCGGGGGTGCCGAGATCGCGATCAACGGCGTGCCCACGGGCACCGCGAACACGCCAGGCAGCTACGTGCCGCTCACCCACGACTGGAAGAAGGGCGACACGATCACGGTGCGGGTGCCGCTGGCGCTCCGCACGGAGCCCACGCCGGACCGCGCCGACATCCAGGCCCTCGTCTACGGGCCGACCGTGCTGACGGCGGTCGATCCGTCGACGAAGTACCTGAAGGTGTCGCTGTTCGCGCGCCAGGGTCTGGACGGGTCGATCAGCCGCGGGGTCACGCAGGAGCCGAACAACGTGTTCGTGATCGACGGCCGCGTGTTCGAGCCCGCCTACAACGGCAAGGACGTGCAGTACCACATGTACTTCGAGCGTTCCGAGCCCACGGTGGTCTTCGCCGGCCGGAGCGCCGGGGTGGCCAACCCCAAGCGCACGCAGGGTGGGTCACTGCTCGATGAGGTCTGGGCGAAGGCCCCCTTCGCCGACCGCAACGCCTTCATCGAGGCCGTGCGGAGCGTCTCGCAGTCGTTCGTCGACTCGGGGCTTCTCTCGGCCCGCGACCGCCAGAAGGTGCTGCTCGCCGCCGGCCGCGCACCCATCGACTCCTAGACCCGCGACATCGCAGCAGAAAGGCACGATCATGACAGACACGACAATCAGGCGAAGGTGGCGCACGCGCTCCTTCGCGGCGCGTTCGACGGCGGTGGTCGCGGCGGCGGCGCTCGCGCTGTCGGCCGCGATCACGGCTCCGGCGGCCTTCGGCTCCCCCTCCGACGGGCCCGCGGCCGAGGAGCCGCAGCCCACGAACGTGGCGCTCGAGTCGCCCGACAACCCCAACGCCCCCGATCTCGAGGTGAGCTACGTCACAGGCTGGAACTCGGCGGCGGCGCTCAACGACGGCAAGAACGAGGCGACCAACAGCTACACGGGCATGTGGGGCACCTGGGGCGACCCGGCGAATCCCGAGGCCGACGTGGCGACCTACACCTGGGCCGCTCCGGTGAAGGTCTCCTCCTCCGCCGTCTACCTGTGGCAGAACCACCTGACCGGGGATGGCGGGGTGCGCATCCCGGCCGCGTGGTCGCTCGAGTACCTCGGCGACGACGGCGAGTGGGCGCCGGTCACGGGTGAGGCGCTCGCCTACCCCGTGCCGGAGCTCGACGAGGCGAACCCCGTCTCCTCCCTCCCCGCGGTCAGCGCCTCGTTCGACGCCGTGACCACGAAGGGGCTCCGCCTCTCGCTCACGCGCGCCGACGTCGGCGGCAGCCGGGCGGCGACGAGCACCATCGAGTGGGAGGTGACGGGCATCACGGTGCCCGAGCCGGAGCCCGAGCCCGAGTCGCCGGAGGACTACATCCTGGCCGAGGACGTCGCGGCGCGCACCACGCCAGGCACAGCCCCCGAGCTGCCCGGCGAGGTGTGGGTGATCGACGAGAACGGGCCTCTGCACTACGTCGCGGCGACCTGGCAGGCGGTCGACGCAGGCTCCTACGCCGCGGCCGGTACCTTCACGGTGGAGGGCGACCTCGAGGGCTACGAGTCACAGCCCGTCACCGCCACGGTCCACGTGGCCGACGAGCTCTCGGATGCCATCGAGTCGGTCGAGTACGCCACCACGATGACGCAGCCGGGCACCGCGCCCGAGCTGCCGCGCACGGTGTTCGCGGTCTACGACGACGGCACCGCGAGCAGCACCGTGCCGGTGACCTGGGACGCCATCGATCCCGCCGCCTACGCCGACCCCGAGTCGGTGTTCGATGTGGCGGGCACGGTCGAGGGCTTCGAGGGCGGTGCCATCGCGACGGTGTTCGTGATCGAGGCGCTCAGCCAGACCGACCCCATCGTCACCATCGCGTTCGACGCGGTGCCCGCGGGATCCGGCTGGTACACCACGGCGCCCACCGCCACGGTGGCCGCTCAGGAGACGGCGAGCCCGGTCGCGAGCATCGAGGTCAGCCTCGACGGCGGCACCACCTGGCGCGCCTACGACGGTCCCTTCGCCGTGGAGGGCCAGGGCGACGTGACCGTCACCGCCAGAGCCACCGCGGAGGACGGCGCCGTGGGCTCCCGCGACGCCTCCGTGAAGATCGACACCGTGGCGCCGGTCACCGGCCACGAGATCGTGGTCGACGGCTCGTCGGCGACCGTCACGCTCGCGCCCACCGACGCCGAGCCCGGCTCGGGGGTCGCGCGCACCGTGTGGTCGGACGGACCCGATCCCTCCCCCACCGGTGAGGAGAACAACATGTACGCCACCTACGAGGAGCCCTTCTCGGTGCAGCTGACCGAGGCGGCGCGCTACGTGCACATCCGCACGCAGGATGCCGCGGGCAACGAGGAGGAGACGCAGACGATCACCCTGCCGGCCGCCGAGCCGGGCGGCGACCCCGAGGTGGAGGTGGACCGCCTGGCGGGCGCCGACCGCTACGAGGTCTCGATCAACACCTCCCGCGCGGGCTTCCCGGACGGTTCCGACACCGTCTACGTCGCCTCCGGAGCGGTGTTCCCGGATGCGCTGTCGGCGGCTCCTGCGGCCACGGTGGCCGGGGCCCCGATCCTGCTGACCACGGCGGCGACCCTGCCGGCGGGCGTGAAGGCCGAGATCGAGCGCCTCGGCGCCTCGCGGATCGTCATCGTCGGCGGCACGTCGACGGTGAGCCGCTCGGTGGAGTCGGCGCTCAAGAAACTCGGCACGACCGTGCGGATCGGCGGCGCCGACCGGTACGAGGCGTCACGGAACATCGCGGCGGCGGCCTTCCCCCGGGGAGCCGAGGTCGCGGTCCTGGCCAACGGCACGACGTTCGCCGACGCCCTGTCGGCCGGTGCGGCGGTCGACGGCCGCGGACCGGTGCTGCTCGTCAAGGCGGGATCGTCGCTCGATGCGGCGACCACGCGACTGCTGAAGCGCCTCGGCGTCGAGCAGATCGTGGTGGCCGGTGGTGAGGCATCCGTCTCGGCCGGCATCGAGGCCTCTGCCGCGAAGATCGCGGAGACCGTGCGGCTCGGTGGGGCCGACCGGTACGAGGCGTCGCGCACGATCAACGCCCACTTCTTCACCGAGGCCGAGCACGTGCTGCTCGCGACCGGTCAGAAGTTCCCCGACGCCCTGTCGGGATCGGCGTACGCCCCGCGGATCGACGCGCCGCTGTTCACCGTGCCGGGAACCTGCATCCCGGCTGAGACGCTCGCGCAGATCGAGGCGCTCGGCGCCACGGAGGTGACGCTGCTCGGCGGCACCGCCACCCTCGGCGAGGCGGTCGCGGAGCTGGAGGCCTGCACGCCGTAGCGCGCACCGCCCCGCACCGCGGACGGCACCGGATCCTCACGGGTCCGGTGCCGTTCCGCTTCCCTGTCAGCCCGCCGACTCGCAGCCGCAGCACCAGGTACGCCATCACCGCGGGTGGCGCCGACTAGATCGTCTCGAGTTCATCGGAGTGCGGGAGACCGTAGACCTCGATTCCGGCACCAGAGCACGCGGCGGCACCCGGAAGGGATTCGATCTCCTCGCCGAAACGGCGCTCCCCCTCGTCACCGAAGAGCGCCCACGCCGTGTCGGGGCCGTTCGTGTAGCTCGAGCCGTAGCGGATGCCTTCGAAACCTGCGGCATCGAAGGTGGCGGCCCATCGCTGCGGAACCTCGTAGTCGTCCATGGTGGCGAGCATCCGAGTCACTTTGTGCGGCAACGAGTCAGGACTGCCGACGTCTGCGCAGGTGAAGGAACGATCAATGCGAATGGTCGAGACGACGAACGAATTCGCAAAGCCGGCCGGCACGATCCCCTGACCGAGGACATGTTCACGCAACTTTTCTCGCACCGCGGTCACGATGTCGTCGGCGACGTAGCACGTGCCACGGCCGTCGGTGAGGTTGAAGCGGGAATCAGGAGTGCCGTTGAAGAAACACGGATCGAAATCCGGATGATGCGACCGATGAACGTTCCTGCCCTCGTGCAGGACCTCGGTGGGAAAGCCCGAGAGATCCTGACCGGGCACGGGCGCAGGTTGACGGCTCACGCGGCCCAAGCGGCTGCAGTGCGGCGAGCTTGCTCGAGCACGGCTGGAGTCTGGCCGGCTCGGAGGAGTTCGGCATTCGTCGGAGGACGGTCGGATGACTCGGTAAACCGTCGACCGGTCAGCCACTGGGCCCAGAGCCACGGATCCTCGTGGCCCTCGGCGAGGACGTCGAGAACAGCCCGGAGGCCAGGGAGGAGTTCGCCGCGAGGCCCGAATTGGAACGCCGGAAAGACCGCCTTGGCATCGCTTGTCCACAGGCGCAGGATGTCTCCTCGAGCCGACGCCTGGCGAATCGCTTCGCGAGTGACTTTGCGCAGGGCAGTGAGGCTGGCGGTCGTGTAGAACGGTCCGACAACACGGTTCACCGGACTCGACACCTGCGCCACCGGGAGGGGGCGCAGCATGGCCTCCGCCGCCTGGTCGGGAGTAAGGATGCTTGCTAGTCCACGCACTTTGTCGTCGCCGAGTGCTCGTAGCCGGCGCTCCACGGCCTGGGCCACGTCATGACTGAAATCGGCAGGCGCCTGCTGAGCCATCAGAACCCTCCTTTTTCCGTCAACGTCGTCAAGGTCGTCAAGTACAGGCTAGAACGGTGCGTCAAGGCCGTCAAGCAACCAGCGCGATCCTGCCGCGGTGCATGGAAGTGACCAGGTATGCTTACATGACTATATCTCATTACATGCCCCACTCGAGGCGGCAAGGGCTTCGGCCTGTCACTCGAGCAGCAACACATCGTTCTCTTTCATGAAAGGAGAGTTCATGCTGAGCCGTCTTGGTGAAACCGGGGTCGTGGCGATCGTCGCCGTGCTCGTGCTGTGCGGGTGTGCAGGTGTCGCCGAGCTGGCTCCGCCTGACGGCACCACTGCCGTGTCGCCGTCCGCCTCGCCGACACCGGTGGCGCTGCCCGATCCGCTGCCCGAGCTGCCGTCGGACGCGGGTCCAGGAGAGCTCTCCGGTGAGGTGGTGAGCGCCCTGCTCGCGTTCCGGGAATCGGGGCCGACGGAGTTCCCCGAACACTACGCGGGCGTGGCCACGGGAAACGCCGCGTCGGCCGATGTGCTCGTGATCTATCTGGCCGGAAGCACACCCGACGTCGACGCTGACGTGCTCACCTCAGTAGGCCTGCCGACCGAAAAGGTGCAGCTGGTTCCGGCGTACCAATCGCAGGCCAAGGCACTGGCAGTCGACGGAAAGATCCAAGAGGACATGTCGGAGCTCGAGCGGATGGGGATGACGATCGTCTCATTCGGTCCGGAAGAAGACGGCGTCGAGGGGATCGACCTGGTGGGAGGCACAGACGAGCAGGTCGCCCACCTCTTCGCCACCTATGGCCCCTACCTCCGCATCGACCGCGACGCGGAGGAGTACACCTTCTAGGGCCCGTTTTCCCGCAGTGGAACGTCGTCCTGGATCGATGAGGAGAGAACAGGTGACTCGTTTTCGAAGAGGGCTGCGCTACGTCGTCGTCGCGGTGGCGTTGGTGCTGACCGGGTGCGCCGGTGCGGCGGTCTCGCCCGGTGTCGGGACGGGGTCGCCCACAGCCACATCCACAGCGCCCGTGCTCCCGCCCCCGATCCCTCCGCTCAGCGCGGAGGTCGGGCCCGGGGAACTGTCCGGGGAGGTGGTGTCTGCATTGCTGAGTTTTCGGGACGTGGGGCCGGTTGCATTCAAGGAGCACTATGCGGGGGTGTCGTCCGGCACACCGGCATCTGCGGACGTGCTGGTGATCTATCTCGCTCACGCCACCGACTCGGTCGAGGAGGAGGTTCTGCGGACGGTGGGGCTGCCTCGCGAGAAGGTCGCCTTCGTCGAGGCGTGTCAGTCCCTTGCGGAGGCGAAAGTCGTGGAGGAGGAGCTGTGGGCGGATCTCGCGACCCTCCAACAGAGTGGGCTGACGTTCGTGACTTTCGGGGTGGAAGAAGATGGTGTCGTGGGCATCGGGCTGGCGGGCGCGAGCGACGAGCAAGTGGCTCGGTTGTTCGAGGCGTACGGACCGTACTTGCGGATCGATCGGGAGGCCGAGGCGCCGACGCTCCTGTAGAGACGCTGCCTGCCGCCGCGCGCCCACCCCGCGCCGCGCCGCCCCGAGAAGCGGCACTCAGAAGACGACCCGGAACCCCACCTACACTCGACGGATGCCAGAAACCCCACGCGACCCCTCAGACAGCTTCGTGCGGGTGCGAGGGGCGAACGAGAACAACCTGCGGAACGTCGACGTCGACGTGCCCCGGGATGCCATCGTCGCCTTCACCGGCGTCTCCGGCTCCGGCAAGTCGTCGCTCGCGTTCGGCACCATCTTCACCGAGGCCCAGCGGCGCTACCTCGAGTCGGTCGCCCCCTACGCACGCCGCCTCATCCAGCAGGGGCACGATCCGCACGTCGACTCCATCTCAGGGCTCCCGCCCGCCGTCGCCCTGCAGCAGCGGCGCGGGGCACCGAGCTCGCGCTCGAGCGTGGGCACCGTCACGACGCTGTCGAACTCGCTCCGGATGCTCTTCTCCCGGGCCGGCACCTTCCCCGAGGGCTTCACGACCCGGCTCGACTCCGACGCCTTCTCGCCCAACACCGCCGCCGGCGCGTGCCCCGAGTGCCATGGCATCGGCGTGGCCCACACCGTCACCGAGGAGTCGCTCGTCCCCGATCCGTCGCTCAGCATCCGCGACGGGGCCATCGCGGCCTGGCCAGGAGCCTGGCAGGCGAAGAACCTGCGCGACATCACGATCGCCCTCGGCTACGACGTCGACCGACCCTGGCGTGAGCTCGACCAGGCCGACCGCGACTGGATCCTCTTCACCGACGAGCAGCCGGTCGTGCAGATCACGCCCCAGCGCGACCGCGTGGCCAAGCCCTACAACGGCATGTTCTGGAGCGCCAAGAAGTACGTCTTCCACACCCTCGCCGACTCCAAGAGCGCGATGATGCGGGCGAAGGTGCTGCAGTTCGTGCGCTCGGGCCCGTGCCCCCTCTGCCACGGCACCGGACTCCGCCGCGAGGCCCTCGCGGTCACCTTCGCCGGGCACTCCATCGCCGAGCTCAACGCGCTGCCGCTCACCGAGCTCGCCGAGGTCATCCGCCCCACCACCCTGCTCCAGGATGCCGCGCCCGCACTGCCGACGACGCTCTCGGGCGAGCGGACCGACGTGGCCGTGGCCATCACGACCGACCTGCTGGCGCGCATCCGGGTGCTGACGGAGCTCGGGCTCGGCTACCTCGGGCTGGGTCGGGTGACGACGACGCTCTCGCCGGGCGAGATGCAGCGGCTGCGGCTCGCCACCCAGCTGCGGTCGGGCCTGTTCGGCGTGATCTACGTGCTCGACGAGCCGTCGGCGGGGCTGCACCCGGCCGACGCCGAGCCGCTGCTCGAGGTGCTGGAGCAGCTCAAGCGCTCGGGGAACTCGGTCTACGTGGTCGAGCACAACATGGATGTCGTGCGGCGAGCGGACTGGATCGTCGACGTCGGTCCGGGCGCCGGCGAGGGCGGCGGTGCGGTGCTGTACAGCGGCGAGGTCGCGGGACTCGCCGAGGTCGAGGAGTCGGCGACGCGTCCGTTCCTCTTCCCTTCGCAGAGCGACGAGGCCTCGGATCGACGCGCGCCGCGCGAGCCCCGCGAGTGGCTGAGCGTCGAAGGGATCGGGCTGCACAACCTCGTGGACGTCGACGCCGCCATCCCGCTGGGCACGCTCGTCGCCGTCACCGGGGTCTCCGGGTCGGGCAAGTCGACGCTCGTGAGCCGGGTGCTGCGCGACGTGGTGTGGGAGCACCTGCGGGCAGGCGGAGGCGGGGCGGACGACGCGGCGGACGACGATGCGGATGCGGCGGCGGGCGCGGGGACGCGCGGAGCGAGCGGTGCCGTTGCCGGTGCTGCCGGTGCTGCCGGCGCAGACGGTGCCGGTGCAGACGGCGCAGACCTCGCCGAGGCCGTGCTCGCCGACGCGCAGGTCGACACCCTCACCGTGCGCCGGGTCACCGGGCTCGAGCACATCGACCGCCTCGTGCGGGTCGACCAGAAGCCCATCGGCCGCACCCCGCGCTCGAACCTCGCCACCTACACGGGGCTCTTCGACTCCGTGCGCGCGGCGTTCGCCGCCACCGACCTCGCGCGGGAGCGGGGCTACACAGCGGGCCGCTTCTCGTTCAACGTCGCGGGCGGTCGCTGCGAGACCTGCCAGGGCGAGGGCTTCGTGTCGGTCGAGCTGCTGTTCCTGCCCGGCAGCTACGGCCGGTGCCCCACGTGCCACGGTGCGCGCTACAACGCCGAGACGCTCGAGGTGACCTACGACGGCAAGTCGATCGCCGAGGTGCTGGCTCTCACGGTCGACGAGGCGGCCGGCTTCCTCGCCGCGGTCCCGGCGGCGGCGCGCAGCCTCCGCACCCTGCTCGACGTGGGCCTCGGCTACCTGCGGCTCGGCCAGCCCGCCACGGAGCTCTCGGGCGGCGAGGCGCAGCGCATCAAGCTCGCCACGGAGCTGCAGCGGGTGCGGCGCGGCCACACCCTCTACCTCCTCGACGAGCCGACCACGGGCCTGCATCCGGCCGACGTGCGGCGACTGCTCGCGCAGCTGAACGCCCTCGTCGACTCGGGCGACACCGTCGTGGTGGTCGAGCACGAGATGGACGTGGTCGCGGCCGCCGACTGGGTGATCGATCTCGGGCCGGCCGGAGGCGATGCGGGCGGCCGTGTCGTGGCCACCGGCACTCCGGACGACGTGTCGAAGGCCCCTGCGAGCCGCACGGCACCGTACCTTGCCGAACGCCTCGCACGCTCCCGACGCGACGGCCTCTGAGCGCACACCGAACGCAGCTGCCGTAAGCTGACACCAGACCCGCACAGGTCTCTGGCGCGCCATCCGCGTCGCTCTTCGACGAATCCGTACGGTGATGGACGACGGAAAGGGACCACCCCATGGCTGCACAGCACGATTCCGCGCACGAGCAGGCTGCGGCCGGCGCATGAAGCGCATCACCTACAGCGGTGGGTCGATCGTGACGGGCAACGCCATCACGGAGGCTCTCCTCGAGTACACCACCACGGTCGCCGACGCCGAGAACAGCGTCACCGTCGACATCACCGTGCTGGAGGAGAACGGCGAGACCTCGGTGCACACCCTGCTCCTCAGCCCCGCGAGCCAGTTCGACGTGGCCGATGTCGGTGGCATGACCGCCGCGGAGGAGGCACTGCGGTTCCCGGTGCCCGAGATGCCGCAGGTCGGCATCAGCGGCGGCGTCGAGACCACCGGCGACGCCCGTCGCACGGCAGACGACATCAACGACATCTTGCGCGAGATCGATGAAGGGCTGGGGCAGTAGACATGGGGTACTTCATCTACGGCACCCCCTCGATCTCGGTGGAGTTCGACGACCGCGTGCTCGCCCACCTGAAAGCCGTGATCATCGCGAAGGTGCGACGCGGCGAGAGCTTCACGTTCTCCTGGGAGTACACCGTGGCCAAGGGCAGCGGTCACAGCTCCATCTGGATCCACCCGACGATCCCCCTGCAGTTCGACTTCGCCGGCGGCCGGGAGCCGATCCTGAACCGCGCCTGGATCGAGGAGCTCGTGCGTCTGTCGAACTCGCCGGCCGGACTCCGCGTCATCCCGGAGCCGCGCGACCCCACGACCTGAGCGGGGCGGCCGGCTCCACCGGTCAGTCGCGGAGTGACACCAGCTCGGCGTCGGGGAGGGGCAGAGCCTGCTCGGCCACCGCTCTGAGGGCGGCGCGGAAGGCGGTTGCCGTGCCTGGCCAGAGCAGGGTGAGGCGGCTGCTGCGGTCGTCGACGTACCAGGACCGGCAGCCGCTGAGCCAGACGGTGCCTCGGCTGGCCGCGTCGAGCTGGTCGGTCCAGACCTGCTCGGCCACCGGGGAGGCTTCGATCACCTCGACGCCCTCGGTGCGCATCCGCGTGATGAGGGAGCAGGCGAGCTCGGCCTGGGCCTCGATCATGGGGAAGGCCGAGTTGTGCCCGAGCGCCGCATTCGGTCCGTCGAGCACCATCAGGTTCGGGAAGCCCGATACCAGGATCGACGCGTAGGCCGTCATCCCCTCGGCCCAGTGATCGGCGAGCAACCGCCCGCCGCGCCCCCGCACGTGCTGGGCGAACGGCGGTCGGGTCGCCGCGAAGCCCGTGGCGAACACCAGGGCGTCGACCTCGTGGCGGGCGCCCGAGGCGGCCACCGCACGGTTGCCCTCGAGCGCCACGATGGCCGAGGGCTCCAGGGTGACCGCGCCCGACGCGAGGGCCGGGTACCAGTCGTCGGAGAGCAGCACGCGCTTGCAGCCGATCTCGTAGTCGGGCGTGAGGCTGGTGCGGAGCGCGGGGTCGGGCACCTGTGCTGCAAGGTGATCGAGTGCCACCTGCCGCAGCGCCTCGCGTTCGGCCCCCTCGGCGACACGAGCGGCGTGCCCGGCCTCGAACTCGTGGAAGAGCGACTCGCGATGCGCGTGCATCGACTCCGGATCGCGCGCGAAGGCCTCGCGGGCAGGCTCCGGGATCGGCGCATCGGCCCGCGGCACCACCCACGGTGCCGTGCGCTGGAACACCGTCACCTCGGCGGCCACCCGCGCCAGCTGCGGAACCAGCTGAACGGCGGATGCTCCCGTGCCGACGACGGCGACCCTGGCGCCCGCGAGATCCAGCCCCGGCACCCAGGCACTGCTGTGCATCACGGGGCCGACAAAGGACTCCCGGCCGGGCAAGTGCGGCAGAATGGGCTCGGAGAGCCGGCCGGCCGCGAGGATCAGCACCCGGCAGACCAGTCCGCCGCGGCTCGTCGACAGCCGCCAGCGCTGCCCGTCGTCGTCCCAGGCCATGTCGGTGACGTCGGTTCCGAGCAGGAGCTGCGGTGTCAGACCTTCGTCGCGCACCACGCCCCGCAGGTACTCCTGGATCTCGGCCCCGGGCGCGAATCGCCGGCTCCAGCCCGGGTTCGGCCGGAACGAGTAGGAGTAGAGGTGCGCCGGGATGTCGCACGCGACACCCGGGTAGACGTTGTCGCGCCAGGTTCCGCCCACGTCATCGGCGCGCTCGACCACCAGCACGTCGGAGATGCCTCGGCGCCGCAGCTGGGCCGCGGCCGCGATGCCCGCGATCCCTGCCCCCACCACGATCGTGTCGACCTCGCGCAGCGAGGCATCCGAAGCCGGCCGCTGCCGCTCCGTCATGGGGGGCTGCGGCATCGGCGGCTGCGTCATCGGCGGCTGCGTCATCGGGATCCTCGCCCGGCGGCCACCGGCGTCTCCCCGATGGGCCGGTAGGCGGTGTCGCGGCGAAGGGCGGGGCGACCGGATGCCCGGGCCAGCGACTCGACGTCGGCGTCGGTGAGCGTGAGGCGCGCCTCGGGCCCGGCCTCCGGCCAGAGCGAGCCGTCGAGGAGCACCCCGCCGATGTCGTCGGCACCGCCCCGCAGCACCTGGCCTGTTGTGCCGAGGCCGAGCTTCGTCCAGGCGGCCTGCACGTGGTCGATGCGGCCGGCCAGCAGCAGTCGGGAGACCGCGATGACGGCGCGGGAGGCCTCGGGCGAGGGCCCCCGGCCGGCCAGGGCGGCCAGCGCTCGTGGCGCGTCGCCCGGCACGAACGGCATCGGGATGAACTCGGTGAAGCCGCCCGTGCGCTCCTGCAGGGCGGCGAGGGCCCGCAGGTGCGCCACGACCTGGGCGGGGGTCTCGACGTGGCCGAAGACGAGCGTGGAGGTGGAGCCGAGGCCGGCACGGTGCGCGGCCTCCACGGTGGCGATCCACTCGGCCGCCGGGGGGAGCTGTCCCTGGCTGAAGGCGGCGCGCACGCCGTCGTCGAGCACCACGGCGGCCGTGCCTGGCACGCTGCCGAGGCCGGCCTCGCGGAGCTCGCCGAGGAACTGCGGCAGGCTGCGGCCGGTGCGGCGAGCCCCGTCTTGCAGCTCGGTGGGGCGGAAGCCGTGGATGCTCAGCTCGGGCGCTGCCTCGCGGATGGCGCGCACGACGTCGAGGTAGACGGTGCCGGGCAGGTGCGCCGCGGGCCGGCCCTGCAGGCAGATCTCGCTGGCGCCCAGCTGTGCGGCTTCGGCGGCGAGCTGCTGCACCATGTCGAGGGTGAGCGACGGGGTGGGCACTTCCTCGTCCGCGCCGCCAAGGGTCAGCAGGCTCGTGTCGACGTTGCGGTTCACCACGTACGTGACGGCCCGGTTGCCGCTAGCCTCGCGCGCCGCATCCGCGATGCCGGCGAGTTCGTCGAGGGCTCCGCCGCGGGCGCCCAGCAGGAGGACGGCCTGCTCGTCGCTGATCGCGTCGCCGGATGACCGCGCTGCGGAGTGCAGAGCGGCTCGGATGCCGTCGTCGATGTGGGCGGACCACAATGCTTCGTCGGCGGGCACGGCCGCGGTGCGGCGCGGCGCCACCCGGGCCGACTCGTCGGCGAGCAGCGTCTCGGGATCCATCAAGGCGTGCAGGGCCGGGGTGATGTTCGGGTCGAGCCAGCGGTCGGCATCGGCGAGGTACTCGGGGTAGGCGGTGAGCCGCTCCTTCAGAGCGAAGCCGCTCCGGCCGGTGAGCTCGGCGAGCAGGTCGATGTCGGGCCAGGGCCGCTCGGGGTTCACGTGGTCGGCGGTGAGCGGGCTGATGCCGCCCCAGTCGTTGATGCCGGCCCGCAGCAGCAGCCCCAGCTCCGGCAGGTCGGTGAGGTTCGGCGGCGCCTGCACCGTGGCATCTGGCCCCATGACGATGCGGGCCGTGGCGACGGCCGCGATGTACTCGTCGAGCCCGAGATCGGGGTCGTTCTGCATGGCTGTGCGGGGCTTGGAGCGGAAGTTCTGCACGATGGTCTCCTGCAGGTGCCCGAACCGGCCGTGCAGCTCGCGCAGCGCGAACAGGGCCTCCGCACGCTCGGCGTGGTTCTCGCCGATGCCCAGCAGCACACCCGAAGTGAACGGGATGCGGGAGCGGCCGGCATCCTCGATCACCCGCAGCCGCAGCGCCGGATCCTTGTCGGGCGAGCCGAAGTGGGCTCCGCCGGGCTCCGACCACAGCCGGGTGGCGGTGGTCTCGAGCATCATGCCCATCGAGCCGGCGAGCGGGCGCAGTCGCTGCATCTCGTTCCACGACATCACGCCGGGGTTGAGGTGCGGGATCAGGCCGGTCTCGTCGAGCACTCGCTGCGCCATCGCGCCCACGTACTCCAGCGTGGAGCCGTAGCCGTGCTGGGCGAGCCAGCTGCGGGCGGCGGGCCAGCGCTTCTCGGGGCGGTCGCCGAGTGTGAACAGGGCCTCCTTGCAGCCCATGCCCGCGCCCACCTGGGCGATCGAGATGATCTCGTCCGGCTCCATGAAGGTGGTGATGCCGTGCTTCGCGAGCCCGCCTGGGGTGTCGACGAAGATGCAGTAGTGGCAGCGGTCCTGGCACAGCCGGGTGATCGGCAGGAACACCTTCTTGGAGTAGGTGATGACGCCGGGCCGCCCGGCCCGTCGGAGCCCGTCGTCGCGGATGGCGGACGCCCGGGTGAGCAGCCGGTCGAGGTCGTCGCCGCGGGCGCCCAGCAGAGCGGTGGCGGTTGTGAGGGAGATCGGCTCACCGGCCTCGACCCGGTCGAGGGCATCGCGCGGGGGAAGATCGGAGAACGAGAGGGGGAACGCTGAGGAGATCACGGCGCGGCTTTCAGGCTCGGTGGATGGTGCAGACGTTTCGACGAACGCCGCGAGCCCAAATCCAGGCCCGATCTGAAGTGCCCCCAGTCTACCGCCTGATCGGGAAGTACGAGCCGCGCTCCTGCGTTGCACCCGGTGTGACTGTTCCTCTCTCGATCCTCGATCTCGCCCCTGTCGCCCCCGGGGAGACCGTGCGCGACAGCTTCGCCGCCTCCGTTCTCCTCGCTCAGCAGGCCGAAGCCAGCGGCTACCGGCGGGTCTGGTACGCCGAACACCACAACATGGCGTCCATCGCGTCGAGCGCCACGGCGGTGCTGATCGCGCACGTGGCCTCTCAGACCTCCACGATCCGGCTCGGCGCCGGCGGTGTGATGCTGCCCAACCACGCGCCGCTGACGATCGCGGAGCAGTTCGGCACCCTCGAGACTCTGCACCCGGGACGCATCGACCTGGGGCTGGGGCGCGCCCCCGGCAGCGACCAGGCGACGTTCCGGGCGCTGCGCCGCGATCCGGCGTCGTCCGAGCACTTCCCCGACGACGTGCTCGAGCTGCAGGCGTTCCTCGCCGGGCAGTCACGCGTGCCCGGGGTCAGCGCCACACCCGGTGCCGGCACGAGGGTGCCGCTGTACATCCTGGGGTCGTCGCTGTTCGGCGCCCGGCTCGCCGCAGCCCTCGGGCTGCCGTTCGCGTTCGCGTCGCACTTCGCCCCGGATGCCCTGCACCAGGCCGTGGCGATCTATCGCCGGGAGTTCACGCCCTCCGAGCAGCTCGAGCGGCCCCACGTCATCGCCGGCGTGAATGCGATCGCCACGGACGACCGCGACGATGCGGCGGCACAGCTCGCCCGGGTCAAGCGGGCACGGCTCCTGATGCTCTTGCGCCAGAGCGGCCGCATCCCCCTCGACCGGCAGTTCGGCGACGACGAGCTCGACTACCTGCTGACGACCCCGGCCGGCTCGCAGGTGCAGAGCATGGCCACCTACACGGGGCTCGGCACCGGCGCCGAGGTCTCGGACTACATCGAGGACTTCGCCCGCACGGCCGACGTCGACGAGGTCATCGTGGCGCACTCGTCTCTCGAGACGGCCGCGCGGCTGCGGTCGGTGGAGCTGCTGGCCGATGCGCACGCGCGGGTCGCCGCTCGACTGTAGACAGTCCGCGACCGACGTCGGCCCAGCTGTCGAAGGCCTGCCGGACGGCAACGCCGACGCACGCGTCTGCCGACCTCGCGGCTCGGTAGGCGGGCGTCGGCGGCGAAGACCGACTCAGAGCGGTTCGGCCACGAACTCGAACCAGAGCCGGTCGGAGAACATGCCGGGGCGCGGCAACGACGCGTCCGCTCGGTCCTGCGCGATCGCGACCGCATGCTCGAGGAGGGCTCGAGCCACCCGGTCGTTCTCGCGGAACGAGAGCGCATTCGTGCGCGGGCGCGAGAAGGCGCCCACGAATGGCGAGTTCGTGTAAGGGCCGATCGCGTAGGCGCGATCGGTCGGCTCTCCCGAGCTGTGCAGCACCCGACGATCTTCCGGCCGCACACTGAGCAGGCCGGTCGGCACCGCGTAGTCGGCGTCGCGAGCCACCTCCTCCAGCGCCGTACCGCTCTCGAGCAGCAGCCGCAGCACCTCGTTGTCGGTCCGGGCGACGCTCGTGCCCGGCAGACGCGCGTCGATCAACGCGGTCGCCGTGACCGTCTCCGGATGGCTCGCACCACCGGCACGGAACACACCCCCTTCTTCATCGGTCTCGACCCACATCTCACCGCCCACGAACTGCACCACCCCCGCCTCGGACAGGGCGAGCAGTTCTTCGAGGCGATGCGCGGGCGGCCCGCTCGCGATGAAGCTGAAGTACCCGAGCCACCACCCGTTGAGGTCATCCACCCGCGATCTCGCCGTCCACTTCGGTGAGGCGACGATCTCGGTGAAGGCGAACAACGACGTCAGCAGTGCGAAGAAGAGACCCAGGGTCGCACTGTGCTCGGGCCGGGTGCGCAAGGCGAGGTCTCTCTCCACGTAGTCGCGCACCGCGTGCTGGACCTCGTCGAGGTCGGCGAAGCTCGCGCCGCCCAGTGGCCGGTCGAACGACGGCAGGAACAACCGGTCGATCTCCTCGAGCACCGAGGACTCGATCAGCGCGGTCAGCCGGGTCGCGTCGGCCAGCACCCGGTCGCGCTCGTCGCCTTCACCGAGGTCGGGCAGGGCGTGACCGCGGGACCCTCGCGAACGGGGCCCGCCGGATCCGCCGGATCCGCCCGATCCAGCCGGGCCCGCAGCATCCGGGCCCGCAGCATCAGGGCCCGCAGCATCCGCAAGCACCGACGCCCGCGGATCGAGTTCCTGGAACTGCGCAGCGAACTCCGCCCACCCGATCGCCACGCGGTCCGGATGCCCCGTGAACAGCTCGCGGTAATAACCCCAGAGCATCTCCTGCGCGATCAGCGGCCACACGTCGGAGGCGAAGTCGAGCGACTCGCGCTCGGCCTCGAGCCGGTTCGCGACCGCCGGCGTGAAGAAACGAGGCTCCGGCTTCTCGCCCTTCAGGGTCGAGCCGATCTTGGAGTGGTACGGCACTCCGCGCCGGGAACCGATGATGATGCGAGGCTCCTGACCGGAGGGCACGTAGCGCACGCGGTCACCGTCGGCCACGAACCGGCCACCGCGCCCCTCGGTCAGGAGCACGATCAGGTCGACCGCCGCGAGGCCGAAACCACGCACCAGCACGCGCTGTCCTGGCACGATCGGCCGGGTGTCGGCATCGGCCGTGAAGGCGGGCGGCAGATAGTAGAGCTCCCGCCGCGCGGCGAAATCCGCCAGCCGGGAGTGCTCGGGCTCCGGATCGGCTCCGGTGTGGCCGAGCGAGTAGAGCACGAGGTCGGCCTCGAGGGTGGCGCCGGAGTCGAGCTCCAGCCGTTGCCCGCCGCCCGGGGCGTCTGTCACCCGACGCACCCGGGCGAGGTGCTCCCGCACCTCGGCGCCGTCGCCCACCTGCTCGAGCGCCCGCTCGTGGAACCAGGTCAGGTAGAGACTCTGCAACCGGCGGGTGGGGAAGGTCGCCGGGGTCAATCCGTCGATCTCGGCGCGCAGCGCGACGTCCAGACGGTCACCGCGGAGGAGGATGGTGCCGAGTCGCACTCCCTCGGCCCAGTCGATCAACGACGGTCCGGTCAGCACCGGCCCGTCGATCGTGGAGGTCTCGTCGGTGAACATCGTGACGTCGGCCGCCATCGAGTTGAGCTTGAGCAGCGGTGACTGATCGTAGCGCCAGATGCGACCGGGGCCGGCCGGGTACGGGTCGATCAGGTGCACCACGAGTTTCGCGCCCGGCGACCAGAGCTCACCGAGGTTGGCCGCGATCCGCTCGAGCACGCCGACTCCTCGCGGTCCGGCACCCACGATGGCGACCGAGACGGGGGTGGGTGAAGAGGCGGCCATTCCCCCACCTTCGCCATTCGAGTGCCGCTTTCGGCCTTATGTGACCCAGAGTGACGCGGATGACGAATTGTGAACCCGAGACGTTTGCCGCCCCTTTCACCACTGTCCTACGGTCGGCACGAGCGGCGACAGCACGCCGCACCGTCGATCAGCCCACCAGGAGACCCCGTGCCCATCGAATTCCTCGGCATCGCAGCAACCAACGACGGCAGCGAGACCCGCGACAGGAGCGGTCTGAGCTTCGACAAGGACTACACGCTGCGCCTGGCCCGGGCCCATGAGGAGCACGGGTGGGACCGCATCCTGTTCGCCTACGGCTCCGGTTCGCCCGACCCCGCCACCGCCGCGGCCTTCGTGGCCACTCGGCTCGACCGCCTGAAGATCCTGCTCGCGCACCGCCCGAACGTCTCGGCGCCGACCTACGCGGCCAAGGTCGTGGCCACTCTCGACCAGATCAGCGACGGTCGCATCAACGTGCACATCATCACCGGTGGCTCCACCGCCGACCAGGCCGCAGAAGGCGACTTCCTCACCAAGGACGAGCGCTACGCCCGCACCGCGGAGTACATCCGCATCCTCAAGCAGGCCTGGACGAGCACGGTGCCGTTCGACTTCGCCGGCGAGCACTACCGCTTCGAGAACTTCGTGAGCGACATCCGGCCGGTGCAGCAGCCCCGCCCCCAGCTGTCGTTCGGCGGGTCGTCGGCCGCCGCCTACGCGGTCGGTGCGGCCGAGAGCGACATCTACGCGCTCTGGGGCGAACCCCTGGCGAGCACCGCGGAGCAGATCAGCACCGTCACGGATGCCGCGCTCGCGGCCGGTCGCAGCTCGCGACCTCGCATCCAGGTGGCCTTCCGGCCCATCCTCGGCGCCACCGAGGAGCTCGCCTGGGAGAAGGCGGAGCGCATCCTGGGGCGGATCGAGAAGCGCTCGGGCGTGCTCTCCGCCGCGGCAGGCGACCTGCAGAACCCCGAGAACGCCGGCTCGCAGAGGCTGCTCGCGATCGCCGAGAAGGGCGACCGCTTCGACCGGGCGCTCTGGACCAAGGTCGCCGCCGCATCGGGCGCCCGCGGCAACTCGAACGCTCTCGTCGGCACCCCCGAGACGGTTGCGGCAGCTCTGCTCGACTACGTCGACCTGGGCGTCGACATCATCTCGGCGCGGGGCTACGACTACATCGACGACACGATCGACTTCGGGCGCTACGTCATCCCGCTCGTGCGCGACGAGGTCGCCAGGCGCGACGCGGCGGCCGCAGGATCCCCTGCCGCCACTGCAGAGGAGGCCGCACGTGTCGCTGCGTGAGAACCCCTCCACCGCGACCGACGAGTTCGTCTACGTCGCCGCCGACGATCCCAGGGCCGAACCGCTCCTCACCGAGCTCGAGTGGGAGTACGACACCCGCTACGGAACCGTCATGGGCGAGCCGGCCTCGGCCGAGATGAACCGCTACCCGGGTTCGGAGTTCAGCTCGCCGCGAGGCGCCTTCGTCCTTCTGCTGCGCGACGGTGTCGCCATCGCGGGCGGTGCCTTCAAGACCTTCGACGAGAACACCGTCGAACTCAAGCGCATCTGGGCCTCCAAGGCGCACAGACGGCAGGGACTCGCCCGCCGCGTGGTCGCCGAACTCGAGGCCGAGGCGCGTCGCCGTGGCGTGCCGGTCGCCTACCTCACGACGGGCCCCCTCCAGCCCGAGGCCCACCGGCTCTACTTCGCCACGGGCTACACCCCGTTGTTCGATGTGACGAAGTCACCCGAGGAGGTCATCATCCACGGCTTCGCCAAGTCGCTCACGGACGATCCGCTCGACCTGTCGGCCATCCAGAGCGCGCACGACGCATCGATGGCCGAGTTCTACGCGGCCCGCCCCTCGCTCGGGGCGCACTCGTGACCGCCGTCACCACGAAACCGCTCGAGCCCGGCGCAGACCGCCTCGACTCCCTGCCACGAGGGATCGATCTGAAGGGTCTCTCGGAGCGCACCGTGATCCCGCTCCGTCATCCGCTGCGCTGGGTGATCGCCGCGATCGTCGTGATCCTGCTGCTGAACGCCGGTCAGACCCTCTTCACGAACCCGTCGTGGGAGTGGGCGAAGGTGCCGGAGTGGTTCTTCAGCCCAGCCATCCTCAAGGGCCTGCAGCTCACGCTGCTCGCCACGGCGATCAGCGCCGTGGTCAGCTTCGTCGGGGGCATCGTCGTCGCCCTGGGCCGGCTCTCCGGCAACCCGGTGCTGAGCACGCTCAGCTGGCTGTACATCTGGGCGTTCCGGTCGCTGCCGCTCATCCTGGTGCTCATCTTCCTGTTCAACCTCGGCAATCTGTATCCCGCGATGGGAGTGGGTGTGCCCTTCGGGCCGCAGGTGCAGATTCCCACCATCACCTTCCTCTCCCCGCTCGTGCTCGGCGTGATCGGGCTGAGCCTCTCCGAGATCGCCTACAGCGCCGAGGTGGTGCGCTCGGGAATACTCGCCGTCGATCAGGGCCAGCACGAGGCGGCGAAGGCTCTCGGCCTCCCGCAGCGACGCCAGTTCCTGCGGATCGTGCTGCCGCAGGCCCTCCGCTCCATCGTGCCGGCCTACGTGAATCAGATCATCGGACTCATCAAAGCCAGCTCGCTGCTGTTCTACGTCTCGCTCCTCGACCTGTTCGGTGTGGTGCAGAGCCTCGGCAGCACGTATCCCACCGACATCATCCCGCTGCTCATCGTCGCCACGCTCTGGTACCTCATCCTCACGAGCGCCATCTCGGTGGTGCAGTACTACATCGAGCGCTTCTACGCCCGCGGCTCGATGCGGGAGCTGCCGCCCACCCCGCTGCAGCGCGTGCGCCGCACCCTCGCGGGGATCCGCAGCACCGCACGGGGGAACACGCTCGCATGACCGCCGCCATCGACATCCACAACGCCACCAAGAGCTACGGCGACAAGACCGTGCTGAGGGGCGTCGACCTCACCGTCGCGGCCGGCACCGTGACCGTCATCCTGGGGCCCTCCGGTTCGGGCAAGTCGACGCTGCTCCGAGCCATCAACCACCTCGAGAAGCTCGACGAGGGCTTCGTGGCGCTGAACGGCGAACTCATCGGGGTGCGCGTGAAGGGCGACCGACTCAAAGAGCTGCCCGAGAAGCGCATCTTGAGGCAGCGGGCGCGGATCGGCTTCGTCTTCCAGAACTTCAATCTGTTCCCGCACCTCACCATCCTCGAGAACGTGACCGAAGCCCCGATCGCGCAGGGCATTTCCGCGAAGCGCGCTCGGGACGAGGCGCGCACGCTTCTCGCCCGCGTGGGTCTCGCCGACAAGGAGGCGGCCTACCCGCGACAGCTCTCCGGCGGTCAGCAGCAGCGCGTGGCGATCGCCCGTGCGCTGGCGCTCGAGCCCGAGGTGATCCTCTTCGACGAGCCGACCTCGGCGCTCGATCCCGAGCTGGTCGGCGAGGTGCTCGGCGTCATCCGCACCCTGACCGGCAGCGGCAAGACGCTCATCGTGGTGACTCACGAGATCGGCTTCGCCCGGGAGGTGGCCGATCACGTGGTCTTCATGGATGAGGGCGCGATCGTCGAGCAGGGCACGCCCTCCGACGTGCTCTCGCATCCCCGGCACCGGCGCACCCAGGACTTCCTGAGCAAGGTCCTCGCCTGAGCCCCTCTTCTCTCCCTCACCAGATCATCCACACACAGCAAGGAAGACAGAATGTCCACAGCACGATTGAAGACCTTCGGTGCGCTCGCCACCGCCGCCGCCCTCGTGGCCGGTCTGGCCGCCTGCTCGAGCGATGCCGCCGCCACCGACGATGCCGCCGCATCCGGATCCGTCACCGTCGGCGCGTTCTCGAACGGCGCCGCCACGGAGACCGAGATCGACGTGGAGACCGTCGACTCGATCCGCGACACGCTGCCGCAGGAGGTGCTCGACAGCGGCGAGCTCACCATCGGGATCGGCGCGCTGCCGGCCGGATTCCCGCCGCTCGCGTTCGTCGGTGACGACAACGAGACCTTCACCGGCGCCGAGCCCGATCTCGGCCGCCTGGTCGCCGCCGTGCTGGGCCTCGAGCCGGTCGTGAGCAACGCCACCTGGGAGAACCTCTTCGTCGGCATCGACAGCGGCGCCACCGATGTGGGCCTGTCGAACATCACCGTCACCGAGGAGCGCAAGGAGAAGTACGACTTCGCCTCCTACCGGGGTGACAACCTCGCCTTCCAGGTGCTCGCGTCGAACGACTGGGAGTTCGATGACGACTACGAGAACCTCGACGGACTGACCGTGGCGACGAGCCGCGGCACCAACCAGGAGAAGATCCTGCTGGAGTGGAAGTCGAAGCTCGAGGCCGAGGGCAAGACGCTCGAGGTGGTGTACTTCCCCGACGCCAACTCGGTCACGCTGGCGCTCGGCTCAGGCCAGATCGACGCTCAGTTCAACCCGAACCCCACCATCGCCTACCAGAACACCCTCTCGGCCGAGAGCGCGAACCCGACCCGCTCCGCCGGCGTGGTCTCGGGCGCCGGCGAGTCCCTCGACGGCCTCATCGCCGCCACGGTGAAGAAGGACTCGGGGCTCGCTCAGCCGATCGCCGACGCCATCAACCACCTGATCGAGAACGGTCAGTACGCCGAGTGGCTGGAGGCCTGGGGCCTCTCCGACGAGACCGTGACCGAGTCGCTCGTCAACCCGCCCGGCCTTCCTCGCGACAACAGCTGACCCGTCGCGATCACGCAGAGCGGCCCTGGAACCCACGTTCCAGGGCCGCTCTGCGTGCAGTCGACAGGTTCAGCGCGACAGGGCGAAGAGCGCGGGTGAGGGCGACGGGCCGGTGGGCGGCGCGTCGACCAGGTCGGCGAGCAGGCGGCCGATCACCGGGGTGAACTTGAAGCCGTGACCGGAGAATCCGGCAGCCACCACGAGGGGCCCGTGCCGGTCGACGACGAAGTCGGAGGTGGGCGTCGTGGTGTAGGTGCAGCTGATCTCGGTGAACGCGTCCGGATCGGCGCCCGGCACCCACTCCCGCACGTACCGCTGCAGCGCGGCCAGCTGGCCGGGTTCGGACCGGAAGCTCCGTGCATCCGGATCGATCACCGGCCCCACGCCGTGCCAGCCTGCCTTGACGCCCTCACCGGGCGTGAGCATGCCGTAGATCGGCGACGGCCAGTAGTCGTACCGGGGGTCGTCCGCGACGGGCTGATGGTTGAAGCCCGGCCACGGACCCCGCCCCTCACCGGGCCGCACCGCGAAGTGCGCCGGCTGCTCCTGCGTCACCACGAGCCGCGGCAGGGGCACGAGGTCGCCGAGCAGGGCACTCGTCCAGGCGCCGAGGGCCACGACCGCGCGGCGGGCCTCGATGTGCTCCTCCTCGCCGGTCGGCTCCCCCGAGACGGGGTCGAGCACAGCGGCCGACACCGACACGCGGTCGTCTCCCTGCACCCGGATGCCGGTCACCCGTCGCCCGTGCCGCACCCGGGCCCCCCGAGCGGCGGCGGCGGCCTGGAGCGCACGCACCGAGGCATCGGCGTTCACCTGACCCGCCTGCGGGGTGAACAGCACCTCGCCCTCGAACCGCAGCCCTGGCCAGCGCTCCCCCGCCTCGCGCGGCGGCACGAACTCCGCGTCGAATCCGTGCTCGGCGAGTGCGCGGGCCACCGTGCGGTAGCCCTCGAGCGGGCCGCCGTGGTTGACGATCCCCACCTGGTCGAGCAACGCGGTGCCGGTCTCGGTCTCGAGCGCCCGCCAGAGCGGAAGCGCCTCCTGCAGCATCCCCAGGTACTCCGGTTGCGCGTAGCCGAGGTTGAAGTTGCGCGTCGCCCCGTGCGAGGCGCCGTTGCGATGGCCGGGCTCGAACCGCTCCAGCAGCACCACGTCGTGCCCGCGCCGGGCCAGGTGCCACGCGGCCGCAGACCCCATGGCGCCGCCGCCCACCACCACGACCTCGACGCGCTCGGTCACCGTCATGGGGTGGGCAGTCCGAGGTTCTCCCGCAGGGTCGAACCCTCGTACTCCGTGCGCAGCGAGCCCTTCTCCTGCAGCAGGGGCACCACCAGGTCGACGAACTCGTCGAGCCCTCCCGGCACCAGGTGCGAGCCGACCACGACGCCGTCGGCGCCGTCGCCCTGCACGAAGGCGTCGAGCTCGTCGGCGACCTGCTGCGGGGTGCCCGTGTAGTCGATGCGGCCGAACACGGTCGCCGCCAGCTGACGCAGACTGAGCCCCTTCTCCTCGGCGAGCGATTGCCAGCCCCGCACCACCGTCGCGCGATCGCCGAACACGAAGGCCCGGCCCTGGATGAAGGGCGGCCCCTCGACGAGCGGCGGCAACGACGGCACCGGACCGTCGACGTCGAACGCCGACAGATCGCGGTTCCAGGCCTGCTCGAACAGCACCTGCACCGTGCGCGGCGTGAGCTGCTGCTGCAGGATGTGGCGCGCCTTCTCCTCAGCATCCGCCTTCGAATCGCCCAGCACGAAGCTCGTGCCCGGCAGCACCTTCACGTGCGAGGGATCACGACCGAAGCCGGCCGCCCGCGCCTTGATGTCGCGGTAGAACTCGTGCGCCTCCGGAGCCCGGTGGAACGGCGAGAAGATCGCGTCGGCCGTCGCGGCGGCGAAATCCCGGCCCTGCGGCGACACCCCGGCCTGCACGATGACCGGCCGGCCCTGCGGACTGCGCGGCACCGTGAACCGCCCGCCGATGTCGAACTGGCGCCCGGAGAACTCGAACTCCCCCGCGCGGGCATCGGCCAGGAACCGCCCCGAGACCGGGTCGGCCGCGATGGCGTGCTCGCCCCAGGAATCCCACAGCGCCTGCACCGCCGCGACCGCCTCCTCGGCGCGCACGTAGCGGTCGGCCGGATCGAGGAACCCGCCGCGCCGGAAGTTCGCGCCCGTGAAGGCGTCGAACGAGGTCACGACGTTCCAGCCCGCCCGACCCCCCGAGAGGTGGTCGAGGCTCGCGAGCTGCCGCGCGAGCTCATAGGGCTCGTTGAAGGTCGCGTTGAGCGTGCCCACGAGGCCGATGTGCGAGGTCACCGCGGCAAGGGCCGCCAGCACCGGGATGGTGTCGGGCCGGCCCACCACGTCGTGGTCGAAGACCTGACCGTCGCGTTCGCGGAGCGCCAGCCCCTCGGCGAGGAAGAAGTAGTCGAACCGACCCCGCTCGGCCGTCTGCGCCACATGCCGGAAGGTCGAGAAGTCGATCTGACTGCCCGCCTCGGGGTGTTCCCAGAGGATGTCCTCGTTGACTCCGCCCAGGTAGGCCGCGAGCACGATCTGCTTGCGTGAGCGCTCGGTCATCGGAGCACCGCCTTCGCGTACCGGTCGGCCACCTCTTCGGAGAGGCCCAGCTGCCCCCGCAGGGTCGCGGCTTCGTAGCGGGTGCGGAACAGACCGCGCCGCTGCAGCTCGGGCACGATCCCGTCGACGATGGCGGGCAGGTCGTCGGCGAGCACGCCGGGCCGCAGCCGCACCCCGTCGAAGCCGAGTGAGGCCAGCTCGGCCAGCTGCTCGGCCAGCGACGCCGCCGACCCGGTCACCACCGCGGCATCCGAGCTCAACGCCCGGCCCAGACCGTCGAGCCTCTGCAGTCGCGCGGCCCCCGACTCGGCGGCGGTGTCGACGAACACCAGCAGGTCGGCGAACACCAGCAGGCGCTCCCTCCCCGGATCGCGCCGCTCGGCGTCGACGGCCGCCGCCACCTGGGCCAGGATTCCGCGGGCGTCGTCCAGACCGTGCGGCGTCACGAACACCACGTCGGCCGAGCGCGCGGCCAGGCGGTAGGGCACCTCGGCGTGCGCCAGAGCCGCCACCACCGGCTGGCCCTGGGGCGGGCGCGGCGTGATGGCCGGTCCGCGCACGGAGAAGAAACGACCCTCGAACTCGATCCGGTGCACCTTCTCGGCGTCGATGAAGCGGTCGGTCGCGGCGTCGCGGATCTCGGCGTCGGGCTCCCAGCTGTCCCAGAGCCGCCGCGCGACCTCCACCGCCTCGGCCGCCTCGTCGCAGAGCTCCACGACCTGCGTCTGCACGGCTGGGTCGGCGAGGCCCGCCTCGAATCCGACGAGCTCGCGGCGGCCGAAGTGCTGGGCCTCGTCGCTCCGCCCCGAGACCTTGACCTGCCAGCCGCCTCGCCCCTCGCTCACGTGATCGAGCGTGGCGACCGCCTTCGACACGTGGAAGGGCTCCGTGTGCGTGACCGTCACGGTGGGCACGAGGCCGATCCGCTCCGTCACGGGGGCGACCCGGGAGGCGATCAGCAGAGCGTCGAGCCGCCCCCGCACCTCATCGGTGCGGGTGTCCGGCACGAAGGGGTCGGCCGACTGGAGTCCCAGGGTGTCCTCGATCGTGACGAAGTCGATGAGGCCCCGCTCGGCCTCCTGCACGAGGTCGACCCAGTACCCGGGCGAGAACAGCTCCTCTCGGCGGGAGCCCGGCTCGCGCCACGCGGCCGGATGCCATCCGGCGCCGTCGAGCGCGATGGCCAGGTGGAAGGTGGGGCTGCTCATCGGCACTAGCACTCCTCGGCGGGTTCGTCAGAAGGGGATGGCGTCAGTGCTCGTGGGCGCCGGAGAGCTTGAAACCCAGCCGCCCGTGGGCGTAGCCGCCTCCGGCGCGGATCGCGGTCGCCACCCAGGCGGCCTCGGCGAGCTCGGCCTCGTCGGCCCCCGCCTTGACGGCATTCTGGCTGTGTGCATCGATGCAGTACACGCACTGGGTGGTGATGCCCACGGCGAGCGCGATCAGCTCGCGGTACTTCAGCGGAATGGCTCGACCCTCGGGCTGGAACACGGCGTTGTCGAACGCGGCGAACGCGGCGAGGATGTCGGGCGTCTCCTTCTTGTAGACGGAGGTGTACTTCTTGTCCTCTGCGCGGTCGAAGTAGGCGTTGTCGGTCATGGTGGTTCCTTTCACAGGGTGATCGCGGGGATGGTGTTCGCGCGGATCCGGGATGGTGCTGCGGCGTCGGCCACGGCCCCCGCGATGCGCTCGACCGCTTCCCGCAGCAGCGGCCGGGGCATGGCGAAGACGAGACGCACGTGGCCGGCGTAGCCCGTGCCGCAGAGCGCCCCGTCGGTGACGACCACCCCGGCGCGCTCGCGCAGGAACGTCGCGGGCGACCCGTCGATTCCGAGCGGCCGCAGGTCGAGCCAGGCCAGGTAGGTCGCGTCGGGGAGGTCGTACGCCACCTCGGGCAGATGCTCGGCCAGCAGGTCTCCGAGCAATCGGCGGTTGCCGTCGAGATACTCCCGCACATCCTGCAGCCAGGCACGCCCGTGCCGGTAGGCCGCGGTGCTCGCCACGACCCCGAGCGTCGATGCCCCGTGCTGCACGGCGAAGCCGAATGAGCGGTAGACCGCCTCGTCGGAGTCGTTGGAGGTGATGAGCTGCGCGGCCTTCAGCCCGGCGATGTTCCAGGCCTTCGATGCACTCGTGCCCGTGATGGTGTGTGCTGCGGTGGCTGCCGAGAGCGAGGCGTACGGGATGTGCCGACGGCCCTCGAAACGCAGGGGTGCGTGGATCTCATCGGCGAACACCCGCCCATCGTGCCGCTCGACCACCTCGGCGATCGCGAGCAGCTCGGAGCGATCGAGCACGGTTCCGGTGGGATTCTGCGGGTTGCACAGCACCAGGGTGCCCGCTCCGGCACGGAACGCCCGGTCGATGGCGTCGAGGTCGTGCCGCCAGCGGCCGTTCTCCACGATGCCCGGCACCTCGACGACCGGGCGACCCAGCGTCGGGGGGTAGGTGAGGAACGGCATGTAGGCGGGCGTCGGCACGATCACGGCCGATCCGGGAGGCGAATACTCGGTCACGGCCACTCCGAGTGCCGCCATGACGTCGGAGACCGGATGCACGCGATGCGCGTCGACGACCCAGTCGTACTCGTCGGCGAGCCACTCGACCGTGGCCTCGGCGAGCTCGTGCGCGGTGCTCGGAGAGAGATAGCCGAGCACACCCGCATCGACGGCTTCGTGCAGGGCTCTGGTGACCGCGGGAGCGGTGCCGAAGTCCATCTCGGCCACCCACGCACCGATCGTGCCCGGGTGCAGGCTCCACTTGCGACTGCTCGGCACGTCCAGCTGTGCCGCCGGGATCGCGTCGTAGGGGTGCTCGGACATCTCACCCAGCATGCGCGATCGGCGAGCGACATCTGCCAAAGTGTCGCTGTATTACCGCGGCGCGTTCCGCGCGAGTCTCGAATGCCCGCATCGGCACCTCAGCAGGGTAGAACCGGAAGACCACAAGAACGGAGAGCCATGACCCCCGACGCCCCCGACGATCTCGCCTTCGAGACCCGTCAGATCCACGCCGGCGCGATCATCGATGCCGAGGCGAACGCGCGGATCACCCCCATCTACCAGTCGGCCGGCTACGTCTTCGACAGCTTCGACGACGGCGAGGCACGCTTCGCCGGCCGCGGGGGCCGGGCGTACTCCCGCAACGACAACCCCACCAACGCGGTCGCGACGCGGCGGCTGGCGAACCTCGAGGGCGGGGTGGATGCGGTGCTGGTCGCGAGCGGCCAGGCGGCCATCGCGGCCGCCCTGTTCGCGCTCGCCTCCGCCGGCGACCACATCCTGACCACGGACAGCCTGTACGAGGGCACTCGCGAGATGTTCCGTGGAGCGCTCAAGCGCCAGGGGCTCGAGTTCACCGCACTGCCTGCCGACGCCCCCGAAGAGGAGTGGCTCGCAGCCGTCACCTCGCGCACGAAGGCGATCTACACCGAGACCATCCCCAATCCGCTCGGCGACGTCGTCGACCTCGAGCGCCTCGGCCGCGTGGCCGAGCGCGCCGGTGTGCCCCTCGTGGTCGACAACACGGTCGCGACCCCCTATCTGAACCGGCCGTTCGAGTGGGGCGCCCACATCGTCATCCACTCGACGTCGAAGTGGCTCGCAGGGCACGGAGCCGTGATCGGCGGAGCCGTCATCGACAGCGGCCGCTTCGACTGGAGTGCGCAGGCCGAGCGCTTCCCGCAGCTGACGACTCCGCCGCGACCGGGCGTCGGATCGTTCGTCGAGCGCTTCGGCGACTCCGCCTACCTCGCGTACCTGCGCTCGGTGGTGGTGCTCGAGTACGGCCCGACCGTGCCGCCCACCAGCACCTTCCTCCTCCTGCACGGGCTCGAGACCCTGTCGCTCCGCATGGAGCGGCACGTCGAGAACGCCCAGGCCGTGGCGGAGGCGCTCGAGGGCCATCCGGCTCTGTCCCGCGTGCTCTACCCGGGCCTCCCGAGCGATCCGCACCACGCCCTCGCCCAGAAGTACCTGCCGCGCGGTGCCGGCTCGGTGCTCGCGATCGAGCTCGCCGGCGGGCGTGATGCCGCGCGCACCTTCTTCGACGCCCTGACCCTGGTGAGCAGGATGACCCACATCGGCGATGTGCGAACCCTCGCCATCCACACCGGCAGCACCATCCACTCCAAGCTCACCGAGGAGGAGCGGCTGGCCATCGGCATCACACCGGGACTCGTGCGTCTCTCGATCGGTCTGGAGAGCCCGCGGGACATCGTCACCGACCTGCTCCGCGCACTCGATTCCGTCGCTGGTCCCGCGCCGGGCTCGTAGACGACGGCCGGTGTTCCCATTCTCAGTCGAAGCGGGCGGCGGAGAATCGGTGCAGCAGGAGCGCCAGGGAGAGCCGCGTGCGCCCGCGGGGTGACCGGATGTCGAAACCCAACGTCTCCCCCAGGGCGGCGACTCTCGCCTGCACCGTCGAGTGGTGCAGTCCGAGTTCCAGAGCCACGGCTCGAAGACTGTCCGTGCCCGTGATGGCATGGAGCAGGTGCTCCGCTCGTGGCTGGGAGCGGATGAGCTCCGCGAGGGCTTGGACATCCGGCGCCTCCAGCGCGTGGTCGTCGACCGTCTCGACGAACACCCGCGCCGCCCCCAACTGGTCGGCGTGGACGACCAGCTCGTACCGCGACGTGAGCCGCAGCGCGGTGAGAGCAGACGCGCTCGAGCGGTCCAGCCCGTCTGATGCCGTCGCGATGCCGATCCCTGCGCGCTCGTAGGAACCCGGTTCGCTGGAGACCTCTCGAACGAAGACCCGCACGTGGCCCGCAGGGGAACCGATGACGATGCTCGGGCCGGTCGCCGCAGCCGAAGCGGGAGTAGCTATCACCCGATAGCGGGTCGATCCCGTCGTGTCGAGGTGGAGTCGCCCTGCGGCCTCGAGGCGGGTGTCGGCGGAGGAGTCGGGGTCGACGAGCGTGCTGAGGGCTCGGCGCGAAGCCGCGGCGGGTGAGGTGCGCTCCACGGCGATGTCGAGTGCGATGGCGAGGCGCTCGAGGATCATGCCGTCGTTGGCGTGGGCGGGTCCGTCGCGCTCGATCCAGGCGAGGCCGGCATCGCCGAAGCCGTGCGAGGGCCAACTCGAGCGCAGGTCGGACACGTCGACGGAGCCCGTGGATCGCATGCCCGCGGCGTCGACACGCAAGGAGCGGTCGTCGGCGACGAAGCCGGTCGCGCATCCGCTCAGGATCGCTGCACCCCGCACGAGGACGTGGAGGCTCGCGTGACCGTCGACGAGGGCGTCGAAATAGGCGATGACCTTGAGCGTCTCCGTCGCTTCGGCATCGAGGGCCGTGAGGCGCCCCACCAGTTCCTGCATCCTGACCGCCCATTGATAGAGGTCTGGTGCCCCACCCTAGCCCTGTGCCGGGTGGGGCATCGATGATGGCGGCTCAGGCGCCCAGGAGTCGGTGCAGCCACGCCACACGGGCCGCCCGCGCCTGCAGCGACAGGGTCGCCTGAGGTGACATGGCGTCGAAGCCGTGGAAGCCACCCGGCCACACGTGCAGCTCGGCGATTCCACCCTGTTCCCAGATCCTCGTGGCGTAGGCGACGTCTTCGTCGCGGAAGACCTCCGCGGACGCGACATCGATGAACGCCGGCGGCAGACCGGTCAGATCCTTCGCACGCGCCGGTGCGGCGTAGATCGAGACGTCATCGGTGCCGCGACGGTCGCCGAGGAGAGCGTTCCAGCCGGTGTCGTTGCTCCCGCGATCCCACACGCCCACTCCATCGATCTGGTGGCTCGAGACCGTCTCGTTGCGGTCGTCGATCATGGGATAGATCAGCAGCTGCCCGGCGATGGCGGGGCCCCCGAGGTCGCGCGCCTTGAGGGCCGTGCCTGCCGCGAGACCACCGCCGGCGCTCGCGCCGCCGATGACGATGCGGTCGGGGTCGACCCCGAGCTCGTCGGCGTGCTCGGCGAACCACACGAGTCCGGCATAGCAGTCGTCGACGGGCGCCGGATCGGGGTTCTCCGGCGCCAATCGGTATTCGACCGAGACGACGACTGCATCGAACTCGAGCACCCAGGACAGGAACTCGTCGGCACCGGTGAAGCGGTCGCCGATGATCATGCCACCACCGTGGGTGTGGTAGATGCCAGGGCCGCCCCCCGCGTGGTCGGTACGACGGAAGATGGAGAGGGTGATGTCGGGGGCGCCGTCGGGCCCGGCGACGGTGCGCTCGACGTGCTCGATCGGGCGGTCTCCGATGAGGTCGGAGATCGGCGGGGCGCCGAGGCCTCCCTGGCGCAGCGGGCCGATCAGGTCCGGCGTGATGGTCGGAGGGAGGTTCTCGCCGATCGCGGCGAGAACCGCTCCCAGTTCGACATCGAACGGTGGAGCGGAGTGGACGGTTGTGCTCATCGAGACCTCCATTGGTCGCGGCCACCTCGTCGTGGCCCTCCACCGATCCTGTCGCGTCGTCGAGGCCGGTCGCTACCGCCACCTGTCCACGGTTGGGTGCCGACGACCGCCATCCGGCGGTCCGGTCGTTCGGCTGCGACTCGGAATCCCCGGGCGCGGCGATGCGGCACCATCGCGCGTCACAGGGCCCCTCGTCTGCGCGCCTCCAGAACGGCCTGGAGGCGGTTTCCCACCCCGAGGTTCGCCATGACGGTGCGCAGATAGCTCTTGACGGTGAGCGGGGACAGCCCGAGTCTCGCGCCGATGTCGTCGTTCGTCAGGCCCAGGGCCACGAGGTCCAGCACGTCGCGCTGCCTGGAGGTGAGCAGGCCGTTCTCACCGGAATGCAGATGCGCGTGGAACAGAGTTCTCAGCTCACGGGCTGCCCCTTCATCGCTTGTGGTGTCTGCGATTCTGGAGAGGCTCTGCCAGAGCTCTTCCGGCGGCTCCCGCCGTGCGGTCGCATTGTGCCGAACCTTCAGGCGTTCGTCGACGATGTCTCTGATGCGCAGTTCCTCGGCGATGTCCTTCGCGATGGCGATGAGGGGCTCGCTGTGGAGGCTTCGAGCCGGATCCCGTTCACCTGCGTAGAGCAGACCTCTGAGCCGGCGGTCGACGATGATGGGTGCGACGGTGAGCCGCGCGATGTCTTCTCCGAGGATCTGGGCATCGAAATCGTGCGAGATGGTGTCAGCGGACCGGTAGTCGGCGACCCCGAGGGGCTTCTGGGCGTCCCAGGCGGCTCCGCCCAGACCGAGAGAGCGGCGAACGACGATGCTCTCCAGCTCTTTCGTGCGAGCGCCGACCGTGACCGTCACCCGGACGCCGTCGTCTTTGCGGAGACCTCCGAACACGACCGATGCGCCGGCTGTCCGTCGCGCAGACCTGGCCCCCTGTCTCACCAGTTCGGTGTCGTCGGGTCGCAACGTGAGGGGGTGCATGGATACCGCCTTTGGAACCTAGTGGGTCCACCTCGATGTGGTCACACTAGCTGGACCGATTCGGTCAGGCAACGCGAGTCGCTCGAACACTCTCGACATGGAGGTCAATGGTGACGCCCTCAACCCCGAACATCGACGATCTGCAGCAGGCGACAGACGACCGCGTGGGATTCTGGGCCGCGCAGGCTCGTGACCTGCTGCACTGGCACAGACCGTTCAGCGACGACCGGGTTCTGGACTGGTCGGATCCGCCGTTCGCCCGCTGGTTCGACGACGGCGAGCTGAACGTCGCCTACAACTGCCTCGACCGCCACGTCGACGCCGGCAACGGAGATCGTGTCGCGCTGCACTGGGAGGGCGAGCCCGGCGACAGCCGGAGCTTCACCTACGCCGAGCTCACGGCGGAGGTGAAGAAGGCCGCGAACCTCCTCACCGCTCTCGGTGTAGGCCAGGGGGACCGGGTCGCGATCTACCTCCCCATGATCCCCGAGGCCGTCATCTCCATGCTCGCGGTCGCCCGCCTCGGCGCCATCCACTCGGTGGTGTTCGGCGGCTTCAGCGCCGACAGCCTGCGTGCGCGGATCGACGACGCGGATGCGAGACTCGTCATCACCGCCGACGGCGGCTACCGCAAGGGGCGCTTCCTCCCCCTGAAGCCCACCGTCGACGCCGCCGTCGAGGGCGAGACGAGTGTCGAGCACGTCCTCGTCGTCGCACGCACCGGCGCCGGCGACGAAGGCGCAGCCGAGCCCGACGGGTGGGTGAGCGGCCGTGACCTCTGGTGGCACGAGGAGATCGCCCAGGTCGACGCCGAGCACATGGCGAAACCCTTCCCCGCCGAGAACCCGCTCTTCATCCTCTATACCTCCGGCACGACGGGGAAGCCCAAGGGCATCCTCCACACCTCGGGCGGTTACCTCACCCAGGTCGCGTTCACCCACAAGAACGTCTTCGACCTCCACCCCGAAACCGACGTCTACTGGTCCACCGCCGACGTCGGCTGGATCACAGGCCACTCCTACGTCGTGTACGGGCCCCTCGCCAACGGCGCCACCCAGGTCATCTACGAGGGCACCCCCGACACCCCGCATCCGGGCCGCTGGTGGGAGATCGTCGAGAAGCACAAGGTGTCGATCCTCTACACCGCGCCCACCGCCATCCGCACCTTCATGAAGCTCGGCCGCCACATCCCCGCCGGATTCGACCTGAGCTCGCTCCGGCTGCTCGGATCGGTCGGCGAACCGATCAACCCGGAGGCCTGGCTCTGGTACCGCGACGTCATCGGAGCGGGCCTCACGCCCGTGGTGGACACCTGGTGGCAGACCGAGACCGGCGCCATCATGATCTCGGCCCTCCCCGGCCTCACCACCCTCAAGCCCGGCAGCGCCCAGGTGCCCATCCCCGGCGTCGCCGTCGATGTCGTCGACGACCGCTTCCGCACGACCAAGGCCAGTGAGAGCGGTCTTCTCGTCATCACGCAGCCGTGGCCGAGCATGCTCCGCGGCATCTGGGGCGATCCCGACCGCTTTGTCGAGACCTACTGGTCGACGTTCGGCCCCACCACCTACTTCGCCGGCGACGGCGCCCGCTACGACGACGACGGCGACATCTGGCTCCTCGGCCGCGTCGACGACGTCATGAACGTCTCGGGACACCGCCTCTCCACCGCCGAGATCGAGAGCGCTCTCGTGTCGCATCCCATGGTCGCCGAAGCAGCCGTCGTCGGCGCCACCGACGAGACCACCGGCCAGGCGGTCGTCGCCTTCGTCATCCCCCGGGCGAGCCACGCGGAGGCCGCCGCGGCCGATGACGCGGCGAGCCTGCTGCGGGCCCACGTCGCCCAGCAGATCGGCGCGATCGCCCGGCCACGCGAGGTGTTCATCGTCACCGAGCTCCCGAAGACGCGCTCGGGCAAGATCATGCGCCGACTCCTCCGCGACGTGGCCGAGGGCCGCGACATCGGCGACACCACCACCCTCGCCGACACGGTGGTGATGAGCGCGATCACGGACCAGGCGCGGCAGGGATCCTGATCGCCGTCACCGGATGAACTGCTCCACGTACGACGCCCCGAGCCCCACGCGCTCGTAGTGGGCGCGCGCGTTCTCGATCTTCGTGAAGACGTCCTCCACACCCGTCGGGTTCCCGTCGGGGTCGACGTAGATGTAGGCGCCCGTGACGTGGAACAGCGTCGCCATCTCCTCCACGTCGTCCGGGATCTCGAGGGTGTGGATGTCTCCCGGCGGCTCGAACGCGTAGGAGCCCTCCTCCGCCCACCAGCTGTGCTCGAGGTAGTGCCAGCGACCGCGCAGCACGGTGGCGTGCACGGGCCCCGCGTGCCGGTGCCGCGACAGGATGCCGTTCTTGCGCACCCGGAGCACGTTCACGAAGTAGCCCTGGCTCACCGAGAGCACGAGCGGCTTGAACGAGACGTCCTTCGACTGGGGCACCCAGAACCGCTCGTCGTCGTCGAGCGAGAGGGCACCGGGCACCACGAGGTCGTCGACCATGCCGAAGGGCTGCTCACCCCGATACGGGATCGCGGCCTCGTCGGGGGTGGCTTCTGCAGCATTGTTCATCGTCGTTCCTCTCTTATAGGGGTCGGATCCCGGTCAGCGCTCGAGCACCACGGCGAGGCCCTGGCCCACACCGATGCAGACCGCCACGACAGCGACCCCGCCTCCGCGCCGCGCCAGCTCGTGCGCCGCGCGACCGATCACCCGGCCGCCCGATGCGCCGAGCGGATGCCCGATGGCGAGCGCACCGCCGTGGGCGTTGAGCTTCTCCGGATCGAGGTCGGGCCAGCCTGCGAGGCACGCGAGCGACTGCGAGGCGAACGCCTCGTTGAGCTCCACGACATCGACGTCGGCCCAGCTGCGGCCCGCCCGCGCGAGCGCCTTGTTCGCCGCCTCGACGGGGGCGATCGGAAAGTCCTGCGGATCGACCCCGTGCGCGGCGCGGCCGGTGATGCGCGCGAGCGGCTCGCCCTCGAGCACTCCCTCGGCGGCGATGAGCACGGCGGATGCCCCGTCGTTGATCGACGACGAGTTGCCGGCGGTCACCGATCCGTCGGCGGCGAACAGGGGCTTCAGCGCCGCGAGCCGCTCCAGGGTGGTGCCCTCGCGGATGCCCTCGTCGCGCTCGAGCGGCGACCCTGCGACCTGCACGATCTCGCCGTCGAGCAGGCCCGAGGCCCAGGCCTCGGCCGCAAGGCGGTGCGACCGCAGGGCGAACTCATCCTGCTGCTCGCGCGAGATGTGCCAGGCGCGCGCGATGCGCTCGGCGGCCTCGCCGTTGCTGACCGTCCACTCGGTGGGGAGTGCCGGATTCGTCATCCGCCACCCGATCGACGTGTTCCAGAGCGTGGGGTTGCCGCTCGCAGGCCAGGGCTTCGGCGACTTCTCGACCACGTAGGGGGCCCGGCTCATCGACTCGACCCCGCCGGCGAGCACCACCTGCGCGTCGCCCGCCTCGATGGCGCGCGAACCCTGGATGACGGCCTCGAGCGACGAGGCGCAGAGCCGGTTGACCGTGGTGCCCGTCACGCTCGTGGGGAATCCTGCGAGCAGCGCACCGAAGCGCGCCACGTTGCGGTTGTCCTCACCGGCCTGGTTGGCGTCGCCGAAGATCACGTCGTCGATGCGGGCAGGGTCCAGCCCCGAACGCTCCACGATCGAGGCCATCACCACGGCCGCGAGATCGTCGGGACGCACGCCCGAGAGGGCGCCTCCGGCCCGGCCGAACGGTGTGCGCACGGCGTCGTGCACGACGCTCACGGTCATCGCGATCCTCCTTGCTCTGCAGGTGCCTGCAGCGTCAACCCGGTCAGCTTCTCGAGCGAGGCGACCGTGTGCTCGCCGAACACCTCGCGCACCCGGAGGCCCTCGCCGGTCACGTCGAACACGGCGTCGCCGGTGTAGATCCGGGAGACGCACGCGACCCCGGTCAACGGATAGGTGCACTCGGCGACGATCTTCGACGCGCCGTCCCTGGTCAGCAGATCGGTCATGACGAAGACCTGCTTCGCGCCGATCGCGAGGTCCATCGCTCCACCCACCGCGGGGATCGCTCCGGGCTCGCCCGTCGACCAGTTGGCGAGGTCGCCCTGCTCGCTCACCTGGAACGCGCCGAGCACGCAGATGTCGAGGTGGCCGCCGCGCATCATGCCGAACGAGTCGGCGTGGTGGAAGTACGCGGCGCCGGGGAGCGCCGTCACGGGCTGCTTGCCCGCGTTGATGAGGTCGGGGTCGACCCGCCCGGGCTCGGGGGCCGGCCCCATGCCGAGCAGGCCGTTCTCGGTGTGCAGGATGATCTCGAGATCCTGGGGCAGGTGGTTGGCCACGAGGGTCGGGGCCCCGATGCCGAGGTTCACGTAGGCGCCCTCGGGGATGTCGGCGGCGATGCGCCGGGCGAGCTCGTCGCGCGAGAGTCCGGTCATCGCGCTGCTCCCGCCACCGACGACTCGGGGCTCTGCTCGAGCGGCGACCCGTTCACGTCGACGCCTCCCACGAACCGGCCCTCGTCGATCCACGGCCGGTAGCCGACGGCCACCACGCGGTCGACGTGGATGCCGGGCGTCGCGACGCTCTCCGGATCCAGGGCGCCGAGCTCCACCAGTTCATCGACCTGCACCACCGTGGTGGTGGCCGCGGCCGACATGATCGGCCCGAAGTTGCGTGCCGTCTCCCGGTAGACGAGGTTGCCCCAGCGGTCGCCGCGATACGCGGCCACGAGGGCCACGTCGGCCCGGATCGGATGCTCGAGCAGGTAGCGCCGACCGTCGATGGTGCGCTCCTCCTTGCCCTCCGCGAGCAGGGTGCCCACGCCGGTGGGGCTGTAGAACGCACCGATGCCTGCACCGGCCGCCCGGATGCGCTCCGCCAGGTTGCCCTGAGGAACGAGCTCGAGCTCGAGCTCGCCCGCCCGGTAGAGCCGATCGAACACCCAGGAGTCGTGCTGGCGGGGGAACGAGCAGATCACCTTGCGCACCCGTCCTTCCGCCAGCAGGGCCGCGATGCCGGTGTCGCCGTTGCCGGCGTTGTTGCTCACGATGGTGAGGTCGCCCGCGCCCTGCTCGATGAGGGCGTCGATGAGCTCGACCGGCTGGCCCGCCCGGCCGAATCCGCCGATCATCACCGTCGAGCCGTCGGCGATGCCGGCCACGGCCTCTGCGGTGCCCGCGACCGTCTTGTCGATCATCGCCGCGACGCCCGGCGAGCAGAACGATCGGCCGAACGGCCCACGGTCTTGTCGGCGCCGCGCACGAGGAGCCACGCCCCGGGGATGATGAGGGCCGCAGCCGCGGCCTTGATGAGGCCGGGCACGATGAACGGCCAGACGCCGGCCTCGAGCACACCCGCGGCGGTCACCGGCTGGCCGAGCACGGCCGAGAGGATGAGCGCCATGTAGGGCACGCCCACGAGGAACGGGATGACGGAGGCGGCGACGAAGCCGAGGAAGGCCAGCACGGGCTTGCGGTCCCAGGCGCGCTCGGCGAACCAGCCGGCCACGAACGCGGCCGGGATGAACCCGAGCACGAAGCCGAACGACGGCACGAGCACGTAGGCCGGGCCCGCCACGGCGCCGGCGAACACGGGGAGGCCGGCGAGGCCTGCCAGGAGGTAGGTCGTCAGCGCGGCTGCTCCGCGCCGGGAGCCGAGGGCGGCGCCGACGGCGATGACGCCGAGGGTCTGGCCCGTGATGGGGATCGGGCCGATGAAGAACGAGACCTTCGCGAGGAGGGCGACCACGGCGACGCCGGCGAGCACGAGGGTGGTGTCGACCGCGAGGGCACGGGCACGGGTGGACGGGCGGGCGACGAGGTCGGCGAGGACGAGTCGCCCGGAGGCTGCTGAGAGGGACACGGAAGTCTCCTTAGGTCGTGGGGTTCGAAGTGGTGGCGAGGAGTTCGGCGACGAACGCGGTGTTGAAGTCGCCGCTGCGGAATCGCTCTGACGAGACGATCCGGGCGTGGAGCGGAGCCGTGGTCACGATGCCCTCGACCTCGAGCTCCTCGAGGGCGCGCAGGGTGCGGGCGATGGCCTCATCGCGGTTCTGGCCCCAGCAGATGAGCTTGCCCACCATCGAGTCGTAGAACGGCGGGATGACGTAGCCCGTCTCGATGTGGGTGTCGAGTCGCACCCCGAAGCCGCCGGGGGCGCGGAACCGTGCGATCGTGCCGGGGTTCGGCGCGAAGTCGCGGTCCGGGTCCTCCGCGTTGATGCGGCACTCTATGGCGTGGCCGCGGATGACGACGTCGTCCTGGCGGAGCTCGAGCGGCACGCCTCCGGCGATCTGCAGCTGCAGCTTGATGAGGTCGATGCCGCTCACCATCTCGGACACCGGGTGCTCGACCTGGATGCGCGTGTTCATCTCGATGAAGTAGTAGGTGCGTTCGATGTTGTCGAACACGAACTCCACCGTGCCGGCGTTCGTGTAGCCGACCTCCCGGCACAGCGCGACCGCGGCGCCGGCGAGGCCCTGCCGCAGCTCGGCGTCGAGCACCGGCGAGGGCGACTCCTCCACGAGCTTCTGGTTGCGCCGCTGGGCGGTGCAGTCCCGCTCGCCGAGGTGCAGCACGGTCTCGCCGTCGGAGACCACCTGGATCTCGATGTGCCGGATGTCGGTGAGGTAGCGCTCGATGTAGACCGACGGATCGCCGAAAGCCACCTCGGCCTCGGACATGATCTCCTGCAGGTCCTTCTCGAGGGTCTCGGCCGCCTGCACCACGCGCATGCCGCGACCGCCGCCGCCGGCCGCCGCCTTGATCAGCAGCGGGTAGCCCACGTCGCTCGCCACGGCGAGCGCCTCGGCGTACTCCGAGATGGCTCCGACCGATCCGGGCACGGTGGGCACGCCGGCGCGGCGGGCGATGATCTTGGCCTCGATCTTGTCGCCCATCCGGGAGATGACGTCGGAGGCGGGGCCGACGAAGGTCACGCCCTCCTGCTCGCACATCGCGGCGAAGTCGGCGTTCTCACTGAGGAAGCCGTAGCCGGGGTGGATGGCGTCGACGCGGTAGGCGAGGGCCGCCCCCACGACGGCGTGGGCATTGCGGTAGCTCGAGTTGACGCGCGCGGGGCCGATGCACACGGCCTGGTCGGCGAGCTTGACCGGGAGCGAGTCCGCATCCGCTTCGGAGTACGCGAGCACGCTCTTGATGCCGAGCTCCTTGCAGGCGCGGATGATGCGGAGCGCGATCTCGCCGCGGTTGGCGATGAGCACACTCCGGATGCTCCCGCTTCCGGAGGTGGCCGGTGACGTGACGGGCTCAGCCATGGCGCTTGATCACCAGCAGCGGCTGGCCGTACTCGACGGCCTGCTCGTTCTCGACCAGGATCTGCGTGACGGTGCCGTCGACCTCGGCCTCGATGTTGTTCATGAGCTTCATCACCTCGACGATCGCGAGCACCGTGCCCTTGGTGACGGTGTCTCCCACCGAGACGAACGACGGTGCCCCCGGCTTCGGGGAGGAGTAGTAGGTGCCCACCATGGGCGCCTTGACGGCGACCTCGTCGGCGCCGAGGCCACCAGAGGCGGCGGCGGCGGGAGCGGCGGCTGCCGGAGGTGCAGCGGGGGCAGCCGGAGCTGCGGCGGCGACCGCAGCGGGCGCCGGTGCAGCAGCGGGGGCGGGAGCCGGCGCGGGAGGCGCCGCAACGGCCGGAGCCGGAGCAGGCGCCGCAGCGGTCGGAGCCTGCCTGTCGCGCGACACGAACAGCTCGACGTCGCCGAACTTGATCGAGAGTTCGCGCACGTCGTCGGTGAGGTTGACCCAGTCGACGAGGGCTCGGAGTTCTTTGATGTCGGGCTGGTCAAGCGGCATGTTCACTGTCTCCTTTTGTGATGCTGATGTGCAGTTCGCCGACGGTCAGCGACTGCCGGCCGGCCGAGCTCTTCTCGTAGAGCGATTTGACGAGACCGAGGATGGGGCCGTAGACCTCGTCGGGGTTGCCGCCGGCCTTGACCGTGCGGATCATCTCGTCGACCTGGGTGCCCGCGAACATGGCGCGCAGCAGCAGCAGGTCGATCCCCTCGTCGGGGAAGCGGCGCCGGAGATCCGGCAGCATGGGCTCGATCGGGGCCGGCACGAGATCGATCGTGGAGGATCCGTTCGCGATGATCTTCTCGAGCACCTCCGGATCGATGGGGCCGAGCAGTTCACCGTAGTAGCCGAGGGCGTACTTCTTGATCTCGTTCGGCACGAGCTTGTAGCGCTCGCCCGAGATGACGTTCATCACGGCCTGGGTGCCCACGAACTGGGCGAAGGGCGTGATCATGATCGGGAAGGCGAGCTCCTCGCGCACCCGGGCGACCTCGTAGAGGAGCTCGGTGAATCGGTGCGAGAGGCCGGCGGTCGCGAGCTGGGAGTGGAAGTTCGAGAGCATGCCGCCGGGCAGCTGGTGCATGAAGTGCAGACCGTTGTAGGCCACCGGGTGGCCCACGGGCTTGCCCTCCGCCTCGGCGATGTCGATGAGCTGGCGGCTGATGGTCTCGATCCGCTCGTCGTCGACGTTCACGACGTAGCCGAGCGCGCGCAGGTCGCTCACGATGTCCTGCGTGGAGGGCTGGGCGGCGCCGTTCGCCATCGGGGCGATCGAGGTGTGCAGGGCGTCGGCGCCGAGCTCGACGGCCTCGAGGTAGACCAGCGGGGCGAGCCCGGTGAGGCAGTGGCTGTGGATCTCGAGCGGCCGGTCGCCGATCACGCTCTTGAGCGCGGGCACGAGGGTGCGGATGCGATCCGGGGTCAGCAGGCCGCCCGCGTCCTTCAGCATGATGGCGTCGACGTCGGCCTTCTCGATCAGTTCGATCGCCTTCGCCACGAAGAGCTCGTCGGTGTGCACCGGGCTCTCGCAGAACGAGACGGCGCCGAAGGTCGAGGCGCCGAGCTCCTTGGCGCGGATGAGGCCGGGAGCGATGTTGTCGACGTCGTTGAGCCCGTCGAACGAGCCGATGATGCGGAACCCGTTCTTGTAGAGGCTCTCCACCCAGGCCTCGATCACGTCGTCGGCGAGGAAGTCGAAGGCCGCGATGTTCTTCGAGCGGATGAGGGCCCGGAAGGTGGAGTTCGGGGCGTGCTGGTGGGCGAGCCGCACCCGCTCCCACGGATCCTCCTTGAGGTAGCGCACGGCCACGTCGAACTGGATCGGGGCGACGAGGTCGACCTGCTCGAAGCCGACCTTGTCGAAGTCGGGAACCATCTGCACGATGTGCTCGGTGCGCATCCGGGTGGCCCAGAGGCTCTGGTGCGCGTCGCGCAGCGTGGTGTCGATGATCTTGATCTCACGGCGGCTGCCCGGGGGTCGCCCCCCGTTCGCCATGACCGTGGTGATCGATTCGCGTTCGCCTGTCATCCCTGACCCAACTCCTTCGTTGATCGCGCTGACTTGCATATGATGAAAGTCGGTTCGGCTATCTGCGCAAATAATAGAATGTCTGCGCGATGTGTCAAGGTCTGAGTCAGGAGGATTCATGGTGACGACAATCCAGTCCGTCGAACGGGCGGCTCGGATCCTGCTCTTCGTCGCGGACAACGGCGGCGTGCAGGCGGCTGCGATCGCGGCGCACTGCGAGTTGACCACCCCGACAGCGCATCACCTGCTCAGCACGCTCGTACAGGAGGGGCTGCTCCGCAAGGACTCAGCGCGCCGCTACGAGCTGGGCAGCGCCAGTGAACGGATCAGCGAAGGCGTGGCGAGGCAGCTGCGCCCGCCGGGCGAACTGCGTCACGCTCTCTCCGAGCTCGCCCGCCGCACAGGCGAGTCGTGTTACCTGACCGCGTGGCGGGGTGACCGCATCCGGGTGATCGCGGTGGTGGAGGGCGAGCACGCGGTGCGCGTGGCGGGCCTCGAGGTCGGCTACTCCGACGACATCCACGCCAGGGTGGGCGCGAGGGTGATGCTCGCGCACGCCGATGCCGACCTCCGCGACTGGGCCCTCTCGGGCTACGAGTACACGCCCCTCACCCCGAACACCGTCACGAACCGCGCCGAGCTCGACGAGGAGCTCGACCGCATCCGCGCGACGGGAGTGGCCCACGACCGCGAGGAGCTGCGCCTCGGCGTGCGGTCGATCAGCGCCCCGGTCTGGCTCGACGGCCGGGTGCGGGCGGCCCTGTCGCTCACCGCTCCGAGCGATCGCTTCCAGGCGCACGAGGAGACCTACGAGGCCGAGCTCCTCGGCTGCGCCTCGCTCGGCCACCCGTCGGCTCAGACGACGTAGAGCTCCCGCCTGGCGAACGTCCGCCCCCCGGCGAACAGGCGCTCGGCGAGCATCCCGACCGAGCCGGCACTCACGGCGGCCGTCTCGAACCGCGCCGACCCGAACAACCCGTCGCGGTCGACCTGGTCGACCGCCGCCACGAACGCGGGCTCGGCGAGGCGCACCGGAAGGCCGAGTTCGGGATCGGGCTCGCCGTAGGGCGTCCAGGCCCAGAGCCCTTCTCCCGCCTGCGTGACCACGATCGCCGGTTCGGCGCGATCGAGCGCGACGGCGTCGTGGGCCAGCACCCGCACGACCGGCTTTCGGAGGGCAGCAGCGAAACCCCGGGCCGCCGCCGCGCCCAGCTCGACCGCCACGGCCGACCCCGGACCGGTGCCCAGGGCCACACCGCTCAGTGTGCCGGGCTCCACCCCGCTCTGCGCGAGGGCCTCCACGATCAGCTCCTCGAGGGCGGTCGAGCGATCCCGGCCGTCGTGGCCGGCCGCCAGCTCGGCCAGGATGCCACGGTCGCGATCCACCACGGCCACGCTCACCCCGAGCGACGTGTCGATGGCGAGCAGCATCAGAGCTTGGAGCCGTCGTCGAGCACGTGCCAGGTGCGGTTGTGGTAGACCAGCGGGCGCGCGACGCGGGCATCGGCTTCATCGGCGCCAGGGCCGGGGGCGCTGGAACTCAGCGCCTCCACCACGAAGACCGTGGAGGAGCCGGCCGCGATGCGGTCGACGACGCGGCCCCGGATCCAGGCGTGCGCCCCCGGGTACACCGGCTCACCCGTGGGCAGGCGCATCCAGAGGCCCTCCGGGAAGCGGTCCACCCCGCTGGTCGCTGCCAGTTTCGCGAGCTCGAGCTGATCGGCACCGGGGATGTGCACGACGACCGTCTCCGCCGCGCAGAGGGTGGGGGTGCTCGACGAGGCCGCCGACGCCGAGAACACCAGCAGGGGCGGCTCGGCGCTGACCGAGAACACCGAGGTGACGGTCATGGCCACCGGGCCCTCGCCCGCGTCGGCGGTGACGATGGCGACCCCGGCGGGGTGGTTGCGGAAGGCGGCCTTGAAGGCCTCCGGCCCGAGGACGTCGGCACCGACATCCGGAGCGATCGAGACGGCGGTGTCGTCGTGCGCGATGTTGCTGTTCATGATGATCTCCTTTTAGCACGCGTGGTGCGTGGTCCTGTGGTTGCTCGTGTCCGGTCGTGCGGCGGTCTCAGCGGGTCACGACGACCTTCCCGTCGCGGCCTCCCTGCTCGGCGAGGGCCAGCGCCTCCGCGATGCCGGCGAGGCCGATGCGCGCGGCGATGGGCACGGCGAAACCGCCCCCGGCGATGATCTCCATCGCTTCGGCCGCGATGCCGGGCAGCAGGTCGGCGGGCGCCGCCGCCATCGAGCGGGGCATCCAGAACCCCTCCACGCGCACGCCGTTGAAGACGACGATCCGCGTGTCGACCTGCACGGGATCCCCGGAGAGGAGACCGTAGGTCACGACCCGTCCTCCCGGTGCGAGCGTCTCGGTCAGCCGCCCCGTGGCGGCGCCTCCGACGGCGTCGACCGCGACCCGTGGCCGCGAGCCGCCCGTGACCGCCAGCACCCTCTCGTCGAGGTCCTCCCCGTCGACGAGCACCGGCCCGTTCAGCTCGTCCTCCACGCTGAGGGCGCTCCGTTCGCTCCGCACCACGTTCACCACGGTGAACCCGCGGCGGGAGGCGACGGCGTCGAGCACCCTGGCATAGGCCGAGTTGCCCGCGTTCTGGATGATGACGTCCCCTGCCTCGAGCTCGGGCCACTCGTGCAGCATCAGCAGCACGGCCTGCACGTTCACGAAGCTCACGGCGAAGGTGTCCGGATCGACCGTCGGGGGCAGCACGAGCGCCGAGGCGGCCGGGATGACGCGGTAGTCGCTGAAGACGCCGCGGCTCCCGGCGAGCGAGACCAGCGACCCCTCCGGCACGATCGCCGTCGCTCCGCCGACGACCCGGCCGACGCCCTCGATGCCCGCCGCCCGCGGCAGGGGCGGTGTCGTGTCGCGATAGCCGTAGGCCCCCTGCAGCATGAGGATCTCGGCCGGATTGATCGGCGCCACGACGAGCTCGACGAGGAGCTCCCCCTCCCCCGGTCGCGGCACCGGGGTCTCGACGAGCTCGGCGACGACTCCCGGGTCGCCGGTCCGGTGCTGCATGACGGTGCGGTTCACACCTGCGGGGGGTTCCATCAGTGCACCTCGATCCCGCCGTCGACGTTCACGGCCTGCCCGGTGATGAGCGATGCGTCGTCGGAGAGCAGGAAGTTCACGGCGGCCGCGATGTCCTCGACCCGCGTCGGCTTCTGCAGCGGCGTCGAGGCCTTCACGGTCGCGAGGAACGCGTCGTGGTTGCTCGCGCCCGCCTCGGCGAGCGCCGGCGTGTTCGCGGCCACCCACGATCCGGTCGCCTCCCACATCGGCGTCCAGACGAGGCCAGGGCACACCGCGTTCACGGTGACACCGTTCGGGCCGAGCGCGGCTGCGACGGACTGCGTGAGCGAGATGACCGCGGCCTTCGAGGCGCAGTAGTCGGCCAGGGTGGCGCTGCCGCGCTTGCCCGCGATGCTCGCCATGTTCACGATCCGCCCGGCGCCGCGAGCGGCCATGGCAGCACCGACCCCCTGGCACAGGATGAAGGTGGCGGTGACGTTGATCGCGAACGTGCGCTCCCACTGGCTCAGCTCGAGCTCCTCGAAGGTCGACATGAGGCCGATGCCCGCCACGTTGACGAGACCGTCGACGTGCGTGAGCGACGCCGTCAGGTCGTGGACCTCGGCTGCCACCGAGAGATCGGCCACCCGGGTGGCGACCTCGACGCCGGTGCTCCTCAGACGGTCCGCCACCTCCCCGAGACGCTCGGCCTGCCGGTCGACGAGCACCAGGTCGAGGCCCTCGGCGGCGAGCCGGTTCGCCACGGCCTCGCCGATGCCCTGCGCGGCGCCGGTCACGGCGATCGTGCTCATCGGTCGCCGATCCTGATGACGGTCTTCATGATGTCGCGCACCGTGGTCGCGTCGTCGAACGCGCTCTGCACGTCGTCGAGGCCGCGCACCCGGTCGACCAGATCGCGGGTCACCACCTCGCCGCTGTCGAGCAGCTCGATCGCCGCCGCGAAGTCGCCTGCGAGCGATCCGATGATCTTCGGCTGCTTGTGCACGATCTTGGTGGTGTCCACGGGGGCGGCGACCTCTGGGAGCCCCACGAACACGATGGTGCCGCCGGAGCGGACCATCTCGAACGACTGGGTCACCGCCGACGGCGCTCCCGACACCTCGATCACCACGTCGGCCATCGCGCCCTCGTTGAAGGCGTACCGGCCCACCCCGAGCTCGCTCTTCACCCACTCGATCGCATCACCGGATCGGGCGTCGAACGCCGCGTCGGCACCGTGATCGAGAGCCGCCTGCACCCGCAGCGGGTTGATGTCGATCACCACGACGCGCTCCGCCCCCCGCGCCTTGGCGATCTGCGCGCAGACGTTGCCGATGAGCCCCGCCCCCAGCACCACGACCTTGTCGCCCGGGCCGATCTCCGCCGCGCCCACGGCTCCGGCGGCCACGGCGACGGGCTCGATCGTGGCCGCACTGAGGTCGTCGATGCCCTCCGGCACCTCGAACACGTTGAGGCCGAGCTGGGCCCGCTCGATCACCACGAAGTCGGCGAACGCGCCGGCCCGGCCGTACCCGATCGAGCGGGAGAAGATCTCGGGGCACAGCCCGTAGTCGCCGCGCTCGCACCAGAAGCACTCCCCGCAGGTGCCGATGGTGAACCCGGTGACGCGCAGGCCCTCCGCGATCCCCTCGACCTCGGGGCCGGTGCGCTCCACCGTGCCGACGAACTCGTGCCCCAGCACCTGGCCGGGCTCGACGTAGAGGCCCTTCTTGAAGCTGTGCAGGTCGGAGCCGCAGATGCCGCACGCGGTCACCCGCAAGAGCACGTCCCGGGGGCCGAGGTCGGGCACCTCGACGTGCTCGATCGTCATGACGCCCGGCTCACGGTAGACGGCCGCGGTCATGGTCTGCGCCCGGGTGGTCTCGATCCGGCTGGTCTGGATGGTCATCGGAACTCCTTCGTTCGGTCGATGAAACTCAATCTGGTTATGCGGCGACATTACATGTAGTGTCGCAGCGACATCAGATTTGGTGTCGAAGAGACACTAACTCCCCTGCCACTCGCTGTCGAGTGATGCAGCGCTTTCCGGTCGGGGACGAGAAGGGAGATCTGTGGACACCCGTTTGAACGGATCGGTCGTGTTCGTGACCGGCGCGGCCAGCGGCCAGGGGAAGGCGACTGTCGGGCTGTTCGCCGAGGAGGGGGCGGTCGTGATCGTCGCCGATCGGCACGGCGCGGCGGCGGAGGAGACGGCCGAGGAGCTGCGCGCGGGCGGGCACGACGCGATGGCCGTCGAGGTCGACGTCGCCGACGCCGAGGCCGTGAACGCGGCCTTCGACGCCGTCGTCGGCCGATACGGCCGCGTCGACGTGCTCGTCAACAACGCCGCCGTCGGCTTCAGCGAGAACGCGCGCCTCACCATGGCCAATGTGGTCGACACACCGCTGGAGCACTGGAACGCCATCCTGGCGATCAACCTCACCGGCCCGGCGCTCTGCGCCGCGGCGGTGCTGCCCCGGATGGCGGAGCAGGGCTCCGGCGTCATCATCAACATCGCGTCGATCAACGGCCTCGTGGGGCTCACCGGAGCCGATGCCTACACCGCCACGAAGGGCGGACTGATCGCACTCACCCGCTCGATCGCCGCCGAATGGTCGCCCCGGGGCATCCGGGTGAACTGCATCTGCCCCGGTGGTGTGGACACCCCGATGATCCGGGCGATCGTCGAGAACCCCGAGGCGAAGAAGGCCATGTCGGCCACGACCCCGCTGGGTCGTCTCGCCACCCCCGAGGAGATCGCGGCCGTCTCGGTCTTCCTCGCATCCCCTCTGGCCGGCTACGTCAACGGCGCCGTCCTCCCCGTCGACGGCGGCTACACCGCCGTCTGACCCCCGCACCACCCGATCCGCACCGACGAAATCAAAGGAGATTTAATGTCCACTGCATCGACCTTCAAGCCCGACAGGCTCCTGTCCGGCAAACGGGGCTTCCTGTTCTTCATCATCCTGGCGGTGAACTTCATCGTCTGGCTCGACGTGGCGAAGTTCGGGCTGCTGAACCCGTTCTGGTCGGCCGACCTCGGGCTCACCACCGAGCAGATCGCGCAGGCCTCCGCCAGCTATCTGCTGGGCTACTTCCCCATGCTCCTGCTGGCCGGCGTGCTCTCCGACCGCTTCGGCGCCAAGAAGATGCTCATCATCTGCGTCGTGGGCGTCACGGTGCTCTCGGCCTCCATGGCGCTCGTGCAGAACTACGACGAGCTCTACTGGCGCAACCTCATCTTCGGCGTCTTCTTCGGCTTCCTCTGGGCGCCCAGCCAGCGCATCATCTCGAGCTGGTACCCCGGCTCGATGAGCCCCAAGGCCACGGCCGTCTGGATGAGCTCCACCCTGCTGCCCGGCATCTGCGCGCCCCTCATCGCCTATCCGCTGGCGACCGCCTTCGGCTGGCGCGAGGCGTTCTTCGTGATCGCGGCGCTCGGCGTGCCCGCGCTCGTGCTGCTGATCATCTTCGTGGCCGACGTGCCCGAGAAGCTGCGCGGCATCAGCGCGGTCGAGACCGCGGCCATCCGGGCCGGGTTCGACGGCACCACCAAGCCCAAGCTCTCGGTGCGCGAGGTGCTGGTGGCGCTGAAGAAGCCGAGCATCGTCACCATGGGCATCGCGACGGCGTTCGCCACGTCGGCCACCTGGCTCTCGGGCACCTGGCTGCCCTACGGCCTCATCACGATCGAGAAGGTCGACCCCAATGTCGTGGCGCTGGCCACCCCGCTGATCGGTCTCGTGCCGGTGGGCGTGGGACTCCTGCACGGCAAGCTGGTCGAACGGTTCTTCAAGTCGCGCACGAAGCCATGGCTCATCATCGGCCCGCTCTGCGGCGTCGTCGGCTACGGATTCGCCGCACTGTTCCCGGGATCGCCCTGGTTCATCTGGGCGTTCATGATCGCCGGTTTCGCCTACCTCTGCGACCCCTTCTTCTGGGGCACGGTCAACGGCTACTGGGCCGGCATCGCCCGGCCCGAGGTCACGGGCACGCTCAACGGCATCGCCGCAGCGCTCCAGGTGGCCGTCGGCTGGTTCATCGTGAGCAACAGCGGCAGCTGGATCGACACCGGAGCGACCGGACTGGCGCAGCTCAGCCCGATCTGGTGGGTGGGCGCCGGCATCTTCGCCTTCGCCATCATCCCGGTGCTCATCTCCAAGGAAGTCCGGTTGCGCAAGATCAGCGCCGACGGCACCTCCATCTCACAGACACCTGTCACGGAAAGGACAGACGCATGACCCCCCTCAACCCACTCTCTCCGAACCTCGGTGATTTCGACCCCGCCACCATCAAGTTCGGCATCTTCCAGGCGCCGTACCACCCCTTGAACGGCAACCCCACCCTGCAGATCCGGCGCGACATCCAACTCGCCCAGGTGGCCGACGAGCTCGGCTTCGACGAGTACTGGATGGGAGAGCATCACTCGAGCGGCATCGAGAACATCCCGTCGCCCGAGCTGTTCATCGCCGCGGCGGCCGAGCGCACGTCGCGCATCACCTTCGGCACCGGTGTGGTCTCGCTCCCGTATCACCACCCCCTGCTCGTCGCGGATCGCATCGCGCAGCTCGACCACCAGACCAACGGCAGGGTCATCCTCGGTGTCGGCCCAGGCAAGCTCCCTGTCGACGCGATCATGATGGGGATCGACCCGGTCGACCAGCGCCGCATGCAGGGCGAGTCGCTCGAGGCCGTCACCCGGCTGCTGCGGGGCGAGGTCGTGAACATGGAGACGGACTGGTTCACGCTGAAGGACGGCCGGGCGCAGCTCCAGCCCGTGCGCCCCGAGGGCATCGAGATCGCGGTGGCGTCGACCGTGTCGCCCTCCGGATCCGTGCTCGCCGCCAAGCACGGCGCCTCGCTGTTCTCCCTGGCCGCCGGCGACAAGGCGGGCTTCGACGCGCTCGACCGCAACTGGGACGTCTACGAGAAGGAGTCGCTGGCCAACGGCTACGACGCCACGCGCCGCAACTGGCGCGTGGTGACCCCCATGTTCCTGGCCGAGAGCCGGGAGGACGCGGACCGCGCCATCCGGCGCAAGGTGCTGCACCACACCGACTACCTCGAGCAGGTGTCGGGCGTGACGTTCCCGTGGGCGCGCGACGCTCAGTCGGCGACGGATCAGCTGAGGGGCGAGGGCTGGCCCTCGTTCGGCTCGGCGGTGATCGGCACGCCGGACGAGGCGATCGAGGCCATCGAGGCGCTGATCGAGAAGACCGGTGGTTTCGGCAGCTTCCTGGTGATCCACTACGACATGGCCGACTGGGACGCCACCAAGAAGTCGTACGAGCTGTTCGCCGAGGAGGTCATCCCGCACTTCCGCCGGTCGAACCGCGGCCGGGTGGCGAGCCTGCAGTATCACAACGCCCACGCCGCGGAGCTGGGGGCGGGTGCCGCCGCCGCCATCACGAAGGCCACGAAGGAGTACTACGGGGAGGGCGCCGCGGTGCCGCTGCGGTGACCGGGGCCGCCGCCCGCGCGTCGCGGGCGGCGGATCCCGCATTCGGCCGTCGCGTAGAATCGACGGCATGCGGATCGCTCGGGAAGGCTGGAATGTCTGAACGCGAACGTCCGCTCGCCGGGTCGCCCGGATCGAGTTTCCCGGGCGCCGACCAGATCCCCTATCGCTCCGACATCCTGGCCGCGCTCGGCGCCATCAAGACGATCTGGGCCATGCCGGAGTACACCCTCGACATCGCTCACCTCGCGATGCCCGACCTCGACCTGGGCGAGAGCAACGTGCTGTGGGCGCTCGGCTACCGAGGCGCTCTCAGGCCCATGGACCTCGCCGACATGTTCGCGATGAGGCGCTCGAACGTGAGCAAGATCATCAATCGTCTCGAATCGCGCGGCCTCGTCGAACGCCGCGACGAGACCAGCGACAAGCGGTCGGTGCGCATCCACCTCACCGAGACGGGCGAGCGGGCCTCCCGCCGGCTCTACGCGGCCGGCGACATGCAGATCACCGAACTCACGCGCGGCTGGACCGAGCAGGAGATCCAGGACTTCGCCGCCTATGCCGCTCGCTTCGCCGACAGCGCGCGCGACCTGGCCGAGCGGCTGCGCCGGGGCGAGATCCCCGCTCTGCCCGACGAGCTCTGACCACGGCGGTGACCGAAGCCCCTACCGGAGCGTCGTGATCCTCCTTACGGTGGAAGTCAGCACCATCCGGACGAGTGGAGGCCCCAGTGAGTGATGACGGTCGCGGATCGTGGTCGGCGTTTCCCGACGACGAACGGGAGGTCGATCTCGCCGATGAGTCGCAGCCGCTCGTGCCTCCGACGGTCGATGCCGAGGAACGCGTGGAGCTCTCTGACGACGATGGCACCGAGGCGGCCGGGGACGGCCCGGCATCCTCCGACTGATGCAGCCGGACGGAGTCGTCAGCGGCTTCCCGCACCATGGGACTTTCGGCCCGAGATCGCCGTCCCGCTGAGGCCCATCCTGGAGTCATGAGCGACTCCGATCGAAGCACTGCGGGTCGCCGACCGCCCGGCTCTCATCGTCCGTCGGCCATGATCCGCGCAGCCTTGGTCGAGGACCACGAGATCGTGCGCACGGGCATCGCTGCCGTGCTGGAGGCCGATGGCAGCATCGAGGTGATCGCCGAGGCCTCCACCGTCGCGCAGGGGCTCTCCAGGATCGTCGCGACCAGACCGGATGTCGCCGTGCTCGACCTGAGGCTTCCCGATGGCAGCGGGATCGACCTCTGCCGGGATCTCCACGAGCGACTTCCAGCGCTCCGCTGCATCATCCTCAGTGCGCACGTCGACGACGACGCCATCGACGCGGCGCTCGATGCCGGCGCAGCCGGGTACGTCGCGAAGAACGTCCTGGGTCGAGACCTCGTCGAGGCGGTCACCGCCGTCGCCGCCGGACGGAATCTGCGGCGCCCCTCTTCGCCCGGTGTCGTCCCTCATCCTGCCCATCCGGCCGTGCCGAACGATCCGAGGCTGGGCGCCCTCACTCTGCGAGAGCGTCAGATCCTCGGTCTGATCTCGAACGGACTGACCAATCGCGAAGTCGGGGCGAGGCTCGGGCTGCAGGAGAAGACCGTCAAGAACTACGCGTCCCACGTGCTCCGCAAGCTCGGCCTGGAGCGGCGCACCCAGGCGGCGGTCCTCGGGTTCGAGCACAAGGACGAACTCTGAGAAGAACTCTCCGATCAGAGCCGGTCGCCTCGATGCCCGGCCGGATCGCGCAGCGCCCTCAGGGCGTTGAAGATGCAGACGAGGTCGACGAGCTCCTGGATGCCGGCCCCGAGCACGGCGGGGATGTGTCCGAACGCCGCGACGACCATCAGGATGAGACTCAGGCCGACGCCGATCCAGATGCTCTGCAGCGCGATGCGGACGCTGTCCTGCCCGATCCGGACGACGTCCACGACCTTGTGGAGGTCGTCGACCAGGATGACGACGTCGGCCGCCTCACTCGCCACCGTCGCCCCACGGGCGCCCAGGGCGATGCCCACGTCGGCCGCGGCGAGCACAGGCGCATCGTTCACCCCGTCGCCCACCATGAGCACGGGACGGTCTTCCATCCCGTGCACAGCCGTCACCTTGTCGGCGGGGAGGCATTCGGCCCGGACATCGTCGATCCCCACCTCCTCGGCGATCGCTGCCGCGGTCGAGGGGGCGTCTCCCGTGAGCATCACGATGCGCCTGGCACCCAGACGCCGCAGCGCGGTGACGGTCGGAGCCGCGGTGACCCGGAGTCTGTCGCGAGCCACGATGGCACCGGCGAACCGCCCGTCGAGACCCACATAGATCGCCAGCTCTCCCGGCCTGAGCGGGGTGGCCAGCACGTCCGACGCCCGGGCGGACACGAAGGCGAGCGACCCGACGAGCACGTCGAACCCGAGAACGCGGGCCCGGACCCCCGACGCCGCGTCCTCGTCTGCGACGTCGGAGTCGGCCAGATCGAGGTGCCGCGCGCGGGCGAGGTCGATGACCGCCGTCGCGAGGACGTGACTCGAGTACTGTTCCGCCGAGGCGGCGAGTCGGAGCACCAGCGGCTCCTCGAACCCCGGCTGCACCCGCACCTCGGCGATCGACACGCGGCCCTCCGTCAAGGTCCCTGTCTTGTCGAAGGCCACTGTCTGAACCCGTGACAGGCGCTCGAGTGCGGCTCCGCCCTTCACGACCGCACCATTGCGGGCGGAGCGGCTCATCCCGGCGAGGAACGCGATCGGCGCCGCGAGGATCAGCGGGCACGGTGTGGCCAGTACCAGCACCTCGGCGAACCGCACGGGGTCGCCCGAGAGGAGCCAGGCCGCCGTGCCGATGAGGAGGGCCAGCACGGTGAACGGAAGGGCGAATCGGTCTGCCAGGCGCACGACCGGAGCCGGGTGCGACGCTGCGGCTTCGACAAGTCGCACGATGCCCTGGTACTGGCTGTGGGCGGCGTCCCGGGTGGCGATGATCCGCACCGCCGACGGTCCGTTGATCGTCCCGCTCAGCACCGGCTCACCGGGGCCGATCCGCCGGGGGAGGCTCTCTCCGGTGATCGGGGACTCGTCGAAGGAGGTGGCGTCGCTGCCCGGCGCGAGCACCGCGTCGACCGGCACGATCTCGGCCGGCCTCACCAGCAGGAGGTCACCGGGACTCACCTCGCCCACCACGACGTCGCTTCCCGCGCCGCTGCTCGAGGGGGAGAGTCGATGGGCGAATCGCGGCGCGCGTTCCGACAGCGAAGTCAGCTCGCGCTGGGCACGGGCGCGGGCGAACTGCTCCAACGCCTCTCCCCCGGTCAGCATGAGCACGATGATCATCGAGGCGGCGATCTCCCCCACGAGCACGGTCGCCACGATCGCGGTGACGGCGAGCACGTCGACACCGACCGCACCCTGCATCAGGCGACGCACCATCCGTGAGGCCTCGAGCACGGCCACCGCCAGCACGAAGACCGTTGCGACCACTCGCGCCGCATCCCCCTGCCCCCACAGGACGAGCAGGAGTGTCGACACGGTGACCAACCCGGTGGAGATCAGCAGGGCCGACGGTCGCATCATCGCTCTGGGTCCCCCCACGTCGGATCCTCCGGCCGGATCGCCGGTTCCGTCCCACGGTAGAACGCCCCCGGTTCGACCTCGGGGACGAAAGTCCCGGTCTCCCGCCCCGGGACTCCCTAGCCTTCGGATCGACAGAATCGAGAACAGCCATGACGACATACTCCTCGCCCCACGGAGAAGACCTGACGATGACCGACGGATCGATCCTCGTCGGTCATGACGGATCGGAGGGAGCAGACCGGGCGCTCGCGCTCGCTCTGGAGCTGGCGGAAGCCCTTCGCGGCCGGGTGACCATTCTTCGCACCTGGCAGATCGGTTACCCGCCGGCGAAATTGCTCGACGACGGGTACGTGCTGAGCTTTCCGGAGGTCAGCGCTCGTGAACGTGCCGCGCTCGTTCTCGGGGTCGGCCGGCTCCGGGCCTCGCATCCGACCGTCGAGGTCGACTATCTGGCCGCGCTCGGCCGACCCGCGGAGACCCTCGTGCTGCTGTCGGAGAGTTCGAGGATGATCGTCGTCGGTTCCCGGGGTCTCGGCGGGTTCGCGGCGGCGACGTTGGGTTCGGTGAGTGAGCGGTGCGTCCGCCACGCCTTCTGTCCGGTGCTCGTATCTCGCCCTCCCCGCACCGATCACGGGGTCGATCGCTGAACGCCGCCGGGCGTCGAGACGGCTGAGCCGGAGATGTTCCGGTTCACCTCCGGCGGCACGGGCCTTGGTCCCGTGGGTCGATAACGGCTGGCGCACCGCGACTCGGCGGCCCGGATGACTGCTTCGAGCGCGTCGAAGTGCTCACTCGCGGGTATCGGGGCGATCCACACCGCCTCGAAGCCGGTCTCGTCCTCGTGCACGTAGCCGAGCAGCCCACCGACCTCGTTGTCGCTGCAGACGGCGTCCCGGAAGAGCCAGCCCTCAGGCAGCACCCGCACGATCGTGACCATGACTCCAACCTGCGTCATTCCCGCTCGGGCGGGCAGGGCCGAAGGTCCCGGCGGTGCCCCGTGCCTCGGGCAGGACCAAAGACTCTGTGACGAGGTGCCGAGTCTGCGTAGCTTCACTGGAATCGCCATGGTGCGATCCGCCGCACGAGTGTGCACGCGGAAAACTGAGAAGGCAGGCGCAGATGAACACTCCCCGAGGCGGCAGGCCGCTCCGACGCTCCAGAGCAGCGCTTCGCGCGACGCTCGTCTCCGCACTGGCTGTGCTCGCCTCGGCAGCACTCGTGCTCCCTGCGGGCCAGAGCGCCTGGGCCCACATCGAAGAGGCCATTCCCGCGATCGAGCCGGCGATCGGGCCGGACACCGAGATCCGCCTCGTCGGGACGGGCCCGGGTCAGAACATCCAGGGTTTCGAGCCTGACGACACGACCCCCATCGATCCGCTGACCCCGTATCCGGTGAGCGACCCCGCTTCCGGATACCAGCCCGTCTCGAACTTCGCTGGCACGATCGTCACCGCCAGTGTCTCCGACCCCTCGCTGACGGCGGAGATGTACTGCATCAACCTCAGGGTGGCCACCGAGGGCGGCATCGGGTACGAGTCGGGCACTTGGGCGGAATCCAACGTTCCCAACATCGGGTACGTGACCTACATCCTGAACTCCTACTACCCCACGACGGATCAGCCCAGCGGCCTCACCGCCAACCAGAGAGCCGCAGCCGTGCAGGCCGCGATCTGGTACTTCACCGACAACTACCTCGTGTCCTCCTCCTCGACAGCGGTCCGCGCCGCGGCGGCAGCGATCGTGACCGCCGCACAGGTGGCGGGGCCTCTGGAGGAGCCTCCCGCGCCTGACCTCACCATCACCCCCGCAACCGCATCCGCCCCGATCGGCGCCAGCGCAGGCCCCTACCGGGTCGCCGCCGAAGGCGCAGCCGATGTGACGATCTCCGCGCCGGAGGGAGTCAGCCTGTTCGCCGATGAGGCCGCCACGCAACCGCTCGCCAACCCCAGCACCGTCGCAAGCGGAACCGATGTGTGGCTGCGGAGCGATCCCGGAGCCACCGAGGAGCCGGTGCTGCGAGCACGGGCCGTGGTGACGGTCCAGACCGGGGAGGTCTACCTCTACGACGGCGAGACCCCCGGTCTGGCAGACGCGCAGAGACTCATCCTGGCGAAGACCGCGGAGCTCGACGCGACCGCACAGGCCACGGCGGAGTTCTTCGCCGTGGGCGAGCTCACGGTGACGAAGAGCTTCGTCGGAGCCGCGGCCGGTCAGCAGGCCGCAGGCCGCCTCGAGGTGGACTGCGGTGAGGGCTACACGTTCGACGCCGACGTGGTCGCCGAGACGGGTGAGGCGCAGACCTTCACGTTCCCCGGCATCCCGGTGGGAGCGGTCTGCACGGTCACCGAGCCGGTCACCGGGGAGACCGCGGCCGTGGTGGTGACCAGCGACGCACCACAGGACGCGGTCATCACCGACGACGGAGCATCCATCGAGATCGTCAACACCGTCGAGTTCCGACCCGGTTCCCTCGTCGTCAAGAAGGTGATCGACGGATCGGCCGCCGGCCTCCAAGGCGAGATCGTGCTGGATGTCGACTGCGGGCCGTCCCTGCAGACGACTGTCGTGATACCCGCGGGGAGCCCGGCCGGAGAGTATGCGGCGGAGTACCCCGACCTCCCTGCGGGCGCAGAGTGCACGATCACCGAGCCGGAAGACGGGCGTTCGTCGCTCGTCCTGGTCGAGACCAGCGGACCGGTCAACGCACTCATCGAGCCAGGGAGCACCACCGAAGCGGTCGTCACGAACACCGTCGAACCGGTCGTGCCGGTGACGCCCGCTCCGCCGGTCCCCGACCGCCCCAGCCACCCTGCGGCACCCGGTGGCAACGGTCCTACGGGTCTGGCGTCGACGGGATCGGAGATTCCGTGGGGACCCGCTGGGGTGGCCGTGCTCGCTGTGATCGCGGGATTCGCCTTCACCCTCCGTGAGGTCGTGCGCCGCCGCCGAACGGCGCCTCAGGGGCGATGACGGGCTCCGTAGACCGCCGCCTGGGTTCTGCTCGCCATGCCGAGATTGGCGAGGAGTCCGGAGACGTAGTTCTTGACGGTCTTCTCTTTGAGGCCCAGCGCTGCAGCGATCTCCCGATTGCTCATCCCGTCCGTGATCAGCACGAGCACCTGGTGCTGACGATGGGTGAGCTCCGGCTCGGGGGATCCGCCGGCGGGGGCGGTTGCGATGGCGAACGGCTTCGCGGCAGCCGCCCCCGAGGCGAGCGGGCTCCCGTTCTGCCTCAGACGGCGCGGGCTGCTCGCGGCGTGGCGGATGGCCTCGACCAGGTCGCCGGAATGCACCGTCTTCAGCACGTACCCGGAAGCACCTGCGAGGGTCGCTGCCGCGGCGGCGTCTCGGCTGCCGTACCCCGTCAGCATGAGGCAGCGAAGCTCCGGGTGCAGCGAGAGCAGCTCCCGGCAGAGTTCGATCCCGCTGCCGTCGGGCAGGTTCACATCGAGGATGATGACGTCGGGCCGCGTGGCGGCGACGAGCGCCACCGTGCGCCCCGCGGAGCCCGACTCACCGACGACGACCATGTCAGAAGCCCGGTCGATGAGGAGGCAGACCCCGGCCCTGACCATCTCGTGGTCGTCGACGACGAAGATCCTGATCATGTGCCCGGCTCGCTTTCGAGAGGAACACTCCACCGGACACGAGTCCCCTGCGGCGAGCGTCGCAGCACCTCGAACGTCCCGCCCCGCCGGCGGGCCCTCTCGGAGAGGTTGCGCATTCCGCCGCCCGGGCCGGCGAACGGATCGATCCCCGCGCCGATGTCGTCGATGACGACCTGAACGCCCGTACCGCCGATGTCGACGCTGATCTTCTCGGCCGCACCCTCCGCGTGCCGCTGGATGTTCGACACCGCTTCCCGCACCACGGCGACGATGTCGTCAGCGAGACCAGGGGGGAGCACGACATCGAGAGGACCACGGAACGTCACATGGGGCACCACCTCCACGTTGGTCGCGTATTCGGTGAACAGCCGGATGATGCGTCGACGGACGTCGATCGCCGTCGCAGAAGCCCGGTGGGCGAGTTCGAAGACGGTGGAACGGAGATCGATGATGGCGGAGTCGATCTGCCGGGTCTGGACGTCGATGTCGCTTCCCAGAAGGGGGTTCACCGAGCCGAGCGCTTGGAGGTTGAGTCCGATGGCGAAGAGCCGCTGGATGACCGTGTCGTGCAGGTCTCGGGCGATACGGCTCCGTTCGTCCACGACGGCCTGGCGCTGCCTGCTGAACTCGGTCGAAGCCGATTCCACGACCCGGCCCGCCCGCACCCCGAAGTCCGACAAGCACTCGAGTTCATCGTCGTGGAACCAGGGACTGCCCGGCCCACGCGCGAAGTGGATGACGGCTGTGACGCCTTCGCTGGTCACCAGGGGAACGGCTATGACACAGGAGAATCGGCTCGCGACGCCGTTCACGGAGATCTCGTGGGGGCCGGATGAGACCGCGAGGGTCGCCGAAGCGAACGCCCGTTCGGCGAGACTGTCCTTCCGGGCGTAGACGCCACCGAGAAGGGCCGGCGCGTTCAGGCCCACGGCGGCTTCGACGCGCCACTGATCCCCGGGCGGGAGCGGGCGAACGACGGTGACGAAGGCAGACGGCACGACCGCTTCGACGTTCCTCGCAACGGCGTCGTAGATCTCGCCCGAACACGCCGCCAGCAGTTCCGCGCTCAATTCCGAGAGCGCCAGACTCGACCGGATGCGCCGAGCCGAGTCGTCATACCGTCGCGCGTTCTCGATCGCGACACCACCGACACCCGCGAAGGCGCGCGTCAGATGATCGTCCTCACGGCTGAAGGATCCGCTCGCTGGCCCCGCCAGGAACAGCGTCCCCACGAGCGTGCCCCCGGACTCCACGGATGCGCGGAGGTGGGGGCCGTCGACGAACGCGTCGCGGGGCCTGGTACCGGCATGGAGACCGTCGAAGGGCGAGTGCGGCGAGAGACCCTCTCCGCCGGGCTCGTCGTAGAAGACGAACCGGTAGAAGGCCCCGTCCCGCCCCAGCACGCCGAACGCTCCGCGCCTGGCGCCCACGAGGGCGGCGGCCCTCTCGACGAAGCGCACCAGCACGAGCTCGAGGTCGAGTTCGGACACGACCTGCTGGGCTGCCACGTGGATCCGCGCCATGCTGTCGGAATCGAGGTCGTACTCACTCCAGAGGTCGACGTCCGTCCTCATTGTGCTCCTCCCCCTTGAGAATCTGCTTCCCGGTATACACCTGTAGAAAATATGTCGCCATCGGGCACCGCAGTCGTCGTCCGGGAGTTCCGTTCAGCCCCGGGCCACGATTTCAGCGTCCGACGACCGGCGCGCGCCGGGTAGGGCACAAGGTCCCATCTCGGCGACGGCGCGGCCCGGCCCGGCCCGGCCCGGAGGACGAACACTCAACGGCTGTCCGCATCGGAGCCGAGGGCAGCAGTGACATCGAGCGTCCACCTCGCGTCCTCGTCGACGGTGATGATGAGGGACCCGGGCAGCGCACTCCCCTCCACCCGGTAGGAATAGGCGAGGGGCACGCCGAGGCCGCAGCCCACGCCCCGGGCGCCGAGACGCCGGTCCGCCGTGGGGATGACGGTGTAGGCCCCCACGCCATCGCAATCGAACGTGAACCGCACCCAGAGGTGTGCCGGAGTCGCCCCGTCGGCGTCCGGGAGCGAGCCCGAAGGTGGCGCCGAGATCTCGACGACCGACGGTCCGACGCCGGAGAACGAGCCCACCGTCGCCGGTGGCGACTCGGGCGCCGGTTCGACTCCGGACGAGGAACCCACGTCGTCAGCGGGGCGGGTCGCGACCGACGGAGTCGCAGGAACCTCCGCGCAGCCCCCGAGCGCCGTCGATGCCAACGCGACAGCCAGCAGGAGCCGCAGGTGCCCGGCTCTCGATCGCGGCGAACTCGTCAGGCCCGATCGCACCGTCGTGCAGGAGCGCCTTCGCCTTGCCGATCTCGTCCGCCGGCGATCCGTGGGCGTCCCTTCCACCACCCGTCGAGGTCCCACACCGTGATCATGTCCTTGCTCCGTTCTCTGTGACGTGCGATTCGAGACCGCCTGTTCCGCGAGATCCCAGGATCGTCCGATCACGTGCTGCAGGCAGAGGACTAGGTCCCGAGCACCGCGCCCCTCGTCGATCCCTCACGTGCGAAGGAGGTGACGTCCGGGCACGGGCTTCTTCGTGGATTCGCGATGCCAGGGGCAGAGCGCCGCGCCTGCGCCGCTAGAGTCTCCCCACATCCATACGGGGGGAAACGATCATGTCTGTGCGCCTGCTGTCGATGCGACGGGTGATGGCGGGGGTGGCCGGAGGGGCCGTCGTCGCGGGGTTGCTGATCGCGGCACCGGCGGTGAGCAGCGCATCGGCGGTGAACGCGGCACCGGCAGCACCCGGAGCAGCCGCCGCGGCGCCCACCTCCTGCCGCGCCGCCGACGCCCCAGCCACCCCCGCCGCCGAGCTGCTGCGCGCGAGCGAGGCCGCCGCCGCGTTCGGGGTCGACGGCAGCGGGGTGCGCGTGGGCATCATCTCCGACTCGTTCGACACCGGCCCCGTGCCCACGGCCGCCGACGACGTGGCCGCGGGCGTGCTGCCGGGCCCGGGCAACCCCTGCGGCTACGAGAAGCCCGTGCGGGTGGTCGCCGAGGGCGGCGCCGGATCGACCGACGAGGGCCGCGCGATGGCCCAGCTCCTGCACGGAGTCGCGCCGGGCGCCGAGTTGCTGTTCGCCTCGACGGGCGGGTCGAACGACCAGATGGTCGAGTCCATCCGTCTGCTCCGCGAAGCCGGGGTCGACATCATCGTCGACGACGTGGGGCTTGACGACGACCTGTTCTTCGAGCGCGGATCGGCCGCCGTGGCGGTCGAGGAGGCCGTGGAGGCGGGCATCCTGTACCTCGCGGCGGCCGGGAACTACGGTGAGGTCGGGGTGGCGGGCTACCCCAGCGAGGGGTTCCCCATCTCGAGCTGGTCGACGCTGGAGTACCGTCCCACCGAGTGCCCGGCGGCGGTGGCCGAGCAGGCGGGCGTGCCCGTCGACTGCCTGGACTTCGACGCCGGCGCGGGAGCCGATCCGGAGCTGACGGCTACGCTGCCGCCGAACACGGACGTGGGCTTCGAGTTCTTCTGGGGCGAGCCGTCGGATGCGGTGACCACGCAGTTCGGCCTCGCCGTGACCGACCCGGCCGCCGGCGAGACCGGGTTCCGGTGGGCCGAGGAGGGCGGCGCGCCCCGGATGCGGGCGGGCGTGACGAACCTCGGCGACGACGCAGCCGACGCCCAGGGGATCAGCATCGTGCGGCGCCTCGATGAGGCCGCCGGGGTGCCGCCCGTGGCGATCCTGTTCGACGGCGACTCCCACAACGAGCTCGTCGACCTCGAGCACTTCCGCTCCACGGAGACCGACACCGTCGGGTCGTCGCTCGTGGGGCATCAAGCCGATCCGTCGACCATCGCGGTGGCGGCCGTCGATGCGGGCACCCTCGGGCTGGAGACCTACTCGTCGGCCGGGCCGTCGGTGACGCTCTTCGGCGTGCCGTCGCCGACCGTCGTCCCGGGCCCCGCCGTCGCGGGCCTCGATGCGCTCCCCATCAGCTTCCCCCTGGGAGGCGGCTCGTCGCTGACCTTCCGCGGAACCTCGGCCGCTGCCCCCACGGTCGCGGCGGTGGCCGCGCTCGTGAAGCAGGCAGACCCGGCCGCTGGGCCCGCCGAGCTGCGCGCGGCCCTGGAGTCGTCCGCGCGTCCCGACGCTTTTTCTTCGCCCTGGGACGCGTCGCTCCCGGCGACACGCTTCTCGGGCGCCGGTCTCGTCGATGCGGTCGGAGCAGTGGCGGCGGTGCTGCCCGCGCCGACTCCCACTCCCGCGCCGGTTCCGGTCCCGGCCGCGCAACCGGCCGCCACGCTGGCGGCCACCGGCGCCGACGCATCCGGACCAGCCGTCGGGCTGCTGTCGGGACTCCTCGCAGTCACGACCGGGCTCGTTCTCGTGATCGCGCGTCGTGTGCGAATCCGCACGGCCTGATCATCACTTTTCCGCAATCGTGTCCCAAGCGTTGCAGAACTTCGATCTACACCTGTCCTATAGGCAATACGCTCCATTCGGGGGACTCGCCGTGCTGCGCACAGGGCGGTTCGCCTTGCGCGCACCACAGGTCAGGCCACCGCTCGGCGCACCTGTACCCGTTCTGCGACAAGGCTGCGACACGGTGATACCCCACCGCACCGGCGGCGACTCTACCGTCGTCTCAGGGCCGATCGCCGGCCCATCCGCACCAGGGGGATCACATGACCAAGACACTTCACCGCCGCCTCATCACCACGGCCGGAGCAGCATTCGCCCTCGCCTCGACGCTCGCGCTCACCGGCTGCTCGGTCTCGCTCGAGGGCGTCTCGGCGACGTCGAGCGCGAACCCGGGAGCAGCAGGCGCCGCCGGTGGGTCCAGCACGCCTGAACCGGCCGCGAGGAACCTCAAGGAGAACGAGGTGGAGGTGCTCTCGAACGCGGTCGCGCTCGACGACTCCACGACGGCACCCCCCACCGGTTCGATCATCCTCCCGGGCGACGTCACCCTCAGCCTCGACGAGGTCGGCACCCTCGAGGCCACGCCCACCGGGGAGACCGCTGCCGAGGGCCAGCAGTTGCGTGCGGCGACCTTCGACGTCGACGGCGCCCTCGACGCGTCGACCGTGATCGTCCTGGTCGACGGCAGAGCCTTCCCGGCCAACACAGCCATCGAACCCGGCGTGGGAACGGTGATCGCCTCCGTGCCGGAGGACGCCGACACCGTCGAGCTCGGTCTGAAGATCGACGGCGTCACCCAGACGGTCTCCCTCGACAGCGGAGAGAGGACCAGCATCGGCATCGCGGAGGCCTGGTACACAGGAGCCGGAGACGCGACGGTGGCGAACGCGATCGTCAGTCGAGAGGTCCCGGGGACGTCTGCGACAGCCACCTACCGCTACAGCGTCGACGGCGCTCAGCGAGCCCCGTGGACGACCGAACTCGGATGGGCGGAGAACGGCACGAAGGCCTGGGTCGTGCTCGAACTGCAGCCGCCGGAGTGGACTGTCTCCGAGGGCACCGCTCTGAACAAGGTCGAGGGTCAGAACACCGCGTGGCTGACCGATCAGGCCGGAGCCCGGTCGGATTCGGTGCAGCAGGGCGACACCTTCTGGCCCACGCAGGTCGTGTTCCTCGCTGACCCCGCCTCCACCGATTTCACTCTCAGCACGGAGAGCAGCGCGTACTTCGAGGTTCCTGGCCTGCCCGACCAGAACGCAAGCTTCGGACCGGTCTCGGCCTCAGACGTCTCACTGCGGTTCTGACCATGCCGCTCGAGAACTGGACGGTGCTCATCGTCGACGACGATGACGCCATCCGCGAGAACCTCGGCGCCTTCTTCGATCGCGCAGGAGTCCACGTGGTGAGCGCGGCGGACGGTGCGGCCGCGCTCGTCCAGGTGGCCGTCGCGAAGCCGGACCTCGTCATCCTGGACGTCATGATGCCGGAGCTCAACGGCCGTCAGGTCCTGCGTGCTCTGCGAGCGGGCGGCGACTGGACACCCGTCATCCTCCTCACACGCACCGGCGAGTCGTCCGAGAGGGCGACCGCCATCGAGGAGGGCGCCGATGACTACCTCAACAAGCCCTTCGATCCTCAGGAGCTCCTGGCCCGATCCCGCGCCGTCCTCCGGCGACGAGGCGGCCAGGTCGAGCCGCTGCAGTCAGCGCGGTCGCTCCGGAGCGGCCCGCTCTCGGTCGATCGCACGGCACGATCGGCGGCCCTCGAATCCCGCCTCGTCACCCTCACCCCGAAGGCGTATGCGCTGCTCGACTACCTCATCACCCATCCCGGTGAGGTCTTCTCCCGGGACTTCCTCCTGAACGAGGTGTGGGGTTACCAGTTCGCCGTGGCCACCCGGGCTGTGGACCACCGCATTGCCGAGATCCGGCGGGCGCTGGCCGACGATCCCGATGCACCGCGGTTCGTCGAGACGATCCCGCGTGGCGGCTATCGGTTCTGTGGACTGGTGGAACGCGCATGAGCGCATCGCGCACCGGGTCTCGCACCGTGTCCACCTCCCACCGCCGGCTGAGACTCGTCGGGATCATCCTGATACCGGCGGCGATCGGGCTGCTGGCCTCTCTCGTCGTCGCCCTCACAGGCACCACGGCCGAGATCGTGACCAGAACGGCCCTCTCCGCGGTGCCCGTTCTGGCTGGGACCGCACTCAGCCTCGTGATCGCCGCACCAGTGCTCCTCGTCGCTCTCTCCCGTCGGCGGTTCGAGCAGGGCCGCACCCAGGCCTCGGTGGATGCGGCTGAGTCGCATCGCCGCTTCCTGTCGAGACTCGACCACGAGATGAAGAACCCGATCACGGCCATCAGAGCGGTGGTCGCGAACATCGACGAACCAGGGATGCGCGAGGAGCTCACGAGCATCCGCCACCAGACGGCACGCCTCTCCAAGCTCCTCGACGATCTCAGGAAGGTCTCGGGACTGCTCGTGCAGAAGGAGAATCTGGAGCACGTCGACCTCGAGGCGATGATCGACGAGGCCCGCGCCCTGGCCGAGGTCGAGGCGACGGCAGGTCTCGTCAGCTTCACGGTCGCATTCCCCCGAGCCCCGTGGCCGCTGCCACTCGTGCTCGCCGACCCGGATCTCCTCTTCATCGCCATCACGAACGTGATCCTCAATGCGGTCAAGTACTCACGGCGGGGTGGCCGGATCGAGGTCCGGGCGCACCAGAGCAGAGGCTTCGCGGTCCTCGACATCGCAGACACCGGTATCGGCATCGCGGAGGACGAGACCGCCCTCGTGTTCGAGGAGCTCGCTCGCGCCCGCAACAGCGAGGGGATCGCGGGATCCGGGCTCGGCCTCGCGCTCGTCAAGACCATCGTCGAGCAGCACGGCGGAGAGGTGACGCTCACCTCTCGGCTCGACGAGGGCACCCTCGTTCAGCTCACACTCCCCCTGGCAGACCAATCCACAGCAAGGAGAACATCATGAGACGACCCTTCACACGCTCCCTGACGGCACTGGCGGTCCTCGCCGTCTCGGCGGGCGCACTCACGGCCTGTGCCGGCGCTGGCGGCGGCGATCAGCCCGACCAGATCGTGCGATCCTACTTCGAAGCTGTGAATGCGGGAGACGCCGAGAGGGCCCTCTCGATCGCCCGGCCGGACTCGGCCGAGACGGAGCTCCTCACCGCCGATGTGCTCGCGGGGGCGGGCGGAGTGGACGACGTGGTCGTGCTCGAACCCGCCACCTCGCCCGTTCCGGACGGAGAGGAGCCGACGGTCGCGACGGTGAATGCCAGCTACACGGTCGATGGCGCGAAGACTGATGCGTCGTTCACCTTCGGCAAGTCGGAGGGGAAGTGGGTCGTCACCGGGACCAGCGGGGTCTACTCGGTTCTCAGCTTCCCGTTCGGCGAGGCCGTCCCGGTCGTCGAGGTCAACGGCACCGCCGTCGAGGGCGCCGTCGACGGGACCTACAACACATCGTCCTACCCCCTGTTCCCCGGCACGTACTCCGTCGCCATCCCCGCGGACAACACGTTCTTCACCATCGACGAGGAAAGCAGTCCCCCCGGCACGGTGTCGTTCGACACCAGCGACATCCTCCCCACCCCCGCACTGACGACCGATTTCGAGGAATCCATGACGGCCTTCCTGACGGCCTGCTTCTCTGCACCGGCGTCCACCCGGGCCCTCGAATGCCCTAACTGGCGGAACAACTCCAACGGATACGACTCCGACGCCGTATGGGAGCTGATCGAGCTTCCCACCTACTCCCTCGCCTACAACAACAGTCCGGACCAGAATCCGCTCTCGATCTGGTCGGACGACGCACAGGTCGGCATGATGCACGTCTCTTACCACCACGATGACGGCCTCTTTCAGGCTGAGGACGAATCGTGGGACGTCGACTTCTCGACAGCCTTCGCGGGCGAATACATCGACGGCGCATTCGTTTTCAGCCCGCTGGCCAACACCATCGAGGAGGATGAGCGAGTTGACAGCCTGTAAGCGGGAGTCCTCCGGTTCTGCCGCCGCCGGGTGGCACATCGACAGCGCCGACCCCACCCAGCTCAGGTATTGGGACGGCTCTTCCTGGACCACCCACGTCGCGCCCCGGATCCTGCAACCAGGCGAGGCCGCAGGACTGGTCTCCGACTACCGGGCGAAGCGAAGTGCACTCGTGACGGGGATCGTGGTCTCCTGGATCCTGATCGTCGTCGGCGGAGCCGCTGCCGTCAGCCAGCTGGGGCTGGTGGGCATGTCCGTCCTCTACGGCATCGGGTTCACCAGCGCAGTCACACTGATCGTGGCTGCAGCCGCCTGCGGCGTGGGTGTCGTCTCCGCGGTCGTGCTGGCCCGCCGGGCACGTCGCCTCGAGTCCATCGAGTACCCGGCAGGTCGCCGGCCTCCCGCCCAGGTCGCCGGGTATGCCCCCGCCGCACCGCCCTCGAACGGCGGACGGCGCGACAGGCGCGGCCTGCTGATCGCGACCGCCATGATCCTGTCCAGCGGCGCCTCCTCCTCCTCTTCCTCCAAGGGCGGATCGGGGTCCGGATCCGGATCAGGGAGATCGGGCTCGAAGGGCGGCTACGAGCGCAAGTCGGGGATGACCAACAAGACCACCAACCCGAATCCGCACAAGTACCACGAGGGCTACTACCGCAAGGACGGCACGTACGTGAAGGGGCATTGGAAGAAGTACAAGTGGTGACGATCGGCGGCATCTGCCTGCTCGTCCTCCTCCTGCGGTAGGCAGGTGCGACGGGAACGTGCTGCGCCCTGGATAGTCTGGACGGTAGCCATGACTGCCCCACGCGACGACGACGCCCAGCCCGACGCTCTCGGAACCCTCTTCCCCGCCGCCGGCCCGCACCATCCGGAGCGGCCGCCGGCGAGGCTCCGCCCCACCCGGCGGGCCTGGATCGCCCTCGGCATCGTCGCGGCGTTCATCGTGGCCGCGGTCATCACGGCGATCGTCGTCGCCGTGGCGAACAGTGCCGGTGCGCCCTCGAAGATCGAGGCGGCGGTCACTTACTGCGGTCTCGAGGGCAACCCCTATGCCTCCGTGGCGGAGGACGGCCGCTCGGTGGGCCTCGACACCACCGGCGACAGCACGGTCGAGGGGCTCGACGCCGCCGATCTCGTGTGCGTGCTCGTGGAGGTCGATGCCTCCGCCGAGGCGCTCGAGGCGATGAGCTCGACGGTGCCGGATGACGGCCCCCAGTCCGCGGAGTGGTCCGGCATCGCGGCCACCTGGCAGCACCGCCCCGACGCGGGCCTCGACGTCACCCTCACCGAGAAGTAGCGCCCGCCGAGCCGTCGGTGTCTGCCGCATCCGCAGCGTCGGCCACATGGACCTTCAGTCGTCGGTGACCGGGGCGTAGCCGTGCTCGGCGGCGACAACCTGCATCGCCCGGAGAGAGTTGACACCGAGCTTGCGGTAGATGCTCCTGAGCTGGGTCTTCACGGTGTTGACCGAGACGAACCGGTCGGCCGCGATCTCGCTCAGCCGCGTGCGACCCACGGCACTCGTGACGATGCTCAGCTCGCGAGGGGTCAGGCGGAGGAACGGGTCACCCGCACCGTCGGGCATGGCGCCCGATAGCAGAACGTCCCGCAGAGGATCGGGGACCGCCGACGGCACGAGGTCGAGCAGAGCCCTCAGATCCGCGCGGGGCAGCAGCGTCAGCGGAAGGTAGAGCTGCTGCCTCGCGGCCTGCTCGCCGGCGAACGCGAAGTCACGTGTCGCGATCACGGTGTCCTCGGAGCGCAGCGCCGCCGCGGCCCGGAGGGCGAGGGCCCCGACGAGGACCCGGGGCGTTCCGGTGGCATGTGCGATGAGCTTCACGGCGTGCCGGGATGCCCGCGCTGCGTCGCCGTTGACGAGCAGCGTTGCGGCCCTCCGGAGCCGGATCACCTGCGACCCCAGGTCGAGGTCATCCCGTAGAGCGACGTCGTCGAGCACTTCACCGGCCCGGGCCGCATTGCCCACGCGGGCGAACAGCATCGACCGGGTGAGCGCCACGAAAGGCGCCCACGCCCCCTCGCCGGCGGCTCCCGGCGGCAGGGCCAGTGCTGTGGAATCGATCTGGGTGAGCAGGTCGAGGCTCTTGGCGGGGTCGTTCTCGGTGAGGGCGAGCAGGTACTTCTGCGCCGGCCACCTGTCCGGAACCCCCTGAAGGCTGGCCAGCGACAGCTCGTCGCGTGCCTCGTCCCCTCGCAGCTCGTCGACGAGGAGCTGGGTGCGGGCGAACCGCGCGGTCACCGAGGCGCGGCTCTCCCACCACTCGCCCGATTCAGCGGGCAGCCGACCGAGCCACTTGCGAGCCTGGATGTTCCGGCCGGCGAACGCGTGCAGCCACGCCAGCGCGCCGGCCGCCGAGGCCTCCGCGAGACGGTGACCGATCAGCACCGCGTTGTCGTAGCTGTCGGTGTACTCGCGCGCCGCTCGGTCGTTGTCGCCGGCGTACTCCCAGGCCATCGCCCACTGATACTGCAGCTCTGGTAGCGCCTGCTGCAGCGTGGCGACACTCGCGTCATCCGCCTCATCGACGAGTGTGCGGGCCTCGGCCGCGCCCGCAGCAGCCTCGCCGAAGCGGCCGGTCGCCCGCTTGGAGGCGATCTTGCTCGTCAGCAGTGCGAGCACATCGAGCAGGCTCTCCGGTTCGGGCGTCTGCGGGGTGCCACGGAACACGGTCGTCAGGCCGCCGCTCTCGGTCGCGAAGCGGTCGACGTAGTTCCCGGCGACCGCCCACCTCGGGTTCTGCGCGATCACCTCGGGCGGAAGGCTCTTCACGGTCGACACGATGAGCCCGGGATCGTCGGCGAGGATCAGACCCCACTGCTGATCGAGGATCCCGACGACGGCATCCCAGTCGGCCTCGGCCACCCGCGCCCGCAGCTGCTCCCCGAGCGCACGACCGCCCCTGATCCCATCGTCGTCCACAGCCGTGTTCCCCACCATCCTGATCACGCACATCGCACTGGCCAGACCCCGCGGGCCCAGGATGCGATCCGCGCGCGGCCAGAACCAGCTTAGATCGCTCCGCCCCGGTCCGACGAGTACGACATCGGCCGCGTGCTCTGGAGCCGCCTCGACGAGCTCCCCGCCGACCGTGACATGCGGGAGGCCTTCGACATCCGCGGAGTCAGTGCAGGCTGAGCTTCGCGGCGACGAGGGCGACCGAGACCACCAGCGTGAGCACGCCCACCAGCACGACCGTGACGGGCCTGAGCCCCCGCACGAACGCCCCACCGGTCGCCACCACCACGAGGTAGGCCAGCGCGACGATGACGCCCGCCAGCACGCTCGGCTCGCGGTCGACCCCCACGACCTCGAGCACCACCACGAGCGCGACCGGCAGGAAGGTCACCGACACCATCGGGGCGCTGACGGCCAGGTGGTGGCGCACGGTGGGCCAGCCCGCCTTCTCATCCCCCTCCTCCCCGGGGGAGCCGACGGTGTAGGCGAAGACGTGCGTGGCGTAGTAGATGAGGTTCGTCAGCACGACGATCAGGATGAGGCTCCCCGTGGAGGCCTCGGTCAGCCCGACCAGGGTCGACGCCGCCACGAGGGCGCCGTAGCAGCCGGCGCTGATCCGCTCTCCCGCGTCGGGCCCGAACCGGCTCCCCCTGTCCCGCGCCGCACTCGCCGACTCGTTCATCGTGCACTCCCTCCGAGGGGATGCCTCCCCTTGCGACCAGCCGACCGCATCGGCATCCGAACCCGCACCTCACGATAGGTGACCACCGAGCCCTCGACGGCCACCACTGGAGCGAGGCCGTCCCTGACGTGCTCGGTCCGTTCTGAGCACACATCCCCCTGCCTCGGCGGCAGGGGGCGGGGCGTCACGCGCAGGCGCGGAGCGCCGCCACCTGCGGCGTGAGCGAGGCCGTGCCGCCGAGCAGGGTGACCTTCTGCACGCCCCACGTCGACAGCGCACCGAGGGTGCCCGCCGGCACGCAGTCGCCACGCACCACCACGAGCGGCGCCGACTTCGTGGCGGCGAGCACACCTCCGGCGAGCGCGTCGGGGAACTTGACGCCCACGGCCACGAAGGCCTCCGAGGCCGAGCCGAAGTACTCCCGGTTGATGTTCACCGAGGCCTCGTAGCGGTCGGCGCCGCCGAGGCGCGTGACCGCGGATGCCCCGTACTTCGCGCGCAGCTGCGACTCGATCGCGGGCGAGACGGAGTTGGGTCCGCCCGTGATCGTGATCGAGCGCACACCGAGGCGGTCGAGCAGCGCGAGGGTCTGCGCGTCGACCGAGGTCTTCGCGCCCGGGATGAGGATGACGGGCGCGTCCTGGCTCGCGGCGGCGCTCGTGGCGCTGAGCGCGTCCGGGAACGTCGCGCCCGTGGCGATGAAGGCCCGGCCGGCCTGTTCGAACTCGCCCGCCACGATCGAGCGGGACGCCTCGTACCGGTCGGCGCCGCCTCGGCGCTCGATCGCCGGGGCGAGAGTTCTGAGTTGTGCGTAGACCGCCTCGGAGACCGAGTTCGGTCCGCCCACGACGACGATCTTCGACGGCTTCAGACGCAGGATCTCCTGGCGCACGGCCGCCGGCAGGTCGGCCGGCGTGGTGAGCAGCAGCGGGCCCTCCGCGTTCGCCGCGGCGGCCCCGGCGCCCAGGGCATCCGGGTAGTTGGTGCCCGTGGCCACGTACACGACCGGGGCGGTGCCGGGATACGCGGCCTTGGCGATGGCGACGGCGTTCGTGTAGCGGTCGGGGGCCGAGATCCGCGCGGTGGTGCCGATGACGATGGGGGTGTTCAGCAGATGGTAGCTGAGCGCCGTCGCGCCGGCCCAGAGCCGGTACGAGCCGGGAGCCGTGCCGGCGGGGATCGCCACATCGCCCGAGATGCGACCCGCCGCATCCGCCTTCAGGGTCGCGATCTTCGCGGCGCGTGCATTAGCGGAGTGCAGGGCGACGGCCACCGTCTCTCCGGCGGCGTAGCCACCGCCGCGCACGGGCACCGTTCCACCCGGAACGGCGAGCCCGTTGGAGGAGAGCGTCAGCGAGGGATCGCCGTTGAACGGGTCGCCGCTCGCAGCATCGAGCAGGTACCGGCTCGACGCTCCGGCGACGATGATGCCGAGCGAGTCGGTGGTGGCCCAGCCCGACGGGAGGACGACCTGGGCGGTGACGGCGCCTTCGCCGTCGGCCGTCGCGCTGATGGGTACGGCGACTCCTCCCGAGAAGCTCGAGGCCACGTCGAACTTGGTCTGGTTGACGACGGTGGCCGTCACGGCTTCGCCCGGGCGGAAGCCGAGCGCATTCACGGTGACCGCCACCCCCGCGGCGATCGGGCTCTGTGAGTACCAGGTCCAGGTCGTGGGGGTTCGATACGGTGTCGCCGGCTGCGTCGGCGAGACGACGAGCGGCAGATCGACGATGCTCGTCGGGGCTCCCGCGCCCGCGCCCTCGTCGGTGCAGGTGAGGCGGACCTGGCCGGTGACGGCGCCGGTGCTGCCGGTCGGCAGCGGGTTCCACGAGCTCGGCTCGCGGAACGCGAAGTCGCGCACCACCCAGTAGTACTCACTGAATCCCGCCATCGCGAGCGGGGTCACGATGCCGGAGTCCGACTCGACGAACTCCGCCGACTGCACCTGGCCGCACCCCGAGTCGCCCACGAAGTGCACGGAGAACTGCTCTCCCGGCTTCACCCACGGCGTTCCGAGGTAGACGCCGTCGGCTGCCGGCCCGGTCACCGGGGCAGCGCTCGCGGGTGCCGAGGTGGTGGCGCCCGCGGCGACCGAACCGGCCACAGCGAGAAGTGCGCCGGCCGAGACCGACGCCACCGCCCGGATGATCACTCGGCTGCGGGCGCGCAGGTTGGACGGACCGTTCATGTGTTTCCCCCTTGGCGGCGCCAGGAAGCCGCAGCCCGATCCTCCCAGAACCCCCTCACCGATCGGCACCCCCAGCACGGGGGGGGAGGAGGCGGGCAGAGCGGGACCCTTGACAGGCAAGCGATCACTTGCCTATCGTGGAGCTGTGGCCGACGTCTTCAAGGCTCTTGCCGACGAGACCCGGCGCATCCTGCTCGACGAGCTCGTGGAGCGGGATGAGCAGACGCTGTTCGAGCTGTGCTCGAAGCTCGCGATGAAGCACGGGCTGACGCCCTCGCGCCAGGCCGTCTCGCAACACCTCGAGGTGCTCGAGCAGACGGGGCTCGTGCGGAGCGAGCGCCGCGGCCGCTACAAGTTGCACACCATCGACACGACACCGCTCGCGCAGGTCACTGCGCGCTGGCCGGTGAGACCACCGAGACCGCAGACACCGTGAGACCGCAGAGACCCTGAGAGGGGCGAGAGCATGAAGCTCCAGACCGTGAGCATCTTCGTCGACGACCAGCAGCGTGCCGTCGACTTCTACACATCCCGACTGGGGTTCGACGTCGCCGCCGACATCCCGATGGGCGAGCACCGCTGGCTCACGGTCGTCGACCCCGAGCGGCCGGAGGGCACCCAGATCTCGCTCGAACCCAAGGGCCATCCGGCGGTCGCGCCCTTCACTGACGCATTGGTGGCCGACGGCATCCCGTTCTGCGTGATCGGGGTCGGCGACGTGCAGGCGGAGTACGACCGCCTCCTCGCCCTCGGCGAGACGTTCACGCAGCCGCCGACCGACCTCGGCCCCGTGATCGTCGCCGTGCTCGACGACACCTGCGGCAACCTCCTGCAGCTCGCCCAGTTCGCGGGCTGAGGGATGACCACACGTCGGATCAGGCGCGGGAGGAGCGCATCGCCGCCTTCTGGATGAGGGCCGGGTCGTTCAGGAGGCGGTCGTAGTCGGCCGTGCCGAGGGCGTAGAGGGCGACGCGGGCCTCAAGGTCGTGGTGGGTGCCCCAGCCGTAGCGCTTGCCGAGCGGGGAGGCGCGAAGGCACGGCTGCCCCTTGGCGAAGAAGCGCTCGAGGTCGGCGTCGAGCTCGACCGTTCCGACGCTCGAGATGGCGGTGACGCGGGTGACGATCACGGATGCCTGCTCGAGGCCAGAGGGCCGGCCATGCGTCCCGGGGATCACGGCGGCGGCGACGTGCACGCAGGGCGTGTCGCAGATCTCGACCAGCCGCAGCAGGGAGACCCCGGAGACGACGACATCGGTGGTGGTGGGGTGGGTCCACTCGGGCCAGCGGTCGATGAGGAGGGGGTCGGGGATCGTCGCGCGGAGGGTGGGGAGGATGCTGGTGAGGGTCACGGACACAGGTCTACGCTCATCCGCACGCGCCGTGTCGCCTCCTATCGGGATCCGAACGCGCGCAGCCGAGGCCCTCACGGAATCCTTGCGAGGGCGACCGCACAGGGTGAATGAAGGGGTGACCGGCGCGCGAAGGGCGTGACGGCTCCGAGGCGTCTGCCTATGATGTCGGCGGCCATCCGGTCCCGGCGACCGGGTGCGGGTGAGATCGGATGGGTGGATGGCGATCACGGGAGTTCCGCGCGTTCCCGAGGGCGTGCGGGTGCGATCGCGCCTCAGCGCGCGGTTCGAGGGGCCGCAGGCGCTCGTGGTGGCGCGTGCTCCGGCCGGGTACGGCAAGACCGTGGCGATGGCGCACTGGGCCTCGTCGACCGAGGCGACCGGCGTGTGGATCCGGTTCCGCGACAACCAGGTGGGCGCCGCCGCCCTGGTGCAGCTCATCGGATCAGAACTCGACGCCGCAGGTCTTCTGCAACCAGGCAACACGCTGCGGTCCGCCTCCGACGCCCTGGCCGGCGGGGCCGACCCTTGGCAGTTGCTGCGGCACGGATTGCGCGAGCGGCCCGGCACGACGACGCTCGCCCTCGACGGTCTCGAGCGGCTGGCCGATGAGTGCTCCGCAGGGCTCCTGGACGCCCTGCTCGACCTCCCGGGCCTCGAGATCCGCGCCACCGCCCGGCGTTCCAGCCTCTCGGACGAGTCGGCACTGGCCCTGCGGCTCGACCGGTCGGTGATCGAACCCGCCGAACTCGCCCTCACCGCGGCCGAGACCGCCGACGCCCTAGCCGCCGAACCGGGGTCGCCGGCCGTCGAGCGCGTGCTGCAGAGCGGCGGCCTCCCGTTGTTCGCCCGGCTGATGGCGGCGAACGCACAGGATGGATCGGAGCCGAGCGACGACGACATCGCGGCCCTCCTCGACTCCTTCGTGCGCCTCGAGCTCGCCAGCGGGGCATGGGACGAGCAGTTCATGGGATTCGTCACCGCCACCTCGATCGCCGACTCGCTCGACCTCCGGCTGGCGGCCGAGATCGCGACGATCGCGCGCCTCCGACCGACCGGACGCAGCACTCCCCTCACCACCGACGAGGTCGGCGCCCTGCTCGACCGCGCCGAGTCCGACGGCCTCGGGCTCTGGACCGGCAGCACCGCGACCCCGTCCGGCGGTCAGGAGTTCGTCTACACCCCCGTCGTGCGCGAGGCCTTCGAACGCCGCCTCCGCGCCGCCAGGCCCGCCCACCTCCCGGCGCTCGTGGGCGCCGTCGCCCTGTGGGAACTCGACCGCCGGCGCCCCTATGCCGCGCTCCGTCGTGCCGTGTCGATCGGCGACTGGCAGCTCGTCAACAAGGTGGTGCGCGAGCACTGGAACGAGATCCTCCGCAACCACGGCCCGCAGCTGCGTGTGCTGTTCCACCGCACCTCGCTCGTCGAGCTCCGCCGGCAGCCGCTCGTGGCCATGCTGCTCGCCCTCGAGTACAACCGTTCGGGCGACCACCGGCTGCGCGCGCTGGAGTACTTCGCGCTCGCGGGCTACGCCGCCCGCACCCAGCGGCAGCGCTCGAGCCCGGCCGACCGGGCGCTGCTCCGGGCGATCGAGACCGCCGCCCTGCGGGTGAGCGGCCGCGCGGAGAGCGCGCTCGGCGCGGCTTTGGATGCCCGCGACGTGCTGCTCGAGATGAGCCCGCAGGATCGCGACCACCTCGGCCGCACCGAGCCCACCCTGCACAACCAGGTCGGCACCACGCTGTTCTACGCCGGACGGTTCGACGAGGCTCTCGAGTCGTTCGCCAGGTCGACGGCCATCGGCGCCTCCCGAGGGCTGAAGGGCGGCCTGCAGGGCACGGCGCTCACGGCCGGCACGCTCGCCGTGGCCGGAGACCTCACGGAGGCCGGGCACGTGGCGAGCGAGGCCGCCCTGCTCGAGTGGCCGGAGGGCTGGCTCACCGGCTACCCCGGCAGCTTCCTCCAACTCGCCGAGGCGCTGCTCGCCCTGGAGCGCTGGGACGCCGACGAGGCCGACCGACGCATCCGTTCGCTCCACCCGCACCGGAGCACGATCGAGCACTGGGCGCTGCTCGCTCAGGTCGACGCGATGGTGGGGCTGCTCCGCCGCGAGCCGGACCGCGCGCTCCTCCGGCTTGACGCCGAGATCGCGCGGCAGCGCAGACGCAGCTCGGCGGCGGCCCGCTCGCTCGCCCGTCTCGCCGAGACGCGATCGCTGCTCCTGGTCGCCGCCGGCGACGCCGAGGGAGCGAGGAAGGCGCTCGGCAAGGCGCCGGCTTCGAGCGGTGCGGTCAGGCACGGCATCGCGGCGGCCCGGATCGACCTGGCGTGCGGGCTGCCCGAAGACGCCCTGAGGCACCTCCTGCGGGTGCGGGATGCAGCCGATTCGCGCTCTCGCGGCGAGCGGACCACACTGCGGGCCGCCGCACTCGCGCTGCTCGGCGACCACGAACGGGCTGCGCCGGTGGTGCGCGAAGCGGTGGCGTTCCTCACCGATCGGGGTCAGGGCCTCGCGCTCGCGCTCGTGCCCACCGATGCCCTCGACGCGATGATCCGGATCGCGGCGGCGGCCGGTCAGGGCGACGACGAGCTCCTGCGGCGAGCACGGCGGCATGCCGGGGTCGCCTCGCTGACCGCCGGGCCCGTCTTCACCGCCCGCGAGGCGGCTCTCGCGCGAGCGCTGCCGGAGGCCAGGGACACCGCGGAGCTCGCGGCGATGCTGTCGGTCTCGCCCAACACGGTCAAGACGCAGCTGCGCTCGGTCTACCGCAAGCTCGGGGTGACGAGCCGATCGGAGGCTATCGCGGCACTCGCGGCTCGGGGTCGGCCGGAGCCGCCCGCGTGAGGATGGGCCGGAGGAACGGCAGCGGCAGCAGCGCGAGCAGGGCGACCCCACCGGCCGCGAGGTAGAGGGCCGTGTAGTTCTCGGGGGTCTCGGTCACCGGATCGGGCCCGGCGAGGGCGAGGAGGCCGAGAGCGACGGCCGGCGCGATGGCCTGCGGGATGGTCTCGGCGATGTTGAAGACACCGAGGAACGTGCCGGAGCGCCCCGCCGGGATCGCCCGGAGGGCGAGTGCCAGGTCGACCGCGTAGAACGCCCCGAGCGCGACGCCGCCGAGCGCGGCGCCCGCCCACAGCACGGGCACGTCGGGAGCGAGGGCACGCAGCGCCGCCGCGGCGGCGAGCCCCAGCGACGCGGCCACGATGAAGGGCCCGTAACGCCCCCGGCGGGAGGCGACGAAGCCCGTGACGAGCGCCGACAGCACGATCCCGGCACCACCGATGAGCGTCGTGACCGCCACCGCGGGCGATGCGCCCTCGGGCGACAGCACGAACCGGACCGCCACGAAGTAGAGGGTGAAGGTGGTCACGAGCGAGAACGCGAGCTGCAGCATGAACCGCTGCAGCCACACCCAGCCGAACAGGCTGTACCGCCGGAGCTCGAGACCGCGGAGGCCGAGGCGCCGCGCCGAACCCGTCAGGCTCGTCCGCCGCACCTGGGCGAGCGGGGTGTCCCGGATGACGAGGCAGGCGATGAACCCCACGGCGAGCGCCGCCGTCGGCATGGTGAGCATCACGATGTCGAGCCGGTCGGGGACGAGCGCGGCGAGGGCGAGCGGCGGCAGTGTGCCGAGGAATGCGGCGGCCCCGAAGATCCCGGATGCCGACGCCCTCCGCTGCTCCTCGACCTGGTCGCCGAGCAGCGCGGCCACGGCGGCCAGCGACGCGTTGTACGCGGTCTGCGCGAGCACCCACCCGACGGCGAGCGCCGCGACGCTCCCGGCGTTCAGCACCAGCACCGTGGCACCGAATCCGAGCACCACGCCCCCGAGCAGCCACGGCCGCCGTCGCCCGAATCGCCCCGGCGTGCGATCCGACGCCAGCCCGAACAGCGGATTGGCGACCACGGAGGCGATCGCCCCGCACACGGTCACGAACGCCAGCACCCCCGTGCGCTCCCCCTCGGGCACCAGCCGAGCGATCAGAAGAGGCAGCCCGGTCACAACCGGAGCGGTCAAGGCCCCCAACACCACGAGATTGACCGCGGCGAACACCAGAACCCTTTTCACGCACCACCTCGCTCTCCGCCCACCCGATCCTAGAACTCGGCCCCCGAAGCCCGATCACCCCTGCGGCCCGTGCCTTGCGCGAATAGCACGCACACATCGAGCAGTTCTACCCCCCTCGATCGGGGGCCACCCCGTGACACGACGCCCCGATAGGCGTAGGGTCGGGCTCATCCCCTCCGTCGTTGTTGTCTTCGTCGGAAGCGGGCACTTCAGGTCCCGGTCCCGGCTTGTGGTCTCATTCTGAGAACAAGGCGGTTGTGACATGGGTTTCCTCTACTACGGCAATGACAGCTACGCGATCGAAGTCGACGATCGCCCCCTCGCCCACCTCAAGATCGCACTGCTCAGCCTGCTCCGCGCCGGCAAGAGCATCGCGTTCTCCTTCGAACGCGCCCCCGACCTCGGCAGCGGCCGCGAGACGCTCTGGATCTGCCCGTCCACGGACATCCGGTTCCGCTTCAACGGCAGCCGCCCACCCCGGATCAACGAGCTGTGGGTGCGGTCGATCATCGCGACGGCCGAGACCCCCACGGGGTTGCGCCTCGTCGATGAGGCCGACATCCCTGTGGCTGATCTCGCCACGAGGTGACCAACCACAGGGTTCTGGTCGACCTCGAGTTCGACGTCGATGAAGACCGCTTCAAGATCGACCAGCTGACCGACAACGCCACCGGGGTGTCCGACGTCACCGACCCGGGCCTCCGCGACGCCATCAGTCGCATCCTCATCCGAGCCGACTGGGCAGAGCACGGGCTCACACCGGTGCGGAGCGTCGTGACCAGCCGGCCGTGAGCCCACCCCTGATCGGCGAGGGCCGGCTCCGTCTCAGAGGTCCAGCTCGAGGAACGAGAGGTCAGGGAGGAGATCTGCGTCGTCGTCAGCCGCCACCGCGCACGGCACCCGATTGATCCTGACCGTCGTGGCCGACGTGATCAGGACTCGTTCCCGAGCGCCACCCGTTTCGATGTCCACGAACGCCCCGCCCAGATGAACGGCCTCGAGAATGCGGGCTTCGAGAGCGGCCACGGCCGGATCCTCCACAGCATATGAATGGTCGTTGATCGTCAGCAAGAACGTCATGGGTCGGCTTTCGTCGTCGGACACGACGCGCTACGCCGTTGCATCGAATGTACGCCTGCCGACCGGACCGCCGACCGGGGCTTGACCGCGCGCACTTCTTCCACCAAGCGCAGAACGCCGGTGCGTCGTCCTTGCTCCGAGGCCGCGTTCCCGAGACGATCGTCGCAGGGGGTTCGCAGCACACCGCAGCAGCACCCACCGAGGAGGAAGCACGATGACCTGGAGGATGCCGTCCGAGACGGCCGAGCACACCCGCACCTGGATGGCGTTCCCCCGTGAAGGCATCACGCTCGGCGGCACCGAGACCGAGCGCTCGGCGGGCTACGCGGCCTGGACCGCCGTGGCCCACGCCGTCGCCGAGTACGAGCCCGTCACGATGGTGGTCGACCCGAGCGAGACGGCCCGCGCGCGGCGCATGCTGTCCGGCGGCATCGAGCTGCTCGAGGCGCCCCTCGACGAGTTCTGGATGCGCGACGTGGGCCCCACGTTCGTGGTCGACGAGTCACGGCCCGGCCTCCTCGGCGCCGTGGACTGGACCTTCAACGGCTGGGGCGACCACGAGTGGTCCGAGTGGCGGCTGTCGGCGGATCTCGGCCGCGTGGTCGCCGAGGCAGCGGGGGCCGAGCTCGTGAGCTCGCTGCTCGTGAACGAGGGCGGCGGCATCCACGTCGACGGCACCGGCACGGTGCTCGTCACCGAGACCGTGCAGCTCGACCCGCGCCGCAACCCCTACGCCGACCGCGCCCGCGTGGAGGCGGAGCTCCGGCGCACCATCGGCGCCACCCGTGTCGTCTGGCTGCCCCGCGGCCTCACCCGCGACTACGACCACTTCGGCACGAGCGGCCACGTCGACATCGTCGCGACCATCACCGCGCCCGGCACCGTGCTGCTGCACGACCAGCGCGACCCGCGGCATCCCGACCACGCCGTCTCGGCCGAGCTCCGCGCCTTCCTCGCCGGGCAGACGGATGCGGCCGGGCGCCCCTTCACGGTCGTCGACCTGCCGGCCCCCGCCACCCTCCGCGACGAGGTCGACCAGACCGACGGGAACGACGGCACCGACTCGGCTGACACCGCTGACACCGCTGACACCGCAGACACCGCAGACACCGGAGACTTCGTCGACTGGAGCTACGTCAACCACCTCGTCGTCAACGGCGGCGTCGTGGCGTGCGGCTTCGACGAGCCCGAGGCCGATGCCCGGGCTCGCGAGATCCTCGCCGAGGCCTACCCGGGCCGCACCGTGGTCACCGTCGACGCGCGCGAGCTCTTCGCCCGCGGCGGCGGCATCCACTGCATCACCCAGCAGCAGCCCGAGGTCGCGTCGTGATCGAGGTGCACGAGGCATCCGTCGCCGACCTGCAGCGGGCCTTCGCCGAGGGGAGAACGACGGCGGTCGAGCTCGTGCGTGCACACCTCGCCCGCATCGACGCATTCGACGGGCCAGCGACGCCCACGGCCTTGAACTCCGTCGTGGTGCACAACCCGGAGGCCCTCGCCGAGGCCGAGGCCTCCGATGCCCGGCGACGTGCCGGAGAGCCGCTCGGCCCACTCGACGGCATCCCCTACACCGCGAAGGACAGTTATCTCGTGCGGGGCCTCACCGCCGCGGCCGGGAGTCCGGCGTTCGCCGAGCTCGTCGCCCAGTGCGACGCCTTCACCATCGAGCGGCTGCGGGCGGGCGGCGCCATCTGCCTGGGCCTCACCAACATGCCGCCGATGGCGAACGGCGGCATGCAGCGCGGCCTCTACGGCCGCGCCGAGAGCCCCTACGACGCCGGCTTCCTCACCTCGGCGTTCGGCTCGGGCTCCTCGAACGGCTCGGGCACCGCCACGGCAGCGAGCTTCGGTGTCTTCGGTCTCGGCGAGGAGACCTGGTCGAGCGGCCGGGCGCCGGCGTCGTGCAACGCGCTCTGCGCCTACACGCCCTCGCGCGGGGTGATCTCGGTGCGCGGCAACTGGCCGCTCACCCCCACGATGGACGTCGTCGTGCCTCACACCCGCTCGATGGCCGATCTCCTCGCTGTGCTCGACGTCATCGTCGCCGACGACCCCGAGACGCGCGGTGACTTCTGGCGCGCGCAGCCGTGGGTGGCGCTGCCGTCGGCCTCCGAGGTGCGGCCTCCCTCGTACCCTGCACTCGCCCCCGCCGATGCGGCGGCCGCGCGAGAGCGGCTGGCCGGAGTGCGGCTGGGTGTTCCGCGTCTCTACATCAACGCCGATCCGCTCGCCGGCACCGCCGAGCAGCCGGGCGTCGGGGGTGCCACGGGCCAGCGGATCGAGACGCGGCAGTCGGTCATCGACCTCTGGGAGGCGGCGCGAGCCGATCTCGAGGCAGCAGGGGCGAGCATCGTGGAGGTCGACTTCCCGCTCGTGTCGAACTATGAGGGCGACCGGCCGGGCGCGCCCACGATCCTCACGCGGGGGCTGGTGTCGCCCGAGTTCCTGCAGCGCGAGATCGTGGATCTCTCGGCGTGGGCCTGGGACGACTTCCTGCGTGCGAACGGCGATCCCGCGCTGCCCTCCCTCGGGGGGGTCGACGGCGAGCAGATCTTCCCGCAACCGCCAGGCGCGCTGCCCGACCGCTACGACGGCTTCCCCGACGACATCGCCGGTTACCCGCGCCACGTGCGCGATCATCCGGTCGCGTCGTTCACGGAGATCCCCCATCTCGACGAGGGGGTTCGCGGCCTCGAGGAGACCCGTCGCGTCGACCTCGAGGAGTGGCTGGACGGGCTCGGTCTCGACGCCGTCGTGTTCCCGGCCATGGCCGACGTGGCGCCCGCCGACGCCGATGTGGAGCCCACCTCGGCCGACATCGCCTGGCGGAACGGGGTCTGGGTGGCCAACGGCAACCTCGCCATCCGCCACGCCGGTGTGCCCACCGTGACCGTGCCGATGGGCACCATGAGCGACACCCGGATGCCCGTCGGTCTCACCTTCGCGGGCCGCGGGCACTCCGACAGCGCACTCCTCGCGCTCGCGGCGGCGTTCGAGCGGCTCGCGCCCCGGCGCACTCCGCCACCGCGCACACCGGCGCTCGGCTGAGTGCGCAAGCCCCTGCCGGGAGGGGACTGGAGGACTACAGTCGGTCTCGACGTGAAGGAGCGACGATGAACGACGAAACCTACCTCTGGCTCGAGTACCTCTACATCGGCCTGCTGGGGCTGGCGACCGTGGCGATCGTGTGGGTGTCGGCGATCGTCATCCTCAAGCTCTTCCGGGGCCAGCGCTGAGAGTTCACCGCACGGCTGTCGACCCCCTGGACAGCGGCGGGCACGCGTCGTAGCCTGTGCTGAGGTCGCGACGCTGAATCCCTATCAGGGTGGCCGCGGTCGTCTCGGAGTCCCGGTTCGCAGACCGAACCACTCCGCACAGAGGGCAAGGGCGCCCCACAACGTCGTGCAGCGCCCTTGCTCTCGTCCAAGCCTCAGGCGTGCCGGCCCTCCGATACTCCGGCAGAAAGACCTGTGGCCCCAGGTGGGTGCTCCTGGGGCCACGCCGAAGCGACTGCGTTCGGGTCGGCCGCCGAAGGATGGGGATCGGAACGGCGGCCGACGCCATCGTATGCGCACCGCCCGCCGCACCGCGGGCCACCGCGCCGTGCTTCACCCGCACATTCACCCGGAGCCCGCGATTCACTCCTCGATGAGCGCGACCGCCCTCGTCCATCCGGCAGACGCACCCCGGATCTTCGCAGGGAAGCACGAGACGGTGAAACCGAAGTCGGGCAGTGTCTCGAGCGCCGTGAGCTTCTCGATCTGGCAGTAGGCCGCCTCCATGCCCGCCTTGTGCCCTTCCCACACGATGCCCGGGTCGCCGGTTTCAGCGAATCGAGCAGCGGTGGCCGAGAAGGGCGCATCCCAACTCCAGCCGTCGGTGCCCATCACGCGGATGCCGGCCGCGATCAGGTGAAGTGTCGCGGCCCGGCCGAAGCCGCAGCCGCTGTCGATGAAGTCGTCGTGGCCGAGCCGCGCCCCGGCTGCCGTGTTCGCCAGGACGATGTCGAACGGACGGAGTTCGTATCCGATGCGAGCGAGTTCGGCGTCGATGTCAGCGGGCTGGACGACGTACCCGTCTGGGAGATGCCGGAAGTCGAGTCTGACTCCCGGAGCGAAGAACCACTCGAGCGGAACCGCATCGATGCCCCAGGCGGGCTCGCCCCCGTTCATCGTGGGGTGGTAATGCCACGGCGAGTCCACATGCGTTCCGTTGTGGGTCGAGAGCGTCACCTGCTCGACGGCCCACCCCGTCCCCCCGGTCATCGCCCCGATGGTCAGGCCCGGAAACAGCGATTCCACGAGCGGTTCGGTCTGCGCGTGGGTGGTGTACTCGATCCGCGGGCGCTGGAACGGCGGGTCAGCCCGTGTGTCGTTGTCCAGCGTGATGGAGAGGTCGATGACCCTCATCGAGCCGCCCCGGTCGTGGTCGCCCAGGGGTTCGCGAGCGCTTTCTCGAGTTGGGGCGAAGCGCCGTCCTCCGTCGCGGTCAAGCCTGCTGCCGCAGGAAACGCCTCCATCATCGAGTCGGGCATGTTCCAGTTCTTGAAGAAGTTGTTCGACCCCGCCGAGGGCGTCCAGCGCCGCGCCTCCCAATCGGGCACGTAGTTGCGGTACCCTCCCGAGTTGACCTCCACCCTCAGCCCGCTGGGCTCCCGGAAGTAGAGGAAGTTCTGCTCGCCGATCCCGTGGATCGACGGCCCGTACTCGATCGGCACGGATGCTTCGAGCATGAGGTCGGCCGTGCGCACGAGGTCTTCCGGATGATCGGTCCAGAAAGCGATGTGGTGAACGCGGCCCGGCCTGTCCGAGGTGTCGAGCACGATGCCGAGGTCATGGGATTTCTCATTGGTCGTGAGCACGGTGAACACGTTCACGGGCGCATGGTCGAGGTAGGTCTTCGCCATCACGCGGAACCCCAGGGCCTCGGAGTACCAGGCTGCGAACCCCTCCACATCGGTGCTGGCGACGGTGACGTGGTCGAGGAAGCGGGGCGCGGCACCATGGATGGCCCTGCGCTCGGGCCGATCGGGGTAGACGGAGGCGAACTCCGGGTCCGTGGTGAAGGGCTCCACCTCCCAGAACAGGGTCATCGAGTGCCCGAAGGGGCCCACGAACTCGTAGGCCCGCCCCACTGCAGGGAGATCGTCGCGCCAGAAGCCCGAGATGCCGCGTTCGTCGAGCCGGCCCACGAGTTCGTCGAGCGCCTCGGGGTAGTCGACCCTCCAGGCCATCGTGGCAAGCGATGCATCGTCGCCCGGGGCGATCACGAGGCTGTATCGGTCGTAGTCACCCCAGCACCGCAGGTAGATGCGGTCTCCGAGCCGGTCCACGATACGCATGCCGAACCTCTCCACATAGAACTTCGCCGACTCCTCCGGCTCCGGTGCCGTGATCTCCAGGTGAGCGATATGACCCAGTAGCTTCTTCATCTGACGCGTCCTCCGATCTCTGCTCGTCGTCGAGCTCGCAGTCCACGATGCCCGTCCGCGGGTTGCGCGTAAATGCACCGGAACCTATGGCATCCATCGACCACGCCGATACTCTTCCCCCATGAACCTGCGGAGCATCGATCTCAACCTGCTCGTCTCCCTCGACGCGCTGCTGAATGAGAGCAGCGTGAGTCGCGCGGCCGAACGGATGCTCGTGGGGCAGCCCGCCATGAGTGCCACCCTCGCCAGACTGCGCGCGCTCTTCGACAACCCGTTGCTGGTGCGTGTGGGCAGAGAACTCCGCCTCACACCGTTCGCGGAAGCACTGCGCGAACCGCTCACCGACGTGCTCACCGGGATCGAGGCCGTCGTGAACTCGGGGGTGGCTTTCGACCCCGCCACGAGTTCCCGCACCTTCACGGTGATGGCGAGCGACTACGTGGCCCTGGTGCTGCTGCGTCCTCTGATGGAGAGACTGCGAAACGTGGCTCCGGGCGTGCGGCTCGTGATCACGCCCGTGGGTCCCGACCTGCTCATGCAGCTGGGCCGCAGCCAGACGGACGCGGTCGTCGTGCCACGGGAGATCCTGCCTCCGAGATTGGACCTCCCGCACGAGACCCTCTTCGAGGACACCTTCGTGTGTGTCACCGACGCCGCAGTCCTCACCGAGCCCGACTCCGCCTTCACCGTCGAGGATCTGACGGCCATGCCTTACCTGCAGTCCAACCAGGGCCAGATGACGACGCTCGTCGACGGGCGCCTGCGCGCCCTCGGCATCCAACGCGATCCTGAGGTCGTCACGACGTCGTTCGTGATGGCACCGTTCCTGCTGCCAGGCACGAACCTCTTCACGGTCGTGCAGCGACGACTCGCGCTCGAGCTCATGGGCGACGACGCCCGCTACCGGATCTTCCCGCCGCCGGTGAACCTGGGGGTGATCACCGAGACGATGGTGTGGTCGCCCCGCCACGGGGCCGACCCGGGGCACCGTTGGTTGCGAGGGCAGTTGGGCGACCTCGCGAGCGCGGGCGAGCATCGATCCTGATGATGGGTGACATACGGACGCTGCCATAGGAACGGCCTCCTGCGTCCTGCACACTCGGGTCTAATCGACACACTGGAGTGGCAATGCGCTGGGTACGGTACATCTCGGATTCGGACGGTCTCGAGCACGTCGGGATGCTCGGGAGCGACACGATCCTGGCGCTGGATGCCGAGGAGCAACTCATCGACATCCTCGGCCGAGGCGGTCTCGAGCAGGCGGCGCAGACTGCTGCGGAGGCGCCCTTCGAAGTCGTGGTCGCCTCCTCGGTGCAGTTGCTCGCTCCCATCGAGACGCCGCCCTCGGTGCGCGACTTCATGTCGTTCGAAGAGCATGTGACCGCCTCCATGGCGGCGCTCGGACGCTCGGTCAGCCCGGTCTGGTACGAGCGACCCGTCTTCTACTTCAGCAATCCGGCCGCGGTGGCGGGGCCGGCGCAGGCCATCGCGATTCCTCCGGGCTGCGCCGAATTCGACTTCGAGCTCGAGATCGCCGCAGTCGTCGGCGAGCGCTGTTCCGATGTGGCGGTCGACGACGCCGAGCGATACATCGCCGGTTACACGATCCTCTGCGACTGGAGTGCGCGGGACTTTCAGGAACGGGAGATGACCGTCGGCCTCGGACCTTCGAAGGGCAAGGATTCGGCGACCACGCTCGGGCCGGCTCTCGTGACTCCTGATGAGCTCGCCGACCGTCGAAGCGGCAACGGGTACGCCTTGAGGATGTCCGTCGACGTGAACGGTCGACCGTATTCCCTCGGCGACTGGTCGAGCATCCACTGGTCGTTCGCCCAGATGCTGAGCCACGCATCCCGCGGCACCACCCTCGTGCCGGGGGACGTGCTCGGCAGCGGCACCGTCGGCACCGGTTGCATCCTCGAACTCGGTCGGGTGCACGGGTTCGAGCGATTCCCGTACCTCGAGGCCGGGGACGTGGTGACCCTCGAGGTCGAGCGCCTGGGCCGGATCACCACCACCATCCAGCCGCCCCGCGGCGCCTGACTGAAAGAGAATCAGCATGTTCGAACCGTTCCCCGGCAACTACGTCTGGAACCTGTCGGTGAGCCTCTCGCTTTCGACCGGCGGCCAGCTGACCGAGATCCTCGAGGCCATCGATCCCGTGATCGGACTCTCGGCAGAGGGGGACGACGCCACGTCCGCCTACCTCGACGCCTGGGAGGGGCTCGGCGATCGCATGGTCTCACTGGGCGACGAGGAGCTCGCCGCCGGTCGGCCGTGGAGTGCCGCCGCCCGCTTCGAACGCGCCGCCAACTACTACATGACCGGCGAACGGATGCAGGAGATCGGTGGCCGCCGCAGAGCCGATGTCTACCGCAAGATGCTCGAAGCCTTCGCTCGGGTCGTGACCTACGGCGGCGAACCCGTCTCGAGGGTCGAGATCCCGTTCGAGGGCGGGAGCTTCCCCGGCCTGTTCTTCCGGGCACCCGGAGCCGGGCCGCAGACCCCCGTGATGGTGCAGTTCAACGGCCTCGACTCCACGAAGGAGCAGATGTGGGGGTCGCCGCTGCGCACCGAGCTGGCACGCCGAGGGATCTCGCTCCTGATGGTCGATCACCCGGGGACAGGCGAGGCGCTTCGGCTGCGGGGCCTCACAGCGGTGCCGGAGAGCGAGCGCTGGGGATCAGCCTGCATCGACTATCTGGAGTCACGTGACGACATCGACCAGGCGCGCATCGGCATCGTGGGCTGGTCGCTCGGCGGGTACTACGCTCCGCGGGCTGCGGCGTTCGAACCGCGATTCGCGCTGTGCGTGGCCTGGGGAGCCAACTACCACTGGGGTGAACTGCAGAAGGCACGGGCCCGGCGCGAGGGCGAGAACCCGGTGCCGCACTACTGGAAGCACGTGCAGTGGGTGTGGGGCGTCGAGGATCGGGACGCCTTCATGGAACGAGCGGCCGAGATCTCCCTGGCGGGAGTCGTGTCGTTGATCACGGTGCCGTTCCTCGTGACGCACGGAGCCGGCGACCGCCAGATCCCTCTCACCGATGCCACCGAGCAGTTCGAGGCCGCCACCGGCTCGCCCGACCGCGAACTCAAGATCTTCACGTCACGTGACGGCGGCATCGAGCACGTCAGCGTCGACAACATGCTCCCCGTGTCGGCGTTCATCGCCGACTGGGTCGCGGCGCGACTGTGACGCCGCACCTCCCTCATCCCGAAAGGACACCATGAACTCGCACTCCAGCACCCCACCCCGCGGTTCGCGGGGAACCGTCGCCATCGTCGGCGCCGGCGTCGGCGGCCTCTCGGCCGCGCTCTCCCTCCACGAGGCCGGCTTCGACGTCACTGTCTACGAGAAGAGCATGCTCGTGGAGCCGCTCGGTGGAGCCATCACCATCAATGCCGTCGGCATCGTGATCCTCCGCAGCTACGGCATCGACATCGAAGACCTGAAGCCGGCACACAGTCAGCGCATGGTCCGCAGCGACGGCCGGCATCGAGTGCTCTGGGAGACCGACGAGTCGCTGCTCGACCAGGCCGGGGTCTCCGGGTGGCTCGCCGGCGCCATGCGCTCCGATCTCTATCAGCGGATGCTGGCCCGGGTGCCCTCGGACATGGTCCGGGGTGGATACGCTCTCGACCACCTCGAGCAGTCCCCCGACGCGGTCGAGCTCCATTTCTCCGACGGCCGGGTGGAGCGGGCCGACCTCGTGATCGGAGCCGATGGCATCAACTCCAGAGTTCGCGAGAGCGTCTGGGGGCCGTCCGAGCTCAAGCACCTCGGGATCGCGGTCTGGCTGGGGTGGGCGGAGTTCGACGGGGCGTCCCGCGACGAGATGGTCATGCACCACGACGAGCACTACCAGTTGGGAATCCAGCCCCTCCGATACCAGGAGAAGGACTGCTTCGAGTGGTGGTTCGTCGAGTCGTGCGCGATCGACCAGGCCGCGCCGGCGGATCCCTACCGCTACGTCGCCGACCGCGTGCAGGAGTTCGTCGATCCTGTTCCCGCGCTCGTGGGCGCCACGGACCCCGACCATCTGTTCCGGTGGGTCGTCAAGTACCGCGACAACCTCACCGCCTGGTCGAAGGGGCGAGCGACGCTGCTCGGTGATGCCGCGCATCCGACCTCTCCCTACGCCGGGTACGGAGCGGGCATGGCGATCGAGGACGGCTACTTCCTCGGGAGGTTCCTGCGCGGTCTCGACCTCACCGACCCTCGGTCGCTGGCAGCCGGCCTGGCCCGCTACGACGCGCAGCGGGTGGAGTACACGAATGGCGTGGTCAGTTTTGCGCAGACGCTCGGGCGGGTCTTCCACAACTACCCCAAGCCGGTGCGGATGCTGCGCAACTTCCTGTTCGACCACACGAAGATCCCCCAGAAGCAGATCAGCAAGGGGTACACGGGTGAGGCGCAGACCCTGCTCCGTGACGTGCTGAGCGCTCAGGGGCTCACGTGACCAGGCAGATGGGGGCCCGTTCGTCCTAGGCGTGTGCGGCGAGGGCCACGATCGTGCGGATCCAGCGGTACGCCTCGACCATCGTGGGGGCGACGACCTGCACCGAGCGCTGCCCGGTGCGGATCACCGGCGGGGGCACGCTCGCGGCGTCGGCCTGCCGTTGCAGCGGAGGTCGAGGACGGCGTCGTCGAAGGTGTGGCTCAGGGTTCCGCGCGCGCCGGCGCGGGGGTGGTAGCCGATGAAGATCGCCTCGTCGCCGCTCCGGATGCCGTCGATCATGGCGAGCGGCCGCGGCTTGCCACGCAGCAGGCCGGCTGTGGGGTCGAGGTCGGCGGGGAGGATGTTGCGGTAGCCGCCGTGGCCGTCGGAGACGACGATCTCGGCCGACGCATCCGCTCGCCTGATGCCTCGGACCGCGGCGTTCACCTCGTCGGTGAGCAGGCGCCGGGCCCACTCGTACTCCGCGTTCCCGGGCCGCAGCTCCTCGCTCGCCACGACTCCCGCCACGCCCTCGAGGTCGGCCGAGATGAAGAACCTGCGCGTCGCGTCCATCCCCCGAGCCTAGGCGGATGCCTCCGCCGCGCGCCCGGCCCGCTCAGGTCGTGATGAAGAAGAAGAACATCGCGAACGGCACCGCCGACACCACGATCCCGACCGTCGCCAGCCACCGCGCCGCGGAGGGCCGCGACCGCAGCACCGACACCATGCCGGCGAACATCCCGATCACCGCGAACCACAGCGGGATCCACGTCGGGATCCCCACCGCGAGCGTCACGATCGCCGCGAGCCCGCCGAGCACGGCCACCACGGCGACCGGATCGACACCTCCCCGGGGCCGCTGCAGGGTCTGAGGTCGTTCCGTGGGGTCGTCGATCGCGCTCATGATCCCAAGCGAATCCACCACCCCCGACCTCTCGCAAGGGGCTTGCGCTCCCGCGTCGGGGTGCCGCCGAACGCAAGGTGCATCGCGCCGCCGGCCACGGCGGGTTCCAGCCCTCGCCCTGCCCCGAGGAGGCGCAACCCTCCATCTGCACAGAGCTGCGCCCGAGTCCACAGCGGCCGTCACCGTGGCGAACCACCTGAACAGGGGGTACGGCCGCGACACCCCGCTTCGCTAGAGTCGACCTCGCGAGCGACGACACCCACCCGTCGCTCGCCTCCCGATCACCGACCCACCCCCGGGCACGAGCCGACGTCACGTCTTGTCCGAAGGCCCGGCCGACCTCGAGGATGCGCGTGCCTGATTCAGTGACCAGCTACGGTGTCGCGAAGTTCGGCTCGAGCGAAGCCCGCCCGAAGATCGTGGGGGTCTACGCGGGAGCGGGTGGCTGGAAGCCCGCCGAGGGCTCCCGCCTGACGAAAGGCACAGCGGCCCGGTTGCGCGCCGAGGGCATCACGATGGTGCGGGTGCGCTGGCACTTCCGCACCCACGAGATCCTGCTGCGCCGCTACCTCGGCGGCTGACACGGGCGCATCCCCGGCCACCCCGATACGATCGGGGCCATGGAGCCACAGGACAAGAAGGACGCGCACGGGCCCGATGCGGCCGACGACACCAGAGCGGCGAACGCGGCGGAGAACCCCGCCCAGGCCGAGACCGAGGACGCACTGAGGTCGATCAAGTCGCTCGGCGAGGATCTGAGGGGCTGAGATGAGCTACCAGGACCAGGGCACGGGCTACGGACAGCCGCAACCGGGACAGCAGCCCCCAGGCCCCCAGCCGGGTGGCACGGCTCTCGCCACGACGGCCCTCATCCTGGGCATCGTCACGATCGTGCTCGCGTTCGTGCCCATCCTCAACCTGCTCGCGGTGTTCGTGGGCATCGCGGCGCTCGTCGTCGGGCTCATCGCGGTCAACCGGGCCCGCTCCCGCGGCAAGGGTAAGGCGCTCACGGGCGCCATCCTCGGCGGCGTCGGCACCGTGCTCTCCATCGTCCTCATCGTCGTGTACACCGTGATCGGCGTCTCGGCGCTCGTCGAGAGCGTGGAGTCGAACCGCCCCAGCGCCATCTCCGTGCCACCGCTGCTCACCACCCCCACGGCTCCGCCCGAGCTGCCCACCGCGGGTGGTCCGCTCGATCCGGATCCGGCACCGGGCTCGGCTGCTGAGCGTCAGGTGTTCACGGGCGAGGGCGACGACGTCGTGGTCATCGACCTCGCGGGCCGCGCCGGAGTCGTGACCTTCGACTGCCCCGCGTGCGAGGGTCCGACGTCGCTGGCCACGAACGGCTCCGCGCCCGAGCTCGTCGAGGTGGAGGGGCCGTGGAACGGCCAGTACCTCATCGACCCGACGGGCTTCGATGAGCCCACGACGGAGCTGACCGTCACCACGACGGGCCTGTGGTCGATCGTGGTCGACGACGTGTCGTCGGTGACCCCGTCGTCCGGCGACGTCGCGGGCTCTGGCGACCGCGTCGTCTTCTTCTCCGAGGAGTTCTTCGACGCGGAGGTCACCCACGAAGGAACCGGGCTGTTCGGCATCGTGTCCTACGCCGCCGGAGTGCCTGAGGTCGTCGTCGACCCGGAGGATGACACCTTCGTCGACGGCACCGTCTACCTCAGCGGCCCCGGCTACGCGCAGGTGATCGCCGACGACGACTGGGCGATCACCCCCGTCCTGCCGTAGCGGGCGCTCGCGCCCGACCCCCCGGCCTCAGGCGGAGGGGTCGGGCGCGGTGTCGTCGGTGTCGTCGAGCGCCACCGCGGTGCGCGGAGTGAGCCCGGGGATCTGCGAGGCGGGGACGGGAAGCCGCACGATGAGCGATCCGGGGTCGACGCCGAAACGGCCGCGTGTGGTCTCGCCCACGGGGTCGCCGTCGAGTTCGGCCAGCACGGGCTGGTCGAGCTCGAACTCGAACTCGCGGCCGGGCCACTGCTTGAGCGACGCGAGGCCGTTGCGGTTGCGGGTGGCGACGTCGATCGCGACGCCGAGCCATCCGGCCACCGCGTTCGGCCGCAGCATTACGAGCTCGAGATCGCCGTCGTCGAGCACCGCGCCGGTGGCGAGCTCGATGTTGGCCACCACCGAGCTGCAGTTGCAGGCGAGCACCATGAGGCAGTCGGTGGGCTCCTCGGCCTCGCCGTCGATCGTGAGGGTGGCCTCGAAGCCGCCCTTGAACAGCGCAGGGGCACCGGCGGCGACGTAGGCGCCCCAGCCGACCTTCTTCTTGAGCTCGTCGTCGGTGTTGTCCATGATCTGGGCGTCGAGTCCGACTCCGCCCATCACCACGAAGGTGCGCTCCTCTCCGTCGTCGAAGGTCGCGGTGCCCACGTCGATGGCGCGTTCCTGGCCCAGCAGGGCGATCTCGACGGCGTCGTCGAGCGAGTTCAGCGGCAGGCCGAGGTTGCGGGCGAGCAGATTGCCCGTGCCGCTCGGCAGCAGCCCGTAGGGCACGCCGGTGCCGCGGAGCACGCCCGCGATCGCGCGCACGGTGCCGTCGCCGCCCATGGCGCAGACCAGGTCCGCGCCCGCATCGAGGGCAGCGCGACCGGCGGCTGCTCCGGAGTCCTCGATGCTCGTCTCGAACCAGAGGGGCTCGTTCCAGCCTGCGCGCGCCGCACCGGCGGCCACGATGGCCTTCACCTCGTCGACATCGGTGAACTTCGAGGGGTTGATGACGACCGCGACGGTGCGCGGCTCGGCGGGAGTGGTGGTCATGTGCTCAGTCTTCCTCACAGATGAGGGAGCACGACCGCCACGGGGTGACGATCGTGCTCCCGGCTGGTTCGCCGATCAGTTCTTGAAGGCGTCCTTGACGTTCTCGCCGGCCTTCTTCACGTCCGACTTGGTCTGGTCGGCCTTGCCCTCGGCGACGAGCTCGTCGTTGTTGGTGACCTTGCCCACAGCCTCCTTGGCCTTGCCGGCCAGGTCTTCGGCTGCGTTCTTGATCTTGTCTGCTGCGCTCATGTCGAGCTCCTTTCGGTGGTGTTCTTCGGGTGGGAAGGCACCTGCGGGCTGCGGGCGCCCTGGGGTGGGTCAGTGGTCGGTCATTGCAGGCGGGTGCTCGAGCCCGTGCGGGACCGGAAGCCTCCGCTGATCTGCACGAGTGCCGGCAGCGGACGGCCGAGCAGCTCGTCGAGGGCGCGCACGGCGTCGTCCACGATGTCCGCGGCGTCCTTCGGCGAGACGCCCCGCCGGCAGGTGACCGCGATCTTGAGCACCGGCGTGCGGCGCACGCGGTAGGCCGAGACATGGGAGGCGATGAACTCGGGCCGCGACCCGATCGCATCCTCGAGCGCATTCGCGGCGAGTGCGGACTCCACCTCGGTGCGGCCGTGCTCGCTTGTGCGCTCGGAGAGCACGGTGCGGGTGTGCCCGCGGCCCTGCCGCACGATGAACACGACGAGCAGAATGACGGCGAGCACGATCACGACGAGCACGGCCGGCATGATCCAGCTCACGCCGGTGTCGCCGAGCGGGGTCGCCTGCAGCCAGGATGCGACCTGGGCGTTCACGTCGCCCGCGATCGCCTTCCAGGCGTCGCGCACCGTGGGGATCAGCACGGCGGCTGCGGCGGCGGCGGCGACGACCACGAGGAGCAGGCCGACGATCAGGACGAGGAGGCGGTTGGCCACCCGGTTGGTGCTGTTCATGCGCCGATCCTCCCGCTCTCCGCGATGTGCACTCGCGCGGTGACCGCAGGGCTGAGGCCGTAACCGGCGAGCCGGCGCTCGGTCTCGGCCGTGACCTCGTCGCGATCGACGGGGATGCCCGAGGTGGGGGTGAGGTGCACCACGGCCCGCCGGTGCGACACCGAGACCGAGGCGTTGTCGGGGTCGACGTTGCCGGCGAAGGAGGCGTGACGGGCGAGCGCCGAGGCGATCACCTCGTTGTCGACCACCACGGCCGTGCGTTCGGAGGCGAGCACATGGCGCGCACGCCGGCCGGGTGACAGGGCGACGATCACGAGCACGAGCCCGATCACGGCCGCCCCGATGCCCGCTGCCGCCACGATCGCCGCGGGGGCGTCGGCGAGACCGACGGTGGAGGTGAACATGTCGACCGGCGCCACGAGCAGCGCGGGGGCGCCGAGCAGCGCGATCACGATCTCGGTGCCCACCCAGGCGAGCGCCAGGATGAGCAGCGCGGCCAGCACGATCGCGACGAGCGAGCGCGGCGAGTGGGTCTCCCGGCGGATGATCCGGCGATAGACGGGTTCGAAGGTGGGTCCGGATGCGCGCGCCGGAGCCGTGGGGGCGGCGGTGCGCGCATCCGGGGCTCGGGGGGCCGGCTTGGCGAGGGTGGTGCTCATCGGACTCTGTCCTCTTCTCGGATGTCGGCGGCGGTGAGCCGCACGACCACGCGGGCGACGGCCGAGCCGGTGAGGGCCCGCACGCGATCGCGGATGGTCTCCTGGGCGGCGGCGGCGCGGTCGACGACGGAGCCGCCGGCGCGCGCCACCACGTCGGAGCCGGCCTGCACGCGGTTGAGCGAGACGACCCTGATGGGTGTCGAGACGGTGAGCACGAGCAGTCCCTTCTCGTCGGCGATGTCGACCCCCACGCGGGAGGCCTTCACGTCGAGGGCGTCGGCCGTGACGGCCGCCACCACCCGGTTCAGGGCTTTCGCGGCGATCCGGTTGCGGCCCCTAGGGCCCGTCGCGACAGGGTCCGCCGCGGCAGTGCCGGTCGGGGCGGCGCTCATGACGACGAGCGCTTTCCGCGGAAGGCGTCGACGAGTCCGGCCACGCTGAGCTTGCCGTCGACGATGCGACCGATCAGGGCGCCGAGCGCCATGGCGACCGCCACGAAGAAGAAGGCCCAGAAGCCGAGCACGATCCAGGTCAGAGCCAGGACCGCGCCGACCAGGATGCCGGTGCGGGTGGACGAGGGGATCACTGGACTCGTGCCTCGGTGGTCTCGGCGACGTCGTCGGAGGGGAGGTGCACGTCGTTGACGGTCACGTTGACCTCGGTGACCTGGAGGCCCACGATGGTCTCGACGGCCTGGATGACGCCGGAGCGCACGCCGTCGGCGACGTCCTGCAGCGAGAGCGGGTACTCGGCCACGATCGTCACGTCGACGGCGACCTGGGTCTCGCCGACCTCGACGCTGATGCCCTGGGTCTGGTCGACTCCACCGACGGCCTCGCGGATGGCGCCGAAGGCACGGGCAGCTCCACCGCCGAGGGCGAACACGCCGCGGGCCTCGCGGGCTGCGATGCCCGCGACCTTCGCCACGACGCCGTCGTTGATGACGGTCTTGCCGAGTGCGGTCTGCACGTTGGTGGGCGAACTCGTGGTGCTCGTGACGGTGGCGGGGGTCGGCGTGGGCGTGGGCGTCGAGGTGGCCATGGTAGTTCTCCTTCGGTTCAGGTGCTGTTGCGTTGTCACCGGTGAGACGCGCCCGGTTGCGGATTCGTCACGCCTTCCTCGAAAAAATATCCGGATTCCACTAGATCGGCTAGTCATTAGTCTGTCTAGACACCTGTCGAACGGGCTCGAACGTGCACGGCAGGGCGTTCAGGGCCAGACTGGATGCATGATCGGAATCGCTATCGTCGCCCTCGTCATCGGACTCGTCCTCCTCTTCATCGGCCTCTTCGTCGAAGCGGCCAAGTTCCTGCTCTGGATCGGACTCGTCATCGTCATCCTCGCGATCATCGCGGCGATCCTCCGCTACATCCGCCGCAAGGCCTGACCGGACATGGGGAGTTCTCCCCATGTCCGCGAAGTGCCATCAGGGCGGGATCACGCTACATTCGGTACATCCACACCGAACTCTCCCTGGGGGAAACACACATGACGAACAAGGACAACCTCACCACTGCGCCCGCCGGCACCGACTTCCCGGGCAAGACGCTCGGCATCGTCGGTCTCGTCGTCGCAATCATCGCGAACCTGATCGGCCTCATCATCAGCGCCATCGCGCTGTCGCAGTCGAAGAAGGCCGGCTACAAGAACACTCCGGCTCTCGCCGGCGTGATCGTGGGTGCGATCCTGACCGTGCTCGGCATCATCTTCGGCATCGTCGGCGTCGTCGGCGCCATGTCGGTGGCCACCTACACGTACTGAGCATCACCACGAAAGGCCCCGTCCCTCATCGAGGGGCGGGGCCTTTCGCCATGCCGGTCGGAACGCTACCGGCCGCGGCCGGTGAGCTTCTGCAACCGGTCGATGTGCTCGGAGGCCTCCGCCTTCGTGAGGTCGGCCGGCAACTCCTCGCCCGCCTCGCGGAGGAGGGTGTCGAGATAGCTCTTCTGCGGGCCGGTCATGGGCTCGTCACCCGTGACCCAGTCCTCAGGATCCTTGCTCGCCGACTGGGCGGGGTCGGGCCCCGCACCGCCGAGCATCTCGGTCTCTCCGGGTCCTGCGCCGGATCCTGCGCCTGCGTCGTCGGGAGAGGCGATCTGCTCGTTGTCGGCGAAGGACTCGCGCGCATCCGGGCCGTTGGGGTTGTCGTCGGGGGTGTCGGTGTGGGTGGTGTCGCTCATGGGCTGGAGCGTACGCCGACCCCTCGCCACCGCCAGGGGTTGCGGCGCGAGAGGCATCGTGATGGGAGACGGCGGGATGACTAGGCTCGTCGCATGGACGAGGCCCGCCGCTACGCTCACTCCCGCCTCGCCTCCGGGCTCGCTCCCCGGGTGGTGGTCTCCGAGCTCGTCTCCGCGGGCTGGCCGCCGGCGGCCGCCTGGACCGTCGTCTCCTCGGTGACGCCCCCGCCGGCACCCGTGCAGCCGCCCCTCGACCAGCCCGCCGGCTGGCTGCCCGTGGGCAGCATCGTCGTGGGCGGGGCCTTCCTTCTGGCGACCGCGCTCATGGCGGTCGCGGTGTTCCGGTCGCCGGACGGCCCCCGGGCCCACCTCGCGAGGCTCACCGACGGCCAGCTGCCGATCGGTCTCTACCTGGCGGTCACCGTGGCACTGTGGCTCGTGGGCCTCGGCCTCCTGATCGCCCACCACGTGCGGTCACGGCGAGCGCGACTCGCCACCGGGCGGAGGAGGCGAGTGTCGACCGCTGTCGTCTTCGCCTGGATCCTCACCGTCGGCAACCCGATCCTCGCCGCCCTGCTGGGTGTCTTCGGCGTGGTCTTCGCGGTCGCCCTCGGCGTGATGTGCGGCGAGGCCGTGAGCGAGAACTGCGGGATGGGCGGCTGACGGCCCACCCCGCATCGCCCTCGGGGCCTGCCTACTCGTCGGTGTCGCGGAGGTCGTCGGGCGCCTTGTCCCCCACCGGCTGGGATTCGTCGGATCCCGGGATCCCCGGCGCGTACCGGTCCCAGTCGGGCTGCGCCTCCCCCGGGGCGCCTCCGGTGGGCCCGTCGTCGCCGTCTCCGACGCCGGTGAACACCGTCTCACCGGCCACGGCGTCGTTCGTCACCGTCTCTCCGGCCAGGTCGGGATCATCGAGTCGGTCGTCGTTCTCTCGTGCAGTCATGCCTCCACACCTACTCCACCCTCGAGGTGCCCACCACCCACCGACCAGCCCGATGGATGGCGCGACGGCCGGATCAAGGCATCCTGGAGAGGATGCCTCTCCACCCCCACAGCATGCTCCCGGCTGCCGACCCCGGGCGGCGCACCCATTTCGCCGAGTTCTACGGCGCCGTGCCCGCCGCCGACCGCCCGATCGGACTCGTCATGGGCAACTGCCAGGCCGAGTCACTGCGACTCGCCCTGCCGCATCCGGTGGCGTGGGTGCGCACTCCGCCCGTGCACGAGCTCACGGCCGGCGACATGCCCCACCTCGACCGCCTCGTCGAGGCCGCGTCGGTGCTCATCAGCCAGCCCGTGCGCGACGACTACCACGGCCTGCCGATCGGCACGCGACAGCTGTTCGCACGGGTGGGCGCGAGGAGGGGCGCGGGTGTCGCCCCAGGTGGAGCCGGGAGCCTCACCGCCGTGGTGCCTGTCATCCGCTCGGCCGCCCTGTACCCGGCGCATGCCCTCGTGCGGCCCCCGAGCGAACCGTCGCTCGCGCCGCCACTGGTGCCGTATCACGACTTGCATGTGCTCGCCGAGGCCGCGGGCCAGCCGCTGCCGCCCCTCACGGTGCGGAGCACTCGCGCCGTCGGGTCGCTGTCGCAGCGTGAGCTGCGGTCACGCGAGCAGCGGCACGGTGCCGTGCCCGTCTCGGATCTCTTCGAGCACCCGTCGTTCGACCTCATGCGCACGATCAACCATCCGGGCAACCCGGTCTGGACCGAGCTCGCCGCCCGCGTGGCAGCTCACCTCGGTCTCGACGGCGATCCGGTCGAGCTCGAACGCCCCCTGCTGAACCGCATCCATGCACCGCGGAGCGCCGTGGTGATCGAGGCGTGGGAGCTCGCGACGCCCGCCACGGACCACTGGACCGTCGACGGGGAGCAGGTGCCCGACGACGAGGTGCGCCGCGCCCACCTCACCTGGTACGGCGAGCATCCCGAGGTGGTGGCCGCGGGCGTCTCGCGTCATGCCGAGGCACTGTCGCTGCTGGCGGACGCGTGACGACCGCCGCCGACCGCCACCCGCGGAACCACCGCCCCTCGCCTCGACCGCGCCCGGCCGTCGGCTGGGCTCCGCCCACCCTCCTCCTCACGGGCCAACCGGAGCACGGCGTGAGCACCTATGCCCGGCATCTCGCCGAGAGCGTGCACGCGCTGCACCCCTCGACCGAGCTCTCCGGGGTCGATCCCGGTGCCTCTCCCTCCTCCGCCCAGGGCGACGGCGGGTGGGTGCATCTGCACTTCACCGACCGCCTGTGGGGTGCCGACGCCGAGTCGGCCGCGGCCGCTGTGGAGGCCATCGCGGCCGAACGGCCCCTCACGGCGACGTTGCACGACGTGCCGCAGCCCTCCGACCGTGTGCACTTCGCGCGACGGGCGGAGGCGTACCGCCGGGTCGTCGCGGCGGCATCCGGCGTGGTCTGCAACAGCCGCCACGAGGCCGAGCTGCTGCGGGAGTTCACGTCCGGGGTGTCGCCGACGGTCATCCCTCTGCCGGTCGCGGCGGCGCATCCGTTCGCCCGGCCGCACGGGCTGGAGCACGAGGTGGCACTGCTCGGCTTCTACTACCCGGGCAAGGGGCACGACCGCGTGCTGGAGGCCGTCGGGCGGCTCGCAGCCGCGGCCGCGCCCGATGCGCCCGCGGGGCCGGCCGGTGCGCCCACGAGTGCAGCCGGTGCGCTCGGGGGGTTGCCGAGGGTGGTCGCGCTCGGGCGTGCGTCGGGTGGCCACGAGCACGACCTCGAGCGGATGCGCGTGCGGGCCGCCCGGCGCGGGCTCCGGTTCGAGGCCACGGGCTACCTCAGCGACCCCGAGCTGCTGCGGCGGGCCAGGCGGGTGGCGGTGCCCGTGATCGCCCACGACCATGTGTCGGCCTCGGGATCGCTCGCCTCGTGGATCAGCGCAGGCAGGCGCCCCCTCGTGGTGCGGAGCCGCTACATGGAGGAGATGGCCGAGCTCCGCCCCGGCACGCTCACGCTCGTGGGCCCCGAGGACCTCGCCGAGGGCATCGCACGCGCCCTCGCCGACCCGGCGTCGACCTGGCTGACGGGCGACGAACCGCTGCACCCGACCGGTCGCGACGCCGTGGAGCTCTACTGCGCCTTCTGGGCCGAGGCGATGGCACGATGACGACGGCCACGCCGCCGACACCGCCGGGCGGGCGCACGGTGCCCGGAAACGACTGGAGTGTGCTCGATGGGCAGGTGCCGGTCGAGCCGCCGAGGGTCTCGGTCGTCGTGGTGCACTTCGAGCAGCACGACGACCTGGTCCGCACCCTCGCGGCGCTCGCCGCTCAGTCGCACCCGGCCGATCGCCTGGAGGTCGTGGTGGTCGACGACGGGTCGGCGACGCCTCCTTCCGTGCCGCCCGGCGTGACCCTTCTCGTGCAGGAGGATCGCGGCTTCCGCGCTGCCGCCGCACGCAACGCCGGCGTCGCCGCCTCGACGGGATCGGTGCTGTGCTTCCTCGACGCCGACACCGCTCCCGAACCGGGCTACGTCGAGGCGCTCACCCGCCTGCCCGCCCTGGCGCCGGAGGCCGTCACCGTGGGCCGCCGCCGACACGCCGATCTCGCCCCGTTCGCCGGCGGTGGCGCCTCGGTCGCACAGGCCGCGGCCGGCCGGGAGCTGCCCGAACCCGAGTGGCTCAGCGAGGCGTATGACCGCAGCCGCGACCTGCTCGACGCCGACGAGCGTTCGTACCGCCACCTCATCGGCGCCGTGCTGTGCTGCTCGCGCTGGTTCTTCGACGAGATCGGCGGCTTCGACGAGGCGTTCGTGGAGTACGGCGGGGAGGACTGGGACTGGGCGCACCGGGCCTGGCTGGCCGGGGCGGTCTTCGCACACGTGCCAGAGGCGGTGGCCTGGCACAACGGTCCGGATGCGGCGCTCCGCGACGCCGACCCCGTGCGGGTGGGCGCGAAGAAGAACGCCGAGACCCTGGCGCTGCTGCCGCGCATCACGGCGCCTGGCGCGACCGGCCGTGGCGTCGCATCCGCCCGGCCGGATGTCGTGGTGCTGCTTCCCGAAGGCGATCCCGCGGCGGTCTACCGCACGGCCGACACCCTGTTGCGCGCGCTGCCGACCGCCGTGCTGGTGACGGCCGACGAGGCGTCTGCCCGCCTCCTCGGGCACGACTCCCGCATCACGGGCGACCGATCCGGTGCCGTCGGCTCCGCGCGCACCGTGATCGAGGTCCCGTCGGCGTTCGGTGTGGCCGAGGCCGACTCCGAGCACTTCGGCCGGCTCCTCACCGAGGCCTCGGCCCGGGTGGGCCGCGGCACCCTCGGCACGGTGGAGCTCGTCTCCCCTCGGGCGCCCTTCGCGCTCACCCTGATGTCGACCCGGCGCCTCTCGCGCCTGCGCCGCTGGGGCGCCGACACCGGCTGGCGCACCGAACAGCTCCAGGCCCCGTTCGTCGCGCTCGATCCCCACGCCGACCTCGCCGCCTACCTGGGAGGCTGGGGCGACCCGGCCTGAGCCGCCGGGAGTCGACAGCCGGGCGCCCAGGCACCCGGGCACCCGGGCGCCCGCCGCGCCTACTCCCTGTCGATGGCGTCGACCGCGTCGCGCATCCGCTCGAGGAACTCGACGATCGCGAGCCCGCCCGCCGCGTCGATGCCGCTGGTCGCGGCGATCATCCGCGCGTGCATCTGATCGAGCGTCTTCCGCACCTCGGCGTCGGCGTGGTCGGTCGGCTCGATCATGGTACGACGGCGGTCGAAGGGGCTCGGCACCCTGCGGAGGTGGCCGCCGGCCTCGAGCCGGTCGAGCAGCGCGGTGATCGAGGAGGTCTTCACGCCGAGGTAGTTCGCGAGGTCGGTGGGCGTGATGTCGCGGCCGCGCTGGCGGCCGCGGATCAGGAAGCGAAGGGCGAGCAGGTCGTTCTCCCCCATGCTCATGGAGTCCTGCGTGCGGCGGCGCATGGCGGACTCGGCGGCGCGGTACAGGCGCATCGCCTCGAGGATGCGCACACCGCGTTCGTGCTCGGTCTGGTCGAACCAGTACCGATCTCTCTCCACAGGTTCTGCACTCATGTGGATAAGTTTAGACCGACTGATCATTAGACGCTCTAAAGAAAAACCCAGGGTTTGTCAATGGGGTACGAAAACCGGTTCTATTGTCTAGATTGACTAATGACTCGTTCGTCTAGCGAAGGATACGACCTCATGAACCAGGACTCAGCCCGCATCCCGACCATCACCCCGCTCGTGCACCCCGACGTGCTCGACTACGTGAAGCACCGGTTCGGCTATTCGGAGCACGACCTCATCCTCGACAGCCTCGAGCCGTTCGGCTCCGAAGCCGCCTGACACCGACTGTCCAGCCCCCAACAGAAGGAGCACCACCATGGCCCAGATCATCGAGACCATCGACGTCGACGTCCCCGTCCGCACCGCCTACAACCAGTGGACGCAGTTCGAGTCGTTCCCGCACTTCCTCGACGAGGTCGAGTCCATCACCCAGACCGATGACACCCACTCGCACTGGAAGGTGAAGGTGGGCGGCGTCGAGCGCGAGTTCGACACCGTCGTCACCGAGCAGCACCCGGATGAGCGCGTGGCCTGGACGAGCACCGGTGGCGACACCGAGCACGCCGGCGTCGTGACCTTCCACAAGCTCTCCGACACCGAGAGCCGCGTCACCGTGCAGATCGACTGGGAGCCCGAGGGGCTGCTCGAGAAGGTCGGCTCCCTCGTGGGCGCCGGCACGCACGCCGTCAAGAAGGATCTGCAGAACTTCAAGGAGTTCATCGAGAAGCAGGGCTCCGAGACAGGCGCCTGGCGGGGCGACGTCGAGGCCTGATCCTCGTCGCCGCCCTCCTACGCCTCTCGGCGTGAGATGACCAGCCCCCTGCGGGCCGGCCTCGGGTGGAGTGCACTGGTGGCATGGCCATCTCAGCACTCCACCCGCTCCCCCGCAGGATCCTCGCCCGCCGCGTCGTCACCCTCGGGGCCGGCACGCTCCTGGCGGCCGGCGCCGTCCTCGGCCTCTCCGGCTGCGGTGACGCCGACGCACAGACCCCCTACCCCGAGCGCACGGAGTCGGGCACGCCTGTGCCGCCGGACGACGACATCACACCCGCCCCCGAGCCCACCGGCCCTTCCGTCGACGAGACCGACTTCCCGACCCCGGTCCCCACCACCGAGGACGACTCGGACACCCTCGACGGCTGAAGCCGCGCCTACGCGCGTGAGCGCAGCAGCGTGAACGACCCGTCCCGCACGATGAGCGTCGTCACCGGCCCCTCCACCTGCTGACCATCGTCGCTCGACGCCGCCAGCTCCCACTCGGATCCCGGCGCCGCGGGCACCGCGAACTCGACGCCGTTCTCGGCCGCGTTCAGCAGCAAGGCGAACGAGTCGGCACCCGGATGCGTGAACACGAACGCGATCGACCGTGCGTCCGGGTTGTCCCAGTCCTCGTCGGCGAAGCCCTCGCCGTCGGCGCGAAGCGTCAGCACGGCGTCCTGCGCTCCCTCGACGCCCGGGCCCTGCCGGAACCAGACGGGTCGGAGCGCCGGATGAGCCGCCCGCAGCTCGAGCAGCGTCGTCGTGAACGACAGCAGCGACTCGTCCACCGCCGACCAGTCGAACCACGAGATCTCGTCATCCTGGCAGTAGGCATTGTTGTTGCCGCCCTGGGTGCGCCCGAGCTCGTCGCCGCCGAGCAGCATCGGCACGCCCGCCGAGAGCAGCAGCGTCGCGAGCAGGTTGCGGCGCTTGCGGTCGCGCCGCTCGTTCACGGCGGCGTCGTCGGTGGGGCCCTCGGCGCCGCCGTTGGAGGACTTGTTGTCGCTCTCGCCGTCGTTGTTGTCCTCACCGTTGGCCGCGTTGTGCTTGTCGTTGTACGAGGTGAGGTCGTGCAGCGTGAAGCCGTCGTGGGCCGTGACGAAGTTCACGCTCGACAGCGGCGAGCGCCGCGAGGCCTCGTAGACGTCGGGCGAGCCCAGGATGCGCTGGGAGACCGTGCCGAGCACGGCATCCGTGCCGTTCCAGAAGTCGCGCACGTCGTCGCGGAACTTCCCGTTCCACTCCGACCAGCCGGCGGGGAACCCGCCCACCTGGTAGCCCGCGGTGTCCCAGGGCTCCGCGATCATCTTCACGGGTGCGAGCACCGGATCCTGCTGGATGAGGGTGAGGAACGCGCTGTGCAGCTCGGCGTCGCCGCCCTGCCTGGTGAGCGTGGTGGCGAGGTCGAAGCGGAAGCCGTCGACGTGCATCTCGGTCACCCAGTAGCGCAGTGAGTCCATGATGAGTCCGAGGGCGGCGGGGTGCCCCACGTTCAGGCTGTTGCCGGTTCCGGTCGTGTCGAAGTAGTGCGCTTCGTCGCCCTCCACGAGCCGGTAGTAGGCCACGTTGTCGATGCCCTTGAACGACAGCGTCGGTCCGAGGTCGTTGCCCTCTGCGGTGTGGTTGTAGACCACGTCGAGGATGACCTCGAGCCCGGCGGCGTGGAACGCCTTCACCATCTGCTTGAACTCGGCCACCTGGCCCCCGTCGCCGGCGGCCAGGGCGGCCTCGCTCGCGTACTCCTCATGGGGTGCGAAGAAGCCGATCGAGTTGTAGCCCCAGTAGTTGCGCAGGCCCTTCTCCTCGAGATGGCTGTCCTGCACGAATTGGTGCACGGGCAGCAGCTCGACTGCCGTCACCCCCAGGTCGGTGAAGTGCTGGAGGGCGGCGGGATGCGCGAGGCCCGCGTAGGTGCCCCGGATCTCCTCGGGCACGTCGGGGTGCAGCTTCGTGAAGCCCTTCACGTGGGTCTCGTAGACGACGGTCCGGGCGAACGGAGTCCGCGGTGCGCGGTCGCCCTCCCAGTCGAACGAGGGGTCGGTGATGACGCAGCGCGGTGACACCGGCGCGGAATCGGTCGCGTCGAAGGAGGCCGGCTCGACGAGGTCGTGGCCGAACGGCGCCTGGTTGTCGGCGGCCCAGTCGTAGCCGCCCACGATGGCGGTGGCGTGCGGGTCGAGCAGCAGTTTGTTGACGTTGTGACGGAGACCGGCCTCGGGGTTCCACTCGCCCTCCACCCGGATGCCGTAGTGCGTTCCCACGCGGGCCGCGTCGACGAAGCCGTGGAACACGTGGCCGGTGCGCTCCTCGAGCCGGGTGCGGGTCTCCTCCTCGCCGTCGAACGTCGACACGAAGACGGCGTCGGCGGTCTCGGAGTACAGGGCGAAGTTGTAGCGGCCCTCGATCAGGGAGAAGCCGAGCGGATAGGGCAGAGAACGGGGCGAGACGGATTCAGGCACCCCCTCATCTAGGCATGATCGCCCGATAATCACAGAGTGACGCCGAGGGGCTTGCCAGATCGTTCGAGAAGCACCTTGGCGGCGGCCACGGCGAGGCCGCGGTCGTGGCTGAGCGCGAACTCGTACACCCCTTCGCCGTGCCGGGAGGCATCGAGCTCACGCGCAGCGAGCACGGCGGCGAAGTCGGCGGTCACCACCACGATGTCCCATTCGGCCAGCAGCGGGTCGCCGTCCGGGATGGGCGCGAGCCTGATGCCCTCCGGCAGCTCGACCTGGCCGTTCACGTGCGCCACCACGAGGGCGCACTCCCGCTGGAGGTCCTCATAGCGGCGCCAGGTGGCGGGTGTGATGGTGGAGGCGTGCTGGAAGGTCGAGACCACGACGGCCGAGTCGCCACTCGCGCGCGCCCGCGCCTCGAGGAAGATGCTGAGCTGCACGAGCAGCTGCCGGTCGGAGGGTTTCGAACCGATCGCCTGGGACACGATCTCGAACGGCGTCTGCGTGCTGCGCGCGGGCGCCGCCTGGCCTTCCCCCACCGGCATGCCCGCGATCCCCGCGAGTGCTCCACCGGCCACCGGCATCCGTTCCGGCCGCCCGAACAGCCAACCCTGGCCGTGCGTCGCTCCGAGCGCCCGGGCCATGACCAGCTGGCGCTCCGTCTCGATGCCCTCCGCGATCACCGGGATGCGGCGCCGTGCCAGGTGCGTGTTCAGGGCGCTCATGATGCGCGCCACACCCGCATCCGGTTGCTTCTGCAGGATGCCGAGGTCGAGTTTCACGATGTCGGGATCGATGAGGGGCAGCAGCGCGAGCGACGCCGGATCGGCCCCGAGGTCGTCGACCGCGATGGCGTGTCCCTGTTCGCGCACACGTTCGATCATGGCGAGCAGTTCGCCTGGCGCTTCGAGCAGTGCCCGCTCTGTGAGCTCGATCACGATCGGGGTCGGCGGCGCACCGCCCTCAGCCGTGGGGCCATCGAGCGCGATCCCGGCCTGGAACGACTCCGGCTCGACGTTCACGAGCACGGCGAACGGAGCAGCCGACCCCACCCGGTCGATCGCGCGCAGGGTGGAGCGCCAGCAGGCCTGATCGAGCTCGACCGTGCGCCCGGCCGCCGCGGCGTGCTCGAAGAGCTGCACCACCGAGGAGAAGGCCGACCCGCGCGGCGGCCTCGTCAGCGCCTCGTAGGCGACCACCTCACGCGTCTCGAGCGACACGATCGGCTGGAACACGGTGTCGACGCCCCCGGGCGCCTCGGAAGGCCGGGGTGCCGCGATCGCCTCGAAGTGGGCGTCTCGCACTTCCGAGAACGGGGTCATCGAGGTCAAGCCTCGCAGGAGTCGGCCGACCCCGCCACACGGCCGCGAGGAACTACCGGCGGAACGGCGCCGTGCGCTCTGCACGGAGCGGTGCCACACGGTCGATCACGGCGGTGAGCCTGGCCTGGAGTTCCAGCAGCTCATCGAGCTCCACCCCGAGAGCGGCGACCACTTGCGGCGGCACCTCTTCGGCCCGTGAGCGCAGTCTCTCCCCGGCCGCGGTCAGCCGCAGGTCGAGGCGTCGCTCGTCGTCGGCGGCTCGCTCCCGCGAGACGAGCCCTGCCGCCTCGAGCCGCTTCACGAGCGGCGAGAGCGTGGCGGGCTCGAGCCGCAGCACGGTCGCGACATCCGACAGCGAGCGCGGCGCCCTCTCCCACAGCGCCAGCATCACGAGGTACTGCGGATGCGTCAGCCCCAGGGGCTCGAGGATCGGCTTGTACGCCCCGATCACCGAGCGCGAGGCCACGGCGAGCGCGAAGCACAGCTGCCGGTCGAGCGCCAGCAGATCCACATCGTCCTTCATATGTTTAGTATACTAACTGTTATGGCACGAAAGAAGCGGATCGACCCGATGAATCCGTTCAGCGGCAAGCCCGGGTTCATCAACAACCTCAACCGCATCGTCTACCGCTACGCCGGCCCGGCACAGGTGGGCATCGGCCGCGCCGAGGCGCCGTACGTCCCGCCCGCCGATCCGCGCTGCCCGCTCTGCGGCGCTCCGATGGCCGCGCACGAGATCGACCGCACGGGCGAGCGCACCCAGCTGCACTGCCCCACCCCGTAGCCTCCGCCGGGCTAGAGGTCGAAGCCGTCGTAGTCCACGAACGAGCCCGCCTCGGGAATCGGCATGCGAGGCGAGGCGGTGCGGCCCTCGTCGATCCGCACCGGCGTCCCGGTCGCCACCAGGACCTCCGTCACGCCGTCGCGATGCTCGATCCGCACGATGTCGCCGCCGTCCCGCACCGCGTCGCGGATCGCTTCTCGGAGCGACTCGAGCGCCGCGGGCTCCTCCACGACGAATCGCTCGCCGTGCACGCGTACCACCGCTGTCATCTGCTCTCGCCCGCTCTGCCGGATCGTGGACGGATCGACACCGGCGGAGCCCGGGCCGACAGGGACGAGCCTACTCCGGCGGATCAGATCCGGAACAGCAGTGCGACGGGCCGCACCTTCAGGCTCAGCCAGGTCACGCCGAGCCCCACGAGCACCGCCGCCACGAGCGCGGTCAGCACGAGCGCGAGCGCCGGGAGACCGGGCACCGCGGCATCGAGCAGCCGGATGCTCCAGAACACCACGATCCAGTGGGTCACGTAGAAGACGATCGAGTTGCGCCCGATGTAGCGGAGGATCCGCGCATCCGGAACCCGCTGCGCGAGGCCGAGCGCGAGGGCCAGGCCGCACACCACGAGCGGGAAGGCGATGGGGTTGTACTGCGTGCCGCCGAAGACGATCGCGAACCACGCGCCCACGGCCGTCGGCACCGCGAGCAGTGCCATCACCCACCAGCGCCGCACGACGCCGAGCCACCGCTCGCGATGCTGCCAGGCCCAGGTGCCGCAGAGGAAGGCGGCGATGAGGAAGAGCATGCGCCCGAGCCGGTACTCGTCGAACGGCACGAGCGCCGACCCGACCAGCGCCGCGGCCGCCGGCCACAGCGGGTTGATCACCCGGGTCACGAGGGCGACGACGTAGCCGACGAAGAGCACCTGCAGATACCACAGCAGCGTGGGCGGCAGCCACAGCATGCCGAGCGCGGCCTCGGCCGTGAACGCCCCGGTGGCGAGCAGGATGAGCAGAGTCCACACGACGTACGGCCACACGATGCCGCGCACCTTGCCCGTGAGGTACGGCCCCACGCCCTTGGCGAGCGAGTTCGGAACGAGCATGCCCGAGAGGAACATCAGCAGCGGAATGCGATAGGGCGCTGCGGCGGTGTTGACGTCGTGCAGGAGGCCGGGCGCCTCGCGCCCCACGAGCATCACGAGATCGGTGGAGTGGCCGAGGATGACGAGCAGGATGGCCGCGCCGCGGAGCACGTCCATCCACGTCATCCTGGGCGACCCGAGCACCCGCCGAGTCTAACCGTGGAGAGTTCAGAGCCTGGCGAGCAGGAGCAACCAGCTCTCGCCGGCAGCGAGCACCCCTGGCCCCTCGAGGGTGAATCGTGCGGGATGCTGCTTGGCGAGGAACGCCACCGTCTCGTTCGAACCGCCCTTGCCCACCACCCAGCGGTCGCTCGCGACCGGGGAGAGCCAGTAGACCGTGCCCCGATGGGCATAGCTGATCGCGCTTCCGATGCTCTTGGGAAGCGTCGCCAGAGCGGTCAGTTCTGGTGGTTCGACCGTCGCGTCCTCGTCGATGTGCGACATTCAACCATCTGGGCCGCCCCGTGACCAGTGTTACTGCACGTCCTGCGCGATAATGAAGGGTGGGTTCACTCTTCTACGGCGGCGAGTACGAGATCGAGATCGATGACCGGGCGCTCGCGCACCTGCAGATCGCCGTGCTGTCGAAGCTGCGGAGAGGCGAAGCCTGTTCGTTCACCTGGTCGGTGGGCAAGCAGGCCGGCAGCGGCCGGGAGAGCGTGTGGCTGCACGAAGGGGTCGCGCTGAGGTTCCGGTACGACTCCGCGCAGGCCATCTCGCTGAACCCGGACTGGATCGCCGTGCTCACCGCCACCGGGCACCGCGGCGACATCCAGCTCCTCGAGGAGCCTGTGCCCGCCGGCAGCGCCTGACCAGATCCGGCCGGCAGCTCGGCGCCGGTCCCGTGCCGGCTCAGCGCCCGAAGACACCCTCGATGCGGGCTGCGACCTCGCGCGTCATGTTAGCGACCCGCCAATGCTCGTCGACGCCGTCGGGCGCCGCGTACGCGGCCTGCCCCTCGAACGCCGCCGAGATCTCCTTCGCCACCCGCACCGCGATGGCGGGTGTGGCGGCGTCACGGATGCGCGACTCGTCGTAGACGAGCGGCAGATCTCCGAGCGGCGTGCGACGCACCCGGATCTGCTCGAGCACCATCACGGTCCCGGTGATGAAGATCTGGTCGGAGAGGTTCATCGCCTGCAGCCAGCGGGCGGGATCCGTCGAGTGTCGTTCGTGGTTCATGGCGCTCCCGGCTCGACAGTATCGAGAATCGGATGGGACTCGTACTCCCATACCGGGTGCCACCCGTGGAGGGGCGGTCCTCGCGTTCCGCCCCTGGCGACGTCCTGCTACTCGGCCAGGAACAGCAGCGGCTTGCCGTCGTAGTAGTCGAACGGGTTGTCCTCGCTGAAGCCGCCGTCGTACATCAGGCCGGCCGGAGCTCCGCCGCCGGCGGGAGCGGCCGCGATGTAGCACTGCATGAGGGTCTCGCCGGAGTCGAACTCGGGCGTGAACGACTCGGTGCCGCACTCGTCCCAGCCGATCACGGTCACGTCCTGCACGCGCTGGCCCTCGGCGTCGACGGGCTTGAACGAGGTGTAGTCGGCATTGAACTCGATCGGGTCGCCCGAGACCTTCGACTGCTCGAGGTGGATGAAGGAGATCTCGAACCCGTCGAGCTCGCCCTTGTCGAACTGCTCGTTGAGGAACGCGACCTGCTCGGTCGTGGCGGGCACGACGTCCACGAGCGAGGAGGCGATGAGGGCCTTCTGGCCGTCGGTGCCGGTGAACTCGGTCACGAGGGGCTCACCGGGGCCGGCCGTCGTGCCGGGGGCCGCGACCTCGCCGCTGGCCGCGGAGGCGTCGGCGGGTTCCTCGGCCTCCTCGGTGGGGGTCGATGTCGCCGAGGGCTTGCTGGTCTCCGCAGCGGGCTCGGGAGCGGCGGGCTGCGGGAACGCGCAACCGGCGAGAGCGAGAAGGGTGATGGCGGGGAGCGCGACGAGGGCGCTGAGCTTGTGTGGTTTCACCCTGCATATGGTGGTCAAACGCGACTCACAGCACCATGGGGAGTAGTACCCATGGCGCTCGCCGACGAATGTTGTATAAGGTGTAACCCGGTCGGGGGAACTGGGTTCCGAAGTAGGAGACGCCAAAGCACGCCCCTGGCACACGCAAAGGAACTAGGGGTCTATGACGAACTCATGGAAGAAACGACTGGCATATCTCGCCGTCGGAACGGTCACGGTCGCCGGTATGACCGGCGCATTCGGAACGGCTGCCTTCGCAGCCCCCGACGACGATCGCACTGCTCCCATCGGTGATTTCTCCGCGTTCGCGCAGGAGAAGCTCGCCGAGTCGGATCAGGTCGCAGCCATCATGCCTGCCGGTGACGGCAAGGTCGTGGCCTACATCGCCACCAAGGATGGCCAGGCCGAGGACGCCACCGTCGAGGCTCTCCGGAACTCCTCCAACGTCGAGATCCGCACCATCGAGGGCGGCTTCGAGGCCTACGCCGAGACCGACGTCGTCGGCGGCGCCGGCTACGCGGCCGTCACCAACCCGGCCGGCAACACGGTCGGACTCTGCTCGGTCGGTTTCTCCGGCTGGTCCGCCGAGGGTGCCCCCGCGGTCATCTCGGCCGGTCACTGCACCGACGACAACACCCGAGTCGACTCCGCGCTCACCCTCCCGACCGGTGACCCGGCCGGTGGAGGAGCTACGGACAACTCCGACATCGAGCTCACGCGCCCGCTCGGCGAGCTCGCCTTCTCGCAGTGGGGCGGCCCCGGCAACAGCAACGGCACCGCCGGCGACCCCACGAGCGTCGACATCTCGGTGATCGACGTCACCAACGAGGAGCTCACCACGCTCCCCGAGGTCACCGACTGGACCACCGCGGCCAGCGAAGACCTCTCCACCTCCACCGTGCCGGTCCGCTCGGTCGGTTCCGCGACCGTCGGCGCCACCGTCGCCAAGAGCGGCCGCACCACCGGCTTCACCGAGGGCACCGTGCTCGAGACCAACGGCTACGCGAACGTCGGCGGCCGTATCGTCTACGGCTTCTCGGCCGAGCTGCTCTCCGCACAGGGCGATTCCGGCGGAGCCATGATCCAGGGCAACACCGCCGTGGGCGTGCTCTCCGGCGGTGGAACCGATGACCTCGGTCGCGAGATCACCATCGGCGCCGACCTGCAGGCAGGCCTCGCGCTCGCCGGCGGCTACTCCGTCGCTCTGTACCTCGACGCCCCCGTGGTGACCTCGGTCGCCGACGGCGGACAGGTCTACTCGGGCTCGACCATCTCCGGCACCGGCCCCGCCGGTGCGACCCTCGAGGTCAGCCAGTCCTTCGGCAACGCCGGCGACTCGTTCGAGGTGGCCATCGACGGCAACGGCAACTGGAGCTTCCCTGCTGCCAACCGTCTCGGCGAGGTCAACTACTCGCTGACGGCCACCCGCGGCTTCGACACCTCCGAGACCACGTCGTTCGCGGTCCAGGTCGTGCTCGGCGCTCCCGCCATCACGTCGCCCTTCGACGGCCAGATCGTCGAGACCGACATCCCCGTGATCTCGGGCACCGGCTACCCCGGCGCCACGGTCACCCTCACGGGTGACGTCACGGGCGAGGCGGTCGTCGCCGACTCCGGTCTCTGGAGCATCGAGACCGGCGGCCTGACCTACGGCAGCTACTCCGTCTCGGCCACCCAGGTCGTCGAGGGCCAGCCGGCTTCGCCGGCAGCCGCGTCCACCTTCCAGGTGGTCCCGGTCGCTCCGATCATCACCTCGCCGGTCAGCGGAACCACCTACGAGTCGGGCGCAGCTCCGACTCAGCTCACCGGTACCGGCATCGCCGGCGCCACGGTGGTCGCGTACGTCAACGGCAACTCCGCGGGCTCCGCGGTCGTCGCCGAGAACGGCACCTGGGCGATCCCCTTCGCCGCTGCTCTCGCCGAGGGCAAGTACGAGATCAGCGCCGCTCAGGTCATCAACGGTGTCGGTGGAACGGTCGCGACCGTGAACATCGCCGTCGCCGGTGCCGGCGGATCGGTCCCGACCGGCAACGGCCCGGGCCTCGCCAACACCGGTAACCCGGCCATGCCGCTCGTCGGCGGAGGCGCGCTCGCGCTCCTGCTCGCCGCCGGTGGTGTGCTGCTGATGGTCCGTCGCAACCAGACGGCCACTGCAGACCGCCGCAGCTGAATCCAGCGGTGAACGCCTGAGGGCGGGTGCGACTCCGGTCGCACCCGCCCTTTCGCGTTCCCCCGTTCGGGGTACGCTGAGCGTGTGCAAGACGAGACACCCCTCGACGATGCGGGCAGGAAGCCCTCCCCGTCATCGCGCCCACAGACGGCCGCTGGCGACGCTTTCCTGATCGATGTCGACGCGATCCCCACCGGCCGCTTCGCGGAGCCGCAGACGGGCCGCCAGCACCCGAAGGGCCGGTTCTACCGCCCGGAGCTCTACAGCACGACCGAGAAGATCGGCTCGAGCCTCGCCGTCAAGGTGGGCCTCGTCTGCGCTCTCACCATCGCCGCGAGCGCGCTCATCGTGGTCGCGGTCTCCTCCGGCGCCATCCTCTAGCCGCCTCGGGCTCCCGCGATCAGCAGGGCTCCTGCGATCAGGGGCTCGCGAGCGCAGCGATCCGCAGCACGCGGGCGACCTCCTCGGCCGCCGGCACGAGCTGGGCGGCCGACCGCTCGTAAGTGGAGTCGCTCCGCCGGTACGGGTCGATGACGTCGTCGTCCTCCGTGCTGGCGGGCGGACCGATCTGGCCCTTCCTCGAGGCCACGAACGCCACGACCTCGGCGAGCCCCGCGCGCGGGCTCACGCCGCGCTCCGCGACGGCCGCGATCTCGGTGTCGGCGACGTCGGCCGAGAGCCGGGCGAACTCCCGCAGGGTGAAGGTCACGCCGACCTTGCGCGGCACGAGCTCCACGATCTCGCGACGATGGCTGCGCGCCATCGCGAACACCAGATCACTCGCCCCCACGATCTGCTCGGTGAGGTAGCGGGCCCGGTGCGCCTCTGGCGCTCCGCCGAAGCGGGCGGAGAGGGCGGATGCCTGCGCCGTCATGGCGTCGCCCTCGCCCGCGTAGGTGCCGGCGCTCGCGAACTCCAGCGCGGTGACATCGGCGAGGCGGGCCCGAAGGATCTGCTCGGCCAGCGGGGATCGGCAGATGTTGCCCGTGCAGACGGTCAGAACGGAGAATTCGGCCACAGGATCACGCTATCGCGTCCGCCGAGTTGGTGCGCCGCCGCGCTGTCGAATATGTTGTGGGTCAAGACTTTTTATCGCTCCCCGCAGCTGTCCTGCAAAGACGCCCCGACACACCGGCCGCCACGGCCCAGGAGAAGACCATGACTCTCGTCGCCGGAATCGACTCATCGACCCAGAGCTGCAAGCTCGTCATCCGCGAGCTCGAGAGCGGCAGGCTCGTGCGCCAGGGCCGGGCGCGCCACCCCGAGGGCACCGAGGTCGACCCCGAGGCCTGGTGGGCTGCCCTCCTCGAGGCCGTGGCCGGCGCGGGCGGTCTCGACGACGTGGCGGCGATCTCGGTCGCGGGCCAGCAGCACGGCATGGTGGTGCTCGACGAAGCCGGTGAGGTCATCCGGCCCGCCCTGCTCTGGAACGACACGCGCTCCGCCGCGGCCGCGCGCGCCCTGATCGAGGAGTTCGGCGCCGCAGAGCTCGCGGCCCGCACGGGCTCGGTGCCCGTGGCCTCCTTCACCGCCACCAAGCTCCGCTGGCTTCGCGACGCCGAGCCGGAGGCCGCCGCCAGGGTGGCTGCCGTGGCGCTGCCGCACGACTGGCTCACCTGGCGCCTGCGCGGCTACGGACCCGCAGGCCGGACTCCCCTCGGCCCCGTGCTCGGCGAGCTCGTGACCGACCGCTCCGACGCGAGCGGCACCTCCTACTGGACCCCGGGGGCCGACGAGTACGACCGGGGCCTGCTCGCCGCCGCCCTCGGCCACGACGCCGTGCTCCCGCGCGTGCTCGGGCCGGCCGAGAGCGCCGGGAGCACCGTCGCCTTCGAGTCCGCCGGCGTGGCCATCCCCGCCGGCATCGCGGTCGGCGCCGGCGCGGGCGACAACGCGGGGGCCGCCCTGGGCCTCGGCGCCACCGAGGGCGACGTGGTCGTCTCGATCGGCACGAGCGGCACCGTGTTCGCCGTCACCGGCCGCCCGTCGGCCGACGAGACGGGCACCGTGGCCGGCTTCGCCGACGCATCCGGCGCCTACCTGCCGCTCGTGGCCACCCTCAACGCCGCCCGCATCCTCGACTCCGTCGCCGCCCTTCTCGGCGTCGACCACGCCGAGCTCGGCGAGCTCGCGCTGCAGGCGGAGCCCGGCTCGAACGGACTCGTGCTGCAGCCCTACTTCGAGGGCGAGCGCACCCCCAATCTGCCGGACGCCACGGCCACCCTCTTCGGCATGACCCTCGCGTCGACCACGCGGCCCACCCTCGCTCGCGCGGCCATCGAGGGCCTCCTCTGCGGCCTCGCCGACGGCCTCGACGCCGTGCGCCGGGTCGGCGTCGAGCCCCGCCGCATCCTGCTGATCGGCGGCGCCGCCATGAACCCCGCCGTGCAGACCATCGCCGCCCAGGTGTTCGACAGCCCGGTGGCCGTGCCTCAGCCCGGCGAGTACGTCGCCGACGGTGCCGCCACGCAGGCCGCCTGGGCCCTCACCGGTACGCGCCCGGCCTGGCCACTCGCCCTCTCGGCCGAGCCCGCGCCCGATCACCGCCCCGTCATCCGAGAGCAGTACGCCGCCGTCGCGCTCGCCTAAGCACTAGGGTTCGGCTCGCCCCGTCTCCTTGGCCCGCTCCATCTCCTGCAGGCGGGCCACGGTCGCGTCGGCGTCGTAGTCCGGATCCTGCTCCACGAATCCGTGCAGCACGGCCACGAGCGCGCGCGCAGGGAGCTTCCACCCCGGCTCGTCGGCGCCGAGGGTGATGCTCGCGGGGCCCCGGAATCCGGCGTCGACGAGATCCGGGTTGCCGAGGTGCCGGAGGCCGAGCCCTTCCACGAGCGCGGAGATCACCACGGCGTACGGGCGATAGTCGCCTCCCCACTGCTCGCGCAGCCGGTAGCCGAGGATGCTCGAGATCCAACCGTGGAACTCCGCCATGCGCTCGATGAACTCGCCGCTGCCGTTCCGCAGCGCGCTCTCGATCTCCTCACGAGCCGACGACTCCATGTGGCTGAGCAGTGTGGCCGAGAGGCCGACGTACGACTGCCACGCCACGGAGGCGATCACGGCACGGAAGTTGTGCTCGAGTGCCACCCGGACGACCTCGTACAGCACCCGCTCGCGCCCGGCCGGATCCCGCAGCTGGTCGAGGTTGTCGAACAGGATGCGCTCGCAGATCTCGAACGTCTCGTCGTCGGCGAGCCTCGTGGAGGTGTCGGTGGCGATCTCGATCAGGAGATCGGCGATGAAGGACTCCTTCGAGTCCCAGAGCCGGTAGGTCGAGCTGCGGGGCACGCCGGCCTCGCGGATGAGGTCGTCCATCACGATGTGCTCGAAGCCGATCGTGAGACCGATCCCCTCCACCCGCTCCAGGGCCACGTCGAGCACCCGGCGCCTCACCTCGGCGGCACGGATGCGCGAGCGTCGCTGATGGTCGTTCCCGGTCGGAGCCTCCTCGGCCATTCCCAGCACCCCCAGCCACGTCGTGCCCTGCCATCGCTCACGACAGGTGTAGTCAAACCTAGCGAACGCGAACCCGCCAAGCGTTCCTAGCGGATCCGACCCCATCGAGTCAACCCGTTTCTCGCCGGTCAACTACTAGTTAGGCTATCTAGCATTACGTCACGCGTGAAGGAAGGCGAGCAACTATGAGCACGATGCACCTCATCTCGAACGGGCAGAACTACAGCGTCGAGCGACAGGCCTCCGGACTCTACCGCGTGCTGGCCGGGGATCGTCTGCTGGGATTCGTCGAGCGAGCGGGCAGCGTCTACGTCGCCCTCTCCGGTTCCCGTTACAACCGTGCGGTCGAGGCCGGCCAGGCCCTTTCCCTCGCGGCTGCCGTCGCCCTGCTGCGGACCGCTCAGCCCGACGCCCAGCCACAGCCGACCGCGGCCCTCAGCCCGGTGCGCACCCTGGTGCGGGTTCTTCGCTCCGTCGCCTGATCGGCGGGATCGATCCCGGATCGATACGCCCAAACCTAGGCGAACTAGTAACGAGTGGGTCTACGCTTAAAGGATGACCACCGAACGACCCGATTCGGCGCCGCACTACTGGTACGGCTCCGATTCCGAAGCCGCCCGCCAGAGGGGCGTCGCCGTTCTCGAGGCCATGCGCACCTTCCGCTCCGCCGAGACGGCCATGCGCCGTCGCTCCGAGGTGTCGATGGGGATGGGCGAGAACGACCTGGCCGCGATGCGGTACCTCCTGCGCGCACACGAGCAGGGGAAGGCCGTGGGGCCCAAGGAGCTTGCGCAGTACCTGGGCATCACGAGCGCCTCCATCACCGTCCTCCTCGACCGCCTCGAGAAGCAGGGGCACCTGCACCGCGAACCCAGCCCCTTCGATCGGCGCGCGCTCATCGTGGTGCCGACCGTGCCGACCGATGAGGTCAAGGCCGCCACGCTCGGCGACGTCCGACGGGAGCTGCTCGAGGTCGTCGACCGGCTGTCGCCCGAGGAGGCCTCCGTCGTGATCGGCTTCCTGGCCGAGCTCCGCGACGCGGTCGACCAGATCGACTCGCACGTCGTCGAGCACGATGAACGCCGCTGAGAAGGTGACCTCGCCGCACGCCGCCGACGTCCTCCGGGAGCTGCACGCCTATCGTGCGGCCGAGGAGGCCATGCGGCGAAGAACCCGCAACTCGATGAAGATGGGCGAGAACGACCTGGCCGCCCTGCGCTTCCTCCTCCGCGCCCAGGGCCAGGGCCGCGTGGTCACGCCGGGGATGCTCGCCGACCATCTCGGCATGAAGTCCGCCTCGGTCACCGTCATGCTCGACCGGCTCACGAAGTCCGGTCATCTCACCCGCGGGGCGCACCCGACCGACAGACGCAGCATCGCGGTGAGCGCGACGTCCGGGTCAGATGACGAGGTGCGCGCCACGCTCGGCGAGATGCACCGCCGGATGCTGGGCGTCGCCTCCCACCTCGATCAGGACGGATCCGAGATCGTGCGCCGGTTCCTGCTCGATCTGGCGACGGCCGCCGACGGGGTCGCGACCGCCTGATCGTCGGTCTCGCTCCCGACGCCCCCGGCGGCTCAGGCCAGCCGGTCGATGTCGAACTGCACGAGCAGCTCCTCCCCCGCGACCTGATCCGACGCGGACCGGAACATCAGCCTCGTCATGCGCAGGAAGGGCGTGATGTCGGCGCGCAGGGCGCGCACGTCGTCGCTCGCGCAGCGCACAGAGCCGAAGCGGTCCGACTCGCCCTCGAGGAGCTCGAGGATGACCGAGCCGGGGCGGGTGTGCGGCGAGTCCTGGAGCGCGACCAGCAGGGTGCGCAACGTCGCCCGGTCGTCCTCGTGCATGCGCAGCGAGAGGCCGCTCTCGTCGACCAGCAGATCGACGTGGTCGCCGAGCGAGTCGAGCATCCTCGATGCCGAGATCGCGGCGCTCAGCGTCTGCGCGAGCTCCGCCGCTCTGGCGGAGTCCTCCGGGGTGAGTCGGCCGGCCGATCGCACCCTCGCCAGAAAGGGCACGACGTCGCTCCGGAGCGCGCCGATCTCGCCCACCACGTCGTCGTCGACGAACTGCCGCCGCAGCTCGTCGATCTGCGCGTCGCGATCGTCGGCCTGCTGGAGCCGCTCGGCGTAGATGCCGTGGAGCAGCCGGCGCGCGTACGCGACGGAGGCGAGGCCCATCGCGAGGGCGGGCGCCACGGCCACCAGCACCGTGACGGGCAGCGGGATGCCGTCGCCCGGACTCGCGAAGCCGTGCAGCACGGCCAGGAGCACGGCGATGCCGCTCGCCACCGCGGTGTAGGTGCCGAGCTCGTTGTAGGTGCGGAACGGCGCGGCCGCCATGAGCACCAGACCGATGGTCACGAGCCCCCAGTCGTCGCGCACCACGATGTTCGAGCCCAGGCAGCTGAGCGAGTTGAGCACGGTGGCCACCGCGACGAGCGCGAATGCGATCGAGTACCGGTCGCTAGTGACGCCGTGATCGAAGCGGAAGGCGCTCCGGACGAACCACGCGTAGCCGGCCGCGAGGAAGACGAGGGCGGCCACGGCGAGTGGCCAGGACGAGATCTGGTCGACCGTCGTGATCGTGAGCCCGACGGCCGAGAGCAGCGAGGCGACGGCCACCACCATGAGGAAGCCCCTGGCGCTGATCGCGCCGAGCGGATCGAGCTCGAGCGCCGTGCTGCCCCGCGGGGGCCGCACCGGATGCGCGCTCATGCCGAGACCGGAACGGTCATGAAGACGGCGGTGCCCGCCCCCGGTCGGGACCAGATCTGCACCGATCCGCCGATCTCCGCGAGGCTGTCGACGACCACCATGCGGAGCCCGACCGCGTGATCACCGGTCTCGTTCACGTCGAACCCGGATCCGGAGTCGGAGACCATCACGCTCACCTCCGGTGGGCTCGACATCACTGCGATCTCGGCCTCGCGCACGCCGGAGTGCCGGATCACGTTGGAGAGGCATTCCGCGATGGCGCGCTCGAGGCTGCGGGTCACGGCGGAGCCGAGCTGGTTCAGGGCCTCGACGTCGCCCGTGACGATGAGCTCGAGCCCCTGCTGCTCGGCGTCGCGCACGACCCCCACGAGCGCGGGGACCTTGGCGAGCGCCCGACTGGCGGAGCCGCTGAGCCCGGGGGCGTCGAGCACGAGCGACACGTCGGCCAGGTTCGCGAGGTCACGATCGAGGGCCTGCCGCGTGGTGTCGTCGAGCTCGCCGGGCGGCGCGGTGGCGAGGGCCCGGAGGTCGGCGAGCACGGTGTCGTGCAGCCAGCTGGTGGCCCGGGCGCTGAAACGGGCCACCGCGACGTCGCGCTCCTCGGCGAGCGCGGCGCCCGACATGAGGGCGGTGCCGCGCGCGGCGTCGCGCCGGCCGATCCACAGGGCCGAGACGGAGAGGCTGAGCGCCAGGTACGAGGCCAGCACCGGGATGTCGGCGGCGAGCGGCATTCCCGCCTGCCACGCGGCGAGCTGCACGCCGCCTGGGCCGAGCACGAGGGCGAGGGTGCCCAGGGTGAGCGAGCGCACGAGCGAGCGGGCCGCGATGCCCACCACGAGCACCGCGAACTCGGGCATCGACAGCAGCACGTAGTCGCTCGACGGGGTGCTCCCCGCCTCGCTCACCGAGACCGAGGCGCTGATGAACGCGAAGACGTAGAGCCCGGCGCAGGCGACCACCGTGAAGACGATCGCGCGCGCGAAGCCCGTCGAGCGCAGGGCGGCGATCACGCCGAACCCGGTGACGACGAGCCCGGCGAGCCCGACGGCGATCTCGAAGCGGCCCGTGACGGGGATGAAGAGCGCGGCGATGACGAAGGTCGCGCCGAGGAAGACCGAGGCGAGCCAGGTCCCACCACGGGCGAGGGCGCTGCTCGTGGCGACACCGTCGACGTCGGTCGCGATCTGCAGCGTCACGGTCTCCCCGTCCGCTCCGGCGTCATGCCAGGTATCCGTCTTCGGCGGCGCGGAGCATCAGGTCGTGCTTGGAGTCGGCCTGCCTGCCCTCCGACCCGTACTGCCGGCGCACACGCTCGAGCGCGTTCTTGACGGCCTGGATGTTGGTGCCGAGGATCATCGCGACCTCCACCGGGCTGTGCCCCGAGGCGTACAGCCGCAGCGTCTCCTCCTCGTCCTCGGTGAAGCGGATGCTCGTGGAGACCACGCGGGGCCGCGACACCTCGTCCCAGGCGGCGTCTCCCGGACGCCGGAGACCGAGCACGTTCATGACGGTCTCGACCAGCTCCTTGGCGGGGCGGGCCTTCGACACGAAGGCCGCGGCGCCCGCGTCGAGCACCCGCCTGACCGTGTCGGGGTCGTCGAGGGCGCTCATCACGACCACCGTCGTGCCCACGGAACGGCAGATCCGCACGCGCGCCTCGACGGAGATCGGCTCCTTGAGCTGCAGGTCCATGAGGACCACGTCCGGCGGGAACGCCGTGTGCCTGGCCATCTCGGACCAGGACGAGGAGCGGATGACGACGTCGAGCGCGGGAGCGTTCGCATCGATCCAGGTGCACAGGCCGTCGAGCATGAGCTCGTGGTCGTCGACGATGCCGACGGTGTGCACGCCGACGGATGGCGTTCCCGCGTCGCGCCCGTTCACGCCTGACCTGAATTCACCCTCACACCCCTGCTGGCATGATAACCGCCGCCCTCGGACGGGTCCAATCCGCGCGAGCCGCGGGCTGTACTCTCGACACATGGGGTCGGGGAGTGACTACACGGAGGCGGAGCGTCGTTCGCGGTTCGACCGCGCGGTCTTCCAGTCCCAACTGCTGCTGGCCGCCGCTCTGCTCGTGCTCGTGTGCGCCGCCTACATCTTCCAACCCGACTCCGTGCTCGACTTCCGCTTCTTCGGGGGCATCGCGCTCGTGTTCATCCTCACGGGCGCGTCGGCGATCGTGCCGTGGTCGAGTGTCGACCGCCGATGGGCCGCGCTCCTTCCCCTGCTCGACATCCTCGCGATCATCTCGATCCGTGAGGGCAACCCCGATCTCGGCGTTGGCCTGCTGCTCACGTTCCCGGTCATCTGGCTCTCGAGCTACTACGCACTGCCCGGAGCGGTCACGAGCGTGCTCGGCTCGTCGGCGCTGCTCTGGCTGAGTGCCGGCATCAACGGTGTGCCGCTCTCGGTCGGGAGCCTCCCGGGGCTCCTCGTGCTGCCGATCACCCTCGCGTTCATCGCCACCGCGACCCTCGCCACCTCCAGCCGCACGGCGGCCCAGCGCGGGCTCCTCCGCCAACAGGCCGACCTCCTCGAGGTGGCGCTCGGCCGGGCCCGGCGGCAGGAGCAGACGCTCGACGAGGTGCTGAACGCCGTGACCTTCGGTGTCGTCGCGTTCGATCGCGACGGTCGGCTCTCCATCCTCAACCGCTCGCACCGCACCATCCAGAGTCAGTTCGGGCAGCCGGAGATCGCCGCCGAGCCCGCGGTGCTCTATAAGTCCGACCGCACGAGCGTCTACGACGACGCGGAACGGCCCTTCCACCGGGCCGTCGAGGGCCAGCGGTTCGACGACGTCATCGTGTGGCTCGGCGAGCCGGGCGAGCACCGCATCGCCCTGTCGGTGAGTTCGCGCCCGCTCACCGCTCCCACCGGGGAGCTCGACGGCGGTGTGCTCATCTCGCGCGACGTCACGGCCGAGATCAACGCCATCCGGGCCAGGGACGACCTCGTGGCGTCGGTCTCGCATGAGCTGCGCACCCCACTGACCTCCATCCTCGGTTACCTCGAGCTCGCTCTCGACGACGAGACCCTCGACGCCTCGACCCGCTCCATGCTCGAGGTGGCCTCCTCCAACGCCGACCGCCTGCTCGCCCTCGTGGCCGACCTGCTCACGGCCGCGAGCGAGAAGGACCAGCAGATCGTCATGTCGTTCAGCACCTGCGACCTCTCGGAGATCGTGGCGGAGGCGATCGAGGCGCAGCGGATCGCGGCGGGCGAGCGGGACATCGTGATCGAGAACACGGCGAAGGGCCCCGTGCTGCTCGAGGCCGACGGCTTCCGGCTCCGTCAGGTGGTCGACAACCTGCTCTCCAACGCCATCAAGTACAACCGCGAAGGCGGCCGCGTCGAGGTGGGCGTGACGGCCACAGGCGATCACGCCGATCTGGTGGTGGCCGACACGGGCATCGGGCTCAGCGAGCTCGAGCAGCAGAAACTGTTCGACCGCTACTTCCGCGCCGAGGGGGTGCGGCAGTCCACCATCCACGGCTCCGGCCTCGGTCTCACCATCAGCCGCGACATCGTGCGGCGGCACGGCGGCGATCTCACGGTGCGGAGCGCCTCCGGGGTCGGCACGACCTTCACCGCATCCATCCCGCGCTCGCGCTAAACTCCCAGTCGACGCACACATCCGATCTCGAGTGGGGAGCACGGCCGATGACGCTCGACACCCCGTCGCTCCTGCTCATCTCGGGCCTCATCATCATCCTCTGCGGCGTCTCGTTCATCATCAACACGGCCATGCGCCGCAACGACGCCTCGGGGCGGCTCTGGAGCATCTCCTTCATCGCCGGGATGCTCACGGCCCTGTCGTTCTCGGTGTGGGGGATGTCGCCGAACCTGTGGTGGATCCTCGCGATCGGCAACACCGCCTACGTCATGTCGGTGGGTGCCATCTGGTCGGGCTCCCGGGTGTTCAACGGCCGCTCCTCCTTCATCTGGATCCCGCTGGCCGCCGCCGGCGCGATCCTCGTGCTGACCTGCCTCGAGGGCCCCGACGCCGGGGTCTGGACGGGCTCCACCCCCTTGTTCGTCGGCATCGCGGTCTTCGCCGGGTTGGGGGGTGCCGAGACCATGCGGTCGCGCATGCGACGCAACCTCAACGCGCGCATCCTCAGCTTCAGCCTCTGGATCGTCTGCGCCTTCTACGTGCTGCGCTCATCGATCTTCGTGACGATGGGGCCCGAGAGCGTCATCTTCCAGACCTACTTCAGCACCCAGGTCACGACGATCATCACGATCCTGCTGGTGCTGCTCGGCACCATCTCGATGTCGATCCTGCAGGCCGAGCGATCCGGCGCCCGGGCCCTCGGCGACGTCACGGTGGGCGTGCACTCGGTCGTGGGCGTGCTGTCGGCGGCGTCGTTCATGCAGCAGTGGGCCGACTGGGTCGAGCGCGCGTCGTTCCACGGCGACCTGCTCGCCATGATCGCCATGGACGTCGACAACCTGCCGCAGATGAACACCGCGTTCGGCCGCACCTTCGGTGACACCGCCATCCGCTCGGTGGCACAGATCGTGCGTCACCACGCGCCCACCTGCGGACTTCTCGGCCACACCGGTGCGGGCCGGTTCGTGATCGTCAGCGTGGTCTCCACGGCCGACGAGGCGGAACAGCTGGCCATCCGCCTGCAGACCGCACTCGTCGATGAGCCGATCGATCCCGAGCAGTCGCTCCGCGCCACCGCGAGCTTCGGCGTGGTCGACACCGAGTCGTTCGGCTACAGCCTCCCGGCCCTCCGCCGCGCCCTCGACATCGCCACCCAGGCCGCCCGTGACGAGGGCGGCAACCGCATCGTGGTCGGCCGCCCCCAGACCGCCTGAAGCTATTCGGCCGGCTGGGCGATGGCGATGGTGAGCTGGTCCGTCGCCGTCTGCTTGGCGTAGTCGCCGGATCCGGGAGCCGTCTGCAGCAGGATCTCATACGTGAACGAGACCGTGATCGACGTGGCCGCCGGGTCGAGCGCGGGCAGGATGAAGGTCTGGCTGTAGGAGTAGGGCGTCTTGACGTAGTAGCCGGGCGGCACCGAGGCCTGGTCCGTGAGCGGCGCCGGGGCCGGCAGCGAGCCGAGGGGGCCGTCGACGCCCGGAGTGAGCGTGACGCGCGAGAGGTAGAAGCTCTGCCCGTCGTCGGTGCCGAGCGCGCCGGTGAGCGAGAAGGTGAGGGGCTTGTTGGCCTCCGCCGTCCACTGATCCATGCTGAGCGTGGAGTAGTAGTCGAGGGTGAGGGCGATGTCGCCCGCCTGCAGGGTGTGCCGGGCGGAACCCGATGCCAGCTCGTTCACCACGGGGGTGATGGTCGGGGCTGTCGTGGGCCGCGCCGTCGACGACGCGGTGGCCGAGGAGGTGTTGAAGCGCGACTGATCCCAGGGGGCCGTTCCGCAGGCACTCAGCGCGATCGCGGTCGCGAGCGCCAGAGTGCCGGCCGCCGCGGCTCTGACGGCCTTGCGGCTGCCCGATCGGGTGATGGATGCCATCGAAAAAACCTTTCCCTGCAGACCTGATTCAATCTTAAGCTGATCCTGACGCGACCCTAGCGCATTGGCGGGGGAACCCTGGGGACCGTATTGGAGACTTGAGACATGTCAGACACCAACCCGTACGTCACCGATCGAACCGATCTGGGCGACGAGCACGACGAGTTCCAGAACGACTTCATCGAGTCGGTCGAGTCGCTCCCGTCGTACCGCCCCACGATCGGCTGCATCATCCCCGCCTACAACGAGGCGGAGTCGATCGGTGCCGTGCTCGAGTCGCTGCTGACCCAGACCCGGCTGCCCGACGTCATCCACGTGGTGGTGAACAACACCACCGACGACACCGTCAAGATCGCCGCGCAGTACGCGGGCCCCCACCTCAAGGAGGTCGACGGCGTCGAGCAGTTCACCGAGGTCTACGTGCACGACATCGGCAAGAACAAGGACAAGAAGGTCGGCGCGCTCAACTACGGCTACCAGCTCGTGGAGGGCTGCGACTTCCTGCTCGGTGTCGACGGCGACACCACGGCCGCCCCCGACGCGGTCGAGCGGCTCGCCGAGGAGATCACCTCCGATTCCCGCATCGGCGGCATCTCGGCCATCTTCTCCATCGACGACCAGCCCATCAAGGGCTTCATCGCCAAGTTCCTCATCACCGGCCAGCGCTTCCAGTTCGCTGCCTTCAACATGCAGAACATGCTCCGCGGCCGCAACATGGCCGTGCTCGGCGGTCAGTTCTCCATCTTCAGCACCAAGGCCCTCCGCCAGATCATGGTCGAGAACCACCAGAACACCCCCTGGGTGAAAGACAGCGAGGTGGAGGACTCGCTGCTGTCGCTGCAGATCAAGAGCGCGGGCTACCTCACCAAGATCTCGGCCCAGGCCCGCGCCGACGTGGGCGGCATGACCACCCTCCGCGGTCTCGACGCCCAGCAGGTGAAGTGGAACTTCGGCGCCATCGAGCTCATGTGGCCCGGTCAGCGCGGAGACACGAAGGGCCAGCCCTTCCACCCGAACCTCCGGCTGCGCTGGCTCGAGAACTTCTCGATGCTCACGAACCTCGTCACACGCGTGCTCTTCGTGCTGCTGCTGTTCGCATCGCTCTCGATCAGCGCCTTCGTCTTCTCGCCGATCTGGCTCGTGCCCCCCGTGATCGCCATCCTGCTGAACCTCCGCACGGCGCTGTCGATGAAGAACCGCAACGGGCGCGACGTCTTCTTCGCCGTGTTCCTCTTCCCCGCCGAGATCTACATGTGGGTCAGGCTCGGGCACTTCCTGCGGGCCTGGACCAAGTTCCTCAGCCGCAAGCAGACCGACAACTGGGCGGCGCAGGCCAAGGCGGAGCGCGGGCGCGGCAACGGTTACCTCGTGCCGCTCGTGATCTTCGTGCTCGTGATCGCCGTGCTCGTGCTCGGCTGGTTCCAGCTCGACCCGTTCATGCAGTCCACCATCCTCTGGATCGGCTGGCCCATCCTCGGGATCATCACGATCCTGCAGACCCTCGGCATGGTCATCAAGGTGCTCCGCCGCTACCGGGGGTACAAGGTTTGACTCGGTACCGCTACGTCGATCCGGACGCGCTGGTCTCGCTCCTGAACGCTGTGGGGGACGACGACCGGCGCGGCCGGTTCGTGCACGATTTCATCAGCCTCTGGGAGACCCGATCCCAGAGGCTGATGAAGGCCATGGGCCAGCACGACTACGAAGACGCCGATGTCGTGCTCCTCAGCATCCGCTCCTCGAGCACGATGCTCGGCGCGTGGCCGCTGGAGGCCATCGGCGGCATGATGCACACGCAGATCAAGAACTTCGACATCCCGGGCGCCATGGTGCACCTGGCGAGGCTGCACGAGGTGGGCTCGGCGACGTGCCGGGAACTCACCGGCGTGCTGGAGTCGATGCGGGCTGAAGCGCCCCGTTAGCTCAGTCGTCGGAGGCGGCGAGGCGGTAGCCGACGCCGCGCACGGTCTCGATCCAGCGCGGGGTCGTGATGGAGTCGGCGAGCTTGCGGCGGAGGTTGGCCATGTGCACCTCGATGGCGCGCTTGTCGGCCTCGCTCACGAAGTGGGCCGTGACGTAGCTCTCACCACGCAGGAGCAGCGCCAGGTCGGCCTTGCTCCGCACGCGGCGCTGGCTCTCCATCAGGGCGTTGAGCAGGTCGAACTCGCTGCGCGTGAGGTCGATCGACTTGCCCTCCTTCTCGGCGAGGCGCATCTCGGAGTTCACGAAGAGCCCGTTGTGCTCGAGCCAGCCGTCTTCTCGGCTGTACGACTTCGCGGCGGCGGGTTCGGCCGGGGCCGACGCGGCCACCGGTGACGGCTGGGCGGGCGAGCCCGCCACGGGAGACGGTGCCGGCTGGGCCTGGGCGGCCGGAGCGGATGCCATCGGGGCGGCGGCAGGCGCCAGGGGGGAGCCTCCGGCCGGAGCCGCGACGGGCGCCGGGGCCTCGGCCACGGGGGCGACCGGGCCGGATCCGTCGACCGCGAGCACCTGGCGCGGGCGGCGCAGCATGGCCTCGACGCGGGCGCGCAGCTCGCGCGGCCGGAAGGGCTTCGTGAGGTAGTCGTCGGCGCCGGCCTCGAGGCCCTGCAGTGTGTCGATCTCCTCGTCGCGCGCCGTGAGCATCACGAGGTAGGTGTTGCTGAAGGCCCGGATGCGCTTGGCCGCCTCGAAGCCGTCGATGCCGGGCATGCTCACATCGAGGGTGGTGACCATGGGATCGTACGCGCGCACGGCCTGCACGCCGTCGAGGCCGTTACCGGTGGCGATGACCTCGAAGCCGGCCTGCGTGAGCACGGTCTCGAGCAGGTGGCGGATGTCGGCATCGTCTTCGATGATGACCGCGACGCGTCGTTCCGGTTGAGTGTCCATTGCCATGATCGTACCAATCGTCGGGGGATCGGATGGGGAACTGCTCCGGGAGCACCCGGAAGGGTCTACCAGCCGGCGTTCGCGGCCAGTTCGAGGGCGTTCTCGTTCCACCACTCCCCGGCGGTCGGGCCCCCGTTGCACGGCCCGTCGCTCTCACCGGGGGGCTTGACCCAGAGCGTCGCGTCTTCTGCCGAGCCCGCCCGCGAGGCGGCCGGAGCAGCGCCGAGGGCGCGGCCGGGAGGGTTGCACCACTCGCCGTTCGACCCGTTGCCGTTGCGGCCGGTGTCGATCACGTAGTGGGCGCCGTTCGTGAGGCCGGAGATCTCGGCGGCGTAGGCGCGCTCGAGGTCGGTCGTGTTGTAGTTCGAGACGTTGGTCGAGAAGCCCCGCGCCCGCTCGACGCCCGCGCGGTCGAGCAGGTCGGCCATGTCGGCCGCCGGCCCCCAGTTGGAGTGGCCCGCATCGATGTAGACCACGAGACCGGCCTCGGCGAGGATGTCGACGGCGGAGCCGACCTCGGCGAGACGCTCGTCGACGTTGTCGCACTCGTCGGCGAGTGCCAGCGCATCCGGTTCGAGGATGACGACGGCCGTGCCGCCGGTGAGGGCGTCGGCGATCTCCTGCACCCACACCGGGTACTCCTCGGCCGAGAGCCCACCGCCGGAGAAGTTGCCGCAGTCGCGGTTCGGCACCCCGTAGACCGTGAAGACCGGTGACTGGCCGAGCTTCTCCGCGGCATCCGCGATGTCGGAGACGTAGGACCCCACCTCGCCCGCCGGGTACTTCTCCGGCGTGACCCAGATGGCCGTCGGCACTCCCGCGATCCGGTCGACGACCTCGGCGTCGGCCTCGTCGCCCGCCTCGAGCAGGGAGTCTGCGGCGGTGGCCGCCTTCGAACCGGGGTCGGCGTAGAGCGAGCGCGACGCGAAGGGGTTGTCGGAGGCGACGCCGCCCTGGGCGAGGATCGAACCGACACCCACGACCAAGGCGCCCAGCACGCCCACGATGGCGACGATGGCCACGGCCAGCCCGATGCGCGGCAGAACTCGTGTCACGACTGGCCCTTCGTTCGCAGGTGCTTTCAGCCTAGCGGCACCGGAGCCCCGCCCCGGCAGACGCGACTACCGGACTGCGGGGGCGGAGGCCGGAGCGGAGTTGGCCGCGTTCCTACCCACCGTTCCCGCGGCGCCGTTGGCCTTCAGCCGCGTCATGGTCTGCGCGAACGGCACCGGCCGGCCGTAGAAGAACCCCTGCGCGTGGCGCACGCCGATGCCGATCAGGATGTCGACGGCATCCCGGGTCTCGACGCCCTCGACCACGGTGGAGTAGTCGAACGCGTCTCCGAAGCCCTGCAGCGCGCGCACGACCTCGCGCTGGCGCATCTCGTCGAGGTTGTCGACGAGCGAGCGGTCGATCTTCAGGATGTCCATCGGGATGCGCACGAGGGCACCCACGCTCGACGCCTCCGAGCCGTAGTCGTCGAGCGCGATGAGCACGCCGAGCGAGCGGAAGTGCTCCGCCTGCGCGCGCAGGTCGTCGTCGATGTCCTTCGTCGAGCGCTCGTTGAGCTCGAGGCACAGCGTGATGTCGGGGTAGCGCGGCACGATGTCCTTCAGGAACCCGCCCACGTGCTCGTCCCGGATCTGCTCGACCTCGAGGTTGATCGTCACGACGCTGATCGAGGGCACGATCTTCCGGAACTCACGCGCCGACTTCAGCGACGCCGCGATCACCTGGGTCGTCAGCAGGTCCATCCGCCCGAGGCCCTTGGCCTTCTCGATCAGCGACGAGGTCGAGATCCGGCCGAGTTCCGGATGCGTGTAGCGCACGAGCGACTCGAAGGCCCAGATCTTGTCCTCCACCGTGTTGACGATGGGCTGGTAGACGACGTTGAGGACGCCGTCGTCGATGGCCTTCGCCACGATCTCGTTGATGCGGCTCGAGCGGTGCGGCGAGATCCCGATCGACGACTCGAACGAGGGGCCGCCCTGGCGCCTCGACTTCTTGATGGCGAGCATCGAGTGGTCGGCGTCGACCACGATCGACTGCGGATCGGTCTCCTGGTGGCCGGAGTAGGCGAGGCCCACGCTCACGAGCGGGCGGTACTCCCGGCCGCCGAGGGTGGCAGGAGCGCCGACGTTGGCCACGATGTTGTCGGCCACGCTCTTGGCCTCGGCGAGCGACTGCAGCTTGGTGAGGATGATGACGAACTCGTCGCCGCCGACCCGTGCCACGAAGTCGTGCGGGCGCACGCTCGCCCGCAGCCGCGTGGCCACCGTGGCGAGGACCTCGTCCCCGATGTGGTGGCCCTCGGTGTCGTTGAGGCGCTTGAACTGGTCGAGGTCGATGAACAGCACGGCGATGCCTGAGGCGTAGGTGCGGTCCTCGTTGAGGCGGGCGAGCGAGCGCTGGAACGCGTTGTAGTTCGGCAGCCCCGTGAGCGAGTCACGGTCGACCCGGTCGAGCAGGGTGTCGTAGGCGCCGCGCACGCGGGCCGTCTCGGAGGCGATGTGGCCGATCGCGTCGAGGGCGAGTTCGTCGTCGGGGGTGAAGGGGGTGCCGCCGTTCTTGCGGCTCGCCACGAGGTACTCCGTGGGCTCCACGGCGTCCTGCTGGTGCTCCCGGGTCACGCCGTCGCCCTCGCCCGAGACGGCCTCGGCCGCCAGCTGCGGGTCGGTGGAGTCGAGCGACGAGAAGCGCGCGCCGATCTCGTTGCGGCCGGGCGGGGTGCGCCGCACCTCGAACTCCCCCGCGTCGATGGCCCGCCGGGCGAAGTCGACCATGAGGGCCTTGGTGTCGCTCTCCGCATCCCAGGGGAGCGCGCGAGCGGCATCGACCACGCCGCTCAGCCGCTGCTCGCTCAAGCGCGTCTGGCGGCGCTTGGCGGCGCCGTAGAAGAACAGCGCCACCACGAGCAGCGGCACCGTCTCGCGCGCCAGCCGGAGTTCGGCTTCAGCCCCGTCGACGAGACGGAGCGTTCCGGTGGTGGTGACGTAGACGGCCACCGCCACGAGAGAGCACAGGGCCATCACCCCCACGAGCCGCAGAGGGCTGAGACCGCTGATGCCGAACGCGTTGTCGATGCTCCACCGGCCGCGCTCCCGCACGAAGTCGACGAACAGCACCACGCACATGTAGGCCACCACGCCGACCACCACGGCCACCAGCGGCCAGACTCCCGCCTCGACGAGGCTCCTCGAGAGCAGCACGAACGCGACCGCGCCGACCGCGGCGATCCCCGCCCACTGCACCGCCATCCAGAGGCTCCGCGACGTGATCCACTTCGAGGCGAAGTAGGCCATCACCCAGAGGGCGATGTCGAGCGCCGGGTCGTCTCCGGCCGTGCCGATCACGAGGAAGGCGCTCGCCACCCCGAGCGGCGGGAGCCCGACGACACGGCTGATCGGCAGCTGGTAGACGGCGGTCACGCCCACGCTGATGAGGAAGACGACGCAGCCCAGCCAGCTCGGCGGGGGGTTCTGGAGGCCGGAGACCACACCGACCGCGACAGTGGCCACGGCGATGGCCATGAGCAGGATCGACATGACGAGCTGACTCGTGCCGCCCCGGCCCGTGCGCGATTGGAGCCTCACACCCATGCCGTGAGTTTAGTCCCCGGCCTCGGCGCCCCGCGGCCCTCGCCCGCCGGCAACGGGGTCACAGGCCGAGTTCCTCGAGAGCCTTCTCCATCCGGCGGGTCATCTCGGCGTAGCCGTCGTCGTTCGGGTGCTGGCGGTCGGCGGCCATCCACTCCGGATGCCCCTCGATCCAGCGCGAGGCGCCGGCGATGTAGTCGGCGCCGACGGCCTGGGCGCCCTCACGCACCCAGCCGATGATCTGCTCGACCGAGTCGGGGCGGGCATCCGTGTACCAGAAGGGCTCGACCACGATGAGACGGGCATCCGGGAGCTCGTCGCGGAGGGTCCGGAGGTCGGTCGTGATGGCGTCCTGGATGTCGTCGGCGCGACCGGGCATGGAGAAGTTGTCGTTGAGCCCCATGGTCACGAAGACGATGTCGGGCTGCACCTCGATGATCTTCGGGATCTCGTCGTCGGGGGCGTAGTCGGGCGGTGTGCTCGACCGGTTGTTCACGAAGCCGAGACCGTTGACACTCGGGTTGAACTCGTTCCAGCCGCGGTCGAGGCTGATGGCGGTCGACCAGCGGTGCGACGGATCGGACGCGCCCGTGCCGAGCGTGTACGAGTCGCCGTAGAACGCCACGACGGGCGCATCGGGATCGACGGCCGAGGGCCGGGCTTCAGGCTCGGCCTCGCCGGCCTGCCCGCTCCGCCCTGAGATGGCGGACACCATGAGGAGGAAGAAGGTCACGGCGGCCACGAAGGCCACCACGACGATCACGAGATTCCGCAGCCGAGGGTTCACCGAAGCATTTCGGAGCCCCACCCCCAGGTGGTTTGGTCAGCCAGCCCGATCCTCAACCGCGGCCGAACCCGTCCACTCCGAACGCATCCCCACAGCAGTCGACGACCCGAACCCAACAGGCCCTACTCGCCGACCCAGAGCGGTACGTTCGCCGCGAAGCGACGGACGCACCGCATGTCGCCTGCGCCGCACAGGGGGCGGCGCAGCACAAACTCAGCCAGCAATCACTTCCGCGATCTGCACCGCGTTCAGCGCCGCACCCTTCCTCAGGTTGTCGTTGCTGATGAAGAGCACGAGACCGCGGCGGCCCTCGGCCGACTGGTCCTGGCGGATGCGGCCCACGTAGCTGGGGTCGTTGCCGGCCGCCTGGAGCGGGGTCGGGACATCCGAGATCGCCACGCCCGGCGCATCCTTCAGCAGCTCGTAGGCGCGCTCAGGAGTGATGTCGTTGGCGAACTCGGCGTTGATCGAGAGCGAGTGGCCCGTGAAGACGGGCACGCGCACGCAGGTGCCGGCCACGCGGAGGCCGGGGAGCTCGAGGATCTTGCGGCTCTCGTTGCGGAGCTTCTTCTCCTCGTCGGTCTCGAGCTCGCCGTCGTCGACGATCGAGCCCGCGAGCGGGATGACGTCGAAGGCGATGTTGGCGACGTACTTGTTCGGTGCGGGCATGGTGACGGCCCCGCCGTCGTGCACGAGGCCGAGCAGCGCGTCGCGGTCGGCGGTCGCGGCGATCGCCTGGTCGGCGAGCTCCTCGGCACCGGCGAGGCCGGAGCCCGAGACCGCCTGGTAGGTGCTCACGATGAGCCGCTCGAGGCCCGCGTCGGCGTCGAGCACCTTGAGCACGGGCATCGCGGCCATGGTGGTGCAGTTGGGGTTCGCGATGATCCCCTTCGTGGCCTGGGCGATGGCGTGCGGGTTGACCTCGGAGACGACGAGGGGCACGTCCGGGTCCATGCGCCAGGCGCTGGAGTTGTCGATGACCGTCACGCCGGCCGCGGCGAAGCGCGGGGCCTGGGCGCGCGAGGCGGTGGCTCCGGCCGAGAACAGGGCGATGTCGAGGCCCGTGGGGTCGGCGGTCTCGGTGTCCTCCACCTCGATGTCGACGCCTCGGAACGGCAGGGTGGTGCCGGCGGAGCGCGCCGAGGCGAAGAAGCGGATGCTGGCCACAGGGAAGTCGCGCTCCTCGAGGAGCCTCCGCATGACCTTGCCGACCTGGCCGGTGGCGCCGACGACGCCGACGTGAAGTGCCTTGCTCACAGTGTGTCCTCTGTTCTGATCTGCCGAGACGTCACTTTCTGCACATCCTGCGACGTCTTCGCGTGAGAACTGACGTCTCGGCGGGGTAGGGGTGGGGTTTCAGCGGCCCGTGCCCGCGTGGACCACGGCTTCGGTGTCGGCGTCGAGGCCGAAGGCGGTGTGCACCACGCGGAGGGCGTCGTTGATGGTGTCGGCGCGGGTGACGACCGAGATGCGGATCTCGGAGGTCGAGATCATCTCGATGTTGATGCCGGCCTCGTAGAGCGCTGTGAAGAGCTTCGCCGAGACACCCGCGTTCGTGCGCATGCCGGCGCCCACGAGGGCGAGCTTGCCGATCTGGTCGTCGTACTGCAGCGCCTTGAAGCCCGAGTCCTCCTGCTCGGCGCGGAGGGCCGTGAGCACGAGCTGGCCCTCGCTCTTGGGCAGGGTGAACGAGATGTCGGTGAGACCGGTCGACGCGGCCGAGACGTTCTGCACGATCATGTCGATGTTCGCGCCCGTCTTCGCCACGATCGTGAAGATCTGCGCGGCCTTGCCCGGGATGTCGGGCACGCCGACCACGGTGATCTTGGCTTCGCTCAGGTCGGTGGCGACTCCGGCGATCAGGGGCTCTTCCACAGCGGTCTCGCTTTCGGTGGGGTTGTAGACGATCGTGCCCTCGTTGTTGTTGAAGCTCGAGCGCACGTGCAGGGTGACGCCGTGGCGCCGGGCGTACTCGACGGCGCGGATGTAGAGCACCTTCGCACCGTTGGCCGCGAGTTCGAGCATCTCCTCGCTCGTGATGCGGTCGATCTTCTGCGCGTTGGGCACGAGGCGCGGATCGGCCGAGAAGATGCCGTCGACGTCGGTGTAGATCTCGCAGACATCGGCGTCGAGGGCGGCGGCGAGCGCCACGGCCGTGGTGTCGGAGCCGCCGCGGCCGAGGGTCGTGATGTCCTTCGTGTCGCGGTTGAAGCCCTGGAAGCCCGCCACGATCACGATCGCACCCTCGTCGAGGGCCTCGCGGAGCCGCACCGGCGTGACGTCGACGATGCGGGCGGCGCCGTGACGCGCATCCGTGATCATGCCGGCCTGGGAGCCCGTGAAGCTGCGGGCGTCGTGGCCGAGCGACTCGATGGCCATGGCGAGCAGGGCCATGGAGATGCGCTCTCCGGCGCTCAGCAGCATATCCATCTCGCGCGGGGCGGGGATGGGGGCGACCTCGTGGGCGAGGTCGAGCAGCTCGTCGGTAGTGTCGCCCATGGCGCTCACCGCGACCACGACCTCGTTGCCGGCCTTGCGGGTCTCGACGATGCGCTTGGCGACGCGCTTGATGCTCTCGGCGTCGGCGACGGATGATCCGCCGAACTTCTGAACGATCAAGCTCACGGGGACTCCTGGGGGTACGGGCGCGGGATCGGGTGTCGGAACCCGACTTCCCACTATATCGCCGGAGGTATGCGGGGGCGGCTATGCGGCGGGGGCCGCCTCCGCTCACTTGGCCTGGTCGTAGCTGTCGACGGTGGCGACCGTGACCGGGAACTCCACGGGCGCGTCGCCGAAGATGAGTCGGCCGGCCTCGGCGGCGGCCTCGCGCAGCTCCTGGGCGACGCGGTCGGCGTGCTCGAGGGGGGTGTGCACCATGAGCTCGTCGTGCAGGAAGAAGGAGAGGTGCGGGCGGTCGTGCAGGGGCGACGCACCCTCGCCTCCGCCGATGGCCCAGAGGCGCCGCCGCACCGACGCGATCCAGCACAGCGCCCACTCGGCGGCCGTGCCCTGCACCACGAAGTTGCGCGTGAAGCGCCCCCAGCTGCGAGCGCTCGAGCGCGCCCGCGCGCGCAGCTGCTCGGTGGCGCCGTCGGCGGAGGCCTCGTCGCGGAGGTCGAGCCAGTCGTCGCCGGGCCTCGGGCTCGTGCGGCCGAGGCGGGTCGAGACGGTCGCGCCCGCCTCGCCCGCGCGGGCGGCGTTCTCCACGAAGTCGATCGCGGCGGGGAACGCGCGGGCCAGCCGCGGCAGCATGCGGCCGCTCTCGCCCGTGGTGCCGCCGTACATGGCTCCGAGCATTCCGAGCTTGGCCTGAGGGCGGGTGTCGACGGCGCCCGTGGCGACGATGCCGTCGTAGAGGTCGCGGCCTCGGCCGGCGGCGGCCATGGCGCGGTCGCCGGCGAGGGCGGCGAGGATGCGGGGCTCGAGCTGGGCGGCATCGGCCACCACGAGCACGCGGCCGGGATCGGCGACCACGGCGCTCCGCACGAGCTTGGGCAGCTGCAGCGCGCCGCCGCCTTCCGACGCCCAGCGGCCGGTGACGACCCCGCCCGGGAGGTAGGTGGGGTGGAAGCGGCCGTCGCGCACCCAGGTGTCGAGCCAGTTCCAGCCGTTGGCCGTGAGCAGTCGTGCGCGCTTCTTGTAGTCGAGCAGGGGTTCGATGACGGGGTGCCGGATCTTCTCGAGCTCCCAGGAGCGGGTGCTCGACACCGTGAGACCGGCGCGGCGGAGCGACTTGAGCAGCTCGGCGGGCGAGTCGGGGTTGGCGGTGGGGTCGTCGAGGGCGACGCGGATGCGCTGGAGCAGCTCGGCGAGGCGGGCCGGCCGTTCATCGGGGCGGGCCGGGCGGGGGCCGAGGAGGTCGGTGAGCACGGCGTCGTGGCGCGTCGGGCTCCAGGGGAGACCGACATGGCGCATCTCGGCGGCGGCGAGGGCACCCGCCGACTCCGCGGCGAGGAGCAGGGCGATGCGGCCCGCGGCGGGGTCGGCGGTCGCGGCGTCGGCCACGGCGGCGCGCTGGGCGCGCAGCTCGCGCAGGAGTTCGGCGGCGCCGTCGGGCGCTGCGGCTTCGCCTGGCCCGGGGCTGCCCTCGGGCGCGGGGAGGTCCTGGGCAGCGCGGTCCGGGGCCGCACGGTCCTGGGCCGCACGGTCCGCGACGGCTCGTCCTTGCAGGGCATGGGCCAGGTCGGCACGGGCATGCTCGGCGCGGTTGCCCTCACCGCGGCGCGGCGCGGTCGGCAGCACGTCGTCGAAGAGGGTGGTCTGGCCCGCCTGCTCTCTCGCTCGCGCCGCTGCCAGCGGGTCGTACCCGAGCCCGGGCTGACCGGCTCCTGCGAACGGCGCTCGTGGGAGCCCCCCACCCGCAACTCCTGATCCAGCGCCTCCTGGCCCGACGCCTCCTGGCCCGGCGCCTCCTGGCCCGATGCCTCCTGGCCCGGCGCCTCCTGGCCCGGCGCCTCCCTGTCCCGCACCTCCCGGTCCCGCGCTCGGCTCGGCGATCGCGGGTCGCAACGAGTCCCACCACGAGGGCGGTGCGGCGGCGAACGCCGTGCCCGCGGTGAGGGTGGAGGTGCGGAGGATGGCGTGCGAGAGCCGAAGGTCGACGCACCGCTCCACGCGCACCCCGGCGGCGAGGAGCCGCGGGTACCACGCGGCGGTGTCGAGCCAGACCCAGCGCGGCTTCTCCCGCTCGAGCTCCGCCACGGCCGCCGCCCATTCGCTCGCGTCCAGCCGCGTCGAGCGGGCTTCGCCGACGCTCGCGGCGTCGTCCGCCGCCCGGAGCAGCTCGATCGCGCCGTCGTCGGTGCCGGCGACCACGATGTAGTCGGAGGTCACCGGGGTCCTGCGCATCGGGACTCGTCACCCGCCGGGATCGATGGAGCCGCGGGCACGTCAGTTCTCGACGAGGCGGCGGCCCTCGAAGGCGCGACCCAGGGTGACCTCGTCGGCGTACTCGAGGTCACCGCCCACCGGGAGGCCGGAGGCGAGGCGGGTGACGCGGATCTCGAGCGTCGTGAGAAGGCGTGAGAGGTAGGTGGCGGTGGCCTCGCCCTCGAGGTTGGGGTCGGTGGCGATGATGACCTCGGTCACCGTGCCATCGGCGAGGCGCTGCATGAGCTCGCGGATGCGGAGGTTGTCGGGGCCGATGCCGTCGATCGGGCTGATGGCGCCGCCGAGCACGTGGTAGAGCCCGCGGAACTCGCGGGTGCGCTCGATCGCCACGACGTCCTTGGCCTCCTCGACCACGCAGATGAGGTTCTGGGCGCGGCGCGGGTCGCGGCAGATGCCGCAGGTCTCCTGCTCGGAGACGTTGCCGCAGATCTGGCAGAAGTGCACCTTGTCGCGCACGTCGGTGAGGATCTCGGCGAGCCGGCTCACGTCGAACGACTCGGTCTGCACGATGTGGAACGCGATGCGCTGCGCCGACTTCGGCCCGATGCCGGGCAGACGGCCGAGTTCGTCGATGAGCTCTTGGACGATTCCTTCGTACATGTGCGGAGCCTCTCAGCGGATGCGGCGGGGTGGATGCAGTGGGGTGGATGCGGTGGGGTGGATGCGGTGCGTGCGGCAGGGTGCGTCTCGGCGCCGGGTGGAGGCGATCGCGTGGTAAGGCGACGCGCCGCGACGGCGCGGGCGGGTCAGCCCTCGCGGCCGGGCAGGGGCTGCTCCTCGATGAAGTTGGCGCCGAGGATCTCGCGCACCACCGCCTCGCCGTAGCGGGCGCGACCGCCGACGGTGGGGGCGGGAGCAGGGGCAGCACCCGGCGCGGAGGGCTCCTCCCCCGCCCCCTCGAAGCGCAGCGCACCCGGGCGAGCCGCGGGGTCGCCCCCGGGGCGCGCCGCGGAGACCTGGGCCGTCGGGCCACCGGACGAGGTGGCGGGCACAGCGCCGGCTTGCCGGCCGCCCGTGGGCGCGGACCCGGCGGACGGGTTGCCCGTGGACGGGGACGGGTTGCCCGTGGACGGGGCAGCGGTGGGTGAGGCGGCGCTCGGCGACGTGCGGGACTGCGGGGCGGCGGGCGCTGCGGCGGCGGGGCGGAAGGCGTCGCCGCGGTCGGGCGGCAGGTCGGGCTCGTCGCTCGGCATGGGCTCGTCGAAGGGCGGGGGCTCCTCGTCGGAGCCCGTGGGAATGGACACGACGTCCCACGAGGTGGTGGGGACGGACGGCCCGGCCGGACGTGACGCCGCCTGACCTGCCGGCGCCTGACCGGCCGGCGCGCGACCGGCCGGCGTCGGGCGCTCGGCCTGAGGGCGCGCGGCAGGAGGTGCGACCGTGGCGCGGCTCGCTGCACCGGGAGCAGCGTTCGGGGACGCAGGTGCGGTCGCCGGCGCGACAGGCTCCGGGGCGGGTCGGCCCGACACACCCGGGGTGGCCCAGCCGACCGGGCCTTCCGGCTCAGCGGGCGATGTGGCGACTGACGCTGCGCCCTCCGGGCTCGCCTCAGCGGGAGCTCCGGGTGCAGGAGCGGCCGGCGGGGCGGACGCCTCGGAGGCGGGGGGCGCGGCGTCCGGCTCAGCCGGGCGGAGCGTGGTGTCGACCCGGGCGATGTACTTCACGCGGAGGCCGAGCACGTCGACGATGGCCTGACGCAGGTACTCGCTCACGCCCTGGCCGGGAGCGGAGCGCTCCTTGAAGCTCGCGACGTCGTTCTCGCTGGGGAAGGCGAGAGTGAGGACGTCGCCGTCGAGCGCCCGCACCTGCGCCGTGAAGACCACGAGCCACGCGGTCATCTTGACCTTCTGCACGACCTCGAGGATCTCGGGCCAGGCATCCTTCAGCTGCTGCAACGTCACCTCGCCGGCGGCCGCCGCAGCGGCCGGCGCACCGGCGGGTGCGACCGGCGCAGCCGAGGGCGGGACCGCCACCACGTCGGGGGTGGCCACCCCGGCGGACGGTGTCGACGACGCGGCCGGCTCCGGCGCGTCGCTGCCGCCCTCGGCATCCGGAACCGCGGAATCAGCGGGCGACGAAGCGGTAGGCGCCGAGGAGGCAGGCGCGGTCGTCGGCGCCTCGGTTGCGGGCGCGGGTGCCGGGGCAGGCACCACCGGGACGGTCGCTGCCGGGGCAGCCGCCGCAGGTCTCCCTGCCGGGGCAGCCACCGCAGGACCCGCTGCCGAAGCAGGAGCAGGCGCCACGGCCGGCGCGGGCCGCCCGTCGTCGACCCCGATGCGGCGCTCGAGGCGCTCGACGCGCGCGAGGGCGCCGCGCTGCGTGTCGTCGGAGGCCGGCACGAGTGCCCGCGCCACCATGAGCTCGAGGTGCAGCCGCGGCGAGGTCGCGCCCGCCATCTCGGTGAGCGAGGCGTTCACGATGTCGGCCACGCGCGAGAGCTCCGCGTGCCCGAAGAGGGTCGCCTGCCGCCGCATGACCTCGATCTCGTCGGCCGGCACACCGCGGAGCACCGACGCCGCCTGCTCGCGCGTGGCCGCGACCACGATGATGTCGCGCAGCCGCTCGAGCAGGTCCTCCACGAAGCGCCGCGGATCCTGCCCCGTCTGGATCACCCGATCCACCGCATCGAACGCCGCCGCACCGTCGTGCGTGCCGAGCGCGTCGATCGCCTCGGAGAGCAGAGCGCCGTGCGTGTAGCCGAGCAGCGCCACGGCGCGCTCGTACTCCACGCGGTTGCCCTCGGAGCCCGCGATGAGCTGGTCGAGCAGCGAGAGGGTGTCGCGCGCCGACCCGCCGCCCGCCCGCACCACGAGCGGCAGCACGCCCGGCGCCACCTCGACGCCCTCGGCGTCGCACAGAGACTGCACGTACTCCAGCAGCTGGGCCGGCGGGATGAGCCGGAACGGGTAGTGGTGGGTGCGCGACCGGATGGTGCCGATGACCTTGTCGGGCTCCGTGGTGGCGAAGATGAACTTGATGTGCTCCGGCGGCTCCTCCACGATCTTCAGCAGCGCGTTGAAGCCCTGCGGCGTGACCATGTGCGCCTCGTCGAGGATGAAGATCTTGAACCGGTCGCGCGCCGGCGCGAACACCGCTCGCTCGCGCAGGTCGCGCGCGTCGTCGACACCGTTGTGGCTCGCGGCGTCGATCTCCACCACGTCGAGCGAACCGGGGCCGTCGCGCCCCAGCTCGACGCAGCTCGCGCACACGCCGCACGGGGTGTCGGTGGGGCCCTCGGTGCAGTTGAGGCACCGGGCCAGGATGCGGGCCGACGTGGTCTTGCCGCACCCGCGCGGGCCACTGAAGAGGTACGCGTGGTTGACGCGGTTGGTGCGGAGCGCGGTCATGAGCGGATCGGTCACCTGCGACTGCCCGATCATCTCGGCGAAGGTCTCTGGCCGGTAGCGGCGATACAGGGCGGTAACCACGCCACCAGACTACCTGCGGCCACCGACAGTGTTGATTGGCCTGGGCCGTCGCTTCGCGATGGTCCCGGCTCCGCGCCGGTCCCCGCCCGGCGCGGGGTGGGCGCGGGGGCCGTCGCTTCGCGGCGGCGCCCGCGCCCGCTCAGCTGAGGCGGCGCGGCGGCGCCCGGGCCTTCGCTCAGCTGAGGCGCTCGGAGAGCCGCACCGTCACGGTGTCGCCGATCTCCTTGGCGAACTCCTTGCGCAGCTTCGCACTCACCGAGATCGTGTCGTCATCCTAGCGAGATGATGTGGACATTGTCCACATCAGAGGTCCCGGGCATAGCACACGGAGAGATCCGACCCCACGTAGGCCCCGAAGAGCGGGATGCGCGAGTAGCCCTCGCGCTCGTAGAAGCGCATCGCATCGGGCTGCTCCGTGCCCGTCTCGAGCACGAGCCGATCGAGCCCCATCCCCCTCGCCTCCTCCTCTATCGCACGGAGCAGGGTGACGGCGACACCGGTCCCGCGCGCCGGAGCCGTCACGAACATCCGCTTGATCTCGGCACCGCCACCAGGGAGGGGACGAAGCCCTCCGCAGCCGATCGGCCGCCCCGAAGGCGTGCGCGCCACGAGGAACACCGGCACACTGTCGGCCGTCGGCTTCTCACCGGGCTCGTGGTCGTCCCGACCGTACCGGGCGTCGAGCTCGTCGCGCTGGGCCTGCCGGAGCGCGGCGGCGTCGGCGGAGTCGAACGGCTCCCGGGAGATGGTGATCGCGGTCGCGGTCTCGTCGGCGGGCATGCATCCTCTTCTCGTAACGAACATTACCGTAACGCCTGTTACGCTTGCCCTGCAAGTCAGCACCATCCGACCGGACGGAGAACGATGGCCCGCTCGCGCAACCTCGACGATCAGCAGGAGCGGCTCTCCGAGGCCACCTGGTCGGTGCTCACCGAACGTGGGCTGCCGGGGCTCACGATCCGCGCCGTCGCCGATCGCGCGGGCTGCACGACCGGGCTCGTGATGCACGCGTTCCCCACGAAGCAGGCACTGCTGCTGCACGCCCGCGACCTCCTGCATGCACGCACCGCGGCCACCGCGGATGCCGCCGAGGCGGAAGGCCGGGAGGCCGGCGGTGCCGAGGGCGCACTGCTCGCCGTGCTCTGGAACTCGCTCGCCCTCGACCGGGTGGGCGAGGACGCGGCCCGGGTCTGGGTGAGCTTTCTCGCGGCCGCCCTCGTGGACCAGACCCTCGCCGAGCGGCATCGGGCGCAGAACCGCCGGTTCGTCGAGCGGATCGCGCGGCTCGTGCGCGGCTGCCGGCCGGAGTGGGACGAGGACCGGGCGCGGGCGGAGGCGCTCGGGCTCGTCTCGCTCTCGGAGGGTCTGGGGTCACTCGCCTCCGCCGACCCCGAGACGTACACGGTGGCGGTGCAGCGGCACGCGATGGCGGAGGCCGTGCGGCGCGGAGTGGGAGCGAGTGGACCCGCGGATGCGCCGGGAGAGCTGCTCCGCGGGATGCCGACGAGCGCGGACACGGGCACGGCCGCGGCCACGGCCGCGGGCACCGACGGCATCAGGCTGCGCGCCTTCCGCGAGCCCGACACCGAGGCGGTGGTCGCGCTGTGGATGGAGTGCGGCCTCACCCGGGCGTGGAACGACCCCCGGAAGGACGTGGCGCGGAAGCTCGGTGTGCAGCGCGACCTGTTCCTCGTGGCGGAGGCCGACGGGCGCGTGGTCGGGACCGCGATGGCGGGCTACGACGGCCACCGTGCCTGGGTGAACTACCTCGCGGTCGCGCCCGCTCTGCAGGGGCATGGGCTCGGCCGACGTCTCATGGCCGAGGCCGAGCGGCTGCTGCTCGAGCGCGGATGCCCGAAGGTGAACCTGCAGATCCGCGAGGGCAACGAGCCCGTGATGGAGTTCTACCGGGCGCTCGGGTACGAACGGGACGCCGCGGTGAGCTTCGGCAAGCGCCTCATCGCAGATTGAACCGAGTAACGGTGGATCTGAGCGACACCGGCCCCGTATATCGGCTCGGTGTCGCTCAGATCTGCTGTTGTTCGATCGAGACAGCCGCGAACGACTGCCGCGCGATCTCCAGCTCCTCGTTGGTGGGCACCACGAGCACCTTCACGCGCGACGACTCCGCCGAGATCACCCGCGCCCCCGACCCCGCCGCCTCGTTGAGCGACTGATCGACCGTGATGCCGACCTCCGAGAGCCCCGCGAGCGCACCGGCCCGCACGAGCGCGTTGTTCTCCCCCACGCCCGCCGTGAACACGATCGCGTCGACGTGCCCGAGCTGCGCGTAGTACGCGCCGACATACGAGCGGATGCGGTGCAGATACACGTCGAGCGCCGCCGACGCCGCCTCGTCTCCCGAGGAGGCCGCCGACACGACGTCGCGCATGTCGCCCGTGCCCGAGAGCCCGAGCAGCCCGCTCCGCCGGTTGAGCAGCTCGTCGAGCTCGGCGAAGGTCGCCCCCGTCTTCCGGTGCAGGTGGAACAGCACCCCCGCATCGATGTCACCCGACCGAGTGCCCATCACGAGCCCCTCGAGCGGCGTCATGCCCATCGAGGTCTCGACCGAGCGACCGCCGTCGATCGCGCACGCCGATGCCCCGTTGCCGAGGTGCAGCACGATGAGCTTGAGTGACGAGACCGGGGCGCCGAGGAACTCTGCCGTCGCTCCCGCCACGTACTCGAACGACGTGCCGTGGAACCCGTACCGCCGCACCCGCTGCTTCTCGGCGAGCGCCGTGTCGACCGCGTAGGTGTAGGCCGCGGGCGGCAGCGTCTGGTGGAACGCGGTGTCGAACACCGCCACCTGCGGCACCCCCGGGAACGCCTCCTGCGCAGCCGAGATGCCCGAGAGGTTGGCGGGGTTGTGCAGGGGTGCGAGCTCGCTGAGGTCCTCGATGTTGATCTTCACGAGGTCGGTCACGACGGTGGCCTCGTGGAACCGCTTGCCGCCGTGCACCACCCGGTGCCCCACGGCCGAGAGCGGATGCGCCGAGAGCGAGGGACCGTGCTCCTCGAAGGCGTCGAGCATGGCGCGGAAGCCGGCGGTGTGATCCGGGATCGGGGTCTCCGTCGTCCACGACCCCTCGGGCGTCGTGTGCCGCGCGGCTCCCGACTCCTCGCCGATGCGTTCGACGAGCCCCGAAGCCAGCACCTCCTCGGACTCCACCTCGATGAGCTGGTACTTGAAGGAGGAGGAGCCGCTGTTGACCACCAGGATCGCGCTCACGAGGACACCTCCGAGGCCGACGCCGCCAGCGCCGCCGCCTGGATCGCGGTGATCGCGATCGTGTTCACGATGTCCGGCACGAGCGCCCCCCTCGAGAGGTCGTTGATCGGCTTGCGCAGCCCCTGCAGCACGGGTCCGATGGCCACCGCGCCCGCCGAGCGCTGCACCGCCTTGTAGGTGTTGTTGCCGGTGTTGAGGTCGGGGAAGATGAACACCGTCGCCCGCCCGGCCACGGCCGACCCCGGCATCTTCGCGGCCGCGACCGCCGCATCCGCAGCCGCGTCGTACTGGATCGGGCCCTCGACCGGCAGCTCGGGAGCGGCAGCCCGCACGAGCGCCGTGGCCTCGCGCACCTTCTCGACGTCGGCCCCGGATCCCGAGGCCCCCGTGGAGTAGGAGAGCATCGCCACGCGCGGCTCGATGCCGAACTGGGTGGCCGTGGCCGCCGCCGAGACCGCGATGTCGGCGAGCTGCGGACTCGTGGGGTCGGGCACGACGGCGCAGTCGCCGTAGACGAGCACGCGGTCGGCGAGCGCCATCAGGAACACGCTCGAGACCACCGACACGCCGGGCCGGGTCTTGATGATCTCGAAGGCCGGGCGGATGGTGTGCGCCGTGGTGTGGGCCGCCCCCGAGACCATGCCGTCGGCGAGGCCGAGCTGCACCATCATGGTGCCGAAGTACGAGACGTCCGAGACCGTGTCGAACGCCATCTCGTAGGTCGTGCCCTTGTGGGCGCGCAGGCGCTGGTACTCCTCGGCGAAGCGCTGGCGGAGCTCCGGGTCGAACGGCGACACTACGGCGGCGGCGTCGATGTCGACCCCCAGGTCGCGAGCGCGGCTGCGCACGCTCTCCTCCTCGCCGAGGATCGTGAGACGAGCCACCCCGCGCTTCAGCACGGTCGCGGCGGCGCGCAGGATGCGGTCGTCGTCGCCTTCGGGCAGCACGATGTGCCGGTCGGCGGCGCGAGCCCGGTCGAGCAGCCCGTACTCGAACATGAGCGGGGTGACCGCGTCGCTCGTGCTCACGTCGAGCAGGGCGAGCAGCTGCCCGCCGTCGACGTACTGCTCGAACAGGCTGAGCGCGTTGTCGTACTTCACCCGCGAGTCGGCCGCGAGCCGGCCGCGCGTGGAGGTGATCCGCACCGCGGTCTCGTAGGTGCCGAGCCCGGTCGAGATGATGGGGATCGCCGGATCGAGCCCCTTGATCAGCCGCAGGACGGCCTCCGGCAGCTCGAACCCGCCGTTCAGCACGATGGCGGCGAGCGACGGGAAGGTGCCGGAGGCGTTGGCCATGAGCACCGCGAGCAGCACCTCGGCCCGATCGGCGGGCACCACCACCACGGCGCCCTCGGTGAGCCGGGGCAGCACGTTGCGCATCGACATCGCGGCGACGACCACCCCGAGAGCCTCGCGGGCGAGCAGCCGGCGGTCGCCGAACTCGAGCGTGCCGTCGATCGACTCGAGGATGCCCGAGACGCTCGGCGCCACGAGCACGCGGTCCTCGGGGAGTGCCCAGACGGGGATCCTCGTGGGCTGCGCGCCCGAGGTCGACTCGGCGAGCGCGTCCACGGCTTCGCGGGCCGCACTGCCGATGGCGTCGCGGATCTTCTCGAGGTTCTCCGGATCCGACCGGTTCGCCACGATCCCCACGAGCGACGCGTGCGCGTTCCGCAGCTCCACGAGGGCGATCTCGGTGATCTGCCGCATGTCGCTCGGCGTGCGCGCCTCGGAGTGGCCGAGCAGCTCGTCGTTGCCCTGGCCGCGGCGGCCGCCCAGCACGAGCAGCACGGGCGCTCCGAGGTTCGCGGCGATGCGCGCGTTGAAGCTCAGCTCGGTGGGGCTGCCCACGTCGGTGTAGTCGGAACCGAGGATGACCACGGCGTCGCAGCGCTGCTCGACGGCCTTGTAGCGCTCCAGGATGCGCGAGAGCGCGGCATCCGGATCGTCGTGCACGGCGTCGTAGGTCACGCCGATGGCCTGCTCGTACTCGAGGTCGAGCCCCACGTTCTGCAGCAGCATCTCGAGCACGTAGTCGCGCGCGCTGACCGAGCGGGCGACGGGCCGGAACACGCCCACCCGCTGCACGGAACGGCGGAGGATGTCGAGCACTCCGAGAGCGATCGTGGACTTGCCCGAGTGCCCCTCGGCGGAGGTGATGTAGATGCTCTTCACACCGGGCCCGGAGCCAGGGTGGGAGTTCGGACGGGACGGGGAGATGTTCTCAGCAGATGACACGGATTCCTCTTCGGTCGACCGCGTCCAATCCTACGGGCGGGTGATCAGGCCCCGCAGTACTCGCTCCCGACTCCCACCGAATCCGACACCGAGATGATCTGGATCTCGCCGGAGCCCAGGTCCTCGAACGAGATGTACCGGGAGTCGGCCGCCAGCTGGTAGACGGTGGAACCGCCCATGCCCTGCACGGTCTCGAGCTCCTGGTAGGCCGCCTGGAGCTCCGCCACGGTCGAGCCGAGCCCGATGCCCGCCTCGGTGCGCGGCCGGGCGGCGGGGTCGGCTGTGTCGATCGTGTCGAGGGCGAGCATCCGCACGACCACGACGGGTGCGGCCGGATCGGACTCGTCGATGCCGCTCACGGCGGTGAGACCGAGGCCGTCGACGTCGTAGGTGTCGACGCCCGGGCGGCAGGTCTCGGGCGGGTGGGGCAGGTCGGCCTCGATGCCCTCGAGCGTCGAGCCCACCACGAACGGACCGATCCCGGCGTAGTCGATGACCCAGGTGCCGGGGTCGTCGACCGAGTAGGCGGAGGGATCCGGTGCCGGTTCGGGCGCGGGCTCGGGCGTCTCGGCGGGCGAGGGCGCCGGGGCGGGGGCCGTCACGGTGACCGTCGTGGTGGGGGCGGGATCGCCTCCCGCGCAGCCGGAGGCGGCCAGCACCGTCGCCATCGCGACGGCGATCAGAGCGGTGCGAGCGAGTGCCTTCATCGAGTCCCCCCCGTGAGCATCACCGTCGACCGACCCCCGGTTAACGTATGAGGACTCCCCGCGCACCCGCCAGAGCCCGGTTACCCTTGCTGCGTTTCCGCCCTGGGGGAGTTGGCCTGGATGGCGCCACACGGGGAGCCGGGAACCAGTGTAGCAAGTCCCGGGCCGGTGGCGGGCCGCCGCCTGGCGGCGTTGACTGGGGGCATGAAGGTAGCCATCGCCGGCGGGCACGGAAAAATCGCACTCCTCACCACGAAGCTCCTGAGCGCCTCCGGGCACGAGGTCTGGGGCATCGTCCGCAACTCCTCGCACGGGGCCGACATCGCCGTGGCCGGCGGGCATGCGCTCGTGCTCGACCTCGAGCAGGCCGACGCGGAGAAGCTCGCCGCCGAGCTCTCCGAGCGCGAGATCGACGCCGTGGTCTTCGCGGCGGGCGCGGGCCCGGGCTCCACCGCGGAGCGGAAGCTCACGGTCGACCGCGACGGCGCGGTGCTGCTCGCCGACGCCGCCGCCCGCGCGGGTGTCTCCCGCTACATCATGATCTCGGCCATGGCGGCCGACGACTTCGACCCCGACAGCGACGACGTCTTCCAGGTCTACCTGCGCGCCAAGAGCGAAGCGGATGCGGCGCTCCGCGAGACCTCGCTCGACTGGACGGTCGTGCGGCCGGGCGGACTCACCGACGAACCGGCCACCGGCACCGTCACCCTCGCGCAGTCGACCGGCCGCGGCGAGATCCCGCGCGCCGACGTCGCCTGGATCATCACCCAGCTGCTGACCTCCGGCGACGCGGTGCGCCGCCAGTTCGAGGCGATCTCGGGATCGACCCCCATCGCCGAGGCGCTCCGCGACCTGTAGCCCGAACGGATGAAGGCCCCTGATCCTCGGATCGGGGGCCTTCATGAGCGGAAGTGACAGGATTCGAACCTGCGAGCGCTTGCACGCTACACGCTTTCCAAGCGTGCTCCTTAGGCCGCTCGGACACACTTCCGAGGAAGATCCTACACGACCGGAATGGGCTGCTCGCTCAGCGCTCGCCGGCCTCGATGGCGGCGACGGCCTCGGGGTCGGCGCCCTCGAGGAACTCGCTCAGCCGCACGACCTCGTCGGTCTCGCCGATGCCCTCGGCCGCACGGCGCAGCGTGTAGAGCGCGAGCAGCACTCCGCGGTTGCCCTCGTGCGAGAACGGCACGGGGCCGTGGCCCTTCCAGCCGGCCCGGCGGAGGGCGTCGAGCCCACGGTGGTAGCCCACCCGAGCGTAGGCGTAGGCCTGCACGGGCTCGCGCCGCGACCAGGCCCGATCCGACAGCGTCGCCCAGGCCAGCGACGACGTGGGGTGCTCTTTCACCGTCTGCTCCAGCACCTCGTCGACGTCGAAGCCGACGGCGCGGGTGAGCGCCTCGCGCACCTCCGGCTCATCGGGCAGGAGGGTGGCGGGAGGGCCGAGGAGGTTCTGGTTGCTCATCCCGCCATCGTACCCAGCACCGGGAACCCGGTGACATCCGGCATGTCCTCTCCGTGTTCCCGCGTGTAGGCGCGGTGGGCCGCCCGCTCGTCGTCCATCCGCTGCGACAGCCCCGCGTAGGCCGTCGAGAGCCGCGGCACCCGGCGGATCACGTCCATGACGAGCCGGAACCGGTCGAGGTCGTTGAGCATGAGCATGTCGAACGGCGTGGTGGTCGTGCCCATCTCCTTGAACCCGCGCACGTGGATGTTGGCGTGGTTCGCCCGCCGGTAGGTGAGCCGGTGGATGAGCGACGGGTAGCCGTGGAAGGCGAACACCACAGGCTTGTCGCGTGTGAAGAGGGCGTCGAACGACGCCTCGTCGAGGCCGTGCGGATGCTCTGAGGCGTCCTGCAGGCGCATCAGGTCGACGACGTTCACGAACCGCACACCGAGATCCGGGATCTGCTCGCGCAGGATCTGCACGGCGGCGACCGCCTCGACGGTCGGCACGTCGCCCGCGCAGGCGACCACGACCTCGGGCTCCTCCCCCACCCGCTCGGTGCCCGCCCACTCCCACACGCTCGCGCCGCGAGCCCCGTGCGTGCGCGCCTCCTCGAGGCTCAGCAGCGCACCGGTGGGGTGCTTGCCCGCCACGATCACGTTCACGAGGTCGCGGGTGGCGAAGCAGTGCTCGGCGGTGACGAGCAGGGAGTTCGCGTCCGGCGGCAGGTAGATGCGCACGATGCTCGCCTGCTTGTTGACGACGTGGTCGAGGAAGCCGGGATCCTGGTGCGAGAAGCCGTTGTGGTCCTGCCGCCAGACGTGCGACGACAGAAGGTAGGTGAAGGAGGAGACGGGGCGCCTCCAGTCCACTTTCGCAGCCGATTCGAGCCACTTCGCGTACTGGTTGAACATCGAGTCGACCACGTGGATGAAGGCCTCGTACGAGGTGAACAGACCATGCCGGCCGGTGAGCAGGTAGCCCTCGAGCAGGCCCTGCGCGAGGTTCTCGCTCAGCACCTCGATCACCCGGCCCTCGCGGTCGAGGTGCAGGTCGGTGGGGAGCACCTCACCCTGCCACTGCTTGCCCGTGACCTCGTAGACGTCGCCCAGCCGGTTCGACTCGACCTCGTCGGGGCCGAAGAGCCGGAAGTCGTGGGGATTCGCGGCCATCAGGTCGCGGAGCCACCGGCCGAGCACCCGGGTGGGCTCCACCTCCTCGGCACCGCGCCGCTCCCCCATCGGCACGGCGCGGGGCTCGAGCGGCGGCAGGTCGAGGGCCCGGCGGAGCAGTCCGCCGTTGGCGTGCGGGTTGTCGCTCATCCGGAGGGTGCCGGTCGGGCGCACCGCGTCGAGCCCGGCGACGGGGCGACCGTCGGCGTCGAAGAGCTCCTCGGGGCGGTAGCTCCGCAGCCACTCCTCGAGCTGGGCGAGGTGCTCGGGGTTGTCGCGCACGCCCGAGAGCGGCACCTGGTGCGAGCGCCAGGTGTTCTCGACCGGGAGGCCGTCGACCACCTTGGGTCCCGTCCAGCCCTTCGGGGTCTTCAGGATGAGCATCGGCCAGGCCGGCCGGGCGGTCTCTCCGCCCTCGCGAGCGGCGTGCTGGATGGCCTCGATCTCGTCGGTCGCCTCGGCGAGCGCCGCCGCGAACCGCTCGTGCACGGCCGCCGGATCCTCCCCGTCGAAACCACCCGCGACGATCCGCGCGGAGTAGCCGTAGCCGGTGAACAGAGCGAGCAGCTCCTCCTCGGGGATGCGCGCGAGCAGGGTGGGATTGGCGATCTTGTAGCCGTTGAGATTCAGGATCGGCAGCACAGCGCCATCGCTGGCCGGGTCGAGGAACTTGTTGAGGTGCCAGCTCGCTGCGAGCGTGGCGGTCTCGGCCTCGCCGTCGCCCACCACACAGGCGGCCACGAGGGAGGGGTTGTCGAGCACGGCTCCGTAGGCGTGCACGAGCGAGTAGCCGAGCTCCCCGCCCTCGTTGATCGAGCCCGGGGTCTCGGGAGCGGCGTGGGAGGGGATGCCGCCCGGGAACGAGAACTGGCGGAACAGCTTCTTCATGCCCGCGCCGTCGCGCGTGATGCGCGGGAAGAGCTCGGAGTAGGTGCCGTCGAGCCAGGCGCTCGCCACCACGCCGGGGCCGCCGTGGCCGGGGCCGGCGATGTAGATCACATTCGTCTCGCGTTCGACGATGAGCTTGTTCAGGTGCGCCCAGACGAAGTTCAGCGCGGGTGTCGTGCCCCAGTGGCCGAGCAGGCGCGGCTTGACGTCGTCGCGCGCGAGCGGGCGCTCGAGAAGGGGGTCGTCGAGCAGGTAGATCTGGCCGACGGAGAGGTAGTTGGCTGCTCGCCACCAGAGGTCGACGGCGGCGAGGGAGACGGTCGAGCGAGGGTCGGCGGCGGCGGGATGGACAGGGCTGGTGACTGTCATGCCGCCAGCCTACGAACGGATGCGGACCGTGCATAGGGCCGGGGGCTCGCCTGGGCGCTCGCTGGTAATCGGCCCGCCGATGTCCCCCACCTGGCCGCCTGCATCAGCACCGCGCGATCCGTATCCTCGACACGTGGGAGTCCCGATCGATCGCTCGACCATGCTGATCCGTCCCCGCGTGCAGCTCATCCGGCAGACCCGCCTCGCCGCCGCGGCCCTCATCCTCCCGGTCTTCGCGGCCATGCTGTGGTTCTCGCTTCCGCGCGGCACCTGGCTCCGCGTCGCCATCGCGTTCGCGTTCGTGCTCGCCCTCTACCTGGCCGGGTCTGCTCTCTTGCGCGGTGTGAGCATCCGGTTGGGCCCGGACGGCCTCGTCGAGCGCGGCTTCTTCCGCCGTCAGAGCCGCATCCCGGCCAAGCGGATCGCCGCCGCGGTCGTGATCGACGTCTATCGCGGGGTGACCGCCGAGACCGACCGCCAGCTCTTCCTCGTCGACACCACGGGCGAGCTGCTCGTGCGGATGCGCGGAGAGTTCTGGACCAACGAGGCCATCGAGACCGTCGCCGCCGCGTTCGAGGTGCCCGTGCGGCGGGCCCCCGATCCGATCACCGCGACCCAGCTGCGCCACGACCACGCCGATCTCCTCTTCTGGTTCGAGCGATGGCCGTGGGCCGGCCGGCTCACGATCGCGGGAGTGATCGCGTTGCTCGCGCTCATCCTGATCGCCCTGATGTCACCCGAGGCGCTCGTGCTCACTCCCGCTGCGGAGCGCTGAGGCCGAACACGACGCCCTCGGCGCTCTGCCTCAACCGCTCGAAGCCGATGCGGGGGTAGAACGCGAGGGCGCCGGCGTTCTCGGGATCGACCACCACGTGCACGCCGGTGCCCGGCGGAAGGCCCTCGACGAAGCGGTCGATCAGACGGCGGCCGAGGCCGCCACCCCTCGCACCTTCGCCGAGGTCGATGTGCAGGTGGGCGGGGTAGTCGTCGCATTCCACGGGAAGCATATGTGCGGCGTGCTCGCGCCGGGCGGGGTCGTCGAGCGGGGATCCCCCGGCGGCATCGGCCCAGTCGGCACGGACGAAATCGGCGACATAGGCCCGGGTGTCGGCCGTGCCGAGCACGTAGCCGACCACGACCCCGTGGCGTTCCGCCACGAAGGCATGCTCGGGCTCGAGCAGCAGGTACGGGGTCGCCCAGCGGTGGGTCAGCTCGCGCGGGTCGGGGTGCAGAGGTGTGGCGTCGCGGCCGGCGTCACCCGTCTCGAGGCAGATCCGCTCGACCGCCGCGCGGTCTTCCGGCCGGTAGGGGCGGACGGTGAAGGATGCAGGTTCTGGCGTCACGAGACCGAGAGCACGACGGGCGTGCGGAGCGCCCAGTCGCCGAGGAGCTCCTCGCGCACCGTCACGCCGGAGCCCGGGCCCGCGGGAACCGCGAGGCGGCCGTCGACGAGCACGAACGACTCCGTGAGGTCTTCGGCGAAGTAGCGGTCGGAGGCGGAGGTGTCGCCCGGCAAGGTGAAGCCCGGCAGGGCCGCGAGGGCCACGTTGGCGGCGCGGCCCACCCCGGTCTCGAGCATGCCACCGCACCACACGGGCACGTCGCGTTCGAGGCAGGCGTCGTGGATGCGGATCGCCTCGAGGTAGCCGCCCACCCGGCCCGGCTTGATGTTGACGATGGAGGTCGCATCCCGCTCGATCGCATCGATGGCGACGTCGACCCCGGTGATCGACTCGTCGAGGCACACGGGGGTGTCGATCGCGCGGGCGAGCCGCACGTGCGTGCGGATGTCCTCCTCCACGAACGGCTGCTCGATCAGCAGGAGGCCGAACGGATCGAGGCCGCGCAGGTGATCGATGTCGGCCTCGGTGTAGGCGGTGTTCGCATCGACCTGGAGCAGGGCGGCGGGGCCGAGGAGCTCGCGCACCGCGGCCACCGGCTCGAGGTCCCAGCCGGGCTTGATCTTGAGCTTGATGCGCCGGTAGCCCGCGTCGCGATAGCCGGCGACCTCCTCGAGCAGCTCGTCGATCGACGGCGAGATCCCCACCGAGACCCCGCAGTCGACCTCGGGCCGCACGGCGCCGAAGAACTCGCCGAAGCTCAGACCGGCCGCCCGTGTCTGCGCATCCAGCACGGCGGTCTCGAGCGCGGCCTTCGCCATCCGGTGCCCCACCACGAAGCGGAGGAGTCCCGCCACGTCGTCGGCCCTCAGGGTGCGCGCCGCGAGCAGGGCCGGGGCGAGGTAGGAGGTGATCACGGCCTCGCAGCCGTCGACGTACTCGTGGGAGTAGAAGGGATCCGTCATCGCCACGCACTCGCCCCAGCCCTCGCCCTCGGCAGTGCGCACGCGCACGAGCAGCACCTCGCGGGCGGTCTGGCGGCCGAAGCTCGTCTCGAAGGGCCGCACGAGCGGCATGCCGATCCGGTGCAGTTCGACGGCTTCGAGGGTGACGGGGAGGGCGCTCATGGGTCGACGCTACCGGGCGCGGGGCCCGGATTCGAGAGCGCGGTCGGGTCGGGGCTTCCAGACGGGCGGATGCGGTAGGCCGCGTTCGCGGTAGAGTCGCGCGGCGAACGGAGCCCACAGCAGCACGGCGACACCTGCGCCGAGCAGCAGACCGCCGATGGTGTCGCTCAGCCAGTGGGCGCCGAGGTAGGTGCGGCTCGCCATCATGAGCACGGTGTAGACGGAGCCGGCCACCCAGATCCACACCCGCACGAAGACGATGCCGAGGGCCACCGAGAGGGTGGCCGCATTGGCGGCGTGGCCGGACGGGAACGAGCCGAAGTCCGAGACCACGAGCATCTCCTCGGGGCGGGCGCGGCCCACCGCCGACTTGAGGATCTGCACCACTGCCGCGCTCGCCACGATCGAGGCCAGGAAGTAGAGGGCGGCCCAGGGGCGGCGGAACAGCAGGAGCAGGCCGATCACGAGCAGCGGGATGACGAAGACGGCCACGAAGCCGCCGCCGAGGTAGTTCATGAAGAGGGAGGGTGCCTCCCAGAAGGTGTTGCGGTTCTCGAGCACCTCCTCCATCCACTCCTCGTCGAAGGCGAACGGGAGCGAGCCCTGTCCGCGGGTCACGAGCACGAGGGCGAGCAGCCCCACCACGAGAAGCGCGACGGCACCGGAGACGATCGGCCAGCGGCGCGCCACCTTGTAGGGGGCGGGGGCCTCGACCGGGCCCGCCGCCTCGGGGACCCGGGCTTCGGGCGGGCGGCCGTGGTCGTGGTCGTCGGGGGCGGCGGGACTCGGCGGTGAGGACATCTCGTGATGCTATCCCGGTGTACGGGATCACGCCCGTGGCTCTGGTCCCGTCGGTGTCAGCCGTCAGCCGTCAGCCGTCAGCCGTCAGGTGTCAGGTGTCAGGTGTCAGCCGTCAGGTGTCAGCCGAGGATCGGCGCCGACGGCGCCGACGTCGCGCTCGTGACGATGTCGATCACGGCGACCGAGAGGTTGAACACCATGTGGGTCACGATCGAGGGGCCGAGGCGTCGAGTGAGCACGGCGAGGCAGCCGAGCACGAGTCCGACGATGAAGAGGGTGATCAGCCGGGAGACGGCGGCGGCGGTCTCGGGCACGCCGTCGAGGTGGAACACGACGAACAGCAGCGACGAGCCGATGACCGCGACGACGGCGGCGAGCCGGTGGCGGTCGGGTGCACGCTCTTCTGTGCCTGTGCCGGTGCCGAGCACCGCCTGCTGCAGGGAGCGGAGCACGAGGCCTCGGAAGTAGAGCTCCTCCACGACGGGCGTCACGATCGAGGCGGCGACGACCGCGGTGAGCGCGAACCACAGCGGGTCGGCGCCCACTCCCCCGCCGTACGGCGTGCTCGGGGTGCCCGAGACCGCGCGGGTGAGCTCGGCGATGCCGACGGCGGAGGCGCGCAGCACGAGCCCGGCGAGCAGTCCGATGGCGAGGTCGACGGGCTGGAAGCGCAGACCGAAGTCGGCGGCCAGGCTCCGGCGGCCCCGCCAGAAGCACGCGATGAGCACCACGGCCACGAGCGGCAGCCATCCGGCCACGATCTGCTCGAGCGCCCAGCGGAGCTGCGGCTGGGTGGCGAGGGCGGGCATCCGCACGAGCGCCTGCACGAGGGCCGACAGCAGCACGAACCCCAGGAGCCCCGCGACCACGTCGACGAGTCCCCACCGCGGCACCCGCCCCGTCTGCACGCTCACCCCACCACGCTAGCGCCTCAGCCCGATCCACCCCCGCACGTCCGCTCCGCGCCCGGGGTGGCGCGAGCGGTCAGTGGGGGGCGAGGAGCGGGCCCGCCGTGGCGAGGGAGGTGCCGCGCGGGAGGGTGCCGGTGAGGCGGCCCTCGGCGAGCGCGAGGGTGCGGTCGCAGTGCTCCAGGAGGAACGCGGTGTCGGTCGAGACGAGCACGGCGCCCTTGCCACCGGCGACCGCCGTGCGGAGGGCGGCGAGCAGGCTGTCGCGCTCGGCGGGGGTCGCGCCATCGAACGGCTCGAGCAGGAGGAGCACCTGGCGCTCGGAGGCGGGGAACGCCTCGAGCAGGCCGAGCACCCTGGCACCCTGATCGCCCTCCCGGCTGAGCGAGCGCACGGCCCCGAGGAGCTTCGCGCCGGTGCCGCGTTCGGCGTCCGAGGGCACCTCGGAGGCGTCGCTCAGCAGTCCGAACGACGCGAGCCCGCGCACCCTCGACTGCGAGACCGGCACGGCGAAACCGCCGAGCAGCTGCATGCGGTAGCGCTGGTGGGGCGTGCCGGCGAAGAAGAGTCCGGCGGCGATGGCGCGCTCGACGGTGTCGGTCTGCACGGTGGTGCCGCTCACTCTCACCTCGCCCGTGGCATCCGTGCCGGCGGAGCGCCCGTAGATGCTGAGCAGCAGATCCTCGGCACCGGATCGACGCAGGCCCGCGACGCCCACGATCTCGCCTGCGCCCACCTCGAACGAGACGTCGTCGACCACGAGCCGTTCGGGCCGCAGCACGTCGTGCACGCTCCACCCGCGCACCCGCAGCAGGTCCCCGCGCGCGTCGGAGGTGGCCGAGGTGGCACCGGATGCGGCGGTGAAAGACGCCTCCGGCGCACCGGAGACGTCTGCACCGGCGACGTCTGCACCGGCGAACATGTCGCGCAGGATCGCCGCACGGACGGCTTCGACGTCGGCGGCAGAAGCCCCGGCGGGCACGACGTGGCGCGCCACCTGCCGGCGCCCGGCGAGCACGGCGACCGAGTCGGCGTAGGCGAGGGCCTGGCGGGGGCGCTGGGTGAGCACGACGACGGCGAGCCCGCGATCGCGCAGCCGCCCGAGCAGCGCGAGGAGACGGGCGGCGTCCCCCGTGGCGTCCGGATGCACAGCGGGGGCGCCGAGCAGGGCGGTGGGCTCGTCGAGCACGATGAGGTCGGCGTCGGCGGTGAGGGCTCTGGCGAGCTCGAGGCGCAGGCGGGCGAGCTCGTCGAGCTGGTCGCCGCGGGTCTCGAGGGGCAGGTCGAGGCCGACGTCGGCGAGCACGAGGGCCGCTTCGGCGCGCATCCGCTTGGTGTCGATGCCGATCGGGATCGGGCCGAGACGGCGAAGCGGCACCCGCCCGAGGAAGACGTTCTCGATCAGGTCGAACCCGCTCGCCACACCCGACCGCGCCGAGATCACCGCGAGCCGAGCAACCGAGGCGGGGCCAGGTCGCACCGGCTGCCGCGAGGGCGCGTTGCGCTGGCGTTCGACCTGCGAGGTGGCCGAGGCGAGCAGGGCCCCGAGATCGGAGGCGGAGGCAGAGCAGACGGCGAGGATCGTCCCGGGCTCCACGCGCAGGGCGGAGGTGGAGCCCGGGCCGATCGGGATCTCGAAGGCCGGCCCGGTCGCCGCTGGATCGCTCACGCCTCCACGCTAGCGGAGGGCGGGCTGAGCGGCGGCGGCCGGGGCCACGAGAGGACGCGCCGAGAACGTCACCCGCGCCAGCGGCGAAGCCGCCGACTCGACGACGGTCTCGGTCACGACAGGCAGCCCCGCCTGTCGAGCGGCCTCCTGCCGCCAGGCGAGCGCCGCCACCACGTCGGGCTCGGTGCGCCGGGTAGAGTCGACCTCCACGACCAGGTCGGGCGCGAGGATCGCTCCCGCCTCGGCGAACTCCCGATGCGCGCAGCGGATGAGCGCAGCACCCCAGACCTCGGGATGCGGCACGGTCGCGTCGACCGCGAGGCACCGCAGCTCCACGGGGTGCACGGAGCCGACGGGGCCCCACCACACCCCGCGCGCCACGACGGCGCCATCGAGGAGGGCGAGCCACGACCACTCGCGGCGATAGGTGCCGGCCGCGAGCCCTCGGCCGTAGGCCTGGGCGTCGACCGACGAGACGGATTCAGGGGGGACGAAACGAAGCAGCGCGCTGTCGAGCGCGCGCGAGGACGAGGTGAACACGGTTGATTTCCTTCAAGCGGGATGCGGGCGATGAAGGCGCTTCCAGGCGGGCCCGACGAAGACCGTCAGGGCATCCGCAGCGCGGCGAGCGGGAGGCTAGCCTGCGACGTGGGAGAACGGGGGAAGCGCGATGTGATCTGAATCAAACATGTGCTCACCTCCTCCTTCTCCGGGCGACCGTGTTGTCGCGGTCTCCGACACTAGCGGCCCGACACGCCCGGGCGCAACCCCTGTCTGAGAAACCGCCCACAGCGGATCCGGAGGAGGAGCCCGGTCCGCCGTGCGGGGCAGCCGTGGATCAGCGCCCGCCCGGGGCCGCCGTGCGGCGCGGCAGTGCGAACACGAGCAGGAAGGCGACGACCGCGAACGCGACGCTCACGCCCATCGCCGCGGCCGAGCTGGTCACGAACGCGCTCGCCACGGCATCCGCCGACGATCCGTTCACCACGAGCGTGCCGAACAGCACGCTGCCGATGACCGCGATGCCCACCGCGCTGCCGATGCGCTGCATGGCGCTGATGACTCCGGAGGCCGCGCCCGCGTCAGGCCGGTCGACAGTCGCCACGATGAACTGGGCGTTCGGGGCGATGAAGAGGCCGTTGCCGAGGCCCGCGATGAACAGCGGGGCGAGGAGGAGCCAGTTGGTGAGATCCGCCGGGTTCGTGACGAGGAGCACGATCCACACCCAGGCGAGCCCCACCGCGACGGCCGCCGTGCCGATGATGAGCACGGTGCGGCCGAGACGCTCGGAGAGGCGGTTGCTCTGACTGGAGCCGATGATGGAGCCGATGGCGAAGGGGATCGAGACCGCCCCCGATTCGAGCGCCGTGTGGCCGAGCCCGCTCTGCCAGAGCAGCGAGATGGTGAAGAAGATGCTCGTGAAGGCTGCGAAGTAGACGAGGGCGAGCACGACTCCGCCCGTGAACGCCGGATGCCGGAAGAGCTTGGGGGGCACGAGGGGCAGGCGGCCGCGCTTGGTGTAGGCGACCTCCCAGGCGCCGAACGCCACGAGGAGGAGCACGCCGGCGGCGAGGACGAGGAAGGTCCAGAGCGGCCAGCCCTCGTCTTCACCCTGGATGAGGGGGACGAGGAGGCCGATGAGGCCACCCGACACGAGGACGAGCCCGACCCAGTCGATGCCGGCCCTGGTGGGGGCGGAAGATGGGCCGGCAGGGGCAGCCGATGCGGGGGCACCGGCAGGCGCGCCTGCACCGGCAGGCGCGGCCTCGGCCGCCACCTCGTCCGTCTCCCTCCGGCCGGGGAGGAGGATCGCCGCCGCGATGAGCGTCGCGATGCCGATCGGGAGGTTGACGCCGAAGACGAGCCGCCAGCCCTCCTCGGATCCGAACGCCTGGATGATGAGACCGCCGATGATGGGGCCGAGGGCGGTCGAGACGCCGATCACGGCGCCCATGATCGCGAAGGCCTTGCCGCGCATCCTGATCGGGAACAGCAACTGGATGTACGCGGTGACCGCGGGCACGAAGATGCCGCCGGCGAGCCCCTGCACGACGCGCGAGGCGATGAGCTGGAAGTCGTTCTGCGACAGCCCGCACGCGAGGCTCGCGAGGGTGAACAGCGCGATGCCGGTGAAGAACACCCACTTGTGGCCGATCCGGTCGCCGATCCGGCCCGCGGGGATGAGTGCGAGACCGAAGGCGAGGGCGTAGCCGGAGATGATCCAGCTGAGGGTCGCCTCGCTCGCGTCGATGCTCGTGCGGATCGAGGGCAGCGCCACGTTCACGATGGTGGTGTCCAGCAGGGCGATGCACATACCCGCCAGCAGGACGATGAGCGCCTGCCAGGCGCGCCTCGATGCAGTCATCCCCTCACTCTGTCACCACTCGGCCGTCGCGTGCGCGCGGACCGCCCCACCCGCGGAGCAGCGGGCGCATAAACCCCACCACTCACGGCGCCGCACGTGCCCGCACGCCGTCTCACGCGGTGTCGTGGGTGCGCGACGTCCGGTGTGGCGCGGAGTTCGCCGAGGCTGCTGTTCTCCGAGCCGGATGCAGTGCCGCTTCAGCTCAGACGTGGCGATGTCCGCGCGAGGCGAGGGCTGCTCCGGCGGCCACGAGGTGGGGGCGGGGGTCGGCCATGGCGGCGGCAGCGGATCCGGCCAGGTCGGTGAGCGCGACGGCGTCGTCGAACGAGGCGGTCGGGCCCTCGATCGCCCCCGCGACGAGTGCCACGCGCACCGGGGCGGACGTGGAGGTGCCGGCGTCGGCCGCTCGCGCCAGGTCGCGCACCGTGGTGGGGACCTTCCCCGCTTCGGACTGGTCGTCGAAGCGGCCCTCCCCGGTGATGACGACGTCGACGCCGGCGAGTCGCTCCGGCAGCCTCAGCAGCTCGGCCACCGCGGTGGCGCCCGGGGTGAGTCGCGCGCCCCACGCGAGCAGCCCGAAGCCCGTGCCGCCGGCTGCGCCCGCGCCGGGGGTCTCGGGGTCGATGCCCGTGGCCTCCGCCAGCACCCGGGCGAACACCGCGAGATTGGCCTCGGCCTGGGGAGCGAGGCCCTCCTCGATCCCCTTCTGAAGCCCGAAGACCGCCACGGCTCCTCGGCGACCGAGCAGGGGGTTGTCGACGTCGCTCAGCACCGCGACGCCCCCGGGCGGCAGAGCGCGGAGCGTCGAGAGGTCGGCGCGCCGGATCGACGCGAGCCCTCCGTTGCCCGGGGCCACCGGACGGCCATCGTCTCCCGTGAAACTCGCCCCGAGCACCTCGAGGGCGCCCGCCCCGCCGTCGGTCGAGGAGCTCCCGCCGATGGCGAGCACCACCTCGTCGACCCCCGCGTCGAGGGCCGCGCGGATGGCCTGGCCGAAGCCGATCGTGTGCGCCTCGAGCGGCCGCAGCCGGTCGAGCAGCGTGATGCCGCTCGTGCTCGCGAGCTCGACCACGGCGGTGCCGCCGAGCCGATCGGCAGCGCCCGACACACCCCTGAGCACCGCGGTCGGCGGCAGCCACAGCCAGGTCGCCTCGATCACGCGGTCGTCGGGACCGGTGACGGTGACCGGGATGCGCCGCGCATCCGGGCGCGCCAGCTCGAAAGCGTCGAGAGCGCCCTCGCCGCCGTCGGCCATCGGGATGCGGACGACGTCGTCGCCCGGGCACACCGAGAGCCACCCCTCGGCCAGCCACTCAGCCGCCTCGACCGCGGTGGCGGTGCCCTTGAACGAGTCCGGCGCGATCACGACACGAGAAGCCACCCGCTCATCCCCTCACGCCGCCCGCCCCTTGTCAACACGCGGAACGTCGCCGAGCACCCAGCGACCCCCACGGGCGACCGGAGATGCCAGAGTGGAGTCATGAGCGATGCGACGACGCCCTCCGTTCCCCCGGCCGCCCGCAACGGGGCCACCTCGGCGGCCACCGACCCCGCCGGCACCGACGCTGCCACCGGCACCGACGCTGCCACCGACCCCGCCGCCGCCCTCGCGCGCCGCCCCCGCGCACACCTCACGTTCACGCTGCCGCCGAACGCGGCCGCCCGGCTCGCCGCCGCCCCCGTGGAGGTCACCACCTCCACCGCCGACCGCGACGACCTGCTCGCCGCCGTGCCGGGCGCTTCCGCCATCGTGAGCCTCGTCACCCACCGCATCGACGGCGAGGTCATGGACGCCGCGGGCCCCTCCCTCCGCCTCGTCGCCAACCTCGGCGTGGGCTACGACAACATCGACGTGCCCGCCGCCACCGCCCGCGGCATCGCCGTGACCAACACCCCCGGCGTGCTCGACGAGGCCACCGCCGACCTCGCCTTCACCCTCCTGCTCGCCACCGCCCGCAGGGTGGTCGAGGCCGACCGCTTCGTGCGCACCGGGGCCGAGTGGCGCTGGGAGCCCGACTTCTTCGTGGGCCTCGACGTGAGCGCGGGCGCCACCCTCGGCATCGTCGGCCTCGGCCGCATCGGCTTCGCGGTGGCGAGGCGGGCGGCCGCGTTCGGGATGCGCATCGTGGCCACGGGCTCGCGCGCGTCGGGCCCCGAGGCGGAGGCCCTGGGCATCCGCGCCGTCGAGCTTGCCGAGCTGCTCGCCGAGAGCGACGTCGTGTCGCTGCACTGCCCGCTCACCTCCGAGACCCGGCACCTCATCGGCGCCGAGCAGTTCGCGGCCATGAAGCGCTCCGCCATCCTCATCAACACCGCCCGCGGGCCCATCGTCGACGAGCTCGCCCTCATCGACGCCCTCCGCGACGGCGTCATCGGCGCCGCCGGCCTCGACGTCTTCGAGTGGGAGCCCGCCATCAGCCAGGGCCTCCTCGCCCTGCCGAACGTCGTCGCGGTGCCGCACATCGGCAGCGCCGGCGCCGCCACGCGCGAGCGCATGGGCGACCTCGCGGTGCAGAACGTCGTCGCGGTCCTCGGTGGCCTTCCACCGGTCACACCGGTCTAGCCCGCCCGCATCAGCACCGAAGCGGCTATGCGGGGATGCGGCGATGCGCCCCCGCACCGCTCAGTACCGGATCGCGTCGATCACCTTCACGCGCACCGCCACGAGCGCCGGCAGCAGCCCCGCGAGGGCCCCCACGGCGGTCGCGGCCACGAGCCCGAGCAGGGCGGCATCGACGGGGAACGGCGGGAAGTCGGTGATCATGCCCTGCCCCACGAGATCTCGCACCCACGGGCTCTGCACGATGAGCACCGCCGCGACGACTCCCGCGATACCGGCCGCGACCGTCGCCACGACGCTCTCCATCATCACGGCGAAGAACACCCGCCCGGCCGTCGCACCGAAGCTCCGCCGGATGCCGATCTCCCGCACCCGCTGCTTAACCGTCACGAGCGCGATGTTGACGAGCCCGAGCGCCCCGAGCAGCAGCACGAGCACGGCGATCCCGCCCACCACGAGCTTCGTCACGAGGAACGGGTCGTCGCCGTACTGCGCGAAGTCCTGCCGAAACACGTCGACCTGCACCCCCTCGCCGAGGGCTGCGGTGAAGTCGCGCTGCAGCAGCGGGATGAGCGGTTCGGCGAGCGCGGGAGGCACCCACATCTCGTACTGGGTCTGCGCGCCGCCCGCGAACGGGTCGGCGAAGCCCCCCGCGCCGCCGCCACCACCCGTGGGGTCGGCCGCCTGCACGGCCGCGAACTGGTCGACGAGCATGAACATCGACGGCTCGGTCTCGTAGCTCGCCACCGGGGTGACCCCCGTGACCACCGCGATCGTGGTGGGCTGCGCGCCTTGGCCGCCGAGCTTCACGGTGGGATGCGTTGCGAGGTCGGGCGAGCCGATCCGCTCCCAGAAGATCTGGTTCACGATCAGGCGCGGTGCGAGCTGGAGCGCGTCGCCCGGAGTGAACCAGGCACCCTCGGAGACGCGCACGCGGTGCATCTCGCCGTAGGGCTGGTCGACGGCCTGCACGCCCACGGGCACGATGCCGTCGACGAACCCCACGTTCTGCGAGCCCGAGAGCACCCGGCTGCCGTAGGTCACGTCGTAGCGCTCGAGGGTCTCGGCCCACGTGGCATCCATGAGCTCGCCGTCGATCTCGGCAGACCCGCCGGCGCCGGTGCCGTCGCTGTAGGCCGAGAGGTAGAGGGTCGCGGGGCGCCCGCTCGAGCGCTCGCTGAGCTCCTCGTTGGCCTGCTGCACGATGGCGCCGAGCGCCACCACGGTGGTGAGCGAGCACACCGCGACCGCCACCCCGATGAGCGAGAGCAGCACTCGGGTGCGGTGGATGCGCAGCTCCTGCCATGCCTCGAGAACGGCCCCCACGAAACCGGTGAGCGCGCGCTTCATGCGGATGCCCCGAAGGCGCCGGCCCCGGAGGCCCCGGCCCCGTCGGCGGCGAGCGCCGCCGTCCGCTCCCCCACGCCCGCATCCGCCCGCCGCAGCACGCCGCGGTCGAGCCGGTAGTGGTCGCGGGCGCGCGTGGCGATGGCCGGATCGTGCGTGATGATCACGAGGGCCGCCCCCGTGCGCGTGGCGACGTCGTCGATGAGCTCCATCACGGTCTGCCCCGTGTCGAGGTCGAGGGCGCCGGTGGGCTCGTCGGCGAGGATGAGGCTCGGCCCGCGCACGAGCGACCGCGCGATCGCGACCCGCTGCTGCTCGCCGCCCGAGAGCCGATCCGGCAGGCTGGTGAGCCGGTGTCCGAGCCCGACCTGCTCGAGCATCTCGGCGGCGATCGCCTTGCGCCGCCAGAACTGCGTGCCGCTGGCGTAGAGCAGCGGCATGGTCACGTTCTCGAGCGCCGTGCGGCCAGGCAGCAGGTTGAACTGCTGGAAGATGAACCCGATCCGGGCCCCCCGCACGCGGTCGCGCTCGGCGCTCGAGTACGACTTCACGGGCCGGTCGTCGAAGGTGAGGGTGCCGCTCGTGGGCTGGTCGAGGAGGCCCATCAGGTTGAGCAGCGTCGACTTGCCCGATCCGGAGCGGCCGACGATCGACACCCGGTCTCCGGGCTCGACGGTGAGGTCGACCCCGTTCAGGATGGTCAGCGCCGGCTGATCGGGCGGGATCACCGTGCGGGTGACCTCGCTGAGGTGCAGCAGCGACATCAGCCGGCGCAGCTCATGCTGCCGTCGGGAAGGCTGATGCAGTTCTCCATGCCCTCCATGCCTCCGCCAGGCACGGCGAGCGCGCCGGGGGCGAACTCGAGGATCTCCTCGCCCTCGGTGAGCCCGCCCGTGATCTCCACGAACGTCCCGTCGCTCAGCCCGAGCCCGACGGCGCGCTCCTCGGTGCCACCGTCGGTCGTCGACACCCACACCGTGCCGGTCTGGGCTGCACCGCGCACGGCCGTCATCGGCACCACGAGCACGTTGTCGACCTGACCGCCTGCGAGCGTCATCTCGGCGGTGAGTCCGGAGAAGACGACCTGGCCGTTCGGCACCGGGCAGGTGACCGTGGTGGAGCCGGCACCACCGCCGGCGCCACCGCCCGGCGCGCCGCCCGACCCGCCCGAACCGGTTCCGCCCGACCCGCCACCGGAATCCGTGCCCGTGCTGCCCGGCAGCGGGGTGATGATGCGGAGCCCCGTGCAGACGAACGGGGCCGGGCCGCCGCTGATGGCGACCGACGCCTCGGTGGGCTGGTTCACGAGCCGGTACTGCTGCGCGGGCTCGAGGGTGCCGCTGACCGAGAACGTGGGCGGTGCCACCTGGCCCGTGACCTCGCCGATCGTCACCGCCTGGCCTTCGATCACGCCGAGCGAGCTGAGGGTGCCGGATGCCGGTGCGGTCACCTCCACGTAGCGGAAGATCGCGGGCAGCGGCTTGCCCTCGGCGTCGACGCTCGCCGCCGGATCGCGCTCGATCTCGACCTTGACGTCGAACACCACGTCGCCCGCGCTCACGCCGGCGCCCTGGGCCACGAAGATCTCGTCGACGGTGCCCGCGGCGGTGGCCTTCACGGGCACGGCGGCGTCGGCGGAGACGGTGGCCTGCACGATCACGTCGTTCGTGATGCTGCCGATGCCCACCACGGTGCGGGGCTCGACGATCTCGCCCGTCGGCACCGCCGGATCCGCCTCCTCCGCCTGATCGGGGAAGAAGGCGAGTTTGCCGAGGGCGACGGCGATCACGAGGATCAGGACGATGCGGAGGATCGGGAAGACCCAGGTTCGGACGACTCCCACAGCACTCCTTGCTCGCCGGACAGAACCCCCAGCCTAGGGGCCGGAGGCCCGCTGCTTCCAGCGCGGCAGGCTGAACAGCGCGCGAAGTCCGAGGAGCTCGGCGAGAGCCTCGAGGCCCACGCTGAGACCGAGGGTGATGAGGAGCAGGAGCCATGGGTAGGCGATGAGGAGGGTCTGGTCGTCGAGGATGGCATCGGCCAGGTCCGGGTTCTCCGCCAGGATGTCGTTGGCGGCGATGAAGACGAACGGGTGCACGAGGAAGATCGGCAGCGTGTGGCGGCCGAGGTAGCGCACGGGCGCCACGAGGATGTGCCCACCGATGCGGGCCGAGAGCACGAGCCCGAAGAGCACCCCGGCGGCGCCGGCGAGCAGGTAGAGGCCGAAGTCGACCCAGAGCTCGAGGTAGAGGGCGGTGAGCGCGGCGTAGCCCGCGCCTGCGCCGAGCACGAGGAGGAGCGCCGGCCACGCCCGGAGAGCTGCGACGCTCGCCACGATCCAGTCGATCACCTGGGGTGCGCGGGAGGCGAGCGCGTAGAAGACGAATGAGCGGAGCAGGTTCTGGGCGAGGCCGTCGACGAACGTGGTGCCGATGATGGAGACCATCGTGCCGACGATCACCACCACGGGCGCCGGCACGTCGCGGGTGAGTCTCGTGACCGTGAAGAAGAGCACGAGGGCGTAGAGGTACCAGAGCGTGGTCTGCGGCCAGAGGAGGTTGTCGGTGAAGTACTCCCACGGGCTCACCTCGCCGCGCACGCCGAGGGCGGCCCGCCAGACGTCGATGGCGATGTTGACACCGAGCCACAGCACGAACAGGTAGACGGGCTGGACGATGCGGCCGTGCAGGCTCGATCCCCAGGAGCGCTCCACCGCTCGGGACGCCAGGAACCCCGAGACGAGGAAGAACAACGGCATGCGGAGGGGGCTCGTGAAGTCGAGCACCGACTTCACGACCGCGGCGCCGTCTTCGCCCCGGAAGAACCAGGTGTAGTGCAGGAAGTACAGGTGCATGAGCACCACGAGCACGACGCTCACCCCGCGCGCGAAGTCGGCCCAGGCCGCCCGCTCGCGCGCGCCGGCCGGGCGGGCACCTGCGTGCGCGTCGCCCGCGGCGGTCGCGGGCGACGCGGGCGCTTCGGCCGTCACCGGACTAGAAGTCCCAGTCCTCGTCCTCCGTGTTGACCGCCTTGCCGATGACGTAGGAGGAGCCGGAGCCGGAGAAGAAGTCGTGGTTCTCGTCGGCGTTCGGGGAGAGGGCGGAGAGGATGGCCGGGTTGACGTCGGTGACCTGCTTCGGGAACATCGGCTCGTAGCCGAGGTTCATGAGCGCCTTGTTGGCGTTGTAGTGCAGGAACTTCTTGACGTCTTCGGTGAGGCCGACCTCGTCGTAGAGATCCTGCGTGTACTGGGTCTCGTTCTCGTAGAGGTCGTAGAGCAGCGAGAAGGTGTAGTCCTTCAGCTCGTCGCGCTTGGCCTGGTCGATGAGCTCGAGCCCGCGCTGGAACTTGTAGCCGATGTAGTAGCCGTGCACCGCCTCGTCCTTGATGATGAGGCGGATGAGGTCGGCCGTGTTCGTGAGCTTGGCGTGCGACGACCAGTACATCGGCAGGTAGAACCCGGAGTAGAAGAGGAAGCTCTCGAGCAGCGTCGAGGCGACCTTCCGCTTCAGCGGGTCGTCGCCGTGGTAGTAGTCGAGCACGATCGAGGCCTTCTTCTGAAGGTTCGGGTTCTCGACCGACCAGCGGAACGCCTCGTCGATGTCCTTCGTGTTCGACAGCGTCGAGAAGATCGACGAGTACGACTTGGCGTGCACCGACTCCATGAACGCGATGTTCGTGTAGACGGCCTCCTCGTGCGGCGTCAGCGCATCCGGGATGAGCGAGACCGCTCCGACCGTGCCCTGGATGGTGTCGAGCAGGGTGAGGCCTGTGAACACCCGCATCGTGAGCTGCTGCTCGGCGGGCGTGAGCGTGTTCCACGACTGCACGTCGTTCGACAGCGGCACCTTCTCGGGCAGCCAGAAGTTGTTGACGAGGCGGTTCCAGACCTCGACGTCCTTCTCGTCCTGGATGCGGTTCCAGTTGATGGCCTGCACCTTGTTGAGCAGCTTGAGCGGCTCGGAGGGGGGAGGGGTCATGACTCCGTCTTTCGGGTAGCGGGTGGGGCGGTCACAGTGAGCACGCCGTCAGAGCATGCAGCTGACGCAGCCGTCGACCTCCGTGCCCTCCAGCGCGAGCTGGCGGAGACGGATGTAGTAGATGGTCTTGATGCCCTTGCGCCAGGCGTAGATCTGCGCCCGGTTGATGTCGCGGGTGGTGGCGGTGTCCTTGAAGAACAGCGTGAGCGAGAGGCCCTGGTCGACGTGCTGCGTGGCCGCGGCGTAGGTGTCGATGATCTTCTCGGCGCCGATCTCGTAGGCGTCGGCGTAGTACTCCAGGTTGTCGTTCGTGAGGAACGGCGCCGGGTAGTAGACGCGGCCGATCTTGCCTTCCTTGCGGATCTCGATCTTCGACGCCACGGGGTGGATCGACGAGGTCGAGTTGTTGATGTACGAGATCGATCCGGTGGGCGGCACGGCCTGCAGGTTCTGGTTGTAGATGCCGTGGGCCTGGATGGAGGCCTTCAGCTCGAGCCAGTCGCTCTGCGTGGGGATGGCGATCTCCGACGAGGCGAACAGCTCGGCGACGCGCGCCGTCGCCGGCACCCACGGTGCATCCGTGTACTTGTCGAAGAACTCGCCCGAGGCGTAGGTCGAGTCCTCGAAGCCGTCGAACTTCTCGTTGCGCTCGATCGCGATCGAGTTCGAGGCGCGCAGGGCGTGGAACAGCACGGTGTAGAAGTAGATGTTCGTGAAGTCGACACCCTCCTCCGAGCCGTAGTGCACACGCTCACGGGCGAGGTAGCCGTGCAGGTTCATCTGGCCGAGGCCGATGGCGTGCGACTTGTCGTTGCCGTCCTCGATCGAGCGCACCGAGGTGATGTGCGACTGGTTCGACACCGAGGTGAGGCCGCGGATGGCCGTCTCGACGGTGAGGCCGAAGTCGGGCGAGTCCATCGACAGCGCGATGTTCATCGACCCGAGGTTGCACGAGATGTCCTTGCCGATGTGGTCGTACGACAGGTCTTCGTTGTAGGTCGTGGGCGTGTTGACCTGCAGGATCTCCGAGCACAGGTTCGACATGTTGATGCGGCCCTTGATGGGGTTCGCCTTGTTGACGGTGTCTTCGTACATGATGTACGGGTAGCCGGATTCGAACTGGATCTCGGCGAGGGTCTGGAAGAACTCGCGGGCCTTGATCTTGGTCTTGCGGATGCGCGGGTCGTCGACCATCTCGCGGTACTTCTCGGTCACCGAGATGTCGCCGAAGGGCAGGCCGTAGACCTTCTCGACGTCGTACGGCGAGAAGAGGTACATGTCCTCGTCGTTCTTGGCGAGCTCGAACGTGATGTCGGGCACCACGACGCCGAGCGACAGCGTCTTGATGCGGATCTTCTCGTCGGCGTTCTCGCGCTTGGTGTCGAGGAACTTCATGATGTCGGGGTGGTGGGCGCTCAGGTAGACGGCGCCCGCACCCTGACGCGCACCGAGCTGGTTGGCGTAGGAGAAGGAGTCTTCGAGGAGCTTCATGACGGGGATGATGCCCGAGGACTGGTTCTCGATCTGCTTGATCGGGGCGCCGGCCTCACGGATGTTCGAGAGCAGCAGGGCCACGCCGCCGCCGCGCTTCGAGAGCTGCAGGGCGGAGTTGATGCCGCGGGCGATCGACTCCATGTTGTCTTCGATGCGCAGCAGGAAGCAGGAGACGAGCTCGCCGCGCTGAGCCTTGCCCGTGTTGAGGAAGGTGGGGGTGGCGGGCTGGAAGCGGCCGCCGATGATCTCCTCCACGAGGTTGACGGCGAGCTTCTCGTCGCCCTGGGCGAGGCCGAGGGCCGTCATGACCACTCTGTCTTCGAAGCGCTCGAGGTAGCGCTTGCCGTCGAACGTCTTGAGCGTGTAGCTCGTGTAGTACTTGAACGCGCCGAGGAAGGTCTCGAAGCGGAACTTCTTCGAGTAGGCGAGGTCGTTGAGCTTCTGGATGAACTCGAACGAGTACGACTCGATCAGCTCGCGCTCGTAATACTCCTTCTCGATCAGGTAGTCGAGGCGCTCGCGCAGGTTGTGGAAGAAGACCGTGTTCTGGTTGACGTGCTGCAGGAAGTACTGCTTCGCCGCCTCTTTGTCCTTGTCGAACTGGATCAGACCGTTGTCGTCGTAGAGGTTGAGCATCGCGTTGAGCGAGTGGTAGTCGAGCGCGGGGGAGGCCTGGGGGGCCTCGATCAGAGTTGCTTCCACAGTCTGTCCAATCCGTTCTGGACGGCCTCGCGGTCATCCGGGGTTCCGAATACTTCGAATCGATAGAGGAGCGGAACCCCCGTCTTGCGCGCGACGATGTCGCCCGCAAGGCAGTAGGCCTCGCCGAAGTTGGTGTTGCCGGCGGCGATGACGCCCCGGATGAGTGATCGGTTCTCCTCGTCGTTGAGGAAGTGGATCACCTGCTTGGGCACGGCCCCCGCTCCGTTGCCCCCGCCGTAGGTGGGGAGCACGAGCACGTAGGGGGCCGTGGCCTTCAGCTTCTCTTCGCGGGCGTAGATCGGGATGCGCGAGGCAGGCCGGCCGAGCGACTCGACGAAGCGGTGGGTGTTGCCGGAGACGCTCGAGAAGTAGACGAGGTCGTCGGTCACCGGCTCAGGCCGTGACGCGGCTGGCCAGCTCGGCGATCTTGTCGGGGCGGAAGCCGGACCAGTGGTCGCCCTCGCTCGTCATGACCACGGGGGCCTGCAGGTAGCCGAGCTCCTTGACGGTCTCGAGCGCCTTCTCGTCGACCGACAGGTCGAAGATCTCGAACTCGAGACCCTTGTTCTCGAGGGCGCGGTAGGTTGCCGTGCACTGCACGCAGGAAGGCTTCGTGTAGACGGTGATTGCCATGAGGAGAGCACCTTTCTCGAGACGAGGAAAGAGGGAGGATCTGGGGATTTCCGGCCCTTCGAGCCCTATCAGGGGGCTCTCAGCGCCGGGAGTTCAATACTACATCTAGTTCTCTGCGATATCGAGCACCACTAGATGAAGTGTTACACCCGTGTAATTATCCACAGGCCATCCACACCTGTGCACAGAGTTTCGACCCCTTACTCCACAGCCGGAACGGCGTGATTCCGGCCTTGTCGGCCGACCTGTGGAGAGAAAGGGATCCATGGCCTGAGGATAAGTTCAACCTCCGACATCCGGCGCGTCGGGCGTGTCGCCACGGGGACGCGACCAGGGGTGGGGCTAGGGGTGCTCGTGGTGGGCGAGCCACCGGGTGAGGATGCGCTCGAGCTCGGCCCGGTCGGCCGGGTCGAGCTCGGCCACCAGGCGGGCCTCATTGGCCATGTGCTCGGTGAAGGCGGCGTCGATGAGCTCGCGGCCGGCCGACGTGAGCGACACCACGCGGCGGCGGCCGTCTTCAGGGCCCGCAGCCCGACGGCTGACCAGACCCGCCGCCTCCAGCCGGTCGATCCGCTTGGACATCGCCCCCGTGGTCACCATCGTGTGCTCGGCCAGCTCGCCGGGCGCGCGCTCGAACGGCGGGCCGCTCCGGCGGAGGGTGGCCAGCACGTCGAACTCCCCCTCGCCGAGACCGTGCCGCTCGTAGACGGCGACGAGTTCGCCGGTGAGTGCGCCCGCCAGACGGTGCAGCCGGCCGATCACCCCCTGGGGCGAGACGTCGAGGTCGGGTCGCTCCCGCCGCCACTCCTCTTGAATGCGCCCGACCCGATCCTCGTTCTCCGCCACCCCTCGACTCTAGCTTCCCAGGAAGCTAGAGTGCCTTCCATGGAAGTTACATCCAGACGGTGGCGCTGGATCGCCCTCACCGCGATCGCGCCCATCGCCTGGGGGTCGAACTACTTCGTCACCCGACAGTTCCTTCCAGACGACTCCCCGCTCTGGGGTGCCGTCATCCGAGCACTCCCGGCTGGTCTGCTGCTGCTCGCGCTCGCCCGCGAGCGACCCCGGGGCGAGTGGTGGTGGCGGTCGCTCGTGCTCGGCACGCTCAACGTGGGTGCCTTCTTCGTGCTCATCTACCTCGCCTCGCAGCTGCTGCCGACGAGCGTGGCGTCGACCCTCATGGCGTCGTCGGCCGCCGTGCTGCTCCTGCTCGCCTGGCCGCTGCTGCGGGAACGCCCGGCACTCGTGTCGGGGATCGGGGCCGTGGTGGGCTTCGCGGGAGTGGCGATCATGCTGCTCGGCGCAGATCCGGAAGACGCCGTCCCCGGCACCTCCGCGGGCGTCGATCCGCTCGGCGTCGCCGTCTCACTCGTGGCCATGCTGATGTCGTCGCTCGGTTTCGTGCTGGCCAAGCGCTGGGGAGGCGGCGTGCGCCTTCTGCCGCTCACCGCCTGGCAGCTGATCGCGGGCGGCCTCGTGGTGCTGCCGCTCGCCGTGCTCGTCGAGGGCGCGCCACCGGTGCTCGACGGCCCGGCGCTCGTCGGCTTCGCCTACGTCGCGATGGTGGCCACGGCGCTCGCCTTCGTGGCGTGGTTCGCGGGGCTCCGCCATCTGCCCGCCGGATCCGTGGGACTCGTCGGGCTGCTCAATCCGGTCACCGGCGTGCTGCTCGGCACGCTCGTGGCCCACGAAGCCTTCGGGCCGGCGCAGGCGCTCGGCACCGCACTGGTGCTCGGCGGGGTCGTCGTGGGCCAGCGGAGTACAACGCGCCCGCGGGATGCCGTGACGGCCCCCGTTCGGGTAGTGTTCCCCCACCGACACTGATGGGGGCTCCCTATGAACGACTGCCTGCTGGCGGCGACCGGATCGTCTGATTCCTGGCCGTGGCTGCTCGCCCTGGGTCTCGTGGTGATCGGCCTCGGCACGGCTGCCGTGCTGCTTCGCCGCGGCCGCCGCCCCGCCGTGATGCTCGCCGCCGTGCCCCTCGTGGCGCTGGCCCTCGTGGTCTCCGGAGCCGGGGCCCCCGCCCCGACGTTCGCGCACGACGGCGGCTCGGGCTGCTCGACCCCCACTCCGACCCCCACTCCGGCGCCGACCCCGGCCCCCACGCCCTCGCCCGACCCCACCGTCTACCGCCCCGGAGACGCCGGCATCGGCGACCCCTATTTTCCGCTCGACGGCAACGGCGGCTACGACGTGGAGCACTACGCCCTCGACCTCGCCTACGACCCCGAGACGAACGTGCTCGCGGGCACCGCGACCATCACCGCGACGGCCACCCAGAACCTCTCGGCCTTCAACCTCGACTTCGACACCCGCACGGTCGACGGCGCCGACTCCATCTCGATCTCGGGCATCACGGTCGCCCCCGCTCCCGGTGCCGCCGCGACGGCCTCCGACTGGAGCCTCGCGAGCACGCAGATCAGCGCGGTCACCGGCCAGCCGCAGACGCCCGAGAGCACCGACGCCGACGCCACGCCGCCGCGCACCGAGCTCACCGTCATCCCCGTCTCCGGTCTCCCCGCCGGCACGAGCTTCAGCACCACGGTCGCCTACAGCGGCGTGCCCATCACGATCGACGACGCGTTCGGCCCCGCCGGGGTCTTCGAGTCACCGGACGGCGCGGTGGTCGTGGGCCAGCCCCGCGTGGCCGCCACCTGGTTCCCCGCCAACGACCACCCCTCCGACAAGGCCACCTTCACGCTCCGGATGGCCGCACCGACGGGTCTCGAGGTCATCGGCAACGGCGCCCTCACGGGCGAGGAGGCCTCGGGCGAGCAGACGATCTGGACCTGGGAGACCACCCAGCCCATGGCCACCTACCTCGCCACCGCCACGATCGGCGACTACGAGGTCACCACCGACGTCGACGAGGAGACGGGCATCTCCTACTACGACGCCATCGACCCCGAGCTCTACGACAGGGTCACCGACGGCGGCACCACCTCCGTGGGTGAGGTCGCGAAGGAGATCTTCGCCTCCGAGCCCGAGGTGATCGCGTTCCTCGAGGAGCACTTCGGCCCTTACCCCTTCACCGAGGCGGGCGGCATCGCGATCGGCGAGATCGCTCCGGGTGAAGACCTGCCCTACGCGCTCGAGAACCAGACCCGGCCGATCTACCCGGCCTGGGCCTTCCCGGCAGACGCCGACCCCGCGGTCGTGGTGCACGAACTCGCCCACCAGTGGTACGGCGACTCGCTCGCGATGAAGCGCTGGAGCGACATCTGGCTCAACGAGGGCTTCGCCACCTACGCCGAGTGGCTCTGGAGCGAGGGCCACGGCGGCCCGGGCGCCCAGGAGTACTTCGACGAGTACTACGCGAACCCGCCGGGCGACGACGACGCCTTCTGGTCGACCGTCGTGGCCGATCCGGGTGCCGCGGGCATCTTCGACACGGCCGTCTACTACCGCGGGGCGATGACGCTCCAGGCGCTCAAGCTCGAGGTGGGAGACGCGGCGTTCGACACGATCGTGCGCGACTGGGCCACTTCGAAGGCGGGTGGCACGGTCTCGACCACCGAGTTCGTGGAGTTCGCGGAGTTCGTCTCGGGTCAGGACCTGACCGACTTCTTCGAGGAGTGGGTCTACAGCCCCACGAAGCCGACGCTCTAGCGCGGCAGTCCCAGCACGCGCTCGAGGTAGGCGTTCCGGAGCCTGTGCTCAGGGTCGTGGCGTTCGGCGAGCGCGCGGAAGTCGTCGATCCGCTCGTAACGGGGCACGACCTGCGACGCCCCCAGCGAGAACCACTTGCCCCAGTGCGGCCGCACGTCGAAGGGTTCGAGCGCCTGCTCGATGAGGGGAAGTAGCTCCCGCACAGCCTGCGGCTCGTTGCGCCAGGTGAAGTGGATGGCGAGGCTGTCGCGCCCGTAGGCAGGGCTCAGCCACAGCTCGTCGGCCGCCACGCTGCGGAGCTCGGTCACGAGCAGGTGCGGCGCGATCCGGGAGGCGAGGGCTCTGACCGCCGTGAGCGCCGCCGCGGCGTCCGAGCGCGCCACGAAGTACTCGCTCTGGATCTCGTCCCCCGCGCTCGGCGTGGCGTCGAGCCGGAAGTGCGGCAGCCGCTCGGCCCACGATCCGGGCACTCCGCCCTGCACCGTGGTGTTGTCGAGGTCGTCGCCCGCGGGCGTCATGACCTTGGCCGTGCTCGGGCGAGCGCCGAAGAAGTCGCCGCCGAAGAGGGTGGCGGGCAGCTCCTCGCCCTCCTCGAGCCGCGTCTTCACCCAGGCCTGCTTGAGGGTCTCACCCCTCCAGTCGGCGAAGAGGCTCACGCTGTAGCCGGCCGAGAGCACGGCCTCCGGATCGGCGAGCACCGACTCCCAGGGCAGGTCGACGAACACGTCCTGCCGCACCCGGTAGGTGGGCTGCACGTCGAGCACGAGCCGGGTCACGACGCCGAGCGCCCCGAGATGCACGACGGCACCGTCGAAGCCCTCGTCGCCGCGCGCGAGCCGCACGGGCTCACCACGCCCGTCGACGAACTCGAGCGCGGCGACCGCGGTCGACAGGCTGCCGTTGCCGACGCCCGAGCCGTGGGTGCCCGTCGCGGTGGCGCCGGCCACCGAGATGTGCGGCAGTGAGCCCAGGTTGTGCAGGGCCAGCCCTTCGGCCTCGAGTGCCAGGGCGAGCGCGCCGTAGCGGATGCCCGCGGGCACATCGACGGTGCGCCTGTCGAGGGCCACGACCGGCCCCGCACCGAGCGCCGTGACATCGCCTGGACAACCGGGGTCGCCGGGGTCGCCCACGGTCACGAGCTCACCCTCGGTGTCGGCGATGTCGTTGAACGAATGCCGGGTGCCGAGCGCGCGCACGCGATCCGATTGCCGGATGACGCGCTGCAGCTCGTCGACGCTCGTGGGTCGCCGGAGCGACACGGCCCCGAACACGTGGGTTCCGGCCCAGGTCGCCCCGACGTCGGTCATGCTGCGGCCGCCGCTACTTGCGCGGCAGCGCGCGGTCGAGGTCGGCGATCAGGTCGTCGACCGACTCGATGCCCACCGAGAGGCGGATGACGTTCTCGGGGACCTCGAGCACGGTGCCCTTCACCGAGGCGTGCGTCATCTCGGTCGGGTAGCCGATGAGCGACTCGACACCGCCGAGCGACTCCGCGAGCTGGAACAGCTGCGTCGACTCCGCGAACCGGCGCGCCGCCTTCGGGCCGCCCTTCAGCGCGAGCGAGATCATGCCACCGAAGGAGCGCATCTGCCGCTTGGCGAGCTCGTGACCGGGGTGGGTGGGGAGTCCGGGGTAGTACACGCCCTCGAGGGCGGGGTGGCCCACGAGGTGCTCGGCGATCGCCTGGGCGTTGGAGGAGTGCCGGTCCATGCGCACCGCGAGGGTCTTGATGCCGCGCGTGGTGAGCCACGCATCCATCGGGCCCGACACCCCGCCTGAGGCGAACTGCAGAAAGCGGATCTTCTCCTCCAGCGCGTCGTCGTTCAGCACCACGGCACCGCCGAGCACGTCCGAGTGGCCGCCGAGGTACTTGGTGGTGGAGTGCACCACGATGTCGGCGCCGAGGGCGAGCGGCTGCTGCAGGTAGGGCGAGGCGAAGGTGTTGTCGACCACCACGAGCGCACCGGCGGCGTGGCCGATCTCGGCGAGCTCGGCCACGTCGCTGATCTTCATGAGCGGGTTCGAGGGGGTCTCGAGCCACAGCAGCTTCGTCGCCCCGGCGGCGACGGCCTTCGACACGGCGGAGAGGTCGCTCATCTCGACGACCTCGTTCTGCACGCCCCACTTGCCGTGGATGCGCTCGATCAGGCGGTGAGTGCCGCCGTAGACGTCGTTGCCCATGACGATGCGGTCGCCGGGCTCCAGCACGGCGCGCAGCAGCGCGTCTTCCGCGGCGAGGCCGGAGGCGAAGCTCAGGCCGTGCTTCGCGCCCTCGAGCGCGGCGAGCTGGGTCTCGAGCGCGGTGCGGGTGGGGTTGCCGCCGCGGGTGTACTCGTACCCGTTCCGGAACCCGCCGATGCCGTCCTGCACGAACGTGCTCGTGAAGTAGACGGGCGGGATGATCGCTCCGGTGGTGGGGTCGAACTCCTGGCCGGCGTGGATGGCGAGGGTCTCGAACTGCTCGGTCTTCTTGGTGGCCATGTCGGATGCCTTTCGGATCAGGCTTCGCTGAGGAAGGTGAGGAGGTCCTGGCGGGTGATCACGGAGACGGGTTTGCCGTCATCCGACACCAGCAGGGCCGGGGAGGAGGTGAGCGCCTGGCGGGCGGCCGCGACGGGCTCGTTGGCCCCGATGAGAGGGAGGGAGGCGCCGACGAAGTCGCCGACCTTGTCGGTCATCGCGGCCTCGCCGCCGAACACCTGCTCGAGCAGGGTCTTCTCGTCGAGCGAGCCGATCACCTCGCCCATCACCACGGGGGGCTCGGCCGAGAGCACGGGCAGCTGCGAGACGCCGTAGGTGGTCATGATCCCGATGGCGTCGTGCACGGTGTCGCTCGGGTGGGCGTGCACGAGGGCGGGCAGGCCCTCGCTCTTGAGCTTCAGCATGTCGCGCACGGTGGCGCCCTCGGAGACGTTCGCGAAGCCGTAGGAGCGCATCCACTTCTCGTTGAAGATCTTGCCGAGGTAGCCGCGGCCGCCGTCGGGCAGGAGCACGACCACCACGGCGTCCTCCGGCAGGTCCTTCGCGGCCTTCAGCGCCACCGAGACGGCGAGACCGCTCGAGCCGCCCACCAGGAGGCCCTCCTCGCGGGCGAGCCGCCTGGTCATCTCGAACGACTCGGCGTCGCTCGAGGCGATGATCTCGTCGACGACGGTGCCGTCGTAGGCGGTGGGCCAGAAGTCCTCGCCCACGCCCTCCACGAGGTAGGGGCGGCCGGTGCCGCCGGAGTACACCGATCCTTCGGGGTCGGCGCCGATGATCTGCACGCGGCCGTCCGAGACCTCCTTGAGGTAGCGGCCGGTGCCGCTGATGGTGCCGCCGGTGCCCACGCCCGCCACGAAGTGGGTCACGAGGCCCTCGGTGTCGCGCCAGATCTCGGGACCGGTCGACTGGTAGTGGCTGAGCGGGCCGTTCTGGTTGGAGTACTGGTTGGGCTTGAAGGCACCCGGGATCTCGGTGACGAGGCGGTCGGAGACCGAGTAGTAGGAGTCCGGATCCTCGGGGGCGACGGCCGTGGGGGTCACCACGATCTCGGCGCCGTAGGCCGTGAGCACGTTGCGCTTGTCCTCGCCCACCTTGTCCGGCAGCACGAACACGCAGCGGTAGCCGCGCTGCTGCGCCACGAGGGCGAGACCGATGCCGGTGTTGCCCGAGGTGGGCTCCACGATCGTGCCGCCCGGCTTCAGCAGGCCCTCGCGCTCGGCGGCGTCGATGATGTTGGTCGCGATGCGGTCCTTCGACGACCCACCCGGGTTGAGGTACTCGATCTTGGCGAGCACGGTGGCCTTGATGCCGTCGGTGACGCTGTTGAGCTTGACGAGCGGGGTGTTGCCGACGAGTTCGATGACGCTGTTGGCGTACTTCATGGGGTGTCCTTGAGTGGGTCTCGCGACCGCTTCGTGCAGATCGTGCACGGCGCGCAGCGAGAGCGGCGGCTGGGGGCGGTGACGATTCCGTGCGTGAAGGGAGTCGTCGCTCAGCGACGACAACAGGGGAGGTTCACGAACACCCCTCCACTCTAGCTCAGGCCGACCGCCTCGTCGCCGATCGCGATGACACCGGAGGAGTCCCGCGCGCGGGCGATCGCCGCGAGCGCGAGCACGCGGCGGTTGTCGAGCTGCTCGCCCACGCGTCTGGCCAGAGCAGGGTTCTGCCGCACGGCGGCATCCACCGCGTCGCGCGGCACCCGCAGCACCAGGGTGGGGCGGGTGGCGGTGGCGAAGTAGGTGGTGGGCTGACGGGTGAGGGCCGTGAGCCCCACCGACTCCCCGCTCCCCAGTTCACTGAACTGGAGACGCCCGTTCTCGAACGGCACCGTGAGCTGCAGGGCGCCCTCGAGCACGATCCGCAGGCTGTCGGGCACCCGGCCGAGCTCCTGCACGGTCTCGCCCGCTCCCCACTGCTCCACCCGGCAGAGTCCGGCGATCTCATCGAGATCGCCGCCGCCGAGGCCGAACAGCGGCCCCACCGAGGTGAGAGCCGCTCGCACCGACTCGGGGGTGTTGACGGGGTCGGTGGCGTCGCCGTCGAGGGCCAGGTCGTGCCGCCTGGCGGCGTACCAGAGCCAGCCGAGGAACAGCGAGACCGCCTCCTCCTCGCGCGCCGGAGACGTGACGGGCAGGCTGACGTCGAAGGCTCCGTTGCCGCGGTAGGCGACGGCCGGCTTGTCGACCGGGTCGAGCATGGGCAGCGCCCGTGCCACCTGCACGAGCATGGCCGAGACCTCGTGCGGCGCGTCGTCGGTGGAGAACTTCACCGTGGCCGTGGCCACGTACGCACCCGCGGGCTGGCTGAGGTTCGTGAACGAGGCGCCCGCGAGCGAGGAGTTGGGCACGATCTGGATGCCGTTGCCGGTGTCGATGTGCACGGCGCGCCAGTTGACCTCCACCACCCGCCCCCGGCCCGCCGGGGTGTCGAGGAAGTCACCGAGCTTGAACGGCTGCTCGAACAGCAGCAGGAGCCCCGAGATGACCGAGCCCACCGCGTTCTGCAGGGCGAGACCGATCACGATCGAGGTCACGCCGAGCGCGGCGAACAGACCCCCGACGTCGGCTCCCCAGACCCAGGAGAACAGGATGGCGAGCCCCACCAGGATGAGCACGAGCCGCGCCAGGTCGATGAAGATCGAGGGCAGCCGCTTCTGCCAGCTGCCCTCCGTGGCGTTCGAGAACAGCGCCACGTTGAACGCCGAGAGCACGAGCAGGATGAGCAGGAAGCCGAGCACCGTGCCGACGACCCGCACCCAGGTGAGGTCGAACTGCTGGTCGGAGGCGAGGGTCATCAGGACGAACAGCGCGAACACCGGCACCACGAGGTTGCGCAGCAGCCGCAGCGGCTTCGCAGCGGGGCTGCCGCGCCGCACGAGGTGGCCGAGGATCTCGGTGAGCACCACGAGCAGGACCGGCAGGCCGATCGCGAGCCCGACGGCCCAGGGGAACCACGGTTCGGTCCAGATCGCGGTCATCAGGAGACCTGCCACACCGACTGGGTCGCACCCGCGATCTCGATCTCGCCGACCTGGGTGAGGCCCGCCGTGTCGGGCAGCTTGTCGCGCACCCGTTGCGTGAGGAAGATCCCGGGCCGGCCGGAGAGCGCCTGCACCCGGTTCGCCACGTTGACCGCGTCACCCCACATGTCGTAGGCGATGCTCGCCTGGCCCACGAGACCGCTCGTCACCGTTCCGCTGTCGATGCCCACCCGGATGGCGATGCCGGCGTCGTGCTGGGCGTTGAAGCGCGCCACGATCTCGGCGAGCTGCAGGGCGAAGCCGACGGTGCGGCGCGCACTGTCGACGCGCGGCACGATGAGACCGCAGCTCGCGAGGTATCCGGCGCGGAGGGTGCGCACCTTCTCCACCCCGGCCGCCGCCGCGGCGTCGTCGAACTGCCGCATGAGGTCGTTGAGCAGCGACAGCTCGCGGTCGGTGCCGAGGCCCGCGGCGAAATCGTCGAAGCCGGCGAGGTCGGCGTAGACCACGGTCACGTCCTGGTGGTTCTCGGCGATCGTCTCCTCGCCCTCGCGGTATCGGCGGGCCACCTTCTCGGGCATCACGCTGAGCAGCAGGCGGTCGGTCTCGGCGCGCTGCTCGTCGATGAGCTGCTGCTTGACCTGCAGGCTCCGGCTCATGTCGTTGAATGCCACCGACAGGTCACCGAACTCGTCGCGCGTGCGGGAGGTGACCTCCACCCCGAGATCGCCGCCCGCCACCCGCCGCACCGCGCCCACGAGGGTTCTGACCGGGCGCGCGAAGACCTGCGCGAGCAGGAGCGACAGCAGCGAGACGGCGACGATGATGGCGAGCATGGCCAGGGCGATGTTGCGGGTGAACTCGTCGACGGGCGCGAACGCCTCGGCCGAGGTGATGCTCGAGACCAGCACCCACTGCACGCCCGCGATGTCGACCGGGGTGTAGGCGGCGAGGGTCTCCCGGCCGAGGTAGTCCCTGGCGACCGTCGTGCCCTTCTTGCCCGTGAGGGCGAGGTCGACGGGGAGGGTGTCGACGCGCTGGAGTTCGACCGTGCCACCCACGTCGACCATCCGTTGCGCCGTCGCCGGCGACGAACCGCCCTCGATCGTGAGCTCCCGGAACTGCTCCGGGTCGTCGATGAGCAGGCGCGACACCGAGCGCATCGTGCGGTCGGGGCCCACGAGATAGGACTCCCCCGTCTCGCCGAGCCCGTAGGCAGCCCAGTCCTCCCCGCTGGTCATGACGTCGTTGATGGCCGTGATCGGCAGTTGCACGGCGAGCACGCCGTTCACCACGCCGTCCGCACCGATGGGCGAGACGCCCCAGGCGGTGGGCACCCCGAGCGAGGGCTGGTAGCGCTCGAAGTCGGTGATCTCGGTGTAGTCGACCACGTTCGAGTTCAGGGCGTCGTCGTAGGCCTCGGCGAGGATCGTGCCCTTGTAGGGGCCGGTCAGCACATTGGTGCCGAGGTCGACGCCCTTGTAGACGGAGTAGACGACGTTGCCTTCGGTGTCGAGGATGAGGGCATCCTCGTACTGGTAGCTCGTGACCATCTCGCGGAAGTAGGAGTTGTAGCGGGCGTTGACCGCCGACCACGCGCTGCCGTCCCCGGCGTCGTCGACGAGCGCAGCGTCGTCGAAACTGGCCGGCGGCACGGTGTACTCGGCCTGCAGCGTGATCTCCGCGCTCGAGGTGGGCAGGAAGACCGCCGGGTCGGAGGTGTCGCCCGTGCGCTCTTCGAGGGCCGGGATGAACTCGGTGTCGTAGTAGGCGTCGACCACGGCTTCCCGGGCCGGGTCGACCGGCTGGGCGTTGAGCTCGGCGAACGCGCTCGCGAACTCCACGGCGGCCTGGTTGCCCGTGGCGCCGCTCGAGTCGAGGCGCAGTCCCGCCTCGATGTTCGAGAACAGCGCCTGGACGGCGTCGGCCTTGGCCTCGCGCACGTTGGTGAGCTGGTCGAACGCCGCGTCGCGCAGGCTGTCGCGGCCGTTCGTGTAGCCGACCCACCCCACCACGAGCGTCGATCCGATGCTCACCGAGAGCAGCATGATGAGGAGCTTCGACTGGATGCCGAGGCCGCGCCGTCGAGAGCCCGGCGAGACTTGCGCCCCCTGCGCCGTCGTCGTCCCCTGGGCTCCCGCCCGCTGCGTCGTCCGCTCCCGCACCATCGTGCCCCCACACTGTGACCGGCCGCCCGGAAGGTGCCGATAGCCGCCACTCTAGCGGTCGGCCCGGCCGGCTCGTGTGCGAGCACGCGGCGGCGGCCGCGGCTCTCGCACCGCGCGGCACCTCGGTGGTGATCGAGAGGGCCGGGCACGCCACCAGCAGCCGGCGGCCTTCGATGAGCAGCTGCTCGGCTTCCTTCGCACCTCCCGAGGCTGACCAGCCCTCAGGGGGTGAAGGCCTTGCCGGGGTTGAGGAGGCCGGCCGGGTCGAGCGCGTGCTTGACGGCGGTATGCAGGGCGCGCACCCGGGGCGAGAGCTCCTCGGCCGCACCCGGGAGCTTCAGGAGGCCCACGCCGTGCTCGCCCGTGACGGTGCCGCCGAGCGCGAGGCAGTCGGCCACGATGGTGTCGAACGCGGTCTTGGCCCTGGCCTTCGCGGCCTCGTCGCCCTCGGGCGCGATGATCAGCGGATGCAGGTTGCCGTCGCCCGCATGGGCGATGTTGGCGATCGTGACGTCGTGGGCGGATGCTGCGGCCTCGATGCGCTCGAGCATCTCGGGCACGGCGCCACGGGGCACGCAGATGTCCTCGGTGAGCACGGGGCCGAGCCGCTCGAGCGCCGGGTAGGCGAGGCGGCGGGCGAGAAAGAGCCGGGCCACCTCGTCCGGGTCGGTCGCCCGCTCGACGCCGAGGGCGCCCGCTTCGCGCATCCGCTCGGCGACCGCCTCGGCAGCCCCTTCACCCGCGTCGCCCGGCTCGTCGACCTTGGCCAGCAGCAGCGTGTCGACCCCGGTGGGCAGCCCGAGGTGCTGCCACTCGTCGACCGCACGCAGGCATGTGCCGTCGACGATCTCGAGCGCCGAGGGGATGACGCCGGCCGCGCTGATGGCGGCGACCGCCACGCCGGCGTCGCGCACCGAGGCGAACGAGCCCACGACCGCACGCTCCTGCCGACCGGCGAGCGGCAGCAGGCGCACGGTGACATCGACGATGATGCCGAGGGTGCCCTCCGAGCCCACCATCAGGTGGGTGAGGTCGTAGCCCACGACGCCCTTCGCGGTGCGGCGGCCGAGGCGCACGATCTCGCAGTCGGCGAGCACCACGGTGAGGCCGAGCACGTAGTCACGCGTCACGCCGTACTTCACGCAGCAGATGCCGCCGGCGTTCGTGGCGGCGTTGCCGCCGATGGTGGAGATGGCGGAGCTCGCCGGGTCCGGCGGATACCAGAGGCCGTGCTCGGCGACGGCCGCGCGCAGGGCGTCGTTCAGCACGCCCGCCTGCGCCACCGCGACGCGCTCGGCCGCGTCGATCTCGAGCACCCGGTTCATGCGCTCGAGTGAGAGCACGATGGAGTCGGCCGTGGCGTTGGCGCCGCCGGAGAGACCCGTTCCGGCACCTCGCGGCACGACGCTCGCGCCGTGGGCGGCGGCTATCCGCACCACGGCGGCGACCTCCTCGGTGCTCTCGGCGAGCACCACGGCCACCGGCGGGGCGAAGGCCGCCCATTCGGCGTCGTCGTGGCTGTAGGCCTCCCGCTCGGCGTCGCCCGTGAGCACCCGCTCGGCAGGCACGGCGGCCCGGAGAGCTTCGCGGACGGGGTCGAGGTGGGCGGTGCTGGTCATCCCTCCACCGTATCGGCCAGCACAGGAGTGGGCGCCCGTGGACGGCGAGAACGACGGAGTCTCCGGGCGCCCGGCCGTGTGGCATCCGTCGTTCACCACCCGGGCGGCCGATCTCCGTCGATTCCGCGGGCCGACCCGCGCGGCCCGTCAGGGGTGGGATGGGCGGATGGGCGCAGGCCGTCAGGCCCGGCGCGGCCGCAGCACGACGGCGGCGAGAATGCTCGCGAGCAGCACGAGCGCCACGATGAGGCCGACCACCGCATCCCACCCCGCCCAGGCGAGCACGACGCCGCCGAACCAGCCGAAGAGGCTGGAGCCCGCGTAGTAGGCCAGGTTGTAGAGCGACGAGGCCTGGGCGCGGCCCACCACGGCCTCGCGACCGGTCCAGCCCGAGGCGATGGCGTGGGCGGCGAAGAAGCCGGCGGTGGCCACGACGAGGCCGACGAGCACCACGGCGAGCTGGTCGACCGCCGTGAGCGCGACACCCGCGATCATCACGAGGCCGGCCCCCACGAGCACCCGCTGCGGGCCGAAGCGCGAGGCCACTCCCCCGGCCCACGACGCCGAGACCGTTCCCGAGAGGTAGGCCACGAAGATGAGGCTCACGAACAGCTGCGGGAGCCCGAACGGTTCGCCGAGCAGCCGGAAGCCGAGGTAGTTGTAGAGCGCCACGAACGCGCCCATCAAGAGGAATCCCTGCGCGTAGAGCACGAGCAGCCGCGGCGACTTGAGGTTGACCGCGAGCCGGTGCCCGAGCCCGCGACCCGCCGCGCGCGACGACACGAAGCCCCGGGCCCTCGGCACCAGGAAGATGAAGGCGACCGTCGCGAGCCCGCAGACGAACCCCACCGCGAGCACGCCGATGCGCCACGACACGAGCTCGCCCACGGGACCCGCGACGAGCCGGCCGGACAGCCCGCCGATCGAGGTGCCCGCCACGTAGATGCCCGCGGCCCGCACGATGTCGCGCTTCGCGATCTCCTCGCCGAGCAGCGCGATGGCCGTGGCGGGCACCCCGGCCACGAGGAGGCCCTCGACGAACCGCCCGGCCAGCAGCACCGGGATGCTCGGCGAGAACGGCACCACCAGCGCGATAAGCGAGGCCCCGGCGAGGGCGATCGTCATGGCGCGCACCCGGCCGATCCGGTCGGCGAGCACCGACCACGGGATGACTCCCACGGCGAGGCCGATGGCCGCGACCGAGAGCGTGAGGGCGGCGGTGGCGGGCGCGATCCGGAGCTCGGCGGCGATCTCGGGCAGCAGCGCCTGCGTGGAGTAGAGCTGGGCGAACGTGGCGACCCCGGCGAAGAAGAGCCCCGCGAGGATGCGGCGGTACTCGCGGCTCCCCCGCTCGTGCCCCTGCCACTCCGCCACCCGGCGAGCCTAATCCCCTCACCGCCTCTGCCGAACCGTCACTTCTCGCGCCATACCCCGAGGGGATGCGTGGAAAGTGACGGTTCGGCAGAAGGTGGAGGAGGGGTGGGGACTAGGGGGTGCAGGCCTCCAGGTCCTCGACGGCGGCGCTCAGGCTCGCGGGGCCGCCCAGGAGGGTGACCTTCGTGGCGCCGAGCTCCTCGATCTGCGCGAGGGTCGCCGCCGGGATGCAGTCGGCCTTCACCGTGAACAGGGGCGCATCGATCCGAGGTCCGTACGCCGAGCCCGCAAGGGCGTCGGAGAACTTCAGACCCGTTGCGAGCAGCACGTGATCGGCTTCGGTGAAGAAGTGATCGTTGATGCTGCGAGACGCCTCGTACCGGTCGGCGCCACCCAGTCGCACCGTGGTCGCGATCTTCGCGGCATCCTTCTGGATGCCTGCCGAGACCGATGCCGGGCCGCCGGCGATCGCGATGCTCTTCAC
>NZ_JANLCK010000006.1 GCF_024979315.1 Herbiconiux oxytropis | reverse complement strand
GCCTCGTGACCCGCACCACGACCCTCGAAGGCAAGCGCGCAGCGCGCGGCAGCCCTGTCGACAAGGCAACCCCAGACCCCGCTCCTCCCTAGAGTAGAACCGATGACCACAGGCACCCTCTTCGGCGACATCACCATCACCGTCGCCCTGCTCGTGCTCCTCGCCGCCTTCGCCGCGGGCTGGATCGACGCCGTGGTCGGCGGCGGCGGCCTGCTCCAGCTCCCGGCGCTCCTCCTCATTCCGGGCATCTCGCCCGTGCAGGCGCTCGCCACCAACAAGCTCGCCTCCGTCTTCGGCACCACCACGAGCGCCATCACCTGGTACCGCCGCACCAGACCCGACCTCCGCACAGCACTTCCCATGGCCGGCATCGCCCTCGTCGGCAGCTACGCCGGTGCCACCCTCGCGTCGCTCCTGCCCGCAGCCGTCTTCAAACCGATCATCGTCGTCGCCCTCGTGGTCGTGGCCGTCGTCACGATCGCCCGGCCTGCCCTCGGCAGCAGCATCCGGCTCCGTCACTCGGGCCGCAAGCACCACCTCATCGCCGGCCTCCTCGGTCTCGTCATCGGCTTCTACGACGGCCTGATCGGTCCCGGCACCGGCACCTTCCTGATCATCGCGCTCATCACGGCGCTCGGCTACGACTTCCTGCTCGCGAGCGCGAAGGCGAAGATCGTCAACGTGGCCACCAACCTCGGCGCCCTGGCGTTCTTCATCCCGCACGGCGAGCTCCTCTGGGCCCTGGGCCTCGCCATGGGCGTGGCCAACATGGCCGGCGGCTACCTCGGCTCCCGGATGGCGGTGGCCCGCGGCAACCGCTTCATCCGGGTCGCGTTCCTCACGGTCGTCGCCGTGCTCATCGTGAAGGTCGGCTACGACGTCTGGACCGAGAACCTCGCACCACTGCTGGGCGCCTGAGCACCCAGGACCGGGCCAAGCACCATAATCGGAGGATCATGACCGCCGACGCCGAGCCCACCCCCGCCGCTGTGCCCGCGTCCACGCCCGCGGCCGCAGCACCCCCCGCCGCAGCACACCCGCCCGCGGCACCCGCCGCCGCAGCACCCCCCGCCGCAGCACCCCCCACTGCGCCTCCCCCCGCGGCCCGTCGCCCCCCGCGGGCCGCGAGCGTCTTCGACGTGGCGAAACTCGCGGGCGTCTCCCACCAGACCGTCTCCCGCGTGCTCAACGACCACCCGAGCCTTCGCCCCACCACCCGCCAACGGGTGCTCGACGCCATGCGCGAGCTCGACTACCGCCCCAACCTCGCCGCGCGGGCACTCGTGACGAGCCGGTCCCGGATCGTGGGCATCCTCTCCACCGCCGGCGGCGAGTACGGCCCGTCGTCGAGCATCGCGGCCGTCGAGACCGCAGCGCGCGGCCGCGGTTACAGCGTGAGCATCGCCAACGCCGACGGCCTCGACCAGGCCTCGATCGACGAGGCCCTCAACCACCTCGTGGCCCTCGCCGCCGAGGGCATCGTGGTGATCGCCCCCCAGCCCAAGGTGCTCGACACCCTCGCGAAACTCACCTTCAGCGTTCCCTACGTGACCGTGCAGACCCTCGGCACCACCGACGAATCCGAGACCGCCCTCGACCAGCTGCACGCCGCACGCCTCGCCACGGCCCATCTCGCCGAACTCGGGCACACCCGGATCGGGCACCTGGCGGGCCCACAGGACTGGATCGACGCCTCCTCCAGGCTCGCCGGCTTCCAGCAGGAGCTCGCCGCGCGGGGGCTGCCGGAGGCACCGATCGTCACCGGGGACTGGAGCTCGGAGTCCGGCTACCGCGAGGGCGCCGCACTGCTCGCCCAGGGCGTGACCGCCGTGTTCAGTGCGAACGATCAGATGGCGCTCGGGCTGCTGCACGCGGCGCACGACGCGGGGCTCCGGGTTCCCGACGACCTCAGCGTGGTGGGTTTCGACGACACCCCCGAGGCGCGGCACTACCTGCCCGCACTCACCACCGTGCGCCAGGACTTCGCCGAGGCCGGCCGGCGCGCTCTCGACCTGCTGCTCGACGATCGGGATGCGGCGCCGTCGGTCGATCCCGTGCTCGTGCTGCGGGAGTCGACCGCAGCACCGGCGAGCACTCCGGATGCGTAGGCGAGCGAGCACTCCGGATGCCTGGTCCGCGAGCACTCCGGATGCGGAGACGGCACACTTCCGGATCGACCGCGTTTCGCCTACACTCGACCTTAATGTGATCGATCACATTAACGATCGCCCGATGATCGCCTGCAGAGCCGAAGGAGTCCGAGCACCATGAGCGAGCCCGCCACCACCCCCGCGGAGGCGATCCTCTCCGGCCGCACCTCCCTCGGCATCGAGCTCGGCTCCACCCGCATCAAGGCCTGTCTCATCGCCGACGACGACCCCACCCAGGTGCTCGCCGTCGGCAGCCACGACTGGGAGAACGAGTTCGTCGACCGCGTCTGGACCTACTCGCTCGACGCCGTCTGGACCGGCCTCCAGCAGGCCTACGCCGCCCTCGTCACCGACGCCGAGACCCGGCACGGCGTGCGCCCCGACACCTTCGGCGCCCTCGGCATCTCGGCCATGATGCACGGCTACCTCGCCTTCGACGCCGAGGGCTCGCTGCTCGTGCCCTTCCGCACCTGGCGCAACACCTCCACCGGCCCCGCCTCCGCCGAGCTCACCGAGCTCTTCGGCCTCAACATCCCGCTCCGCTGGTCGATCGCGCACCTCCACCAGGCCGTGCTCGATGCCGAACCCCACGTGCCGCAGATCCACTCCATCACCACCCTCGCGGGCTACGTGCACGAGCGCCTCACCGGCCGCCACGTGATCGGCATCGGCGACGCCTCCGGCATGTTCCCCATCGACTCCAGCACCCTCGACTACGACGCGGAGCTGGTGGCGCGCTACGACGCACTGAGCGCTTCGGCATCCCCCGCGAGCGCATCCGGATCCGACGCATCCGCCCCCACCCTCGCCCGCCCCCTCGCCGACCTGCTGCCCGAGGTGCTCGTCGCCGGACAGCCCGCCGGCGAACTCACCGCAGAGGGCGCCGCCCTCCTCGACCCCACCGGCACCCTCCGCCCCGGCATCCCGCTCTGCCCGCCCGAGGGCGACGCGGGCACGGGCATGGTCGCCACCGCCTCCGTCGCCCCGCGCACGGGCAACGTCAGCGCCGGCACGAGCATCTTCGCCATGATCGTGCTCGAGCGCCCCTTGGCCGAGGTGCACCACGAGCTCGACCTCGTCACCACCCCCGCCGGCGATCCGGTCGCCATGGTGCACTGCAACAACGGAGCGAGCGAGCTCGCCGCGTGGGCCGGCCTGTTCACCCGCTTCGCCCAGGCGAGCAGATCCGCATCCGGATCGGCAACCGGATCCGCAACCGGTGCGGCAACCGGCGCGGCCGACAGCGACGCCGTCTTCGACATCCTCTTCCGCGAGGCCCTCGAGGGAGAAGCGGATGCCGGCGGCCTCCTGGCCTACAACCACCTCTCCGGCGAGCCGATCGCAGGACTCGACGAGGGCCGCCCCCTCGTGGTCCGCACCCCCGACAGCCGCCTCACCCTCGGCAACTTCATGCGCGCGCAGCTCTACGGGGTCTTCGGCACGCTCGCCCTCGGCATGCGGGTGCTCCACGGCGAAGGCGTCGCCATCGACTCGATGTTCGCCCACGGCGGCATGTTCCGCACCGCCGGGGTCGCGCAGCGCTTCCTGGCCGGCGCGCTCGACGCCCCGGTCTCGGTGGCCGCGACCGCCTCCGAGGGCGGCCCGTGGGGCATCGCGGTGCTCGCAGCCTTCGCCTCAGCCACCCGAGGCGGCGCCGCTCAGGTCGGCGGCTCCGAGGCCGGCACCACCCAAGCCGCTGCCACCCTGGATCTCGGCACCTACCTGCGCGAGCGCGTCTTCGCCGACGCCCCCTTCGACACCACCGCGCCCGACCCCGCCGACGTCGCCGGCTTCGCCACCTACCTCGAGCGCTACCGCGCCGGCCTCGCCGTCGAGCGCGCCGCCGTCGAGAGCCTCTGAACCCCGTCCCGTCGTCCCCGCCCATCCGCCGCGACCACCCGCCGCGACCACCCGGACCGGCACGCGATCCCGCCCCGACCTCCCCAAGGAGCACCACCCCATGACCGACCTCCCCGCCCCCGGTGACACGGCGGCCCCCTTCGCACCCACGGCCGCACTCGTGGCCGAGATCGCGCGCGTGCGCCAGCAGGTCAGCGACCTGCACTCCCAGCTGGTGCGCTACGGGCTCGTCGTGTGGACCGGTGGCAACATCTCCGGCCGGGTCCCCGGATCCGACCTCTTCGTGATCAAGCCCTCGGGCGTCGACTACGACGACCTCGCGCCCGAGAACATGATCCTCTGCGATCTCGACGGCACCGTCGTCCCCGGCACCGAAGGCTCGGACCGCTCGCCGAGCAGCGACACCGCCGCCCACGCCTACGTCTACCGCAACATGCCCGAGGTCGGCGGGGTCGTGCACACACACTCCCCCTACGCCGTGGCCTGGGCCGCCCGCGGCGAGTCGATCCCCTGCGTCACCACCGCGATGGCCGACGAGTTCGGCGGCGAGGTGCCGCTCGGCCCGTTCGCCATCATCGGCGACGACTCCATCGGCCGCGGCATCGTCGAGACCCTCAAGGGCCACCGCTCGCGTGCCGTGCTGATGAAGAGCCACGGCCCCTTCACCATCGGCAAGGACGCCCGCGACGCCGTCAAGGCCGCCGTCATGGTCGAGGACGTCGCCCGCACCGTCTTCTTCGCCCGCCAGCTCGGCGGCCCCCAGCCCATCGAGCCGAGCGCCATCGACTCCCTCTTCAACCGCTACCAGAACGTCTACGGACAAGACCCGACAGGATCCCTCGCATGACCCGTCTCAGCACCTCCCTCGAGCCCTTCGAGATCTGGTTCTTCACCGGCAGCCAGAACCTCTACGGCGAGGAGACCCTCCGCCAGGTCGCCGAGCAGTCGCAGCAGATCGTCGCGACCCTCGACGGCTCAGGCGAGATCCCCGTCACGATCGTCTGGAAGCCGGTCCTGAAGGACAGCGAATCCATCCGCCGGGCCGCGCTCGACGTCAACGCCGACGACCGCGTGATCGGCGTCATCGCCTGGATGCACACGTTCAGCCCCGCCAAGATGTGGATCGCCGGTCTCGAGGCGCTCACCAAGCCGCTGCTGCACCTGCACACCCAGGCGAATGTCGAGCTGCCCTACGCCGACATCGACTTCGACTTCATGAACCTCAACCAGGCGGCGCACGGCGACCGCGAGTTCGGCTACATCCAGACCCGCCTCGGCGTGGCCCGCAAGACCGTCGTCGGCCACGCCACCAACCGCCGGGTGCAGACGCAGATCGCCGGCTGGGCGCGCGCAGCCGCCGGATGGCAGGCCGTCAAGACCCTCAAGCTCGCCCGGTTCGGCGACAACATGCGCTACGTCGCCGTGACCGAGGGCGACAAGACCGAGGCCGAGATCCGGTTCGGTGTGCAGGTCAACACCTGGGGCGTCAACGAGCTGGCGGAGGCCGTGGCCCTCGCCGAGGCCGACACCGCCGCCGTCGACGCCCTCATCGCCGAGTACGAGGAGCTCTACGACGTGGCCCCCGAGCTCCGCGCAGGAGCCGAGCGCCACCAGTCGCTGCGCGACGGCGCCGCCATCGAGATCGGTCTCCGCTCGTTCCTCGAGGAGGGCGGCTTCGGCGCCTTCACCACGAGCTTCGAAGACCTCGGCGCCCTCAAGCAGCTCCCCGGCCTCGCCGTGCAGCGCCTGATGGCCGAGGGCTACGGTTTCGGCGCCGAGGGCGACTGGAAGACCGCCATCCTCGTGCGCGCCGCCAACGTCATGGGCGCCGGCCTCCCGGGAGGTGCGAGCCTCATGGAGGACTACACCTACGACCTCGTCGACGGAGCCGAGACCATCCTCGGCGCCCACATGCTCGAGGTGAGCCCCTCGCTCACGACCGCACGCCCCTCGCTCGAGATCCACCCGCTCGGCATCGGCGGCAAGGACGACCCGGTGCGCCTGGTCTTCACGGCCGACCCTGGCCCGGCCGTCGTGGTCGCGCTGAGCGACATGCGCGACCGCTTCCGCCTCGTCGCCAACGTCGTCGAGGTCGTCGAGCCGCGCGCTCCGCTGCCGAACCTCCCTGTCGGCCGCGCCGTCTGGCGTCCGGCCCCCGACTTCGCCACCTCGGCCGCCGCCTGGCTCACCGCGGGCGCCGCGCACCACACGGTCATGTCGACGGCGGTGGGCGTGGAGGTCTTCGAGGACTTCGCCGCGATCGCCAAGACCGAGCTCCTCACGATCGACGACGCCACGACCCTCCGCGGCTTCCAGAACGAGGTCCGCTGGAACCAGGCCTACTACCGCCTCGCCCAGGGCCTCTAGCTCCCCCCTCCCCTACCCACCTCTGCCGAACCGTCACTTTCCACGCAAAATCCCCTCGGGAGGCGTGGAAAGTGACGTCTCGGCAGAGGGACCTGGGTGGGGCAGAGTGGTGGGATGAGCGACGACACCGCGCGCGAGGTCAGCGCCCGCCACTCCGGCCTGCGGGAATGGACCGCCCGCCTCGCGGAGCCCGTGGGTGACCCGGGCGGCGGGGCCGCGGCGGGCGTGATGCTCGCGATGGCCGCCTCGCTCGCCGCCATGGCCGCCGCCTACACGGCGCCCGAGCGCTACGAAGCGGCCGCGACCGCTCCGGGCGGGAGCGAGCACGTGCACGAGCACGTGCGCGCCGCCATCGCCTCCCGCGCCGCCGCCCTCCGCGAGCGGGCGCTCGAGCTGGCCGATCTGGACGGCGACGCCTCCCAGCAGTTCGGCGAGGCCTTCCGCATCCGCGAAGCACCCGAGCGCGAGCACGCCATCCGGGAGGCGAGTCTCGACGCCGCCACCTCCTCCGAGTCGCTCGGCGACGCCGCCCTCCCCCTCGTGACCGACCTCGAGTGGCTGCACGCCCACGCGAACCCGGCAGTTCACGCCGACGTCGTCGTCGCCTGCGCCGCCCTCCGCGGAGCCCTCGCCGGCGCCCGGGCCAACCTCGTGGCCGACACCGGCATCCTCGCCTCGCACACCGACGGCGACCCCGCGGCGGAGTCGGCCCGCCCGGAGCTCGATGCTGCAGCCGACCGCCTCACGGCAGCCATCGCCCGCCTCGACCAGCTCGCCTGAACCGACGCCGACGCGCAGCACCGACATCGACTCACCGCACCGCGCGGCCTCACCCCTCGAAGCTGATCACCGTCCACGACACCGCCGGGAGCTCCACGGTCACCGCTCCGGCGGGCGACACCGCGAGGCTGGTGTTCTCCCGCGGCGCCACCCGCTCCGGCTGTTCGAGCGTGTTGACCGCATACGGATCCGCATCCGAGAGCGTCACCGCCGACCACGCGCCGAGCGAGCCCAGCTCCGACACGTCGAACGACAGGGTCGTGCTCGCCTCCTGCGACCGGTTCACCACGAACACGCTCGTGCGCCCGGTCTCCGGATCGTGCGTGGTCACCGCGTCCACCACGGGCACCGTTCCGTAGGCCGCCGTCTCGTAGGTGTCGCTCTCCACCCGCGTCTGCACGGTCGAACCGGTCGCGAGCGCCGAGGTGAGCGCGAACGGGAAGAACGTCGTCTGCTTCCACGCGATCCCTCCGGGTTCGGTCATGATCGGTGCGATCACGTTCACGAGCTGGGCGAGCGAGGCACTCGTCACACGGTCGGCCCGGCGCAGCAGCGAGATGAGCAGGTTGCCCACCACGACCGCATCCGCCACCGTGTAGGCGTCCTCGAGCAGCCGCGGCGCCACGGGCCAGTTGTCGACACCCGTGAGCTTGTCGACCTTCTCGAACCGCTCGTTGTACCAGACGTTCCACTCATCGAACGAGATGTTCACGACGTGATCGCTGCCCTTGACCGCCTTCACGTGATCGATCGTGGAGACGACCGAGGCGATGAACGAATCCATGTCGACGGCCGAGGCGAGGAAGCTGCCGAGGTCGCCGTCCTTCTCCTCGTAGTAGGCGTGGCACGAGATGTAGTCGACGTCGTCGTAGGTGTGCGTGAGCACCACCCGCTCCCACTCCCCGAACGTCGGCATGTGCGCGCTCGACGAGCCGCACACCACGAGTTCGAGCGAGGGGTCGAACGCCCGCATCGCCTTCGCCGTCTGGGCGGCGAGCTTGCCGTAGTCGTCGGCCGAGCGGTGCCCGAGCTGCCACGGCCCGTCCATCTCGTTGCCGAGGCACCACATCCGCACATCGAAGGGAGCGGGACGCCCATGAGCGGCCCGTTGCTCGGCGAGCGCCGTGCCGGAGGCGAGATTCGAGTACTCGAGCAGGTCGAGCGCCTCGAGTGTCCCCCGGGTGCCGAGGTTCACAGCCAGCATGAGCTCGCTGCCCACCGTCTCGAGCCAGGATGCGAACTCGTGCAGTCCCACCTCGTTGGTCTCGGTCGAGTGCCAGGCGAGGTCGAGCCGCGTCGGCCGCGATTCCACGGGGCCCACGCTGTCCTCCCACCGGAACCCCGACACGAAGTTGCCGCCGGGGTAGCGGATGGCGCTCACCCCGAGCTCTCGCACCAGGTCGACGACGTCGGTGCGGAACCCCCTGTCATCCGCGGCGGCGTGCCCCGGCTCGTAGATGCCGTCGTAGACGCTTCGCCCGAGGTGCTCCACGAAAGAGCCGAACACGCGGCGGTTCACCTCGCCAATGGGAAGGCGGGTGTCGAAGATCAGTCGTGCGGTGCTCATGTCAGTCTTTCGGGGAGGTGGGCCCGCCGAGAGCGGCGAGCGGGGAGGGCGAGGCGGATGCCGCGGCGAGCGCGTGCTCGCGGAAGCGGTCGGCCACGGGGTTGCGGCGGCGCAGGAGCGGGCCGGCGGGGTTCTCGACCAGATCGAACAGCCCCATGCTGAGCCGGTGATCGGCGCGAGGAGCGGTGCTGTGCCGGTAGGTCCACTCGTACATGTCGAACAGCGGCCACCACGTGTAGCCCACGAGCGGCAGTCCCTCGGCCCGTGCCTGGGCGAGGGCGGCGACCGAGCGGTCGAGCCAGTCGATCCGCACCTCGGGGCTGTCGGTCACGCAGGTCTCCGTGAGCATCACGGGCGCCCCGTAGCGCTCGGCGTAGTCCCGCAGCGACGCCACGAGCCCTGCGGTGCCGTCGTCGAGCGTGGGCCTCGGGTCGGCGAAGCCGCCACCGTGGTGCACGCCCGCTTCGAAGAGCTCGGTGGAGTGCCGCGGGTAGTAGTTGACGCCCATCACGTCGGGCTGCACGGCGTTCGAGGCGAACCACTCCAGCAGATCGTCCGAGACACCGTTCTCGCCGAGCATCCGGCGAAGCGGATGCGCCTGGCCGACATGACCGGTCACCAGGTCCTCCACGAGGAACGCCTGGTGCCGCAGCCGTTCGGCGTTCTCCCTGTGCTCCGGCGATGCGGTGTCGCCGGCGTAACGCATGGTCGCCTCCACGTGCACGAAGGTCGCCGCCTCTCCGAGCACCTCGGCGATGCCGCGCTGGCTCAGCACGAACCCGCGGGCGAGGGCGGAGGAGATCTGCACGAGGCCGGACCGTCCGCTCAGATACGGCGGCCAGTAAGAGTACTCGCCGCTGAAGAGCGCGTGGATCATCGGCTCGTTCACGGGCGTGTAGTCGGTGGCCACGTCGGCATAGCGCTCGGCCACCGCCACCGCGTACTCGGCCGCCCGCTCGGGGTAGTCGGGGTGCGCGAACTCACGCTCCAGCCAGAGCGGCGTGCCGTAGTGCAGCAGGTCGACCACGGGCCGGATGCCGGTCTCGCCGAAGGCGGCCATGGCCCGGTCGAGCCAGGTCCAGTCCCACTGCCCTGGCGCGGGATTCACCCGGTGCCACGGCACGCCCCAGCGCAGGAACTCCGCGCCCACCGAGGCGGCGAGCGCGAGATCCGCCTCCACGAGCTCGTAGTGGTCGGTGAGCTCGTACTCGTCGACCGCCCGCTCGCCGGGGCGCTCCTGGGGCACGAAGGTGTCCTCGATCCCGAGTCCGAAGTGCATCCGGCCGTCGTCGTACCACGCCGGCCCGGTCTGTTCCGTCATCGTCACTCCTATTTCAGTCCGGTGCTGGCGACGCTCTCGATGAAGCGCCGCTGCACGAAGAGGAACATGATGGCCAGCGGGACCACCGCGATGAGCGAACCCGCCATCATCACGCCGTAGGGCACGATCCCGCTGGGTCCCGTGAGCAGTGTGAGGCCCGAGGTGATCGTCCCCATCTCCTGCTTGGTGGTGAACACGAGCGGCCAGAGCAGGTCGTTCCAGTTGTTCACGAACGTGTAGATGCCGAGGGTCAGCAGTGCCGGCACCGCGTTCGGCAGCACGACGCTCCGGAAGATCCGGAACTCGCTCGCGCCGTCGATCCGCGCCGCGTTGTCGAGATCGCGCGGGAGCGAGAGGAAGAACTGGCGCAGGAAGAAGATGCCGAACGCATCCGCCGCCCGCGGGATGATGAGCCCCCAGAAGGTGTTCACCCAGCCGAAGTCGGCCACGAGCTGGTAGATCGGGATGAGGGTGGCCTGGAACGGGATCATCAGGCTCGCCACGATGATGAGCAGCAGCACCCGGCTGCCCTTGAAGTCGATGCGTGCGAGCACGTAGGCCGCGAGCGAGTCGAAGACGAGGGCGCAGAGGGTCACGCCGCCCGCGAACACGAAGCTGTTGAGGATGAGCCTCGCGAAGGGCAGCTCGGTGAAGATCCGGGTGAAGTTGTCGAGCGTCCAGTCCGAGGGCAGGAGGGAGGGCGGGAACGCGTTCACCTCGGCCACCGGCTTGAAGGCCGTGAGCACGATGATGATGATCGGCAGCAGCACGAGCAGCCCCACGATCAGCATGGCCACGAAGAAGAGGCCGGAGCCGACGGTGCGCAGGCGTCGGCGCATGTCGAGAGCGGTCATCAGGCGGTGTCCTTCTCACGGCGCCCGGTGAAGAAGAACTGCACCAGGCTGAGGATCAGTGTGGCCACGAGCAGCACATAGGACAGCGCCGACGCGAACCCGAGTTCGAGGTCTTTGAAGCCCGACTGGTAGATCTGCATCACCACGGTCTGGGTGCTCCGGTACGGGCCGCCGCCGGTCATCACGTAGATCTGATCGAAGGCCTGCAGCGCTGCGATCGTGGCGATGATGAGCACGAAGCCCGTCGTGTTGTTCAGCAGCGGGAGCGTGATGTTCCTGAACCGCGACCACGGTCCCGCGCCATCCATCTTCGCCGCCTCGTAGAGGCTGCTCGGGATGTCCTGGAGCCCCGCGAGGAACACGATCATGTAGAAGGCGAAGTTCTTCCACACCGCCACGACCACCACGGTGGGCATCGCGAGCACCGGATCCTGGAGCACGTTTCCGATGCGGATGCCGAAGGTCTGCAGCCAGTAGTTGACGAGGCCCACCTGCGGGTCGAGCAGGTACTGCCAGGCGAAGGCCGCCACGGCGAGCGAGACGATGAAGGGAAGGAAGAGCCAGGTCCGGAACATCCCGCGCAGCGGGAGCCGCGGGCTGTTGAGCGCCATCGCGAGCACGAGGGCGAGGATCACGGCGAGCGGCGTGAACATCACGGTGTAGAGCACGGTGTTGCCCATGGCCCGGAGGATGTTCGGGTCACTGAACACCTCGACGTAGTTGTCGAGGCCGATGAACTCCTCCTGGCCGAAGCCGCTCGCGTCGGTGAACGAGAGCCGGAGGGCCGAGAGCATCGGCCAGAACACGAAGAGCACGAGGATGGCGAGGGCCGGCAGGAGGAAGCCGGCGATCGTCAGCCGGCGCTTGGCCTGGCCGCCGATCGGGCCCCGCCCGCCGAGCTGGCCCGGGGGCCGGTAGCGGCGGGCGGGGCGCGTGTCGGATGCGGTCATCGGGCTACTGGTCGTCCAGGGTCGTCTGGATGGCCGTCTGGGCATCCTTCAGGAGGCTCGCGATGTCGTCACCGGCGAGCGCCTTCTGCGTCACCACGTCCATCTCGGTCAGCACGTCGGAGCTGTTCACGACACCGGGGAGAAGCGCGCGGCTGGTGCCGGAGATCTCGGTGAGGGCGGCGACGGTGGGGTTCGACTCCACGTCGGCGGCAGGGATGTCGGTGCGGAGCGGCGGCCAGCCGGAACCGAGCGACCAGGCGGTCGCCACCTCGGGCTCGAAGAAGTAGGAGAAGAACGTCTCGGCAGCTGCCGCCTCGGCATCGCCGGCCTGAGCGGTGATGCCCATTGAGACCCCGATGGCGGAGGCGGCCTGCTCGGCGGGGCCGGCCGGGATGGCGGCGATCCCGTAGTCGATGCTGTTCTCGGCGGCGATCGACGACATCCACGGCCCGCCGATCGTCATCGCGACCTTGCCCGAGCTGAACAGTTCGTCGGCACCCACGCCGTCGACGCCGGTGGGCGAGATCTTCTTCGTCGCCACGGCGTCGCTCCAGTACTCGAGCGTCTCCGCGTTCTCCGGCGAGTCGATCACGGCCGTCGTGCCGTCCTCCACGATGTCGCCGCCGTTGCCGTAGAACAGGCTCGGCCAGACCCCGTTGGCGACGGTCGCATGGTCAGGCAGCACCATGCCGTACTGCTCGGGGGTGCCGTCGCCGTTCTCGTCGACCGTGAGCTTCTCCGCCGCGGCCACCCACTCGTCCCAGGTGGTGGGGAACTCGGTCACACCGGCCGCCGCGAAGAGCGCCTTGTTGTAATAGACCGCGAGCGGCACGAAGCCGGTGGGCACACCGTAGACCGTGCCGTCGACCGTCTCCATGTCGACCGCCTGCGGGTTGAGCTCGGCCGTGTTGCTGTCATCCGAGGCGTAGAAGTCGGTGAGGTCGCGGAAGGCCCCCTTGGAGGCGTAGACGGGAAGCCGCTCGGCGGGCATCGCCACGATGTCGGGGCCCTCGTCGGCCGAGAGCGCGGTGAGCAGGGTGTCGTCGATAACCGCCCAGGTCTTCACCTCGGGCTCGATGGTCACCTCGCTCTGCGACGCATTGAAGTCGTCGACGATGCCCTGGAGCACGTCACCGTCGGCCTCGGTGTAGCCGTGCCAGAAGGTCAGGGTCACGGGGCCGCCGGCCGTGTCGCCGGAGTCGCTGGAGGAGCAGGCCGCGAGGCCTAGGCCGGCGACGGCGAGGAGCGCCGTGGCCGCCAGGAGCTTTTTCATGAGGAGCCTTTCTTCCGGCGGACTGCTGTGTCGGTCGGAGGACGTCGTTGTCGGGAGCGAGGAAGGTAAACGTTGTAAGTAAACGTTGTAACGAGAATCTAAGCGACTGCCCCGGTTCGTGTCAAGGCGGTTCAGCCGGGTGTGGACTCGCGGGCGATCACGTCGAAGTCGACCAGGATCTCGCGCCGCGGGGCCTCGCGCCCGCCGAGGGCCAGTCGTTCCACGAGCAGGTCGACGGCGGTCTCGGCGATGGCCGTCCGGCCCGGATCCACGGTGGTCAGACTCGGGACCATGTACTGCGCCTCGTCGATGTCGTCGAAGCCGATCACCGCCACGTCGCTCGGGATGCGCAGGCCCTTCTCCTGCAGCACCCGCATGGCGCCGAGGGCGAGCGCGTCGTTGAGCCCGAAGACCGCATCGAAGCCGACCCCGCTCTCGAGCAGGGCGCGCATGCTGGCGGCGCCGTTGGCGCGGTGCCAGAGCGTGGTGAAGCTCACGAGCGCGGGGTCGTAGTCGACCCCCGCCGCCTCGAGCGCCTGCCGGTAGCCCTCGAGGCGCAGAGCGGCCGAGCCGAGCGTCTCGTCGCGGTGGGCCCCCACCACGGCGATGCGGCGGCGACCGGCGGCGAGCAGCAGCTCGGTGGCCGCACGCGCGGCCTCGACGTTGCGCATCGTCACGTGGTCGGTGGGGCCGCCGAAGATCCGCTCGCCGAGCAGGATCACCGGGTAGTCGACCTCGAGGAAGCCGGCATCCTCCTGCCCCATGCCGAGCGGGCTGAAGATGAGGCCGTCGGTCAGCCGCATGCGCGGGCTCGACAGCACCGCGATCTCGCGCTCCCGATCGGCACCGGTCTGCTCCACGAGCACGACCAGTCCATGGGTGGCGGCCCGCGCGATGACGGCGTCGGCGAGCTCGGCGAAGTAGCTCAGGCTGAGCTCCGGCAGCACGAGGCCGATCACCCCGCTCTTGCCGGAGCGGAGGCTCCTCGCCGAGAGGTTGGGCTGGTAGCCGAGGTCGTCGATCGCCTCCTGCACCCGGGCCCGGGTCTCGGGGCGGATGTTCGTGTAGCCGTTGACGACGTTGGAGACGGTCTTGATCGACACGCCGGCCTGCTTGGCCACATCGTGCAGCGTCGCCGCCATCCGAACCCCCTCATCGCTCGCTGAGGCTCGATGTTACATCGTTGTAGAGCCGGGGCCCGTCACCCGGCGGGTGTCACACCGTGCTGAGCTGCTGCTCGTAGAGCCGGGAGTACGCACCCTGCCGCGCGAGCAGCTCGGCATGCGTGCCCGACTCGACGATCCGCCCGTGGTCGACCACGAAGATCACGTCGGCGTCCACGATGGTCGACAGCCGGTGCGCGATCGCGATCGTCGTGCGGCCCGAGGCCGCCTCGTCGAGCGCCTCCTGCACCACCCGCTCCGAGATGGAGTCGAGCGCGCTCGTGGCCTCGTCGAGGATGAGGACGGCCGGATCCTTCAGCAGCACGCGCGCGATCGCGATCCGCTGCTTCTCGCCACCCGAGAGCCGGTAGCCGCGCTCACCCACCACCGTGCGATAGCCCTCGGGGAAGCTCATGATGCGCTCGTGGATGTTCGCCCTCCGCGCCGCATCCGCGAGCTCCTCGGCCGTGGCGTCGGGCCTGGCGTAGCGGAGGTTCTCCTCGATCGTGGCGTGGAAGAGATAGGTCTCCTGGCTCACGATCCCGAGCCGGTCGACGAGCGACTCGTGCGTGACGTCGCGCACATCCCGCCCGTCGACGAGCACGCGGCCCGAGGTGGCCTCGTAGAGCCGCGGCACGAGGTACGACACCGTCGTCTTGCCGGCACCGGAGGGCCCCACGAAGGCGGCGAACTGGCCGGGCTCGATCGTGAACGAGACGCCGTCGAGCGTGGGGTTCGACGGCTCGCCGTCCGGATATACGAAGCTCACGTCGTCGAACGCGACCCGGCCGGCCGCAGCCGACGCCGGGAGCGGCACCGCATCCGCCCGGTCGGTGATGGCGGGCTTGAGGTCGAGGTACTCGAAGATGCGCGCGAACAGCGCCCCGCTCGTCTGCAGGTCGAGCCCCACGCGCATGAGACCGAGCAGCGGCCACATCAGCCGCGCCTGCACGGTGGTGAACGCCACGATCGTGCCGGCCGTCACATCCACTCCCCCGGCGATGAGGTAGCCCGCGGCCAGGTAGACGACGGCCGGAACGATCGACAGCACGATCTGCACGATGGCGAAGAACCACTGCCCGCTCATCTGCTGCCGCACCTGCAGCGAGATCTGGTTGTCGTTCTCAGCCGAGTAGCGCGCCACCTCGGCGCTCTGCCGATTGAAGCTCTTGGCCAGCAGGATGCCCGAGACGCTCAGTGTCTCCTGCGTGATGGCCGTCATGTCCGAGAGCGACTCCTGGGTCTGTCCCGCGATGCGCGCCCGCACCTGACCCACGCGGCGCTGCACCGACACGAGGATCGGCATGAGCACAACGGCCACGATCGTGAGCTGCCAGCTCAGCAGCAGCATCGCCACGAGCGCCGCGATCACCGTGACGGTGTTGCCGAGCACGCTCGAGACCGTGTTCGTGAGCACGTTGGCCACACCGCCCACGTCGTTCTGCAGCCGGGACTGGATGATGCCCGTCTTCGTGCGCGTGAAGAACGCGAGCTCCATGCGCTGCAGGTGCGAGAAGAGGCGGATGCGCAGATCGCCCATGACCCGGTTGCCCACCTTCGCGGTGAGGTAGGTCTGCCACACGCCGAGGGCCGCCGAGACGACCCAGATCAGCACCATGAGCCCCACGAGCTCGAGCAGCACGGGGATGTCGGGGCGCCCGCCGGGCGGGAACAACCCGAGGTCGAACGCCTGCTGCGTGAGCAGCGGCGGCAGCACGGTGAGGGCCGCCCCCACGAGAACGAGCAGCCCGGTCACCACGAGCGCGCGCTTGTAGGGCACGAACAGCTCCCGGATGCGCTGGAACAGGTGCGGGATGCGCGGGGCGTCGGCGTTGACGGCCTTCTGCCGCTCCGGGTCGCCGGACGAGACCCGTGACCCGCGGCCGCCCGGGTGGCCGCGCCCTCCGGCCGCGGCGGCCTCGCTCATGCGCCCACCGCCTGCTCCGCTCATGCGCTCACACTACGCCGGGCCGCCGACACCGCCGTCGAGTTCCTCCCACGGCGAAATGAACCCGTCCAGAAACGCAAACGTCGCGGCCTCCGAGCCCCTGAGAGCACCGGATGCCGCGACGTGTGCGGTTGTGAACGCAGCCCGCGCCTCAGCCCTTCGTGGAGCCCGCGAGCAGCCCCCGCACGAAGAACCGCTGCAGGGCGAAGAACACGATCAGCGGCACCACGATGGCCACGAACGCGCCCGCCGTGAGCAGGTACCAGTCCTGCCCGCGCGAGCCCGTGATCTCGGCCAGCAGCTTCGTGATCGGCGCCACCGCGCCGTCGGCGAAGATGAGCGCCACCAGGAGGTCGTTCCACACCCAGAGGAACTGGAAGATGGCGAACGACGCGAGCGCCGGCATGGTCAGCGGCAGGATGATCCGGAAGAAGATCTGCCCGTGCCCCGCACCGTCGACGCGCGCGGCCTCGATGACCTCGCGCGGGATCTCCGAGACGAAGTTGTGCAGCAGGAAGATCGCGAGCGGCAGCGCGAAGATCGTGTGCGCGATCCACACCTGCGAGAACGTGCCCGAGGAGGGGATGCCCGAGAAGATCCAGTCGTCGCCCACCGCGACACCGCGGGAGAACAGCGACAGGAGCGGCACGAGCGCCATCTGGATGGGGACGATCTGCAGCGCGAAGACGCCGATGAACAGCCAGTCCTTGCCCTTGAAGTCGATCCAGGCGAAGGCGTAGGCCGCGAGCGCCGCGATGCACAGGGGGATGAGCGTGGCCGGGATCGTGATGGCGATCGAGTTCACGAACGACGAGGCGATCGTGACCGACGAGTTGCCCGACTGCAGCACCTCGGCGTAGTTGTCGAGCGTGAAACTCGGGTTGAAGATGCTCGTCCACCAGCCCGTGGTCTGGATGTCGTTGCGGTCGCGGAACGAGGAGATGAAGAGACCGAAGGTCGGGATCGTCCACACGATCGCGATGATCAGGGCCGCCACCGTGGCACCGCGGCTCGTGAGCCGCCGCTTCACGCGCTTGGCAGGTCGCTCCTCGCGCTCGAGCTCCCTCTCGCCTGAGCGGAGCTGCTTCTTCGTCGAAGGATCGACCGGCAGGTCGATCGGCTGCACGGCGCTCATCGGATCTCCCTCTGCTTCTTGATCTGCCTGGCGTTGTAGATGACGATCGGCATCACCAGGATGAACAGGATCACGGCGAATGCGGCCGACCGGCCGTACTCGAAGTTCTTGAACTGCGTGTACATCTCGTTCGCCAGCACGCTCGTCTCGTTCGCGCCCGCCGTCATCGTGCGCACGATGTCGAAGACCTTGAGCGAGGCGATCGAGATGGTGGTGACCACCACGATCAGCGACGAGCGGATGCCGGGCACCGTGACGTTGGTGAACCGCTGCCAGGCGTTGGTGCCGTCGAGCTCCGCCGCTTCGATCTGCTCCGCCGGCACGCCCTTGATGGCGGCCGAGAGGATGACCATCGCGAAGCCGGTCTGGATCCAGATCAGCACGATGATGAGGAAGAAGGTGTTCCAGGGCGACTGGGAGAGCCACTGCTGCGGTTCACCGCCGAACCACACCACGAGCTGGTTGAGCAGACCGATCTGGTTCTGGTCCTCCGGCCGGTAGGTGTAGACGAAGCGCCAGATGATCGAGGCGCCCACGAACGAGATCGCCATGGGCATGAAGACGATGATCTTGAAGAACTTCTCGCCGCGGCTCTTGTCGATGAAGACCGCGTAGGCGAGACCGAAAACCGTCGAGAGCGTGGGAACCACGAGCACCCAGATGATGGTGTTGAGGATGACCCGGAGGTTCTGCGGGTTGGTGAGCACCCAGGCGAAGTTGTCGAGCCCCACGAAGTTGCCGCGGCTGGAGAACAGCGAGTCGATGGCGGTCTTGATGGTGGGGTAGATGAGACCGATCAGCAGCAGGATGATCGCCGGTGCGAGGAACCCGAAGAGCTGGAAGAGGTAGCCGGCACCCTGTTTGGAGCGCTTGTCGAGCCAGAAGAACAGAAGGCCGAAGGCGGCCGCGATCAGTGCAGCCCACCAGACCGAACCGACCAGGACGAGGACGAGGAACGGTGCGATCACGCAGACGGCGAGACGGATGATCGTGTACTTGCGACCGGACCGCGGAGCGATCTCGATGAAGAACAGGATCAGCGCCACGACGGCCGCGAAGGCGAGGACGACGATGGGTATCTGGGCGAGCGGCGGTAGTCCCCCGACCCAGAGCAGGAACTCTGACATGGCAGCCTTTCGAGTGCGACTCTGAACTCTTGACGTGACCCCAGAGGCCGCCCGGCGTCACCGGGCGGCCTCTGGGGTGCAACCAACCTACTCGGTCGGCCAGCCGCCTTCGATGGAGGTGAGGACCTCTTCCTGGGGGGTGCCGTTGATCCAGTCGACCATGCCCTTCCAGAAGGTGCCGGCGCCGACGGCACCGGGCATGAGGTCGGAGGCGTCGAACCGGAACGTGGTGTTCGGGTCCTGGAGGATCTCGATGGCCTGCTGCAGGATCGGGCTCTGCGCGTTGGCCGGGTCGAGGCCCGTGTTGGCCGAGATCACGCCGCCGAGGGCGACGCGGCTGTTGGCCCACTCGGGGCTGGAGAGGTACTCCTGCACCTTGACGGTGTCCTCGTCGTCGGTGAAGGCTCCCACGATCTCGCCACCGCCGGTGACGGCGGTCTCACCCTCGGTGACCGGCGGGGTCACGAAGGCCCAGATGTCGGCGTCGGGGCCGACCTCGGCGCCCGCGTCGACCAGGAAGCCGTCGAAGAACGAGGCCTGGTGCGTGAGCGAGCAGGTGCCCTGCGCCATGCCGGTCGCGACGTCACCGAACTCGGTGCTGTTGATCGACTTGACGTCGCCGTAGCCCGCGTTGACGTAGTTCGGGTCGAGCAGGATCTCTCCCACCGAGGTGAACGCGTCGGCGATCTGCGGGTCGGTGAAGGGAACCTCGTTGGCGACCCACTCGTCGTAGACGTCGGGGCCGGACTGACGGAGCACGAGGTCTTCGACCCAGTCCGTTCCCGGCCAGCCGGTGGCGTCACCCGATCCGAAGCCGGCGCACCAGGGCTGTGCGCCCAGGGTGGTCTGCATCGTCGCGGTGAGGTCGAGCATCTCCTGGTAGGTGCCGGGCACCTCCCAGCCGTTGTCGGCGAACTGCTTGGGCGAGTACCAGACGAAGCCCTTGACGGATGCCATCAGCGGCGCGCCGTAGAACGTGTCGTCGACGGTGCCGTAGGCCTTCCAGTCCTCGGACCAGTACTCGTCGACGTTGGCCTCGACGCCCTCGGGCGCGGGCTTGATGAAGTCGCGCGAGGCGAGGTCTGCGAGCAGACCGGGCTGCGGGAAGATCGCGAGGTCGGGCGGGTTGCCGCCCTGGGCGCGGATGCCGATCTGCGACTCGAACTCCTTGGACGACTCGTACTGGATGTCGATGCCGTTCTCGTCTTCCCAGTCGGCCCAGGACTGCTCGAGCAGCTCGGCCTCGGTGTCGGCGATGGTGCCGTAGACGGTGACGACGCCGTCAGCCTCGCCAGAGGAGCCTCCGGCTCCTCCCCCGGCGCCGCCTGAGCAGCCGACGAGTGCGAGACCGAGCCCGGTCGCGACGGCGATTGGGGCTGTGACACGGCGGTGCAGGATAGACCGCATTTCTCCTCCTCATTGAGTATGAGCGCCCCGTTGTGGTGCCAATGGGGGCCTGGTTCAGGAAACCTTTCCATAAGTTTCCGCAAAGCACAAGCGATCGGACGGCGGGTAAGAAAAGTAACGATTAGGTTGCAGAGAGCGCTCTCACGATGACGTGCTCAGGACATCCCGTCACAGTGGCTCTCGCGGCGTCCGGGACGAGGGCGCTAAGATTCTGGAAGCGTTTGCAGACGAAGGTCGACGAGGAGGTCACCGTGTCGGGAATCGAAGACGTGGCGAGCCTCGCCGGGGTCTCCAAGGCCACGGTCTCGCGCGCCCTGAGCGGCCGCGGATACGTCTCGGTCGAGACGCGGGCCAAGGTGTCGGATGCCGCGCACCGCCTCGGCTACGTGGTCTCCTCGAGCGCCTCGAGTCTCGTCACGGGACGCACGAACAATGTCGGTGTGATCATCCCGCGGATCAACCAGTGGTTCTTCGGCAGCATCCTGGAAGGTGTGGAACGGGCGCTGCTGGATCGCGGCTACGACCTCATGCTCTACAACGTCTCGAAGACGGTCGAGGAGCGCTCCAAGGTGTTCGAGTACTTCCTCGTGCGCAAGCGCGTCGACGCCGTGATCGCCGTCACGCTAGAGATCACCCCTGCCGAGACCGAGCGCCTCGTGGGCCTCGGCAAGCCGATCGCCGGCATCGGAGGTCCGCTCGAGGGCATCCCCACCGTGAGCATCGACGACGTGGCGGCCGCGCGCCTCGCGACCGAGCACCTGCTGCTCCTCGGCCACCGCGACATCGTGCACGTCGGCGGGGACGTCGACGAGCAGATGGACTTCCACGTGCACTCGAAGCGCCTGAAGGGCTTTCTCGAGGCCCTGACGGCCGCCGGCATCCCTCACGACGAGAACTCCTACCTGGCCACGCGCTTCGACATCCCGGGGGGCTACCGCGTGGGCAAACAGCTGCTCGGCGACCCTCGCCGGCGACCGACCGCCATCTTCGCCGCGGCCGACGAGGTGGCGATCGGAGTCATCCTCGCCGCCCGCGAGCTCGGCATCTCCGTGCCCGACGACCTCTCGGTGATCGGCATCGACAACCACCCCCTCTCGGACATGTTCGGTCTCACCACCGTGGAGCAGCGGCCGGACCTGCAGGGCGAGCACGCGGTCGACTGGGTCATCCGCCAGCTGGAGCAGCCCGGCTGGAGCCCGGATGCGGGGCACGCCTTCGCGCCCACCCGCCTCGTCATGCGCTCGTCGACGGCCCCTCCGCGCCCCCGAACGGGCTGAGGTCGGGGAGCACGAAGGCGTCACCGCTCCGCTCGATCGGAAGCACGGCCAGCACTGCCCCGCCGTCGGTGCGGATCGGCCCGTGCACCTGCGGCAGCCCCGGCGTCTCCTCGGTGATCTCGAGCCCCTCCGCGCGGAGCTCCTCGGTGTCGAGCAGCACGAGCACGAGCGCGAAGCGGATGTCGGAGTAGTGCTCGTCGAGCACCCGCTCCACCCCCTCGAGCGCCACAGCATGCACGAACCCTGCCTCGTCGAGGCTGACGCCTCTGGTCGACACCTCGTACTCGCCGATGTTGCGCGCCGCCTCCCAGTCGTCGACGATGGCGACGTGTGCGATGACAGCCATGATCCGTCCTTCCACTCATAATGACACCCGATAGTATCATTATGGCGAGCACGACAGACGGGAGGCGAGCGATGAGCGATGAGCGGGTGCCGAAACGAGGGCGACCCACGGCGCACGAACGCACTCTCCGGCGTGAGCGCATCCTCGACGCCGCGGTGTCGGCCTTCGCGGCTCGGGGTTTCGGTGGCACGAGCCTCGACGACGTGGCCGCGGCATCCGGGGTGACCAAACGCACCCTCTACGTCGACGTCGGAGACAAGGGCGCGCTCTTCACCGCCGCCGTCGAGCGGGAGCACGACCGCATCCGCGCGGTCACGCTGCGGTCTCCGCACGCCCTGCTGTCGGCGGCGACCGAGATCGTGCACGTGCTGCACTCCGACCGGGCGGTGGCTCTCCATCGCGCCGTGATCGCCGACGCACCGGGCTTCCCCGAGCTGGCAGAGCGCTTCTACGAGACGGGTCCAGGCCACTCCATCGCCGTCCTCGAGCGCGCACTGTCGGACCAGACCCGGGCGCATGACCGCGCGACCGCGCTCTACTCGCTGCTGCTCGGCGAGCGGCACCGCCGACGGCTCCTCGGGCTCGACCCGGCCCCCACCCGAGCGCAGGCCGCTCACCACGCGGCCGCCTCCCTGGCGCTGCTGGGTCTCCCGCTCGACGACAGAAGCCCCGAGCCGATGGCCCGGGGCTTCTGAGAAGTAGAGAGGACTACTTGACGGTGACGGTGGCGCCAGCCTCTTCGAGCTGAGCCTTGGCCTTCTCCGCGGTCTCCTTGTTGGCGCCCTCGAGGACGGCCTTGGGAGCGCCGTCGACGAGTGCCTTCGCCTCACCGAGGCCGAGGCTGGTGAGGGCGCGCACCTCCTTGATGACCTGGATCTTCTTCTCGCCGGCAGCCTCGAGGATGACGTCGAACTCGGTCTTCTCCTCGACCTCTTCAGCGGCAGCGGCGGCCGGGCCGGCAGCGCCGGCGACGGCGACGGGGGCAGCCGCGGTGACCTCGAAGGTCTCCTCGAACGCCTTGACGAACTCGCTGAGCTCGATGAGGGTGAGCTCCTTGAAAGCCTCGAGCAGTTCCTCGGTGGAAAGCTTTGCCATGTTGTTCTCCTTGGTTTGGTAGTTAGTTCAACCGCAGTCCCAGGCGTGAGCCTAGGAAGCGGACTCCTGCTTCTCACGCAGCGCTTCGACCGTGCGAACGGCCTTCGACAGCGGGGCGTTGAAGAGATATGCGGCACCGAACAGCGAAGCCTTGAAGGCACCGGCGAGCTTCGCCAGCAGCACTTCACGGGATTCGAGGTCGGCGAGCTTGGTGACCTCAGCGGCGGTCAGGGGGTTACCGTCGAAGTAACCACCCTTCACGACCAGAAGAGGGTGTGCCTTGGCGAAGTCACGCAGCGACTTTGCGACGGCCACGGGGTCACCGTGGACGAATGCGATCGCGGACGGGCCGACGAGCTCGTCGTCGAACGACGAGATGCCGGCGTTGTTCGCCGCGATCTTGGTCAGCGTGTTCTTCACCACGGCGTATGACGCGTGCTCACGGATGGATCCGCGCAGCTGCTTGAGCTGGGCGACCGTGAGACCGCGATACTCGGTCAGCAGGACGGCGGTCGAGCTCTGGAAGAGTTCCGTGAGCTCGGCTACCGAGGCTTCCTTGTTCGCCATGGCGCTCCTAGTAATCGTTGGTGTGGCCGGGATGAACGTCGGCCCGATTCGAGGGGTGCAGATGAAAAAAGCTCCGGCGCAGGAGGCCGGAGCTGAACACCATGACTGACACGGGATCTTGCTTCGTACACCTGCGCTGGTCTTCGCTCACACGAATCTTCGGCCGGAACTGGTTCGTTCCGACAACCGGCGGTCTTTGGCCTCGTACAGACTAGGTCACGACGCGCCCGGATGCAAACCGCATCCGTACGGTCACGACCGTTCCCTGGCCGGGCGTCGACTCGAGCGAGATCGTGGCACCGTTCGACTCCGCGAGCGTCTGCGCGATGCTGAGGCCGAGCCCCAGTCCCGGCACCGCCTGCTCGCGCGAAGAGGCCGTGCGGTAGAAGCGGTCGAAGGCGTGCTGCTGCTCGTCGGGACTCATGCCGATCCCGGTGTCCGACACCTCGAGCAGAGCGGATTCCCCCTCCCGGCGGAGGCCCACGACGACCGTCCCACCCGCGGGAGTGAACCGCACCGCGTTCGAGGTGATCGCCTCCACGAGCGCCAGGAGGTCACGCGCCGCGAACCGCACGGGTTCGACGGCGTCGAGCACCACGGCGAGATCGACGCCCTTCTGATCTGCCGAGAGCCGAGCGGCTTCGCTCCCGCGCTCGATGATCCCGCCCGCCTCGACCACCTCGGATGCATCCGGCGCACCGGCCGCCCCCGTGTCGACCGTCGTGCGGCCGGCGGACATCAGCTGGTTGACGACCCCCCACTGGCGCTCTGCCGCCCTGCGGATCGTCGCCGCCTGCGCGACCGTGGCCGCATCCGGGGCATCGGCCAGCAGATCGGCGTGACCGAGGATGGTGGTGAGCGGGGTCTTCAGCTCGTGGCCCACGTCGTCGAGGAACCGGTCACGCACCTCGATGGCGTGCACGAGCTCGGTCACGTCGTGAGCGACCATGACCACGGCGATGGGCTCGCCGGAGGCTCCGGGAACGGACCTCGCCGAGACCGACAGCGTGAGCTGCGAACCCGGAGTGCCGACCGTGACGCGTTGCGGCTCGGCGAGCGCACCGCCGAGGATCCGCTCCATCGTCGCGCCCCCGACCGCGATCTCCTGGCCGTGCCGGTCGTAGACCTCCGTGAAGTCGCCGACCAGCATCAGGTCGGGGCGGCCCACCTTGAGGCCCACGGCGAGAGCCGCATCGTTGGCCACGATCGCCCGGCCGTCGAGATCGAAGACGGCCAGCGCATCCGGAGACGTCTCGACGAGGGCGCGGATGGTGAGGGTGGCCTCGGTCGAGCTGAGCTGGGCGGCCCGGGCACGCTCGGCCTCGGCATCCGCACGGCTCTGCCGGGTGACGAGGTCGCGGCCGACGGCGGCCGTGGCCACCGCGAAGAGCGTCACGACGATCGGCAGCGCGAACACGCGGGCCCAGTCGCCCGGCTCATCGATCCCGGCACCGTCGCGCAGCAGCGGATACGCCGTGACGACCGCGGTGCCGGCGATCCCGGCGACCATCAGCGGGGCCGGGAAGGCGAACGAGAGCCACGCGATCGGGAAGATGACGAGGAGGCCGGCGACGGGCAGCACATCGACGAGGGCTGCGCGGATGAAGATGCAGGCGACGATGTCCAGCAGGGGGAAGGCGGCGAACCAGAGGCTCGTGACGGGACCGGCGGCGCCCCAGCCGTTGGCCTCGACGATCACGCTCACCGCGGTGAGGACGGCCACGGCGAGAGTGGCGGCCACGTACTCGGGCCCGATCAGGCTGGAGTCGATGAGGTAGGCGGCGACGGTCACGACGACGACGGCCACGAACAGCATGACCTGGGCGAACGGTTGCCGGCGCGATTCGCCCCGCACCCGCACCATCTGCGCGGTCCGCACCGCCTGCGCCGTCCGCACCCTCTGCGCCATGCCGCTCCCGAACCCAGCGCACCCCCGCGCGCCGACTCCGCTCACATTACGCGAGCGGCAGCCGGCACCGCGAGGGTGCGTGATCCGGGTTCGGGCCCGGGCGGTCTGCCGGAGGCTAGACGCGCTTGTTGCCGGAGATCATCCGCACGAGGAAGACGATGACCGCCAGGACCAGAAGGATCAGGCCCACCCAGAGCAGGAAGTTGAGCGACGACACGAACCCACCCGTGAAGAGCAGGACGATGGCGATGATCGCGATGATGATGAGCAGGATGTTCATGGTGATGTCTCACCCTTTCGGTGTTCGGGATGTTCCCCCTCGGCCGGAGATGGCCGTGGGCCTGAACCTACCCCCGTTCGGGGCACTCCGCACGCCCACGGCGGAATCAGGTGAGGAGGGGTATTGCGACCGCGAACACGGTGCGGCCCTCGGCGCTGTGCACCGACACGTCGCCGCCGTGCGCATCCACGACCGCCCTGACGATGGCAAGACCGAGCCCGGTGCTGCCGGCGTGACGCGATCGCGATCCGTCGCCCCGCACGAAGCGCTCGAAGAGCGTCGGCACGAGCTCCGGGTCGATCCCGGGTCCGTCGTCGGCGATCTCGACGAGGGCCTTCGGGCCGCCGCCCGCGTCGCTCACCCGCACGGAGGCGACCACGGTGGTGCCCGCGGGTGTGTGCACGCGGGCGTTGGCCAGGAGGTTCGCGAAGACCTGGTGCAGGCGATCCGCGTCTCCGGAGACCGCGACGGGTTCCTCGGGAAGATCGAGCTCCCATCGGTGGTCCGGGCCGGCCACGTGGGCATCGCTGACCGCGTCGACGAGCACGAGCGAGAGGTCGACCTCGTCGTGCGCGAGCTCTGGCTTGGAGTCGAGGCGGGCGAGCAGCAGCAGGTCCTCCACGAGGGTGGTCATGCGGGTCGCCTCCGACTCGATGCGGCCGAGTGAGTGGGCCACGTCAGGCGGGAGGTCGTCGACGGTGCGGCGGGTGAGCTCGGCGTAGCCGCGGATCGACGCGAGGGGCGTGCGGAGCTCGTGGCTCGCATCCGCCACGAACTGGCGCACCTTGTTCTCGCTCCGCTGCCGGGAGGTGAGGGCGGATGCCACGTGCTCGAGCATGCGATTGAACGCGAGTCCCACGCGCCCCACCTCGGAGGCGGGATCGGTGTCCTCGGCGGGGACGCGTTCGGCGAGCGCGACATCGCCGCGGTCAAGCGGGAGCTCGGCGACTCGGGTGGCGGTGGCCGCGACCCGGTCGAGCGGCCTGAGGGCCAGGCGGATGATCAGCAGACCGGCCACGCCCGCCACCACCATCGTGATGGCGGTGATGCCCGCGATCACGATGATCTGGCGGGAGAGCGTGCTCGTGACGTCGTCGAGCGGGAGACCCGTGACCACGATGTCCCCCGCGGTGGTGATGACCTGGGTGTCGATGCGGTAGGCGCCGAGATCGCCGATCGTGAAGCTCGTGGGCTCGGCCGCGGCGGTGACCGCGTCGAGGGCCTCGAGCTCCTGCGCCGTCAATGACTGGAGCTGCCCGTACTCGTCGAGAACCACCCCCGAGGTGGCGACACCGCCCGAGACGAGTGCGACGACGGTGCCGGAGGCCTGGCCGAGTGAGAGCTCGGGACGCGGGCCGCCCGGAGACGAGCTGCTCTGCAGCGACATCAGGGTGCGGTTCGAGGCCTCCCGCACCTGCGCATCCAGCTGATTGAGCAGGAAGCTGTTGAGCGCGAGGGTGCTGACGAGCCCGATCACGATGCCCGCGAGGGCGATCAGTCCGAGCACGCTCAGGATCAGCGTGCGCCGGAGGGTCACAGAGCGGGCTTCAGCATGTAGCCGGCTCCGCGCACCGTGTGGATCATGGGAGCACGGCCGGCGTCGATCTTCTTGCGCAGGTAGGAGATGTAGATCTCCACGACGCTCGACTTGCCGCCGAAGTCGTAGCTCCACACGCGATCGAGGATCTGGGCCTTGCTGAGCACCCGGCGGGGATTGCGCATGAGGAAGCGCAGGAGCTCGAACTCGGTGGCGGTGAGCTCGATCGGGTGGCCGTCGCGGAACACCTCGTGGCTGTCCTCGTCGAGCTCGAGATCGCCGACGGTGACCACCGGGTCGTCGGCGTCGGCCACCACGAGGGTGCTGCGCCGGATGAGGCCGCGCAGCCTCGCCACGAGCTCCTCGAGGCTGAACGGTTTCGTGACGTAGTCGTCGCCGCCCGCCGTGAGTCCGGCGATGCGGTCGTCGAGCGCGTCCTTCGCGGTGAGGAAGAGCACGGGCGTCTCGGAGCCGTCGCTGCGCACGCGCTGCAGCACCTGCAGGCCGTCGATGTCCGGCAGCATCACGTCGAGCACGATCACGTCTGGCCGGAACTCGCGGGCGATCGTGATGGCCTGACGGCCCTCGCTCGCGGTCTTGACCTCCCAGCCCTCGTAGCGCAGCGCCATCGAGAGCAGGTCGGTGAGCGTGCTCTCGTCGTCGACGACGAGGGCGCGCACCGGGGAACCGTCGGCTCGGCGGAGGCGGGGCTGCTTGGCGGCGGAGCTGCCGCGGCCGGAGATGAGGGAGGCGTCGATGGTCACATCTCCAGTATCGGCAGTCGGCTATGAGGAGTCTATGAGCCCCCGATGCGGAGTCTGAGAATGTCGCTGACCGCTCGCGTCCGGGGTGTGAGCGAGAATAGTGCGGTGACGTCTCTCATGCTCTCCTTCCCCTGGGAGGAGGACGAGGCGGCTCCCCCGCCGCCCGCGCCGCACCTCGCGCGCCTGGTGGCCTCTTCGACCGACCGGGTGGCGTGGCTGCGAGCCCGCAGCCGCGGCGTCACCGCCACCGACGCCGCCCGGCTCGCGAGTGACCGCGCCGTGGCCTCGGTGGCCTGGGAGAAGCTCAACGGCACGGGCTTCGGCGGCAACGCCTTCACCGACCACGGCCGGGCGCGCGAGCCCGAGATCGCCGCCTGGGTGCGCTCGGAGTACGCGATCGAGCCGAGCGCAGCGCTCTTCCACGCGGCCCGCGAGCGCAGGCACCTGGCGACACCGGATGGCATCCGCCTCGCCGACGACGGCAGCGTCGAGCTGGCCGAGATCAAGACCACCTCGAAGCCCTGGAAGAGCATCCCGCGGAGCTACCTCCGGCAGGTCTGGTGGCAGCAGTACGTGCTCGGCGCCGAGCGCACCCTCGTGGTGTGGGAGCAGCACGTCGACTTCGTGCCGATCTCCGGATCGCCGCGGTGCGAGTGGGTCTCACGCGACGAGTCCGAGATCGAGCTGCTCGTGCGCCGCGCCGACGAGCTTCTGGCGTGGATGCGCGGCGAACGGGGACGGCCGTGACCGGCGGCGCGGCCGGCACTGTTCTCCTTCTCCACGGGCTCGGCGGCTCGCGCGAGGATGCGCTGTCGATGTTCTCCCCGATCGTGCCGACGGGCACGCACCTCGTGGCCCCGGATGCCCGGGCTCACGGAGCGGATGTCGAACCCTCCTCGCCGTCCGAGCTCACCCTCGAGGCCATGGCCGAGCGCATCGCCCGGGAGGTGCTCGCCTCGCAGGAGGCGGCCGGCTGCGCGGGCGCGCCCGTCACCGTGATCGGCATCTCGATGGGAGCGGCGCTCGCCCTGCGGCTCGCGCTCACCGAGGCTCTTCCGCTTTCGCACGCCGTCTTCGTGCGTCCCGCGTTCACCGACGAATCGCTGCCCTCCAACCTCCGCGCCTTCCCCGTGATCGGGGAGCTGCTGGCCGATCTCGGCGCCCAGGAGGGCGAGCGCGCCTTCCTCGACACCGATCTCTACGGATCGGTGCGGGCCGAGTCGCGACTCGGGGCGGCCGGCCTGCTCGAGCAGTTCCGGAGCCCGTTCGCGGTGGAGCGCGCCGCCCGGCTGATCGAGATCCCCCGGTCGCGGGCCTTCACCTCCGCCGACGACATCGGGGCGCTCGACCTGCCCACCGCGATCGTCTGGGCGCCGCGCGACCCCGTGCATCCGGTGCCCGTGGCGGAGCTGTGGATGGACGAGCTCGACGGTGCCGTGAGCGTGCCGCTGCCGGCCCGCGATGATGACTACTCGGCGTACGTGGCGGCCACGCGCGGCGGGGTCGCGGAATGGCTCGGCTGGTCCTGAGCGCTGCCTGACGTGTGCCGCCGGGCACGGAACTCCGCCGTGGCGAGCACGAGGGCCAGAGTCGCCAGCCAGGCCAGCGCGATGGTGGTGGCCACGAGCTCGAGGATGCCGCCGAGCTGGGTGCCGAAGCGCAGCAGAGAGAGCAGCCCGCCGACTCCGGCGATGACGGCCACGGCGATGGCGGCCGACATCGAGAAGCGCGCGAGGCCCGTGAAGCGGCGGTCGACCGAGACCTGGAGCATCACGAGCGCAGCCCCTGCGAAGCCGATGACGGCGCAGACGGTGTGCACGAGATCCTGCCAGGTGAACGCGGGGCCCACCGGGAGCGGGCAGCCGTAGGTGCAGGTGACCTGCGAGGCGATGCCGAAGGCGACGGCCGCACTGCCGAGCACCGCGGCGGGCGGGGCCACGGCGAGCCAGCGCACGCGCGGCTCGAGCCTCGGGGCGCAGAGCGCGACCAGGGCGGCGGAGGCCGCCACGAGCGTCATCCCCCAGCGGAAGACCTCGGCGGTGGGCTCGCCCGTTGCTCCGAGTTCGCTCACGTAGAGGTATCGATCGGCCGAGAGACGGGCCGCCCAGATGAGGGTGAGACCGGCGGTGGTGGCGAGCGCGGCGAGCACGAGGCCCCAGGGGCGGAGGGCGGCGATGGGCATGGGTGGGTACTCCTGGAGGGCGGGTCACTGCATGGTACCCGTGCGGGCTCGTGCTCGGTGAGTTTGCACCACAGTGATGTGACCGTAACACCGGCGAATCATTCGCCGAATAGCGTGGGAGCAAGCCGAACAGGCTGCGCAGTGAGGCGGGTAGCCCGAGCCCTCCCGTGGCGTTCGAACTCTACGGAAGGCAAGGGATGATCGAGCAGCTGAGTGGACCGGGCACGAGCACATCGAGTCCGACGCTCACCCACCCGTCGACGATGCAGGCCGCGGTGATCCGCCGCACCGGCGAGCCGTCGGAGCTGACCGTCGCCACGGTGCCCTCGCCCGTGCGGGTGAATGCCGAGGTGCTGGTGAAGGTCGCCGCCGCCGGTGTGAACCCGATCGATGCCAAGACGCGGGCGGGTTCGGGAGTGTCGGCCGCCATCGACGCCTTCCCCTGCATCCTCGGCTACGACTTCGCCGGGGTGGTGGTCGAGACGCCTTTCGAGGGGCACTCCCTCAACGTGGGCGACGAGGTCTACGGCATGATGTCGGTGCCGCGCGGCGCCGGGTCGTACGCCGAGCTCGTGTCGGTGCCGAGTCTGCAGGTCACGCGGAAGCCCCGTTCGCTCTCGCTCATCGAGGCCGCCGGTGTGCCGCTGGCGGCTCTCACGGCATGGGGCATGGTGGTGGAGCTCGCCAAGGCGCACGAGGGGCAGCGGATGCTCATCCACGCCGCCGCGGGAGGGGTCGGGCACTTCGCGGTGCAGTTCGCGAGCTACTTCGGTGCCCGGGTCACGGCCACCGGTTCCGGCCGCAACCAGGGTTGGCTGCGGGAGCTCGGTGCGGCCGAGGTGATCGACTACTCCGCCGTCGACTTCGCGGAACAGGTGTCGGAGCAGGATGTGGTGATCGACCTGGTGGGGAACGTGCACGCCTCCACCGGCACTCGTTCGCTCGCCACGATGCGGCCCGGAGGGCTCATCATCAACGCCCCGACGGGCAGCTGGCCGGGCTTCGCGGAGGAGGCGGCCTCGGCGGGCATGCGGGCCACGACGTTCAAGGTGGCTCCGGATGCGGCGACGCTGGCCGTGGTCACGCGGCTGATCGACTCCGGCGATGTGCGGGTGCACATCGACGAGGTCTTCCCGCTCGCCGATGCCGCCGAGGCGCACCGCGCGATCGAGCGCGGCCACACCCGTGGCAAGCTCGTGCTGCAGGTGGGGCACCTGCCCTTCTGAGGCTCGTGGGCGCCTGCGGTCTGCCGAGACGTCACTTTCCACACTTGGGCGCCGGTTCTCGCGTGAGAAATGACGGCTGGGCGGGGTCAGCAGGGGGTGAGGCTCTGCACGGTCGGGCTGAGGGTGGCTGGACCGCCCAGGAGCACGATCTCGCGTGGCGCGAGGCGGTGGAGGTCGGCGAGCACCGCCGGAGGTACGCAGGTGGGGCGCACGAGGTAGATGGCCGCGCCGCGGCTGCCGGCGAGGGGGCCGCCGCTCAGCGCATCCGGAAAGGCCGTGCCGCTCGCGAGGTACACCGTGCCGCCAGGGGGCGCTGGATGCGCCGCGCCGTTGAGTGCGACGGCGACCTCGTAGCGGTCGGCTCCGGCGACCCGGGAGACGCGGTGGCCCAGCATCCGGAGCTCGCTCTCGATGCTCGTGCTCATGGTGGCGGTGCCGCCGAGGAGTGTGACGGATGCCGGGGCGAAGGCACGGAGGGCGGCACTCGTGGGCGGAGGTAGGCCCGAGCCCGCGCCGTTCACGAGCAGCATCGCGCCGTGGGCGCGCACGGCGGCCGGGGCTGCGGCGACCGCGTCGGCGAACCCGGCTCCCGCCGCGAGGAGCACGACCTCTGCAGCAGCGACGCCGACGACGGGGTCGGTGACGAGCGCGCGGGAGACCTCGTAGCGATCCGCGCCGTCGATGCGGAGGAAGGTGGCCCCGGTGATGCTGCGGGAGAGCTGGGCGAGCACGTCGTCGGAGACCGAGGCGGTGCCGCCGACCACGACCACGATCGTCGGCTGGAGCCGCGCGATCTCGGCGGTGACGGTGGGCGGCAGCGCATCACGCGGAGTGAGGAGCAGAGGTGAGCCGTGGGAGCCGGCCACGGCCCCTGCGCCCAGGGCGTCTGCGAACGTCTGCCCGCTGGCGAGGTAGACGATGTCGGCGCGGTCGAAGCCGGCGCGGGATGCCTGGACGGCCTGGTCGTAGCGATCGACGCCGTGGATGCGCGTGGGCGCGGGGAGCGCGGCGGCAGGGAGCGCGGCGGCAGGTGGCCTTGGGTCGAGTGGCCCGATGGGGGCGGCGCTCTGCTCCCCCGCGGACTGCAGGAGTGCGAGCAGGAGGCAGACGAGCGTGGCGGCTCCCCTGGCCGGCGCAGCTCGGAATCGAGCGGGGAGGCGCGAGCGCAGGGGCATGGGAGTCGCTTTCGGAGTGGGTCGTGCTCCGAGGATGTCAGCCGATGGGTCGTGCGGTTATGAGCAGTTGCTACTCACGGGCGGGTGGTGGCGGTGGTGTCCCGGTCCGCTCGATGGCGCCGGTCAGGGGGCGAGGTCGACCACGGCGGGCAGTGGCTGCTCGAGCACGAAGTCGTCGTGCAGCTCGTCGCCCACGAGGAAGGTCTTGGTGCCGACCTTGGCGAAGCCGCGCTTCTCGTAGAAGCGGATGGCGCGGGCGTTCTGCTGGTTGACGCCGAGCCAGATGCTCGCCGCGCCCGCCTCGGCTGCGAAGGCGAGAGAGGCCTCCATGAGGGTCGTCGCGACACCCAGCCCGTGGAAGGTGCGCCGCACGTAGCACTTGCTGAGCTCGATGGTGGGCCGGGCGGCGACGGTGGCGGCGACATGCGGGTCGGCCGGTTCTCCGGCGATGAGCATGGTGTAGCCGGCGATCTCGCCGTCGACGTCGGCGAGGAGCACTGTGTGGGTGCCGCCGCGGAGGTGCTCTGAGAACGTGGCCTCGGAGAGCTTGTCGGCGATGAAGGCGGCGATGGCTTCGGGCGCCGTTCCGGGAGGGCACGCCAGTTCGAACGTCTCCGCCGCGACGGCGGACACGATGCCCGAGTCCTCCGGGCGTGCTCGTCGAACTCGCGTCACCATATCTGCAAAGGTACCGGCTCGCCCGGTCCGCGCCGGGGAGCACCGCACCCTCTGAGCAAACCCAAACGCGCTTCACAAGAACGGGGGTGGCGTGGCTGATAGGACGTGACAGCTCGGACGTGGGCTGCTGAGCGTCGATGTGGACCGCAGCTCGGGGCGGGAAGAAGTTGCGAGAGGAAGTCGCGACCGCCGCACCCAGGGGGGAGAGGTGCGGCGGCCGCGAGTCTGAGGGCCGGCCCGAGGGCGCGGCGCGGATCGGAAGGCGAGCAGAAAGGCGACCCGGAGGAGAAGCGTGACGACGATCGGCTCAGACGGGGAGCCTTGTGTCAGTCGGCTCCGCAGGGTTCGAGGGTCTCGATGGCGGTTGAGAGGGACGCGGGGCCACCGAGGATGACCACGGTGGACGGAGCCAGGCGGCCGATCTCGCGATGCACCTCGGGGGCAAGGCAGGTGGCTCGCGTGACGTAGAGCGGGCTGGCATCGATTCCGGCGGCGACCCCTCCGCTCAGCGCATCGGCGAAGACGACGCCGCTCGCCAGGTAGAGCTTCGAAGCCGCGGGGAACGATGCTCCGTTCACGGTCGCACCCACCTCGTAGCGCGTGGAGCCCGCGTAGCGGGTGGTCGCAAACGACTTCTCGATCGACGAGGCGAGCGAGGCGCTGACCGACGTGACTCCTCCGACGATCGCCACCGACTTCACGCCCAGCCGCGTGAGCAGCGAGCTCTCCTGTGAGCCGAGGGATGCGGCAGACCCGTCGACCAGCAGCACGGGAGAACCTCCGGAGGCCGCGGCCGGTGATGCGGTGAGGGCATCGGCGAAGGTGGCACCGGTGGCCACGAAGGCCGCCGTCGCCGACGCGAAGCCGAACGCGGCATGACCGATGAGGGCGCGCGACACCTCATAGCGGTCGGCCCCTGCGATGCGCGTGACCTTGGCCGCGGTGGACGACGCCACCTGGCGGGCCACCGCAGCCGAGATCGAGGCCTCGCCGCCGACGATGACGACGTCGTTCGCACCGACCCGGCGGATCTCCTCGACCACTCCGGGCGGCAGTGCCGCCCCCGGGGTGAGGAGCAACGGGGCGGTGTGGTGCGCCGCTGCCGCGGTCGCGCTGAGCGCATCGGCGAACTTCTGGCCGCTCGCGAGGTAGACGGTGTCCGCGGCGTCATCGCGGAAGGTGAGGCGGGAGATCGCGAGTGCTTGGGTGTAGCGGTCGCTCCCCGCGACCCGCGTGACCTTGGGTGCCTCCTTCACGATCACCGTGCAGGCCTTCGTGGTGAGGTCGGTGTGACCGTCCGGCCGCACCGTGGCGAGCTCGAGTGTGAACGACGCCGTCTCGACTGTGTTCGGCTCACCCTCCAGCTGGAAGCCGCCAGCCTGCAAGCGGACGCCTTGCGGCAGCGCACCCCTCGACACACGCAGCGCGCCGGCCTGGGCCAGTGGAGCGGTCGAGAGGGGGAAACCCTTCGCGGCGGCCTGCTGCGGACACAGCAGCGCCGGGATCAGCTCTTCGCTACCGGTGGAGTGTTCGCCGGAGTCTGAAGTCGACCCTGGGAGGGGTTCAGTTGAAGCAACGGCGGCCGGAGCGACCGACAATCCGGCGAGGACGGTGGTGACGACCGCCGCGAGGGCGAGCCCGTGGACCGGACGCCGAGCGAATGCGAGGTGGAACATGTGGTCCTGACTGTGGAGCGGCGGAACAAGCGGTGGAACGGATCGCAGCGAGCTGCTGTCTTCAGCAACCAGCACTACCGTCCCAGGGCGATAGCGGTTCGGGGCGTATCCGCTCGAGCGAGGGGCCTGGCCGGCCGGACTTCGTGGGCGATGTCCGGCCGGGCGGGCCCTCGGATCAGCAGGGCTTGAGCTGGTCGATCGAGGCGCCGAGGGTGGAGAGACCGCCGAGGACGACGACGTTCTTGGGGTGCACCCGGACGATCTCCTGGAGGACCTGGGCGGGGACGCACGAGTTCTGCACGAGGTAGATGGGCGCGCTGTTCGCTCCTGCCACCGGCGCCGCGCTGAGCGCGTCGGCGAAGGCGACTCCGCTGGCGAGGTAGACCGTCTTGGCCGTCTCGAAGGCCTCGTGGTTGATGGCCACCGCCGCCTGGTAACGATCCGCTCCGGCCGCTCGAGTGACCGAGTAGAGGTCGGTGCCGAGCTGCTCCTGGATGCCCTCGCTGACCGAGGCCGGTCCGCCCGCGATACGGACGGTCACGGCGCGCATGCTCGCGAGCAGGTCGAGGGTGCTGTCGCCGACCGCGGGCTTCGTGCCATCGACGAGCAGGACCGGGCCGTTGACCGAGATGGCCGCAGGCGATGCTGCGAGGGCGTCGGGGAATGTCGCCCCGGCTGCCAGGTAGACCGTGGCCGCTGTCGGCACACCGTGATCGGCGTCGGCGATCAGCCCCCGCGAGACCTCGTAGCGATCTGCACCGGCGATGCGTTTCACCTCTACTCCGGACACGGCTGCCTTCACCGCGTCGACGATGCCCGCCGAGACGGAGGCGGTGCCGCCGGCGATGACGACCGTCTTGGGTGCCAGACGGGCGATCTCGGCCTTCGTGACCGCAGGGAGGGTGGCCGCACGCGTGAGCAGGAGCGGTGCTCCGTGCACGCCGGCGACCGAGCCTGCGCTCAGCGCGTCGCTGAACTTCTCACCGCTGGCGAGGTAGAGCACGTCGAGGCCACCGCTCGGCACGGTGGGGAACCCGCTCTTCGTGACCTGCACGGCCTGGTCGTAACGATCGGTGCCCTGGATGCGGGTGGGAGTCGGTGCCGCGTCGACCGTGATGGTGCACGCCACGCTCTTCATCGGGAAGTCGGTGTAGGTGGCCTCGATGGTGAACATCGAGACTCCCGTGGCTGTGGGCGTGCCTGAGAAGACGCCGTCGACGAGCGTGACACCCGCGGGCAGCGTGCCGCTCGAGATGCGGGTGGAGGCGTGCGGGTCGGGCTCCGGGAGTGCCGTGGCGGGCACGATCTCGATGCCGCGGAAGGCCGTGGCCTGGGGGCACACAGGATCCATGGAGGCGGCCGAGGCGGCGCCCGCCGGCCCGAGCAGGCCTGCTGAGAGCACTGCGGCGGTGAGCAGGGAGGAAGCGATGAGGGTGGGCCGGATGGCCGGCCGGGAAACGGAGGAAGTGCTCACGTCGGGTCTCTTTCGACAGCGGGTGGATGGGACTCTCGTATCCTCATGCCGTGGTCGCCGGCATCGTTATGAGTACTTCGTACTCACGGGGAGGCGGCGCCGAGGGCTGGACGCAGTTCTCCACAGACGCAGAAGGAGCCCGTCGCACGACGGGCTCCTTCACGGCCGATGCTGCAGCGAATCAGTCGAGTCCGCAGGGCGTCAGCGACGTCACACCGGCCCCGAGCGTCGCAGGACCACCGAGCGTGTAGACCGTCGTCGGAGCGAGCCGGCCGATCTCGAAGTACACCTCGTTCGTGAGGCACCCCGGGGTCGTGACGTAGAGCGGGCTCTTCTCGATACCGGCGACCACTCCCCCGCTCAAAGCGTCGGCGAAGGCCGTGCCGCTCGCGAGGTAGAGGTCGGGCGCTGCAGCGAAGATGCCCTTGTTGACGGCCACCCCCGCCTGGTAGCGATCGACACCGGCCAGACGCACGGTGTCGAAGCTCTCCGAGATGCTCGCCTCCATCGCTGCAGACACGGAGGCCGTGCCACCCGCGATGACGACGTCGGCCACCCCGAGGAAGTCGAGCACGGCGAGGTCTGCCGGATCGAGGGACGTCGCCGTTCCGTCGACGAGCAGCACCGGCGAACCCGCAGCGGCTGCAGCCGGAGTGGAGGTGAGTGCATCCGGGAACGTGCGGCCGGTCACCACGAAGGCCTGCTCGCTGCCGCCCGTGCCGTAGCCGAACTCCGGATGCGACACGAGCGCGCGCGACACCGCGTAGCGGTCGGCTCCGCCGATGCGGGTGATGGTCGCGGTGGTGCGACTGTCGATCCGGTCGTGGACCGCTTTCGAGACCGAGGCCTCGCCGCCCACGATGACCACGTCATCCGGAGCGAGTCGCGCGATCTCGTCGAGCACCGCATCCGGGATCGTGTCGGCACGCGTGAGGAGCAGGGGCGCCTCGTGGTGGGCGGCGAGGGAGCCTGCGCTCAGGGCGTCGGGATACTTCGCTCCGCTGGCGATGTAGACGGTCTTCGCCGATGTGAACTCCAGCTTCGACACCGCGACGGCCTGGTCGTACCGGTCGGTGCCCGCGATGTTCTGGACGACGGGAGCCTTGCGCACGTCGATCGTGCACGGGATGCTCTCGGTCGTGCCGCTGCCACTCGTGGCGGACAGGGTGAACGAAGCCGTCTGCACCGTGGTGGGATCGCCGACCAGATGCGGAGCCTCTCCGCGGTTGGACAACGACACCCCAGCCGGAAGCGCTCCGGCAGTGATGGAGACCGTGGCTTCCGCTGACGCGAGCGGCGTGAAGTCGATGGGGAAGCCGACGGCGCCGACCGAGCTCGGACAACTGGGCGCGGCGACGGCGGCCTGCGACGCAACGGCAGGCTGCAGGAACACGACAGCCGTGAGAGCTGCGGCCGCCACAGCGGGCGCGGCGACAGGTCGGATGGGGGACGAGAACGAAGGCTTCATGGATCCTCGAAACGGGAACGGACAGATCCTTCATCGTCTTCCGCCCGACGCCCCCGGTGTGAGGAGCAATTGCTACTCACGAAACGACGAAAGGGCCCGCCCGAAGGCGAGCCCTTTCGGGGAAGCTGCGACTAGATCGCGTTGACGTCGAGCGGGATGCCCGGGCCGAACGTGGTCGAGACGGCGCCCTTCTGGATGTAGCGGCCCTTCGAGGAGCTCGGCTTGAGACGCACGACCTCTTCGAGCGCTGCGGCGATGTTCTCGTCGAGCTGCTCGGGGGTGAACGCGGCCTTGCCCACGACGAAGTGCACGTTGGCGTGCTTGTCGACGCGGAACTCGATCTTTCCGCCCTTGATCTCGTTGACGGCCTTCGCGACATCCGGGGTCACGGTGCCGGTCTTCGGGTTGGGCATGAGGCCACGCGGGCCGAGCACCTTTCCGAGACGACCGACCTTGCCCATGAGCTCGGGGGTCGAGACCGCGGAGTCGAACGAGGTGTAGCCGCCGGCCACCTTCTCGATCAGCTCGTCGCCACCGACCTCGTCGGCGCCGGCTGCGAGAGCAGCCTCGGCCGCGGGGCCCGTCGCGAACACGATGACGCGGGCGGTCTTGCCCGTGCCGTGGGGGAGGATGACGGTTCCACGGACCATCTGGTCTGCCTTGCGCGGGTCGACCCCGAGCTTCAGCGCGACCTCGACGGTGCTGTCGAACTTGGCCGAGCCGGTCTCGCGAGCGAGCTGCACGGCTTCGGACGGGGTGTAGTACTTGCCGGCTTCGATCTTCTCGGCCGCGGCCCGGTAGGCCTTTGACTTCTGTGCCATGTTCCTGCCGCCCTTACGCTTCGACCGTGATGCCCATGGAACGGGCAGTACCGGCGATGATCTTCTCTGCCGCTTCGATGTCGTTGGCGTTCAGGTCGGCCTGCTTCTGCTCGGCGATCTGACGCACCTGCTCACGGGTGAGCTTCGCGACCTTGACGGTGTGCGGGGTCGAGGAGCCCTTGGCGACTCCGGCCGCCTTCTTGATGAGCTCCGCCGCCGGCGGGGTCTTCAGGATGAAGGTGAACGAGCGGTCTTCGTAGACCGTGATCTCGACGGGGATGACGTTGCCGCGCTGCGACTCGGTCGCCGCGTTGTACGCCTTGCAGAACTCCATGATGTTCACGCCGTGCTGACCCAGCGCCGGCCCGATGGGCGGAGCGGGGTTGGCGGCGCCGGCGTTGATCTGAAGCTTGATCAGACCTGTGACCTTCTTCTTCGGTGCCATGTTCTTCTCTTTTCTCTTCGAACCGGCCCTTGTGACCGGCTCTCCCGACATCCGGCTGGATGCGGTGGCATAGGGGGAGCTGTGTGTCGCCCGGAGGACGAACGGTGGAAACTACAGCTTGGTGACCTGGTCGAACGACAGCTCGACCGGGGTCTCGCGCTCGAAGAGCGAGACGAGCACGGTGAGCTTGCCGCTCTCGGGCTTGATCTCGCTGATCGAACCGGGCAGGCCCGCGAACGAGCCCTCCTTGATGGTGATGGTCTCGCCGACCTCGAAGTCGACCTCGGCCGGAACGGTGCGCTGCACGGCCTTGCCGCCCTTGCCTCCGCCCGCCTTGGCAGGAGCGACCTCGGCCACCTCGACGAGCGACTTCAGCATGTTGAAGGCCTCCTCGAAGCGGAGGGGCGTGGGGTTGTGCGAGTTGCCCACGAAGCCCGTGACACCGGGGGTGTGACGCACGACCGACCAGCTGTCCTCGTTGAGGAACATGCGGACGAGGACGTAGCCGGGGATGCGCACGCGGGTGACGAGCTTGCGCTGGCCGTTCTTGATCTCGACGACGTCTTCCATCGGCACCTCGACCTGGAAGACGAAGTCCTCCATGCCCATCGAGGTCTTGCGGCTCTCGATGTTCGATTTCACGCGCTTCTCGAAGCCGGCGTAGGAGTGGATGACGTACCACTTGCCGGGGAGGGTGCGGAGCTCGGCGCGGAACGCGTCGTACGGATCCGCCTCGACCTCTTCGACTTCGGCGTCATCAGCGGCGTCCGACTCGTCGGGGCTGGAAGCCTCGCTGGAGTCGGAAGCCTCGTCGGAGGCGTCCTCAGCCGCCACGACCTCTTCGATCGCGGCCTCGGCCGCAGCCTCGTCGGCGGGCGCGAGCTCGGCCTCGTCGTCTTCGAGCACGTCGAGCACCGCGGCGGCCTCGTCGAACGAGTCGATGTTCAGCGCGTCGTCGACCACGGCATCCGCTTCGGGGTCGGCCGGAGCATCGATGGCCTCGAGGAGGGCGTCGAGGTCGGCCGGGACGCCGGCTTCATCGGGCTTTGAGTCAGACAATGAGTTCGCTTCCACTTCTTGTTCTTAGGGGCGCGGGGGTGATCGGGCGCGGTTCAGCCACGAGAGCGGCCGGAGCCGCCGGGACTACTCGCCGAAGGTGACGACGGCGAGCCAGCCGAACAGCGTGTCGAGCCCCACCACGATCGCCATCATGATGACCACGAAGATCAGCACGACCAGCGTGTAGCTCAGCAGTTCGCGACGAGTCGGCGTGACCACCTTCTTGAGTTCGCCGAACACCTGCTTGATGAACAGCACGATGCGAGCGAAGGGGTTGCGCCCTGCCCGCTCTTTCCGGGCGTTCTCGACGATCTCCTCGGAAGGTTCGTCGATTACTTTTCGTGCCACCGTGTCAGTACCTTTCACAAGCCGGGCTCACGCGAGCCGGTGCAGGGCGGACAGGACTCGAACCTGCAACCTGCGGTTTTGGAGACCGCTGCTCTACCAATTGAGCCACCGCCCTATGTGCTGAACGATCAGCACCGGCTGAAACCGCGTCACTTCGCTACACTCACTGCAAGGGCTGGGCCGCATCCAGGCATAGAAAAGCTTGGCGGATTTCAACCACCGAAAGACAGTGTAAGTCACATCCGGTGGGCATGCAAAGGCGAGGGGAACGGGGAAGCGGATGCGCACAGGCGCCTTCAGGATCGGGTTCATCGCGACCCTCGGCGGACTCATGGCGATCGCCCTCGGTTTCGCGTTCGTGCAGCTGTCGACCGTGGTGATCTGCATCCTCGCCTCGTTGTTCCTCGCGCTCGGACTCGATCCGCTCGTGCGCTGGCTCACCAGGCGGAGGATCCCGCGCGGTTGGTCGATCGTGATCGTCTTCGTCATCGTGATCGCGTTCGCCGTGCTGGTGTTCTTCCTGGTCATCCCCGCGGTCGTCGACCAGGTCACCGAGCTCATCGCCAACCTGCCAGGGGCCGTGAGCTCGCTCACCCAGCAGACCTGGTTCACGGATGTCTTCGGCACCTCGGTCGACACCAAGAAGCTCGTGGGCGACCTCGAGTCGTTCCTGTCTGATCCGGGCAATCTCGCGGCCCTCGGCGGCGGCGTCCTGAAGATCGGCGTGGCCCTGGTCAACGGCATCTCGGGCGGGCTGCTCGTGCTCGTGCTGACGCTGTTCTTCCTCGGTTCGCTCGACGCCGTGAAGAACAGCTTCTACGTGCTCGTGCCGCTCTCGCGCCGCGAGGGGGTCGTGTCGATCACCGACCAGATCGTGCGCTCGATCGGCAAGTACGTGAGCGGGCAGGTGATCCTGGCCGGCACGAACGGCGTCTTCGGCTTCATCGCGATGATGCTGGCGGGCGTCCCCTACGCCGGAGCCCTCGCCGTGGTCGCGTTCCTGCTCGCCCTCATCCCACTCGTCGGCACGATCATCAGCGCCGTGATCGTGACCTTCTTCGCCCTCACGGTCTCGCCCCTGACCGCGATCATCATCGGCATCTACTTCCTCGTCTACATGCAGGTCGAGGCGTACGTGTTCAGCCCGCGGATCATGAACAAGGCCGTCGACGTCCCCGGGATCCTCGTGGTGATCGGCGCCCTCGTGGGTGGCACGCTGCTCGGGGTGCTCGGGGCGCTCATCGCGGTGCCGGTCGTGGCGTCCGTGCTCATCATCGTGAAGCAGGTCGTGGTGCCCAAGCAGGCCGCGCGATGACCGACGTCATCAGCGCCCCCACGCTCGCCACGAGCGCCCTCGCACTGCTCACCATCTCGAACCCCATCGGCAGCCTGCCGATCTTCCTCAATCTCACCAAGGACTTCGACAGGGCCAGACAACGCCGCATCGGCATCCTGGTGGGGCTCGCCGTGTTCGCGGTGCTCACGGTGTCGCTCCTGGCCGGCAAGCTCATCCTCGAGGGCTTCGGCATCGACCTGACCTCGTTCCGCATAGCGGGCAACCTGCTCGTGGCCTCGATCGGCTGGGCGATGCTCACGGCGAAGGCCAACGTCGTCACGGTCGCCGACAACCAGTCGCCCGTGGTCGTGCCGCTCGCCATCCCTCTCATCGCGGGGCCCGGTGCGATCAGCCTCGTCATCACGTTCGCGGAGAACTACCCGAGCCTGATCGATCTCGCGGCCGGAGTGCTCGTGAACCTCGGCGTGGCGCTCGTGATCGCCGTCGCGCTGTTCTTCGCGCCCCAGGTCGCCCGCGTGGTGAAGCCCACGGGCATGAGCATCGTGACCCGGATCTTCGGCCTGCTCCTCCTCTCCATCGCCATCCAGTCCATCCTCGGCGCCGTCTCAGACGCATTCCCGGTGCTGACTTCCTGAACGGGTAGCCTTGTGGCGTGACCGACCAGCTGCCCCGCATCTCGCACCGAATCGCCTCCATCGCCGAATCGGCGACCCTCAAGGTCGACGCCAAGGCCAAGAGCCTGCAGGCTGCAGGCCGGCCGGTCATCAGCTACGCCGCCGGAGAGCCCGACTTCCCGACGCCGCCGCACATCGTCGAGGCGGCATCCGCGGCGGTGCTCGACCCGAAGAACCACCGCTACACCCCAGCGGCCGGGCTCCCGGAGCTCCGCGAGGCGATCGCCGCGAAGACGCTGCGCGACAGCGGCGTGGAGGTGTCTCCGGCCCAGGTGATCGTGACCAACGGCGGCAAGCAGGCGGTCTACCAGTCGTTCGCGACGCTGCTCGACCCGGGCGACGAGGTGCTCGTTCCGACGCCGTTCTGGACCACATACCCCGAGGCCATCCGGCTCGCCGGCGGCGTGCCCGTGGAGGTCTTCGCCGGCAGCGACCAGGACTACCTCGTGACCGTGGAGCAGCTCGAGGCCGCCCGCACGCCGCGCACGAAGGTGCTGCTGTTCGTGTCGCCCTCGAACCCGACCGGTGCCGTGTACTCGCCGGAGCAGACGAAGGAGATCGGTGAGTGGGCCGATGCCCACGGCCTCTGGGTGATCAGCGACGAGATCTACCAGAACCTCGTCTACGACGGCGTGGAGGCCGTGTCGATCGTGGCGGCCGTTCCCGCTCTCGCCGACCGCACGCTGCTCGTGAACGGCGTGGCCAAGACCTACGCGATGACCGGATGGCGGGTCGGCTGGATGGTCGGGCCCCTGGATGCCATCAAGGCCGCCTCGAACCTTCAGTCGCACCTGTCGTCGAACGTGTCGAACGTGTCGCAGCGGGCGGCGATCGCCGCGCTCAACGGTCCGCAGGACACCGTGGAGACGATGCGCTCGACCTACGACCGCCGGCGGCGGCTGATCGTCGACGGGCTCAACGCCATCGACGGCGTGCGCACGCCGCTGCCGCAGGGCGCGTTCTACGTGTACCCGGATGTGACGGGGCTGCTGGGGCGCACCTGGGGCGGCGTGACGCCGACGACCTCGCTCGAGCTCGCCGACCTGATCCTCGAACAGGTCGAGGTGGCCACCGTGCCCGGCGAGGCGTTCGGGCCGAGCGGGTTCCTGCGGCTCTCCTACGCGCTCGGCGACGACGCGCTGGCCGAGGGTGTGGCACGGCTGCAGCGGCTCTTCGGCTGAACGGCGGGCGCTCCGGCTCCGGCGAGGGCAGGGCGCGGGGCTGTGGGTTCGGAACTGCAATCGTGGTGAGGATCGGGGCACTCTGGAGCTCGGTCGTCTCGTGAATTGCGCTTTCGAACGGGATTCGTGAGTCATCTTCAGTTGAAGGGCTTGGCCGAGTAGAGTTTCGCTCATGTTCTCGGCATGGCGATGGGTTCGCGGCGCGGCGACCGTCGCGGCTGCCCTCGCGGCTGCCGCGACCGCAGCCGCGGTGGTCGTGGGTGGCGTGGCGGGCGCCGCACCGGCCTGGGCGGCTCCGGCTCCCACCGTCACGTCGGCACCGGCGGAAGGATCGGTCGCGGTGGCGGGCCCCGACGGGTTCGGGGTGGTGCTGGCCGGGACCTCGGCGCCCGGCACGGTCGTGGAGGTGACGATGCCGGTGGAGGGGGACGGATATCCCCTCTGCCTCGTGGCCGTGGAGCCCGACGGCAGCTGGGTCTGCCCGATCGACGTCGCGCCGAGCTCGCCCGGGCCCGCGACCGTGTCGAACGGTGTCGACGTCGGAGCCCCGGATGTGACGGTGCTCGACTTCGGTCTGCTCAACCCGCCCACGGTGGAGACGGACCCCGGGAGCACCGACACGATCACGCCCACGATGACGATCGAGGATCCGACCCAGGAGATCCGCGGCACGGGCGTGCCGTTCAACCTCGTGACGGTGCAGTTGAACGACGGCAGCGGATGCTCGACGACCGTCGGCCCCGACGGCGCCTGGAGCTGCCTGCTGACGGCGCTGCCGACCGGCCCCGGCCCGTACTCGCTCGTGGCCTCGCAGGCCTTCCCGACGGCTCCGGACGCGACCGCGACGACGCCGCCGATCGTGTTCGCGCTCGAGGCGCCGACGATCGTGGATCCGGGACCGGGGCCAAGGCCTGGTCCTGGACCGGAACCCTGGCCCGGGTCGGAACCGGGGAGCGGGCCTGGCCCGGTGCCTGGCCCTGTGCCGGGCACCGGCTCGGAACCCGGGACGGCTCCCGGCGCACCGCCAGCGGCCACTCCCCCGTCGGGATCCGGTGCAGGTGGCGGACAGGGGAGCACGACGCACCCTCGGGTGGATGGAGACGGGGAGGACCTCCAGCTCGGCGAGGTGGACGGTCACGGCATCTCGGCCGGCTCGGCGGACGGTTCCGGATCGGCGGACGAGTCCGGATCGGCGGACGGTTCCGGATCGGCGAGCGCCGGCAGCGCCCGGCCTGTCGCGACGGCTGGAGGACCCCAGGTGTCCGGCGTCGGTTCGGATGGGCAGGGCGGATCCGCCGAGGGTTCGTCGACTCCCGACTCCGCGGCCCGTGCCGAGGGGAGGACTGGTGGATCGGCGGCCGGTGCGGCGGACGGCTCGACAGCGGCCTCCGGAGCGGGGAGTGCGAGCCCGGGACCGTCGGCGTTCTCGTCGGCGCTGGCGACGGCGGGTGACGTCGTGCGGAAGGGCGCGGCGGGACTGATGTTCCTGGGTGTGCTCGTGGCGGCCGCGGTGGTTCTCGTGATGGTGCCGGGCGGGGTGCTGGAGGCGACGATCCACGAGAACTCCGAGCGCATCCGGAGGAGTGCACCCGTGCGGGGCCTCGCGGCGGGGGCGGCAAAGGTGGCGGCGGGGGCGGCTGCGGCGCGGCGGGTGCTCTGGCGAGGGGGCCGCAAGCCGGCCGCGGGCACACCGCCCCCCAGGTCGGCAGAGCACAGGTCGGCAGAGCACAGGCCGGCAGAGCACAGGCCGGCAGAGCACAGGCCGGCAGGGCACAGGTCGGCCGCCCACAGGCCGGCGGCGCGGAGGTCGGCGGCGGGCGTCGCCGTGGTGCTGGGGGTGGGCGCCGTGGCAGCGGCGGGGGTGTCGCCCGAGGCGGGAGCGAACGCGGCGACCCTGGGGCTCGTGCTGGCGTTCTTCGGCGCAGGCGTCGCGATGGGGGTCGTGGGCGTCGGAGCAGCCGTCGTGGTGGGGAGGAGGCACGGACTGCACGGGGCACCGTTCGGGAGACCTGTCGCGCTGCTGCTCACCATCGCGAGCGTGGGGGTGTCGCGGGCCGCAGGGCTCGATCCCGGATTCGGGTTCGGTGCACTCGTCGGGGTGCAGTTCGTGGTCGCGGCGCCCTCGAGCCCGCGCCGCTCCGCAGTGAGCGGGCACGTGGCGGCCCGGCTCGCGGTGGTGGGCGCCGCGGTCTCGGTGGGGCTCGGGCTCGCAGCCTGGGTGGCGCAGGGAGCACTGCGGCCGGCCGTGGCCCTGCAGCCCGACCTCGCGGGGGTGCTCGTGCTCGATCTGCTGACGGCCGTCACGGTGGGGGCGCTCAGCGGGCCCGTGGTGTCTCTGCTGCCGGTGAGGTTCCTCGACGGGCGCGCCGTGTTCGAGCACTCCAAGCGGCTGTGGGCGCTCTGCTGGAGCGGTGTCGCCCTCGTGTTCGGCCTGGTGCTCCTTCCGGTGCCGGAGGCCTGGAACGAGGTGGGCGGCGCACTCGTGCCGTGGCTCGCGGGATTCGCCGCGTTCGCGGTGCTCACCGCGGCCGTCTGGGCCTGGTTCCGCTTCGTGCCCGCCCCGGGCGCCGCGCCGGATGCGACACCCGAAGCGGGGCCGGATGCCGCGCGCGAAGCAGTCCTCGGAGCAGCGCCCGATCAGCGCAGCAGCCGCGCCACCTCGCGGGACACCGGCAGCCTCAGCAGGTGATCGGCCCGCGCGATCTCGTGCAGGGTCACGTGGTGCATCGAGCCGAACCGCTCGAGGCTGCCTGGCACGATCACCTGGTCGCGCGACCCCCACACGACATCCACGGGTGCGCGCACCTGCGCGAGATCGGTGGTGGTGGTCTGCACCTCGATGCAGTGCTCGAGCGAGCGGGAGAAGGCCTGCCACGAGGCGTCGTCGATCGCGAGGGCGCCGCCCGGCATCCACCTCGAGAAGCGCCCCGCGTTGTTCACGATCGTGAGCCGGTTGTCGCGCACGAACCGGTAGAACCAGAGGTAGCCGCCCACGCGCATCCGGTGACCGAGGGCGTCGAGGTAGCGGCGGTGCGGGTAGACCGGTGGCGCCACGAGCACGAGGTGCGCGACCTGGCGGTGGTGCACGGCGGCATAGCGCGCCGACACGAGCGCACCCAGGCTGTGCCCCACGAGGGTGAAGCGGCCCCGCAGGTGCAACGCCCGCAGGGTCTTGTGCAGCGCCTCCACGTGCTCGTCGAGGGTGAAGCGGATGTGCTCGCCGGCGCGCGACCCGCCGAAGCCGAGGAGGTCGATCGCGATCACGCGGTAGAGCGGTGAGACGAGGGGCACGAGGTGGCGCCAGCTCGCCGACGACGATGCGATGCCGTGCAGGAGCACGACGACCGGGCCCTCCCCCATGTCGACGGCCACGTGCAGCGCGGGCACCTCGGTCTGCCGGCGCCCCACCCTCTCGAACAGGCTCATCGCATCCACCCTCCGTGATAGTTGAGGATACATCAGATGGTGTTCACGGTCGTCTCCCCCGATCGGGGGATGGAGCCCTCCTCCACCCGCCCGCTGGCGCGTCGGCCGCCGAGCCGCGAGCATGGAGCCATGTCCAGCACCTCCCCCGCCATCTCGGTCCATGACCTCCACAAGCGATACGGGGGCTTCACGGCCGTCGACGGCGTGAGCTTCGAGATCGCCCACGGCGAGACCTTCGCGCTGCTCGGCCCGAACGGCGCGGGCAAGAGCACGACGGTCGAGATCCTCGAGGGCTACCGCGACCGCTCGGGAGGCGAGGTGACGGTGCTGGGGGTCGACCCGCGTCGCGCCACGCTCGAGTGGAAGGCGAGGCTCGGCATCGTGCTGCAGCAGACCGGTGAGAGCGGCAACGTCACCGTGCGGGAGCAGCTCGCCCACTTCGCGAGCCTGTACCCGCAGCCGCGCGATGTCGCCGAGGTGATCGCCGCCGTGGGGCTCGAGGAGAAGGCCGGGACCCGTATCAAGGCGCTCTCGGGCGGGCAGCGGCGGCGCGTCGACGTGGCGCTCGGGATCATCGGGCGGCCGGAGGTGCTGTTCCTCGACGAGCCCACGACGGGCTTCGACCCCGAGGCCCGTCGGCAGTTCTGGGAGCTCATCCGCTCGCTCTCGCGCGAGGGCACGACCATCGTGCTCACCACCCACTATCTCGACGAGGCCGCGCAGCTGAGCGACCGCGCGGCCGTGATCGCGGGCGGCCGGCTCATCGACATGGGGGCCGTGAACGAACTGGGGCCGGCGGATGCCCGCATCCCGATCGTGCGCTGGCGGAGCGCGACAGGGCGGCACGAGGAGCGCACCGAGGAGCCCGCCGCGCTCGTGAGCCGGCTCACCGCCGAGTTCGGCGAGCTCGCCGAGCTCGAGGTCATCCGCCCTTCCCTGGAGGACGTCTACCTCGGGCTCGTCGAAGCCGCCGAGGCACGAGAGGAGGCCGCAGCATGACCGCCCGCGATCTCGCCGCCCTCCCCGCCGGCGCTCCACCCGCCCGGCGCTTCGGCCCCGGCCGCACCCTCCGCCTCGGTCTTGCGCGCATCGCCTACGAGACGCGCCTGTACTTCCGCGCCGGAGACACCGTCTTCTTCACCTTCCTCTTCCCGGTCGTGCTGCTGAGCATCTTCTCGGTGGCCTTCGGCTCGCTCGGCGAGGTGGGCGCGGGCCCCGACGGCACCGGCGGCATCTCGCAGGCCGCGTACTACCTGCCCGGCATGATCGCCGCCGGCATCCTGCTGAGCGGGGTGCAGAACCTCGGGGTCGACATCGCGATGGAGCGCGGAGACGGCACGCTGAAGCGCCTCGCGGGCACTCCCCTTCCGGTGTTGTCGTACTTCATCGGCAAGCTCGGCCAGGTGTTCGTGACCTCGCTCGCGCAGGTCGCGCTCCTGCTGCTGCTCGCCCAGCTGGCCTTCGGGGTCGATCTGCCGACCGATCCGGCCAGCTGGTTCACCTTCGCCTGGGTGTACCTCGTGGGCATCGTGACCGCCGCGGTGCTCGGCATCGCCATCTCGCGACTGCCCCGCAGCGGCAAGAGCGCGACCGCCGTGATCATCCCGCCGCTGATCGTGCTGCAGTTCATCTCGGGCGTCTTCCTGAGCTTCACGATGCTGCCCGGGTGGCTGCAGGCGATCGCGAGCGTGTTCCCGCTCAAGTGGATCGCACAGGGCATGCGGGCAGCCCTCCTGCCGGAGTCGTTCGCCGTGGCGGAGCCCGGCGGGGAGTGGAACCTGCCGCTCGTGGCGATCGTGCTCGGCATCTGGCTCGTGGCGGGGCTGGTCGTCTGCAAGGTGACGTTCCGATGGATCCGGAAGGACACCTGAGCGCCGGGCCGGGCGCGTGGCGACAGACCGGCCGCGTGGCGACGGGCCGCGAGGGGCATGATGGGGCGGGAGGATCGGGGGCGGTGCGGGTGAGCGGGAACCGGTGGTGGCACGTCGTTGTCCTCGGTGCCGTGTTCCTCGTGGGCGCTCTCGTGGCGGTGACGGCGACCGCCGAACCATGGATGAAGCCGGCCGCCCTCAGCCTGCTCGCGGCCTTCGCCGTGTTCTACGCAGCAGTGGGCCGGCGCGGTCTCGACGAAAAGCGCTGGCGCCTACCGCTCGCGGCCACCCTCGTCGTGACCATCGCCGTCGGCACCGCGTTCTCCCCCAACATGGCCGTGCTGCAGTGCATCGGGTTCCCGCTGCTCTGGCTGCTCGTGCCGAGCCCGCGGCTGGGCAGGCCCATCGTGGCCTGCGCCGTGCTGTCCGTCGGCACCGCGCTCGGCTTCTTCGTGAGCTTCGGCGGGGGGATCGACGCGCTCATGCAGGCGGTGGTGATCGAGGGCGTCTCGCTCGGGCTGGGTGTGGGGATCGGGGTCTGGTTCACGCTCGCGCTGCGGAAGGGCGACGAGAACACCCGGCTCCTGGCCGAGCTCACCGCGGCGCAGGACCAACTGGCCGCCCTGCACCGCGAGGCGGGGGCGGGAGCCGAGCGCGAACGGCTCGCCCTCGATCTGCACGACACGATCGCCCAGAACCTCACGAGCGTGGTGATGCTCGCACAGCGCGGTCGGAAGCGCGCCGGCCCTGCGGTGCGAGCCGACTTCGAACTCATCGAGGAGGTGGCGCGCGAGGCCCTGACCGAGACCAGGTCCCTGGTGGCCGCGAGCGCCCCCGTGCCCGTCGACGGCGGTCTTGCGAACGCGCTCGACCGGCTCGTGACGGCCTTCGAGCGGGAGACCCGCATCCGGATCGCCACGCGCTTCGAGGAGGTGGGGCCGCTCCCCCGCGACCACGAGGTCGTGCTGCTGCGCTCGGCCCAGGAGGCTCTCGCCAACGTGCGGAAGCACTCCCGCGCGGAGCACGCGCGGCTCACCCTCGTGCACACGGGCTCGGGCGGCGATCGGCAGCTCGTCCTCACCGTGCAGGACGACGGCCGGGGGCTCGGCGACGACGTGCCCCCCTCGAGCGGCTTCGGGCTCGAAGGGATGCGGCAGCGGCTCGCCCTCGTGGGCGGCACCCTGAAGGTGGCGGGAGTCGTGGGCGGTGGCACCGTACTGGTGGCGGCCATCGCCGCCGCGGAGCCAGCACGACAGGAAGAGAGCGGGACATGACTGACGGCACCGAGAGCATCCGGGTGCTGGTGGTCGACGACCATCCGATCGTGCGCAGCGGCATCGTGGCGCTGCTCGAGAGCGCCGACGGCATCGAGGTGGCGGGCGAGGCCGCCGACGGCCTCACGGCCATCGAGCGCGCGGCCGAGCTCCGACCCGATGTCGTGCTCATGGACCTTCGGCTGCCGGGCCTCGGCGGCGAGCAGGCGACCGCCCGCATCATCGAGCGCGATCCCGGCATCCGGGTGCTCGTGCTCACGACCTACGAGACCGACGAGAACATCCTCGAGTCGATCGAGGCCGGTGCGAGCGGCTACTTGCTGAAGGCCGCGCCCGAGGAGGAGATCCTCGCCGGAGTGCGCTCGGTCGCGGCCGGCCACACCGTGCTGGCCCCCTCGATCGCCACGAAGCTCGTCGAGCGGATGCGCAGTGCGCCCGCGAGCCGGCCCTCGCTCAGCGCCCGCGAGCTCCAGGTGCTCACGCAGGTGGCGGCGGGCCGCAGCAATCCCGAGATCGGCCGGGCCCTGTTCATCGGTGAGGCGACCGTGAAGACGCACCTGCAGCACATCTTCGAGAAGCTCGAGGTCTCCGACCGCACCCGCGCCGTGACGAAGGCGATGGAGCTTCGGCTGATCTGAGGCGCAGGCGGCGCCGGCCGGCCGCGTCGCTAGGCGTTCTCGCGCCGGAACGTGCGGGTGCCCACCCAGAGCCCCGCGGCGAAGAGCACGAGGGTCCAGACGACCCCCCACATGGTCGTGATCGTCCAGAAGTCGCCCGTGAACAGCTCGCGGATGGCGTTCACGATGTACTTCGTGGGCATGAAGTCGCTCACCACCTGCAGCCACTGCGGGCCGATGGTCATGGGCAGCAGGATGCCCGAGAGCAGCAGCACGGGCAGGGCGACGCTGTTGATCACGGGCGCCATGACGTCTTCGCTCTTCGTGGTGAGGGCGAGCGCGTTCGACGCCGCGGCGCACGCGGCGCCGAGGAGCACCGTGAGCACGAGACCGAGCGCCATGCCCGGCAGCGATCCGGTGAGGCCGAACAGGAACGCCAGCCCGATGAGCACGAGGCCCTGCACGAACAGCTGCAGCACGTCGCGCAGGATGCGCCCGAGCAGCAGGGCGGTGCGGCTGGCCGGCGTCACGCGCTCGGCCTCGATCACGCCCGCACGCCACTCGGCGATGAGCCCGAAACCTGCGAACAGCGCGCCGAAGAGCCCGAGCTGCACGAGGAGGCCTGGCACGAAGAGCGTGTAGGCGTTCTCGGCTCCGAGGGTGCCGGCCAGCGGCTCGAGCAGGGGGCCGAACAGGCACAGGTAGAGGATGGGCTGCACGAGCCCGATGATGACCCAGGCGGGGTTCCGCAGCGCCATCCGGAGCTGACGGCGGAAGACGATGGAGGTCTCTCTCCAGAACACGGGTCAGGCTCCTTGCTCGCGAAGGGAACGACCGGTGAGGTCGAGGAAGACGTCGTCGAGGGTGGGGCGGCGAACCTCGATCGAGTCGAGGTCGATGCCCGCGGCGTCGAGGCCGCGGATGAGGCCCGCGACCTCATGGCCGGCGCCGCGCACGCGAGCGCTCACGCCCGCCCCCGCCTGCGCGCCGGTCCCGGCTTGAGCAGCGGTCACCTCCACCTCGGTGTCGGCGATGCGGCCGAGCAGCTCGGCCGCCGCGGCCGCCTTCGACGCGTCGGCCACCACGAGCGAGACGAGGTCGCCCGCCACCTGCCGCTTCAGCGCATCCGGAGTGTCGCTCGCCACGATCGAGCCGTGGTCGATCACGAGGATGCGGTCGCAGAGCGCATCCGCCTCGTCGAGGTAGTGGGTGGTGAGGAAGATCGTGGCGCCGCGCCTCGTGCGGAGGTCGCTGATGTGGGTCCAGAGGTTGGCGCGGGCCTGCGGATCCAGGCCCGTGGTGGGCTCGTCGAGGAAGACCAGAGTGGGGTCGTGCACGAGGCCCATCGCGATGTCGAGGCGGCGGCGCTGGCCGCCCGACATGGCCTGGGGCTTGCGCTCCCAGAGGCCTTCGAGGTCGAGCTGCTCGAAGAGTTCGCGGCCGCGGCTCTCGGCCTGCTTCTGGCTGATGCCGTAGAGCATGCCGTGGTCCATGACCTCCTCGCCGGCGCGCGCCTCTGGCGAGGTCGATCCGCTCTGCGAGACGTAGCCGATGCTCCGGCGCACCTGCTGCGACTGGGTCGCCACGTCGAATCCGGCCACCGTGGCGCTGCCGGCCGTGGGCTTCAGCAGCGTGGTGAGCATGCGGAGCGTCGTGGTCTTGCCCGCGCCGTTCGGGCCGAGGAAGCCCACGATCTCGCCCTCCGCCACATCGATGTCGACGCCAGCGACGGCCTTCACCTCCTCTTTGGCCTTGCCCCGGCCTCGCCCCTCGAAGGTGCGCGCGAGCCCTCGTGCGTGGATCAACCGGTCTCCTCAGAAATGTGCTCAGGCGAGTGCACGAGCAGGAATGTGAACGATGTACACATTGCCGGATGGCGCGGGTGCGCGCAAGGGGTGGTTCAGAGGGTCACAGCTCGTGGGCGAGGAACACCGGCTCGGGCTGGAGCAGCACGCCGAACTCGGCGAGCACCCGGCCCTGCACGTAGCGGGCGAGCTCGGCGATGTCGGCGGCCCTGCCCCCGCCGCGCCCCGCCGCCGTGTTGACGAGGGCGAGGGTGTGCTTCGACGAGATCGCGGCCGTGGAGCCGGGCAGCGCGAAGCCCTTGCGGATGCCGGCGTGCTCGATGAGCCACGCGGCGCTGAGCTTGACGTGGTACTCGCGGAGTCGATCGCGCTCGTCGAGGGGCAGCCGGTCGCCGTCGAGCGAGACGCCCGTGCCCGCATCCGCCCCCGAGAGGTCGGCGAGCTCCGCGGCGCCGTCGAGCGGGATGACGACGGCGGGCTCCTCGGGCTCGACCTGCCATCGCGGGGCCGAGGCGGGCAGCGTGCGGGCGAAGTTCTCGGTGACGATGGGATTGGTGAAGAACGAGCCCGCGCTGAACGAGTCGGGATCGCCGGGGTCGAGCACCATGCCCTTCGAGGCCCGGAGGCCGAGCACGGCGTCACGCACGTCGCGGATGGGCAGTCGCCCGCCCACCTCCACGCCGAGCGTGGTCGCGAGCTGCGCGTAGGCGACGGGTGCGCTCAGCCCGCCCGCGGCATCCTGCAGCTCGAAGGTGACCGAGAGCACGATGCCGCGGAGGCCGCGCTTGAAGACGCTCGAGCGGTACGACAGCTCGAGCTCGTCGAGGGGCATGCGACGCACCTCGCCCGTGATCTCGTCGAGGAAGTCGAGCGAGACGATGGCGGAGGAGACCTCCTGGCCGTAAGCGCCGATGTTCTGGATGGGCGCGGCGCCGGTGCAACCGGGGATGCCCGAGAGCGCCTCGATGCCGCTCAGGCCGCGCTCGACGGTGTGCCGCACGAGGTCGTCCCACGGCTCGCCCGCCTGCACGCGGAGGCGCACGAGGCCCTCCGGCGCGGGGAGCTGAGCGATGCCGCGGGTGGCGATGCGGATGACCGTGCCGTCGAAGCCGTCGTCGCCCACCACCACGTTGGAGCCGCCGCCCAGCACGAACCAGTCGCCGCCCTCGGCCCAGGTCTCGCGCGCGAGCTCGAGGAGCCCCGGCTCGGTGGTGGCCGTGACGAGGCGGGTGGCCGGGCCGCCGACCCGGAGGGTGGTGAAGCCGGCGAGCGGCGCGTCGGACTCGGGGGCGCCAGGCTCGATCGGGCCGGACTGGGTCGGGCCGCTCATGGCAGCGTGACGCGCACCTGCGCCTTGCCGAGCACCGTCGCGCCCTCCACCGAGACCGTGAGGTCGACGCGCGCGGTGCCGGCCTCCTCGTCGAGCTGGGCGATCTTCGCCTCGACCGTGATCTCGGCCCCGGCGACCGGGTCGACCACGACCGGTCGCGTGAAGCGCACCTGGTAGTCGGCCACGAGCGCGGGGTCGCCGAGCCAGTCGACGACCGGCTGGATGGCGAGGCCCATCGTGAGCATGCCGTGCGCGAGCACGCCGGGCAGGCCCACCTCGGCCGCGATGTCGTCGCGGTAGTGGATGGCGTTGAAGTCGCCGGAGGCACCCGCGTAGCGCACGAGCGACTCGCGGGTGAGCGGGTAGGTGGCCTCGGCCACGATGTCGCCCACCTCGTACTCGTGCACGATCTCGAGGCCGGCGTGCGGATCGGCGCCGTGATCCTCGGAGCCGGCGGGGCTCAGGCCGAGGTCTTCGTGAGCGGCGGTCATGCGTCTCCCCTGACGACGAGGGTGGAGGTGGCGGTCACGACGTGCTCGCCGTCGATGTCGTGCACGGCGGTCTCGGCCGTGACCATCGCGTTGCCGCCGAGGGTCTTGATGCTCGTCACGCGGAGCTGCGCGGTGAGCTCGTCGCCCGCCACGATGGGGCGGGAGTAGCCGAACTGCTGCGACCCGTGCACCACGTGGGTGAGCTCGATGCCGGCGTCCTCCACCGCGAAGAGCTGGTCGAGGGTGAGCTGCTGCACCACGATGGCGAAGGTGGGGGGCGCCACGAGGTCGGGGTAGCCGGCGTTCCTGGCCGCCTCGACGCTCAGGTGCACCGGGTTCGAGGCGAAGACGGCACGGGAGAACTCACGCACCTTCTCGCGGCCGACCAGGTAGGGGGAGGTCTTCTCGAACTCGTGGTCGATGAGGTCGGGGTTCACTGGCACCCGTCCAGTCTACGGCGCGCCCTCCGCTAGGGTCGTGGGCGTGAGACTCGGAGTGCTCGACGTAGGTTCCAACACCGTCCATCTGATCGTGGTCGACGCGCATCCGGGGGCTCGGCCCGTGCCGATGGCGTCGCACAAGTCGGTGCTGCGGCTCATGCGCTACCTCGAGCCCGACGGCTCGATCAGCGACGAGGGCGTGGCCGCCATCGTGGCCGCGATCTCGGCCGCCACCGAGGTGGCGCAGCGGGAGGGCATCGACGAGCTGCTGCCGATGGCCACCTCGGCGCTCCGGGAGGCCGCCAACGGCGAGGCCGTGCTCGCGCACATCGCCGAGGCCACCGGCGTGACCCTGCGGGTGCTGACGGGCGAGGACGAGGGGCGGCTGACCTTCCTCGCCATCCGCCGCTGGTACGGCTGGTCGTCGGGCAACATCCTGCTCTTCGACATCGGCGGCGGCTCGCTCGAGATCGCGGCGGGGTCGGACGAGTTCCCCGACGTCGCCGTCTCGCTGCCCCTCGGCGCCGGCCGCACGACCGTGCAGTTCTTCCCCGACGACCCGCCCAGCCCTGCGCAGATGCTCGAGCTGCGCGCGCACTCGCGCGCCGTCATGCGGGCGGGTGCGCTGCCGCTGTTCGCCGCGCAGCCGGCCTACTCGCACGTGGTCGGCTCCTCGAAGACCATCCGCTCGCTCGCCCGGCTGGCGGGCTCGAGCAGGCCGAACCCCTCCGGCGGGGAGGACAGGGTGACGCTCCGGCGCTCCGAGCTGAAGGACTGGATCCCACGCCTCGGGCAGATGCCCGCGGAGGCGCGCCAAGCGCTGCCCGGCATCACCGCCGACCGAACCTTCCAGATCGTGGCGGGGGCCGTGGTGCTGCACTCGGCCATGAAGCTCTTCGACGTGGAGGAGCTCGAGGTGTCGCCGTGGGCGCTGCGCGAAGGCATCCTGTTGCGCTACCTCGACGGACTCTGACGCACACCTCCCGGCACGAGCGTCAGGGCAGGAGGGCCGGTTGCGCGGCGGCGAGCCGGAGCCGCCAGCTCACGAGCGCGAGGTCGAGGGCGGTGCGGCGCTCCCGGTTGTCGAGATCGAGCCCGCCGAGCAGCGACGCGATCCGCTCGAGCCGCCCGTAGAGGGTCTGCCGCCGGATGCCGAGCGTCTCGGCCGTGCGGGTCTTCGACAGGCCGGAGCCCAGGTAGGTGTCGAGGGTCATCACGAGCCCTGCTCCCGTGCGTGCGTCGTGCGCGAGGAGCGCTCCGAGCTGGCCGGTGACGAAGCTCTCGAGCGCCTCGTCGTCGACGAGCGAGACGAGCAGCTGGTAGAGCGCGAAGTCGGCGGCCAGCACCACGGTGGCCGATGGGGTGAGGCGCGCGGCGAGCGCCGCCGTCTCGCGGGCGCTCGGGAAGACGCTGACGAGAGCGGGCACGTCGTCGACCGGGCTGCCGGCGCTCACGATCACACCGCCGCCGACGGTCGAGCGGAGCTCGCCCTCGAGCTCCTCGGCGAACCGCGCGAGCGTGCGGCGGAGCTCGCGCGGGAGCGTGCTCACCCCGATCAGCACGTCGCCCTCGTGCTCGGCCACGAGCGCTGCACCGTAGACCCGGGGGGCCACCGCCCTCGCCGCGATCACGACGCTCGACGCGCTCGTGCGGGCGGCCCTCGGATGCACGCAGATCGCGATCGCCTTCTGGCCGGGACGCACCACGAGCCCGGCTCCCACCGCACGGGAGGCGAGCTCGCCCGTGGAGACGTAGCGGCCCGTGACCATGTCGCGGAGCAGGTCGGCGCCCGCCTGATGGCGGCTGACCGGAGCGCCGCCTGAACGGGACACCTCCACCGCCACGAGCGGCACCGCCACCTCGAGCACGGCACGGAGCGTCGCGGCCCCTGGCGACCCCGGCTCCGGTGCCGGCGCAGGGTGCAGCGAGAGACTCCCCCATGCCTCGCCACCCACGGTGACGACTGCGGTGTGCGGGTCGAACGGCATCCGGCCCTGCTCGCCGCCACCGCCGCCGGCCGGGTCCGGTGTGCGCTCGGCACCGGCCACGAGCTCGCCGGCGGTCGTGGTGAGCCCGGCAGGGCACCCGGCCGCCTCGCTCACGGCGCCGATGAAGGCGGCGAGACCCCGGTTCTCGGCGAGCGCCGCGAGCAGCTGCTCGCGCACGGCGGCCGCAGCCTGCAGTTCGGCGAGCTCGCCGCCGAGGATGCGGGAGTGGGCCGCCTCGGTGACCTCGATGAAGGGCACCACGCCGTGCAGCAGCACGAGCGGCAGCCCCACCCTGGCCGCCTCGGCGACGACCTCGGCGGGCACCTCGGGAAACGTGCGCCCGAGCTCGAGCACGAGGGCGGCGACGCCCACCCGCGCGAGGTCGGCGATGTAGCTGCGCCGCGCATCCGGTGACACGGCCACGAGGCCGAGACCCGTGGTGAGGAGCACCTCGCCGCCCTTCAAGAGCGGTGCGATCTCGAAGATCTCACTCGTGTGCACCCAGCGCACCGGCTGCGCCGCGATGGCCGCCGATCCGCTCACGACCTCGGGCCTGGCCCGGCGGAGCGAAGGGAGGTCGAGCAGGTCGGCCACGGTGAAGGGCATGGTTCACACCGTACAGACTGTCCGGTGTTTACGGCCGTGAAATGACGTTCTGCCCCTGGGTGAGTCGATCCAGCGGCCCCTAGTCTCGAAGGATTCCCCGCACCGCATCCACCGATGATTCCGAGAGGCACCCGATGATCCACGGTTTCCGCCCCCGCAGCATGCCCACCCGATCCGCCACCTCCTCCTCATACTCTTCCTCTTTTCGGCGCCTGGGCCGTGGCGTGGCTTCCCTCGCTCTCGCGTGCGCTGTGCTCGTGACCGTCGCCGCGTGCGGCGGCACCACGGGCGAGGAGGCCTCGACCGGCGCCGACGGCGGGGAATCCGGCCTCCCGCTGGTGTTCGGCGCGTTCGCGACGCCCCTCGAGGAGCCCTGGGACGGCGCCATCCACGCCGCCCTCGAGAGCGCGGCCGAGGACGGCCTGATCGAGTACCAGCACGTCGACAACCTCGCCACGGCCGACGAGATGGAGAGCGGACTGCGCGACATCATCGCCAACCAGGAGCCCGACATCATCATCGGCGACGCCTTCGCCGCCGAGGACGCCGTGCGCGCCGTGGCCGCCGACTTCCCCGACATCGCCTTCGCCTTCGGCTCGGGGGGCGAGGAGCAGGCACCGAACTTCAGCGTCTTCGACAACTGGATGCAGGACCCCGCCTACCTCGCGGGCATGACCGCGGGCGGTCTCACCGAGTCCGGCACCATCGGCGTCGTCGCGGCCATGCCGATCCCCGAGGTCAACCGCATCGTGAACGCGTTCATCGCAGGCGCGCAGGAGACGAACTCGTCGGCGACCGTGACGGTGTCGTTCATCAACTCGTTCTTCGACCCGGCCACCGCCAAGCAGGCCGCCGAGGCCGCCATCGCGGGAGGCGCCGACGTGCTGTTCGCCGAGCGGGCGGGCGTGATCGCGGCCGCTGAGGAGAACGGACTGCCCGTGTTCGGCATGATGGTCGACCAGCAGGCCGAGGCGCCCGAGCACGTCGTGAGCTCGCTGCTCTGGGACATGCGGCCCACCGTCGAGGCGATCGTGGAGTCGGTGGAGGACGGCAGCTACGAGGCCGCGAACCTCGGGGAGTTCTCCTTCATGATCAACGGCGGATCGTCACTCGCCCCGTTCAACACCGAGACCGCCTTCGAGGTGCCGGCCGACCTGATCTCGTCGGTGGAGGCCCGCCAGGCGGAGATCCTCGCCGGCGAGTTCGAGACGCCCGTCGACGAGGAGGCGCCCGCCGGCTCCACCACCGTGGGCGAGTAGGGATGGGCCCGCTCGCCGAGCTCCGCGGCATCACCAAGACCTTCGGGGCGGTGGTGGCGAACGACTCGATCGACCTCCGGGTGCTCCCGGGCGAGGTGCTCGCTCTGCTCGGCGAGAACGGGGCCGGCAAGTCGACCCTCACGCGCATCCTCTACGGTCTGAGCCAGGCCGACTCGGGGTCGATCCTCGTCGACGGCACCGAGATCCGGATGCACGGGCCCGCCGATGCGATGGCCGCCGGCATCGGCATGGTCACCCAGGAGTTCTCGCTCGTGGACACCATGACGGTGACCGAGAACCTCATGCTCGCGGGCTCGGGCCTCGGCCGCGTCAACCGCTCCGCCGCGAAGACGAAGGTGCTCGAGGCGGCGGCGCGAATCGGTGTGGCGATCGAACCGGATGCGGTCGTGGGCACGCTCTCGGTGGGCGAGCGGCAGCGGGTGGAGATCGTGAAGGCGCTCTTCCACGACTGCCGCCTGCTCATCCTCGACGAGCCGACCGCGGTGCTCGTGCCCCAGGACGTCGCCGTGCTGTTCGAGTCGATCCGGCGGCTGACGGCCGACGGCATGGGTGTGATCTTCATCTCGCACAAGCTGCACGAGGTGGTGGAGATCGCGGACCGCGTGAGCATCCTGCGGCGGGGTCGGATCGTGGCCGACGTGCCGGCCGAGGGGCTCGTGCCGGCGCAGATCGCGGCCATGATGGTGGGCTCGGCGGACCGGGTGACGGAACCGGAAGCGGGGTCCGCCGCGGACACCGTCGAGGCTGAGGCGCTCGCGACCGCCGTGGGGCTCGAGGTGCCGGGCGCCGGGGTGGAGCAGCCGGTGGCGCAGGTCTCGCGATCCGGCGTGCTCGACATCGACCGGATCACCCTCGCGGGCACCGGGAAGCCGCTGCTCGACGAGGTCTCGCTCACCGTGCACGCCGGCGAGATCGTGGGCGTCGCGGGGGTCTCCGGCAACGGGCAGACCGAGCTCGTCTCGGTGCTCTGCGGAATGACCCCGGCCTCCTCCGGCGCCGTGCGCGTGGACGGCGCCGACATCACCCGCCTCGACGTGACGAAGCGGCTGCGCGCGGGGCTCGGCCGGCTCACCGAGGATCGCCGCGGCAGCGTGGTGCTGAACCTCAGCGTGGAGCAGAACCTCGTGCTCGAGGATCTCGACCGGTTCCGCACCGGCCCGTTCACCAGCCGCCGGCGCATCAAGGAGCACGTGGCCGGACTGATGGAGAGGTTCGACATCCGCGCGAAGCCGGGTGACCCCATCCGGAGCCTGTCGGGCGGCAACATGCAGAAGGTGCTGCTGGCGCGGGCCATCGCGCGGGAGCCGAAAGCCCTCGTGGCCTCGCAGCCCACGCGCGGACTCGACGTGGGCGCGTGCGAGTACGTCTATTCGCAGCTGCGCGCGCTCCGGGAGCGCGGGGCAGGAGTGCTCGTGATCTCGGAGGACCTCGACGAACTGCTCGGCCTCTGCGACCGGATCGTGGTGATGGTCTCGGGCCGCATCGTGGGCGAGGTGCTCGCGGCAGGGACCTCGCGCGAGGAGCTCGGTCTGCTGATGACCGGCATGACCGCCGGGGCGGGGGCGCACTCGTGAAGATCCTGCTCCGGGCCGGCGAATCGCGCTGGCTCGCTCCCGCGGCCGTGCTGGGCGCCGTCGTGCTGACCCTGCTGCTCACGGCCGGGCCGATCCGGCTCGCCGGCGCCAACCCCGTGGCCGCCTACCAGCGCTACACGATCAACCCGCTCACGACCCCCGGCGGCATCGGCGACGTGCTGCTGGCCGCCACACCTCTGCTGTTCACGGGCCTCGCGGTCGCCGTGGCATTCCGGGTGGGCTACTTCAACATCGGGGCCGAGGGGCAGTTCCTGGCGGGCGCGATCGCCGCGACGATCCCCGGCCTCTACCTTCCCGGCCTGCCGGCCGTGCTCGCCCTGCCGCTCGCCGCGGCATCCGGAGCCCTCGGCGGGCTGATCTGGGGGTTCCTCCCCGCGTTCCTCAAGCGGCGGGCCCACATCGACGAGGTCGTGACCACGCTGCTGCTGAACCCCGTGGCGCTGCTGCTCGTGCAGGGGCTGCTCAACGGGCCGTGGCGGAACTCGGAGACGGGCTTCCCCGACTCCGACCGCTACGGCGCCGGCTACACGCTGCCGACCCTGGCAGAGGGATCGCGGGTGCACTGGGGCTTCGTGATCGGACTCGCGCTCGTGGTCGTGGTGTTCGTGGTGATGTCGTTCACGCCGCTCGGGCTGCGGCTGCGGGCGGCCGGTCAGTCGCCGGGCGCCGCGCGGTTCTCCGGCATCCGGGTGACCACGCTGCAGTTCCGGTCGGCGCTCGTCTCGGGCGCTCTCGCCGGACTCGGCGGGGCCGTGCAGGTGCTCGGCGTGCAGCATCAGCTCACCGCGAGCATCTCGAACGGCTACGGCTACACGGGGGTCGTGGTCGCGACGCTCGGCGCACTGACCGCGGGCGGCGTGCTGCTCGTGTCGCTGCTGCTCGGCGACATCGCGGTGGGGGCGCAGAACGCCTCGATCGCGCTGCAGCTGCCCACGCAGATGGGAGCGATCGTGAGCTCGACGCTGCTGCTCGCCGTGGTCGCGCTGCTCGCGGCGCGCAGGTATCGGGTGGTGCTGCGGCGGCCGTTCGTGCGAAGACGCAGCACGGCCGAACGGAAGGACGCCTGATGGACTTCCCTCTTCTCGCAGTGCTCGCCGCCACCCTCACGATCGCCACGCCGCTCGTCTGGGCCGCGCTCGGCGCTCTCATCAACGAGCGCGCCGGCATCCTCAACCTCGGCATCGAGGGCACGATGTACGCCGGGGCCTTCGTGGGCTTCCTCACGGCCGTGACCACGGGCAACCCGTACCTCGGGCTCGGCACCGCCGTGGTGGCGGGGCTCGCGGCCGGCGCCCTGATGGGGCTGCTCACCGTGACGCTCGGCGTGAACCAGCACGTCGCGGGCATCGGCACCACGCTGCTGCTCGTGGCCGCGTGCGACTTCACCAACCGGCTGCTCTTCGCCACCGGCACGCAGCAGGCGGCCGCGTCGTTCGAACGGTGGTTCCCGGGGCTCGGGGTGCTCGCCCAGTACCCCATGACCTTCGTGGCGTTCCTCGTGCTCGCTCCCGTGCTGTGGTGGGTGCTGCGCTCCACCGGGTTCGGGCTGCGGCTGCACGCCGTGGGCGAGAACCCCGAGGCGGCCGACGCCGCCGGCATCCCGGTGGCCCGCACCCGCTACGCGGCGCTCATGCTCGGCAGCGCGCTGATGGCCGTCGGCGGATCGTTCCTCACCCTCTCGCTGCTCGGCAGCTTCACGCTCGACATCGTCTCCGGCCGAGGCTGGATCTGCATCGCGCTCGTGATCTTCGGGCGCTGGAAGGTGTGGCCCGTCGTCGCGGGCGCCCTGCTGTTCGGGTTCACGGATGCGCTGCAGCTGCAGCTCGCGATCACGCCGATGTTCAGCGGGGTGCCGAACGAGCTGCTGATCGCGTTCCCGTATCTCGTGGTGATCGCGGCTCTGGCCGTGTGGGGCCGGAAGGTGCGGTATCCGGGGGCGTACCTCACGCCGTATCGGCGAGCGTGAGCGAGGGCCTAGATGAACTCCAGGACAGACCAGGAACGAACAGGAGAACGACCATGACAGACATCTCGACCGACACCGCGCTGCTCGCGCACGCGATCGAGGCGGCCAGGGAGGGGCGGGCCACGGGCGGGATCCCGATCGGTGCCGCCCTCGTGGTCGACGGCGAGGTGCTCGCCGTGGGCTTCAACAAGCGGGTGCAGCGAGACTCCCCCATCCTGCACGGCGAGACGGACTGCCTCGCCAACGCGGGGCGCCTCCCGGCCTCCGTCTACGCGCGGGCGACGATGGTGACCACGCTGTCGCCGTGCGACATGTGCACGGGCGCGATCCTGCTCTACGGGATCCCGCGGGTGATCATCGGCGAGAACCGCACCTTCTACGGCGGCGAGGACTACCTGCGGGAGCGGGGTGTCGAGGTCACGGTGGTCGACTCGGAGGAGTGCGTGGAGCTCATGACGGAGTTCATCGCCGCCGAACCCGAGCTCTGGAACGAGGACATCGGCGAGGAGTGAGCCGCGGGTGAGACATGCACGGAATGCGGCTCAGCTCGCCGAGACCGCCCACAGGGCGACCGCGCTCGCGGCGGCGACGTTGAGGGAGTCGATGCCGTGCAGCATCGGGATCTGCACGACGGTGTCGGCGGCGGCGATCGCCTCGGCGGTGAGGCCCTCGCCCTCGGCGCCGAGCACGAGGGCGACCCGCTCGGGGAGCGCGCGCTCGAAGTCGCGGAGGCTCACGGCATCCGGGGTGAGGGCGAGCGCGGCGGTGTGGAAGCCGTGCTCACGGAGGAGCGGGGCGAGGGCCGGCCACTCGGGGGCGCGGGTCCAGGGCACCTGCAGCACGGTTCCCATGCTCACTCGGATGGCGCGGCGGTAGAACGGGTCGCTGCAGCGGGGCGTCACGAGCACCGCATCGGCACCGATGGCCCCGGCCGAGCGGAAGATGGCGCCCACGTTGGTGGGGTCGACGACGTTCTCGAGCACGACGACGCGGCGGGCGTGGCGGATGAGCTCGGCGGGGTCGGGCAGGGGTGGGCGGCGCATCGAGGCGATGAGGCCGCGGTGCAGGAGGTAGCCGGTGAGCTCGGCGAGGAGGGCGCCCGGGCCGACGAAGACGGGAACCTCGGGGTGACCGGCCGCGGCGAGCGCTGCGGTGGCCTCGGGCTCGGAGGCACCGAGGGCGAGCACCGAGCGCGGCACGTGGCCGGCGCGGAGGGCGCGCTCGAGCACGAGGAGCGACTCGGCGAGGTAGAGGCCGTGCTCGCGGCCGGCGTCGGTGCGGTGGGAGTTCTTGAGCGCCACGTCGGTGGCGTGGGCGTAGTCGGCCAGCCGCGGGTCGCTGAGGTCCTCGATCCGGATGACGGGCATGCACGCGATTCTAGAAGCCGCGCGGTGTGGTGGTGAGACGCTTGGTGAGTGCGTGGGCCTCGGCGAGGAGGAGGCGGCCGAGTTCGGGGCGGCGGTCGGGCCGGTAGCGGGACTCGACCCCCGTGAGGCTGAGCGCCCAGGCGGGGCGGCCCGCGGCATCGAAGACCGCCGCGCCCATTCCCCAGCTGCCCTCGAGGATGAGCGCCGGATTGACGGCGTAGCCCGTCTCGCGAGTGGTCGCCATGCGCTCGCGCAGGGCGGGCTCGGCGTGGGCGCTCCCCCAGCGCGCCTCGAGGGCGACGGCGTGATCGGCGAGGTAGGCGTCGGCCTCCTCCTCGGGCAGGTAGGAGAGGATCGCCAGGCCCGCCGACGCGACGCCGAGCGGGAAGCGCACCCCCTCCGCCAGCACGAACGACCGCAGCGGGAAGCTGCCCTCCTCGCGGAGGAGGCACACGGTCTCGGTGCCCCGCCTGGCCGAGAGGAAGGCGCTCTCACCCGTCTCCCGCGCCAGGAGCTCGACGCTCTGGCGGGCGAGCGCCGTGATGTCGTAGCGGTCGGCGGCGAGGGAGCCGAGGAGGTACAGCTCCGGGCCGAGCAGCCAGCGGCCGGCGGGCCGGTCGTGGTCGACGAAGCCCTCCGCTGCGAGCGAGGTGAGCAGGCGGTGGGCGGTGGGCCGGGTGAGGCCTGTGGCGTGCGCGAGGGCGGTGGAGGAGATGCCCTCCGGATGCTCGGACACGGTGCGCAGCACGAGCCCAATCCTCGACACGAGCTGGGCGCCCGGCACGGGAGCGCGCACCGCACCGCGGGCGGCGGCGGGCAGCCGCGCGCGGGCGGGAGCATGAGGTTCGGACGGCGACTTGTCCACATTGTGACCATACCGGATCCAGATGCTCAGCTACCGAGAAGCCTGGCAGATGGACGTTGACCGGCCTCGCGTGGCCGCATAGCGTCGACCTCACCGCATCCGTTCGCCCACGTGGTGGACGGCGATCACGAGGGAGTGCGCATGTCGAAACTGTGGCCGGACGCCGAGGCGGCGCTGCACGAGACCATCACCGACGGAGCGACCGTGGCCGTGGGCGGGTTCGGGCTGAGCGGCAACCCGAGCGACCTGATCGAGGCGCTCCGCGACACCGGAGCACGCGACCTCACGATCGTGTCGAACAACATGGGCGTCGACGGCAAGGGCCTCGGACTGCTGCTCGAGAACCGGCAGGTGCGGAAGGTCGTGGCCTCGTACGTGGGTGAGAACAAGCTGTTCGCCCAGCAGTACCTCGACGGTCAGCTCGAGGTGGAGTTCGTGCCGCAGGGCACGCTCGCCGAGCGACTGCGCGCGGGCGGTGCCGGCATCGCGGGCTTCTACACCCGCACCGGCGTGGGCACGCCCGTGGCCGAGGGCAAGCCGCTCGAGGAGTTCGACGGCGAGACCTACGTGCTCGAGCGCGGGATCGTGGCCGACGTGGCCCTCGTGCACGCCTACCGGGCCGACCTCGAGGGCAACCTCGTGTTCCGGCACACGGCGCGGAACTTCAATCCGCTCGTGGCGACCGCAGGGCGACTGACCGTGGTGGAGGCCGAGGTGGTGGAGGAGGACGGGTTCCTCGACCCCGACACCGTGGTGACGCCCGGCATCTTCGTGCAGCGACTCGTGCAGGCCGCCCCCCGCGTGAAGGACATCGAGCAGCGCACCGTGCGGCCCCGGGCGGTCTCCGCCGCCGTGTGAGCGCGGAGTTCGCCAACCCTCGCAGCATCCGAGGCGTCTGCGCCGCCACCTCTCACGAGGAGTGGCGTCGTCCGCCGAGAACGACCCTGAAGGAGAGACCATGCCCTGGACCCGAGACGACATGGCGGCCATCGCCGCCTCCGAGCTCCGCGACGGCGAGTACGTGAACCTCGGGATCGGGATCCCGACCCTCGTGGCCAACCACCTGCCACCGGGCGTGCGGGTGACGCTGCAGAGCGAGAACGGGCTGCTCGGCATGGGCCCGTTCCCGTTCGAGGGCGACGAGGATGCGGATCTCATCAACGCCGGCAAGCAGACGGTGACGCTCTTGCCCGGCGGCAGCTACTTCGACTCGGCCACGTCGTTCGGCATGATCCGGGGCGGGCACGTGGCCAAGGCCGTGCTCGGGGCGCTGCAGGTGGCGGGCAACGGCGACCTCGCCAACTGGACCATCCCCGGCAAGCTCGTGAAGGGCATGGGCGGGGCGATGGACCTCGTGGCGGGCACCCCGCGCGTGATCGTGGTCACCGAGCACGTCGCGAAAGACGGCACACCGAAGATCGTGGCCTCGTGCGACCTGCCGCTCACGGGAGCCGGGGTGGTCGACCGGATCATCAGCGACCTCGCCGTGTTCGACGTGGTCGAGGGCTCGCTGCGGCTGCGGGCCCTCGCTCCCGGGGTGACGGAGGAGGAGCTGCGGGCGACGACGGGCGCTGCCTTCGAGGTGGAGCTCGACGCCGAGCTCGCGGCCGTGATCGCGGCCGGCGCGGGTGCCGGGGCTGCTGCGGGTGCCGGCGCCGATGCGGGTGCCGGGGCTGCTGCGGGGGTGCGGGCATGAGCGCCGTGGTCGTGGGGTATGCGCGCACGCCGTTCGTGAAGTTCGCGGGGCGGTTCGCCGAGGTGCCCGCGACCGCGCTCGGGGCTCATGCCATCGCGGCGGCGCTCGAGCGGGCCGGAGTCGCGCCGGGCGAGGTCGACCAGGTGGTGGGCGGACAGGTGCTGCAGGGTGGCGCCGGCCAGAACCCCGCACGCCAGTCGGCAGCGGGCGCCGGGATCCCGCTCGACGTGCCCGCCATCACCCTCAACGCCGTGTGCCTCTCCGGCACCGAGGCCGTCGTGCAGGCGGCGCGACTCATCGCTTCGGGCGAGGCGCAGATCGTGGTGGCCGTGGGCCAGGAGTCGATGTCGCTCGCTCCGCACGCCTGGCCGGGCTCGCGAGCGGGCCGGCGCTACGGCTCGATCGAGCTGCTCGACACCCTCGAGCACGACGGGCTGACGGATGCGTTCGAGAAGCGCTCCATGGGCGCCTCCACCGAGTCGTTCAACGCCCCGCTCGGGCTGACGCGCGAGGAGCAGGACGCCTGGGCGGCCGCCTCGCACACCCGGCTGGCCGGGTCGCTGGAGTTCCAGGCCGGCGAGATCGCCGCCTTCGAGGTGCCGGGCCGACGCGGGCCGACGGTCGTCTCCGACGACGACGGACTGCGGGCCGACACCACGCCCGAGTCGCTCGGCGCGCTGAGGCCGGCCTTCGGTGGTTCTGGCGGCGCTGGTGCTGGCGGTGCCGGCACGATCACGGCCGGCAACTCGTCCCAGATCACCGACGGCGCCGCCGCGATCGTGCTCATGAGCGAGGAGCTGGCCGCGGCCCGCGCGGCGCATCCGCTCACCCGGGTGCTCGCGCATGCCTTCGTGGCCGGGCCCGACGTGTCACTGCACGCCCAGCCGGCGAACGCGATCACCGCAGCCCTGGCCAAGGCCGGCCGAAGCACCGGCGAGCTCGCGGCCGTCGAGATCAACGAGGCCTTCGCGGCCGTGGCCGTGCACTCGACCCGGGCGCTCGGGGTCGACGACGCGATCGTGAACGCACACGGCGGGGCGATCGCACTCGGCCACCCCATCGGCGCCTCAGGCACCCGGATCGTGGGCACGCTGGCCCGCCGACTCGCCGCGGCCGGCCCCGGAGCGCTCGGCGCCGCGGGCATCTGCGGCGGTGGCGGCCAGGGCTCGGCGGTGGTGCTCGAGGCGCTCTAGGCGGATAGGATCCAGGCCTCGCAGGCGGGCGGGATCGGGTGGGGCCGGGGCGGATCTAGGCGCCGGCGCCCGCCGACGCCAGGGCCGGGTGCGGCGACGCGGGCCGCCGGGCCCGGAGGACGAGTGCGCCGATCGCCCAGCCGAGACACGCGCCCGCCGTGTTGGTGATGAGGTCGTTGACGTCGGCCGTGCGACCGGCATCCATGACGTACTGGGTGATCTCGATCGAGAGCGTGACCGCGAGCGCACCGGGCAGCAGAGCGCGGAACCGCAGGCCCGCGGCCGCCGCCAGGAGCCCCAGCGGTACGAAGACGAACACGTTGAGCACGGCATCGACGGCGGATCCCCGACCGTCGAACAGGAGCGGCAGGAGATTGAGCCGCACGCCGAGGCCGGTTCCGGTGCGGAGGGTCATGTAGGCCACCGACACACCCCAGACGAGCATGAGCAGCACGGCCGCGGTCGCGACGACGCCCGGCACCTGCCCACGCCGCGATCCCCCGACCTCCACACGCCGGCGCGGCACCAGTGCGAGCGCCAGGCCGGCCATCGAGGTCACGGCGAGAACCGCGGCGAACGCGAGGTTGAGGGCGAAGGTGCTCATGGTCGATCCAGGGTGGCAGTCGGCGCCGCGAGTCGCCTGGGGAAACGCCGCGGCCCGGCTGTGCGCACCGGGCCCGCGGCGAGCACCCCGACCGGCCCTGCGCCTGGCATGATGGGGGCGATGACCGATATCAGCCAGTCGCCCGGCACCTCGGCGGCACGCGCGTCCCGCACCATCCTGGTGGGCTTCCTGGGCTCGATCGTGCGCAGGATGGGCAACTGGATGCCCATCGCGGGCGCCGTCGAGCTGATGGGGCAGTGCGGGCTCGACGAGTCGAGCGTGCGCACGGCGATCTTCCGGCTCAAGCAGCGCGGCTGGCTCGTGCCCGAGGCGCGCTCGAGGGCGAAGGGCTATCTGCTCACCGATCTCGCCCTCGAGTCGCTCGCGGCCGGCGACGAGATCGTCTGGCACGCGAGGCAGGCCGCCAACCTCGACGACGGCTGGTGTGTGGTGAACTTCTCGGTACCCGAGTCGGCCAGGGCCAAGCGGCACAAGCTGCGGGCGCACCTCGCGGCGCTCGGCTTCGGCAACATCGGATCCGGGGTCTGGATCGCGCCGGCCCGCATGCTCGACGCGGCCAAGCGGGCCATCGAGGAACTCGACCTCACCGGCCAATCGGCGGTGTTCGTGGGCGACTACGCGGGCGGCCAGGAGCTCGACGAGCTGCTGCGCAACGGTTGGGACCTGCCGGAGATCGACCAGCGCTACCGCGACTTCATCGACGACCACCTCGAGCGCGCCGAGGCCCTCGAGGCCTCGGGATCGATCGACGGTGAAGACGCCTTCGTGACCTACGTCACGGTCATCAACCAATGGCGCAAGCTCCCGTTCCGGGATCCCGGGCTGCCCCGTGAGATCCTCGGCGACGACTGGTCCGCGCCGGCCGCCGGTGTGCTGTTCGAGCGCATGGTGACTCTCCTCGAGGGCCGTGCCCTCGCGCACGCGGCCTCGCACTGGCCGTCCACGTCTGTCACCGACACCTGACGATCGATATATTTCCGGGATGTAAAACCTTCGGAATCGCTCGCCACCGGCATCCTGCTGCCCCTACTTTGAGTGCATGACGAACATCGTAGGTTCTCTCGCCGTTCCCGACTTCAAGCTCGGGCTCTTCAGCCCCAACTGCTCCTCGGGGCTCGCGGTCACCACCGTGCCCGAGCGGTGGTCCGGCAGCTGGGACGACAACATGGCGCTCGGCCGGCTGGCCGACGAGGTGGGAATCGACTTCCTGCTGCCGATCGCGCGCTGGATCGGCTACGGCGGCGGCACCAACTTCCACGGCTCGGTGCTCGATCCGATCGCCTGGCAGGCCGGGCTGCTCGCCATCACCGAGAAGATCAGCGTGTTCGCCACCGTGCACACGGCCTTCAACCACCCCATCGTGGTGGCGAAGGCCCTCGCCACCGCCTCGCAGATCGGGAAGGGCCGCGCGGGCCTGAACATCGTCGCCGGCTGGAACCAGCCCGAGTACGAGACCTTCGGCATCGAGCTGCCCACCGACCACGACGCCCGCTACGCCCGCGCGCAGGAGTGGTGGGACCTCATCCGCACCCTCTGGCAGTCGGAGGAGCCCTTCGACTGGAACGGCGAGTACTTCCAGTCGCAGCACCTCGAGGGGTGGCCGAAGCCGCAGGGCGGGAGCCTGCCCGTGCTGAACGCCGGATCGTCGAAGCAGGGCCGCGACTTCGCCGCCCGCAATGCCGACTACGCCTTCACCGTGGTGGGCGGGCCCGAGGACGGCGCCGGCATCGTGCAGTCGATCAAGGCGGCCGGTCAGGCCGACCATGGACGCGATGTGGGTGTGTTCACGCTCGGTCACGTGGTCTGCCGGCCCACGCGCGCCGAGGCCGAGGAGTACCTGCACTACTACGCCGACGAGAACGCCGACTGGGACGCGGTGGACAACCTCATGCGCCTGCAGGGCCTGCACGCGCAGTCGTTCACGCCCGAGATGCTCGAGATGTTCCGCGGGCGCTTCGCCGCCGGGCACGGCAGCGTGCCGCTCGTGGGCTCGCCCGACGATGTGGCCGACGAGATCGCGCGCTACGCCGAGGCCGGGTTCGCAGGGATGACGCTGTCGTTCTTGAACTACACCGCCGAGCTCGGCGACTTCGCGGCGGAGGTCATCCCGCGGCTGGAGCGCAAGGGCATCCGCCTCCCGCGCTGACGCCCGGGCAGAAGCGGCAGTTCGCAGGACCGACCTGAGGGGCCGGAACCGCTCAGCCGGTGAGCTGATCGAGAATGCGCTGGATCGTCGGGAGGATCTCTCGCGCCTGGTCGGTGCCGGCGATCGCGGTGATGACGAGCGGCCAGACCGAGACCAGCAGACTCGAGATGACCGCGGCGACCCCGAGAACCCAGGCCACTGCACCGTTCCGCACGCGGAAGCACAGCGCGAGGAGCACCAGCGCGAGCAGATACCCGATCAGGATGGCGGCGGCGATCTGCCCGACGGGCACGTTCAGGGCGCCCGCGGTACCGCCGTCCGCAGCCGCGATGAGACCGAGGATCGGCAGGAGCACGCCGCTCACGACCAGCAGGCAGATCGTCGTGGAGGTGATGAACGCCGCCCAGACCGCACGAGGGCGGGACCTGCGATACCTCACGACGCCATGCCGAATTCGGGTCGGGGGTCGAACGGGCCGTGCACGGTGGCCGGATCGGTGGGGTGCGGGATCTTGGTGAGGTCGAACGGGACGACCTGGTGCTCTGCGGGGGTGTTCGTGGTCATGGTGCGTCCCGTCGTTCGATCGGTGATGGGGTTCAGAACGGGTGGCCGTCGCACCGGAGTGCGGAGCGACGGCCACGGGTTCGGAGAGGGTCAGCTCTTGAAGGCGTCCTTGACGTTCTCGCCGGCCTTCTTCACATCGGCCTTGGTCTGGTCGGCTTTGCCCTCGGCGACGAGCTTGTCGTTGTCGGTGATGTTTCCGACGGCTTCCTTGGCCTTGCCGGCGAGGTCTTCGGCGGCGTTCTTGATCTTGTCTGCAGCGCTCATGGTGAGCTCCTTTCGTAGTGGTGTTCGGTGGGGATCAGCGTCAACGGGTGTGGACGCCGGGTGGGTCAGTGGCGTTTCCGGGCGATCCGCTTCGCGGTGTCCTTCGTGGCTTGGGTTCTGGTGCCGAGGACGTATCCGGTGACTCCGAATGCGATCGCGACGATCCAAGCGACTGGTTTCGACATGATGATGCTCTCCTTTCTCGTGCGACCCGATGGCAGCAGCTACTGCAACCGGGTGGTGGAGCTGACGCGGGCCCGGAAGCCACCGCTGATCTGCACCAGGGCGGGCAGCGAGCGGCCGAGGAGCACGTCGAGGGAGCGCACGGCTTCTTCGACGATGAGGGCGGCATCCTTCGGCGAGACACCACGTCGACAGGTGACTGAGATCTTCAGCACCGGAGTGCTCTTCACTCGGTACGCGCTGACGTGGGAGGCGACGAACTCGGATCGCCCGTCGATCGCATCCCGCAGCGCGTGCTCGACGACGTCGGACTCGACGACCGTGGTGCCGTGATCGCTCGTCCGCTCCCGCAGGGCGATGCCGGTGCGGCCGCGACCCTGTCGGGCGATGAAGGCGATCAGCACGATCACCGCGATCACGGCGAGCACGAGGAGCGTCGGCATGATCCAGCTCACCCCGGTGTCGCCGAGCTGCGTCTGCTGCAGCCACGCGGACACCTGAGCGGTGACCTGGCCGGTCGCATCCTTCCAGGTGTCGCGCACCACGGGGATGAGCACGGCAGCCGCAGCCGCCGCGCCCACGACGAGCAGCAGCAGCCCGACGACGAGGATCAGGAGACGGTTCGTGGCTCGGTTGGTGCTGTTCATGCGCCGATCCTTCCGGTCTGAGCGACCCGCACCCGGGCACCGACGCCCGGCTTCAGGCCGTAGGACTCGAGCTGCCGCGCCACGTCCTCTTTCACCACAGCCGGATCGACCGGGATGCCTGAGGTGGGCGTGAGCTGCACGTCGGCCCGCCGGTGCGAGACCGACACGGTGGCGTTATCGGGGTCGACGTCGCCGGCCAGCGAGGCGTGTCTGGCCAGAGCCGAGGCGATCACCTCGTTGTCGACGACGACCACGGTGCGCGACGACTGGATCAGATGCCGTGCCCGCCGCCCTGGCGAGACCGCCACGACCACGAGCGCGAGTCCGATCACGGCGACCACGATGCCCGCGGCCGCCACGATGCCCGCCGGCGCCTCGACGAGGTTCACCGCGGAGGTGAACATGTCGACCGGCGCCACCAGGAGTGCCGGCGCCCCGAGCAGGTCGATCACGATCTCGGTGCCGATCCAGGCGAGCACCAGGATGAGCGCCACCGCCAGCACGATCGCGGGCATCGATCGCGGTGAGTGGGTCTCCCGCCGCGCGATGCGCCGATAGACGCCTCGGGGTGGGGTGAACCCGCCCGACGACGGGGCCGTCGGAGTGGTCGCGGACGACGCGGGGCGCGCATCCGCCACCGGGTCGGTGAGTGCGGTGCTCATCGAACACGCTCCTCTCGTTTGATGTCGGCTCCGGAGAGCCGGACGGTGACCCGGCCGATGGCCGAGCCCGTGATCTCGTTGACGCGGCCGCGGATCGTCTCCTGCGCGCGGGCGGCCCGGTCGATGACGGAGCCGCCGGAACGGCCCACGACGTCGGCGCCCTCCCGCACCCGGGCTAGTGACACGACCCGGATGGGAGTGGACACCGTGAGGACGAGCAGGCCCTCCTCATCGGCCAGATCCACGCCCACCCGGGACGCCTTCACGCCGAGAGCCTCGGCCGTGACCGCTGCGACGACCCGGTGGAGGGCCTTCGAGGTGATGCGGTTGCGGCCGCGGGCCGGCGCGGCGCCGGATGCGGTGACGGGGCGGGCCGCGACGGTGGTCGCGGCGGGCGTCATGACGAGGAGCGCTTTCCGCCGAACGCCCCGACCAGGGCCGAGACGTCGAGCTTGCCCTCGACGATGCGGCCGATCACGGCACCGACCGCCATGGCGATCGCGACGAAGAAGAACGCCCAGAAGCCGACGATGACCCAGGTCAGCGCCAGCACGGCGCCGATCAGGATTCCGGTGCGGGTGGCTGAGGAGGTCACTGGACTCGCGCCTCGGCAGCCTCGTCCTTGTCGTCGGAGGGCAGGTGCACGTCGTTGACGGTCACGTTGACCTCGGTCACCTCGAGTCCGACGATGGACTCGACGGCGCGGATGATGTTCGATCGCACGCCATCGGCGATCTCCTGCAGCGAGGCGGGGTACTCGGCGACGATGGTGACGTCGACAGCTACCTGGGTCTCGCCGACCTCGACGCTGATGCCCTGACCCTGGTCGGTGCCGGCGACGGCTTCGCGGATGGCGCCGAACGCGCGAGCGGCTCCACCCCCGAGAGCGTGCACGCCGCGGGTCTCACGAGCGGCGATGCCGGCGACCTTCGCCACCACGCCGTCGTTGATGATGGTCTTGCCCAGACCGGTCTGAGCGCCGGTGGGGGTGTTGGTGGGGGTGTTCACAGCCGAGGGTGCGGGAGTGGTGGGGGTGGCCATGGTGTTTCTCCTTCGGGTCGTCCCCGGTGGGATCCGGGGTGCTACGTGGTTACGAAGATGAGACGCGACGAACGGGTGATTCGTCACGGTCTCAGCTGGATGGATTTCGCAGCCGAACTCGAAGAGGATTGCCCGACGCTGAAGAACTAGGTAGTTCGCGGGAGGACCGGTACCGCAACCGCCCCCTGGCCGACCGGCTGACGGGCATCACCTCGATCCGCGGAACTAGGGTCGGGGTATGACTCGCACCGACAGGCTCTACGCACTCGTGGAGGAGCTGCGGGCCGTGGCACCACGACCGAGAAGCGCCCGGTGGCTTGCCGACCGGTTCGGCGTCAGTTCGCGAACCATCGAGCGAGACTTGTCGGCGCTGCAGCAGGGTGGAGTGCCGATCTGGGCCGAACCCGGTCGCACCGGTGGCTATTGCCTGGACACGGCACACACCCTCTCGCCCCTCGGGTTCACGGTCGATGAAGCTCTCACCGTGATGGTTGCACTAGGCGCGCTGGCTACGAGCCCGTTCCGTGATTCGGCGACGTCGGCCCTTCGCAAGGTCGTCGCCGTCACCGACGATCGCAGACTGAGAGAGACGGCCGACCTGGCTGCGCGCATCCATCTGCTCGGCGACGAGAAGCCCACCAGTGCACCTCGTGGTCTGGATGCAGCCTTGCGAACCGGACAGGTTCTTCGCATCTCCTACACCGACCGCGAGGGCGGCGCGACCGAGCGGGACGTCGAACCGATGGGGTTCGTCGGCAAGGGTGACGACTGGTACCTGATCGCATGGTGTCGGCTCCGCGATGGTCTTCGCGCGTTCCGGGGGGACCGGATCGTGCACGCAGAGCCTCTGATCGAGCGAGCACCGCGTCGGACGCTCCGGGCGGAGGATCTCGGCATCGTCGAGGGACGGCTACAAGCGGTCGGGCTGGGCCCCGATACGGCGTAAACACCGACACGACGTTGTCGCTCGGGGCCCCGAAAATGATGAGGTCGGGCCGGATGGCGCGGCTGGAAGGAAGACATGGACCTCGCCTCACTCCGCATCATCACCCGCGACGTCGACCGGCTCACCCGCTTCTACGAGGCGGTGACGGGAGTCACGGCCACGCGGCCCTCTCCGGTGTTCGCCGAACTCCGAACGACCTCGGGCACCTTGGCGATAGCGAGCACGGCGACGGTCGCCATGCTCGGCGACAGCGCGCCACAGCCGGCTAGCAACAACTCGATCATCATCGAATTCCTCGTCACAGACGTCGACGCCGAATTCGCACGCCTCCACGACGTGCTGGACGACGTCGCTCTGCCGCCGACAACCATGCCGTGGGGCAACAGGTCCACCCTCTTCCGCGACCCTGACGGCAACCTCGTCAATCTCTTCTCACGCCCAGCCCCGTGATCGAACCGCGCCCTGGCATCAGCCCCCGCGATCAGGCCGGATCGATGGACAGGCCCTTGACGAGATCGCCGTCCACGTCGAAGGAGAACGCGAATGGCTGCGGGCTCCCGGGGAACTCCCCGGCCGACGATGCGACCAGGCTGTCGCCCTCGAACGACGCCCTCACCGAGCGATTCGTGAAGGACGCGATCGCCTCAGCCGATCGCATGCTGGAACGCGGCCTCCTCCCCGCCGACCGCTGACAGCCGCCGGGCGTAGTCGCGGAGGCCGGCCGCGGGATCAGCGTCGATGTGGCCCACATAGCCGTCGGGGCGCACGATCACGAGGCCGCCGTGGGGCAGGCCGGCCGATCGCCGGAGGGCATCCGCGTCGCGCTCGCTGACGGCGAGCTCCTCGATCCAGTTCGGCAGCGGCGCGGGCGACGCCGAGTTGCGGCCCGGCAGGAGGATGGCGAGGTGGCCCGGGTGCCGAGCGAGGGCCTCCGCCACGACGGTGTCGGCGAGGTGCAGGTAGTCGCCCGGCTTCAGCACCCCGCCCTGGCCGCCGACGATCGGGCTGCGCCGGTAGGCCACGTTCTGCTGCTCCACGCGGTCGACCATCTTCTCGGCCACCGCCGGGATGCCGAGACCGAGGTGCATGAGCACGTTGCGGGCGTGCTGCGCCACCGGGTTCGTCAGCGTGCCGGCCGCCGAGAGCCGGGTGGTGAACGAGATCACATCGGCGGCGACAGGGTGCCGCTCGGCGTGGTAGCTGTCGAGCAGCCCCGCCGTGTCGCCGGCCCGCAGGGCCTGGGCGAGCTTCCAACCGAGGTTGGTCGCATCCTGCATGCCCGTGTTCATGCCGAGGCCCCCGGCCGGACTGTGGATGTGCGCCGCATCGCCCGCGAGGAACACGCGGCCGTCGCGATAGCGCGGCACCTGACCGTGCTTGAGCGTGACGCGGGTGAGCCAGTGCGCCTCGTGGATGCGCAGTCGGATGCCGCGCTCATCCAGCGCCTGCTGCAACCACTCGACGGTGACCGGGCGATCGGGATCGATGCCTGGCTCGAGCTGGGCGAACACCCGGACACGCTCACCCAGCAGGGGGAACAGCAAACCCGTGCCGGTGCCCGGTGAGAAGAACGTGTGGAACTGCGAGTCGTCGTAGTGGTGCTCGCCCTCGACGTCGCCCAGCAAGAAGTCCTCGCCCGCGAACGAACCCTCGAGGCGCTGCCCCATGCCGTGGCGCACCGTGCTGCGGGCGCCGTCGGTGCCCACCAGATAGCGGGCTCGCAGCCGGCGCGTCCGACCGTCGGCGCCCGTCAGCTCGGCGTCGACACCGTCCGCATCCTGGGCGAAACCGCTCAGGGCCGTGGACCGCTCGACGCTCACGCCGAGCTGCTGCAACCGCTCGGCGAGCAGCGACTCGGTGTCGGTCTGGGCGATGGCGGCCGAGAAGGGGTGCACGGCCCGGATGCCCTCGAACGAGACCTCAGCCACGGTCGTGTCGCCGTCGTGCATCGCCATGCCGCGAGCCACCCGCGACTTCTCGAGCAGCGCCGGCAGCGATCCCAGCATCTCGACGTGGTCGAGCGACCGCGAGTGCACCACGATCGCGCGCGACTCGGTGGTGGGCGAGGGCAGCGTGTCGACGATGCGCACGGCGACGCCGCGCCGGGCGAGCTCGATGGCGAGCACGAGGCCCACGGGACCTGCGCCGGCGATCAGGACGTCGGTCTCGGCGTCGGTCGGGGGGACGGTCGATTCGGTCACGGGGCACTCGTCTCTGAGCGGATGGTCGATTCAGCCCTCGCACCGCCCTCGCCGACTCTAACCGCCGGCCGTGTGGCCACGACAGCCCCCGTGCGCGGCACAGCTCGCGCCGGTGAGCCAGGTCGGTACCGCTAAGCCGGCGCGAGCACCGAGGTGCGCCACGGCCGCGCCTCCTCGAGCGACTCCGCGAGATCGAGCAGCTGCAGGTCGGCACCGTAGGCCCCCACGAGCTGCACCCCCACCGGCACACCACCCGCGAACCCCGCCGGCACGCTCACCGCCGGCAGGCCCGTCATGTTGGCCTGCGGCGTGAAGCGCAGGATGCGGATGGACTCCGCGATGCCGTCGGCACCGTCGGCGAACTGGCCGGCCGGCTGGGGCTGCAGCGGGAGCACCGGGCACAGCAGCACGTCGAACTCCTGCCACCAGGACTGCACGCGCCGCCGGAACCCGTCGAACCAGCCCATCGCCTCCACGTGCTCCGCCGAGGTCTGCGAGGCCGCGAGCGCGGCCCAGTGCTCGGTGATCGGATCGAACCGCGCCGTCGCCCCGGCTGCTTCCGCCGCTGCAGCCGCGCGATCCCTCGCGACCTTCGCGAACGGCAGGAGCGCGGCGAACCACCGCTCGGCGAAGTCGTCGACGAACATCGCCGCGGGCCAGGCGGGCTCCACGACGTGCCCGAGCCCTTCGAGCAGGCCGGCCGTCTCGAGCACGGCCGAGCGGATCTCGGGCGAGACGTCGTAGACCCCGCCCGGATCGTGGTCGAGCACCCCGATGCGGAGCGGCCGCGCAGCAGCGCCGTGCGCCGCCTCGTGAGCAGCTCCGAGCGCCGCGCCGGCAGACGGTCCCCCGCGCACGAGCCCCGGCGACACCACGGCGTCTCCCGGCTCCCGGCCGGCCAGCAGCGCGAGCACGGCCCGCGCATCCCGCACCGACCGCGTGAGCACCCCGGTCTGCGAGATCCCGTACAGCGACTCCCCGCCGGGCGCCCCGCTGATGGTGCCGCGGCTCACCTTGAGCGCCACGAGCCCACAGTGCGCCGCCGGGTTGCGCAGCGATCCACCCCCGTCGGTGCCCTGCGCGAGCGCCGTCATGCCCGCCGCCACCGCGGCCGCCGAGCCGCCCGAGGAACCGCCCGCCGACCGGCTCACGTCCCAGGGGTTGCGGGTGAGCCCGTAGGCGAGGTTCCTGGTCTCGGAGTGCAGCCCGAACTCGGCCGAGTTGGTGCGGCCGATCGGCACGAAGCCGCCCGCGCGAAGCCGCCGCACGACGGCCGAGTCGTGGTCGAAGCTGCAGCCCGCGTCTTTCCGCGCGACGCTCCCCTGGTGATCCGGATGCCCCACCGCGGCCGCACCGAGATCCTTCAGCAGGATCGGCACCCCGGCGAACGGGGCAGCCTCAGAGCCGGCTCCGGCAGGGGCTCCCGCGCGCTCCGCCGCATCCTCGTCGACGAACACGACCGCGTTCACCGCGGCATCCGCCTCCTCGATGCGCGCGAGCGACAGCGAGAGCAGCTCCCGGGCGGTCACGAGCCCGCTGCGCACCGCCTCTGCCTGCCCGGTGGCGTCGAGCGCGAGCAGGGCCGACGACTCGCTCATCGGTCGGCCGTCTCCGACTCGCGGTCCCAGCGGTCGACCGCGGCGCCGCGCTTGCGGAGCTCGGCCTTGCTGACCTTGCCGTTGGCGGTGCGGGGCAGGTCATGCTCGAACACGATGAAGCGCGGCACCGCGAACGGCGGCAGGTGCGGCTCGACGAACTCGATCAGCTCCCGCGGATCGAGCTCCACCCCCGCCTTGACCTCGACCGAGACCTGCACCTCCTCCTCGCCGAGCTCGGACGGCACCGCGTATGCCGCGACGGCCGCGACGCCCGGATGCTGCAGCACGGTCGACTCGACCTCGACCGACGAGATGTTCTCGCCCCTCCGCCGGATGATGTCCTTGATGCGGTCGAGGAAGCGGAACCAGCCGTCCTCCTCCCGCACCACGCGGTCACCCGTGTGGAACCAGAGGTCGTCCCACGCCTTCACCGTCTCGTTCGGCATGCCGAAGTAGCCGCGGGCGAGCGCGTAGGGCTGGTCGCTCCGGATGAGCAGCTCGCCCGGCACGCCGTCGGGCAGCGGCTCGCCGTTCTCCGGATCGATCACCCGGTTGTCGAAGCCCGGCACCGAGACGCCGAGGTAGCCCGGGCGCAGCTCGTCGACCGGCACCGCGATCGCGAGGTTGGTCTCGGTCGAGCCGAAGGCGTCGACGAGGTTCACCCCGAACCGCTCCTTGAACTCCGGCAGCATGCGCGCGGGCGTGGCGGGCGCGAGGGCCGCCCGCACGGTGTGCGGCACGTACTCGCTCTCGGGCCGGTTGAGCAGGATGCCCACCATCGCCCCGAGCAGGAACGTGAACGTGGCTCCGCACTCGGCGGCCTCGCCCCAGAAGCGGCTTGCCGAGAACCGGCGCGCCACCACGAACGACGCGCCAGACACCACCGCCTGGATGAAGGCGTTGAGGGCGTTGGTGTGGAACAGCGGCAGCGTGGTGAAGAGCACGTCGTCGCGGGTGAAGCGCATGTGCAGCGTCTGGTTGCGGCCCCACCAGTAGAACTGCGCGTGCGGGCAGAGCACGCCCTTCGAGGGCCCGGTGGTGCCTGAGGTGTAGAGGATGGCGGCGATGTCGGAGGGTGCGACGGCGGCGGCCTCCACCTCGCGCGAGACGGCCGGGATGGGCTCGACGGGCAGCGACAGCACACTCGCTCCAGCGACGGCGGGCGCCTCGAAGCTCAGCACCCGCTCGACCGCGACCGGGTCGTCGAGCCTGGCGAATCCGGCGAGCCCCTGGTCGTCGGCGAGCAGCAGGCGCGCACCGCTGTTGAGCAGCGCATGCCGGAGCTGCGGCGGCGTGAGGGCGGGGTTGAGGGGCACGGCGACGGCCCCGACCCAGGCGGCGGCGAGGATCATGTCGAGCAGCTCCAGCCGGTTGCCCGAGAGCATCGCCACCCGGTCGCCCACGCCCACACCCGCGTCGGCGAGCACCCCGCCGAACCCGCGCACCACGCGCAGCTGCTCGGCACCCGTGCGCGATTCGCTGCCGGACCTCAGCAGCAGGTCGTCGGGCATCTCGTCGGCCCGGCGCTGGAGCATGGCCGGGATGGTGCAGTCGGCGAGCGGGCGGTCCAGTTGGGGGATGCGGGTCATGGGGTTCCCTCGTTCTCGATGTGAGCGGTGGTGGTGAAGAGTGCGGCGGGCTCCGCGCGGGCGGAGCCCGGGAGGTGGACCGCCTGGGCGGTCATGCTGGCGGTGGGGGCGGTGTCTGGGGCGGAGGCGACTGCGGCGGCTGCTGGGGAGTCGCCCGGGCCGGGCGGTGAGTCGACGAGAGCCACGGAGGCGCCGGCCTCGACCGCCGAGGGCGTCGAGCAGACCACGAGCACGCCGCGGGCCCGCACCGAGGCGATGCGGAGGCCGCCGGGGAGCTCCGTGACCTCCTCCACGACACCGGGCCCGGCCTCGATCTGCTCGAACGCCGCCCCACCGCACGCCCGGCAGGCGAGCCGGGGCGGAAACGAGACGGCCGAGCACGAGGTGCACCGCTGGAAGAAGGCGGGGCCGCTCATCGCACGCCCTCCAGGACCGCCACGTTCGCGCAGGCCCCGTATCGGTACAGCACCATGCCGTACCCGGTCACGACCCCGAAGCGCGCGTCCGCGACCTGCCGCTCCCCCGCGATGCCGGCGAGCTGGCGGTAGGTCTCGACCACGCCGTGCATGCCGGCGGCGGCTCCCGCCTGCCCGGCCGAGAGCTGGCCGCCCGCCGTGTTCACGGGCAGACGCCGGGTGCCGATCCGCTCGGCCAGGTCGCGCTGGGCGTCCTCGGCGGCGATCGCGCCGAGGTCGATGAGCTGCGCGAGCGCCATGGCGGGATAGTCGTCGTAGACGCTCAACACGTCCATGTCCGAGGCCCCGAGTCCGGAGCGCTCCCAGGCGCGCGGCGCTGCCTGCACGAGTCCGGTGGTGAGCCCGTCGGCATCCTGGTCGTCGATCCCGATGGTCGTCTCCACCGCGAGCACCCGCACGGCACGGCCGGACCCGCCGATTCCGGCTGTGGCCGGGCCGGCGGTCAGCACGATGGCATCCGCCCCGCTCACCGGGGGCACGCAGTCGTACCTCCCGAGCGGCGGCGCCACGAGCGGTGCGTCGAGGTACTCCTCCAGGCTGAGCGGCGCACGGTACACGGCGCCCGGGTTGAGCCCCGCCCACTCCCGCTGCGCGGTGATGATGTGCCCGTAGTCGCGCCGCGAGAGCCCGAGCGCCGTCATCTGCCGCTGGGTGAGGAGCGCGAACAGCGCGTTCGGGCCCGTGATCGGCAGCGGCGCGAGGTGCTCCTCGGTCGCGCGGTTGTAGTGCTCCACGAGCATCCGGAACGCGGCCGCGTCCATCCGGTCGCCCGAGACGAGCACGATCGTCGAGGCCTGTCCCGAGCGGATGGCGAGCTCGGCGTGCTGCAGCATGTTCAAGGCGCTCGCGCCACCGTTGGTGTCCTCCATGAGCCAGCTCAGGGGGCCCAGGCCCGCACGCCAGGCGAGGTCGACGGCGTGGTCGGGGCCGAGCGTGAAGCTCGACACCCCGAGGCCGTCGACGTCTGACCAGCGGAGCCCTGCCGTGGCGACGGCCTCGCGGGCGGCCTGCACGAGCAGACCAGAGGTGCTGACGCCGGGTTCAGGATGCCGGGTGTACGGAGTCTCGGCGGCGCCGACGATGTATGCGGAATCGAGCATGTGCGGTCCGTCCGCCCTCAGATGAGGTTGACGAAGACGCTCTTCGTCTCCGTGAAGGCGTCGATGGCGTAGGAGCCCATCTCGCGGCCCCAGCCGCTCAGGCCGATGCCACCCCACGGGGCAGCGGGGTCGATGAGGGGCAGCTGGTTGACGAACACGGTGCCGGCCCGCACCTCGGCCCCCACCCGGTGGGCGGTGCGGAGATCGCTCGTCCACACCACGCTCGCGAGACCGTAGTCGGAATCGTTGGCGCGCTCGATCGCCTCGTCGAGGTCGGTGAAACCGAAGATCGGGATGACGGGCCCGAAGAGTTCGTCGCGCGCCACCGCCATGTCGTCGGTCACTCCGGTGAGCACGGTGGGGCGGTAGAAGCAGCCGGAGGCGAGGGCGCCGTCGGCGCGCGATCCGCCGGTGAGGAGGGTCGCCCCTCCGGCGACCGCTGCCTGGACCGCGGTGTGCACCTTCTCGAGCTGCTCCTCCGAGATGAGCGGGCCGAGCACGGTGTCGGGGTCGCTGCCCGGGCCGATCACGAGCCTCTCGGCGGCTGCGGCGATCTTCTCCGAGAACTCCGCCAGCCGGGACTCGTGCACGTAGAAGCGCGTGTAGGCACCGCAGGCCTGTCCCGAGTTGAAGGCCGCGCCCTGCAGGTTGCCCTGCACGGCGGCGTCGATGTCGGCGTCGGCCGCGACGATGCTCGGCGCCTTGCCGCCGAGCTCGAGCGAGACCCGCTTGAGGTTGCCGGCCGCGGAGCGCACGATCTCCTGCCCCACCTCGGTCGATCCGGTGAACGAGACCTTGCCCACGCCGCGGTGCGCCACGAGGGCCTTGCCCACCTCGGGTCCGCCGGTCAGAAGGCTCACGACACCGGGAGGCAGGCCGGCCTCCTCGCACAGCTCGGCGAGCCGCACCGTCGAGAGCGGGGTCTGCTCGGCCGGCTTCAGGATGGCGACGTTGCCGGTGGCGAGGGCCGGCGCGAGCTTCCATGCCGCGATGGCGAAGGGCACGTTCCAGGGCGTGATGAGCGCGGTGACGCCGATCGGCTCCCGCAGCGTGTAGGTGAGCTGGCCGGGGATGGAGACCTGCGAGGTCTTCCCCTCCAGCTTCGTGGCGTAGCCCGCGTAGTAGCGGAAGACCTGGGCGCCGAGCGGCACGTTGACGTCGCGGGCCATGCCGATGGGCTGGCCGGAGTCGGCGACCTCGAGGGCGGCGAGCTCGTCGGCGTCGCGCTCGATCAGCTCGGCGACGCGCCAGAGCAGCCGGCCCCTGGCATCCGGGGTGAGGCCGCGCCACGCGGGAGACCGGAAGGCCTCCCGCGCGGCACGGACCGCTTCGTCGACGTCGTCACGAGTGGCCTCGGCCGCCGTGCCGATCACGAGTCCGGAGGCGGGGTCGAGGGTCTCCCTCGTGCCTCCGTCGCTCGCGTCGGCCCATCGGCCGCCGATCAGGAGCCGGGTGGGTGCGCTCATGCCGTCGTCGCCTTTCTTCAGGTGGATCGGTGGATCGGTGGATCTGTGGATCGGTGGTGCTGGGATGCCGCGCTGCCGGGTCGCGCGGCGATCGCTACTCGACCAGCGGGATCGTGTCGAGCGTGTAGACCCGATCCTCGGGAGCGACGTAGTCGGCCAGGTTCTCGGCCGTCCAGAACGTGGCCTCCACGATCAGGTCGGCGGCCTCGCCGTCCTTCAGCAGCTCGGCGGCCTTCACCATCGCCCAGCCGGTGGCCGGCGGGTTCGGGTCCCAGGTGCCCGTGAGGCGGCCCTGCTCGACGGCCTGGATGGCATCCGCGTCGCCGTTGATGCCGATCGTGATGACGCCGTCGTTCGAGCCGTCGTAGATGGTGCCGCCGGCCTGCGTGATGGCCGAGGAGGCGCCGAGTGCCGAAGCGTCGTTGTACGACCAGATCGCGTCGACGTCCGGGTACTGCAGCAGCAGGTCGGAGACGATCGAGGCCGCGGTCGCGCTGTCGTCGGCGGTGTTGTCGGTCTGGTTCACGATCGTGATGCCCGCAGCCTCAGCCGCTTCGGTGAAGCACTCGACCGTGGCGGTGATCGAGGCGACGGGCGGCCCGCCGATCACGATCACCTCGGCGTCTGGCTTCGCCGAGGCGATGTACTCGGCGGTCTGGTCGCTCGGCCCGCCGTCGAGGCACACGTGGGTCTGCCACGAGACGGTGCCGTCGAACTCCTCGGCCTCGCTGTTGAGGCCGATGAGCTTGACGTCCTGGCTGGCGGCCTGGGCGTAGGCGCTCCGCAGGGCGTTCGAGTCGAGCGCCCACAGTCCGATCGCGTTCACGCCGAGCTGCAGCATGGTCTGCACGTCGGAGACCTGCTTGTCGACCGAGAGGTTGGCGTCGAGGATCTCGTTGCTCCAGCCGAGCTCGGTGGTGGCCGCCCCGATGGTCTCGGCGATCTGCTGCTGGCCGGGCTGCGCGCCGACCGGCGTGGAGTAGCCGAGGCTCCAGGCGCCGGAGTCGTCGCCGCCGCCTTCCGCATCGGTGGTGCCGCCGCTGCAGGCGGCGAGCAGGAGGGCTGCGGGGATCAGCGCCGCGATGGCCACGGGTGTCTTGGACTTCATGTCGAACGACCTCTCTTCAGGATGTGTTGATTGGTGCTTTCGGGGTGATGCGGGGGCTCCTCGGCCTGTTTTCGGGCGTGCGGATGCACGGGAGCCCGAGGAGGGGCTGGTGGGGAGGGGCGGGGAGCGGGCCGGCCGGGGTCAGTCTGCCTCTCGAGGCGAGGTGCGGGCGGGGGCGGTCGCGGCGGGAGCGGTCACGGCGGGAGCGGTCACGGCGGGAGCGGCTGCGGCGACGAGCGCCTCCGCGGTGCGCTCGGCGACCGCCATGACGGTGATCATCGGGTTCACCCCCGGAGCGGTCGGCAGCGCCGAGGCGTCGCCGATCCACACCCCGGCCACGTCGTGCAGCTGCCCGCGGCCGTCGGCCACCGAGACGGCCGGGTCCGAGCCGAGCCGGCACGAGCCCATCTGATGGGCCGACATCGCGAGGTGGTCGCGCGGCGGCTCCGCGGCGAGCGCCTCGAGGAACGCCTCGAAGTCCTCTCCGTCGCGCCAGCGCAGGTCGCGCCAGAGGAAGGTGAAGATCTCCTTCGCGCCCGCGGCCCGGTGCATGCGGGCGAGCTCCTGGTGCGCGCGCACGCCCACGCGGTAGTCGATGTCGTCGTCGAGATCCCAGATCAGGGCCGCACGGCCCTCGTCGTCGAGCACGATCCGGCCGGCGCCGTGGTCGTGCGCCACGCCGTGCCAGGTGGCGTAGCGGTCGAAGGAGCGCATCCGGTCGCGAGCGGTGCGCCCTTCGGCGAGGGGACTGAGCCCCGCCCAGCTGCCGATGTTGAGCGAGAGCGACTCCACCAGGAACCCCTCGCCGTCGACCACCTCGGTGAGGTCGAAGCTCACGGCCGACTGGATCTGGCCGTGCCAGGCCTCGATGGCCTCGTCGTAGACGCCGGTCACGATCCAGGCCGGGTGCAGGCGCAGGTTCCGCCCCACGGCCGGTCCGCCGATGCCCGAGCGCAGCAGGAGCGCCGGCGACTCGATGCCGCCGGCGGCCACGACCACCGTGGGGGCGTCCACGCGGAGCGGACGGGGGCCGTCGGCGGTCTCGATGGTGCCGACCACGCCGGCTGCCCGGCCGTCGGCCGCGAGCACCCGGTCGACCCAGGCCCCGGCGAACACGCGGGCCCCCGAAGCGACGGCGTCGTCGAGGTAGGTCACCACGGTCGAGGCGCGATAGCCCTGCTGGTGCGTGCAGCCCTCGGCGCAGAACGGGCAGAACTCGCTCACGCCGTCGGCCACGAAGTTGCGCGGCAGCCGCTCGTGGGCGTAGCCGAGCTCGGCGAGGCCCGTGATCATGGCGCGGGTGTTCGCGTTGTGATGCGAGGCCTCGGTGTTCACGCCGAGGCGGCTCCAGACCCGGTCGAGGTGCACGTCGAACTCCGGGCCGTCGAGGCCCTCGAGGCCCTCACTCGCCCACAGCTCGCGGATCTTCTGCGGCGGCCGCAGGCTCACCATCGAGTTGATGAGGGTGCCGCCTCCCACGGCCGAGCCGGCGAGGATGCCCATCTGCCCGGTCTCGGAGAACAGGCCACCGCGGCCGAGGAAGAGCGGTCCGCCCTCGGCGCCGTGCTGGGTGCGCTTGGCGTCGACCACGTGCGGACCGGCGTCGAGCACGACGACCGAGAGGCCGGCCCCCGCGGCGCGAGCGGCGATCACGCCGCCACCGGCACCCGAGCCCACCACGACCACGTCGGCGGTGAGCACGACCTCGTCACCCGCCTTCGGCGTCTCGACCCGGAGGTTCTTGGGCGTCTCGCCCGGTGTGGCCGGACGGTAGGTGAGCGGGCCGTAGCCGAGGGCGGGCCAGACGGGGTTCGTGCCGGTCTCGTCGACCGCGTTGACGAAGGTGCCCATCGCCATGCTCTTGAGCTGGCGGACCGCGTTGCGGTGGGCGAGCGACGCGTCGCCGGCCGCGCGCAGCATCGCGACCCGCTCCCCCGACTCGGGGTCGGCATCCGCTTCGAGGAATCCGGTCGCCTCGAGGTGCTCGGCGAGTCCCGCGATCGCGCGGCGGAGCGTCGCGTCGAGGGTCGGCACCGCGGCGGCCACGGCCACGTCGATGCCTCGCGCGACGGCGCCGTCGCGGTAGTAGGCCTCGAGCACGGGGTCGCCGAGCGCGTCGGCCGGGGGCTCGAGCGCGGGCAGCAGGGCGTCGCAGACCGCCCTGACGATCTCGTCCTGCAGCTCCCGACCGGCGCCATGAGTGGCACTGCCGTGGGTGTGGTCGTTCTGGGTGAGGGTGTGCGTGTCGGTCATCGTCATCGTCCTTTCCGCCCGAATCGCAGCCAGCCGTACTGTCGCGCCACTCCCAGCGCGACGGCGAGGATGAGCACGATCCCGTTGACCGCGCCCCGCCAGAAGGAGGAGACGCTCGTGAGCGTCAGCCCGTTCTGGATCACGCCGAGGAAGAGAACACCGAGCACCGTGCCGCCCACGCCGCCCTCGCCACCGGTGTAGGCGGTGCCGCCGATCAGCACGGCGGCGATGACCGTCAGCAGCAGCGTGGCGTCGAAGGTCGGGGCCGCCCCGGCGAGCCGGCCCACCTGCACGAGCGAGGCGAGCGCGGCGGTGAAGCCCACGATCACGTAGACGAGCATCGTCGTGAGCCGCACGTTGATGCCGTTCAGCCGCGCCGCCTCGGCGTTGGAGCCCACGGCGTAGATGCCGCGGCCGAACTTGGTGTAGCGGAGCACCACCGCGGTGATGACCACGAGCACGATGTCGAACATGAGGATGAAGGGGATCCCGAACGCCTGCCCCAGCACGAAGTCGTTCACGAAGGCGAAGCCGGGGAAGTCGAAGACGTTGATGGTCTTTCCGTCGTTAAGCAGCAGGGCGATGCTCGCGAAGAGCGAGGCGGTGCCGAGGGTCACCACGAGGAACGGGATCCGCGCGTAGCTCGTGAGCACGCCGTTGAGCAGTCCGAAGACCAGGCCCGCGAGGAGCGTGACGGCGATGGCCGGGAGGGCGTCGGCTCCGCTCTGCAGCATGAGGCCGAACACCATGCCGGTGGCGGCGCTCGCGGCCACGATCGAGAGGTCGAGGCCACCCGCGAGCAGCACGAAGGTGGCGCCGAGGGCGAGCACGAGCGTGACGCTGTTGGCGCCCACGAGGTTCGTGATGTTGCCCCAGGTGAGGAACACCGGCTGGGTGAGGGCGAGGATGACCGTGAGGATGACGATGCCCGCGATCGCGCCGGTGGCAGGGCCGGTGGCGGCCGCGATGCGCGAGAGCACCGGACGGCGGGCCGGGGGCGCCGCCTTCACGTCGGTGCGCTCCGCTGTGGACTGGTTCATCGTGTCCTTCCCGCGCCGGCGACGGCGCTGGTGGGGGTGTCTGCGCTGGTGGGGGTGTCGGTGGAGATGACCACGGAGGGGTGGTCGCCCGGCCGGGTGCCGCTCACGGCGTAGGCCCCGAGCACCTCCTCGGTGAGGTCGTCGCCCGAGACGACGGCGCGGATGCCGCCGTGATGGAACACGGCCACGCGATCCGAGAGACCGATCAGCTCGGGCAGCTCGGAGGAGATCAGCACCACGGCGGCGCCCTTCTCGGCGAGGGCCTGGATGTAGCCGTAGATCGCGCTCTTCGAGCCGACGTCGACGCCGCGGGTGGGTTCGTTGAGCACGTAGACCGGGCAGCCTCGCGCGAAGGTGCGGCCGAGGATGGCCTTCTGCTGGTTGCCGCCCGAGAGCAGCGTGATGCGCTTGTCGAGCGAGGAGGTCTTCACGCCGTAGTCGGCGACCACCTTCGCGACGTCGCGGCGCTCGGCAGCGACCCGCACGAAGCCGAACCGGGTGATCGTGCCGAGCCAGGCGAAGCTGATGTTCTCGGCCACGCTCCGCGGCGGCAACAGGGCCTCGCGGCGGCGGTCGTCCGGCACGTAGCCGATGCCGGCCGCGATCGCGCGCCGGGGGCTGCCGAGGCGCAGCGGCCTGCCGCCCACCCGCACGTCGCCGCGCGCCGGGATGGCGCCGCCGAGGGCCATGGCCAGTTCGGCCTTGCCCGATCCGACGAGTCCGGCCACGCCCAGCACTTCGCCCGCACGCACCTCGAAGGCCACGGGCTGCAGGGCGCCGTCGGCGGTGTGCAGCCCCTCGACCTCGAGCACGACGCCCGCGGGCGCGGCCACGCGGCTGCCGTAGTAGTCGAGCAGCTCGCGGCCCACCATCATGCGCACGAGCTCGTGCTCGGCGGTGGCCGGAAGCGGGGCCTCGCCCGCGAGCGCGCCGTCGCGGAGCACGACCGCTCGCGAGCAGCTCGCGTAGATCTCGGGCATGCGGTGCGTGATCATGAGCACCGCCACGCCGCGCGCCGAGAGACCGGCCACGATGTCGAGCAGCCGGAGGGTGGCACCCTCCGAGAGCGAGCTCGTGGCCTCGTCGAGGATGAGCAGGCGCGCGCGGGTGGAGATGGCGCGGGCGATCTCGACCTCCTGCTGCAGCTCCACGCTCAGCGAGTCGACCCGGCGCTCCACATCGATGTGCACGCCGAGCTCGGCGAGCACCTCTGCCGCCCGGCGCCGGGTCTCGGGCCAGTCGACCGCGCCGCCGCGGCGGGGAAGGCGGCCGAGCAGCACGTTCTCGGCCACCGTGAGGGTGGGTGCGAGGGTGAGCTCCTGGCTGATCAGCACGATGCCGTGCTCGAGGGCCGCGTGCGGGTTGGCGAGCCGACGCTCGACCCCGTCGACGAGGATGCGCCCGCCATCCGGCTGGTAGAGGCCGCCGACGATCTTCGAGAGTGTGGACTTGCCCGATCCGTTCTCGCCGGTGAGCGCGAGCACCTCCCCGGCACGGATCTCGAGGCTCACGTCGTCGAGGGCCACGACGCCGGGGAAGCGCTTGACGAGGTTCTCGACCCGGATGAGGGCGGGCTCGGATGCGTTCACGATCGGCTCCCGGCGAGGAACGGCAGCACCACGGCGGCGACCTCGCCGCTCTTGTGCTCCAGAAGCGGGATGGTGCCGCCCTCGATCACGGCCGTCTCCACGACCACGGCGTGCACGAGGGCGTCGGCGGTCTTGGCCACGTCGGGCAGGGCGAACGGATCCTCGGAGGCGCCGATGACGAGCACAGGCGCGGTGACGAGGCCTATCCGCTCCTCCATCGCGTAGCGCGCGCAGGCGAGGTGGCCCTCGGCGGGCACGACCCCGGGGGCGAGGGCGTCGCGGATGAAGCGGTCGAGGAGGTCGGGCCGTGCACCCGGGTAATAAGGAGCGCGGAGGGACCACAGCGTGGTGAGGTGCGACCCGTCGGCGGCGGTCTCGGCCTCGTCGACGCCCGGGCCGTTCGCGTGGGCCTCGCGGTAGGCGGCATCCGTGTAGGCGGGCGAGGAGAGCACGACGGCGTCCACCCGATCCGGGGCGGCGGCCGCCAGCTCGACGGCCACGACCGCACCGGTGTGGTGACCCATCACGGCGAAGCGCTCGAGGCCGAGGGCGTCGGCCAGTGCGAGCGCGCCCGCGGCGAACTGCTCGATGCTCTGCGGGCCCTCAGGCTTGGCGCTCTGGCCGAAGCCGTACATGTCCATCGCGATGGCGCGGTACTCGGTGGCCACGAGGGGCAGCAGTTCGGCGTACTCATCGAGCGAGCGCGGGGTCTGGTGCAGAAGGAGAAGGGCGGGGCCCTCACCCGCCTCGGCGTAGTGCAGCTGGCCGAGCGGGGTGGCGGCGTAGCCGTACCGGACGGTGCCGGTGCCGGTACCGGTGCTCGTGCCGGTGCCCAGGCCGGTGCTCATCGTCGCTCTCCCCGGATGCCGCGGCCCTCCAGCCGGGGCAGCACCTCCTCGACGAAGAAGGGCAGCTCGTCGAGGTAGTTCATGAAGCTCAGCGTGGTGCCGGCGAATCCGGCGTCGGCGTAGCGCTGGATGAGGGCGGCGATGGTGTCCGGGCTGCCCACCAGCGGCGCGCTGCCGTAGCCCGCGGCGAAGCGGCTGCGGAACGAGCCGAGCATCTCGGGGGTGAAGGTCTTCGCATGCAGGCCCTGCAGGCGCATCGCGTTGTCGATGCCCTCCCAGTCGGCCTGCTCGTCGGCGTAGTAGTGCAGGAACTCCTCCGCCTCGGCGTCGGTGGGTCGGCAGACCACGTGGGTGAGGGTGATCGCGCCGGTGTCACGGCCGCGGGCCCTGGCATCCGCCGTGACCGACTGCACGATGGGGGCGCCGTCCTCGGGAGCGCCCACCACGGTGAAGACGTAGTCGGCGTTGCGGGCGGCGAACTCGCGCCCCTGGGTCGACGAACCGGCGTTCAGCACCGGGGGCAGCCCGCCGAACGACTTCGGCTTGCCGATGACGTGCTTCAGCGAGTAGTGCTCGCCGTTCCAGTCGAAGGGCTCCTCGGCGGTGAGCACGGTGCGCACGATGTCCCACCACTCCTGGGCGAGGGCGTAGCGGGCGTCGTGCTCGCTCGGCAGGTCGACGCCGAAGACCTCGTACTCGGGCTGGTTCCACCCGGCCACGATGTTGATGCCCGCGCGGCCGTGGCCGATCTGCGAGTTGGTCGCGAGGGCCTTCGCGGTGATCACGGGGTGGTTGAAGGCCGTGTGCACGGTGGCGAAGACGCCGATCCGCTCCGTGGCGGCCAGGAGCCCGGCCTGCCACGAGAGCGGGTCGAGGATCTCGCCGTGGAAGTCGGTCTCGCCGCCGTAGCCGATGAAGCGCGCGATGGGGAGCAGGAAGTCGATCCCGGCCTCGTCGGCCATCACGGCGAGTGCACGGTTGTCGTCCCACGAGCCCGACCAGCGTTCGGGCGCCTTGGTCATGGCGAGCCCGCCCGGGGAGTTCGCGCTGAACAGGCCGAGCTGGAAGTCGGTGCCGGTGTCGCCAGAGCGCAAGTGCTTCATGACACGCAATCTTTACGCCCGATCCGGGAGGTGACTAATGCGTAAACGGGAACACTATGCAGATTAGGCATAGCTCGGTGCGGCGCTATGTCAAGATTGTTTCGGGGATGTTTCCGCAGCATCGGCGGGGTTTCGATCTGATGACAACTGCGGCTGCTCGCTGAGCTCGCGCGCCACGGTCACCACGCAGGCGATGAAGTCGGTCAGCACCGGATCCTCCACCGCACCGCCGCGGATCGTGATCCCGATCTCCCGCGGCACGGTGTCGACGGTCACCGAGAGCGGTGCGAGCGCGGGGTCGGCGAGCACGAGCGAGCGCGGCAGCACGGCAACGGCGTCGATGCGGCGGAGGATGGGCCGGGTGGCCGTGATGGTCGAGCTCTCGATCAGGTTCCTCGGCTGGCTGAGGCCGTGCACGAGGAAGAGCCCGTCGATCTCGCTGCGGAAGACCGAGGAGTACCCGGGCACGATCCAGGGCAGGTCCATCAGGTCGGGCACACCGACGTCGCGGCCGAGCATCGGATGCTCCTTGCGCACCGCCAGCACGAGGGGATCCTCGTAGAGCCGCAGGTACTGATTCTCGCTCGAGCGCTCGGTGGGGATGCGGCCCACGAGCATGTCGAGCTCGTTGCGGCTGAGCATGGCGCGGAGGGCGTTCTGGTACTCCTCCACGAGCGAGATCGTCACCCACGAGGCGGTCTCCTTGAAGCGCAGGATCGCCTCGGGCAGCAGCATGTGCACGGTCGCGAGGTTGACGCCCACCCGCACGAGTCCCGTCGAGGCGCCGAGGGCGAAGTCGTCGAGCCGCTCGCCCGCCTGACGCATCGTGTTGAGCACGGCGGCGGCGTACTCCACGAAGATCTGGCCCTGGGGCGTCGGTGTCACGCCGCGGGGGCCGCGGTCGAAGAGCACCGTGCCGATCGCGGCCTCGAGCTCCTGCAGGCTGCGGGTGACGTAGGGCTGGGTCACGCCGAGCTCGGCGGCGGCCCCGCTCAGGGTGCCGTGCTCGGCCACAGCCTGCACGAGCACGAAGTGGCGCATCCGCACCCGGCCGTCGAGTAGCCTGCTCACGATCGATGCCATGGGGCCACAGTACGGCGTGGCCCTTTCATTCGCTTTTCTTGACGATCGACGCGAAGTCATGACAAACTGCCGCGACGAGCACGTCGCCTGCGTCACCGGGCACCCCGAACAGGAGCTGCACACGATGATCGACTCCCCCGTCTCCCCCGCCTCCGGGCGCGATTCCTTCCGCGCCGACGGCGACTACGAGAACCTCATCGGGGGCCGCTGGCGGCCGGCGGCCGGCGGATTCGACGCCATCGATCCGAGTGTCGGCGAGGCCTGGGCCGTGCTGCCGGAGAGCTCACCGGCCGATGTCGACGACGCCGTGCGCGCCGCTCAGGCGGCCTTCCCGGCCTGGTCGCGCACCTCGGCCGAGCAGCGTCAGCTCGTGCTGCTGGCCATCGCCGACCGCTTCGAGCAGCACGGCGCCGCCTTCGCGCCACTGCTCGCCACCGAGAACGGGCGGCCCATCCGCGAGGCGTTCGCGGGCGACATCCCCACCGTCTCGGCCATCTTCCGGTTCTTCGCGGGTGTCATCCGGGCCCACCACGGCGACCACGTGCCCGTCTCCGATCCGCACTCGCTGGTCTACACCGTGCGCGAGCCGCTCGGGGTGATCGCCGTCATCCTGCCCTGGAACTCGCCGCTCATTACGCTCGCCAACAAGCTCGCGCCCATCCTGGCCGCGGGCAACACGGCGGTGGTGAAGCCCTCGGAGTACGCGAGCGCGAGCGTGCTGGAGTTCCTGAAGCTCATCGAGGATCTGCTCGAGCCGGGAGTCGTCAACGTGGTGTGCGGGCACGGGGCCGTTGGGGCGGCGCTCTCGTCGCACCTCGACGTGGCGAAGATCACCTTCACCGGGGGCCCGGCCACGGCGCGCCTGATCCTCGGCAACGCGGCCCTCGCGCTCACCCCGGCGCTCATGGAGCTCGGCGGCAAGGGCGCGATGATCGTGGCGGAGGACGCGGATCTCGACCGTGCGGTGCACGACGCTCTCACCGGGATCTACATGGCCAACGGCGAGGCCTGCATCGCCTCGTCGCGACTGCTGCTGCACGAGCGGATCTACGACGACTTCGTGCACGAGTTCGTGCGGGTGGCCGACTCCATCCGGCTCGGTGACGCCACGGATCCCGCCACGGAGCTCGGGCCGCTCGTCTCGTCGCGCCAGCTCTCGCTCGTGCAGGAGCACCTGGCGACGGCGCGGGAAGACGGCGTCGGGTTCCTCACGAGCGGAGCGGCGCCCTCGGGGCCGGGCTTCTTCCAAGCACCCGTCATGATCGCCGACGACGACGGCAGCTCCCGGATCGCGCGCAACGAGGTGTTCGGTCCGGTGACGGTGGCGGAGCGGTTCAGCGACTACTCCGACGCCGTGCGCCGCGCCAACAGCACCCGGTACGGGCTCGCGGCCGGTGTCTGGACCCAGGACCTCGCGCGCGCCCACACCATCGCCGGGTCGCTCAAGGCGGGCATGGTGTGGGTGAACAAGTGGTTCGACCTGCCGGCCGGGATGCCCATGGGCGGCGTGGGCGACAGCGGCTTCGGCCGCGAGACGGCGGAGCAGACCCTCGACGAGTACTCGGCCACCAAGTCCGTCAACATCGACCTCGGAGCGCCCAGGGCGCAGATGTGGGCGGGGCAGGGCCGGTAGGTCCTGCTGCCGCCTCCTCGGGGTGAGCGGCGTGGGGTGGCGTGGAGGGGTGAGTTCCCAGGCGCGGTGGGAGGTGCTCGGCGGGGCAGTCGCGGTGGTGGCCGGACTCGCGGCGGTGGCGTTCCGGGCCGGATGGGCGCTTGCCGTGCGGAGGGCGAGGGATGCGAGTGGGCGGAAAGTATGCCACTCCGTGATCACGCTCCAACCACTGTCGGGATGAGCAACTACGGCGCACGGTGCGCCTGTTCTGGGGCGGCTGGATAATCACTCAAAGAGCATCCACACGTCCGACCAATCGATGCTCACCCGGTGGCTCCCGCCTGCCACGTGATCGTTCTACTGACGGCGAGCGGGCGAACCCCTCGCCGTCGGATGGTGCGTCCGGCCGTCATGTTGACTGGTACCTAACCGTCGCCATACGCGACGGCCGGACTTCTGTTTCTCAGGCGATCTGCACGACGGTGCGCCCGCGGATGCGCCCGTGGAGGATCTCGTCGGCGATTGCGATGGTGTCGCCAAGGCCGACGACGGCCGTCAATGAGTCCAGCGCCTGAAGATCGAGTTCATCACCGAGCGTCGCCCACGCGCGCTCGCGCAGACCACGTGGGGCATCGACGGAGTTCGCGCCCACCAGTGTGATCGCACGAAGGATGAAGGGCAGCACGGTCGCCGGCAGGTCGATCCCCTGCGCCATGCCGTTGCTGACGACGACTCCTCCGTAGCGTGTCTGAGCAAGAACGTTCGCCAGGGTGTGGGAGCCGATCGAGTCCACAGCGGCGCCCCATCGTTCCCGTTGCAGCGGGTGAGCGATGGGATCCGAGAACTGCGAGCGATCGATGACCTCCGCTGCGCCGAGCGAAGACAGGAAGGCGCTCTGCTCGGCGGCCCGGCCGGTCGACGCCACGACGCGATAGCCACGACGGGAAAGCAGGTTGATGGCAAGGGACCCCACCCCCCCTGCTGCTCCGGTGACCAGCACGTCACCGCCGTCCGGAAGCACGCCGAGATCTGCCAGCGCGAGCACGGCGATGGTTGCGGTGAATCCTGCCGTGCCGATCGCGGCCGCTTGAGACGACGAGATCGAATCTGGAATGCGGATCAGCGACTCTGACGAGACCCGGGCACGTTCCGCGAAGCCGCCGTCACGAACTTCTCCGGCACCCGCACCGTTGAGAGTCACCCTGTCTCCGACGGAGAAGGCGTTCGAGGCAGACTCGGCGACCGTCCCGACAATGTCGATGCCGAGCACGGTCGGCCAGCGGCGCACGATGCCGCGCCCGGCTAATGCCAGGCCGTCCTTAAAGTTCACACTCGAGTGCGTCACCTCTAGGAGCACGTCTCCGGATTCCCGGTCTGGTTCACCGACCTCGTTCAGCTGGGCGGGTTGATTCTCACTGTGGGAGACGATGGCGCGCATCACGCTGCCTTCCGGTCGGATTCGAGGCGAACGGGGATGTGTGACATCGCATGTTCGGCAAGAGCTGTGATGGTGAGGGCGGGATTGACACCGGGATTGGCGGGGAGCGCTGAGGCATCGCAGACGATCAGGTTGCGGTAGCCGAACACGTGGTGGTGCTCGTCGATCACTCCTGTGGACGGGTCGGCGCCGATCACTGCACCGCCCAGCATGTGCGCAGTCTGCGGGATGTTGAAGAACGCCTCGAAGATACTGCTCTCCGCCACGCCGCCGGTCTGCTCGGCAACCCAGGACGCCACCCGGTGTCCGATCTCGATGTGGGTGGGAGCGGGCCGGGCCGGGTCACTCTCGCTCACCAGTCGGTAGCCGTTGCCGCCTCGCCGCTTCTTGGCTCGAAAGCGGAGGGCGTTGTCACGCGGCTGCATCACGAGCATCTGCAGGGTACGCGTGCTCCAACCGGTCTGCCGTCGCACCGACCACAGCCGACGCGGATGCCGGATCGCTCCTCCAAGCCACCGGGCTATCCGTCGGGGTCTGCTCCCCGCGCCAGTGAGCACGGTGAACAGTGCCTGCTGCGCATCCGCGTTGGGACCAAGCGTCAGGAACTCGATCTGCGAATCCTGGTCGAGGATGACCCGGCTGCTCGCCGTGACATCGCGCCAGGTGTCGAGATCCTTCGGGAAGAGCACACTCAGGACCGTCTCGCTGTTGGTGCGCACGAGCTCGCCGAGCCGATCGCTGATGAGCCCGAGTGAACCTCGGTGCTTGCAATCGGCCAGCAGTTCGTTGGTGGCGATGGCGCCCCCGGCGAAGACGACACCGCGAGCGGTGTAGGACGAACGATCGCCGTTCCGGCCGGGGCTGCGCGCTTCCGTCGTGATTCGATAGCCGTCGCTGCCGTCGGGTGCGCCAAGCGGAGTCACATCGATCACTTCCTGCTCGGCCATGATGCTCGCCCCGCCCTTCTCGGCGAACCAGAGGTAGTTCTTGGTCAGGCGGTTCGCGGCACCGGTATGGCAACCCACCATGCACTCGCCGCAGCGTCGGCACCCCGTGCGGTCCGGCCCCTCTCCCCCGAAGTACGGGTCGGGGACGGTCTTGCCCGGCTCTCCGAAGAACACACCGGTAGGTGAGAGAGCGAAGGAGCCTGGTGACCCGAAGTGCGCTGCCACCTCTTTCGTGAGCGCCATGGTGGCGGACTGCCACGGGGCCGTGCGCACTCCCAGCATCCGTTCGGCCGTTGCGAAGTGCGGCGCGAGGATCTGTTCCCACTGACCCAGCCGGTGCCATTGGGGATCCTCGTAGAATGGCAGCTGCGGCCGGAAGAGGACACCCCCGTACATGAGGCTCCCTCCTCCCACACCGGTCTGCGCCGCACTCACCACGTGTCTGAAGAGCGCGGGTCGCATGATCCCGTAGAGGCCCTTCTTGGGGTTCCAGGAGTAGCGCTCGGTGTCCGAGGCCGATCTCGGCAGTTCGTCGTCTTCGTAGCGGCGACCCCGTTCGATCACCCCCACCTGGTACCCCTTCTCCGCCAACCGAAGTGCGGCCACGCTGCCGCCGAATCCCGAGCCGACGATCAGCCAGTCGAAATCGAGAACGGAATCGTGTTCAGTTGCACCGGAGCGGCGCGTATCATCTCTGAGCATCGTGTCGGCTTCCTCGCTCTCTTGGTTGATGGTGTGATCGGAGCTGGCCACGGTCAGAGCCCCGCCGGCGATAGAGACGGTTCCTTCTCGGTGGCTTCGTCCGCCTTGGTCCCGTCGAGGCGGAAGGTGTATCGGCCGAAACAGAGGAAGCAGACGATGCCTGCACCGACCAGTGATGTGAGCACAGTCATCGGCACGGTGTACCCGCCCGTCGCGACGTACAGCTGTCCGATCAGGAACATGCCGATGGCACCGCCGATGGTGAGCACGAAGAACACCAGCCCCACGACTCGGGCGTAGGCGCCGAGGGGGAAGTACCTGCCGACGATGTAGGACGCCACGTCGCCTTCGGCGCCGAAGGCGACCCCCACCAGGATGGCGCCGAGGAACGACAACGGAAGCGTGGCCGAGGTGAACAGAAGGACGGTCCCGACGCCTCCGAGCGCGAAGAGCACGACAGCGATTCCCGGCGCATAGAGACGGTCGAGCAGGAAACCGACGATCCCGTGCACGACCAAGGAGCTGACGGCCAGTGACGAGAGCAGCAGGGCGGCCGTCTCCGGCTCGTACCCCTGGCTCGCCGCGATGGGGAACACCTGGCTGAGCAGGCCGAACAGCGCAGTCGACACCAACAGGATGCCGCCGAGCAGGAGCCAGAACTGTCGGAGACGGGTGACCGAGCGGATGCTCGAGGTCACGGCAGCGTCAGCCCCGGCTGCTTGCTGCATGACCGTTCCGGCCGGCAAGCGTGTGACGAACGCGTAGACCGCCGGTGGAATGATCACGCACAGCGCCCCGACCGCGATGTAGACCCCGCGCCATCCGTACGTCGCTTCGATCGCCGTGGCGATGGGCGGCATGAGGATGGTGCCCAGGGCCGAGCCGACCGCCAGGAGCCCCAGCGCGATTCCGCGCCGGTCGGAGAACCACGCGGTGACGACCGTGACGTGGGCAACAGGCGTCGAGGCACCGGCCACGGCTCCGAGCAGGATGCAGAGAACGCACCAGTACGCCACGCTTCCGTTCGCTGTCGCCAGCAGGATCACGGCCCCACCGAACGCCAGCGAGATCGGCACGGTCGGGATCCGTGGCCCGAACCGCGACACGAGGATGCCGACCATAAGTGCGCTCACGCCAGCAGCCACGGTGGCGAAGGACGCCCCGTTGGTGAAGTCCGCGAGGGTCCAGCCGAACTCCTCGATCATCGGCACGGCGGCGACGTTGAAAAGAACATTCAGGGTGCCGGCGCCGAGGATCAGAGCAAGCATGGCGGTGACGACGAACCACCAGCGGTTCGGTGATCGTCTAACAGAAGGGGGCGGGATCGTGACCATGGCAGGGAGACCTCTCTGTCTCGGGAAGGGTGGGGTGCCCGGCGCTTGGAGCGCCAACCGGCCGTCGTCATCGACGGCGTGATCGGGTGCCGCCCATCCAACTGCCACGGTTCGGCGCCGTCTACCACCGAAAGTTGGGTCCCCGGACGGCGGCGCGTATTAGAGTACGGATTATGTACTCAGCGACGAGATGCACACGATGAACCCGCACCCTGCGAGCCTGGCCGACGACCGCTTGATGCGTCAGTCCCTCACAGAGCTGACGAGGCTGACCCGTTTCCCCGTGGTGTTCGGTGGCTTCGCCCACAACCAACGAATCACCATCACCCAACTCATCGGCAACGAGCGCGACTCCCTCCGCGGCCTCCTCGTGTCTGAAGGGTCCGGCCTGGGCGGGCGCGTGCTCGCCGAGGCCCGACCGAGACTCACCGCCAACTACGCCTCGTCGCGGGCGATCACTCACGACTACGACCGAGCGGTGCTCGCCGAGGGGATCACCACTCTGCTGGCCATTCCCGTCGTATCCTCAGGTCACGTGCTGGGGGTGCTCTACGGGGGGCTCCGCTCGCATTCCACGATCGGCGGAGTGTCGATCGAACCGGCCTCGATGGTGGCGAGGGAACTCGCCGTCAAGCTGGAGGAGAGTCGCCCCCACCCCGTCGAGAGGGGTCGGACTCCGAACCCACCCGGGCGGCTCGAGCCCGCGAATGCACCACGTCTCCCTGTTCCGCCGACGACGTTCTCGTCTGCTCAGACCGAGGAACTGCGCAGCATCTATGCCGAGATGCGGCGGATCAGCGCCCAGCTCGAGGATTCCGCGATGCGCTCCGAGCTCGAATCGATCGAACGTCGCCTCATCGGCATGGCGCAGAGTGATGAGGAATCCGACGTCGTCGACGATCGGACGGGAGCCACCCTCCTGACGGCGCGGGAATCGGATGTTCTCAGCCAGGTGGCGCTCGGGCACACGAATGCCGCCGTAGCGGCCGCGCTCGGGCTGACCGAATCGACGGTGAAGAGCTACCTCAACCAGGCGATGCGCAAGCTCGGCGCATCTACCCGATTCGAGGCCCTGGCCATCGCACGGCGCAATCACGCCATCCTGTGACCGGGAATGCCGCCCCGTGACCGGGCAGGAGATCCGTGCCGTGCTGGAGGGCCCTCTACCAGCCCGCGATGCAGAGGGTGACTGACATCGTCGAGCTGGTGCACGCGTGGCATCGGCCACCGCCCTGGCCGGACAGTGTGCCCGGGCTGCGAGCGCTGAAGGCCGACTACATCATCGGGCCTCTGTCGAACGCGCACACGGCACTTCTGCTCGAGATGTCGAAGTCCCGGAGGCTGCCGTGGGATGTGATCATCGGATCCGACATCACCCGCACCTACAAACCCGATCCAGCGGCGTACCGGAAGACCGTCGAGCTCTTGGGGCTGCCCCCCGGAGAGGTCATGCTCGTCGCCGCCCACAACGAAGATCTCCAGGCGGCGCGGATGAGCGGCCTGGCGACGACCTTCATCGCGAGGCCCAGGGAACACGGTTCCCGCCAGGTGCTCGACCTGGAACCGACGAGCGACTGGGACGTGGTCGCCGACGACATCGAGGATCTCGCCCGACGCCTGCGCCGTCGCGGTCGTTGACCGCTGCCCAGGCGGCTCACTCCCGCGCGCGAAGACGTGACGAGATCATCGCGCTGAGTCGAGCCGGCTCGAGGCTGCCGTCCACCGTGATGACCCTGGTCGAAGATCTGTAGTGCTCGATCAAGGGGGCGGTCTCCGCCTCGTAGATCTCCAGTCTCCGGATCACGACCTCCGGGTCGTCATCGGCCCTCGCCTCCGCCTGCGCCCGTGTGCGCATCCGCTCGAGCAACGTCGCGCGATCCACCTCCAGGGCCACCACGGCGGTGATGGACCCTCGTTGCTCGCCGACGAAGCCGTTCAGGGCCTCGACCTGGGCGAGCGTCCGGGGGTAGCCGTCGAGGATGAACCCGCCCACCGCGTCCGTGAGGCCGATCCGGTCCCTCACCATCGCGTCGGTGATGACGTCCGGCACGAATTCACCGGAATCGAGGTAGCCGGCCACGGTCACCCCGAGCTCCGTGCGCCGCCGGAGATGATCGCGGAAGAGGTCGCCCGTCGAGATCGTGGGAACGCCGAGCTTCCGGCTCAGCAGACGCCCCTGAGTGCCCTTGCCCGAACCGGGCGCACCCATCAGCACGATGCGGAGGCGTCGGTCGTCCCTGGTCGAGGAGGATGCAGCCACCGTCCGGTCCGTCGTCATGCGACCGGGCTCCGTGCGGCGCGGGCCGCCGCCAGGATGGGTTCCAGGACGGAGACATCCTCGATGGTGGCCGGCACCTTGTGGGGCTCTCCGTCGATGATCTGACGCAGCGTCTTCCTCAGGATCTTGCCTGATCGGGTCTTCGGCAGACGGTCGACGAACATGACGTCACGGAACGCCGCCACCGGCCCGATCCGAGCGCGGACGAGATCGACCAGCTGCTCGTGCAGCTCCTCCTCGTTCAAAGTCCGGCCGGATTTGACCGTGACGAAGCCCATCGCCCGTTGGCCCTTGAGCGAGTCCTTCACTCCGACCACTGCACACTCAGCCACATCCTGATGCAGTGCGAGGACCTCCTCCAACGCCCCGGTTGAGATCCGGTGTCCCGCTACATTGATCACATCATCGGTCCTGCCCATGACGTAGAGGTAGCCGTCCTCATCGAGGTAGCCGGAATCCCCGGTTGCGTAATAGCCGGGGAACACCGAGAGGTACGAGTCCCGAAGTCGATGCGGCCCGCCCCAGACTCCTGTCAGCGTGCCGGGGGGCAAGGGCAGCCGAAGGGCGATGTTGCCCTCCTTGCCCGCAGCGACCTCGCGACCCTTGGAGTTCAGGATCCTCACGTCGTAGCCCGCCATCGGCACGGTACTCGACCCTGCCCGCAGCGGGAGGGCCCCGAATCCGACCGGATTCGCACTGATCGCCCAGCCCGTCTCGGTCTGCCACCAGTGATCGACGACGGGGACCGCCAGACCGTCGGTGATCCAATGATAGGTCTCCGGGTCGAGTCGCTCGCCGGCCAGGAACAGGGCCCGCAGGGAGGTGGTGTCGTAGCGGGTGAGGAGCCGGAGGTCGGGATCGATCCTGTGGATGGCCCGGATGGCTGTGGGCGCAGTGAACATGATGTTCACCCGGTGCTGCTCGATGACACGCCAGAATGCGCCCGCATCTGGTGTGCCGACCGGCTTTCCCTCGTAGAGCACCGTCGCGGCACCGATGAGGAGCGGTGCGTAGACGATGTAAGAGTGCCCGACGACCCACCCCACGTCGCTCGCCGCCCAGAACACGTCACCCGGCCCGGCGCCGTAGATGTTCCTCATCGACCAGTCGAGCGCCACCGCATAGCCTCCTCCGTCCCGCACGATGCCCTTCGGGCTCCCTGTGGTCCCGGAGGTGTAGAGCAGGTAGAGCGGATCGGTCGCCGCCACCGGGACAGGGGCTGCAGGAGCAGCGGACTGTGCGACCGCGGCCCAGTCGAGCCACTGCGCCCCCTGCCCCCAGGGCAGGTCGGTGATTGAGGTCGGGAAGCCGTCGCGCTGCTTGACGATCACCGTGTCGACGGTCCCGGCACTCAGTCTCAGCGCTTCCCGTACCAGCGGGATGTAGTCGACGACCTTTCCGGGCTCCAGTCCACCCGAGGCCGTAACCAGGATCCGCGCCCCGGCATCGGCGATCCTGGTCGCGAGTTCGTTCGCGGCGAAGCCACCGAAGACGACGGAGTGCACCGCACCGATCCGAGCACAGGCCAGCATCGCGATGACGGCCTCGGGGATCATCGGCATGTAGATGATCACGCGATCGCCTCGACGCACCCCCTGGGCGCGAAGTGCACCCGCGAATGCCGCGGTCTCGTCGCGGAGCTCACGGTAGGTGCGGGTGCGCGTTTCCGCCGTCATCGCCGAGTCGAAGATCACGGCAGCGTCATCACCACGCCCGGCTTCGACGTGTCGATCGAGCGTGTTATACGCCAGATTCAATTCACCATCGGGAAACCACGACCACGAGTCCCCTTCATTCTCGAGCGCCGACTTCGGGGCCCGAGTCCAGTCGATACGTTGCGATTGCGCCAGCCAGAAGCTGTCGCGGTCGTCGATGCTCGCCCGCCATTCCGTATGGAATCGGTCCATCGAGTCGGTCATGTCCCAGCCCTTCGCACACTTGTGGCGCACCACGGACGGATCATCTGCGATCCGCTGGATCCATCACAACGGGTCCGGCGCGGAGCCGTCACCACCGGAAGTTGGTGCCGGGCCGGGGAAGTCCCGCTGCGGCCTTCCGGCACGGTTGACTTTGTGAACCGACCGCCCATACAGTCAACGCCAGCAGTCGGACCGGCTGTCGATATCTCGCCTTCTTGATCACGGACCGTCCTCGCGTCCGGTAGCGGAGGAGGGCGAAAAAGTCACATGGAGGTGACCACGTGTCCACAAGCGATGCCGTCGAGTTGAGTCCGGAGGCTCTTGCCTTTGAGAACCTGCTGCAGTCCGGAGGAGCACCCTCAGAACTGGATATCAGGCGTAATGCCACGGAGAACCTGCATCAGGCAGCGTCCGAGCCGGAGGGCGTCACCTACCGGGAGGTCAATGCGAACGGAGTCTTCGGAATCTGGGCGGAGCCCCTCGGAGCCAACACCGACTTCGTGCTCCTGCACGCCCACGCCGGAGGGTCGGTCGTGACCTCGGCTTTCGTCGATCGTAAGCTCGCCGGGCACATCGCCAAGGCAGTGGGCATCCCGATTCTGGTCGTCGACTTCCGTCGGGCGCCGGAGCACAAGTACCCGGCCCAGGTCGATGATGTCGAGGCCGCGTTCGACTGGCTTATCGAGCAGGGCTACCCGCCCGAGAAGATCGTCACCATCGGACACTCGATCGGCGGGTTCCTCGCCCTAGCCGTGGCTCTGCGCCGCCGCGACGCCGGCAAGTCACTGCCCGGGGCCATCGTGTCGATCTCGCCGTGGGCCGATCTGGGCATCGCGAATGAGACCATCGAATCCAACGCAAGCACTGACAAGGTGCTCAGCCGCGGACTGCTCGAATTCTTCCGCGAGGCCTGGATCGGCGGCACCGACACTCAGGTCGATGACCTCAAGATCAACTTGAACTCATCGGATCTGTCCGGCCTTCCGCCCACCCTCGTGTCATGGGGCACCTACGAAGTCCTCGCCGGCGAGGACGAAGAGCTCGCTGAGCGCCTGGAAGCGGCCGGAGTCAGCGTCGAGGCGCTTCCGGTCGCCGGGGCGCAGCACTCCTACGTCTGGGCTGCTGGCCGGGTGCCAGAGACCGACCGTGCCATCCAGCAGATCGCCACCTGGGTGCGCACCACCCTGGCACTCTGACCCCACCGACCAGACGACCTCCTCACGAAAGAGACCAGACAGATGCTTGCTGCCCGACTGAACCTCGACACCGGAGAATTCGGCGTCAAAGACGTCCCCGTCCCGAACCCTGACCCGGGATGGGTGCGGGTGAAGGTCAGAGCCTGCGGGGTGTGCCTCACCGATCTCCATATGATAGGTGGCCACCTCAGAGGCCCGCACCGCCAGACCGGGGAACTGACCCTCGGTCACGAGATCGCTGGAGAAGTGGACTCGATCGGAAGCGATGTCGAAGGATGGAACGTAGGAGACCGCGTGGCCATCTCGCTCCTGCACAACCAAGCCGACGGAGAGCACACCGTCGGAGTCGATTTCGACGGCGGCTGGGCGGAGTACGTCGTCGTTCCCGCGATCACACTGGTGGAGATCCCCGACTCCTTGCCATTCGACGTCGCCTCGATCGTGCCCGACGCGGTGTCCACCCCCTGGGCGGCCATCACCCAGACGGCAGCGGTGAAGGCCGGTGAGTCCGTCGCCGTCTGGGGCGTCGGCGGGGTGGGAACACACGCGATCCAGATCCTCCGCTTCGTGGGGGCAGCCCCGATCATCGCTGTTGATCCGCTGCCCGAAGCCCGGGAACGCGCGCTCCGCCTCGGCGCCGACTACGCGATCGACCCGAGGGCTGAGAATGCCGTCGAGACGATCAAGCGCCTCACTAAGGGCGTCGGAGTGAACGTCGCCTTCGATTTCGTCGGCATCTCGGCCGTCGAGTTGGAGCTGCTGCAGGCGACAGCACCGTTCGGGCGCACGATCTGGGTTGGAGCGAACGCCCAGCCGTTCACGCTCGAGGCACCCGGGATGCTGCTCTTCATGCGCCAACAGATCCGCGGGCACTACGCCAGCGGACCCGAGGCGGTCCCCGACCTCCTCGACCTGCTCGCCCTCGACCGCCTCGACTTCTCTGAATCCATATCCGGCCACTATCCACTCACCGACGTGACAGACGCGATCGAGCACCTTCAGAGCAAGAAGGGCAACCCCGTGCGTCTGGTCATCGTTCCCTAGACGGCGCTAGCTGACGCTCCCGGGACACCTCTCCCCACTCCGGGAGCGTCAGCGAATCCGTGTTGTCGATGCGATGCCCGTGCTCGCACTCGATCACCGCGTGCACAGGACTACCGCAACGGCACCGCGCCGGAGCTGGTTGGCCCCGACTCGATGCTCGGTGCCTCAGGCCCCAATCGAACAGCGCGATCAAGGTCGGGGCCAATTCCCGGCCGGCTTCCGTCAGTTCGTACCGAGCGCGGGAACGCTCCCCCAAGACTTCGTAGATCACAGTCCGAAGAATCCCCTGATCGCAGAGCATTCGGAGTCGCGATGCGAGCAGGTTCCTCGGACAGCCGAGCACGGCCTCGAAATCGGAGAATCGCCGAACACCGTTGAGTGCCTCCCTGACGATCAAGAGAGTCCACTTCTGCCCGAGGACGTCCAAGGAGAGGCCGATGGGGCAGTTGGAGAGATCGATACCTACGCGCTCATGCATCAGGCGATGTTACGGGCGACGGCGACGGAATGCTATCGATCGGTGGAAGCATCGCCGTCGTTCTTCTTCGATCAGGAGGTAGACCATGAGACTTGAACCCGACACATCCGGCTCCCGCGGAGGGGTGACGATGGCGGTGACCGGCCCAATTGCGACCGTGACCATCTCCGGTCCGACTCGACACAACATCCTCACCCGCGACATCCTCAATGACCTCACCGAAGCGACCACTCTGCTCACGGCCAATACTTCCGTCACCGTGATGGTGCTCACCGGCGACGGCAAGCACTTCTCGGCCGGCTTGGACATCCCAGTGCTGGAAGCCAACATCGGTTCTCCGTTCCTCGACGCAGTCACAGCCCTTGCCCGATTCCCCGGCTCGACCATCGCCGCAGTCCGCGGAAGCTGCATCGGAGCCGGTGTCGGTCTCGCCGTGGCATGCGACCTCAGAATCGCCGCCGAAGGCGCGAGGTTCGGCGTGACAGCCGCACGACTGGGGGTGCTGTACCCGGCCAAGACGATGGAGTCGCTCGTAGACCTCATCGGGGTCGGTGCAGCCAAGCACCTCCTGCTCACGGGAGATCTGATCGACTCCTTGACCGCGCACAGGTGGGGTTTGGTGACCGAGGTGGTGAACGAGGACGCGCTGGATGAACGAATAGGCGTTCTCGGCGCGGGGATTGCATCCCGGTCGGCGTATTCCGTCATCGGTTCGAAACGCATGATCGACGCGATAGCCCGCGGGGATGACGCATCCTTCGTAGAAGCGGATTGGAGCCGTTCTCCTTCATCTGCCCTCGACAGCAACGTGGGTCGGCGTGCCTTTCTCGAGAAATCACAGCCCACCTTCACCTGGGGGCGAGGGTGAAGGCTCGAGAAGCCTTCTGCGAGGGGCGCTCCGCCGGCCACGTCGAGGCTCACGCCCGTGATGTTGTGGTTCGCGGGATCTATGGGGAGCAGTGCCGCACGCTCTGCTCCGACACCAGCAGCCGACCGGCAAGGTCATGCTGCGACTGTCCAGACACTGACTGCGGACCGGTGATCATAGGTTGATCATGTGGCCGGTGAGGCCGTGGAATCCCTCCTGGAGGGCTTCGCCGAGGGTCGGGTGGGTGTGCACGTTTCGGGCGAGTTCGTGGGCGGTGAGGTCCCATTTCTGGGCGAGGGTCAGTTCGGGGAGGAGTTCGGCGACGTCCGCACCGATCAGGTGCGCGCCGAGCAGTTCGCCGTACTCGGCGTCGGCGATGAGCTTGATGAACCCGCTGGGTTCGCCCAGGCCTTGTGCCTTCCCGTTGGCGGTGAAGGGGAACTTCGCGATATTCACGTCGTGTCCTTCGTCGCGGGCCTGTTGTTCGGTGAGGCCGAAGGATGCGACTTGGGGCTGGGTGAAGGTCGCCCGGGGCATCATGCGATAGTCGCCGAGCAGCACAGTGTCCGCGCCGGCGATGGTTTCGGCGGCGACGATCCCTTGAGCTTCGGCGACATGGGCGAGTTGGAGTTTCGCGGTCACGTCTCCGATGGCGTAGAGGTGGGGGACGTTGGTGCGCATGCGGTCGTCGATGTCGATGGCGCCGCGGGCGGTGAGCGCAACGCCGGTGTTCTCGAGCCCGTATCCGTCGGTGCGGGGGGCGAAGCCGACCGACATGAGCACTTTGTCGGTGCGGAGGGCGGCCTGCTCGCCACCGGCCGGGGTGTAGGTGACTGTGACGCCCGCTCCGTCATCGGTGACGGTTCCGACGGCGGTGGAGGTGAGGAGGTTGATGCCGAGTTTCTTGTACTGGCGGGCGATCTCCTTAGAGACGTCCCGGTCCTCGTTGGGAAGTACCCGGTCGAGGTATTCGATGACCGTGACCGCGACGCCGTAGTTGGCGAGCACGTAGGCGAACTCCATCCCGATCGCTCCGGCGCCGACGATGACGATGCTGTCGGGGAGATCCCGGGAGAGGATCTGGGCTTCGTAGGTGACGACGTTCTCGCTCAGTTCCACTCCGGGCACGAGGCGCACGGTGGAGCCGGTCGCGATGATCGCGTCATCGAAGGTCACCAGCTCGGTGCCCCCATTGGCGAGGGCGACGGTGATGGTGTGGGTGTCGGTGAAGCTGCCGTGGCCGTCGATCTCGGTGATGGCGTTCTTCTTCATCAGGAAGTGAACTCCTTTCACCCGTCCGTCAGCGACGGATCGGGACCGGTCGAATGCTGCGCCGTAGTCCATCGTCACGTCACCCCGGATGCCGAACAGCTCTGCTTGATGGGTGAGGGTGTGGGCGAGTTCCGCGTTTCGCAGCAGTGCTTTCGAGGGGATGCAACCCACATTCAGGCACACGCCTCCCCAGTACTGCTTCTCGATCACGGCGACGCTCTTTCCGAGCTGCGCGGCACGGATCGCGGCGACGTAGCCACCGGGGCCCGCTCCGAGGACGACGACATCGACGTGGCTGGTGCTGCTCATGGTGTTCTCCTTCGGATAGAGCGGGGACGCGCGCAGATGGTCAGGCCGCCACGGGGCGCGCGACCAGGATCGCGGAGACCTGTCGGCGGACGCGGCTGAGGATCTGAGAGGGCGTGTCTGCCAGGTGGACTGTGGCGGCGGTCGTGACGTGCACGATCGCGGTGACGACGCGTGCGAGCGTGACCGCATCAGCCGCCCCGAGACGAGTGTCGCGTGCCAGGACGGCAGAGAGCCCCTCCTCCAACCGCACTGCGAGGACTAACCCTCCTGCTCGGTGCGGCTCGGTCGGATCGCCGAAGACCAGCTCGTGCAGATAGGTGCGTCCATTCTCGGGCTGCTCCCGGATGCAGGCCACCACCGGCCAGACAAGTGCGAGCACCTGCTCGACGGTGTCCGCTTGCCTCCGGGCGGACACCGTCGCCGCGGCGAGGCCGTCACGGATCGCGGCCGCGAACTTATCGTTCTGCACCATGATCAGCAGTTCCGCTTTCGTTCCGGCATAGGCGTACAGGGTTCCGATCGCCACATCGGCGCGGTCAGCGACCTGTTGCGTCGTCACGCCATCGACGCCGTACTCGGCGAACAGGGTGCGAGCGACAGACATGATTCGGAGACGCTTGTCTTCCTTCGCGCGTTCTCGCCGTCCCGGAACCGGCTGATCACTGCCCATAAGGGCCTCCCTTGGCTGGCATACTGAGTTGACTCATGAATGAGCATACTCGCTCTTACTTGACAATTGATCTGAGGACACTCAAGATTGAGTCTGCTCGCTTGAGCAAGGGTGAGCCCCGATGTCCATCGGCAGTGAGATCAGGAAGGTGCGATCATGGCAGGGCACCGGAGGGTGATCCTCCTCGACTACCGCGGTGTGGGGGCATCCGCCGGAATGGTGCGGGACCGGTTCGAGGACATGGCGGCCGATGCGATCGCCGCGATCCACACGCTCGGCCTCTCCCAGGTGGACCTGCTCGGGCTGTCGACGGGGGGCATGACAGCCCCTGCCGGCCGTCGGGCCGCGAAGGCATATCTGGTGCGGATGAAACGGCGCCGCACCGGCCGGGACAAGCCCGTCACTCCTGGCGTCTTCCGCGCCCAGTTGCGCGCCGTGAACCGATGGGGTCATCAGATACCGACCGGGGCGTCGTCCACAGCTCCGACGCTGATTCTGCACGGCGACCGTGACCGGATGGACCGTCACCGCGTTCCTGCAACGCTGACCACAACCTTCCACATTCAAGGAGAGAGCATCATGCGAGCGTTCGTGTTCGACAACTACAAGCAGCCCGTCCACGAGGCCGAGATCCCCGAGCCCGCGGTCGGCGACAGGGATCTCCTGATCCGGGTGGAGGCCGCAGGGCTGAACCACCTCGACGAGCGGCTCCGGGCGGGAGAGTTCAAGGCGATCCTGCCGTACAAGACCCCTCTCACCCTCGGCCACGACCTGGCCGGCACAGTTATCCGCACAGGTTCCAAGGTCACCCACTTCGTCGCCGGAGACCGGGTCTACTCCAGGCCGCGGGATCACCGCATCGGCACGTTCGCAGAACGCATCGCTGTCGATGAAGCAGACGTCTCGCTGGCTCCGACGTCGATCAGCATCGTGGAGGCCGCGTCCCTGCCGCTGGTGGCACTGACGGCGTGGCAGGCCCTGGTGGAGAAGGGCAACGTGCAGGCCGGTCAGAAGGTGCTCATACACGCCGGTGCGGGCGGAGTCGGATCGATCGCGATCCAGCTCGCCAAGCACCTCGGCGCCGAGGTAGCGACGACCGTATCGGGCAAGAACGCGGACTTCGCCCGCGAGCTCGGCGCCGACGTGGTCATCGACTACCGCACCCAGGAATTCGAGACCGAACTCTCGGGCTACGATTTCGTCCTGGACCCCCTCGGTGGCGACAACCTCGCAAAGTCCCTCACGATCCTGAAGCGCGGTGGAAAGGCCGTCGGCATCTCCGGGCCACCCACCCCCACGTTCGCGAAGTCCGCCGGCCTGAACCCGGTCGTGCGCCTGGCCATCACGGCTCTCAGCCGCAGGATCCGCGCCCTTGCGGAGAAGCTCGGCGTGTCCTACGAGTTCCTGCTCATGCACGCTTCCGGCGATCAACTGCGTCAGATCACCCAGCTCGTCGACCGCGGCGTCATCCGCCCCGTCGTCAGTGCGACCTTCCCCTTCGACCAGACCGCCCACGCCCTGGCCTCCCTCGGCACGAGCAGCATCCGCGGCAAGGCCGTCATCATCGGCGCCGACCAGTCTGCGTGACCTCCGGTCTCCCCATCCGCTTGTCGCACACAGCACCCGAACCCAGCAAGGAGCATTTCTCATGAGCGCCACCGAACCCGTCATCACCTCGTACGCGGAGGCCCCCGCCAAGACGGTCTCCGTCGGCGCCGACACCTTCGCCTACCGCGAACTCGGCCCAAGAGGAACGATCCCCGTGGTCTTCTTCGTGCACCTGGCCGCGACCCTGGACAACTGGGACCCACGCCTCATCGACCAGGTCGCGAAAACCCGCCACGTCATCACCTTCGATCAGCTCGGCGTCGGAGCGTCCTCCGGGCGGGTTCCCGACACTCTCGAAGAAGCCGCGACCGATGCCTACCGGTTCATCACGAAGGGCCTCGGTTACGACAAGATCGACATCTTCGCCTTCTCGATGGGCGGCATGATCGCCCAGGACCTCGTCGTCGCTCACCCGGCGCTGGTGCGCAAACTCGTGCTCACCGGCACCGGCCCTCGAGGTGGAAACAACATCGACAAGGTCGTGGGAACCACCTACTGGGACATCTTCCGATCCCTGATCACCCGGTCTGACCCGAAGGAGTTCCTCTTCTTCAACCGCGACACCATCGGCAAGCGGGCCGGCAAGGCGTTCGTCGAACGCCTCAAGGAGCGCACCACCGACCGCGACAAGCCCATCAGCAACGCCTCGTTCAGCCGCCAGCTCAAGGCCATTCAGCGATATGGGCGCTCGGCCCCCTCGGACCTGTCGGTGATCTCGCAGCCGACCCTGATCGCCAACGGCGACAACGACCGCATGGTCCCCTCGGTGCTCTCCGAGGACCTGCACAAGCGCATCGAGGGTTCCGAGCTGATCATCTACCCGAACTCCGGCCACGGCGGCATCTTCCAGAACTGGGAGAAGTTCGCCCCCGTCGCCGCGAGATTCCTCACCACCTGACCCGCAGGCCGGGCCGTTCCCGGTCACCGCCTGAAGTACATAAGCGATGAGGTGGTTCTCGATCGAGACGCGTCACGGAGCAGGGTCCGGGCGGACGACGAGACAGGTGCTGGACGCGGTCGCGAGGACCCGCCCTTGGCTGTCGCGGAGGTCAGCCTCTGCGAACACGGCACTTCGACCCGTGCGGGTGACCCAACCGTGCGCGGTGACGGGACCGGTGTCCGCGGTGATGGGACGCAGGAACGACACCTTGATCTCCAGGCTGGTGTATCCGACGCCGACCGGAAGGGTGGTGTGCACGGCGCACCCGCATGCGGAGTCGAGCACGGTAGCGAAGAAGCCGCCGTGCACCGATCCGATCGGGTTGTAGTGGGACTCGTCCGGGACCGCCGTCATCACCACGTCGCCCTCGGTCACCGTGACGAACTCGAGCCCGATGTGACTGCTGATCGGCGGGGCCGGTGCTTCGCCTGCGGCAACGGCCCGCAACTGCTCGAGCCCGGAGCGAGCGAACAGCGTCCGCTTGTCCCTGCCCGGGACCTGATAGCGGATCGTGCGCGACCGCTCGGAATCCTGTTCGTCTGTCATCATGAGCGGAATCAGCCCGGCAGGATCGCCGCGACCTGGGCGCGGATGCTCGCGAGCAGGTCGGGGACCGTCGAGCCCGTGTTGACGCTGGCCGCGAGTTCGAGGAACTGAATGGCCGAGATCACCCGGGCAAGCGTCGCCGCCTGCCCGGGTGCGACACCCGCCCGTTCGGCGAGGATGTCGGCGATAGCTTCCTCGGTCCGCGCGACGATGGACAGCGCTTCGGCATGATGCGGCTCGCCGGAATCGCCGAAGACCATCTCCCGGAGGTACGTGCGGCCGTTATCGACCTGCGCGCGATTGCACTCCGCGATCGGCGCGAGAAGCGCGAGCAGTGCGTCCAGTGTCGTCCGCTCCGCTTTCGCTGCCTTTCTGCCACGCGTGAGAGCGTCGGCGTAGCGGGCGTTCTGCACCAGCAGGAGCAGCTCGCCCTTGGTCTTCGCGTACAGGAACAGCGTGCCGGTGCCGATGTCGGCCGCGTCGGCGATCTGCTGCGTCGTGACCTCATCCACGCCGCGCTTCGCAAACAGCTCGCTGGCCGCCGCGGTGATGCGCGCGAGCTTGGCCTGCTTCTCTCGCTCGCGCCGCCCGAGCGGCTGTGTCGCCACCGACATCGTGTTCCTCCCCGGGAATAGACACTGACTTACCTCAGTTATGAGTGTAATCATTGTCGCGTGGGCTCGCCTGTGTTTCGACTCATTTTCCCACGCCGGTGCGCGACGACCGTCGCCCACCGGGATCGGCAGCGATTGCCTCCTTCGAAAGGAACACCACCCGTCATGACCTCCCCATCTCTTTGGCAACCGTTCACCCTCGGCCGCATCGAACTCCCCCACCGTCTCGCGCTCGCACCGATGACCCGCAACCGTGCGAACGCAGACGGAACACCGGGTGAACACGCTGCGGGGTACTACGGCCAGCGCGCTTCGCTCGGACTGATCATCACCGAGGGCACGCAGCCGTCCGAAGACGGGCAGGGGTACCTGAACACCCCCGGCATCCACACCCCGGAGCAGGTGGCGGGATGGGCGAAAGTCTCCGAGACGGTGCACGAGAACGGTGGGCACCTGTTCATCCAGCTGATGCACGTGGGGCGCATCTCCCACCCCGACAACACTCCGCACCACCATCAGCCGGTGGCTCCGTCGGCGATCTCCGCGGATCAGGACATGTTCACCGCCGAGGGCCCGAAGAAGAGCCCCGTGCCGCGTGAGCTGAGCGTCGGTGAGATCCGGGACGTGATAGGTGAGTTCCGGCACGCCGCCGCCGCCGCGATCGCCGCCGGCGCCGACGGGGTGGAGATCCACGCCGCCAACGGCTACCTGCTGCACCAGTTCCTGGCTCCCAACGCGAACCGGCGCACCGATGAGTACGGCGGGTCGATCGAGAACCGGGCACGGTTCTCGATCGAGGTCGCGAAGGCGGTCGCCGAGGAGATCGGCGCGGATCGCACCGGTATCCGCATCTCCCCGGCGTTCCCGCTCGGCGGGCTCGATGAGGGCGACGCCGCGGCGGTGCGCGGCCAGTACCGGTACCTCGTGGGCGAGCTCGCGAAGCTGAACCTGGTCTATCTGCACGTCCACCACCTCGGCGATGACGAACTCCTCACCTCCCTCCGCGAGGCGTGGCCGACGGCCGTCCTCGTCGTCCGGTACGGGCGAGAGCGCGACGGCATCGCCTCAGACATCGACGCTGGGCTCGCCGACATCGCCCCGCTGGGCCGGTTCGCCCTTGCGAACCCCGACATCGTCGAGCGCCTGCGCATCGATGCCCCCCTGAACGACCTCGACCCGGAAACGCTCTACACCGGGGGCGCGCACGGGTACACCGACTACCCGACCCTCACTCACCCCTGACCCCAGCCACCCTTCTCGTCCAATCGAACATCACACCCTCAGGAGATCTATCCCATGACTTCCCTCAACGGCGCTGTCGTCCTTATCACCGGCGCGAACGGCGGTATCGGCGGTCACTTCGTCCGCGAAGCCCTCGCCCGAGGAGCCGCCAAGGTGTACGCCACCGCTCGCAGCCCCCGAGAGTGGGACGACGGGCGCGTCGTGCCCCTCTCTCTCGACGTCACGGACCCCGTCTCCATCCAGGCCGCCGTCGAGCAGGCACTCGACGTGACCGTACTGATCAACAATGCCGGCACATCCGTCTCCACCCCGGGCATCCTCACCCACACCGACGAAGAGATCCGCCAGAACGTCGAGACCAACTTCCTCGGCCCCCTGTTCCTGGCCCGCGCCGTCGCCCCGATCCTCTCCGCGAAGAGCGGCGACACCGCCATCGTCGACATCCACTCGGCCCTGTCGTGGTGGGCCGTCGCTGGCATCTACTCGGCCACCAAAGCCGCCCTGTGGTCGGCCACGAACTCCCTGCGCCTGGAACTGCAGCCCCAGGGTGTCCAGGTCGTCGGCGTGCACGTCGGCTATGTCGACACCGCCATGGCCGCCCACGCCGAAGGCCCCAAGCTCGACCCGGCCGACCTCGTTACCCAGGTCTTCGACACCCTCGAGGCCGGCGGCTACGAGGTCCTCGCCGACGACACCTCTGTGCAGCTCAAGGCCGGACTGTCAGCACCTCTCACCGCGGTGTACCCGCAGCTCACCGTCGGCAGGTGACCCGCCAGGGATTGCTCGCGCTCGCGTGCGGATCTCGCCCAGGAGAAGGCGGAGCACGGACGCGGTCGGCTCAGGACTCTCCAGTGGCACGACGTGCCCAGCGCCCGGAATCTCCTGGTAGCGAGCTCCGGGGATCGTGAGTGCGAGAGTCCTCAGCTCGGCGGGAAGGGTCACGATGTCGGCAGATCCGCACACGATCGTCGTGGGCACCGCGATTCCCGCGAGATCGGCTCGCACGTCGTAGACGGCGACGGCCTCCAGGCAGAGGGCGTACGACTCAGGATCGATGCGCGAGAGTTCCGCGAGGGAGACAACGAACGACTTCTTCTGTCGAAGAGCGAAGTCGGGAGCGAACCATCTCGCCGCGCTCGTCTCCACCTGCGAGAGCATGCCGAGCTCTCGCACGCTGGCGGCACGGGCGTTCCAACGATCCGGCGAGCCGAGCACTGCGTCGCTGCCGAAGAGCGCGAGGCCGGTGAGAGCCGGCGAGCACGCTGCGGCCAGCTCGAGGCCGATCGCCCCGCCCACCGAGATCCCGGCATACGCGAAACGGCTGTAACCACGACTCCGGGCAGCCTCGACCACCGCCGATCCGAGGTCTGCGATCGAGAACGGCTCGCGGGCGGGTGGAGACTCCCCGTGGCCCGGCAGGTCGTAAGTCAGCAGATCAGGGAGGACGCCCGACGGGTGCGCCAGCAGTGAACGCGACGCCGGCACCCAGCACCGGAGGGTCGTGCCGAGCGCCGGCCCCAGGACGAGGAGTTCGCGTGCGGACTCGCCCTGCCCCTGGGCTCGCATCAACTGGTGATGCAGCGTCACGTCAGCCAAGGCGCGCTCCGATCTCTACCGGATGGCGATGGCATTCGCCATCGACCCGACCGCGCCAGGCGCATCCGTCGGTGCGCTGCTCACGAAGAACTCGTGTCGCCCGTCGGCGGTGCAGGCGTCGGCCAGGTCTTTCAGCCACCACAGCTCACCGAGGCCGAGGCCGAACTGGCCGATGAGCATGTAGTGCAGGTAACCGAACGGCCACGCCTCCGGCCGCTCATCCGGCGGCCAGACCTCCACGGTGGGGTTGTCGCCCACGAAGGCAGAGGCGTGCGTGTTCCAGACGTACTCCGCCATCTCCTCGGTGTGCTCGATACCGGGCGCCTTCAGGGTCGTGCGCACGGACTGCGACTTCCGGGAGGCGACATCCGATGTGACGTTGTGCTCGAGGAACCCGGTGCGCAGCATCACGATGTCACCCGGCTGGTACTCGACACCGGCGGCGATCCGTGCCCGCTCGAGGTCGTCGACGCTGAACGCCTTGCTGGATGCTGGATCGTAGGCTTCTGGAGCCGTGGCCTGGAGGTCGAGCAGGATGCCTCGGCCCACGATCCCGCGACGCGCCCAGTGCTCGATCGTGTTGCGTCGTCCGCCTCGGATGTCGTCGGCGGTGGCGCCGTTGTAGAACTCTCCTTCGCGGAAGCCGATGTGCCCGAGGGCGTCCCATTGGCTGCCCGCCTGCGGGAAAAGGTTGTCGTGCACGTCATCGAAGTACCAGCTCTCGCGCGGCTCGAGCTGCGTGCGGCGGGGGGCGCCACGGCCGAAGAGCGGCGGATCGGGCTGCCCGAGCGTGGCCCCAAGCGGATAGACCTCACCGCTGTGCACGAGGGCGGCTGCGGCCGCGATCCGCTCGGGAGTCTGCAGGTTCATCAGCCCGACCTGGTCGTCGGCGCCGAAGAGGTGCCAGCCCGACCGGGCACCTCCGTCGGCCTTCGGGAGGTCGGCGTACCGCGGGAGCTGCGGTTCAACCACGGGTCGTCGCTTCGACGGTGGTGTCGGCGTGCCCGCTCGGGTGAAGGGCGCGCCAGCGCACCATGATGCCGATCACGAACAGCAGCGAGATCACCGCCATGACGATGACCATCACCGCGATGCCCGGGCCGAAGGGGATGGTGACGGCGATCAGCGGCGCGATGCCGCCGCCGAGCAGGCCGCCCAGGTTGAGCCCCATGCCGAGGCCGGTGTAGCGGTAGCGCGTGTCGAAGAGCCCGTGGAACACGCCTCCCATCGGGCCGTAGAACATCGACTGGATGGCCATGAAGCCCACGAACGCCACGCCGATGAGCAGTGGCACCGCGGTGGCGGTGAGCCAGACGAGGGGGAAGGCCCAGAGCCCCATGAAGATCACGGAGACCAGCAGCAGCTTCGTGGGGTTCACCTTTCCGGACAGCCAGCCCCAGCCGAGCACGCCGAGGCCCTGCACCGCTGCGGCGACCAGGAGGCAGGTGAGAGCGATGGAGCGATCGATGCCCTCGGTGCCCGTGACGTAGGAGAGCAGATAGGTGGTGACGACGTAGTAGATGCCGAACGCCGCGATGGTCGACCCCGTCACGAGCAGGAGGCCAGACGGGTGGCGGAGCACGTCGAGCAGAGGCGCCTTGGACTTGTCGCCCTTCTTCTCGAGCTCCTTGAATTGAGGGGTCTCGTCGACCCGGCGTCGCAGGTAGAAGCCCACTCCCACAAGCACGATGCTGAGCAGGAACGGAACCCGCCAGCCCCATGAGAGGAACTGGTCGTTCGGGAGAACCGCGCTCATGATGATGAAGATGAGGTTGGCGGCGATCAAGCCGAGCGGCGTGCCGACCTGCGGGAAGCTCGTGAACAGCGATCGCTTGTTGGCCGGAGCGTACTCGCTGACCATGGTGATGGCGCCGGACCATTCGCCGCCGTAGCCGAAGCCCTGGCAGATCCGCAGGAGGACGAGGATGATCGGGGCGGCCGGCCCCCAAGCGTCGTAACCGGGCAGGAGCGCGATCGCGAAGGTCGCGATGCCCATGAGCAGCAGCGAGAACACCAGCAGCTTCTTGCGCCCGATGCGGTCGCCGAAGTGTCCCAGGATGATCGCACCGAGCGGCCGGGCCAGGAACGACGCTCCGAACGTCAGGAACGAGAAGAGCACAGCCGCCGTGCCGTCGAGATTGGAGAAGAACACTGTGGGGAAGACCAGGGCCGCGGCCGTGCCGTAGATGAAGAGGTCGTAGGTCTCGATCGTGTTGCCGATGACGCTCGCCCCGACGACGCGCCTGATGGTCTTCCGATCTGGTGTCGCGGTGGGTGCGGCTGGTGCTGCTGCTGCTGACATCGAGGGCTCCATTGCCTAGGGGGTCTGACTGTCTCAGACGACTCTACGGCTTTAATGCCGACTGTCAACAGTCGGCATTGTAGGTCGATTTCACCCTACCGCGAGCGTCCGTCAGCCGATGAGGGTGCGCGCGGCTTGGCCCATATGCTCACTGATCGCCTCGCGAACACTCGCGCGGTCGCCCGAGGCCACGGCATCGACGATCGCCTGGTGGCGGGCGATGTCCATGTTGCGGGTTCCGCGCTCGATGCCGGCGAACATGATCGACATCCGGATCGCCCCCTCGAGGCCCTCCCAGGATGTCACGAGCGATTCGTTCTCCGTGAGCGAGCACAGCAGGCGATGGAACGCCAGGTCGGCCTCCACACGGCTCTCCAGGGAACCGGGCTCAGCCTCGGCCATCCGTTCGACGGCACGTCCGAGCTGGTCGACGTGCCGCTTCAGATCAGGACTGGAGACGAGCAGCTCCGCGGCCAGGGACTCGAGGGCGCCGCGCACCACGAAGATGTCCTCGATCTCCTTCGGCGAGAGCGAGCGCACGAGCAGCCGACCACGGGTCGCCTGCACGACGAGTCCCTCTTGTTGGAGTTCCCGGAAGGCCTCCCGCAGCGTGCCCCGGCTGATCTGCAGCTGGCTCGACAGCTCCGTCTCGCGCAGATGAGTGCCCGGCCGGAGTGCGCCCGACGTGATTGCCTGGCGCAGAGCGACGGCCGCCTGCTCGCGCAGATTCGTCTTCTCGAGCCCGAGGAGCGCTTTCTCCATGCCTGGATCACCCGTCTGTGAATGTCGCCTGCCGACACTCGATCCTATCCAGCCCCGTGACTAGCCGAGCTCAGAGAGGACCCTCGCAACGATGCTCGATCGGCTGAGGCCGTAGCGGTCATGCAAAGTGGGCAGGGCCCCCGCGTCGAGGAACTCGTCGGGCAGTCCGATGGGCACCACGCGCTTGCCGAGCCCTCGGCGGGTCGCGGCCGACGCGACGGTCTCGAACAGCCCGCCCACGACCGTATGGTTCTCCAGCGTGAAGGCGAGTCGTGGCGTGTCGATCTCGGCGAGGACCGTTTCCGCGTCGAACGGCTTGATGGTCGGCGTGTGCACGACCGCGACATCGATCTTGTGCACCGCGAGCTCCTCGGCGGCCTGCAGCGCCCGCATGGTCATGAGCCCGCTCGAGACGAAGACGACGTCCGCGCCCCCGCGGAGTATCGCCGCTTTGCCGAGCTGGAAGGTGTAGTCGTACTCATCGAGCACGGTCGGCACGTTCCCTCGGAGCAGTCGCAGATAGCTCGGGCCGGCCGCTGCGGCGAGCTGCGGCACTGCGTGCTCGATGTCGATCGAGTCGCACGGATCCACGATCGTGAGACCCGGCATACCGCGGAAGATGGCGATGTCCTCGGTCGCCTGATGGCTCGGACCGTATCCCGTGGTGAGCCCTGGCAGTCCGCCCACGATGTTCACGTTGAGCCCGGGTTCGGCGATGTCGAGGCACAGGAAGTCGTAGGCGCGGCGCGCGGCGAACACCGAGTAGGTGGAGGCGAAGGGCACCAATCCGGTCTCGGCCATGCCGGCCGCGGCTCCGAACAGCAGCTGCTCGGCCATGCCCATCTGGAAGAAGCGCTCGGGGTGCGCCTTCTGGAACACGTGCATGTCGGTGTACTTGCCGAGGTCTGCCGTGAGCCCGACGATCCGCGGATCCGTCTCGGCGGCTGCCGCGAGGGCGTGGCCGAAGGGCGCGGGGGCCGTCTTCTGCCCGGGGTCGGCGAAGGAGGCGATCATGGCGGAGGTCTTGAGCTTGGGCGTGGCCGAGGGTGCGTCGGCGGTGCCGCTGGCGGGTGCGGTGGTCATCGGTTCGCTCCTTCGTGTCCGGCGGTGAGCTCGTCGCGGCACAGTTGCCATTCGCTCTCCTCGATGCGCATGAAGTGGGCTTTCTCGCGGTTCTCCAGCAGGGGCACACCTCGTCCGATCCGGGTGTCGCAGAGGATCACCGAGGGCCGTCCGGTGAGTTCGGAATGGACCTCGGCTTCGTCGTAAGCGCGCAGGAGCGCCGAGACGTCGTTCCCGTCGACGCGCTGGGCGAACCAGCCGAAGGCGGTCCACTTGTCGAGCAGCGGCTCGGTGCGCAGCACTGTCTCGGTCTTGCCGTCGGCCTGCAGGGCGTTGACGTCGACGAGGGCGAGCAGTCGGCCCAGTTGATGGTGGTGGGCTCCCATGGCGGCTTCCCAGGTCGACCCCTCATCGAGCTCTCCGTCGGAGAGCAGGTTGAAGACGCGTTCGTCCCGACCCTGCAAGCGGAGCCCCAGAGCCATACCGACGGCCACCCCGAGCCCGTGGCCGAGCGAGCCGCCGGAGATCTCCATCCCCGGCGTGTAGCTCGCCATGCCCGACATGGGAAGCCGAGAGTCGTCGGATCCGTAGGTCTCGAGTTCGGCAACGGGCACGATCCCCGCTTCAGCCAGGGCCGCGTAATGCCCGATGGCGTAATGCCCGATCGAGAGGAGGAACCGATCGCGCTCCTCCCAATGGGGATCGTCCGCTCGGTAGCGGAGCTGGTCGGCATAGGCGGCCGCGAGGATGTCTGCGACGCCGAGGCCTTGGCCCACGTAGCCCTGGCCTTGCACCTCGCCCATGGTGAGCACGTGGTGCCGGATGCGGTAGGCGGCGTCCTGCACGCGACGCACGCGTTCCTCGAAACCGATCCCGCGGTCGGGGCCCGATCCGTAGGCGTGCTGTGCGGTGGTGGGGGTGGTCGATGTCACAGTGCTCTTCCCTCTGTCTCAGGCCTTGATGGTGGCGATCGAGGCGGTCGTCGCCTCGTCGGCCAGGCGGCGTTCCCGCGGGCCCCAGGTCTCTCGGGTGACCACGGCGGCGATGAGGCCGATGAGTCCGTACGCGCTGAACAGCAGCGCCGGGCCCAGCCAGCCGAGCCCCACGAACAGCAAGGTCGTGATGAAGGGCGTGAAGCCCGACACCATGGCCGAGATCTGATAGGCGAGCGAGGCCCCCGAGGAGCGGGTCTGAGCCTGGAAGAGCTCGGGGAACCACGACCCCTGCACTCCGGCGAGGGCGTTCTGGCAGATCGCGTACGAGATGGCGAAGGTGACGATGATCAGAACGAACAGTCCCGTGTTCACGAGCAGGAACATCGGGATGCCGAAGAGGATGATCACCGCGCAGACGACGAGGTAGAGGGGCCTGCGGCCGATGCGGTCGGTGAGCGCGCCCCACAGCGGTGTGGCCACCACTCCGATGCCCGCGGCGATGCACAGCGCTACGAGGGTGGCCTGCTTGTCGGCGATCTCGGTGGTATTGATGTACGAGATCATGTAGGTGATCGACACCGCGTAGCCCGCCGTCTCCGCGATCCGCAGGCCGATGCCGCGGAGGATGTTGCGCCAGTCCTCCCTGATCACCTGGATGATCGGCGACTTCACGATCTGCCCCGAGCTCTTGACCTGCTCGAACACCGGCGACTCCGGCACCTTCGAGCGGATGATGAGTCCCACGATCACGAGCACGATGCTGGCGAGGAAGGGCACCCGCCAGGCCCAGTCGCCAGGGAGGATCCCACTGCCCAGGAAGACGAGGTTGGCCAGGAGGAGACCCACCGGGAAGCCGGCCTGCACGAGGCCGGTGAAGAAGCCCTTGCGCTTCCATGGCGCATGCTCGTAGGTCATGAGGATCGCCCCACCCCACTCGGCACCGAAGGCGAGGCCCTGCACGATGCGGACGATCACGAGGAGGGTGGGAGCGAGCACGCCGACCATAGCGTAGGTGGGCAGGAGCCCGATGGCGAAGGTCGCGAGACCCATGATGATGAGAGACATCACGAGAACGGGCTTCCGGCCCAGCTTGTCGCCGAGATGGCCTCCGATGATGCCCCCGAGGGGGCGGGCCGCGAATCCGACACCGAGGGTGGCGAACGAGGCGAGGGTGCCGGTGAGGGGGTCGGCGCCCGGGAAGAAGACGGTGCCGAAGTACAGGGCGGCGGCGGTGCCGAAGCCGATGAAATCGTAGGTCTCGATCACCGCTCCCACGCTGGATCCGAGGGCCACCCGCCTGACGTCCTTCGTGCCCTGCACCGGACCGCGCATGGAGAGAGCGTCATTGCTCATCTGAATACCTTTCGTCTGACGACGTTCACCGTCGTCGGTGTCGCATCAGTATGAGCGCTTTACCGGATGAGTGTCAACTGCCGACTGTTGACATTATGACGCCTACACGACAGACTGAGGCCGTCGACGGGGACAAGCAGCGCAGACGAGCTGATGAACTCCGGCCTCTCCCTCGGAAGGACCATCATGTCTCCTGCACGCACCGCCATCGTCACCGGAGCGGCCTCCCCGCGCGGCATCGGCCGAGGGGTCGCCCGCCGCTACGCCCGCGACGGATGGGGCGTCGTGGTGCTCGACATCGACGGCGAAGCCGCTGTCGCCGCCGCCGCCGAGATCGGTGCCGAGTTCGGCGTGCCCGTGTTCGGCGGCCTCGTCGACGTGGCCAGCGAAGAGTCGGTGACCGCCGCCCACGACGCCGTGATCGCGGAGGTCACGACCGGCCGCCTGCCGGCCCTCGGCGCACTCGCGAACATCGCCGGCATCACCTCGCCCGTGCCGTTCCTCGACACGACCCTCGAGATCTGGAACCGGGTGCTGGCCGTCAACGCCACCGGCACCTATCTCATGACACGTGCCTTCCTCCCCCACTTCCTCGAGAACGGCTGGGGTCGCATCATCGTCATGTCATCCGTCTCCGCCCAGCGCGGTGGAGGCGTGTTCGGCAAAGTGCCCTACTCCGCGGCGAAGGCCGCGCTGCTCGGCTTCACGAAGGCTCTGGCTCGCGAACTGGAGGACAGCGGCGTCACAATTAACGCCGTCGCGCCCGGTGCCGTCGACACCGACATCCGGGTCGGCTCCACCGACGAGCAGGAAGCAGCGATCGCGGCGTCGATCCCGATGGGCCGCACGGCCACCGTCGACGAGGTCACCGGAGTGATCGCGTTCCTCTCGTCCGACGACGCGTCCTACCTCACCGGCACCACGATCGACATCAACGGCGGCAGCCACCTGCACTGACCGCACCATCCTCTTCCGCCCGGCTGGCCGTGTCAGCGACAGTTAGGTCCTCTTGCTCACCTCAGTCGGGCGGAACACCCTCCGAACTCCACGAGTCGCGCGTCTTCGCATGTCCTGGGGCCGCAGCTCGGACCAATTCGCATGGCTCCGACACTGCCCGAGATGTGGGGACCGACTTCTCAGTGATGCCAGGTAAGGAAGCGAGCTGGATTCGTCACAGCAATGCGGTGCATGCCTTCAGCACCGATGCGCTCGGTCAAGCGCGGTACGAAATGGCGTCCGAGGTAAGCCAAGCCCGGCATCCCTCTATAAGACGTGTAGCGGCTTGCTCGGGCGATGTCGGCGCCGAGCAGTACCTGCGCGCCGTGTCCGCGCTCTATGACGCTGGCGAGCGATTCGATCAGCGGATGTTCAGGCCAAATCGGGGGCCGCTGGCGGCCGGCGGCCGGCGGATTCGACGCCATCGATCCGAGTGTCGGCGAGGCCTGGGCCGTGCTGCCGGAGAGCTCACCGGCCGATGTCGACGACGCCGTGCGCGCCGCTCAGGCGGCCTTCCCGGCCTGGTCGCGCACCTCGGCCGAGCAGCGTCAGCTCGTGCCACCGAGCTCGGGCCGCTCGTCTCGTCGCGCCAGCTCTCGCTCGTGCAGGAGCACCTGGCGACGGCGCGGGAAGACGGCGTCGGGTTCCTCACGAGCGGGGCCGCGCCCTCGGGGCCGGGCTTCTTCCAAGCACCCGTCATGATCGCCGACGACGACGGGGCCGGTCCGGGCGAGGGTCGATTCAGGGTCTCTCGCTCCCATGACGATGTGGTGTCCGAGCTCGTCGAGACGGCTGGCCAGGGTGCGTCCGACTACTCCGGTCCCGAGTATCGCGATCTGCATTGGTTCTCTTTCTCTCCGACTCGAGTAGTTGCGACGCGTCAGCGGGCGAGGGCACCTTTGTGGGAGATTACCCAGATCAGGAGTGCGAGGGCGACAACGACGGAGGCGGCGATCATGACAGGGACCCAGCCGCCGAGTTGCCAGAATGCTCCGGCGAGGGCGGAGCCGATGGCGCCGCCGACGAAGTTCCCGAAGACGAACGCGGTGTTGAGGCGGCTTCGAGCGGACGCGTCGATCGACAGCATGCGGGTCTGCGCGAGGATCTGGACCGCTTGCAGGCCTACCCCGAAGATGACCGCGCCGATGATCAGCACGATGATCGACTCCGAGCCGAACGCGGCGACGATCAGCCCGACGACGGTGATGAGGAGGCCGACACCCAGAGCGGGGATGAACAGTCCGCGGTCGAAGAGCACGCCGACCCGCTGAGCTGCGAGGGCGCCGACGACACCCACTAGGCTCACGGCGCCGATCAGCGACACCGAGAAACCGAACGACGGCGAGGACAGCAGGAACGTCATGCCCGTCCAGAACATCGTGAACACGCACATCGCGGACGCGCCGATCAGCATCGTCACCTGCACTGTCCGATTTCCGGTGATGGTGCGCACGACGGCGAGCAGCAGGCGCCAGTAGGGCACTTTCGGTCGCGCTTCCATTGTGGGGATGCGGGGGGCGAGGAATGCCGCGAGCACGACCATGATGACAGCGGCCATGATGAACACCGCGCGCCACCCGAAGTGCTCGGCGACGACCCCGCTGAGGGCACGGGCGATGAGCAGGCCGATCATGATTCCGGCAGCCACGGTGCCGAGGACTCGTCCGCGCTGGTCGTCGCGGGCGAGGTCGCCGGCGAGCGGGATCAGGAACTGTCCCGCGACCGCGCTGAATCCGATCAGGGCGAGTGTTCCGAGCATCACCGGATAGGCGGGGGCAGCGGCGGTGGCGAGCAAGAAGACCGCGGTGAGGATCATCAGGCCGGGAATGAAGAATTTCCGGTTCACCATGTCACCGAGCGGGAGAAGGAGGAACACGCCCACCGCGTAGCCGATTTGGGTGACGGTGACGATGAGCCCGGTGGACCCGGTCGGGACGTTGAAGTCCTCACCGATGACGTTGAGAAGGGGCTGGGCCCAATAGAGGTTTCCGACTGCAGCGCTGGCGGCGATGGCGAACAGCAGGGTGAGCCCGCGGCTCATCCCCCGTGTTTGAGTGCTTGTGGCCGAGGTGGTCATGGAGATCGTGTCTCTCGTGTCTGGTGGAGTGTGGGCCGGCTGACCGCGGGTCTGCGTGCGGCGGGATGCGGGCGATTCAGCGGTCGGCTGCGGCCAGCAGAGTTCGGAGGGGGCCGAGGTCGAAGGGCGCGGGTCCGCCGACGACGATGTGTTGGGCGCCGGCGTCGACGCACTGATCGACGTTCGGGATTTCGCTATCGCGGATGAAGACGGTGCGTTCGGTGTCGGCGGGGCTCCGGCCTACACGGTTGCACCACTCATCCAGGACCTTGTTCTTCGCCGTCCAGCTCTCGGGCGGTCCGAAGGTGCTCCACATATCGGCGTACTGGGCAACCAGCCGCAGCTCCGTGACGCTGGTGTGCTCCTGGAAGAAGTGGTAGCCCACTCGGAAGCGTCTCGCCATGGCCGTCGTCTTCTCTCTGGTGTGGCCGGGTGTTACTTGGTGCCGTCGAAGACGGTCTCGGCGGTCCACTCGTCGGCCGGCTGGGTGTGCAGTTCCCAGAAGGTGTCGGCGATCAGCTCGGGCGCCATGGCGGTTCCGGGCTCGATGCCGCCGGCGATGGTGACGGACGCGACGTGCACACCCTCGTCCTTCAGTTCCTTGTGGATGAGAACCGTCGCGACGCGCAGACCGCCCTTGCCGAGCGCGATCGTGGCGTAGGCGGGATACGGGTCGATGTAGGCGTACCCGCCGGAGGTGAGGAACGTTCCTGTGCCGGCGTGGCGCATCGCGGGGGTGAACACCTGAGCGGCGATGATCGCACCGAGAGCATCGATGTTGTAGTTGGTGATCAGGTAGTCGATGTCGCTGGTGAGGATGTTGTCGCTGGCGACGATCGCGGCGTTGTAGACCACCACGCTGGGAGTGATCTTTCCAGCGAGTTCCTGCAGGGAGGCCTGGAAGCCTTTGGGGTCGGCGGCGTCGGCGATCGCCGTGTCGACCCTGAGCCCTTCGGAACGAAGCTGTGTGGCAAACTCGGCCAGCTTCTGCTCGCTGCGGCCGGCGATGGTCAGGGCAAATCCTTCGTTCCCGAACTTACGTGCGAGGGAGAGACCCAGGCCGGGTCCCACACCCACAATGAGTGCCTGAGGGGTGGAGGGTGAATCGGTCATCGTTGTTGTTCCTTCTGTGTGAGGCCGCCCTGGCGGACGGGCACGGATTGGCGGGAATCAGGAATGGAGAGGTTGGGAAGAGGTGGGTGCAGGTGTTTGTCAGCGGCCTTCGTACTCGTCCTCCGTGATCTGCTCGCCCCACCAGGAGGCGTGGTCGGCCCCGTCGTCGGCTTCGAGGAGCACCAGGTGTTCCATGAACACGCCTGGCGCTGCGGCGTGCCAATGCTGTTCCCCGGGGGGCGTGTAGAGGGTTTGGCCGGGGTGGACTTCGATGATGTTTCCGTCCCGGTCGCCGAAGCGAGCAACGCCGTCAGTGACGTGCAGATACTGGCCCCGCGCATGGGAGTGCCACGCGGTCCGGGCACCTGGCTGGAAGCGGACTTTCGCCATGGTGGCTCGCTGCTCGGGCCCATGGGGAGCTGCGAGGACGTCAAGCCAGACGCCGCCGGGGAACTGCTCCTCCGGGTTCAGGACGGTCTCGCGCTGAGGTTCGATGATCATGATCGTCTTTCTGCTGGTGCCGTTAGTCGGTGGAGATCTCTTGGGCCAAAGTGAGGGCGGAGACCGCTCGCGGCCAGCCCGCGTAGAACGCGACGTGTGTGATGGCCTCGATGATCTCGTCCTTGTTCAGCCCGTTCGTGATTCCCATCGGGATATGTGCGCTCAACTGCTCGATGTTGCCGGCCGAGACGAGGCTGCTGATGGTGATCAAGCTGCGGTCGCGCTTGGAGAGCTCCGGCCGCGCCCACACCTGCCCGAAGAGCACGTCGTCCGTGAGGGACACGAAGGTGGGGGCAAAGTCGCCCATCATCTTCTGCATGGGCGTCTGGTCTGAATCGGGCATGGGCGTCCTTCTCTCATTATCCAACGTTGCCGTTGGTTATCAATGTAGTAGCGTTGGCGAAGAAATGCAACGCCAACGTTGGAAAAGGAGAGAACATGGCGTGGGACGTAGCAGGTACCAAACGCAAGATCCTCGACGCTGCTGCGCGAGAGTTCACCCAGCGAGGCCCGGACGGTACGACGATGGAGCGGATCGCGAAGCTCGCCGGCGTGAACAAGGAGCGGGTCTACAACTACTTCGGCGGCAAGCACGAGCTGTTCGAGATCGTGCTTCGCGAGAAGCTTGCGATCATCGCTGAGGCGATACCGGTCGACTCATTCACTCCGGAAGGGATCGGCGAATATGCGGGCAAGCTTTTCGACTACAACTACGAACACCCCGACCTCGTGAGGCTGGTGCTCTGGGAGGCGCTGTCGTTCCCTGCCGACGTCCCGGAGGAGCAGCAGCGCCGCGACTATTACGCCGGCAAAACGAACTCTTTCGGTGAGGCTCAGACGTCCGGGGATCTCTCCGCTGCACTTCCGCCGGAGCATCTGAATTTTCTCCTTTTGGCCCTCGCCGGCTACTGGTCAGTCCTTCCCCAGGTCGCGCGGATGATGACCAACGACCAAAGCGTCGCCGAAGTTGCACGCCGCCGAGCGAGCGTCGTGGAGGCAGCCCGCCGACTCGCGGCTACACCTTGATTCGGAGCTCTTGCCGAAGAGCGACATGAAACCGATGGGGCCTCCTCGTACTGCGTTACGCCGACTCGGGAGATCACACCACCGGCTCCCGTCTGTGGTGACGCGTACCACCAGGGCACCCCACAAATCGGCTACTGCGGCAGCGTCGAGGTCGCGTTCTCCGACTCGTTCGTTGCAACCCACGTCGCCAGCAAGGCGAGGCTCTGTTCCGAAGGTGACCCAGGTGCCGCCGTATAGGTGACGAGGTGGAGGCCAGGATCGATGCCCGCATCGAATGATTGGAAGACGAGGTCGAGGTCCCCCACGACGGAGTGCCGGATGAGCTTCGGACCGTTGGTGTGCACTCGGACGTCGTGAGCTGCCCACCTCTGCCGGAAATCGTCACTTCGCGCTCCGAGCTCCCCGATCAGATCGTGGAGGGCTTTGTCGTGAGGGCTCTTTCCGGCTTCGGTTCGGAGAAGGCCCACGTTCAGGTCGGCGGCGGCATCCCAGTCCACATAGAACTGCTCCGCGAGATCACGCTGCAGAAATGCGAATCGGGCCAGGTTCACGGGGCGCTCTCGGTGCGAGTATGCCTCGTTGTACAGCCCTCGCATCAGGGCGTTCTCGGCCACGATGTCGAGCCGGTTGTTTCGAATGAACGCGGCACCCCTCGTGACCGCTTCCAGTGTCCACGCCATCGACGCCGGAACGGTCTGAGCGGGCGCGCGTCGTGACCGGCGCACCGGTGACGCGTTCGCCGCACCGGACAGATCGAACAGGTGCGCCCGCTCGGCGTCGTCGAGGCGAAGCGCTTCAGCGAGCGCATCCAGCACAGCGTCGGACACACCAGCGAGGTTGCCGCGCTCGACCCGCGAGTAGTACTCGACGCTGACGCCGGCGAGAACAGCAACCTCGTTGCGGCGAAGCCCCGGAACGCGCCGGTTCGAATCGCCGTGCAGTCCGACGTCCTCGGGAGTCACATTGGCGCGACGGGACATCAGGAACGCGCGCACATCCTCGCGATTGGTCATGCCTCCACGGTAATTCCATCAGTCACGTCCGTGGGGTTCCCTGCGGGAACACCTCACATCGCAGACTCCCCCGGCGGCGGCTCCTGCGCTGTGATCGAAGAACGATCCCAGCTGCCTGTGGGCAGGCACGGGATGCCGTCCACATCTTTGAGAAGCGAGAAAACTATGAAGGCAATCGGTCTTACCCGGTTCGGCGACGCGGACGTGCTGCGTCCGGTCAAGCTCCCTGAGCCGCACGCGGGCGCTGGGCAGGTTCGTATCGAGGTTCGGGCGGCAGCGGTCAATCCGGTCGACGCGATCATCCGCTCGGGCGGGTTCGCCGGCAAAGACGGCACGGTCACCGAACCGGTCGTCCCCGGGATGGATGTCGCTGGAACCATCGATGAGATCGGCCCGGGCCAGCCCGCGGGGTTCGACCTGAGCATCGGCGACTCCGTGATCGGGTTCGTGGTTCCGGATGGCAGCCATGGGGGCTACAGCGAGTTGATCGTTCTTCCGTCCGAGTCCGTCACGGCCATGCCCGCGAATGTGGACTACGTGGAGGGCGCTTCCTTCCTCTCGAATGCGTTGACCGCGGAAATCACTCTGGAGGAACTCGACCTCCAGCCCGGCGACACGCTGGCCGTGACAGGCGCCACCGGCGCGGTCGGAGGCTACCTCGTCGAACGTGCCGCCCAACGAGGCCTGACGGTGATCGCCGACGCGCCCAGCAGCGACCAAGCCCTGGTGCGCAGTTTCGGCGCAGCCGTTGTGCTCGACCGCGAGGCCGATTTCGTCGCCGGCGTCCTCGAGGCCACACACGGACGAGGCGCGGATGCCCTCGCCGACGCCGCGATCCTCACCGACGCGGTCATCGGTGCTGTGCGGGACGGCGGCCAGGTCGCCTTCTACCTCCCGACCGACGTGGTCCCCGGCCGCGGCATCCGCGTGTTCGGCTCCTACGTGATGCGCTCCAACCTGCGCCACGATGCGATCGTCCGCCTAGCCAGGGCGGTCGAGCGAAACGAGCTCACCACCCGAGTGGCCGCCTCCTACCCCGCCGCCCATGCGGCCGCCACCCATCGACGACTCGAGCAAGGTGGCCTCCGCGGCCGCCAGATCCTCGAGTTCTGATCACCGACGAACCCTAGAAGAAAGCAGAAAGCGATGGACACCACCGCAACCCTCCCCAGCGTCGGACAGACCTGGCTGGCCGACCTCGGGCCCGACACGCCGCTCGGTCACTTCACCGTCGAGATCACCTTCAACACCGAGACCAGCGTCACCTTCACCGTCACCGGCGGCGCAATCGCCGGCCGCACTGAGACGATGGACTACACCACCACGAAGGTCCGCGACGGCCTGTACGTCGTGCGATGGACCGAACCGGATTCCGGCGACCACGTCACCCACATCGAGGACTACACCGAGGGCGCCTGCATGGCCAGCTCCGTCATCGGCGGCCACTTCGTACAGCTCACCGGCACCTGGACCCGCGTCCGCTAGCCCGAACACACGAGGGGGATGCCGAGGAGTTGCGGATCGGCACGACCCTCCACAACCGTCTGGTGTTCGTGCCGATCTGGGTGGCACGCGTTGGTTTATTCGGGCGGTTCGACAGGGCCGTGCAGTCATCGATGCCGGTGGAATCACCCGCGACATGACCTCTTACCTCGTCCTGGTAGCGCCTATGCCTGCTGTGCGGTGGTCGGCAACTGATCGTATTCCTCATTGGTGACGGGCTCGAGCCACTCGTTGCAGACGCCGTCACCGGGCGTGATGAAGGCAACGTGAGAGAACCACGCGTCGGCTTTCGCTCCATGCCAGTGCTTGGTGCCGGCCGGCACTCGGATCGCTGTACCTGGTTCAAGGCTGATGGGTTCTTCACCCTCGGCCTGGTACCAGCCGCTCCCCGCGGTGACGAGCAGGATCTGGTCGCCCGCTCCGTCTGCGCCGTGATGGATGTGCCAGTTGTTACGGCAGCCTGGTTCGAAGCTGACGTTGCTCACGGGCACGCTTCCGGCGGTGAGAGGCGCCAAATAGCTCTGGCCCGAGAAGTACTGGGCGTAGGCGTCGTTCTTCTCGCCGAGAGGAAACATCTGGTCGAATCTGCTGTTGCTGGTCATGTTTCACTTCACTTCCGGTTGGGGGATCGGGAGGACGATGCCGTGCCGTTCGCGCAGCTCACGCACGATGAGACTCTCGTTCAGTGCGAACTCGGCATCCAGCTCTCGCCAGATGCGACACAGTTGTAGAGCCTCGGCGAGGCGGTCCGGGTAATCGAGAGCGACCTCCCCGTTCAGCACACTGCGGAGGGTCGTGCGTGCCGCTGCCAGTTCCTGAGAGAGGCGGGTTCTGATCCAGGCTCCTTGTTCGGTGTCAGGGCCAGCATCGCGCAGTGAGACCGCGTGCGAACGCGCGATGGCGTCACCGACGACCAGGGCGGCACGCGCTGCCAGGGCCGCCTGCACGATGTTCCCATCGTGCAGAGCTGCCCCGGCGGCCTCGACGGTCATCACGCTCAGATCAGTCGGTCACGGAGTGACGAGCACCTTGAGGTTACGCCGCTCGTCCATCGCCTTGTAGCCGGCGGGAACGCCGTCGAGGTCGGTGGTGGTGTCGAAGACCTTCCCCGGCTCGATGCTGCCGTTCAGGATGTCGGGCATCAGTTCTTCGATGTAGGCGCGGGTGGGTGCGGGGCCGCCGGTGAGGGTGACGTTCTTGCCGAACAGGCTACCGAAACCGACAGGGGCAGCTTCGTACTGGGGCACGCCGACGCGGCTGATGGTGCCGCCGGGGCGCACGATTCCGTAGGCCTGCTCGTAGGCGGGCATGTGGCCCACGGCCTCGAGCACGACGCGCGTGCCCTGGCCGCCGGTGAGGTCGCGCACCTTCTGAATCCCTTCGTCGCCACGCTCGGAGACGACGTCGGTGGCACCGAATTCGCGACCGAGATCGGTGCGGGCCTGGTGGCGGCCCATCAGGATGATCTGCTCGGCGCCTAGTCGCTTCGCCGACAGCACTGCGAGGAGCCCGACGGCACCGTCGCCGATGACGGTGACGGTCGATCCGGGCTTCACCCCGCCTCGGACGGCGGCGTGGTAGCCGGTGCCAAGAACGTCGGACAAGGTCAGCAGCGAGGGGATGAGCGCGGAGTCGGCGTCGACGGGGAGTTTCACCAGAGTGCCGTCGGCAAAGGGCACTCGGACGGCTTCGGCCTGGCCGCCCTCGCGCGGCTGGGTGTCCCAGAACGAACCGTGAACGCACGAGGTCTGGAGGCCCTCCCGGCAGTACTCGCAGGTGCCGTCGGAGATCGCGAAGGGGGCGACGACGAGGTCGCCCTTTTTCAGGGTGGTGACGGCGGTGCCGGTGTCCTCGACGATGCCGATGAACTCGTGACCCATCCGGGCAGAGCCGTTCTCGGCGGTCATCGAGTGGTAGGGGTGTAGGTCGCTGCCGCAGATGCAGGCGGCGGTGACCCGCACGAGGGCATCGGTGGGTTCTTCGATGCGGGAGTCGGGGACGGTCTCGACGCGGACGTCACCGGCTTCATACATGAGTGTTGCGCGCATGATGGTTCTTTTCTCTGGAGGGGGGCAGTGAGGAATCGGTGAAGGCGGAGCGCCGCCCGTGCAGGGTGAGGCCGAGTGCAGCGAGACCTAGGACGGCCATGGTGGCGGGGAGGATGAGGGCGTCGAAGTCTGTGAGGAGGAGGCCGCCGAGAATGCCGGCGCCGAAGATGGCGAGGTTGAACGCCACCGGCAGGAACGAGTTGGCAATGTCGGCGTTGTCACCACCCGCGTGGGTGAGGGCGTTCTGCAGCTGAGGGGCGGTGCCACCGAAGCTGACACCCCACAGCACGGCCGCAATGAGGATCGCCGGCACCGATCCGTGGCCGACGAGCAGCACGGTCCCTGCTGCGGTGAAGGTCGCTGCAGAGAGATGCAGTAGCGCCCTGGGGTGCCGGTCGAGGAAGGCCCCGACCAGAGCGACGCCGCCGAGCGACGCGATGCCGTACACGAGCAGCATCAGATCGGGGGTGATGCCGGTGCCGGTGACACGAAGATAGGGGGCGACGTAGGTGTACAGGGTGCTGTGGGCGAGCATCCACACCACGATCACGACAAGCACGATCGGTACCCCGCGAAGACCGAGCACCCGGCGCAGCGGCAGGCGGCCACTGGCGGGCAGCCCGGGCGCGTCAGGCACGACGACCAGGATGAGTGCGCCCACGACGAGGCCGAGCAGGCTCAGACCTATGAACGACCAGCGCCAATCGGTGGCACCGCCGATGAACGCTCCGAGCGGCGTGCCGAATGCGAATCCGAGCGGAGCTCCGGTCGACATGATCGACAGCGCGAGTCCCGAGCGGGCCGGGGGGCTGATGCGGATGGCATAGTTCGCGAGCATGCCCCAGATCACCCCGGAGAACGATCCGGCCACGAAGCGGGAGATGAGCGAGACGGTGACGTCGGGCGACACGGCCGTGACAGCATTCGCCAGAATCAGGCCCGCCACACCGACCAGCAGCAAAGGCCTGCGACGGAAGCCCCTGGTGAGCGAGATGGCCGGGACAGTGACGATGACCGTGCCGAGGGCGTACGCGCTGACGAACAGCCCGACGGTGCTTTCACTCGTTCCCATGCCCGAGGCGATGTCGGGCAGCAGACCGGCCGGCATGGTCTCCATCGCGATCAAGATGAACCCGATCAGGGCAAGCGTGATCAGCGCGACGACCGGCAGCCTGCGCTCAGTGGTGGCCGGCATCACGGGGACACTGGCGGTGGCCGTGCTCATTCGTGCTCTGCCTCGGACGCGCCAAGCACGTCTTTCAGGATGGTGGTGGCGCTCATCGCCTTCGGCCAGCCGGCGTAGAAAGCGAGATGGGTGACGGTCTCGACGAGTTCGTCGGCAGTGACGCCGTTCTCGAGCGCACGGCCGACGTGGAAGCGGAGCTGCTCGGTGTCACCGCCGCGCACGAGGGCAGCGACGGTGATGAGGCTGCGGTCCCGGGCGCCGAGACCGGGCCCGTTCCAGACGTCGTCGAAGAGCACGTCGTCGGTGAGGGCGGCGAGCTTCGGGGCGATGTCGCCGATGCTGCGGCGACCACCGCCGACCTGGCGGGGCTGATCGTTCATGGAGTGCTCCTTGAAAGAGTGTGAGGTTCGGCTGTCAGGCGGTCGGCTCATTTCGAGTCGAGCGTGCCGGTGAATGCCGGGGCGTCGCGCACCGCAGCTACGTCGTCGAATGTTCCGAGCGGGATGATGCCTTCGTAGTAGCCGACGGAGTCGTAATACAGAACGAGCGCCTGGTCCGGAGCGTAGTAACCGACCGTGCCCGGTTCGGCACTGCCACCGGAGGGCATTCCGTCGAGGTCGAGCGGGGCGGGGATCGTGGCGATCTTCTCCTGCCCGCCGAAATCGGTGAACGAGAGCTCGAGCGGTAGCTGGGCCACAAGGGAGGCGGTAGCGGCGCTCTCGACAAGCGTGCCGGTCACGGTGCTGCCGTTCACCGTGACCGTGATGCGAGTGTCCGACGACACGGGAACCTCCGGGACATCAGGTACAGGGGTGGCAGGCGGTGCGGTGGGGGGCATGACGGTCGGCACCGCCGAGGCAGGGCGAGTCGCCGCCTCATCGCCAGGGACGGTGGCGGCGTCGGCCGCACATCCCGAGAGCCCAAGCGCAACAGCGGCGGCCACTGCGAACATTCGGCCGGATGCCTTCAAAGGAAGTGTGGTCACAGAGGAAGTCAAGCCGTACTGATCAGTCGGAGGGAGGGTGCTGTCTAAACGGGTTTCAGTAGACCCTCCCTCCTGACTGGTCGGGGATCTACCGTGGTGCCATGGACAATCGCAGCGAGGTACGCGAGTTCCTGGTGTCACGCCGGGCTCGGATCAGCCCCGAACGAGCCGGGGTGGAGCCGACGGGCGGACGACGTCGGGTGCCAGGACTTCGACGCGACGAGGTGGCCCGACTCGCCGGCCTCAGCGTCGACTACTACACGCGAGTCGAACGCGGGAACCTCACCGGGGTTTCGGACAGTGTGCTCGACGCCGTGTCGAGGGCGCTCGCCCTCGACCGTGCCGAACGCGATCACCTGCACGACCTCGCCCGAACAGCCAACATCGGGGCGAGGCCTCGGGCGCCCAAACCGCCCGCTCCGTCGTTGCGGCCCGCGACCCAGCATCTGCTCGATTCGATCACCGGGGCAGCGGCATTCGTGGGCAACAACCGGATGGACCTCGTGGCCGCCAACGATCTCGGGTTCGCGCTCTACTCCGAGATGTACCGAGGCCCGGCACGACCGGCGAACCATTCTCGGTTCATCTTCCTCGATCCTCGCGCACACGACTTCTACCCCGACTGGAACCGCGCGGCGAACGTGAACGTGCAGATCCTTCGCCGAGACGCCGGCCGCAGCCCCTTCGACAAAGAGCTCAGCAATCTCATCGGGGAGCTCTCGGTGCGAAGCGAAGAGTTCCGAACACTGTGGGGCGCCCACGACGTTCGCCGCCACTACTCAGGGGCCAAACAGTTCCAGCACCCGGCGGTCGGTCTGCTCGAGCTGACCTACCACGTCATGGACCTGGAAGATGACCCAGGCCACACCCTCACCGTCTACACGCCGGCCCCTGGCAGCCCGTCGGAGGAAGGTATGCGGCTTCTTGCTAGCTGGGCGGCAACAGAGCGCATCGCCGATACCGCCCGCGACCTATCGACACGCCCTCGAGTCACAACCGACTGAAAGCCGACGCTGTCGCCAACCGACAGGAGGGCGCTCGGTCGACGACTCTCCTCCCCCGCCGAGATCTGCGCCGACATCCGCGAGCAGGTGCGGTGCTGCTGCGCTAGGCCCCTGGCGCCGGAGCAGGTCTGATGGCGTTGGCATTCCGGTCCGCGGTGATCTGGTCGTCCGTTCCCGTGTCGAGCACCGTGTTCCCCGTGGATTCCGAATCGACGACGACAGCCGTGACGGCGAGCGCTTCGGCCGACGCGGTCGTGAGCAGGGCGCCCACCTGGGCTTCGAAGGCGGAGCCGCCGGACGCGGCGTGCACGCCCCTGGCGACCACGTGGTTGCTCGCGACGTAGTTGCCGCTTCCGGACGCCAGCCGCACCATGACCGGCGTCACCCCGGCCGGTCGGATGCTGTGGGTGTCGACGACCTCCGAGATGTGATTGCCGATGACGGAGTTGAAGCTCCCTTCCACGCGGATGACGCCGTACAGGTCGTCCGCCCCGTTGCCGACACCGAGGAACGGCGTCCACGGCTCCTCATCGCGGAGGAGGTGGTTGGCGCCGATGAGGTTCTCGGAGCTGTCGCCGGCCAGGACCACCATGCCCGGGTAGAACGAGTGCAGCCGGTTGCTGCTCACGCTGGAGCGCGAGACCCCCTCGAGGTGCACGCTGCTCGCACCGCGCGGGAAGACGTTGTTCGCGGTGACGAGCAGACCGCCGTGGTTCTCGGCGTAGATCGAGTAGCCGTCCGGGCCTGCACCGATGAGGTTGTCGGTGATCTTCGAGGCCTGACCCCAGCCCCGCAGCTCGATGCAGCTGCCGGATTCCGCGATGAAGTTGTCGTGGATCGAGAGCGCGTCGGCCTGACAGACCGTCAGCGCGTGCTCGAGGTAGACGAAGCCCATGCCGTTGATGCGGAACGAGTCGTTGGCGCTCGCGACGTAGATCCCGGTCTTGCCGTTGACGTACGTGTTCTCCGGATGCTTCCGGGATCCGTCGGGGCGGAAATGCAGCCCGTCGATGCAGAAGTTCGAGAACTCGACCGAGCTGATGCGGGGGCTGCCCGCCCGCTCGACGTAGAAGGCGGCACCCTCGACCTCGGTGGAGCCCTCCGTCAACGGCATGTCCACGAGGATGCGGCTGCCCCCCGGCCAGAGCTCGTGCAGGTCCGGCCACTCCTCCTCGGGCACGTTGAACCGGATGCTCGACGAGGTGAAGCCGTGCCCCGAGCCCTCGATCCGGAGGAAGCTGATGTCGATGACGACCTGGGTGCGGAGGCGGTAGTCGCCGGGAGGCACGTAGATGACGGCGCCGGGCTTGCCGCCGTCGCGGTCGTCCGCGCCGACCTGCCTGCTCGTGATGTCGGCGATGATGCTGTTGATGACCTCGCCGATGTCCTCGACCGGGTCGCCGACGGGCCAGGTGGTCACGTCGTAGCGGTTGCCGTTCGTCATGGTGTCTCACCTTCGGAGGGGAACGAGGAGGAGGGGACGGCGACCTCGCCGAGGCGCGGCAGGTCGGCGCCGGGGCGGCTCACTGTCACGGCGGCGCAGGCGGCGGCGAAGCGACAGGCCTCGGCCGCTTCGGCGAGCTGCACCGTTCCCCCGAGCACGGCAGCGGTCCCGATGGTCGTGGCGAGGGAGAAGAGCAGTCCGGCCATGTACGAGTCGCCCGCACCGATGGTGTCGGCGACCTCGACGGGCTGGGCCGGGACGAGGAGGGTCTCCGGACCCAGCCGGAGAAGACTGCCCTCGGCGCCCCGCGTCACGACGACGACGGACGCCCCGAGCCTCGCGTAGTGCGCCGCGACCCCGAGCGGATCGAGCTCGGGGTGCAGCCAGTCCGCGTCTTCATCGCTCAGCTTCACGACACCGCTCATGCGTGCGAGGCGCTCGACGAGGGGGAGCACGGTGTCACGCGCTCCCAGGACGGATGGCCGGATGTTGGGGTCGAACGATCGGAGGACATCGGCGCGCGCACGCTCGAAACCGGCGGCGACGGCGGCGCCGCCCGGTGCGAGGATCGCCCCGATCGACCCGGTGTGCACCACGTCATACCCGCTCGTCGGCAGATCGTCGAGGTTCCATGCGATGTCGAAGTCGTACTCCGCCGAACCATCGGCCCGGATCGTCGCGGTCGCCGAGGAGGTGCGGATCAACGGGTCGACGGATCCGGGAGCCAGTCGCACTCCCGACTCCGCGAGGTGCCGCGCGAGGAGCCGACCGTGCTCGTCGGCACCGAGACGGGTTGCGAGGGCCACCGGAGCTCCCAGTCGCGCGAGCCCGACGGCCACGTTCATGGGGCTCCCTCCCGGGTGCGTGGTGCGCCCGGCTGCGGTCGACACGACGTCGACCAGTGCCTCACCGACCACGAGGAACTCAGTCACTCGAACTCGCTCCATCCTCGGCTGGCGCGGCGACCGACTGGCGGCGCACGAGCGGGCACGAGAGCACCGCGGGCTCGTAGGAGGCGACCGCCTCGGTTGCAGCGTCATCCTGCATCAAGGCCGCGAGCGCGTCGAGCGCCCACTCCCCCATCTCGAAGTGGGGCAGCGCCACGGTCGTGAGGGCCGGGTAGAGCCCTTCGGCGATGAGCTCCTGGTTGTCGAACCCGACGATCGAGAGGTCGGAGGGGATGCGGATCCCCAGTTCGGCGGCAGCGCGGTAGGCGCCCATCGCCATGCGGTCGTTGTAGCAGAACAGCCCGCTGGGGCGGTCGGCCCGGTCGAGCACGGCCAGGGAGGCCTTGTAGCCGCCCGGGGTCTCGGACTGCTCGGCGACGACGAGCGACTCGTCGAACTCGAGTCCGGCATCCCCGAGGGCCCGGCGGTAGCCGGCCAGTCGCCCTCGCGTGGCGGGCACGTCGTCGATGTTGGTGACGAACCCGATGCGCCGATGACCGTGCTGGATCAGCTCGCCGACCGCCGCGTAGGCCCCGCCCTCCTCGTCCGGCACGACCGAGGGCACGCTGCCGTCGTCGGAGGTCGAGTCGATCAGCACGGTCGGAACCGACTGCAGCGATCGCGGCAGAGCGATCTCGCGGTGGTACATGGTGGCGTAGAGCACACCGTCGACCTGCTGACGCAGCAGGGCGTCGGTGTCACGCTGGATGTCGAGCTGGTTGCGGCTGGTGTTGATGAGCACGAGGGTCAGTCCTCGTTCCCGCGCGGCCTGCTGCGCACCGAGGATGATCCGGCCGGCGTGCGGCGTGGTGGCGATCTCCTCGCTCAGCAGTCCGATCATCTCGGACTGCTGCCGGCGCAGGCTCCTGGCTATCCGGTTGGCGCCGTAGCCGAGGCGCTCCGCCGTGGCGCGGACCCGCTCGCGCGTCTCGTCACTCGCCCGAGCGGACTCGACGTCGTTGAGGATGTGGGATACGGTCGTGACCGACACACCCGCCTCGCGTGCGACATCCCGGATGCCTACTGTCTTCCTGGCCATCGTCTTCCCCTGCGCTCCGCTGCCGTCTCAACCCTTGACCGCACCGGCGGTCAGCCCGGCGACGATGTGGCGCTGAAGAACGAGCGCCAACAGGATCACCGGAACCGAGTAGAGCACAGCCAGGGCGGTCATGGCTCCCCAATCGAGACCGAACTGGGTCTGGAAGTTCGCGATGACGATCGGAGTGGTCTGCGATCGGGTGGCCGTGAGCAGCAGCGCGAAGAGGAACTCGTTCCACGAGGCGAGGAACGCGAAGATGGCCGTGACCGCCACTCCTCCGGCCGTGACCGGAAGCACGACCCGCCAGAGCGCGCCCAACCGACTTGCGCCATCGATCTTCGCGGCCTCCTCGAGCTCTTCGGGGACCGCCTCGAAGAAGCTCGACATGAGCCAGATCGACAAAGGCAGCGAGATGGTGGCGTGGGCGATCGCCAAGGCGAACGAGGTGTCCGAGATGCCCAGGTTCCGGAAGATCGCGATCATCGGCACTCCGATCACGATCGGAGGGACCATCCGCATCACGAGCGCACCCACGATGAAGAACCGGCCGAACCGAGTGCGGAACCGGGTGACCGCGTAGGCGGCCGGCACGGCCAGCACCAGGGAGATGAGGGTGCTGAGCACGGCGGTGACGACGCTGTTGACGAACGAGGCCACCACGCCGTCGCGCCCGATGGCCGAGGCGTAGTTCTCGATCGTCCAGGTCGAGGGCAGCACCGTCGGCGGCACCGCGATCGTCTCCAGCGGGGTCTTGAACGACGTGAGCAGCATGTAGAGGAAGGGGAAGCCGTACAGCACGACGAGGAGCACGAGGGCGATCCAGAGGATGACCCTCGAGCTGATGCGGGTGGTCTCGAGGCCGTTCATCGTTGGTTCTCACTTCCGGGACGCCAGATGAAGAGGATGGCCGCGACCGACACCGCGAGCATGGCCACCAGGTAGATGGTCCCCATCGCGCTCGCGAGCCCCGGGTCGCCGAACCTCACCATGGTGCGGTAGACCAGCAGCGACATCGTCTCCGTGCTCTGCTGCGGGCCACCGTTGGTCTGGATGAGGATGACGTCGAAGGCACGCGCTGCGTCGATGCCGCGGAGGATCAAGGCGACGGCGATCACGGGCCGGAGCAACGGGATGATGATCCGGAACAGGATCGTCGGGTAGCGGGCGCCGTCGAGGCGGGCGGCCTCGATGACGTCACCGGGGATGTTCTGCAGCCCGGCGAAGAGCACGAGCGAGATGAACGACGTGGTGAGCCAGATGTCGGGGATGGCCACCGAGAAGAGGGCGATGTTCGGGTCGCTCAGCCACTGGATCTGTCCCGGATCCTGGAGGATGTGCGCATCCGTCAGCAGCTGGTTGACGATGCCGAAGTTGTCGATGAGCAGGAACCGCCACAGGAGCCCCGCCACGATCGGGGCGATCATCAGGGGGTAGAGGAAGATCGTGCGGAAGATCCTCGAGGAGTTGCCGAGGGCGGTGAAGATGAGCGCCACGGCGAGACCGAGCACGAACTCGAAGACCACCACGATCACCGTGTAGACCACGGTGCGCCAGGCGGCGTTGCCGAAGTCGCCCGAGGTGAACGCCTCGACGTAGTTGTCGAGACCCACGAAGGTGCGCGGACCGCCGGCGAACTTGCTGATCTCGAAGAACGAGTCCGAGATGAACTGCACGAGAGGCCACGCCACGAACACGGCGAGGAAGACGGTGGCCGGCAGCATCAGGAGGAAGGCGAACCGGCGATCTGTGAGACGCACGAGGAGACTTTCGGTCGGGAGGTGGGCGGGGCCGTGGAGATCGGCGGGGTCGGGAGATCGGTGAGCTCGGCTGATCGGTGGGCTCGGCTGCGGCGCTCCGGTCAGGCCGGTGGCGCCGCAGCCGCGGGGTCAGCCGATGATGGATTCGACCTGCGCCTTGGCCTCGTCGAGGAGCTTCTGGTTGTCGGCTCCCGGCACCACGGCCTTCTGGATCATCGGGATCAGCGCCGAGTCGACGATCTCCTGCCACTGCGGGTTGGCAGGCCGAGGGATGGTCGACGCCGCGTTCAGGGTGTCGATGAGCGGCCCGTAGTTCTCGTAGCCGGGCTCGTCCTGATACTGCTCGAGCACGGAGATGCGCGACGCCAGCCCGAGGTCGGTGTCGACGGAGAGCTCGTTGTGGTCGTAGGCGTACTGCACGAACTCCAGCGCCTTCTCCTGCTTGCTCGTGCCGGAGGGCACGGAGAGGTACCAGGCGCCCGGAACACCCGCGACTCCGCCGGGGCCTCCGATCATGGTGGTGACACCGACGTTGCCGGCGACCGCGGAGTCGGCGGGGATCTGCTTGTAGGCGTGGGCCCAGAACCGCATCATCGCCAGCTGGCCCTGGTTGAAGAGGTTCTGCGATCCGGCCCAGTCGAGCTGCGCGGCACCTGAAGGGGCGTAGGGCAGGAGGCTGGTGTAGAAGTCGAGCGCTTCGAGGCTCTCGGCGTCGCCGAGCGAGACGGCACCGTCGTCGCCGACCACCATCTCGGTCTCCCCGGTCTGCGAGAGGGTGGCGAGCCACTCGGTCTCCACGGCGCCCTTGACATCGGTGCCGAAGACGTCGACCTGGCCGTCGCCGTCGGTGTCCTGCGTGAAGAACGCGGCGATGTCCGCGTACTGCTCCCACGTCGTCGGCGGCACGAGGTCGTAGCCGTACTCGGCCTTGAAGGCGGCCTGCTGGGCCGGATCCTCGAAGAGGTCGGTGCGGTAGTACAGGATCTCGGAGTTCGTCCACGCGGGCATCCCCACGAACGATCCGTCGACCTGCGCCTCGGTCACGAGGGCCGGGAAGAGGTCGGACTGCACGTCGTCGGTCATCATGTCGTCGAGGGGCGTGAGGGCTTCGGCGAAGGTGGGCAGCCAGATGGAGTCGAGCGCGGCGACGTCGAACGAGAGCGCACCCGAGCTGAACTCGCTGTTGAGGCGGTTGTAGAGACCGTCGTAGGGCAGTTCGACGAAGGTGACCGAGGTTCCGGTGTCCTTCTCGAACTGATCGGCGATGGGCTGCAGCTCGCCGTGGCCGCCGGCCTCGACGAGCACGGTGATCGAGTCGTCACCGGAGGCGGTCGTCCCGCCTCCTGCGCCGCACCCGGTGAGGGTCACGGCCACGAGAGCGGCGAGCGCTCCGGTTGCTCCGGCGAGGACTCGTCGAGGGATCTGCCGGTGTTTGCGAAGCATCATTACTCCGACTCCAATTCTGTGCGGCGTGGTGTGGTTGCGAGGATACGCGCCGAGGGACGGCGCCCGCCGCCGAGGCGACTGACCATGACAATACGTTTTGCCAAAACGTCTTGTCAAGCCCATACTGGTTCGACCGCGACCGCCATGGAGGGCGGACGCAGAAGGAGCCGCCCATGCCGGACGCGCAGCGCCCACGCCCTCGCATCCACTTCACCCCGCAGTCCGGGTGGATGAACGACCCCCTCGCGGTGACCTGGCACGACGGGCTGTACCACCTGTTCTTCCAGTACGTGCCCGGGCGCACAACCTGGGCCCCCGAGTGCCGCTGGGGGCATGCGACGTCTCCTGACCTGGTCACCTGGACGGAGCACCCGGTCGCCCTCGAGCCCGGCGACGGCGACGACGGCATCTGGTCGGGCTCGATCGCGGTCGACGACGAGGGCCGGCCGACGATCTTCTACACGGCCGTCTCCACCCCCGACTTCGGTGTCGGCAGGATCCGCACGGCCACCCCCGTCGACGACGACTGGCTGACCTGGGCGAAGGGCGACGTCGTCGTCGAGGCTCCCCCGCTCGACCTCGTCGCCTTCCGCGACCCGTTCCTCTTGCGCGACGGCGACCGCTGGCGGATGCTCGTGGGCACTGCCATCGCCGGCGGAGACGCAGCGGCGAGCTCCTTCGTCTCGCACGATCTGGCCGATTGGACCTACGAGGGCCTGGCGGCCTCGCGCAGCACCCGCGACACCGAGCCGGTGTGGACAGGGACCCTCTGGGAATGCCCGCAGATCTTCTCCGTCGGCGACCGCGACGTCATGGTGACGTCCGTCTGGGACGACGACGACCTGCACTACGTGGTCTACGCGATCGGCGAGTTCACGGACGGCCGCTTCGAGGCCGCGCACTGGGGACGCCTCACCTTCGGTGACAGCTACTACGCACCGTCGTTCTTCCGCGACCGCGACGGGCAGCCCTGCCTCATCTACTGGATGCGCGGCGCACTCGACGAGGAGGCCGGCCGGGCCAGCGCGCTGAGCGTGCCGCACGTGCTCCACCTCGAGGGCGACAGCCTGATCGCCACCCCGCACCCCGCCGTGGCCACCGCGGCGTTCGCCGGGGCGTCCTCACCCGCTCCACTCACGATCGGGATCGGAGACCGGATCCAGATCGCGAACCCGGCGGGGCCCCTCCTGCTGCATCGCGACGAACGAGCCGTCCGCTGCTCCTGGAACGGTCAGGACACTGAAGTACCGGCCTGGGCCGGCGCAGTCGATGTGCTCGTGGACGCAGAGACGGTCGAGGTCTTCGCCGGGCACGCCTCGTTCGCCGTGGGCGCGGACGCCCCCTTCTCCCCGGTCTGGCGGGGTACCCAGCTCAGCGACTAGTTCCCGCTCGGTGCCTCTTCGTCGGCCGCGACGTTCTTCTGCACCGCGAACTGGGTGCGGTGCAGTTCCTCGTACCGCCCACCCACCGCCAGCAGTTCCTCGTGCGTACCGCACTCCACGATCGAGCCGTCCTCGACCACGAGGATCACGTCCGCGTTGCGGATGGTGGAGAGCCGGTGTGCGATGACCAGCGCCGTTCGTCCTTCGAGCGCCTCGCTGAGCGCCGCCTGCACGGCGGCCTCCGACGTCGAGTCCAGCGCCGCCGTCGCCTCGTCGAGAATGACGACGCGCGGCTGGGCGAGCAGGAGCCTCGCGATGGTCATCCGCTGACGCTCGCCGCCGGACAACCGGTAGCCACGCTCTCCCACCATGGTGTCCAGCTGGTCCGGCAGGGACCGGATGAGCGGCTCGAGCCGCGCCCGGCGGACGGCGTCCCACACCTCGTCGTCGGACGCCTCCGGCCGCGCGAGGCGCAGGTTGGAGAGGATGGTCTCGTGGAACAGGTGACCGTCCTGCGTCACCATGCCCAGGGTGTGCTTCATGGAGGCGAAGGTGACGTCGCGGACGTCCGTCCCCCCGAGGCGCACGGTGCCGCTGTCGACGTCGTAAAGGCGTGAGAGCAGCTGGGCGATCGTGGACTTGCCCGCACCGGAGGTACCGACAAGGGCGACGGTCTGCCCCGGCTCGATCCTGAAGGAGACGCCGTGCAGCACCTCCTCGCCACCGCGGGTGTCGAGCGTGGAGACCTCCTCGAGGGACGCGAGCGACACCTTGTCGGCAGACGGGTAGGCGAAGCGCACGTCGTCGAACTCGACCGAAACCGCCCCCTCGGGCACGGAGGCGGCGTCGGGCTTCTCCGTGATGAGCGGTTCGAGATCCAGGATCTCGAAGACGCGCTCGAAGCTCACGACAGCGCTCATGATCTCGACGCGTGCGTTGGCGAGCCCGGTCAGCGGCACGTAGAGGCGTGTGAGGAGGAGCGCCAGCGTCACCACATCGCCGGTGTCGAGCTGCCCGGCGAGTGCGAGGAAACCTCCAAGGCCGTACACGAGCGCGAGAGCCAGAGCCGAGACGAGCGTCAGCGCGGTGACGAAGACGAACTGCAGCATCGCTGTGCGCACCCCGATGTCTCGCACGCGGGCGGCACGCATGCGGAACTCTTCGGCCTCCTCGTCGGGCCGGCCGAACAGCTTCACGAGGGTGGCGCCTGGCGCCGAGAAGCGCTCGGTCATCTGCGTGCTCATGGCGGAATTGTGGTCGGCGGCCTCGCGGCGCAGCGCGGCGAGACGGCTGCCCATGCGGCGTGCGGGTATCAAGAAGATGGGGAGCATGATCACGGCGAGAAGCGTCACGAGCCAGGAGGTGCTGAGCATGACGATCAGGGTGAGGATCAGAGCCACGAGATTCGTGACCACGCCGGACAGCGTGCCGCTGAAGGCCTGCTGAGCGCCGATCACATCGTTGTTGAGGCGGCTCACGAGGGCGCCCGTTCGTGTGCGGGTGAAGAACGCGATCGGCATCTTCTGCACGTGGTTGAAGACGGCGGTGCGCAGATCCAGGATCACGCCTTCGCCTATCCGCGCCGAGAACCAGCGCGTCACGAGTGACACGGCGGCGTCGGCCACGGCCACGAGGGCGATGACGACGGCGAGCCACACGATCGTGCTGACCGCGCCCCGCGCGACGATGACGTTGACCACCTGGCCGGCGAGCACCGGCGTCGCGACCGCGAGGAAAGCGCCCACGACGGAGAGCGCGATGAAGATCAGCAGCTTGGCCCGGTAGGGCACTGCGAACGTCATGATCCGCCGCACTGCCTCACGGGAGATGCCGTGCTTGCCGTCCCTGGCGCTCGAGATCTTGTACAGCGAGCTCCAGGCCGCGCTTTCCATGCTCATTGTGGTTCCTTCCGTCGCGGGCTCGACACGGTCCTCGACAACGGTCAGGTCAGTGCAACTCCACGCTAAGGCACCATCCGCTCGGCTGCGTCAGACGCAGCAGTACGCACCGAAGCGAGCCGGTTCGGGCGCTGCAGCGCTCTACCGGGAGCAGGCGTAGCGTCGACGCCATGAGCATCCGGATCGGCACCTCGGGCTGGAGCTACCCGCACTGGAACGACGTGCTCTACACGACTCCGCACGACCGTCAGCACCGGCTCGAGCGCTACGTGCAGGAGTTCCCCACCGTCGAACTGAACGGCAGCTTCTACCGCTGGCCCGGCGATCGCGCCTTCGCCGCCTGGCGCGAGAGCCTGCCCGAGGGTTTCACGATGGCGGTGAAGGCACCGCGCGGACTCACCCACGCGAAGCGCCTGCGCGAGCCCGAGGCCTGGGTCGAACGCATCCGGAGCTCACTGCACGAACTGGGCGACCGCCGCGGCATGTTCCTCGTGCAGCTGCCCCCGGACCTCGCGCGCGACGACGCTCGCCTCGACCACTTCCTCGGCGCCCTGCCCGAGTGGCTGCAGGTCGCGGTCGAGTTCCGCCACGACTCCTGGCACGTCGACGAGGTGTTCGCTCTGCTCGAGCGGCACGGCGCCGCCTACTGCGTCATGAGCGGAGCCGGCCAGCCCTGCATCCTGCGCGCGACCGCGCCGACCGTCTACGTGCGCATGCACGGCCCCGACCACGAGCACCTCTACGCCGGCTCGTACTCCGACGCCGACCTCGCCTGGTGGGCCGACCGCTGCCGCGAGTGGCAGTCATCCGGCCACGACGTGCTCGTCTACTTCAACAACGACGGCGCCGGCCACGCCGTGCGGAACGCCCGGACCCTCCAGCACCTCACCGAGAACCTCGACTAGGACGAAGAGACCCGATCCCCCTTCGCGACCGCATCGTCGGCAGCCCCGCCCGCCCCGCGACGCCGTGCACGCGCACAAGCCCGAGCTCATGCACCGACACATCCGTCCAGCGCTCGAGCTGCTCCCTGGCGGCGGCGAAACCACCGGCCCGAAGCAGGTCGCAGATCGCACCGACGCGTGTCCAGAGCGCCAATTCTGCCGGTCCCGCGTCGTCGGCGGCGCGCTCCCCCACTCGATGGAGGATGCGGAGCGCCGACGGCGCGTCACCCGACAGCAGGAGCGCGTAGCCCGCGATCTCCGCGCGCTCCAGACTGCGGGTGTCGAGACCCTCGCTGATCAGCGTCTCGAGCTCCTCGCGCTCGTCGTACCCGATCGTGACGACAGATCGCACGATCGCTCGCACGTCGTCACTGATGAGCGAGATGTCCTCGCCCGTCGCGCCCGTGACGAGCATCCCGCGATCGATACGATCGGTCGGCACGAACAGCGGGCTCGACACCCGGGCGATGCGGATCGTCTCCGGGTCGTGCGTCGCCTCCATGCGCACGCCGAACAGCACCCGGCCGACGGGGAGCGAATAGCACAACGAGCCGCGAAAGGCCCACGCCGGCCCGGGGAGCACGCCCCGGACGACGGCCTCCCATTCCACCGCGTCCATCGATCACCTCCGCCCGCGCATCTTCCCGCGGGGATCGACCTCTCAGCTGGGAAGGTTCGCCTTCACGTAGGCCACGATCGCATTCGCGTGCCCGTGCCCCAGCCCGTGCTCGGTCTTCAGCCAGGCCACGACATCCATGTGCCGCTCCGTGTCCAGCCGATCGGCCACCAGATCGAGCCACTCCTGCACGGGCCGCCCATACGTCTTCTCGATGCTGGGAAAGTACGAGGCAGGCCCCTTGACCTTCTCCCCCGCCACGATCGTCGGCGCCACCACCCGATGCTCACTCATGCCGCCATGCTAGCCAAGAGCCCCCGCGACCGTCACCCCACCCGGGTAGCGCCACCCGCTCCACACCGAGCTGCTTACCGCAACAAGCGCTACCCCCGAGCAAACCTGACGCCCGCGCACCCGAGGTGTGCCGCGGGGTGGGTCTTCCTGTCGCGTTGCAGGCTCGGGACTGGCGGGCGTCCGCGACGCGGACGCGGGATGCAACGCGACAGGAAGATCCACCCCGCGGCACGCCGCCCCGAGCCCGATACCGAGGGCTAAGAAGCAGCAGCCGCCGAAGACCCGATCACGGCAACACCCTTGATCTCGATGAGCGCCTCGGCCTGCCACAGCCCGGTCGTCCCGATCCCCGCCATGGCCGGGTAGTCCGACCCGGCGAGCTCCCGCCAGATGCGCCCGATCTCCCGCCCGTGGGCCTGGTAGTCCGGGATGTCGGTCAGATAGATCGTCACGTCGACGAGATCCGATGGCACCCCGCCGGCGTGCTCGAGCGTGGCGAGCACGTTCGAGAACGCCTGCCGGAACTGCTCCACGATGCCGCCGGGCACGATCGCGCCGTCGGCCCCCATGGCGGTCTGCCCGCCGAGGTAGACGGTGTCGCCCACCTTCGTGCCGTGCGCGAACCCCGAGGGCTTCGACAGGCTCGGCGGGTTGATGGTTTCTTTGGCGCGCACAGGCGTGGTCATGACGAGGCTCCTGGTGGTGTCGGGGAGGGAAGGCGGATCATGCCCTCCTGGGCGACGGAGGCGAGCAGCCGCCCGTCAATGGAGAAGAAGGAGCCGTGCACGAGAGCGCGCGAACTCTGCAGCGACTGCAGCTGCTGGGCGTAGAGCACCCACTCGTCGGCACGGCCGTCGCGGTGGAACCACATGGCGTGGTCGAGGCTCGCGGTCGCGAGCCCGGCGGCGGCCCACGGGGTCGAGGTGGCGCGCAGGGCGCTCTCGAGGATCGTGTAGTCGCACACGTAGGCGAGCGCGGTGCGGTGCACGTCGAGGTCGTCGGGCAGGGCGTCGAACGCCCTCACCCACACGGCCTGGTGCGGCACCGCGGCTCCGTCGACGTCGAAGTAGACGGGCGAGGGCACGTGCCTCATGTCGAAGCTCCGACCGGAGGCCCAATAGGCCGCGGCCGGCCCCTCGACCCCGGCGACGGCCTCGGCCGACGACGGCAACGAAGAAGGCGCGGGCAGCGACGTGGGCATCTCGATCTGCAGGTCGGGCCCGTCCTCCGGCACCTGGAAGGTCACGGTCGCGATGAACGCCGACTTGCCGTTCTGCTGCCCGGTGACGGTGCGGGTGGAGTACCCGCGGCCGTCCCGCACACGATCGACGGCGTACGAGACCTCGCTCGAGACGTCGACGGGCCGCAGGAAGTGACCGTGGAACGAGTTGACCCGCCGGTCGGAGTCGGTGGTGCGGATGGCGGCGGCGAGCGCCTGCACCACCATGTCCCCGCCGTAGGCCTTGGGCCACGGCACGTACTGGGTGCGCGCGGTGAACACGTCGCCACCGGCATCCGTCAGATCGACCGCTGCGAGGAACGGCGCCGACGTGGGCTCGAGCGAGGGTGCTGCCGACGGCGACTGTGCGGAGCTCATGCCCGCCGGTAGCCCTCGAGCGTCGAGTCGTCGACGTCGTCGAGGTTCACCACGATGTTCTCGGGCGTGCGGGTGGTCAGCCACACGAGCTCCTCGGTGGTCGACATGTTCGCCTCGACGTGCGGCATGAACGGCGGCACGAAGACCCAGTCGCCCTCGCTCATGTCGAGCCACTCCGAGAAGCCCTCGCCGAAGTAGATGCGGGCGGAGCCGCGCAGCACGTAGCCGCCGGTCTCGGCCTCGCCGTGGTGGTGGGGGAACGACCGGTAGCCCGGCTCGTTGCTGACCTGGCCGAACCAGATCTTCGTGGCGGGGGTGTGCTGGATGCTCACTCCGGAGACGCGGACGGCTCCACCGGACTGGCCGGTCTCGGTGTGCTCCTCACCGCGGCGGGTGACGACGGGGACGATCTCTGCTGACATGGTCTACCTCCACCGGCACGCTATCACCAGAGCGCTCGAATCACACACTTTTATTCCGTTCGTAACATGAATGTGCCATTCGTGACCGGATGCCCGGTATCGTCGAGTCATGGAGCGCACAGTCGACGCCGTCATCATCGGATCCGGGATCAACGCCCTCGTGGCCGCAGCCGAGCTCGGCAAGGCCGGCTGGTCGGTGGCGCTGGTGGAGAAGAACCCCGAGATCGGCGGCTTCATCGCCTCGGGCGAGCTCACCGAACCCGGCTTCGTGCACGACACGTACTCGTCGTGGCATCCGCTCTTCGTCTCGGGCGCCGCCTACGCGGCCCTCGGCCCCGACCTGCACGCCCAGGGCCTGGAGTACTGCAACACCGACGGCCCGCTCACGGGCAGCATCTCCCCCGACGGCCAAGCCGCCGTGGCGCATCGCGACCCCGTGGCCACCGCCGCTGCCTTCGAGCACGCCTCCGACCGCGAGAACTACGGCCTCATGCTCGAGCAGATGGGCGGCCGCGCCCCCGTGGTGTTCGGCGCCCTCGGCTCCGAGCTCCGCACGCCGGCCGCCGTGGGCCTCGCCGCGAAGGCCCTGCGCACCTTCAAGCTCAAGGGCAGCGAATCGCTCGTCCGCGACGCCCTGATGAGCGGCCGCTCGTTCGCCCGAGAGCGCTTCAAGGGCGACGAGGCCGACCGCCTGTGGGCACCGTGGCTGCTGCACGCGGGGCTCTCGCCCGACAGCGCGACGGGAGGCATGATGTTCGCCATCATGGCCCTCTCGATGCACGGCTTCGGCCTGCCCGTGGTCAAGGGCGGCGCCGGCGAGTTCGTCAAGGCCTTCCGTGGCGTGCTCGAAGCGAACGGCGTGCAGATCGTGACGGGCACGAGCGTGGAGAAGATCATCGTGGCCGACGGCCGCGCCACCGGCGTCGAGACGAGCTCCGGCCGCATCCTGGCCCGCCGCGCCGTGCTGGCCGGCACGACCCCCGGCGCCCTCTACCGCGACCTCCTGCCCTCGGCAGCCGTGCCCGCGCGCACCCGCAGCGAGGCCGCCCGCTACCGCTACGGCCGCGCGGCCATGCAGCTGCACCTCGCGCTCGACGCACCCCTGACCTTCACGGATGCGCGCCTCGACGAAGCACCGCTCGTGCACGTCAGCGACGGCTCCGGATCGACCGGAGTCGCCTGCGCCCAGGCCGAGGCGGGCCTCCTGCCGAGCGCCCCCACGGTGGTGATCGGCCGTCAGCACCTGCTCGACCCCACACGGGTGCCCGAGGGCAAGGGCTCGCTGTGGCTGCAGCTGCAGGAGGTGCCGTTCGAGCTGAAGGGCGACGCGTCCGGCACCATCGCGGGTGCCGACGGCGGCTGGTCGCCCGACGTCGTGCGCGCCTACGTCGACCGCGTGCTCGACCGCGTGCAGTCGGTGGCGCCCGGCCTCCGCGACTCGATCCTCGCCACCGAGGTCATCACTCCGCAGGACCTCGAGGCCTACAACCCCAACGCCGTCGCGGGCGACCCCTACGCGGGCTCCGCCGAGATCGACCAGAACCTGCTCTGGCGCCCCCTCCCCTCGGCCGGCACCCACAAGACCTCCGTGAAGGGCGTCTGGCACCTCGGCGCCTCGTCGCATCCTGGCCCCGGCCTCGGCGCGGGCTCGGGCCACCTGGTGGCCACCGCCCTCGCGAAGGCCCACCGCCCCCGCGCCTGATCGGCCCCGGATCGGTTCAGAACCGCAAACCTCCCGGCATCCGGCGCCTCACAGCGGCCGGGTGACGGGAGGTTTGCGGTTTCGAACGGGATCGCGGCCGGCGGGGCCGCCGGCTAGGCCGGGAGATCACGCACGGCGATCACCATGCGCGTCACGGCGTAGCGCACGGCGCCAGCCTCGTCGCCGATCGTGACGTCCCAGACCCACGTGCTGCGGCCCCGGTGCAGCGCCTCGGCGCGCGCCACGAGCACTCCGGGCACGGGCGCCGAGCGCAGGAAGTTCGTGCTGTTCGACAGCCCCATGCCCACCCGCCCCGACGGCCGCACGGCGTGGTTCGTGCCCTCGGAGGCGATCGCCTCGGCGATGGCGCAGTAGACCCCGCCGTGCACGACGCCCGTGGGCTGGGCGTGCTGCGGCCCGGTCTCGAGCCGCGCCTCGGCCACGCCCTCCCCCAGCGACACGATCTCGAGACCGTAGTGCTGATCGAAGGGCGACTCCGAGAACGGGCCCACCGACGGGCCCACCGACGGGCCCGGACCGGCGCCTGCCGCGCTCACGGCGTCTGCGCCCGCCGGCGTGCGCGCAGCCCCGACTTGTACTGCTTGGGCACGGTCTTGTCGCGGTAGCCGAGGTCGAGCGCGGCGTTGAGCGTCCAGTACGGGTCGACGAGGTGCGGCCTCGACAGCAGGCAGAGGTCGGCACGGCCGGCCACGAGGATGGTGTTGACGTCGTCGATCGACGACACCGCCCCCACCGTCATGGTCGGGATGCCGGCCTCGAGGCGGATCCGGTCGGCGAACGGCGTCTGGTAGAGCCGGCCGTAGTTGGGCTTCGCCTCGGTGCTCGTCTGCCCGGTCGAGACGTCGATGATGTCGCAGCCGTGCTCCTTGAGCACGCGCGAGAGCTCCACCGCGTCGTCGCCCGAGAATCCGCCGTCGACCCAGTCGGTGGCGCTGATGCGCACGCTGATGGGCTTGGACTCCGGCCACACGGCGCGCACGGCGTCGAACACCTCGATCGCGAACCGGCTGCGGCCCGCGGCGTCGCCGCCGTAGCCGTCGGTGCGCTTGTTCGACAGCGGAGAGAGGAAGCTCGACACGAGGTAGCCGTGCGCGAAGTGCAGCTCGAGGATGTCGAAGCCGGCCCTCGCCCCGCGGAGAGCGGCCTGCACGTGCTCCTCCACGATCCCTGCGATCTCGGCCTCGGTGAGCTCGTGCGGCACCTGTCCGTCGGCCAGGTACGGGATGGGCGACGGGGCGACGATGGGCCAGTTGCCCTCGTCGAGCGCCTCGTCCATACCCTCCCACATGAGCTTGGTGCTGCCCTTCCGGCCCGAGTGGCCGATCTGCAGCCCGATGGCGGCCGAGCTGTTGGAGTGCACGAAGTCGACGACCCGCGCCCACGCCTGCTCCTGCTCGTCGTCGTAGATGCCGGGGCAGCCGGGGGTGATGCGGCCCTCGGGCGACACGCAGGTCATCTCGGTGAAGACGAGCCCGGCGCCACCCACGGCGCGGGAGCCGAGATGCACGAGGTGCCAGTCGGTGGGCACGCCGTCGACGGCCGAGTACTGCGCCGTGGGCGAGACCACCACGCGGTTCTTCAGCTCGAGGTCGCGCAGCTTGTAGGGGAAGAACATGGGCGGCGTGCCCGAGGGTGCGCCGGTGCCGCGGGCGGCCTGATCCTCGGCGAACCAGTCGTCGACGCGGGCCATGTAGAGCGGATCGCGCACGCGCAGGTTGTCGTAGGTGATGCGCTGACTGCGGGTGAGCAGCTGGAACACGAACTGCGCGGGCGGCAGCACGGTGTAGCGGTGGATGCTCTCGAACCACTCGAGGCTCGTCATGGCCGAGCGCCGGAGCGACGCGGCGACGGGCCGGCGGATCTCCTCGTAGCGCAGGAGCGCGTCTTCGACGGTGGGCTCCCCCGCGACCGCGCCCACGAGCGCCACCGCGTCTTCGAGCGCCTGCTTGGTGCCGGAGCCGATGGAGAAGTGGGCGGTGTGCGCTGCGTCGCCGATGATCACGACGTTGCCGGTGTGCCAGTGCTCGTTCGTGACGTCGCGGAAGTTCAGCCAGTTGGAGTTGTTGCCCTGCAGCGCATGGCCCTGCAGGTACTCCGCGAAGATCTCCTCGCAGAACTTCAGGGCCTTCTCGTCGGTCTGCCCCGGCACCCGCACCGAGTCGTCGAGCCCGGCGCGGTGCCAGGTCTCGGGATCGGTCTCGACGAGGAAGGTCGATCCGTTCTCACCGAACGGGTAGATGTGGGCCCAGAACATGCCGTAGGGCGTGTTGACGAACACGAACGTGAAGCACTCGATCGGCCGGTCGGTGCCGAACCAGGCGTACTTGAAGGGTCGCACCTCGACCTTCTCGCCGAACTCAGCCGCGTAGGTCTCGCGGGTGCGGCTGTTGACGCCGTCGGAGGCGATCACGAGGTCGTGGGTGAGCCGCAGCTCCTCGGCGAGCGGCGCATCCGTGTTGTGCACGAGCTCGACGCCGAGCTCGGCGGCGCGGTCGGCGAGCACCATCAGCAGGTCCTTGCGGGCGAGGGCCGCGAAGGCGTGGCCGTCGCTGCGCTCCTGGTAGCCGAGGAAGTCGACGTCCATGGCGCTCCACTTGCGCCAGAGCTTCTCGATGCGCTCGAAGCTCACCGGATCGGCCGCGCGGAGGCCGTCGAGGGTCTCCTCCGAGAACACGACGCCGAAGCCGAAGGTCTCGTCGACGGCGTTGCGCTCGTAGACCGTCACCTCGTGGGCGGGATCGGCGAGCTTGAGCAGGATGGCGCTGTACAGGCCGCCGGGGCCTCCACCGATGCATGCGATTTTCATCGTGGGGTGCTTTCCGTTCCGTCGAGTCGAGTGGGATACGAGTTTTATATTACTCGGAAGTGACGATCGTCACGATTTACGAATTAGGAGTTGCGGGAGAGTCCCAGGGCGAGCTTCGGCCGGAGCGGCCACCTCGCCTCGCGCCCGCCGGTGAGACCGCCCGGGCGGAGGATCAGCACGACGATCAGCACGAGGCCCACGATGATCAGCCGACTGCCCGAGGGCAGCGACACGATCACGCCGCCGAGCTGGAGACCCGATTCCAGGAGCCCCAGCACGTGGTTGAGCACCGACACCACGATCACGCCCACCACGGCTCCCCAGAGCGAGAACATGCCGCCGATCACGAGCATCGCGATCGTGGTGAAGGTGAAGTCGAGGTTGAACTGCGAGGCCTGAACCACCCGGTTCGTCTGCGCCCAGAGCGCCCCGCCGACCGCGGCGACGGCTCCCGAGATCGCGAACGCGATGATCCGGTGCTTGGTCACGTGGATGCCCGAGGCCGGGGCCGCGGTGATGTCGTCGCGGGATGCGCGGAGCAGTCGAGCACTGCGGGAGCGGCTGTAGAACCAGGCCACCACCACCATGAGGAGTGCGATCACGAGCATGCTCTGCAGGTCGAGGGACTGCGGGATGCCGACCATGGATTGGCCCGAGCGCGGGCCGAGGGCCGTGGAGTAGGTGAGCACCTGCACCACGAGCATGAGCAGCGCGAAGGTCGCGATGCCGGCCTCGAGCCCGTGCAGCCGCATGAGGGCGGCCCCGGCGAGGAGCGCCACGACGCCGCCGACGACCGCGGCCACGAGCACCGCCACGAGCGGCGGGAGCGACGCGTCGCGGAGCACCGGCAGGAGCGCCGGCATGATCGAGTCCTTCATGTTCACGGGGATGGTGAGGAGCGACATCGTCCACGCACCGATCGCCACGAAGGCGAGGTGCCCGAACGACAGCACGCCGCTGTTGCTCACGAAGATCGACAGGCCCACCACGATCACGAGGTTGACCAGCATGTAGCCGAGGTCGACCCTGGCCGAGGAGGAGACGCCGCTCGCGAGGGCGGTGACGAGGTAGAGCAGGCCGAGCGGCGCGGCGATCGTCCAGGCGTCGCCCACCCACTCGGGAACGGGCACGAGGCCCTGGGCCTTGCGGTCGCGACGCATCATGTGCGCACCTTTCCGGCGCCTGCGGAGAACAGGCCGTTCGGCCGCAGCACGAGCACGGCGATGACGAGGAGGTAGACGAAGGCCGTGCGGAACGGATTGATCTCCGGCGGCAGCCAGCTGGTGAGGAGGGAGAGCGCCACGCCCACCACGAAGCCGCCGACGACCGCGCCGCGGAGGTTGCGAAGACCGCCGATCACGGCGCCGATGAGGCCGAAGAGCGTGGGCTGCACGCCGAACGAGGGCCCCACGGTGCCCGACTGCACGGTGAGCACGAAGGCGACGGCCGCGGCGATGAAGCCGCTGATGGCGAAGGTGACGGCGATCACGAGACCCGAGCGCACACCGAGCAGGCGCGCGATCCGGAAGTCGGCCGACGCGGCCTGCACCTGCAGCCCGATGCTCGTGCGGGTGAGGAAGAGCTGCACCCCCACGAGGAGCATGGCGGCGAGCACGATCGTGACGACCGAGAGCAGGTTGAGCCGCACGCCGCCGAGGTTCACGGAGGTCGAGAGCCCGCTCGCCACGGAGGCCGAGAGCACGTTGGCGCCGAAGATGCCCTCGTAGATGCGCTGCAGCAGGATGCTGAGGCCGAAGCTCGCGATGAGCAGCGTGGCCGCCGACTGCGAGCGCAGCCAGGAGAACACGGCGTAGTTCATGGCGAGCGCGACGGCCACGCCCACCACCGCGGCGCCCAGCACGGCGAGCACCGGGTTCATCGGCCAGACGATGATGAGCGTGTAGGCCGAGGCGGTGATGATCTCGCCGTAGGCGAAGTTCGCGAGCCGCAGCACGCCGAAGACGAGGCCGATGCCGAGCGCCGCGAGCGCGTAGACGGCGCCCGCGGAGGTGGCGTCGATGAGTGCCTGGAGGAAGGAGGTCATGATCCGAGGTAGGCCTTCGCGAGGAGTTCGGCGTCGGTGGCGTCGGCGGGGCCGAGGGTCATCGTGATCCTGCCTTCGCCGAGGACATGGGTGCGGGCGGCCGCGGCCACCGTCTGCTGCGCGCGCTGCTCCACGAGCAGCACGGCGGTGCCGGCCTGCTGCACTGCGGCGATGGCCTCGAAGACGGTGTCGATCGCGGTGGGCGAGAGGCCGAGCGAGGGCTCGTCGAGCACGAGCAGACGGGGCTCGGAGAGCAGGGCGCGCGCGATGGCGAGCTGCTGCTGCTGCCCGCCGGAGAGCAGGCCGGCGGGCCGGCCGAGGAACTCCCGCAGAATCGGGAAGAGCTCGAGCACCCACTCCCGCGTGGTGGCGAGGCCCGCTCTGTCGCGCCGCGCGACCTCGCCGAGGCGGAGGTTGTCGCTCACCGAGAGGGCCCCGAAGATGTGGTGGCCCTCGGGCACGAGGGCGAAGCCGGAGCGGGCGATCTGCTCGGGCTTGCGGCCGAGCAGGGACGTGCCCTCGAAGGTCAGCCGATCCGCTTTGCCGCGCACGGCCCCCGCGAGGGCGAGCAGGGTGGAGGACTTGCCGGCGCCGTTCGGGCCGATGACGCCCACGAGCTCGCCGGGGCCGACGTGGAACGAGACGCCCGCCACCGCGGTGACGCCGCCGTAGGCCACCGAGAGGTTCTGCACGTCGAGGATGGGCTCGGGGCGGGCGGATGCGGACGCAGCGTTCTGAGGTGTCTCACCGTTCACAGGGGTGTCAGGCATCGTCGCCTCCCGCGATCGTGGCGGCCATGCTGCCGAGATAGGACTCGGCCAGGCGCGGGTCGGCGCGCACCGTCTCGGGCGGCCCGTCGACCACGTTGGCGCCCGCGGCGAGCACGTGGATGTGGTCGCAGGCGCCGAAGATCAGCCGCATGTTGTGGTCGATGAGCAGCACGCCCACGTCGAGGTCGTCGACGACCGAGCGGATGGCGCTCTTGAACAGCTCCATCTCGCCGTCATTGAGTCCGGCGGCCGGCTCGTCGAGCAGCAGGTGGGTGGGGCGCGTGGCGAGGGCTCTGGCCACCCCGAGCCGGCGCTCGACGCCGTGCGGGAGGTGCGCGGCGCTCTCGCCGGCGTGCTCGAGCAGGTCGAAGCGGTCGAGGATCTCGATCGCCTCCCGCCGGGCGGCCCGGGAGCTGCGGCCGACGCCCAGGGCGCCGAGCTGCACGTTCTCGAGGATGGTCTGCTCCTTGAAGATGTGACCGTGCTGGAAGGTGCGCGCGACCCCGCGGCGGGTGCGCCGGTAGGAGCGCTCCCGGGTGCGGTCGACGCCGCCGAGGAGCACCCGGCCCTCGTCGGGCCGGTCGTAGCCGCTCAGGATGTTCACGAGGGTCGACTTGCCGGCGCCGTTCGGGCCGATCAGGCCCGTGATGCGCCCGGCCGGCACCTCGAGGTGCACGTCGCTCAGGGCCTTGACCCCGGCGAAGTGCCGGGTCACCCCCTCCGCGGCCAGGGTGCCCGAAGGCCCTGGCTGCGAAGAGGGCGACCCCTGCGGGGTGGAGCTGTCAGTCAACGAAGACGACCTTCTCGGGCGCCCGCTCCTCGAGGAACGCGAGCTCGCCGCCGGTGATCTTCATCACGCGCTGGGGGCGCTCGACGTTGATGTGCAGCTCATCGGTGAAGCTCGTCGGCCCCACCAGGAGGTCTTCGCCGTCGAAGGCGAGGAAGGCGTCGGCGAGGGCCTTGCCGTCCCACGAACCCGCGGTCTCGTGAGCCGCGACGAGCGCCTGCACGGTCGACGTGCCGGTCACGAAGCTGCCCACGCTCGGGCGCTCACCGTACTCGGCCTCGTAGCCGTCGGCCAGCTCGTTGACCGCCGCGTTGGGGTCGTCGCCCATGATGGAGGAGTAGGTCACGGTGTAGTAGTCGCTCAGCCCGGGAACGGAGTCGAGCCAGAAGGTGCCGTCCATGCCGAACCCCGAGACGATCGGGGCGGTCACGCCGTTGTCGCGGAGATCCTTGGCCGCCTGGGCGCCGCCCGGGCTGTAGCCGCAGTTGAACACCACGTCGGGCGCGGTGCCCGCGGTGATCTGGGAGACGGTCTCGACGATCGACTCGCCCTGCACGTAGTCGTAGGTGCCGACCGTGGTGCCGCCGAGCTCCTCGAAGCGCTTCTGGGCCACGTCGCACTGGCCGACCGTGTACTTGATCGAGGTGTCGGTGAGGAACACGGCGTTCTTCCAGCCCTCGTCGACGGCGAACTCGGCCATCACCGACGACTCGCCGGGGGTGCCGTTGCCCATCGAGAAGCCGAGCTCGAGGCCGCCCGCGGGGCCGTAGATGGTGTCACCCACGCACGGGGCGATGTTGAGGATGCCCGCGGCCTCGGCCACGAGGGAGGCGGGGCTCGCGACGTCGTAGTCGCAGGTCACGACGATGACGTCGGCGCCCGCGTCGATGACCTCCTGGGCCGCCGAGGCGTACTGGTCGAGGTCCGAGCCGGTGTCGACGATGTTGAGCTCGATCGGCGCTCCGTCGATGCCCCCGGCCTCGTTGACCGCGTCGACCTCCATCTTGATGGTGTTGAGCGCGGGGATGTCGAACGGCGACATGAAGCCGGTCTCGGCCATGACGACGCCGATGGTGAGACCCCCGCCCTCACCGGCGGCGGACGAGGTGGAGTCGGACTCGGCCGGGGCGCTGCTGACGCAGCCGGCGAGGAGCACGAACGACGCGGCGACCGCGACGGCGGCTCCGCTTCGGGCGACGATGGGTTTCATGACGGACCTCCGGGTAGGGATACGGGTGCGTTGCTGTGCGGTGCGTTGCGGTGCTGTCTGGAGACTCAAGCTACGGTGCTTTCGTTTCCGGAGAATTACAGCCGCATGACGATCGTTAGTTGAGGGTGCCAGATTCGGACGGTGGGCGCTAGAGTCGGGTCACACATCTGATTGGAGAATCGTGAGCGGATCGAATGTCATCGCAGAATTCCTCTCCGGGATCACCGGAGGCTCACTGAAGGTCGTCGACCTGACGAACAGGCTGAGCAGCACCACCCCAACCCTCCGCCTGCCGGATCCGTTCGCCAATCTGATCGACTTCAGCCTCGAAGAGGTCAGCGCCTACAACGAGCCCGGCCCGTACTGGAAGCACCACAACATCCACACCGGCGAGCACATCGGCACGCACATCGACGCCCCGGTGCACTGGGCCTCGGGCCGCGAGGGCCTCGACGTCTCCGAGATCCTGCCCGAGCGCCTGATCGGCCCGGCCTGTGTGATCGACAAGACCGCCGAGGTGGAGGCCGACGCCGACTTCCTGCTCGAGGTCGACGACATCCTGGCCTGGGAGGCCGAGCACGGCGAGCTCCCCGCGAACAGCTGGCTCCTCCTCCGCACCGGCTGGGAGAAGTTCTCGGACGACCAGGACGCGTTCCTCAACGCCGACGAGAACGGCCCGCACACCCCGGGCATCTCGGCCGCCTGCGCCCAGTGGCTCGCCGAGGAGCGCCCGATCTCGGGCTTCGGCGTGGAGACCGTGGGCATCGACGCCGGCTCGGCCGGCGGCATGGACCCGGCGTTCCCGGCCCACTACTACCTGCTCGGCGCCGACAAGTACGGCCTCACATCGCTCCAGAACCTCGGCGACCTCCCCGCCACCGGCGCCATGATCGTGGTCAGCCCGCTGCCGATCGTCGGCGGCACGGGCAGCCCCACCCGCGTGTTCGCGATCACCGGCGCCTGAGTCGTGAACGTCGCAGAACTCGTCGGAACCGCCCTCGGCCGGCTCGGTGTCGGCCACGTCTTCACCGTGGTCGGCAGTGGCAACTTCGAGGTCACCAACGCGCTCGCGGCCGCCGGCGTGCCGGTCACCACGGCCCGGCACGAGGGCGGTGCGGCCACGATGGCCGACGCCTTCTCCCGCATGAGCGACCTGCCCGCCGTGCTCACCACGCACCAGGGCTGCGGCCTCACCAACGCGGCCACGGGCATCGGCGAGGCGGCCAAGAGCCGCACGCCGATGATCGTGCTCACGGCCGACGTGGCGAACGGCTCGGTCACCTCGAACTTCAAGATCGATCAGGATGCGCTGGCCCGCAGTCTCGGCGCCGTCGCCGAGCGCGTGCACTCGGCGGGCACGGCGCTCGCGGATGTCGTGCGGGCCTACCGCACGGCCGTCAACGAGCGCCGCACGGTCGTGATCAGCCTGCCCCTCGACGTGCAGGCCGCCGCCGCTCCCGCTCTGCCGGACGACCTCTCGGTGCTGGCCGACACGCCGATCCGCCCGTCGGCCGCAGCCGTCGAGGAGCTCGCCGCCGCCATCCGCGCCGCCTCCCGCCCGGTGTTCGTGGCCGGCCGCGGAGCCCGTGGTGCGGGGCCCGAGCTCGTGGCCCTCGCCGAGGCATCCGGAGCCCTTCTGGCCACCTCGGCCGTGGCCAACGGACTCTTCCAGGGCCAGCCGTTCGCGCTCGGCATCTCGGGCGGTTTCTCGTCGCCCCGCACGGCCGAGCTCATCTCCTCCGCCGACCTCGTGGTGGGCTGGGGCTGCGCGCTCAACATGTGGACCATGCGGCACGGCAACCTCATCGGCCCCGACGCGACCGTCGTGCAGGTGGATGTCGAGGGCCGGGCCCTCGGCGCCAATCGCCCGATCGACCTCGGCGTGGTGGGCGACTCCGCTCTCACCGCCGTCGACGTGCTCGCGGCGCTCGAGGCGTCGCCGCGCGAGGGCGCCGGCTACCGCTCGGCGCCGCTCGAGGGCTCGGTGCGCTGGAACGACGAGGAGACGCCGGACGTCTCGACCGCCACGGCGATCGACCCGCGTGAGCTCTCGAAGGAGCTCGACCGGCTGCTGCCCGCCGAACGGATCGTGTCGATCGACTCGGGCAACTTCATGGGCTACCCGAGCGCCTACCTCGCGGTGCCGGACGAGCGGGGCTTCTGCTTCACGCAGGCCTTCCAGTCGATCGGCCTCGGGCTCGCCACCGCCATCGGCGCCGCGCTCGCGCAGCCGTCGCGGCTGCCCGTGCTCGGCACGGGAGACGGCGGGTTCCTGATGGCCATCGCGGAGCTCGAGACGGCCGTGCGGATCGGGCTGCCGCTCGTGGTGGTCGTCTACAACGACGCCGCCTACGGCGCGGAGGTGCACCACTTCGGCGAGGGCACGGACCTCTCGACCGTCACGTTCCCGGAGACCGACATCGCCTCGATCGCGCGCGGCTACGGGGCGGCCGCCCTCACGGTGCGGAGCCCCGCCGACCTGGCGGGCGTGACCGATTGGCTCGCATCCTCACCCACGGCGCCCCTGGTGATCGACGCGAAGATCGCCTCCGACGGCGGCTCCTGGTGGCTGCACGAGGCCTTCAAAGGCCACTAGCTGTCCGGCGACTGATTGCTACGCCTTCGAGAGCGAGCTCGAGCGTTCGCATGCGGTGGCCTTCGCGCGATGGCCCGTTCACGATACTCATGCTCTGCCACGGGAGACGTACTCCTCGATCACGACACCCGACTCGAAGGAGCGGGTTTCGGTCAGAGCGAACGCGGACAGCTCGTAGGGGGCACCGCCGAACATGGAGATGCCAGAGCCGAAGACGACGGGGTTGCGTTTGATGACGAGGCGATCGATCTCGGGCAGAAGCGTGCCTGCAAGCTCGCCACCACCGCAGAGCCAGACGTCCAGACCGTCTTCTTGCTTCAGGCTGCGGACCGTGGCGCGCGGATCGTCAGTGAGGATGATCGCCGGGTCGACGTCGCGTGAGTGGCGACTCGCGACGATCTGACGCAGGTGAGGGTAGGGGCTGGTGATGCCCATATCGAGTGCGGGTCTGAGTGTCTTCCACCCCATGATCACCGTGTCGAATCGCTTTCTTGGCGGTTCGATGCCCAGCGCTGCATGTGCATGCGCGGGCAACGCATCTGCGTACTCGCCGAACACCACCGACGAATGGTCGCCTTCGACAAGGAACGCGTCGAACCCACCCGTCGGGTCGGCGATATACCCGTCGATGCTGACGGCGACGTAATAGATCAGTTCTCGCACGATCTCTCCAATCACGACATTTGTCGTAGTTAAACTACAACAGCAGTCGTGGTTTGGCTAGCATGGGCGACATGGCCCGCAATGATGAACGACGCTCCGCTCTCGCCGACGCCGGGATCCGCGTGCTCGCTCAGGAAGGAGCCCGCGGTCTCACCCACCGAGCTGTCGACGCCGCAGCCGGCACGCCACGCGGCACCGCGTCGAACTACTTCCCGACCCGCGACGATCTCATCTCCGCACTCGTTGACCGCATCGGAGAGCGACTAACACCCGATCCCGACATCGTTCCTTCCCGTGGCGCTCGATCTGCCGACCGGGCACTCTTTGCCGACTACCTGCGAGACGTCGTGCGACGACTCAGCGCTGACCCGCATGTGTCGCTTGCCCTCTTCGAGCTGCGGCTGGAGGCCGCTCGACGCCCCGCAATCGCCGCGACGCTCGGAACGTGGCGACAGCGAGCATTCCAGGAGGATGTCGCATTCAACGACGCTTCTGGCCTGCCCGGGGGGCGAACCGAGATCGCCTTGTTCCACTACGCCATCGACGGACTGATGCTCGACCACCTCACCGCGCCACTCGACACGGGATTATCTGTCGACGCCGCTGTTGACGAACTCGTCGACCGCATACTTCAGTAAGCCTGCTCTCAGCCCTACGAGTGTGCGCGTCGACAACCTCCTGGCCAGCAACAACTAGCGCCCTCTGCAGAGGGAGTCAGGCCCACATCTGGGTATAGGGGTGGGAGCAGAGCTCCACGACCGTGCCCCAGGGGTCCTCCATGTACTGGATGCGGTAGTTCTTCGCCGGGTCGATGACCACCGTCTCCGAGCGGGCACGGCCGCCGGCGGCCACGATCCGGTCGCTCACGCCCTCGAAGTCGACGGCCGTGAGCGAGATGTGGTTGATGCCCGTCTTCCAGAACTCGAAGTTGTCCTCGGGCGCCACCGTGGCGGGCGAGGCGAAGGTGAAGAGCTCGAGCCCCGCACCGTCGGCACCGCAGAGGTGCGCGAACCGGAAGCTCGTGAAGCCCACGCCGTAGATGTTGGTCGCCGCGATGCCGAGGGGGCTGTCGTCCTCCAGCACCTCGAGCGGGCCGGCCAGCAGGTAGTAGCCGAGCGTGTCGCGGTACCAGTCGATGGCGGCCTCGAGGTCGGGCACGGTGACGCCGGCGTGACTGAAGGCGGTGGCGGGGGGAGGCGTGGCCATGGTGTCTCGTTCCTTCGGGGTGGATGCCTGGGTGGATGCCGGGGGCGGCTGGTCTAGGCGGGTGAGGTCAGATCCGTCGCCGTCACGCGGTTGCGGAGTTCGCCGAGGCCGTCGACACGCGTGACGATCTCGTCGCCGTCGGCCAGGAACACCGCGGGCTCGCGCGCGCTGCCGATGCCGCTCGGCGTGCCCGTGAGCAGCACGTCGCCGGCCTCGAGGGTCATTCCGCGGCTGAGCTCCTCGAGCAGCACGGGCACGGGGAACGCCATCGCGGTGGCGGAGGAGTTCTGCCGCAGCTCGCCGTTGACGGTGAGCGAGAGGTGCAGGGCGTCGAGGTCGACCTCGTCGGCCGTCGTGATCCACGGGCCGATCGGCATCGTGCCGTCGACGGACTTGCCCTTCAGCCACTGCCCGCCGTGCTGGCGCTGCAGGTCGCGCTGCGAGACGTCGTTGGCCACGAAGTAGCCGAACACGTGCCGAGCGGCGGTCTCGGCGCGGAGCGAGCGCCCGCCGGTGCCGATGACGAGCGCCACCTCGGCCTCGTAGTCCCACTTCGCCGAGAGCGCGGCGTCGAAGGCGATCGGATCGGTCGGCCCGATCACGACGCCCGGGCCCTTCGTGAAGAACGTGGGGTGCTCGGGCATCTCGTCCGGCCCCTGGCCCGCGCGCTTGCCGAGCGACTCGTAGAAGTGGTCGGTGTAGTTCCAGCCCGTGCAGAGGATGTCGCGGTTGAAGCGCGCGAGCGGGGCGAGCAGCACGGCGTCGGCGAGCGCCACCGTCTCGGCCGTCGGCAGCAGCTCCTCGACCGCGGCGAGCGCGGCCGCGAGGCCGAGCCGCACGAGGTCGTCGATCGTGGGGGCGCCGGCGGGCAGCACGAGCAGCTGCTCGCCCTCCACCACGGCCGTGCGCGGGGCATCCGTGGAGCCTGCGTCGCCGAGCGCGATGCGTGCGAGCCGCATCCTCAGCAGCTGCTGTCGGTGAGGTGCTCGTAGCAGAGCGCGAGATCGCCCACCGCCACGCCGAGCGCCGCGAGAGCCACCCGCACGTTCGACTCGGTGCTGGGGGCGAGTCCGCCGCCGGCCTCGAGGGCCTTCAGGCTCTCGTAGGCGTCGAGGAGCTGCTGCTCCTTGGCGGTCAGTTCGTTGCCGATGAGGTCAACGGCCATGTCGTCAGCTCCTTGTTTCTACTGTCTGCTGTCGGTTGTCTGCGGTGGGAGTCGGGTGCTTCAGCGCAGGTCCTGGAGGCGCTTGGCCTTCAGCTCGAAGCGGGGGAGGGTGTTCTCGGGCGCGCGCTCGATGATGAAACGCAGGCCCTCGTGGCCGTCGGCCAGCTCGGTGCCGAGCTTCGCGATGAGCTCGGTCCACTCCGCATCGGTCACCGAGGGCACGGGCTCGGCGAGCAGCGTGATCTCGTCGCGGATGCCCTCCCGGGTGATCTTCACCTGGAACTCGTCGATCACGGGGAACGCCCGCACGATGGCCTCGACGGCGCGGGGGTAGACGTTCGTGCCGCGCACGAGCTTCATGTCGTCGACCCGGCCGAGGATGCCGCCCTGGTAGAGGTCCCAGGTGCGCCCGTTCGAGGTGGTGGTGTGCGGCACCTTCACCACGAGGTCGGAGGTGCGGTACTTGATGAGGGGGATCATGCTGCGGCCGAACGACGTCGTGATGCGCTCACCCCGCTCGCCGTAGGGCAGCTCGATGCCGGTCTCGGGATCGATCACGCGTTCCACGAACTGGTCCTCGATGATGTGGGTGCCGCCCGGCTGGTCCTCCGGCTCGAACATGAAGATGGTCGAGATCTCGGTCATTCCGGCGGTGTCGAACGACTTGGCGCCCCACAGCTCCTCGATGAGCTCCTTGGTCTTCGGCGGGATGGGCTCGCCCGAGAGCACGATCCGGCTCACCTTGGAGTTCTTCAGGTCGATGCCGAGGCTCTCCGCCTCCTGCGCGAGCCGCAGGGCGTAGGTGGGGGTGGAGGCCACGACCGTGACGTCGTAGTCGATGATCTGCTTCACGCGGGTGGGGGTGGGCTGGGCACCGCCCGGGATCGTGGTGGCGCCGAGCTTCTCGAGGCCGTTGTGCAGGCCCCAGAAGCCGATGAAGGTGCCGTAGCCGAAGGCCACGTAGCCGATGTCGTGCGGGCGCACGCCCATGCCCCAGAGGGCGTACGACCACATCTCGGCCGACCACGACCAGTCCTTGCGGCTGTCGAGCGCCCGCAGCGGGGTCTTGCCCGAGGTGCCGCTCGTGGTGTGGAAGCGGATCGCGTTCTCGTGACCGGCCACCGGCAGCTCGCCGTAGGGCGGGAAGTCGTTCTGGCTGCGCATCCACTCCTCACGGGTGAGGAACGGCACGCGGTCGTAGTCGTCCCAGCTGTTCAGCTGAGACGAGTCGAACCCGGCCCGCTGGAACGACTTCTGGTAGAACACGCTGCGCGCTTCGGCCCATTCCACCACCCGCTTGAACTTCACGAACTGGAGGGCGCGCAGGTCGTCCCTCGACATCGTCTCCGTCTTCGGGTTCCAGTACGGGCTGTCATTCATCAGCGAATCACCTTTCGTTCGATTCCGGCGTGATGGAGCGGGTACTCCATCGACAGTAGGCATCGTTCGTTTCGGCCAGATTACATTGCAGTTACGATCGTCACTAGTGCGGAATGGATTTTTTCGGCACCGGATGTCCCGAGACGAAGTCGGCCAGGTTCGTCACCCAGTGGGCGGAGACCTCGGCGAAGCGCACGGGATGCACATCGCGGAGCATCGGTGCATCACCCCAGAGCGGCCGGTTGCCGAACTGGAACGGCAGATCGAAGCAGTGTGCGGCGCCGAGGCCCTCGAGCGGGCTGCGCTCCTCGAAGCGCTCGAGCTGCACGGGCCGGCCGAGGGCTGCGTGGGCGGCGGCGAGCGCCACGGCGAACCCCGAGAAGTGCCGCCAGGTGGTGAGGGAGACGAGGCGCTCGTAGGGCGTGCCACCGGCGGGCGGCGGGGCGCCCCACTCCCCCGCGAGCCGGTCGACCTGCGCGTCGGTCACGGCGCGATCGACCGGGTCGGCGAAGCCGAAGATCCCCGTCTCGTCGGCGGTGGTGCGGATGTACACGGCGTCGGCGTGGCAGGTGGCCGCGGCGACCTGCGGGTCGAACAGATCGGGCGCCGCGAACTCGCCCTCCGCCGGCAGGTACGAGCGGGGGAGCTCACCGAGCGGGCGGTCGAACGCAAGCGCCGCACGACCCGCCGCGAGCAGCTCGCCGAGGGGCACCCGCTGGAGCGACGCATCCCCCGTGAGCTCCTGCACCCGGGCCGTGATCGCGCGTGCGAGCTCCGGCGAGCGCCCGGGCTCGGTGCCCATGCTGAGGTGGGCCACCCGCCGGAGAAGGCCCCGAGCGGCCGGATGCACGCTCAGCGCGTGCCCGTACCAGCCGCCCGCGGAATGGCCGGCGACCGTCACCTCGAGCGGATCGCCGCCGTAGGAGGAGATGTTCTCCTGCACCCAGTCCAGCGCGAGCAGCAGATCCTCCACCGGGCGGTTGTGCAGCACCTCGGTGTCGTCCGGCTGCAGGTGCGCGAGCGGGCCCACCCGGTAGTTGACGGTGACCACCACGATGCCGCGGGCCGCGAGCACCGAGCCGTCGTACCAGGCCGCCGACCCGCCGCCCGTCGCCCACGCCCCACCGTGCAGGTAGACCAGCACGGGGAGGTCGCGGGCACCCTCCGGCGCCCACACGTTGAGGTGGAAGGCGTCTTCGGACTGCGGGTTGCGCTCGAGCTCCGTGCCCATGGCGGCCGAGAGGCGGCTGGGCAGCTGCGGGAAGACGGGCACGTCGACGAGGCGCCGCACCCCCAGCTGGCCACGGGCACGCACGGGAGCGGCGAACCGCTCGCCGCCCGCAAGCTCGGCATAGCGCAGCCCGAGCGACGCGACGATGCGGTTCACGCTAGAGCACGGGAACGATGTACTCGGCGCCCACGAGTCCGTCGGCGAACACCTCGTAGCTCATCGGGGCGGCCACGGCACCGTGCCGCGCGCCGGTGTTGACGTCGCGCCACAGCTTCTCGAGCGGGCTCGACGCGGCGAACGCCGACGAACCGGCCAGCCACATCAGCTCGTTCATCGCCTCGACCGTGCTGCGGCCCGAGTGCCCGGCGTCGCCGCGGATCTTCGCGCGCTGCTCGGAGGTGAGCGGCACCGTGCCCTGCGCGGTGCGGTCGATGAGCTCCGCCGCGCGGGTGAGGTGCAGGATGGAGGTGTCGATCTTCATGGCGGCCTCGCCGAGATCCTTCACGAACGCGCCCGACTCGTTCTGCTTCGCGTAGGTCGTGTTCGCCACACCCCTCTTCTTCGCGTTCGCGGCCACGATGTCGAGGGCGGCCTGGGCGGCCCCCACGATCGGCGCCGAGATGGTGGTGGCCATGGTGGCCATCGGGGTGAGCCGGCGGCCGAGCGGCGCCTCGGCATCCGTCTCGAACGCCTCGCCCATCAGTCGTTCGTAGAAGCAGACGCGGTCGGCGGGGATCCAGACGTCCTCGGCCACGATCGTGTTGCTGCCGGTGGCGCGCATGCCGACGGTGTGCCAGGTGTCCTTCACGGTGTACTCGCCGCGCTTCATGAGGGCGAAGCCGATCTCGGTCTCGCCCTCTGGGGCACCTTCTCGCTGCACGGGGAGGATGCCGATGGCCCAGTCGGAGTCGTTGACGTTCGAGGAGTACGGCCACTCCCCCGCCACCCGGTAGCCGCCGTCCTCGCCTTTCGCGAAGCCGTGCGGGCTCACGAAGATCGAGGCCATCTTCACGGTCTCGCCCGAGCCGAAGACCTCCTCCACCACGGAGTCCTCGAAGCGGTTGGTGAGCATGACCGAGCCGTTCGAGATCACGGTGACCCACCCGGATGCCGCGCAGTAGTAGGCGAGCGTGCGGGCGACCTCGGCGAGCATGAGCGCACCGCCCTCGTAGCCGCCGTAGCGCGCGAGGCGGGCGATGTCGAAGGCTCCGGTCGACTGGATCGCGGCGATCGACTCGGCGGGCAGGCAGCGGCCGGCCTCCCCTGCGGCCCAGTTGGCACGGAGGGTGGGGCCGATCTCGTGGATGCGGCGCACGATCTCCGCGGTGGTCGCGACGCTCTCTGCGGGCGCGGGCGCGGGCGCTGCGGATGTGGGCGATCCCGGCGTGGGCGCTGCGGGGGCCTCGAGGGTTGCGGTGCTTTCCATGATGCTGACTCCTCTTATTCAGGGGTGGGGATGCTGCGGGAGACCTCGAGGAGGTCCATGTACTCGGCGGAGGCCACGATCCTGCCGTCCGCGATGGTCATGACGGTCACGATGTCGTTGTCGAAGGTGGCGCCGGTGATCGACTCCGCCCGCTCGTGCACCTGCGTGACGACGGTGGAGCGCTCGAGGTCCTCGAACATGCCGGTGACCGTCATCTGCACGGTGCCCGGCGTGAACGAGGCGATGAGGGTGGCGATGAGCTCGCCGAAGAACTCGTCCTGACCGTGGTAGGTCTTCGCGATCGGCACGGTGCGGCCGACGACCGTCCACTCGACATCCGGGGCGAGCACCGCTTTCAGGGTGTCGACGTCGCCCGTGGCGTTGGCCGCCCAGAAGCGCTCGACGAGGGGGAGGTTGGACATGGTTACTCCTGTCAGGACGGGCGGGTGCCGGGAGGGCCGAGGATGGTGATGCCCGCCGTCTCGGCCGCGGTCATGAGGCGCGACTCGATCTCGGGGGTCATCGTGAAGTCCTCCGGCAGCCCGCGATGCCCGGCCGGGTCGGAGGCCTCGCGCAGGAAGTCCTCGAAACCCGAGGGGGCGAGGATGACGAGCCAGCGCGCCTCCCGGTCGGGCGAGACCTGGAAGCTGTGCGGCACGTCCTTCGGCAGCAGGATGAAGTCGCCCGCGCCGAGCGTCGCGGTGATGCCCTGCGCCCAGTAGGTGATCTCGCCCTCGAGGATGAAGAAGATCTCGTCCTCGGCGTCGTGCTCGTGCAGCGGCGGCTGCGAGCTCGGGCGGGCGTGGTGCATGGCCACCGTGAGGCGGCCGCCGGTCTTGGAGCCGTCGACGATGATCTCGACGAGGTCGCCGAGGAACCACAGCGACTCGCGCTCGGTGTCGCGGACGATCACGACCTCGCCGGGGGTGCTCTCCGTCATGCCGCCACCTCCGGGCGCAGCAGCTCGCGGATCTCGTGCCGGAGCGCACCGAAGCGCGGGTCGCCGATGATCGTGTCGAGCGAGCGAGTGGGGCCGAACGGCACCTCGAAGATCTCCCGGATGCGCGCGGGCCGGCTCGAGAGCACCACCACGCGGTCGGCGAGCAGGATGGCCTCGTCGATGTCGTGAGTCACGAGGAGGGTGGTCGTCTTCAGCTCGGCGATGATGCGCAGCAGCTCCTCCTGGAGGTAGCTGCGGGTGAGGGCGTCGAGCGCGCCGAGCGGCTCGTCGAGCAGCAGCAGGGTGGGCTCGATCGCGATGCCCCTGGCGAGGGCGGCGCGCTGCTGCATGCCGCCGCTCAGCTGGTTGGGGTACTTGTCGAGGTGCTCGCTGAGGTGCACCGTCTCGAGCGCGGCGACGGCGCGCCGACGGCGATCCTCGGCCGGCACGCCGATCTGCTCGAGGGCGAACTCCACGTTCTTCAGCACCGTGCGCCACGGCAGCAGCCGCGGGTTCTGGAACACGTACGCGCTCCGCAGGTCCGACCTCGCGAGATCGACGGTGCCGGTCGAGACGTCGGTGAGCCCGGCGAGGATGTTGAGCAGCGTCGACTTGCCGCAGCCCGAGGGGCCGATGAGGGCCACCACCTCACCCTCGCGGAGCTCGAGGTCGATGCCCTCGAGCACGGGGAGGGCCTGCTTGGGGTAGGTCTTGCCCACCCCGCGGAAGCCCACCATGGTCTCGGTGATCGTCATGATCGTCCTTTCACGTGGCGGGTGAGCAGTCGCTCCACCGGCCGGAAGATGCCGTACTCCACCAGCAGGGTGAGTGCGACGATGGACAGGCCCCACATGAACACCGCCGCGGTGTCGAGGAGCTTGATGGACGTGTTGACCTGGAAGCCCACGCCCGCGGTGCCCATCAGGTACTCCGAGAAGAGCGTGATCTGCCAGGCCACACCGAGCGTGATCCTGGCCCCCGCGAGGAGGTAGGGAACCACCGAGGGCAGCACGACGGAGCGCATGATCGAGCCCTCGGAGGCCTGGTAGGCCCGGCTCATCTCGGTGAGGTCGGGATCGATCGAGCGCGTTCCCTGGATGACGTTGATGAGGAAGTAGCTGATCGAGCCCGCAACGGTCACCCCGATCACCGCGGTGTCGCTCACGCCCATGATCACGAGGGCGAGGGCGATCAGCACGATCGTGGGCACGGTCTGCAGGAAGATCATCGGCACCCGGGCGAGGTCCTCGGCGATCTTCGAACGGCCGATCAGGATGCCCAGCGGCAGGCCGATCACGATCACCAGCCCGAAGGCGGCGAGCAGGTGCTGCACGGTGGCGAGGATCTCCTCGACCCAGACCCCCCGGCCGACGGCGCTGAGGAACTGGTCCCAGACGTCCAGCGGCGAGGGCAGGATGTAGGACGGGAACTGGGTGGAGGCGATCGCCCAGCCCGCGAAGATCACGATGACGCTCAGGATCACGCGGGCGGGGCGCTTCCAGCCACCGCGCCGAGCAGAGGCGGCGGCAGCGGGGCGGGCCGCGGCGGCGGGGGCGCCCGGCACGGCGGCCGCCCCCGCGGCGGGCTCGATGGTCGAGGTCATCGTGCTCATTCCGTGACGATGAACATCGACGCCGGGTCCTCGGGCTCCTCGGTGAGGAATCCGGCCTCGACGAGCAGCGGGAAGATCGCGCTCCAGGTGGCCACGTCGGTCTCGGAGACGATCTTCTGGTCGTCGGGCATCTCGGCGAGGTTGAGGATCTGGGAGACGAGCTCGAGCTGCTCGACCGGGATGCCGGTCTCGTCGCTCGCCACGGTGAGCACCGATTCGGGATCCTCCTGGAACTGGGTCCAGACATCCTGGGTGGCCTGCACGATGAGGTCGATCACCTCGGGGTTGGCCTCGGCGAACTCGTTGCTCGCGATGAACCCGCCGCTCAGCACCGCGGGGTCGCCGAACTCCTCCTCGAAGGCCTCCTGCACGTTGTAGACCGGGCGGAAACCCGCCTCGATCAGCGGCGCCGTGGCGGGGGCCTCGATGAACGCGGCGTCGGCCCGGCCGAGGGTGAGCTCCTGGGCCGCGGCGTCGGTCTCGGTGAGTTCGAAGTAGTCCTGGATGGTCTCGCCGGTGGTGGCGAGCACCGCGGCCTCCTCGGCGCCGAAGCGGGTGGCGAGCGGCGGGATGGCGACCTTCTTGCCCGCGAGGTCCTCGATCGACTGGATGTCGGAGTCGCCCGCGACGTAGAGCTCGGAGCCCGGGGTCCAGCGGGCCATCGGGTAGAAGAACTGGGTGTCGATGCCGTACTGGTCCTTGATCCGGGGCTGGAACGACGGCACGGTCGTGACGATGTCGATGTCGCCGCGCCCGAAGCTCGGCACGAGGGTCGTGGCGTCGAGCACCTCGAAGTCGATGTCGTAGCCGGAATCGGCGAAGATCTCGTCGCTCTTGGCGGTGAGGTAGGCGTAGAGCGGGTGGAACGGGATGTCGATGCCGACCGTGACGGTCTTGGTCTCGCCCTCGGCCGAGCCTTCGCTCGTGGAGTCGGGCGTGGCGGTCGACGACGTGGCACAGCCGGTCAGGGCGAGGGCCACGGCGGTGGCGGTGGCCAGGACGGCGGCGACGGCGGCCGGTCTGCGGTTTCTCATGGTGCGTCCTTTGCTTCGTCGTGCTGCGAGTGGATCGGGATGGGGAGGGGCGGGGAACGGAACGGGTGGGCGGGATGGACGGGTCAGGCGGGACGGACGGGTCAGGCGGGTACGAGGTCGAGGAACATCCACCGCTTGCCGGGGGCGAGGCCCGCGAGCATCTGCCCGCAGCCCTGCACCACCCCCGGCCCGCTCGTCACGTGCTGGGTTCCGGCGTGCATGTCACGGAAGTAGCGCTGCAGGTCGCCCGAGCGGAGCGCTGCCGTGCCGGCCCACGTGTAGACGGTCATCGTGACCTCGTGGGCCATCCAGGTGGCGTTGCTGAGGGCGAGCCGGATGAGCGTCTCCTGCTCGGCCGAGAGCGGGAGCCCGGCGGCGAGCGTGGCCTCGTTGTCTGCCCACACCTCCAGGAGCCAGGCGCGGGCCGAGCGCGCCTTCGCCTCGGCCTTCGCGTAATCGGCGTAGAAGTGGGCGGAGTCGACGGTCGCGCCGCGCGATCCCGTCTTGCGGCGGGCGAGCTCGGCCATCTCGTCGAGCATGCGGCGCGCCACACCGAGCGCCCAGCCCGCGTGGCCGAGCCCCGAGAGGTTCACGATGCCGATGCGGTAGAGGGCACCACCCGTGCGCGGCTCCATGGTGGCGGCGGGCCAGGCGTGCTCGGCGGGCACGAACACGTCGTCGAGGTCGTAGTCGATGCTGCCGGTCGCTTTCAGCCCCATCACGTCCCAGTTGTCGATGAGGGTCGCGGATCCGGCGGGCACCGTGATCATGAGCGACTCGCCCGTCTCGCGCACGAGCGCCGCCGTCTGGAGGCGGGTGGCCTGGTGCATTCCCGAGGCGAACGACCACGAGCCCGAGAGGCGGTAGCCGCCCTCGACCGGCACCGCGGTGCCGGGCTTGGTGCCCTGTCCGGCGTGCAACGGCAAGCCGTGGGCGTAGAGCTCCCGGGCGGCGGCGGGGTCGAGGTAGGCCGCGGTGCTCCCGGTCTCCATCTGGAGGGCCATCGTGACCCACGCGGTCGAGGCGTCGGCGGCCGCGATCCGCTCGACCGCCTTGATGACCTGGGTGGGCGAGAACTCGTAGCCGCCGAGCTCGGCCGGCACGGTCATGCCGTAGATGCCCGTGGCGGCGAGGGCCTCCTCGACCTCGGGGGTGAGCCGGCCGTCGAGGTCGTTCTGGGCGCCGCTCTCGGCGATCAGCGGCAGGATCGCGTCGAGGCGCTCCATCAGGGGCTCGAAGTCATCGCTGACATGGAGCGCGGTGCGGGGGGCCGCGGTGTGGGGGGCGGTGCTGACCGGCATGGCGGCTCTCTCTCGTTCGGTGGCGCGGGCGGGGCTGGCGGAGCAGTCGGTGCGGCGGAGCTGGCGGTGCGGGCGGTGCGGTGGAACGGGGTGGAGCAGGCGGTGCGATGGATCCGGATCAGTCGAGCGCGGCGATCCAGTCGACGACGGGGCGCACGGTGTCGTCCGAATTGAGTTCGTACATGAGGCCGTGGCCGTTGCCGTGGATGCCGAGGTCGGGCAGGTGCACCCACTCGGCGGCGGCCCCGGCGTGCCCGAGGAACTCGACCACCGCCGGCGCGACGTGCGAGAACGGCGAGCTGCCCCCGGTGAAGACGGCGATCGGCAGGCCCGCGAGAGCGGCGACGGTGCGTGCGTCGGCCGGCGCGGCCTCGACCTCGGCGGGGGTCCCGTAGCCCGCGTCGTAGGCGAGGGGCGCGGCCGTGAGACCCCAGGTGAGGGTGCCGAGACCGGGGAACTCGGCGAAGGCCGGGCCCATCGGCTCGATCGCGGCGATCGCCGCCACGAGGCCGGGCCGGAGCGCCGCGGCGAGCCAGCCCGAGGGGCCGCCCGCGGAGTGGGTCACGAGAACTGCCGGTCCCGTGAGGTCGAGGAGCTTCGCGAGGCGGGCGCTGTCGAGCTCCTCGCTCAGGCCGAGGTCGGCCGGCAGCGGTCCGACCGCGGCGAGCATCTGGTCCATCTCGGGGTCTCCAGGCGCCGATCCCCACGGCCAGGCCGAGTGGGGCTCGTCGGTGGCGGAGTCGATGAACAGGCCCATGGCCGGCTCGTAGCCGAACTGCGGGCCCATCGCGCCGATGACGTCGGGGTGGAAGGCCGAGCGGCCGTGCCCAGGGCGGTCGACCACGTAGACCGCGAAACCGGCCTCCACGAACCGGCGGGCCCACCCGGGCCTGCCGTCGACCGTGCCGAGCCAGTCGGTGCCCTGCGATCCGCCGCCGTGCACGAAGATGACCGGATGCGGCCGGGTGACGACCTCGGGCGCCTCCCAGTAGACGTACATCGGCCCGCTCTGCACGGTGACCCCGACCTGGGTGACGTCACCGGGGATCCAGAACTGCCCGCTTCGCACCGTGACCGCGGAGACGCCGGCGCGCTCGTGCGGAGCGGCGGATGCTGCCAGGTCGATCGAGCGTTCCATGGGGGATCCGTTCGGCGTCGTCATGTCGGACAGGGACGCGGATCCGGTTCGGGAGGGTGGTCGTCGCCAAACCCGATCTCGCTTGTCGACGACACTACAGTCGGGGTGCACCCGCTCATGGGACGAGCTTGTTAAGCGTTTGTTACGGTTGCGTTTCTGTCGTCACGGCCCCGTAATGAACGAGCCGGGCTTCAGGCCACGAGCGTGGAGGCGATATGGATGTCGACCGCGAGCGCCTTGGCGATGGTGGAGTTGCGTGCGACCCGCTGGGCGAGCTGCCCGAACTCCGTCGACGACATGCCCGGCACGTCCGCCTGCAGCTCGATGTCGATCGACTGGAGAGTGGCGGCGCTGCTGTCGAACACCTCCATCGTGACCGACACCCGCGTGCCGATGGCACGGGGCTCGTAGCCGGCGGTCGTGAGGAGGGTGTTGAGGCTCATGGCGGCGCACGCGGCTTGGGCGCACGCCACCATCTCCTCGGGGCTCGACCCTTCGGCGAGCATGCGCCCGTCGAAGGAGAAGTCGGCGTCGAGGGCGCCGCTTCCGCCCACGAGGCGGCCGTGCGGGGTGGCGGCGTCGGCGTTCCAGTCGAACGATCCGGTGCGCGTGATGTTCGACGAGGCCGGCTCCTCGTCGACCAGGTCGCCCACGCTGAGGCCGTAGGCGCGGGCCAGCGCCACGAGGGCGGGCAGCGAGGGCTGGCGCTCGCCGAGCTCGAGGCGGGAGACGTAGGCCTTCGAGAGGTCGGTGGCGGCGGCGAGGCGGGAGAGCGACCATTCGCGCTGGGCGCGGAGGGCGCGGAGCTTGGCCGCGAAGCGATCGGTCACGGGCTCGCCGGTGACCGCGACCTCCTGCTCGAGAGTGTCGTCGTGCGCCATGAGCACCTCCGCGTGATCGAGGGTCGGCGACAAAGCGGAACGGCCTTGGCGACGATGAGGAAACACAACTGTAACACCCTGGATTCCGGGCCTCTTGTCGCCCTTTCGTCTCGCAGGGTATGTTCGTCGACAAGCTGGATCCGGGCTGGCGACGAGGGTTCCTCCGCCCGCCGGTGCAGCGACGATCCCGTTCAGCAGAAGGAGAGAACATGCCGGTCATCAACGCAACCGTGGTTGCGGGAACGTACGACGCCGCCGAGAAGGGCGCGCTCATCGCGGGCTTCACGAACGCGGTCGTCGCCGTGAAGGGAGAGGGCGTTCGCCCCTTCGTCACCGTGCTGCTCAACGAGGTCGACAGCGGCGACTGGGGCGGCGGCGGCGACCGCATCACGACGGAGCTCGTGCTCGGCGCCATCGCCGCCGGCAACGAGGCGGCGGCTCCGGTCACGGCCGATGTCTGACCCGGAGCTGGCCCTCGGCACGCCGCTCGCGATGCCGTTCGGGCACATCCTGCCCGGTGAGGCCGTGGGCCCCACCCGCAACGTGGTGGGCGACCTGGTCACCATCAAGGTGCCCTCCTCCTCGACCGGCGACCTGTTCTGCGCCTTCGAGGAGCTGACCCCGCCGAACGGCGGCCCGCCCCCGCACCACCACCCCCAGGCGGAGCTGTTCTATGTGCTCTCGGGCGAGGTGCAGTTCATGCACGTCACCGACTCCGGCCCGCAACTCGTCACGGGCGGGCCCGGATCGATCGCCTCCATCCCCGGATCGGTCGTGCACACCTTCAAGAACGTGGGCCTCGACCAGTCGAAGGTGTTCGTGATCTCGACTCCCGGCGGGCTCGACCGCTTCTTCGAGGACATCGGCGACGTCACCGACCTCTGGTACGCCCCCGGCATGGCCGGGCCACCCGACATGGAGCGCATCCTGGCCGCCTCGGCCAAGTGGGGCGTGCACTTCGTCGATCCCTCCTGACCGGTCGCATCCGGAGACCGAGTCCGGCGTCGGCTCCTAGGGCGCAGTGGCGACCCCTCGCAGCAGGTTGTCGAGGATCGCGTCGGCGAAGGCCGGCGTGAGCGGCTGGTCGCGCACGAGGAGGCGGTGGTAGCAGGCGCCCCAGAGCTGGTCGACGAGCACCTCGAGGTCGAGACCGGTGCGCAGCTGACCCGCCTCCTCGGCGCGGGCGAACCGCTCGACGGCGAGGCGCCGGCGCTCGAGCGAGTAGCCGGCCGACCAGGCCTCCGCGAGTGCCGCATCCGCCTGCGCCGCCCCGATGAAGCCCGCGATGACCGGGCCTATCCGCTCGTCGGTGAGGGTCGCCACGAAGGCGTGCAGCTGCGCGCGCAGGTCGGCGGTGAGATCGCCGGAGTCGTCGAAGCGCAGACCGGACTCGACGTGGGCGAAGTAGGCCTCGGCGGCGAGCGCCCCGGGGGTGGGCCACCACTTGTAGAGCGTCACCTTGCTCGCCGGCGCCGCCTGGGCCACCCGTTCGAACGTCACCGCCGCGACACCGTCAGCCAGAAGCAGCTCGGTGGCCGCGGCGAGCACGTCGCGGCGCACCTCGGCGCTCGGCCGCCTGCCCCTCCCCGGCCGCGCGACCGCCTCGGTCACGCGATCCCGCCGTTGACGTAGACCACCTGGCCGTTGATCCAGCGCGAGGCGACGAGGCCCACCACGGCGTCGGCGATGTCGGCGGGCTCGCCGAGCCTCCCGAGCGGCGCGAGCGAGGCGATGTGCTCGATGGCCTGCGGCGTCTTGCCCTCGAGGAACAGCGGAGTCGCTGTGGGGCCGGGTGCCACGGCGTTGACCGTGACATCCCTCCCCCGGAGCTCGCGGGCCAGGATGAGCGTGAGCGACTCGACCGCCCCCTTCGACGCGGCGTAGGCGCCGTAGCCCGGCTGCTGCAGTCGGGTGACCGAGGTGGAGAAGTTCACGATGGCGCCCCCGGCGCGCACCGAGCGGGCCGCGGCCTGGTCGACCACGAAGGTGCCGCGCACGTTCACCCGCTGCACGCGGTCGAAGTCGGCGAGATCCATCTCGGCGATCGGCGCGAGCGGCATGATGCCGGCGGTGTGCACCACCACGTCGACCCCGCCGAACTCCTCCTGCGCCCGCGCGAACAGCGCCGCGACTTCGGCCCCGTCGGCCACGTCGGCGCGCACGGCGATCGCCCGGCCGCCCGCCGCGCGCACCGCCTCGACGACCTCGGCAGCTCGCTCGGCGCCGCCGCCGTAGTGCACGACCACGTCGTGGCCGAGGGAGCCGAAGCGCTCGGCCACGGCGCGGCCGATCCCGCCCGAGGCCCCGGTGACGATGGCGACCGTCTTGTTGCCCATGATGCGTCCTCTCGTTTATGTACGACTAGTACATATAAACACGAGACGCCGGATCAGGCAAGGGGTGGCAGAGCGACCAGCTGGAACGACGCGCTCGAGCGACCGGCCCGCACGACGATCATCATCTCGTCGGTGAGGCGCTTCCGCGACAGCGAGACCCGGCCGCGGAACAACCCGGGCTCGTCGGCCACCTGGCGGAGGATGTGACCGTCGGCCCAGACCCGGGCCTCGGGTGCTGAGCCCGACGGCACCCGCACCTCCACCTCCCACGACCGGCCGCGCGCCTCGATCTCGACGGTGGCGGTCGCGTCGGCCAGCTCATCCCCCGGCTCGATCCGGTCGCCGGGTTCGATCTGGTCACCCGGCTCGATCTGGTTACTGGGCAACGTGGGCGTGAGGAACGCCGGCTGCCGCCGCCTCGTGGCCCGCTCGTAGGCCGACGCGTGGTCGAGCAGCGCGTCGTCGCTGTAGGCGGCGCCCGCGAAGGTGAGGCCCACGGGCATCTGGATGTCGGCCATGAACCCCATCGGCACCGTCACGGTCGGAATGCCGAGGTGCCGGATGACGCGATTGCCGTTGGAGTACACCACGCCGTTCCGCGAGGCCGCCTCGAGGCTCTCCGGCCGCTCGAACAGGTCGACCCGCCCCACGTCGCCCGCCGCCGGGAACACGACGAGGTCGAGCCCGGAGGCCGCCATCCAGTCCTCGAAGTCCTGCTTGCGCGCGCGCTCGAGCCCGCGCAGCAGGTGGTCGAGGCCCGGCACGTCGTCGAAGGTCTCGGGCAGCCCCTGCTTCACGAGCTCGGCCAGGCGCTGCCAGTCGAAGCCGCCGCGGGCGCGAGTGATCCACACCGGCACCGGGGCATCGGCGACCGGGAAGACCGTGTCGCCGTCGACGTCGGCCCAGCTCGAGAGCCGGGGATCCGCGTTGTCGCGGAGGAACCCGTCGAGCGCCATCGCCGTGACCGTGCCGCCCTCGAGCGCCCGCCAGTCCGCGGGCACGAGGCCGCGCGCGGGGAGCCCTTCCGCCGAGGGACGATCCTCCTCGTAGTTCGACACCACCGGGAAGTCGACCACGACCACCTCGGCGCCGAGCGCGCGCAGGTCGTCGGCCGCCCGGTCGCACAGGGCCCGCACGCTCGGCCGGATGACCGGCGGATCGATGGGCTCTGTGTCCTCGCCGATGTAGAGGCGGGGCACGCCGATCCGCAGCCCGTCGAGCCGATCCGGTCGCCGCCGCGAGACCGGCTTCGGCAGCACCGACTCGGGGGCGGGGAGCGCGACCGCGCTCTGCTGCCGCCAGAAGTCGCCCGAGCGGTCGGGGTCGTCGACGGCGAGCACGTCGAGCACCCGCAGCAGGTCGGCGACCGTGCGGGTGTGCGGCACCACCACGTCGCAGGTGGGCCGGAGGGGCCAGTTGCCCCGGATCGAGAGCACGCCGCGAGAGGGGGTGTACGCCACGAGGCTGTTGTTGGAGGCCGGCGCTCGGCCAGACGACACCGTCTCCTCGGCCATCCCGAAGGCGCTGAAGCTCGCGGCCGTGGCGGTGCCCGACCCGTTCGACGAACCGGAGCCGTAGGCCGCCGTGAGGTACTGCGGGTGGTAGGGGCTGCGGGCGTAGTCGTAGATGCCGGGCTGCATGCCGCCCGCCGCCATCGGCGGCATGTTCGTCTTGCCGATCAGCACAGCTCCGGCGGCGCGCAGCTGGGCGACGGATGCGGCGTCGTCGTTCGCCACCAGCTCGGCGAGGGCCGGGCTCCCCGAGGCGACCGTGAGGCCCTTCACCTTGTAGCTGTCCTTGACCGTGAACGGCACGCCCTCGAGCGGGCCGGCCGCGCCCGCCCGGCGGCGGGCATCCGACGCAGCGGCCTGCTCGAGGCAGGTCGGGTCGAGCACCGCGATAGCGTGCAGGCACAGCCCCGTGCGGTCGTAATAGGCGATGCGATTGAGGTAGGCGGTGACCAGCTCGACGCTCGTCACCGTGCCCGCCTCGAGCATCTCGAGCATCTCGCCGATGCCCAGCTCCACGACGTCGATCCGTTCCATGCCGCACCCCTCTCGTCTGGTCCATCCTCTCAGCCCGGGCGCGTCATTCCCCTCTCTCGCACGCCCTCCCCCCGAGGACGGCACTGCTGGTGCGTCGGCCCTGCACTTGTCAAGCCCCAAGGGGCGAGAGCACGACCGGCCTAGGCTCGCGCAGATGAGCGCCGATCGATCCGTGTCCCCATCCGCCCCGCTGGACGCAGGGGTGACGGCAGGCGAGACCAAGCTGAAGCGGCGCATCACCGGACCGCTGCTGTTCCTCTTCATCCTCGGCGACGTGCTCGGGGCCGGCATCTACGCCCTCATGGGTGTGCTCGCCGGCGAGGTCGGCGGGGCCCTCTGGGCGCCGCTCGCACTGGCGCTGCTGCTCGCGCTGCTCACCGCAGGCTCCTACGCCGAGCTGGTCACCAAGTATCCGCGCGCCGGCGGAGCCGCCGTGTTCGCCCAGCGCGCCTACAAGCCGCCCCTCATCTCGTTCCTCGTGGGCTTCTGCATGCTCTCGGCCGGGGTCGTGAGCGCGGCCGGTCTCGCTCTCGCCTTCGCTGGGGAGTACCTGCAGGCCTTCCTCGCGGTGCCCCCGATCCCCGCCGCCATGGTGTTCCTGCTGCTCGTGGCGGCACTCAACGCCCGCGGCATCAGCGAGTCGCTCAAGGGCAACGTCGTGATGACGGTGATCGAGGTCTCGGGTCTCGTGATCGTGGTGGTCGCGGTGGCCGCCATGCTCGGCGGCGGAGGAGGAGACGTCTCCCGGGTCACGGAGTTCCCGGCGGGAGCCTCACCCGGGCTCGCCGTGCTGGGCGGCGCGATCATCGCCTACTACTCCTTCGTGGGGTTCGAGACCTCGGCCAACGTGGCCGAGGAGGTGCGGGATCCCTCCCGGGTCTACCCGAAGGCCCTTCTGGGAGCACTCGTCACCGCCGGCGTCGTCTACCTGCTCGTGGGTCTCGCCTCGGCCATCGCGCTCCCCGCCGACGAGCTCACGGAGTCGTCGGGGCCCCTCCTGGCGGTCGTCGCCGCCACCGGGTTCCCCGTGCCGCCCTGGCTGTTCGGCCTGATCGCGCTCATCGCCGTCGCCAACGGCGCGCTCCTGACCATGATCATGACCAGCCGGGTGACCTTCGGCATGGCCGAGCAGGGACTGCTGCCCGCCGTGCTCGGCCGCGTGCTGCCGCGCCGGAGGACCCCTTGGGTCGCCATCGTCGCCACCACCGTCGTGGCGATGCTCCTCACTCTCGTCGGCGATCTCGAGACGCTCGCCTCAGCCGTGGTGCTCCTGCTGCTGTTCGTGTTCATCAGCACCAACGTGGCCGTGCTCGTGCTGCGGAAGGACGAGGTGGAGCACGAGCACTTCCGGGTCTGGACGTTCGTGCCGGTGCTCGGCGTGCTCTCCTGCCTCCTCCTGCTCACGCAGCAGGAGCCGATCGTGTGGGCGTTCGGCGGCGGGTTCGTCGTGCTCGGCTGCATCCTCTACGCCATCCGGAGGTTCACGACGTCTCGTCGCACCTCGTGATCGACTTCATCTGCCACGTGAAGCCCTGCAGAGGATGCAGGATCACCAGGTGCGGCGCCTGGTGAACGGGCCAGCTCAGAGTCGGTAGAAGTCGCCCACGAGGGCCAGGATGCACAGGGCCGGCGACAGCACGAACAGCACCAGGCCCACCCGCAGCAACCAGGCGATGCGGATGCTCGCGCGATGCGCATCCCGACCGCCCGGTGCCGCCGCGGCCGCGAAGACCCCTACCATGACGATGGCGAGCACGAAGCCCAGCCAGAACAGCCGCTCCCAGGAGTCGACGAGCACGCCTGCGAACCAGCCCGAGACGATCACGCCGCCGCACACCACAGCCACGCACAGCACGGCACCCACGAAGAGCACGGCGGCGTGGCGCTCGAGCTCGGCCCGCCGCTCCACGGCGGCCTGATCCCCGGCGGCGCTCACGTCCTGGTCAGCCCGCGCGGCGCCGGGCGGCGGCATCGGCGCAGGCCTCCGAGCAGTACCCGGGGTGGCCGGCGGCACGGCTCCGGCGCATCGTCACGGTCAGGGCACACGCTGCGTTCTTGCACGGCCGGCGCCAGTCGTCGCGCGGGGCGAGACGGTTCCGGGTGGTGAGCTGCGGCGCTGCGTGGTGCATGCTTCCCAGCGAACACCCCGGCCCGGATCTCGGCAGGGGCTTGATTTTGGCTCAGGCACTTGATCCATCACCCGCCTCGCTCAGCGATTCTCGGGCATCCCCGGCATCTGTCAAGCCCGAGGCCGTGCGGCCGGGATCGGGACAGGGTTGAATCGGTGTCGATGCGTTCGCGCCGTGTTCGTCCGCAGTCGGCCGTCTGGCGTGGCGCGCGGAGTCGAGGTAGGGATTTCATCATGGACCGCATTCACTACGCCGGGGACTCCGTGGTCACCGGCACCGAGATCGCCCGAGCTCTCCTCGAGTACGCGCACGTGCTCGCCGAGCACGACACGTCGGCCACGGTCGACATCCCTACGGTGGGCGACGACGGTGCCCTCAGCCGTTCCACGATCCTGATCGGGCCGGCCAGTCAGCTCATCAGCGACGCCGAGGAGAGCGAGCACGAGGAGCTCGTCGACGACGAGGTCGTGCAGAAGCTCAGGTACGACGCGGAGGAGCTCCGTCGCGGCGACGTCATCACCCCGGTGGCGGCCGACGAGGTGCCGCAGCAGGACGGCTGGCCCGACGACCTGTGAGCGGAGTATCCTCGCGGGCATGTGCAGGAACATCCGTGTGCTCCACAACTTCGACCCGCCCACCACCGACGAAGAGGTGCGTGAGGCCGCCCTCCAGTTCGTGCGCAAGGTGAGCGGATCCACCCGTCCCTCCCGCGCGAACGCCGAGGCGTTCGATGAGGCCATCGACGAGATCGCGGCGGCCACCCGCCGCCTCCTCGACGGCCTCACCACCTCCGCCCCGCCGAAGTCCCGAGAGGCCGAGGCCCTCAAGGGCCGAGCCCGCCACGAGGCCCGCATGCAACGCGAGGTCCGCCTGCGCACCGCCCCCGCCTGACCCACCCCCGCCCCCGGGAAAGCAAAAACCCCCAAGATGGCGAGATCTTGGGGGTTTTCGTAGCGGGAGCGGGACTTGAACCCGCGACCCCACGATTATGAGCCGTGTGCTCTAACCAACTGAGCTACCCCGCCATGCCTCCGTGTCGCCGCACCCGCGAGGGTGGCAGCCGGCCGGAAGCCGGAGCCCCCTGTGGGAATCGGACCCACTACCTCTTCCTTACCAAGGAAGTGCTCTACCAATGAGCTAAGGGGGCGCGCACAGCCGCAAGCGGCTTTTGGCACCAGTAGAGAATAGCATCCCTCCGGCCCAGCTTTTGCCGCCCCGCCCCGCATTAGAGTTCTCCCCATGACCATCGAGACCGTTCCTGATCCCGAGACCCCGGACGCCCCTGTCACCGAGACCACCCCGACCCTCGTCGGCACCGGTGGCGAGTGGTGGCGCTCGGCCGTCATCTACCAGATCTACCCCCGCTCGTTCGCCGATGCGAACGGCGACGGCATCGGCGACCTGCCCGGAATCACCTCCCGCCTCACCGCCCTGGCCGAGCTCGGTGTCGACGCCGTGTGGCTCTCCCCCTTCATGACGAGCCCCCAGCACGACGCGGGCTACGACGTGGCCGACTACTGCGACGTCGATCCGATCTTCGGCACCCTGGCCGACTTCGATCTCCTGCTGGCGCGGGCGCACGAGCTCGGCCTCAAGGTGATCGTCGACCTCGTGCCGAACCACACCTCGTGGGACCACGAGTGGTTCAAGGAGGCCCTCGCCGCGGAGCCGGGCAGCCCGGAGCGCGACCGCTACATGTTCCGCGACGGCCTGGGCCCGAACGGCGACGAGATGCCCAACAACTGGGAGTCGGTGTTCGGCGGCCCCATGTGGGAGCGCGAGATCCGCGCCGACGGCACGCTCGGCCAGTGGTACCTGCACATCTTCGACAAGTCCCAGCCCGACCTCAACTGGGAGAACCCGTGGGTGCGCGAGCGCTTCCACGACATCCTGCGGTTCTGGCTCGACCGCGGGGTCGACGGGTTCCGGGTGGATGTCGCGCACGGGCTCATCAAGGAGGCCGGCCTCCCCGACTACACGCCCCCGGCCGACGCGGGCAGCATGGGCGGCGGCACGGGCGGCCCTGTCGGCCTCGAGCCGGGCATCGACGCCCACGCCGACGACGACCCGCCCACCCCGCCCTACTGGGCGCAGGACGGCGTGCACGAGATCTACCGCGCCTGGCACGACGTGCTCGCCGAGTACGAGGGCGACCGCGTGCTCTGCGCCGAGGCCTGGGTGGAGCCGCTCACGAAGCTCGCACGCTGGGTGCGACCGGACGAGATGCACCAGGCCTTCAACTTCACCTACCTCTCGGCAGGCTGGTCGGCGCCGGAGCTTCGCACGGTGATCGACACCTCCATCCACGCCTTCGGAACGGTGGGGGCGCCCTCCACCTGGGTGCTGTCGAACCACGACGTGGTGCGGCACGCCTCCCGCCTCGCGCTCACGGCGGAGAACCCGCAGGGCGCCGGCATCGGGCCGGACTCCCCCGGCCTCCCCGACCCCGTGCTCGGCCTCCGCCGCGCCCGAGCGGCCACGGCGCTCATGCTCGCCCTGCCGGGCAGCGCCTACGTCTACCAGGGCGAGGAGCTCGGCCTGCCCGAGGCCATCGACCTCCCGGACGACGCGCGCCAGGACCCGACCTGGTTCCGCACGAACCATGAGAAGTACGGCCGCGACGGCTGCCGCGTGCCCATCCCCTGGGAGACGGGTTCACCCACCTACGGCTTCGGTCCGGCCGGCTCGACCGCCAGCTGGCTGCCGCAGCCCGGCGACTGGGATGCCTTCGCGCGCGCCGCGCAGCAGGGCGTGCCGGGCTCGACGCTCGAGCTCTACAGGCTCGCGCTCTCGCTGCGGGCCCGCTCCGCGCTCGGCACGGGATCCGTGGAGTGGCTGCCGGGCTACGGGGACGACGTGATCGCGCTCCGCAACAACGGCGTGACGGTGATCTCGAACCTCGGATCGACTCCCGTGGAGCTGCCGGTCGGCGAGCTGCTGCTCTCTTCGGAGGAGCTGCACGAGGCCGCGCTGCCCGCCGACACGACGGTCTGGCTGGCCTGACGCGCGGCTCAGCCGGCGTTGGCCTCGAGCCAGGCGAAGGGGTCGACGGGCGTGGTGCCGTCGAGGCGGATCTCGAGGTGCAGGTGCGCGCCCGTGGAGGTTCCCGTGTTGCCGACGCGGCCGAGGGCCTGCGTGACCTTGATGACCTGGCCCTCCTCGACCTCGATCGATCCGGTGAGCATGTGACCGTAGACGCTCGAGACGGCCTGGCCGTTCACCACGTGGTCGACGATCACGTGCACGCCGAGGCCGCCGTTGTCGTTCGGCACGACCTCGCGCACGACGCCGTCGGCGATCGACTGGATGATCGTGCCCTCGCCGGGCGTGAAGTCGACGCCCTTGTGGTCGGTGCTGCCGATTCCGCCGGGCGACTCGCGCGGGCCGAAGCGGCTCGAGATCGGCACGCCGACCGGGAAGGGCCACTGCACCGCGGCGACGGGGTTGTTCGAGAAGGTGTCGGCCACGCGCATGCCGCTCGCACGCGCAGCAGCCTGCAGGATGCGGGGGTCGGTGACGCCGTAGCCGTCGCGGGCCACCGTGCCGAGCACCACGTCGGAACTCGTGGTGAGCTCCTGGGCCTCGAGCGGGGCCACGTCGGCGAGCACGGTCTCGGCCGAGGTGCTCGGAGCGCCCGAGGCCGCGTGCAGGGCGGTGGCGGGCATGGTGGTGGCCACGGCGATGCCGGTGGCGAAGAGCATGGCGATGATGCTGAAGGCGCCCTTGGCGCCTGAGCCGCCGGGGCCGCGCCTGCTGCGTCGGCCCGTGGGCGAGACCGAAGCGCCGGATGCGGCCGGTGCAGCGGACACGGATGGCGCGTCGGCGACGGGCACGGCGGGCGAGGCCGTGCGCAGCGAGCGCCGGCTCACGGGCTTGGACACGACGGGAGCGAGGGCGGGGGCGGAGTCGGCGGCGGGCACGATCGCGACCTCGTCGAGCGGCTCGATCGGCACGACGGTCGTGGCGACGGGCACGATGGCACGGCGGCCGCCCGACGGGCGCTCGATCGAGTCGGAGAAGGCCGCAGCGGCGCGTCGGCCGGCCTTCCGCCTGGCCGCGGCGGTGTCGCCCTCGGCGACGGTGCCCTCGACGGTGATGACCTGCTGCTCGAAGGTGAGTGGCTGAGCGTGGGGGCGCGGCGCCGCGATGGTGCTGGCAGCCGCGAGCCGCGCCGCACGGCGTGCCGACACGGTGGGATCGGCAGGCACGGCAGTCTCGGCAGGCACAGCGGTCTCGGCGGAAACAGCGGTCTCGGCGGAAACAGCGGCGTCAGCCGGCTTCCCCTCGACCGGAGCGCCTGCTCCTCGCAGGTCGCGGCGCCGACGGGCGGCGGGAGAAGGCGATGCGGCTTCCGCTGCGGAGTCGGCGGTCACCGGCCCGCCCGCCCGGAGGCTGCGGCGCGACGGCAGAGCAGATCCGCCACGGGAAGAGGGTGTCTGGTGCGTCGTCGAACCGGAGGCCTCGCGTTCAGATGCGTCGTCATCCTGGCGTGAAGTCGGGCGTGGCACGGGCGTAGAAATCTCCGGGTCGATCGTCGGGCAGCGTCTCGGGGGTGCGAGATCACGGATCGGTCAAGGCTACCGACCGTTCCTGGGGATTGCCACAGGACGGGTGCCGTCCGGGAGCGCCACCGCACGGGCACGACGGGCAGGCCCGGGAGAAGTCCAGATCAGAGCGGCAGCCCGGCGGCCTTGTGCAGGTCGAAGAAGAGCGGCTCGAGCTGGTCGGCCAGATCCGGTGCCGCAGCGAACGTCATGATCGTGCTCTCGGCCGCACCCTCGAATCCGCTCACGCGGGCTCCGGCCTCGCGCGCGATGAGCGCACCGGCGGCGTGGTCCCAGGCGTTCAGCCCGCGCTCCCCGTAGGCGTCGAGACGGCCGGCGGCCACCGAGCAGAGGTCGAGCGCGGCCGATCCGGCGCGGCGGATGTCGCGCACCCGACCCACGAGCCCCTGCACCACGGCGGCCTGCTTCACCCGCAGCTCGGCACTGTAGGCGAAGCCGGTGCCCACGAGGGCCTGCGAGAGCTCGACGCCTGTGTTGGCCTGCAGCCGCCGGTCGCCGAGGTGCGCGCCCCCGCCGAGGCTCGCCGAGAAGACCTCGCCGAGCACGGGGTTGACCACGACGCCGGCGAGGGCCTGCCAGTGCTCGGCGTCGATGGGGTCGCCGGGGGTCACGGCCACGGCGGCGATGCTCACGGCGTAGGCGGGGATGTCGTAGAGGTAGTTGACGGTTCCGTCGATGGGGTCGACGACCCACACGATGCCCGAAGTGCCCGGGGTGGCGGAGCCCGTCGACTCCTCGCCGAGGAAGCCGTCTTCGGGGCGGAGCTCGGCGAGGCGGGCGCGGATGAAGTCCTCGCTCTCCCGGTCGGCGAAGGTCACGACGTCTTCCGGAGCCGACTTGGAGGCGGCGATCGTGACGCCTTCGGCTCGGCGGTGCGCGATCAGGGAGCCGGCTTCGACGCCGATCGCACGGGCGATCGCGAGCAGCTCTGCTGCCTGAGACCCTGAATCGAAGGACTCGGAAGGGGACGAGGTCGATGCACCGGGCATGGCTTCTCCGTGATGTTCTGGTGGCGAGTGAGGGATTCGAACCCCCGAATGCTGAGCAGTCTGATTTACAGTCAGATCCCTTTGGCCGCTTGGGTAACTCGCCAGGCGCACCCGACCACGTTCATCACACAACCGAAGGCGCTGGTCAAGGATACCCGGCGGAGGCCCCGCCGCGAAATCGCGCCCCAGAGGGCTCAGCCGGCCGCTTCGCTCGCATACCGGTCGGCGTACTCGAGCACCTCGTCGAGGTAGGCGGGCGACTCGTTGTAGCCCGCCACGGCGGCCTGCCAGCCCTCCTCGGTGCCGAGGTCGCCACCGGAGTAGCAGAGGTACTCGGCGGCCGAGAGGGAGGAGTCGTCGATGTTGTGGATGTCGGGCACCCCGTCGCCGTTGGCCTCCGTGGCCCAGGCCGCCCAGGTGGCGGGCACGAACTGCATGGGGCCGACCGCGCGGTCCCACTCGGTGTCGCCGTCGACGGCCCCCGCATCGGTGTCGGGGATCTCCTGGAAGCCGACGCCGTCGAGCGGCACCCCGATGATGAGGTCGCTCGTGATCCCGTTCTCCTGGATCGCCCCGCCGAAGATCGTGCCGTGGTGCGACTCCACCCAGCCGATGCCCGCGAGCGTGTTCCAGCCGAGGTGGCACTCGGGCCGCACCTCGGCGCTCACGAGGGCGGCGCCCGCGTACCCCTGCAGGGCACGGCGCGGGATGCCGGTGGCCTCGGCCACCTCGTCGAGCCAGGCGGGATCGGCCAGCAGGGCGGTCGGCGTGCCGTCGGCGTAGCTGCCGGCACCGCTCGCCGCGGGAGCCTCGGCGAACACCGCGTACGTCGCATCCGCCCCGCCATCGCCCCCGGGTGCCGCCGCGCACCCGCCGAGAACCAGCACTCCCGCCGCCGCCGCCAGCACCGTCGCCACCCGCGCGACCGCACCGGGACCGGACCGGGACGACAGGCTGAAGCGCATGCCTCCACTCAAGCAGACCCCCCTGACAGTCGGGACAGCGTAAAATGCGGGGCATGGCAGATTCATCGTTTGACGTGGTCAGCAAGGTCGACAAGATGGAGGCGGACAACGCCCTCAACCAGGCGCAGAAGGAAGTGGCGCAGCGCTACGACTTCAAGAACATCGGCGCGTCGATCGAGTGGAGCGGCGAGAAGGTGATGATGAAGGCGAACTCCGAGGAGCGCGTGAAGGCGATCCTCGAGGTGTTCGAGTCGAAGCTCATCAAGCGCGGCATCTCGCTCCGGTCGCTGGATGCGGGCGAGCCCTACGCGAGCGGCAAGGAATACCGGCTCGAGGCCTCCATGAAGGAGGGCATCGCCCAGGACGACGCGAAGAAGATCAACAAGCTCATCCGCGACGAGGCCCCCAAGGGCGTCAAGTCGCAGATCCAGGGCGACGAGCTGCGGGTGTCGTCGAAGAGCCGCGACGACCTGCAGGCGACGATGGCGCTGCTGAAGGGCGCCGATCTCGACGTGGCGCTGCAGTTCATCAACTTCCGGTGACGACGGCCGACGAGGCCCGCACCGGCATCCCCGGCGTCGACGTCCCCGACCGCCGCGGCCGCACCGGTCTCGACCGCACGGGCCTCGACCTCACGGGCAACCCCCGCGTGAAGGTCGAGTCGGTGACGCTCCTGAGCTCGAACTGGTACATCACGCGCACCACACGCATCCGCTTCCGGCACCGCGACGGCCACTGGTCGACCGAGGATCGCGAGACCTACGACCGCGGCAACGGCGCCACGATCCTGCTCCACGACGCCCGCAGGCGCACCGTGCTGCTGATCCGGCAGTTCCGCTACCCGGCCTACGTCAACGGCCACCCCGACGGCGAGCTCCTGGAGACCCCGGCGGGCCTGCTCGACGAGGACGACGCCGAGACCGCCATCCGACGAGAGGCGCGGGAGGAGACCGGCTACGCCGTGGGCGAGGTCGAGACCCTCTTCGAGGCCTACATGAGCCCGGGGTCGATCACCGAGAAGATCCACTTCTTCGCGGCTCCCTACGACGCGGCCGACCGGGCGGATGCCGGAGGCGGGCTCGCTGACGAGGGCGAGGACATCGAGCTGGTCGAGCTCGACATCGACGACGCGCTGGCCCGAATCGGCACCGACATCGTCGACGCGAAGACCATCATGCTCCTGCAGTGGGCAGCCCTCCGCGGCCCCTTCGCCCGCTGAGGTCACCCGCGACCGGGCGAGCCGCCCCGCGGAGGCGCACGAAAGGCCCGGATCGAGGGTGGGGACACACGATCCGGGCCTTGTTGCCGCACACCCGGGCCCGCTCTCTCGAACGGACCAGGGCGCACGTCTCTACTCGCTCTGCAGAGCAGCCGACCGGCGTCGCACGAGCACCAGTGCGAGGCCGAGCAGCAGCACTGCGGCGCCGCCACCGAGGCCGAGCGCGAGGCCCGATCCCGTGCTCGCGAGGCCGCCGGGGCCGGACGGCACGCCGGGCAGAACCGGCACGCTGACCTCGGTGACCGCCTGCGAGTCGCCGTCCGGAGAGGTGTCACCCTCGTGGGACACCTCGCCCCACGGGCCGGGCGGGTTGGTGACGTCGGCGAGGTTCGCGACCGTGCCTGCGGAGGTCACCGTGGCGGTGATCACGAAGGTGCGCGTCGCTCCGACCGGCAGCGAGTCGACCGTCCAGGTCAGTTCGCCGTCCGCTCCCGCCGTGGCAGGCGGGTCGGTGGAGACCACCGTGAGCGCGGCCGGCAGGTAGTCGGTCACCGTGAGGTCGGTCGCGTCGATCTCGCCGATGTTCTCGAGCGTGATCGTGTAGACGAGGGTGTCGCCCACGGTCGCGGCCTTCTTGTCCACGGTCTTCGACATCTGCAGCTGGCCCACGTCGAACGTGTTCGTGATCGTGACCGTGGCCGGCCCCGCCTCGTCGCCGTCGGCGACGATCGTGATGCCGTCCTCGGGCGAGACCGACGAGTCGGTGGCGAGGCCCTGGTCGGTCTCGACGACCACGCAGACGGCGCCCGCGATGAGGTCGTCGATCGCGGCCCGGTAGCCGTTCTCCTCGGAGAGCACCACCACGCCGTCGTCGTCGAGCGCGATCGGTGTGAGCACGCCGTCTTTCTCCCACGTGCAGGTGACCTGCGCGGTGAAGGGCCCGTCGCCGAAGCGGGAGACGCCGCTTCCGACGCGCTCCTTGACGATCTCGAGCGATCCGGTGTGGAAGGTGTTGGTGACGGTGGCCTCGACCGGCGAGCCGTCAGGCACGACGACCGTGCCGCCGACACCACTGCCGTTCTCGGGAGAGTACGTCGTCGACGTCGCGCCTCCGGTCACGGTCTCGACGATCGTGCACTCGGCTCCGGCGATGAGGCCGGACACCACGGCGCGGTAGCCGTTCTCGGCCGAGAGCTCGACCACGCCGCCGCCGGGCAGCGGGATGGTGAGCGTCTCGCCGTCCTTCACCCAGGTGCAGGTGACGACCGCGGTGAACGGTCCGGCGCCGTAGGTCTCGGCACCCGAGCCCTCGATGGTCTTGACGACCTCCACCTCGCCGAGGCCGAAGGTGTTGGTCACGTCGACCTGCACGTTGCCGTAGGGCTGCGTGTCGTCGGAGGGGCCGACGATGAGCACCGAGGCGTCCGAGATCGTGGTGGAGGTGGCTCCGCCGTCGACCGTCTCCGACACGGCGCACAGGGTGCCGATCGGGAAGATCTCCTCCACGAGGTGCGACTCGTCGCCGACGATCTCGAAGGAGTCGTCGTAGAGCGTCTGGCCGTCGTAGGTGCACTCCACCGCGATGGTGAAAGGTCCCTGGCCATAGCCGTCCTCGGGTGAGGGGGTTCCCGATCCGTCGCCCGCGCCGTCGCCGGCGAGGCCCTTCCACACGGTCAGCGTGCCGGCGGCGTAGGTGTTCGTGTACGCGGCCGTCGCGCCGTCGGGGCCCACGGGGACGGAGACCGTGGCGCCGGTGCTGCCCGCGGCGCCGTCGACCGACACCGTGACCGAGTTGCCCGCGTCGAGCGCGTGGTCGACACCGGTCTCGGTGACCGTGCAGTCGGCCAGCACGGGGATGCCGCCGATCGTGCGCGAGGCACCCGCCTCGAGGCTGAACTCCGCGTCGCCCTCGGCGAGCTCGACCGGCGATCCGTCGGCCGCGATGCAGCTCACGGTGTAGTCGAACGGCCCGAACGAGCCCACGGTCGCGACGGTCTCGACGGCCTTGGAGACCGTGAGCGAGGCGAGCGCGTAGTCGTTCGTGATGGCGACGCTCTGCGTGGTGGGCACCGGATCGGTTCCCGCAGCCGGGGTGAGGATGCTCACCGAGGCGGGGGTCACCGACCGGCTGCTCTCGCCGTACGATCCGGGATCGCCGTTCTCGACGACCGAGCAGGATGCCCCGAGCGGGATGCCGTCGACGCGCACGGTGTACCCGTTCTCCTCGTCGAAGCTCAGCTGGTCCGAATCGAACTGCACGTCGGCACCGACCACGGTGCAGGCCACGGTGGCGTCGAAGGAGTCGGGCGCGAACTGCGCGCCGTCGCCCGTGATCGTCTTCGTGACCTGGAGCGGTCCGCCCTGGAGCGTGACGCCCGCGTAGTTCGAGGCGGCGCTCTTGGGAGCCCCCGAGACGAACTGCGCGAAGACGCCGATCTGGTTCCAGGCGAACTCGGCGCCCACGGGCACAACCACCGGAGCGAGCCCCGCCTCATCGGCCGTGACCGGCTGGTTCACCGTGTCGTAGCGCACGGTGACCGAACCGCCGGGTGCCAGCACTCCGTCGGCTGCGCCGGCGAAGTCCACGGTGACCCGGAGGCCCGTGATGTCGGCCCAGTCGCCGTCGTAGTCGGCGATCGCCGACCACTCCGAGGCCACCGGATGCGTGGAGCAGGTGGGGTCGGTCGGCCAGGCCGACGTCGATCCCGAGCCGAGGCAGACGTCGGCCGCGGTCGTGACCTCGACGGTGCTCGAGGCACCGGCCGGGGCGGAGACGGTCACGGAGTCGGCCGAGAGCACGGGCTGGAAGGTCGAGCCGCGGGAGACGCCCGTGGCGAGGCGGCGGTCGCCGGCGAACGGCAGCGCGTCGACGACGGTGAGCGAGGTCGAGGCGATCGTGCCGTTGTTCACCGGCACGAGCTTCCAGCTGTCGGTGCCCCCGACCCGCGTGTTCGCGGCGCACGGCGAGCGGAAGTAGCCCTCGGCGTCGGCGAGGCAGGGCAGGGTCGGGTCGGTGGTGTTGACGGCGCCCGAGACGAGCGGCTCCACCACGTCGCCCTTGACCGACTTGGTCGAGATCATCGCGCTGCCGGGCTGCGGTCCCACGTAGTTGGTGGTGCCGCACTCGTTGGCGGCGACGCCTGCGAGGGTGCCCTGACCGTTGCCCGAGGTGTTGGTGCAGGCCTGGAGGGTCTGTCCGGTCGAGACCACGATCTGGTTGGTGGCCCGCTGGCCGCTCGTGAGTCCCACGTCGAGCACGATGCCGAGCTTGACCGTGAAGGTCTCGCCTGGCTGCATCCGCTGACCGTCCTCGGGCCAGCTGAGCGTGAGCTTCTTCGTGGGAGCGTCGTAGACCACGGCCACGTCGGTCGACAGGGTGCCGCCGGTGCTCGTGGAGAACACGGGCTCCTCGCCGTCCCAGTTCAGCTTCTCCGGGAGGGTGTCGACGAGGTCGGCGATGGTGAGGATGCCGGAGCCGGAGTTGCGGAAGGTCAGCGTCCACTCGTTGTCGGTGAGCGGGGTCACCGTGTGCACGTTGCCGAACGGCGTCTTCGACACGTCGAGGGCGAAGGTGCCCGCCTCGAGGGCGATGCCGTCGGTGGCCTCGGCGTTCGCGTCCGGGTAGACCGCGGGGTCGTCCGTGCGGTGCGAGTTCGTCTGCACCGTGTTCTCGAGCGAACTCGGGAACACGATCGGGTCGCCGTTCCTCGCCACCTCGAGCAGGCGCACCTTCAGCAGGGCCGTGGCGGTGTAGTTCGCCGGGATGGCCGTGTTCGAGAAGAGCCCGCCGTCGGCGCGGTCGAAGACGAAGCGGATGCCCGTGACGTCGGCGGCCGACTTCCCGTTCGGGAGGGTCGGCAGCGAGGCCGTCGCCGCGGCGGTGCCCGCGATCCAGTCGGTGCTGCCGTCGAGCTGCACGTCGACACGCACGCGGTCGGCGCCGGTGGGCAGCGTCACGTCGGCGGCGGTGAGGCCGTCGAGGCGGTACTGGTTGAAGAACTCGGCGTCGGTGTCGGAGATCGTCACCTGGTTGGTCGGAACCGTCGAGGAGCCCTGGGTGGCGCGGAGGGTCGCGGTCACGAGTGCTCCACGATCCTTCTCGAGCAGCACGTCGGGGTCGAACGCCTTGGCGGCCGTGACGTCGAGGCTGCCCTGGATGAGGGTGATCGCCTTGTTGTCGCTGTCGAAGGGCGTGTCACCGGGGGTGCCGGCCGGGTAGAGCACCGGGTCGTAGCCCTGTGCGAAGGCGTAGTTCTCCACGGTGAAGGGAGCGACCGCCACCGTGCTGTCGCTGCGGAGGGTGGTGCGCAGCTGGGTCTTCAGCGTGAGCTTCGCCTCGGTGCCCGACACGATGGATCCGCCGTTCACGGCCGGGTTCGTGCCCTGGTAGGTCACGCTCACGCCGACCACGGTCTGCAGGTCGGCGGCGGCGAGTGCTCCCGCTGCCGCGACCGTGGTGGTGCGGGAGCTGAGGGCGCCGTTCGCCGCGCGGTCCCAGAGCGTGACGACCGAGTCGGCCGGGCTGATCTGGTTGGTGTTGACCGCGAACACGAGACCGGTGAGCGTGAAGCGCTCGAACGGGTTGGTGGCCGGGTCGTACGCGGCGGCCGCGTAGGGGTTCGCGCCCCAGGCGTCCGCGGGGCTCGCGCACTCGGCGACGTTCGAGCACGGCATCGGATCGGTGACCCGCAGGTAGGAGGCGCGCGACGACGAGGTGTTCTTCGCCGTGAGCGTGAAGTCGTTGGTGGGGTAGCCAGAAGCCGGCACGTCACCGAGGTTCGGGACCACCATCTGGGTCTTCTGGGTCGACTTGACGATGTCGACACCCGGCGGCTGGTTGATCAGCGCGATGGTGTCGCTCGCGATGCGGGGGCCGACGTCCGAGCCGTTCTGCACGCCCGCCACGGCGACCGTGTTGACGATCGAACCCGGAGCGGGGTCGTTGAACGACTGCGTGGCGGTCACCCAGGGGTAGGAGGGGTTCGCGGCGGGCACCCGGAGCGTGTTGCGGAGCTCGTAGACGAGGCGGAACTCGCGCGGGCTGTCGAAGGCGCTCGTGGCGACACCCGAGCCCACGGGCGGGGTGACGGGGTTCGTGCTCGCGGCCCGCGCGTCGTCGTTCGGCTCCACGGTGAAGCGCACGCCCGTGGTCTCGGCCGACTCCTGGCCGGAGAGCGTGTAGCCCTTGAAGCCGTTCGAGCCCATCCAGTCACCGCCGGGCGGCGCGACCTCGACCCAGGCGCCCGAGCGCCACAGCTCGACGGCCGTCACGCTGTCCCAGCGCAGCAGCGGGTCGATGGCGTAGATGATGGCCGGGATCTGCTTGAGGTCGAATGCCTGGAAGACGGTCTCGGCGGGCTGCGCGTGGTCGCCTGCGGGGTCGGTGACCGTGACCTCGCTGTAGCCGGTGGCGGTGACGCCCCAGCTCAGGCGGGTTCCGGCGCGCTCGGCCGACTGCGAGCTCAGCAGGTCGAGGTCGGCGCCGAAGTCGGTGGTGCGCCAGGCCTTGGCGCCCATCAGCGTGCCGATGCCCGACTCGCTGCGGATCTGGGCCACGGCGTCGTCCTGCACCACGTCGCTCACGACGGGCACGGTGCCGCCGGCGACGGATCCCTCGCCCTGCGCGGTGGCGATGTCGGTGTAGGAGGAGGCGGGGCCGTTCACGACCGAGGTGGGGGTGCCCTCGTAGCGGGTGGTGGGGAGCGCCTGGAAGACGGCGTTCGGGCTCACGGTCGTGCCCTGCGGGAAGCCCTCGGGGTTCTCGAAGGTGAAGCGGAGGCCCACGATGCCGGCGATCGCACCGGCGGGCAGGTTGCCGGAGTAGACCTCGGTGGTGTCGGAGGGGCCGACGACCTCGAAGGTCGTCCAGGTGCTGCCGTCGACGGTGTACTCGATGGTGAGCGTGGAGCCCGCGAGCACCTGGGTGGGGGCGATCGCGATCGGCTGGAACGCGTTCCAGAAGTCGTCGGCGACGCCGTCGCGGTAGAGGTCCTCCACCACGATGGTGTGGGGGTTCACGAACGCCGAGTCGGTCGAGGTCGAGGTCGGCAGCTGCACCACCGCGGTGGCGCCGGGGGCGATGGCGCCTCCGGGCTGGATGGTCTTCGTGATCGCGAGCTCGATGTCGGGGAAGAAGACCTCGAGCGGGGCGGTGGCGGAGTCGTCGGCCGAGCCGCCGGGGTTGGTGCCGGAGACGACGAGGGTGTTGACGAGCTCGACCGAGGCGGCGGGGTCGGTCACGAGGCCGACGCCGGGTGTCACGGAGAACTGGGCACCGGCCTGGGCGTTCGGCGGGATCGATCCGGTGAACGAGATCGAGAAGCCGGTGAGGTGGTCGCCGGCCGCCGGGGTGGGCGCCGTGGGCGTGTCTCCGTTGGCGAACGGCGCCGAGACGGGGGCTCCGTCGGCGGAGAACCAGGTGATGGTGCCTGCGGTGGCGCCCGTGGGGTAGGCCAGGGGGGCGAGGAAGCCGGAGAACCGCACGTTCTCGGTGAAGAAGTCGCGATCCTCGAGGGTGAAGACCTCGAGCGGGGCATTGGAGGAGTTCTGACCGGTGATCACCGCGGTGGCGGGCACCCCGGCGGGCACGCGGGAGGGGCTGATCGACTTGGCGGCGTCGACGGCGACCGAGACGCTGCCGATCGCGTACGGCGCGGCGGCGTTGTCGAACGCGGGCTCCTCACCCGGCACGTTCACGGATCCGTTCACGGTGTTGACGACGTTCGCGCCGCCCACGAGGGAGTCGCCGGAGCGGCGGTCGGTGGCACGCTGCTCGAGCTCGAGCACGACGCTGCCGGCCGCACCGTTCGGGGCGAGAGCTGCGGCGCCGTCGGCGGCCGCGTAGGTGAAGCGGAGACCCACGACGTCGGCCTCGGTGATGCCGTCGGGCAGAGCGATGTCGCTCGGGCCGCGAGGCGATCCGGGAACCCAGACGTAGGAGCCGGAGCCCGCGTCGAAGACATAGGCGTCGACCTGCACCATGGTGGCGCCCGCGGGAAGCGAGACGGCGCCGAACCCGGCGAAGTCGGTCACGAGGAACGGGTTGTCGTCGCCGAGAGCCGTCGCGTCGTCGGTGGCCGAGGTCGGATCCTGGAAGACGAGGCTCGAGGCCGCCACGTTGGAGGTGTTCTGCGAGGTGAGGGTGACGGCCGAGTCGCTGCCGGGCGCGAACGGCTGGGTGGCCGGCTGCCAGGTCTTCGTGACGTCGGTGCCGACCGAGACGGGGATGGCGACGGTGACGTCGGCGCCGTCCTCGGGCTGATTCATGGCGTTCGTGGCGAAGACCGAGGCGGTGTTCGTGACGGCGACACCGTTGGAGGGCCAGCTGGCCGGGAGGTTCTGCGGCGCCTTCAAGGTCACCTGCACGTCGACCGACTCGCCCGCGACGATGCCCACGGCACCGGCGCCGAGGTCCTGCGTGTAGGTGGCGGTGAGGATGCAGGGGTCGGTCACGGTCGTCGAGCACCCGTCGAAGGCGATCGTGGCGACACCTGAGGGCACGGTGTTCGTGGCGAGGATCTCGAAGCCCTGACCGGGCAGGCCGAACTCGGCCGGCAGGGCGTCGGTGAGCACGGCGTCGGTGCAGTCCTCGTCGCTGCAGCTGACCGAGATCGTGTAGGTGAACTCCTCACCGGGGTCGATGGTCACGGCCTCCTGGCCGTTGACCGACTTGTCGATGGCGAGGAAGCTCGGGTCGGCCGCGGCCGCCGAGGTCGCCGGAACCACCACGAGCATCGCGCCGAGGAGCGCGACGGTGAGGGCGGAGGCGGTGAGGCCGAGGCGCTGGTACCAGCGCTTGCCGGATGACGGAGTTGTACTGCGGTGCTTCACGATCGGATCCCCTTTTTGCGGTCTTCAGCCAGCAGAGGGCGGCATGCAGGAAACGCACCGGGCGAGCGCGCGGAGTACCGGCTCTCTACTGAATCGCTGTCACTCTAGGGACCGGCTGTCGCCGCGGAGGGCGGCGGGGGGCGTCTTCACCCTCCGGTTCACCCTCGGCCGCGAGCGCCTCTCAGAGGCAGTCGGCGAGCGTGCGGACGGCCTCGCCGAAGCGGGACGGATCGGGGCCCGAGTAGTTCAGGCGCACGAACGGGCCCGTCGGCTCGGCCGGGAACCACTCGGCCCCCGGCGACACGAGCACGCCCCGCACGGCGGCCTCGGCGGTGAACCGCTCGGCGTCGGAGCCGTCGGGCAGCCGCAGCCACAGGTTGAGCCCGCCGGCCGGCACCGCCGTGAGCGTGCCGGGCAGATGCGCCTCGACGAGCGCCACGAGCGCATCGCGCCGTCGCCTCAGCTGCTCCCGCATGCGCCGGCCGTGCGCCGGCCAACCTGGCGCGGTCACGACCTCGAGCGCCGCGGTCTGCAGCACGCCGCTGACGTAGAGGCCGTCGATCACGCGGTCGGTGCGGATGCGGGATCCCGCGGGCCCGCGGGCGATCACGGCCGCGATGCGCACAGCCGGCGACAGGCTCTTGGTGAGCGAGCGCACGTAGACGACGTGGCCGTCCGGATCCCCTGCCACGAGCGGCCGCACCGGCACGTCGAGCGCGAAGTCGTGGGCCCAGTCGTCCTCCACGAGGAACGCGGCGTTCTGGCGCACGACGTCGAGGATCGCGGAGGCCTCGCGCGGGGACCAGGCGCTGCCGGTGGGGTTGGCGAAGTGGGGCATGGCGTAGAAGAGACGGGCGCGGGTGCGTTCGAAGGCCTCGGCGAGCACCACCGGATCGACGGCACCGTCGCCGGTGCGCGGCACCGGCACCACCACGAGGCCGGCCTGGAGCGCGGCGGCGATGGCGCCCCAGTAGCCGGGCGACTCCATGAGCACGGTGTCGCCCGGGCGGGCGAGCGCGCGGAACACCGACGACAGCGCGCTCTGCCCACCCGGCATGACCACGACGTCGGATGCCGCCGGCGCACCACCCGCCGCCCCGCCGGCCGGAGCCGACTCGGCGACCTCGTGGGCGAACCAGGTGCGGAGCTCGGGCAGCCCGGCGGCCGGGGGGCGGTCGATCGCCGAGCGCGACCGCGACGCCCGCGCGAGGGCGGCCCGCACGGCGCGCACGGGCAGCAGGTCGTCGGCGGGATAGCCGCTGTGCAGGGCGATCACGTCGTCGGTGGGATTCTGCAGCGTGGAGCCCACCTCTGCGCCACCGCTCGGCACCGGCCCGAGGGCGGCGGTCTGCCAGCCGAAGTCGGCGCGCGGGGCGGGAGCGCTCGGCCGCACGAAGGTCCCCGCACCGGGCCGGGACTCCACGAGGCCCTGGCGCACGAGCAGGCGCATCGCCTGCTGCACGGTCACGGGGCTCGCGCCGAAGCGCTCGGTGAGCGCGCGGGTGGAGGGCACGCGCGAACCCACGGGCGCACCCGCGAGCTCGGCGCGCAGCTCTGTCGCGATCCGCTCTGCACTGCTACCGTTGTTCATGAAGCATGATAGTAGCGCTACTCCATCGGTGACCGCACCGCTATCCTCTCAGGGCGCCGGTGCCGTGTCTGGCTCACGCTCCAGGGTGCCCGCCGGTCTTCTCTGGGGGTTCGTGGGGGTGCTGGCCTTCTCGTTCACGCTGCCGTTCACGCGCGTGGCGGTGACCGAGTTCGATCCGCTGCTCGTGGGAGCGGGCCGCGCGGTCGTGGCGGCCTCCCTCGCCGTGGCCGTGCTCGCCGTGACCCGCACGCGCCCACCGGCCCGGCGGCTGTGGCCACGCATATTCGTGGTGGCGGCGGGCGTCGTGCTCGGCTTCCCGTTCCTCACGTCGTTCGCGCTGCAGACCTCGCCCGCCTCGCACGGCGCCGTCGTGATCGGCCTGCTGCCCGCCGCCACGGCCGCCGTGGCCGTGCTGCGCGGACGCGAGCGCCCGAGCCGGCTGTTCTGGGTGGCCTCGCTCGCGGGAGCGGCCGCGGTGGTGACGTTCACCGTGCTGTCGGGAGGCGGCTTCGGCGGCCTCCACCTCTCGGACCTGCTGCTGCTCGGAGCCGTGGTCGCCGCCGCCACGGGCTACGCCGAGGGCGGGCTGCTGGCCCGCGAGATCGGCTCCTGGCAGGTCATCTGCTGGGCGCTCGTGGCGGCCTCGCCCGTGATGATCGTGCTGAGCGGCGTCTCGCTCGTCACGCATCCGCTCGACGTCGCGGCGGTATCGCCCGCCGCGTGGCTCTCGTTCGCCTATGTGGCGGCGATCAGCATGTTCCTCGGCTTCTTCGCCTGGTACCGGGGCCTCGCCATCGGCCCCATCGCGACCGTCAGCCAGATGCAGCTCCTCCAGCCCGTGCTCACCCTGGTCTGGGCGGCCCTCCTCCTGGCCGAGCCCCTCACCCCCCTCACCCTCCTGGGTGCCCTCGCGGTGATAGCCTGCGCGGCCCTGGCGGTGCGAGCCCGCGTCAAGACAGCCGAGACGTCACTTTCCGCGCGAAAAACATGATCTTCGTGTGGAAAGTGACGTCTCGTGAGCTGAGGGTAGTGGTGGGGGGTGCTTAGGCCCGGGAGACTCTCACCATCTCGTCGCGGGGGACGACCTTCACGCGCACGCGGGGGTGGGCATCCGCAGCGCCCAGGGCGAGCTCGTGCTCGTCGAGCTTGTGCCAGCCCTCGATGTCGGTGTACTCCACGCCGCGCGACTGGAGGAGCTCCGGCACGGCCGACTCCTCGGGGGCGGCAGGGGCCCACCAGTTGGCCTGGTCGTTGATGACGTGCGAGACGGTCTCCATCGCATCCGACTTGGTGTGGCCGATGAGGCCGACCGGGCCGCGCTTGATCCAGCCCGTGGCGTAGACGCCGGGGAGGACGTCGTTGTGGTCGTCGAGCACCTGGCCCTCGTGGTTCGGGATGACGCCGTGCTGCTCGTCGAACGGGATGCCGTCCAGCGGCGAGCCGAAGTAGCCCACGGCGCGGTAGATGGCCTGGATGGGGATCTCGCGGATCTCGCCCGTGCCCCGCACACTGCCGGCGCCGTCGGGCTCGGTGCGCTCGAAGCGGATCGCGGCGACCCGGCCGTTCTCGTCGCCCACGACCTCGAGCGGCTTCGCCCAGAAGTGCAGGTGCAGCCGCCTGGACGCCTGTCCCACCGGGCGCTCGCGCCACTGGTTCAGCACCTTGTTGATCACGAAGACCTGCTTGTTCGACGCGATCGCGGCCTTCGAGGCCTCGTCGAGGTCGAAGTCCTCGTCGTGCACGATCATGTCGACGTCGTTCATCTCGCCGAGCTCGCGGAGCTCGAGCGGCGTGAACTTGACCTGTGCGGGACCACGGCGCCCGAACACGTGCACATCGGTGACCGGCGAGGCTTTGAGCCCGTCGTAGACGTTGGAGGGGATCTCGGTGGGCAGCAGGTCGTCGGCGTGCTTGGCGAGGATGCGCGAGATGTCGAGCGCCACGTTGCCGTTGCCGATCACGGCCACCGACTGCGCCTCGAGCGGCCAGGTGCGCGGCACATCCGGATGCCCGTCGAACCAGCTCACGAAGTCGGCGGCCCCGTAGGAGCCCTCGAGGTCGATGCCGGGGATCTCGAGCGAGGCGTCGCGGATGGCGCCGGTGGAGAAGATGACGGCGTTGTAGTGCTTCTTGAGGTCGTCGAGCGTGATGTCGACGCCGTAGCGCACGTTGCCGAAGAAGCGGATGACGCCCGAGTCGAGCACCTCGCGGAGGGCCGTGATGATGCCCTTGATGCGCGGGTGGTCGGGCGCGACGCCGTAGCGCACGAGCCCGTACGGGGCGGGGAGCTGCTCGAACAGGTCGATCGAGACGTCGAACTTGCGCTCCGCCTTCACGAGGAGGTCTGCGGCGTAGATGCCGGCGGGGCCGGCTCCGACGATGGCCAAACGGAGCTTGGTCACGGGTGGGGATCCTTTGTTCGGGTTGCGTTGTTCAGTTGGTGCGTTCCACCACGGTCTCGGCGAAACGGGTGAGGGTCTTCTTGACGGTTCCTTCGGGCAGCGGCGCCAACGCGGCGATGGCCTCGTGCGCGTAGCGGCGGGCCTCGCTCACGGTCTCGGCGGTGACGGCGTGCTCGCGGAGCAGGCGGATCACGTCGGCCGACTCGTCGGTGCCGGCAGCGGAGAGCGCCTCGGGGGTGAGCCGGGCGAGCAGTGCGGCCGCTCCGACGTCGGTCACGGCGGCACGGCGCAGCAGGAGCACCGGCAGGGTGGCGACGCCGGCGCGGATGTCGGTGCCAGGCGTCTTGCCCGAGTCCTCATCGCTGGGTGCGATGTCGATCACGTCGTCGACGAGCTGGAACGCGATGCCCACCTTCTCGCCGAACTCGCGGACGGGCTGCTCCAATGTCGGGTCTGCTCCGCCGAAGATCACGCCGAGCTGGGCCGACGCCGCGATGAGCGATCCGGTCTTGTCGGCGAGCACCGCGAGGTAGTGCTCCACGGGATCCTCGTCGTCGGCCGGGCCGATCGTCTCCTTGAGCTGGCCGAGGCAGAGCCGCTCGAAGGTGTCGGCCTGCAGGCGGATGGCCCGTTCGCCCAGGATGGCGAGCAGGGCGCTGGCCCGGGCGAAGAGCAGGTCTCCGGTGAGGATCGCGACGGAGTTGCCCCACACCATCTGGGCGCTCGGGACCCCGCGGCGCTGGTCGGCGACATCCATCACGTCGTCGTGGTAGAGCGAGGCGAGGTGGGTGAGCTCGATCGAGGTGGCGGCTGTGACGACGTCGTCGTTCACGCCCTCGCCGAGCTGGGCCGTGAGGAACGCCAGCACCGGGCGCACGCGCTTGCCGCCCGCCTCGAGGAGGTAGCGGGCGACCACGTCGACGAGTCCGCCGGAGAACTTCGTCTCTTCGGCGAGCCGCGCCTCCAGGGTCTGGATGCTGTCTTCGATCAGCCGGGCGGTGCGCCTGTCCTCCCCCGTGGAGAAGAGGCGGTCGGCGAGCGAGAGCGCGTTCGAGCGGCGCAGGCTGGGGGTCACGGTCTCTAGCCTACTTTTCCGGGGATTCGGGCTTGACGCCCTTGTGCAGCGCCACGATGCCTGCGCTCAGGTCGCGGTGGCGCACCGAGCGGAAGCCCGTCTCTCGGAGCCAGCCCGCGAGGGTCTTCTGGTCGGGCCACGAGGCGATCGACTCGAACAGGTAGTCGTAGGCCGCGTCGTTGGAGGAGACGGCCTTCGCGAGCGCCGGCATGACGCGGCGCAGATACCAGAAGTAGGCCTGGCGGAGCGGCTTCACGGGCTGCGAGAACTCGCAGATGACGATGCGGCCACCGGGCTTGGTGACCCGGAACAGCTCGGCGAGCGCGACCTTGGGGTCGGCGATGTTGCGGAGGCCGAACGAGATCGTGACGGCGTCGAATTCGGCGTCGGCGAACGGCAGGTCCATGCCGTCGGCCACGACGAACTCGATGTTCGGCACCGCGGCCTGGCGGCGACGGCCGACGTCGATCATGCCGGGCGAGAAGTCGGCGGCCACCACGTGGGCCCCGCTTCGCGCCAGCGAAGCGCTCGAGGTGCCGGTGCCGGCGGCCAGGTCGAGCACCTTCTCGCCGGGTCGAGGGCCGACGGCGCGCGTGGTGGCGACCCGCCAGAGCACGGCGTTCCCCACCGACAGCACGTCGTTGGTGCGGTCGTAGTTGGCCGCGACCTGATCGAACATGGCGGAGACCTGCTCGGGTCGCTTGGTGAGGTCTGCCTTGGTCACCGTCACAGTTTACGTTCAGTTGGCTGGCAGTGGAGCCGGAGCCGTTCCCGGGCCGCCTAGGAGCGGGAAGTGCGGGCGTAAGCTGAAACCGTGAGCGCAACTGCACGTCCCGTTCCCGTCCTGCGGGTCGAGACCAAGCCGGTCGACGAGCTGAAGCTCCTCCTTCCCCTGATCGATCCGGCACGGCCCCTGATCTGGATGCGCAAGGGCCAGGGCATCGCCGGAGTGGGCGAGGCGCTGCGGCTCGAGTTCAGCGGCCCCGACCGCATGCTCGACGCGTGCGCGGCCTGGAAGGACGTGGCCGAGAAGGCCGTCGTCACCGACCCCCTCAAGATCCCCGGGACCGGGCTCGTGGCGTTCGGCAGCTTCGCCTTCGCCGACCACTCCGCCGCCTCGAGCGTGCTGATCGTGCCGCGGCTGCTGCTCGGCAAGCGCGACGGCCGCTACTGGGTGACGACCTTCACGGTCGAGGGTTCCGAAGCCGGCGACGATTCCGGATCCGGTGCGGGTGCGGCTGGGCGCACCGTCCTGCCCACTCCCCGGCCGCTCGGCTCCGAGTACCGCCTGTCTCTTCTGCCCGGCGCCATGAGCGCCGACGCCTTCCGCCGCTCGGTCGACGACGCCGTGCACCGCATCGCGGCCCAGGAGCTCGACAAGGTCGTGCTCGCGCGCGATCTCGTGGGGCACCTCCCGGCGGGCTCCGACCTCCGCCGGCCGCTCACCGACCTCGCATTGGGCTACCCCGACTGCTGGACCTACGCGGTCGACGGCTTCCTCGGCTCGAGCCCCGAGACTCTCGTGCGGGTCTCGCACGGCACCGTGAGCGCGCGCGTGCTCGCCGGCACCACCTCTCGGGGCACGGATGCGGAGGCCGATCACGACAAGGCCGTGGCCCTCGCCACCTCGGCCAAGGACCTCGACGAGCACGGCTTCGCGGTGACGAGCGTGCTGACCGCGCTCGCTCCGCACAGCCGCAGCCTCACCACGAGCGAGATCCCCTTCACCCTCAAGCTGCCGAACCTGTGGCACCTCGCGAGCGATGTGGAGGGCACGCTGAGCGACGGCTCGACCTCGCTCGACCTCATCGCCGCGCTGCACCCCACGGCGGCGGTCGCGGGCACACCGCGCGACTCGGCGCTCGCGCTGATCGCCGAGCTCGAGCCCTTCGACCGCGGGCGCTACGCCGGGCCCGTGGGCTGGGTGGGTGCCGACGGCGACGGGGAGTGGGCGGTGGCGCTGCGCTCGGCGCAGGTCGATGCCGCGGGCGACATCACGGCCTACGCCGGCTGCGGCATCGTGGCCGACTCGGATGCCGAGAGGGAGTACCTCGAGACCAAGATGAAGTTCCGGCCCATCGTGGAGGCCTTCGGCTGATCCGCCGTCTGGCGAGCTGCGTCAGCCGTTGTTCGAGCGGCGGCGGCGGGCCACGAAGAGCACGATGCCGCCCACGAGCAGCACGGCCACGGCGATGCCGCCGATGATGAGGGCGATCTGGCCATTGGCGCCGGTGGAGGCGAGTTCTGATGCGAAAGTCACGTGGAGCTCCTCTGGAGTGGTGCGGGGCGAACGGAGTTCCCGCCCACTCTAACCCGGCACCCCTCGAGGGCCGCATTAGGCTGGCCCCATGAGCGAGCGGCCGGAATCCCCGACCGGCGATGCGGAGCCCGACGCCCGCCGCCCGCGTTCCGTGTACGGCGTGGGCAGCGATCCGGATGTGCGGTTCAGTCTCGCCAACGAGCGCACGGCCCTCGCGTGGGTGCGCACGGGGCTCGCCCTCGTGGCGGGAGGAGTCGCGCTCACGACGCTCGCCGCCCTCGCCGACCTGCCCTGGGTGATCGATGCTGTGGCCCTCGTGGCGTGTCTCGCCGGCGGACTGCTCGCCGCATCCGCTCTGTTCTCCTGGCGGCGTGCCGAACGCGCGCTCCGCGAGGGGCGCTCGCTGCCCGCCCCCGCCGCGCTGCCCTGGCTCGTGGGCGGGGTCGTGGTGCTCGCGCTCGTGCTCGCCGCCTACGCCGTGTTCGAGCTCGCGGGCGACCTGTGAGCCGCGATCCCGTTGCCCGAGATCCCGGACTGCAGCCCGAGCGCACCGCGCTGGCGTGGCAGCGCACGGCGCTCTCGACCTCGATGGTGGCGCTCGTCGTGGCGTTCGCGTGCCTGCGCAGCGGCTTCCTGATCGGCACACTCGTGGCCGGCGCGGTCGCCGTGGGCGGCGGGGTGATGCTCTTCACGGGACGCGGGCGCCGGGGAGCCTGGACGCCTCTCGTGCGCATCACAGCGCTCATCATCGCCACTGCCGTGATCGGCGGGGTGCTCGCGCTGCTCATCCTGTTCTGAGGCGCGCCTAAGCTTGTGGCGGAGGGCTGATGAAGAACACGAGCACACGCCTGCTGCTGAGCTGCGCGGCCATCGGGGTGGCCGGTGGCCTCCTCTTCATCGTCAACTCCTACCTCGGCGGCACCGTCAACGCGGTGCTGCCCGTGCTCTACGGCCTCACGCTCGGCGTGTACTTCATGCCGGGCGCCATCGCGCAGCGGCTGTTCCGGCGCGGGGGCGTCGCGCTCCTCGTGGCCGCGATCTCGGGGCTCGTCTCGGCCGCCTTCCAGCCGCTCGGCTTCGGGGCGGCGCTCATCGCGGTGGGCATCGGACTCGTGCAGGAGCTGCCGTTCCTCCTCTTCCGCTACCGCCGGTGGCCCGCGTGGCTGTTCGTGGCCGGATCGGTGCTCTCCGGCGTCGTGCTCGCGATCGGGATGTACCGCCTCGTCGGGGCGCACGCCCTTGACGCGGTGGGGGCGGGCATCCTGATCGCCGGCTCGGTGCTGTCGCCGGTGGCCTTCACGCTGCTGGCGCTCGTGCTGGGGCGGGCTCTCGAGGCCACCGGCGTCACCCGCGGCCTCGACCGCAGGCGCTGAGAGTCTGTTACTCGCCCGCGCTCGGCATGAGCAGCGGGGCGTCGGTGACCGGCACGTCGACGTGCATGTGGCTGCAGGTGTCGTCGAACTCGGTCCAGTTGGTGAGACTCACCGAGACGCCGGCGGAGGCCCGGCAGCCGGCCTGGCCCACCCGTGAGCCGACGGGCATCACGGGGTCGAGCAGCTGGATCATCTTGAGCGTGCCGGGGTCTGCGCCGTTGAGGCTCTTGTTGTCGAGCAGGTAGAAGTCGACCGCGTGGCCGCCGCCGTCGATGTAGTGCGACGAGCTCGTGCCCGCGCCCTCGATCTGGCCGGTGCACTTGCGGTTGATGTCGCTCACGCCCACCTGGTCGAAGTTGCGCACGGCGATCGCGATGATCTCGAGCACGCGGTAGTCGACTCCGCAGTCGGGCACCGTGACGCCCTGGGCGATCCAGCGGATCTCCTTCATGTGATCCGGGACCGAACCGATGAGCTTGCCCGAGTCCATGGCGTCGACAAGCTCCTGGGCGAGCGAGCGGCCCACGAGCAGCTGCGCGGTGGAGTAGCCGGCGGCCTGCAGCTCGCCGGCATCCGAGACGCTGTAGCCGTCGCGGTCGACGAACTCGGTCGAGGAGTCGGCGGCGGTGACGAGCTGCTGGGTGGCCGGTGCCGCGGTGGAGAGGCTGAGGTTCACCACGTTGGCGTCGTCGGGGTCGGCCGAGACGGTCGTGGGGAGTGCGATGACGGCGGTGATGCCCACCACGAAGGCCATGGCCACAGCGCTGAGACCGGCCTTGGCGCGGGCGCGGCGGGTGGCTCCGGGCTTCGTGGTGCCGGGGTTCGTGGTGCCGGACTTCGTGGTGCCGGGCCTCTTCGAACTGCGCGGGCCGGATGCCGGCGGCCGAGCGAGCTCTCGACGCGCGGCGGGAGCGGCCGACTGCGCGGCGATCCGGGCATCGCGCCGGGTCGCCACGGTCTCTGCAACGACAGGTGCCTGAACGTCGAGGGCCTGGCCCGTCTCGAGGTGCACGAGCGGGAGGTCGACGTGGGGATCGAGGGGCGCGGTGCCGGCGGGCGCGATCTCGAGGTCGGCGATCTCCTCGGCACGGAGGGCGAGCTCCCGCTCGCGCAGCTGCCGACGGGTGAGAGGAGCCGGGATGCCTGCGGCCTGCGAGGCGGCGGCCTCGGCGGCGGCGATCTCGGCCTGACGCAGTTCCCGCAGCTGGCGTCGGGTGAGGGGTGCGTCCGGAGCGTCTTTCGCGTCGCTGGACGGCAGGCCGTCAGCGCGGGGATCCGGAGTGGTCAAACGTCAAGAACTTTCGGGTGGAGCGGGGGGTGGCGCACGCAGAAGGCGGCGATTCACGACCAGGGGTGCAGCCAGCTTAACAAATGACGCTGGAAAACCCCAGAGCAGACGAGAAGTCCATCCGGATGCATCGTCTTGCCGCACCACCGCGGCAAGTAAGGGTCACCTAAGCTAGGGGCATGACCGCGCCCGTGCTCCGTGCCCGCGGTGTGCGCATCCGGCACGACGGCAGCGAGCGCACCACCCCCGACGGGGTCGGGCTCGAGGTGCGGCCGGGCGAGGTGGTCCTCGTTCTCGGGCCGTCCGGGAGCGGCAAGTCGACGCTCGTGCTCGCACTCAACGGCCTCGTGCCGCACGCCGTGCCCGCGACCCTCGAGGGCAGCATCGTGGTCGACGGCGTCGAGACCGCGTCGACCACGGTGGCTGAACTGAGCAGGCGGGTGTCGATGGTGTTCCAGGATCCCGACGCGCAGATCGTCACGGGCACCCTGCTCGACGAGGTCTGCTTCGGGCCCGAGAACCTGCTCGTGCCCGTGGAGGCGGTGCTCGCGCGTGCCGAGGCGGCGCTCAGGCAGGTGGGCCTCTGGGAGCGGCGACACGAGAATCCCGATCGGCTCTCCGGCGGAGGGCGGCAGCGTCTCGCCATCGCGTGCGCACTCGCGCTCGACTCCGCGGTGATGGTGCTCGACGAGCCGACCGCCAACCTCGACCCCGTCGGAATCGACGAGGTCTACGCCGTGCTCGAGCGGCTGGTGCAGACGGGCGAACACGCCCTCGTGCTCGTGGAGCACAATCTCGATGCGGCCATCGGACTCGTCGACCGCGTGGTCGTGATCGATCGGGACGGTCGCCCCGCCTTCGACGGCCCCACGCGCTCCGTGCTGCGCGACAACATGGAGGCGCTGGTCGGCATGGGGGTGTGGCTGCCGTCGGCGATGCTCGCGGGGCGGCGACTGCGGGCCGCGGGCCACCCGGTGCCGGAGCTCCCCCTCACGCCCACCGAGCTCACTGCCCTGCTCGACACGCTGGTGCCGCCGGCATCGGCCGTGCCGGTCGGCGCCGCGGCGGGCAGCACGGAGATCGACGGCGCGGTCGAGCTCGCACCCGCCGGGAACGCCGTCTCGGTGCGGGGGCTCCGCGTGGTGAAGGGCCGGAGTGAGATCCTGCACGGCGTCGATCTCGAGATCGAACGGGGTGCGTTCGTGGCGATCGTGGGCACGAACGGGGCCGGGAAGACCACGCTGCTGCAGTCGATCGCGGGCGTCGCGGCGCCTCCGCGCGGCACGGTCGAGGTGCTGGGCATCGATCCGGCGCGAGTGGACGTGCGGCGGCTCGCGCGCACCGTGGGGTTCGTGTTCCAGAATCCCGAGCACCAGTTCATCCGCGGCACCGTGGCCGACGAGCTCGCGCACGGGCTCGAGCTGCAGAAGACGGGGCCGGCCGAGATCGAGCGGCAGGTGGGGCGGATGCTCGAGCGGTTCGGGCTCACGGCGCAGCGCGACGTGCATCCGTTCCTGCTCTCGGGCGGGCAGAAGCGGCGGCTGTCGGTGGGCACGGCGCTCATCGCGGGCGCGCCGGTGCTCGCGCTCGACGAGCCCACCTTCGGTCAGGATCGCGAGCGCGCAGCCGAGCTCCTCGACATCCTGAACGGGCTGAACGCGGGCGGCACGACGGTGCTGGTGGTGACCCACGACCTGCAGCTCGTGGCCGACCACGCCTCGCACGTGCTCGTGCTCGACGCCGGCCGCGTGGCCGCCTACGACCGCACGGCCGCGGTGCTCGCCTCGGGCGCCCTCGAGGCGGCCGGCCTCGCGCCCCCGCCCCTCGTGCGTGCGTTCCGCGCGGCCGGCGATCCCGCCTGGCACGCCCTCACCCGCCTCGCCGACCTCGACGCCCCGTCCGCGTCCCGGTCCCCCGCGGAGGAGGCCCCGTGAGCGCGGCCGCGGCGACACGCGCGCGGCGCGGGCCCGTCGATCCCTACGCCGACGCACCCGACCACGGCCCGGTGCGGTTCCTGCACCGGCTCAACCCGCTCGCGAAGATCGCGGCGCCGCTTCCGGCCATCGTGGCGCTCATCGTGTCGCGGGACATCGCGGTGCCGCTCGCCTTCATCCTGATCGCGCTCGTGCTGCTGCTCGTGGGGGCGCACCTCACCGGTCGTGCGCTGCTCGGCCTGTTCGTGGTGCTGCCGGTCGCGGCCGCCGTGCTCGCGGTGAGCTTCGGCCTCTGGGCCGACGCGAGCCGCGTCGACACCACCCCAGTGCTCTTCCGGCTCGGCGACTACCGCTTCCACCTCGGCTCACTCGCCGTCGGCACCGCGACCTCGCTGCGGCTCGTCGCCATCCTCGTGCTGTCTCTCGTCGCGGGCCTCACCTCCTCCGGCCCCGATCTCGTGCGCGCGCTCGTGCAGCAGCTGCGGGTGCCCTACCGGGTGGGCTACACGGCCCTCGCCGCCTATCGCTTCGTGCCACGATTCGGGCACGAGCTCGAGGTCATCCGCCAGGCCCACCGGGTGCGCGGCATGGCCGCCGGGCGCGGGCCCGTGGCCGCCGTGCGCCGCTGGATCGGTTACGTGGTGCCGCTCCTGGCCGGTGGCATCCGCCATGCCGAGCGGGTGGCCCTCGCCATGGACTCCCGCGCCTTCGGCGCCCATCGCACCCGCACCGAGCGGCACCTCGTGCCGTTCCGGGTGCGCGACGGCGTCTTCGTGATCGTCTTCTGGCTCGTCACCGCCATCGTGGTGACGGCCGGCATCCTTCGCCCGTTCCCCTTCCTGGAGGCATCGTGAGTCGTTTCAAGCAGGCCAAGCCGAAGGATCCGCACGTCATCCTCGCCGAGGTGGTGCGCACCGAGCGGGTCACCCCGAACATGGTGCGCGTGACCTTCGGCGGCGAGTCGCTGCGGCTGTTCGAGCCGCTCGGGCACGACCAGTGGTTCCGGCTGTTCCTGCCGCGCGCCGGGCAGCAGGCGCTGCGGCTGCCGACCCGCTCGAGCGTTCTCTGGTACGCCCAGTTCCTGCGCATGCCCAAGGACCAGCGGCCCTACGTGCGCAACTACACCGTGCGCGCCTTCCGCCCCGCGGGTGCCGCGCTCGCGCATCCGGAGCTCGACGTCGACTTCGTGGTGCACGGTTCCGGATCGGGCCCGGCCAGCGACTGGGCCGCGTCGGCCGCGCCCGGCGACACCGCGGGCATCCTCGACCAGGGCGTCGCCTACCCGCCGGCGCACGAACCCGCCTGGCACCTGATCGCCGTCGACGAGACGGGACTGCCCGCGGCCGCCGGCATCCTCGCCTCGCTCCCCCGAGACGCGCGCGGGCACGCCTTCGTGGAGCTGCCCAACGCCGCCGACGCGCAGCACCTCGACGCCCCCGCCGGCGTCGAGGTGCACTGGCTCCCCCGAGCAGCGGATGCGGGTGCGGGTGCGGGTGCGGGTGCGTCCCACGATCACGTGCCCGGGCGGCTCGCGCTCGAGGCGGCGAGCGCGCTCACCCTCCCCGAGGGTCGCGGCTACGCCTACCTCGCAGGCGAGTCGGCTCTCGCCACGGGTCTCCGCCGCCACCTGGTGGCGCAGGGCATGGCGAAGAGCGACATCAGCTTCGTCGGCTACTGGCGCGTAGGCCACGCCGCCGCCGGCTGACCCCCGCCCGCGCCCCTAGGGGCGGCCGCGGGAGGGCAGCGAGACCACGAGCACCGCGACCACCACGAGCGCCGCCGCGATGGGGGTGGTCCAGTCGACGCCGTGGCCCTGGCCGGGGGCGATGAGATCGATGGCGATCGAGCCGACGAGCTGCCCCGAGATCGAGCACAGCCCGAGCAGCAGCACCCCCGTGACGCGCACGGCGGTGGCCAGCCCGAAGATGAAGGTGACGCCGAGCGGACCGCCCAGGTAGAGCCACCAGTCGGCCGACACGAGCGCGGGGAGCGAGGCCGGGAACCCGCCCACGAGGAGCGCGTGCACCAGCGCGACCAGCACGAGCACGCTCGCCCCGGCGACGAAGTTGAAGAGCGTCGAGCTCACGGCCGATCCGGCGGCTGCGGCGACCCGCCCGTTGGCGGCCTGCTGCACCGACTGCACGACGCCGGCTCCGAACGGCAGCAGGAGGAGCCACACCGGGACCTCGGGATCGATGTGCGCGGCCACCGACCACACCACCACGGCCAGCGCGATCCCCGCGCCGAGCACACGGCGCACCGTGAGGTAGCGTCGGCCGCCCGGCCCGAATCCGATCCGGTCGACCACGAGACCGCTCATGGTCTGGCCGCCGATGAACGCGATCGTGAAGAGCGAGACGCCGACGAGAGCTGAGGCGAGGCTCTGCGTGAGCACGAAGACGGCTCCGCCGACACCACCGAGCAGCATCCAGCCGGGAAGCCGCCCGGCACGCACCTCGGCGAAGGCCTGCCGCACCCCGTGCCGCGCCGAGGGCGTGAGCGCCACGATGACCACCACGATCACGAGCCCCACCGTGAAACTGAGGGCAGCGGCGGTGTAGCCGTCGCCGAGCCGCCGGCCGAACTCGCCGTTGACGCGCGACTGGGTGGCCATGAGCACGCCGCACCCGACGGCGACGCCGACCGCCGCCCAGAGGGGCAGGCGGCCGGCGATCGGCGTGCTGACGGAGGTCATGCGGTGCGGCGGAGGCCTACTTCGTGCCCTGCGAGGTCACGTCGGTGTCGGCGGAGATGTCGCGCAGGATCTCGTCGCCCGGCACGACCGTGACCATCTCGGCCTCGATCTCGGCGCGGCCGAGCAGCTCGTGCATGCGGCGACCGCGGCTGCGGCCGATCAGCGTCACGACGGTGCCCTTCTTGCCGGCGCGGCCGGTGCGGCCGGCGCGGTGCAGGTAGGTCTTGTACTCGTCCGGGGCATCCGCCTGGATGACGAGGTCGATGTCGTCGACGTGGATGCCGCGGGCTGCGACATCCGTGGCCACGAGCACGTTGACCCGGCCAGAGGTGAGCATCTGCAGGTTGCGGGTGCGCTTGGCCTGGTTGAGGTCGCCGTGCAGGCTCGTCGCCGGGAACCCGGCGTCTTCGAGCTGCTCGGCGAGCATCTCGGCGTAGGCGCGGGTGCGGGAGAAGATGAGCGTCTTGCCCTCGCGGTCGGCGAGCTGCTTGATGACGTCGCTCTTGTCGCGGCTCTCGACGATGAGCACGCGGTGGTCGATGGTGGAGGACGCCTGGTCCTCACCCGCGACCTCGTGCACGCTCGGCTCCACGAGGAACTCCTCGACGAGCTTCGCCACGCCCTTGTCGAGTGTCGCGGAGAAGAGCAGCTTCTGGCCGCCGTCCTTGGTGCGGCGGAGGATGCGCTGCACCGGCTCGAGGAACCCGAGGTCGCACATGTGGTCGGCCTCGTCGAGCACCGTGATGGTGACCTCGGAGAGGTCGAGCCGGCGCTGCTCGATGAGATCCTCGATGCGGCCGGGGGTGCCGATGATGATGTCGACGCCGCGCTGCAGCGCGCCCACCTGGCGGTGCTGCGAGACGCCGCCGTAGATCTGGGTGGTGAAGAGGCCGACCGAGCGGGCGATGGGCTGCACCGTGCGGTCGATCTGCAGGGCGAGCTCGCGGGTGGGGGCGAGGATGAGCGCGCGGGGCTTGCGGCCCGGCTTGCGGTTGGCGCCGCCGCCGTTCTCGAGCAGGCGCTCCACGAGGGGGGCGCCGAACGCGATGGTCTTGCCGGAGCCGGTGCGGCCTCGGCCGAGGACGTCCTTGCCCTGCAGCACCATGGGGATGGTGGCGGCCTGGATGGGGAACGGGCTCTCGGCGCCGAGCTCGGCGAGCACCTTCACGATGTTGCCGCCGAGACCGAGATCGCCGAAGCTCACACCCTCGACCTCCTCGGCGAGCGTGGCCGTGGCCTCGAGGCGCTCGAGCACCACGTCGTCGTCGCCGTGGTTGCTGCCGTAGACGGGCTTGGAGTCGCGGCTCGGGTAGAAGTTCGACGAGCGGTCGGCGCGGTCGGCTCCGGATGCGCGGTCGTCGCGGTCGAACGAGCGCTTCGGGCGGTCGTCGAACGAGCGCGCGGGCCGGTCGTCGTCGCGGCGCGCCGGACGGTCGTACCCACTCGTGCGCGGCGCGCGGTCGTCGCGGTCGAAGCTGCGCTTCGGGCGATCATCGAACGAACGCGACGGGCGCTCGGTGCGGTCGACCGAAGGGCGCTGGTAGTCGTTGGTGCGCGGGGCGCGGTCGTCGCGGTCCCACGAGCGCTTGGGGCGCTCGGTGCGCTCGGCGGGGCGGAAGTCCTTCTCGGGGCGGGTCGAACGGTTGAAGCCGTTCTCGTCGACGCGAGGGGCCTTGCCGGTCTTGCCGGCAGCGCGCTCGGCCGCCACGGCGGCGCGACGCTCCTCGTTGCGGGCGTCGTTCCACTTCTGGCGGTCGGTGCGGGCCGGGGCGCCGCCGCGCCCGCCGCGCTCGTCGCGGCCGTACGCCGGACGCTCGTCGCGGTTGTACGCGGGGCGCTCGCCGCGCTCGTAGGAGGGACGCTCGCCGCGGTTGTACGCCGGGCGCTCGCCGCGGTCGCCGCGCTCGTAGGCGGGACGCTCGGAGCGGCCGGTACCGGTGCCCGACTTGTTGAAGCCGTTCTCGCGGTTCGGGCGCTCGTAGCCACCGCGGGCCGGGCGATCACCGTACGAGCCGCGCTCAGGGCGGTCACCGTACGACGGACGCTCGCTGCGGTCATTGCGGTCGCTGCGGTCGTTGCCGCGGAACCCACCGCGCTCCGGGCGGTCGCCGTAGCCACCGCGCGCCGGGCGGTCGCCGTAGCCACCACGCGCCGGACGGTCGCCGTACGACGGACGCTCACTGCGCTCGCTGCGATCGTTGCCGCGGTAGCCGCCACGCTCGGGACGATCGCCGTAGCCACCACGCTCCGGGCGGTCGGTGCCGCGGCTGCTCGGGGCAGCACCGCGAGCCGACCGGTCGTCGGCACTCCAGCGCTGCTTGCGCGGTGACTCGTCGGACTCGGGGCGGTAGCCGCGGTGGCTGGGGCTCCGGCTGCCGGCCTTGGGGCCGCCCTTGCCGGGGGTGCGGGGCTCGTAGTTCTTGGCGGGCTTGAAGCCGCCGGACTTGTTGTTCTTGGGCATGGTTCTTTCCGGGTTATCTCGAAGTGCGCACACCCCAGCGCTCGCTGGGAGTGATTTCCAGAACCCGGCTATCTGCTATCCGGGGCCGTGTCGTACGCGACGTTCACCAGTGACCAGCGCATCTGCGCACTGACTGGGAAACCGGCCCACCAGACTTACAAACCCTTCCGCGATGCAACTCGCGGTGTCCAGAGCCGACTGACCAACATTACACGACCCAGCGCGGGGAATCCACCCCCGAGAATCCAGTGCCGCTACTCCTTCGTGCCGCCAGCCGTGAGGCCGCTCACGAGGAAGCGCTGCGAGAACAAGAAGATCACGAGCACGGGCGCGACCGACAGGATGGTCGCGAGAGCCAGCACCGGCAGCGAGATCGTGACCGATCCGGCGGTCGTGGGATTGAACAGCGGCACATTCGACAGCAGCTCCGCGAGCCCCACCTGGATGGGCGACTTGCGACCAGGCACCATGACGAACGGCAGGAAGTAGTTGTTCCAGTTGCCGACGAGGCTGAAGAAGCCCACGAGCGCGATCACGGGCGTCGCGAGCGGCATCGCCACCTGCGCGAACACCCTGAACTCCCCCGCGCCGTCGATGCGCGCGGCGTTCAGCAGATCGCGCGAGACCGCCGTGGAGAAGTAGATGTAGGTGAGGTACACCCCGAACGGGAAGAACGAGAACGGCAGGATGACCGACAGCGGCGTGCCCACGAGCTTCAGTGCGCTGAGCTCGAGGAAGATCGGCAGCACGAGCGCCGTGTTCGGGATGAGCATGACGATGAGCGTCGTGACGAGCAGCGCCCGGCGGAACCGGAACTCCACCATGGCGAGCGCGTAGCCGGCGGGGATGCTCACGACGAGGGTGATCACGAGCGCGACGCCCGTGTAGAGGGTGGCGTTGCCGAGCCAGACCCAGACGATGCCGTTCTGGAACGCCATGAGCTCGCCCCAGTTGGCGGCGAGGGTCTCGAAGCCGCCGAAACTGAACGGGTTGTCGAGCAGCAGCTGCCTGGCGGTCTTGGTGGGCGCCAGGATGAGCCACGCGATCGGCACCACGAAGAACAGCAGGAACACGCCGATGACGCTCCAGGCGAGCACCCGCCCGATCCACCGGCCGGGGCCGGGGGTCAGGCTGCGCGAGCCGCGCGGCGCATCCGTTTTCACGGTGAGTCGTTCACTCGCGCTCAAAGAGACCTCCACGGAAGACGAACAGCGCCGACAGGCCGGCCGCGACCACGAGGAGCAGCAGCGAGATGGCCGCGGATCCGTTGAAGTCGTTCTGGCGGAAGGCGAAGAGATAGGCCAGCTGGTTGAGCGAGTAGTCCGGCGGCACGACGCCCTTGGACGCCTGCGAGAGCACGCGCGGCTCGACGAACAGCTGGGTGCCGGCGGCGAGCGACATGACCGCCATGTAGGAGATCCACTTGCGCATGAGCGGGATCTGGATGTGCCAGGCGGTGCCGATGGGGCCGGCTCCGTCGATGCGCGCCGCCTCCATCACCTCGACGGGGATGTTGTTGAGCGCGCCGTACATGATGATGATCCAGCCACCCGCTCCCGCCCAGAAGGCGATGAGCGTGAAGATGACGGGCAGGTTGTCGATCGAGACGGTCTGCACGAAGGTTTCGAACCCGAACAGCTGCAGGATGCCCGCGACCGGGCTCACCGCGGGGTCGAGCAGGAACAGCCAGAGCATGACGCTCGAGGCTCCGGCCAGCGCGCCGGGGATGTAGAACAGGAACCGCGACGCCGACGACAGCCAGCGCACCCGGATGGCGTGCACGAGCAGCGCCAGCAGCACCACGAGCAGCGTGAGCGAGACGAGCCAGATCGCCACGAACAGCGCCACGTGCTGCACCGCGGGCCAGAAGCGGTAGTCGGCGAACACCTTCACGAAGTTGTCGATGCCGACGAAGGCGCCGTTCTTCGTGAACGCGAGCACGACCGCGTAGATCGCGGGCACGATGCCGAACGCGACGAGCAGGATGGCGTAGCCGCTGGAGAAGATGTAGCCGATGCGGGTCTGGCTCGCGTCGGGCTTGCGGCGCCGGCGGCCCGGCCGCCGAGCCTCCTCCTGGAGGGGCTCGACGGCCGGGGCCGTGATCTGGGCTGTCGTGGTGATGATGCTCGCCTATCTTCTGGACCGTATGGCTGCTGGACCGTGCGGCTACTCGACCGTGTAGCCCTGGACCTGGGCCTCGTTGAGGATCTGCTCCTGCCACTCGGGCACGACGTCCGCGATGGTCTTGCCCTCGGCGAGCGCGGGCACGACGACCGCCGCGTACGCGGTCTCCGGGCTGAAGCTCGGGAAGCCCCAGCCTCCCCAGACACTGCCCGCGGCCTTCTGCACGGCGGCCTTGAAGTCGCCGGCGAAGAAAGCGCTCTCGGCCTGGGCGTCGAGCCAGGTGGAGGCGGCCTCGTCGTAGGCGGGGAGACCGGAGTTCAGCTCGGCCGACTCCTCGGAGGAGGTGGCGAACTCGAGGAAGGTCTCGACGGCGTCGAGGTTCTTCGAGTGGCTGGAGGCGTACCAGACGCCGCCGCCGACGTTGCCGGTGACCTCGTCCTCGCCCTCCCAGTAGAGCGGATCGGCTGCACCGAACGTACCGGGCTCGGCGTTGACGCTGTCGGGGTTCTGGAAGAGGGCCCCGGCGTACCATGCCGGCCCCGGCATGGCGACGATCTTGTCGGAGTAGTTCTCCACGAACGGGGCGCTGAACACGCTGTCCTGCACGAGGGTGCCGTTGGCGGCCATGCCGTCGAGCAGCTCCGTCATGGCGACCGAGTGCGGGTCGTCGAAGTCGGAGGAGAAGGTGTTGCCGTCGAGGGCGAAGATGGGGGCCTGTGCTCCCCAGTAGTAGACGTAGGTGCCCACGAACGAGTCGCCGATCGAGCCGAGGATGTAGCCGGGGTGCTCGGCGGCGAGCTTCTCGCCCATTGCCTCGTACTCCTCCCACGTGGTGGGGATCTCGTAGCCGAACTCGTCGAGGAGCTTCTGGTTGTACCAGAGCACCACGGGCGCGAGGTCGTTGCGCAGACCGTAGACCGAGCCGTCGACCGTCATGGGGTCGTTGGCGCCATCCGTGAACCCGGCGAGGAAGTCGTCGCTGAAGTAACCCTTGTTCAGCGGGGCCGCGAAGGCCTGCACGCCGTTGGTCTCCTTGGCGGCCCACGACGCGTCGTTGGTCTGGGTGGAGAACACGACGTCGGGCCAGCCCTCGCCCGACTGGTCGAAGAGCGCGACCTTGGTCTGGAACGAGCCGGAGCCGCCGGCGTTGCCGTCGTAGGTCTCGATCGAGATCGGCACGTCGGGGTTGGCCTCCTCGAAGGCCTTGGCGACGGGCTCGCGCGCGGCGTCGACCCAGACGGTGATGGTGCTGCCATCCTCCTGGTCGGCGGTGGCGAAGCCGTAGTCGCTGTTGACCTCGCCGGATCCGCCGGCACAGCCGGCGAGAGCCGCCACCGTGAGGGCGGCCGTAGCGGTCGCGAGTATGCGGGCGGCCTTGCGGCGGTGCTGTCCTGCCATGAGCGAGTCCTTCATGTCGGCGTCGTTGTCGATCCGCTGTGGTCGAGCGGTGGAGCTATCAGATCATACATCTTACGTATGAGCAATAGTTAGCGCTGCCATGCCGCGGACGGCAGTTTACTAGGATGTGCGCATGACCCTGTCGAGCACCCCCTCCCGCACCGGGATCCCCGCGAGCGGCGAGCGCCGGGCGCCCGCCACCCGGCTCGGTGTCGCGGTGGTGCACGACCTCGTCACGGCGATCGTGACCGGCTCGGTGAAGCCCGGCGACCCGCTGCCGCCCGAGGGCGAGCTCGTGAACGCGTTCGGCGTGAGCCGCACCGTCATCCGCGAATCCGTGAAGCGACTCGAGGAGAAGGGCATGGTGACCGTGGCGCAGGGCCGCGGCACCGTGGTCACCCAGCCCTCGGAGTGGAATCTGCTCGACCGGGTCGTGATCTCGTCGATGATCGAGAACGACGAGACCCTCGGCATCCTGGACGAGCTCGCGCAGGTGCGCGGCGACCTGGAGTCGTCGATGACCGCGGAGGCTGCGAGGCGACGCACCGACGACGACGTCGTGGCCCTCCGCGAGGCGCTCCAGGTGCAGCGCGACGCGCTCGGCGACCTGGATGCCTTCCAGGCGCTCGACCGGGCCTTCCACGACGTCATCATGGAGACCTCCGGCAGCCGTCTCGCCGAGTCGATCGCCCACACCCTCGTGCAGCGCGCGAGCGAGTACGCCCGGTTCCACGGCGAACCCGGCCCCGAGGCGCTCGCGCTCACCCTCGTGGAGCACCAGCAGGTGCTCGACGCGGTCGTGGCGGGAGACGCCGAGGCGGCGGGCTCGGCCATGCGCGAGCACATCGCGCAGTCGTGGGAACGCCGCCGCCTGCCCCGCTAGGAGTTCTCGCCCACGACCCGCGGCATTCAGCTCTGCGGGCGGATGCGGAGGGTCGTGAGGCCGCCGTCGACGTCGAGCGCGGTGCCCGTGGTCGAGGAAGCCGCGGGGCTCGCCAGGTAGGCGATCGCGTGCGCGACCTCCTCGGGCGTGACCATGCGGCCTGTCGGCTGACGGGCGTCCAGGGCGGCACGCTCGGCCACCGGGTCGTCGTACTTCTTGAGGTAGTTCGACACGAAGGGCGTGTCGACGGTGCCGGGGCGCACGCAGTTGACCCGCACGCCCTCCCGCACGTGGTCGACCGCCATGCCGTAGGTGAGCGCGAGCACAGCGCCCTTCGAGGCGCTGTAGAGGGCGCGTTCGGGGATGCCGTTGTTCGCCGACACCGAGCAGGTGTTGACGATCGCGGCGTGCTCCGAGCGCCGGAGCCATGGGAGTGCGGCCGCCGAGACCCGGGCCACGCCGATGACGTTGATGTCGAGCACCCGCCGCCAGTCGTCGTCGCTGTTGGCCTCGACGGTGCCGATGGCGCTGACGCCGGCGTTGTTCACGACGATGTCGATCCCGCCCGCCCACTCGGCCACAGCGGCGACCGCCGCATCCACCGACTCGCGCGAGGTGACGTCGGCGGCGAAGCCCGTGAGCCCCTCGGGGAGGCCCTCGGCGTTGAGGTCGAGCACGGCCACCCGGGCGCCCCGCGAGGCGAGGAGCAGGGAGGTCGCGAGGCCGATGCCCGAGGCACCGCCCGTGACGATGGCGGTCAGGCCCTGGAGCTCCCCGGCAGGCGATCCGGGCGATCCGGGCGATCCGGCGTTCTGCGCGTCACTCATGGCTCACGAACTCCTGGCGTGCACGGCCGAGGCCGTCGATCTCGAGCTCCACGACGTCGCCCACCCGGAGGTAGGGCTGCCCCTCCATGCCCATGGCGACTCCCGCGGGGGTGCCGGTGTTGATGATGTCGCCCGGCCGCAGCACCATGAACTGGCTGAGGTACCAGACCACGTGCGCGACCCCGAAGATCTGGTTGGCGGTGGAGCCGTTTTGCCGCAGCTCGCCGTTCACCCAGAGGCGGAGGCCGAGGTTCTGCGGGTCGTCGAACTCGTCGGCGGTGGCCACCCACGGGCCGAGCGGGTTGAAGCCCTCGCAGCTCTTGCCCTTGTCCCAGGTGCCGCCGAGCTCGAGCTGGAACCGGCGCTCCGAGACGTCGTGCGAGAGCACGTAGCCCGCGATGTGCTCGCGGGCCTCGTCCACCGAGTCGAGGTAGCGGGCGGTGCGGCCGATCACGATGCCGAGCTCGACCTCCCAGTCTGTCTTCTCCGATCCGCGCGGGATGGGCACGGTGTCGGATGCCCCACCGAGCGTCGACGGATCCTTCATGAACACGACGGGCTCGGGCGGATACGGCGCACCGGTCTCGTCGGCGTGGTCGCGGTAGTTGAGGCCGATGCAGACGATCTTCGTGGGCTGCGCGAGCGGCGCGCCGAGCCGGGCCTCCTGGTCGGCGAGCGCCGGGAGGGAGCCCACGTCGAGGGCCGACTGCGCCCGCGCCGGGCCGTCACCGGCGAGGAAGTCACCGTCGATGTCGCCCGTCACCGACGAGAGGTCGTAGGCGACCCCGTCGACGAGCACGGCGGGGATCTCGTGGCCCGACGGGCCACGGCGTTGGAACTTCATGCGAGCTGCTTTCTGTACTCGGGGCGGGCGGGCTTCTGAAGGAGGGGTGTCACGGGCCGGGCACGAGCCGAAGCCCCGCGCGCTCGGGTCGCACGTGCGGGCCCGCCGGAACGCGCCAGCCCTCGGCCGAGTCGAGTGCGGCGATGGCCTCGAGGTCGACGACGATGCCGAGGCCGGGGGTGTCGCCCAGCACGATGCCGCCGTCGGCGATCGTCTGGTCGATCGTGAGTCCCACGGGCGCGCCGAGATCCTGCACCTCGGTGGTGAGGTGGTTGGGCACGGCGGCAGAGGCGTGCGCCACCGGGTTGCCGTTGTAGCCGACGGGACTGACCGGCAGGTCGCGGCCGTGCGCGATCGCCGCCACGCGCAGGAAGTGCGTGATGCCCCAGACCATGCCGGTCTGCACGATGTCAACCGCACCCGCGGCGAGCAGCGGGCCGTACTGCTCGAGCCCCACGAGGTTCTCGCCCGTGGCCACGGAGGCGCGCACGGCCCGGCCGACGACGGCATGGCCCTCGGCGTCCCACCGGCGCACGGGCTCCTCGATCCAGGTCAGCGGCACCTCGGCCTCGACCTGGGAGACGTAGCGCACGGCCTGCTTGCGGTTCCAGGCCTCGTTCGCGTCGAGCATGAGGGCGGGCCTCGGCGAGTTGCGGCGGAGAACGTCGCCCACGGCCTTGAGGCGCGCGATGTCGGTGTCGGCGTCGAGACCGCCCTTGAGCTTGGCGCTCGAGAAGCCGCGCTCGGCGTAGCGCTCGTAGAGGGCCACGAGCGCCTCGTCGTCGAGAGAGATGTCGAGACCCGAGGCGTAGCCGGGCACGAAGCGGTCGCGCGCGCCGAGCGTTCGCCAGAGCGGCTCATCGGCCATCTTGGCCTTGAGGTCCCAGAGCGCCATGTCGATCGCGCCGATGGCGCCGAAGGTGGCGCCGGCGTGACCGGTCTTGAAGACGTGGGCGAGCATCCGGTCGTAGAGGGCCACGACCGCGCGGGGGTCCTCTCCCTCGACCGCGGGGAAGACCCGGGCGATGTCGGAGTGGGCTCCGAGGCCGACACCCGTGAGACCGCCGTCGGTGTGCACGAGCAGCACGCCCACCTCGGTGACGCCTCCGGCGATGACGCCGTTCACGTCGCCCACGGGGCGGCCCCAGTCGTGCACGGTACTGAGGCTGGTGAAGCCTGTGATCTTCATGCTCTCCCCGTGTCTGTCGGCAGCGACGTCAGGAAAGAGCATACATCACATGTTCTATCATTCTAGACGGGATAGCAGCGCTGCCCACAACTCGGGCGGCACCGCGGCCGCGTAGAGGTCCGCGTTGCGATCGACCTGCTCGGCCGTGCGCATGCCGAGGGTCACGTCGACCACGGCCGGATGCGCGAGCGGGAAAGCGATGGCCGCCTGGGGCAGCGTCACCCCGTGCGCTTCGCACAGCTCGGCGAGTGCCACGGTGCGGGCGCGCAGCTCGGGCGGCACGGGGCCGTAGTCGTAGCGGGCGTCCGGGGCGGGGCGGTCGGTGGCGAGAAGCCCGGAGTTGAACACGGCGACCGCCACCACCGCCTTGCCGTGGGTCACCGCCGCCTCGAGCGCCGGCAGCGCCGCCTCCCGCTCGAGCAGCGTGTAGCGGCCCGCGAGCATGGCGACGTCGATCGCATCGGCCTCGAACAGGGCGGCGAGCTGGCCCGCGTCGTTCGTGCCGACACCGCGGGCGCCGATGACGCCCTGGTCGCGGAGCTCCGTGAGGGTCTCGGCGGCCTGCCAGGCGGCCTTCTCGTCGAACTGGTCGGGGTCGTGGGCGTAGACGATGTCGACGTGGTCGGTGCCGAGGCGCTCGAGGCTCTGCTCGATCGAGCGCAGGATGCCGTCGCGGGAGAAGTCCCACTGCCGGCGCAGGGTGTCGGGCACCACGAAGTCGGGGTCCTGGCCCTGCGGATTCTCGTTGGGCACGAGCAGGCGGCCCACCTTGGTCGAGAGCACGTACTCGTCACGCGGGCGATCGGCGAGGGCGGCGCCGAGGCGGCGCTCGGAGAGGCCGAGGCCGTAGTGGGGCGCGGTGTCGAAGGAGCGGATGCCGCGCTCCCACGCGCGGTCGACCGCCGCCCGGGCGTCGACGTCGGAGGTCTCGCGGTAGAGGTTGCCGAGACTCGCCGCCCCGAAACCCAGCTCGGTGAGACGCAGCGCCGTGCCCGGCAGGGCGCGCTCGGGCAGCGCATCGCCCGGCAGGGCGCGCTCGGGCAGGCGGGAGTCGGATGCGTTCTCGGCGGTCATGTGGTCGCTCCGTAGGTGCGGCGGGCTGTGGCGGAATCGAGGGCGAGCTGCTCGTCGGGCGAGAGGGCGGCCGACCAGGCGAGGTGGTCGCCGAGCCAGGAGCCGTAGTCGTCGGCGAGGCGCACGAGCGGCCAGTCGGAGCCGAACATCAGCCGATCCGCCCCGAACGCGTCCAGCGCGAATCCGCCGAGGCGCTCGAGCCGAGCACGGTCGCCGCGCACGGCGATGCCCGAGATCTTCGCCACCATGTTCGGGAGGTCGGCGAGGGTGCGGAGGTCGCGCTCCCAGGTCGCCACCTCGTCGCGGGCGGCGGCTCCCGGCGGCTGGCCCAGATGGTCGAGCACGAAGAGCACGTCGGGGTGGTCCGCCGCGACCCGCGCGGCGAGCTCGAGCTGCCAGGGCCGCAGCACGAGGTCGAAGACGAGACCGGATGCGGCGAGCACGTCGAGACCCCGCGACACCTGGGGCCGCAGCAGCCACTCGGGATCAGGATCGACGTGGGCCAGGTGGCGGAGTCCGGCGAGCCGGTGACCACCGGGGCCCTGCCGGAGCTCGGCGAGGCGCGAGTCGAGACCGGGAGCGTCGAGGTCGGCCCAGCCCACCACCGGACCTCGAGCGGCGCGGAGCAGGTCGGCGGTCTCACCGGAGTCGTTCAGGGCCTGCACGAGAACGCCGCCCGCGAACTCGACCCCGTGAGCGGTCGCGGCCGCGCGCGCCACCTCGTGGAGTTCCGCCACCGAGAAGTCGCGATCGATCTCGGGCAGCGACTCGTCGATCCAGTCGATGGGGGTGCGGGCGCGATCCCAGACGTGGGCGTGCGCGTCGACGATCGAGCGCCTCGTGCCGCGGCCGGCGGCTGCGCGTGCGGTCACGGCAGGTGCCAGACCTCGGTGAGCGGCGCCCAGCGCTCACCCGCGGGCTGGTCGGCGAAGAGGGGCACCTGGCAGGGGTCGGTGCGGGTCCACCACTCGCGGGTCACCGGATCCTCGCCGATCCGGGCCATGTCGGCGTCGTGATCGGCTCCCGTGTATTCGTAGTAGGCCACGAGGAGGTCGCCGCGCACGAAGATCGTGTAGTTGGTGACGTTGCAGGCCGAGAGCGTGGCCTCCACCTGCGGCCAGACCGCAGCATGCAGCCTGAGGTACTCCTCACGGAGCCTCGGGTCGACGCCCACGATGAGCGCGTGCCGCTCGATGCCTTGCCCCACGTCGATGCCCCTTCGCCCGAAACCGTTCGGCAACATCATACATATGCTCTTTGCCGGGCAGGCACGTGGAGGGCGACGAACGGCGAGCGACGTGTAGCCCGCTGCCGCTACTCCCCCAGCTGCGGGATGACCTCGCGCGCGAAGAAGTCGAGGTGGTCGAGGTCGTGCAGGTCGAGCATCTGCAGGTACACCCGCTCCACCCCCTGCTCGCGCAGGGCCCCGAGCTTGTCTACGACCTCCGCAGCCGTGCCCGCGAGACCGTTCACGCGCAGCTCCGCCGGCTCCCGCCCGATGGCCGAGGCGCGGGCGGTGAACTCCGCCTCGGAGGCACCCGCCGCGGCCACGAACGCGGCCGAGTAGACGATGTCATCCGGGTCGCGGCCGAGCTCCGAGCACGAGCGCCGCACGTTCTCGAACAGCCCCGGCAGCGTGCCCGGGTCGGGGAACGGCACGTTGAACTCGCTCGCGAACCGCGCCGCGAGGAGCGGAGTGCGCTTGGCGCCCTTGCCGCCCACGATCACGGGCAGCGGAGACTGCACGGGCTTCGGCAGCGCCGGCGAGTTCTCGAGCGAGTAGTGCTCACCCTGGAACGAGTAGGTCTCTCCCGGCTCCGTGGCCCACAGGCTCGTGACGATCTCGAGCTGCTCCTCGAGCAGGTCGAAGCGCTTCGGCGGGAACGGGATCCCGTAGGCCCGGTGCTCCTCGTCGAACCAGCCCGTGCCGAGCCCGAGCTCCACCCGGCCGCCCGACATCTGGTCGACCTGCGCCACCTGGATCGCGAGGATGCCGGGGTAGCGGTAGGTCACCGACGACACGAGCGTGCCGAGCCGGATGCGCGAGGTCTCGCGGGCGAGCCCGGCGAGCGTCGTCCAGGCGTCGGTGGGGCCGGGGCCCGGATCGCCGTCGCCCATCCGCAGGTAGTGGTCGGAACGGAAGAACGCGTCGAAGCCGAGCTCCTCCGTGGCTCGAGCCACGGCGAGGAGATCGTCGTAGGTGGCGCCCTGCTGGGGTTCGGTGAAGATTCTGAAGTCCACGCCCCCAGCCTAGGCGGGCCGGCGACGGATGCGCAGGGCCGCCGGCATCGCACCGGCCGCCACCAGGAGCGCGGCGAGACCCAGCCATGGAGCGGGCTCCGAACCGGTGGCCGCGAGCGTGGCTCCCGCACCGGAGCCGGCCGGGCCGGACGACCCGCCGGAGCCGTCCCCGCCGGAGCCTCCGCCGCCGTTGTCACCGCCGCCACCTCCGCCGCCCCCGCCGCCACCTCCGCCGTTGTCGGCTGCGAGCACGGTCACCGGGGTCCACCCCGCAAGCGCTCCCTGCACCGACACGAACGCGAGCGAGTGCTCCGCCGAGGCAGCACCCGCCGGCACGAGCCCGGCCGGAACCGGCACCGAGACCGCACCCGTGGCATCCGCCTGCACCCAACCGGCCGCGGTGGGCGTGGAGAACCACCAGGCGTGGTACCAGGATTTGGGCTCGAGGCCCGACGCCGTCGCCGTCCCGCCCGCCTTCACGCCTCCGGCGACCGCCGACGTACCGGCGAGCGCGACATCGCCGCGCGAGCCGTCCGTCAGCTCGGCCGCACCGGGCTCGCGGGCGATCGAGGTGTCGAGCACGGCGACGTGGGTGAGGTCGAGGTCGTAGCGGTACTCGATGCCGAGGGCGCCGTGGCCCCAGAGGCCCTCGAGGTCGATGGTCGCCGTCCAGGTCGAGCCGTCGAGCGTGAACTCGCCTCGGCGCGGGTCGTCCTGCTCGTTGGAGGAGTAGACGAAGCCGACGCTCTCGAGATCGATCGCATCCGGGACCGTGAGGGTGACCGAGTCGCCCTCGAGCAGCAGCCAGCCGTCGTCGGTGGGGAGCGCCGGGGTGGCAGTCGCACCGCGTGGGAGCGGGTCGCCGAGGCCCGACTGCAGCGTAGAGGTCTCGCCGGGGAACACCATCACGCCGCGGATGAACGCGTCGGAGTAGCCCGCGGGCGGGTTCGTGACCGAGAGGTCGTAGTAGCCGGGAGGCAGGTCGCCTGCGAGCGCGACGCCGCTCGCGTCGGTCACGAGGTCGAGCATCGTGCGGGTGTCGGCGTGGTCGACGAGCGAGACGTCGACGCCGGGAAGCGGGGTGCCGTCGGGCGCCGTCAGCGTGAACTGCAGGCTGCCGGGCGCGAGCAGCTCGGCCGCGATGCCCGGGATGTCCTCGGCCGGGACGACCTCGAGCGGGGTCGCGTCGGCGACGGCGGAGGCGTTCTGCCAGTACTCGTCGATGATCCACTGGCCGTGGTAGCGCGTGTAGAAGGCGAGGCGGTGCTCGCCGGCCGCGGTGTGCACGCGGAACGTGCCGTCGTCGTTCACGAACGTGGCCCCGTACTCGGCCTCGAACGGATCCTCGGGCGGCGCATCCTCACCCGTGAAGGGCACCACCACGGTGTGGACGGCGGGCGTCGACCCGGTGAGGGTCGCGAGCACGACCGTTCCCGAGATCTGGCCGCCAGGGGCCAGCGCGGAGTTCACGAACAGGGTGTCGGAGGAGGGGTTGACGCGCACGGGCTCGGCGTCGTCGAGGCGGAGCGCGTCGGGGTAGTAGGCGGGGCCGTAGCCGTAGGGGGCGGCCTCCGTCTCGGTGCGGAAAGGCTCGAAGTGCACGGCGTAGTCGCCGGCCGGCACGTTCTCGATCGTATAGGCGCCGTCGGCACCGGCCGTGCCGCGGTACTCGAAGCCCTCCTCGGGCGGGATGGCGTAGACGTGACCGGCGAGCGGCTCGCCCTGGTCCGTGAGGAGGAGACCCGAGATCGAGCCGGCCGTGGGCGACGGGTCGGGCCCAGGCGCCGGATCGGCGAGGGCGGGGCCCGCGGCACCGGCGAGCACGAGGGCGCTCGCGAGTGCACCCGCGAGGGCCGTCGTGACGGCCGAGGCGGCCTGCCTGGACACATGGACGGCGCGCAGTCGCTTCACAGCAGCTCTCCCCCGGGAGTCGATGCCCGGCCTGGGCGGCACGGGCGCGCCTCGACTCTAGCGACGGGCAGCACGGCCGCGGGTGGCGGGCACGGGGATCTCCGTGGGTGCGGATCCGGCCGTCAGCGCGGGTGGCGGTTCCGCGGGTCGCGCGGATCCCGGCGCGCACGTGGCCCGGTGGCGCGGAGGGCGCCCGCGAGCCCCGCGACCGTGAAGACGAGGGTGGCGATGAGCACGACTCCCACGGGCAGCGTCCACTCCCCCGTGGCGTCGTGCACGGCGCCGATGAGCGCCGGCGAGGTGGCGCCCAGGGCGTAGCCGACGCCCTGCACCATGGCCGAGAGCCGACGGGCGTGGGTGCCCGTCATGGCGAGCTGCACGATGAGCATGAACACCACCGTGATGCCGCCGCCCTGTGCCACGCCGCCGAGGAAGCCCCAGGCCAGCCAGGCGTCCGGGGCCAGGATCATGCCGAGCGGGAAGCTGATCCAGAGCGCGGCGACCACCCCGAAGGTCACCGGGATGCCGATGCGCTGGGAGATCAGCGGCACCCCGAGCGCCCCTACCACCGCGGCGATCTGGAACACCGACGAGCTCGTGCCCGCGGCCGACGCCGAGTAGCCGACCTCGTCGACGAGGATGCTCGGCAGCCACGCGGTGAGCCCGTAATAGGAGAAGGCCTGGCCGGCGAAGGCCAGGGCGAGCAGCACCGCCGAGAGGTTGCGCCAGGTGCGCGGCTCGGGTGCGGCGACGGGGATGCCGCGGGTGTCGATGGCCACGGTGTCGAAGGCGCCCGTCTCGATGGCGGGCTTCAGCGGGCCCCAGCGGAACGCGGCGCGGCCCGTGGCCACGAGCCATGCGGCGGCCGCGAGCACGACGAAGCCGATCCAGGCCGCGAGTGCCCCGCGCCAGCCGAACGCCGCTGCGAGCGGCACGGTGGCGAGGGTCGTGATCATCGAGCTCACGTTCATGGCCGACGTGTAGGCGCCCGTGACGATGCCCACCCGGGCGGTCGGCACGTCGCGGCGGATGATCACCGGGATGACGACGTTGCCGATCGTGATGAAGGCGCCCATCACGATGGTGCCGACGAACGTGGCCTCCACGCCGCCGGCCGAGCGCACGATCGAGCCGATTCCCACCCCGAGGATGGCGACCGTGGTCGCGACGTTGGCCCCCGCCTTGCCCACGAAGATCGAGGCGAACGGCGTCATCACCGCGAAGCACAGCACGGGCAGGCTCGTGAGCAGACCGATCTGGGCGGCGCTGAGCACGAGGTCCTGGCCGATGTCGCCCGAGACGGGTGCGACCGCCACGATCGGGCCGCGCAGGATGAAGCCGATGCAGACGATGCCGGCCACGAGCAGCCACGGGAAGCCCGAGCGGTTCGGTCGATCCATGGCGAGAAGGTCCTCATTCCCGGGCGCCGCCGACGCCCACGGCGGAGCGTCGTCGGCGGGGGTGGTGCGGGGCGAGACCCACTTTACGCCGGACAACGACCGACGGCGCACGGGCAGGATCGCGAGCCCGGCCAGGATGGCGAGCCTCTACGCGCGCGAGCCGATCACCACGGTCTGAGGTCGAGGTCCGCTCCGGCGGGCGGCCGGGGCCTGCACCGGCGTGGGGGCGGGCACGACCCAGCCGATCTCGACGGGTCGGCGCCTGCGCCTCAGGGCCGCCGCCGAGAGCAGCAGACTGACCAGCAGCAGCACGGCCATCACGAGCAGGGCCGTGACGACCGTGCCGCCCGATCCGCCCGTGAAGATGGCCTGGATGCCCGACACCGCGTAGCTCAGCGGGCTGATGGCGCTGATGGCCTGGAACGGTCCGGAGAGGATCTCGATGGGGTAGAGCCCTCCCGTGGAGGCGAGCTGCAGCGCGAGCAGCACGAGCGAGACGATCGCGCCGATCCGGCCGAAGGCCGTGGCGAGCAGCTGATGGAAGGCCGTGAACGCGAGGCCGACCACGAGGGAGAAGCCGAGAGTGGCGGGCAGCAGGCTCCACTCCACGCCGAGCGCGAGGTGCAGGAACGCGACGATCGGCACGACCTGCAGGGCGGCGAACACCGCGGCACGCCCGAAAGTGCGGAGGGTCAGGCGGCCGGTCGACACCGAGGAGGCGAGGACGCCCGCCGAGAACGGGCGGAGCCACAGGAACAGGGCCAGTGCGCCGAGCCAGAGTGCGACGGGCAGCAGGAGCGTGGAGACGACCTGCCCGATCTCGCCGACCTGGTTCTGGCTCGTGACGTCGACCGTCACGGGCTGGGCGATGACCTTCGACGCCGCCTCGGGATCGTCCGAGACGTTCGCCGAGAGCTGGTCTGCGCCGGTGGAGAGGCCATCGGCGAGGGTGGTGGCGCCGTCGCCGAGCTGGCCGGCACCGGATGCGATCTGCTGGGCGCCCGGCACGGTCTGCGCGAGGCCGGTGCTGAGCTGGCCCACGCCGTCGGCGAGCTGGGTGGCGCCGGGTGCGGTCTGCGAGAGGCCCGAGGCGAGCTGGCTCACGCCGTCGGCGAGGCCGGAAACGCCTGACGAGATGTCGGCACTGCCGGTGGAGATCCGCGCCGCCCCGTTCGCGGCATCGGCGATCCCGCCTTCGAGCTCAGGAAGGCCGGCGACTTCGCTCGTGAGAACCGTGCCGCCTGCCGCGAGCTCCTGCAGTCCGCTCGACAGCTGACCGAGTGCAGTCACGTACTCCTCGGGGATTCGAGGATCGAGGGCGGCTCCGTCTGACAGCTGCTGCGCGGCGGCCGCGGTCTGCGAAACTCCACCCGTGTAGTCGGCGATCCCCGTGCTGAGCTGACCCAGACCGGTGGTCTGGTCGCGCAGCGTGCCGAGCCCTGTCGCGAGCTCGTCTACGCCCGTCGTGTACTGCGTGACGCCCACGCTCAGTTGCGTCGCTCCGTTGGCAGCGTCGGTAGCACCCGACGAGAGCTGGCCGAGGCCGTCGGCGAGCTCCGAGGCCCCTGTGGTGGCCGAGGCGGCTCCCGAGCTCAGCTGGGTGAGCCCATCGGTGAGCTGGGTGCCGCCCGAGGCGAGTCCGTCGGCTCCGGTGGCGAGCTGCGAGGCGCCGTCGGCGGCATCCGAGAGGCTCGTGCCCACGGTGCCGAAGCTCGTGTAGATGCCGTTCACGACCTGGGCCGTGATCTGCTGGCCGAAGCCGGCCTGCACGGCGGAGGCCACGGTCGAGGCGAGCACGCCCTGGAGGTAGCCGTGCGAGTCGTCGGTCTCGATGTGGATGAGGCTCTGCTCGGGGGTGGGGGTGCCGAGGGTGTTGATGTCGGCCGAGAAGGTCTTCGGGATGGTGAGCACCGCATAGTAGGTGCCATCGGCGAGTCCCTTCTCGGCGTCGGCCGAGTTCGTGACGTTCCAGTCGAATCCGGTCTCGCCGCTGCCGGTGAGCTCGGTCACGACGGCTCGGCCGGCGAAGTTGACCGACTCGGTGCCGTCGGGGTTCGTGGTGGTGGTCATCTCGTCGTTGTTGACCACGGCGGCCGGCACCGAGGAGAGGTTGGTGTCGGCGTTCGCGAGCGCACCGGAGAACAGGCCGTTGACGGCGAAGGGTGTGAGCACCACGGCGAGCGCGGTCAGGGCGACGAGGACGATCCTGGTGCGGCGGCGGGATCGCGGGGTGGGGATGGAGGTCGGGGTGCTCATCGGGTGCCCTCCTCGGGCAGGTCGGTCGTGCGGTTCGTCGTGCGGGAAGCTACGGGAGTGTGTTCAGCCAGATCGATGCGCACGAGCGGCCGGTCTCCCGTGGAGGCATCCGGAGCCGTGTGCACCGCGTGCAGGGTCGCGGCCCCGAACAGCACCGTGGCATCCGGTTCGGCGATGCCGGCGACGGCCCGCACGAACTCGGGGGTGGTGGAGTGCGGGGTGGTGGAGTGCGGGGTGGTGGAGTGCGGGACGTCGCCGTCTCCGGCGTCGATCACGAGCACTCTGGCGCCGTCGGCGACCCCGAGGGCGACGGTCACGAGCGACTGCGCCATGGGGCTCAGTTCACCCAGTGTGCGGTGGATGCTGATGGGCCGTTCACCCTCGATGGGCTCGAGAGCGCGGTTGACGCGGTCGACGAGATGCTCGGCGGCACCCCGCGGCACGGCCCGGAACCAGCCGCGGGAGAGGCGGAGTCGTTCCTTGAGGGCGTCGCCGACGGCGGTGGAGAGGTCGGGGCGCCGCGACTCGAGGTCGACCAGGGTCACCAGCTTGGCCACGGCTCCGGATTCCGACGGCACGCTGAGGCCGAGCACCTGGAGGTGACCGGCGGCCGGTGCGATGCGGCCGGCGATGGCGGCGCCCACGAGACGGCGGGAGGCGGTGGGGCCCGTGAGCACGGCCACGGCGCCCAGCGGGATGCGGAAGGTCGCGGGCGGTCCTGCGCCTTCGACCTCGAGGCCCTCGGCGCTCACGGCGTCGGCGCGGGTGCCCGTGCCAGTGCCAGTGCCCGTGCCGGTGGCCCGCTCGGTCCACGCGCGCTGCTCGATGTGCTCGCGGAGGCTCTCACCCTCGACGTCGACGTTGGGCAGCAGCCGGTCGAGCCACTTCGGCAGGTACCAGGCCTTGTCGCCGAGCAACGTCATGATGGCGGGCACGAGCGTCATGCGCACGAGGAACGCGTCGACTGCGACCCCCACCGCGAGGGCGAGCGCGATGGCCTTGATGGGGCCGTCACCCTCGGGCACGAACGCGAAGAAGACGAAGAACATGATGAGGGCGGCAGCCGTGACGACCCGTGCGCCGTGCTGGAACCCGATCCGGATGGCGCGTCGCGCATCCCTCGACTTCACGTACTCCTCGCGCATGCCGGAGACGAGGAACACCTCGTAGTCCATGGCGAGGCCGAAGAGGATCGCCATCAGGAGGATCGGCAGGAAGCTGATGATGGGGCCCGTGGCGTTGACGTGCAGGAGGTCGGCGAGCCAGCCCCACTGGAAGACGGCCACGGTGACGCCGAACGAGGCGCCCACGGAGAGCACGAAGCCGAGGGCCGCCTTGATGGGCACGGCGATCGAGCGGAAGACCATCGCGAGCAGCAGGATCGAGAGTCCCACCACGAGGATGCCGAACGGCACGAGCGCGTTGGTGAGCTGCGTGGAGACGTCGATGGCCACGGCGGTCTGGCCGCTCACCACGACGGGGGTGCCGTAGTCGGCCTCGATCTCGCCCTTCATGTCGCGGAGGCGCTCGACGAGCTCCTTGGTGTCGTGCGAGTCGGGGGCGGTGGTGGGCACCACCTGGAAGATGGCGGTGTCGAGCGTCTCGTCGGGGAGGCCCGGGCCCACGGTCGCGACGCCGTCGACGGCCTCGAGGTCGCTGCGGATGCCATCGAGATCGTTCTGGATGTCGGTGGTCTGCGTGATGTCGGCCACCACCACGATGGTGCCGTTGTAGCCGGCGCCGAACTTCTCGGCCACGGTGTCGTAGGCCGTGCGGGCGGTCGAGCCCTCGGGCTGGGAGGCGGCGGTCGGGAGGTTGAGGTCGAGGCTCGCGACGGGGATCGAGGCCACGCCGAGCAGGCCGACGACGGCGACGATGAAGACGATCGGGGCCTTCATGACGAGGGCCACCCACCGGCCGCCCATCGAGGGCTTGAGGGGCTTGGTGGGCTTGTCGGTCTTGGTGGGCGTGTCGGTCTTGGCTGGCCGGGTGGGTTCGGCGGCGTCGTGTGTTGTCGCATCCGGTGCCGCCTGCCGGCCGCGCTTCTGCTCGTGCTCGCCCTGCGCGTCGTGCTCGGCCGCGGCAAGTGCACGGCGGGCGGCACGGGAGCCCGGCTTCGGGATGAGCCTGCCCTTCGCGATGCCCAGGATGGCGGGCAGCAGCGTGATGGCGATCGCGACGGCCACGAAGACGGCGAACGCGGCGGCGACACCCATGACCGAGAGGAACGGGATGCCCACCACGAGGAGGCCCAGCAGCGCGATGATGACGGTGAGGCCTGCGAACACGACGGCGGCACCCGCGGTGGCGACCGAGCGTGCGGCCGACTCCTCGGAGTCGATCCCGGCGGCCAGTTGGGTGCGGTGTCTCGAGAGGATGAAGAGGGCGTAGTCGATACCGACCGCGAGGCCGATCATGACCGCGAGCATGGGGGCGGTGCTCGAGACGGTGGTGAAGGCCGAGGCGAGGATGATGCCGCCCATCGAGATGCCCACGCCGAGGAGGGCGGTCAAGAGAGGGAGGCCGGCGGCCAGCAGGGATCCGAAGGTGATGAAGAGCACGATGCCCGCGAAGAGCACGCCGATGGCCTCGGTGGGGGTGAGGCCGAACTCGACGCTCTGGAAGACCTCGCCGCCGAAGGAGACGGTCATGCCCTCGCTCTCGAGGGTGTCGCCGGCGGTCATGACCTCGTCGAGGGTGGCATCCGTGACGTCGGTGGCAGGGCCGTCGAACTGCACCTTGAGGAGGGCTGTGGTGCCGTCTTCCGAGATCGCGTTGGTGGCGTACTCGGAGTAGGGGGAGATGACGGCGGAGACCTGGTCGAGGTCGGCGATGTCGTCCGAGACCGCGGTGATCTCCTGTTCGACGGCGTCGTCGTTCACGTTCTGGCCGTCGGGGGCCACGATCACGACCGTGGCGGCGGCGCCGGCGGCGGAGGGGAAGAGGTTCTCGAGCTTGTCGATGGCCTGCTGGGATTCGGTGCCGGGGATGGTGAAGCTCTCGGCGGTCTGGCCGCCCAGGGCGAGTCCGCCGCCGAGGATGGCGGCGAGCCCCAACAGCCACGCGATCACGACGTACCACGCCTTGCGGTAGGCGAATCGGCCGATGCGGTAGAGCAGGGTGGCCACAGGGAAGCTCCTCGGGTGTGCGGTCGTGTTCGGGTGTCGTGCGTTCGTGTCAGTTCGACAGGGGGGTGATGAGTTCGCCGACGACGTCGATGAGGGCTTCCCTGACCTCGTCGATGTCGTCGATCTCGGTGGCGCTCGGGCGGGAGGCCACCATCACGTAGGCTGCGCCGGCGAGGGCGACACCCAGGCGGATGCGCTGCTTGGTGGTGGGCAGGCCCGACATGAACGACTCGCCGATCCGGTCGATGAGGCCTCGGGCGCGGTCGACGGTGGGGATGTCGGAGAGGGTCTGCCCCTGGTTGATGATGATGTGGGCGGCGAGACGGTGGTCGAGCAGGAGGTCGACGAAGTCGGCGGTGAACTGGGCGCGCGAGTCGCCGGAAGTGGCCTTCTCGACGATGGAGTCGAGGAACTCCTCGAGCTCGGCCACGCTCGGGGCGAGTGCCTCCTCGAAGAGCGCCTCCTTCGAGCGGAAGTGGTAGAGCACGCTCGACTTGGAGTAGCCCGCGGCGTCGGCGATCTGCTGCAGGCTCGTGCCCGTGTAGCCGTGCTCGGCGAACATCTCGAGTGCGATGGATCGGAGTTCGGCCGCGACATCGGTCTGCGGGCGGGTGATCGGCTGGGGCGTGGGCACGATGTCGAGATTATTCTGACCGATCGGTCAGCGCCTGCACGATCGGTCAGACTGTGAGCCTTCTGCCAGTTATGCTTCTACCCGTTCGAAGGAGAACCCATGCCTGATCCGCTCGTTGCGGTCGTGTCGTTCCTGCCGCTGCCGGGGCGGCGCGACGATGTGGTCGAAGCCCTGGGTCCGATCATCGAGATGGTGCAGGCCGAGCCCGGCTGTCTTCTCTACGCTCTGCACGAGGCTTCCGACGGCACGCTCTTCTTCATCGAGAAGTGGGCCTCGAAGGCGGATGCCGATCATCACGGCAGCACGAGCGCCGCGCTCCCCCTGTTGGCCGAGCGCCTCTCGCCTCTGCTGTCGGCCATCCCTGTCATCACCGAGCTCACTCCCCTGCCCGTGGGCACACCGCAACAGGGCAGTCTCTAACCCACCGCCACGGCACGAATCGTCAGAATGGCGGCGGATCATCGCCACCTCGAATGTCGTCGCCTGGGCCGGTGGGCGTCGTGCGGCAGGTGGCGCCGAGTGGTGATCGCCACTCGAGGGTGCGGGATGCCGGGCCGGTATCGGGTGGGCGGGCGACCTGCCAGCCGCCCTCGTGCTTCAGGTGATGGTGGCCCGTGCAGAGGTGGGCGAGGTTCGACGCGGTACTCCGACCCCCGTGCGCCCAATCCACCGTGTGATCGAGCTCGCAGCGGGCGGCCCGGCGCCCGCAC
>NZ_JANLCK010000005.1 GCF_024979315.1 Herbiconiux oxytropis | reverse complement strand
CTGTCGGCGGGTGCGGCGATCGATGGTGAGGGTCCGGTGATCCTGGTGAAGGGCACGGCGTCGGCGCTGGATGCGGCGACGAAGAAGCTGCTGGCCGAGCTCGATGTGAAGAGCATCGCGATCGCCGGCGGGCCGGCATCGGTCTCGGCGGGCATCCAGACGGATGCGGCCGCGATCACCGACACCGTCCGTTTGGGTGGTGCCGACCGGTATGAGGCGTCTCGCAGCATCAACGATCACTTCTTCGACACCGCGGATCACGTGCTGCTCGCGACCGGTCTGAAGTTCTCCGACGCCCTCGCGGGCTCGGCCTTCGGCCCCCGTCTCGACGCGCCGCTGTTCACGGTCAAGACGGACTGCGTCCCGGCGGCGACGCTGGCGCAGATCGAGGAGCTGGGGGCCACGAAGGTCACCCTGCTCGGTGGAACCGCGTCCCTTTCGGCGGGCGTGCAGGACCTGGTGGCCTGCACCCCCTAGCGATTCCCCCTGCCGAACCGTCACTTTCCACACGACCCCGAGGGGTTTCTCGTGGAAAGTGACGGTTCGGCACAGCCGTGGTTGGATCTTAGGCATGGATCTTCAGGGGGCAGGGGCAGGGGCGGTTGCGGCGGCGGGTGGCCCGGTGCGGCCGCTCACGCCGTGGACGATCGTGGTGGGCCTGCTCGTCGCCGGCCTCGGGGCCGTCGTGGCGATGCTGCCGTTGGCCGCCGCGGCCACGATCCTCGCCGTCTTCGCGCTCGTCGTGCCCGACTACGCCGCGGCCCTCGTCATCGTGCTCGTCTGGCTGGCCTGCACGGCGGGCTTCGTCGAGGCGATCGCCGCGGGCATCCGGGGCCGGGCGTGGTCGCGCATCCTGCTCGCGGCCATGGCCGTCGTGGTGGGAGCGCTGGCCGTGGCGACGTCGCAGGTGCCGGTGGGGTCGATCATCGTGGTGGCCGCGGTGGGGCTGCTCTGGCTGGTGCCGTCGCGCTGGTGGTTCGCGGCCCGGGCCGACCACCGTTCGCGCACGAAGGCGGAGGCCGCTCTTCCTCCTGCCTCGTGAGGCGACGAGCAATCGGGAAGGATGTGGCGCGAGGCTCGTTGTACTCCGGCATGACCTCGAACGAGTTCGCCGCGACCGGCGCGACCGCAGCCATCACCCTTCCGTCCCCGTCCGGGCCGAAGGCGCCCACGGCTGCGGGCGCCCGCACGAGCACGAACCCCGACGGCCCCGAGCGCGCCTCGTGGCTCGGCGTCGTGTCGCTGGGCCTCGGCGTCTTCGCCATCGTGATGGCCGAGTTCCTCCCCGCGAGCCTCCTCACCCGCGTCGCCTCCGACCTCGGCGTCACCGAGGGAGTCGCCGGACAGTCGGTGAGCATCACGGCCATCGTCGCCGCCGTCGCCGGACTCACCATCCCCGTGCTGCTGCCCCGGGTCGACCGCCGTCATCTCATGCTCGGACTCTCCGCGCTCGCCGTGGTCTCCGACGTGCTCGTGGCCCTCGCCCCCAACTACCCGGTGCTCCTCGCCGCCCGCGTGCTCCTCGGCATCTCGCTCGGAGGCTTCTGGGCGCTCGCGATCTCGATCACCGCCCGCCTCGTCCCCGCCGACCGTCTGGGTCGCGGCCTCACCGTGGTCAACATGGGGGTGTCGCTCGCCACCGTCGCCGCCATCCCACTGGGCACCTGGCTGGGGGAGCTGTGGGGCTGGCGCGCCGTCTTCGTGCTCGCGGCCGGGGTCGGCGTGGTCGCGGTCGTTGTTCAAGCGCTCGTGCTCCCGTCGGTGCGCTCCATCACCGCCACCGGATTCCGCCCGCTGCTCGCCACCCTGCGCTCGCGCCTCATCCTGATCGGTCTCGTCGCCACAGCGCTCATCGCGGCCGGCCACTTCACGGGCTTCACCTACATCCGCCCGGCAGCCACCGACATCGGCGGCCTCGACGCGTCGCAGCTCGCCGTGCTGCTCGTGGTCTACGGAGCAGCGGTCTTCGCGGGCAACCTCGTGGCGGGCCCCCTCGCCGACAAGCGGATGCGCGTGGCGGTGCTCGTCTTCCCCGTCGCGATCGCGGCCGCGATGCTGACCTTCGCGCTGGCGGGTTCCACCACGGCGGGCATCGTGGTCGCCGTGGCTCTGTGGGGCCTCGGCTTCGGAGCCGTGCCCACGACGCTCACGACGTGGCTGGCTCGGGTCGAGCCCACCCGCCTCGAGAGCGTCGGCGGGCTCCAGTCGGCCACCTTCCAACTCGCGATCGCGCTCGGCGCCGTCGTCGGCGGACTCCTCGTCGACGGGATCGGGGTGCAGACGGCGTTCCTCGTGGGAGGAGCCTCGGCGCTCCTGGGCGCGATCCTGCTCGTGTCGATCAAGCCGCGGCCGGCTGCCTTCCGGGCCTGACGGGGACTGCTGCTGCGGGCCGCTGCCGGCCTCGCTCGAGACGGTCGACGCCGCTCGGGGTGGCCGGCGCGGGATGGATGATCCGGTCGAGGCGCGATCCCGCATCCGCTTCGCGGACGCCCGCCAGACCCGAGCCAGCGCCTCGACCGGATCACCCATCCCGCGCCGGCCGGTACAGTCGGGTGCTGAGTGGTCGGGGCTTAGGCTGCTGCTCGGGTGGCTTCTTTGAGGAGCTGGCCAGCGCGCTGCTTCGAGATGTGGAGGACGGCGCCGATGTCGTCGAGGGTGAGTCCGCCCGCTCGGAGCTCGAGCACCGCTGCTCTGGCCTTGGTGGCCGCGAGGGCATTGTAGTGGCGGGAGAGTTCGCGGGCCTCGTCGGCGCTCTCGATCTCCGTGGCGGCGGCCTCAGGAACGATCAGTCGCAATCGATGTCGCTCTCGCGATCTGTCGTAGGGAACGACTGCACTCTATCCGCGGAGCGCTTGCGGGTCGGGGTCCCCCCGAGCGAGAGGGTCGCGGCGAAGCCCACGGCGAGGAAGCCTGCCGCCGAGAATGCGGCGAGACGCGTGCCGTCCGAGAAGGCGGTCTTCGCATCCGCCACCACTCCGCTCATCGACGGATCCTCTTCGAGTCCCATGATCGCCGCCCCCGAACTGTCGACGACTTGCGACACGAGCTGCGACCGGGTGTCGTCTGCGACTCCGCTCTCGGCGAGCAGGGAGTCGAACTGCACCGCCGTCGACGTGAACAGCACGGTCCCGAGCACGGCGATGCCGAGCGCCGAGCCGATCTGCCGCGCGGTGCTCTGCGTGCCGGAGCCCTGCCCGCTCTGTTCCACGGGAACATCCTTCAGCACGACACCCGTGAGCTGAGCGGTCGCGAGTCCCACGCCGAACCCGTAGACGAAGAGGAGCGGGATGAGCACCCACCATTCGGTGGAGGGCCCGATCACGAAACCGAGCCCCGCGACGCCCACGATCTCGGCGGCGAGTCCCACCCGCACGATCGCCACGGCGGGGATCCGGTTGCCGAACGCGCCGGCGAATCCGGAGGCGACGAACGACCCCACGGCCAGTGCCACGAGGATGAGCCCCGTCTGCAGGGCGTCGAACCCCAGCACGTTCTGCAGCCACAGCGGCAGCGACAGGATGATGCCGAACTCGCCGAGCGACACGATCATGGCGGCCAGGTTGCCGTTGCGGAAGCTCGGGATGCGGAAGAGGTCGAACGCGAGCATCGTGCTCCGGCCTCGTCGCATTCGGTGCCGCCCCCAGAGCACGAACCCGACGCCCGCGACGATCGTGACGGCGAAGGCCACGGGGACGGGGGAGAGGGCGAACGGCCACGTCCACCCGCCGATCGTGGGTGCCGTCTCGGTCAACCACCAGCCGTAGGTGCGCCCCTGGATGAGCCCGAAGACGAGGGCGGCGCTCGTGACGACGGAGAGGACGGCGCCCACGACATCGATCCGCTGCGTCGCATCGCCCGCCGTCGACTCGCGCGACTCGCGCACGAAGACGAGCACGCCCACGATGATCACGATCCCGAGCGGGATGTTGATGCCGAACGCCCAGCGCCACGAGAAGTAGGTCGTGAGCCACCCGCCGAGCAGGGGTCCGACCGCGGTCATGCCGCCGATGGTCGACCCCCACACGGCGAAAGCGATCGCGCGCTCGCGGCCGCGGAAGGTGGCATTGATGATCGAGAGCGTGGTCGGCAGGACCATCGCTCCGCCTACGCCCTGCACCACCCGGGCGGCGATGAGCAGGTCGCCCGTGGGGGCGATGGCGGCGAGTACGCTCGCACCCGCGAAGATCGTGACGCCCAGGATGAGCATGCGGCGCCGCCCGAAGCGGTCGGCGAGCGTTCCGAACACGAGCAGCAGCGCGGCGAACACGAGCGTGTATGACTCCTGCACCCACTGCACCTGGGTCGACGAGATGCCGAGGTCGTCGATGATCGACGGGATCGCGACGTTGACGATCGTCGAGTCGACGATGATCAGTGCCACCGCGATGCTGGTGAAGACGAGGCCGAGCCACCGTGTTCTCGACGACATCGCAGTTTCCCTTCGCTCACGTTAACTAGATCGCTAACCAGCTTAGCTACTTTTCGCGCGATCGAGACGGTACCAGCCTGAAACCGCCCTTGACGCCGTACTTGCATTTTGCAAGTGTTGAGCTATGAGCCTCTTCATCACCTGCCCGGTCGAGAGCGTCGACCGCGCGACCGCCTTCTACACCGCCCTCGGCTGGACCCTCAACGCCGAGATGTCCGATCACAACGTGTCGTGCTTCTCGATCGCGCCCGAGCAGTACGTCATGCTCGGCAGCCGCGAGATGTACGCGAGCGTCGGCGCCACCGAGGCGTTGATCGGCGGGCCCGACACCCCCTCGAAGGTCACGGTCTCGTTCGATCTCGGCAGCCGCGAGGCCGTCGACGAGCTCGTCGAGCGCGCAGGCGCGGCGGGCGGGCGGATCGGCGACACCGACGACTACACCTTCATGTACCAGCGCCAGTTCGACGACCCCGACGGCTACCACTACTCACCGTTCTGGATGAAGCCGGACGTCGATCCGGCCGCGTGAGCGATCTCGCCGCAGCTCTCGAGATCGTCGGGGCGCGGTGGGCCCTGCTCATCGTGGGGCGCCTGATCGACGGGCCGCAGCGCTACGGCGACCTCCAGCGCGACCTCGGAGTGCCCACGAACATCCTCGCCACCCGCCTGCGCGAGCTCGAGGCGGCGGGCGTCCTCACCCGCCTGCCCCTCCACCACAACACCCGCGCCTACGCCCTCACGCCCCGCGGCCTGGCCCTCCGCGACGCCATCGCGGCGCTCGAGCGCTGGGGCGCCGACCAGACGTGATGGTCCTGCCTCGTTCACGGACGAGCTCCGCCACCCACCCAACACACCCCGTAACGGGAGGTCATCCGCCCCGCAGATCCCGCCACCCTGCCCTAGCCTGGTGGAGCAGTGCGCACAACGAAGCCTCGCGTCCCCACCAGGACACGCCTGCGACACCCCCAGTCCGTGGAGTCGCGCCGTCGTGGCTTCCAGAATCGAGGAGCACCGCCATGGTCACCATCACGAACACCCCCATCGTCGGCGGAGGCCCCGCCCGAGCCCGGGGAGGATTCTGTCGATGACGAACCTGACCTTCTCCCTCGACAGCACCCGTTTCGACGAGGACTACCGCCCCCTCGCCAACTCCCGCATCACCACGAACTTCGCCAACCTCGCCCGCGGCGAGAAGCGCCAGGAGAACCTCCGCAACACCTTCGCCATGATCGACGGCCGCTTCAACGACCTGGCCCGAGACGGCAGCGAAGACGGAGCGCGATACTCGCTCGAGCTCGACATCATCTCGGTGAGCGTCGACATCGACGGCGAGGGCCTCCGCGACGCCGTCCCGATCATCGAAGTGCTGCAGACCACCATCGTCGACAGCCGCTCCGGCGAGCGCACCCCGGGCATCGTCGGCAACAACTTCTCCTCCTACGTGCGCGACTACGACTTCAGCATCGTCCTCCCCGCCGGCCGGCCCGCCGACTTCGGAGACCTGCACGGCAACCTCTTCAAGGCCTTCCTGGCCTCGGATGCCTACGCACAGCACTTCGACAAGCCGCCCGTCATCTGCCTGAGCGTCTCGACCAGCAAGACCTACCGGCGCACCGAGAACGAGCATCCGGTGCTGGGTGTCGAGTACCGCCAGAGCGAGTACTCGCAGACGGATGCCTACTTCGCCAAGATGGGCCTCGGCGTGCGCTTCTTCATGCCGCCGAACAGCGTTGCCCCTCTCGCCTTCTACCACCTCGGCGATCTGCTCGCCGACTACAGCGACCTCGAGCTGGCGGCCCTCATCAGCACGATGGAGACGTTCCAGAAGATCTACCGACCTGAGATCTACAACGCGAACGAGACGGCGGGGGAGTCCTACCAGCCGAGCCTCACGAACCCGGACTTCACGCCCCTCCCGATCGCCTACGACCGCGAAGAACGCAGCCGGCTCGCGCGAGAGCAGGGCGCGTTCGCCGAGGAGCACTTCATCACCCCGCACAAGACGGCCCTCGAACAGTGGTCGACGGCCTTCGCGGCACAGGATCTCGCACTGCAAGGAGAACGTTCATGACCAAGCTGCTCCCCACCTCCACCGCCGGCAGCCTGCCCAAGCCCTCCTGGCTCGCGGAGCCCGAGAAGCTCTGGTCGCCATGGAAGCTCGACGGCGACGTGCTGGCGGAGGGCCGGCACGATGCCCTGCGACTGTCGCTGACGGATCAGCAGCAGGCGGGCATCGACATCGTGAGCGACGGCGAGCAGACCCGCCAGCACTTCGTCACCACCTTCATCGAGCATCTCAGCGGTGTGGACTTCGAGAAGCGCGAGACGGTCCGCATCCGGGATCGCTACGACGCCTCGGTGCCCACGGTCGTGGGTGCGGTCACGCGTGAGAGGCCGGTCTTCGTCGACGACGCCCGCTTCCTCCGCTCGCAGACCGACCAGCCCATCAAGTGGGCGCTGCCCGGCCCCATGACGATGGTCGACACCCTCTACGACGCCCACTACGGCAGCCGCGAGAAGCTGGCGTGGGAGTTCGCGACCATCCTCAACCAGGAGGCCAAGGAGCTTCAGGATGCGGGGGTCGACATCATCCAGTTCGACGAGCCCGCCTTCAACGTCTTCTTCGACGAGGTGAACGACTGGGGTGTGGCCGCGCTGGAGAAAGCGATCGAGGGCCTCACGTGTGAGACGGCGGTGCACGTCTGCTACGGCTACGGCATCAAGGCCAACACCGACTGGAAGGAGACCCTCGGGGCCGAGTGGCGCCAGTACGAGGAGATCTTCCCCAAGCTCCAGGCGTCCGACATCGACATCGTCTCCCTCGAGAGCCAGAACTCCCACGTGCCCATCGACCTGATCGAGCTCATCCGCGGCAAGAAGGTCATGGTGGGAGCCATCGACGTGGCCACCACCGACATCGAGACCCCGGCGCAGGTGGCCGACACCCTGCGCCAGGCCCTCCAGTTCGTCGACCCTGAGAACCTCTACCCCTCCACCAACTGCGGCATGGCCCCCCTGCCCCGCAGCGTTGCCCGCGGCAAGCTCGCGGCACTGGGAGCGGGAGCGGCCCTCCTGCGCGCGGAGCTTCAGGCGTAGGCCTCCTCAGTCGTCCTCACTCCCCGGGTGGTTCGGGGTAGAAACCCTTGGGAGGGCTGTAACTGACCCGGACGGCGATCTCTGTGCCGTTGGCGACACACTGCAGGTTCAGCAGCGCTTGAGCCGACTCGATCGTCTTGACCCCTGTTGAGTCGCCATCGCTGAGCGGGGGGATCGACTGAACTGCGGTCGCGAGGGCCTGGGCTGCGGGAAACGACGCGTACTCGTTGAGGACTGACGCGGCCACCTTGGCCTCGGCCACGCGTTCACCCCACCTGGCAGCCGTGTCGTATCCGTACATCAGGGCGAGATCGGCGTTGGTGATCTGTGACGCCAATTCGCCCGCGTCGCTGCACGCGGCAGCCAGCACGTCCGGCCACGCAGTGGCCGTCGGGTGTGACGGTTCGCTCGCCGAAGCAGTCGTCGTACGTTCGGGCGTCGCGTCGCCTGCGCAACCGCAAAGGCTCACCACGATGAACATCCCGGGGATGGCTAGGGATCGAGAGTTCACATGGTTCCTCAATAGACGATCCGGCCGGAGAAGTACATCTCGCTGGAAGGGACTGCGCTGCACGTGCCGATGAGTCGGCCGTTGAGGTAGAACGTGGTTGCCGTGATAGTCGACGACCCGTTGCTAGACATGTAGAAGCTCTTCGTGTTGAGACCATTCCAGGCCTGAGAATGCGTGAACTGGGTCCCATTCCCGTAACGCAGTCCCAGGCGCATCTCGCCGCCACAAGGCTGAAGATGGGTCATTGAGAACGTGACACCAGTGTTCGTCCTGTGCCCGTACGCGTAGCTGAATTGGTACAGAGTGCTCGGAGACGCGGTGCCCTGCCAGACGGCGGCGCTGGCGGCGCTCGCGGAGATCGTGGGAGTCAGAGCTATCGCGAGGGCCAAGGTGCCGGCGGCGATCAGCTGACTTAGTTTCGTGCGCCCCATCTTCAGTACACCCTTCCGTTCTCCGCGGAGTAGATTCCGCAGTTCGACCGATAGTCGAGCTTGATCGCCTCTATATCGCCGCTCTTGGCGGCTGGCACGATGACAGCTGTTACAAACTAGAGCGGGGTTAGCGATGCGAATGCGGCCTTCGGAACGGAGTTGGGCGAGCACCGCTTGCCAGTTCCGCTGCTCAGTAGGACTGAGGCTTTCATCTCGGGCAAGAGCGGCGACTGCACTCACATCCTCCCGCGTGGCGAAAACAATCGAGCCATGGGCTCGCAAGGCGTTCCACAGACTGTGGTTTAGCGTCTTCGATGACGGCCCCCGAAGTTGCGCAGAAATTTCAACGAGCGTGCGGGGTGACAATCCCACCTCCACTATCATGCGAAGTCTCCGAACAACTCATCGAATCGTTCAACGAAGAACCCGTGCGGCCAGTTATCAATGAAGTCGCCCTCGTTATCCAGGCGTAGCTCTCGGATCAGCGCCGATCCGTCTTCGCTTTGGTCAACGTACAGGACAGCTACAGAACTCGAGTCGAGCACTCCCTCCCGAATTCGGCGTTGAATCCTGAGCATCAGATTCTCGCTATGTGTCTCCGCGATCACCTGATTTGCCCGACCATTTTCGTCCACCGACTCAATCAGAAGATCGGCGAGGTCAGCTTGCATCGCCGGGTGCAGATGAATCTCCGGCTGCTCTATAAGAATGACGGACTTTGATCGCGCCGAGAGCTCGGTGACTATCGGTAACACCTGAGAAATGCCAAAGCCGACGTCGGCCGTACTCATTTGAATTTTCGTACGCGTGTCCGTCAACACCAGCGCCGCCATGTCACCGAACAGGTTTCGGTCGTTCGGGTCTGAGACAGTGACCGCGTCGAGCTCGTACCGAACACCAAGACGCTGAAGTCGTTTGGACACTTCCTCGCGTTCGGATGTGTTGTCCAGGAGGAAGAACGGGATATCCAGTCCGGATCCGGTCTGGTCGCGCAAACTGATTCGTTCTGGAGCGTGGCGGAGGGGTCCGAGGTAAACGACTCGATCTAGCACATGGCGAAGCTCGTCACCGACCGCGCCGAATAGGGTTGCGGAAGTGCGAAGGGCTCCTTCTACTAGACCGGAGCGACTCGTTCCGGTCGTGCGTTGGCCGATATCGGCCAACATTTGCAATGAAACGGGCCCGGGAAGCAGGCCTTGCGAATCGAACGCGACTGATTCGAAGCCTGCGCGGATGAGTTCGCGCATAACGCGCGAGCGTTGCTGATCGGAAGGTCGGCGTGGTGGATATACCGAGTCGGCTTCATACGCGAGGGCAACCATTTCGCCCACCTCCTCGACCGGCATGACGTATGTAGAAGAGCCATCTGATGAGCGGCGCCAACTGAGACGATGCTCGCCCAGCGCTATGTCAGTGCGTAGAACAATCCCATCGCGACCGCTATTAGCTGCTCCGAAGGAGAAGTCGATCGATCGCATGCGACGGGGGTCCGGGAGCACCGAGCTCGAATCGATTTCTGCCCCCGAGGCGAAGGTCACTCCAATGCCGATATTGCGTTCCTCCTCATGATTATGAACGAGGCTGGAATAGCTGCCCAGGTTCATGAGAGGCCCGTTTACGTTGAGCGTCGGCCCGGCTAAGGATTGTTTTAGCAACAGGAGGGACTGTATAAGCGTGGATTTGCCGGCCGAGTTCTTTCCGTAGATCAGAGTCAGTGGTCTTAATGTAATCGCGGCGACATTGTCGACGCTCTTAAAACTGGACAACCGCAACTCGGCGAGAAGTCTTCCAGGCGCGGCCGTTCTTGGCTTAACTTCGTTTGGGGGAACGCCCAAGTGCCGAAGTGGGCTGGCGTCTCCGTCATTCAACAAAGTCTCTAGGTCAACGACTCGCGCAAGCCATCCGTCGACATCAGGTGCTTGGCCGTGGTCTAGCCATTGATTACAGATTTGACCCAATGCGCTGGCGAGGTCGGAGGGGACTTTGTCTTTTCCCGAAACCGGGCTCGCTCCATTCACGAGAAGGACGCGCGAGCGCTTTGCTGCGTCAATTGCCCCGCTCACGACCCACATGCTGGTTGCAATGCCGGAATAGGCGAGGGCCCCAGCTGGAATGGAAATTATCGCTTCGACTCGACCGCTTCGGAGGAGCTGAGCCCTGCTTTCGCCGACTCGGCCACGACGGCTGGCGAAGCTGCTCGGTAGCAGAACTACACCCCGACCGATTGGTGACAGCGAATCGACAACCGACTGCAACCAAATCGTGTCACCGTCGGTCATGCTCGGCCGCGGGCTTTGTCCAGTTGATACGGCCGTTGAGGTCGGAGGCGGCAGCTTCATGCCCATCGGCGGCTCCGCTACAATCGCGTCCCAGATGGGCTTGTGCTCCGCCGCAAGCCAGTCGGCTACCTCGATTTCCGCATCGACTCCGGCAAGGGAGAGTCGCCTCATCGCAAAGGTGGCTGCCTCCGCGCTGATATCCACGCCGGCCACCACTAGGCGTTCCCTCTTATCAGCGACTGCAGAAAGGGACCCGCCAAAGCCGCAGGCAGGATCCAGCACCCGTTCGCCTCGCCCGACAATCGTGGCCATCAGGTTGCTGATCTGTGACGAGCTTGAGAAGCTGAGTCCAGCGCGGGCTAAGCGGATTGACCGAACCGCTAAGAGTTCTTCAAAAACCGCATGATGCTCGTCCCGGCCGTGCTGCACATTCCGGCGAATAGCCTCTGCGATATCTCGGGCACCCTTTCGTGAAACGAGGCGCAGCGGATCAGTTTGACCGTCAGACGATCCCCATCGGTCAAGTACGTCTTGCACATTGCCATGATTCAGCCAGTCAAAGTAGATCAATTCGCACGAGGCTGCAATCGCAGCCTCGATGGACTCTCCACGTACGGCCTCAAGAATTCGAAATGCAGCTTTTCGCGGTTCTACGTCGGGTCTTGACCCGAAGAATCCGCCGTCGTCAAGTTTATTCTCGTCATCGAACACATGGGCAGTCTGTCATTGTTCAAGTTGCGGCGCGAAGACGAGACCGATGACAGCGCTCGGGTCGCACACCGCCCTCGATAGGGGCACGTGACGGAGTTGGCCGAAGAGTTGGTGCCCATCTTTCGGTTGGCGAATGGGCGAGCGCCGAGGGCTTGAGTGAAGTTCACTAGCAAGACGGCTTCCAAGCACTCCGAGTCGTAGAGCGGGGTTTCGAACCACGCCACGAGCAGCTTCTCGGTGTCGGCGAGCTGCCAGAGGTAGCGTCCACCCCAATGGCCGACCGGAAGGCCAGCGCCATGCTTGCGGTACTCGTCGAGCCGCTTTCGGAGTCCTCGGCGACCGGAGGTGCCCGCCGCTGCTTTACCGATGTGGAGGACCTCGGCTTCTCCGACCCATGCTGCGCGCAACTTATCCGCCGTCACTGAGGGGCCAAACTCAACACAGTGAGCTGACCCGCAGCAACCCTACCGGCGGAACCATCCCCACTCGGTGACGAGCGGTTCCGTTCAGCTCTTCGCGCGGCGGGCGTGCGTGCGGGCCTTCATCCTGTTGCCGCAGACTGCCATGGAGCACCACTTCGCGGTGCCGGGGCGACTGTGATCGACGAGGAACTGGCTGCATTCGTGATTCGCGCAGGCACGGAGGCGACCGGGGAACTCGGTGATGACGGCCGACCACGCCAGCACGGCCCCCGCCGCAAGCCGGTCGTCTTCGGGGACCTGGAGTTCCCAGATCACGCCATCCGGGGTCACGCGTGGCGTGCGCACGGCATCGTCGAGGATGCCGGCGAGCTCGCTGACGGCTCCTCCATCACCGTCACGGACGATGGTCTGCAGCGCCTGTCGCACACGTCTCAGGCGCGCTAGCTCGTCCGCGGATCCTGTGCCGCCCCAGCTGCGCGCGAGGTCTTGCCCAGCTGCGCCATCGAGACCGTCTGTCGGCACGCCCTCGATGACGGGCGCGCTGTTCAGCAGGGTCAGCAGCAGCTCCTCGTCTCGAAGCATCTTTCTCCGTTCTCTCGCGCCGTCTGGCGCCGTGTATCCATGCTACCGTCTTGCTAACCAGTAAAACAAGTCAAAGAGGTTAGTAATAGTCACTGTCCATCACCGCACCGTCTCCGTCGACGGGCTCGACGTCTTCTACCGCGAAGCCGGCCCCGTCGACGCCCCCGTGCTTCTGCTCTTGCACTGGTACCCGACCAGCTCCCACATGTTCCGCCACCTCATCCCGGCGCTGGCCGACCGCTACCGGGTCATCGCTCCGGACCACATCGGCTTTGGTCGCTCCTCCGCCCCCTCGGTCGACGAGTTCGAGTACACCTTCGAAGCTCTGGCGCGCATGACCGCTCAGTTTCTCTCGACCATCGGGGTCGCGCAATACACGATCTACGTCCAGGACTACGGCGCTCCTATCGGCTGGCGTCTGGCCCTCAACGACCCCACTGCCGTCGTCGGAGTGATCTCCCAGAACGGCAATGCCTACGAAGAGGGCTTCGTGCCGAGCTTCTGGAACCCGATCTGGGCCGACGCCACCGAGCGGACCACCGAGACGCGTGACGCGCTCCGTCCAGCCCTCGGCCGGGATGCGGTCGAATGGCAGTACACCCACGGCGTGCCGGACCCGACGACCGTCGATCCCGACGCCTGGGAGCACGACCTCGCACTCCTCGCCCGTGCCGGACAGGACGATGTGCAGCTGGCGCTCTTCCGCGACTACACCACCAACCGAGACCTCTACCCGGCGGTCCACGCCTGGCTCCGCACCTCCCGCGTGCCGGTCCTTGCCATCTGGGGCGCAACGACGAGATCTTCGACGCCGCCGGCGCGAGGGCGTTCACCCGCGACGCCCCCGATGCTCGCATCGAGCTCATCGACGGCGGACACTTCCTCCTCGAATCCGACCTCGACCACGTGGCCGCCACGATCAAGAACTGGCTCGGGTAGTGAGTGGCGAGTGCGAACGGGAGGGTGGGGCTGGAGATGCATCCGGTTGGTTGCACTTATAACTGCAACAAACTAAGGTTGGGGGACACCGGATTCTCGGTGGTTACCTCGGTCTATTGGAGTCGATCCCATGTCTGCCACGCTCCTGTCGAATGGAACCGTTCTGGTTGACGACGATCTTCGTCACCAGGCGGAGACCCTGGTTGCCGAGGCTCGAGATCGAACCCTCACGGGGCTGTTCGTCGCGTTGGATGATGGGCAGCAGATCAGGGTGAGTGCCGATCTCGGACGGTTCTTCGTCGGAGTTCTCGAGCGGCTGGCTCACGGCCCTGTGTCGGTCACGACGCTCCCAGACGCACTCACCACGACGACCGCGGCCGAAATGCTCGGGATCTCGCGACCGACGTTGATGAAGCTCGTCGCTGCGGGAGATATCGCGTCCACGAAGGTCGGGTCTCACACGCGCCTCGCAACGGCTGACGTGCTCGAGCTGAAGAAGATCCGAGACCATCGGCGCGCTGCGTCGTTCGACGCGCTGCGCGCAGTGGACGACGAGATCGATGACCTTGGGGATATCTCCAACGGCGTCTAGCGTCCTACTACTGTGTGGCGCGTGCCTCAGCGAGTATTTGTCGACAGCAACGTTCTCTTCAGCCGGACCCAGAGGGACTGGCTCTTCTTGTTGCGCAACGAAGCCGGCGGCATGTTCCAGGTTCATTCGTCGATCGATGTCGTTGTCGAGGTCGTGCGGGCAGTAAGGCGACACAAGCCTCACCTTGATGGAGCAATCACACGAAAGCTCCATGACCTCTTGATCGCCAATCTCGACGAGATCCTGCCGGACTACGACGCAAGTGTGGAGTTCGCGGGGACTGATCCGGATGACCGTCACGTTCACTCAGCCGCGGTCGCCGCGCGCGCAGATCTTCTTCTCACCTCCAATCAACGTGATTTCGGGGATCCAGGGGCTCTCCCGTACGAGCTCTATGAACCTGACGCGTTCTTCGTGCTCGTGGATGACGGTTCGGAAGCCACGGTGCGCCGAACTGTGATGAAGCAGCTTGCGTATTGGAGGAGTCGGTCTGAAGCGGGTCGGCAGGTCAAAGGCCTCGTGCAGGCGCTCGACGAAGCACACTGCCCGCAATTCGCTGGGCGAGTGCGTGGTCATCTGCAGCGTCTCTCCGGCTAGTCGAAGCGGGCTACGTTGCGGTCGAGGGGCATCTCCTTCTCGCCGTCGGTCGGTTCGGTGGGGCTGACCCACCCGGGCTACCGCTTCTGGCCCGGGCCGACGTAGGGGTTGCCGAGAGCCGTCGTGATTGCCGTCGCCACTCGCAGTGCGGGCGAGGAGCAGGGGAGGTCGGCCGTCGGGTTGTCGGTGATCGTGGCACCCTCCGGGCAGTCGCCCGAGGCGATGTCGCTGTTCGTCATGGTGATGAGGGTGATGTCGTTCGCCGTGTCGTAGAGCATCACGGTGTTGAAGCCGGGCAGCTCGCCGGTGTGGCCGATCCAGCCCCCGGCGCACGTGATCGCCAGGCCGTAACCCGAGTAGTCGTCGAACCCGGTGAGGCGCTCCCGCTGCAGCTCGGGTGACACCAGGCCCGATCCGGTGGCCTGGTGGCGAGCATAGGTGGCGAGGTCGGCGGCGGTGGTGATCAGCTCGCCGGCGGTCCAGCCCCACGACGGGTTCCAGTCGGTGGCGTTCGCGGGCGCATCCGGTGTGGCCGTCTCGCCCTGCAGCGTGAAGCCCTGCGCGTGCGGCTGGGGGAAGTCGGCTGAGGCACCGGGCCAGTTCGTGTTCATGAGACCGAGCGGCTCGATGATGCGCTCGTCGATCACCTCGTCGAAGGTCTTGCCCGTGATCTTCTCGATCACCTTGCCGATCAGCAGCGTGTTGGTGTTGGAGTAGTCGAAGCTCTCGCCGGGCGCGAACACGGGCGGCAGTGCCAACCCGGTCGAGATCAGCTCGTCGGGCTCCCACACCTTCAGCGGGTCGCCGAAGAACGATGCCTGCCAGGCCTCGTCCTTCGTGTAGCTGGCGAGCCCGCTCGACATGTCGGCGAGCATCCGGAGCGTCACCTCGTCGCCGTTCGGAACGCCCTCGAGGTAGTCGGAGACGGGATCGTCGAGCCCCGCCTCGCCCTCGTCGACCAGCTGCAGCAGCAGGGTGCCGGTGAACGTCTTGGAGATCGAGCCGACCCGGTGGTGCATGTCGGTGGTCATCGGGGCGCCGGTCGCCGGGTCGGCTGTGCCATAGGCCTGCAGGAACAGGCCGTCGGGCGACTGCACGGCGACGATCGCGCCGGGCGCAGCCGCATCGGCGAAACCCTGGCGGGCGGCCTCGTCGATGGCGGTTGTCGCGGCCTCCGGCATCGGCGAGGTCGGCAGCTCCGCGGTGCGGGCCATCACGGCATCCGGGTCGGTCACGCAGTCGGATGCTGCGGCAGGGGTGGCGCCCGTGTCGGCGGTTGCCGGGCTGCTCGTCGCCGGCGCGGGGGAGGAACTCCCACCGCCGGCCGAGCAGCCCGCCAGGAGGAGCGATCCGACCATCAGAGTGACCAGCGAGGCCGTCGTTCTCGTCAGCGTCATCGTCGTCTTCCTAGTCGAGCCGCACGACGTCGCGGTCGAGGGGCATCTCGTTCGTGCGGTCACTGGGGTCGGTGGTCTCGATGGGGAGCCGGCCCGTGGGCTGGAGGCCGAGGTCGTCGTCCCAGATCCGCTCGGTGATGGTGCCGAGGAGGGTGAACTCGTCGAACGCCCACGGCAGGCTGTCGGTGGGGAAGAACGTGGGCTCGGTCTGCAGCTGGAAGTGCAGGTGCGGGGTGGTCGAGTTGCCGCTCGTGCCGATGAGTCCGAGCTCCTGCCCCACCTCCACGGTGTCGCCGACCTTCACGGTCACCGACCCCGGGTCCATGTGCCCGTAGAGCAGGTACTTGCCCGGCTCGATCTCGACGACGACGTGGTTGCCGACGGTCTCGATGATCGGCGGGATGGGCGGCGGCTCGGGGAGCGAGGTGCTGTTCTCGAACTCGTCGACCGCTCGCACGACGGTTCCGGAGGTCGCCGACACGATCGGCTCGCGGTAGGAGAAGTAGCTCTCCGGCTTGCTCGGGTCGCCCTCCCAGGTGACGCCCTCGGCATCCACCTTGTAGAAGTCGACGGCGAAGCGCTGCGGCACGAGGCCCTGGCCGTTGATGGGCGCGAAGCCGTTGCGGTGGTGGGTGTAGTTGCTGCAGCATCCCTCGCTCATCAGCCAGTCGCCCGCGGCCACGGGTGAGGAGACCATTTGCGCCTCCGCGTCGCTGATGGTGGTGGTGTTGATGACGGCGTCGACCGGGACGGTCTGGCCGTCGGGGCGCTGGATGGCGCCGTTCGCGGTGTGCTGCAGGCGTGTGGGCACGGCATCGGGGTCGACGGCGACGTCGATCCAGGCGATCCACGTCTCGGACTGGTCGATCGTGATCGGGCCGGTCTCATCGGTGCCCTCCGCGTCGTCTCCCAGGCGCGTGATGGAGCTCTGGATGTCGTCGGGGCCGATGGTGAGGAGTGTGTCGCCGGTCTCGGCATCGGCGATGTCGAGCGAATCGACGGCATAGGGCAGCGAGACGGCGTTCGTGAGGAACAGCTCGTAGGCGAGGTGCACCTTGCCGTCGGTGCCGAGCACGGGGGCCGGGGTCGTGGTCGTCGAGGCCATCAGGGGGGTGAACGAGGTGTCGGGCGTGAGGTCTTCGCCGTCGGCGACGGGTGTCGGGGTCGGCGCGCCGGGCGAGGGCGTTGCTGCGGCCGGCTCCGATGCGGGGCTTCCGGCCGTGCAGCCTGTCAGCAGCAGGATGCCGGAGAGCCCCAGCGTGAGCGCGCTTGCGGCGGCCGCACGCGGTGGGCGGAGGGGGGTGCGACGCATGGCGACTCCGATGTTCGGCCCGACGAAGACGGGTGCTGGTGGTGGATGCGGACGGCCCGCGGAGGCGGGCTCGACTCCCTCCACGACAACTGTGGCGTGCGGGCCGAGGCGGCACCATGGACCTGAGTCCCTCTTGGCGGGAGTGACATGACCTGGGTCTATGGACTGCCTGCCGGGCCGCGATCAGACTGGCGTCGCCGCACTCCACGGCCGTGCGCGACACCTCGCGTTGCGCGCCCGGGAAGGCCTGCGCTGCCACCACGAACCCCGATCGAAGGACCACCGTGATCGCTCCCACGACCACCGCCCGCGCCGCCGCTCTGGTTGCCGGGGTGCTGCTGCTGGCAGGCTGCACCAGCTCGACGCCTTCGGATCCGGCCGGCACGGCCGACGCATCCGCCTCCACCCCGTCCTCCTCGTCGACTGCGGATGCTGCGCTCGCCGCGTCGACCTGCGTCGCGGATCCCGATGCGGCGATCGCGGCCGGCAAGACCGCTCAGCCGACCGGGGAGCTGCCCGCCGATCTGGTGAGCTCGCTGGACGCCGCAGCTCAGGCCGCGTTCGATCTCGGCGCCTCGCCCGGCGCCATCGTGGGGGTGCAGACCCCCGAGGGGAAGTGGACGAAGGCCTACGGGCTCGCCGATCCGGTGGCCGGCACGCCGATGGAGGTGGGCATGCACACGCGCATCGCGTCGCTCACGAAGATGTACACGGGCACGATCCTGCTGCAGCTGGCCCAGGAGGGGAAGCTGTCGCTCGACGACACGATCGACACGTACGTCGACGGCATCCCGAACGGCGACAGCATCACGCTCACCGAACTCGCGAACATGACGAGCGGGGTCAACACCTACACCGCGAACGAGGCCTTCATCACGGAGTACTTCGCCGACCCGACGGCGAGTTTCACGCCCGATGAGCTCGTGACGGCGACCGTGGACGTGTCGCCGGCGGCTGAGCCGGGGGAGCGGTTCCTCTACTCCAACGGCAACACGGTCATCCTCGGCGAGGTCATCGAGGAGGTCACCGGGCGGGCGTTCGCCGACGAGCTGCAGGAGCGCATCCTCGACCCGTTGGAGCTGACCTCGACGGTCTGGCCGGGGGAGTCGGCGGCCATGCCCGAACCTTTCGCTCGGGGATTCACCCTGAATGGGGATGAGGCGGAGGCCACCGGAGCGCCCACGGACTCGACCGACTGGAACCCCTCGTGGGCCTGGACGGCCGGCGAGCTCATCTCGACCACCGACGACCTGCTCACGATGGGGCGTGCCCTCGGGACAGGGGCCGGCATCCTCGACGACGCGACGCAGAAGCTGCGGCTCGAGAGCTTCCTCGATCCGTCGCAGAGTCCGCCGGCGCCCGGTGCGGGTGGGTACGGGCTGCAGATGGGATGCGGTCAGGGGTGGGTGGGGCACGCGGGGGAGCTGTCGGGGTACAACACCACGCAGTTCTACGACACGGCCACGGACACGACGGTGAGCGTGCAGACCAACAGCGATGTCGCATCCGGTGGATGCGAGAACTCGCCGACGCTGCAGGACGACCCGGGGGATGAGATCTGTGCGGTGTCGGCGGTGCGGATCTTCGTGGGGCTGTCGGGGGTGCTGGGAGAGACGTACCAGCCGCCGCCGCGGTCGTAGGAGCCGGGCAGCCTGCGGGTAGCCGGTCAGCGTGCGGGGGCGGGAGTGACTGATCGTTCGGACACGAACAGCGCGATGAGGACGCCCACCACGCTCGCCAGTGCGGCGAGAGGAGGAAGCGCGCTGAGCGCGGGTGTCAGGGCGACGAAGATCGTGGCGATCGCGAGGCGGGGGACGTTCCAGGTGCCGAGCAGGCGGCGGGCGAAGGCCGCGGTTCCTGCCAGGTAGCACGCCACTCCTCCGCTCAGGGCGGCGGCTCCGAAGAGGCCGAGCGGGTCGGGGTCTTCGATGTGCGCCATGGCCACCTCGAGGCCCAGGGCGGCCAGCACGATGCCGGCGACCAGGAGCAGGTGGAGGTAGGTGTAGGCGGTGGTCGCCGTGCGGCCTCGGGAGGGGGCGGGAACGGAGAGGAGGGCGTGCTCGGCCTCGCCGCTCAGGCGGGTGAAGTAGGCCCACCAGAGGGCGATGCAGATGAGCATCGAGAGGATCACTCCGGCGAGGATGCCGACGCTGATCGGCTCGGTCGCTGCGCCGGCTCCGATGCCGAGGATGGATTCGCCGAGGGCGAGGATGACGATGAGGCCGTGGCGCTCGGTGAAGTGGGCCGTGGAGCGCACGGGCCAGGCGACGCCGACGCTCGTGCGGGAGGAGACGAGGGGCTCGATCGCGACGGCGGCGATGGTGCACCAGAGCTGCCAGGTGCCGCCGAGGAGGGCTCCTGCGATGAGCAGCGCTCCGGATGGCACGACGGAGAGTGTGACGGTGAGGAGCGTGCGGCGGCGGAGCTCGGGCTCGGCGAGCCAAACGAAGACGATCGCGTGGGTGACGCGAGCGACGAGGTAGGCGCCGACGAAGACGAGGGGGCCGACGAGGCCGCCGGGCAGGTCGTCGTAGGCCTCGAGGACCACGAGGCCGGCGACGAACATCGCCGTCATGCCGACGATCATCGCCACGCGGACCACGCCCCGGTCGGCGTGGGCGATGTTGGTGAGCCAGCCGTACGAGGTCCACGCCCACCAGAGCAGCGCGAGGATGACGAGCGCCTGCAGGATGCCGAGGGCGTCGTGCTGCTGCGCCATCAGGCGGCTGAGCTGGGTGAAGGCGAACACGAACGCGAGGTCGAAGAAGAGCTCGAGGGTGGTGACGCGGTCGCCTTCGCGGCTCGGCACCGCGACGGTTCCGAGCCGGGCGCTCACAGTGCGTACCCGCCGGTGGCCAGGATGTCCTCGCCGGTGATCCAGGCCGAGTCGTCGGAGACGAGGAAGGCGATGACCTTGCCGATGTCGGACGGCTCGCCGATCCGGCCGAAGGCGGTCTTGGCGGCCAGGCCGTCGATCACCTCCGGGAAGCGCCCGAAGGCGTTGTCGCCGAGACGGGTGCGGGTGGGGCCGGGGGAGACGGAGTTGACGCGGATCGACCGGCCGCTGAGCTCCTTGGCGAGGAAGCGGGTGGCGACGGTGAGACCGCCCTTCATCGCCGCGTAGCCCGAGTAGCCGGGCTCGGTGTCGCCGGGGCGCACGGAGCTGCTGGAGGTGTTCACGATCGCGCCGCCGTGCTCGATCAGCGGCAGGAGGGCCTGGGTGAGGAAGTACGGGCCGCGCAGCAGCACGCGGTAATAGGCGTCGAAGGCGTCCTCGGTCATCTCCTCGAAGGCCATGCCGCCGCCGAAGCCGGCGTTGTTGACCAGGGCGTGGAGGCGATCCGTGCCCCACTCGCTCTTCAGCGCGGCGGTGAGGGCGTTCGTGAAGGCGGGGAAGGTGTCGGTGCGGCTGAGGTCGAGCGGGAGGGCGACGGCGGTGCCGCCGTGCTCCCGGATCTCGTCGACCGTGCGCTCGGCGCCCTCGGGGCGGGCGTGGTAGGTGAGGATGACGCCCATGCCGCGGGCGGCGATCTCGAGGGCGGCGCCGCGGCCGATGCCGGAACTCGCTCCGGTGACGACGACGATCTTCTCGTCCGTGGCGGGTTCGGTGATCTGTTCGCTGGTGTGTTCGCTCATGCATCCAGACAACCGTCGGCGGTGCCACGGGAGTTAGGGGTATCCGGTCGACTCCTTGCACAGAACTGCTGCGCTAGCGAGAAATGGATGACCTCGGACGGTGTTGCTGGTTCACTCGTCTCATGTCGTTCGAGGAGTTCCGCACGCTCGTGGCGCAGCACGCCCCGGGCGGTATCAGTGCGACCGCCATCCCGGGGGTGCTCGTGTCGCGGATGGACGACGGCGGGTCGCAGGACGAGTCGACGACGGGCACGATCCTCGCGGTCGTGGCGCAGGGCACCAAGCGGATCTCGGTCGGGGGGACGGTGCACGACTACGGGGCCGGGCAGTACCTGGTCGCCTCCGTGGACCTGCCCGTGTCCGGGCACTTCACCGACGCGACGCCTTCGCATCCGGCGTTGGGGTTCGGGCTGGAGCTGCGACCCGCCGTGATCGCGGAGTTGATGCTCACGGCGGCTGCGGGGGAGTTCCCTCGGTCGGCTCGGGGGTCGTCGCCGTCGGCGATCGCGGTCGGTGAGACCTCGGCGCGGCTGCTCGATGCCGTGCTGCGGATGCTTCGGCTGCTCGAGCATCCTCGGGACATCCCGGTGCTGGCGCCGATGATCGAGCGGGAGATCCTGTGGCTGATCATGTCGGGGGAGCAGGGGGCGACCGTTCGGCAGCTCGGGCTCGCCGACAGCAGCCTCAGCCGGGTGCGGCACGTGGTGAGGTGGATGCGGGAGCACTTCGCGGAGTCGCTGCGGGTGGACGAACTCGCCGAGCTCGCCCGGATGAGCCCGTCGGCGTTCCATCGGGCCTTTCACGCGGTGACGTCGATGAGTCCGATCCAGTACCAGAAGAGCATCCGGCTGCAGGAGGCGCGGCTGCGGCTGCTCGCCGATCCTGGGGGGATCGGTGCGGTCGCCTACGCCGTGGGGTATGAGAGTCCGTCGCAGTTCAGCCGGGAGTACCGGCGGGAGTTCGGGGCGTCGCCACGTGAGGATGCCGCTGCTCTTCGGGCGGCGGGGCGGGGGTAGTTTTTAGAACTCCAGTGTTCTAGACTTACCGCTGTGGAGGACGACTGGGACATCCGCCTTTGGCCCGACGTTGAGGCGCAGATCCTGGCTCTGACCGACTCGGATCCTGATCTGTGTGACGAGATCACAGCTCGCATCGACATGCTCGCTGAACACGGCCCCGCCCTCGGCCGACCCATCGTCGATCGAGTCAAGGGCAGCTCGATCCACAACCTGAAGGAACTGCGAGCGGACTCGATGCGAATCCTGTTCGTGTTCGACCAGAGGAGTCGCGGAATTCTCCTGGTGATGGGCGACAAACGCGGGGATTGGAAAGGCTGGTATTCGCCAGCGATCAAGACCGCAGAAGAACGATTCCATGAATGGCAGAGGAGTGAAGACGATGACTGAGAAGCCTGTGAGTTGGAAGAGCACTCGCGCGAAGCTCGATCGCGACCCGGACCGCGTCGCTGCTGCACGCAGCGCTGCGGAGGCCGAGGTGCTCGCCTATCAGCTTGTGGCGCTGCGCAAGGAAGCCTCACTGACCCAGTCCGAGCTCAGCAAGACCATGGGTGTGTCGCAGCGGCGGGTGTCGGCGATCGAGCGCGGGCAGCTCGACTCATTCGAGCTCGACACCATCAAGAACTACGTCGCGGCGCTCGGTGGACATGTTCGAGTAGTGGCCGACTTCGGAGACCGCACCTTCACTCTCGCCAGCTGAGGGTTTGGCTGGCAGCGCGCCGAGAAGTTGTTCGACCGAGCGCGTGCCGATTGGTTGGCCGACGATGAGAGAGGCATTACTCGGCCGATCCACGAGTCAGCGATTGTCACTGCGAAGCCGTACCCCGAGCACGAGCAGCACGATGCCGACCACCGCCAGGGCCAGGCCGATGTAGAGCCAGGTGTGGTCGCCGGTCATGGAGCTTCCCGGGATGAGGTTCGCGCCCTGGCCGGCGAAGACGGCTCCGAAGAGCAGGGCGACGACACCGACGACGATGAGCGTCAGGCGCCCGGCTCTGCTGTTCATGGTGGTCACGCTACTCCGTGAGCCGTCATTCGCCTCTCCCTCTCAACGAGGCGCTCCCAGGGTGCGCGCGAGGAACCCGGCACCGATCAGGACGAGGCCGAGTGTCATCGTGATCTCGCGGAGGAGAAGTGGGATGGCGCCCAGGACGACGAGCGGGATGCTGACGGCGTGCAGGTCCAGCCCCAGCCATCCGTCGGCCACAAGAGACACCGCGGCGCTGGCAATCGTGAGGACGACGCCGGTGATGAACAATTGACGTGCGGTCAGGCGTGGGGGCATCGGTGTTCCCGTCGATCGAGGGGTGACGAAGGTTGTCACCGCCCCTCCATATTATGAGCGATCGTCAGGAAAGGCGATCGCCTCACACGTGAGGCGCGTGGCGTCACCCGCCTCACACCGCCTCGGCACCCGCGTGAGAGAACGGTAACGCAACCGCACACGGGCCGACACGGGGGTGAAACGGCGGGCGCATAGCGTCGGAGGCACCCGCCGAGAGCGGGGTCCGCTGCACGTCGAATGGGGAGGCCGTTCCATGTCCTACGTCAAGCCCGTCGAGCTCGTCTCGACCATGATCGACGCGGGGGAGACGAAGATCTTCCTGTCGACCCGCGACACCATCGTCCGCTCCATCATGGGCGGCGCACTGCTCACCATCGCCGCCGCCTTCGCCATCACCGTGAGCGTCACCACCGGGGTCCCTCTGCTCGGTGCGCTGCTGTTCCCGGTCGGGTTCATCATGCTCTACCTGCTCGGCTACGACCTGCTCACCGGCGTGTTCGTGCTGGGGCCGCTCGCCTGGTTCGACAAGCGGCCCGGCGTCACGATCGGCGGCATCCTCCGCAACTGGGGGCTCGTGTTCGTGGGCAACTTCATCGGGGCCTTCACGGTGGCGCTGCTCATGGCGATCGTGGTGACCTACGGGTTCTCCGTGCCGCCGAACGAGGTGGGCGAGGCCATCGGGCACATCGGCGAGGGCCGCACCGTCGGGTACGCCGAGCACGGCGCGGCGGGCATGCTCACGCTCTTCATCCGGGGCGTGCTGTGCAACTGGATGGTGTCGACCGGCATCGCGATGTCGATGATCGCGAAGGACGTGCCCGGCAAGGTCATCGCCATGTGGATGCCGATCATGCTCTTCTTCTTTATGGGGTTCGAGCACTCGATCGTGAACATGTTCCTGTTCCCGGCCGGCCTCCTGCTCGGCGGCGACTTCACGATCGCCGACTATCTCATCTGGAACGAGATCCCCACCGTGCTCGGCAACCTCGTGGGCGGACTCGTGTTCACGGCCATTCCGCTCTACCTCACCTACGCCCGCACCAAGGCGCCGCGCCGGCCGACCGACCGCCGACTGATCGCCGCCGCCAAGGTGGCAGCGCAGGCGGCCTCGGGCGAGCCCACCACCGGCATCCGTCGCCCGGTCGCCTCACGTCGCCGACAGGTCGTGCGGTCACAGGATGCGGTGCTCACGAACGATGCAGCACTCGCCGCCGAGTGACGGGGGCGAGGCGGGGTGAGGCGGGGCTACACGTCGAGACGGTAGCCCCGCTTCACCACGGTCGCCACGATCTTCGGATGCGGGAGCGCCTGGCGCAGACGGCTCAGGGCCATCTCGAGGGCGTGCTCGTCGCCACCGGCCGCGAGGGTCTCGGCGAGGACGGCCCGCGAGACCACGGCACCCTCGGCCGCCATGAGCGAGCGGAGCAGCGCCAGCGCGGTGGGTGGCAGCGTGACGGCCTCCCCGTTCACCGAGGCCGTGCTGCCGCGGAGCTCGACGAGGCCGTGCCTGGTGTCGACGCGGACCACCTGGTTCTGCTCGAGCCACTCGCAGACGAGGCGGATGAGCGCCCCCATGCGGAAGCGCTGGGGCTGGATCGGCTGCACGCCGAGGGCGATCAGCGGAGCCGCCGTCACCGGCCCGACCACCGCGGCCACGACGGGCCCGCGGAAGGCCTCGAGCACCGGTTCCAGCTGCCCGAGCACCTCGGCGGCGTTCAGGAGCGCGTCCACAGCAGGAGCGCTCGTGAAGGTGACGCAGTCGAGCTGGCCGGCACAGATGGCATCGACGAGACGGGTCACCCGGTGGTCGTCGTTCTTGGGGGCCGACCACTGGTACGGCGCCACCGTGAGCACCGCGTAGCCCGCGTCGCGCAGCCGGTCGAGCTGCTGCTCGTCGGTGGAGCCGTGCAGCTGCACCGCCACCGTGATGCCGGGCGGATGCTCGGCGAGCACCTTCGAGACGAGTGACGCCGTGGTCTCCTCGTCGCTCATGCCGGCGTCGTCGAGGTCGGCGGCCCGGATCGCACCTCGCGCCTTCGGACCGCGGACGAGGATGTCGGCGGCCTCGAGGGTCTCGAGCAGCGGCTGGCCGAGGCCCGTCGAGTCGGCGATCTCGAACCAGCGCCTGAGCCCGTAGCTCGTGGTCGCGAGCAGGAGCTCCGGTCGCGCGGCGATGATGGCGCGGGTGTCGGCGATGATCACCTCGTCGTGCGGCGAGTGCGTGATGCGGATCGTGGGGGCGTGCACGACCGTGGCGCCGCGGCGCTCGAACGCGTCGATGAGGTCCTGCGAGCGGCGGTCGCTCGTGACCCCGATCCGGAAGCCGCTGAGCTGGTTGGGCCGGAACCCCGGGACATCCGCCTTGTCGAGGGGTCGGTCGCTGGCGCGGCCGGCCTGCGTCTCGTCGCTCACGTCAGCTGCCGGCCAGGGCCACGAGCGAGTCGATCCTGGCGGCCGCGGCGTCGTCGCCGTCCTGCGCCACCGCGACGACCTCGCCGATCACGAGCACAGCGGGCGAGGTGATGCCCACGGCGTGCGAGTCGTGCAGGATGTCGGCGAGCGAGCTCACCGTCGTGCGCGAGCTGGGGCTGAACCCGCGCTCGATCGCCGCCAGCGGGGTGTCGGCGCGCATCCCGTGCCGCACGAGGCCGGCGGTGATCGAGGGCAGGTTCGTGATGCCCATGAGCACCACGATCGTGCCGCCGAGGCCCGCGAGGTGCTCGAACTCGCTCTCGGTGAGGGGTGCGTGGCCCGAGATGACGGTGAAGGCGTGGCTGACGCCGCGGTGGGTGAGCGGGATGCCGGCCGACGCGGGCACGGCCAGGGCGCTCGAGACGCCCGGCACCACCCGGGCCGGCACGCCCGCGCGGCGGCAGGCCAGCAGTTCCTCGCCGCCGCGGCCGAAGACGAACGGATCGCCGCCCTTCAGGCGCACCACGCGGCGACCTGCCAGGGCGTGGTCGACCATGAGCTGCTCGATCTCGGCCTGGCTCACCGGGTGGTGGTGCGGGCGCTTGCCCACGTCGATCAGCAGGGCGTGCGGGGCCAGCCGGTGGAGGTTCGCGTGCGGCGCGAGACGGTCGTAGAGCACGACGTCGGCGCGCTCGAGCTCGCGCACGGCGGCGAGGGTGAGCAGCTCCTCGTCGCCGGGGCCGCCGCCCACGATCGCGACGGTGCCCGTGCCCGTGCCAGTACCGGTGCCGGGCTCGGATGCTCGTGCGGGGTTCATGCGGTCTCCTCCGGTCGGAAGGCGGATGGCTGATCTGTCGGTCTCCCGACGGGGATGCGGGTGCCCGCCAGCAGCACCGTGCCCGCCGTCGCGCCTCCCGGGAGAGCCGTGCCCGCGGCGCGCTCGGCGTCGGTGGCGGGGCGCAGCTGGCCGCGCTCCTCCACGCGGGCGAGCGTGGGGTCGCCCTCATCCGGAGCGTTCACGAATGAACGGAAGCGCCGCAGCCGGTCGGGGTCGGCGAGCGTGGCCGCCCACTCGTCCTCGTAGCCGTCGACGTGGGTCGCCATCGCGGCCTCGAGCTCGTCGGCGAGCCCGAGGGAGTCCTCCACCACGACCTCGCGCACGTGGTCGAGGCCGCCGTCGAGGTCGTCCATCCACCGTGCGGTGCGCTGCAGCCGGTCGGCGGTGCGGATGTAGTACATGAGGTAGCGGTCGATGTAGCGGATGAGGGTCTCGTCGTCGAGATCGCTCGCGAGCAGCTGGGCGTGCGCCGGCTGGAAACCGCCGTTGCCACCCACGTAGAGGTTCCAGCCCTTGTCGGTCGCGATCACGCCCACGTCTTTGCTGCGGGCCTCGGCGCACTCGCGCGCGCATCCGGAGACCCCGAGCTTGAACTTGTGCGGCGCCCGGAGGCCCCGGTAGCGGAGCTCGAGCTGCACCGCCATGCCCACCGAGTCCTGCACGCCGAAGCGGCACCAGGTCGATCCGACGCAGCTCTTGACGGTGCGGAGCGACTTGCCGTAGGCCTGCCCCGACTCGAAGCCCGCGTCGACCAGCTGCTTCCAGATCTCGGGCAGCTGCTCGAGCCGGGCACCGAACAGGTCGATGCGCTGGCCGCCGGTGATCTTCGTGTAGAGCTTGTAGTCGGTGGCGACGCGGGCGATCACGCCGAGCTTCTCGGGGGTGATCTCGCCGCCCGGGATGCGGGGGACGACCGAGTAGGTGCCGTCTTTCTGCATGTTCGCCAGGGCGCGGTCGTTCGTGTCCTGCAGGGTTCCGCGACCGGCGTCGAGCACGTACTCGCCGCGCTGGCTGGCGAGCACCGAGGCGACGACGGGCTTGCAGATGTCGCAGCCCCGGCCCGTGCCGAATCGGGCCACGATCTCGTCGAAGCTCGAGAGCTCGAGCACCCGCACGGAGTCGAAGAGCTCCTGGCGCGAGAGCGGGAAGTGCTCGCAGAGGGCTCGCGAGACCGAGACGCCGCTCTTCTCGAGCTCGGTCTCGAGGATCTTCTTGACCAGGGGCACGCACGAGCCGCACTGGGTGCCGGCGCGGGTGCAGGTCTTGAGGGCGCCGAGCTCGGTGCAGCCAGCTGCGTGACCATCACCGGGCCCGTCGCCGCGCACGGCGCTTCGCACGGTGCCGGCGGTCACGTTGTTGCAGGAGCAGATGAGGGCGTCGTCGGGCAGGCCGTCGCCCGCCGGGGGCTCCGCACCCGCAGCCGAGAGATAGGCGGCGGGCTCCGCGTCGAGGGTGCGGCCGACGAGCGGGCGGAGCGAGGAGTACGGGCTCGCATCACCCACGAACATGCCGCCGAGCAGAGTGCGCGCGTCGTCGCTCACGACGATCTTCTGGTAGAGCCCGCGCGCCGGATCGGCGTAGACGATCTCGAGAGCGCCCTCGCCCGTGGCCATCGCGTCGCCGAAGGCGGCGACCTCGACGCCCGAGAGCTTGAGCTTCGTGGCGTCGTCGACGGTCGTGAACTCGGCGGCGCCACCCAGCAGCCGGTCGGCGAGCGTCTCGGCCATGGCGTTGGCCGGGGCCACGAGGCCCACGCAGCGGCCGTCGACCGACGCGACCTCGCCGATGGCGAAGACGTCGGGATCGCTCGACCGGCATCCGGAGTCGACGGCCACGCCGCCCCGCGGACCGAGCTCGAGACCGGCGTCGCGGGCGAGCTCGTCGCGCGGCGCGATGCCGATGGCGAAGACCACGAGGTCGGCCGGGAGCTTCTGCGCGTTCGTGAGTGCGACCCCCACGACGGCGCCGTGCTGCACCGTGAGGGCGCGCGGGCGGGTGCCGAGCTCGAGGGTGATGTGCTGGGCGGTGATGAGGCGACCGAGGGCCTGCCCGGCTCCCTCGTCGAGCTGCGCCGACATGAGCCACGATCCGGAGTGCACTACGGTCGACTCGGCGCCGAGGCGCTGCAGCCCTCCCGCGGCCTCGAGGCCGAGCAGACCGCCTCCCGCGACCACGGCGCGGGGTGCCCGGCCGAGTCGCTCGGTGAGGGCGGCCACCTCGGCGCGGAGCGCATCCACGTCGTCGATGGTGCGGTAGACCCGCACGTGCTCGCTGCCCGGGATGGCGGGGACCGGGGCGCTCGATCCGGTCGCCAGGACGAGCTGGTCGTAGGGGAGGCGCTCGCCGTCGGCCAGGGTGACGCTCTTGGCGGCGGTGTCGAGCGACACGGCGCGGGTGCGCCGGCGCAGCACGACCGAGCTCTCCGCCCAATGCGACGTGGGCTCCAGCACGAGCGAGTCGGCGGGGTCGTCGAGCCGGCGGGTGAGGGCCACGCGGTCGTAGGGGAGGTGCGGCTCCTCCGACACGACCACGAGCTCGACGGTGCGGCCGCCGTCGCGCGCCAAGAGGGAATCGACGAGACGGTGCGCGGCCGGGCCCCCGCCGACAACGACGACACGGCGGCGGGAGAGTGAAGGAGTCGACGTCATGGGGCCGAGCCTAGGCACGGGCGGTTTCATCGCGATTACCCCTGTGTAACAGCCGATTACATCGACCGCACGCTCGCCGTCAACGGCTGTGAGGGAGGTTTCACGCACTCGAAACACGCAGGCTGCGGCGGGCGAAACATCCGGTTCCTAGCGTCGGAGGAGACGAAGGAGAGATGCCATGAGCCTGTTGATCGAACGAAGCACCGCCGTCGAGACCCCGGAGCCCGCCACGTCGTCGACCGTCTGGGAGCGGGCCTGCCGGCTCGGCGACCTCGAGCCATACTGGGGCGAGGCCGTGCTGCTCCGGGCCGAGCAGATCGCCCTCGTGCTGCTCTCGCCGCGCGAGGTCTACGCGGTCGAGCACCGGGATCCGGCGACCGGGTCGTACGTGATGGCCCGCGGCATCGTCGGCTCGAAGGGCGACCGCCCCACGATCGCGTCGCCCCTGCACAAGCAGGTCTACGACCTCGGTACCGGGGAGTGCTTCAGCCACCCTGATCTCGCGCTCGGCACCTTCCGCACGCGCATCGTGGGCGGATTCATCGAGGTGGAGGTGTGACCACGCCGCAGCTCGTCCTCGCGTCGCACGGCACGTCGTCGATGCTCGGCCAGGCCGCGGTCGCGCAGCTGGTGGCCACCGTCGCCGAGGCGCTGCCGCGGGTGGGCGTGCACGGCTGCCACGTCGACGTGCAGCAACCGGATGTCACCACCACGCTCGACGCCATCGCCGACGACTCGGCGGCGATCGTGGTGCCGCTGCTGCTCTCGGCGGGCTTCCACGTGTACGTCGATCTCGCCGAGGCCGTCGCCGAGGCCCGACTGCGCATCCCCGCCGCGGCCACACCGGCGCTCGGGCCCGACGTGCGGCTTGCGGAGCTGCTGGCCCGGCGTCTCGCCGAGGCGGGTCTGGCACCGGCCGACAGCGTGGTGCTCGCGGCGGCGGGGTCGACCGATCCGCGTGCCGTGGCCGACTGCGAGCGGATGCGACGACTCCTGGCCGCGCAGATCGGCAACCCGGTCACGCTCGGCTTCGTCTCGGCGGCGCAGCCCGAGCTCCGTTCCGCGGTGGCGTCGGCTCGGCGCGAGCTGCTGCCGGCCGGCCGGGTGGTGGTGGCCAACTACCACCTCGCCCCCGGGCACTTCTCGGACCGGGTGGCGGCGGCGGGCGGCGACCTCACCACGCGCCCCTTGCTGGACGGCGTCGAGCCGCCGGCGCCGGAGCTCGTCGACATCGTGGTCGACCGGTACCTCGATCAGCGGCGCAGCTGGTCGCTCGCGATCGTGTCGGCCGGTACTGAGATCTCACCGCAGGCGACCATGAGTGTCGGTTAGTTCGTGCGCAGCGAGACCGCACCGGCTGTCTCGTTCATTCCGCCAGTCGGAAGCGAGCGCTCAGCCACGCTGCGATCTCGTCGATGGACTCGATCTCGTTCGACGCCACGGCGAGCATGAACTCGTACTCCGCTTCGATGTCGGTCGTGTTCCAGTAGCCGTTCTTGGCGTAGAGATAGAGCGTGGTCACGAGTGCGAGGCGCTTGTTGCCGTCGAAGAGAGCGTGGTTCTTCGTCAGCCCGTGGAGGAGGGCTGCCGCCTTGTGGTGGATGCCCGGGTAGGCCTCCTGGCCGAACATCGAGGCCGACTGCCGATCCAGAGCCGAGAGCAGCAATGCGGAGTCGCGCACCCGCTGCTCGGGCTGGTCGGTGCCGAAGAGACGGCCGATGATGTGGAGTGCCTCGGGAAAGGTGACGACCGCGACGCTCACGTACGGGAGAGGCGATCGATGATGTCGCCGTGCTCGGTCAGGAGGCGGTCGAGGATCTGGTCCATGGCGTTGGTGCGCACGGACGCGTACTCGTCGACCGCCTCGGACACGATCGCCGTGAACGTCGTGCCCTGGCGCGTCGCGAGGGTGTTGATCGCGGCCACCTGCTCCTCGGTGAAGCCGATGAGCTTCTTCGTCTTGGCGCTGGGCATCGATCCTCCTGGTATATCGAGACTGGAAACGAGTATATACGTTCTCGTCGTTTCGTCCGTCAGGCTGCGTCCTCGTCGGCACGCGCCGCCGCCACCTCGCGGCCGCGCTCGGTCTCAGGGAAGCGGGCTGCCGCATCCTGCACGCCCTCGGCCGGGAGGTTGGCGCCGAAGAGCTCGCTGCCGGGCTCGAGGAGGATGCTGTCGCGGAGGGTGCCGACGGGCACCGGATCGAAGCCGGCGGCGTTCACGAGAGCGGCGGCGGCGGCGAGGTCGGGGGCGTCGTCTCCCGCGATGCCGATCGCCTTGCGACCCGGGGCGCCCTCGGGGCGGGGACCCTCGTCGAGGTCGTGGTAGCCCATGTGGTTGAAGGCCTTCACCACGCGGGAGGCGGGGAGGAACGACTGGATGAGTTCGCTCGTGGAGGTGCGAGGGTCGCTGAGGTCGGCGCGGTGGCCGTCGATCTCCCACCAGTAGTTCATGGCGTCGATCACGAGCTTGCCGGCGAGCGCATCGGCGGGGATGGTGCGGTACTTGCCGAGGGGGAGCGCGAGGATGACGATGTCGGCCTCGCGGGCCACCTCCTCGGAGGTCATCGGGACGGCGCCCGGGGCCAGGACGTCGATGATGAGGGCGATCTTCGCGGGGTCGCCGGAGCCGGAGATGAGCACGGGGTGGCCGGCGGCGAGGAGGAGGCGGCTGAGGACTGTGCCGACCTTGCCGGCGCCGAGGATGCCGATGGTGGGGAGGGCGGGCGTGGGCCCGGCAGGCTGGTCGGGCTGGGTGTCAGGCATGGGTCGATCCGATCCGGTACAGGTCGTGGGAGTCGTGGTCGTCGTGGTGTGCCTCATCGCCCTCGGCGGCGAGGAGCTCCCGCACTCGGGGTGCGACCTTCGTGCCGAAGAGCTCGATGGTGCGGGCGCGGGCGTCGACCGGGAGGCCGCCGATGTCGTACTTGAGGTCGAAGCGGCTGATCTGGAGCTCCTGGGTCATGCGCACGATCTTCTGGGCGACGGTCTCTGGCGAGCCCACGAAGAGGGCACCCGTGCCGAGTTCGAGCTCGTAGCGCTCGCGAGTGGGCGGGTAGAAGCCGCGCTCACGGCCCATCTGCGTGACGAGCGGCTCCCACGAGCGCCACCAGGTCTCGGCGGCCTCCTCGTCGGTGTCGGCGATGAGCCCGAGGGCGTGCTGGCCCACGGGCTGCCGGGGCAGGCCGAACTGGTCGAGGGCGCGGTGGTAGAGGTCGACGTGGCCGGCGAATCGGTGGGGCTCGCCGCCGATGATGGCGAGCATGAGGGGGAGGCCGTAGCGGGCGGCGCGGATGACGGAGTTGGGGCTGCCGCCGACGCCGATCCAGGTGGGGATGCCGCCCGGGCGCATGGTCGGGTGAAGGGTCTGCTCGACGAGGGGTGCGCGCACGGTGCCCTCCCAGGTCACCGGCATCTCGCGCTGGAGCTTCATGAAGAGGTCGAGCTTCTCCTCGAAGAGGGTCTCGTAGTCCTCGAGGTTGTAGCCGAAGAGGGGGAACGACTGCGTCTGCGAGGCGCGGCCGAGCACGAGCTGGGCGCGGCCGTTCGAAAGAGCATCGAGGGTGGAGAACTCGTTGTAGAGGCGTACGGGGTCGTTGGTGCTGAGCACGGTCACGGCGGTGCCGAGGCCGATGCGCTCGGTCGCCGTGGCGATGCCGGCGAGGAGCACCGGGGTGGCGGAGTCGACGTAGCCCTCGCGGTAATGCTCGCCGAGGCTGAAGACGTCGAGCCCGACCGCCTCGGCCTGCTTGGCCTCGTCGACGACCAGGCGCACGGTCTCGGCGTCGGAGAGGGTGCGGGAGCCGTCGGTCGGGACGTCGCCGAAGGAGTTCAGGCCGAACTCGATGGGGGTGGTGGGCATGACATGCTCCTCTGCTCGAGCTTCTTATTGACGTGTCAACTAAAATGAGCTTGCGGGCATTCCCTTAGCGGGCGCGGACTGCGTGGCCTTAAGTCGAATAGTGTCGGCTGCCGGTCGGGGAGTCTCACCGGCACATCGTGGAGGTCGCCGCACTGATCGATCCGGGTCTGGCTGAGTGGATCAGAGGCAGTACCGCGATCCCGGAGCTACTAGACCGCCGCCCACTCTCGGCCGCTGCATCGTTGAGGCTCTGACGGGCGGAAACAGCGCGCTCCAGGGAACGCTGAGGGGGATGGGGTAGTTTCGCTCCTCGTGTCGGAGAACCATGGTGTGGAGAGAGCGTCGGCTGCGCCCATCGTGAGCAGTCCGAGCCTCGGCAGTGCGTTCCGGGTCGTGCTCGAGGGCGACCTCGGCGCCCGGGGCCGGATCGGAGGCGGGGCCGCGACCGAGGTGGAGCGGGTCGAGGCGTTCACCGTGCCCGGGTATCACGGCGGGCTGGCGTTCGTGCGGGTGCGGGAAGGGGCCGCCGCGCACTGGCATCCGGAGCAGGTCGCGAAGCTCGCCGCATGGCGGGCGGGGCTCGGCAGACGCGAGCGGGACGTGCTCGACGGGGTCGCCGCGTGGCCGCTGGCCGGAGTTGCGAACGAGGGCGGCGACGTCGTGGGATGCCTCGTGCCGCTGGCGGCGCATCCGTTCTACTTCATCGCGACCGCGGACGACGGCGAGGGCGCCGGCGTGGGGAAGACGGCTCGGAACGCCCGATGGCTCGTCTCCGCCCCGAAACGCGCACGGCGCGTGGGCGCCGGGAGCGTGGGCGAGCGCGACCTCGTAGCGCGGTGCACCGTGCTCGCCCGGGTGTGCGTGCTGCTCGAGATGCTGCACCGGAGCGGGATCGTGTTCGGGGATCTGTCGGAGCGTTCTCTGCTGTACAGCGCCGACGACGGTGACGTCGCCCGAGCCTTCGTGGTGGGGTGCGAAGGCGCCGCCTTCGAGCGCGACCGCGTGCTGCAGCGGAACAGCGCCGGATGGGCCGCACCCGAGACTCTCGAGAGCTCAGAGGGCCCGGATGACGACACCGCGGATGCCTCCCGTTCCCGCGCCCCGTCGGTGCAGACCATCGCGAGCGACCGCTACAAGCTCGGGCTGCTGATCCTCCGCGTGCTCGCCCCCTCCGGGGACGGGCTCGAACGGAGCAGGGACGCGGACCGGGTGCTGGGTGTGCTCGATGAGGTGGGGCGCCTCATGCTCGCCGACGCCCTCGGCGGCGAACCCGCCAAGCGGCCGAGCGCCGCCGAGTGGTACCAGTACCTGCGCGGTGTGATCGTGGAGAACCTCGCGCCCCCCGTCATCCGGAGCGTCGTCGTGAGTCCCGCGCTCGTGGCCGAGGGCGACGAGGTGCGACTCGACGTGAGCCTCGCCGGTGCCCGACGGCTCACGATCGAACTGCCCGGACGCGCCGACATCACGCGCGAGGTCGGCGGCCGCGTGGTGACCGAGCGGATCACCGCGCGCCAGAGCGGCCGGATCGCCGTGCGCGCGACGAACGAGCACGGCGAGACCGCGGCGCTGTCGAATCAGGTGCGCGTGCTGCCCGTGCCTGCTCCCGCACAGGTGGCGGTCGCAGCCCCCGACGTCTCGGGAGTGCTGGGGGCACAGGGCGTGCTGGTCGACCTCGAGCCGCTTGAAGCGGCCGTGGCGATCTCGAGGGAGACCGCCGGGGCCGGGTCGCCGTTCGAGCACGTCGCGAGGGCACGCGAGCGGCTCGACGCCGATGCGCTGCCGCTGCACGACGTGCTGCGCATCGGTGTCGAGGCCGAGCGGGCGTCGCGGGAGAAGCTGTTCCCGTCGTTCGAGGAGTTCCTGGGCGACATCACGTCGCCGAAGCGGCGGAGCTGAGGAGCGACCGCGATCAGCGCTCTGCGGGCCGAGCCCGGCGACGGAGCAGCGCGAGCGCGAGGCCTGCGAGCAGGACGAGGCCCGCGCCCGCCGCGATCGCCGGCACAGCTTCCGTGGTGAGGCCGGTCGCGGCAAGCGACGCGGTGGCCGACCCCGATCCCGCCGGAACAGGCGCGGGTGACGGCGGCGCGGGTGACGGCGGCGTGGGCGTCGGCGGCGTGGGCGTCGGTGTCGGGACGACCGCCGCCACCGTGACGTCGAACGCCGAGCGGCCGCCGTCCTCCGCCACCGCCGTGACCGTGGCGGTGCCGGTCGCGGCCGATGCGGAGACGGGGACCGTCAGGCTGAACGCGCCCGACGCATCCGTCGTGGGAGTCGCGAGGCTCTCGCCCCGCCAGGTCACCGTCACGGGCGCGCCCGGGTCGTAACCTGCACCGAGCACGACGAACGACGAACCGGTCTCGACCGTCGTGGCATCCGTGCCGATGCTGCCGAGGGCGGCGCTCAGGGTGAAGGTCTCGGGGGAGTCGGGGAAGGGCTTCTCCGACGTGAAATAGCGGAGGTACTGGTCGAGGTAGGGGGCACGCGCGCCCTCGGTGGCGACATCCGCCGTGGTCGTCTCGACGGCGATGCTCACCGAACCTCCCGTGACGACGACCTCGGCATCGCTCGGCTGGGGCACCCAGTAGCCCCAGTCGATGGTGCCGACCGTCACGGCGAGGCGGTGCCCGGCCTTCAGGGTCCAGTCGGTGCCGAGCATCGTGAAGCGCGTGGCGCCGTCGGCGGAGAGCTTGGACACGGTGCTGTTGATGGTCACCGCGTTCGCTCGGTCGGGAGCGACGTCCCACAGCTGGATCGACGCGTTGCCGGCGCCCTGCGTGCGCAGCTCGACGGCCGGAGTGCCGGTGAGCCGCGTGTCGGCGCGCACGGGGTGCGAGACGGAGAGGATGCCGAGCGAGTCGTCTGTCGAGGTCGGGGCGTCGACGTCTTCGCCGTCCGCCACCGCGAGCAGCGGGTTCGGGCTCGGATTCGTGCCGGGCTCGCCGCCGCCGTCGCCATCGTCGTCGACCATGCCGCGACCCGTGTCGAGGTAGCGGCCGGGCTGGAGGGGTACGACCGCCGTCTTCGCCGTCGTTCCCCAGGTGTCCTGCGCCCGCCACCGGCCGAAGTTGTCCTGGATGACGAAGCCGGTCGTGATCTCGGTCGTCTGCTCCACGAGGTGCGCGTCGTAGAACGCGGTGACCTCGTCGAACCAGCCGGCCCTGCCCATCTGCAGGCGACCCTCGGCATCGACCTCGTTGCCGCGCACGTGATCCCACGGGCCCAGCCAGCCGCGCTGCTCGCCCGCGTGGTTCGACAGGTAGCGCTGCATGCCCTCGGGCTTCGTGTTCTGCTCGGTGAGGCCCTGCGTGAACAACAGCGGCACGGTCGAGCCGTCGACGTGCGAGGGCGCGTCGCGGTTGATCCAGAAGTCGCTCGCACGGTCGATGGCCAGGGCTCCCGATTTCAGTGTCTCGGCGCACTCCGGGTGGGTCTTCTCGTAGGCCGCGTTCTCGAGGTAGCGGGAGGTGTCGGCGGGGATGTCGTAGCCGTCCTGCTGGTAGGCGCGATCGACGCCGGGGAGGGCCGCGATGCCGATGTACGCCAGCGGGGTGTCCACCTGGTTCGTGCGCGGAACCTCGTTCGTCACGAGGTAGTCGTAGCCGCTCCACGCCGGCTCCTGCGCCACGACGGCCTTGAGGGCCTCGGGCTGCTCGTTGATGCCCGCGAGGCCGGTCGATCCGTCGTAGGACTTGCCGTAGAGGCCCACCGAGCCCGTCGACCAGGGTTGCGCGGCCGCCCACTCGATCGCGCTCACGACGTCGGCCTGCTCGCCCGTGCCGAGCCAGTCGGTGCAGCCCGTGCTGCCGCCGAAGCCGCGGAGGTCGACGTAGACGAAGGTGTAGCCGCGCCCCATGAGCTCCGCGCCGTCGATGAGGTCGGTGAAGCGGCCCGAAGGGCCGGTGTGCAGCGGATGCGTGTCGGAGTTCATGCCGGAGTGCGAGAAGTAGGGGCCGATCGACATGATGACCGGGGTCTTCACGTCGGCTGCGAGGCCGGCGGGGCGGAGCACGTCGGCGTGGAGCTCGACGGGGTCGCCGTTGTTCGAGGGGGCCGAGGAGGGGAAGTAGTGCTCTGTCCAGGCGGCACCCTCGGGCACGCTCGGGTTCTCGGCGTGGGTGACGCCGATGGCGAGGTCGACGGGCGCGGGCGCGAGTGCGGGCGCGGCTTCCGCTGTCTCCGCGAACGCCGGTCCCGCCGAGAGCGACACCGCCACGAGCACTGCGGCGACGCCCCATCCCGTTGCGCGCCTGAATGCCGACATGGTGCCCCCTGGTGCTCTGGTGCGAGGCCGTCCCCGTCTCGCCACCGATCTCGATCCGTCATCGCGATGCTAGCGGCGGCGGGCGTCCGGATCGGGGGCGGGCGGGTGGATCGGCCGGAAGGGACGTAGATCCTCGTGGGTAGAGCCCGGGATCCGCGGCCGCGCGTGCTCTAGGGCCGGCCGTGGGGCTCCGCGATCCACTCGGCGAAGGTCTGCGTGCCGCGGTCGGCACCGGGGGCCGGCAGGATGGTGCCGTCGCGGAGCGCCTTGCCGAAGCCGCCGGGGAGCGGGAGCTCGAGGGTCGGGCCGGGTCTGCCTGGCCTGCCGGGTCTGCCGGGTGGGTTGGCGCGGTCGCCGGTCGCCGCCGCGTAGGCCCGCACCATGTCGCGCATGCGCAGCACCTCGGGCCCGGCGAGGTCGGCGGCGAGACCGGCCGGGTCGCGCTCGGCGAGGTCGACCAGGCGCTCGGCGACCTCGCGGGCGGCGACCGGCTGCGAGACCATCTTCGGCACGAGGCCGACCGGGCCGAGCTTCACCTGGCCGAGGATCTGCGCGGCGAACTCGTGGAACTGGGTGGCGCGGAGGATCGTCCACGGCACGCGGCCGGCCCGCACGAGCCTCTCCTGCTCGGCCTTGCCGGCGTAGTAGCCGAACGGCGCGAGGTCGCTGCCGACGATCGAGAGCGCGATGTGGTGTGCGACCCCCGTGGCCTCCCCGGCCGTGAGCAGGTTCGTCGTCACCGCACCGAAGAACGCCCTCGACTCGTCGGCCGACTGCGTGGCGGTGGAGGCGGCATCGATCACGACCTCGACGCCGGCGAGGGCGGAGGCGAGCTCGGCCCCGTTCGTCAGGTCGACGCCTTCGGAGCGGGAGAGCACGACGGCCTCATGATCACGCGAGCGGGCGATCTCGACGATGTGGCGGCCCACGGTGCCGGTGCCTCCGGCGACGGCGATCCTCATGAACCGGTCTCATCCCGGGCAGCAGCGTTCGTGGTGCGGAGGGCCGGCAGCAGGACGAGATCCACCAACTGGGCGACCGTCTCGGGCTCGAGCGACCGGCGGCGAAGAGTCACGCTGCCGAATGCTGCTGTGGGCACGATGTTCGCGATGAGGTCCACGGGAACGTCGGGCGGAACGACACCCCGCCCGATCCAGCGCTCGATCACCGCGACGAGAGCAGCCACCGGCGGACCGCCGATGCTGCGGTAGGCCGCCGCGCGCAACTCGGCATCCTTCCCGAGCTCGCCCAGCACACTCGCCAGCACCGCTCCCGACCGGCTGTCGGATCCGCCGAAGTGCATCGCCGCCGCCAGCAGGTCGCCCCGCAGGTCACCGGTGTCCGGGAGTTCCATCGGGGTCTGCAGGTGCAGCACGGCGGCCACGACGAGCTCGGTCTTCGTCTCCCAGCGGCGATAGATCGCCGACTTGCCGCAGCGGGCCCGAGCGGCCACCGCGGCGATCGTGGTTCCGGGGAAGCCGCTCTCGATCAGGAGGTCCTGCGTGGCGGTGAGGATGCTGCGCTCGACGTCGGGATCGCGTGGTCGCCCTGCCGGGCGGGGAGCGGTGGCGCCCTCGAGATCGAGGTCCTGCGGGGAGTTCACGACGCCATTGTATATTCCGGTTCCGATCAGTACCGTTACATATATCGGTACCGATCGGAACCGAAACAGGTGTCGCGGTCCGTTCCGTCCTGTCCGTCGTTCAGAAGGAGTCACCATGACCACGTCCGTCAGCTCGTCTCACACAGCTTCCGGCACCCGGCTCCGTGTCGCCGGGATCCTCCTCGCCACCGCGGTCGTCGTCATCGCGGTGAATGCCGGTGCGGCCGCCGTGGCCGTCTCCCTCGGCGCTCCTGCCGACTACGGGCCGCTCACCCTTCCCGCCCACGCTCTCTTCGCCGTGCTCGGTATCGCCGTCGGGTGGATCGGGTGGTCGCTCGTCGTGCGCCGTGCCCGGCATCCGCGTCGCGTGCTCGCGGTGCTCGTCCCGGCCGTCACGGCGGTGTCGTTCGTGCCGGACCTCCTCCTGATGGCGTTCTCCTTCATCCCCGGCACCACGATGGTCGCGGTCGTCGCACTCATGGTGATGCACGTCGTCGTGGTGGCGGTGGCCGTGCCGGCCTACGTGCTCGCCTCGCCTCGGGGGAGTCTGGCTCGTGGGTGATGCGGAGCGCCCCGGAGGAAAGGGCGCTCCGTCACATCAGGCGATGATCGGCAGCACGACGACCTTGCCACGCAGGGTGCCCGCGGTCGCCTCGGCGTGCACGGCAGCCAGCTCGGTGAGCGGCACCCGGCGGGCGACCTCCACCCGCACGTCGCCGCTGTCGACGAGCGACACGATGCGGGCCAGCTGGTCGCTCTCGCTCCGCACGTAGACCACCACGGAGCGCACCCCGCGCGAAGCGTCGTCGGGCGCCGGCATCCACGCCGTCGTGCTCACGACCACGCCGCCGTCGCGCACGCGCTCGACGAGCGCCTCGAACTCCTCGGGATCGATCGGCGCGAGGTTCAGCAGCAGGTCGACCGGTTCGCCGATCGATTCGGGCACCGTGGTGGCGGTGTGGTCGATGACCTCGTCGGCCCCCGCGTCGCGCACGCTCCGGCTGCTGCGGGGGCTCGCCGTGGCGATCACATGCGCTCCGGCCTGCTTCGCGAACTGCACCGCGAAGCCGCCGACCGTGCCACCCGCGCCCACGACGAGCACCCGCTGGCCCTGCTCGAGGCCGGCCTCGTCGAAGAGCGCCTGCCGGGCGGTGAGGGCGACCGAGGGGATGGCCGCCGCATCGACCAGCGGGATGCTCGTCGGTGCCGAGACCAGGGCGGACGCCGGTGCGATCACGTATTCGGCTGCCGCTCCCGGTGCGGTCATGGGGAGGAAGCCGATGACCGCGTCGCCCTCGGTGAAGGCCGAGACGTCGTCGCCGAGCGCGTCGATCGTGCCGGCGACGTCGTAGCCCGGGGTGTGGGGGAGCGACACGGGGATGGGGAGGAAGCCGGCGCGGATGCCGTTGTCGGCGGGGTTGAATGCCGACGCGGCGACGCGGATGCGCACCTCGCCGGCTGCAGGGGCGGGGATCTCAACGTCCTCGATCTGCAGGACGTCGGGGGTGCCGTGCTGGTGGAATCGTGCGGCCTTCATGGTCTTCTCGCTCATGGTCTTCTCGCTTCCGTCGTGATGTTCTCGCGCATTGCTTCGATGTCGAAGCAACTGAGAGCGACAGTAACACTGCTTCGATATCGAAGCAAGTAGAATGAGTGCATGACCGACGAATCCGCATCCCTCGACCCCGTCGAGCTCGGCGCCTACTTCGCGCTGATCGAGGTGGGCAGCCTGTTGCGTCACGCCGTCGAGCTCCAGCTGAAGGAGGCGGGCGGGCTCAGCTACGTGCAGTTCCAGCTGCTCGCGGCCCTCGGCGATGCGCCCGCCGGCAGCAAGCGCATGACCGACCTCGCCGACGGCGTGGTCTACAGCCGCAGCGGCCTCACCCATCAGGCAGGGCTGCTGGAATCGGCCGGGCTCGTGACCCGCGCGCCCTCGCTCGACGACGAGCGGAGCGTGACCGTGACCATCTCCGAGGCCGGGCGGGCCCTGCTCGCAACCGTGTTCCCGGGGCACATCGACGTGCTCAAGAAGCTGTTCCTCGCGCCGCTCGGCCCCGACGACGTGGCGGAGCTCGCCCGCTCGCTCACGGCGGTGCGAGACCACATGCGGTCGACGCCGCCGCGCTCGGCGGCACCTCGGCGGCGCAGCGGCGGGCGCCCCGGCGGCGGCCGGCCGGCGGCCGGCGACGCCTGATCCGGCGCAGGACGACCCGGTACGGCATGCGCACAGCGCTGTGCCAGGGAGCGCAGAGGCGCATGGGGTAGCTTCGCTCCTCGTGTCTCGTCGCTACAACTCCAACGCCGTCTCGAACTTCATGTCGTGGCTCGGTGGCGCTCGGCTCGACGTGCTCGCGGATGCCCCGGGCGACCGTGCGCGCTTCGTCGCCATGGGCGGCGTCATCCTCAGCACCGCGTTCCTCTCGGCGGTGTCGGCGACGTTCGCGCTCGTGATGGCGGTGGGCGCACCGCTGCCCGTGGCCATTGTCGTGGGCGTGTTCTGGGGCGTCATCATCCTGAACCTCGACCGGTTGCTCATCATCGGCATGGCGAAGCAGAAGGGCGTGTGGCGGAACGTGGCCCTCGCCATCCCGCGCATCGCCCTCGCGCTCATCATCGGCACCGTCATCTCGACGCCGCTCACGCTGCAGATCTTCCAGGCCGAGATCAACTCGGAGATCCAGGTGATGCAGGCCGAGGACAAGGCGGCGTTCGAGGAGCGGATGGCGACGGATCCGCGGTTCGCCCAGATCCCCACCCTCGAGGAGCGGATCGCGTCGAACCAGGCGATCGTCGACCAGGGGCTGCAGACCGACCTCGCCTCCGACCCCAACTACGCGGCGGCGGTCGCGGCGACCGCGTCGGCGCAGGCCGCCTACGACGCGGCGCAGGCTGCGTACCTCGCCGAGATCGACGGCAGCGGCGGCACCGGGGTGCGGGGCGACGGGCCCGTGACCGCTTCGAAGCTCGCGGCCTTCGAGGCGGCCGAGGCTCGGCTGACGGCTGCCCAGGCCGCCCAGGCCGCGGCCGAGGAGGCGGCGTCGACCAACCTGGAGGCATCCGCTCAGAGTCGACTCGACGCGGCGACGGATCAGCTCGAGTCCGATCAGAAGGCCCTCGCGACGGCCGAGGAGCAGCGCTCCGCCGAGCAGGCCGCCTACGCGAGCGCTGTCGACAACAGCGCCGGGCTGCTCTCACGGCTCGACGCACTGTTCCGGCTGGGGGAGACGAACGCCCTGCTGAACTTCGCGCACATCATGATCGCGCTGCTGTTCATCTGCATCGAGCTGCTGCCCGTGATCGTGAAGGTGCTCGGCAACCTCGGCGGCCAGACCGCCTACGACCGCATCCTCGACGTGCGGGAGGACGGCGAGGTCTCCGGTGGCGAGATCTGGGCGGCCGAGCGCACCAGGGCCATCGCGGCCGAGGCCTCGGTGCAGGTCTCCGTGGCGGAGGACAGGGCCGAACGGCAGGTCGAGTTCGGCAAACGCGTGAACCAGACCGTGCTCGAACAGCAGGAGGCCGTGATCACGCGGGCCCTCGAGACCTGGGCGGGGTACGCGGCGGCGCGGGCCTCGGAGCGCATGGAGGAATGGGAGAAGCAGCTCGAGGAGGAGGACGCGGCCCCGCGCTCCGAGCAGGCGACGGATGTCGCCGCCTCCGCCGGACAGCGTGCGATCGGTCGTGACGCACCGGCGTCGAAGCGCTTCGCGCCGCGGAAGCCCGCCGTGCCGCGCACCGCCGCAGAGGAGCCTGCCGTGCGCGAGCCGGCCACCGCCACGGCCGAGCTCTCGGCTCTCTTCGCCGCGGCCGACACCGGTGCCACCGAGGTCATCCGCACCCCCGACACCACGGCGACCCAGCCCCTCCCGAGGAACGCCGACCGCGCCGCCTTCCTCCGCCGGGCAGGGCTTCCCGACCAGATTTGAGGCTCGTGTGAGCGCGGGAACACGGGTGTAAACATCCCGTTTCCATCGTGTTACCCCACCGGATCGGGGGTCTGCTCACAGCTAGCGTGAAGACTCGGCCGACGCGGGCCGTGCGGCTCCTGCACACTCCGCGGGACTCCTCACGGTCGGTGGACGTCCATCCGTCACCCTCACACTCAGGAGCACAGTGCCCAGATCAACCGAGCGCTGGAGGGCGGCGGCCATCGCCACCGCTCTCCTCGTGGCCGTCTCGCCGGCCCTGGTGGGAGTCCCCGCGTTCGCGGCGACGAGCCCCGCCACATCCACCACCCCTCTCACCGCCACGCCACTGACCGCAGCCGGGCCCGTCGCCGTCGGTGACGACTGGACGGTGGAGGAGATCCCGGGCGGTTACGAAGTCACCAAGACGCTCGCTGAGCCCCTCGAGATCCGGAGCGACGCGGCCACCCTCTGGGCCGACGGCATCGAGCTCGGCATCGCGAAGGAGTCGCTCGACGGGCTGACCCTCACCGTGGTGACCACCGATCCCGCGGTCGCCGACGCCACCGTGATCGACCAGGGCTGGACCGGTTCGGGCGACCCCGCCGTCGAGGCCGCTGACGGCACCCTCGACCGCGGCGACACTGCCCGGCGCTTCGCCGAGGAGGTGCCGCCGGCCGCCGCGGACGCGCCGATCCTCGCCGACGACCCCTCCGCCCGCGGCGAGTACGCCGTGACGCGCGCCGACTACGACCTCGGAGACGAAGCCGTCGACATCCGCGACTTCGGCCGCAAGGGCGAGATCCGCGCCGCGGTCTTCCTGCCCGAGGGCGCCGAGGGCGAGCGCCCCGTCGCCGTGTTCCTGCACGGCCGCCACACCTCGTGCGCCGGCGGAACCCGCAACCCCGCTGCTTGGCCCTGCAACGCCGACCAGGTCGACGTCGAGAGCTACCTCGGCTACAACGAGGCCGCCGAGATCCTGGCCAGCCAGGGCTACGTGGTGGTCTCGATCTCGGCCAACGCCATCAACGCGCTCGACGGCTCGCTCGCCGACGACACCGGAGCAGCCGCCCGCGCCCAGCTCGTGATGGACCACCTCAACCTGCTGCGCCAGGCGAACGCAGGCACCGACGTGGGCTTCGGCACCGCGCTCACCGGCCGCCTCGACCTCGACAACGTGGGCCTCATGGGTCACTCGCGCGGTGGCGAGGGCGTCATGCGCGCCGCTCTGCTCAACTCCGAGCAGCCCGAGCCGTTCGGCATCAAGGGCGTGCTGCCGCTCGCCCCGACCGACTACACGCGCATGACCGTCCCCGGCGTGCCGACCGCGGTCATCCTGCCGTACTGCGACGGCGACGTCGAGGACCAGATGGGCCAGAAGTACATCGACGACTCCCGGCACGCCTACGGCGACGACGTGTTCCGCTCGTCGGTGCTCGTGATGGGGACGAACCACAACTACTTCAACACCGCGTGGACCCCTGGCCTCTACCCCGTGGCCACGAGCGACGACTGGGCGATCATGGATCGCAACCAGACCGACCCCACCTGCGGCCAATCGGCTCCGACCCGGCTGAACGCGGCCGAGCAGTACGCCGCGGGCAACGCCTACATCGCCGGCTTCTTCCGCCTCACCCTCGGCGGCGACGAGCAGTTCATGCCGCTCTTCGACGGATCCGACGCCAAGCCCGCCTCGGCCGGCCGCGCCGACATCCGCGTGAGCGCGAGCCTCGCGCCCTCCGACCGGGTCGACGTGAACACGTTCACCGAGCCCGAGACGACCACCCAGGTCGTGGGAAGCGGAACGTACCAGTACTGCGAGAGCATGAGCCCGCTCGACGTGCCGGCGACCATGCCGTACTGCGTCACCGAGCTCGAGTTCGCCCAGGCCCCCGACTACGGGTTCCTCAGCGCCACCTACGGCAACGGCCGCGCCACCTCGGTGCCGTCGACCCCGTCGCTGCACTTCACCTACACCGAGCCCTCGGGGAGCGCCGCCCCCGGCGAGCTCCGCGTGCAGGTGCCGGCGCAAGCCCGCGACTTCACGGCCGCCTCGAGCCTGTCGTTCCGGGTCTCGCCCGACGACTCGGTCGCGATCGGCGGCAGCACCGACCTCACGGTCACGCTGCTCGACTCCACAGGCGGAACGGCCTCGGTCACCGCCTCGGAGTTCGGTGATGCCCTCAGCGTGCTGCCGGGGTCGACCAACCCGCTCCGCAAGGTGCTGCTGCAGCAGATCGCCGTGCCCACCACGGCCTTCACGGGCGTGAACCTCGCCGACGTCACCCAGGTGCGCTTCACGGCTCCCCGCGAGACCGGCGGCGTGCTGCTCTCCGACCTCGCGCTGCAGTCGGCAGCCACCCTCGGCGACCCGTCGATCTCGACCCTGCCGGTCGCGTCGATGCCCGACGTCACGGTCGAGGAGGGCTCGGGCGTCGGCTCCGTCGACGTCCCCGTCGTGCTCTCCCGGCCGGCCGAGCAGGCCGCCACGGTCTACGTGAGCTCCATCCCGGTGAGCGGCAACAACCGCGTGCTCTCCTCGATGCAGGAGCTGTCGTTCTCGGCCGGTGAGGTCTGCAAGGTCATCACCGTGCCGCTGCAGGGCGACGCGAGCACGTCGACCTCCGCCTCCACGTCGTTCATCACCAACACCACGAACACGCAGCAGGGCGTCACCATCGGTGACAGCTTCGGCCGCATCGTGGTGCGGGAGGACGACGGGGTCGTCGACCGCGCGGGCGCCGTGCTGCCGTCGCTGCCCGAAGTGGGTGTGCAGGGTGACGCGTGCGCCGAGGCGCAGGCCGCTCCGGATGCGCTGACGCTGTCGGCGGGCTCGGTCTCGCCGGGCGACACCGTCACAGTCACCGGATCCGGCTTCCGCGTGGGCGAGTCGGTCGAGCTCACCGTGGGCGGCGTCAGCGCCGGCAGCGTCGTGAGCACCGACGGCACCGTCTCGTTCGAGGTCGTGGTGCCGGCGGACGCCGCGCGCGGCCCGCTCGAGATCATCGCGGTGGGCTACGGATCGGGTCGCACCGCGACCGCCACCCTCACGGTGGCGCTCGACGCCGACCGCATCGCCGGCGCCGACCGCTACGAGGTCTCGGTGAACACGTCGAAGGAGGGCTTCCCCGACGGGGCGGACACCGTCTACGTGGTCTCGGGGGAGAAGTTCCCCGACGCGCTCTCCGCGGCGCCCGCCGCGGCGACCGACGACGCGCCGATCCTGCTCACCACAGCCGCCTCGCTGCCGCCCGTCGTGCTGACCGAGCTCACCAGGCTCGATCCGTCGTCGATCGTGGTGGTCGGTGGAACCGCGAGTGTGTCGCCCGCGGTGCAGAAGGCGCTCGAGAAGGTGGCTCCCGTGAGCCGTCTCGGCGGCGCCGACCGGTTCGCGGCCTCCCGTGCCATCGCCGCCGATGCGTTCCCGGACGGAGCTCCGGTCGCCGTGCTGGCAGCCGGCGCGACCTTCCCCGACGCCCTGTCGGCCGGAGCGGCCCTCGACGGCACCGGTCCGCTGATCCTCGTCAACGGCGGGGCCACCGGCCTCGACGACGCCACGGCCGCGCTCATCGCGCGACTCGGCGTGGCGGAGATCGTGGTCGCCGGCGGCGAGAGCTCGGTCTCGGCCGGGGTCTTCGCCGACGCGTCGCGGATCGCGGAATCCGTGCGACTCGGAGGTGCCGACCGCTACGAGGCGTCGCGTTCGATCAATGCGCACTTCTTCGAGTCGGCCGACCGGGTGCTGCTCGCCACGGGCGCCAAGTTCCCCGACGCCCTCTCGGGCTCGGCGCTGGCCCCGCGGATCGACGCGCCGCTGTTCACCGTGCGCGGTGACTGCGTGCCCGCCGAGACGCTCGAGCAGATCCTCGCCCTGGGTGCCTCCCGGGTGACCCTGCTCGGCGGCGAGAAGACGCTGACGCCGGCGGTGGAGAGCCTCACCGTCTGCGCCGGGTAGATCCCCGCACCACCCCCTCACGAACTGCGGCGCCGAGTGATCGGCGCCGCAGTTCGTGCGTTCACTGAAGGTCTCCTGCAAAGGGTGTCGGGACTATGTCGTTCACAGTCGGGCGGGCATATCGTTGAGTATCGTTCGGGGTCAACAACGGAGGTCATCATGGGCAACTCATTCGGCGGCAGCGGGTTCGGGAACATGTTCGGCGGAGGCGGCAACGGCGGCGGCATGGGCGGCGGCCTGGGCAACGGCGCCGGTTTCAACGTCGACGGTGTCTGGGAGGCCATGGAGCAGTTCCGCTCGAAGTTCGAGAAGCGCACCGGCACCGGATCGCGGGTCGGCCGTGGAGACGTGCGCGCCGCGGTGCTCGCCCTCCTCTCCGAGCGCGCCATGCACGGCTACCAGATCATCCACGAGATCGAGGAGCGCAGCGGCGGCAGCTGGAAGCCGAGCCCCGGCTCGGTCTATCCCACGCTCCAGCTGCTCGCCGACGAGGGGCTCATCGCCGCGGAGGAGTCCAACGGGCGCAAGACCTACGCGCTGACCGAGGCCGGCCGTGCGCAGTACGCGACCGCCGGGAACGACGCCCCCTGGGCATCCGGAGACGAGGACGACGCCAAGCGCGACCACACCGCGCTGCCCAAGGCCGGCTTCGAGCTGGCCCAGGCCGCCGCGCAGGTGGGCCGCACAGGAACGCCCGAGCAGATCAAGCAGGCCGTGGCCGAGCTCGAGGACGCCCGTCGTCGGCTCTACTCGATCCTCGCCCAGAACTGACCCGGGTGTCCGAAGCTCGACCCGACCGGGGGGATTCCGTCCCCACCTTCCGGGAGGCCCGCGCGCGGTATCGGCGCATCCTGCGGTTCGCCGGGTGGAACCTGGCGGTGACGTGGTGGTACGAGCTCGTGCTGCCGAAGTTCGGGCTGCTGAGCATCGCCGAGCGCACGCGCACGCGGCGCATGCAGAGGTTCGCGCGGCGCTTCCACGTGCTCGCCGTCGACCTCGGCGGTCTCATGATCAAGGTGGGGCAGTTCATGTCGTCGCGCCTCGACGTGCTGCCGCCCGAGATCACGAAGGAGCTCGAGGGGCTGCAGGACGAGGTGCCCGCCGTGCCCTTCGACGCCATCCGGTCGCTCGCCGAGGCTGAGCTGGGTATGCCGCTGAACCAGGCGTTCGCGTGGGTCGACCCGACGCCGGTGGCCGCGGCCTCCCTCGGGCAGGCGCACCGTGCGCGGCTCGTGCCGCGCGACGCCGCCGACACCGGGCTCGACGCGGTGGTGCTCAAGGTGCAGCGGCCCGGGATCGACGAGATCGTGCGGGTCGACCTCGCCGCGCTGCGGAAGATCGGCGGCTGGCTGAGCCACGTGCGGATCGTGTACTCGCGCGTGGATGCTCCCGCGCTCGTCGAGGAGTTCGCCGCGACGAGCCTCGAGGAGATCGACTACCTGCACGAGGCGGCGAACTCGGTGCGGTTCGCGGCGGACTTCGCCGACGACGACCGGGTGGGGCTGCCCGAGGTGGTCTGGGAGCGGTCGACGCGGCGCGTGCTCACGCTCGAGGACGTGACGGCGATCAAGATCAACGATCACGCGGGGCTCGTGGCCGCCGGGATCGATCCGGCCGAGGTGGCGCCGGTGTTCGCGGCGGTGATGTTCGACCAACTGTTCACGAACGGGTTCTTCCACGCGGATCCGCACCCGGGGAACATCTTCGTGACGCCTCTCGCCGCCGGCGAGCCGGGCGAACGGCCCTGGAAGCTCACCTTCATCGACTTCGGCATGATGGGCGAGGTCGGCGTGAACACCCGGAGCGGCCTGCGCAAGATGCTCATCGCCGCGGCCTCGCGCGACGGCAAGGGGCTCGTGGCGGCCGCGCAGGATCTGGGCGTGCTGCTGCAGTCGGCCGAGACCGCCGAGCTCGAGCGGGCGCTGACTCAGCTGTTCGCGCGGTTCGGCGGCATGGGGTTCGCCGAACTGCGGGAGGTCGACCCGCGGGAGTTCCGCGAGTTCGGGCTGCAGTTCGGGCACGTGGTGCGCTCGCTGCCGTTCCAGCTGCCGGAGAACTTCCTGCTCATCATCCGCGCGATGTCGTTGACGTCGGGGGTGAGCAGTGCGCTCGATCCGTCGTTCAACCTGTGGAACTCGGTCGAGCCCTACGCGCAGCAGCTGATCCGCGAGGAGCGGGGCAACCTCGCCCAGGACCTCGGCAAGCAGGCGCTCGAGAACCTGCAGATCGCGTGGCGCCTGCCGCGCCAGATCGACGCGATGCTCACGAAGCTCGACGAGGGGACGGTCTCGTTCCGCAACCCGGAGCTCGAGCGGCGGGTCGAGGGGCTCGAGCGTGCCGGCCGTCGCGTCGTGTCGGCGCTCGTGTTCGCGGCGCTGCTCGTGGCGGGCGCAGTGCTGCGCGCGGATGACGCGGTGCTGGGGACGGTGCTCATGGTCGCCTCGGTCGTGCCGCTCCTGCACGCGGTGTTCTCGGGGCGCGGGGTGCGCTAGCGCCCTTCGTCGCCCGGAAGAGCATGCGTTCAACCATTGTCTCGGGAGCGCTTCTGATCAATAATCTTCCACTGTGAAGAAAGATCAGATCCAGCAGAAGCCACCGTACCCGATCGAGTCGGTCGACAACGCTCTGCGCATCCTGCAGATGATGAGAGACGAGGGGGAGGTGCGCATCACCGACGTCGCCACCGCACTCGGGGTGGCCCCGAGCACGGCTCACCGGCTCATGGCGATGCTGATCTACCGGGGATTCGCCATCCGCGACGACTCCCGCCACTACTCGGCGGGCCCCGCGCTCGGCGCCGCCGCCATCGGATCGTCGTGGACGAAGACCCTCAAGGTGGCCGTCGAGCCGACCCTCGAGATCTTGAGTTCACGCCTCGCCGAGACGGTCAACCTCATCGTGCGGGTCGGTGTCAGCGCGCGATTCCTGCTGTCGATCGAATCCAGCACGCTCTTGCGGATCGGCGACCGCACCGGCTCGGTGCTGCCTGCCCGATCGGCCTCAGGAGGCAAGGTGCTGCTCGCCTTCGAACCCCTCGCCCAACTCGAACGGCTCTACCGGGGCAAGAGCGCCGAGCTCGGCGGCGACGCCCTGGGTGACGAGGACTTCGCGGCCCTGGTGGCCGACATGGCGGCCATCCGCCGTCGCGGCTACGCGCTCAACCGCGAGGAGACCGAGACCGGCGTGGCCGCGATCGGGTTCCCCATCCTGACGCCGGCCGGGCGGCCGCTCGCCTCGTTCTCGGTGGCGACACCCGTGGGGCGCCTCGAACGCCTGATCACGCCGCAGCGCCTCGAGCTCATGTTCGCGGCGCGAGACGACATGACCGAGGCGCTCAGAGGAACGACCCTCGACACCCCTCGTCAACCGGGCGCGGCCACGGAGGTGTGAGCTTCTGCTGAGCAGAATAGTCTCGGCCATCGGTCGCGTCGGCGAATAGCCTGACGTCGACGTGACATGGAAAGCGGAGTTGCTGCAATGAGTCGTACAACGGAGTCGATCAACGGTGCGGAGCTCCTGGTGCGCACCCTCGTGCGCTTGGGGGTCGAGGACGCCTTCAACATCGTGGGGCTCGGCCTCTTCCCCCTCGCCGAGGCGTTCTACCGCCACCGTGCCGAGGTGCGCTACATCTCGGCTCTCAACGAGACCAACCTCGGCCTCATCGCCGCCGGGTACGCGCGCGCCAAGCGGTCGGCGTCGTTCGTGAACGTCTACCACGCCTCCGGCACGGCGCTCGGCATGATGGCCGTCACTACAGCGTGGGCCGAGAGCGTGCCTCTCGTGTTCACCACGACGACCTCCAGTCGCAAGCTCGAGGGGCGCGATCAGTACGCAGCCGTTCCCCGTGCCGTCACCGAGATGAGCGCGCAGTTCACCAAGTGGAGCGCCGAGATCCCGAGTGCCGACCGCATCCCCGAATTCGTGGAGCGCGCCTTCCAGATCGCCAACACTCCGCCCTACGGACCGGTGCACCTCGCCTTCCCGATGGACGTCTGGCTCGAGCAGACGAGCGACACCTCCGCCGGCGTCGCCCCCACCGAGGTGCTGGCCGACTTCGGCCCTTCCGAGGCCGGGGTGGCGAAGCTCGCCGAACTGCTGCGCGGCAGCGAGAAGCCCCTTCTCGTAGCGGGCAGCGAGCTCGCCCGCTACGGCGGCGTCGCGGCCGCTGTCTCCCTCGCCGAGACCCTCGGTGCCGCCGTGGTGAGCGAGGACAAGATCTCCGACCTCGGGTTCCCCACCACGCACGAGCAGTTCGTCGGCAAGCTCAGCATGAACCGCGGTCTCGTGGCCGAGAGCGACGTCGTGCTCCTGCTCGGCGTGGAGCTCACCGAATCCGGACTCACCGCCCCCGTCGACTTCGGCGATGCCGCGGTCGCCGTTCTGAGCGTCGACCCGCTGCTGCTCACTCGTCAGCTCCGGCCCGAGGTGGCCGTGCTCGGGCTGCCGAGCCCCACGCTCGAAGCGGTCGATGCCGCGCTCACCGACGACCCGATCCCGGAGGAGCGGCGCGCCGCGGGCCTCGAGGCGGCCAGGGCGCGTCACGCGGCGAGGGCGATGCGCAACGAGGAGATCCGCGCCATCCGCTTCGACGATGCGCCGCTCGCGATCGGCCGCATCATCACCGAACTGCAGGCGGTGATGCCGCCCGGAACCATCGTGGTGAACCACTGCGCCTCGGGCGAGCCGTTCGTGGAGGACCTGATCCCGGTGGAGGACACCGACACGTTCTTCGGCATCTCGAGCAAGGCGAGCGCGCAGGGCTGGGGCGGGCCAGCGTCGATCGGCATCCAGCTGGCCCGACCGGATGCGCGCGTGGTCGCGATGCTCGGTGACGGCGGCTTCATGTTCTCCTCCACCGCCATCTTCGCCGCGGCGCAGTTCGACGTTCCTGTGATCTTCGTCATCCTCAACAACGGCGGGTGGCGCGACATCGGCGCGCTGGCCCGCGTGGCGAAGAGCCCCCTGGCCGAGGCCGAGGCCGAGTTCGGCTGGCTCTTCACGGAGCCCACCATCGACCACGCGGCTTTCGCCGCGAGCCTCGGCCTCGCGAGCCACCGTGCCGGCACTCCCGACGAACTGAGGCAGGCGCTCGAGACCGCGTTCGCGAGCGGCAAGACGGCGCTGATCGAGGTGATGAACTCGCCGGAGGACGCGAACGAGTTCTCCCGCGTGTTCACGCAGTCCGACTGATCACCCCACGACCCGAGCAAGCAGAAACCCCACAGCGAGGAGGACGCGATGAAGCGTCGACGGCAGAACACCGAGGAGCTGAGCTTCGGCTACTTCTTCCCGACCGGCAGGACCAATTTCCTGTTCAGCGACGAGGCGTCACGCCGGGTCCCGGACCCGAACGGCGCCAACCTCACCTCGCTCGCCCGGACCGCCGAGGAGGTGGGCTTCGACTCCCTCTTCATCGCCGACAACTGGTCCGGCCACCAGCGGGTGGCGGAGGAGTTCGGCCACCAGTCGCCGGCCTACAACGCGTCCCTCCTGGCGATGGCGATGCTCGCCTCCACCTCGACGATCGGGGTGATCTCGACCATCCACACGACCCACCACAAGCCGGCCCACGTCGCCCGCATGGGCGCCACCCTCGATGACTTCAGCGGAGGACGATGGGGCTGGAACATCGTGACGGGCTTCAGCGCCGACGAGGCCGCCCTGTTCGGCGAGGAGTTCGTGGAGCACGACCTGCGCTACACGATGGCCGCCGAGTTCGTCGACATCGTGCTCGCGCTCTGGGCGGACACCGAGCCCATCGACGTGGAGGGCGATTTCTACCGGGTGCGCGGCCGCATCAAGCTGCCCCGCCCCGTGCAGCGGCCGCATCCGCTGCTCGTGAGCGCCGGAGCCTCGCCGGCCGGCGTGGAGTTCGCGGCCCGCTACTGCGACCAGCTGGTGACACTCGCCATCCAGGAGGAGAAGCTGCAGGCGCTCGACGCCCAGCTCGCCGAGCTCACGGGCGGACGCCGCACGGTGGCGCCCACGCCGTTCTCGATGGCGATCGTCCGGGAGGGCGACGGCGAGGCGGAGGAGGAGCACGCCCGGCTGCTGACGTCGCTGAACCGTGCCGCGACCTTCGAGATCGCCGGCGACGTGCTCGGCTCGATCGAGACCGCGCGCTCCATGTTCGAGAAGATGGGGGAGGAGCAGGCCGCATTGGCGTTCGGCTCCGGGGGATCGGTGCTGCAGCTCATCGGCACTCCCGAGCAGGTGGCCGAGAAGCTCCTCTCGGTGAAGCGGAACACCGGATCGACGAACGTGCTGATCAACTTCCCGCTCTGGAGCGACGACGAACTGCGGTCGTTCCGCCCGGTGCTCGAGATCCTCCGCGAGGCCGGTGTGTGGACGCCGCCGAGTGAGCGCGACTTCTCCTGGTGAGCGCCCACGGCAGATGAGAAAGCCCGGCCCCCGCGAGGGGAACCGGGCTTTCTCCGCGTGCGGACTCGGCTAACCGAGCTGCGAGGCGATGCCGTTGCGTCGATCCCAGAACGCCATCCGCTCGCCGTCGGAGACGTCGTCGATGCGGGACTCCGCTTGCCAGATGCGGCTCGACGGGCGGGCGGGATCGAATTCGGGCCACTCGAGGGCGCCGCCGTCGGTGGGGTCTCCTGTGCGCGCGAACGAGACCCACGAGCGCTGGATGGCGTCGGAGAGCCTTCGGTCGTCGTCGGTCCAGTCCCACGCGCGCGAGTCGAGCGTGCCGAAGATGTAGGGCACGTCGGACCCGTGGAACGCCCCGGCGTAGTCGCCCTCGATGACGCCCGCGGATGCGGGGACGGCGGGCTCCTGCAGGAAGCGGTAGTGCCACACCGGCGACGACAGCCGTGCGCTCTGGAGCCGCGCGGCCGTCCAGTTCGACCAGACGAAGATCTGGTCGGCGACCAGCTGCCAGCTCGCGGCCTGCGCCGAGGCGTCGTCGCTCGCCGGGTAGAGCCTCAGCACCTCGGCGGCGTCGACTCCGAACTCGTCCTCCACGTACGTCTCGTAGGCGGCGAGCGTCGGCAGGTACGGAAGGCCGGACGCCTCGTTGCCCGCGTTGCCCGCGATGAACGGGACGTCGATGGCCGTGCCGTCGGCGTAGGCCTCGAGCGGGGTCTTCGGCAGCACATGGCCGTCGATCACCGGATAGCCGGAGTCGAAGACGTGCAGGCTGATCGCGGCACCCGGGATGAGGTCGAAGGCCCAGGGGCCACCGGTGCGAGGCAGCTGCACCTCCATCAGCCGGTCGACCGGGAGCGAGCGCAGTTCGGCGAGGGTCGAGATGCCGAGGAGATCGAACAGCTCCTCACCCGCCTGCTCGCCGGCGGCGAGGGTCGAGGCGTTCGCCGGGTGCCCGAAACCGTCGAGGGCCGGTGCCACCCCGGGCGCGCTCTGGGCTATGGCCTTCGCGAAGAGCCCCTCCGCGAGTGGCGACGAGCGGAGGTTGTGCACGCTGTTGCCACCGGCCGAGACTCCGAAGAGCGTCACATTCCGCGGGTCGCCGCCGAAGGCCTCGATGTTCCGCTGCACCCACTCGAGTGCGGCCACCTGGTCCATCAGACCGTAGTTGCCCGATCCGCCGTAGCCGGATTCGGCGCTGAGGTCAGGGTGGGCGAGGAAGCCGAGTCGCCCGAGTCGGTGATTCACCGAGACCACGGTGAGCCCGGCGGCCGCGAGGGCCGTGCCGTCGTAGAACGGGTTGGAGGCCGATCCGAACTGGTAGGCGCCGAAGTGCAGCCACACCACCACCGGTCGCCCCGAGTCGCCCTCTGCTCCGGTCCAGACGTTGAGGTTCAGGCAGTCCTCGCTGAACTCGCGTTCGCCGCCGAAGTAGAGCGAGCCCTCGGCAGGCGGGGCCTGGATGGCGCTCGGCCCGAAGCTCTTCGCCGCTCGGACCCCCTCCCAGGGTTCCAGGTGCTGCGGCGGCTTCCACCGGAGCGGGCCCACCGGCGGCGCCGCATAGGGCACACCCAGAAAGCTCCGGGCGCCGGTCGCGGGATCGACGACGCCGTCGAGCTCCCCGCTGTCGACGCGCACCGTCGTGATCGTGTCGTTCACCATGAGTAGTTCCGTTCGGACGGGGGAACCCACACTCCGGCGTCGCGCAGGTGATCGAGCACCGTGCGGAAGCCCTGCACTTCCCCCGGGTTCCAGAGGGGGAAATTGATGAGCACGTTCGTGGTGGAGGTCTCCGCCTTCAACGCGATGAGCTGCTCGGCCACCTGCTCGGAGGTGCCGAAGAGCTTGAGGATGCCTTGACCGCTTCCCCAGGCGCGCGCCGCCTCGGCTGCACCCTGGCCGGCGAACATCGACTTGATCGATTCGATGTCGCCCAGGATGTCGGCGGCGAGCTCCATGGTGGCCTCGGTGTTGAGGCTCTTCGTGAGGCGCTCGTACTCCTCCTCGGCCTCTCCATCTCCCTCCCGCACGATCGTGATCGTGAAGGGGGTGGTCGAGAGCGGGACGGTGCGTCCGGCATCCCGGAGCACGGTCGCGAGGCGCTCGTCGACGGTCTGGATCTTCTCGATCGAGTTGCCGGCCACCACGAGCTGATCGCAGTGCGCTGCCGCGAACGCCATTCCGGCCGGTGACGCTCCGGCGCTCACCAGCAACGGATGCGGCAGCTGCGCCGGACGAGGCTGCTTGAGACGCCCGCTCGCGGTGTAGTACTGCCCGAACACCTCGAAGGCATCGTCTTCACTCCAGAACTTCTTGACGATCTCGACGAACTCACCGGCCATCGCGTAGCGCTCGTCATGAGGCACCATCGAGGGCTCGCCGAACAGTCGGGCTTCGGCGTCGCCGAAACCCGTGACGACGTTCCAGCCCCAGCGCCCCTCACTGAACGCGTCGAGGGTGGCACCCATGCGGGCCACGTGGGCGGGCTGGTGGTGGGTGGTGTGGAACGTCGTGATGACACCGAGGTGCTCGGTCACCGCGAACAGGGCCATGGCGAGCAGAGGTGCGTGGTACTTCGGCGACTGGTGGCCTGCCCTCTCGGCTGCGCGCTGGTGTCCCGACCAGGTGTCGGCGATGAAGAGCGAGTCGAAGCCCGCCTCCTCGGCGGCCCTGGCCATGTCGAGGAACACCTGGCGCGACAGCGTCGGTGTGCTCCGAGCGGCCTCGTCGCTCCACACGTGATCCGTCTGACCGGTGGGGAAGAAGTAGGAGAAGCTCAGCTGCTCCGGGTCGTGCATACGTGCTTTCGGCATGGAACATCCTCGTTCGTCGTGCGTGCAGGTTCAGCATGAATCGGCGGCCGCCGGGCCTCCAACGACATTCTGTCCTCCGGAATTGCGTTGCCGCCCTTCCGGCGCTCGCAGCACCATCGACCAACCCTCGCCCGCACCATCCCGGCGACCGATGAAGAGGACACAATGACGTATCCACAGCGCACGATCCCGGCTGCCTTCGTGGCGGCCACCGCCTTGCTCGCCCTGGCGGCGTGCTCCGGGTCCGGCGAGACCGGATCGACCGACGGCCCCGCTTCCGCGGCCGACTCCGCGGCGGTCGACGCCGCCGCGGAGAGGGTGGCCCAGTACTCCGCCGAGCAGGATCCGATCGAGATCGAGCCCCTGCCGGCGCCTCCCGAGGAGGGCCTCACCGTCGCCATCACGAGTTGCACGCTCCCCGTCTGTCACACGCTCACGGATGCCGCGGCGGAGGCTGCCGAGGCGATCGGCTGGACCGTCGTGCCCTACGAGTCCGAACTCACCCCCGAGTCGTACGTGGCGACCTGGGATCAGATGATGCAGTCCCCTCCCGACCTGATCGCCTACATCCCGTTCGCCCCCGACGCCCTGATCGAGGACCATCTCGCGAAGACGAAGGAGCTCGGCATCCCCGTGGTGGTCGCAGCACCCGCGGGCGACCGACCAGACAAGGACGGCCCCGTGTTCGCCTCCTACAACGGCTACACCGAGTTCTTCCAGAGCGGTGGCCTGATGGGCGACGTGGTCGTGGCCGACGGCGGCACGGGAGAGAGCACCGTCTTCGTCTGGGACCCCGCGCTCTCGCTCATCTGGGATCCGATCAAAGCCGGGTTCGACGAGCGGATGCAGGCGTCCGGCTCCGTGGCCGATGTGCTCGAGGCGTCGAACTCCGGGATCGGGACGGCCGTGCCCGGCCAGCTCGTGAGCTACCTGCAGAGCCACCCGGATGTCGAGTACGTCGTGCTGGCCCTCGCGGACTACAGCGCCGGCATCCCCGAGGCTCTGGAGTCGGCCGGTCTCGCCGACCGAGTCAAGATCGTGTCGCGGGCACCCCAGGCCGCCAACCTCGCCAACGTGAAGGCCGGCAAGGAGTTCGCATCGGTGGGGGAGGAGAACTCCTCCAACGGCTGGCGCGCAATCGACGGCCTCGCACGGCTGGCTCAGGGGATGACACCAGACGACACCTGGTTCGAACCCGCCGGCTGGGCTCAGATCTACACGGCGGACACCGTGACGCAGACCACCGAGCCGCCGACGACGCCCGGTTCGCCCGAGGCCTTCCTCAGCGCCTGGGGCGTCGAGTAGCCGATGACAGCCCTGCAGATCACGGGCCTCAGCAAGTCGTTCCCGGGTGGCAAGGGGCTGAAAGACGTGACTCTCGACCTGGCGCCGGGAACCGTGCACGCCCTGCTGGGGCAGAACGGTTCGGGCAAGTCCACGCTGATCAAGATCCTCGCGGGGGTCTACCAGCCCGACCCCGGTGCCCGCGCCCGGGTCGGCGGCGCCGCCCTGGAGCTGGGTTCTGCCAGGAGCGCACGGGAAGCCGGTATCCGCTTCATCCATCAAGATCTCGGGCTCATCCCCGAGCTCGACGTGGCCGAGAACCTCGCGCTCGGAGCCGACTACTCCTCGCGGGTGTGGCTCTCCGATCGGCGTGAGCGGCGTGCGGCGGGAGCGCTGCTCCAGAGGTACGGCATCGACATCGATCCGGGAGCGACCCTCGGCACGTTGAGCCCCGCGCAGCAGACGCTCGTGGCCATCGCGCGGGCGCTCGGCGACGACGAGGGGAAGGGTGATGCCGGCAGCGGTGCCGGCTCGACTCGCGTGATCGTGCTCGATGAGCCAACGGCCGCCCTCCAGAGCGCTGAGGTGGCGCACCTGTTCGCACTCATCGAGACCCTGAAGCGCGAGGGCAACGCGATTCTCTACGTGACGCACCGGCTCGAGGAGATCTTCGCGATCGCCGATGACCTGACGGTGCTGCGCGACGGCGCGGTCGTGACAACCCGTGCGGTGGAGGGTCTCGACCACGACTCCCTCGTGGAGCTGATCGTGGGCCGCAGACTCGAGGAGACCCTCACCCGGCGCGCTCCGGTGCACGCCGCGATCGCGCTCGCCGCACGAGGTATCACAGGGGGATCCGTCGATGGCGTGGATCTCGAGGTGCGCCGCGGCGAGGTCGTCGGCCTCGCCGGCCTCCTCGGCTCGGGGTATGAGCAGCTGCTGTTCCTCCTGGCCGGGGGAGAAGCACGCGAGGGCGGCGACGTGCTCGTCGACGGCAGAGCCGTGCCCGGCGGAGACCCGCGCGCTGCCATCGCGGCCGGCATCGCGTTCGCACCCGCGGATCGCAAGCGTCTGAGCGCCATCCAGAGCTGGTCGCTGCGCGAGAACGTGACTCTTCCCGCCCTGCGTGCCGGAACGGCCGGATGGTTGAGCGATCGTCGCGAGGCCGTCGACGCCCGGGGCTGGCTGGCGAGGGTCGAAGTCGAGCATCCCGCTCGCGCCCTGCTCTCCACTCTGAGCGGCGGCAATCAGCAGCGCGTGGTGATCGCGCGATGGCTGCGCACGGGAGCCACGGCGATCATGCTGCAGGAACCGACCAACGGCGTCGACAGCGGAGCCAAGCAGGCCATCTACGCCTGCCTTCGCGAAGCCGCAGACGCCGGTACCGCCGTGCTCTTCTCCTCCTCCGACGCCGAAGAACTGGTCGCCGTGTGCGACCGCGTCATCGTGTTGAACGGCGGGCGGATCGGCTCCGAGCTGAGCGGCGATGCGCTCACGGTCGACACCCTTCTCCGCGCGTGCCTGGCCGCGCCCGAACTGAAACGAGCCTCACCATGACCGTCACGACCGACCCCGCCGATCGCGCTTCCGCCGCCCCGCCACCGGACGGCGCCCTCCCGGCGGCCCGCCGACGCCGGGGTGAGGGCGCGTTCATGCGCTTCAGCGGCCTGTACATCTGGCTCGGCATCATCGTGGTGTTCAGCCTCTGGATCCCCGGCACCTTCCTCACCCCGCAGACGGCCGTGAGCATCGCCGGAGACGAGGCCGTCACGACCATCGTGGCCGTGGGGCTGCTGTTCTCGCTCGCCGCGGGCGGCTTCGACCTCTCGATCGGCCAGAACCTCGGGCTGAGCGCCGTGGTCGTGTCGACCCTCTCGACCGTGGGCGGGTGGGATCCGTTCGCCTCGGCGCTCGCCGCGGTGCTGATCAGCACGGCCGTGGGCGCGATCAACGGCTTCTTCGTGGCACGGGTGCGGATCAACAGTCTGATCGCGACGCTCGGCATGACGTCGATCCTGCTCGCCGCCACCAGGATCGTGTCGGAGCAGCAGTTCCGCGGGCCGCTGCCGGACGAGCTGCGGGCGATCGCCGGCTGGCAGCCCCTCGGCATCCCTGCCGTCACGCTCTACGCCCTCATCGTGGCGGTCCTCGCCTGGTACGCCCTCGAGCACACCCCCTTCGGGCGCAGGCTCTACGCCACCGGCGCCAACGCCGACTCGGCGTTCCTGGCGGGGGTGCACACCTCGAAGCACCTGTTCCTCTCCTTCGTGATCACGGGCTTCGGTGCGGGGCTGGCCGGTGTGCTCATCGCCGCCAAGATCGGCAGCGTGGGCCCCGACATCGGGCCGGCTTACCTCCTGCCGGCCTTCGCGGCCTGTTTCCTCGGCACCACGCAGCTGAAGCCGGGGCGATTCAACGTGTGGGGAACGGTGCTGGCCATCTTCCTGCTCGCCACCGGTGTGAAAGGGCTGCAGCTCGTCGGCGGCCAGCAGTGGATCACAGATGCGTTCAACGGTGTGGCGCTCATCGCCGCCGTCTCGATCGCGGTGGTCGCGGCTCGGCGGGCCGCGGTGGGAAAGAACCGGCGCGCGGCGAAGCGCAGGTGACGACCACGGAGAAGGCCCCCGGCTTGAGCCGAGGGCCTTCCTCGTGCAGCACGGCTCAAGCGAGTCGGGCGTAGCCGCCGCGGTGGAACACGAGCGGGCCGCTCTGCTCGGCGGCCGACAGAGCGAGCACGGTGCCGAGCACGAGCGTGTGGTCGCCGGCCGGCAGCTCGTCGTAGAGCTCGCAGGCGATCCAGGCGGCCGCGTCGTCGATGACGGGACCGGCCTCGCCCTCGTGCCACGGAACCGCGGCGAAGCGGTCGATGCCCTTCTGCGAGAACGCGCGGGAGAGCTCCTCGTGGTGGTGGGCCAGCACGTTCACCGTGAACCGGCCGGCCTCGCGGATGGCGGGCCAGGTGGCGGAGGTGACCGCCGGGAAGAACCCGATGAGCGGCGGGTCGAGCGACACCGAGGTGAATGAGCTGCACGACATCCCCACGGGCCCGTCGGAGCCCATGGCGGTCACCACCACGACACCCGATGGCCAGTGCCCGAGGATGCGCCGGAACTCGCCCGGCTCGATCACGGCGCTCACGCGCGCACCCCGCTCACGGGGGATCCGGCCGTGAACTCGACCGCCTCGCGCGGTTCCGGATCGAGGGCGGTCACGCCCTCGCCGACGAGCATCGGCACCCACGACCAGAAGAGCTGACGGCCTGCTGTGCTGAGCAGCGCGTCGTGGATGGGGATGATCGTGGTGGGGGCCACGGCCGTCACGAAGTCCACGGTCTCGCCGAGTCGGCCCCAGGGTGAGGAGAGCGGCACGGCGAGCACGTCGATCCCCTCGGGCACCGATTCGTAGCTGTCTCCCGGGTGGAAGAGCCGGGTGCCGTCGCCGCCCGCGACGACGAGTCCGACGTTCTCGATCCGCGGCATCCGCTCGTGCACCTCCTGATGCTCCGAGCCGATCGGATCGATCGTGAACGAACCGACCTGCACGGGCGAACCCTCCACGAGTGGAATGCCCGGGACGCCGATGGAGCCGAGGGCGTGGGCGACAGCGGGAGCGCCGTAGAACGCGGCGCCCGGATTCCGTGCGGCCGTGGCTCCGAGACGCTCGGGCTGGAAGTGGTCCGGATGCTCGTGTGTGGTGAAGACGGCCTGCAGCCCCTCGAGCGCGAACGCCTCCGGCAGCGAGAAGCTGCCGGGATCCACCAGGATCCTCGTGTCGTCCTCCTCGAGGAGAAGGGTCGCATGACCGTAGCGGGTGATCTTCATCTCGGCTCCTTCGCTGAACAGCCTCCAGGTTCGGCCGATCGACGACCGCCCGCCATGAACTTCTGCCAGCGAGAAAAATCGTCTCCCTGGCAGGACTCGCCCTAGCCTGGAGTGCGGAGGTGAGCCGATGTCGGACATCGAGGGGGTCATCGCTCTGCTGCGGTCGGCCCCGGTGGATTTCACGGCAGATCTCGCGTCCCTCCGGGCACGGTTCGCCACGCTCGCCGACACGGACCGGCCGAGGCCGCCTGCGACCGTACGGTCGGCGACGACGGCCGGCGTGCCCGTGCTGGAGATCACCCATCCGGATGACGCGCCCGGTGTCGTGATCTTCGTGCACGCGGGCGGGTACATCGCCGGTTCCGCGGAGGCCTCGCTGCCGCTGGCCGCCCGCATCGCCAGGGCGGCAGGTCGACGGTTGATCTCGGTCGACTACGCCCTGGCGCCGGAGCATCCGTTCCCGGTCGCCCGCGACCAGCTCGCGGCGGTCTACGACGCCGTCATCGACGAGGGGGTGCGCCCGGCCGAGATCGCCCTGGTGGGGGCCTCCGCCGGAGGAGGCATCGCGCTGCAGTTCCTCGTGGCCACGACCGCCCCACCGCCCGGAGCGCTCGTGGTGCTGTCGCCGTTCGCCGACCTCGAGCTGCTCGGGGAGTCGATGGAGCGGAACGCCTCCGACGATCCCTCGCTCACGCGATCCGGCCTCGAGCGATGCGCCGGAGACTACCTGGGGGCGACACCCGCGGTCGAGGCCGATGTGCTGCACGCGTCCCTCGAGCACTTCCCGCCGACCCTCATCCAGGTGGGCGCCCTCGAGATCCTGCAGGACGACTCCGTGCGCCTCGCGGCGGTGCTCGCCCGCGCCGGTGTCGAGGTGCGGCTCCAGAGCTGGGCCGGCATGGTGCACGTCTTCCCCACCTTCGCCGGCGCCTTGGCCGAGGGGCGCGAGGCCATCGAGGGGATCGGCGCCTTCATCACGCGCTACGCGCGACAGCCGGGGTGAGAGTTTTCTTCAGTGCAGAAGAGCGTTGATGAGCTTTCCGGCTGCGGCGACGATTGAAGAGACATATTCGGTAGCCATCCCGAATGCTCATCGTCGAGTGAAGGACACCGTACATGACAACGCTTCGAGACCAGAGGGTGACGATCGTCGGCGGCGGGATGGGCGGGCTCGCCTCGGCGCTCGTCCTGCGCCGTCAGGGCGCTCAGGTCACCCTCTTCGAGCACGCTCCCGCATTCGGAGAGGTCGGAGCCGGCATCCAGCTCGGCCCCAACGCCACCCGCATCCTCGGCGAGTGGGGGCTGCTCGACGAGGTGATCGCCCGAGGCTACCGACCCGAGAATCTCGTGCTCAAAGACGCCATCACGGGCGAGGTGCTCACGAAGCAGTCGCTCGGCCGCGAGTTCGTCGAGCGGTACGGTGCCCCGTACGTCGTGATCCACCGGAGCGACCTGCACGCCATCCTGCTCGAGGCCGCTGAGCGCGAGGGCGTCGAGCTCCTCGTCGACAGTCACGTGCAGGGGATCGACGACGACGGCGATGGCGTGGTCGTGACGCTCGCAGACGGGAGGACACACCGCTCCGATGCCGTGCTCGCAGCCGACGGGCTCGCCTCCCTCACCCGTGACCGCATCGTGGGTGATGCACCCGTCGCCTCCGGCTACGTCGCCTATCGCGGGACGCTGCCCGAGACCCGTGGCCACGGCAACGACGTGGTGGCCTGGCTCGGACCGCGCTGCCACTTCGTGCAGTACCCCATCCGCCGCGGTGAGATGCTCAACATGGTCGCCGTCTTCCAGTCGCCCGCGTTCCTGCGCGGCGAGACCGAGTGGGGCGGTGTGGACGAGCTCGACGCAGCCTACGAGGCCTGCTCGCCCGAGGTGAAGGAGGCCGTGCAGCATCTGTGGCGCGACCGCCGGTGGCCCATGTTCGACCGGGAGCCCGCCACCACGTGGGGCGATGGCCGGGTCACGCTCATCGGCGACTCGGCGCACCCTATGCTGCAGTACCTCGCTCAGGGCGCCTGCCAGGCGCTCGAGGACGCCCACAGCCTCGACGTCCTCGCCGCGCGCACGCCGGGCGACTGGCCGGCCACGTTCGGAGCCCTCGCAGACCTGCGGCAGCCCCGCACCGCCCGGGTGCAGCGCACGGCTCGGGTCTGGGGTGAGATCTGGCACGTCGACGGCGTCGCCCGAGTGCTGCGCAACGAGCTGCTCGAGCAGCGCGACGTGGAGGACTACCGGTATCTCGACTGGCTGTACGGTCGAGGCGTGGGCGAGCCGGCTGCGCAGGACGCAGAGGACCGGCGCGCCCTCCTCACCGAGGAGGCGGCACGATGACGGACCTCACGATCACCCCCAGCACCTCGCACGACGGCGTGCGTGACCGGGATTGGCGCCTGCTGATCGGGGGCGGTCTGCGCGCGGCCGCCGACGGTCGCACCTACGACCGGGTCAGCCCGTTCACCCGCGAGACGATCGCGGTGGTTCCGGATGCGGGCCCGTCCGATGTCGATGACGCCGTCGAGGCCGCCTGGGCCGCACGGCGGGAGTGGAGGCTCACTCCCGTTCCCCAGCGGGCGGCCCTGCTCTCCCGGGCCGCCGACATCATCGAGGAGCACGGCGAGGAGCTCGCCTACCTCGACTCGATCGACGCAGGCTCCCCCCTCATCAACTCGCGGATGGACGTGCAGCTCACGCTCTCGCACGCCCGCCTGTTCGCGGGCATCGCCCTCGAGATGAAGGGCACGACGGTGCCGGCCAGCCCCGGCCTGCACCTCACGGTGAGGGAGCCCGTGGGCGTGGTGGTGAGGATCGTGCCGTTCAACCATCCGCTGATGTTCGCCGGCAAGGTCTTCGCACCGCTGATCGCGGGCAACCCGACCATTCTCAAGCCCCCGGAGGTCGCGCCGCTCTCGGCGCTGCGACTCGGCGAGCTCCTGCAGGAGGTCTTCCCGCCCGGTGTCTTCCAAGTGGTCGTGGGGGACGGGCCGGCCGTTCCCGACCGTCTCGTGCGGCACCCCAAGGTGCGCCGCATCGGCTTCATCGGTTCGGAGCGCACGGGCATGGCGATCCAGAAGGCGGCCGCGGAGTCGGGAATCAAGGAGGTCTCGCTGGAGCTCGGTGGCAAGAACGCCATGGTCGTGTTCGCCGACGCCGACCTCGACGCGGCAGCCCAGGCGGCCATCAACGGCATGAACTTCACCTGGTCGGGGCAGTCCTGCGGCTCCAACTCCCGCCTGCTCGTGCAGCGCTCGGCGCACGACGAGCTCGTGGCCCGCATCGTGCAGAAGCTCGAGGGGCACCGCCAGGGCGACCCGCTCGATCCGGAGTCCCGCCAGGGCACGATGATCAATGAGGCCCAGTTCGGCAAGGTGATGGGCTATCTCGAGACGGCGCGCGAAGAAGGCGCGACCGTCGTCACGGGAGGCGGCAAGCCCGACGGACCGGCCTTCGAGAAGGGATTGTTCATCGCGCCCACCGTGCTGACCGGCCTCGACAGGTCGAAGACGGTGGCGCGCGAGGAGATCTTCGGCCCGGTGCTCTCGGTCATCCCGTTCGACGACGAGGACGACGCGATCGACATCGCCAACGATTCCGTCTACGGGTTGACCGCCGCCGTCTGGACGAAGGACATCTCCCGGGCGCTTCGCCTCAGTCACGAGATCGAGGCGGGTTTCGTGTGGGTGAACGACTCGGCGAAGCACTTCCCGAACGTGCCCTACGGGGGAGTCAAGGCCTCGGGCATGGGGCGCGAGGAGAGCATGGAGGAGCTCCTCAGCTACACCGCCCTGAAGTCGATCAACATCGCGTACTGAAGCCGCCCCGCGGCACCACATCACTCGAAGAGGAGAGAAATGTCCTATCAAGGGCTCGACAGCAAGGTCATCGTGGTCACGGGCGCCGCGCAGGGGATCGGGGCCGCCTACGTGCGCCGACTGGTCCTCGAGGGCTGCACCGTCATCGCCGCCGATCGCAATCTCCACGGTGTCGAGGTGCTCGCCGCCGAGCTCGGCGACTCCGTGGTGCCGGCAGCGGTCGACGTCTCGTCCGCCGTCTCCTGCGCCGAGCTCGCCGCCGCCGCGATGGAACGGTTCGGGCGGGTCGACGGACTGATCAACAACGCCGCCATCTTCTCGACCATCGCGATGCATCCGTTCTGGGAGATCCCGGAGAAGGAATGGGACGCGATCATGGCGGTGAACATCAAGGGCCCGTGGCTCGTGACGACGGCACTGCTCGAGGCGCTCAAGGCCTCGGGCCGGGCGAGCATCGTGAATATCGGATCGGACGCCGTGGCGCTCGGTCGCACGGAGTACCTGCACTACATCGCCAGTAAGGGAGCGGTGGCCGCGATGACGTTCTCGATGTCGAAGGAGCTCGGAGGCTTCGGAGTGCGGGTGAACACGCTCTCGCCGGGCCCCGTCTACACCGAGGTGTCGCGGGAGACCGTGACCGAGGCTCAGCGGGAGGCCATGCTGGCTCGTCAGGCCGTGCCGCGCACGGCGGGGCCGGACGACATGACGAGCCTCGCGGCCTTCCTCCTCTCGGACGACAGCGGCTACATCTCGGGCCAGACCATCAGCGTCAACGGCGGGCTGGTGCACCGGTGAGCACCGACCGTCTGGCGCTGACCGAGCTGGTCTCGCTCTCGTCCCGCATCCTCGGTGCCGCCGATCAGGGCGACTTCATCTGGGGGCACAGCTCCGCCCGCGACCCCGAAGGGCGCGGGGTGTGGATCAAGGAGAGCGGGATCGGGCTCGCCGAGGTGGGCCCGGAACAGGTGCACCTGGTCTCCCCGGAGGGCGAGGTGCTCGAGGGATCGGCCGGACCGCGGCACATCGAGTTCCCGATCCACACCGAGATCATGGCGGCCCGTCCCGATGTGGGCGGCGTGGTGCACACGCACTCGCCGCACGCGATCGCACTCGCAGCCGCCGGGGTCGAGCTCCTGCCGGTGAGCCACGCGGCGACCCACTTCGTGCCGCCGCACGTGCCGCGGTTCACGCAGACCGCCAACCTCATCCGCTCCCGCGAGCTCGGCGCCGCGCTCGCAGGCACCCTCGGCGGCGGCAACGCCGTGTTCCTCGTCAATCACGGCATCGTGACCGTGGGGCCGGACCTCGAGACCGCCACGGTCTCGGCGCTGCTGCTCGAGATGGCGGCGGAGCAGCAGCTCCTGACCATGGGCTTCGGCGGCCCGGCGTCGTGGTCGGACGACGAGGAAGCGCTCGCCAAGCGCGAGATCATCTACAGCCAGCCCGCGCTGCACACCGTGTGGCGGCACCTCGTGCGCCGTCTCGCCTGAGCCCAGCACCCCCGACCCTCAACGCAAAGGAGCGTGACCATGGGATATGTCATCGGAGTCGACGTGGGAGGCACTTTCACGGATGCCGTCCTCGCCGACGATCAGGGGAGGATCATCGGGGCGAAGGCGCCGTCGACGCCTCCCGACTACTCGGACGGCGTGCTCGACGTGCTGCGCGCGCTCGCCGAGCAGCTCGGTGTCGGCCTGGACGAGATGCTCGCCGACACGCACCACATCGCCCACGGCACCACGTCGTCGCTGAACGCCCTCGTGATGGGGAACGTGCCGGCGGTGGGCTTCATCACCACCCGGGGGCACGGTGACTCGATCTACATCATGAACGTCGAGGGCCGCTACCTCGGCAGCTCGCCGGAGCAGCTGCAGAGCGTGATCACGCAGACCAAGAGCCACGGCCTCATCCCCAAGCGAAGCACCTTCGAGGTGACCGAGCGCATCGACCGCGACGGCGGGGTCGTCGTGGCGCTCGACGAGGAGGACGTGCGCGGAGTCGTGCGCGAGATCCTCGGCCAGGGCGTCGCCGCCATCGCCGTGTCCCTGCTGTGGTCCTTCCGCAACGACAGCCATGAGCGGCGCATCCGCGAGATCGTGGAGGAGATCGCCCCCGGCACCTTCGTCTCGCTGTCGTCGGAGGTGAGCCCGCGCATCCGCGAGTTCGCTCGCAGCGCCACCACCATCATGAGCACCCAGATCGGGCCCGGTCTCGCGGACTACCTCGGCAACCTGGAGAGCACGTTGCGGGCCAACGGTCTCGCGGGCCCCCTGCTGGTGATGCAGAGCAACGGCGGCGCCATCGTGGCCGCCGAGGCGCCGGCCACCGCCATCAGCACGGTGGGCTCTGTGCTCACCGGGGGAGTCGTGGGGGCCGTGGCGCTCGGTCGTCAGCTCGGCCACCGCAACGTCGTGGCGACCGATGTGGGCGGCACCACCTTCCTCGTGGGCCTCGTGGTCGACGGCGAACCCGTGCGCTCATCGAGCACCGTGATCAACCATCACCCCATCAACGTGCCGACTCTCGAGGTGCACGCCATCGGCTCCGGTGGCGGGGCGATCGCCTGGATCGATCAGGGCGGCAACCTCCAGGTCGGCCCGATGAGCGCCCAGGCCGTGCCAGGGCCCGCCTGCTACGACCAGGGCGGGACCGAGCCCACGAACACCGACGCGAACCTCGTGCTCGGCATCCTCCCCGCCTCGGGCCTGCTCGGCGGTCGGAAGAGCCTGAACCTGGAGAAGGCGCGCGACGCCATCCGGGTGCGGATCGCGGAGCCGCTCGGACTCTCGATCGAGGACGCCGCCGCCGCGATCTACGCCGTGCAGAACGCTCAGACCGGCGACCTGCTGAGGAAGACCGTGGTGGAGGCCGGGCATGACCCCCGGGACTTCGTGCTCTATGCCTTCGGAGGCGCAGGCCCCGCCAACTGCGCCGCCTACGCCGCTGAGCTCGGCGTGAACGAGGTGGCGGTGCCGCTCGGCCCGGTGGCCTCGGCGTTCTCCGCCTACGGCCTCGCCACGAGCGACATCGTGCTCGCGGCCGAGCTGTCCGACCCCGTCACCCTTCCGACGGATCCGGCCGCGGTGGAACGCAACTTCCAGGGGCTCGAACGCCGCGTGCTCGACTCGCTCGGGCGGCAGGGCATCGCTTTCGAAAGTGTGGAGCTGCACCGCGAGCTCGACATGCGCTTCGCGATGCAACTGGCCGAGCTGCCCGTCGAGATCGCCTCCACGGTGACGGAATCCGAGCTGGTCGATGCGGTTCACCGCTTCGAGCACCGCTACGAGGAGCTCTACGGAGCCGGATCGGGCTTCAGCGCCGCCGGCGTGCAGGCCATCACCTACCGTGTGCGGGCGGTGGGAAAGCTCGCGCTCTCGCTCGAGTTGCCCATGATCGAGGCTGCCGAGACCGACGATCCGACGGCGGCGCAGATCGGCGAGCGGCCGGTGCGCCTCGACTCCTCCGGCTTCGCCGACACCCCGATCTACGACTACACCCGGCTGCGTGCGGGCCACCGCATCAGCGGACCCGCCGTCATCCAGGTTCCGACCACCACGGTGGTCGTCCCCGCGCGCATGGTCGGCACGGTCGACGCCCGCGGCAACCTCATCATCGACACCCGACTCGACGCACGTCAGAACGGAACGCACTCATGAGCATGACGATCCCCGGGTCCGAGGTCTACTCCAGCCGGCCGCTCACACCCGAGCAGCTCCGGCAGTTCATCCCCGACTCGCTGCAGATGCACAGTGTCACCCAGGAGCAGATCGACTCGGTCGATGCCCTCACCTACGAGGTCATCCGGCACCGGCTCTGGTCGGTGACGGAGGAGATGGGTGAGGCACTGAAGCGCATGTCGGGCTCGCCCATCGTGACCGACGCCAACGACTTCGACTTCGCGATCGGCGACGAGTTCGGGCAGGAGGTGCAGGTCGGCCTCTACAACACGATGCTCGTGGGAGCGGTCGACCTCGCGGTCTACTGGACGCTGCAGCACCGAGCGACGAACCCCGGGATCGCCGAGGGCGACATGTTCCTCTGCAACGACCCGTGGGTCGGAGGGGGGCTCCACCAGAACGACGTGATCGTCTACCAGCCCGTCTTCCACGACGGGAAGCTGTTCGCCTGGACCAGCGCCATCTGCCATGAGCCCGACCTCGGCGGGGTCGGGCTCGGCTCGTTCTCACCGGCGGCGCAGGACGTGTTCAGCGAATCGCTCCCGACCCCGCCGGTGAAGGTCGTGCGCGGTTTCGAGCTGCAGGACGACATCGCCGACCTGTGGACGAGGCGCTCGCGCGTGCCCCTGCTCGTGGGACTCGACCTCCGCGCCAAGATCGGCGCGAACAACGTGGGGCGCACCCGCCTGCTCGAGGTGATCGAGCGCTACGGGGCGGACACCGTCAAGGCGGTCATGAAGCGCATGATGGCCGACGCCGAGTCGAGGCTGCGCTCGAAGCTCGGCGAGCTGCCGGACGGCACCTGGAAGGCCACGGGGTATCAGGACCAGTCGCACGAAGGCGACAGGAGCCTGCACAAGATCACCCTCGCGATGTCGAAGACCGGCGATCACCTCACCTTCGACTTCACCGGCACCGATCCGCAGGCGGGAGTGATCAACTGCACCTACGCCGGGATGCGCGGCGGCGTCATGCTCGCCCTGCTGCCGATCCTCGCGAATGACATCCCGTGGTCGGCAGGCGGGCTCATGCGGTGCTTCGACCTCGTGGCCGAGGAGGGCACCATCAACAACGCGACGTTCCCCGCGGCCGTGGGCCGTGGCCCGATCGGTCCGGCCTGGCTGACAGGCACACTCGTGGCGGAGTGCCTCTCGCAGATGCTCGACCGCTCGGTCGATCTGGGGAAGAGCGTGCAGGCCGCCTGCTGCGGCACATGGGACACGGCGGTGATCGCCGGTCTCGACGAACGCGGCGAACAGCCCGTTCCGTTCCTCAACATCCTCATGGAGCCGATGGCCGGTGGCTACGGAGCGCGTCCCTCCGTCGACGGCATGGACACCGGCGGCCTCTTCTGCATCCCGATGGGTCGCATCCCCGACACGGAGATGTCGGAGTTCCTGTACCCCATGCTGGTGCTGTGGCGGCGGGAGGAGGTCGACTCCGGCGGGCCGGGACGACAGCGTGGCGGCGTGAGCGCCTCCCTCGCCATGACCCCGCTGGGCACCTCGTTGCCCATGGGACTCGTCTTCGCCTCAGCGGGCAAGGCCGTCTCGCAGAACAACGGGCTGGCGGGGGGTTATCCGGGCAACACCGGGCTCGACGTGCTCGTGCGCGATGCCGACGTGCTCGAGACGCTGCGGGCTGGCTCGATGCCGGTCGGCCTCGAGGAGCTCGGCGGCCGGATCGAGATCGGACAGTGCTACGCCGAGAGCCACGTGGCGCCCGGCGAGGTGCTCTACATGCACTGGCAGGGTGGCGGCGGCTACGGTGACCCGTTGTCGCGGGACCCGCAGGCGGTGGTCGAGGATCTGGCCGCGGGCAAGGTGTCGGCCGAGTCGGCGCGCTCGACCTACGGCGTGCGTGTGGACGACGCCGGAGCGGTCGACGCCGAGGGCACCGAGACGCTCCGCCGGAGCCTTCGCGATGATCGGCGGGTCAGGTCGGTGCTCGATGAGTCGGCGGAGGGCTACCCCGTGCTCGACGTGACCGGTGGGCGCAGGATCGACGACAACCTCGTGCAGCTGCTGCGGGAGGGATCGAACCTCGTGGCGTGCGCTCACTGCGGCAAGCTGCTCGCCGACGCCGCACGCGACGACCGTCTGCGGCTCGCCGCCTACGACGGCGCGCCCTCCGAGGCAGGGCCGCAGGTGACCTCCGACCACACCCACTACGTCGACGACGAGGTCGTCTTCCGGCAGCTGTGCTGCCCGGGCTGCTGGACGGCGCTCTACTCCACGATCGTGCCCGTCGACCACCCCGATCACGCGCGCATGATCGCCACGCTGGCGGGCTAGTTCCGCAAGACAGAATTGTGCGGCGTCCCGTGGGCGGGCGATCTATCGTCGATTCATCGGCGGACGGACGCCCGCTCACAACGGTGTGGAACAAGGAGACCTCGATGACGAGTTCGGTGCAGAATAAGCAAAGCGCGGCGGTGGACACCTCATCGCGAGCGCGAGTGAGAGCCACGGTGCTCGCCACCCTCGGGAACGTGCTCGAGTGGTACGACTTCACGGTGTACGGCTTCCTGGCCGTGTACATCGCAGCGAACTTCTTCCCTGGAGAAGACCCGGTGGCTGCACTTCTGTCGGCCTTCGGAGTGTTCGCCGTCGGGTTCATCGCCCGGCCCCTCGGCGCTCTCGTGCTGGGCCCGCTGATCGACCGCAAGGGTCGCAAATCGGTCATGCTGCTGTCGATGCTCATGATGGCGGGCGGCTCGCTCCTGGTCGGCATCGCCCCGAGCTATGTCACATTCGGCGCGTTCGGTGCCTTCGTGATCATCTTCGGTCGCCTCCTCCAGGGCTTCTCGGCCGGGGGCGAGTTCGGCAGTTCGGCGGTCTTCCTCGTGGAGTGGGCGAACCCCAAGCGCCGCGGCTTCTTCGGCAGCTTCCACCAGGTGGCCACTTACGGGGGACTCCTCGTGGGCGTGCTCTTCGTCGCCGGTCTCACCGCCGTGCTCGGCCCGGACATCATGAGCTCCTGGGGCTGGCGCATCCCGTTCATCGTCGGCTCGGCTCTCGCCATCGTGGTGCTCGTGCTGCGCCGGCGGGTCTCCGAGACCCCGGTGTTCTCCGAAGCCAAGGTCGACGCGGCCGCTGCGGGAAACGCCTCTGCTCCGTCGGCTCCGAAGCCCCTCGAGCTCAGCGCTGTCACGGGGTTCTTCCTCACCCTCGGTGTAGTCGCTCTGTGGGCCGTGACCTCCATGGTCACCATCAACTACATGCCGACATTCACCGCCAACTTCGCCGGCATCCCGCCCCAGGAGGCGCTCTGGGCGACCTGCATCGGATGCTTCGTGGCTGTTGCCCTGATCCCTCTCGCCGGCCACCTGTCCGACCGCTACGGCCGCAAGCCGTTCATCATCGGAGCGGCGATCGGCTACATCGTGCTGGCCTATCCGCTGTTCCTCATGATCGTGGAAGGGCGGGCCTTCGGTTTCGTCGTTCTCGCCCAGGTGATCTTCGCCATCCCGACCGCCGCCATCGCCGGCACCGGCAGCACCACCATCTCGGAGCTGTTCGCCACCAGACGGCGTGGCACGCTCGTCTCGATCGGCTCGGCCATCTCGGTCACGATCTTCGGCGGGTTCGGCGCGCTCATCTGCACGCTGCTCATCCAGACGACGGGCATTCCCACGGCCCCGGCGTTCTATGTGATCGGTGTCGCCGTCATCACCTTGATCGCGGGGATCGCGCTGCCGAACCTCGCCGGCCGCGAGCTGCGCCGCTAGAGGCCCCTGCCCTCGCCACCACCCATCATCGATCAGAAAGGGAGCACCCGTGAACCAGCGACACGTGCTCGTCACCGGGGCCGGCATGGTCGGCACGTACACGGCCAGGGAGCTGCTCGAGAGCGGCTGGCGCGTGACGCTCGTCGACCGGCGGATGCCCGAGGCCTATGTGCGGGACGTGCTCGGCGACGCCCCGGTCGACGACGGCCGGGTGCGGCTCGTCGAGCTGGACCTCACCGACTCCGGCGCGCGATCCGCCGCACTGCACGGACTTCACGTCGATGCGGTCGTGCACACGGCGGCGCTGATAGCGGCGCGCGCCCAGCAGGACGTGCAGGAGACCATCGACGTCAACGTGTCCGTGCCGCTGTGGCTCGCGGGCTGGGCGAAGGATGCCGGCGCCGGACGCTTCGTGCCGATCAGCAGCTGGAGCGTGTTCTCCGAGGAGCAACCCGCTCCGATCACCGATGACTCCCCGCTGATGACCCACTTCACGTCGTACTACATCGCGTCGAAGCTCGCGATGGAGCACCTCGTGAGCGCCTACGCCGCGTCGAGCGGTCTCGAGGTCGTCGCCATCCGCCCCACCGTCGTCTACGGCTACGGCCCGAATCTGGGCGGGAGCGTGGGGAGCGCGGCCCTCGAGGCCCAGGTGCTGAGGGCGTTGCGTGGAGAGGATCTGGAGCTGCCGGCGAACATCATCTCGCAGACCGAGCTGGTGTATGTGGGGGATGTCGCCCGCGCCGTGGCGTCCGCCGTGACGGCTCCCCTGGACGGCCTGTTCACCTGGTACACGATCGGGTCGCAGCAGACCACCACCACCGAGGAACTCGCCGAGACCCTGCGGGCGCTCTTTCCGGACGTCGCGGTGGAGGTGGGCACCGGAGCCGAGTTCTCCGTGAACCCGCCGCGGCAGGATGCGGCCACGGATCTGCGACGGACGCTGCGCGATCTCGGGATCCCGGAACCGCTCCGGCGAGACGAGGGCTTCGCCGCCTTCGCCCACGATCTCCGCCGCGCCCGCGCGCTGTCCGATCCCATGGGATCCCCGAGGACGACCGGAGCCCGCCGATGACCGCGCGCTTCACCGAGACGGTGGTGGCGGGCGTCGGCTTCAGCGGGCTCTCGGCCGCGCACGAACTGCTCGCGCACGGGCGCTCCGATTTCCTGCTGCTCGAGAAGTCCGACCGCGCCGGTGGCGTGTGGCGCGACAACGTCTACCCCAATGCGGCGTGCGATGTGCCCGCCCACCTCTACAGCCTCTCGTTCGCGCAGAGTCCCGACTGGTCGAGCAACTACGCCCTGCAGCCGGAGATCCTCGCCTACAACGAGCGGGTGATCGACGATCTGGGCATCCGTGACCGCATCCTCTTCGGCACCGCCCTCGAGCGCGCGGTCTGGAATCCCGGGCTCTCGCTCTGGCAGCTGGAGCTGTCGACAGGCGAGCGGATCGATTGCCGGTTTCTCGTCTCAGCACTCGGCACCCTGAACCAGCCGCTCGTTCCGGACCTCCCCGGACTCGACGAGTTCGAAGGCGAGGTGGTGCACACGGCGGAATGGCCGGAGGGGCTCGACCTCCGGGGCAAGCGGGTGGCCGTGATCGGTGCCGGCGCGAGCGCCATCCAGGTCGTGCCCCACGCCGTCGAGGTGGCCGCGTCGGTGCTCGTGTCGATCCGTACGGCGCCGCACGTCATGCCGAAACCGGAGGAACTCTACGACGACGCCGCGAAGCAGCACTTCCGCGACCATCCCGAGGAGCTGGTGGCGCGCCGCCGCGAGCAGTACGACTTCTGGAACCACTCCACGCACGCGCAGGCCGTGATGGACGAGGAGTTCCTCAGCACCGCCGAGCGCACCTGGCGGGAGCACATGGAGGCGGCGATCGAGGATCCACGACTCCGCCGCATCCTGACCCCCGGTTCGCGCTTCGGTTGCCGGCGGCCGGTGGTCTCGAACGCTTTCTACCCGGCCCTCGCCTCGCCGCGCACGACGGTGTTCGACACGGCGATCGTGCGGCTCACCCGTGACGGAGTCGTCTCGGAGAAGGGGGAGGCCTGGGCGGCCGATGTGGTGGTGCTCGCCACCGGCTTCCGGGCCACCGAGATGCTCTCGCACGTGGAGTTCGTCGGGGCCGGCGGCTGGACCCTCCTGGAGGAGTGGCGGGAGGGCCCGCAGGCCTACAAGGGCACGCTCGTGAAAGGTTTCCCGAACCTGTTCCTCATCACCGGGCCGAACACGCAGGCCTCGGGATCGATCATCGGCGTCATCGAGGCGCAGTCCCGGTTCCTGGCGCGATTGATGGATGACGCCGATGCCCACGGCGCCGCGGCGGTGGCCGTGCGCGCCGAGGCCCAGGCGTCGTTCGACGACGAGCTGACGCGCATGATGTCGCGGAGCGTGTGGGAGATCGGCGGGTGCGAGAGCTGGTACAGGCTCGGAGGCACGGGCCGGGTGGTCACGAAGTGGCCGGGCAACCTCGCGGAGTTCGAGCACGTGCTCGCTCGAACCGACGACGCGGACCTGGAGTTCTCGGGGCGAGCGGCGCGTGCGAGAGTCGAGGTCTGAGCGCGGGCTCAGTCGCGGGCGTGCAGCTGCTGCACCGACGGGGATTCCAGAAGTCGGCCGAGGATGCGGCGGAGAGTCGATCGATCCTTCTCGTCGAGCCCCCGGGTGAGCACTTCGTCGACCCGCTCCACGCGCGGGAGGAGGGTTGCGAGTTCGGTCTGGCCGAGGAGCGTCAGATGAAGGACGTTCCTCCGTTTGTCGGCGCCGTCACGGATGCGCTCGATCAGGCCCCGGCGTTCGAGTCGAGCGACGATGTCGGCGATGGTGGAGCGGTCGAGGTCGAGGCGTTCGACGAGGTGCTGCTGGCTCGCGCCTGGTGAGCCGGCGAGCACGTTGAGCACGCCGAACTGCACGCTCGTCACCTCCGCGGAGACCTCGCGCTGCCAGGCGGCGACGTGCGCCTGCTGCGCGCGTCGGATGAGGTAGCCGGTGTAATCGCTGACGTCGTGCATCTCCACGAACCCGATTGTGTCAGAGCCCCGCTCTCGTCAGAGCCAGCGCGGGGCACGGGGGGCCGGTCCGCCCGTCGAGGTCGACACCCCCTGTGTTCCGCGGCCTGTGGCCCAGCGCGTGAGAGCGGCGGCGGTGCCGCGGAGGGTGACGGCGCCCGGATGCGCCGCGGGCGGCGTCACGGCGACGCGGTCCAGCGGCTCCAGCAGGAAGAGGGGGAGGCCCTCGGCTTCGCGCCGACGATCCCACATCCTCAGCACGTCGGCGAGCAGGGCGTCGAGCAGCTCGGATGGGAAGTCTTCGAACCGACCGCCGTTGCCGAGGTCGACGGCATGGATCCACACCTCCCGGGTGCGCATCCACACGGTCTCCGACACGGGGACGACACGCCCTTGGGCCGTGCGCACCTCGTGGTCCCACGCCTCCTCGGGAAGGTCGCGCCATTCGACGGTGAGGTGGATCGCGGCGTGGTCGGAGAGATTGCGCAACGCCTGGGGGGGCAGAGTGGCCGAGAACGCGATCTCCTCGACGCGCGCCGCAGGGGAGGAGTACATGGGCGTCTCGATGCCGGTGGCCGCCCACTCGACCAGGCGTGTGACCGCCCGGGCGTTGAGGCCGACGTGGGCGATGAGATGCCGTCTGTCCCAGCCGGTCAGAAGAGAGGGCTCCTCGAAATCGGCGTCCGCGAGCTCGTTGAGCTTGCGGGAGAAGTAGGCCTGCCCGCGCCGCGCCAGCAGAAGGCTCGCGGTGATGGCCGGATCGGTGACCAGATCGGTGCGGGCGGCCACGGGTCAGCCCTCCACCCGCACGACGTTCCGCAGCGTGCCGATGCCCTCGACGCTCGTGCTGAGCACAGAGCCGTCCGCGAGGTACCGCGGAGGTTTCCGGGCGTGCCCGACGCCGCCGGGCGTGCCGCTTGCGATGACATCGCCCGGATGGAGGGTGACGATCTGTGAGATGTAGGAGACGAGCGCCGCGGGGTCGAAGACGAGGTCGCTCGTGTTCGAGTGCTGCATCACCTCGCCGTCGACCTCGGTGCGGATGTCGGTGTCGACGCTGTAGGCATCCGGAGTCACGAGCCACGGGCCGAACGGGGTGGTGGCCTCGAAGGTCTTGCCCTGGAACCACTCCGGAGTGCGGTACTGGAAGTCGCGCATGGTGACGTCGTTGAGCACGGAGTAGCCCGCGATCGCTCCGGCGGCCTGCTCCGGGCTGAGGCGACGGGCCTTCGAGCCGATCACCACGGCCAGTTCGGCCTCCCAGTCGACGGCGTGCGAAGCGTACCCGGGCAGGACGATCGGGTCGTGGGGCCCGATCAGGGCCTCGGGGTACTTCGCGAACAGCGTCGGGTGCTCGGGCAGCTCCCGCCCCATCTCGAGGATGTGGTTGCGGTAGTTCAGCCCGACGCAGACGATCTTCGACGGTGCGGGGACGACGGCGGCCCAGCTCTCGTCCGCGATGTCGTGGAGCGGGTGCGCGGTGCCGGACGCCGCGTCGGCGATGGCCTTCCAGTCGGGGTGGGCCAGCAAGGCGCCGACGTCGGCGAAGCCGTCGATCTCCACCGCGGAGGTCTCATCGACGCGGACGGCCACGGTGGTGCCGGTGGTGCGGAGGGTTGCGAGTCTCATCAGGTGCTTTCTGGTTCGGAATCCGGAGTGCTCTACTGCGCGGACGGGACGAAGGTGCGGGCGAAGTTCAAGCGCTCCATGATCGGACCGTCGTTGAATCGGAACAGGTCGAACTGAGTGTCGGCATGCAACGACCAGGGCACCCAGCTCGGCACCACGAACAGGTCGCCGGTCTCCAGCGGCGTCTCGACTCCGCCGAGCACGACCGTTCCCTTGCCCTCGAACACCTGCCAGACCGAGGATCCGACCTCGTGGGTAGCCGGGGTGGAGGCGCCCGCGCGGAGGCGATGGAACTCGCAGCGGATCGTCGACATCACGTCACCACCCGTGGTGGGGTTGGAGTATCGGATGGCCGCGTGGCCCTGCGAGACCGTCGCCGGGAAGCCTTCGTCCTCGAGCTGGAGCTGCTCGGTGAGCGCTGCATCGGTGTGCTCCCAGCGGTAGGCGCTGAGCGGTGAGGAGACCTTGTTCTCGAGCACCGAGAGCGGTCGGAGACCCGGGTGGGCCCACAGCCTCTCGGCCCTGGAGAACGGGGGGCTGGCCTCGTCCGTCACCCGCTCGGAGCCGAACTCGAAGAAGCCCACGTCCATCTGGCTGGAGAACGGGATGTCGAGGCCGTCGATCCAGGCCATGGGGTTCGGTGTGTCGTTGTGGTGGCCGTGGAAGTTCCAGCCCGGCGTGAGCAGCAGATCGCCGCGGCTCATCCGCACCGGGTCTCCGTTCACGACCGTCCAGACGCCTTCGCCCTCCACCACGAAGCGGAACGCGTTCTGGGAGTGCCGGTGCTCCGGGGCGGTCTCGTGGCCGCCGAGGTACTGGATGGCGCACCAGAGTGTGGGGGTGGCGTAGCCGGTGCCTGGCAGTCCGGGGTTCGTGAGGCCGACGGCGCGGCGCTCGCCACCGCGGCCCACGGGCACGAGCTCGCCGGAGCGCTCCGCGATGTCGTACAGGGTCTTCCAGCGCCAGACGTGGGGCACCGCCTGAGGCGCCGGCGTCATCGGCATCAGGTCGTCGCGCTGGGTCCACAAGGGGGCCATGTCGTTCGCCGCGAAATCGCGGTAGAGCTGCTCGAGCTCCGGTGTGTCCGCCGAGCCGTCCATCTGCTGCATCGCAGGCTCCTCTCGTCAGCGCGGCACCGATGCCGCGAGATAGTCAGTACCCCAACTATAGGGGAGAAGAGAGAAGAGAGCTAGGGCTGGATATCGCCTTCCGGCCCTGACGGAGAGCTGCTCAGGTGCCGGGGATCGTCACCGGCTCGCGTTCCCGCTCGGGCGGGTCGGGGAGGATGAGCTCGCGGTCGCCGAGAGGCTCATCGAGGGGGATGCGGACGAGGCGGAGCTCCTCCGCCGAAGGGTCGATGAGGAGCTTCGTGCCGCTCGCGCCGCAGGTGATGACCTCGCCGGAGGAGAAGGCGTTGCCGACGCCGGTGACCGAGACGGTCACCGAGGTGTCGGACTCCTCGACGAGCACGGGACCCGGTCGGCACCCTCCGGCGCGCACGGCGACGATGAGGTCGCCGTCCTCGACGTCGCCGCCGAGGTCGCCCACGGGGTCGACTCCCACGACGGCGGAGCGCCAGACACGCAGGCCCTGCTCCACGTCGGTGTAGCCGGCGAGCGTCGCCTCCACGCTGTCGACCCGCTCGACCTGCGGATCGAGGTCGATCTCGAGCTCATCGGAGGAGAGGTAGCGACCGATGCCCCAGGCCTCCTTCAGTGATTCGCGGGCCTGGCCCTGCCCCTGCGTCACGAAGTGGCCCACGGTCATCGCGGCGGCGAGCAGGAGGAGCAGCACTCCGGATGCACGGGTCCAGCCGATGAGCGCGGGGCTCGGCTCGGCCCGCTCGCCGTCCTGCAGCTGCCAGCGCGATCCGAAGAGCATGGCGCGGGGAGGGGCGAGGAGGCACCAGACGCCGGCGAGGGCGGCGAGGCCGGCGAAGACGAGCAGCATCCGTCCACCCTAGCGAGCCGTGCCCGCCCGGAGCGCTAGCGGGCGGGCGGGGCCAGCGCGGCCGCCTGGGTGGGAGTGAGCGGGCGGATGGAGCGGCCGTGCAGGAGGAGATGGAGCTTGGCCGTCTCCTCGAGCTCCTCGAGTGCGTCGAGCGCGGCCGACAGCGAGGCTCCCGCCACGACGGGCCCGTGGTTGCTCAGCAGCAATGCCACGTGGTCACGCGCCGCGGCCTCGGCCACGGGGCCCAGGGAGTCGTCACCGGGTGCATGGTAGGGCAGCAGCGGCAGACGGCCGATCCGCATCGCGAAGTAGGCGGTGAGCGGGGGCAGCGCGCTCGCCGGGTCGATGTCGTCGAGACACGAGACCGCTGCTGAATACGTGGAGTGCGTGTGGATGACGGCTTGCGCCGACGGCCTCGCCCGCAGCACAGCGGCATGCAGGAAGGCCTCCTTCGACGGGCGAGCGCCGCCGACGTGGGCCCCCCGCTCGTCGATGAGCGAGAGGTCGCCCGGCTCGACCGTTCCCAGACTGCTGCCGGTGGGCGTCACGAGGATGCCGTCGTGGGTGCGCAGGCTGATGTTGCCTGTGCTGCCGTGGGTGAGCGAGCGGGAGAAGATCGAGCGGGCGACGGCGACGATCTCCTCGGCGCCGGCGGCCCCGCCGGGGGTGAGGGCGATGCTCACGCGGCGGCCCCGTTCTGAGCGGTGGAGCGGATGGAGCGGGTGAGGAGCTCCGGGTCTCCGAAGTTGCCGGACTTCAGCAGCAGGTCGAGCGCGACCGGGCCGGTGCTGTGGATCCAAGGCACCCCCGGCGCCGCCTCCTCGCCGATGACCCCGCCGCCGACCTCGAGCGCGGTCACGACGGCGCCGGACGTCTCACCGCCGGCCACCACGAGGCGACGCACACCGCGCTCGACGAGTCCGCGGGCCACGCGGCCCATGGCGGTCTCGAGGATCTCGGAGGCGCCCTCGACCCCCAGCAGTCGCTGCACCTCGGCCAGCCGGTCGGACGGGATGGACGAGTAGATCAGCGCGGTCGAATCGGCCGGCTGCTCGTCGAACCACGCCAGGGCCTGTCGGGCCAGCGCCTGGGGATCGGGTGTGAGCACGGCGTCCAGCAGGAACGAGGGATGACGTTCCCGCATGTGCTCCACCTGCTCGAGGGTTCGAGCGGAGCAGCTTCCGGCCAGCACGGCGGAGCGGGACCCGGCCGAGATCGCGGGCGAGGGCGGGTGCGCCGACGCCGGCCTCCCGGCCGCGGTCCGAGCGCCCAGGCGGTGCATCCGAGCGGCGCCGAGGCCGCCGGCGAGGCCCGCGGCGCCCGTGACGAGCACGTCGTCGGCGCACGCCAGTCCTACCTCTGCGAGGTCGGAGTCGCTGAGCGCGTCCACCACGACGTAGCTCCGGTCGGGCGCATCGGCCACCAGCGAACGGACGCGATCGGCGCCGGCCCGCACCATCCGCAGGTCGATGAGGGAGACCGGCCGCGAGGTCTGCGCCCGAAGCAGTCGGGGCACCGAGGAATCGACCATGGGGGTGAGCGGATGGTGCCGCATGGGGGAGTCCGAGAGCAGCATCCGGTCGACGAAGAGATGCCCCATGTACTGGGTGCGCAGATGGTCCGGCGAGCTCGGTGCGACCACCACTCGTGATGCCCCCAGGAGCTCTGCCAGGGCATCGGCCACCGGGCCGATGTTGCCGCTGGGTCGCGAGTCGAAGGTGGAGCAGTACTTGAAGTAGAACTGCTCGGCTCCGCGCTCACGAAGCCACGTGGCGGCCTCGACCGAGAGTCGCACCGCCTCGGCCGGGGCGATCGTGCGCGTCTTCAGCGCCACCACGACGGCGTCGTGAGGGGGAAGCACCTCATCCGGCCGCGGAGGCCCGAACAGCAGGACGGTGCGCAGGCCCGCCCGGCGGAAGGCGACCGCTACGTCGGTGCCTCCTGTGAAGTCGTCGGCGATCGCGCCGATCGCACCGGGTGCAGGGGCGGAGGCGGAGGTCACGGCAGCCGACCTCCCTGCTCGACGGCCTCGCGGAGCGCGACCGCGGCGCGGTGGGGCGCCGTGAGCACCGGCAGCCCGATCCGTTCGGCCAACGCGGGTCCCGCGGGGGAGAGCGAGTACTGCCCGAGGAGCACCGCGTCCACCCCGGCGCCGTCGGTCAGGTAGGTGTCGTGCAGGATCTCGGCGAGCATCTCGACATCTCCGGCGGCGGCGGCCGCGGGAGCGCCCTCCGCCACCGCCGCCGTGATCGCGATGTCGACTCCCGCCGCGGTCGCTGCGGCCGAGAGCCGCTCGAACGAGTCCGCGAGCGGAGCCCGTGCCGGGGAGAGGAGCAGCACCGAGCGGTGACCGCCTGCCAGCACCGCCGCGAAGGCGGCATCGTCGGAGGCGAATGCCGGTACGGGGAGCCCAGCCGTCGCATCCGCTGCCTTCAGCGCGTGCACGACGCTGCCGTAGACAGAGCAGGTAACCAGCACGCCGTCGGCACCTTCCGTGATGGCGTGGCGGATGAGCCTCTCCATTCTCGACGCGAGCTCGGGAGTGAGCCCGCCTCGATCATCGACCTCGGCGAGCAGGCGATCGTCGAGGATGTTCCACAGCTCGGCCCCGGGGAACTCCGCCGCGAACGCGGCCTCCGCGGGCGGGATGGCGGCTCGGACGGCGCTGACGAGAGCGACGAGGGGGCGTCCGGTCTGCGTGGTCATTCTGATTGTCCTTCGCGTAATCGGCTGGGGGGTCGTGATGGATGGTCGACGGTCTGCGGGGCCGCTCAGCTGCCCGGTCCGCTCACCACGAGCGTGCCCGTGGCGATCGACACCAGGATGAGGATGATGAAGATGCCGAGAGCCCACTTGCCGGCCGAGCGCTGCCACTTCCCCAGGTCCTGGCGGGTCATGTTGAGCAGCAGGTAGATGAACGCCGTCAACGGGCTCAGCATGTGGAAGGCCTGACCCATGAGGGAGGCGTAGCCGATCTGGAACTCGGTGAAGCCGTACGCCTCTCCCGCCGTGGCGAGCACGGGCAGCACGCCGTAGAAGAAGCCGTCGTTGGAGAGGAAGAACCCGCCGGGTGCCGAGATGAGGGTGGTGATCAGCGGCCACTGCGAGGCGAGTGATGCCGGGATGACATCGACCATGCTCTGCGCCACGGCATTGGACATGCCGCTGTTGGAGAACAGGCCGAGGAAGACGCCTGCCCCGATCACCATGACGACCGTCTGCAGCACGTCGGGCGACACCGAGTCGATGAACGCCTTGAGCTTGTCGATCTTGGGGAAGTTGATCAGGAACGCCAGCAGGGTCCCGACCAGGAAGATGAACACCGGGGCGAAGACGCCGAGGACGAGGAGCGTGAGTGCCGCGATCGTGAGCACCCAGTTGACGACCATCACGACCTTGCTCTTCCTCACGGTGAGCACAGCCACTCCGCCGTCTCCGGCCGGGGCGGCTCCACCGGGGCCACCGCCGCTCGCGCCGCCGAGGTCGCCGTCCGCCTCGCCGGTCTGGTCGTAGGCGGCCATCATGCGATCGATCTCATCATCCGTGAGTTCGACGATGCCGAGGCGCTTGCGCTCACGGAAGCCGAGGAACACGCACACGAGCAGCACGAAGACGACGGACGCGATCATGCCGGGGGCGAGGGCCCGCAGCATCTCATTGGGGTCGATGTCGGGCATGACCGCGAGCACACGGGCCGTGGGACCGCTCCACGGGAGCAGGTTGAGGATGGTGTTCATGAGGATGAGCACCACGGCGAGATCGAGCAGACGCATGCCCAGGCGTTGATAGATGGGGATGAGTGCGGTGCAGACGATCAAGGTGGTGGTCGTGCCGTCGCCCGAGAGCGAGACGATCGCCGAGATGATGCCCGTGCCGACCATGACCTTCAGCGGATCGCCCTTGGCGATCTTGAGGATGGCCTTGGTGACCGGGTCGAACAGGCCCACGTGAAGCATCACCGAGAAGAAGGTGATGGCGAACAGGAGCAGGAAGGCCGTGGCCGAGGTGGTGACCATGCCCTCCTTGGCCCAGTCGCCCATAGCCTGCAGCTGGTCGAGCACGGAGACGTCGGCCGCAGGCTTCTCGAGCTGTTCGGCCACGGTGTTCGTGAACACGCCGAGGAAGACGCCCAGCACGGTGAACGCCACCGGGATGAAGGCCAGGCCGACGAAGGGATGGATCTTGCGAGCCATGATCAGCGCCATGAAGACGATGATCATGACCCAGGCGAGTGCGGTGATCATGCTGTGTTCCACGCTCCTTCACGTAGAGGTCCCGGCAACCGGGAGAGATGAGTCAGGCGAGGAACGCGGCGTCTTGACGCTCGCGCAGCTCCCAGAGCAGTGAGTCGGCGGGGCGCTCGACCAGGTCGTAGGTGATGAGGGTGCCGGCGGGGATGTCGACGGCTGCGCGGTTGCCGGTGAGCAGGTGCGCCGCGGCGGGATTGCCTTCGCCGATCGCCGCACCGGGGACGATGCGCGCCGTGAGCTGAGGGCTGTGGTCGTTGCCGAACACCTCTCCGGCGGCGATGTCGCGAGCCGCGACCTTCACGAGGTCGAAGCGTGGGCGGTAGTCGTCGCCGCCCGTGTTGAGCCCGAGCAGTCCCGCGACAAGAAGAGAGGTCGAGGTCTCGACGCCGCACAGATGGTACGGGCGGTAGATCACCGTCGCGCTCCCGTCGGCATTCGCGATCTGGCCCTTGGTCACCATGATGTGGTTGGAGTATGCGTTGTCGGCGCGCACCACGATGAAGACGCCGCCGCCGAGTCCGGACTCCGCGGGCTCCCGGAGGCACGTGGCGAGATCGATGGTCCCGTCCTGGCGGATGACCCCGCCGTCGGCCTCGGGAGCGTAGGCCAGAGGGATCTCCGTGATCCGGAGCGGGGCGTGGAGCAGGGTGTCGACCTGGGGTGCGAAGCCGGTGTAGTTCGCGGCCACCGTCATCTCGCAGAGGTCGTAGGAGCCAGGCTGGGGGAGGGCAGCGAGTATCCTCGCCCGTTCGGCGATGTAGGCGGCTGCGGCGCCCTCGGGGATCGGGCCGAGGAACTCCGCGTCCTCCGGCGAGATCTGCACGGTCTCCTGGAAGGGCGGGTGGATCGTCTTGTCGGTGTGGATGGTCACGGTGGCGGCGTCCGGGTCGTAGACGAACTCCCCGTCGGTGGCCTTCCCCGCGGTGATGACGCTCAGGCCGATGGACTTCGCCCATTCGACGAGCTGGATGAGGAGGCCATGCTGGTCGCCGTCGACCGGGGTGTAGACGACGCCCTTCTCGTCGGCGAGGCGGCGGAGGATGGGGCCGATGGTCACGTCGAGATCCTTCGTGACCATCGCGACGTGCTTGCCGTTCGCGATGGCGTCGAAGGCGTAGCGGGCACCCGCCTCGGGGACCCCGGTGCTCTCCACGACGATGTCGACGGCTCCGATCCGAGCGACGATCGCGGGCTGGTCGGTGTACACCCGTCTGCCCTGGGCGATCGCCGCCTCGGCCTCGGCCGCGGTGGCCGCGTAGGCCACGTCGTCGTCGGTCCAGCCCGCCTTGGCGAGGGCCTCGCGAGCGTTGGCGAGGTCGACGTCCGCCACGACCGTGACGCGGAGGTACGGCGTGTGGCGCTCCTGGGTGACGATCGCGGTGGCGTACTGGCCGGCGCCGATCACCGCGGTGCGCACCTCATCACGGATGCGGAACGTGTCGAACATCTGCCGGTAGATCACGTGCGATCTCCATTGATCGTGGCCACAGGGCTCTCCTTCGAGTGGATGGGGGGGTGCCGAGGTCCAGACCGATCGGCTGCGTCTCGTCCATTGTGACCGTAAGTGGTCAACTGGTCAACCACTTACGACAAATTGGTCGACCACAAATTCACTGTGAGGTGTCTCAGCGCTCGGACGCGCTCAGGGTGGAGAGGAGGCGACCGCTCGCTCGGTCCATGTGCGACTCCATCGCGGCAGTCGCCGCCACCGGATCACCCTCCCGGATCGCCGCCAGCACGGGGACATGCTCGAGGTAGGAGACCTCGAAGCTCGATTCGGCGTCCATCACGCGGTGGATCCACACGCGGAGGAGGGCGGCGATGCTCTTCAGCATGTTGGCCAGGGCCACGTTCCCGGATGCGTCGGCGATCGCGAGGTGGAACGCCACGTCGGCGTCGACGAACTGCTCGGTGGTGCGGGCGTCCCGCATGGCATCGAGGGCTGTGCCGATCACGAGGAGGTCGTGGTCGTCGCGGCGCTGGGCGGCGAGGCCGCTCGTGATGCGCTCGAGGTGCTGTCTCGCCTCGACGAGATCCGTGGTGTGGCGCTCGCCGAGCAGCAGTCCCCACTCGATCACCCGCGGCAGCAGGTCAGAGTCGGCACCACGGTAATAGGTCCCGCCGCCGTGCCGGAACTCGATGAGCCCCAGAAGGCCGAGCGACTTGAGCGCTTCACGGATGGTGGAGCGGCCCACACCGAGCGACTCGCTCAGCTGGCGCTCGGAGGGGAGCTTCTCTCCCGGGCCCACGTGGCCCGCGCGGATGTAGTCGATGAGGGCGCGGGCGATCTCGTTGGAGGCCGGTTCGCTCGGCACGATCACGATGGGTCCCAGCCCCTCGATGCCGACGTTGCGGGCTCTCGGTGGCCGACCCGCGCGGGGTGTCGTCGCACCCTGAGTGTCGGATCCATCGCTGGCTGCCACTGTCGCATCCTCCCACTCGTCGCGACTCCAGCGTAGCGACTGGCCGGGACGTCGCGGTGGCAGGCCGGGCGTCATGGCATCATCGAGGGCATGACCTCGCAGCCGCCGCCCTACCAGCCCGCTCCGCAGACGCCGCAGGGCCCCACGACGCCGGCCACGGCCGCAGCTGCCCGCAACCGCTTCGGGCTCGCCGCGCTGATCGCGGGGATCGTGGCCTTCGTGGGGGCCTTCATCCCGATTTTCAACTTCCTCGCGGTGCTGATCGCGCTGGCGGCCGTGGTGCTCGGCATCATCGGCATCATCCGCACCGGGCCGAAGGGCTCCGCCGTCGCCGGGGCGGTCCTCGGATTCATCGCGCTCGTGCTCTCGAGCATCCTCGCGATCGTCTACACCTTCCTGTTCTTCGGCAACCTGCTCGACCCCGCGGGCAGCCCGGACGGCGTGCTCGACACCACCGAGATCCCGCTCGTCTACCAGGTCGAGGGCACCGGATCGGACGTCGACATCACCTACACGATCTCGGCCGACGGCGTCGAGACCACCGAGCAGGTCACCTCTCAGAGACTGCCCTTCGAGGAGGACTTCGACGTGGCCTTCGGCGGCGCCGACACCTACGCGAGCTACACGCTCACGGCCGTGAACGGGGCCGACGACGGCACGGTCATCTGCCGGATCATCCTCGACGGCCGCATCCTCGTGGAGCAGGAGAGCTCCGGAGCGTACGCGACCGCGAGCTGCACCACCAGCGCCTCGGAACTGCTCGACCAGGAGGGCGGCTCGCAGTAGGTTGGGCGGCATGACCGAGCGGATCGAGACCACCCACGCCGGAAGCCTTCCCCGCACACCCGAACTGATCGCGGCGAACGACGCGCGGCGAATCGCCGATGACGGCTTCACCCTCGAGCGCACCGCCGAGTTCGACGCACTGCTCTCGAGCGCGGTCGCCGACCTCGTGGCGCGCCAGGCCGACTACGGCATCACCGTGCCGGGCGACGGTGAGTTCGGCAAGGCCATGACGAGTGCGGTCGACTACGGCGCCTGGTGGTCGTACTCGTTCCAGCGCGTGGGCGGCCTCTCGGTGACCGATGTCGACGTCTTCAACGAGGGACCCGTGCGCTCCGAGCCCGGGAGGGTGAGGCTCACGAGCTTCACGGACCGGCGCGACCGCCAGGAGTTCGCCGACGCCTACGCCGACCCCGACTCGGGGATCGCCACGGGCTCGCGCGCCACGGCGTTCCCGAGCACGACGGGCCCGCTGCGCTACATCGGGCAGGAGGCCATCGCCTCCGATGTGCGGAACCTCCGCGACGCGCTCGACGCCACGGGAATCCAGGACGGCTTCATCACCTCGATCGCGCCCGGATCGGGCGCCCGCATCCGCAACGACTTCCACTCCACCGACGAGGAGCACATCTGGGCCTGGGCCGAGGTGATGCGCGATGAGTACACCGCCATCATCGACGGAGGGCTCATCCTGCAGCTCGACGACCCGTCGATGGCCGAGAACTGGGACCAGATCAACCCGGCGCCGACCGTGGAGGACTACCTGGCGTTCACCCGCATCCGGGTCGAAGCGCTCAACCATGCGCTCCGCGGTCTGCCGACCGACCGCATCCGCTACCACCTGTGCTGGGGCAGCTGGCACGGGCCGCACACCACCGACCTGGAGTTCCGGCACATCGCGCCGCTCATGCTCGAGGTGAACGCCGGGCAGTACACGTTCGAGGCCGCCAACGTGCGGCACGAGCACGAGTGGAAGGTGTGGCGCGACGTGGAGCTGCCCGAGGGCAAGAAGATCCTGCCCGGGGTTGTGAGCCACGCCACGAACGTGGTGGAGCATCCGGAGCTCATCGCCGACCGGATCGAGAACTTCGCGTCGCTCGTGGGGCCCTCGAACGTGATCGCGTCGACCGACTGCGGGCTCGGCGGCCGCGTGCACCCGCAGATCGCCGAGGCGAAGCTGCGGGCGCTGGGCGAGGGGGCGCGGATCGCGTCGCGGCGCATCTACGGCTGAGGGTCGAGCGGCAGCAGGTGGCGGCCTCGGCAAGCCAGCTGCAGCGCGAGCCGCTCCTCGGGGTCGTCGAGTTCGGAGTCGAGAATGCGCCGGATCGAGGCCATACGATAGCCGACGGCGTTGCGGTGGATGAACAGCGCCGTGGCCGTGGCCGAGACCGAGCCCTGGTGGTCGAGGAACGCCTGCAGGGTCTTCATGAGCGTCTCGGCCTTCTCCGGGGGCAGGGTGCGGAACGGCGCCAGCAGCCGTCTGGCCGACTCCTGCGACTCGTCGAGCGAGAACCAGTCGACCAGGGCCTGATCGAGGCCGAATTCGTCGAACACGGTGAATGAGCTCCTCGACGCCTTCGGCGCCATCCGCAGAACGGAGCGGGCTTCGGCCGCCGCCCGGCGCAGACCCGCGACTCCCTGGTGAACGCGACCGACTCCGCTCAGCACGCCCGCGGAGGAGGTCTCGCTCTCGACCAGCGCGGAGTGCACCGCCCTGGCGCTCTCTCGTGCCCGCTCTTCGCCCGCGCGCCCGGGATCCCGGGGCCAGGTGCAGATGAGCAGGAGGGCAGCGCCGACTCTGGCTGCGCGCCAGGTGGCGCCCGTCGTGCGCGCGGTGCGGAGAGCCGTGATGCGCACCGCCTCCTCCCGGCGGATCTGCTCGAGCGTCGGTGACTCTCCGCCCGTGCTCGGGCCGGAGGCTCGGCGCAAGGTGACCGCGAGCACGAGGTGCCAGCTCTCCGGGTCGAAGCCGAGCGTGCGGCTGCGGTCGCCGAGCTCGGACGACTCGCCCGATCGCGAGACGAGGAGCTCGGTGATGATGCTCGACAGCGTGCGTTCGGGTGCCTCGTCGGCCCGCGCGGCACCCGCACCGAGCGTCGCGAGCACCCGGAGCAGCACGGCGTCGATGTCGGCGTGCGCCCCCGGCGCCGTCGGCACCGACCAGACCTCTCCCGCACGCGCCGGGTCGGCCGAGGGCACGGCGGTGCGGCCGGGGCGGGCCGCTCCGATCTCGAGACCGGGGAGCACGGCGACCAGACGCTCGGCGACGAGCTCGGGGCTCCGGATTCCGGACGCCTCCGCGTGCTCGAGGATCTCGATCCCCTGCCGCAGTCGTACGAGCACCGCCGACTCCTCTCCCGCGAGCACCTGCGACAGGTCTCCCACCACCCGCCCGAGATCGGTGTCGGGAGGCACCGTGACGACGCCGACCGCCGCGCTCGCCGCGTCGAATCGGGGCGGTACGAGGATGGCGGGCGTGGGCAGCACGAGCGCGACCACTCCCCGGTGAGCGGCGCGGGCCAGCAGCGCGTCGAAGCGGAAGCCCCGCACGGGCGAGGCGGCGGCCCGGGTGAGCACGGCGATCGATCCGGGCGCGCAGTCGTCGATCCTGCCGTCGTCCTCGAGCAGGTGCACGCTCGAGGCGGCGCGATCGGGCGGGCCGGGGGAGACGACTGTTCCCCCGCCGGCGACGAGCACGCCGACAGCCACTCCTGCAGTCGTCATGCTGCATTCTTGTTCGTGACGCACAGTTGTCGCAAGTGGCTTGGGCGTGATGAACAAGAGGAGCCAGGCAAGGCGGCCGTAGCGTGGCGGCATGCAGATAGACCTCACGAATGTCGACGCCATGGCGACCGGATGTGCGTTCCTCGGCTGCGGGGGAGGGGGCGACGTCATCGCGGTGCAGGCCGCGAAGTATGCCCTCGAGACCCACGGCCCCGTTCCGGTGCTGCAGCTGAGCGACCTTTCGGATGACGCCCTCGTCCTGCCCTGCGCCGACATGGGCGCGCCCACCATCTTCTTCGAGAAGGTCGCGAACGGCGACGAGGGCCGCCTCCTGGTGGAGGAGATGTCGCGCATCTACGGCCGCCCCGTCGCCGCCCTCATGCCTGCCGAGATCGGCGGCTCCAACGGGCTCACTCCGATCGTCTGGGCCGCGCGCCTCGGTCTCCCGCTCGTCGACGCCGACGGCATCGGCCGGGCCTACCCCGAGCTCAACATGATCGCGCTCGAGCTCAACGGGGTCTCGATCAGCCCCGGGATCCTCGCCGACGAGCGCGGCAACGTCGTGACCGTGCGCAGCATCGACGGCCCTTGGATGGAGCGGATAGCGCGCAGCGTGGCAGTGGAGTTCGGCGGTGCCGCCGCGTTCGCCGGCTACCCCCTCACGGCAGCTGGCGCCAGGGAGGCCGCGGTGATCGGCTCCATCTCGCGTGCCATCGACATAGGCGAAGCTCTCTCCGGTCTCGAGGGCGACCGCGTTGCAGGACTCTGCCGGCACCTGGGCGCAGGGGAGGTCATCCGCGGCAAGATCGTGGAGATCGAAGGCCAGGTCGACGGCGGCTTCGTCGTGGGCTCGGCCACCATCGAGGGCTCAGGGGCGGATGCCGGGCGCACCGTGCGCCTGGAGTACCAGAACGAGTTCCTGGTGGCGTTCGAGAACGGCAGGCCGCTCGTGATGGTGCCCGACATCATCTCGCTGCTCGACGCCAACAGCGGAGACCCGATCGCGACCGAGCGCATGCGCTACGGGTTGCGGGTGGCCCTGGTCGGGCTCTCCGCGCCACCCATCTGGCTCACCGAGAAGGGCATCGCCCTCGGCGGGCCGCGCGCTTTCGGCTACGGCTTCGACTACGCCGGCATGATGGTCGGAGCATGAGCGGCACACCGCTGCTCCGCCTCGGCATCGACGTGGGAGGCACCAACACCGACGCGGTGCTGCTCGATGCCGACGGCTCCGTGCTGGCGTCGGCCAAGGTCGCGACCTCGAAGAACATCTCGAGCGGGGTCTCCGCCGCCGTGGCCGCGGTCTTCGCCGACGGCGCCCACCAGCCGGCCGAGGTGGGCTACGCGATGCTCGGCACCACGCACGCCACCAACGCCATCCTGCAGCGGCAGAACCTCGACACCGTCGCCGTTGTGCGCATCGGCTCGCCCGCCGGCCACGGAATCCCACCGCTGTTCGGCTGGCCCGACGACCTGCGGGCGGCCGTGTCGGTGGGGGAGACGATCGTGCCGGGCGGCTTCGAGTTCGACGGCCGCGAGATCGTGGCGTTCGAACCGGACGCCGTGCGCTCGTTCCTTGCAGCACTCCCTGACCGGCCGGACGGTCTCGCCATCGTCGGCATCTTCGCTCCCACCAAGGCCGATCACGAGCTCGCCGCGGCGGATGTCGCCCGCGAGCTGCTCGGCGACATCGACATCTCGCTGAGCTCGGAGATCGGTGGGATCGGGCTCATCGAGCGCGAGAACGCGACGGTGCTGAACGCCACCCTCAAGGCCGCCGCCCGAGAGGCGCTCCTCGGCTTCGAGAAGGCGCTGCGCGGTCACGGCATGAACCCGAAGCTGCTCTTCGCGCAGAACGACGGCACCCTCATGTCGATCGACCAGGCGCTGCGCACGCCCGTGCTGACCATCGGAAGCGGGCCCTCCAACAGCATCCGCGGTGCCGCCCAGCTCGCGGGGGCGACGTCGGGGATCGTGGCCGACGTCGGCGGCACCACGACGGACATCGGTGTGCTCGTCAACGGACTCCCGCGGGAGTCCTACGTCGGCCGCATGATCGGCGGTGTGCGCACCAACTTCAGGATGCCGGACATCGTGACGGTCGCCATCGGCGGCGGCACGATCATCCGCTCGGTCGACGGCCACCTGCGGCTGGGACCCGACAGCGTCGGGTGGCGGCTGCGGGAGAAGGCCCTCGTCTTCGGCGGTGACACCCCCACGCTCACGGATGCCGCCGTGCACGCGGGCCGGCTCTCGCTCGGCGACGCCTCCCGCCTCGCCGGCTACGAGTCGCTGCTCGAGGAGGCGATCGCCGAATCCGACCGGATGCTCGCCTTCGCGGTCGATCAGGCCAAGATCAGTCGCGAGAACGCACCGCTGATCGTGGTGGGCGGTGGCCGCGCGCTCGTGCCCACCGAGCTCCCGGGCGTCGACATCCTGCCGAGCCCGCTCCACTTCGACGTGGCCAACGCGATCGGGGCGGCGTCGGCCGCGATCGGTGCCGAGGCCGAGTCGGTCATCCCGCTCGACGGGCAGCGCAGTGAACGCGTCGCCGAACTGCACCGCGAGGCTCTGGATCGCGCGGTCGCCGCGGGCGCGCATCCGGGCTCGGTCGAGATCGTCTCGATCGAGGAGACCCCGCTCGCCTACCTGTCGCCTCCCGCGGTGCGATACCGCATCCGGGCGGCCGGCAGCATCGGCTCCCTGTGATCGTGCGGTCGGGCCGCCCGATCCCTGATTCCTGAACCTTCGATCCCGATCCCCACAACCCTACGTCCGGAGGACCGATGTCCCAGAAAGCACGCACCACCGGCACCACCACGTCCAGCTCGCCCTTCTCGTCCGCTGACGGCGGGGAGCTCCGCCGCAATGCGCTCGGGGCCGTCAACCTCCTGGCGCAGTCGGTGGCCGCCCTCGGCCCCGCGGCATCGGCTGCAGTGCTCGTGGGGCTCGTGGCTGCCCTCAGCGGCAACGGCAGCTGGCTCACCTGGCTGCTCGCGACGCTCTTCGCAGGTCTCGCCGCGTTCTGCTTCTCCGCCCTGGCGCGCCGCTACTCCACGAGCGGTGGGCTGGCGAGCCTCGTGAGCAAGGTGGGCGGGGCCATCCCCGGAACCGTCGTGACACTCGTCATCCTCGTGTTCGGAATCGGCTTCGCACCGTTCTTCGCGGTGGTCTTCGGCAACTACGCGCGCGACTACATCGTGCTTCTCGGCTACCAGGGGCCCACCTGGTGGCTCGTGCCCGCCTTCGGCATCCTGTCGATCCTGTTCTGCGCGTTCCTCTGCCTCCGCGACGTCGCGCTCTCGACACGCGTGATGCTCGTGATCGAGATCGGCTCGATGGCGGCGATCCTCGTGCTCATGGGGATCACCCTCGCCAACCACCCCGACCGCATCCTCGACACCGAGCAGCTCACTCTGAGCGGTGCCGGACTCTACGAGGTGGTGTTCGGGCTCGTGCTGGCGATGTTCATGTTCATCACCTTCGAGAGCAGCATCACCCTCGGGCGCGAGGCCCGCACCGCGCAGTCGACCGTCACCCGCTCGCTCTACGGATCCGTGCTCATCTCCGGGCTCTTCCTCGTGCTCTGCTCCTACGTCACGACCCTCGGCTTCGCCGCCGACGGCGCCGCGCTCGCCGAGAGCTTCAACCCCCTGGGCGACCTCGCGGCTATGGAAGGCGCGACCTGGCTGAGCTACGTCATCCAGCTCGGCATCGTGGCGGGCATGCTCGCCGGGATGGTGGCCTTCCTCACCTGGATGTCGCGAGTGGTGCTGTCGCTGTCGAAGGAACGGATCCTGCCCGCAGCCCTCGGCGGTGTCGATCGCAGGCACGGCACGCCGCGTCGGGCGATCTTCGGCATCATGGTGTTCCAACTCGTCGTCTTCATCGTGCTGTGCTTCACCGGTGGGGTGCAGGACCTGTCGCTGTACGGGCTCGTCGGGTCGGTCTTCACCCTCATCTACCTCTTCGCCTATGTGGTGGCACTGCTCACGATCGCCGTGGTGGCTGCGCGGCGCTGGCACCAGCCCGGCATCACGGTGGCGGCGGTGGTGGCCGCCGGAGCATTCGGCTACGTCATCTACAACTCGGTCGTACCGCTGCCCGCGTTCCCCACGGGGGTCTTCACGCTCGTGGCGCTCGGTCTCATGGTGCTGTTCGTGGTGGTGGCCCTCCTGGGATCGCGGAAGGGCGGGCTGCTGAGCCGGCTGGGGTCGAGCAGCGTGGAGTTGTGAGGCGGGGTGCGGCGTCGCAGCCGCTCGGTCTGGCGGGTGCTCTGACCTGCCACGTCGCATCCGCTCGGTGATCTGCGAGAGCATGGGGGGATGACCGCAACGCTCGTCGCCAAGGGGGTCGCCGGTGGGCACGACCACCGCACCCTGTTCAGTTCGCTCGATCTCGTGGTGGCGCCCGGCGACGTGGTGGGGGTCGTGGGGGCCAACGGCGCCGGCAAGTCGACCCTGCTGCGCATTCTCGCCGGGATCGACGAGCCGCTCGAGGGGAGCGTGTCGCTCGCGCCCGCCGACGCCTTCGTCGGCTGGCTGCCGCAGGAGCACGAGCGCGTGGTCGGCGAGACCGTGGCGGAGTATGTGGGGCGGCGGACGGGCACGACCCTCGCGACCGCCGAGATGGATGCGGCCGCGAACGCGCTCGCCTCTCCCGCAGAGCCGGGTGCGCCCGATCCGGCCGACGTGTACTCGAGCGCCCTCGAACGGTGGCTCGCCAGCGGCGCCGCCGACCTCGAGGAGCGCCTGCCCGTGGTGCTCGCCGAGCTCGGGCTCGAGCTGGCGGGGTCGGCGCTCATGACCTCGCTCTCGGGCGGGCAGGCCGCGCGGGTGGGGCTCGCGGCGCTGCTGCTCTCGCGCTTCGACATCGTGCTGCTCGACGAGCCCACGAACGACCTCGACCTCGACGGCCTCGAGCGGATCGAGGCCTTCATCACGGGGCTCCGTGGCGGGGTGGTTCTCGTGAGCCACGACCGCGAGTTCCTTGCGCGGAGCGTCACGCGCGTGGTCGAGCTCGACCTGGCTCAGGGCACGAACCGGGTCTACGGCGGCGGCTACGACGCCTTCCTCGAGGAGCGGGCCACCGCGCGCCGGCACGCGCGGGAGGAGTACGACGAGTTCGCCGCGAAGAAGGACGACCTCGTGTCGCGGGCCCGGGTGCAGCGCGAGTGGTCGAGCCAGGGCGTGCGGAATGCGATGAAGAAGTCGCCCGACAACGACAAGATCCGGCGCAAGGCCTCGGCCGAGTCGAGCGAGAAGCAGGCGCAGAAGGTGCGGCAGATGGAGAGCCGGATCGCGCGGCTCGACGAGGTGGAGGAGCCGCGCAAGGAGTGGCAGCTGCAGTTCACGATCGGAGCGGCGCCGCGCTCGTCGGGGGTCGTGTCGACGCTGTCGGCCGCCACCGTGACGCAGGGGTCGTTCACGCTCGGGCCGGTGTCGCTGCAGGTGTCGGCGGGGGACCGGATCGGCATCACGGGGCAGAACGGCGCCGGGAAGTCGACGCTGCTGCGGCTGCTGCTCGGGCGGGTCGCGCCCTCCTCGGGGACGGCCTCGCTCGGGGCGTCGGTGGCGATCGGGGAGATCGACCAGGCGCGGGCGGTGCTCGCGGGCTCGGTGCCGCTGGCCGCGCGGTTCGAGGAGCAGGTGCCGGAGTGGCCCGTGGCCGAGGTGCGCACGCTGCTGGCGAAGTTCGGGCTCAAGGCGGATCACGTGGGACGGCCGGTCGACGAGCTGTCGCCCGGAGAGCGCACCCGGGCGGGGCTCGCACTGCTGCAGGCGCGCGGGGTGAATCTGCTCGTGCTCGACGAGCCCACGAACCACCTCGATCTCGTGGCGATCGAGCAGCTGGAGGAGGCGCTGGAGTCGTACACGGGCACGCTGCTGCTCGTGACGCACGATCGGCGGATGCTGTCGACCGTGCGGCTCGATCGCCAGTGGGTGGTGGAGGCGGGGCAGGTCGTCGAGCGGTGAGGTGCGGTGGGGCGGGCGAGCCGTGCCGTCTGCGGAGGTGAGCGGCGACGGGATTCGTTCGGTTCGCCAAACGAGAGTGCATCCGGCGCGCCAGGAGGCTCGGTGGTCGGCAAATTTGCACCTCTGAACTGAAACGGGCGGAAACGGGGTCGATGCGGGTGATCGACAGCATGCGCGGGTGACGCCGGGGTCTGGGGCGTCGGCCACTACCCTGAGGGAATGAACCGCGGGCCCCGTGACTCCTGGATCGAGCATCGTCGTGGGGACGGCGAGCTCGTGGGGTGGATGCGGCCCGAGGGCGAGGGGTTCGTGGCCGTGGACCTGCTGGGGCGGGACCGATCGGCCGCCGTCGAGTGGCTCGAGGCCGAGGAACTGCTCGATGAACTCGGGATCGGGTATCTCGCTGACGCCTACCTGCTGCGGCAGGCCGGCGACGGGAGCGCGGACGGTGAACGCGGTGAAGCCGGCGACGTGGCGGGCGGTGAAGCCGGCGACGTGCGCGTGCGGATCGTCGAGGTCAGCACTGCCGGCATCCTGGTGAAGAGGGACGACTTCGGCGACGTGACTGCGTCGCTTCAGCAGTTCTCGCTCTCGTGGCCGATGCCCTACTCGCTCAGGCCCATGACGGCGGATGAGCTCCGCACGTGGTCTCCCTGGTGACTTGATCCCTGCGGCCGAGCGTGATTTCGAACGACGAGAGTGAGACGTGACATGACTGAGGTGCGGGACGAATTCGCGTTGCCGGCCAACGCTGCCGTGGCGGCACTCGAGGGCGACCTCGAGCACGAGGCCGTGGCGCCCGACGACGTGGTGGCCGGCGCGCCGACCACCGCGACCGCAGAACTCGTGGCCGAGGGTGATCGGCGGATCGGGCTGTGGGAGATCACACCCGGCGTCGTGACCGACACGGAGGCCGACGAGGTGTTCGTGGTGCTGGCGGGTCGTGGGCGGGTCGAGTTCTTGAGCCCGGTCGATGGTGGGGAGGCCGGAGAGATAGGTGCGGGGGAGCTGCCCGAGTCGCTCGAGCTCGTGCCGGGCACTGTCGGGCGGTTGGCTGCCGGCACCCGCACACGCTGGACGATCACCGAGACGCTGCGGAAGGTCTACATCCTCTGAGGCTGAGGCTGAGGCTGGGTCTGGGGCTGGGGCTGGGGCTGGGCCTGAGGCTGAGGCTGGGTCCGGCCGAGCTCAGCTGCCGTGGAGCGCGCGGCGGCGATCGCGTTCGGCGTCGGAGGCGGCCGCCTCCTCCGGGGTGGGAGCCGTTCCGCCGAGGTGCCTGGGCTGCCACCACTGGCCGGTGCCGTCGACGGGGTAGTCGCGCTGGAGGGTGTCGGTGAGCTCCTGCAGGGTCTCGCGGAGCCGGGCGGTGGCCGCCGCGACGTCGTCGCCCTCGGTGACGAGTTGCGGGGCACCGAAGGCGAAGTCGACCTGCACGCCAAGACGATCGCGCAGCCCCACCTTGCGGTTCTTGGTGAGAAGCCGCTGGCCGCCCCAGACCGCGACCGGGATGATCGGCACTCCTGCCTGGGCGGCCAGGCGCACAGCGCCCGACTTGAGGTCGCGCACCGTGAAGCTCGCGCTCACCCCGGCCTCGGGGAAGACACCGATGATCTCGCCGCGCTCGAGCGCCGCAACGGCCTGCGCGTAGGCCTCGCCGCCGGCGCTCATGTCGACCGGGATGTGCTTCATGCCCCGCAGCAGAGTGCCGACGACGGGCTTGTCGAAGGCGCGCTTGGTGGCCATGAAGCGCACGCGGCGGCGATTGTGCAGCCAGGTCTGCCACTCCACGAGAGCGAACTCGAGGTAGCCGAAGTGCGTCATGGCGAACACCGCGCCGCCCGAGGCCGGGATGTTCTCGAGGCCGGTGGCCCGGCGCTTCAACCGCCACGAGGCGAAGAGCGCTCGCCCCACCCCGATGGCGACGGTGTACACGGGTTCGGCTCGGCGACGGGGCATGCCCTTCACCGTACCCGGCCCCTTCCGACTTTCCTCGTGAGCATCCCGTCGACCTCCTGAGCGCTGCCCGTGAACTCGGCGGACGGCACTCGGCCCGGTGGCGAGGATCGTGCCGGGTGCCGGCCACCGGGATGCCTCGGCGACAGTCAGTCGGTGAAGATCTGGCCCACGGGCTCTCGCTTCTCGGCCTGGAAGGTGTCTTCGGCGCGGCCGTGCGCCCAATATGCCGAGAGCGAGAGGCGGGAACGTGGGATGCCCCACTGCTCGAGCAGGAGCGGCCGCAGCGCCTTCATGGCACCGCGCTCGCCGTGCACGAACACCTGCGTGTCTCCGACGGGAGCCGGAAGGGCGCGAAGAGCGTCGAGGAGCACCGCGCTCGTTCCCGGCTCTGCGCCCGAACGATGCACCCACACCAGCTCGATGCCGATGGGAACGACGAGGGCGATCTCGTCGGCGGGCCCGTCGACCTCCAGCACCGCGACGCCCTGCGCATCGGCGGGCATGGCCTCCAGAGCCGAAGCGATGGCCGGGATCGCCGCCTCATCGCCGGCCAGCACGTGGCGGTCGGCTGCCGGATCGGGTTCGTAGCCGCCGCCGATCCCGGCGAGCACGACCGTGTCGCCTGGCTGCGCATCCGCTGCCCAGGGGCCGGCCACGCCGGTGTCGCCGTGCACCACGAAGTCGATCCAGACCTCGCCCGCCTCCCGGTCGACGCGGCGCAGGGTGTACGTGCGCTGGGTGGGAAGCTCGTGCGGGGCGAGCGTCTCGCGCAGAGCCGCCAGATCGTAAGGCGGGACGAGCGACGATCCCTTCGGCGCGAAGAGCATCTTGGAGTACCGGTCGGTCTGGGTGGACTCGGGGATGGTGGCGATCGCCTCACCCTCGGCCACGATTCGCACGAGGTGCGGCGAGACGGCCTCGACGCGCTTGACCGTCAGGACCCGCTGCGGCTGCGGCGGCCGTGCGGCGCGCGCGCCTCCGGGTGAGGTGGCTGCGGGGCTCGCGGGGGCGGCGACGGCGGGCGAGTGCGATGGGGCGTCGGTCATGGGTCTCCTCGAGTGCGGGCCTCGGATGCGACCGGGCCGGCTTCGACGCTATCGCGGGAATCCGACGTCGAGGTCAAGCGGGTGACGATCTGTGGAGGAACGGCGAGGGCCGGCGCCGCTGTGAATAACCATCGGGCACGCCGAGGCCCCTGGGGCGCCGGAGCAGCCGTTCCTACACTGGAGGCATGACCGCCTCGCAGCAGCCCCCCGTGATCGTGATCCCGCAGGAATCGCCCGCACCGAACGCCTCCGACGACGAGTCGACCGCACCCCGGCAGCCCCAGAGCGGCGTGGGCGACGCCGCCAAGAACTTCGGCCGTGCCCTCGGCCGGGCCGCCGGACGCACCGCGGGGAAGGCCGCTCACGGTGCTCGCGAGGGCATCCGCAAGAACCCCACCGCGAACAGCGCCTACCGCACGGGTGTCGGCGTGGTCGGAGGCGGCACGGTCGCGCTCGGCGTGGTGCTCATGCCGCTTCCCGGCCCTGGAGCCCTCATCGCCCTCGGTGGTCTCGGCATCCTCTCGACCGAGTTCGACGGGGCGAAGAAGGTTCGCCGCTCTGCGGAAGGCGCCGCGAAGAAGGCCTACGGAGTCGCGAAGGAAGCCAGGGCCCGCCACCGGAATCGCCGGGACGCCGCGAAGAACCCCGCCGAGGGCGACCGGCGGAACTGATTCGCCGCAGGGATCAGCGCCGCAGAGCCCGGAACGCCTCGTCGAGCCCGTCGAGCCAGCCGCCCCAGTGCTCCTTCCAGGCGGCGCCCGCCTCGGCCGAGGGCAGCTTCTCGTGCGTCACGGTCACGCGCACGCGATCTTTCGGGGCGGGGTCGAGCGTCACGAGGATGGCGCCGAGCGGCTCGCCGCTCGCATCCGCGAGGCTGAAGCGGGGTGCCTTCGAGCCGGGCCGCGAGCGCAGGGCCGTCTGGTACCCGGGCACGAGCAGGGAACGCGTCGCGTCGTCGACGATGGCGTCGCGCAGCCCGTCGGCGGGGAGGTCGAGGATCTTCGAGCGGCTGATCGAGAAGGTGCCGTCGGGCATCTGACCGGGCGCCCGGATGCCGGTGATCCGCTCGTAGCCGACCACGACGCCCTGCCCCCACCAGCCGCCGAGGCCGTGCTCGCTCTGCACCCAGGCGGCGATGGCGGTGTGCCCCGCCTCGCGCCCGGGGCCTGCGTCGATGAGGTCGACCCACTCCTCCCAGTGCCGCCCGGTGGCCTCGACGATGGAGCGGTCGGGCGTCTCGGGCTCGGAGACCCAGGCCCGGGTGCGCGGCGGTTCCTCGGTGCGGCGTCCACTCATGTTGACAGCGTACACAATGTCGTTCGAGCGAGCACGACCCCGCCGGGGAGCGGGAGCCGCTCGGACGTCAGGCTGCCAGCAGCTCGTCGATCTGGCCCATGGCGAGGCGCATGCCGTCCTCCATGCCCATCGACACGAGCTGATCGAGCTGCTCGAGCGACCCGAACGACGCCACCGTCGTCATGCGCGTGCCGCTCTCGGTGGCGGTGAGCGTCACGACGGTGCGGGTGGTGGGCAGTTCGGTGTTCGGCTCGCCGTCGGCGTCTGCGAATCCGTCCTCGAACTCGAAGCGCGTGGGGGCGTCGACGATCTCGTTGCGCCACCAGCCTCCCGCCTTCTCTCCGTCGGGGCCGGTCATGTAGTAGCGCGACTCGCCACCCGCCACGAAGTCGTGCCGGTCGAACGTGGCGGGCCAGGTGGGCGGGCCCCACCAGCGCTCGAGCTGCCGGGCGTCGGCCCAGACCTGCCACACGCGCTCGGGCGGCTCGGGGAACTCGGCCACGAAGGTGAGGGTGAGGGCCTCGGTGTCTCGGTTCACGTCGATGACGGTCATCGTTCTGTTCCTTCCTTGTCGGGTGATGCGGTGCCGGGTGGTGCTCTGTCGGGCGACGCGGTGTCGGGTGGCGTGAGGATGTCGCCGATGCGGTCGAGGCGCTCGTGCCACAGCTGCTCGAACTGATCGAGCAGCAACGACGCGCGGCGCACCGAATCGAGGTTCGCGCGCACGATCTGCTCCTTGCCGCGACGCTCCTTGACGATGAGGAAGGCGCGCTCGAGCACCGCCACGTGCTTCTGCACCGCCGCCCAGCTCATCGCATAGCGGTCGGCGAGCGAGGAGATCGACCGCTCGTGCCGGATGGCCCGGCGCAGGATGTCGCGTCGGGTCGAGTCGGCGAGAGCGCGGAAGATCGCATCCGCTTCGGCCTCGCTCAGTTCTTGTATAACCATTTGGTTGTACGTTACGCCGCGAAGAGCCCGGACACAAGAGGCGAGGAGGAACGTCTAGCCGCGCGTCGTCGTGGTGTGCGGCGCGGGCGTTCCGAGCAGCTGCCGCACGGTCACGAGAGTGAAACCGCGGCCGAGCAGGCCGTCGAGCACCGCCGGTGTCAGGCGCGCGGTGTTCTCGTGGATGTCGTGCAGCAGCACGATCGAACCCGGCCCCGGCTGCTGCACGGCGCGGTCGAGGAGCAACGGATCGTCGGGCAGCTGCCAGTCGTTGGTGTCGACGGTCCAGAGGATCGCCGGCAGGTCGGTCTGCATCAGCACCCTTTCGTCGACCGCACCGTACGGGGGGCGGAAGGTCGAGGGTCGTGACCCCGTCGCATCCTGCACCGCCTGGCTCGTGCGATCGAGCTGCGCCTTGATCTGCTCGTCGGTGAGCTTGGTGAGGTCGGGGTGGTCCCAGGTGTGGTTGCCGATCTGGTGTCCGGTCGACTGCATGCGCGCGAGCGCCGACGGGTTGTTCGCGCTGCGGTAGCCCTGCACATAGAAGGTCGCGGCGGCGCGACGGGAGTCGAGGTCGTCGAGGATCTGCTCCGTGTGGGCCCCCGGCCCGTCGTCGAAGGTCACGGCGACGCAGGCGAACAGCCCGCAGTCGACGGCCTCCTGTCCGCGCGTCGGCCCGGGTGGGAGGGTGAACGCCGCCCCGGAGGCGAGCGCGGTCTGGATGAGGCGGCCGTTCTCGCTCAGCAGGGCGGCGGCCCGCTCGGGCGGGAGGGTGACGAAGAGCGGATCGGGTCGCGTCAGCCTTCCGAGCTCGTCGAGCTCGGGCACCGTGAATTCGCTCGTCAGGTGGAGCACGAGCGCCCCGTCGGCCGCGAACGAGAACAGGGAGAACCACGACCGCAGCTGCTCCACCGGGTAGTCGTCGACGCTCTGCACCATCTCCGGCCTGAGCGCACCTGCCGACACCTTGAGCGACTGCACGGTCTCGGTGAGGAGGGTGCGGAGTCCGTCGTCGCTGATGAGGGCGTCGCTCGTGGTGACGAAGGAGCCCATCGTGTCGGCGTAGTAGACGGTGGTCTCGTCGGCGGTGACCTGGCCGGCCGAGGCCGTCGTGACCCGCAGCGCCTCGACGAGCAGCGTGCCGACCGCGGCGATCACCTCGCACGTCACCGTGACGCTCGCTGCCGCGCCCTGCGGGGTGTGGGCCGGGTCGGCCACGAGCTCTGCCGCGGGGCGGGTGGAGGATCCGGCGACGCACCCGCGGTTCTCGGGGGAGAGGTCGGGGGCATCGGCGGCGGGGGAGTAGGCGACGCCGGTGGCGGCCTCGAGCGAGCGGATGGCGTCGGTGACGCGGCTGCGCACGACACCCGTGAAGGTGGCGTTGCCCGGGATCTCGCCCCAGCGGGCACCCACCGCGGCGGCGGGGTCGGCATTGAAGAGGAGGCGCACGTCGAGGCCGGCGGCGGTCGGTGGGGCGGGTTCGGGGTCGGCTGCGCCGGCGGCCTCCCCGATGTCGGTGGCGGCGCCGGAGACCGTGACGGCGGGCACGGCGGGTTCGCGGGGTGCCCAGCCGGCGGGTGCGGGCGGGATGCTGGCGCAGCCGGCCAGGAGGGCGGCGACGGCGAGGACGCTCGCGAGCGCGCCTGCGCGGCGCCGCCGGCCGAGGCGCTGAGGGGTGGTGCGGGTACGGCTCACGGGAGGCCTCCACCTGTCGCGGGGCTCGTAGGGGCTGGCGCGGTCGGGGGGACTCCGGAGAGGGTCGCTTCGGCGAGGAGGTCGGCCGTCACGGTGCGGTAGGCGGCGGCATCCGGCGCGCTCACGGTGGCGACGAGCACCAGCTCGACGGGCATCGTCGGGTCCGGGGCGGTGAGGGCGACGAGGACGATCGTCGATCCCCGGTCCTCTTCGGATGCTTCTGCTGCGGGGCCCTTCTCGACCCCGGTGGCGGAGGCACTCGCGTCGGCGTCGTCGTCGGCCGCCAGCTCGGTCCACCGGACCGAGTAGCCGGAGGAGAGCTCCTCGGTGTTCCAGGCGGCGGTCGCCGCAGCCGACGTGATGTCATGGGCGGCGAGGAGCCCGGTGAGGCTGGAACCCGCCGGGAGGAGTGTGAACTCGGCGCGGTAGGCGTCGTCGGGGGAGACGAGGGTGATCGTGTCGTCGGTGAGGAACGGCCCCACCCCGAGCACGAGCCAGCCGGCCGGGACGGTGACCGTCGCGGAGCCGGTCGCGCTGCGGAGGGTCTGGCCGGTGCTCGCGGTCATCCGCTCGCGCGGCGTCTCGGCGAGCACGGGCGGGAGGAGCGCGACGGCCACGGCTGCGGCGATCCCGAGCAGCACGAGCGTCGACGCCACCAGCACCAGGACGAGGCGCAGCGGAGACCGACCCCGGTCGAGCCTGTCGCGCGTGGTCATCTGATCGTGCTCTCGTCGTGGGTGGGCAGGCGGTGTCTGGGTCAGGGGGTGTGCGGGCCGGGTGGAAGCTCGGATCGAGGTCGCTGCGGGTGCTCGGGCGGCCTGTCGTGCGCGGCCGCGATCAGGATAGGCGACGGGGTGCGACACCCGCGGTGGCGACGCGGGATAAGCCGTGCTCGTGGCCGAAGCGTTATGTCCGGCCAGAGTCTGGGTTCCGCGGAATCTCGCGGAAGCGGGGCGCTCTGGCGTGGTGTCAAGCCCCGAAGTGGGGGTGCGGATCGCCTGCCGCCGCACCGCCCGCTCTGTCACGATGAAGGCCACCCGACCGGGGCGGACGCCCCAGAACGAAGAGGTTCCCGTGACTCGTCGCACCCACCACCGCACCGGCGTCGGCGCGGCGATCGCCGTGGTCGTGGCATCCGCTCTGCTCGTCACCGGATGCGCCGGAGGAACGTCGACGGCAGCACCCGCAGCGTCGTCCGCCGCTTCTTCCACGGGATCCGACTCCGCCGCGGCGACCCCCACTCCGACGCCCGCGGCCACCGACGCGCCCGTCGTGGTCGAAGAGCTCGGCAAGGGCGTGCAGGACGAGGCGGTCGATGTCGAGGTCGACGGCCCGGTGCAGGTGGCGTTCCGGCGCATCACGATCAAGCCGGGGGCCGGCACCGGCAAGCACTGCCACGACGGTCGCCTGATCGCCGTCGTGGAGGAGGGGGCGCTCACCCATTACGCGCCGATCTACCCGGAGGGTGTGCACGTCTACGAGACGGGTGACTCCATCGAGGAGGGCCCGGGCTACGTGCACGAGGGCAAGAACGAGGGCACCGAGAACGTGGTGCTGCTCGTGACCTACATCATCCCGGCCGGCGACCCTCTCGCCGAGACCGACCTCACCCACTGCGACCCCGAGTAGCGCTCCCACCGATTCCCGCGCGGGTCGCGCGGACGTGCTCCCACTGCCCGCTCAGCGGGCGGCCGCCGCCCGCGCCGCCTCCTCCACCCGCGCCACGTGCGCCGCGAGCTCGGAGACCGTGCGCGACGGGATGTTCGGGTCGTCCGGCCGCTGCCCGATGCTGCCGTCGATCAGCTCGCGCAGGATGTCGGCGTGCCCCGCATGCCGCGCGGTCTCGACGCACATGTGGGTGAGGATCTGCTGCAGCGTGACCGCTCGCCGCTCCGGCGGCCACCACGGCACCTCGCCGCGAGCGTCCCACCCGAGCTCCTCGATCGTGGCGTCGCTCAGCTCGGCCGAGTGGTGGTGCAGCTCGACGATGGAGGCACGCGACTCGTCGGCCGCCGCCCACATGTCGGCGTCGTCTGGCGCGCCCTCGGCGAGCCAGGGAAGCTCCCGCCGCGGCCGGCCGAACACCTCCCCGAAGTAGCCGAGCTCGACACTCGCCACGTGCTTCACGAGCCCGAGCAGGTTGGTGCCCGAGGCCGTGAGCGGGCGGCGCACCTCGTACTCGCCGAGGCCGTCGAGCTTGCCGAGCAGATCGGAGCGCCTGAGCTTGAGGTAGCCGTGCATCATCGCGAGGTCGGCGGCGTGGGTCGATGCGTCCATGAGCAGACTCTGCACCCGACCACCGACATCCGCGACACCGGATGAGAAATGCTCGCAAAGCATGCGCATCGAACGCCACATGTGTCTACACTGTCTGCAGCGGCAGGCCCTGGGAACGGTCGACGAACGACGAAAGGTCACTCCATGCCCTCTTCCCGCCGATCCACGCCGCGGCGCGCCTCCCTCGCCGCGGCCGTGGTCGCGTCGACGCTCTGCGCCGTGCTCCTCGCCCCGGCCGGTGCCTCCTACGCCGCGGGGGAGCCGATGCCCGGCCCCGCCCTCGACATCCACGACCCGGTCGCACTCCTCCAGGCGCTCGCGCCGGACGAGCTCGCCCAGACCAGCACCCCGCCCACGCCGGCCGAGGCCGAAGCACTGCGAGCCGAGGTCGGCATCGACCCGTTCCGACTCGGTCTGCCGAGCACGCCCGCCGACCCGCTCACCCTCTCGCCCGCGCAGACCGAGGGTGCCGGACAGGCCGTCTCCCTCACGATCGACGGAGCCGTGGGCCAGCCGCGCACCGACTCCGGCATCACGTCCTTCGACCTGGCGTCGCCCGCCGAGGAGGGTGAGGCCACCGCCGCGGCCTACATCCAGCCCGTGCAGAACGGGGTCCGCCTCCTCACTGCCCTCGCCTCACCGGCCGCAGGCACCGCCTTCGACTACACCTTCGACCTGCCCGACGGCGCCTACGCCACCGAGCTCCCCACCGGCCAGACCCTCCTCTCCGACGCCACCCACGCCTACATCGGCACCCTCGAGCCCGCCTGGGCCAGAGATGCCACCGGCGCCTCCCTCCCCACCCGCTACACCTGGAACGGCGACACCCTCACCCAGCACGTCGACCTCGCAGCCGACACCACCTTCCCCGTGCTCCTCGACCCCACCTGGTACTACGCCTACGACTACTCGGCCAACAAGCCGGGTTGGCGAGCCAACTACCCGAAGGCCACCGAGAGCAGGGTCTCGCAGCTGCTGCACACGTGCTTCAACTGCTACTTCCCGATCAACGGGGCGCCGAGGGGTTATCCGGTCGACAATCAGGTGATCTCCCTCAATGCCAGCCCGTTCTCGTGTCAACTCACGGCGGCACCGGTGAAGGTGCAGACGGCGAACGGCGGAGCAATGCAGTTCCTCGCCCGACCCGGCCACTTCGACGGGGAGGGTTCACTGATCACGTTCTCGTGGTACAACGATCCTTCCGGCTACATCCATCTGTATGTTCACGCCATGATCAAGCGCGACCTCGGGCCTGGCCCCAACATCGCCAACTCGCAGATCGCGGGCGCCACCTGGCTGCGCTATTGGCAGGTCGTGGCTGACAGCGCTCGACCGGGAACCGGAGGCGTGTGATCGCTCGGATGTCCCGACCGCCGCTGACCACCGCGCTGCTCGCCGTTCCGGGCGGCGCGGTGGTGGCTGCGTCGACGGCGATCCTGATCGTGCTGCAGGCGTACGTCGTACCGGTCGTCAGCGACCCCAGCATCGACGGAGGCGTGGGAAATCCGGCCATCGCAGTCATCGCTCTTCTCGTGGGCTCCTTCCTGGGAGCAGGTTTCGGAGCGATCATCGGCTGCATCGTCGCGGGAGGATTGGTGCTCGGCTGGGCGACGGGTGTTCCCGATCGGATCGGGGTGCCGCTGACTTCGATCGTCGGCGTCGCCGCCACGGTCGGTCTGATGACGACGTGGTTGACAGACGACGTTCGTACCGTCCTCCTCGCGCTCAGCGGCTCCCCGCGCGTGGTCGGCGGGGTGGCCCTGCTCGCGTGGCTGGGCCGACGCGAAGTGGTTCGGGGGCGCCGCTTCTTCGAGAAGTGATCTATTCTCATCACATGAACTGTTGGTCTGCTTCCCGGTTCGCTGCCGTGGCTCCCCCCGATGCAGATGGAGTGAGTCACCGATGACACAGCGCCTCGCTCTGTCGGGCGCTCGCCCCATCCCGGGCTTCACCCCCTTTCTCGCGGTCCCCGGTGGCGCGGTGCTGGGCGCGATCATCGGTATCGAGTTCGGGGTCGCCAGCGTCTTCTCGTCACCGTCCCTCCTGCTCTCCTCACCCGAGGGCTTCGTCGCTCTCGGCACGATCATCGGCGGGGCGGCGGGAGCGGCCATAGGGCTGGTCGTCGGCAGTCTCGTCGCCGTGGTCACGGCCCTGATGCTCCTCGTGCGCGCGCGGATCATGGTGACCGCCATCGTGGGTGGGCTTGTCACCACCACCTCCACCCTGGTCGTCTTCGTCGGATCGGGGGTCGACCTGCTCGAGGCCTCCCCCTTGGGGATCTGGGCGGGAGCAGGAGCGGCGGGGGGCCTCGTCCTCATCCTCTGGTTCATGCCGGCGAAGGTCTCGGCGCTCGACGCCGCGTCGCGGCGGGCGGGCAACTCGTAACACGGGCGACATACGCGGGCGGGTAGCGTCTGGGTATGGACGGCGGGATGGGCGACGCGGCTCTCGAGGAGCGGGTGCGGGCGATCCTCGAGGGCGCCGTGCGGAAGCTCCGGGCATCCGGCGCCCGCACCGAGGCGCTCGCCGAGTACCGGGCGCGGAAGCCGATCCTCGGCATCGCCCGGGGGCCCGTGATGGTCGCCAAGGGGCGGGTGTGGCGGCTCGGCGTGCTGCTGCTGGACGAGAGCGGCGGGCTCCATACGATCGGCACCGTCACGCGCGCCGTCGACCCCGGACGCGTCACGAACCAGTCCGAGCGCGCCGAGATCCGGCGCGATCACCGGCGCGCCGCCTTCCAGGCCAAGTTCGCCGAGGGCGACACCGTCAACTTCGACACGACCCCGGTCGCGACGGATGCGGCGAGCATCCGGAGCACGGACCCGACGAAGCCTGGCCCTGCCACGAACACACCCGCCGCCCACCTCCTCGCCCTCGCCGCCGACGGCACGGTGCTCGTGCGCTGGAACCTCCAGCCCGGCAGCACCGCCTTCGCCCCGCTCGAGTCCTACCTCGCCGAGCGCGCCGACCTGCTCACCGCCCCGCCCCCGTAGTCGACACCCACCCGAACCGAGGAGAAGCATGCAGCCCCGCCCCCGCCATTCACCCCGCGTTCACCCGTGCGCACCCGGCCGTGCGTACTCTCCAGCGACGACGACAGCCACAGCGACGCCGGCACCGACCGCCGTCACGCCGCAGCCCACAAGGGAAGGAGTCCCCGCATGATCGACGAGGTCGACCCCTTCATCGGCACCGATGTCACGGCCCTCCCGCCGCAGTCCGGCCTCGCCGCCACCTGGTGGTGGCCGAAGCCCCAGATCGGCAACACCCACCCCGGCGCCACCTACCCCCTCGGCATGGTCTCGGCCTGTTCCTACTCGGGCGCCTACCCCACCGGCTACGGCCGCTACGACCTCAGCCTCGAGGGCATCCCGAGCACCATCCACGACCGGCAGCTCGCGAGCGGCTTCACGCACTTCCAGCAATCGGGCACGGGAGCCATCCGCAAGTACTACAACTACTTCAGGGTCACCCCCATGATCGAGCCGCTCGACGTGCTCGGCCGCACCTGGGACCTCTCGGACGAGAGCGCCGAGCCCGGCTACTACGCCGCCACCCTCGACTCGGGCGTACGCGCCGAGATCACGGTGGGCCCGAAGAGCGCCGTGCACCGGTACACCTTCCCGAAGCACTCGAACGCCCGCATCGTGATCGACTTCTCGATGGGGGGCCTCGGCATCCCCTACGGCTCCACCATCCCGCTGCGGGCCCACCTCGAGACGGTCGAGCCCGGCGTGGCCCGCGGGGAGATCGTGGCGGAGGGCGCCCCGATCGCCGTGCACGTCGAGTGCGACACCCCACAGTGGCGGCAGATGCTGTGGTACGACCGGCGCCTCATGCCCGGCGGCACCCGGCTCGACTTCGACCACATCCGCCCCACCACCCTCCGCCCCTTCGGCCTCATGTGGGCGGGACCGAGCGAGGCCGGCCAGACCATCGAGCTCCGCATCGGCTTCTCACTGCGCGGGGCCCGGCAGGCCGAGCAGAACCTCCGTCAGGACTGCGGCCCCGGCCCCGCCCGCTTCGAGGCACGACGCCAGCGCACCCAGAAGACCTGGCGCAAGCAGCTCAAGACCATCGCCGTCGACACCCCGTCGCCCGAGCGCCGCACGGTGTTCCGCACGGCGCTCTACCACTCGCTCATCAAGCCGAGTTTCGCGGAGTCGGAGAGCCCGTTCTGGCCGAGCGAGGGCCCGTTCGCCTTCGACATCGCCACGATGTGGGACATCTACCGCACCCAGCTGCCGCTCCTCACGGCCGTGCAGCCCGAGAAGGCCGTCGAGCTCGCGAACGCGCTGCTGACCATCTGCGAGGAGGAGGGCAACTTCCCGATCGGCTACCGCCTCGCCCGCGGCGGCGATCGCTTCTCGCGGCAGGCGAGCGCCCTCGCCCACACGTTCCTCGCCGACCTCTGCCAGCTCGGCGTGGAGGGCATCGACTGGGACTGGGCGCTCGTGCACATGAGCGACGACCTCCGCCGCACCTACGGCGAGGAGTACCTGCTGCGCGGCGAGGCGCATCCGATCAGCCACACCCTCGACATCGCGTTCGGCTACTGGTGCACCGCCAAGGTCGCCCGCCACGTGGGCGACCGGGCGCTCGCCGCCCAGTTCGAGGAGCTCGCCGAGCGCTGGGTCAACGCCTACGACCCCGAGTCCGGCCTCCTCAAAGACAGCACGTACTACGAGGGCAGTCGCTACAACTACTCGTTCCGGCTGCAGCACGACATGGCCGGCCGCATCGCGGTGAGCGGCGGGCGTGAGCGCTTCGTCGCCCAGCTCGACGCCTTCTTCGGCTACGGGGCGGATGCCGTGGTGCAGCCGGGCAACAAGCCGCCCGCCGACGAGCTCGCGGCCGGCTACGCCCTCGGGCGCTTCGAGGGGCTCAACAACGAGCCCGACATGGAGGCGCCCTGGGCCTACCACTACGCCGGCCGCCCGGACCGCACGGCCGAGGTGGTGCACGACATCGTGCTGCAGCAGTTCGGCGTGGGCCGCGGCGGCCTGCCGGGCAACGACGACTCGGGCGGGCTGAGCTCCTGGTACGTCTGGGCCTCGCTCGGCCTCTTCCCCGTGGCCGGGCAGAGCATCGTGCTCGTCAACGCCCCCTCCTTCGCCGAGTCGCGCATCGCGGTCGCCGGCGGCGAGTTCCGGATGCGCACCCGCGGCTTCGTCGAACCGGTCGCGGGCGGCCCCGCGCAGTACGTGCAGGCTGCGTGGCTGAACGGCGAACCGCTCGAGCGCACCTGGATCCACGGCACCGAGCTGCACGCCGGAGGCGAGCTCGTGCTCGAGCTCGGTCCCCGGCCGAGCGCGTGGGGGACGGTCGAGGTGCCGCCCTCGAGCCGACCCACCGGTGCCACCCCGTTCCCGGCCGGCGACGAGATGCTCACGGCGCATCCGGAGGCCGCGGCCCCCGAGCCCGAGCTCGTCGACGAACAGGATGTCATCGTCACCGACGCGGCCTCGCCCACCACGGCCGTGCCCGATCCGGAGCCCGACGACCACCCCCGCACGCCTCCGAGCGAAGGAGACACCCTGTGAACTCGATCCGCAAGCGCCTCGTCATCATCAACCGCGCCGATCCCGTCATCTGCGGCCACTCCGTGGAGGGCCGCAACCTCGCCGAGACCGCCCTCGTGCGCGGCTTCGACGAGGTGCGCATCGTCACCTGGCCGCTCGAGCGCCTCGAGGCCGCGGGGCTCCCGCTGAAGCCCGCCGACTCGGTGCTGCCCTACAGCCCGGGCATCATCGTGGAGCGCCCGGCGCCCGTGGGTGACTACAAGGTGCCCGACGGCCGCTACGTCGCCGGCATCACGGGCCGGCTCGTGGAGCTCTTCACCGATGGCGTGCCCACCGTGGCCCTCTCGCTCTACCTCAGCCCGCACACCCTCGCGGTGTCCGACGCCGTGCGCGCCGCCCAGGGCACCGGACTGCCCGTGAACGTCACGACCATCGCCGAGGCCGTCGGCTCCGACGTCACCAACGTCGTGCGCACCGCCGTCGAGGAGGGCCGCCTGGGCGCCGCGGCCCACATCCTCTCGAGCTACCTCAGCCAGGACCACTGCGTGGCCGTCTCGGAGTACACCCGCGACCTCATCATCGAGGAGGCGCAGCGGGTCGACGACCAGCACGGCACGCGCTTCGCCGCGCAGTGCCGCGAGCGCATCCGCATCTCGTATCCCGCCATCGACGCGGCCCAGTACCTCGGGCTCGACGACACCGAGACGGAGCGCCTGCTCGCCGCGCGGGGGCTCGAGCGCGACGGCTATCTCCTCTTCCTCTCCCGGCTCACGGATGCGAAGGGGGTCGACGACCTCATCCACGGTTTCGAGCGCAGCCGAGTGGGGCGGGAGACGGAGCTGCCGCTGATGATCGCGGGCCGAGGCCCGCAGGCGGCTGCGCTGCAGGAGCTCGCCGCCGCGTCGCCGCTCGCGCACCGCATCCGCTTCCTCGACGACGTAGGCGACGCCGAGAAGCCCTTCCTCATGGCGGGCTGCGCCGCGTTCGTGCTGCTCTCGAAGCCGCGCCCCGAGTTCGTGGAGACCTTCGGCATCGCGCTCGCCGAGAAGATGCTCGCGGGGGGCGGGCCCGTCATCACGACGCTCACGGGCGGCATCGGCGAGGCCATCGGCGACCACGCGATCGTGGTGCCGGTGAACGACCCGGATGCCGTGGCGGCTGCGATCGACCGCGCGGTCCTCGAGACGTCGCCCGACGAGCGTGCTCGGTGGGCCGAGGAGGCCAGGGAGTACGCCCTGCAGTTCGACCGGCACGCGGTGTTCGACCGACTGTTCGAGCGCCTGCCGCGCGAGGTCGCCGCACGGGCCTGACACGGAGTGAGGTCGTGGCTACGCTGTCGGCATGGCATCCGATGACGTGACCACGGCCTCACCCGCCGACCGGCACCGCCTCGTGGCGGGCTCCTTCGAGGCCATCGCCGCCGGTGCGGATCCGTCCGGTTGGGACGCCCCCGCCCCGGTCGACGGCTGGGCCGCCCGTGACGTGGTCCGGCACCTCACCACGTGGTTCCCCGGTTTCCTGGCGGGCGGCAGCGACATCGTGCTGCTCGCCGGCCCGTCGGTCGACGACGACCCCGTCGAATCCTGGCGCGTGCACGCCGCCCAGGTGCAGGCTGTGCTCGACGATCCGCAGACCGCCGAGCGGATGTTCCGCAACCCGCACACGGGCGACCTCCCGCTGGCCGAGGCGATCGACCGCTTCTACACGGCCGACGTGTTCATGCACTCCTGGGACCTCGCCGCCGCGACCGGCCAGGCCCCGGAGCTCGATGAGGCCTACGCGGCTCAGCTGCTGGCCGGCATGGAGCCGATCGACGAGATGCTCCGAGCGTCGGGCCAGTACGGCGCGCGGATCGACGTGCCGGAGGACGCCACGACCGAGCAGCGCCTGGCCGGCTTCATCGGGCGCGACCCGTTCTGGACAGCGCCAGGCGGGGCATCCGCCTGAACCACGAGCGGAGACCGGCGACCGGCTCCCGCCTCAGTGCTCCTGCTGCACCACAGTGGTCTCGAGCGGGATCTCCTTCACGAAGCACAGCAGTACCGCGGCCACGAGCATGAGCGGCACGAGGTAGAGGTAGACCGGGCTGAGGGCGTTGGAGTAGGCCTCCACGATCATCGTGTGCACCTCGGGCGGCAGCGCGTTGATGGCTGCGGGCGTGAGCGCGTTGGTGTCGGTGGGCACCGCGCCGCCCGCACCCGCGGAGCCGCCGAGCGATCTCAGCTGATCGGTGAGCCGAGCCACGAAGAGCGAGCCCACGATGGCCGAGCCGAGCGAGGCCCCGATCTCGCGGAAGAAGTTGTTGCCCGCGGTCGCGGTGCCCACCATGCTGTGCGGCACCGAGTTCTGCACGATCAGCACGAGCACCTGCATCGCCAGTCCGATGCCGAGGCCGAGCACGGTGAGGTAGCCGAGGATGAGCCAGAGCGGCGTGTCGGCGCGCATCGTGGAGAAGAGCACGAGGGCACCTGCCACCACGATCGTCCCGGCGATCGGCATCCACTTGTAACGACCCGTCTTGGAGATCAGGAAGCCGCCGCCGATGCCGGTGATCATGAGGCCCGCGAGCATCGGGAGGAGCATGAAGCCGGACTCGGTGGCGTTCACGCTGTTGACGATCTGCAGGAACGTGGGCATGTAGCCGAGCGCACCGAACATCGAGATGCCGATGGCGAGGCCGCCGAGCGTGGTGAGTGTGAAGTTGCGGTTCTTGAACAACGACATCGGGATGACGGGCTCGGCGCTCCGGCGCTCGATCAGCACGAAGGCGACGGCGGCGATGACGGTCACGACGATGAGGCCGATGATGACGGGGGAGTTCCAGTCGTACTCCGTGCCGCCCCATGAGGCCGTGAGCACGAGACCTGACGCGGCGATCGCGAGGGTGACCATGCCGGCCACGTCGATCTTCGGCCGCACGAGGTTCTCGATCTTCGGGAGCTTGATGAAGACGACGGCGGCCACGATCGCGGCGATGCCGAGCGGCACGTTGATCCAGAACGCGAGGCGCCAGCTCAGCACATCGGTGAAGAGTCCGCCGAGCAGGGGACCGGCCACCGAGGCGAGCCCGAACACCACGCCCACGAAGCCCATGTACTTGCCGCGCTGGCGGGCGGGGATGACGTCGGCGATGATCGCCTGAGACAGGATCATGAGCCCGCCGCCGCCGAGGCCCTGCACGGCCCGCCCGGCGATGAGCCACTCCATCGAGGTCGCGAAACCACCGACGACCGAGCCGAACACGAAGATCGACAGGGCGATGACGAACAGCGACTTGCGGCCGATCAGGTCGCCGACCTTGCCGTAGACCGGCATCACGACGGTCGAGGCCAGGATGTAGGCGGTCGCCACCCAGAGCATGTGGTTGACGCCGTCGAGCTCGCCCACGATGGTCGGGAGCGCGGTGCCGAGGATGGTCTGGTCGAGGGCCGCGAGCAGCATCGCCACGAGCAGGGCGCCGAAGATCAGGTTGACCTGTTTCGCGCCGAGCCCCGGCGGGTTCGCAGATGCAGGAGCAGTGCCTGGCACGGCCGGGGTGGAGCCGGTGGGCGTGCCGGCCTTGGGGGTGGTGGACATGGTGGTTCCTCGCGGGTCGGGGGAGAAGGGGTGGGGGAGGGTGGTGCGGGCGATCAGCGGGCGGCCGCGGCGAACAGCGACTGCCGGGCTCCGCTGATGTGATGGGCGATGGGATGCGTGGTGTCGGCGTCGAGACTCCAGTTGCGGAGGGCGAGTCTCAGCACGGCCCCCACGAGGAAGACGACGGCCCAGGCGCGGTTCTCGCGCTCGGCCTCCGCGACGGAGCCCTCGTCGGTCAGGAGGCGGGCCACCTGCCTGGCCAGGTTCTCCTCGATGTCGCCGAGGGTGCGGAAGCTCCGCGCGAGCAGGTCCGGATTCTCGAGCAGGATGGCGCGCTTGCGCTCCTCGAGGTCGGGCCGGCCGAGATCGAAGGCGTCGAACTCGGCGAGCACGGCGTCGAGCACCGCGTCGACGATCGGCACACCGGGGGTGTGCTCGAGGTCGTGCAGGTCGGGTGGTGGGAAGGCGCGGGAGTTGCCGAGGACCGCGTCCTCCTTGCCCGCGTAGTAGTTGAAGAAGGTGCGGCTCGTCACCTCGGCACGAGCGCTGATGGCCTCGACGGTGACCTCGGAGAGGCTCGACTCCGAGACGAGCTCGACCGCGGCGACCTCGATCGCGCGGGCCGTCTCGCGCTTCTTGCGCTCTCGCAGGCCCGGCTGGTCTCGGGCGGCGGTCTCGGTCATGCCGCAATTGTTTCACGTCGAGAAACTTTTCTCAATGTGAAAGTTTCGAGTCTCTCATCGAGATGGGGCGGCACCGGGTTCGTCGAGAGGCAGGAGACCGGTCGTGGTGCCGGCGATCGTGGCGAGCTGCTCGATCCACTCGCGGTTCAGCGACGGCTCGCGGCCGCCGATGAAGTGGAACTCCAGGGGGATGGCCGGGTCGAGCCAGAGCGAGATCCGCCCGCCGCCGTTCTCGCGGTGGAGCTCCCAGCTGAGGGTGAACGACTCGCGGCGACGGAACTTCGTGACGATCACCACGCGCAGGTGCGCGAGCATCCGATCGTCGAACTCCCACTCCGACCTGTGCGGTCCGTAGACGAGCCTTCCCACCCTTGCCCTCCTTCGAGCCACGTCCGCCGCAGGTGAGGCGGGCGTACTTCGGATCGTAGCGGCTGGGGTGGCCCGGTTCGACCTGCCGCGAGGGGGAGACGGAGGCCGCGGGTGATTATCCTGGTGATGGAGGAGGTCGCGATGGCACGGCGCAGAGGGCGTGGTCCGCGGTGGCTGGCGACCGGTCGAGCCGTCGAGCCGCCGGAGCCGCTGCCCGAGCACGAGGTCGAGGCGGCCATCGCCGACGGCGTGCTGATCGCCCGCTTCTCGGCGGCGCTGACGCTCAAGAACCGCCTGATCGTGGCGTCCATCCGCGACGAGGTGCCGTTCAGCACCGAGCACGCCGCGGAGCTCGCCCGCGAGGTGCTCGAATCGATCGCGGCCGAGCAGGACGAGAACGCCCTGCACGCCGTCGACGTGATCGGCTTCGCGGAGTCGGATTCCGGCGCCGCCCGGCACGAGCACGACTACAAGCTGCGCGACCTGGAGCTGCTGAACGCCCGCCGCCGGGTCTACCGGGAGGTGGCCGACCGACTGAGGCTCGACGCCGACGACCCGGAGTACGTCGCCGATCTCGTGGAGCAGGCCCGGGTGAAGGCGTGGGACGACCTGAGCCGGGAGATCGAGTCACGACTCGACGACGCCAGGGTGTCGGCGGCGCTCGTGGTCGACGACGAGTACCTGCGCGATCGCGACGAGCGGATGCGGCGCCTCCGCGAATTCGACCTGTGGCACCTGGCCGATCAGAACTACGGCCGCCGCACGGCGCGACGCTGAATGCTTCTCCTCTCGGTGATCGGCCGGTGCGGGAGTAGATTCGGTCTCGGAGGACGACCGTGGCCGACGAGATCAGCATGGCTTTCCAGGCCTTCGACGCAGACCTGCGACCGGGGCCGGACGACGTCGCCCCGGTGCGGGCCCTCCGCGACGAGGTCGCGCTCCGGCTCGAGGCCGATCCGTCCGTGCTCCGGGTGGTCGAGGGCGGCTCCTGGCTGAACGGCACGGCCGTGCGCGACCGCAGCCGGCTCGACCTGTTCGTGGTCGTGGGCTCGCGGGCCCGGCCCCCCGCACGCCTGGCCGGCTCGCTCGTGCCGCTGCTGCCCGCCGACCTCCTGCTCGATCCGCAGACCGACGGATCGCTCGTGCTCGAGCGGCTGGGCACCCCGGGCCTGCGACTGATCCCGGCTCTCGAGTCGGAGCATCCGGACGACGCGGGGGTGACGGCAGGCTCCGGCGAGCTGCGGGTTCCGGATGCATCGGGCCGCTGGGTGCGCCACCGCCCGGTCGCACGATCGGTGCTGCTGTCGAGACTCGACGGCGACGGCGACGGCGATGGCGATGCTCATGCCGGTGGCGGGGCCGGGGGCGGCGGTGTGCGCGGCCTGATCCGGCTGCTGCTGGCGTGGAAGCACCGCCAGGCCGTCCCGATCTCCTCCTACTACCTCGAGACCCTCGCTCTGCGACAGGCGCTGCAGCAGCACTCGTTCAGCGTGCTCTGGGACGCCTGCTGGGTCTGGGAGCGGCTCCGGCTCGACGGCCTCACGCGCGTGCCGGACCCCACCTCGCCCGATGGCAGGCAGGGCGTGCGGGCCACGGCCACCCTGGCCGGGGCGGTGGCGGCGCAGTATCCGGTGGAGCGGGCCGCCACGAGCTCGCGCGCCGCCGTGAACGCGTACCTCGACGGCGACCTCGAGACGTCGGGGGCCTACCTGCGGATGGTGTTCGGGTCCGACTTCCCGGGGTTCTAGTCCCGGCCCTCGGCGCGGGCCGCGTAGCCGTCGGCGGCCGCGGCCACACGGTGGTTGTAGTCGATCGAGGAATTGTAGGAGGAGACGGCCGCGATCCAGTCGGCGGCGTCTCGGAGGTCGCCGCCCGACGCGCAGAGGTAGCGAGCGGCCGTGAGCACGGCGTCGTCGATCCGGTGCACGTCGGCGCGGCCGTCGCCGTCGCCGTCGGCGGCGAACTGCCCCCACGTCGCGGGGATGAACTGCATCGGGCCCACGGCGCGGTCCCACACCGTGTCGCCGTCGAGCAGCCCACCGTCGGTGTCGGCGATCGCCTCGACTCCCGCTCCATCGAGCGGGATGCCGACGATCGCGGGGGAGACCAGGCCGTCGGGTGCGATCGTGCCGCCGTGGATCGATCCGTGCTCGGACTCGACCCAGCCGATCGCGGCGAGGGTGTTCCAGCCCAGGCCGCAGGTCGGCTGCTCGGCTCGCAGCCGCAGCTCGGCACCGGCGTAGGCGAGCAGCGCGCGGAGCGGGATGCCTGTGGCTGCGGCCGTGCGATCGGCCCACGAGGCGTCAGGCAGGGTCGAGATGTCGGCCACCACCGCCTCGGAGCCGTCGTGCGCCGCCGGGGTCTCGGTGGGCACGACCGCCGCCGCCGGGGCCGTCGCAGTGCTGTCGCCGGACGTCGCATCCGGCCGCTCGCCGGTGCTCAGACCCACCACGAGCCACCCCGCCAGCGCGGCGGCCGCGAGCACCCCGGCGATCGCCAGCACGGCGCCCACCACCCGAGTTCTCGTCGATCCGCTCACCGTCGGCCCAGCCTACGCGTGCGAGGCAGGTGTGCGGCGCGGATACTGCGCCCACTGCTTATAGCTCGTCCGACACGCGGAACGCAATCCCCTGACGAAAGAGATCTGTTTCGCTAGTCTAACTAATAGTCAGTTGATCGAGGCGGAGGAGCTCCCATGGCACTGGTCACCAGCATCACGTCGGTCCGTGAGGAGTCGGTCTCCGGGGAGAAGGTCTCCGGCGAGTCCATCTCCTGGAACTCCCCCGAGTCGAAGCTGTGGGTGGGAACCCGCTCCGGCGAGTACGCCGGCATGATCGAGTACACCGCCGGCCACTTCGTGGCGACGGGGCCATTCGGAGAGCGCTTCGGCAGCTACAGCGACGTCGCCCAGGCGATGGCCGCCGTCGACGACCGGGCCAGCGGGCTGCGGTTGCGCGACGGCCTGCTCTCGAACGTGGCGCTCGTCTCGGCCGTGGTCGCGATCTCGGTCGCGGGCATGAGCCTCACGATGATCGCGGCCTGAGCTCCGACTTCTTCTCCCGAGGCCGCCGCGCGTAGTCGCGCGCACGATCGCTCGAGAGGGCGATGAGGATCAGGATGTCGAGCGACAGGCTGATCAGGTTGGTGCCGAGCGTGATGGCCTGATGCCCCTCGATGTGGTCGATGGCCGCCGCGACGATGCCGATCACGCTGAACGCGAGCACAGCGATGCGCGCGGCATTGCTCCCGAACAGCACGAGGAGCCCGAGCAGCAGCTCGATCAGTGCGAAGACCGCGGTGCCGATCACGATCGCCCACACGGCGACGTCGCGGAAGTCGAGCGTCTTCGGCAGATCGGCATCGGTGTCGAGGAGGATGGAGTCGCGCACCCCCTGCCAGTCGAAGAGCACGAGCAGGATGATGACGACCGGTGTGATGGCGCTCAGCATCACGACCACGGCGCCGAACAGCGTGGGGGCGGGTCGCCGCACCACCTTGTCGGGCGCCGGGCTCGTGGCGGTCGCGCTGTGCGGCGTGGGCACGGGAGCCTCCGCCTCGTCGACCCCGAGCGCCGTGGGGGTGACCGCGAGCAGGTCGATCACGGGCAGATCGCCGTCGGTCACGATCGCGTCGCCGCCGCCGTTCCTCGAGTGGTAGCCGGTGGCGAAGTCCTCGAGCACGCTCACCCGCACCGCCGCATCCGCCGTCTGCAGGGTCTCGACGATGTGGTCGCGCTCCACATCGGTGTTCTCGTCGATCTTGTGGGTGACCTGCAGGGTGAAGAGCGAGAAGCCGACCGCGCGGTCGTAGGTGCCGGCGGCGAGCCAGTCGGTGGCGTGGCCGCCCGGCAGCAGCCAGCCCTCCGGGCAGCGCCAGAACCGCACGTGGTGGCGCTTGGCCGGATTGCCCTTGACCTCCTGCTGGTAGGCGAAGTCCTGGTTGCGGCCGAAGAGCATGAGGGGGCTCACGGGCGCCTCGTGGTAGCTGCGGCGCAGCACCGTCGACGCCACGATCCTGAGCGCGCTGCGGAACGTCAGGTCGTCGGCGCGGGTCCAGCCGGCGGCGGCCATCGCGGTGTGCACCTGCTCCTCGCCGCCGAGGAGGCCGAGGTTGACCGGATCGCCGAGGAGACCGTCGCTCGTGCGGGTGCGGCCGATGAAGTAGTTCGGCACGTAGATGTTGGTGAGGATGCGGTGCAGGCGCGGGAGTGCGATGTAGGCCACCAGGATCCAGAACACGAGGTAGAACCACAGCTGCGCCCAGCCCGAGGAGAACCCCTCGCTGAGCACGAGGTAGGCGAGCCACACGGCGGCGCCGCCGGCCACCACGAAGAACAGGTTGTCGAACAGCGCGTTCATCGAGAAGCGTCGGGGCCTGGCGGGGCGGGGGCGGCGGGCCATGGGTCCACGATAGCGGCGGGGAGGGCGTGGCCGGGGTGTGCCTGCGCTCCGACTCGGCGGGTCAGGCCGCGGTGGGCCTCGCGATCGCCACGCGGGTCACGCAGGGGAGCGGGATGAGCTCCCGGCCGGCGAGATCCGGATGCGCGCGGAGGCGGGCCCGACCTCGACCCCGTGCCAGGCCTGATATTCTGCGGATCTGTCGTCGACCGCGAAGGGTGGCCGTGAAGGGTCCGATCGAGAGCACGCCGCCCGGGCGGGTGCGTCGCTGGGGTGCCGCCCTGGCCGCCGTCGTGCTCGTCGCCGGGGTCGTGACCACGGCGTCGGTGGCGTCCGCCGCCACGACGGTCTCGGGCGCGGGGTCCGTGCTCTCCTCATCGGTGCCTGAGCCGAAGCACTCGGGCGTCGCGCAGTCCGGACCGATCGGAGGCTCTCCCGTGCCGACACGTCTGCCCGGTGCCGATTCGAGCGGTGAAGGTGCGCCCGAGTCGGGCGGCGTCCCCGCGCCCGAGTCGGCGCCTGCAACCGCCCCTGCTCCTGGCGTTGTCGATGGGGCCGCGCAGTCCGCGCTTCCCGGATGGCTGCACACCGACGGCGGCTCGATCGTCACGGCCGACGGTTCGCCCTACGTCATCAAGGCGGTCTCCTGGTTCGGGCTCGAGACGGGCAACTGCGCACCGCACGGGCTGTGGTCGATCAGTCTCGATGCGGGGCTCGCGCAGATCGCGGGCTGGGGATTCAACACGGTCCGGCTGCCCTACTCCAACGAGTGCCTGGCGTCGCCCGCGAGCTCGTCGGTCAACGCCTACGCCAATCCCACCCTCGCCTCGCTCACGCCGCTGCAGCTCATGGATGCGTTCGTCCAGCGCGCGAAGGCGTACGGGCTGAACGTCATCCTCGACCGGCACCGGCCGGGTTCCGAGGCGCAGTCCGAGCTGTGGTACACCGAGCGCTTCCCCGAGTCGACCTGGATCTCGGACTGGCAGATGCTCGCGCAGCGCTATGCGGGGGAGCCGTCGGTCATCGGGTTCGACCTGCACAACGAGCCCCACGGCAGCTCCTGCTGGGGCTGCGGCGATCCGGCGGTCGACTGGCAGGCCGCGGCCACGCGTGCCGGTGATGCTGTGCTCGCGGTCAACCCCGAGCTGCTCATCATCGTCGAGGGCGTCGAGAAGCAGAACGACGGCAGCTTCACCTGGTGGGGCGGCGGGCTCGCCGACGCGGGTTCCGATCCCGTGACGCTCTCGGTGGCCGACCGCGTGGTGTACTCGCCGCACGACTACCCGGAGTCGATCTACCCGCAGGAGTGGTTCACGAGCCCCGACTACCCGGCCAACCTGCCGGCGTTCTGGGACTCGCAGTGGGGCTACCTCGCCAAGGAGGGCATCGCGCCCGTGCTGCTGGGAGAGTTCGGCTCGAAGCTGCAGACGGATGGCGATCGGGCCTGGTTCGAGAACATCGTGGCTTATCTCGCCGGCTCCGGCATGAGCTTCTCCTACTGGTCGTTCAACCCCAACAGCGGCGACACCGGCGGGCTCGTGCACGACGATTGGACGACCCCGCAGGCCGAGAAGATCGCCGCGCTCTCGCCCCTCATCGGGAGCGGCACGGAGGTGGCCGCGCCTCCGCCTGCGCCTGCCACCTCGTCACCGCTGCCCACGTCGTCGCCCGTGCCGGCCACGGGTGCTCCTTCGACGCCCGGCGGTTCTCCGGGCTCGCCAGGCTCACCGTGGCTGAGGCCCACGGAGCGGATCGGGGGCACCGCCGGACCAGGAGCTCCCGGGCCGCGCGCTCCCGGCACCGGGCCGTCGACCGGCACGGCGCACCCGGGTACACCTGGCGGCGCCGGAGCCGGAGCCGGCTCCGCGTCGCTCTCGGCGGCGTGGGCGCTGCAGAGCGAGTGGGAGAGCGGCTACGTCACCGAGATCTCGGTCACGAACACGGGTGCTTCGTCGAGCTGGAGCATCTCATGGCCGGATGCCGGTGCGACGTCGATCGTGAGCGCCTGGGGCATGGACTGCTCGGTCGCATCCGGAGTCGTCACCTGCCGGGGTGCCCAGTGGGCGGCTCTCGTGGCGCCCGGTCAGACCGTCACGGCGGGCGTGCAGGTGGCCTCCACGGCCTCGCCCGGCACTCCGGACTTCACCCTCACGGCTCGCTGACCGAGGCCGTGGCAGCGTGCGCCCGCACGTGCGGGCCGTCGATGGTCAGCGGGCCAGCGTGCGGGCGACGAGCATCACGAGGCGGTGGCGGGCGAAGCGGGCGAGGGTGGTCTCGCCGCGGCAGAAGCGCACGAACCAGCGCGCACCCTGGCGCGTGCGCAGCACGGTGTGCACGAGGCCGGGTCGGCGCTCGAACGTGCGGAGGAGCTCGGCCCCGGTGCGCTGTTCGGCGCCGAGCTCGGTCTCGACTCGTCGCACGTAGCGGTCGAGGTCTTCGTCGGCGGTGTCGGCTGCTGCGGCTGCGGCGGCGGCCTCGCCCGCCCAGGTGCCGGAGCGGAGAGCGAACGAGATGCCCTCACGGGTCCACGGCTCGAGGAGTCCGGCGGCGTCGCCGGCCACGATCACGGCGCCGCGCCGAAGCGGAGAGCCCGTGGTGCGCCACTGGGTGAGGTGGCCGGAGGAGTGCAGCGTGGGCGAGGTCGCCTCGTCGAGCCCCAGGTGCTGCCGCCAGTCGGCGAGGTAGCGGCGCGTCGCATCCGGTGCACCCTTCTGCTGGATCACCCCCACCGTCAGGGAGTCGCGCTTCGGGAACACCCACGCGTAGCTCCCGGGCGATCCGCCCCAGTCGAGGTGCACGACGTCGCGCCAGCGAGAGTCGTCGGCGGGCATCGTCACCTCGTCCTCGAGCCCGAGGTCGACGCCGCCGGCCTCCACGCCGACGTGCCGCCCCACGCGCCCGCCGGTGCCGTCGGCGCCCACCACCACCCGCGCGTGCACGGTTCCGGCGGTGGTGCGCACCTGTGTCGTCGTCGCTTCTTGCCCATCACTCGCGTCGGCGGGGTAGCGCCAACTGCGCGAACGCACGGTGGGAACAGCGGTTGGCGCTGCCCGGGTGCTGTCGTCGGCCGGGGGGATGACCTCGCGCACGGCCACGCCGTCGGCGAAGCGGGCGCCCGCATCCTGAGCTGCCGTCGCGAGCGCGGCGTCGAACTCTGAGCGGCGCACGAGGGCGAGATGCGAATCGCGGGTCGTGAGCCGGAAGCGGCGGCCGAAGCGATGGCTCACCACGGTGTCGCGCACGCGTGACTCGATGGTGCGGCGGGCGCTCTCGGGGATGAGCGCGAGCGACTCGCCGAGCAGCCCGCCGCCGCAGGTCTTGTAGCGGGGAAACGTCGCGCGGTCCAGCAGCAGTACGGAGGCCCCGGCGAGGGCGGCGGCGCGGGCGGCGCTCGAGCCGGCGGGCCCGGCGCCCACCACCACGACGTCCCACGTGGTCCCGTCGAGCCCGCTGGTCATCGCACCAGGCTACTGCGCGCCGCCGGTCCGTCCATCCGTCCGGCCTTGGGGCCGGAGCGTCGGCGCCGTGGCGGGCGACGTGAGTTGTGCAGGGGCCGCGAGCCGCGCGGGCTGCCACGGGTGTGCGGGATGCCGCGGGGTGTGTGAGGCGCCGCGGGTCGTGCAGGATGCCGAAAGGCGCTCGCCGGCCCGCACTACGCGGACAACGCCAAATCTGCGCCGAGCCGGTGTCCTCCGGGGCTCGCTCGACGGCAGGCGTGGCGAAGTCCGCAAGAGGCGTGCAGGGGGACGCCGGAGGAGGTGTGCGGGGAGCATCCGGCCGGATGGGCTAGCGTCGCTGGCATGACGACGATGGCCGACATCGCTCCCGAGAGCGTGCTGCTCGCGGGCGCGGGTCGCGCCATCCTGCTGCAGATCGCGCACCCGTCCATCGGCTACGGCGTCGCGCGGCACAGCGACTTCGCTAGTCGTCCGATGGACCGCCTCAACGGCACCCTCACCTACATCTACGCCCTCACCTCCGGCACCGAAGAGGACAAGCGGGCCGTCCGCCGGGCGGTCAACCGTGCCCACCGCCCGGTGCGCAACGTGCCCGGCGCCTCCGCACCCAACCCGCCGGACAGCGCCCCGGTCACCGCTCCGCCCGCCGCTGAACCCGCCGCTTCGCTCGACCCCGCGTACGACGCGCGCGATCCGCACCTTCAGCTGTGGGTGGCGGCGACGCTCTACGACACCGCGATCACCGTCTTCGAGCTGGTGCACGGGCCGCTCGACGAAGCGTCCGCCGACCACGTCTACCGCGAGTACGCCCTCCTCGGCACCGCTCTGCAGATGCCCGAGGAGCTGTGGCCCGCAGATCGCGCCGCATTCCGGAGGTACTTCGAGCGCACCGTGCAGGAGCTGAGCGTCGACGACACCGTGCGCGGAGTCGCCGTGGCGCTGCTCCGGGCGGAGAAGGGGCCGCTGCCGCTCCGGGTGGGAATGCCGATCGCGCGGTTCGTGACGGTCGCGCTGCTGCCCGAGCCTGTGCGCTCAGCATTCGGCTACGCCTGGAGCGGCCGGCGCGAACGCCGCTTCCGTCGCCTGCTGCGAGTGGCGGGCCCGCTCTACCGCGCGCTTCCCGAGCGCCTCCGCCGGGCGCCCCAGCGCCACTACCTCGCCCGCCTCCACGCGGCCTCCGCTGCGGCCCCCGCCCCCGCTTGACACAAGATGTGCCAAGTCGCGCCGCTTTCGCGCACCTTCTGTCAAGTCGGCGTTCGCGTGAGGGGTTGCCGGTCGACGCGCGCGGTGACTTGACACAAGATGTGTCAAGTGGGGCGTTTTGGGCGCATCTTCTGTCAAGTCGATGACACGTGACACGCGACACGCGGTCAACGCTCGCGGCAGGTGGGCGGCGCGGACCGCTAGGCGTGGGCGGCTCGGGCGCTCCAGCGGCCATGGCGGTGCTCGATCGAGATGGGGTGGGCGAAGCAAGCGCTCACCGCGTCGGTGGTGAGCACGTCGGTGGCCGCCCCCACCGCCGTGATGCGGCCGTCGGCGATGAGGGCCGCGTGCGAGGTCGAGCGCGGGAGCTCCTCGAGGTGGTGGGTGACGTGCACGGTCGCCAGCTCCGGATGAGCGAGCCGCACCTGGTCGAGCGTGTCGAGCAGCTGCTCGCGAGCGGCGACGTCGAGGCCGGTCGAGGGCTCGTCGAGGAGGACGAGCCGCGGATCGGTCACGAGCGCCCGTGCGATCAGCGTGCGCCCGCGCTCGCCCTGCGACAGGGTGGTCCAGCGCTCCGATGCCTTCGCACCGAGCCCCAGCAGATCGAGCAGCTCGTCGGCACGCGCGAGCGACGCGGCGTCCGCTTCCCACCGCTGCACGAGCTCGACCGAGCCGGTCAGCCCGGTGAGCACCACCTCGCGGATCGTCAGCGACGACGTGAGCGGATGCCTCGGATTCACATGCCCGATCGACCGGCGCAGTCTCTGCAGCTCGACCCGCCCGATCCGCTCGCCGAGCACGTGCACCTCCCCGCTCGTGGGGTGCTGCACGGCCCCGCACAGGCTCAGCACGGTGCTCTTGCCCGCTCCGTTCGGTCCGATCAGCGCCCAGTGCTCGCCCGGCAGCACCCTCAGGTCGACGTCGTCGAGGATGACGCGGCCGGCGCGCACGAAGCGCACCGCCCGCAGTTCGAGCACGGGAGAGGCGGATGCTGGCATCCCTCCATTCTGGCCGCCCCGGATGGACGACCACGCCGACCGTCTGTGCGGGATCGACGGCCGGGCGGAGGTGCGGGGGATCGGGAACCGGACCCTCGCTCGGCAGTGCGTCGCCTCGGGGTCACCGTCCGTTCATCTCGTGTGCGGGCAGAGGACACCGGCTGCCGGGAGGGTTCGGGCATGAGTGCCCGAGTGGGACTCGGAGTCGTCGTCTCCGGGATGCTGGCCCTCGCCGCCTGGCTGCTGATCGGGATGGCGTCGGCGGATGCCGGCGTGCCCGCCGAGGCCTCGGTGCTGGCGAGCGCGGCGGCAGGAGAGAGCACAGGCGCGGATGGGCGCGCAACACCGATGGGGAACGCCGGCGGCGGAGTGGGCGCCGGTGCAGGCACGGGATCGAACGGTGCCGGTGACCTCGAAGAGTCCGGCAACACGGGTACGAGCGCAGGCACAGGCGGTTCGTCGGCGGCCGCGACCGGGACAGGTGGCCCCGTTCCGCATGGCCAGCGCATCGCCGACCTCGTCGACCCCGCATGGGCCGAGTCGACGGCGGTCGCCACCGGCATCCCGCTCCGAGCCCTCGCCGGCTACGCCGGTGCCTCCCTCGCTCTCGCCGCCGACGACCCCGGCTGCGGCCTCGGCTGGAACACGCTCGCCGCCCTCGGCGCCGTCGAGTCCGGCCACGGAACCCACGGCGGCTCCACGATCACCACCGACGGCTCGACCGTCCCGCCCATCCTCGGTCCCTCCCTCGACGGCGCCGTCTACGACCGCATCGACGACACCGACGGAGGCCGCCTCGACGGTGACCCCACCGGCGACCGCGCCGCGGGCCCCCTGCAGTTCATCCCCGGAACCTGGGCCGAGTGGGGAGTCGACGGCGACGGCGACGGCCTCGCCGATCCCCAGCGCATCGACGACGCCGCCCTCGCCGCCGGCCGCTACCTCTGCCACTACGGCGACCTCGCCGACCCCACCACGTGGCGCACCGCCGTCTTCGCCTACAACCACGTCGAGACCTACGTCGACCTCATCGCCGCCACCGCCAACGACTACGCCGCACGTGCCTCCGCGGCGGCCCCGGCGACCCCGGCGGCCCCGGCGACCGCGACGACCCCGAGCGGCGCCGATGACTGACACCGGACTCATCTCGCAGCGCTACCGCCTCCTCGAGCTCCTCGGCACCGGCGGCTCCGCCTCGGTCTTCAGCGCCCTCGACACGGAGACGGGTGGAGCGGTGGCCCTGAAGATCCTGCACCCCCACCTCTCCCGATCCGACGCCGCACGCACCGCCTTCTTCCGCGAAGCGCGCGCCGCCGAACCGCTGCGGCACCCCAACATCGTGCGGGTGCTCGGGATGGGCGTGCACGAGACCGGGGGAGACCCGCAGGCCTGGATCGCACTCGAGCACGCACCCGGCACGACCCTCGCCGAGGAGGTGGAGCGCGACGGACCACTCACTCTGACCGACGCCCTCGCTCTCGCCGACGGGGTGCTCTCAGCCCTCGACCATGCGCACGCCGCCGGCCTCGTGCACCGCGACGTCTCGCCCTCGAACATCATCATCGCCCGTGACCGCCGCGGCGCGCTCCGCCCGTCGGGGGTGCGCCTCGTCGACTTCGGGCTCGCGGATGCCGCGGGCCGCCCCGCCGTGGGCCGCGACCTCCTGCGCACCCCCGACCCCGCCCCTGAAGCCGCCGCGGCCCCTCGGGCCGCTCCCGCTCCCGCCGGCTCCTCGACGCCGGATGCCGCCACCACTCCACCGTCGGATGCCACCCCCGGCGTGCTCGGCAACGTCAACTACCTCTCGCCCGAGCAGGCGCGCGGCGACCCCGTCGACGCCCGCGGCGACCTGTACCAGCTCGGCGCGGTCCTCCACCTCGCCGTCGTGGGCACACCGCCGTTCGTGCGGGCCGACGCACGATCCACGATGCTCGCGCACCTGCAGGCCCCGCCACCCGTCATCTCCGTCGTGCGGCCCGGCACGCCCCGGGCCGTCGACCGCCTCGTGGTGCGGGCACTGCTGAAGGATCCCGCGACCCGCTTCCCGACCGCCGCCGCGATGCAGGTGGCGGTGCGAGCCGCCCGCCAGCACCTCCCGGGAGCGCGCCGGCCCGAGCACGCCGCATCCACCACCGGCCCGTCGACCTCGGCGGGCGGCGACGAGGCCGCCGCCACCGCCACCCCCACCGCCAGCTCGGCCCCGGCCGCGACCGCGATCCTCCCGACGGCGCCGAGCGACGCCATGCGCACCTCGACGCTGGGCTCGCTCGACCGCCGCCCCCGCCCCGGATCCTTCGCACCGACCACCGCTCGCCGAGCCGGAGCCGCGGCCGCGGCCACCCCTCCCCATCGACGCCCCGGTGCCCCGCACCCCGCACCGGGAGTCCGCCCCGCCGCCCCGAACGCGCCCACGGACACGGGCTCCCGCTCCGGATCCTGGCCGCCGGCCCCGCAGAAGCCACCGGCCCCGCAGAACGCCGCCTCCCGCCCCGCCTTCGTCCTGGGCCTCGTCGCCCTGCTCCTGGTGGCGGTCGTCGTGGTCGCGTGGTCGCTCGCGGCCGTCGGCGGCGCCCCGGTTCCACTCGCTGCGGGTGCTCAGCCCGACACCTCGGCCGAGCCCGCCGGGACCGGCTCGAACCCTCCGAGCGCCCCCGCCTCCGCACCCACAGCTGCAGCCGTCGCCGCCGAGACGATCCCCGTCCCGGCGCTGGCCGACGGCACCCTCGCCGACGCCCGCACCACTCTCGCCTCCCTCGGCCTCACCCTGGGCGCCGTCACCGCCGAGCGCGCTCCCCGCCAGCTCGACACGGTCCTCAGGGTCGTCCCGGCCGTCGGCACCCCGGTCGCCCCGGGCAGCATCGTCGACCTGGTCGTCGCCTCGGGCTCGAACCTCGTGCCCCGAGCGCTCGGCACCCACCAGGTCGAGGCCATCTCGAGCATCCGCGCCGCCGGCTTCGACGTGACCACGACCACGAGAGAAGACGACGGGCCCCCCGGCACCGTGCTCGCCACCGTGCCGGCCGAGGGCACCGAGGCCCAGGTGGGAACCACGGTGACGGTCGTGCTCGCGGTACCCCGCCCGGCTGCTCAGCCGACCGTGACGCCGACCCCGGAGCCCACTCCAGGGCCCCCCGTACCCACCCCCACCGGCACTACACCCCCCAATGGGGGATAGGCCTAAAGCAACCTGAGTACTTTCTCCACATCTCGTCCATCCTGACTTCAGACCGACGCCGTCGCTCGTTCACCTGCGCGGCCCACGATCAGGGCCATGGCCGGTGAATCGTGAAGCAGGATGACGTCTTCCAGACGATCGACGACGTCTTCCTCGAGAACGAGCGGACAGACATCCTCACCGCCGTCGATGCTGCGGGCGTCACTGACGCGAGCAACGGCGGGGGTGACGGCGTCCCTGGTGCGGGTGGCGCCGGGGGGTCGAACGGCGGGACGCCTGGCGACGGGGGCAGCGGATCGCCCGTGCGGCGATCGCTCGCGTCGCGCCGTTCGACCTCCGACACCGTCTTCCGCACGATCGCCTTCACGGCGGGTGCGACGACGGTCGGCATCATGCTCGCGGTGGGTCTGTTCCTCTCGATCCGCGCAGGCTCCGCCCTCGAGGTCGCCGGCATCGGCTTCCTGTTCACCGAGGAGTGGTCGCCCGAGACGCAGCAGTTCGGCATCGCCGCGGTGCTCTTCGGCACGGTCACGATCGCCGTCATCGCGCTCATCGTGGGCTTCCCGCTCGCCCTCGGCACAGCCCTCCTCCTCTCCGAGGTCGTGCGCGGAGGACTCCGCTCGTTCCTGGTGTCCCTGGTCGACCTGATGGCCGCCGTGCCGAGCATCGTGTTCGGCCTCTGGGGCGTGTTCTTCCTGCAAGCGAACATCATCCCGGTCGCCGAGTGGATCTCGCACTACTTCGCCTGGATCCCCGTCTTCGCGGTCACGGGGGAGGACGGCGCCACCCTCACCGAGGCGAGCGCCTTCACCTCGTCGGCCTTCATCGCGGGCATCGTGGTGGGCCTCATGGTGGTGCCCACGCAGGCCTCGGTCATGCGAGAGGCCTTCTCGCAGGCGCCGGTGGGCGAGCGCGAGGGCGCCTTCGCCCTCGGCGCGACCCGCTGGGGCATGATCGCCACAGTCGTGCTGCCCTTCGGCCGCGGCGGCATCATCGGCGGCACGATGCTCGGCCTCGGGCGGGCGCTCGGCGAGACCATCGCGGTCTACATGATCATCTCGCCGATCTTCGTCATCAACTGGGAGGTGCTGAAGACCGGCACCAACTCCGTCTCGGCCCTCATCGCGCTCCGCTACGGCGAGGCGAGCGAGTTCGGCCTGTCGGCACTCATGGCCGCCGGCCTCGTGCTGTTCCTGATCACCCTCGTGGTGAACTTCACGGCGTCGTCGATCGTCGCCCGGTCGCGCTCGGGCGCAGAGAGCCTCTGATCCATGTCGACGACCTTCCCCACCCGCCCCGATGCGCCCGAAGCGGATGCCCACACCGACTTCCTCGACGCGGTCGACTTCGAGCCCCCCACCCGCATCCCCTCGCCCGAGGGCGTCGAGATCGGCCCCCGCCGCACGCTCCGCACGGCGACCCTCGACGAGCGCTTCAACGTGGTCGGCGCCCTCGCCGGCGGTCTCGCCCTCGCGACCCTGCTGTTCGGCTGGATCGGCCCGCTCTCGGGCATCGTCGGCTGGTTCGTGGTGGCCTTCCTCGCGTTCGTCGGCCTGTACGTGCTGCTCGTGTCGCTCCGCTCGGACTGGCAGGAGGTCAAGGATCGCGTCGCCACCGTGCTCATGGTCAGCGCCGGCGTGCTCCTGTTCGGCGCCCTGGTGTTCATCGTGGTCTACACGATCGCGCGCGGCTCCGAGGCGCTGCCCTTCCTCAACTTCTTCACCGAGACCATGGAGCTCACGGGCCCGCTCGACCCGCTCTCCTCGGGCGGCATCCTGCACGCCATCGTCGGCACGCTCATCCAGATCTCCATCGCGCTGGCCATCACGGTGCCGCTCGGCATCACCACGGCGGTCTTCCTCAACGAGATCGGCGGGCGGTTCGCGCGCTTCGTGCGCACGATCGCGGATGCCATGACCGCCCTGCCCTCGATCGTCGCGGGGCTCTTCGTCTACGCCGCCATCATCCAGCTCGTCACCCACCAGCGCTCGGGGTTCGCCGCGGCCATGGCGATCACCGTCATGATGCTGCCGATCGTCATCCGGGCCTCGGATGTCGTGCTCCGGCTCGTGCCCGGCAACCTGCGCGAGGCGTCGTACGCGCTCGGCACGAGCCGCTGGCGCACCGTCTGGCACGTGGTGCTGCCGACGGCGCGCTCCGGCCTCGTGACCGCGGTGATCCTCGGCACTGCCCGCGGCATCGGCGAGACCTCGCCCGTGCTGCTCACGTCGGGCATCACGGCGGTGATGAACGTCAACCCGTTCTCGGGGCCGATGATCTCGCTCCCGCTGCAGGTGTTCGACTTCGTGCGCTCGCCCGAGCCCACCATGATCGCGCGCGGTTTCGGCACGGCGGCCGTGCTCATCCTGCTCGTGCTCGGCCTCTTCATCATCGCCCGCATGATCGGCGGAAAGGGCCCCGGCCAGCTCTCCGACCGCCAGCGCCGCGCGGCGAAGGTCGACTCGATCCGCGACCTGCAGCGCATCACGATGCTCGACGACCGCATCGCCCGCGGCGAGTACCCGCCGCGCGTGCTGCCGACCGTGCAGACCGAGCCCGCCACCGCATCCACCGCATCCGCCCCACCCGCCGCATCCGCCCCACCCGCAGCCCCCTCCGCCCCGCCCACGGCGCCCCCCACCGCCGACCCCTCCTGACCCGCCGCACGACCGATCCGGAACCCGAGACATGACCCGAGTACCCCCTGCCCTCCGAGCCCTCCGCGCCGCCGCGGCGACGGCCGCCTTCGCGCTGCTGTGCCTCGCGGCCGCCGTCACCGGCCCCGTCGCCCCCGCGCACGCCGAGACCTACGTGCCCATCACAGGCACCGGCTCGACCTGGTCGCAGAACGCCCTCGACCAGTGGCGCAAGAACGTGGCGGCCAACTACGGCATGACCGTGAACTACTCGGGAGTGGGATCCTCCGCCGGTCGCCGTGACTTCATCGCCCAGACGGTCGACTTCGCGGTCAGCGAGATCCCGTTCCAGTCGGCGCCCGAGGACGGCTCGATCCCGGAGGCGCCGCAGAGCCCCTACGCCTACATGCCGATCGTGGCCGGTGGAACGGCGTTCATGTACAACCTGCAGATCAACGGCAAGCGCGTGACCAACCTCCGGCTGAGCGGTGAGACGATCACGAAGATCTTCACGGGTGCGATCACCAACTGGAACGACCCCGTCATCAGGGCCGACAACCCCGGCCTCGCCATGCCGGACAAGGGCATCGTGCCGGTCGTGCGCTCCGACGGCTCCGGCTCCACGGCCCAGTTCACGCTCTGGATGTCGAAGCAGCACCAGGCGCTCTGGAGCGCCTACTTCCCCTCCGGAGCGCTCACCTCGCAGTATCCGGCGAGCGGCGCGATGAAGGCGCAGAACGGCTCCCTCGGTGTGGCCGGCTACGTCTCGCAGGGCTACGGCGAGGGCGCCATCACCTACGTGGAGTACTCCTACGCCAAGAACGCCGGTTTCCCCGTGGCGAAGGTGCTGAACAACGCGGGCTACTACGTGGAGCCCAAGGCCACGAGCGTCGCGGTGGCGCTCCTGCAGGCGCAGATCAACGAGGATCCGTCGTCGGCCGAGTACCTCACCCAGATCCTCGACAACGTCTACAACAACGGCGACAACCGCTCCTACCCGCTCTCGAGCTACTCGTACATGATCGTGCCAACGGCCACCACGCCCAACTTCACCGACGCGAAGGGCTCCACGCTCGGCGCCTTCGCCCGGTACATGCTCTGCGAGGGCCAGCAGCAGGCCGACACCCTCGGCTACTCGCCGCTGCCGATGAACCTCGTGCTGGCGGGCTCGGAGCAGATCAAGAGGATCCCCGGAGCCGGTTCCACGGGTGTCGACGTCAATGCCTGCAACAACCCCACCTTCAGCCCGGGCGACAGCCCCAACAGCAACGCGCTCGCCAACACCGCTCCGGCACCGGCCGAGTGCGACCGCCAGGGCCCCGACCAGTGCGTCACGGGAACCGGTGGCGCGGCCGAGACACCCACCGATACCTCGGGCACCGGCAACGGCGGCACGGCTTCGGATGCACCGGGGGGAGCGGCAGCGGCGACGACGCCGGGAGCGGCGGTCGGGGCGGCGGCGGGGCCGGCGGGCTCGGCCCCGGTCTACGACGAGAACGGCGGCCTGATCAGCGGCGGCAGCGCAGTGGCGGGAGCGGCCGTGTCGAGCCCGTTCACCCTGCCCGATCAGGGCATGGGCCCGCAGCAGTGGCTCATGGTCGCCGCCGGAGTGCTGCTCGTGGGCGCCGTGGTCGTGCCTCCGCTCGTCTCGCGCCGACTCAAGCGGGCCGGAGGCGACGCCTGATGGCCACCCGCTCCCGGGCGATGCCTGCGCTGCGTGCACCTCGTGCGCTGCCCGCGACGGCTGTGCTCTCGCCTCGCAGGGCCGCTCGCCGGCACGCCCGTCGCCGGTCCCTCCTTCTCTCCATCGTCGCAGGCACGGGTGTCGGCGTCCTCACCGCGACGCTCCTGTCGGTCGCCGGATTCGGCAGCACATCGGCACCGGCCGCGGCCGTCAGCGACAGCGCCGTGACCGTCTCGGCGAACCAGCAGGACACCGACCTCGGCACGGCGCCCTTCCCGAAGCTCGCGGTCACGGTCTCGCAGACCAGGGATCTCGCCGCCCAGGGCATCCAGGTCAGCTGGACCGGCGGCCTCCAGTCGATCGCGCCCAACGCCTCCACCGGCGGCTCCAACTTCCTGCAGATCATGCAGTGCTGGGGTGCCGACGACGACACAGGACCCGACCGCACCAAGTGCCAGTACGGCGGCATGAACACGCCGGGCGCGACCAGGGACTCGCTGATCGGCTCGACCGTGCCGGCCGATGAGGATCTGCCGCACACGGTCACCGGATCGGGCTTCAGCAACCCCACCTACGTCGGCATCCCGTTCCACGGCGCCGACGGCGGATCGGTCGTCAAGGTGGTCGACGACAACGGCACGAACGTGCTCGCCGATCGCGGCAAGCCCGACGCCGAGAAGATCAACCTCAACAGCAACCAGTACTTCAGCAGGCTGACCAGCAACGAGGTGAGCTGGGCCGGATCGGGCGCCGACGGCACCGGCTCGGTGAAGTTCGAGCTGCAGACCGCCGCGCAGTCTCCCGGCCTCGGCTGCGGCACCCCCGAACCCGTGGCAGGCGGCCGCTTCGTCGGCTCGTCCTGCTGGCTCGTCGTGGTGCCCCGCGGCACCGCCGACGCCGGTGCGAACGACATCGCGCGCTCCGGGCTGTTCTGGGACTCGTGGAAGCACCGGATCGCGGTCAAGCTCGACTTCCTGCCCATCGGCGTGCGCTGCACCATCGGCGCGGCCGAGCGCCAGCTCTCGGGCAGCGAGCTCGTGTCGGAGGCAATCGCCTCGTGGCAGCCGAGCCTCTGCGGCGCCGAGAACGGTGCCGCATACACCTCCATCACCGGACCGGAGTCGGATGCCGTGCTCGCGGCGAACGGCACCGGAACGACTCCGCTGGCCCTGACCTCGCGAGCCCTCAGCGCTCCGGATGTCGTGGACGGCCTCACCTACGCGCCGATCGCCCTCACCGGCATCTCGGTCGCCTTCTCGATCGACCGGGAGGTCACCGCGCTCCGGGAGGTCTCGGACGAGGTGAAGGGCCGCGAGCGACTTCCGTTCCAGACGCTGAAGCTCACGCCGCGCCTCGTGGCGAAGCTGCTCACGAACTCCTACCTCGACTCGATGCCGACGGGCGCCGACAAGTCCCACCTGGGCTACCTCAGCCCCGAGGATCCCGGCCCCAATGCCCGCAACATCACGTTCGATCCGGAGTTCCTCGAGATCAACGACCCGGAATGGGCCGACCAGTCGATCACGGCGCCCTCGGTCGCCGACATTATCGTGCCCCAGGGCCGGAGCGACACCGCCCGCGCGCTCTGGACCTACGTCACGTCGGATGCGGCAGCGGCCGCGTTCCTGGCCGGAGAGGCCGATGAGTTCGGGATGAAGGTCAATCCGTGGGCCTCGTCCGATGCGGCCGTGTATGCGGCGAACGGGGGCACCGGGCTCCCGCTGACGTTCCCCCGGGACGACTTCCCGAAGGCGGATCCGACGGAGCAGCCCGCCGACGAGTCCGGTCCGGCCGCCATCAACAGCGTCACCTGGCGCCCCTACACCAACGATCTCGCGACCAGCGCGAACCTCGTGCTCCGCGGTGACGGTCAGATCCTCGGTCCCTGGGACCCCGTGGCGATGCCGCCGAAGTACACCAAGGCGAGTCGCAGCCTCGCGGGCTTCCAGCGGGTGATCGGCCTCACCGACACCTCGTCGGCCGCCAAGTACCAGGTGTTCTCTGCGGAGCTCCGGAACCCCGCGGGCGAGTTCGTGGCCCCCACCACCGAGTCCCTCATCGCCGCGGCGGCGGCCATGACCGCCGATCCGGCCCAGCCGCAGGTCTACCGCTTCGACCCCGCCTCCGATGCCGCTCGCGGTGCATCCGGGGCGTATCCGCTGGCCGTCCCCGTCTACGCCGCCGCCAACCCGGCGATGAAGGATGCCGAGCTCCGGGCCGACTACGCCGCCTTCATCGACTACGCCGTGACCTCGGGCCAGGAGCCGGGCACCGGGTTCGGGATGCTCCCCGAGGGCTACGCGCCGATCCCGGAGGGGTGGCGTGCCCAGGCTCTCGAGGCCGCAGCCCTCATCCAGTCCGGACCGCAGAAGGCGTCCACGCCCACCCCCACTCCCACCCCGGCGAAGCCGACCACCCCCGTCACGGCTCCGGCCCCCGCTGCCGTGCAGCCGGCGCCGGCACCCGCACCCGCCGCGCCGACCGGCCCCTCCGCCAGCGGAGCGGCGGCGGGTTCACTGCTCGGCAAGACCACGCCCGTCGACCAGGAGCTCGGCGGCATCTCGGGCGCCGTGCCGCTGGCGATCCTCGCCGGGCTCCTGGCCGCACTCGCCGTGCCGGTCATCTCCCGCATCAGGAGACGAATCTGATGCCCCCTGTTCTTGGAGTCCGTCCTGCCGACGAAGTCCGTCGTCCTGACGCCAAGTCGACGCAGCCGCACCGCGGATGCTCGGTCACCCTTCCCGAAAGGAAAAACTCGAAGTGAAGATGAAGAAAATGGTCGCGCTGGGCGCGGCCGTCGGCGTGGCCCTCGCCGGACTGGGCCTCGCCATGCCGGCGAACGCCGAGCCCGTCTCCAACGGATACGTGCTCGTCGGGTCCGACACGCTTCAGGACTCCACGAACGCCCTGATCAACGGAACCCGCATCTCCGGCTCGCCGGTGCGCGTCACCTCCGGCGGCACGAACCTCGGCTCGTACGACGCCTTCGGTTCCGGTCTGATCCAGACCAAGAGCGGTGGACCGTACTTCGTGCGCCCCGCCGGTTCGGGCGCGGGCGTGACCGCTCTGCGCGCGTCGATCTCGGGCAACGTCTACAACGGCAAGGTCATCACCGGCCAGGTCGACATCGCGCGCTCGTCGAGCTCGCCCGGCAGCAACGCCTCGAGCGAGGGCAAGCTCGCCTACGTCCCCTACGCCCGTGACGCGGTCTCGTACGCCTACAACGGCACGAACAACGACCTCGCCAACCTCACCTCGGCTCAGCTCAAGCAGATCTACGAGTCGAACACCCCGGTCGTCATCGGGACGACCACCGTCAAGCCGCGCCTGCCTCAGAACGGGTCAGGCACGCGCAGCTTCTTCCTCGGTGCCATCAACGTGACCGCCGTCGGCTCGACCGTCGGTGACACGAACAACACCCGCCCCGAGAACGACGCATCCATCCTCCAGGCCGACGAGATCATCCCGTTCTCGGTGGCCAGCTGGACCGCTCAGGCCAACGGCGCAACCCCGAGCAACACGATCGCCGGCACGAACGTCAAGCTCGGCGCTCCCACCGGCGTGGCTCCCGTGTCGGTCTCCGGCACCGTCACCACCCCGAACGCCGCGTTCTACGCCGACGCCAAGTTCGGTCGCAACACCTTCCTGGTGGTGGAGTACGCGCGGATCGACGCGAACAGCGCGAACTTCGACGCGAACCTCACCCGTCTGCTCGACCCGGCCACCACGACCGGGCTCACCAACATGGGCACCTTCGGTTCCACCTCCGGAGCGGTGAAGCGCAAGTTCGGCTTCCTCGAGCCGTCCTCGACCGACATCATCCGCGCCTACGCGACCCTCTGATCCGCGACCCCCTGAAAGGCACTCGATCATCATGATCCGCACAACCAGCATCCGCGTCGCCGCGGTCGGCATCCTCGCCGCCGCGCTCGTCGCGGGCTCCGCGACGGCCGCTCTGGCCGCCACCGAGCCCGTGGCCACCGTGGGCTCCAAGGGCGCGCTCTACGCCGCCAGCGGCGCCGACGGCTCCATCATCCCCAAGGCCACGCAGCTCGGCTTCGAGGATCCGGTCATCGCCCGACCCGACACGGTGGACCTCAACGCCACCTTCCCCGGCTCCGCCGACACGACGATGGCGAAGACCTTCGTCGCGCCGCGCGGCCAGGAGAACGACCCGAGCAAGTGGGTCGCGTGGACGGACACCTACCTCGACGACAACGCGAACATGTACCTCCCGGTGCTCTCGCTCGGCAACCAGACCTCGGGCAACCTCAGCACCGTCAAGGCCGGCGGCGACTTCAGCCTCGGCTTCGCGTTCATGAAGAACAACGGCCTCACCGTCTCCGACGGCGGCGCCTACTTCACGTTCATCAACGTCGACAACGGCGGGACCTGGACGTTCGCGACCCCGTCCGACGTCGTGGTGCCCCCGGTCGAGGGCGGCGAGTTCGACGTCGAGCTGAACGCCGACGTCGTCGACGGCGGACCCCAGGTGCTGACCCTCAGCAACCCGGCGTCGACCTCGGCCACGATCGGCAACGCCGCGATGGTCGACGGCAAGTCGACCTCCACGGGCACGCTCGGCGCGTTCACGGTCACCGACACCCGCTACTCCACCCACCCGGGCTGGACGCTCACGTCGATGGTGACCGAGTTCACCAAGAACGACGACGCCACGAAGAAGATCGGCGCTCAGCAGCTCGGTCTCGCGCCGAAGATCGCTGCCGCGAACCCGAACGTCGTCGTCTCCGACCCGCAGGTCGCGGGCACCGGCGTCTACCCGTCGGTCTTCGCTCAGGCCAACCCCGACAAGCCGGCCGCCGGCGCGGTCTCGTTCGACGCCGACCTGAAGTTCGTCGCCCCGGTGGGCTCCGCGGTGGGTACCTACACCTCGAAGCTCACGCTCACCCTGGTGTCGAAGTAACCCAGCGGGAGGGGGTGCCGGTTCGCCGTCGCCCCCTCCCGTTCACCCGTCGTTCGCCCGAACTCTGCCGCCCCGCCCATCGACCCTGGATGAATGAACTGTGCTTCCCTCCACGCCCTCGGCTCGAGCCATCCGCTCGGATCGCCGCCCGCTCGCGAACGCGGTTCCGCGTCTCGCCGCCGCCCTCGCGGCCCTCGCGCTCGTCCTCGGCGCCTCGACCCTCGCGGCCGCTCCCGCTCTCGCCGACGACACCGACGGCATCTCCGGTTCCCCCTCGGGTGAGACCGGAGCCGACACCCGCAGCCGATTCAGCTACGAGGTCGCGCCGGGCCAGCAGATCCTCGACTACTACGAGGTGAGCAACACCGGCACCACCCCCCAGGTCATGAAGATCTACGGCACGGATGCCTACAACACGGAGGACGGGTCGTACGGCCTCCTCGAGACCGGCGCCGCCCCGACCGACGCGGGCAGCTGGTTCGGCTTCATCAACGGCGCCGCCGAGGTCGACCTCCCGCTGGAGCCCGGCACCTCCCAGGTCGTGCCGTTCTCCGTCACCGTGCCCTCCGACGCCGCTCCCGGCGACCACGCCGCCGGGATCGTCATCTCGGTGGCGACCCCCGACGGCCAGATCGTCGTCGACCGCCGCGTCGCCACCCGTGTGTACGTCCGCGTTCCCGGAGAGCTGCAGCCCGCCCTCTCCATCTCGAGCATCGCGGCCGACTACAACGGCGAGGTCAACCCGCTGGACGGCACCACCGACATCACCTTCACGGTCACCAACGCCGGCAACGTGGCGCTCTCGGCCGACATGGTCGCAGGGGTGAAGACCTACTTCGGCATCGGCGCCGGTGAGCTGTCCCGTCAGGAGCTCTCCGAGATGCTGCCGGGTGCCACGCGCACCATCACGATGACCGTCCCCGGTGTCGCCCAGCTCGGGTATCTCAATCCCTACGTCACCCTCCAGCCGCGCGTCGACGCCGACGCCATGGATCCGGGGGCCCTCGACCAGGTGAACCGCGACACCGTGGCGTTCGCCGTGCCGTGGCTGCTGCTCGCCGCGCTCGTGCTGGCCGCGCTCGTCTGGGGCTTCCTGCGCATCCGCCGCGTGCGCGACGAGAAGACCGCCCGCGAGTGGATCGCCTACACCCAGGCCGAAGCGCGGCGTGCGGCACTCGAGGAGTCGGCACCGGTCGTCTCGAACGAGCCACGATGAGGCGCGCGCTGCCGACGATCCTCCGGCGCGGTGCGGCCGTGGCCGTGCTTGCCGGGATCGCCGCCTTCGCCGCGGCCTCTCTGGGCGGGGGAGCAGCCTCGGCCGCGACCGATCCGGCACCCGAGGGGATCGGCCTCACCGTGACGGTCGGCCCGGGAAGCGCCACGCCGTCGCCCGCACCGGCGCCGCCCGCGTCGAGACCCGGCACCACCACGAGCACGAACGTGGGCGGCTCGGTGGTGGTGAACGACCCGCGGAACCCGCCGGCTCCCACCGACGACGAGTACAGCATCGGCGGCGTGCTCTACGTGAGCGGTCTCAGCACGGAGTACCTGCCCTCGATCGATCCGCTCGGCGGCGAGCTGAAGACCTGGTTCACGGTGCGCAACGTCTCGACGGGCGAACTCTCGGGGTCGGCCAGGTTCTGGGTCTCCAGCCCGTTCGGCACGGAGCTCAGCGCTCAGGACGACGTGGAGCTCACGGGCCTGAAGCCGCAGGAGTCCAAGGTCGTGTCGGCGACCCTCACGGGAGTGGGCCAGTACACCTTCGCCACCGCGCACTACACCTTCACCCCGCCCGAGACGGTCGACGGAATAGCGCTCACGCCGGTGACGCGCGATGCCTTCGTGGTGCTGCCGCCCTGGTTCCTGCTCGGGATCGCAGCCCTCGCCGGCCTCGCCTTCGTGGTCGTGCAGCTCGTGCGGGCCATGCGCGTGCCCGCGCTCGCGGAGAACGCCGCGTGAGCGCTCCCACCGCGAGGCGGTCGACGGCCTACACACCCCCTCCCGCGCCGGTTCCGCGCATGCCGCGGCGGCTTCCGCGGTCGCTGCAGCCGCTGGCCCCGCTGACATCCGGGCAGGTCTTCTCGCGGAGCGCCCTCGTGGTCGTGGCGTCGCTCATCTTCGCGTTCGCCCTCAACCTGATGCTGCTGAGCCACCTGCAGCACGCGGTGGCGCAGCAGCAGCTCTCCGACTCCTACCGCGCTCAGCTCTCGGCGGGCACGGCTCCCGTGAGCGAGGGCGCCTTCGACGACACGCTGCTGCCGGACGGCGCGCCCGTCGGGATCATCGAGATCCCGTCGCTCGGCGTCCGCGAGGTCATCGTCGAGGGATCGTCGTCGGGCGACACCACGTCCGGCCCCGCGCATCGTCGCGACACGGTGCTCCCCGGCCAGGAGGGGCTCAGCATCGTCATGGCGCGCGCTGCCGCGTACGGCGGGCCGTTCAGCCGCATCCAGGAGCTGGCCCCTGGCGAGGAGTTCTCGGTGCTCACCGGCCAGGGGCTGCAGGAGTTCGAGGTGATCGGCGTGCGCTACGCCGGCGACCCCTCTCCGCCCAATCCCATCGCGGGCGAGAGCCGGCTCATCCTCGAGACCGCTCGCGGTCCTGCGTTCATCCCGTCCGGCACGGCACGGGTGGATGCCGAGCTCGTGTCGGATGCGCAACCCGCCGGTGCACGGCAGACCGCCTACCGCACCCTGCCGACCGAGGACCTCGAGATGGCGACCGACACCTCCACCGTCTGGGCGCTCGTGTTCGCCCTGCAGTTCTTCGTCGTGGCAGAGATCGCCGCCGTCTGGGCCTATCGCCGCATCGGCGCGCAGAAGGTCTGGATCGTGTTCGTGCCCGTGATGTTCCTCGCCGGACTCCTGGTCGCCGACCAGGTCACCCGCCTCCTCCCGAACCTGTTGTGACCCGAACCCGCTGTGGCCCGACCTGCTGTGACCCGAACCCGCTGTGGCCCGACCTGCTGTGACCCGATGAGAGTGATGAACCCGTGACCGACACCCCCGCCGACGACATGACCACCGTGCTGCCTCCGCTCAGCCGCCGCGACCAGCGGAAGATCATGAAGGGCGCCGCGGTGTTCCCGCCTGGTGCTGCGCCGGATGCCCTGGCGGGCCCGATCCCGCAGGCGAGCTTCGAGCAGGCGATCGTGCAGGCAGAGCGGCCGCTCCTCGCCGAGCTCGACGCCCGCAACATCTCGGCCTGGTTCGGCGATCACCAGGTGCTCGACCGCGTCTCGCTCACCATGCCCGCCGGGGTCGTGACCTCGCTCATCGGCCCCTCGGGCTGCGGCAAGTCGACCTTCCTGCGCATCCTCAACCGCATGCACGAACTCATCCCCTCCGCGTCGCTCGCAGGCGAGGTGCTCATCGACGGCGAGGACATCTACGACCCGTCGCGCCGCCTCGTGGAGGCCCGCAAGGCGATCGGCATGGTCTTCCAGAAGCCCAACCCGTTCCCGGCGATGTCGATCTACGACAACGTGCTCGCCGGGCTCAAGCTCACCGGCACGAAGGCCGACCGCGACCGCAAGGACCACCTCGTCGAGACCTGCCTCACCAAGGCGGGCCTCTGGAAGGAGGTGCGCGACCGCCTGCGCGCCCCCGGCGGCGGGCTCTCGGGCGGCCAGCAGCAACGACTCTGCATCGCGCGCTCGCTCGCGGTGAAGCCCAAGGTGCTGCTCATGGACGAGCCGTGCTCGGCCCTCGACCCCACCTCCACGCGGGTGATCGAGGAGACCATGCTCGAGCTCGTGGACGACGTCACGATCGTGATCGTCACCCACAACATGCAGCAGGCGCAGCGCGTCTCGACGCAGTGCGCGTTCTTCCTCGCCTCGCAGGGGCAGCCGGGCGCCATCGTGGAGCACGGCAGCACCGAGGCGATGTTCTCGAGCCCGATCGACTCGCGCACCTTCGACTACGTCAACGGCGTCTTCGGCTGAGCGGCCCTAGCGCTTCGCGCGCCGGGGGCGGGGCGCCGCCTCGGCCTTCACGCGGTCGACGAGGTCGCGCCACGGGCCGGTGAGCTGCTGCTCTGGCACCCGAGCATCGCGCTCGCCTTCGACCTCCGGCGCCTGCACGAGCACACGGATCGTGTAGACGATGCGGTCGGCTCCGTCGGGGTCGCCTGCGTCGCCGGCGTCCCATGGGCACGACTCCACGAGGTCGAGCCAGCCGTCGACGTCGTTCTCGCCCTCGGCCGTCACGGTCCAGCTCGGCGACATGCCCGCCACACCGCCCGATCGCGCCACCGTGATGCGCAGCGCGCGTGCGCCCGCGTCGGCACCGGCGCCCGTCTCGTCGTCAGTCTGCTCGCTCATCGCTCCTCACGCCCACCGTACGCCACGCCTCCGCGATCGCGCTCGACACCTCCGAACCCGCGCCGAACCGCGCATCCGACGCCACGAGCGTGGCCTCGGCGAACGCCGCGAAGTCGGACCGCTCATCCAGCGGCCCCGTCATGGCGTCGTACCAGACGGCCCCCACGCCCTCCCAGGCGAAGCCACCCACCGCCCGCGCGGCGAGCGCGAAGGCGCGGTTCGGGATGCCGGAGTTCAGGTGCACGCCCCCGTTGTCGTCGGCGGTCTCGATGTAGCCCGCCATGTCGGCCGGCTGCGGATCGCGCCCGAGCACGTCGTCGTCGTAGGCCGTTCCCGGTTCGATCATCGACCGCAGCGCTCGTCCCTCCACCGCGGCGGTGAAGAGCCCCTCGCCGATCAGCCAACCGGCCTCGCCCGCCGTCTGCCCCAGCCGGTGCTGTTCCACGAGCGCCCCGATCACATCCGAGAACGATTCGTTGAGCGCGCCGGACTGGCCCTCGTAGACGAGCCCCGCCGTGTACTGCGTCACCCCGTGCGCGAGCTCGTGCCCGATCACCGAGAGCGAGGCGGTGAACCGGCCGAACACCTCGCCGTCGCCGTCGCCGAAGACCATGCGCTCACCGTCCCAGAACGCGTTGTCGTAGTCCTCGCCGTAGTGCACCGTCGCGTCCAGCGGCAGGCCGAGCCCGTCGATCGACGCGCGGCCGAAGGCCTCGAGCAGCAGGGCATGGGTGGCTCCGAGGCCGTCGTAGGCCTCGTTCACCGCCACGTCGTCGACCGGTCCGTCCGTCTCCCGCCGCACCACGGTGCCCGGCAGACGCTCGCGCCCCTCGGCGTCGGAGATCGTCCGCTGGGGCTCCGTGACCCCGGCGAGCCCGGTGAAGGATGCCATGCCCGGCTCGGCCGCGTCGAGCACCACCGATGACGGCACGAACACGCCCTCGCGCTGCCGCTCTGCCCGCAGCGGAGGGTCGGCGGCGAGCGAGCGCCGCGCGGCGAGGGCGGCGCGCTGGAGGCCCTCGGCATCCGTCTCGGCGAGGCGGGCGAGCAGGTACGGGGGAACGATGGAGTGCGCCATGAGGCCGACCCTACGTGGCCCCGCCGACATCCCCCAGGGGCGCGGACGTGCTCCTCCACCGCCGTGTCCGATTCCCGCTAGCACGCGGCGGCGGCGCGTGTGAGACTGCCTGCATGGACTTCGACTCGCGCTACCGCATCATCCAGTCGCGCGACGCCCGCTTCGACGGCCAGTTCATCACCGCCGTGAGCTCCACCGGCATCTACTGCCGCCCGAGCTGCCCGGCCCGCACTCCGAAACCCGGCAACGTCACGTTCTACGCCACGAGCGCCGCCGCTCACGAGGCGGGGTACCGCGCGTGCAAGCGCTGCCTGCCGGAGGCGGTGCCGGGGACCCCGGACTGGAACCTGCGGCACGACCTCACCGCCCGCGCCATGCGGCTCATCGGTGACGGCGTCGTGGAGCGCGAGGGCGTGGACGGGCTCGCCTCCCAGCTCGGCTACTCGCCGCGCCACCTCACCCGGGTGCTGCGCCAGGAGCTCGGCGCCGGGCCCCTCGCCCTCGCCCGGGCGCACCGCGCGCAGACCGCCCGCACGCTCCTCACCTCGACCGACCTGCCGATGGCCGACATCGCCTATGCCGCGGGCTTCCGCAGCATCCGCCAGTTCAACGAGACCATCGCCGAGGTCTTCCGGCTCACCCCCAGCGAGGTCCGCGCCCGCCCGTCCCACCGGGCCCCGGCCTCCGCCAGCGGCACCGCCGCCTCCACCACCGGCCCCGCCGCAGCGGCCCCCGGCGCGACTCCCGCCCCCGCCACCCCGAGTGCCCTCACCCTCGCCCTCCCGTACCGCGAGCCCTTCGACGCGGCTGGCGTCTTCACCTGGCTCGCCGCCCGGGCCGTCCCGGGAATCGAGGACGCCGGCCCCGCCCACTACTCCCGCACCCTGCGCCTGCCCGCCGGTCCGGCCCGCTTCACCGTGCGCCACGATCCGGGCACCCCTGGCCTCCTCCACCTCGAGGCCCACCTCACGGCGCTCGCCGACCTCCCGGTGCTCGTGGCGAGGGTGCGCCGCCTCTTCGACCTCGACGCCGACCCCACCGCGATCGACGACGCCCTCCGGGAAGCTGCCGCGACCCTGGGATCTCCCGCTCTCGAGGCCCACCTCCGCGAACTCCCCGGCATCCGGATGCCCGGTGCGGTCGACCCGGACGAGATGCTGTTCCGCGCCATCCTCGGTCAGCAGATCTCCGTCGCCTCCGCCCGCACCCTCCTGCGCCGTCTCGCCGCGGCGGCCGGCGCCCCGTATCCGCACGTGTCCAGCATCCGCGGCGGCGATGGCGCTGTGGGTCCCGAGCCGCTCACCCTCCTCTTCCCGACCGCGGCCCAGGTGGCCGCGCACGCCGAGGCCGTGCTCACGGGCCCGCGCGCCAAGATCCGCACGATCGTCGCGACCGCGGAAGCGCTTGCGGAGGGCACGCTCGACCTCTCGATCGCCGCCGACCCGCACGATCTCCACGCCCGCCTCACGGCTCTCCCCGGCATCGGGCCCTGGACCTCCGGCTACCTCGCCATGCGCCTCCTCCACCACCCCGACATCCTCCTCCCCGGCGACTCGGCCCTCCGGGCCGGCGCCCGAGCCCTCGCCCTCCCCGACACCGCGAAGGCCCTCGTCTCGTGGTCGGCCCCCTTCACCCCCTGGCGCACCTACCTCTCCCTCCACCTCTGGAGAGCCTCAGCTCCCCTCACCCCCACACCACGCCGCCCAGAGCCAGCCAGAGAACCGAGGACACACACCCCATGACGGCAACGATCCAGTTCACAGAAACCCCGGACGGCCCCTTCGGCATCATCGCCGACGACGACCACAGAGTCCTCGCCTCAGGCTGGACGAACGAGCCCGACACCCTTCTCGCCAGGCTCACCCCCGCGATCCGCCCCCCGGCGCTGATCCCCGGCACGGGACCCACGGCGGCCACGGAAGCGGTCGAGGCCTACTACGCCGGCGAGATCACGGCGATCGACGACATCCCGGTCCTCCAGGCCGGCGGGGACTTCCACCGTCAGGGCTGGCTCGCCCTCCGCACGATCACGCCGGGCCACCCACTCACCTACCAGCAGTTCGCCGCCGAACTGGGTCGCCCTCTGGCGGTCCGTGCGGCCGCGAGCGCGTGCGCGAAGAACGCCCCCGCCCTCTTCGTGCCCTGCCACCGGGTGCTCCGCGGCGACGGCACGATGGGCGGCTTCGCGTGGGGCGTGGAGGTCAAGCGATCCCTGCTGGCGAGGGAGTTCTCCGCCCACCTGGCCTCAGGCGCCCACCTGGCCTCAGGCACCCACGGCGACTAGGCGAGCAGCTCGCGAACCCGCGGGATGACCTGGGTGCCGTACAGCTCGATCGACCGCATGAGCGCCGAGTGCGGCAGCTGTCCGTTGCCGTACTTGAGGTCGAAGCGGTCGATCCCCACGGTGCGTGCGGTCGCCGCGATCTTCTGCGCGACGGTCTCGGGGGAGCCGACGTAGAGCGATCCGTGAGCGACCTCCTGCTCGAAGTGCGCGCGACCCATGGGCGACCAGCCGCGCTCGCGCCCGATCCGGTTCATCTGCAGCTGGTAGTGCGGCCACAGCTGCTCGCGCGCTTCCTCGTCGGTGTCGGCGACGTGTCCGGGGGAGTGCACGCCGATGGGCTGAAGAGGCAGCTCGAACTGGGCGAGAGCCCGTCGATAGAGGTCGGAGAAGGGCGCGAACCGCGAGGGCTCACCGCCGATGATGGCGAGCATGAGCGGGAACCCGTAGCGCGCGGCCCGCACGACCGACTCGGGGCTGCCGCCCACCCCCACCCAGGTCTTCAGCAGTCCGTTCTCGACGGGCGGGTAGACGCTCTGCTGCACGAGCGGAGCGCGCGTGGTGCCCTCCCAGGTCACGGGCTCCTGCGCCCGCACGGCCGCGAAGAGCTCGAGCTTCTCCTCGAAGAGCCGCTCGTAGTCGGAGAGCTCGAATCCGAACAGCGGGAACGACTCGGTGAAAGAGCCGCGGCCGAGGATGACCTCGGCACGCCCGTTCGAGACGGCGTCGAGGGTCGAGAACCGCTGGAACACCCGGATCGGGTCGTCGGAGGAGAGCACGGTCACGGCCGAGCCGAGACGGATCCGCGAGGTGCGTGCGGCGACGGCGGCGAGAGCGACCTCGGGAGCCGAGACGGCGAAGTCGTCGCGGTGGTGCTCGCCGAAGCCGATGAAGTCGATGCCGACCTCGTCGGCCAGCACGCCCTGGTCCACGAGGTTCCGCAGCACCTGGGCGGCGGGCAGCGGCTGTCCTGCCTCGTCGGCGGTGACGTCGCCGAAGGTGTCGAGGCCGAGTTCGAGCTGCTGGGTCATCGTGATCTCCTGGTTTTTTCCATGCGAACGTATGCACCTGTCAACGCAGCCACCGTCCCAGTATTCCGGGTGGCCGCAGGTCGATCCGTCGCGGAGTCCTCGCACCCGAGCGAACGGATGCGACAGAATCGGAGGCATCGAGCAGGGAGGCTCCCATGACCGCACCCATCGTCGTCGGCTACGACGGATCCGACTCGGCCAAGGTCGCCCTCGACTGGGCGCTGCGACGGGCCGAGCGCGTCCGGACCGACGTGGAGGTGGTCTTCGCCGCCGACGACTCGTGGGACTCGCAAGCCTACGCCGCGAGTCCCGCCATCCGCCGGCACGGGGAGGTCGTGCTCGCGGGGGCCGCCTTCCACGCCGACTCCACGTCGCCGCACGTCGCCGTGCACCCCCGGGTGGTGGCGGGGCGGCCGGTGGAGGTCCTCACCGCGGTGGCCGAGGAGGTCGGTGCCGGCCTCCTCGTCGTCGGCTCCGCAGGCAAGGACCTCTACCACCGCGTCACCGCGGGGTCGGTGAGCGTGAAGGTCGCGGCATCGGCCTCGGTACCCGTCGCGGTCATCCCGGAGCACTCCGCCACTGGCCACCGTTCCGGCGTGGTCGTGGGCGTCGACGGCTCGGAGGCCGCTGCGCCCGTACTCGCGCGCGCCGCCGCCGAGGCCGCAGCTCTCGAGACGACCCTCCGCGTGCTGAGCGCGTGGACCCTCCCGCCCCTCGCGACCCCGGAGTTCACCGACGACCCCGCCCTCTACGACGCGCTCGAGCAGAACACCCGCACCGCGGTCGACGAGGTGATCGCGGCGTGGCGATCCGCACCGGATGGCGCGCAGCACGCCGTCCCCCCGATCGAGACCAGCATCGTGCTGGACTCTCCCGCCACGGCCCTGATCGCCGCCGGTGCCGAGGCGGAGCTCCTCGTGGTGGGCAGTCACGGCCGCCGCGGCCTCAGCCGGTTCCTCCTCGGCTCGGTCAGCCACGACGTGCTCATCCACGCGCCGTGCCCGGTGCTCGTCCTGCGCGTGGCCGACGCACGCTGACAGCGTCCTCGCCGCGAGCGCCCGGTATCGTGGTGCGGGTGCCTGAAAGCCCCGCCTCGAGAACGCCCTACGAGGTCTTCGGCGTGGAGGCCACGGTCTCGCACGACGAGCTGCGCCGTGCCTACCGCCGACTCCTCCGCGAGACGCACCCCGACACGGGAGGCGACGCCGCCCGCTTCGTGGCCGTGCAGCACGCCTGGGAGCTGATCGGCACCCCCGACGACCGCGCCGCGTACGACCGCGGCAGCAGCCGAGGCGGGAGCGGCTACGGCGACGCGCACGCCGCGGGCGCCTCCGGCTCCTCCTCGACTCCCGGTGGCGGCTTCGGCCCGCCCTCCCACGCCTCGTCGGCGAGGGCCAGGGCCCGCAGCTCCGAGGTGCGCGCCCGCAGCTACGGTCACCCCGGCGGCCAGGAGCGCGAGATCTACCTGCGGCTCGTCCGCGAGTGGGCGGGCCGCGGCGTGACCGTCGACGACCCCTACGATCCCGCCCTCGTGCGGTCGGCTCCGCGCGAGATCCGGGCCTGGCTCGCCAAGGCGCTCGCCGAGGAGGCGACCGCCGGCATCGTCGGGGGCCTCGGCCTCGGCTACACGATCTGGAACAACGTGCTCACGGGCCGCACCCTCGGTGGCGTGCCCGAGACCATCGACCACGTCGTGCTCGGCCCCGCAGGCCTCTTCGCGGTGCAGTCCGAGGACCGCGGCGGGCACGTGCGCCTGCGGAAGGACGAGATCGTGGGGGAGGGCATCCACCCCGACGAGGAGCCTCTGCACGAGCTCCACCGCGGCACGAAGGCGCTCTCCCGCTCGCTGGGCGTGAAGTTCACGGCGCTCGTGATCGTGGTCCCGGATGCCGCACTGGCTGAACCGCTCGACGTGGTCGGGCGAGGCCGGCTGGCCGGGTCCGTCCTCGTCCGCCGCTCGCTCCTGCCGCAGCTGCTCCGCAACGGATCGGGTGACGGCCGCGGTGGCGGGCGCGACGCCGGGGGCCGCGAGAGCATCGACCGCGTCTTCGACCTGCGGACCAGGCTCCAGAACGGCATCCGCCTGGCCTGAGGAGGTGCCGGCGTCGCGCGGATCCGCAGGATTACCGCACGGCGCTTCGCTCTCCGTCCTGCGCTCTTGCGGTGGCGGGCGACTCGGTAGTCAAATAGCGGCACGACTATCGAAGGAGATAGCCCATGGCCCGCTCGTTCCTGTCCCGCGCCCTGCATCGAGGCGACACCGCCGAGGTCGCGGCGCTCTCCGCCACCTCCGTCGTCGCGCTCGACCCCGTCGAGATCCCTTCCCTGAGCGTCTACGACCTCCTCTTCGCCGACCTCGCCGACGCCGACCTCGACCGGGTCGCCCTCATCGACGGCGCCTCGGGCGACGAGACGAGCTATCGCCAGCTCGTGGCGCAGATCGACGCGCTGGCCGGATCCCTGGCGTCGCGCGGGCTCGCGGTGGGTGACCGGGTGGGCATCCTGTGCCCCAACATCCCGGCCTTCGCGACGGTCTTCCACGGTGTGCTCCGCGCGGGCGGGACCGCGACCACGATCAACTCGCTCTACACCCCGGGTGAGATCGCGAACCAGCTCACGAGCGCCGAGGCGGGTTGGCTCTTCACGGTCTCGCCGCTGTATCCGCAGGCGAAGGAGGCCGCCGATGCGGCGGGCATCCCGGCCGAGCGCCTCGTGGTGATCGACGGCGTCGAGGGCCACCCCTCCCTCCGCGACCTGCTGTTCGACCGGGCGATCCCGCCGACCGTGCGGTTCGACCCGGCCACGCACCTCGCCGTGCTGCCGTACTCCTCGGGCACCACCGGGCATCCGAAGGGCGTCATGCTCACCCACCGCAACCTGGTGGCCAACGTGCTGCAGTGCGAGCGCGCCATCGGGCTCGGGCGCGACGACCGGGTGCTCGCGGTGCTGCCGTTCTTCCACATCTACGGCATGTCGGTGCTGCTCGACTTCGCGCTGCTGAAGCGCGCGGCCCTCGTGACCATGCCCAGGTTCGACCTCACCGAGTTCCTCCGCACCGTGAGCGAGCACCGCTGCACGTGGGTGTTCATCGCGCCGCCGATCGCCGTGGCCCTCGCGAAGCATCCGCTCGTCGACGACTACGACCTGTCGAGCGTGAAGGTCGTGTTCTCGGGGGCGGCGCCGCTCGACCGCACGCTCGCGAGCGCCGTGGCCGAGCGCCTCGGCTGCGAGGTGTGCCAGGGCTACGGCATGACCGAGACGAGCCCGGTCACGCACGTCATCCCGGTCGGAGAGCCCGGCGTCGACCGCTCGTCGATCGGGCGTGCCGTGCCAGGCACCGAGTGTCGCCTCATCGATGTCGAGACAGGTGCGGAACTGGCGCTGCCGGGCGAGGGCACGAGCGCGCCGGGGGAGCTGCTCGTGCGAGGCCCGCAGGTGATGCCGGGCTACCTGCACGACGACGAGGCGACCAGCCGCACGCTCGACCCCGAGGGCTGGCTGCACACGGGCGACATCGCCACGGTCGACGCCGACGGGGTGTTCACGATCGTCGACCGTCTCAAGGAGCTCATCAAGTACAAGGGCTACCAGGTGGCTCCGGCCGTGCTCGAGGCCGTGCTACTCGCGCATCCGGAGATCGCCGACGCGGCGGTCGTGGGCGTCCCGGACGACGACGGGCAGGAGGTGCCCAAGGCCTACGTCGTGCGCACCGCGGACGCGGACCTCGACGAGGAGACCGTCATCGCGTGGGTGCAGGACCGGGTGGCCCCGCATGAGAAGGTGCGGCTCGTGGAGTTCATCGACGTCATCCCGAAGTCGGCCTCGGGCAAGATCCTCCGCAAGGATCTGCGGGGGAGGGTGGGCAGGCACGCGGCTGCCTGAACCCTTGGCAGGGTGATCGGCGGATGCCATAGTGGACACTGTCCACATCGGTCACGGTGCGGGTGGGTCACGCTCAGAGCAGAGGAGACATCATGGTCGAGTTCGTCCACGGCTTCAGCGGGTTCAGCGCCCGCGACATCGACGCGGCACGCGAGTTCTACGGGGGCACTCTCGGGCTGGAGACGGCCACGAACGAGATGGGCATCCTGAACCTGACGCTGCCCGGGGGTGCGCAGGTGCTGGTCTATCCGAAGGAGGACCACGAGCCCGCCGTCTACACGGTGCTCAACCTCGTGGTGACCGACATCGACGCCGCGATCGACGAGCTCACCGCCGCCGGTGTCGTCTTCGAGCGCTACGACGGCATGCCCCAGGACGACAAGGGCGTGATGCGCGGATCGGAGCATGACAGGGGGCCGGACATCGCCTGGTTCTGCGACCCGTCCGGCAACATCATCGGGCTGATGGCCGAGTGAGAGTGCTCAGCTCGCGGCGATGAGGTCGTCGAACTCGTGGTGCTTCTCCACGTACTTCGCCACGAACGGGCACTCCGGCACGACGCGGAGGCCGCCCTCGGCGCGCACCTGTTCGAGCGCTCCGGCCACGAGCACGCTGCCGTAGCCCTTGCCGCCCTGCGCGGGGTCGATCTCGGTGTGGGTGAACACCCGGGCGCCGTCGCTATCGGTGTAGGCCGCGAAGCCCACGGGCTCGCCGCCGACCGTGAGCACGTAGCGCTCCTCGGCGGGGACGTGGGTGACCGTGGTGTCGTCGTTGTCGCTCATGGCCTCAGCCTACGCCGGGGCCCACACACCCGAGGAGCCCCTTCGATGACTGTGCACGAGGTGGGTGTCGACGATGCCGACGGCCTCCATGAGCGCGAACATCGTGGTGGGCCCGACGAACCGGAAGCCCCTCGCGCGCAGCGCCTTCGCGAGGGCCACCGACTCCGGGGTCGAGGTGGGGATGTCGGCGAAGCGCTCGGGGGCGGGCGTGCTCTGCGGCCGGAACGACCAGACGAGCCCCGCGAGGCCGCCCGGCACGTCGGCGTCGTCCCGCAGCGTGAGCGTGGCGCGCGCGTTTCCGATCGTGGCCGCGATCTTGGTGCGATTCCGGATGATTCCGGGGTCACCCAGCAGTCGCTCGACGTCGGCCTCGTCGTAGGCCGCGACGGTCTCCGGATCGAAGCCGTCGAACGCCGCGCGGAACGCCGGTCGCTTACGGAGGATGGTCGCCCACGACAGGCCAGACTGGAAGCCCTCGAGGCTGATCCGCTCGAACAGTCCCCGTTCGTCGGTGACGGGCAGCCCCCACTCGGTGTCGTAGTAGTCGCGGAGCAGCGGATCGACAGACGCCCACGCGGGGCGCGCCAGGCCGTCCGCCCCGATCACCAGCCCGTCGTCCACACCCTCTAGTATTGGGGAAGCCACAGAATCGGAGGATCCCCCTTGAACGTGCTCGCCGCCATCGGAGCCATCGCCCTGTTCATGCTGGGCATGGTGCTCTTCGGCATCCACACCGAGGCCTTCGTCTTCTTCGGCGGGATCCTGTGCGTCTCGGCCTCCCTCGCGGTGGCCTTCTCGCTCCTGCCCACGCAGCGCCGCCACTAGACCAGGTCGGCGATCGCCTTCGCGATGCGCCGGTCACGGGTCTCCTGCGTCTTAGCGCCCTCGACCGAGAGCACGACGCGCCGCTTGTTGCTGTACGACAGCGCAGCGAAGGCGGATGCCGCATCCGAGTCGCCGGCGAGAGCTTCGGCCAGATCAGCCGGCACCTCCACCTCGCGCGGCTGATCGTCGACCACCACGTCGACCTCGACCTCGTCACCCGCCCCCACACCCGATCCGGCGCGGTTCTCGGCGCTGAGCGAGATCAGGAACTGCCCGCCGTAGGACACGATCGACGACCGGTAGCTGTAGTCGCCGAGCGTGACGACCACCGGGATCCGCTTGCCCGCATCGAGCGCCACGACGACGCTCTCGGGCACCGGGATGCCGGTGTTGTTCTTGCCGCTCGCGAGGATCGTCGTCGTGAACTTCATAGAGCGAAACTACGCGGCGATGCTCATAGTGTCCACGCGGCTGCGCGGCGTAGTGATCACGCGGCTTCGCCGTGCGATCACGCGGCGATGCCGCGCGCGTCGAGGGCGTCCTGCACGATCGTGAGGCCGTCGAGGCCCGGCATGCGCGCGATGTGGGCATCGATCTTCGCGGCTTCGCGACGGCCCTCGGTGCCGCCCATGAGGTGGCCCATCACGTGCTTGACCTCGGCGTCGGTCATGACGCCCGAGCCCACCGGGCCCCAGAAGTTCTTCAGCGCGAACCGGGCCAGCACCTGCGCCCGCTTCGAGCGGCCGAGGCGCTCACGGGCCTGCGTGGCGTAGAACGCCACGTGCCGGGCCTCCTGCTTGGCGATGCGGCGCAGCAGTTCGGCGAGCACGGGGTGCTGCTCGAGGTCGGCGAGCCGGTTGTAGGCGGCCACGGCCGACCACTCGTTCGCGGCGCCCCACACCATGTGCACGGCGATGAAGCCCTCGCCCACGATGTTGCCGAGCAGCGACTGCTTCACGGGGTCGAGGCGGTCCTTCCAGCCGAGCTTCAGGCGCGTGGCCTTGAGCTCGTCGAAGTCGACGATCACGTCGTGCTCCGCGAGCACCGCGGCCAGCGCCTCGCCGTGCCAGAACTCCTCGCGGTTCCACATGGTCATGAACGCCGTGACGTCCTCGTCCTTGTGCGAGGGGGTCACGAGCATGTCGCGTAGGTAGCAGACGGTGTGGTACTCGATGTCGCACATGTACCGCAGGCTCCGAAGGGTGCCTTCGGGCAGCGGATTCGTGCGGAAGTCGGAGAAATCGAGGTCCTGCCAGGCGACCTTCTCGGAGGTCTCGGTGTACTTGTCGATGTCGAATGCCATGGCAGATGTCGGTCAGCGGGAGTCGGAACTCCGCGACCGGTCTCCTTCCTCGGGTGCGGCGGGCTGCACGTCGGGCAGCAGGGACAGATTAGCGGGTGAGGGCCGACGTTCGGAGGAACGACGGGTCCAGTCCTCCACCGTCCACTTGGTTCGTTGCGCGTGCCGATACAGATCGGTGTCGGGATTGACCACCGAGGCGTTTCCCAGCAATTGCAGCCACGCCACGTCGGCGAGCGAGTCGCCGTAGCCGTACGACTGGGTGAGGTTGGCGCCGTGGGCGCTCGCGTACTCGCGGAGCCAGGCGGCCCGGGACTCGTCCACCAGCGGGGGAGTCGCGAGGTAGCCCGTGAGCACGCCCTTCGAGGAGTGCATCTCGCCGGCCACGATGTCGTCGAAGAACGGCGCGAACGGCTCGGCTGCAGATCGGGTCGCGCCCGTCACGAGCACGGTGCGGTGACCCGCCGCGCGGTGCTGCGCCACGCGGTCCAGCGCATCCGGGATCGCCCGGCTGAGCATGGCGGCCCCGTACCGGCCCTCGACGAGCTGCTGCAGCTCGTCGACGCGGATGCCCTTGTAGCGGCGCACGAGGGTGCGGATGAACTCGCCCCGGTCGCGCCGATCGACCCGGAGGAACTTCGGCACCGAGAGCATGAGCGAGGCGAACTCCTGCGGCCACTGCGCCTTCGGGATCATCGCGAGCCGCACCCAGAGGTACTGCTCCACGAGGTTCGACTCGACCACGGTGCCCTCGAAGTCGAACACGGCGAGCACGTCGCTCCGCACAGGCAACGCGCGCTTGGCGCGGGCCTTGCCGGCGGGGCGCTTCGCGAACGCCTTCGTGAGACCCGTGATGGAGGGGAAGTGGATGGTCTGGAAGTACTCGTGCCAGTCGATCTCGGCCACGTCGAAGCCGCGGTCGGCCTTCAGCTCGTCCGGGATCGACTCGTGCAGCGCGAGCGCGTTCCGGTCGTCGAAGATGAGCTCGGTCTGCACGTAGGCGCGGTAGAGCTCGGCGAAGTAGCGGAGCTGGTCGAGACCGCTCTGCCGGCGGTGCAGCGACTTCGTCCACTCCCGCGTGCGCGGGGTGCTCGGCATGCGGCCCACGCCGAGGTCGGCCGCCGCGGTGAGGCGCTCCTGCAGGCGGAGGGTGCGCTCGACCGAGCGGCCGCCGGGGAAGCGCCACGACGGGACGATGATGTCGCCGCCCTCGTCGGGCATCGGCATCGGAGTCTTCGTGAAGAACTCCTTGACGTTCTCGTACATGGTGTGGAACGGCAGCGGGTTCCGCGCTCCGGAGGTGATCTGGTAGTAGTTCGGCTCGTCGACGGTCGCCGGGGTGACCGCGGCGGCCAGGATCGCGTTCACGACGAAGTCGACCGGGATGACGTCGAGCACCGAGTCGGGCACGCCAGGGAACTCGGGCAGCTGGCCGCGGCCGTAGGCCATGATCAGCGGGTCGGCCACCTTGAAGCCGTCGAGCCAGCCTGGGAACGGGTGCCGCAGGGCGCTCTCGATGATGGAGGGGCGGACGATCGACAGGCGGTGCCCGGTGGTGCCCCAGAGCTCCTCGGCGGCGCGCTCGGCGAATGCCTTGGTGAGCGTGTAGACGTCGGTCCAGCCGAGCGACTCTGCGCGGATGCGACCGTGGTCGATGAGCCGCTTGGTGACCCACTCGATGCGGGCCGCCTCGGCATCCTGGGCCACGGCCTGCGGGCCGACCTTGCCGAGCTTCGCGCGGGAGGCGGCCAGGAGCTTGCGCAGCACCTCGGGTTGGCGGGAGGCCATCTCCACGCGGCGGCGGGCGCTCTTGGCCGCGGCGTTCTCGGCCCGCCAGTCGATCGTGTGCTCGAGCGGGGCCTCGAGCCGCACGCCCTTCCGCATGCCGCCCACGTAGGCGGTGGAGACGTGCACGACGTGCGGGTCGCTCCCGGAGGCCAGCAGGGCGCCGTAGATGCCGGTCGCGCCGTCGACGTTGGTCTGGAAGGCCTCGTCGATGGGCGGGTCGAACGAGACCGTGGAGGCGCCGTGGATGACGACGTCGAGGTCGCCGGGCAGCTCACCGGGGTTCGCCAGGTCGCCCTGCACCACGTTCAAGCGCTCGGCGATGGCCTTCGCCACGCCCTCGTCGCCCACGGACTCGCGCCAGGCGCGGAACACGGGCTTCTTGAGCAGGGTGTTCAGGCGAGACTCGCCGCTCGAGGACTTCGGCCGGATCAGCAGTGAGATGCGGGTGTCCGGATGCGTGGAGAGCAGCCGTTCGAGCACGGCCTGTCCCACGAATCCGGTGGCGCCCGTCAGCAGCACGTGCGAGGTGCCGAGCGTGAAGTCGGGGAAGGCGGGGGTGGACTGGTCGTTCGGGGCCGAGTCGGTCATCCGTTCGTACCGCCTTTCGTGGTGCTGCGGAGGGTGTGGGCGAGAGTGGCGGCCGCGGCGCCGAGCGAGCGGCCGAGGCGAGCCGCAGGGTGACCGGGGTTCTCGAGAGCAGCCCGACGGGCGTTCTGCACGAGGTGCAGCTTCTCGAGGCCGGGCAGCTCCGCCGCCTTGGCGTCGATCGACCGCGCGAGCTCGTCGTCGATGAGCTGTTCGTAGAAGAGGGCCGTATCGGTTCGGGCGAGGCTCGCGGCGCCGATCGGCCAGTCGATGCGGGGGAGGGCGCGGCGGGCGAGGGAGCGCGCCCTGGGCGACTCGGCCAGGCGGCGCTCGGCGTCGGGGTCGACGAACAGGCGGTGTCTGGCCTTGACCTCGAGCACGTGCTCGAGCAGCGGGGTGAGCACCGCATGCGGGCAGTCGGCGAGGAGCCGGGTGTAGGCCGCCTCGGTGATCCACTCGTCGACCGCCACGCTCGCCATGTGCAGACCGATCACGTCGGTGCCGATCGCGTTGGCGCGGAACGACTCCACGATGGGGGTGGCCCGCTCGGCGATCTCGAGCGCGATGGCGCGGAACCGGGAGAGCGTCTCCGCCTCGGCCGGATCGACTCCGTGGGCGCGCACGACCACTTCGAAGGAGTCGGCGATCCAGTACTTCTCGAAGGCCCAGGTGGTGAGGAACGCGGTGACCCTGGCGTCCTTGTGCGTGGGCGTGACGAGCACGTTGCGGAGGTAGGTCATGGTGGAGCGCTCGAGCTCACGAGCGTAGGCCAGCAGCTGCACGACGGTAAGGGGGAGCGGATCCTCCTCGAACACGCTCAGGTCGATGGATTCGCGGTGGCTGCCGACGGCCGTGCGGGCGAAATCGCGCACGTCGAAGCGGGCAGCGGCGACGGGCGACGCGGGTGTGGTGTCGACGGGCGACGGATGCTCTCCGGACAACGGAATCCCTCCGCGTGGGCGGCGTACAAGAGGTGCTGGTCAGGTGCGCACGGCTAACGCTACGCACTCCGTAGCGTATCCTAAGCAGCATGGCGACTGCTCTCGTGACCGGTGGCACCTCCGGCATCGGTGCGGCCTTCGCCCGTGCCCTCTCGCTCCGCGGCTACGACATCGTGCTGGTGGCGCGAGACGAGCAGAGGCTGGCCGAGATGGCCGCAGAGCTCGAGCGCGAGGGAGCCTCGCCGGTCGAGACCATCTCGGCCGATCTCGCGGTGCGGGCCGACATCGACCGGGTGGCCGAGCGGATCGAGTCGACCGAGAGACCCATCGACTTCCTCGTCAACAACGCCGGCTTCGGCATCCACGGATCCCTGCTGGAGCGCGACGTCTCCATCCACGAGCGCGCGCTCACGGTGATGTGCCTCGCCGTGCTCGTGCTCGGTGGCGCCGCGGGTCGCGCCATGACCGCCAGGCAGAAGGGCACGATCCTCAACGTCTCGAGCGTGGCCGGCACCATCGCCACGGGTGACTACTCGGCCGTGAAGGCGTGGACGACGGCCTACACGGAGTCGCTCGCGGTCGAGCTCCGCCACACGAACGTGCAGGTCTCGGCGGTGCTGCCCGGCTGGGTGCGCACCGAGTTCCACGACCGCGCCGGCATCCGCACCCGCTCCATCCCCGACGTGCTGTGGCTCGACGCCGACGCGCTCGTCGAGGAGTGCCTCCGCGACGTGGCCAGGGGAGCCGTGCTCTCGGTGCCTTCGGCTCGCTTCAAGGTCCTGCTGTTCCTCACCCGGCACCTTCCGCGCCGGGTCATCCGCTGGGTCTCCGGGCGCATCTCGTCGAGCCGTGACACGAAGGTCGAGGCACGATGAACGATCCGCACCCCTCCCTGCTGAACGGCCCCAAGGACCGCTTCACCTCGAGCACGATGGCGGGCCTGCGCTTCATCGCGCAGCGCATGCTGCTGAAGCCCGTGGTCTGGTCGATCACGCGCGTGAGCGTGCGCGGTCACGACGCCGTGAAGGGCGTGCAGGGGGCGTTCATCGCGGTGGCGAACCACTCGAGCCACCTCGACGCGCCCCTCATCATGTGCGCCCTGCCTCGCCGCATGGGCCGCTACCTCGCCGCCGGGGCCGCGGCCGACTACTTCTTCGACATCTGGTGGCGGCGCATTCTCACCGCCCTCTTCTTCAACGCCTTCCCCATCGACCGCACCGGCACCGCCCAGAAGCAGGGCGTCTCGAAGAAGCTGCTCTCGCGCGGCGTGCCGCTGCTCGTGTTCCCCGAGGGCACGCGCTCGAAGACCGGCGAGATGGCCCCGTTCAAGGCGGGCGCCGCCGCGCTGTCCATCGCGTGCGACGTGCCGTGCGTGCCCGTGGCGCTCGTGGGAGCGAGCCTCGCGATGCCGCGCGGCCGCAACTGGCCCATCCCCGGCCGCCCGCCCGTGGCCGTCATCTTCGGCGAGCCCATGCTCGGCCTTCCGGGCGAGACGCCCGACCAGTTCTCCCGTCGCATCGCGCACGAGGTCCGCCGCCTGCACTCCACGGCGGCCGAGAGCGACGCCATTCCGGCGCTGCCCGTGATCTCACCGCGTCAGCAGGGCAGAAGCACCACGAGAGGAGCCGCATGACCGACGTCAAGCACATGAAGTGGTGGGGCTGGGGCCTCGAGGGCGTGGGCTTCCATTTCGAGGACAAGCCGGCCTTCGTGCCCTTCGTGCAGAAGGCCGTGGGCCTCGACGTGCGCACGCCCCCCGTGCCGCCGCTCTCGTTCGACGAGCTCACCGTCGCTCCGCCCCGCCTGTCGCCCGCGTTCGAGGCCGAGCTCGTCTCGATCGTCGGCGAGGAGAACGCGTTCACCGACGACAAGACCCGTGTGGTGCACACCTACGGCAAGTCGATCCGCGACCTGCTGCGCATCCGCCGCAACGAGATCGCGCGCGTGCCCGACATCGTGGTCTACCCGGGCGACGAGCACGCCGTGCAGCAGATCGTCGACGCCGCGGTGGCGGCCGGCGCCGTGCTCATCCCCTTCGGCGGCGGCAGCAACATCGCCGGCAGCCTCGAGCCCCTCGCCGACGAGGAGCGCACGATCGTGTCGCTCGACCTCGGTCGGCTCGACCGCGTGCTCGACATCGACGAGGGATCGGGCCTCGCCCGCATCCAGGCCGGTGCGCAGGGCCCCTCGATCGAGGAGCAGCTGAACGCCAGGGGCTGGACGATGGGGCACTTCCCCGACAGCTTCACCCACTCCACTGTCGGTGGCTGGGTGGCCACTCGCTCCTCGGGCATGCAGAGCGACAAGTACGGCGACATCGCCGACATCGCGCGGGGCCTCCGGATGGTGCGCCCCGGCACGGTCGTCGAGCTGCGTCCGCTTCCCTCCACCTCCACCGGCCCCTCGGTGCGCGAGATGATCATCGGCTCCGAGGGTCGCCTCGGCGTGATCACCGAGGTCACCGTGCAGGTGCACCGCCAGCCCGCCGTCCGTGAGGTGCAGGCCTACTTCTTCCCGAACTGGAAGGCGGGCCTCGCGGCCATGCACGCCATTTCGGAGTCGGATGCGGCGCCCTCGATCACCCGGGTGTCGGATGCGCGTGAGAGCGGCTTCTCGCTGTCCACCCGCAAGGAGTCCAAGGGCATCTCGGGCGCGGCGCAGAACGTGCTCATGTCGGTGCTGAAGCGACGCGGCTGGGACCTCGAGCAGATGTGCCTGTCGTTCATCGGCTTCGAGGGCAGCGCCTCGCATGTGGCCTACGAGAAGAAGCTCGTGGGCGCGATCGTGAAGAAGCACGGCGGCCTCGGCGTGGGCAAGGGCCCCGGCGCCCTCTACGACCAGAAGAAGTTCGACACCCCCTACCTCCGCGACTTCCTGCTCGACCGTGGGGCGGCGGCCGACGTCTCCGAGACAGCGGCGCCGTGGTCGAAGCTGCAGGCGGTCTACGACGACACCGTCGCCGCGGCCCAGGCCGCCTACGCGGCGCTCGGCGTGCACGGGTGGATCATGTGCCACCTCTCGCACTCCTACAACTCGGGTGCCTGCCTCTACTTCACCTTCGCGTTCGTGCACGGCGACGACCCCATCGCGCAGTACGAGGTCGTGAAGTCCTCCATCCAGCAGGCGTTCATGACGCACGGCGGAACGCTCTCGCACCACCACGGTGTGGGCGTCGAGCACGCGCCGTGGATGGCGCAGGACATCTCCGAAGGCGGAGTGGCCCTCATGCAGGGCCTCTTCGACGCAGCCGACCCCACCTCCCAGTTCAACCCGGGCAAGGTCCTCGGCCCGCGCCAGCTCACCGCCTCCGACGTCGCCGCGATCGTGGCCGACGCCCCGCGCTGACAGTCCGGTGACGGCCCGCTGATCCTCGCGTGCCGGCTCGCGCTCCCACCGCTCAGTCGGGTGGGGTGAGGGCCGGCCAGAGGAGGGTGAGAAGGCGGTCGGCCCACTCCTCGTCGGGCTCGCCGCCGCGGATGACGTGGCCGACGGCGGAGCCGAGGAGCACGCTGACGACGAGCTTGACGTCGAGGCCGGCGCGCAGGTCGCCGCGCGCGACCGCCTCGTCGAGGAACGCGACGAGCTGGTGGCTGCGCATGCGGATCATGTCGCGCAGCTTGTCGGTGAAGGGCGCGTCGTCGTCGATCAGGATGGCGGCGACCGTGCCGCGGCCCACGATCTCCTGCACGCGCACGCGAGCGGCGCCGAGGAGCCAGTGCAGGGTGTCGTAGGTCGACATCCCGGTGGGCAGCGTGACCTCGGTGGTCGCCGCGTCGATCGCGGCCGCGAGCAGCGCCTCGCGGTCTTCGTAGCGGCGGTAGATGGTGGTCTTGGCCACGCCCGACGCCGCAGCGACGGCCTCGACGTTCACGCCCGCCGGCCCGCGGTCGCGGAGCAGCTGCAGGGTGGCGGCGACGATGCGCTCGTCGGCTCCCGCGTGGTGCTCGGGAAGGTCGACGGCAGGGTCGGTCATGCTCCGAGTGTAGCTTCACGGTCGGCCGCGGCTCCCGGCTTGACAGGGCCCCGCGAGGTCGCGCGAGCCGAACCGACGCGTCGAGCCGGCCCGGGTCAGAGTCCCCGGTCGACCATGTCGAGCAGCCGCTCGGTGGCGAAGTCGATCATGGGGTCGGTGAGACCCCGCAATGGTCCGTCGATCACGAGCATGCCGAGACCGTGCACGGTGGCCCAGGCCAGGAACTCCGCGTTCTCCCGCCGGGCCGGGGGCAGGGCGCCGCTGTCGACGAGCGCGTCGAGGGCGAGCGAGAGCAGCTGAAAGGGGGTGAGCCCGCTCACGCCGGCCTTGGCGGGGGAGAGGGCCTGACGGAGGTCGTCGGGCACCGAGAACGCGGTGCGGAAGAGCCCCGGCTCCTCGCGGGCGAAGGCGATGTAGCCGAGCCCGACGGTGCGCAGCTGCAGCCGGGCGTCGGCCACGGCGTCGCCGGTCGTCGGATGCGCGGCCTGCTCCTGCTCGATGCGGTCGGCGGCGAGGCCGAGGCACGTGTCGGAGACGGCTTTCAGCAGCGCGTCGCGATCGGCGAAGTGCCGGTAGGCGGCGTTCGGTGAGACCCCGGCCCGCCGGGTGGCCTCGCGGATGACGATCGCACGCGGGCCGCCTTCCCGAGCCATCTCGACGCCGGCGGCGATGAGGGCGCCGCGCAGGTCTCCGTGTCGGTACGTGGTGCGACTCTGGGATGCGCGTTCGTCGTCGCTCATGCGTGCTCTCCGGGTGGTGCTCGGGCGCCTAGGTAGTGGACAGTGTACACATCGGCGCCTGGGGAAGCGCCGCTCTCACGGTACCGCTGTTCGGCGGGGAGCCCTTTCGTGGCTCCGGTGCGGCACGTCGGCTGGGATGGTGATCTACAAGTACGCGAAAAAAGAGGACCGACCCCGTATAGGGCGTCGGTCCTCCTTTCTCGCGTACTTGCTCGGGCTACTCGCCGCCGGCGATCGCGTTGAGCACGAGCACCGCGGAGTCGTTGGCCCCGATCGCGTACTCGCTCGTCTCATCCTCGGCGCAGAGCTGCCCGGTGGCGATCTCCTCGATCTCGTCGATGAGCTCGCGTGCGGTCGTGAGCTCGGCCTGCAGCGCGGGCGAAGCGACGGCTGCGGGCGCCAGCGCGGCGGCCGAGCGGCGCTCGGCCTGCAGCGCGGTGAGCGCGTCGCTCAGGCGCTCCCGGTCCTCCAGCGCGATCGCGGAGTCGGAGAGGGCCCGGTCGCGCTCGTCGGCGAGGATGCCGATCTCGGTGCGCGCCTCGGCCAGCTCCAGCTCCAGGGTGGCGGCCCGCGCCTCGGCCGCCTCGAGCGCTCCGTCGCCCTCGGGGAAGAGCACGGTCTCGGCGGCGCCGGCTGCAGCGACGTCGCGGACATCAGCCGCTTCGGCACGGGAGGCCTCGGCGCGCGCGTCGGCCTCGTCGCGAGCGGCGGCGAGCACGTCGATCTCGGCGCGGGCATCGGCGAGCTCGGACTCGAGCTCGGCCACACGGGCCTGGGCCTCGTCGAACTCGGCGGTGTCGACGACCTCCTCGACGATCACGATCTCCTCGGCAGAGCCGGCGGATGCGTACTGGCCGGACGCGTCGGCTGCAGCAGCAGCGGCCGAAGCCGCGGCCACGGCGGCCTCGTTCTCGCGGGCGAGCGCCTCGAGCGCCTCCTCGTGCGAGCGGGCGAGCTCGGCGAGGGCCGCCTCGTGCTCCGCATCGCGGGCGGCGAGGTCGGCCGCGCTCTGCGCCGACACCTCGGCACCGTCGGCCTCGTGCGAAGCCGCGAGACCGGCGTTGTCGTCGCGCAGCGCCTCGGCCTCGGCCGCCAGTCGGGCCACCTCGGTCTCGTGCTCAGCGCGCAGCTGCGCGGTCTCGGCCTCGTGACTGCTGCGGAGCTGCTCGAGTGCCGCCTCGTGCTCGCTGGTCAGCTGCTCGAGCGCTGCGGTGTGCTCGGCCCGCACCTGCTCGTCGTGCGCCCTCAGCTGGTCGGCCTCGGTGGTGTGGCCCGTGCGCAGCTGCTCGGTCTCGGTGGCGTGCGCCGCGCGGAGCTCCTCGAGCTGGGAGGCGTGCGAGGCGGTGATCTGCTCGGTCTGGTTGGCGTGCGAGAGGGTCAGCTCCTCGAGCTGGGCCGCGTGCGCCGCGTGGAGTCCTGCGATCTGGTTCTGGTAGCCCGAGATCGTGGCCTGCAGCTCCGACTGCAGCCGGCCCGTCTCTGCGGCGAGCTGCGCCTCCAGGGCGCCGGTCTCGGCCACCCGGCGCTCCTCGTGCGCGGCGGCCTCGGCCACGAGCAGGGCCTGGAGTGCGCCCGTCTCGTAGGCCAGTCGCTCCTGGTGCGCGGTGTTCTCGGAGACGAGCTGGTTCTGCAGTGCGCTCGTCTCGGCCGCGAGCTGCGCCTGCAGCGCCCCGGTCTCGGCGAGCCGGCGCTGCTCCGCGGCGGCGGCCTCGGCGGCACGCTGCTCCTGGAGGGCGGTGGTCTCGGCGACCAGGCGCTCGTGCAGGGCCGTGAGCTCGGCCTCACGCGCGGCGAGGGAGGCCGCGGTCGAGTCGAGGCGGGCCTGGGTGTCCTCGTAGCGCGCGGTCATCTCGGCCAGTCGCGCCGAGGTCGCAGCGAGCTCGCGCTCGGCGTCGGTGCGTGCGGTGTCGCGGAGGCGCCGGTCGTCGATCACGAGACCGAGCTGCGAGCGGATGATCTCGAGCGGGTCGTTCTCGCCCTCCACCTCGACCGCGGGCACGATCTCCGGCGCCTCGTAGGCCGGCCGGGCCTTGGGGTCGACGAAGTGGTGCCGGTAGAGGTCGTCGATCACGGCCTCGTAGCGGGCGCGGAACTCCTGGGTGCCGATCGCGAGCGAGGCGCCCACGAACTTCAGCGCCGTGCGGTCGCGGCCGGTGAGGCGGTAGCCCTCCGGCTGCTCCGTGCCATCGGGCGCCGCGGACGACGACGGTGCACCCGCGCCGAAGGCCGCGCCTGCGGGGAGGGGAACGGTGGCATCCTGCTCCCGAGCCTGATCATGGTCATCGAGTCCCAGCGCCTGCAGCCCGGTCTCCTCCGGGTTCTCCGGATCGCGGGACGGGTTCGTGGCGCCGGTCGTGGTGGCGTCGGACATGATGCTCCTACTGGCCTTGTAGCGGGTGGCTGCCGCGGGTCGTCGCGGCTCGTCGTAGTCCAGGTTAGTAGTGGTCCCTGACACTCCGACAGGCGTCTTCGCAGACTCGGATGCGGTGCCGAGCCGAGCCCCGCTCAGCGCTCCTGGTCGAGGCCCCGGAGTCGCTCGATCTCGCGCCTGTCGCGCTTGGTCGGGCGCCCGGCCCCGCGGTCCCGGACAGGGACGGCCGCGACGGTCTCGCGTGGCGGCGGCGGGGGAGTGAGCTCCTCGAACAGTTCGGCCGCCACGCTCGCCGAGCCGCGCTTGACCCCGAGGGCGGCGATCTTCAGGATGCGGTCGAAGCCGCTGATCCGCGCCCGCACCTCGTCGCCCGGCCGCACACTCTGCGCCGCTTTCGCCCGTTCGCCGTTCAGCCGCACATGGCCGGCCCGGCACGCGGCGGTGGCGAGCGATCGCGTCTTGTAGACGCGCGCGGCCCAGAGCCAGCTGTCGATGCGCACGGAGTCGCCCATCCGTTCAGCCTGCCACACCGGTGCCGCGTCTGCGCCGCCTAGGCTTGGGGGATGCCGAGTTCCGACGTCGCCGCCGCCAGCCGCCCGGCGATGCCGGCCCCGTTCGATCCGGATGCCGCCTACGACGCGTTCGCCACCTGGGCCGCCGGTCGTGGCACGCCCCTCTACCCTGCACAGGACGAGTCGATCATGGCGATCGTCTCCGGCGAGAACGTCATCCTCTCGACCCCCACGGGCACCGGCAAGTCTCTCGTGGCGGTCGGCGCGCACGCGGTGGCGCTCGCGCAGGGGGTGCGCAGCTACTACACGGCTCCCATCAAGGCGCTCGTCTCCGAGAAGTTCTTCGATCTCGTGGGCATCTTCGGCGCCGAGAACGTGGGCATGGTCACGGGCGACTCCTCGGTGAACCCCGAGGCGCCTATCATCTGCGCGACGGCCGAGATCCTCGCCAACCTCGCCCTCCGCGAGGGGGCCGAGACCCCCGTGGGCCAGGTGGTCATGGACGAGTTCCACTTCTACGCCGAGCCCGACCGCGGCTGGGCCTGGCAGGTGCCGATCCTCGCCCTCCCCGCTGTGCAGTTCGTGCTCATGTCGGCGACCCTCGGCGACGTCGACTGGCTCGCCACCGACCTCTCGCGCCGCACGGGCCGCGAGACGACCGTCATCACGGGCGTCGACCGCCCGGTGCCGCTCAGCTACAGCTACGCCACCACTCCCATCCAGGAGACGGTCGAGGAGCTTCTGCAGACCCAGCGCGCCCCCGTCTACATCGTGCACTTCTCCCAGCTCGCGGCCATCGAGCGCGCTCAGGCGCTCTCGAGCATCAAGGTGGCCTCGCGCGAGGTGCGCGACGAGATCGCGGAGCTCATCGGCGGCTTCCGCTTCACGACGGCATTCGGCAAGACGCTCTCGCGCCTGATCCGCATGGGCATCGGCGTGCACCACGCGGGCATGCTGCCGAAGTACCGCCGGCTCGTGGAGCGGCTCGCCCAGCGGGGGCTCCTCAAGGTCATCTGCGGCACCGACACCCTGGGCGTGGGCATCAACGTGCCCATCCGCACGGTCCTGCTCTCGGCGCTCACGAAGTACGACGGCATCCGGATGCGCCAGCTCACCGCACGCGAGTTCCACCAGATCGCGGGTCGCGCCGGCCGGGCCGGCTACGACACGGCGGGCACCGTGGTGGTGCAGGCCCCCGAGCACGAGACCGAGAACCTCAAGGCGCTCGCGAAGATCGGCGACGACCCCAAGAAGAAGCGCAAGTTCATGCGCAAGCGCGCTCCCGAAGGGTTCGTGTCGTGGGGCGAGCCGAGCTTCGAGAAGCTCATCGCCGCCGAGCCGGAGCGGCTCACCTCGCAGCTGCGGGTCACGCACGCGATGGTGCTCAACACGATCGCGCGAGGCGGCGACGTGTTCGGCACCCTGCGTGCACTCCTCGAGGACAACCACGAGCCGCGTGCGAAGCAGCGCGAGCTCATCCGCCAGGCGCTCGCGATCTACCGCACCCTCCGCACGGCCGGGGTCGTGCGCCAGATCACCGACGACACGACCGGGGAGGTCTCGATCCGCCTGACCGTCGACCTGCAGCCGAACTTCGCCCTCAACCAGCCGCTGTCGCCGTTCGCACTCGCGGTGTACGACCTGCTCGACGAGGAGTCGCCGTCGTTCGCACTCGACGTGGTGTCGGTCACCGAAGCCATCCTCGACGACCCTCGGCCCGTGCTCTCGGCGCAGAAGTTCGTGGCGCGCGGGGAGGCCGTGCAGGCGATGAAGGCAGAGGGGATCGAGTACGAGCAGCGCATGGAACTGCTCGAGGAGGTCATGCACCCGAAGCCCCTCGAGGGGCTCCTCGGCGAGGCCTTCGACACCTACCGCGCTTCGCAGCCGTGGATCGGCGACTTCGACATCGCCCCCAAGTCGGTCGTGCGCGACATGTACGAGCGGGCGATGTCATTCGGCGAGTACATCGCGTTCTACAAGCTCGCCCGCTCAGAGGGTCTCGTGCTGCGCTACCTCTCGGACGCCTACCGCACGCTCCGATCCACCGTGCCGGACGAGCTGAAGAACGACGACCTGCTCGACCTCATCGAGTGGCTCGGCGAGCTCGTGCGGCAGACCGACTCGAGCGTGCTCGACGAGTGGGAGTCGCTCATCAACCCGGATGCCGTGCTCGAGGCCCTCGACGACGAGCAGGCCGTTGTGCCTCCAGCACCGCGCCTGCTCACCTCGAACCCGCGTGCGTTCCGCATCCTCGTGCGCAACGAGCTGTTCCGCCGGGTGTCGCTCGCGGCGCGCGACGCGTTCGACGAGCTCGGCGAGCTGGATGCCGCGGCGGGCTTCGGCGCCGATCGCTGGCAAGCGGCGATGGACGACTACTACGACGTGCACGACTCGGTCGGCATCGGGCCGCACGCCCGGAGCGCGGCGCTGCTCATCCTCGAGGAGGACGAGAAGGTGGCGGGGCCCGGGCTCTGGCGGGCGCGCCAGATCTTCGACGACCCGGCGGGTGACCACGACTGGGGCATCACCGCCGAGATCGACCTCGCGGCATCGAACGAGGCGGGCGTGGCGGTCGTGCGCGTGCTGGCGGTCGACCAGCTGTAGCCCTTCAGCGGGTGGGTGCATCCCAGCGCAGGCAGATGAGGCCGGGGCGGGTGTCCCAGGGCTCCACCACCGCGAAGCCGAGCCGCTCGTAGAGCGCGAGGGCGCTCGTGCGCCACTCCCACACCGAGAGCCGCACGGCGGTGAAGCCCCGTGCCACGGCTGAGTCGACCGCGGCACGCACGAGGGCCGTCGCAAGCCCCTGCCCGCGAGCGGAGGGCTCCACCCACAGCCGCTTCACCTCGGCGGCCCCCGAGAGCACCACGCAGCCCTCGGGGGACGCGGAGGCGCCGTCGCCCGCGAGCAGCACGACGTCGCGGGCGAAGGTGCTTGCCGGGTCGTCGATCTCCGCGCGGTAGCGGCGGGGCAGGTCGGCCGCGGTCGTGATCCCCAGCCCCTTCTCGTGCTCGGTCTGCAGGTGGTACGCCGTCAGCAGACCCGAGAAGGCGGCGGAGTCGTCACCCCACGGCGGCCCGGGCCAGGGAGCGATCAGGGTCGCACCGCTCGCGCCCGTCATGCCGACCGACCGTCGTCGTCGCGGCGCACCCAGCGGGTGAGCAGGAGGCCGCCGCTCGCGGCGATGTGCCCCAGCTCGAAGCCGAGCGGCACGCGCGCGTCACCCACCGCGCCGTCGCCACCGTCGTCTTCGACGGAGCCGTTCCGCGGCGCCGTCGCGATCCTCGGGCCGTGCCCGCCTTCCAGCACAGGGCTGATCGTGAGGCACAGTTCATCGACGAGCCCGGCCGCGATGCAGTCGCCGAAGAACGACGGGCCGCCCTCGCAGAGGATCTGCGCGAGGCCCCGCGCGTGCAGCTCCCGCAGCACGAGCGCCGGGTCGACGTGCCCGGTGCCCGCCTCGACGACGTCGGCCACCTCGGCGAGCCGGCTCCGGGCATCCGCCGGCGCCCCGCTCGTGGTGAAGACGAGGGGGCGTCGGGGTGCCTCGGCGAAGAGGGCGCTCGCGGGATCGAGGTCGAGGCGGCCGCTCACGAGCGCCATCGCCGGATCCTGGGGGAGTCCGAGCGCGCGGCGCCGTGCACGGTGCTCCGGGGTCGCCGTGAGCGCCCCGTAGCCCTCTGCACGCGCGGTGCCGGCCCCCACGAGCACGACGTCGGCGAGGGCCCGGAGGGTGTCGAACACGCGCTTGTCGGCGGGCCCGCCGAGCCCGCCCGAGAGGCCCTGCACGGTCGCCGACCCGTCGAGGCTCTGCACGAGGTTCACCCGCAGCACGGGGGAGTCACGCGGCGTCGGGGCGTAGAGCTGCCACAGCGCGTCGTCGTCGAGCTCTCCGGAGCCGGCCGTGAGCATCCGGATCACCGCGCCACCCGCACCCGGCCCTGGCACGGACTCAGACCCGGACCCGGACTCAGACATTGTGCACCGCCTCGACCGGCTCCCGGAAGCCGAGGACGGCTTCGAGCATGCGCATCGACGCCACCGCCGCGGGCACGTCGTGCATGCGCACGACCCGGGCGCCGAGCACCGCGCAGACGGTCGCGGCCACGATCGAGCCCTCCCGCCGCTCGCTCTTGGGAACGCCGAGGCTCTCGCCGATGAAGTCCTTGTTCGACACCGCCGCGAGCGTCGGGAGCCCCAGCGAGGTGATCTCGGCCATCCGTCTCGTGAGCTCGAGGCTCTGCACCGTGTTCTTGTTGAGGTCGTGGCCCGGGTCGACGAAGAGCCGCTCGAGCGGGATCCCCGCGGCCACGGCCGCGTCGACGCGCCGCTCGAGGAAGGCCCGCACTTCACCGGCCACGTCGTCGTAACGGGGCCGCGGGTGCGGCTGCCGGGGGGCGGCGAGGCTGTGGGTGATCACGAGTGAGGCCCCGGATGCCGCGACGACGCCGGCGAGGTCGGGGTCGCTCAGCCCCGTGGTGTCGTTGACGATGTGCGCTCCCGCGTCGATGCACGCGGCGGCCACCGAGGCGCGGAAGGTGTCGACGGAGATCGCGACGTCGCTCGCGGCGGCGACCCCGCGCACCACCGGGAGCACCCGCTCGAGCTCCTCGTCGGCGCTGATCTCGGGGCCGGGTGCGAACTTCGCGCCGCCGATGTCGACCCAGTCCGCTCCGTCGGCGGCGGCCGTGAGCGCGGCCTCGACGGCCCGGTCGAGGGCGAACGTGGCGCCCTGGTCGTAGAACGAGTCGGGGGTGCGGTTGACGATGGCCATGACCGCGATCCGGCGGCCGAAATCGATCTCGCGCTGCCCGAACCGGCGGACCGGATGGGTGAGCGGGGGGTGCACGATCTGCATCGTTCCATCATGCAGGCATGAGAAGCTGGAGGCATGACCGTGGTTCCGCCCCGCCTTCCGCCGCGCGACAGCGGCGACGCCTGGGTGGAGGGGCCCGACGGCCGCCGGTTCTGGGGCCGCTATGGTGCCGCCGGACTGCTCGTGCACGACCCGGAGGCCGGTATCCTGCTGCAGCACCGCGCCGAGTGGAGCCATTTCGGCGGCACCTGGGGCCTGCCGGGTGGCGCTCGGCACGAGGGCGAGTCGGCCATCGACGGCGCGCTCCGCGAGGCCGGCGAGGAGGCCGGGGTGCCGGCCGACGCGCTCGGGCTCGCCTTCACCTCGACGCTCGATCTGGGCTACTGGTCGTACGTCACGGTCGTCACCCGCGCGCTCCGCGCCTTCACCCCGCGCATCGGCGACGCCGAGAGCCTGGAGCTCCGCTGGGTGCCCGTCGACGAGGTCGAGGCGCTGCCGCTGCACCCGGGCTTCGGATCCGCGTGGCCGGTGCTGCGGGAGCGGCTCGCCGAGCGCGTGCGCATCGTGGTCGACGCCGCGAACGTCGTCGGCTCCCGGCCCGACGGCTGGTGGAAGGATCGCGTCGGCGCCGCCGAGCGTCTGCTGGCCGGCGTGACGGCGCTCGCCGCAGCGGGGGTCGAAGCTCGGGCCCTCGAGGGTTCGGCGCCGGTCGATGCTCCGTCGTCCGCCCCGGTTCCGCGGGAGGCGCCGCCCGAGGGACCGGGCACCCGGGCCTGGCCCGCCATCCGTGTGGTGCTCGAGGGGCAGGCCAAGGGCGCGCAGGCGGCATCGCCGCTCCAGCCGGGTGAATCGCTCCTGCTGCCCGCGGTAGCGGTGGAGATCTCGTCGGCCCCGAGCCAGGGCGACGACACGATCGTGGCGGAGGCGACCGCGGGCGTGGCCGAGGGCTTCCGCGTGCTCGTGGTGACGGCCGACCGCGAGCTCCGCTCGCGCGTGGAGCGCGAGGGCGCCGAGGTGCGCGGCCCGAGCTGGCTGCTGTCGCTCACCGACGCCGCCGTCGAGCTCCCCGCACAGGATGTCCGTGGCGACGACTAGTCTTCGTCGCACGATGATCCCCGCCACCCGCGCAGCGCGTCCGCGCGCCGACGCCACCGCGATGCTCGAGCGCGTGCACGAGTCACCCCGCCCGCTCGATCTCCGGGCCACGCTCCAGCCGCTCCGCCGCGGGCCGGGCGACCCCTGCCTGCGCATCGACGACTCGGGGCTCTGGCTGGCGCTCCGCCCGCCGACGGCCGACACCACGACCGCCACCCTGCACTTCTCCCGCGTGGGGCCGGGTTCCCTCGGCGCCGTGCGCGTGCGCGCCTGGGGCGACGGCGCCGAGGCCGCTCTCGACCTGGTGCCCGACCTCCTGGGAGAGCACGACGACTGGAGCGCTCTCGACACGAGTGCCTTCGGCCCGGGCGGCTACGAGCTGCTCGGCACAACCCTCCGCCGCAATCCCGGCCTCCGGCTCACCCGCACGGGGCGGGTCATCGACGCACTCATCCCCGCCGTGATCGAGCAGAAGATCACCTCCACCGAGGCCTTTCGCGCGTGGCGCATCCTCGTGACCGCGCACGGCGAGCCTGCCCCCGGCCCCGCGCCCGCCGCGCTGCGGGTGCCGCCCACTGCCGAGCGCTGGCGCCGCATCCCCTCATGGGAGTGGCACCGGGCCGGGGTCGATCCGCGACGCTCCGCCACGGCCGTGCGCGTCGCATCCGTCGCCGGTGGGCTGCAGCGCACGGCGGAGCAGGAACCGCGGCTTCCCGGCGTCGAGGTGCGGCGCCTCCTGCAGACGGTGAGCGGGGTCGGCCCGTGGACCGCGGCCGAGGCGGCCCAGCGCTCGCACGGCGATCCGGATGCGGTGAGCTTCGGCGACTACCACCTGGCGTCGGTCGTGGGCTGGGCCCTGGTGGGTGAGAAGCTCGACGACGATGCTCTTGTCGAGCTGCTCGAGCCGTGGGCCGGACACCGTCAGCGCATCGTGCGGCTCGTGCTCATCTCGGGGGTCATGCCGCCTCGGCACGGACCGCGCCTGACGATCCAGGACCACCGCCGGCACTGAGAGCCCGCACGCCCCTCCGCTGCAGACAGCCGGCTCAGTACCAGTGGGGATCTTTCGCGTTCCAGAACGCCAGGGCGCCGCACGGGGTGTCGTAACGGCCCACGATGTAGGTGAGCCCCCAGCGGATCTGGGTCATCGCGTTCGTCACGTAGTCGGCTCCCGCGGAGGCCATCTTCGACGCCGGCAGCGACTGCGGGATGCCGTAGGCGCCGCTCGAGGTGTTGTAGGCGTTGGCGCGCCAGCCGGACTCACCGATCCACAGCCGCACGAGGCAGTCGTACTGGTCTCCGCCCCAGCCGTACTCGGGCATGATGCTGAGGGCGTAGGCCTTCGCCTCGTCGGGGCTCATGATCTCGCCGCTGTCGGGAACCCAGGTGCTCCCAGGGGCGTCGTCCGCGGCGTCGGCGGCGCGGCGGCGGTCCTCCTCCTCCTTGCCCTTCTGATACTGCTGCTCGAGCTCGGCGGCGGCGGCGTCGAGGGAGGCCAGCTGAGCGGTGAGCTGGGCGGTGCGGGTCTCGGTCTCGGCGATCTGCGCGATGGCATCGGCCTGCAGCTGCTCGGCCTCGGCCTTGCGGTCGGCGGCCTCCTGCTCGAGGCGCTGACGCTCGGTCGTGGCCCTCGAGGCCTGGTCCGTGAGTGCGTCCGCGGTGTTCTGGGCGGCGACGGCGGCGTTCCGGGTGCCCGCGGTCTGCTCGGTGAGCTTCGACATGGCGCCGAGGCGGTAGAGCAGGGAGTCGGAGTCCTCCTGGTCGAGGAGGAGGTTCATGGTGTGGTCGCCACCGCTGCGGTAGAGCTGGGCGGCGAGAAGCCCCACCTGGGTGTTGGCCGTCGCGGCACGCTCGCTCGCGGAGTCGGCCTGCGCCTGCAGGGTTCCGGCGTACTCGGCGGCCACCTGGGCCGCGTAGCTGGCCTCCTGGTACTCCTGGCCGCGGTCGAAGGCGATCTTCTCGAGCTCGGCCGAGCGGGTCTGCAGATCGGCGAGCAGGCCCCGGATGTTGTCGACCTCGGCCTGCTTGGCGGCTTCGTTGTTCTTGGCCGCATTGACCTCGTCCCAGCTGGGGTAGTCGACGGCCGGGACAGTCGTGCCTCCGGCCCCGGCGGCCGAGACCGAGGGCGTGATGACGAGCGCGGCGACGAGGGCCACCACGCTCCAGCCGTACGCCGGACGCTTCCTCATGGATTCCAGCGTATGTGACGAAAGTGAAAGTTGTGAAGAGGCGGCCGCGCGCGTCCTGCTCCGGACTGGCTACCATGTGGCCATGGGTGCGCTGGAGCTCGAGGGCTGGCACGACTTCGCCGTGGCCGCCGCAGGGGCCGCAGCCGCGCTCGCCGGTCTGATCATGGTGGCCATCTCGGTCAACATCAAGGAGATCATCACGCTGCCCGGCCTCCCGGCGCGGGCCGGCGCCACGATCGCCGCGGTCGTCGTGGTGGTGGTCGCCGCGCTCGTCATCCTCATCCCGGGGCAGTCCGCCCTCGTCCTCGGCCTGCAGCTCGTGGCGTTCGCCGTGGCGGGAACGTGCTTCCAGATCCCGGCGGTGCGGGCCGTCTTCCGCGCCCAGCAGGGCGCGCCGCTGCCCGCCAAGCTCTTCAACTCGGTCCTTCTGCTCACCCAGCTCCTGTGGGTCGCGGTGGGGGGAGTGATCGTGGCCCTCGGTTCCACCGGCGGGCTGGCCTATGTCGCGGCGGGCTTCGTCGTCATCGTGATCACCTCGATGCTGAACGCCTGGGTGCTCATGGTCGAGATCCTCCGGTGACGGAATTCATCTCCGGTCCGGAATAATCGGACCGGTCGATGCATTTGTATTGACCGTGGGGCGATTCCTCGTCCTGCCCCGACACTCCTGAACGAAGAGAGACATCATGACCGACACCATCGAGATCCCCGGTTACAAGGCCGGCACCTGGACCATCGACCCCTCGCACTCCGAGGTCGGCTTCAGCGTGCGCCACATGCTCATCAGCAAGGTCAAGGGCACGTTCGAGACCTTCGACGCCACCTTCGTGACCGGTGAGAACCCCCTCGACACCAAGGTCACCGCCAAGGCCGATGTCGCCTCGGTCAACACCAACGACAAGAACCGCGACGGCCACCTCGCCACGAACGACTTCTTCAACGCCCCCGAGTTCCCCGAGATCACCTTCGTCTCCACGGGTGTCCGCAACGAGGGCGGTGACTTCAAGGTCGACGGCGACCTCACCATCAAGGGCGTCACCAAGCCGGTCACCTTCGACTTCGAGTTCGGCGGCTTCGGCACCGACGCCTACGGCAACTTCAAGGCCGGCTTCGAGGCCAAGACCGAGATCGACCGCAACGACTTCGGCGTGAACTGGAACGCCGCGCTCGAGACCGGTGGAGTGCTCGTGGGCGACAAGGTCACCATCACGCTCGACGTGCAGGCTGTCCTCCAGCCGTAGTCGACAGGGGCGCTCGCCCCTTCAGCGCGCCGTGCAGACGCCGGCCGGGTCCTCTCCCGGCCGGCGTCTTCCTGTGGCGGGTGCGGGGTTCTGCTGCGCGGGTTCGAGCCTGGCTTCTCCTCCACAGAGCGGATGCGCCGAGTGGGTCTCCACAGATCGGATCGACCGTCTCCGCCCACCTCTCCGCATTCGCGACACTGGGCGCATGACCACGATCACAGCCCCACCCCGAGTGCGCACCGTCGCGCTGCCCGCCCTCCTCCGAGACATCGAGACGGTGCTCGGCTACCGCCCGTCCGACTCGATCGCCCTCCGCGTCCGCCGACGGCGAAGGTCGTTCGCGGTCCTGCGCGTCGATCTGCCGCGGCTGCACGACTTTCCCGGGGAGGAGCTGCTCGATGCCCTCGCCGAGGCGGTGGAGGGGATGGTGGGGCGCATGGCGGCGGCCACCGGGTTCGACATCGTCGGCTACGGGGAGGGCCCTGTGGCCAGGCGGGCGGTCGAGACGGTGACCGCGCGCCTCGTGCTCGCGGGCCGGGTCGCGCACGAGGCCTGCCTTGTCACGAGCAACCACTGGGCCGCTCTGCCCGCGGTCGATTGCAACCCGGGGCGCGAACTGCGCTGGATCGCGCTGGCCTCAGCCGGGCCGGAGATGCAGCTCGCCGACCCAGACCCGCATCACGGCCGCTTCGTGCCCATACCGGCCTCGACCCCCGCCCGGCAGGCGGCGGCCCTGGCGGTGCTGGCCGAAGAGGAGCCGCACGACCCGGAGCGTGATCTGCTGAGCGACCTCGAGTCGTGGTCGGCGGCCATCGCCGACGACGCCCTGCTGGAGTCCGATCCCGCGACCATCCGCCTGGCGTGGTCGCTCCGCCACAAGCTCACCCGCGACTGCGTGCTCATGCTGGCCGCGTGGGGCCCGGATGCCGCCTACCGCATGCTGGCCGAGAGCCTCGAGTCGCCTGTTCCGCCGCGGTCCTGGTCGGTCGGCGCCGAGCCGCCGACGGTGCTGGCCACGTTCATCGGTCGCGGTTCCGAAGGGCCGGACGAGGCACGGGTGCGCCGGTCGATCGATGTGCTGCGCCGCGTGGTCGAGGCGGCTCCGGCCTCGCTCGCGCCGCCGCCGCTCGTGCTGCTCGCCTGGCTGGAGTGGAGCCGGGGCCGGGGCTCGGCGGCCGCGGGCTACCTCGACGCGTGCGCTGCGGTCGAGCCCGACTACGTGCTGGCCCGGCTGTTCCGGCGCGTGGTCGACTCGGGCCGTCTGCCCGACTGGTGCGGTGCGCGATGAGTTCCGTCGCCATCTCGCCGTGTGATGCGCCGGTCGTGCTCCGCTGCTGCTCAGTGACCGGTGAGGGGTGCGAGCAGACGTGCCGTGATCGAGCGTCGGCCGGTGACCGACTCCTCCACGTCGGCGGCGCTCGTGCCCACGAGGCCGAGGTTGGCGCCCACGAAGCGCAGTGGCTCGGGCTCCCACTTCGGCGAGAGGTGGTTCACCCACGGCAACCGGGTGAGGGCGGTGCTTCGCCCCGTGATGAGATCGGCCAGGGTGCGGCCGGCGAGGTTGGTCGTGCTGAGACCGTCGCCCACGTAGCCGCCGGCGTAGGCGACCTGCGTGCGCGGGTTGTAGCTCGCGGTCGCGTGCCAGTCGCGCGGAACGCCGAGCGGGCCGCCCCAGCGGTGACTGATGGCCGTGCCGCGTGCAGCCGGGAAGAGGTCGAACAGCGTGCGCTCGAGGTGCGTGAACACGCGCTCCTCGCGGTCGTGACCCGGCCTGATCGAGGAGCCCCAGTGGTAGCGGGCGCCGCGGCCGCCGAAGGCGATCCGGTCGTCGGCGGTGCGTTGGCCGTAGACGAGCAGGTGCCGGTAGTCGGAGAAGGTCGTGCCGTGCTCGATCCCGAGCTCGTCCCACAGCTCGGCCGGCAGCGGCTCGGTGGCGATCATGAGCGAGTAGAGCGGCATGATGCGCCGGCCGATGCCCGGCAGGCGCGCGCCGTAGCCCTCCAGTGCGAGCACGACCTGATCGCACTCGACGAGCCCTTCACCGCCGGCGCCGCTGTAGAGCACCTGATGCGGTGCCCACTCCACGGCCTCCGTCTGCTCGGCGATGACGACGCCGAGTGCCTCTACCACGCGGGCGAGCCCCCGCACGAGCTTGGCCGGGTGCAGGCGGGCGCACGAGGGATCGAAGCCCGCGGCCAGCGACGACGTGGCGGCGAGGGCCCTCGCTCGCGCGTCGTCGTGCGTCGAGGGCGTCACGAGCTCGAGCGGGTCGACGCCGAAGGCCCGCGCCGCGTCGACCTCTTCCACGGCGGCCGAGCGCTGCACCGTGTCCCGGGCGAAGGTGAGGGTGCCGCCCTTCACGAAGTCGCAGTCGATGCCCTCCTCGGCACTCACCCGCCCCACCTCGTCGACGGTGTCGGTCATCGCCGAGCGGAGGTCGCGGGCGGCGTCGTCGCCGTAGAGGCGGCGGAGCCCGGAGGTCGACTTGGGGAAGAGCGCGGAGCACCAGCCCCCGTTCCGGCCCGAGGCACCGTGCCCGGCGATGTGCTTCTCCAGCACGGTGATCGAGAGCGTCGGGTCGGCCTTCTTGAGGTAGTAAGCCGTCCACAGCCCGGTCAATCCACCGCCCACGATGCACACGCCTGTGCTCACGTCGCCCATGAGCGGCGGGCGGGGCGCCAGGTCGTCGGCGCCGGAGCGCGCCAGGGAGTCGAACCAGAAGGAGGTGTCGCGGTGCTCGCTCATGCTGTGCGGAGCCCCTAGAGCCTCGTCCAGGCCTCGGTGAGCACGCCGCGGAGGATCTGCTCGATCTCGTCGAACTCGCTCGCACCTATCGTGAGCGGAGGAGCGAGCTGGATGACGGGGTCGCCCCGGTCGTCGGCGCGGCAGTAGAGGCCGGCGTCGAACAGCGCCTTCGAGAGGAAGCCGCGGAGCAGTCGCTCGGACTCGTCGTCGTCGAAGGTCTCGCGGGTCGCCTTGTCCTTCACGAGCTCGATGCCGAAGAAGTAGCCGTCGCCGCGCACGTCGCCGACGATGGGGAGGTCGGTCAGCTTCTCGAGCGTCTGGCGGAACAGAGGGGAGTTCTCCCGCACATGCGCGTTGAGGCCCTCCTCCTCGAAGATGTCGAGGTTCTCGAGGGCCACGGCGGCCGACACCGGGTGACCGGCGAAGGTGTAGCCGTGGTAGAACGCGGTCTGGCCGTGCTTGAACGGCTCGTAGACGCGCTCGTTGACGATGGTGGCGCCGATCGGCGAATAGCCGCTCGTCATCGCCTTGGCGCACGTGATCATGTCGGGCTCGAATCCGTAGGTGTCGCAGGCGAAGTAGTTGCCGATGCGGCCGAACGCGCAGATGACCTCGTCGCTCACGAGGAGCACGTCGTACTGGTCGCAGATCTCGCGCACACGCTGGAAGTAGCCGGGAGGCGGCGGGAAGCAGCCGCCGGAGTTCTGCACGGGCTCGAGGAACACGGCGGCGACGGTCTCGGGGCCCTCGAACTGGATCATCTCCTCGATCCGGTTGGCGGCCCACAGGCCGAAGGCCTCCTCGGTGCCCTCGAAGCCCATCTCCTTCGCCCGGTAGTAGTTGGTGTTGGGCACGCGGAAGCCACCGGGGGTGACGGGCTCGAACATCTCCTTCATGGCGGGGATGCCGGTGATGGCGAGGGCGCCCTGGGGGGTGCCGTGGTAGGCGACGGCTCGGGAGATCACCTTGTGCTTGGTGGGTCGGCCCTGCAGCTTCCAGTAGTACTTCGCCAGCTTGAAGGCTGTCTCGACCGCCTCGCCGCCTCCGGTGGAGAAGAACACGCGGTTGAGGTCGCCGGGCGCGAGGTCGGCGAGCCGGTCGGCCAGCTCGATGGCGGAGGGGTGGGCGTACGACCAGATCGGGAAGAACGCGAGCTCCTCGGCCTGCTTGGCGGCTACCTCGGCGAGGCGCCGTCGGCCGTGGCCGGCGTTCACCACGAACAACCCGGAGAGGCCGTCGATGTACTTCTTGCCCGTGGAGTCCCAGATGTGGTGGCCCTCGCCCTTGGTGATGATCGGGACGCCGGCGCCGGACTCCATCACGGACTGGCGGGAGAAGTGCATCCAGAGGTGGTCCTTGGCCATCGCCTGCAGCTCGGCCTCGGTGCGGTTCGCCCGAGCCTGGGAGGAGGAGACGGGCTGTTCGGTGGTTGTCATCGTGTACCCCAGTTGTAGAGCTGCTTGTGCAGCTTCAAATAGACGAATGTTTCGGTGGCGAGCACGCCCTCGAGCTTCCGGATCTCGGAGTTGAGCAGGGCGATGAGGTCGTCGTCGTCTTCGCAGACGACTTCGGCGAGGATGTCGAAGGTGCCGGCCGTGAGCACCACGTAGTCGACCGCGGGCATCCGCGCAAGGGCGTCGGCCACGAGGCGGGTGTCGCCCGCCACCTTGAGGCCGATCATCGCCTGGCGGTAGAAGCCGAGCTGCAGCGGATCCGTCACGGCGACGATCTGCATCACCCCCGCGTCGGTGAGCTTCTGCACGCGCTGACGCACGGCGGCCTCGCTCAGCCCGACGGCCTTCCCGATCTCGGCGTACGAGCGGCGGCCGTCGTCCTGCAGCTGCTCGATGATCGCCTTGGAGGTGTCGTCGAGTCCGGGCGGGCGTGACTTGCTGCTGCTCATGGCTCCGATCCTGTCATGCGAATCGGCCTTCGGCAAGTGATTCCGTAGCAGCAGAGCCTGCCGAGTGCCGAAAACAGCACTCCGCCTCACGGGTCATCCGGTAGCGATAGCGTGTCGTCATGGGTGCACTGCGCGTCGTGGCGGGTCAGGGGGAGTGGCTCCTCCTAGCGGAGTGGCCCGCTCTCGTTCTCGTACCCGCCGCCGTTCCGGCGGATGTCGCCGCGCGCATCCGCTCTTCTCTCCACGGCGCCCCCGTGATCGAGTCGATCGTGTCTGCCGTCCCCGTGCGTGGTGCCGAGGCCGTTGCCTCCTTCGCCGTGCTGCGGTTCGAGGAGCCGGGAGACGCGCGGATCCAGCGGGTGACCGGGGTCGTCCGCGGCGCGGCCGCGGCCGACCTGCTCTCGATCGGCGGCGCCCGTCGCTTCGGATCGCGCGGGGCCGAGCCGTGGGCGCTCGCCGAGTTCACCGACGTGGTGGGAGTGACGCTCGGCGCCCTCCCCCCGGTGCCCGAGTCGTCGCCGCAGCTGCCGGACGATGCCCGCCCGCTCGAGAGCGGTGCCGTGCACGTCTCGCGCGTGGTGTGGGTCGCCGATGCCGAGCTGCTGACGCCGGCCGCTGGTGCGGGCGCCTCCGACACCGACACGGGCGACCACGACGACACCGTGGTCCGAACGCCCTCGACCTCGCCCGCACCGCCGCCCCCCGCACCGCCGCCCCCCGCAGCGGCGGCGCCCGACGCCGCACCGGCAGCCGAAGCCGCCCCCGCACCCGAAGCCGCCCCCGCACCCGAAGCCGCACCGGCACCCACCACCACCTACTCCCTCCGCATCGACGGACGAGACCCTGTCGAGCTCACCGGATCGGTCGTGATCGGCCGCCGGCCCCGCGAGCGCCGCGCACCCACGGCCCTCCCGCAGCACCTTCTCGCGGTCGAGTCGCCCACGAAGCAGGTGTCGTCCAACCACGTCGAGATAGCCCTCAGCGGCCGCGCGGTGGTGATCACCGATCTCCGCTCCACCAACGGCACCGTCGTGCGTCAGCAGGGCTCGGCGCCGGTGCGGCTGCGGCAGGGAGATTCGTTCGTGGCGAGCGGGTCGGCTATCGTCGAAATCGGCGACGGAAACGTTATCCACATCTCGTCGCGAGACCGGGGAAACACCGGGATCACCGCTTAGGATTCCCGGAAAGCTGTCAGGAGTTGGTCACGTGACCCAGATCGGTCGAACGAGCGCGCGCGTGAGCGTGACGCGCGAGGGCGCGCATCCCCGCCGCGTCACGCTGTCCTGGGCCGCGCTCAGCGACAAGGGCAACAAGCGGGCGGGCAACGAGGACAGCTCGATATCGGACGTGCCGGTCTTCGCGGTCGCCGACGGCATGGGCGGGCACTCGGCGGGTGACGTGGCGAGTGCGGCCGTGGTCGAGCGCCTCGGCGAGATCGCCGAGGCCGTCACCGACGCCGACTCCCTCGAGGATGCGCTCGCCAGAGCGCTCACCGACATCGACAAGGTGGGAGACGAGTCGGTGCTCGGCACCGGCACCACCGTCACGGGAGTGGCGCTCGCCGAGATCGACGACGACCTGGCGTGGCTGGTGTTCAACATCGGCGACTCGCGCGTCTACCTCTATCACGACGGAGAACTCCAGCAGCTCACCATCGACCACTCCGTGGTGCAGGAGCTCATCGACGCGGGGCTGCTCAGCCGCGAGCAGGCCGAGCACCACCCCGACAGCAACGTCATCACGCGTGCGGTCGGCTTCCACGAGAAGCCCATCCCCGACTACTCGACCATCCCCGTGGTCGCCGGCCAGCGCATCCTCGTCTGCTCCGACGGTCTCACCAAGGAGCTGACCGACTTCGGCATCCGGCACTACCTCTCCACCACGCCCGGGGCCGAGGCCGCCGCCAGGGAGCTCGTCACGGCAGCGCTCGCCAACGGTGGGCGCGACAACGTGACGGTCGTCGTGCTCGACGTCGAGACCGACGACGGCGCCGGCCGGAACTGAGGCCCGATGGCCAGGCGTCTCCCCTCGGCACCCCCGCCGCTCCCGGGTTTCACCCCGGTGCGGGTGCTCGGTGCGGGCGGGTTCGCCGACGTCTTCCTGTTCGAGCAGAACATGCCTCGCCGTCAGGTGGCGGTCAAGGTCATGCTGCCCGAGGTCGTCAACGACCAGGTGCGTCGCATGTTCCAGGTGGAGGCCGACCTCATGGCCACCCTCAGCGCGCATCCGTCCATCCTCACGGTCTACGAGGCCGGGGTCTCCTCCGACGGCCGGCCCTACCTCGTCATGGAGCTGTGCTCCTCCTCCCTCGGCCAGAGCTACCGGAGGCAGCCCCTCCCCGTGGCCGAGGTGCTCCGCATCGGCGTCAAGATCGGGGGAGCCCTCCACACCGCACACCAGCAGGGCATCCTGCATCGCGACGTCAAGCCCTCCAACATCCTGCTCACGGCCTACGGCGCCCCCGTGCTCTCGGACTTCGGCATCTCGTCGACGACGCGCGGATCAGCGGCCGCCGAGGCGGTGGGCCTGTCCATCCCCTGGTCGGCGCCGGAGGTGGTGGCGGAGGAGACGCAGGGCACCGTGGCCTCCGAGGTGTGGGCTCTCGCGGCCACCCTGTACTCGCTCCTCGCCGGTCGTTCGCCCTTCGAGGAGGCCGGCACGAAGTCGGCGCCCGGCGATCTGGCGCGGCGCATCGTGAAGTCCCGGCTCCCGGCGATCGGGCGCCACGATGTGCCCGCCTCGCTCGAGCGGGTGCTTGCCGGCGCCCTGTCGAAGAAGCCGGGGGAGCGGCCGGCTTCGGCGCTCGAGCTGCTGCGCGAGCTGCAGGCGGTCGAGACCGAGCTCGGTCTCGGGCAGACCTCGGCCGACATCGCGATGGCGGAGTGGGCGAGCGGCTACGTGCGCGATGACGACGAGCGCACCGTGCTGCACTCGGGCGCGACGACGTCGGCCACGGAGAAGGGGGTGGCGGCCGGAGGGCGGGCACGCCGGGCCCGCCGGCCCGCGGGCTCGAGCGCGGCGCCCGGCCCAGGATCCTCCGACGGCTCGGCTCCCGGCCACCACGGGCGTTCCACCGACTCCGCCGCCGTCTCCCGCACGGCGCTCGAATCGTCCGATCGCACACGCGTGAACGGCGCCCGGGCCGCCGCGGGCACCACGTCCCGCGGTCCGGCCGCAGCCGGGCGCCGCGGTACCGGTGGCCTCCGAGCCGGCCGTCGGCGCACCATCGTCGTCACGGCGGTCGTGGCGGGAGCCGCGCTTCTCGCCGGTATCGGCATCACTCTGTTCGCCCTCGGTCAGTCCGATCCCTCCATCCCGCGCGTCGGTGAGATCACGGCGGTCACGACAGGCGGCCGTATCCTCTTCAGCTGGGACGACCCCGGGCTCGAGCAGGGTGACGGCTACCTCGTGAGCACCGAGGGCGGAGCCGACTCGATGCAGCGAGGGCGTGAGTTCGCCGCGTTCCCCTCGGGAGACTCCTCCGTCTGCATCACGGTCGCCGTGGTGCGCTCCGGCACCACGGGCGAGGCCAGCTCGGAGAAATGCGCAGCACCCGGATGATCTCGCGCTCCGGTGCGGGAGCCTGGCTGCGCGGCCGCCGTTCCCTCGTCACCACTCTCGTCTCGAGCGCCGCGCTCGTGGCGGTCGTGGCCACCACGGCCTTCGTCTCGACCGGCTACACGGCTCAGAAGGTGGAGCTCGACGATGGCGCGGTGTGGCTCACGAGCGATCTGCACCAGGCGGCGGGCCGGGCCAATCCGCAGGTGGGGCTTCTCAATGCCGCCGTGCGGATGGAATCGGGCTCACTCGATGTGGCGCAGCGGGGCCAGACCGTCGTGGTGAGCGACCTCGGGGGTGGTGAGGCGCGGCTCGTCGACACGGCGAACGCCGAGGTGTCCGACACCTTCTCCCTTCCTATCGGCGACGCGACGGTGGAGCTCGGCGATGGTGTGGCCGTGCTCTCCTCGACCACGTCGGGAGACGTCTGGGTAGCCGATCCTGCGGCGCTCGCGGCCTTCGATCCCCAGTCGGCCCCCGATCTCACGCTCGGTGCGGGCGGGAGCGCACTGCTCGGCAGCACGGGGAGCCTGTTCGCCGTGTCGTCGGCGACCGGTTCGGTGTTCACTCGTGCGGATCCGGCATCCGGCGCCCCCACCGGCGAGACCATCGACGCGGAACCCGGGGACCGGCTCTCGCTCACCGCCGTGGGCGACAGGTGGGTGGTCTACGACCACGACGAGCGGCGTCTGTTCACCCGTGAGGGCGACTTCGACCTGTCCGGAAGCGTGGGCGCCGACGACGGCGTCTGGCTGCAGCGGCCCTCCGCCGCGGGGGGATCCGTGCTGCTCGCCACGGGCGGCGCCCTCCTCGAGGTGTCCCTCGCCGACGGCATCGCGAGCACCCGTTCCGAGGGGCACTCCGGCACGAGCGTCGGCCCTGTGCAGGTCGAGGGGTGCTGGTACGCCGCGTGGACCGACGGCCGGTCGTGGGCCAGGTGCGACGGGGTCCCGGTCGGCGACGAGAACGAGGCCGGTGCCGGGGCGGACGCCGGAGTCGAGTCCACCCGCGAGGCCTCCGCGAGCGGCGACGAGCTCGTGTTCCGCACCGACGGAGCCGGCGGCGTGCTGCTCTCCGATCGCGTGACGGGCCGCGCGTGGGACGTCACGCGGCAGAACGCCCTCATCGACGGCTGGGAGGAGCTCCTGCCCGAGCCGCCGGCCGACGAGGAGTCGGACGACGTGGTGACCGACGAGCCCGTCGAGACCGACCCCGCCCAGCGCCCGCCCGTGGCCGGCGACGACGAGCTCGGCGCCCGCCCCGGCCGCACGACGGTGCTCCCCGTGCTGCTGAACGACTACGACCCCAATGGCGACGTGGTCGTCATCGACGGCACGGTCGTCGCCCCGGATGCCGGCTGGACCGTCGACGCCATCGCCGACTCCCAGCAGCTGCAGATCACGCTGCCCCCGGAGGCCTCGGGCGAGGTCGCCTTCGCCTACACGATCTCGGACGGCAGAGGCGGCACCGACGACGCGACGGTGCGCGTGCAGGTGCGGGCCGACGCGGAGAACTCCGCTCCCGTGCAGAGCACCACACCGAGGCTCGACGTGGCGCTCGGCGGCCGGGGCGAGGTGGACATCCGCGCCGACTGGTTCGATCCCGACGGCGACGCCTTCTACCTCCTGCAGGCGAGCACGGCCTCGCCCGATGCCGTCTCGTTCACGCCGGAGGGCGTGCTCACCTTCACCGACTCCGGTCAGGGCACGGGGCAGAAGGAGGTCTCGGTCACGGTGAGCGACGGTGTCTCCTCGACCGCGGGCACCGTGGTCGTGGGGGTGCACGAGGCCGCCGACGTGCCGCTCAGGGCCGAGGGCTTCGTGGCGTTCGTGCACGTGGGGCAGGAGCTCGAGGTCGATCCGCTCGCCCACGTCACAGGCGGGGGCAGCGGCCTCCGGCTCGCCGGGGTGCCCGCCCACGAGGGCTACGGTCTCGCGCCCGACTACGCCGGCGGCACGCTGCGGATCACCGCCGACACGGTGGGGGAGGGGCTCGTCGACTACGCCGTGTCGGACGGTTCGAAGACCGCGTCCGGTGTCATCCGGGTCATCGCCGAACTGCCGCCGGATGCCAGCACGCGCCCGGTCACCGTGCCGCACGCCGCCTTCGCCCGCCAGAACTCGAGCGTCGACGTCGACGTGCTGGCGAGCGACTTCGACCCGGCCGGTGGGGTGCTCATGGTCACCGCAGCCGCCCCGGTCGCCGGAGCCGGCGCCGAAGGCCTCCGGGTGGAGGTGATCGAGCAGAGGCTCCTCCGAATCACCCTCACGCGCCCGCTCGAGACCGGCGGCCTCTCGGTGACGTACACCATCACGAACGGCCTGGCCGAGGCATCCGGCTCTGTCGGTGTCGTGGAGATCCCCGAGCCCGCCGTGCGTCAGCCGCCCGTCGCGACCGCCGACTCCGCGTCGGTTCGGGTGGGCGACGTGGTCGACATCCCCGTGCTCGCCAACGACTCGCAGCCGGACGGCGACGCCCTGAGCCTCAATGCCGACCTCGTGCGCCCGCTCGCCGCCGACGCCGGGCTGCTCTTCACCTCGGGCAGTGTGCTGCGCTACCTGGCACCGTCGACCCCGGGCGACTTCACGGCCGAGTACCGCGTCGACGCCCCGGACGGACAGTGGTCGACCGCCACAGTGACCATGAGCGTGCGTGAGGCCGATCCCACCGTGAACGCCGCTCCCGTCCCCCCTCTCGTCACCGCCAGGGTCGTCGCCGGCGAGACCGTGCGCATCCCGGTCCCGGTGGCCGGGATCGACCCCGACGGCGATTCCGTGCAGTTCGTCGGCATCGACTCGGTGCCCGAGAAGGGCGCCGTGGCCGACAGCGGCAGCGACTGGATCGACTACACGGCAGGGGACTACTCCACGGGCACCGACACCTTCGGTTACACCGTGGTCGACCGTCTCGGAGCGCGGGCCACCGGCACCGTGCGGGTGGGCGTCGGCGCACGCGCCGAGGGGGCGCGGAACCCGGTGGCAGCGCCCGACGAGGTGCTCGTGCGGCCCGGCAAGTCGGTGCTTGTGCGGGTGCTCGAGAACGACTCCGATCCCGAGGGCTCCGCCCTCACCGTGACCGCCGTCGAGCCGCTCGGCGACGGCTCGGGGCCCGCCGCCGTCGCGACGGTCGTCGAGGGCGGCATGCTCTCGGTGGAGACCCCGGCCGAACCCGGCCGCTACGGCTTCCTCTACACGGTCGCCAACGAGCGAGGCGGCACCGGTTCGAGCTTCGCCACCGTCGACGTCCGCCCCGACGCCCCGCTCGCGCGGCCGCTCGTGAGCGACACCGTGCTCACGCTGAGCGACATCCTCGACTCCGACACGGTCGACGTCGACGTGCGCGAGAACGTCTTCTTCGCGGAGGGCGGCGCCGGCGAGCTGTGGCTCTCGGTGCTCCCGGCCTACGCCCGCGTGGCCGAGGTCGTCGGCGGCGAGGTGCGGGTCTCGGTGCGGCCGGAGCGTCAGGTCATCCCCTTCACCCTCGCCCACCCCGACGATCCCGACGTGCGGTCGACCGGCTTCATCTGGGTGCCGGGTCAGGACGACGCCCTGCCCCAGCTGCGCAAGGGCGCTCCCCGACTGAGCGTCGAGTCAGGGCGCGCCCTGCGCATCCCGCTCGCCGAGCAGGTCGTGGCGATCGGCGGAGACGACGTCGTGATCGCCGACCCCAATTCGGTGCGCGCCACCCACGCCGACGGCGGGGCGCTGACCTCGGGTGCGGGCACCCTCGTCTACCGCAGTTCCGAGGGGTACTTCGGCCCGGCCTCGATCTCGTTCGAGGTCGCCGACGGCACGGGGCCCGACGCTCGCACCGCCACCCTCGTGCTGCCCATCACGGTCACCCCGCGCGAGAACCAGCCGCCGGTCTTCGCGGGTGCGGTGCTCGAGGTCGAGCCGGGGGCCCGGCGCGTGGTCGACCTCGCGAAGCTCACCACCTCGACCTCCGGTGCAGGCGACCTCGCCTTCCAGCTGCTCGAACCACGCTCGGCGGGCTTCGGCACGGTGCTGCTCGGTCAGCAGCTCACGATCACCGCTGATCCGGATGCGCGCCTGGGCACCACGGGGGCGCTCTCGATCGGCGTGTCCAGCGGCAGCACGGCCGGCAAGCCGGGGCGGATCTCGCTCACCGTGGTCGCCTCGACCCGGCCTGTCACGGTGCCCGCCGACGACACGGTCATCGCGCCGCGCGGCACCACCACGACCATCGACGTGCTCGCCAACGACGAAGCCACGAATCCGTTCCCCGAGTCGCCCCTCACGGTCACCGCGGTGCGCGGGGTCGACACCGGCTCGTTGCCGGCCGGTCTCACCGTCACCCCGAGCGCCGACCGGCGTCAGCTGCGCATCACGGCGGCGGCCGACGCCCCGCCCTCCGACGTGGCCGTGCAGTACCAGGTGCTCGACGCCACGCGCGATCCGCAGCGGGCCGCGTGGGGCACGGTCCGGATCGCGGTGCAGGACCGGCCGGGCCCCGTCGGCGGGCTGGCGGTCACGGGCTTCGGCGACCGCTCGGTCGACGTCGTGTTCTCGCCGGGCGCTTCGAACAACTCATCCATCACGGGCTTCACGGCCACGGCCCGCTCCGTCTCGGGCGGCACCGTGAGCACCGCGTGCGCGAGCACGCGCTGCGCCGTGCGCACCCCGGGGAACGGTCCGGGTGAAGCCGTCACGATCGGCGTCACGGCGACGAACAACATCGGCGTCTCCGAGCCCACGGCCTACGCCTCGCCGATCTGGTCGGATCTCCTCCCCACCGCTCCCGGCGCGCTGCAGCTCGCCCCGCGCGACGGCGCCCTCGAGGTGCGGTGGTCTCCCGCCGCCGTGGGGGCGGGCGGATCGCCGGTGCGGCAGTACGACGTGAGCGCGGGCGGCAGCCTCGTCGAGACGGTCGATGCGGCAGGCGCCGGATGCGACGGGGCCGGCTGCTCGAGCGTCGTGCGCGGTCTCACCAACGGCTCGCCGGCCACCGTCACGGTGACCGCGCGCAACGACGCCTTCCCGGCGCTCGCGGTCTGGGCGTCGTCGTCGGCCACGGCGACCCCGTTCGGCGCCCCCGCCTCGTCGACGGTCACCGCGGTCACCGGCGGCGGCCTGCCGGCCGGCACCGTCACGCTCAGCTGGGCGGAGTTCCCGGGCAACGGAGACGCCGTGGCCGGCTACTTCGTGCAGCGGCTCACACCAGGCACGACTGCGGCGCCGGGCGGTGCGCAGGCGTGCACGGTCACGACTCCGGCGCCGGGCCGAGTGGTCGCTCCCTCGACCGGCGGCGCCGTCGTGGAGCAGCTCGACCTCGGCCAGGGCGCGCGCTCCGCGGTCTTCTCCGGGCTCACCGCGGTCGACACGAGCTACCCGTTCGTGGTGTGGGGCTACAACGCCGCCGGGTGCACGCCCTCCGCCGTGGTCTCGGCCATGACGGTGCCGAGCCCGGGGGTCGTCGACACGAGCCGGATCGATTCCTCGATGGTTCAGCAGGGTGCGATCGTCGACCTGCAGCTGCGGTCGGTGCCCACCACCTCGCCCGTCACCTCGCCGCGCTACTGGGTGCAGCAGGTCGACGCGGGTGGTGCTCCCGTCGGTTCCGCTCAGTCGTTCACCCTGGGAGGGTTCCCGCGTGCGGTCACGAACGGGGCGTTCGGCGAGGCCTACCGCTACGCCGTGCGGGTCTGCGATCTCGCGAGTGGCATCGAGGTGTGCACGCCCTACTCGGCGCCCCTCACAGCGCCCGCCCCGTCGCTCACGTTCGAGTTCGGATCGGCGCCCGTCTATGACGGCACGAGCTGGAGCTGGCTCTCCGATCCGCCCAACGGCTCGCTCGTGCCCGAGTACAGCTGCGGCTCCACGGCCGCCGCCCCACCCACGCCCGAATCGGGTTCCGGCGTCGTGATCGGCACCACGTGCACCCCGCCCGCCCCCGCGCCGCAGGGCGAGGACGCGTGGCTCCAGCTGAGCCTCGGAGGCTACGAGTTTGTGTACTTTGGCTAACGGAGAGGTGCAGCGCAGATGACGATGACGACGGAGCAGGCGGCGCGGTTCGCCGACGTCTTCGACAAGCTGACCGCGAACATCGAGCAGACGCTCCACGGCAAGTCGCACGTGGTGCGGCTCGCCCTCACCGCGCTCTTCAGCGAAGGCCACCTGCTGCTGGAGGACGCGCCGGGAACGGGCAAGACCTCGCTCGCCCGGGCCATCGCGAGCAGCGTGCGCGGCACGAGCAGCCGCATCCAGTTCACCCCGGATCTCCTGCCGGGTGACATCACGGGCGTCAGCGTCTACGACCAGCCGAGCGGTGCGTTCTCGTTCCACCCGGGGCCGGTGTTCGCGAACATCGTGCTCGCCGACGAGATCAACCGGGCCAGCCCCAAGACCCAGGCCGCCCTGCTCGAGGTCATGGAGGAGGGCACCGTCACGGTCGACGGCGACTCCCACCCCGTGGGCCTGCCGTTCATGGTGATCGCCACGCAGAACCCCATCGAGCAGGCGGGCACCTACCGGCTGCCCGAGGCCCAGCTCGACCGCTTCCTGCTGAAGACCTCGATCGGGTATCCCGACCACGCCACGACGCTGCGCATCCTGGAGGGCGCCACCGAGCGCGCCCATTCCGGCTCCCGCCCGCCCATCATCACCTCCGACGGTGTGACCCTCCTCGCCGCCGAGGCGCGCACGGTGCACGTCGATGCGGCCATCAACGACTACGTCTCGAGGCTCGTGCAGGCCACGCGGGATGCGGGGGAGACGCGACTGGGGGCGAGCGTGCGCGCCGCCCTCGCCCTCATCCGCACCGCCAAGACGTTCGCAGCCTCCGACGGGCGGCACTACGTGGTGCCTGACGATGTGAAGGCGCTCGCGGGCCCCGTCCTGGCCCACCGCCTGGTGCTCGATCCTGAGGCGGAGTTCGACGGCGTGAGCGCCCTCGGCGTCATCTCGCAGATCCTGCTCGACGTCCCGCCGCCCGGGGACGTCCCGACCGCATGAGCGCCCCCCGTCCCGCCGTCGTGGTGACGGCGGGCGGCTGGGCCGTCGCCGCCCTGGCCGTGGCGGGTCTCGTCACAGGATCGCTTCTCGGCTGGCTCGAGCTCGTCACGGCGGGGGCGGTGGCATCGGGTGTGGCGGTGGCGTCGGCCCTCTTCCTCGTGGGGCGCACGGCGGGACGGGTCGAGATCGAGGTGCTCGACCGGCACGTCGTCTCCGGTGGCACGGCGAGCGTCGCCGTGCGTGCCTTCAACGACTCCGGATCCAGGCGGGGAGCGCGCACGGCCGAACTCGCGGTGAGCTCTCGCAGCGAGCCCCCTCGGCTCGAGGCGGTGTCGCTCCCCGCCGTGCCTGCCCGCTCGTCGCGCGAGGTGCGGGTGGAGGTGCCCGCCGTCCGGCGCGGCGTCATCCGTCTGGGGCCCGTGGTCGTCGTGCGGCGCGATCCGCTCGGCCTCGCGCGGCGGGAGTCGGTGCGCTCGGGAGCTGCGGAGCTCTTCGTGCACCCGGCCACGGTGCCGCTCGCCGTGCGCAGCACGGGACTGCTCCGCGACCTGGAGGGCATCCCCACGTCGGATCTGACCGACAGCGACATGTCGTTCCACGCGCTCCGGCCCTACGTGGCGGGAGACGATCGGCGGCACATCCACTGGAAGAGCACGGCCAGGGCCGGGGCGTTCCTGGTGCGCCAGTTCGAGCAGACCAGGCGAAGCCACCTCATCGTCGTGCAGTCCCAGTCGCCCGAGGACTACGCCTCCGACGAGGAGTTCGAGCTGGTGGTGAGCGTGCTGGCCTCGATCGGTGTGCGCGCCATCGCCGACGGGGCCACCGTCTCGGTCTTCTCGGGCGCCCCCGGCCGGTCGGGCGGCTCCGCCGGTGATCGGGTTGTGCGGCCGGCTCGAGCGGCGGGCGTCGCAGCTCGCCGGGTCGGGCGCCTCCGTCCGGCTGCGTCGCCCCGGCGCAGCGGCCGGCTCCGCACGAGCGCCCCGCGCGATCTCCTCGACGACCTCAGCGGTGTGGAGGAGGTGCCCGGCGCCGCACGGCTCACCGCCGTGGCGAGGGCGGTGGGAGAGTCGGCGGCCGATGCCTCGGTCGTGTTCCTCGCCTGCGGCAGCACCGTGACCGCCCGACAGCTCCGGGCGGCCGCCTCGCACTTCGCGACCGGCGTCGAGGTCGTCGCCGTGGTCGCCGAGCCCGAAGCCGAGCCGGCACTCGTGCGCATCGACGCCCTGCGCATCACCCGCATCGGCTACCTCGACGACCTCGTGCGAGCCCTCACCCGGGCGGTGGGCGTGTGAGCCGGGCTCACGACCCCGCATCGGGCGCGCAGCGGATCGGCCGCACGCTGCTCGCGGCCGCGCTCGTCGAGGTGCTCGTGCTCGTGGCTGCCGCGACCTGGTGGCCGGTCTACGAGTCCGCCGCCTTCGCCATCCTGGCGGCCGTCACGGTCACCGTCGGCACACTGATCGGCGTCGCCGGCGCGGCCCTCCGCTGGCCGGGCCCCGCGGTGCTCGGAGCCACCGTGCTCGCGTGGCTCGTGCTCGGTGTTCCCCTCGCCGTGCCGGCGAAGGCGCTCTGGGGGGTGCTCCCCACCCCCGCCGGTCTCGCCGACCTGGTCGTCACGACGGGCACGGGCTGGCGCCAGCTGCTCACGATCTCCCTGCCTGTCGGCGACTACCAGGCGCTCCTCGTGCCCGTCTTCGCGCTGCTGCTCGCCGCGTCCGTCGCCGGGGTCTCCGTCGCGCTCCGCACGCGACTGCCCGTGCTCGCACTGCTGCCGGCGTTGGCCGTGCTCGTCGCGGGCATCGCCTTCGGCGGCCAGGAGGCGCTCGCGCCGGTCGTCGTGGGCTGCCTCTTCGCCGTGCTGGCGATGCTCTGGGTCGGGTTCACCCGGGCGGTGCCGCCTGCGCCTGGCACTCCGCCCTCGCGTTCCGGCAGGCGGCGTGCTCCGCGCCTCGTCGGTGCGGTGGGCGTGGTGGCGGCCGGGCTCGCGGGCGCGCTCGTCGTCGGGGTCCTGGTACCGGGATCCGCCACGGCCTGGGCACCGGGCTCGCCCGTCGACCGTGCGACCCTGCGCGAGACCGTCGAGCAGCCTTTCGATCCGAGCGAGCAGCCGAGCCCGCTCTCGGCCTACCGCTCGTTCGTGGCGGCCCCGGCCGACTCGACGATCATGCTCACGGTCGAGGGTGCGCGTGCCGGTGAGCGGATCGTGCTCGCGCGCATGGACGACTACGACGGTGTGGTGTACGACGTGGGGCCTGCCGGTGGAGCCTCCGGTGACGCCGGTGCCCTGTTCTCCCGCGTGCCCGAGCGGTTGGTGGCCACGGGATCCGAGTCACACACCGCCGGGGAGAATGCCACGGCTGCGCGGCGCACGCTCGACGTCTCGATCGGTGCGTACTCGGGCTTCTGGGTGCCCACAGCCGGCGAACCCGAGGCCGTGCGCTTCTGGGGGGCGGACGCCGCCGCGCTGCAGGACTCGCTCTTCTACAGTCCGGACCTCAGCACCGCCGCCGACCTCGAGGGCCTCGCCGAGGGCGACGGCTACCTGCTCGAGGTGAGCGGTGCCGTGCTGCCCGCCGACCCGTCGGGAGTCACACCCGGAGCTGCCGTGCGGGTGCAGCAGGCCGGGGTTCCGGATGCCGTCGCGACCCGCTCGGCCGAGTGGGCGCCGGAGTCCCGTTCGGCGGGTGCCCGCCTCGCCGGCATCGTGGCGGGGCTCCGCTCGGGCTACCTGTCGAGCAGCCGGGAGGGCGAGGTCTTCTCGCGCTCGGGACACGGCGCCGACCGCCTGCAAGAGCTCCTCACGGCCAGTCCCATGGTGGGCGACGCGGAGCAGTACGCCGCCGCCGGCGCCCTCCTCGCCGAGGCCGCGGGCTTCCCGGCGCGCGTCGCCCTCGGCTTCGCCGTGCCCGGCAGCGAGACCGGGGCCGCAGCCTCGACCGGCGACACCGCAGCCCCGGCCGGCGACGCAGCCGCCTCGGTGGACGGCCCCGTCGCCCTCCGCGGCGGCGACGCGACCGCCTGGGTGGAGGTCTACACGGCCGAGGAGGGCTGGCTCGCCCTCGACGTCACGCCCGAACCCCGGCCTGTCCCGGCCGCCGCCACCGACGACAGCAGCACGGCCGTGCGCCCGCCCGACGTCGTTCCGCCGGCTCCCGACGGCGTCGACGACTCGATCGACCAGGCGCCGCTCGAGCAGGACGACACCGATCCGCCGCCGACCGACACCCTCGCACCGCTCCTGCTGCAGATCGCGCTGATCGCGGGCCTCTCGCTCGCGGTCCTCGCCGCGCTCCTGGCTCCCTTCCTCACCGTGCTCGCCCTCAAGCGCCGCAGGCGGAGCCGACGGCGCAGCAGCGGAGCGCCGCGAGCCCGCGCCGCCGGCAGCTGGGCCGAGCTGCTCGACGCCGCGCGCGACACCGACCTGCCGCTCCCCACCTCGGCCACCCGCCGTGAGGCCGCGGTCGCGCTGGCGCACACGGACGGCGAGCCCGGCACGACATCCGGTGACCGGCGGGCGGTGACTCCCGGCGCCGTCGCTCTCGCGCAGCGCGTCGACGAGGCCCTCTACGGCCCGGTCGAGCCCGCGGAGGCGCAACTCGCGGCGCTCTGGAGTGCCTCAGACACCGAGCGCCGACGGCTCCTCGACCGGGGCGGACGGCTCGCCCGGCTGCGGGCCCGGCTGTCGACCAGGTCGTTGCGCCCGTATCATGGCAAGCACGACGACAGGCAGGACAAGCAGTGAAGTGCAGAACGTGCGGCACGACTCTGAGCGCCGGAGCCCTGCTCTGCGGAGAGTGCGGAACCTCGGCGATCGCGCCACGGCCCACCCTCGGCGACACGGCCCGACACGACCGCAAGGCCCTCCTCGACGCGATCGTGCGCGAGCAGCGCCGCACGGCCGCGCTGCAGCAGCCCGCCCCCGCGCAGCCCACGCCCGAGCATCCGCCCCGCCACGCCGCACCGCCGCCCGCCGCCCGCCGCACCGGCTCCCTCTTCAGCCTCGTCTTCAGCACGGGTGAGAGCATCCGCGTCTCCGGCGATGGCCTCGTGGGCCGCAACCCCGCTCCGGCACCCGGGGAGCGCTTCGACTACCTCGTGCAGGTCGTCGATCCCGAACGCAGCGTCTCCAAGACCCATCTGGCGTTCGGTGTCGACGAGGGCGAGCTCTGGGTAGCCGACCGCGGCTCGTCGAACGGCACGCGGGTGGGTCTCGACCTCGTCGATCCCCGCGAGCTCGTCGCGGGCGAGCGCGTGCGTGTGCCGCGCGGCACGCGCGTGGGCATCGGCGATCAGTGGTTCGACGTGCACTGAACCCGGAACAGACGAGATCGACCGTCATCGGCGCCCGCGGGAACCGATTTCGTAAAACCTATGTTTCGATCTGATGTAGTTCGTCGTCCTCGCTGTCGGAGCCGAGAAGCCCTGTGCCACTATCGGAACACTGTTTTTCCGTGAGTGAGAGGCCCACCGTGCGCGCACCGCAAGACCCGATGATCCTCCAGGCCATCCGTCACTCCCAGGCCCTGCAGAAGGCCAGATCCGTCTCCCTCAGCCGCCGCGGCTTCCTCGGTGCAGCGGGAATGAGCGCCACCGCTCTCGCCCTCGCGGCCTGCTCCTCGGGCGGCCAGCGCGCCGACCTCACCCCCGCGAAAGACGTCTCGGCCACCGAGAAGACGCTCGCCTGGAGCAACTGGCCCGCCTACATGGATGAGGACGACGACGGCAACTACCCGACGCTCATCGGCTTCGAGGACGAGTCCGGCATCACCGTGACCTACAACGTCGACGTCGACGACAACAACAGCTACTACGCCAAGGTCAAGGACCAGCTGGCCCTCGGCCAGGACATCGGCGCCGACACCGTCTGCCTCACCGACTGGATGGTGGCCCGACTGGTGCGCCAGGGCTACGTGCAGGAGCTCGACCGCGCCAACATCCCGAACATCGCGAATCTCAGCGAGTCGTTCGCGAACCCCGACTTCGACCCGGGCCGCAAGCTCTCGCTGCCCTGGCAGGGCGGCTTCGCGGGCATCTGCTGGAACAAGGAGAAGGTGCCGGCGGGCCTGAAGAGCGTCGAAGACCTGTGGGATCCCGCACTCAAGGGCCGCGTGGGCGTGCTCTCCGAGATGCGCGACACCATCGGCCTCATCATGCTCGCCCAGGGCGCCGACATCACGGGCGAGTGGGGCGACGACGACTTCGCGAATGCCATGGACGCCTTCACCCAGCAGGTCGAGGACGGCCAGATCCGCAACATCAAGGGCAACGCCTACCTCAACGACCTCCAGTCGGAGGACACCTTCGCCGCCATCTGCTGGTCCGGCGACATCACGAGCCTCAACGCCACGGCGGGCGACAAGTGGGAGTTCGCTATCCCGGATGCCGGTGGCACGCTCTGGAACGACACCTTCGTGGTGCCCATGGGCTCGGCCCACAAGGCCAACGCCGAGGCCGTCATGAACTACTACTACGAGCCCGAGGTGGCCGCCGAGCTCGCCGCCTGGGTCAACTACGTCACCCCGGTGGTCGGCGCCAAGGAGGCGATGGACCTCATCGACCCCGAGCTCGCCTCCGACCAGCTGATCTTCCCGGACGAGGAGACGCTCAGCACCGTGCACGTCTTCCGCACCCTCACCCCGCAGGAGGAGAACGACTACCAGGCCCAGTTCCAGAAGGTGCTGCTGGGCAGCTGATGGCGACGTCATCCACGAAGTCCGGAGCATCCTTCGCCGAGAGCGGCGCCGACCTCGAGCTCACCGGCATCTCCAAGAGGTTTCCGGGCTTCACGGCCATCGATTCGCTCGACCTGCAGATCCCGGCCGGTTCGTTCTTCGCCCTGCTCGGCCCCTCCGGCTGCGGCAAGACCACCACGCTACGGCTCGTGGCGGGGCTCGAGGAGCCCACCGCGGGGCGCATCCTGATCGGCGGCAAGGACGTGACCGACACCAAGCCGTTCCAGCGGCCGGTCAACACGGTGTTCCAGTCGTACGCGCTCTTCCCGCACATGACGATCCTCGAGAACGTCGCCTTCGGCCTCCGCCGGCGCCGCATCCGCGATGCCGTCGCGAAGGCCCACGAGGCGCTCGCCCTCGTCGAGCTCGACCACGTCTCGTCCCGCCGCCCCGCCCAGCTCTCGGGCGGCCAGCAGCAGCGCGTCGCGCTCGCCCGCGCCATCGTGAACCGGCCCGCCCTGCTGCTGCTCGACGAGCCGCTCGGCGCGCTCGACCTCAAGCTCCGCCGACAGATGCAGCTCGAGCTGAAGGCCATCCAGACCGAGGTGGGCCTCACCTTCCTGCACGTCACGCACGACCAGGAGGAGGCCATGACCATGGCCGACACCGTCGCGGTCATGAACAAAGGGCGGATCGAGCAGATGGGCGCCCCCGAGGAGCTCTACGAGCTGCCCCGCACGGCGTTCGTGGCCAATTTCCTCGGCCAGTCGAACCTCTTCACGGGCGAGGTCGTGGCGGCCACGGCGGATGCCATCACCGTCGACGTCGGCGGCGTCCCGGTGGTCGTGCCCCGCGCCCGTTCTCAGCGGCACTCCGGCGAGGTCGCGATCGGCGTGCGCCCGGAGAAGGTGACGCTGCTCACCGAGGCGCCTCTCCCGCAAGCGGGCCGCAACGTCTTCGGGCCCGGGCGGGTCACGGATGTCTCGTTCTCGGGAGTCAGCACCCAGTACCTCGTGGAGGTGCCCGGCGCGGGCGAGCTCGTGGTGTTCGCGCAGAACATGGTGTTCGGGCCGGTCGTGCAGGTCGGCGCCGAGGTGTGGCTGTCCTGGAACGCCGACCACGGCTTCGGGCTCGACGACGACCCCGGCACGGTGCCGCGTTTCGTGCCCGACGCCTCGACCGAGTCGATCGCCATCCAGCGCCGGATCGCGCTGGAAGAAGAGCTGGAACAGGCCTAGCCGCCGTGGCCTTCACCGCCTTCGCCTCGCAGACGACGGTCGAGCAGGCGCCCAGGAAGCGCAGCTTCGTGGCGCTCGTGCTGCTCCTCCCGGGCATCGCCTACCTCCTGCTGTTCTTCCTCACCCCGCTCATCTCGCTCGTCATCACCTCCTTCCAGGAGCCGGATCTCTACGGCGACATCGGCGACTACGTCACGGCGTTCCGCTGGGAGAACTACGTCGACGCGGTGGGGGAGTACTGGCCGCTCATCCTGCGCGCCTTCGGCTACGCGCTCGTCGCCACCGTGCTCGCCCTCGTGATCAGCTACCCCATCGCCTACTTCATCGGGGTGAAGGCAAGGCGGTTCCCGCTGCTGCAGAGCCTCCTGCTCACGCTCGTGATCGCCCCGTTCTTCATCAGCTTCCTGCTGCGCACCCTGGCCTGGAAGCAGATCATGTCGGATGAGGGGCCGGTCGTGGTCTTCCTCAAATCGATCGCCGTCCTGCCCTCCGACGGGCACCTCACGGGCACGGCGTTCTCGGTGATCTTCGGTCTCACCTACAACTTCATCCCGTTCATGACGCTGCCGCTCTACGCCACCCTCGAGCGGCTCGATACGCGCTACCTCGAGGCGGGTGCCGACCTCTATGCGAGTCCGTTCACCGTCTTCCGCACGGTGACCGTGCCGCTGTCGATGCCCGGGATCGTCTCGGGCACCCTGCTCACCTTCATCCCGGCGGCCGGCGACTACATCAACGCCAGTCGCGACTTCCTCGGGTCGTCGTCGACGGCCATGGTGGGCAACGCGATCGAGGCGAACTTCCTCGTGCTGCAGAACTATCCGGCCGCGGCCGCCCTGTCGATCGTGCTGATGGCCGTCATCCTCGTGATCGTCGGAGTGTACGTCCGCCGCACCGGAACGGAGGATCTCGTATGAGGCGCCGCACGAAGGGCCTCGGGCTCTGGATCTACACCTTCATCGCGCTCGCGTTCCTCCTCATCCCGATCGTCTACACGTTCGTGTTCTCGTTCAACGACTCCGGCAAGCTCAACATCGCCTGGCAGGGGTTCACGCTCGAGAAGTGGGCCACGGTGTGCACCGTGCAGGGGCTCTGCGAGGCATTCGGCAACAGCATCCTGGTGGGGCTCACCTCGACGGTGCTCGCCACCGCGCTCGGCACGCTCATCGCCATCGCGCTCGTGCGCTACCGGTTCAAGGCACGCTCGGCCATCAGCCTGCTGCTGTTCCTGCCGATGGCGACCCCCGAGGTGGTGCTCGGCGCGGGGCTCGCGGCCCAGTTCCTCACGGTGGGGGTCGAGAAGGGGCTCGGCACCATCATCCTGGCCCACACGATGTTCTGCATCAGCTTCGTGGTGGTCACGGTCAAGGCGCGGGTCGCCTCGCTCGACCCGGCGCTCGAGGAGGCGGGCCGGGACCTGTACGGCTCGCCGGGACAGGTCTTCTGGCGCATCACGTTCCCGCTGCTGGTGCCCGGCATCGCGGCGGCCGCCCTGCTGTCGTTCGCCCTGAGCTTCGACGACTTCATCATCACGAACTTCAACTCGGGAGCCGTCGACACCTTCCCGAAGTTCATCTACATCGCCGCCGCCCGAGGGATCCCGGCCCAGGTGAACGTCATCGCCTCGGCGGTCTTCCTCCTGGCGATCGTGCTCGTCGTGGTGGCGCAGGTCTCCCGGGCGGCGCGGGCGAAGAGGTCGAGTGCTTCCTAGCCGCGCCGCCGCCTCTGCGGCGCGGGGGGACATGTGGCTGTGTTCTTGCCGCGCCGCCGCCTCTGCGGCGCGGGGGGCATGTGGCGCGGGCGTCGCTGCGCGGCGACCGTGCCACCTCGGGTCGGGTGGGAGCGCCCAGCGGCCTTCGGGTCGGTGCGCTTGCTGTGCCGCGTGCCGCCTCTTCCACCCCACATCCACCCGGGCGGGCGCGGGCGCTAGAGGGTGGGCGGGGCGCTAGAGGGTGGGGGAGACGCGGATGGTGCCCACGGGCGTCGCACCCCCGTGGATGGCGAGGTCGAGGTCGGGGGTGAGGTCGGCCACCTGGGCGTCGGTGACGGCGCCGTGACGCGCGAGCAGGGTGAGGGCCACGAGGGTGGCGGCGCGGAGGCTGCCGTCGAGCACCTTCACCGCGACCGAGGAGCCGTCGGGCGTCGCCATCACCATGACGCCCTCGGCGCCGAGTTTCGCGACCACACCGAGGCGGTCGATCACCACGGTGTTCGCCCGGCCGGGGCCGTCGATGGCCCAGCCGTTCGCCAGGATGCTCGAGGTGAGGTGCGCCGCCGGCCCCGACGAGGCACGCCGGATGCGACCGATGCCTCGCGCGAGCGCCTCGAGCGACATCGCATGCACGGGAGCCCCGCATCCGTCGACGCCCGAGTGCGCCACCGGTGAGCCGGTCTCCCGCTCGACGACGGCGAGGATACGCTGCTGCAGCGGGTGCGCCGGGTCGAGGTAGGTCGCCGTGTCCCAGCCGTTCCGCACGCACGCGAGCAGCATCGCGGCGTGCTTGCCCGAGCAGTTCATGGAGATGCGCTCACGGCCACCATGTGCCCGGATGACCTCGTCGCGCGCGCTCGAGGCGCCCGGCCAGTCGGGTGGGCAGCCGAGCGCCGACGCCGGCAGCCCCGCCTCGGTCAGGATGGAGGAGACGACCTCGATGTGCGCGGGCGTCGCCGCGTGGCTCGCCGTCGCGAGCACGGTCTGCACCGGATCGAGCGAGACCCCCGACTCGAGCACCGCGAGCGCCTGGAACGGCTTCATGCACGATCGCGGGTAGACCGGCAGTGCGGGGGAGCCGACGCTGATGGCCACCTGGCCCGACGCATCCAGCACCACGGCCGAGCCGATGTGCCGCGACTCGACGAAGCCGCTGCGGTCGACGACCGCGAGTTCCGCCGATTCGGAGATCGTGGCGGTGCCCGGCATGCCGGCCCCTCCCGTCATCCCGGCCCCGCCCCTCAAGCCGGCCCCGTCGCTCATGCCGAGAGCTGGGCGAGCGCCTCGTCGATCACCGAGAGCGCGTCGAGCAGCAGCTCGTCCGAGATCGCGAGCGAGGGCAGGAACCGGAGCACGTTGCCGTAGGTGCCGGCGTTCAGCGCGAGCACGCCGTTCTGGGCGCAGTGCGCCACGATGGCGTTGACGGCCTCGGCGTGCGGGGTCTTGGTGGTCGACGCCGTGCCGGGCTCCACGAGCTCGATCGCGATCATGGCGCCGCGACCACGCACGTCGCCGATCACGTCGTACTTCTCCTGCAGCGCCGTCAATCCAGCGAGGAGCGTGGCGCCGATGCGGTCGGCCTCCGCGAGGAGCGACGCCGACTCGATCTGCTCGAACACCGCGACCGCGGCGGCCGCGGCCACCGGGTTGCCGCCGAAAGTGCCGCCGAGCCCGCCGGGCTGTGCGGAGTCCATGATCTCGGCGCGGCCGGTGACGCCCGCGAGCGGGAGGCCGCCCGCGATGCCCTTGGCCGAGAGCACCATGTCGGGCACGAGCCCGAAGTGGGTCGACGCGAAGTACTCGCCCGTGCGGGCCATGCCGCTCTGGATCTCGTCGGCGATGAAGACGATGCCCTTCTCGGTGCACCAGGCCTGCAGTGCGGGCAGGTAGCCCTCGGCAGGCACGACGAAACCGCCCTCGCCCTGGATGGGCTCCACCACGAGGCACGCGAGGTCGGCCGCGCCGACGGTCTTCTCGAGGTAGTTGATGGTGCGGGCGGCGGCCTCGGCACCCGACAGTCCGTCGTGGTAGGGGTAGGAGTTCGGCGCGCGGTAGACGTCGCCCGCGAGCGGCCCGAATCCGGTGGCGTAGGGGGCGGCCTTGAAGTTCATGGCCATCGTGAGGTTGGTGCGACCGTGATAGGCGTGGTCGAGCACGGCGACACCGTTGCGGCCGGTGAACTTGCGGGCGATCTTGACGCCGTTCTCCACAGCCTCCGCACCCGAGTTCACGAGCACCGTGCGCTTGGCGAAGTCGCCGGGGGTGTGCTCGGCGAGGAGCTCTGCCACGCGCACGTACTCCTCGTAGGGGGTGACCGTGAAGAGCGTGTGGGTGAGATCCTGCAGCTGAGCCGTCGCGGCCTCGACCACGGCCGCGTTCGCGTGCCCGACGGTGGTCACGCCGATGCCGGCGCCGAGGTCGATGAACTGGTTGCCGTCGACGTCGACCAGCACGGCCCCGCTCGCCTTGGCGACGTAGACGGGCAGCGCTGCCGTGACACCGGGCGGCACGACGGCGAGGCGTCGTTCGTGCAGCTCCTTCGACCGCGGGCCGGGGATCGCCGTGACGACCTTCCGCTCCTGGGGAACCGTGTAAACCGGGGCGTCGATGGTGTCAGTCATAGTGGTTCGAGTTTAGGCCAGGCTCGGCCCGAGCCGGGTTAGCATGGCCGGGTGACTCCTGAGCATCACTACAGCGTCGATGTCGAGTGGCTTGGCAATCGGGGGACCGGCACGAGCCACTACCGCGACTACGGGCGGCAGGGGCTGCTCACCGCCGCGGGCAAGCACGACATCGAGGTCTCGGCCGACAAGACCTTCCACGGCGACCGCGACCGCTGGAACCCCGAGGAACTGCTGCTCGCCGCCCTCGCCGAGTGCCACATGCTCTCGTTCCTGCACGTGGCGGTGCTGCACGGCCTCGTCGTGACGGCGTACACGGATGCCGCGACCGGCACCCTGGTGCAGCAGGGCGACGGCGGCCGGTTCACGAGCGCCGAGCTGCACCCGGTCGTCACGCTCGCAGTGGCCGAGGGTGCGGCCTCGCCCTCCGAGGAGGAGTTCGCCGCGCTCCACCGCGAGGCCGCCGAGAAGTGTTTCATCGCCAACTCGGTGAACTTCCCGGTGGGGCATTCGCCGCGACTCGTCGTGGCCTAGACCGTGGCCATGACGCGGCAGCAGAGGCTCGTCCTCGTCGTCGCCATCCTCGCCGCCTTCGTCTCCTTCCTCGACGCCACGGTCATCAACGTGGCGCTGCCGGCCATCAGCCGCGACCTCGGCGGTGAGCTGTCGACCCAGCAGTGGGTCGTCGACGCCTACCTCATCACCCTCGGTTCCGTCATCCTCCTCGCGGGCTCGCTGAGCGACGTCTACGGGCGCAAGCGCATCCTGCTGATCGGCCTCGTCGGCTTCGGCGTGGCGTCGCTGCTCTGCGCGTTCGCACCCACCGTGGAGTTCCTCATCGTGGCCCGCGCGCTGCAGGGCGTCGCGGGCGCCCTCCTCGTGCCGTCGTCGCTCGCGATCATCATCGCGACCTTCTCCGGTCCCGCCCAGGGTCGCGCCATCGGCACCTGGACCGCGTTCACGAGCGTCGCGAACATCGCCGGCCCCATCCTCGGCGGCGTGCTCGTCGACCAGGTGTCGTGGCGGCTGATCTTCGGCATCAACGTGCTGCCGATCGTCGTGACGGTCGTGCTGCTGACGAAGCTCGATCCGGATCGGCACCACGCGCCGGGAGCGCGCATCGACTACCCGGGCGCCGTGCTCGGCATGCTCGGCCTGGGGCTGCCGGTGTTCGCGCTCATCGAGCAGGCGAACTTCGGCTGGGGCTCGCCCGTCGTGCTCGTGCCGCTCGTGGTGGGACTGCTCGCTCTCGCGGCGTTCCTCGTGCACGAGCGCCGCACCGCGCAGCCGATGCTGCCGCTCGAGCTGTTCCGGGTGCGCAACTTCTCGGTGGGCAACGTCTCGACCTTCCTCATCTACGGCGCCCTCTCGCTCGGCTTCTTCAGCGTCGCCGTCTTCCTGCAGCAGGTCGCGGGCTACAGCGCGACGCTCGCGGGCTTCGCGATGATCCCCACGAGCATCCTGCTCATCGGCCTCTCGAGCCTCTTCGGGCGGTGGAGCGGGCGGATCGGGCCGCGCCTGTTCATGACGGTGGGCCCGCTCGTGGCCGGTGCCGGATTCCTGCTCATGCTGCGCTTCGACGAGAGCGCCGACTACCTCACCCAGGTGCTCCCGGCGGTCGTCGTCTTCGGTCTCGGCATGGCCATCACGGTCGCACCGCTCACCGCAGCCATCCTCGGGGCGATCGATCCCGCGCGCTCGGGCATCGCCTCCGCCGTGAACAACGCCGTCTCCCGCGTGGCCGGTCTCATCGCGGTGGCGCTCGCGAGCCTCATCGCGGGCACGGCGGTGCTCGATCTCGTGGGGTTCCACCGGGTGGTGCTCGTGACGGCCGTGTTCTTCGTGGCGGGCGGTCTCGTGGCCTTCGCGGGCATCCGCAACCCGGCGCCCGAGAAGGCCGCCGCTAACATGGAGCCGTCACCCGAGTAGCCGGCCGGGAATCCCCGCCTTCGCCGTGGCCAGAGATGTCGAGGACCGCGTGCCGAACGCAGCCCAGCCCGCCGCCGGCTACCGCGAAGCCTTCGCGGTCCCCGGATCCGTAGCGTTCTACACCGCGGGCTGGCTCGGCCGCCTGCCGCGCTCCACCCTCAGCCTCGGCGCCGTGCTCCTCGTGGCAGGGGAGACCGGCCGCTTCTCGCTCGCCGCGATGGTCGCCGCCGTGATGGTGATCGGCTCCGCCTTCATCGGCCCGCTCTGGTCGCGCGCGATGGACCGCGTGGGCCAGCGCCGCGTCCTCGCGGCCGGGTTCGCCGCCACCCTCGTCTCCGCGCTCGCCCTCCTCGGAGCGGTCACGGCCGAGCTGCCGCTCTGGACCTGGTTCGTCACCGCCCTCCTCCTCGGTGCGAGCACCGTCGACATCGGCTCGGTCACGCGCGCCCGCTGGAGCAGTCTGCTGCCGGCGGGCCACGACCGGCACTCCGCCTTCTCGCTCGAATCGGTGGCCGACGAGTCGGTCTACGTCATCGGCCCTCCCGTCGTGACCCTGCTCGCCGCCGCCGTGAGCCCCGTGCTCGGCTTCGCGGTGGGGCTCACCGCCGGGCTCGCGGGCATGGCCGCACTCATCCTGCTGCGCTCGACAACGCCCGCCGTGCATCCGGTGGCGGCAGAGGTCCACGCGCCGTCGGCCGGCCGCTTCAGACTCCTCGCCCCGCTCCCGCCCGGCATCGCGCTCCTCGTGCCGCTCTTCCTCGGCATCGGTCTCGTCTTCGGCGCGGTCGACCTCACCGCCGTGGGCTTCGCCGACGAGGAGGGCGTCCCCGCGGCCGCCGGCCTCCTGCTCGCCTCGTTCGCGGTCGGCAGCGTCGTGGCGGCGCTCGTCTTCGGCCTGCTGCGGTTGCGCCGAGCCCTCGAGCTCCGGGTGGGCGTCGCCGCTCTCGCCTACGCGGTCGTGGTGCCGGCCGTCGCCCTGATGCCCTCGATCGGCGCCGCATCCGTGGCACTGTTCGCCGCGGGCCTCGTGACCGCGCCGCTGCTGATCTCCGGCATGGGACTGGTGGAGTCGCGGGTCGATCGCGGGCGACTGACCGAGGCGCTCGCCTGGCCCTCGACGGCCATGAGCGTGGGTGTCACGATCGGATCCGCGCTCGCGGGCGTGCTCATCGACGCCGCCGGCGGCCGTGCGGGCTTCGCCGTCGCGGTGGTGGGGGCCATCGTCGCGGGCGTCTTCGGCGTGGTCACGCTCGCAGCGCATCGTGCCCGCTCCCAGCGGGTCGCCAGGTTGACCCAAGGCGACTGAGGAAGACTGGCCGCGATCCCCATCCACGAACGAAGAGGACTCATGCGTTCAATTCCGGCCGTCGCCGCAGCAGCCATCGCCGCGACCCTCCTGCTCGCGGGCTGCACCGCGACCCCCGACGGGGGCTCGGCGACGTCGACCCCCACGGCGGGCGCCGCTCCCGTCAACGAGTGCGCCGAGCCCGGCAGCGCGTCCGACTCCGTCACGGTCACGGGCGACATCGGCGCCCTCCCCACGACGGCGTTCCAGGGCCCGCTCACGGTCGACCGCACCGAGCGCACGATCGTCTCAGAGGGCGATGGCGACGAGGTGGAATTCGGCGACATCGCCAAGATCGACTTCACGATCTACAACGCCACCTCGGGCGACCAGGTCTTCACGACCCTCGAAGAGGGCCAGACCCCTCTCGCGCTGACGGTCGACACCGCCACGTACATCGCCGGTATCGTCAACTCCGTCGCGTGCGTGAACGAGGGTTCCCGTGTCGTCTCGGTCATCCCTCCGGCCGACGGCTTCGGTGCCGCCGGTGGCAACGAGGCGCTCGGCATCTCGGCCACAGATGCGCTCGTGATGGTCGCCGACATCGAGAGCATCGTGCCCGATCGTGCTGATGGCGAGGACCAGCCCGTGCAGGACGGCTTCCCGACGGTCGCGCTCGCCGATGACGGCACCCCCACCGTGACGACGCCGGAGGGTGCCGCCCCGACCACAACGCAGATCGCCGTGCTCAAGAAGGGCGACGGAGCCGTCGTGGCCGCAGGCGACCAGGTGCTCATGCAGTATCAGGGATCGATCTGGGGATCCGGCACGATCTTCGACCAGACCTGGGGCACAGGCGGTCCGCGCACGCTCAACTCGGCCCAGCTGATCCCCGGATTCACCGCCGCGCTCGTCGGTCAGACCGTCGGCTCGCAGGTGCTCGTCGTCATCCCGCCAGACCAGGGTTACGGTGCGGGTGGGAACGACGCAGCCGGCATCCTCGGCACCGACTCCCTCGTCTTCGTGATCGACATCCTCGACACCCAGGCCGCCGGATAGTCACTCCCGTGCAGCGGAGGAGCCGGTGGGACAATGAGATGATGAACGCGTGAAGCGCGTCATCATCCTTGGTTCCACCGGCTCCATCGGCGTGCAGGCGCTCGACGTCATCCGGCAGAACCCCGACCGGTTCGACGTGGTGGGCCTCGTGGCCGGCCGCAACCGCGAGGGGCTCGACGCGCAGGCCGCCGAATTCGGTGTCGACGACACCGGGCTCGGCGAGCTCGAGGCCGAGCAGCTCGTGCGCGACGTCGAGGCCGACGTGGTGCTGAACGGCATCACCGGATCGGTCGGACTCGGTCCGACCCTCGCCGCGCTCGAGGCCGGCCGCACGCTCGCGCTGGCCAACAAGGAGAGCCTCATCGTGGGCGGCGACCTCGTGAAGCGCGCGGCCTCGCCCGGCCAGATCGTGCCCGTCGACTCGGAGCACTCGGCGATCGCGCAGGCGCTCCGCTCCGGCACGGCCGCCGAGGTCTCGCGGCTCGTGCTCACGGCGTCCGGCGGGCCGTTCCGCGGTCGCAGCCGCGCGTCCATGACCGACGTCACCCCGCGCGAGGCGCTCGCGCACCCCACCTGGGACATGGGTCTCGTCGTCACCACGAACTCCGCCACCCTCGTGAACAAGGGGCTCGAGGTCATCGAGGCCCACCTCCTCTTCGACGTGCCCTACTCCGACATCGAGGTCACGGTGCATCCGCAGTCGGTCGTGCACTCCATGGTCGAGTTCTCCGACGGCTCGACCATCGCCCAGGCGTCCCCGCCCGACATGCGGCTGCCGATCGCCCTCGGGCTCGACTGGCCGGCCCGCGTGGCCGGGGTCGGCGTGCCGATCGACTGGACGGCATCCCACACCTGGGAGTTCGCGCCCCTCGATGAGGTGGCATTCCCCGCCGTCGCGCTCGCGAAGCAGGTCGGCCGGGCCGGAGGCGGCTACCCGGCGGTCTTCAACGCGGCCAACGAGCAGGCCGTCGCGGCCTTCCACGAGGGGCGGATCGGGTTCCTCGACATCGTCGACACCGTGCAGCGCGCGGTCGACCTGTTCGAGCCGGAGTCCGCTCCCGTCACCCGGGAGACCCTCGCCGAGACCGAGCTCTGGGCCAGGGCCGCGGCCGATCGGCTGCTCGCAGCCGTCTGAGGCGTCGGGCCTGAGCCTTCGCTCACCGCATCCGGCGCTGGGCGAGCTCAGAACCCCCGCACAGCCAACCATCAGCGCCCCGGCGGCCGCGGCGGGTAATGTCACCGTGTGGAAACGGTCCTTCAGTTCGTGCTCGGCGTGCTCATCATCGCCGTCGGGGTCGCCTTCTCGATCGGCCTCCACGAGGTCGGGCACCTGCTGCCCGCCAAGCTCTTCGGCATCAAGGTCACGCAGTACATGATCGGCTTCGGGCCGACCGTGTTCTCCCGGGTGAAGGGCGAGACCGAGTACGGCCTCAAGGCGATCCCGCTCGGCGGCTACATCTCGATGATCGGCATGTTCCCGCCGCGCGGTGCGAACGAGCGCGCGGCCTCCAACAGCACGGGCTTCTTCCAGCAGATGGTCACGGATGCGCGCGCGCAGTCCCAGCTCACCATCGGCCTCGACGAGGATCGCGCCTTCTACAAGAAGCCCGTCTGGCAGCGCATGATCGTGATGCTCGGCGGACCGTTCATGAACCTCGTGCTCGCCATGGTGTTCTTCTCGATCGTGCTCGTGGGCTTCGGAACCCTGCAGCCCTCCACGACCGTCGGCAGCGTGAGCGCGTGCGTGCTGCCCGCCACGAGCGAGCGGCAGACCTGTGAGGCGGGCGACCAGGAGTCGCCGGGGGCTGCGGCCGGCCTCCTCCCGGGCGACCGCCTCGTCAGCATCGACGGCACCGCCATCACGAGCTGGGAGCAGTCGACCGAGATCATCCGCGACTCCGCGGGCGACGCCCTGCCCGTGGTGGTGGAGCGCGACGGCGAGGAGCTCGACCTCACCCTCACCCCGCTCCTCACCGAGCGCTACGTGCTCGACGACGCGGGCGAGACGGTCACGGATGCCTCGGGCTCGCCCGTCATCGAGGAGGTCGGCTTCGTGGGCATGGGCTCGGCCCAGGCGCTCACGCCGCAGCCCATCACCTCGGTGCCCGCCTTCGTGGGCGACAACATCGTGCACACGATCGGCATCGTGGTGAACCTGCCGCAGCGCCTCTACGACGTGGCCGAGGCAGCCTTCGGGCCGGGGGAGCGCGATCCCAACGGCCCCATCAGCGTGGTCGGCGTGGGCCGGGTCGCCGGTGAGATCGCGGCGCTCGATTCCATCTCGCTCGAGGCCAAGGCGGCGAGCCTGCTCGGGCTCCTCGGTTCGCTCAACGTCGCGCTGTTCGTGATCAACCTCGTGCCGCTGACGCCGCTCGATGGCGGGCACGTGGTCGCCGCCGCCTGGGAGGGCATCCGGCGCTTCTTCGCCAAGCTCTTCAAGCGCAAGGATCCGGGGCCCGTCGACGCGGCCAAGCTCATGCCGCTGACCTTCGCGGTCGTCATCCTGTTCGGCGGCATGACCGCACTGCTGGTCTACGCCGACATCGTGAAGCCGGTCGACATCTTCGGCTGACGGGAATTCACCCGGCGCTGACCGCTCGCTCAGACAGCGGTTCTAGACTGAATCCGTGCCAGCAGTCAACTTGGGGATGCCCAAGCCCCCGCCCGAGACCCTCGCTCCCCGCCGCAAGTCCCGGCAGATCAAGGTGGGCAAGGTGCTCGTGGGCGGAGACGCCCCCGTGAGCGTGCAGTCGATGACCACGACGCCCACCCCGAACATCAACGCGACCCTCCAGCAGATCGCCGAGCTCACGGCCTCCGGCTGCGACATCGTGCGCGTGGCCGTGCCTTCGCGCGACGACGCCGAGGCGCTGCCGATCATCGCCAAGAAGTCGCAGATCCCCGTGATCGCCGACATCCACTTCCAGCCCAACTACGTCTTCGCGGCCATCGACGCCGGGTGCGCGGCCGTGCGCGTGAACCCAGGCAACATCCGCAAGTTCGACGACCAGGTGGGCAAGATCGCGGCCGCGGCCGCCGCGGCCGGGGTCTCCATTCGGATCGGCGTCAACGCCGGTTCGCTCGAGCCCTCGCTCATGCAGAAGTACGGCAGGGCCACGCCCGAGGCGCTCGTCGAGAGCGCCGTGTGGGAGGCGTCGCTGTTCGAGGAGCACGGGTTCCACGACTTCAAGATCTCGGTCAAGCACAACGACCCGATCATCATGGTGAAGGCCTATCGCCTGCTCGCCGAGCGGGGCGATTGGCCGCTCCACCTCGGGGTCACCGAGGCCGGCCCGTCGTTCCAGGGCACCATCAAAAGCGCGACGGCCTTCGGCATCCTGCTCTCGGAGGGCATCGGCGACACCATCCGCGTGTCGCTGTCGGCCCCTCCCGCCGAGGAGGTCAAGGTGGGGCTGCAGATCCTGCAGTCGCTGAACCTCCGCGAGCGCAAGCTCGAGATCGTCTCCTGCCCCTCGTGCGGCCGTGCCCAGGTGGATGTGTACAAGCTCGCGAACGACGTGACCGACGGGCTCGAGGGCATGACCGTTCCGCTCCGCGTGGCCGTCATGGGCTGCGTCGTCAACGGGCCGGGCGAGGCCCGCGAGGCCGACCTCGGGGTCGCCTCGGGCAACGGCAAGGGTCAGATCTTCGTGAAGGGCGAGGTCATCAAGACCGTTCCCGAGTCGGAGATCGTGGCCACCCTCATCGAGGAGGCCAACCGGCTCGCCGCCGAGATGCCCGCAGGAGAGGTCGGTTCGCCCCAGGTCGTCACGGTCTGAGTCGACGTTAGTCTGGCATCGTGACGCACTACTTCGAGGACTTCGAACCCGGTCAGGTGTTCACGACCCCCGGCAAGACCGTCACCGAGACCGATCTCGTGATGTTCACGGCGCTCACGAACGACAACAACCAGGTGCACACCGACGCGGAGTTCGCCGCCTCCACCCGCTACGGCCAGCGCGTGGTGCCCGGCCTCTTCGGGGCGTCGCTCAGCCTGGGGCTGATCGCGCGCACCGGTGTCTTCGAAGGCAGTGCGGTGGCGCTCCTCGGCATCGACGCCTGGCGCTTCTCCGCGCCCGTCTTCATCGGCGACACGCTCACCTGTCGAGTCGAGATCCTCGGCACGCGGCTGACCTCCTCGGGCACCACGGCGGTCGTCGAGCGGCAGCTCACCCTGCAGAACCAGCGCGGCGAGACCGTCCAGTCGGGCCGCATGGACATCCTCGTCCTCACCCGGGCCGCGGCCCTCCCCACCTCCTCCGCCTGACCCCGCCGCCCCGCCCACTTGACACAAGATGTGCCAAGTCGGCGCTTGTGGGCGCACCTTCTGTCAAGTCGGCGGAGTGGGGCGGGCGGCTTCCGAGCGGGGGAGGCGGCGCGGGTTCAGGCGGCGGTGTAGCCGCCGTCGACGGGGAGGACGACTCCCGTGATGAAGGCGGCGGCGGGGGAGGCCAGGAACACGATCGCGTCGGCCACCTCCTCGGGCTGGGCGATGCGGCCGAGCGGATGCGTCGCCGCGATCCCGGCGAGCACCGCCTCCGGATCGGGCAATTCGGCGAGAGGGCGCCGGATGAACGGCGTGTCGATCGTGCCCGGCGCGATCGCGTTGGCCCGGATGCCATGGGGGGCGTACTCGATCGCGAGCGCCTTGGTGAAGTTCGCGATCGCCCCCTTCGTGGCCCCGTACGCCGTCTGGTTCGCGAGCCCCACGATGCCCGAGATCGACGTCACGTTCACCACGGCGCCCCCGCCCCGCTCGACCATCGCGGGCAGCGCCGCCCGGCTGAACAGGAACATGCTCCGCACGTTCGTGGTCATCAGCCCGTCCCACTCCTCGAGCGAGGTCTCGGCAAGCGGCTTCAGCAGGAACCGCGCGGCGTTGTTGACGAGCACATCGATCCGCCCGAATCGCGAGAGGGCGGCGGCCACGGCGGCCTCGGCCGTTCCCGGATGCGACACGTCGCCCACCACGGCCACGACCCCGTCGTCGGACTCGAGCCCTCGCACCCCCTCATCGAGGTCGACCGCCACGACACGAGCACCGCGTGAGCGGAACCGCCCCACCACAGCGGCTCCCAGGCCGCTCGCCGCCCCGGTCACGATGGCCACGACGTCGTTCAGATCAGCAGCAGGGGCAGCAGGCACGTCGACATCCTTGTCGTAGAGAAGTGATGACGCGATCGTATGACAATCTGCAGGCCATCACCAGGCCAGGGCGCCCCCCTCCCGGGTTCGCAGCACGGGGGCCGCGGCCAGAAGCGCCCGCGTGTAGGCATGCGAAGGCGCGGCGAACACCGAGGCCGCAGGTCCCTGCTCCACGATCCGCCCGTCCTTCATCACGGCGAGCTCATCGCTCATGTGCTGCACGACTCCCAGATCGTGCGAGATGAAGAGGTACGCGACCCCCCGCTCCCGTTGCAGGGCATCGAGAAGGTCGAGGATCTGCGCCTGAATCGAGACGTCGAGAGCGGAGACCGGCTCGTCGAGCACGATCACGCTCGGCTGCGGAGCGAGCGCCCGCGCGATAGACACCCGCTGCCGCTGCCCGCCCGACAGCTGCAGCGGCCGGGCCGACGCCACCCGCGCCTCGAGCCCCACCTCTTCCAGCAGCCCCTCGACCGACCCCTGGCCCCTCAGTGCATCCGAGAGGATCTGCTGCACGGTCAACCGCGGATCGAACGACGACAGTGCGTCTTGATAGACGGCCCCCAACGAAGCCCGCCGCGCCCGCCGATCGCGCTCCCGCCCAGGAACCCACGCCTCCCCGCCCAGCCGCACGCTCCCCTCATCCGGAGCAGTCAGCCCCAGCACGATCCGCGCCACGGTCGTCTTCCCCGACCCCGACTCTCCCACGAGCCCCACAGTCGTCCCAGCCCTCACCCCCAACGAGACCCCGTCGACAGCCTTGCGCCCCCCAAGCCCCCCGAACGTCTTCGACACCCCAGCAACCTCGAGCACCCACGCCTCGCCCGACCCCGGGAGCAGTGGGGTGGACATTCCCTCCGAGGCGCTGGTCACCCGCGCCTCGCCCGACCCCGGGAGCAGTGGGGTGGACATTCCCTCCGAGGCGCTGGTGGGCCTGGCAGGCGTCGGCGAAGCCGATGCGGGACGCGACTCGGAGGGAATGTCCACCCCACTGCTCCCACCCCGAGCAACAGGCGAACCACCCCGAGCAACCCGCGAACCACCCCGAGCAACCAGCGAGACCCCCCGAGCAACCCCCGCAGGCACAGCCCGAAGCAGCGCCTTCGTATACGAAGAACGAGGATCCCCGAGCACGGCCTCGACGGTCCCCGCCTCCACGACCCGCCCCCCGCGCATCACCAGCACGTCGTCGGCGATCCGCGACACCACGGCGAGATCGTGACTGATGAACAGCAGCCCGGTGCCCCGAGCCTTGATGGTCTCGAACAGCCCCAGGATCTGCGCCTGCACGGTGCTGTCGAGTGCGGTCGTGGGTTCGTCGGCGATCAGCAGGGCGGGAGAGGCGGCCAGCGCGGAGGCGATCAGTGCCCGCTGCCGCAGCCCGCCCGACAGCTCGCCCGACCGCTGTCGCATCCGCGAGCGCGGCTCCGGCATCCCGACCGACTCGAGCAGCTCCTCCACTCTGGCCCGTCTCCCGGCCTCCGACAGCGTCGTATGCAGCCGCAGCGCGTCGGCGATCTCCCGCCCGATCGGGCGGAGCGGATCCAGCGACACGAGCGCATCCTGCACCACGAGCCCGATCCGCCCGCCTCGCACGCGGCGCCAGGCGGCCGCGGAGGCGCCGAGCATCGAGATGCCGTCGACCTCGAGAGCGTCGGCGGTCACCCACGACCCCGGGCCCACGAGCCCCACGAGCGCGCGCGCCGTGACGGATTTCCCCGACCCGGACTCGCCGACGATCGCCAGCGAGCGCCCGGCCCGCACCTCGAACGACACCCCGTCGACCACGGCGGGCCCGCGCTCCGAGGCGCGGGAGCGAGCGCCGAATCCGCTCCGCCCGCCACCGAATCCGACCCGCAGGCCCTCGACCCGCACGAGCACCTCTCCGACTCCCGTGGTCTCGTCGCCCCCGCTCATTGCGGCCTCCTTCTCTGCAGTGCCCGACCGAGCACCGTGGTGGCGGCCGCGCTCAGCACGATCGCGAGCCCCGGGAAGAACGTGAGCCACCACGCCGTGGCGAGATAGTTCTTGCCGGCGAAGAGCATCGCACCCCACTCGGCGGCGGGCGGTTCGGCTCCGAGCCCCAGGTAGCTGAGCGCGGCCGCCCAGACGATGGCCTGGCCGACCCCGAGCGTCACGAGCACGAACACGGGCACGACCGCGTTCGGCAGGATGTGCCGACTCAGGATGCGGGTGCGCGAGCGGCCGAGCACGACGGCGGCCTCGACATACGGGGAGGCGGCGACGGATCGGGTCTGCGAGCGGATGATGCGCGCGTATCCCGGCGCCGTCGCGAGCCCCACGGCGATCGTCGAGGTCACGACTCCCGGACCGTAGACGGTGATCACGAGGAGCGCCAGCAGCAGCCCCGGAAAGGCGAACAGCACTTCGAGCAGCCGGCTCACCCCGAAGTCCACGATCCGCCCGCCGAGTGCCGCCGCGAGCCCGAGCACGAGCGCGAGTGCGATGCCGATGGCGGTGGCGGCCACGCCGATCACGAGCGAGGGTGCTGCACCGTGCACGACGCGCGTGTAGATGTCGCGCCCCGACTCGTCGGTGCCGAACGGATGCCCCCACTGCGGTGCGAGGAATGCCTCGCCGGGATCGATGGCGAGCGGGTCGCCGGGGGCGAGCAGCCAGGGCGCCACGGCGGCCACGAGCAGCAACCCGAGGAACGCGATCGCGACCCACTGGGCGGCCCCGAGCATCCGCCCGCCGTCGCCTCCGCGCGCCCGCACGTCCGCCTCGGCCCCGATCAGCGCGGTCACGAGACCCGCTCCTGTTCCCGCTCGCGCACGGCGAGTCGAGGATCGGCGACGCGGGAGACCGCATCCGTCAGCACCGTCATGATCACGTAGCCGAGCGCCACGACGAGCACGACCCCGATCACGAGCGGCACGTCACGGAGCTGCACCGCGTTCAGCAGTGTGCGCCCGAGCCCGGGCCTGGCGAAGATCGTCTCGACCACCACGGCGCCCGAGATGAGCCACCCGAACGCCCAGCCCGAGAGGGCGATGCCCGGGAGCGCTCCGTGCCGCAGCACGTGCCGCCACCGCACACCGCTCTCGCCTTCGCCGCGGGCGCGGGCGGAGAGCACGAACGGCGCGTCGAGCGCATCCAGCACCGACTCGCGCATGACCTGCCCGAGGAACCCGGCGAGCGGAAGTGCGAGGGTCAGCACCGGGAGCACGAGCCCCTCGGGCCCCTGCGTCGAGACGGCGGGGAGCCAGCGCAGCGTCGTGCTGAAGATCAGCACGAGCACGGTCGCGAGCCAGAAGTGCGGCACCGCGGCCGCCACGATCTCGAGCCCCGAGCCGACGACCCCGGCCACCCGCCCGCCGCGTGTCGACCACACCGCGAGCCCGAGCGCGATCGCCCAGGCCACCGCGAGCGCGAGCACGGCGAGCAGCAGCGTGCCGCCGATCTGCGCGCCGATCACCTCGGAGACCGGTGTGCGCAGCGAGTACGACGACCCCAGGTCGCCGCCGAGGAGCCGCGAGAAGTAGAGCCCGTACTGCGCCCAGATCGACTGGTCGAGCCCGTACTCGGCCCGCACCGCCGCGAGCGCCTCGGCACTCGCCTGCGATCCGGGCCCCCCGAGGATGGCCTGGGCCGGGTCGCCCGGGATGAGCCGCAGCCCGAAGAACGTCAGCGTAGCCGCGGCCCAGAGCACGAACACCCCGCCGAGCACCCGCAGCCCGATCCGTCCGGCCCGCCGCAATCCCACCCGGTCGCCCTGTTTCCTGGTCGGCCGGGTCGCAGACGACGGAGTATCGCCCTCCCGGTCGGAGACGACGGAGCCCCGGCCGGCGGAACCGGCGGAACTCCGTCGATCGTCGCCGCGAGCTCCTCGCCCGCCTACTCCTGCACCCACGCGTCGCCGAAGTACGGGATCTGCAGCGTCGGCAGCAGCGACAGCCCCTGCACGTCGGTGGAGTAGCCGATCTTCGACAGGTGGTCGTAGAGCGGCAGCACGTACGCGCCCTCGGCGAGGATCTTCTGCGCCTGCTCGTAGAGCGCGGCCCGCTCGGCCGGGTCGGACGTCTGACCGGCCTCGGTGAGCGCCGCGTCGAGCTCGGGGATGGAGACGTGCGAGTGGTTCGGGTGGTAGCCGCTCGGAGCGGGCTGGATGTTGTCGGAGTGGTAGAGGATGCGCAGCACGTCGGGGGAGTTCTTCGTGTAGATCGCGCTCGTCACCCCGAAGTCCCACTCGGCGAGGGCGCCGTACCAGCTCGACAGGTCGAGCGGGTGCAGCTGCACGTCGAACCCGACGGCCTTCGTGGTGGCCTGGATCTGCTCGAACAGCGAGACCTCGGCCGGAATGGACTGGTTCGTCGAGATCGGGAAGTCGACGGTCAGGCGCTTGCCGTCCTTCACCCGGTAGCCTTCGGCATCGCGCTCCGTCCAGCCGGCCTCGTCGAGCAGCTCGTTGGCGAGGTCGGAGTCGATCGTGTACTCGCTCTCGAACGAGGCCCCGAACGGCGTCGACGACGACAGCACCGAGTAGGAGCGGTCGACGGTGCCGAAGAAGAGGCTCTCGATGCCCGGGTTCACGTCGGCGGCGTGGATGAACGCCTTCCGCACGCGCTCGTCGTCGAACGGCGCGTAGCCCGAGTTGAGCTCGAGCCGGATGGAGGCACCGGGCAGGGCTCCCACGAGCACGTCGAAGTCACCGCCGGTCGCAGCGGCCTCCTGCACGGCCACGACGTTGTCGGGCTGCATCTCGTCGATGACGTCGACCTCGCCCGACTGCAGCGCGGCGAAGCGCGTGGCGGAGTCGGGGATGAAGCGCCAGACGATCTCGTCGAGATAGGCGGCACCCTCGTGGGCCGCTCCCTCGGGTGCGGAGTTCCAGTCCTCGTTGCGGGTGAGGGTCACGTGGTCCTGCTGCACCCACTCCGTGAACACGAACGGCCCGGTGCCGATGGGGCCCGCACAGTTCTCGTCCATGCCTCGGGCGAGGCCGGCCGGCGACTCCATCGCGAGCCAGGTCTGCGCGAGCGACTCCTGCAGCGCGCTGTCGGGCTCGGAGAGTGTGAAGCGCGCGGTGGTGGCGTCGACGGCGGTGACCTCGGCCACCTTGCCGAGCGCGAGGATGGCGGTGGAGGACGCCGTCTCCGGATCCTTCATGTGCTCGACGTTCGCCACGACCGCTGCTGCGTCGAACGGCGTGCCGTCGGTGAACGTCACGTCGTCGCGGAGGGCCACGTCGACCGTGAGCCCGTCGTCGGACACTGTCGCGCCGGTCGCGAGCCACGGCACGATCTCACCCTCCTCGTCCTGCGAGAAGAGCGACTCGAGCACGTTCGTGCCCACGAGGGCCTGCGGCATGTTGCCGCCCACGTGCGGATCGAGACAGGTGGGCTCGCCGAAACCGGTGGCATAGGTGAGCGTGCCCCCGGCCACGGGGGTCGAGGGGGTCTCGGCGGGTTCGGCGGCGGAGCAGCCGGCGAGCACGAGAGCGGAGGCGGCGGTGAGCGCGAGGAGCGCGGCGGGGCGACGATGCATGTCATTATTGTACGCGATCTATTTATTGCTTCTGCACACGCGATCGATGCCACGACGAAAGGAGGGGACGATGGCCGGACGACCCCGCGCATCCTCCCAGGGCATGCTCGAGGAGGCGGCCTCCGAGCTCTTCCTCGAGCAGGGCTACGCGAAGACCACGATCGAGCAGATCACGCAGCGCGCGGGCGTGAGCCGCAACACCTTCTTCAACTACTTCGGCCAGAAGAGCGAACTGCTCTGGGTCGAGCTCGACGCGAGCCTGAAGGCGCTCACGGATGCGCTGGGAGCGGCGAGCGACGCCACCCCGCCTCTCGAGGCGGTGGAGCAGGCCCTCCTCGCCACTGCTGCGGCCTTCCCCGCCGGCCGGGCGCCGCTCGTGCTCACCCAGCACGAGACGATGGGCATCGACGACGAACTGAGGGCCGCCGGCCTCGCGCGGGCACTGCAGCACGCCGACGCGATCGAGCTCTTCCTCAGCTGCCGGCTCACGGGCCAGGACGCCGCGCTCCGCTCCCGTGCCGTCGCGCTCGCCGTGGTGGGTGCCGCCGCCGCGGCGGTGGGTCGTTGGGCCGCAGACGGCCCCGCGCGCGAGCCGCTCGCCGACTACGTGGCCCGCGCGGCGCATCCCGTGCTGACCGGCTTCGCGATCGGCTAGAATCGAGAGCTGTATGGCGATGAACCGGCGATCACCGGGGAGCCTTCGGAGGAACGGTGAGCGGGCCCTGGCCCGGGAGCTCAGTAGAACCGAACGGGTCGGGCCCGTCACAGCCTAAGAACGAGCGGCCGGCCGTGGAGACACGGCGGGTCAGCGAGGTGGTACCGCGGTGAGGGGCAGGAGCCCGCAGCCGTCCTCGTGGAACAGGCAGCACACCGACACAGCCCGTCCAGGAGCATCATGACGTACCCCAAAGATTCCGACGAGTTCTCCTCCGTCGTCCCCTCGCCGAGCTTCCCCGAGGTGGAGAAGGGGGTGCTCGCGTTCTGGAAGGGCGACGACACCTTCCGCGCCTCGATCGCGAACCGCGAGGGCTCGGACGAGTGGGTGTTCTACGACGGCCCGCCCTTCGCCAACGGCCTGCCGCACTACGGGCACCTGCTCACCGGCTACGCCAAGGACGTCTTCCCGCGATTCCAGACCATGCGCGGCAAGAAGGTCGACCGCCGCTTCGGCTGGGACACCCACGGCCTCCCGGCCGAGCTCGAGGCGATGAAGCAGCTCGGCATCACCGAGAAGAGCCAGATCGAGGAGATGGGCATCGAGGTCTTCAACGATGCGAGCCGTCGCTCGGTGCTGCAGTACACGAAGGAGTGGCAGGAGTACGTCACCCGCCAGGCCCGTTGGGTCGACTTCGACAACGACTACAAGACGCTCGACACGACCTTCATGGAGAGCGTGCTCTGGGCCTTCAAGCAGCTGCACACGAAGGGCCTCGCCTACGAGGGCTACCGCGTGCTGCCCTACTGCTGGAAAGACGAGACGCCGCTCTCGAACCACGAGCTCCGGATGGACGACGACGTCTACAAGATGCGCCAGGACCAGACGGTCACGGTGACGTTCCCGCTCGTCGGCTCGCGCGCCGAGGCGCTCGGCCTCACCGCCGTGCGGGCCCTGGCGTGGACGACGACGCCCTGGACCCTGCCCACCAACATGGCCCTCGCGGTCGGCCCCGGCATCGAGTACGCCGTGGTGCCCGCTGGCCCGAACGGCACCGCCGACACCGAGGTGGCCCGGGAGACGTCGGAGGCGACCGGCGGGAGCCCCGGCACGGGGACCGGATCGCTCACGGTGCTCGGCGCCGAGTACCTGCTCGCCACCGACCTGGTGGGCAACTACGCGAAGGATCTCGGCTACGACTCCGCCGACGATGCGCGCGCCGCGATCACCCGCACCGTCACCGGCCGCGAGCTCGAGGGCGTGGCCTACGACCGCCTCTGGGACCACTACGCCGACACCGAGAAGTACGGCACCGAGAACGCCTGGCAGATCCTCGTGGCCGACTACGTCTCCACCACCGACGGCACCGGCATCGTGCACCAGGCCCCCGCCTACGGCGAGGAGGACCAGAAGGTCTGCGAGGCCGCGGGCATCCCGGTCATCATCTCGGTCGACGACGGCGGCCGCTTCCTCTCGGTCGTCAAGGAGGTCGAGGGCCTGCAGGTCTTCGACGCCAACAAGCCGCTCACGCAGCTGCTGAAGTCCCAGGGGCGGCTCCTCCGCCAGGCCAGCTACGAGCACAGCTACCCGCACTGCTGGCGCTGCCGCAACCCGCTCATCTACAAGGCGGTCTCGAGCTGGTTCGTGCGCGTCACGACCATCCGCGACCGCATGGAGGAGCTCAACCAGCAGATCGAGTGGGTGCCCGAGAACGTCAAGGACGGGCAGTTCGGCAAGTGGGTCTCCGGCGCCCGCGACTGGTCGATCTCGCGCAACCGCTACTGGGGCTCGCCCATCCCGATCTGGAAGAGCGACGACCCGGAGTACCCGCGGGTCGACGTCTACGGCTCGCTCGCCGAGCTCGAGGCCGACTTCGGCCGCCTGCCGTTGAACCGTGACGGCGAGCCGGACCTGCACCGCCCCTTCATCGACGAGCTCACCCGGCCGAACCCCGACGACCCCACCGGGCGCTCCACCATGCGCCGCATCGAGGACGTCTTCGACGTGTGGTTCGACTCCGGATCCATGCCGTTCGCGCAGGTGCACTACCCGTTCGAGAACGAGGACTGGTTCCGCACCCACAGCCCCGCCGACTTCATCGTGGAGTACATCGGGCAGACCCGCGGCTGGTTCTACGTCATGCACGTGCTCTCGACCGCGCTGTTCGACCGCCCGGCGTTCTCCAACGTCGTGAGCCACGGCATCGTGCTCGGCTCCGACGGCCAGAAGATGTCGAAGTCGCTCCGCAACTATCCCGACGTCTCCGAGGTCTTCGACCGCGACGGATCGGATGCGATGCGCTGGTTCCTCATGTCGTCCTCCGTGCTCCGAGGCGGCAACCTCGTCGTCACCGAGGAGGGCATCCGCCAGGGTGTCCGCGAGGTGCTCCTCCCTCTCTGGAGCACGTACTACTTCTTCACCCTGTATGCGAATAGTGCGAGTGTTTCTGCCGCCGAACATCAGCCCCGGGATGGCGCCGCCGACGGCGAAGCCGCCGACGACGCCGGCCATGCACGCGTCGGCGGCGGGGACGCCGACGCCAGCAAGCACAGCTATGACGCCCAGTGGCGGACGGACTCCACCGACGTGCTCGACCGGTACCTGCTCGCGAAGACGCGGGAGCTCGTGCAGTCGGTGACCGCCGATCTCGAGGCTCTGGATGCGACGCTCGCCGCCGCGAAGCTCCGCGACTTCGCCGACGTGCTCACCAACTGGTACGTGCGCCGCTCCCGCGACCGCTTCTGGTCGGGGGAGGACACGCAGGCCTTCGACACCCTCTACACGGTGCTCGAGACCTTCACCCGCGTGGCCGCGCCGCTCCTCCCGCTCGTCTCCGACGCCGTCTGGAAGGGCCTCACCGGCGGTCGCAGCGTGCACCTCACCGACTGGCCAGACGAGAACGACTACCCGGCCGACGCCGGGCTCGTGCACACCATGGACCAGGTGCGTTCGATCTCGTCGACCGTGCTCTCGCTGCGCAAGCTCAACGGCCTCCGCGTGCGCCTGCCGCTCGCGAAGCTCACGGTCGTCACCGACGGCGCCGAGTCGCTCGCGCAGTTCGAGGGCATCCTCCGCGACGAGCTCAACGTGAAGCACGTCGAGACCGTCGCCCTCGCCGAGAGCTCGGCGGCCGACTACGGCCTCTCCTCCCGGCTCAGCGTGAACGCCAGGGTCGCCGGCCCCCGCCTCGGCAAGAACGTGCAGAAGGCCATCCAGGCGGCGCGCTCGAACGGCTGGTCGGTCGAGCACGGAGTCGTCACCGCGGGCGGCATCGAGCTGCTCGAGGGCGAGTACGAACTCACCCTCGAGGCCTCGGGAGACGCGGCCGAGACCGGCGCAGTGGGCGTGGCCCTGCTGCCGCGCGGCGGCTTCGTGCTGCTCGACACCCGGATCACGCCCGAGCTCGCCGCGGAGGGCTTCGCGCGCGACGCCATCCGTGCCGTGCAGGATGCCCGCAAGTCGGCAGGCTTCGACGTGAGCGACCGGATCGTGCTCGACCTCGTGCTCTTCTCCGACGCTGACGCGGAGGCGCTCGAGAGCGCATCCGGTGCGGTCGACATCGCGGGGGAGACCCTCGCCACGACCTTCACCGTGCACGCTCCGGCCTCCGCGCCCTCGATCCCCGCGAACCGCGAGGCGCTCCCGTCGGAGTGGCTCGGCGGCATCACCGCGGCGGCCCCCGAGCACTTCGTCCGCATCCCCGCGGGCAAGTACGCCAACCAGGACGATCTGCTGATCGCCGTGAGCCGGAAGACGGTGACCCAGGATGTCTGACAGCTTCTTCGGCGGAGACTTCGGCCCGCCCGCTGACGACCCGGACGACACCGACGGCCGGAACGGCGCAGGCGGCGAGGCCGGCGACGGGGGCGACCAGCCCGACGAGTTCGGCCGTGTCGGCCTCGACGCCCCCGACGAGTTCCTCGAGCAGGGCGATGCCGTCTACGCGGCGCTCCTCGCCCGCCTCGGCGAGGCCTCGCCGGAGCCGCGGCTCTCGGCCACGCGCCGCGTCGTGGAGCTCCTCGGTGACCCGCAGCGCTCCTACCCGGTCATCCACATCACCGGCACGAACGGCAAGACCTCCACGAGCCGCATCGTCGAGAGCATCCTGCGCGCCCACGGCCTGCGCACCGGCCTCTTCACCAGCCCGCACCTCGAGCGCCTGAACGAGCGCATGATGATCGACGGCGTACCGATCTCCAACGAGGCCCTCGCCGCCAACTGGAGCGACATCGAGCCCTTCCTCGAGCTCGTCGACGCCGAGCTCGAGGCCGCCGGCGAGGCGCGGCTGACCTTCTTCGAGGCCCTCTCGGTGCTCGCCTTCGCCTCGTTCGCCGACGCCCCCGTCGACGTCGCCGTGATCGAGGTCGGCATGGGCGGCGAGTGGGACTCCACGAACGTCGCCGACGGCCAAGTGGCGGTCATCACCCCCATCTCGCTCGATCACACGGCACGGCTCGGCAACACCGTCGCCGAGATCGCCCGCACGAAGTCCGGCATCGTGAAGCCCGCCTCCCAGGTGGTCACGGCCCAGCAGCCGGCCGAGGCGCTCACCGAGCTCGCGCGCGCCGCCGAGCTCACCGAGTCGACCTTCGCGGTCGAGGGGGAGGCCTTCCGCCTGCTCGAGTCGAAGGTCGCCGTGGGCGGCCAACTCGTCTCCGTGCAGGGCCTCGCCGGCACCTACCGCGACATCTTCCTGCCGCTCTACGGCGCGCACCAGGGACACAACGCCGCCGTCGCGGTGGCCGCGGTGGAGTCGTTCCTCGGCGGAGGCACCCAGGCCATCGCCGACGACGTCATCACGGAGGGCTTCGCCACCGCCACCTCGCCCGGCCGGCTGCAGCTGGTCGGCATCGAGCCCACCGTGCTCGTCGATGCGGCGCACAACCCGGGCGGCGCCTCGGCCCTCGCCGCGGCGGTGGGGGAGTACTTCACCTTCGACAGGGTCGTGGCGGTCATCGCCGTGCTCGAGGACAAGGACGTGGCGGGCATCGTGCGCGCCCTCGATCCGGTCGTCACCGAGTTCGTGATCACGAGCTCCTCGAGCGACCGGGCGATCGACCCCGACGAGCTCGCCTCCATCGTCGTCGGCATCGCGGGGGCGGATCGCGTGCTCGTGGAGCCGCGGCTCGAGGATGCTCTGGACGCCGCCCGCGAGTCTGCCTCCGGCTCGGAGAAGGGCGCCGTGCTCGTGACGGGGTCGATCACCCTCGTGGGCGAGGTCATCACGCGCGCCGCGGCCGAGGGCTGGAAGGGCGAGGAGAAGTGAGAGGCGGCTCCGTCCGGCAGAGCCTCGCCTCGATCATCCTCACCTTCGAGGCGGTCGTGATGTTCTTCGCGGCGCTCGTGATCTTCGGGCTCAAGGCGCTGCCGGCCCCGCTCGCCCTCGGCGGCGGCGCGGCCGTGTGCGTGCTGCTGCTGCTGAACGTCGTGCTGCTGAGGTTCCGTTGGGGCTACGCCCTCGGCTGGGGGCTGCAGGGCGTGATCGTGGCGGCCTGCTTCCTCGTGCCCACCCTCGCCATCATCGCCGTGATCTTCATCGGCCTCTGGATCTACTCCATGATCAAGGGCGCCCAGATCGACCGTGAGAAAGCCGCCTGGGCGGCCGCGCAGGCCGAAGCGGAGTAGGGCGCCCGCCGAATCGGAGTACTCGTCCTCGCCCGCTAGGGTGAATGCCGTCAGTCAACCTGGAAGGACCACCGTGACCACGTACGTCGAAGAAACCCTCGTCCTCGTGAAGCCGGACGGCGTCGCCCGCAACCTCACCGGCGAGATCCTCCGCCGCATCGAGGCCAAGGGCTACCAGCTCGTCGACCTCAAGATGATCGAGCCCGACCGCGAGCTGCTCGCGGCGCACTACGAGGAGCACCTCGGCAAGCCCTTCTACGAGCCGCTCGTCGAGTTCATGGAGTCCGGCCCCATCGTCGCCATCCGCATCGCCGGCAACCGCGTGATCGAGGGCTTCCGCTCGCTCGCCGGCACGACCGACCCCACCACCGCGGCCCCCGGCACCATCCGCGGCGACCTCGGCCGCGACTGGGGCCTCGCCGTGCAGCAGAACCTCGTGCACGGCAGCGACTCTCCCGAGTCGGCCGCGCGCGAGCTCGCGCTCTGGTTCTAGAGCGTCGAGAAGATCGAGGTGATGGCGTCCAGCCTCAGCTGCGCCATCACCACGATCACGAGGTAGCTCAGCAGCACGAGCACCCACACCCACGGATAGAGAAGTGCTGCGATCTCGCGGCTGCCCCGGCCGTTACCGAAGTGCCCCTCCTTGAGGTTGAACGCCGTGACGTACCAGAACATCGGGATCACGACCGCCCACACCACCATGCAGTAGGGGCAGAGCGTGCCGAGAACGAAGATGCTCTGCGTCATCAGCCACACGACGAACACGATCCCGGCCGCGAAGCCGAGGTTGAAGAGCACCCAGAACCACTTCGCGAAGCGCGCCCCGGCGAGGATCGCAACCCCCACCACGACCGGCGCCACGAAGGCCGCCACCCCGATCACGGGGTTGGGGAAGCCGAAGATCGAGCCCTGCCAGCTGGCCATGTTGGGCCCGCAGGTCACGAGCGGCGAGATGTTGCAGGTGGGCACGTAGTCCGGGTTGATGAGCGTCTGGATCTTCTCCAGCGTCAGGTCGAACGCCGCGTACCAGCCGGCGATCCCGGCCACGATGAGCAGCAGGGCGAGACCGATCGGACGGCGTTCAACGGATGGCACGTTCGGATTATTGCACGGGCCCTAAGCGAGCAATCTGGGAATGCGTGCGATAATCGGTGGAAGGTTTCCACGATCGACGTGGGGGCCGCCTAGATGACTTCCCGAATACGGGTAGAGCGCGAACCGCGCTCGCGAATCGAGAACCAGCGAGGCGCTCCGCAGCAGCGGGGCCCCGCTCGCGAGAGTACCTGCCGGAAGGCGAGAGCCACCGGCTGGCAAGGAGTGCACCAGAGATGGTGGAGAGAATTTCAGACAATGACAATGGTGGCAACAACGGAGAGGGCGGAGCACGGCGCAAGCGGCTGTTCGGCGGTCGCCGGAGCGTGAAGAAGAGCGAGCCGCAGCAGTCGGTGCCCGTCGAGACCGTGCCCCCGTCGTCCTTCGAGAGCCCCGCCGCCCAGACCCCGGGCGAGCCCGAGTCGGCTCGCGAGGCTGAGGGCGTCGCCGAGACGCCGGATGCGGTGCTCACGGCAGACGGGCACGACGACGAGCCCGGCCTCGCGCCGTTCACCCCCGCGTTCCAGGCGCCCCCCGCCGAGGCGGTCGCCGACGAGAAGCCGGCCGCGCGTGCCCTCAGCACCACGTCGCTGTTCTTCCAGGCGCCCGACCTCCCCGACCTGCCGCCGCTGCCTCCGCGTGATGAGCGGCCGAGCCGTGACCGCGGCAGCCGTGGTCCGCGCGACGACGACGGCCGTGACGACCAGCAGGGCCCCGAGTCGACCGTGCGTCGCCGCTCGCGCCGTCGGTCGGGCGAGGAGGGACGCGGGGGAGACAACGACCCTGCCAACACCGTCGTCAAGGTGCGCACCCCGCGCGAGCCCGAGCTCATCACCGAGCCGCAGCGCATCAAGGGCTCCACCCGTCTCGAGGCCAAGAAGCAGCGCCGCCGCGACGGTCGCGACGCCGGCCGCCGCCGCCCCGTCGTCACGGAGGCCGAGTTCCTCGCCCGCCGCGAGGCCGTCGACCGCGTCATGGTCGTGCGCGCCAAGAACGACAAGATCCAGATCGGCGTGCTCGAAGACGGCGTTCTGGTCGAGCACTACGTGGCCAAGGCACAGGATGCCTCGCTCATCGGCAACGTCTACCTCGGCCGCGTGCAGAACGTGCTGCCGAGCATGGAGGCCGCCTTCGTCGACATCGGGCGCGGCCGCAACGCCGTGCTCTACTCCGGCGAGGTCGACTGGGAGGCCGCGGCCGCCGGCAACACCGACGGGAAGGGCGGCTCGCAGCCGCGCCGCATCGAGCTCGCGCTGAAGTCGGGCGACACCGTGCTCGTGCAGGTCACGAAGGATCCGGTGGGTCACAAGGGCGCCCGGCTCACGAGCCAGGTGAGCCTGCCCGGCCGCTACCTCGTCTACGTGCCCAACGGCTCGATGAACGGCATCTCCCGCAAGCTCCCGGACACCGAGCGGGCGCGTCTCAAGCGCATCCTCAAGGAGGTCCTCCCCGAGAACGTGGGCGTCATCGTCCGCACCGCCTCGGAGGGCGCCACCGAGGAGCAGCTGACCCTCGACGTCAACCGCCTCACCTCGCAGTGGGCGCACATCTCCGAGCAGGTCAAGAAGCAGCAGGGCCCGCACCTGCTGCACTCGGAGCCCGACCTCCTGATCAAGATCGTCCGCGACGTCTTCAACGAGGACTTCCACCGCCTCGTCATCTCCGGTGACGACGCGCAGGCGACGATCGAGAACTACCTCGCCGCCGTGGCGCCCGACCTCCTCGACCGCGTCGAGAAGTACGAGGGCGAGCGCGACGCGTTCGACGAGTACCGCATCTCGGAGCAGATCGAGAAGGCCCTCGACCGCAAGGTCTGGCTGCCCTCGGGTGGCTCGCTCGTGATCGACCGCACCGAGGCCATGACCGTGGTCGACGTCAACACGGGCAAGTTCGTGGGCTCGGGTGGCAACCTCGAAGAGACCGTCACCATGAACAACCTGGAGGCGGCCGAGGAGATCGTCCGTCAGCTGCGCCTCCGCGACATCGGCGGCATCATCGTCGTCGACTTCATCGACATGGTGCTCGAGACCAACCGCGACCTCGTGCTGCGGCGCCTGGTCGAGTGCCTGAGCCGCGACCGCACGAAGCACCAGGTGGCCGAGGTCACCTCGCTCGGCCTCGTGCAGATGACCCGCAAGAAGCTCGGCCTCGGCCTCCTCGAATCGTTCAGCGAGCCGTGCGAGACCTGTGCCGGTCGCGGGATCATCGTGCACCACGATCCGGTCGTGAAGCACCGTTCGTCGAACGGACCGTCGTCGGGCGGCGGCTCCAACGGCGGCAACGGCCAGGGCGCGAGCGGCGGTGGCCGTCGTGGCCGCAGCGGTTCGGGCAGCGGCGGCAGCGGCAGCGGCGGGTCGTCCAACGGCACCTCGCACGCAGCCGTCGCCCCGCACGCCATCACCGACGACGCGAAGAACGCGCTCGCGCAGATCGCCGCGTCGACCATCGCGGCAGCTTCCGGGGCTGCGGGAGACGCACAGGTCCCTGCCGCCCACCGCGCGGTCGAGGGCGTCACCGAGCCGAGCGTCGGAGCGTCCGCCCCGGCCGAGCCCGCTGCCCCATCAGAGGCCGCCGCATCCGATTCAGCCGCATCAGAGTCCGCCGGGTCCGAGACCGCGTCCGACGGGGCGGCTCCGGATGCTGGGAAGGCCTCGTCGGCCTCTTCCCGCCGGCGCAAGTCGCGCCACTCGAAGAGCGACGAGGGCGAGCAGGCAGCCGCCCCCACGACGGCGATCCTCGACATCCCCGTGGCCAAGACGGCTCGAGCGCCCCGCGTGACCCCGCCCGAGGCGAGCCAGCTGCTCGACTCGGTGCTCGACGCCCTGCCCGAGCCCAAGCAGCCCGGCCAGGGCCGCACCCGCAGCCGCCGCGTGAGCACGGCGGCGGTCTCGGCTCCGGCCTCGGCCCCTGCCGACTCCTCGCACGGCGCCTGAGCGCCCTTCAGCCCTTGCCGGGGCGGTCCTTCGCACGCACGCGGAGGCCGCTCCGGCGAAGGCGCACCACGAGATCCCGGTAACTCACCGGCAGGGCGCCCGCGGCGACGAGCTCGTCGTAGCGCTCCACCGGCACGTCGTAGTGGTCGAGGTCGAAGCTCCGCGGCGGCAGCCCCGCGCGCTCGGCGAAGGCGTGCAGCTCGGCCAGCGAGTCGTCGCTCACGAGGTGGCCCCAGGTGGTACCGTGGGCTGGCCACATCGGCACGTCGATCAACACGGTCACGGAGCGAGTATGGCACCGGGTCGGGCCGCCGAAGTCGGTTTGACCGGGATCCCCGCGTCGAGTAAGCTTGGTCGCTGGCGTGCGTAGAGTTCCTCTCTCGCGATTGCCAAGACTTCCAAGCGTTGCAGATTGCGCTTTTGAGGGCCCCTAAAAGAGTTAGGTACGTAAATTGGTTTACGCAGTTGTGCGCGCCGGCGGTCGGCAGGAAAAGGTTGAGGTCGGCACCATCGTCACCCTCGACCGGATCAAGGCCGACAAGAACGGCAACATCGAGCTGGCGGCAGTGCTGCTCGTCGATGGTGAGAAGATCACCTCCGACGCCCCGTCGCTGGCCAAGATCACGGTGACGGCAGAGGTCCTCGAAGACCTCCGCGGCCCGAAGATCGTCATCCAGAAGTTCAAGAACAAGACCGGGTACAAGAAGCGTCAGGGCCACCGCCAGGAGCTCACCCGTGTCAAGGTCACCGGAATCAAGTAAGGATCAGGGCTAATGGCACACAAAAAGGGTGCGAGTTCCACTCGCAACGGTCGTGACTCCAACGCACAGCGCCTCGGCGTGAAGCGCTTCGGTGGCCAGGTCGTCGGCGCGGGCGAGATCATCGTCCGTCAGCGCGGCACCCACTTCCACCCCGGCGTGAACGTCGGCCGTGGCGGCGACGACACCCTGTTCGCTCTCGCAGCGGGCTCGGTCGAGTTCGGCGCCAAGGGCGGCCGCAAGGTCGTCAACATCGTCGCGGCGGCTGCCGAGTAATCTCGCGCACCACCGCACAGGAGCAGGGGCCGGCGTTCTTCGCCCGCCCCTGCTTCGTCTTTTCCCCGTAGCACCGCTTCTCTCCGAAGCAGCGCCGCTCGACCGGCGTCGAAACAGATCGTGAGGCAACCGCAATGGTGACTTTCGTCGACCACGTGACCCTCCATCTGCGTGCAGGGAACGGCGGCAACGGCTGCGTGTCGGTGCGCCGGGAGAAGTTCAAGCCCCTCGCCGGCCCTGACGGCGGCAACGGCGGGCACGGTGGCGACATCGTGCTCGTGAGCGATGCCGGCACCACCACGCTCCTCGGCTTCCACCGTCACCCGCACCAGTCGTCGCAGAACGGCGGGCCCGGCATGGGCGACCACCGCGCCGGCGCCAACGGCGAGGAGCTCGTGCTGAACGTGCCGGTGGGCACCGTCATCAAAGACACCGAGGGCAACGAGCTCATCGACATGGTGGAGCCCGGCATGCGCTTCGTCGTGGCCGAGGGCGGCCAGGGCGGTCTCGGCAACGCCGCCCTCTCGACCACCAAGCGCAAGGCCCCCGGCTTCGCTCTGCTGGGCACCGAGGGCTGGACCGGCGACGTGCTGCTGGAGCTCAAGACGGTGGCGGATGTCGCTCTCGTGGGCTACCCGTCGGCCGGCAAGTCGAGCCTCGTGGCGGCGATGTCAGCGGCGAAGCCGAAGATCGCCGACTACCCCTTCACGACCCTGCACCCGAACCTCGGCGTTGTCGAGATCGGCAGCACCCGTTACACGATCGCCGACGTTCCCGGCCTCATCGAGGGCGCGAGCGAGGGCAAGGGCCTCGGTCTCGAGTTCCTGCGCCATGTGGAACGCTGCAGCGCCCTGCTGCACGTGCTCGACTGCGCCACCCTCGAGCCCGGCCGCGACCCGATCAGCGACCTCGACGTCATCCTGGGCGAACTCGGCGCCTACCCGGTGCCCGAGGGCCAGACGCCGCTGCTCGACCGGCCGCAGCTCATCGCGCTCAACAAGATCGACGTGCCGGAGGCGCGCGAGCTCGCCGACTTCGTCAAGCCCGAGCTCGAGGCCCGTGGCTACCGCGTGTTCGAGATCTCGACCGCGAGCCACGAGGGTCTGCGCCAGCTCTCCTTCGCGCTCGCCCAGCTGGTCGAGGATGCCCGGAAGGTCGCCGCCGAGGCGCCCGCTCCCGCGCGCATCGTGATCCGCCCCCGCGCGGTCGACGAGGCAGGCTTCGTCGTCAGGGTCGAGGGCGGCACGCACGGCAACCTCTACCGCATCATCGGGCAGAAGCCCGAGCGCTGGGTGCAGCAGACCGACTTCACCAACGACGAGGCCGTCGGCTTCCTCGCCGACCGGCTCGCGAAGCTCGGCGTCGAGGAGAAGCTCTTCAAGGCGGGTGCCGTCTCCGGATCAGCCGTGGTCATCGGCGCCGGCAACGGCATCGTGTTCGACTGGGAGCCCACCCTCACCTCCACCGCCGAGCTGATCACGGCGCCGCGCGGCACCGACGCCCGTCTCGACGGTCCGCGCCGGCGCACGAGCAACCAGCGCCGTGAGGAGTACTACGAGCTCATGGACGCGAAGTCGGAGGCCCGCGCCGAGCTGGTCCGCGAGAAGGAAGCGGGGCTCTGGCACGCCGAGGACGAGTCGTGACCCGCACGGCCGTGCTCGTGCGCGAGGGCATCCCCCGCGCGCGGCGCGTGGTCGTGAAAGTCGGCTCCTCGTCGATCAGTGGAGACAACGCCCACCAGATCGCACCCCTCGTCGACGCGCTCGCGACCGCTCATGCGGCGGGCACCGAGATCATCCTCGTCTCCTCCGGCGCCATCGCCACGGGCATCCCGTTCCTGCAGCTCGAGGCGCGCCCGCACGACCTCGCCACCCAGCAGGCCGCGGCCGCCGTGGGCCAGAACGTGCTGATCTTCCGCTACCAGAACAGTCTCGACCGGTATGGGATCGTGGCCGGCCAGGTGCTGCTCACGGCAGGCGACCTCGAGAACCCCACACACCGCTCCAACGCCCAGCGTGCGATGGACCGCCTGCTGGGTCTTCGCATCCTTCCGATCGTCAACGAGAACGACACCGTCGCCACGCACGAGATCCGGTTCGGCGACAACGACCGGCTCGCGGCCCTCGTCTCGCAGCTCGTGGGCGCCGACGCGCTCGTGCTGCTGTCGGACGTCGATGCGCTCTACACGCGTCCGCCGCAGGAGCCCGGCGCCGTGAAGATCACGGATGTGCCGCTCGGCGACGACCTCGCGGGGGTCACCTTCGGCTCCGCCGGCGCGGCCGGGGTGGGCACCGGGGGAGCGGCCACGAAGGTCTCGGCCGCCCGCCTGGCGGCCGCGTCCGGAACGGCGGTGCTCGTCACCTCCACGTCGCTCGTGGCCGAGGCCCTCGCAGGAGCCGCCGTCGGCACCTTCTTCGAGCCCTCGCCCGTCCCCACCGAGCGCCTCCCCACGGGCGCCATCGCGGTCCCCACCGCCGACTGACCCCCCACTTGACACTTCCTGCGCCTAAGAGCGCCGACTTGACACAAGATGTGTCAAGTCGGCGGCTTTAGGCGCTCCTTCTGTCAAGTCGCGGAGGGGGTGGCCAACCCCGGCCGGCCGGGCCCGGACTGACGGGCCGCCGCGGGCCGCGAGTAGACTTCTCGCATGCTTGAGACCGCCGTGGCGCCCCTGTCGTTCGACGAGAAGCTGGAGGGCGCCCGCGAGTCTGCGATCGTGCTCGCGACCGTCACCACCGACCTGAAGAACCGCGCGCTCGAGGCCATCGCCGCCGCGATCGAGACAAGTGCAGGCGAAGTCGTCCCCGCGAACGACCTCGATCTCGCCAACGGCCGGGAGAACGGGCTCTCCGAAGCGCTCCAGGACAGGCTCCGCCTCGACTCGGCCAGGCTCGCCTCGCTGGCCGCGGCCGTGCGCGAGATCATCGCGCTCACGGATCCGGTGGGCGAGGCCGTGCAGGGCCGCAACCTCCCGAACGGCGTGCGCATCGACCAGGTGCGGGTGCCCTTCGGCGTCGTGGGCGCCATCTACGAGGCCCGGCCCAACGTGACCGTCGACATCGCGGCGCTCGCGCTCAAGAGCGGCAACGCGGTCGTGCTCCGCGGCGGATCGGCCGCCGAGAACACCAACCGCGTGCTCGTGGCGCTCATCCAGGAGGCCCTGGCGAGCGTCGGACTGCCGGCCGCCTCCGTGCAGACCATCGACGAGTTCGGGCGCGACGGCGCCAAGCGGCTCATGCAGGCCAGGGGAGCGGTCGACGTGCTCATCCCCCGCGGCAGCGCTCAGCTGATCGAGACGGTCGTGACCGAGTCGAAGGTGCCCGTGATCGAGACGGGTGCCGGTGTCGTGCACGTCTTCCTCGACGAGTCGGCGCGCCTCGACTGGGCCGTCGACATCGTGCACAACGCCAAGGTGCAGCGGCCGAGCGTGTGCAACGCCCTCGAGACCCTGCTCGTGCACGAGGCCGCGGCGCCCCGCGTGCTGCCCGCGGTGCTCGAGCGCCTCCGCGAGGCCGGAGTCGTGCTGCACGCCGACGAGGCCACCCGCGGCCTGTTCCCGGATGCCGTGCCCGCCTCCGAGGAGGACTGGGCGACCGAGTACATGAGCCTCGACCTGGCCGTGCGGGTCGTGCGCGACCTCGACGAGGCGATGGAGCACATCCGCCGCTACTCGACGCACCACACCGAGTCGATCATCACGAACGACCTCGGCAACGCCGAGCGCTTCCTCAACGAGGTCGACTCGGCTGTGGTGATGGTCAATGCGTCGACGCGATTCACCGACGGTGGAGAGTTCGGCTTCGGTGCCGAGGTGGGCATCTCCACCCAGAAGCTGCACGCCAGGGGGCCGATGGGGCTGCCCGAACTCACGAGCACGAAGTGGCTCGTGCGCGGCTCGGGGCAGCACCGGGCGTAGCCGGGCCCCGGTTAGCGGTATCGTAGGAGAGTTCGTTCCGACCGACGTCATCCTGGGAGAAGCAATGTCAGTTCTGGTGAGTGTCCTCGCGGCCGTCGACGAGCCGGCGAGCCTCCCGTTCGACCCCATCGTGTTCGGACTCATCGCAGCCGTCATCTTCGCTGCCCTCGGCTTCGTGACCTGGAGCTACCGCGACGTCGCGAACCGGCACCCGCAGAAGTCGGCCAAGTACGCCGCCACGCACGACGTGCACGGCCACGCCGACCGCACCGGCGCGGATCACTAGTCCGACCGGATGAGCATCGATCCGCCCGCGACGGGCACGCCTGACCAGGCGCGGACCCGGCGGCGAATCGGCGTGATGGGCGGAACCTTCGACCCCATCCACCACGGCCACCTCGTGGCCGCCAGCGAGGTTGCGACCTCGTTCGACCTCGACGAGGTCGTCTTCGTGCCCACCGGGCGGCCATGGCACAAGCAGCCGGTCACCCCGGCCGAGCACCGCTATCTGATGACCGTCATCGCCACCGCGTCGAACCCACGCTTCACCGTGAGCCGGGTCGACATCGACCGCGGCGGTGTGACCTACACGATCGACACCCTGCGCGACATCGCCGCCGCGCATCCGGATGCCGACCTCTTCTTCATCTCGGGAGCCGACGCGATCGCGCAGATCCTGAACTGGAAGGACGTCGACGAGCTGTGGGATCTCGCCCATTTCGTGGCGGTCTCACGGCCGGGTCACACCTTCGCCATTTCGTCTTTGCCGCGCCAGGACGTAAGCTATTTGGAAGTTCCTGCGCTAGCGATATCGTCCACTGACTGTCGCGGCCGGGTCGGCCGGGGTTTTCCGGTGTGGTACTTGGTACCCGACGGTGTCGTTCAGTACATCACCAAGCACCATCTATATCGGAGTGTTGAATGAGTTCGTCCCAGGGAGAGCAGCCGCTGACGCGTCGTCAGCTGCGCGAGATGGAGCGTCAGAAGCCGCGCAAGGAGCGCGACGCCGACGCCAAGGCCGCCGACGAGGCGGAGGCGGCCCGCAAGGCCGAGGCCACCGGGCCGGCAGCAGCCGCGCCCGTCATCGCCGAGCCCGTCGCCGCTGAGCCTGTCGCCGCCGGGCCCTTCGTCGCCGAGCCCGCCACCGAGTCCGTGGTCGACGACTCCGACGACGTGGCCGAAGACACCATCGTGCCCGAGGTCGTCTCCGACGACGAGACCGACTCCGTCGACGACGCCACCCGCGTGCAGCCCGTCATCGAGATCGTGCCCCTCACCGAGGAGCGCGAGACCGTCGTCGAGGAGATGGTGATCGACGTTCCGATCGCCGCCACCGTCGACCCCACGTCCGAGGCTGCGGCCCACGTCGAGGCCGAGGAGCGGGAAGCCAACGCGCCGAAGCTCGCCCCGCTGTTCCAGAGCCCCGCCGAGCGCGCCAAGGCCTCGAGCGATCAGCTGCCGTCGTCGTTCGACGACCTCATCTCGCTCCGCAACAATGCGGCCACGAACTCGATCTCCACCACGAGCGCCCTCGTGCTGCCCACCGTTCCCGGCTCGAACGACGTCGGAACGGCGCTCGACGAGACGGGCGAGGTCATCATCACCGGATCGATCGACCTGCCCGCGAGCTTCGGCACCCTCGGCGCCCCCGCCTCGGGCCTCGAGGCCACCGACCTCGACGCGCTGCTCGAGCGCTCCGAGACCGAGACCCAGGGCTCCGACGTGGCCCCCGTGGCCGCGAGCCGCGCCATCAGCACGAACACGTCCTCGACCTCGCTGATCGCCCCGCCCAAGCGCGCGCGGGCGAACGCCCCGGTCGTGCTCGCCGTCACCGCGGGCGTGCTCGCGGTGGGCGTCGTCAGCCTCCTCCTGGCCGTCTTCGTCTTCCGGGTCTTCTGATTCCCGTCGACGGTCTCCTTCCCCTGTCAAGAAAGCCTTCGTGAGCGCCACACCCCATTCGATCGAGATCGCACAGCTGGCCGCCGTCGCGGCCGACTCCAAGCAGGCCGAGAACCTCGTGGCACTCGACGTGTCGGGCCCCCTGCCCCTCACCGATGTGTTCCTGCTGGCCTCGGGTCGCAACGAGCGCAACGTCACGGCCATCGCCGAGGAGATCCTCGACCGTCTGGCCGAGTCCGGCACGAAGGTCATCCGTCGTGAGGGCCTCGCCGAGGGCCGCTGGGTGCTGCTCGACTTCGGCGACCTCGTCGTGCACGTCTTCCACGAGGAGGACCGCACCTACTACTCGCTCGAGCGACTGTGGAAGGACTGCCCCGTGGTTCCTCTCACGGGTGTTCAGAACCACTCCGAAGATGTAGTAACCTAGACAAGTTGTTTCCGCGAGAGCGGAAAGAACGCCCAGGCTGAGACACTCAGCATCCGGGCCCGTGGCGCAGCTGGTAGCGCACCTGCATGGCATGCAGGGGGTCAGGGGTTCGAATCCCCTCGGGTCCACCACACAGAAGGCCGCCTCCGGGCGGCCTTCGTCGTTTCCGGGTTCGTACTCGTCCGGGATCCATGCTCGCCGCGGCATGCTGGTAGCGTCACAGCGTGAACCGCTCCAGGCCGACCACCCTCGAAGACGTCGCGCGGGCGGCCGGCGTCTCGCGGGCCACGGTCTCGTTCGCGCTCACGGGCACGGGCCGGCTGTCGGACGAGACGCGCGAGCGCGTGCGCCGGATCGCGGCCGAGCTCGACTACGCGGTCAACATCGGGGCCCGCAACCTCCGCCGGGCCAAGGCCGGCGCCATCGGCATCTACCTGCCCGAGAGCACCAACGGGCTGGCCTACTACATGAACTTCCTCTTCGGTGTGGTCGAGGTGGCGGCCGCGAGCTCGCTCTCGGTCACGATCGTGCCGGGCGGCCGCGCGCGCGACGCCGGCCGGGCCCACGTCGACGGCTTCATCCTCATCGATCCGCCGGACGACGACGACTCCGTCCGCAGCATCCTGGCCAGCCGGATGCCCGTGGTGAGCGGTGAGATCGCTCCCGCCGGAGCGGACCGGCCCTGGGGCACGGTGTACTCCGACCACGCATCCGGCATGCGCGCCATCCTCGACCACCTGCTCGAGCGGGGAGCGCGGCGTCCGGCCCTCCTGGCCCCGCCCACCACCACGGCGTGGGCCCGCGAGGTGCGGGCCTCCTACCTCGACTGGTGCGCGGAGCAGGCGATCCAGCCGCTGCTGGAGGACTCCACCCGCCGCGCGACCCCCGACGACGTGCGGCGCACCACGACCGGGCTCCTCACCGCGAGCGCCACTCCGGATGCCATCATCTCGGCTCCCGACGGATCGGCTGTCGGTGCGGTGTCGGCGGCCAGGGCCCTGGGGCTCTCGGTGGGCGACGACGTGCTCGTCACGGCCTATGCCGACAGCCTCGCCATGGAGATGTGCGACCCTCCGGTGACCGCGATCGACCTGCACGCCCGCGATTTCGGCGTGCGCTGCGCCGCCCTGCTGCTGCAGGCCCTCGGTGACCCCGGTCCGGCCGCCGAGGAGGTGCAGGAGGCGTTCACGATCGACCTGCGGGCGCGCGCCTCGACCCTCGGCCGAGGCGCCGCTCCCGCGGCAGTCTGACCCGCGGCCGTCTGACTCGCGGCCGTCTGACCCGTGACCGTCTGGTCCGCGGTGCGCTGACGTCGCTCAGAACTCGCGCAGGTTCTCCCGCAGGGTCGGCTTCGTGTAGCGCGGCCGGGTGAGTCCGAGCCGCTTCAGCTCGGGCACGAGGCCGTCGGTGATCTCGGCGATGTTCTTGCGGTTGAGCGGGCCCGAGAGCAGGAACCCGTCTCCGCCCACCTCCTCCATGACCTCGCCCATCTTCGCGGCCACCGTGGCGGGGCTGCCGACGAGGTCGATCGTGGCCACCATGTTGTGCTCGATCACGAGCTCGCGCAGGGTCTTGCCCGCGGCATCCTTCTGGTACCGCGCCATCGTGCTCTGCTGGGCGTTGACCTTGCCATCGAGATCGGGCATCGGCTGATCGAGGTCGAAGGCGGCGAAGTCGATGCCGCTGAAGTACGACATCACCGACAGGTGCTCTTCGACGTAGGCGTCGCTCCGCTTGGCCTCGGCGCGGGCGGAGGCGATGTCGCGGGCCACCTGATCGGTCTCGCCGATGACGGGATCGACCATGAAGAGGATCTTGCACTCGCCCGGCTCCCGGCCGTACTTCTCCATCCTGCGGTGGATGTCCTCGCGGTAGGCCCTCATGGAGTCGAGGCCGTTGGGCACGCAGAAGATCACGTCGGCGAACCTGGCGCCGAATTCGCGGCCGGCGGGGGAGCCGCCCGCCTGCGAGATGACGGGACGGCCCTGGGGCCCGGGCGGTGTGTTGAGAGGACCGCGGGAGGAGTAGAAGCGGCCCTCGAATTCGATCGGGTGCACTTTCGTGTAGTCGGCGAAGACGTGCTTCTCGGTGTCCATGATCACGGATCCGGGCTCCCACGAGTCCCAGAGCTGCGTCACGAGATCGGCCCACTCCTCGGCCATCTCGTAGCGCAGGTCGTGGGCGTGGTGATTGTCGAACCCGAAGTTCTGGGCGGCTCTGTCGCTCGCCGAGGTCACCAGGTTGCCGCCAGCGTGACCGCTCGAGAGCTGATCGAGGGTCGTGAGCATCCGGGCCGCCATGAAGGGCGGGTAGAACGAGGTCGAGATGGTGGGGATGTAGCCGAGGTTCTTCGTGACCTGGGAGAGGATCGCCACCATGGCGGTCGGGTCCGAGCGTGGGATCTCCTGGGCGAACTTCAGATCGGCCTCCATGCTGCCGCCGAAGATGTCGGGCACCATGAGGCCGTCCTGGAACACCATGAAGTCGAAGGCGGCTCGCTCGAGGGCCCTGGCGGCGTCGGAGTAGAGCGCCGGCGAGTACCAGTCCTCGTTGTCGGTGCCGGCCCAGTCGCGGTTCCACGACTGCACGCTGTACCCGTTGCCGACGAACCAGCCGAGATGAAACATGGGTGTCTCCGTATCGCGTTGAGGGGGGATGCCCTCTGATGATGGGAAGCGCCGAGAAGCCCTGTCAAACCGATCGGATGCCATCCGGGATCTTTTTACACAGCGGCCACACCCCCGAAACACCGGGCAGCCCGACTTGGCACCCCCACGGAGGTCGATCCGGCCCGGAATCCTGCGGGAAACAGCACCTCGACCGTGCTGCGGCAACCGATTCCGCACGTTACATCATGTTTCCACCACGTAAATCCTCTGCCCTTCGGTTGCTTCACCCAGCGCCTGCTGTCACGATTTAGCAACCACCACCCGCACCACACCCGAGGAGCACCCGTGTCGTTCGAATCCCGCGCCGCCGACCTCGGCCTCGCTGTTCCGGACTACTCGGCCGTGCCGTATCACGGCCTCTCGTACGGCTCGATGAAGGCCTTCCACAAGACCGGGAACCTGCTGTTCCTCTCCGGTCACGTCGAAGACGCCCCCGGCCACGAAGGCGCCGCGCTCCACGCGGGCCGCCTCGGTGCCGAGGTCACGGTCGACGAGGGCTATGAGGCCGCTCGCCTCACCGCCCTCAACTGCCTCGCCACCATCCGGCTGGCCCTGGGGAGCCTCGATCGGGTGAAGAGCCTCGTCGGTTCGCTGAACTACGTCGCCGTCGCTCCCGGGTTCACCGATGTCCACCTCATCTCCAGCGGTGCCACAGACCTCTTCCTCGAGCTCTTCGGGAAGGAGGCCGGCCTCGGCGGGCGCGCCACCATCGGCGTCGCGGCCCTCGCCGGCAACCACTGCTTCGAGAACGTCCTCACTATAGAAACGGTTGATTGACATGATCCGACGCACCACCACGGCGGCCTCCCTCGCCGCCGTCGCCGCGCTCTCGCTCACGCTCGCGGCCTGCTCGAGCAGCGCGAGCTCCGACTCCGGATCCGGAGACGCCGAGGGCGAGATCGCCCTCGGTTACACGGCCACGCTCACCGGCGACTTCGCCAGCTACGGCCTCGAGATGCGGGAAGGCGTCGACCTCGCCGTGGAGGAGCTCAACGACGGCGGCGGCATCGACGGCCGCCAGGTGAAGATCGTCTCGGCCGACGACGAGGGATCGCCCGCCAACGGCCCCGTGGTCGCGCAGCAGTTCTGCGACGACACCGCCATCGCCGCGGTGCTCGGCTACAGCTTCTCGAGCGTGGCCCTCTCGGCGCTGCCCGTCTACGACAGCTGCGGCCTGCCGATCGTGGCCTCCGCCGTCACCTCACCCGAGCTCACGGGTGCGAGCGACGTCTTCTTCCGCGACGTCTTCACCGACGCCTACCAGGGCGCCGAGATGGGCACGCACGTCGCCGACGGCGGAGTGGAGAAGGTCGCCGTGCTCTACCAGCAGGACGACTACGGCCAGGGCGTGGCCGAGGCCTTCAGCACCGCCTTCGAGGAGGCGGGCGGCGAGGTCACGAGCTCGCAGGCCTACCAGCTCGGCGCCGTGGACTTCGGCACGATCGTGAACACCGCACTGGCCGACGATCCGGAGGCGATCTTCATCGGTGGCTTCTACACCGAGGCCGCCAAGATCGCGACGCAGCTGCGCTCGAGCGGCTCCGAGCTGCCGATCTACGGCACCGACGGCGCCGTGAGCCCCGACCTCGTCTCGCTCGGCGGCGACGCCGTCGAGGGGATGACCGTCTACTCGGCCTTCTCCGCGGCAGCGGGCACCGACGCGTCCTCCGCCTTCATCGACGCCTTCACGGCGAAGTTCGACAAGGAGCCGAGTTCGTGGGCGGCCCTCGCCTACGACGCCACCATGGTGGTCGCCGAGGCCATCACCGAGGCCGGATCCACCGATCGTGCCGCCGTGGCCGAGGCCCTGGCCTCCATCGACGGCTTCGGCGGGGTCACGGGCGACATCACCTTCGACGACGGCGGCGACCGGCTCGGCGAGCTGATCTTCCTCCAGGTCGACGGCGGCGAGTTCGTGGCGGCGGCCGAGTAGCGGCTCCCGGACGGCCGCTCCCGGACAGCGGCCGGGTGCCCCCACTCACCCGGCCGCTCCCGTTCATCTCCACCCCGAGGAAAGCCTCCCCATGACCCAGGTACTCATCAACGGCCTCGCCGTCGGAGGGATCTACGGCCTGCTGGCCGTCTCCTTCAGCGTCGTCTACGGCGTGCTCGGCATGGTCAACTTCGCCTTCGGCGAGGTCTTCATGTTCGGCGCGTTCGGTGCGCTCGTGGCTGCGGCCGCGAACACCCAGATCGCGGGCGCCGACTTCGCCGGCCCCGCACTGCCGCAGTGGGCGGCCATCGGCATCGGCCTCGTCGTGGGCGCGATCGTGGGCCTCCTGGTGGAGCGGATCGCGTACAAGCCGCTCCGGAACGCCCCCATCCTCTCGATGCTCATCACGGCCATCGCGGTGTCGATGCTGCTGCGGGCGGTCGGGACGTTCCTGTTCGGCGCGTCCCAGTCTCCCGTGCCCGCTCCCGACCTGGGCGAGGCATTCGAGGTTCTCGGTGCCCGCATCCAGCCCATCGACATCGTGATCTTCTCGGTGGCGATCGTGGCGACGGGAGCCTTCTGGGCCCTCGTGAAGTTCACCCCGATCGGCCGCGCCATCCGCGCCACCGCACAGGATCGCGATGCGGCCAGGCTGATGGGCATCGGCGTCGACAAGGTCATCTCCACCACCTTCGTGCTCGGCTCGGTGATGGCGGCCCTCGCCGGCATCCTCTACTCCCAGAAATACGGCTTCGCCGCCGCGGGGATGGGCTTCATCCCCGGGCTCAAGGCCCTCGTGGCGGCCGTGCTCGGCGGCATCGGCAGCATCCCTGGCGCGTTCGTGGGAGGCCTCGTGATCGGTCTCACCGAGGAGCTCGCCGCCGCCTACGTGCCCGAGGGCGCCGCCTACCGCGACGTGATCGCCTTCGGCGTGCTCGTGCTCATCCTGTGGCTCCGGCCGCAGGGCATCCTCGGCCGCCGCGAAGTGCAGAAGGTGTGACCATGATCGTGAAATCCTCCTGGGCGCTGCCCCGCCTGACCCGCCTCGCGATCCCCGCCGTGCTCGCCCTCGTGGCGGTGCTGCTGCCCTTCATCCTGCCGGGCGACCGCTGGGTGCGGGTCGCCGCCCTCGCGCTGATCTACATCGCTCTCGCGAGCGGGCTCAACATCCTCGTGGGACTCACGGGCCTGCTCGATCTCGGCTTCATCGCCTTCTTCATCGTGGGGGCGTACACGACCGCCATCCTCACGGTGCAGCTCTTCGTGAACCAGCTCGGGTTCGACCCCGACACCCTGTGGTGGCTGTTCCCGGTCAGCCTCGTCGGGGCCCTCGTGCTCGCCGGCATCGCCGGCTGCATCCTCGGCTACCCCACGCTCCGGGCCCGCGGGGACTACCTCGCCATCATGACGCTCGCCTTCGGGGAGATCGTGCGGCTGGTCTCCATCAACTGGATCGGCCTGACCGGCGGTTCCGTGGGCATCCGCGGCATCCCTCCGTTCGCGATCGGCGACCTCGAGCTCACCTCGCCATCGGCCAACTACTACGTGGTGCTCGCCATGGTCGTCGTCATCCTCGTGGCGCTCGCCGGCGTCGTCGCCTCACCGGTCGGACGCGCCTGGGTGGCGATCAGGGAGGACGAGCTCGTCGCCTCCTCGATGGGCATCCGCACCCGCCGCTACAAGCTGCTCGCCTACGTCTGCGGCGCCTCGATCGCCGGTGTGACGGGTGTGTTCTTCGCGCACATGCAGCAGTTCATCAATCCCGACAGCTTCACGCTCGAAGACAACTTCATCGTGCTGAGTCTCGTGATCCTCGGCGGTGCCGGCACCTTCTGGGGGCCGGTCGTGGGGGCGACGCTGTGGATCTTCTTCCAGGCGATCGCGCGCGACTGGACGATCGTGCAGGAGCATCCGGAGTTCCGCACCGGGTTCCTCGCGCTGATCGTCGTGGTGCTCATGATCGTGCGGCCGGGGGGGATCGTCTCCCGGAAGCTCAAGCTCACCCGCTCAGGGGGCGACGTGGAGCGGCCGGAGCCTCGGACCGCGCCCGCCGGCCTGGAGCCCGACCCGATCGAGGCGGGCGCCCCCGTGCTCGTGGTCGACACGGTCGGCCGCACCTTCGGCGGTCTCACCGCGCTCGGTTCGGTGAGCTTCGAGGTGCGGCGCGGCGAGATCCTCGGGCTGATGGGCCCGAACGGCGCGGGCAAGTCGACGCTCCTGAACGTGCTCTCGGGGGTCACGAAGCCCTCCCGTGGCAGCATCACCTTCCGCGGAGACCGGATCGACGGTCTCGACTCGGATCGGGTCAGCGTGAAGGGCGTGGCCCGCACCTTCCAGACCGTGCGGCTGTTCTGGCAGATGACGGTGCTCGAGAACCTGCTGGTGGGTGCTCACGAACGGCTCCGCGGGTGGGTGCCCGCCTTCGCCCTGCGGCTGCCGAGGCACCGGCACGACGAGGCACGGGCGCTCACCGAGGCGGGATCCGTGCTCGAGTTCGCCGGGGTCTGGGACGAGCGGACCAGGCGCGCCTCCGCCCTCAGCTACGACTCCCAGCGGCGCGTCGAGATCGCCCGCGCGCTCATGACGAGGCCGAAGCTCCTGCTGCTCGACGAGCCCGCCGCCGGCATGAACGAGTCGGAGACGAAGGCACTGGCCTCGCTGATCACCGCGATCAGGGACTCCGGCACCGACGTGGTGCTGATCGAGCACGACATGGACCTGCTGATGAGCGTGTCGGACCGCATCGTGGTGCTCGACCACGGCGAGGTCATCGCCACCGGCACCCCCGACGAGGTGCGGCGGAACCCCGCCGTGCTCGAGGCCTACCTGGGGAGCGACGCATGAGCCTCTTGACCGTGGACGGGCTCGGCGTGCGCTACGGCGCCGTGCGCGCCGTGACCGGGGCATCGCTCCACGTCGACGAGTCCGAGCTCGTCGTGATCGTGGGTGCCAACGGCGCCGGCAAGTCGAGCCTCCTGCGCGCCGTCGCCGGGCTCGCGAAGTCGGAGGGCACGGTGGCGTTCGCCGGCCGCACGATCTCGGGATCGAGCACCGAGTCGCGCGTGCGCTCGGGGCTCTGCCTCGTGCCGGAGGGCCGTCACCTCTTCGGCCGGATGAGCGTGCTCGAGAACCTGCAGATCGCCACCTGGGGGAGCGGGCACCACCTGAAGAACGAGCTCGACCGCATCTACGCGCTCTTCCCCGTGCTCGAGGAGCGCGCGCACCAGGTGGCGGCCACGCTGTCCGGTGGCGAGCAGCAGATGCTCGCCATCTCCCGAGCCCTCGTGCGGCACCCGAAGCTGCTCATGCTCGACGAGCCCTCCATGGGGCTCGCGCCGCTCGTGGTCAAGCAGATGTTCGAGCTCATCGCCGACGTCAACGCGCAGGGCACGAGCGTGCTGCTCGTGGAGCAGAACGCCCGCATGGCGCTCTCGATCGCGCATCGCGGCTACCTCATGGAGACGGGGACGCTCTCAGGCGGGGGGAGCGCCGCCGCGATGGCCGACGACGAGAGCCTGCACGCCGCGTACTTCGGGCGCTCCTCGCCCTGACGAGTCCGCGGCCCGACCTGATCCATCTCCCTTCGATCCACGGAAGACCACCATGAACCCCTCCTCCCACGCGCCTTCGGCGACCCCCGGCGTGGCCCTCGCGGCCCCGCACCTCGACGCCGTCGACGCCGCGCGGCGCATCGCGGCCGAGGGCGGAACCGCGATCGACGCGGCCGTCGCCGCAGCCGCTGTGCTCACCGTCGTCTACCCGCACATGTGCAGCGCCGGGGGAGACCTCATCGCCCTCGTGCGCACACCCGACGGAGTCGAGACGTGCGTGAACTCCTCCGGCGCCTACGGCTCCGCGCAGCCGGTGGAGGAGCTCTTCGAGGCGATCGCGACGATGCCCGTCTCCGGGCCCCTCACCGTCTCGGTGCCGGGAGTCGTGGCGGGGTGGGCCGAGCTCCTCGAGCGCTGGGGAGCCCTGTCGGCCGCGCAGGTGCTCGCCCCGGCGATCGCGCTGGCCCGCGACGGCATGGTGGTCAGCCCCGGGCTCGCGAAGGCACTCCAGGTCGACCGGGAGGGCCTCGCGGCCGACCCCGGCATGCGCGCGATGTTCTTCGAGGGTGATCGCCCCGTGGCCGCCGGTGCCCTCGTGCGTCAGCCCGCGCTCGCCGCGACCCTCGAAGCCCTCGCCCGCGACGGGCTCCGCTCCTACTACACCGGTGAGGTCGCGCAGACCCTCGCGAGAGGTTTCGCGGAGCTCGGGGTGCCCGTGACGGAGGCCGACCTGGCGGCGCACACCGTGCAGCTGGAGGAGCCGATCGGGCTCTCGGTCGACGGACTCCACGTGTCGACCGCGGGCCCGAACTCGCAGGGCTACACCATGCTCCGCACTCTCGGTGCGGCCTCGGTGCTCTCGCCCGAGGGCATCACCCGGCTCGACGCCGCGGTGCTGGCCGAGCTCTTCCACAGCGGTGACGTGCTCCGCGACGCCGAGCTCGCCGATCCGCTCGTGGTCGACGTCGACGTCGAGGGGGCGCTTTCTCCCGAGGGTCTGGCAATGGCCGCCGAGCGGGCCGTCACCAGTGCCCGCACGGGGGAGCGCGCCGTCTCGCCGGTGACCCCGCGGCCCGGTGGCGACACGGTGGCCGTGACCGCGATCGCCGACGACGGCACCGCGATCTCGCTCATCCAGTCGGTCTTCCACTCGTTCGGCTCGCTGCTGCTCGAACCCGCGACGGGCCTCGTGCTGCACAACCGCGCGGCCTTCTTCACGCTGCAGGAGGGCGCTCCGAACCGGGTGGCCGCCGGCAAGCGCCCGGCGCACACACTCCTGCCGGTGATCGTGCGGGATGCCGAGGGCACGGTGGCCGCGCACGGCACCATGGGCGGCAAGGCGCAGTCCCAGATCCACACCCAGCTCGTGCTGCGGGTGCTCGAGGGTGCCGATCCGGCCACCGCCGTCAGTGCGCCGCGCTTCATCGTGGGAGGCCTCGACAAGGGAACGACCAATGACTACGTGATGGTCGAGGCCGATCTCGACGAGGAGACCCGGAGCGAGCTCGAGCGGGGTCGGCTGCGGATCGTCGCGGGCTCGATGCACGACTCCGACGCCGGACACTCGATGATCGCCAGGCGGGCGGCTGACGGAACACTCTCCGCGGGAGCAGATCCGCGGAGCGACGGCGGGGTGCTGCTGCCGTGAGCGCTCCTCGACGCACGGCCGAAACACCCCCGAAAACTGGGTGTGGGATAACTGCAGCATGGCGGCACTGAGCTTCGGCATCTTCCAGTACATCGGCCCGAACGGCACCGTGGGGTCGGCGTGGCAGCACCCTGAAGACACCTCGGCGGAGTTCACCACGCTCTCGCACTGGACGGCCCTCGCCGAGAAGTTCGACGCCGCCGGGCTCGACTTCCTCTTCCTCGCCGACAGCTACGGCTTCCCCGCCCTCGACGGGGAGCTGCTCGGGGCCGCGGTGCGCGAGGGGCGCGGCGTGCCGCAGGGCGACCCGATGCCTCTCGTGTCGGCCCTCGCGGCGGTCACCCGGCGGCTCGGCTTCATCGTGACGACCTCCACCACGGTCGAGGCGCCGGCCGCCAACGCCCGCCGCTTCGCGACCCTCGACCACTTCACCGACGGGCGCGTGGGCTGGAACATCGTCACCGGTTCCTCCGGTGCCACCGCGGCGGCGCTCATGGGCAAGGAGCTCATCTCGCACGACCTCCGCTATGACATGGCCGACGACTACGTCGACGTGAACCTCACGCTGTGGGAGGGATCCTGGGAGGACGACGCGCTCGTGCGCGACAAGGAGGCCGGCGTCTACGCCGACCCGGAGAAGGTGCATCTCGTGCACCATGACGGGCCGTATTTCCGCACCGACGGCATCCTGAACCTGCCGCCGTCGCCGCAGCGCACGCCGCTGCTCGTGCAGGCCGGCGCATCCGGCCGCGGCCGACAGTTCGCGGGGCGCAACGCCGAGGCCGTCTTCGTGGGTGGGGGAGAACCCGCGACGGTCGCTCGGAACGTGGCCGGCATCCGCGAGAGCGCCGTGGCCGAGGGGCGGCCGGCCGATTCGATCAGAATCCTCGTGGGCGCACTGTTCATCACGGCGCCGACGAGCGAGGAGGCCTGGGCGAAGCACGCGCAGATGCTCGAGCTCTCGACCCCCGAGGGCGCCGCCGCGATCTACGCGGGCAACACCGGGGTCGACCTCCTGGCGCTCGACCCCGACCGGCCGATCGCGCAGACGAGCACCGAGATGGGTCAGTCGAACCTCGAGCGCTACCTCGGCAAAGACGGGAAGCCCGCGCCGCTCGTGCGCGACATCCTCGAGAACTTCCGGCGCACGGGCATCAACGGCAGCGTCTTCGTGGGATCGCCCGAGGAGGTCGCCGACCAGATCGAGGCGTTCGCGGCCGAGACCGGGGTCGACGGCTACCTCGTGCAGCCGCACCTGACCCCCGGCACCTACGACGACCTGATCGAGCTGCTGCTGCCGGTGCTGCGGGAACGCGGGCTCGCGGCACCGCTCGCCGCCCCGGATGCTCCGCCGACGACGCTCAGGGAGCGGCTGTTCCCGGAGGGCGGGCCGCACCTGCCCGCCACGCACCGCGGCCACGGGTTCCGTGCGGGGCGCTGAGCATCCGACGCCGGACCCGGGCGGCGCCGGTCAGTCGTCGAGCGCCTCGAGCACGTCGTTCGAGGGCACGAAGAACGTGGAGCCGGTGACCGCGGTCGAGAAGTCGAGGATGCGGTCGTAGGAGCCGATCGGATCGCCCACGAACATGTGGCGGAGCATCTGCTCGATCACCCAGAGCTCCCGGGCGTAGCCGATGAAGTAGGTTCCGAACTCGCCCGCGCCCGGCCGGCCGAAGGGCATGTTGTCGCGCAGGATGTCGTGCTCCACGCCGTTGGCGTCGGTGATGGTGTTGAGCGCCTTGTGCGACTTGCGCTCACCCGGCACGTCGTCGAGCTCGACGTTGTCGGCCTTCGTGCGGCCGATGATCCGCTCCTGCTGCTCGGTGCTGAGCGCGGACCACGCCGTGAGGTCGTGCAGGTACTTCTGCACCACCACGTAGCTGCCGCCCGCGAAGGCCGGATCCTCCTCACCCACGAGCGACGAGCGCGCCATGGCGGCGCCGGTGGGGTTCTCGGTGCCGTCGACGAAGCCGAGGAGGTCGCGGGCGTCGAAGTAGCGGAACCCCTGCACCTCGTCGACCACTGTGACCGCGTCGCCGAGCTTGTCGAGCAGCAGGCGCTCGAGCTCGAACGTGAGGTCGCCGCGTTCGCTCCGGATGTGGAACAGGAGGTCACCGGGGGTCGAGGGCGCCGTGTGCACGGGGCCGCGCACCTCGAAGAACTCGCGCAGCTGCGCCGGGCGCTCCTGCTGCCCGAAGCGCTCCCAGGCGCGGGCGCCGATGCCCACGTTGCACGAGAGGTGGGCATCGAGGTCGCGGAAGCCCACCGCGCGCACGAGTCCGCCGATGTCGGCGATCACCGAGCGCGCACGGGCGGCGGCCTCGGGGGAGTCGCCGATCGTCACCACCAGGAACACCGCGGCGCGGGACAGCGGTGCGTTGACGCTCTGCGGCTCGATGGGCGTGCGGTCCCAGGATTCTTCGTGCATGGGGTGAGTTTAAAGTGCAATCGCCCGATCTCGAACGATATATCGCCGATGTATTGACAGAATGGTCAGAGCGATATATCGTTGGCTTATCGTTCAGACAGAAAGGCGGATGCGACATGAAACGCCATCCAGAGATGCACAACCAGCACGATCAGCACTTCCCCGCGGGCTTCGGCCGGGGATTCCCCACGGGCCGCGGGCCGCGTGATCACGGCCACGGCCGATCCGGCGGCCCCGGATTCGGCGGGTTCGGTCCCGGCTTCGGCCAGGGCTTCGGTCCCGGCTTCGGTCCGGGCGGCCCCGGAGGAAGGGGCAGGGCGAACCGCGGCGACGTGCGTTCGGCCATCCTCTCCCTGCTCGCCGATGCGCCCTCCAACGGCTACGGCCTGATCAAGGCCATCGCCGAGAAGACCGCCGGGGTCTGGCGCCCGAGCCCGGGCTCCATCTACCCCACGCTGCAGCAGCTCGTCGACGAGGAGCTCATCGCCTCCACAGGAGACGGCAAGCGCACCGAGTTCGAGCTCACCGAGGCGGGCAGGGCCTACGTGGCCGAGCACGCCGAAGAGCTCGCGAAGGCCTGGGAGGCCACGGCCGGCCAGTCGGCCGCCGACAGCGAGTTCCACGCGAGCGTGGCGAAGCTCATGGGGGTCGTGCAGCAGTTCCGCTTCGCGGCCACCGACGAGCAGCGCGTGAAGGCGACCGAGAAGATCGACGAGGCCCGCAAGGCCCTCTACCTCCTGCTCGCCGACTGATCCCGGCCGAGTGCCCGGTGACCTGAGATAGGGAACCCTCCCGATGACCCGAGACCTCCTTAGAGAGGAGTCTCGGGTCATCGACGTTCCAGGAGGACACCATGATGATCAGCGAATTCTCGTTCGGGTGGCTGCACGAGGCCGAGGAGGAGCGGTTCGCTCGCGAGCTCGAGCAACGCCGGATGATCGCGGAGCGCGCGGCGGAGGACGATGCGGGGCAGGCGTCGCCACCCGGGAGTCGGGCACACGGCGCCGGGCATCCGCTCCGCCGGGCGCTTCAGCGGCTGTCGGCCGCTGATGGCACGATGTAGGGATGCAGGCCACGAGCCCTTCGCTCATCGGGCGCGAGAACGATCTCGAGGCCCTCGTCGACGCTCTGCGCGAGGCGGAGGGCGGGGCGACCCGCGCCGTCGTGGTGAGCGGTGAGGCAGGGATAGGCAAGACCCGGCTGGTGGCGGAGTTCCTGCGGGTCGCCGGATCGGCCCCGCTCGTGCTCCGCGGACAGTGCGTCGACCTCGATCGCGATGCTCCGCCCTACGCTCCCATCGTCACGGCCGTGCGCGGGCTCGTCGCCGAGATCGGCGGCAGCGCTCTGCTCGATGCCGCGGGCCCGGTGCGCGACGCGCTCGCCGTGCTCGTGCCGGAGCTCGCAGACCTCCCAGGGCCCTCCGGGGCGGCCGAGGCTCCGCGGGCCGGTTCGGGTCAGAGTGCCGAGCGGGTGTTCGACGCCGTCGCGACCGCCCTCGAGACCGTCGCGGGGGCACGGCCGCTCATCGTGGTGATCGAAGACCTGCACTGGGCCGACCAGGCCACCCTCGGCCTGCTCAAGTTCCTGCTGCGGGTGCTCGAGCGGGCGCGCATCCTCTTCGTGGTCACCTACCGGAGCGACGAGCTGCGCCGCGGTCACGGGCTGCGCGGCTGGATCCCGGAGCTCGACCGCAACCGCCGGGTGAGCCGGCGCGAGCTGCCTCGACTCACCCGCCGCCAGGTGCGGCAGCTCACCACGACGCTCCTCGGCCGAGCGCTCGACGCACCGAGGCTCGACGCCATCTGCACACGGACCGACGGCGTGCCGTTCTTCATCGAGGAGATCGTGGGGTGCGATGTCGAGTCGCTCGACTCGCTTCCCGACAACCTCCGCGACCTGCTGCTCGCGCGCTACGAGACCCTCGGCGAATCGGCGCAGCGCCTCGTGCGGCTGCTCGCCGCGGGCGGGGTGCGCGTGGAGCACGAGCTGCTCGCCTCGGTGCTGGCTTCGGTGGCCGCACTCGCTCCCGCCTCCGGAATCGATGCCGAGGTGCTCGATGACGCCGCGCGCGAGGCCGTGGCGGCCAGGGTGCTCGTGGTCGACGACACGTCGTACTGCTTCCGGCACGCGCTCGTGCGTGAGGCCGTGCACGACGAACTGCTGCCGGGGGAGCGGATGCGCTTCCACACCGCCTACGCCGAGGCGCTCGAACAGCGGCAGAACGCCTCGAGCTTCGACGCCTCAGCCGTCTCGTACCACTGGATGGCGGCGCACAACCTGCGGGCGGCCTTCACCTCGTCGATCTCGGCCATGCGCGTCGCCCGCTCCTCATTCGCCAACATCACGGCGGCGCAGCTCGGCGAACGGGCGCTCGAGCTCTGGGATCAGGTCGCCGACGCGGCGGAGCTGGCGGGGCAGACCAGGGTCGAGCTCCTCGCCGAGACGGCGTACGCGCTGCGTGACGCGGGGGAGAGCGGCCGCGCGGTGGCGCTCATCGACGAGGCGCTCGCCCTCGAGACCGCGCCCGGGGCCCGAGCGCGCCTCCTGCGGGGCCGCGCCTCCTTTCTCGCCAACCTCGGCCAGACGGGTTCGATCGAGCTCCTGCGTGAGGCGCTCGGTCTGCTCGAACCCGCCGCAGGGGAGGGCCCGACGGCGAGCGTGCTGCGGGCGAACGTGCTCGGCGAGCTCGCTGCGAGGCTCATGCTCGAGGCCTGCTTCGACCAGGCGATCGCCACCGCCGATGCGGCCTTCACCGAGGCGGAGGCCGTGGGCTCCCGCGCGCGCATGTCGGTGGCCGCCAACATCCGCGGAATCTCGCGTGTGCTCTCGAGTTCGATCGACGAGGGTCTCGCCGACCTCGCACTCGCCGGGCGCCTGGCCGAGGGCAACGACTCGGCCGTGCTCCGCCACCTCGTCAACGAGTCGGATGCCTTCAACCAGCTCGGCGCGTTCGCCGACGCCGTGCGCGTCGCCGAGTCGGGCGTCGAGCACGCGCGTCGCCGCGGCGTCGAGCGCACCTCGGGGGCGGCCCTCGCCTCCAACGTCGTGGCGCCCCTGTTCAGTCTGGGCGAGACCGCTCGGGCCACCGACCTGCTCGACCGCGCGCTCGACCTCGACCCGCCCATCGGCTACAGCGCCCACCTCCGCCGGCTGAAGCTGCAGGCCACGCTCTGGTCGGGCGATGCTCCCCGAGCGGCGCAGCTCCTGCGCGGCTGGCGCGCCGAGCTCGGTCGCCAGCTGCGCATCGACACCCAGTCGCGCCTGGGTCTGGCCGCCGTGGCCGCCGAGATCGCCCTCGCCACGGGCGACACCCCCAGCGCCTGGCTCGAGTCGCGGGTGCTCCTCGAACCCGATCACCGCCCCTTCCCCGCCTACGACCTCCCGCTGGCGGCCACGGTGGCCCGCGTGCTGGCCACGGCCCGTGCCGCGGGCATCGCCGTCGCGCTCGACGACCCCGCCCCGCTTGCCGACGGCACCGGCACGGGCTCCGGCTCCGGCTCCGGCACGAGCATCGCGGAGGATCCCCCCGAGCGCCTCCTGCGGTCGCGGCTCGAAGCCTGCTCCGACTGGCCCACGGCTGCCACCTACCGGGCGCTCGTGGAGGCCGAGCTCGGCGGGCCCGCCGGAACGGGCGACGACCCCGCGCTGTGGGAGGCCGCCGTCCGGGCGGCCGAGGTGCCGACCGCCCCCGTGCAGCTCGTGCCCTACGCGCAGTTGCGGCACGCCGAGGCACTCGCGGGCACCGGCGACCGCGACGGTGCGCGCCTCGCCGCGGCCGGAGCCCGTGCGGCCGCTGAGCGCATCCGCCTCGACCAGGTAGTGGCAGCCGTCGACGATCTCGAGCGCCGCCTCGGCATCGTGCGACTCTCCGGCGGCCGCGAGGTCTCCACGCCCGGCGAGCTCACCGACCGCGAGCGCCAGGTGCTCGACCTCATCGCCCAGGGCCTCAGCAACCGCCAGGTCGCCGAGCGCCTCTTCATCAGCGCCAAGACCGTGAGCGTGCACGTGTCGAACGTGCTCCGCAAGACCGGCACGACCTCCCGCACCGAGGCGGCCTTCCTCTCCCGCACCCTCCCGCCCGTGGCCGCCTCCTCCCGCTTTTGACCCTCGCCGCCTCCGCGGCCGAGTTCACACGTCATTCACCCGTGCGGCTCGCGCCGGTTCTCCCACGTGGCCCATAATCCAGCCATGGCCGAATCCCGCATCCAGCACCTGCTCGACGGCCTGCGCTTCGGCGCGGGGCATCGCCGGGTGTGGCTGCTGTCGTGCCTCGGCATCATGCTCGACGGCTTCGACTTCTTCGTCATGGGCGTCGCCATCCCGCTCATCGTCGCGGAGTGGTCGACCAGCCCCCTCGAAACCGGCCTCATCAGCTCGGCGGCCATCCTGGGCGCCATCCTCGGTGCCGCCGTCATGGGCCCGCTCTCGGACCGCATCGGCCGTCGTCTCGCCTTCCGCATCGACCTCGCTCTCTTCGTGGTCTTCGCCCTCGCCTCCGCCCTCGCCCCCGGCGTCTGGTGGCTCATCGCCTTCCGCTTCCTGCTGGGGGTCGGGATCGGCGCCGACTACCCGATCAGCGCGAGCTACGTCTCGGAGATCGCTCCGCGCCGTCTCCGCGAGCGCCTGCTCATCGGCGCCTTCAGCTTCCAGGCGGTCGGCCAGCTGCTCGGCGCCCTCGTGGGGCTGCTCGTGCTCACGCTCGATCCCTCGCCCGACGCCTGGCGCTGGATGCTCGCGGCCGGCGTCGTGCCCGCCGTCGTCATCGTCATCCTCCGCCGCGGCGTCCCGGAGAGTCCGCTCTGGCTCGCCTCGACCGCCCGCTACGAGGAGGCGGCCCGAGCGCTCCAGGTGTTCGCCGGCCGCCGGGTCGAGATCGAGGAGGTCCTGCTCGAGGACACCCCATTCGTGGGCACCCCCGCCGAGGGCACCCGGCGTGCGGACACCCCCGCCGGCATCGCCTCGGCTGCCCTCGCCCGCGGCGAGGCCACCGCGCTCCCGATGCCCGCTCCCGTCATCTCGGGCGTGCTGCGCCCTGCGGATGCCCCGCGCGACATCCCGAAGCGGTCGCTGCTCTCGAAGCCGCTCCGCCGCGCGACCGTGCTCACGAGCGTGCCCTGGTTCTTCATGGACATCGCCACCTACGGCGTCGGCGTCTTCACCCCCACGATCATCGCGTCGATCGCGATCTCCTCCGCGAACAGCGACAAGGTGGTGGGCGCCGACATCGTCTCGACCGAAGGTGCGGCCTTCCTCGACGTCTTCCTCGTGATCGGCTTCGTCACGGCCATCCTCCTCGTGCGGCGGCTCGGCCTCCTCACGATGCAGGTCGGCGGCTTCGTGGTGATGGCGGCGGGGCTCGTGGTGCTCGCCTTCAGCCTCCTGCTGCCGCAGGACTCGGCGCTCCAGCTGGGCATCGTGTTCCTCGGCTTCGCCGCCTTCAACCTGTTCATGAACGCGGGCCCGAACTCCACCACCTTCGCCCTGCCCACCGTGGCCTTCGACACGATCTCCCGGGGCGCGGGTGCCGGGTTCGCGGCGGCGGCAGGCAAGGCGGGGGCCGCGATCGGCGTGTTCGCGTTCCCGCTCCTGCAGGCTGCCGTGGGGCTGTTCACGACCCTGCTCCTCATCGCCTCGGGCTGCATCGTCGCGGCGGTCGTGACCTTCGCGCTGGGTCGCCGGATCCTCAGGAAGCACTCCTCGTAGGCTCTCCCGTGAGCACGTGCGCCCCGAGCGCCGCGAGCACGTCTCCCGGAGCCTCGATGTGGCCGAAGTGCCCGGCCCGGCCGAGCACCCGCGTGACCGCTCCCGGCACGGTCCGCTCGAGCATCCGGTCGTCATGCACGGTCACGAACACGTCGCGTGCACCTCGCACCGAGACCACCCGGCAGCGGATGCCCGCCCACACCTCACCCGGCCGGTAGGCGGCCGCGGCACGCGCGGCCGCGGCGAACGCAACGGGTCGCACCTCGGCGGCGAGAGTCACGAGCACGGCGGCGGAGACCCGGGACGGCTCCGCGAACAGCGGCGCGAAGACCACGCGCAGCAGGTGCAGCCGGCGGAGCCCGGCGAGCAGGGCCGCGGTGGCACGGCCGGAGGGCGACAGTCGGGCCATCGCCGACATCACGGCCCGGAGCGCCACGTAGGGCGCCACGAGGCGGAGCCCCCAGAGCGGATGCCTCGACGCCTCGGCCACGCCGAAGGTGGTGGGGGAGACCAGCCCCACCGCGCGCGTCGCGGCCGGCTCGATGGCCGCGAGGTGGAGTGCGATGACGCCTCCCAGCGAGTGCCCCACCGCACGCCAGCGCTCGTAGCCGAGGGAGCGCAGCACCTCCGCGACGGCGCGCCCGTAGCCGTCGACCGAGCGGTCGTGCCCCGGCAGCGGGCTCTCGCCCCAGCCCGGCAGATCGAGCAGCACGACGTCGCCGGGAAGGGTGTGGCGTCGCTCCGCCTCCTCGAGCAGGGGGAGCCACGTCGTCCACGACCCCGCGGCCCCGTGCAGGAGCACGAGGGCCTCGGCGTCCTCCCGAGGGCGCTGCTCGGCGACGAGGAGCCGCACCGCCACGGGCCCGAGCGACGTCGGCACGCGCAGCTGCTCGAGGGCGTCCGGATCCATACCGGTGGTTCGGAGCGGCGGGTCGGTCCGGATGGAACCGACTACCCTCGAAAGGAACGAAAAGATCGGAGCCGGGTTGCGACGTGCTGTGGGCATCGCCCGACTCGCGATCGCCGCGATCGGTGCCGTGGCCCTGGTGTTCGACTTCGACTACGTGCTCGGGTTCAGCACGTTCTCCACCGTCAACTACTTCAGCTACTTCACGTTCCAGAGCAACCTGCTGAACGTCGTGGTGCTCGCGGCCTCCGGTGTGCTGCTCCTGCGGCACCATGTCGTCGGCCGGTTCCTCGTGAGCGTGCGCGCGATGACGATCTGCTACGTCGTCGTCTCCGGCATCGTGTTCGGCCTCATCGTGTCGCAGGCCGGCAGCCACAACTACCGCATCGACGTGCCCTGGCCGAGCCAGGTGCTGCACTTCTACCTGCCGCCGCTCGTGGTGGCCGACTGGCTGATCGGCGTGGGCCGGGTGCGGCTGCGCTGGCGCACGGTCGCCTTCGTGCTGGCCTTCCCCGTGGTCTGGGGAGTCTTCACCCTCATCCGCGGTGCCGAGGTCGGGTGGTACCCCTACTTCTTCCTCGATCCCGCCCAGGTCAGCGGCCCGCTCGAGTTCGCGCTCTACTCGGGCATCGCGCTCGGCCTGTTCTCCGGGCTGATGGCACTGCTCGTGCTGGTCAGCCGTCGCCGCCCGTGGGCGTCGTCGTGGGGGAGGGTGTCGAGACCAGAGCGGGATCCAGGTACGGCTCGAGGGTCTGCAGAGCCGCCTGCAGGAACTCCTGATCGTTCTGCTTCAGCACCACGGGAACGTCGTCCGCAGCCGTCAGACCGATCAGGATCGGCTGTCCGGTAGCCGGCAGCAGGTTGATCCACTCCGCGATCTCGGAGGTCTCGTCGAAGACCGACAGCACGGTGGCCTCCGTCGACCAGAACGGCTCGTCGAACCGCAGCCAGAGCTGCTCGAGCGAGCCCATGCCGAGCTCCTCGATGGCGGCCGCGGTGGGCCCGGGCAGTTCGGGAGAGAACTCGATCGTGCCTGCCTTCAGCACCCCTATCGGCACCGTCACCACCACGCGGTCCATCGAGAGCGACTCGCCCGTGCCCAGGCGCACGCTTGCGCCCGCGTCGTTGTAGGAGATCCGGATGACGGTGCTCGAGAGCAGCACGTCGACGTCGTCGAGCGAGGCGGTCACCACGGTGTCGAGGCCTCCCACCACGAGGGCGGTGCCGTCGACGAGGCCCGTGCGGTCGAGCCCGTAGCTCGCCGAGAGCTCGAACGGGCTCGAGCCGTAGCGGCTCGCCACCGTGGTCTCGAGATAGTGCACGAGCTCGTCGGCGGGCGACACGCCCTGGGCGCCCGGCTCGGGGGGCAGCATCTCGGCGCCCGACGCCGAGAGGGCCGAGGCGAGCGAGGTGTCGGTCGGCTGCGCCTTGGCCCAGGCCACCGCCCGCGCCACCGCATCCGGACCCACCGCGCTCGGCGGCACGACGAGTCCAGAGGCGGTGCGCGCCTCGAGGGTGGCATCGAGCGTGATCGTGCCCACGTCGTTGATGCGCAGCAGCTCCTCGAGCCCGTCGGCAGAGACGGATGCCGAGCCCAGCTCCACCGGGAACGGCCAGCCGTCGTCGTCTCGCGTGTCGATGCGCCCACCTACGCGGTCCCGCGCCTCGATCACGACCACCTCGAAGCCCTGCTCGGCCAGGATCCGTGCCGCCGTCGCCCCGGCGAGGCCGGCTCCGACGATGCCGATGCGCTCCTCGGGCTCGGCCACCGCCGCCACCCGGGCGGCGACTGACTCACCGGAGGCGGCTGCGCCCACGACCGTGCCCGGGAACTCGGTCGAGGTCGCCTCGCCGGCGAAGAACAGGCGGTCGCCCACGGTGTCCCGGAGCGTCGTGCGCGACGCCGGGGTGGCTCCCACGGGAGTGGTGCTGAAGGAGCCGAGCGAGAACGGGTCGTCGGCCCAGGCGCTCCGCGCGAAGGCGGCGGGGTTCGGCACGGGGCCAGTCGGCAGCTCGGTCGGGGTGATCGAGGGGGAGGGCACCGGGCGCGGGGCATCGGGGGTGCAGGCCGCGAGCGCCGAGAGCGAGAGGGCCGAGACGGCCCCCGCCAGGAAGGTGCGTCGCGCGATTGCCACTGTCTGCGGTGCCGTCTCTCGATCGGGGACGATCGGGGAGGCCGATCACCTCCACGTTAGCGGGCGATCCCGGATTCCGCGTCGGCGCGTCCGCCGATCGCTGGGATGATGGGCAGATGATCGCCGTCGAACTCGCCAGGGCACTCCGCACAGCGGGCCTGCGCTGGCATCCGCGCTCGGGTGACGCCTTCGTGATCGAGACCGTCGAGCGTGCGAGCGAGTCGGGCGCCGCGGGCGAGGTGTTCACCGTGAGCGAGATGACGGCCGAGGTGCACGAGTTCCCCTCCGGCACGCTGATCGGCTTCAACGGCACCACGGAGTGGGCGCTCGACTCGGTCGACCTCACCGACACGCTGTGGCTCCCGCGTGAAGATCAGCTGCGCGAGATCCTGCGCGAAGGCTTCCGTTCGCTGACCGCGGAACAGCTCCCGGGGGAGCCGGGCGAGGATCACGTCACGCTCTATGTCGTGACCGCTCTGATCCGCGGCCGGCCGCGCCGGTTCGAGGCCGAGAGCGCCGTCGACGCCTACGCGGAGGCCGTGCTCGATCTCATCGTGCAGAGCCTCGTGGCCGACGAGGACGACTGATCCCCCGCCCTCCCGGAGGCGCGTCGGAATAGGCTGGAGGGCATGACGGAAAACGCAGTCCCCACGGTCGGCCTCAACAACGGCACCCAGATCCCCCAGCTCGGCTTCGGCGTGTTCAAGGTCGATCCCGACAAGACCAATCGCATCGTGCGCGACGCCCTCGAGGTCGGCTACCGCCACCTCGACACCGCGAAGATCTACCACAACGAGGAGGGCGTGGGACACGCCGTCAAGGAGTCCGGCATCGACCGCGGCGACCTCTTCATCACCACCAAGCTCTGGAACGACGACCAGACCGACGCGCTCACCGCCTTCGACAAGAGCCTCGCGCGACTCGGCACCGACTACGTCGACCTCTACCTCATCCACTGGCCCACCCCCGAGAAGGACACCTATATCGATGCCTGGCGCTCGCTCGAGAAGATCCTCGAGTCGGGCCGCGCCAAGGCCATCGGGGTCTCGAACTTCAACATCGACCATCTCGAGCGACTGATCGCCGAGACCGAGATCGTGCCCGCCGTCAACCAGGTCGAGCTGCACGTCGACTTCCAGCAGGCCGAACTCCGCTCCTTCGCCGCCGAGAAGGGCATCGCCATCGAGGCGTGGGGCCCGCTCGGTCAGGGCAGGATCAACGACTCGCTCGAGCTCGCCGCCATCGCGGAGGCCCACGGCAAGTCGGTTCCGCAGACGATCATCCGCTGGCACCTCGACGTCGGCAACATCGTCATCCCGAAGAGCAACAACAAGGAGCGCATGGCCGAGAACTTCGACGTGCTCGACTTCTCGCTCTCGGCCGCCGAGATCGCCAGCATCGCGTCGCTCGACCGCGGGGCCGAGGGCCGCAACGGCAGCGACCCGCTCGAGGTCAACTAGCCGCTCGGGTCACCCGGCCTCTGAGCTCAGCCGGCGGGGACGTCGGCGCTCGCCTTTCCGGGAAACCAGGGGATGAGCGCCGACGTCCTCTTCTTGTATGCGGCGTATTCCGGATACTTCGACGAGGTGATGCTCTCGGTGAAGATCGTCGAGCCGATGAACAGCAGGGTGAGCAGCACCGCGCCTGCGACGGTCCACTGCAGCACCGACCCCGCCGCGCTCGCGCCCAGGAAGAAGACCACCCACCACTGCGCCTGCTCGAAGAAGAAATTCGGATGCCGGGAGAACCGGAAGAGGCCGGTCTGCAGGAAGCGGGGTCGCGGCTCCCGCCCCGCGGCCACCTCCCGCCGCTTCCACTCGTGGAACCGCCACTGCTGCTCGTCGGCGATCGTCTCGCCCGCGAGGAACAGCAGGAACAGGGCGATCAGCACGAGGTCGAGCACGCTGAACGGCGTGGCTCGGTTCTCGAACATCGTGTACGCGGGCATCGTGATCAGGAACAGGATCACGCTCTGGTAGATCGTGATGAAGAGCAGGTTGAACACCTGGAACTGCGCCGTCGACATCCGGCCCCGGAGCACCGCCCAGCGGTAGTCCTCCCCACCGGGTGCGTAGCCGCCCTTGCGGGAGAAGTTGAAGGTGAGCCGGGCGCCCCAGAGGGTCACGACCGCCGCCAGCAGATCGAGCCTGAGGTCGGTGAAGCCGGCCGCCCCGGCGAAGATCCAGACGTACACGATGGGGATGACCGACCAGATGCGGTCGACCCAGGAGTACTCGTGTGTGACGAGCGAGAGCACCCAGACGACGACGCAGCTCGCCGCCAGGACCCAGAGCGACGCGATCAACGGAAGCATGGGGGAAGTGTAGGGCACGCCCACGGCCGGGACAGGGAAATCACGGCTCGGAGCGGCGGCCTGATCGGCTACGCTGGAGGGAGCAAGGAGGGCAGCCGGACGATGAACGAGAACGACGATCACACCACGAGCATCCCCGTCACCCCCTCCGGGGCTGACACCACGATGTCGCTCACGGGCGAGTTCGCGGCCCAGCTGGCCGCTCTCGAAGGCGGTGTCACCGCCGAGGAGCTCGAGTCGATCGCGGCCCTTCCGTCGGGCTCGGCCCTGCTGATCGTGCGTCGCGGCCCCAACTCCGGCGCCCGGTTCCTGCTCGACACCACCGTCACCACGGTGGGCCGGCACCCCAACGCCGACATCTTCCTCGACGACGTCACGGTCTCCCGCCGGCACGCCGAGTTCACCCGGCACGGCCACACCTTCTCGGTGCGCGACCGCGGCTCGCTCAACGGCACCTACGTGGCCGGCGTGCGCGTCGACGAGGCGCTGCTGGAAGACGGTGCCGAGGTGCAGATCGGCAAGTTCCGCCTCACGTTCTACCCATCGCGCATCGACGTGGTGACCGCAGCGGGAGAGTAGTGGCAGCCGCTTCCCCGGCGCCCGGAGCTTCTCCGGCGCCGCTGCTCGGCATCGGCCAGGTGCTCTCCAAACTCACCGCCGACTTCCCCGATCTCACGCCCTCGAAACTGCGCTTCCTCGAGGAGCGCGGGCTCGTGCACCCGGCCCGCACCCCCTCGGGCTACCGCAAGTTCTCGCAGAACGACCTCAGCCGCCTCCGCCTCATCCTCACCCTGCAGCGCGACTGCTACCTGCCGCTCGCGGTCATCAAGGAGTATCTCGCCGACGTCGACGCGGGGCTGAACCCGCCCATGCCCGGCACGGGAGTCGCCAACGGCGCGTCGATCCTGCAGACCGGCCGCCGCCTCAGCCGCGACGACCTCACCCGGGAAGCCGGGGCCACCCCCATGCTCGTGCAGGACGCCTTCTCGGCCGCCGTTCTCTCGCCGGCCGACAGCTACGGCGAGGATTCGCTCGTGGTGCTGAAGGCTCTCGTCGAACTGCAGCGCTCCGGCATCGAACCGCGGCACCTGCGCGGGTTCCGGCAGGCCGCCGAGCGCGAGCTCGGGCTGATCGAGAGTGCGCTCATGCCTGTGGCGAGGCGGCGCGACCCCTCGAGCCGCGCCAAAGTGGCCGAGATGGCGATGGAGATCGCGGGTCAGCTCGAGATCGTGCGCTCCAGTCTCATCCGCTCCGCCCTCGGCAAGATCGCGCCGTGAGGTAACGATCCGCCCCTGATCGCGACACGCCGGGCACCGAAACGGTGATGTCGTTGCCCCGGACTGTCGTGGTCGATAGCGTGGGGACAGCACTGCGGGAACGGACATCCGTCTCCCGTGCCACCACGATGGAAGGCCCCGATGAACGAGACAGGTCATGACAACCTGGGCCGGGACGACGACTCCCGGTACGACCTCGGTCTCCTGTTCACCGATGGCATGCCCGATCTCGACGGGGCGAACGGCTATCGCGGTGCCGTAGCGGCCCGTGCCGCCGGCATCACCTACCGCCAGCTCGACTACTGGGCGCGTACCGCGCTCGTCGAGCCCACCGTGCGCGGCGCCGCCGGCTCCGGAACGCAGCGGCTCTACGGCTTCCGGGACATCCTCGTGCTCAAGCTCGTCAAGCGACTGCTCGACACCGGCATCTCACTGCAGCAGATCCGTACCGCGATCAACCAGCTCCGCGAATCCGGAATCAACGACCTCGCCCAGACCACGCTGATGTCCGACGGCGCGAGCGTCTACCTCTGCACCTCCAACGACGAGGTCATCGACCTCGTCAGCCGCGGCCAGGGTGTCTTCGGCATCGCCGTCGGCAAGGTCCTCCGCGAGGTCGAGAACTCCCTCGTCGACCTCGACAGCGTGGTCACCGACCCGGCCGACGAGCTCGCGGCGCGGCGGGCATCGCGCAAGGCTGTCTGAGCTAGCTGCTTCGCAGCCGTGCTGGCGCGCGGCTGCTCAGGCGTCGCCGGTCCCTGCCCGGCGCCGCGCGACATGTTCCGGTGAGGTCGCTTCGCGGCCTCGCCGTCACTCTGGGTCATCGAGTACGGCCCGTCGCGTGGTGACCTCGTCGGAGGTCGCTCAGATGCAGGTGGCGCTCATTCGCCCGTTCTGAAAGTGTTTGGGCCTTTTCGACGACCCGAGGTGAGGCCTCGGCCGCGCTAGCGACCGAAGCCGAACAAGCTCCCCGACGCCGGGCGGGGACCGGCGTCGGCGGTGAAAGCCGCGCGCAGCACGGCTTTCACCGGACCAGAACAGTCCTCAGGCCTTGAGTTCCGCGTATTCGCCGACTCGCCCCGTGCGCATGACGCGCTCCAGCAGCAGGTCGAAGTTGCGGGCCATCTCCTGGGCGCCCTCACCGGGCCAGACGTGCAGGGGCTTGGCGGCGCCCTGGGCCTGCTGCAGGGAGGTGCGCTCGGGGAGCTGGGGGCTCAGCACGAGCGGGCCGAACATGTCGCGCAGCTCCTTGATGCGGAACTGGTGCTCGAGCGACTGGGAGCGCACGCGGTTCACGATGATGCCGAGCGGCTGAAGACGGGGGGAGAGTCCACGACGGATCTCCTCGATGGCCCGGAGCGCGCGATCGGCGGCGGCCACAGAGAAGAGCCCGGGTTCGGTGACCACGGAGACGCGGTCGGAGGCCGCCCAGGCGGTGCGGGTGAGCGCATTGAGCGAGGGCGCGCAGTCGATCAGCACGAGGTCGTACTCGTTCTCGACGGTGGCGAGGGCCTCCTCGAGCTTCCAGATGTCGCGGATCGAGGGGTGCGGCCCGTCGAAGTTGAGCGCGGAGGGCGAGCCGATGAGCACGTCGATCTTGCCGCCGCGGTCCTTCGTCCAGCCCGACGGGGCGATCGCGGCGCGCACCACCTTCTCCTTGGGGGAGGCCAGCACGTCGGCCACGTTGAGGTGGCCCGCGACGCGGATGTCCATGCCGGTGGAGACATCGGATTGGGGGTCGAGGTCGACGACGAGAGTGCGCAAGCCCTTGGCGAACGCTGCGGACGCGAGCCCGAGCGTCACAGTGGTCTTGCCCACGCCTCCCTTGAGGGATGAGACGCTGAGTACATGCACAGTCGACAACGTTACCTTCACTAGGCTTGGAGAACCTAACTGTTCGCTGTACGCGTGTGCACCCGAAAGGTCTTCATGTTCACAAAGATTCTGGTGGCGAACCGTGGGGAGATCGCGATTCGCGCGTTCCGGGCGGCGTACGAGCTGGGGGCGAAGACGGTTGCCGTCTTCCCCTACGAGGATCGCAATTCGATGCATCGGCTGAAGGCTGATGAGGCGTATCAGATCGGTGAGGTCGGGCATCCGGTGCGGGCCTACCTGGATGTGTCGGAGATCATCCGGGTCGCGCTCGAGGCGGGGGCGGATGCGATCTACCCGGGTTACGGGTTCTTGTCGGAGAACCCGGAGCTGGCGAAGGCGGCGGCGGAGAACGGGATCACGTTCATCGGTCCTGGCGAGCATGTGCTCGAGATGGCGGGCAACAAGGTCACGGCGAAGGAGCATGCGATCGCGGCGGGGGTGCCGGTGCTGGCGTCGTCGCCGGCGACGACCGATCTCGAGGTGCTGATCGCCGCGGCGGATGAGATCGGGTTCCCGGTGTTCGCGAAGGCCGTCGCAGGCGGGGGCGGGCGGGGGATGCGCCGGGTCGAGACCCGGGAGGAGTTGCGGGGTGCGCTCGAGGCGGCGATGCGGGAGGCTGACAGCGCGTTCGGTGACGCGACGATGTTCCTGGAGCAGGCGGTGCTCCGGCCCCGTCACATCGAGGTGCAGATCCTGGCCGATGGTGCGGGTGAGACGTTCCATCTGTATGAGCGGGATTGCTCGGTGCAGCGTCGCAATCAGAAGGTCGTCGAGATCGCGCCGGCACCGAATATCAGCGATGAGCTGCGTGAGGCGCTGCATGCGGATGCGATCAAGTTCGCGAAGTCGATCGGGTATGTGAACGCCGGCACGGTGGAGTTCCTGGTCGACACGGTGGGGGAGCGTGCGGGGAAGCATGTGTTCATCGAGATGAACCCGCGCATCCAGGTCGAGCACACGGTCACCGAGGAGGTCACCGATGTCGATCTGGTGCAGTCGCAGATGCTCATCGCGAGTGGCAGCACGTTCGCTGATCTGGGGCTGACGCAGGACGGGATCGTGCTGCACGGTGCGGCGTTGCAGTGCCGGATCACGACGGAGGATCCGACGGCGGGGTTCCGGCCGGATACGGGCAAGATCGCGGCGTACCGGTCGCCGGGCGGTGCGGGGGTGCGGTTGGATGGCGGGACGGTTGACGTGGGGGCGCAGATCTCGCCGCACTTCGATTCGATGCTCGCGAAGATGACCTGCCGGGGTCGTGACTTCCCGGCGGCGGTGCGTCGTGCGCGGCGTGCTCTGGCGGAGTTCCGCATTCGGGGTGTGTCGACGAACATCCCGTTCCTGCAGGGGGTTCTCGATGACCCGGACTTCATGGCGGGCGACCTGTCGACGTCGTTCATCGAGGAGCGGCCGCAGTTGCTCGGCGGGCACCAGTCCAAGGATCGCGGGACGAAGATCCTGAACTGGCTCGCCGACGTCACCGTGAACCAGCCGCACGGCGCCCGGGTGGGCTCGGTGGAGCCTGCCGACAAGCTGCCGGCGATCGACCTGCAGGCGACTGCGCCGGCCGGCTCGCGGCAGCGGCTGCTCGAGCTCGGCCCCGCCGGTTTCGCCGCCGCGCTCCGCGCCCAGACGCCGCTGGCCGTCACCGAGACCACGATGCGGGATGCACATCAGTCGCTGCTGGCCACCCGCGTGCGCACCCGCGATCTCGTGGCCGTCGCCCCGTATGTGGCGCGGATGACGCCGGAGCTGCTGAGCGTGGAGGCGTGGGGCGGTGCCACCTATGACGTCGCGCTCCGGTTCCTCGGAGAAGACCCGTGGGAGCGCCTCGCGACCCTGCGGGGGGCTTTGCCGAACGTCGCGATCCAGATGCTGCTGCGTGGCCGCAACACGGTCGGCTACACCCCGTATCCCACGGAGGTCACCGAGGCGTTCGTGCAGGAGGCTGCGGCGACCGGGGTCGACATCTTCCGCATCTTCGACGCCCTCAACGACGTGTCCCAGATGCGGCCCGCGATCGACGCCGTGCTCGCCACCGGCACCACGCTCGCCGAGGTCGCGGTCTGCTACACCGGCGACCTCCTCGACCCCGCCGAGGATCTCTACACCCTCGACTACTACCTGGAGCTGGCGTCGCAGATCGTCGACGCGGGCGCCCACGTGCTCGCGATCAAGGACATGGCGGGGCTCCTGCGCCCGGCCGCGGCGGCGCGACTGGTGACGGCGTTCCGGGAGGAGTTCGACCTGCCCGTGCACGTCCACACGCACGACACCGCCGGCGGCCAGCTCGCCACCCTCCTCGCCGCGAGCGCGGCCGGGGCGGATGCCGTGGACGTGGCGAGTGCGCCGATGGCCGGCACCACGTCGCAGCCCAGCGCATCCGCTCTGGTGGCCGCCCTGGCTCACACGGAGCGCGACACGGGGCTGTCGCTCGCCGCGGTCTCGGACCTCGAGCCGTACTGGGAGGCGGTGCGGCAGGTGTACCGGCCGTTCGAGTCGGGGCTCCCGGGCCCCACCGGCCGCGTCTACACGCACGAGATCCCGGGCGGGCAGCTCTCGAACCTCCGCCAG
>NZ_JANLCK010000004.1 GCF_024979315.1 Herbiconiux oxytropis | reverse complement strand
CCACGAGCGCCGCCGCCTTCGCCGCGACCGCTGTCGCCGCTGCGGGCGCCGTCGCCACGGCCCTCGCCGCGGGCGGCTCCGTCACGGCCGCCGCGTTCGCCACCGCGGGAGCCGGCTCGGCCGCCGCGGTCACCCGAGCCCGAGCCACCGCCGGTGCCGGCCTCGGCCGAGCGGGTGCTCGCCTTGAGACGGCCGCGGGTGCCCTCGGGGATGTCGAGATCGGTGAAGAGGTGGGGCGAGGAGGAGTAGGTCTCGACCGGCTCGGGCTGGCCGAACTCGAGGGCGCGGTTGATGAGCGCCCACTTGTGCAGGTCGTCCCAGTCGACGAACGTCACCGCGATGCCCGTCTTGCCGGCGCGGCCCGTGCGGCCGGCGCGGTGCAGATAGGTCTTGTCGTCATCCGGGATCGTGTGGTTGATCACGTGGGTGACGTCGTCGACGTCGATGCCGCGCGCCGCGACGTCGGTGGCGATGAGGATGTCCTTCTTGCCGGCCTTGAAGGCGGCCATGGCGCGCTCGCGCTGCTCCTGGTTGAGGTCGCCGTGCACGGCAGCGGCGTTGAAGCCGCGGTCGTTGAGCTCCTCGACGAGCTTCGCGGCGGCGCGCTTGGTGCGGGTGAAGACGACGGTCTTGCCACGGCCCTCGGCCTGCAGGATGCGTGCGATCACCTCGTCCTTGTCCATGTTGTGGGCGCGGTAGATGAGGTGCTTGATGTTGGCCTGCGTCAGCCCCTCGTCGGGGTCGGTGGCGCGGATGTGGATGGGCCGGTTCATGAAGCGGCGCGCGAGGGCCACGATCGGACCGGGCATGGTGGCCGAGAAGAGCATGGTGTGGCGGCCGGCGGGGGTCTGGGCGAAGAGCTTCTCGATGTCGGCGAGGAAGCCGAGGTCGAGCATCTTGTCGGCCTCGTCGAGCACCATCTCCTGCACGGCGCCGAGGTTCAGCAGGCGCTGGCCGGCCAGGTCGAGGAGACGGCCGGGGGTGCCGACCACGATCTGCGCGCCGGCCTTGATCTGCTCGATCTGTCCCTCGTAGGCCTTGCCGCCGTAGATCGACACGATCTTGGTGGGGCGGTTGCCCGCGGCGATCTCGAGGTCCTCCGTGACCTGCACGCAGAGTTCGCGGGTGGGGACGACGACGAGGGCCTTGACGCCGGGCTCGGGGTCGAGACCGAGGCGCTGGATGAGGGGGAGGCCGAAGCCGAAGGTCTTGCCGGTTCCCGTCTTCGCCTGGCCGATGATGTCCTGGCCGTCGAGGGCGAGCGGGATCGTCTGCTCCTGGATGGGGAACGGCTCGAGGATGCCCTTGGCGGCGAGGGCGTCGACCATGTCCTGGTCGATGTTGAGTTCACTGAAAGTCACTGTGGATACCTGTCGTAAGCGCGAGGCCGCCGTGGGAGAACGGTGCTGCGATGCAGCGGAGCGGATGACCGACGATGGCGTCGGACGGCGGCGATTGCCCCGAGTTTCGTCAGGGCCCGGGTCGAGTTTAGTCGATGGAGGGGTCGGGGGGCGGCAGCGCGCCGTGCGGCGGCCTCTGGGCAGAGGTGCGCACCGTTAGGATGAACGTCGTGTTCGGATTCCTCCGCCGCCCGAAGGTGCGCATCGACATCCCGCGGCTGAAGCCCCGGGAAGACGTCACGAGCTACCCCAAGGTGAACCTCGCGGAGCTCACGCCGGAGGTGCTGCCCTACCTCGGCCAGGCGGCCTACGTGCAGCTCGCCATCTTCGAAGAGGTGTCGGATGCCATCGCCGCGGCCCCCACGGTGGCCGACAAGCAGGCCCTCGCATCCGGCGCGAGCCAGGCGCTCGACAAGCACGAGCGGCTCGTCGCCGAGATCCGCCGCCGGGTCGATCAGCCCTCCGAGGTGATCGAGCCGTTCACCGCGGGCATCGACCGCTATCGACTGGTCGTCAAGGGCGCCGACTGGTACGAGCAGCTCGCGAGCGTGTATCTGACCGCCGGGATCCTCGACGACTTCTTCACCCTGCTCGCGGCCGGACTGCCCGGTGACATCGGGCCGCGGTGCGTGGCGATCCTGGATGCCGACACCGGGCGGCGCGCCATCACCGACATCCTCTCGGCGGCCATCGCGCACGACGAGGTGCTCGGGCCGAGGCTCGCGATGTGGGGGCGCCGGGTCGTGGGCGACACGCTGCTCGTCTGCCGCTCCGCCATCCACCTCACCGGCAACGCCGTCTCGGACGAGGAGCGGATCGAGCCGGTGTTCACCGAGATGATCGCCTCGCACACCCGCCGCATGGACGGCCTCGGCCTCACCGCCTAGCTGTAGTTCCCTGGGACGTTGTGAACGCGTTCTGATGGTGTTTTGCCGCCGATGCCGGTGTGGGGTCTGTGGTGATTGTAGTGATGGAGCCAGGTGTCGTAGGTAGCGGCCCTGGCTTCGTCGCTGTCGTAGGTGGCGGCGTAGGCCCATTCCTGGGCGAGGGTTCGGTTGAAGCGTTCGACTTTTCCATTGGTCTGCGGCCGGTAAGGACGGGTGCGTCGGTGCTTGATATCAGGGCCGAGGGCTGCCGCGAATGCGTGGGAGCGGTAGAAGGCGCCGTTGTCGGTCATGACCTCCGAGACGGTGATCCCGGCGTCGGCGAAGAACGCTTTCGCTCGTGTCCAGAACGCTGCGGCGGTCTCTTTGCGTTCGTCGTCGAGGATCTCGGAGTAGGCCAGGCGTGAGTGGTCATCGACGGCGTGATGCAGGAACCGGTAGCCGCGGGAACCGCGTCCGCCCGATCTGGTCTGGCGGCGGCGGGCGGCGCCGCTGACTCGGTCTTGCGTGGAACCGCGACCATGGACCCGCCATCCGCCTCCGTCCGGGATACGGCCCTGTTTCTTGATATCGACATGGATCAGCTCGCCCGGGTGTTCGCGCTCGTAACGGACCGGTTCCGGTCGCCTGACTGGCAGCCCGGTGGCCCGATCGAGGTGACTCAGAATCGGCATCTGATACCGGTGCAACACCCGCTCGACGGTGGACCGGTTCACCTGCAAGTGGTAGCCGATCCGATGAGGGCCCCACCGGCGAGTGAAGCGCAACCCGACGATTCGTCGTTCCATCTTCATCGGCGTTCGCTTCGGGCTGGAACGCGGCCGTGACGAGCGATCCGTCATCGGCGCACCAGCGTGCGCCCGAGTCGCCCATCTCGACGCCGTTGCCGGTGAGACCTGGAATCGTTCAGCCGCCCGCCGAATCGACCAGCCCTGTTCGTTGATCAGTGCTGCGAGACGAGCCCTCCCAACAGGCGTCAGGGGTGCATTAGCGTGAGTCACGAAGACCTCCGTGTTCAGAATGTGTGTGTGGTAACCCACATCCTGCCCGGAGGTCTTCGCTAACTCACGCGTTCACAACGTCCCAGGGAACTACACCTAGCGCTCGCGCCCCTGCCACCCAGGCGCCTCGCCCACGCGACCCTCGACGCAGTCGAGCCGTCACATCCACGCGACGGTGTGCTCCTAGGCGTGAGAAGTGACGGCTCGGCTGGTGGTCGTGCGCTGGGGCTGGATGGGAGGCGCGGTGCGGTGCCCACGAGGGGCAGGATGCGCGCCGCGGGTCAGCGCGCGGCGGTGGGGGCCAGGGGGGCCTTGCCCGAGAGGAGGGCCTGGAGGCGGGCCTCGTCGTGCGCCTTGCGACGGCGGCCGATGAGGAGGTCGGCGACCACGACGGCCACCGCGGTGACCACGAGGCTGATGACCCAGATCCACCCACCGTCCCACGGCATGCCGGCCCAGGTGAGCGCGACCCAGACGACCGCCGCGACCGCACCGCCGAGAGCGGGGATGAGCACGACGCCGTGACGATCGCGATCGGGCAGGAGGTAGCGCGCCCCGAGACCGAGGATGACGCCGCCGAGGGTGATGAACAGCAGTTCCATGGCTCGGAGGCTAGCCGACGAAGCCGACTCGGCGCGACTCTTCGCTGCCGATCTCGACGTAGGTGAGGGCGGCCGTCGGCACGACATAGACCTTGCCCTTGTTGTCGGTCAACGACACGTGGGTGCCGCTGGAGGCGAGGGCGTCGGCCACGATCTTCTCGATCTCGGCGGGGGACTGGGTCGACTCGAAGTTGAGCTCACGGGGCGAGTTGGCGATGCCGATACGGATGTCCACAGGAAGTGCCTTTCACGTCTTGTGATCTGGGTTGCGATCACGTGTTCAGGTTACGGCAAGCGGGAGGGCGGATCGGTGGAGTGGCGCGGAGTGGGGATGGTGCCGAGAGCGAACAGGGCTGTGGAGGACGAGTGGCCGCTGGGCATCGGACGAGGTCTGCGGTGGCGCGTCGGTGTCGGTGGGGAAGGGTAGTTTGTCGGGGTGCGCGAGGTTCGACTTGATGAGAGGCAGCAGCAGGTGCTGGAGGCGCCTGCCGCTTCGTCGTTCGCGGTGGTGGGCGCGCCGGGGAGCGGGAAGACGACGGTGCTGCTCGAGCTCGTGGCCGATCGGGTGGGCCGGCTGGGGATGGCGCCGGAGGAGATCCTGGTGCTGGCCTCGTCGCGGCAGGGAGCGACGCGACTCCGCGATCAGGTGGCGCTTCGGCTGGGGGTACCGAGCAACGGGCCGCTGGCCCGCACCGCGAACTCGGCGGCGTTCGAGATCGTGCGGCGGGGTGCGCGGGAAAGCATGGGGAGAGACGGCCGCGTAGGAGAGGCGACGGGAGGCGCGGTCGCCGCCGCCCGCCCGGTGGCCCTGCTCACAGGCGCCGAACAGGACCGGATCGTGGCGGAGCTGCTGCTCGGCGGCATCGAGGATGCCGAGGCGGGGCGGAACGGCGTGCGCTGGCCGGAGTCGCTGCCTCCCCAGGTGCGGAGGCTGAGGGAGTTCCGCACGGAGCTCCGCGAGCTCATGATGCGCGCCACCGAGAACGGTGTGTCGGCCGAGGGGCTGGTCGAGCTCGGGCGGCGCGAGCGGATCGCGGAGTGGGTGGCGGCGGGGGAGTTCCTCGCCGAGTACCACCGGGCGCTCGAGTCGTACGACGTCGCGCACCTCGACTCCGCCGAGCTCCTCGCCGAGGCGCGGCGGATCCTGCGGGTCGAGCACGCGAAGGGCCCGACGCCCGAGCAGGACGGCACAGCGGCGACGCGCGGTGGCATCCGGCTCGTGGTGGCCGACGACTTCCCGGAATACTCGGTGGGTGCTGTGAACCTGGTGCGCGAGTTCGCCCGCGGCGGCGCGGCGGTCGTGGTGTTCGGCGATCCCGACACGGCCACGGCGGGCTTCCGAGGGTCGGACGTGCGTGCGCTCGGGCAGCTGGGGCAGACGCTCGGCGTGCCGACCGCCCCCACGATCGTGCTCGGCACCACATACCGCCAGCACGGCGACCTCCGCTCTCTCTCGCAGCGCGTGACCGAGCGCATCGGCACCGCGGCCGCCGGGCTCCAGCGCCGCACGGTCGAGCCCGGCGCCGGAGGAGGCGCGGAATCCGGTGCCGCGGCCTCGAACGCCGCCGAGCGCGGCGAGGCGCGGGTGCTGCGCATCCAGGCCGACAACCGCACCTCCGAGATCGCCACCATCGCGCGGCTGCTGCGGGAGCGGTTCCTGCTCGAGGGCACCGAGTGGTCGCAGATGGCGGTGATCGTGCGATCCGGATCGCTCGTGCCCGCGATCGCGCGCGGGCTCGCCCTCGCCGAGGTGCCCACCCGCACCCTCTCCGCGGTGCAGGCGCTCCGCGACGACTACGCCGCCCGGCACCTCGCCGAGGGGCTCGCGCTCGGTATCGGCCGGCTCGAGCTCACTGCCGAGACCGCCAGCTCCGTCATCCTCGGGCCCCTCTGCGGCGTCGACGCCGTGGGGCTGCGCAGGCTGCGGCTCGCGCTGCGGCACGACGAGCTCGCCGCAGGCGGATCTCGGCACTCGGACGAGCTGCTCTGCGAGGCCTTGCTCACCCCGGGCGTGCTCGCCACCATCGACTCCGCCCCCGCCCGGCGCGTCGCGGCCCTCGGCACCACGCTCGCCGCCCTGCGCTCGAGCTTCGAGGCCGGCGCCACCGTGGAGGAGCTGCTCTGGGAGCTCTGGCAGCGCACCGGCCTCGCCACGCGTTGGGGCGCGCTCGCCGCGGGCACCGGCATCCTCGCCGACGAGGCCAACCGCAACCTCGACGGTGCGGTCGCGCTCTTCACCGCCGCCCGCCGTGCCGTCGAGCGCGAGCCCGAGCGGCCCGCGGAGCTCTTCATCGACGAGTTCCTCACCGCCGAGGTGCCGGAGGACACGCTCTCGCCGCGCTCCCGTGCCGACTCCGTGCTCGTGACCACACCGAGCGGCGCCGTGGGGCTCGACGTCGAGGTGGTCGTGGTCGCCGGGCTGCAGGAGTCGGTGTGGCCGAACCTCCGCCTCCGCGGCTCCCTCCTGCACGCCCAGCGCCTCGGCGCCGTCGCCACCGAGGCCCGCCTCGAGGCTCGGGAGCGTCGGGCAGACGGGACTTTCGGCGAGACCCGCACCCGTGCGCCAGGCGTCGCGACCGACCAGGTGCTCGACGAGCGTTCCGTCGCATCCGACTCGCCCGTCACATCCGGCTCGCCCTTCGCATCCGACTCGTCCGCCGCATCCGGCCGCTTCGCCGAGCCCGCTGCGGCCCCCACCCGCACCGAGGACTCCCGCGCCGAGGTGCTCTCGGACGAGCTGCGGATGTTCGCCCTCGCGGTCTCGAGATCGCGCCGCGTCACCGTGCTGAGCGGGGTCGCGAACGACGACGAGCAGCCCTCGGCGTTCCTCGCCCTCGCACCGGACGCCGAGACCGTCAAGCCCGTGCGGCATCCGCTCTCCCTGCGGGGGCTGACGGGTCACCTCCGGAGGCGCCTCGCGGAGGAGGGCGACCTGCGTGCGGCGTCGGCACTCGCCCGGCTGGCCGCGGAGGAGGTCGCGGGCGCGCATCCGCGCAGCTGGTACGGTCTGCTGCCCGCGTCGACCGAAGAGCCCGTGGTCGACCCCGACGACCCCGAGGCCGTGGTGCGGGTGTCGCCGTCCCGCATCGAGGCGTTCGAGGAGTCGCCGTTGATGTGGTTCGTCGACCAGGTGGCCGGGGGCGCCAAGGGGCTCGCGGCCGGCATCGGCACGATCGTGCACTCGGTCATGGAGCAGCTCGCGGCCGACCCCGAGACCGATCCGAGCCCCGAGGAGCTGCTGCGGCGCTCGGAGGAGCGGTGGAAGGAGCTGCGCTTCGAGGCCCCGTGGATCGAGGAGCGCGAGCGCCGGGCCCTCGGCACCAAACTCGAGGGGCTCTCGGACTACCTTCGCGGGTTCTCGGTCTCGGGCGGCGAGCTCGTGGGAGCCGAAGCGGGGTTCCGGCTGCGGCAGGGCCGGGCCGAGGTCAATGGTTCGATCGACCGGATCGAGAGGCGCGCCGACGGCACCGTCGTGGTGATCGACCTCAAGACGGGCAAGTACCCGGCGGCCCGTGGAGACATGCCGCGGCACGCCCAGCTCGCCACCTACCAGCTCGCCGTGCAGCGGCGCGCCCTGCGGACCAAGGATGTGGAGCTGGAGGGGGACGCAGCGGAGGACGCTGCGCCTCAGGTGGAGGGCCAGGTCGCAGCCGGTGGCGCGGCCGAGGTCTCCGCAGCGCCCGAGCCGTTCGTGGGCGGCGAGGTGGGCGGCGCCGAGCTGCTCTACGTGGCCAAGGGGGAGCGGCCCTCGCGCTACACGATCCGGCGGCAGGATGCGCTCGGTGAGCCCGAGCTGACCGAGATCGCGGCGCGCATCGAGGCCGTCGCCGAGGGGATGGCCGCCGCGACCTTCCGCGGTGTGGCCGAGCCCGAGGAGCGCGACTTCCAGAACCGGTACGAGTACCGCATCCAGTTGATCAAGGCGGTCTCCGAATGAGCGACGCACTGTTCGATCTCGACGACCTCGACCGGCCCGAGACGTTCCGGCCGCCCGAGCCGGCCGTGGCTCGTGGGGTGGATGGTCCGGATGCACGAGGTGAGGTGGGGGCACCCGGTGGCGGGCCGGGAACGAACGCGCGGAACGACGCGGACGTTCGGGACGACACCGACGCACCGGCCCCGCGCCTCTCGGCCGCCCGCATCGCCGAGCTGCTCGAGCTCCCGCCACCCACCGCGCAGCAGCGCGCCGTGATCGAGGCGCCGCTCGACCCGCGGATCGTGGTGGCCGGCGCCGGCAGCGGCAAGACCGAGACGATGGCCAACCGCGTGGTCTGGCTGATCGCGAACGGTCTCGTCGGGGTCCCCGAGGTGCTCGGCCTCACCTTCACCCGGAAGGCCGCGGGCGAACTCGCCGAGCGCATCCGCAAGCGCCTGCAGCAGCTCGCCGACGCCCGCATCACCGACCTCGTCTTCGATCCGTTCGACGCCCCTACGATCGCCACCTACAACGCCTTCGCGAACAGCATCTTCCGGGAGAACGCCGTGGTGATCGGCCGCGAGGGCGAGGCGGCCGTGCTGAGCGAGGCCTCGGCCTGGCAGCTGGCCCGCACGGTCGTGGTTGCGAGCGACGACGAGCGGCTCCGCGAGATGGACAAGTCGGTCGACGTCGTCGCCTCCGCCGTGCTCGGCCTCAGTCGCGCGCTCGCCGAGAACGTGGTGCGGCCCACGGAGGTCATCGCCTACGCGGAGCGCTTCGGTGATCTCGTGGGCCTTCCCGCGGGCACCGCGCGCACGAAGGGCGTGCTCGCCGACATCGTGAAGGCCGTCGGGCAGGTCTCGATGCTGCCGCTGCTCGTCGACCTCGCCGAGACCTACGCGGCCGAGAAGGTGCGGCGCGGCTACGTGGAGTACTCCGACCAGATCGCGCTCGCCCTCGCGATCGTCGAGAGCACGCCGCGCGTGGTGGAGGAGTACCGCGACCGCTTCAAGGTGGTGCTGCTCGACGAGTACCAGGACACGAGCGTGGTGCAGACCCGCCTGCTCTCCCGCCTGTTCCGCGAGCAGGCTGTCATGGCGGTCGGCGACCCGCACCAGTCGATCTACGGCTGGCGCGGAGCCAGCGCGGCCAATCTGGCGCGTTTCGGCAGCGATTTCGGAGCCGACCCCGTGCACGGCGGCACGCATCCGTACGCCCTCTCGACGAGCTGGCGCAACCCTCGCGTCGTGCTCGATGCAGCCAACACGCTCGTGCAGCCGCTCTCGGCCACGTCGGGCGTGCCGGTGGAGCAGCTCGGCCCGCGGCCCGGTGTGCTCGAGGGCGCGCTCGACGTGGGGTTCCGCGAGACGGTCGCCGAGGAGGCGCAGGAGGTGGCGGCGTGGTTCGCCGCCCAGCTGGCGGTCCCGGATGCGCAGGGTCGCACGCGCTCGGCCGCGCTGCTGTGCCGCTCGGTCAAGAAGATCGAGCCGTTCACGGCGGCGCTGGATGCCCGGGGCATCCCCTACCACGTGCTCGGCATCGGCGGGCTGCTCGGCCAGCCCGCGGTGGCCGACCTCGTCTCGATGCTGCGCGTGCTCTACTACCCGACCGCCGGGCCCGACCTCCTGCGCGTGCTCGGAGGCGCCCGCTGGCGGATCGGCACGAAGGACCTGATGGCCCTCCGCACCCTCGCCTCGTGGATCGCCCAGCGCGACCACCGGTTCCAGAAGCTCGATGCCGAGGTGGCCGATCGCATCCGCGGTTCGGTGGTGGCCGACGAGGACAGGTCGGTGATCGACGCGCTCGACTTCCTCGCCACGGCGAACCCCGAGCACGGCGCGCTCGTGGGCTTCAGCGAGACCGGGCTCGAGCGGCTGCGCCGTGCCGCCGCCGAGTTCGCCGCGCTGCGCACGCGCGCCGGCCTCGGCCTGATCGACTACGTCGACCTCGTGCAGCAGGAGCTGCTGCTCGACATCGAGGTGCTCGCGAGCCCGCACGCCGCGGCCGGGCGGGCGGCGCTCGACGCGTTCGGCGAGCAGCTCACCTCGTTCCTCGCCCTCGACCCCGCCGCGGGGCTCGGCGATTTCCTCTCCTGGCTCGAGGAGGCCGAGAAGCGCGACCGGCTCGAGCCGCGCTCGGAGGAGCCGGAACCCGGCACCGTGCAGATCCTCACCATCCACGGGGCCAAGGGGCTCGAGTGGGATGTCGTGGCGATCCCGCGCATGGTGGCGGGGGAGCTGCCCGGCGAGCCCATGTCGCGCCTCGGCTGGCTGAGCTTCGGCGAACTGCCGTTCGACTTCCGGGGAGACTCGGCCGAGCTGCCGTTCTTCGCCTGGCGCGGAGCTGAGACGCAGGGTGAGGTGAAGGCGGCGCTGGAGGAGTTCCGGGCGGCCAACAGCGAGCACTACGCGGCCGAACAGCGCCGGCTCATCTACGTGGCTGTCACCCGCGCGAAGTCGGATCTGCTGCTGACCGGCTCGTTCTGGACGACGGGGGTGAAGAAGCCACGCGGGCCGGGGCTCTATCTGCGCGAGCTCGAGGCCGCCGGCGTCGTGACCGCAGGGGCGCTGCCGGAGTCACCCGAGCACGAGGAGAACCCGCTCGCCGAGTCGGAGAGCTGGGTGGTCTGGCCGAGAGATCCCCTCGGCGGCCGACGGCCACGGGTCGAAGCGGCCGCGGAGGCGGTGCTGGCCGCCGATCCCGGCGCCCGCACGCCGTACGACCACGAGATCGACGTGCTGCTCGCCGAGCGGGCGGCACGGGGGGCCGACCCGGTGCTCGACGTGCCCGTGCGCATCCCGGCCTCGCGCTTCAAGGACTACGTCTCCGACCCGCAGAAGGTGGCGAAGAGCCTGCAGCGGCCGATGCCCGAGCGACCGTTCCGGCAGACCAGGCTCGGCACGCGGTTCCACAGCTGGGTGGAGAGCCGGTACCGGGGCGGCGAGTCGGCGCTGCTCGGGCTCGACGAGCTGGATGCGTACCTCGACGAGCTGGAGCCGTGGGACGACGACGAGCTGGAGCCGACGGACGACGGCGGGCTGGCGCCGACGGCGCAGGAGGAGCTCGCCGCCGCTGGGCTCGCCGCCGCTGGGCTCGCCGGCGCCGAAGGCGGCCCGGACGAGGCGTCAGGGCGGAGCGAGCCGCAGGAAACCGCCGAGGCGAGCGAGGACGAGCGGCTGCAGGAACTCATCGACATCTTCGAGCGCTCGCCGTACGCCTCGCGGCAGCCCGTGGAGGTCGAGGTCGAGGTGCACCTCGTGCTGGCCGGGCGTGTGGTGGTGTGCAAGATCGACGCGATCTTCCAGGAGGGCGACCGCTTCGAGGTGGTCGACTGGAAGACGGGGAAGGCGCCCACCGGGGCCGCCGACCTCGAGCTCAAGCAGCTGCAGCTCGCTCTCTACCGGCTCGCCTACGCGCGCTGGCGCGGGATCGACGAGGAGAAGATCGATGCGTCGTTCTACTTCGTGGCCGACGACGCCGTCATCCGCCCCGAGCGGCTGTTCAGCGCCGTCGAGCTCGAACAGCTGCTGCTCGGCTCTGTGCTCTGAGGCACGGCGCACCGGATCCGGCGCTCTGAACAGCGGCGCCCCGAGAACCGGCGCTTCGCCGCCTAGTCCTCGGCGATGCGGTTGGCGTGCGGGGCACCGGCGGGCGACGACGGGCTGAACGAGCGGCCGGGCACGGGAGTGCGGTCCAGCAGCGCCTCGACGTCCTCGACCGCGAGCACCTGGCCGGTGTCGGTGGAGAGCGGATTGAGGAGGTCGTTCTGCACGGTCGCCGCGAGTCCCGTGAGCATCGACTCGGCGTCGGCCACGATCGAGGCGTCGCGGGAGTCGACGCCGTGCAGGAGCCAGCGGGCGATCTCGAGCTCGGCGTAGAGCCGGGCGCGCTTCTGCAGCTGGTGGTCGGCGGGCTTGGAGAGCGAGGCGTCGTAGGCGGCGTGCACGCGCTCGGCGCTCGAGGCGCTCGAGGCCGAGTTCAGCCAGAACAGGTCGAGCGCCGGATCTCCCACGCGCAGGTTCTGCCAGCCGAGCACGCCGGTGACCCGGTCGCCCACCACGAGGAACGACTCCGGGGCGAGGGCGCCGTTGACGACGGTGGGCTGGAACTGCCAGAGCGCGCTGTCGTCGAGGGCCAGGGCCCAGCGGGTGAGCAGCTCCTGAGGCACCTTGCCCGAGGCTCCGGCCCGGTCGGCGAGCTTCTTGGAGGTCGCGGCGATCTGCGCGGACGTGTTGGCCGGCAGACCGGCATCCGACACCACCGAGGTGGGCAGGGAGTGCACGGCGGCGATGGCGCGGCCGATCGAGTCGGAGGCGCTGCCCTCGCCCCCGATGTCGTCGAGCGAGGCGGGCCGGCCCTGGATGTAGTCGTAGACCACAGCGCGGGTGTCGCCGGTGGGGGCCTGACCGACGTAGGCCGGGATGTGGAAGGGCAGTCGGGAGCGCACACCGGGGGTGAGCGCGTTCAGCGCCACGAGGTCTCGGGACTGCTCCGACTCGGCGTCGGAGCCGGTCGGCACGCGCACCACGTACTCCTCGCCGGAGCGGAGCCCCACCACCGCGGAGTCGAACCGGCCGCCTGTCGACGAGGTGAGCTCCCGGGTGGTGACGATGTCGGCACCCGCGACGGCGGAGGTCGCGAGCGCGGCTAGAGTGAAGGGGGATCGCGCCATAACCCCAGGGTAGGGCGGTGCCGCCCGGCTGCGGCTTCCGCCACGCACGATTGGTCCATCATGTCTCGAGCTTTCCAGTCCTCGCTTCCCCTCGCCCGGCATCGGATCGACCGCGACCATGCGGCCCGCCGCGACGACGCCCTGCTCGACGCCCGCTGGGCGAGCCAGGAGGCCCGCGTGCTCGTGCTGCACAAGGGAACTGCACTCGCGGCCGCAGGCGCGGATCCGGAGAACTGGGACGGATTCGGGCACCGGCCCACGAGCCGCGTGCGGGCCGGCGTGGCCCTCGTGTCGCCGGCCGCGCTGCCCGGAGTGGTGGTCGAGACGATCCTGACCGACGGCATCCGGCTGTACCTCGGGCTGGCGCTCGGCGCGGCCGAGGGCACGACCGGCGGCCGTGACGGTGGCGATGGCGCAGAAGCAGAAGCAGAAGCGGTCGCGGCGGTCACCGAGCAGCCGGTGGCCGGGGCCCTGCCGAGCGGCTCGCCGGTGTTCGCCGTGTCGCTCGGCGACGAGCAGGTGGAGGCGCTCGCCACCGCCGCCCGCGAGGCCGGCGAGCCGGAACCCGTGTGGATCAACCTCAGGCTCGTGGCCGCCGACCTCGGCGACTCGGAGGCCGGAGCGTTCACCGAGGCGCTCGCGATGTTCAACTGGCACGCCACCCACACCCACTGCCCGCGCTGCGGGGCGGCGACGCTCGTGGAGAGCGGCGGCTGGGTGCGCCGGTGCCCCGTGCAGGACATCGAGCTCTTCCCCCGCACCGACGCCGCGGTGATCGTGGGGATCGTGGACGAGCACGACCGGCTGCTGCTCGGCTCCAACGCGATGTGGGAGAACAACCGGTTCTCGCTGCTGGCCGGGTTCGTGGAGCCGGGGGAGTCGCTCGAGGCCGCCGCCATCCGTGAGATCGCCGAGGAGTCGGGAGTCGTGATCGACGACCCCGAGTACCTCGGCTCGCAGCCGTGGCCCTTCCCGGCGTCGCTCATGGTGGGGTTCCTCGCGAAGGTCTCGCCCGATCATCCTCCCGTGCTGCGCCCGGACGGCGACGAGATCCTCGCCCTCCGCTGGTTCACGCGCGACGAGATCGCCGACCCGGAGAGCGGAGTGCTGCTGCCGGGCTCCTCGTCGATCGCGCGCGCCATCATCGAGCGCTGGTACGGCGGGCCCCTCCCGGAACCGGAGCCCGCGTGACGGACGCCGACGCTTTGAGTCCCGATGCCCTGAGTCCCGACGCCCCGAGCGCCGATGCCCTGAGCGGTGACGCGCTCCTCGGCGCTCTCGACGCCGAGCAGCGGGTGGCAGCGCGGTCGCTGCTCGGGCCGGTGTGCATCCTCGCCGGAGCCGGCACGGGAAAGACCCGTGCCATCACGCACCGGATCGCCTACGGCGTGGCCACCGGGGTCTATTCGCCGAACCGCGTGATGGCGCTCACCTTCACCTCCCGGGCCGCGGCCGAACTGCGCTCGAGGCTCCGGCCGCTCGGCGCCGGCGGTGTGGCAGCGCGCACCTTCCACTCGGCGGCGCTCTCGCAGCTGAACTACTTCTGGCCGCAGGTGATCGGCGGCGAGGCCCCGAAGATCGTGGAGAACAAGGCCAGGGCCATCGCGCACGCCGCCGAGACCCTCCGGCTGAGGCTCGACACCGCCACCCTCCGCGACGTGGCGGGCGAGATCGAGTGGCGGAAGGTCGCCAACCTCGGTCTCGCCGAGTACGAGCTGAAGGCGCGGAGCTCGCGGCCGATGCCCTCCTCGCTCTCGGTCGAGCAGATGCTCGCGCTGCACGAGCGCTACGAGCAGCTGAAGGACGAGCGGCGCCAGCTCGACTTCGAGGACGTGCTGCTCGTGACCGCAGGCATGATCGAGACCGAGCCCTCCGTGGCCATCCAGGTGCGCGAGCAGTACCGCTTCTTCGTGGTCGACGAGTACCAGGACGTCTCGCCGCTGCAGCAGCACCTGCTGCGGCTCTGGCTCGGCGACCGGCAGGACCTCTGCGTGGTGGGCGACGCGAGCCAGACCATCTATTCCTTCGCCGGGGCGAGCGCCGACTTCCTGCTCGGCTTCGAGCGGCAGTACCCGAGCGCCACCGTGGTGATGCTCGAGCAGAACTACCGCTCGACGCCCGAGATCGTAGCCACGGCGAACCGCCTCATGCGAGGGCGGCCCGGTGCGCTCACGCTGCACGCGGCAACCCCCGAGAACGACCCCGCGACGCCCGACGATGTGCCGGCCGACGACGTGCCGGCCCCGTCGCCCGCACGCCCCGCACCCGTCGTGACCGCCTACCGCCACGACGTCGACGAGGCGGAGGGCGTGGCCGCCGAGATCGCCCGCCTGATCGCGGCAGGCACCGCTCCGCAGGACATCGCCGTGCTCTACCGCGTGAACGCCCAGTCGGCCCCGCTCGAGCAAGCGCTCGCCGCGGTGGGCGTGAGCGTGCAGGTGAAGGGCGGCACGCGCTTCTTCGACCAGCCCGACGTCAAGCACGCCGTCATGGAGCTGCGCGCCGCGTCGGTCTCGATCGCCGACGAGCCGCTGTTCAAGTCGGTGAGTGACGTGCTTCGCACCCGCGGCTGGTCGCAGGAGCCGCCCGAGGGCGTCGGCGCGGTGCGCGACCGCTGGGAGTCGCTCAATGCCCTCATGGGCCTCGCCGAGGCGATGCCGGCCGGCACGACGTTCCGCCAGTTCACCGAGGAGCTCCTGCACCGCCAGTCGTCTCAGCACGAGCCCACCCTCCGCGCGGTCACCCTCGCCACGCTGCACTCGGCGAAGGGTCTCGAATGGCCCGCGGTCTTCATCGTGGGCGTCTCCGAGGGGCTGCTGCCGATCGGGCACGCGAGCGGCTTCGAGGGCGTCGACGAGGAGCGCCGCCTGCTGTACGTGGGCATCACCCGGGCGCGCGAGCGTCTCGCGCTCTCCTGGGCGGCCATCGGATCGCGTCGCTCGGGCGAGCGCGCCCCCTCGCGCTTCCTCACGGAGACCGGCATCCGCACCGCGGATGGGGGCTGACCCGCTCCACCGAGATCCCGCACCCGATCACCGCATCGGCGGCACCGGGGAGCTCAGCGGCAGGGATTCCCGGGCGGCGCACCCGGAGGGCGCGGTCGGCCCAGCCCGCTGACCCGAGGTGCTCGACCACGACCCTCGCCACGATCGCCGCGGCGCTCGCGATGCCGAGCGGATCGGCCGACGGAGCCGTGCGGCGGGCCGCCTGAATGGCGATGGCCGGCCACGCCGGATCGCGATCGACCCGCCAGAGCTCGAGGCACATCGCGCAGGGCCCCCGCCCCGGCACGACGACGGGCCCTACCCTGATCGACCTGTCCCCGAACTCCACGAGCAGATGGGGCACGTCAGCCCGGAGCCATCGAGCGGCCCTCCGCGGCACGGTGGCGAAGTGCGAGAGCACCACTGCCAGCTCCAGGGATGAGCCGGGCTGCGCCACCGGATCCACGACCGGCGGCTCCTCGAGTGGGCCGGGCAGGGGGCGCACAGAGGCTCCGAGCTGCTCGAGCAGTCGTGCCACGGCTGCCGCCGCCGCACCGTGCCCGTCGAGCGCCATCCGGCGGCCGCGAAGCGGATCCAGCGGGAGCGGCTCGCCGAGCACCGGGTGCAGCTCGCCGAGGATCTCGTCGACCCGGCCCGCCCCGATCCGTCTCGCCGAGGTGAGCGCTCCGAGCACGGGGCGCGACACCCCGCCGGCCGTGAGCCCGAGCACCGTCTCCTGCGCGTCGTCGACGGTCTCGAGCCGGAGCAGGGGCTCCTCCACGCCGAACTGCAGGGCGCTCGGGGTGCGCCAGACGAGCGGATGATCGGGGTTCAATCGGAGCGCCATCCCGGCATCCTGCACCACCGGCCACGGCCCCGAGCAGTTCTCCACAGGCGGCGTGCGAGCTCCTCAGCCGACGAGCGCCGGTGGAGGAGAGGTGGTTCAGACGGCCGGCGGCTGATCCTCGTCGTCGGACGAGGGCGAGGAGCCGGGCGAGGAGTCCGAGGGCGACGAGGAGTCGGAGTCCGACGACGAGTCCGACCCCTTCGACTCCTCGGAGCGCAGAAGATCTTCGAGCGCCTGGTCCATCTCGTCCGGCTCCGGCGCCGGAGCAAGCAGTCGCGCCACGAGCGCGCCCGGCTCGTCGAGATCCGAGGACGTGGGGACCAGGTCGGGGTGCGACCACAGTGCGTCCCTCTTCTCCTGGCCCACCGCATCCGTGACCTGCTGCCACAGGGCTGCGGCGTCGCGGAGACGCCGCGGCCGGAGCTCGAGCCCGATGAGCGACCCGAAGGCCGACTCGGCGGGCCCACCGGTGGCGCGGCGGCGGCGCACGGTCTCGGCGATCGCGTTCCAGCGGGGCAACCGGCTCGAGGCCTGGGCGGTGACGACGTCGACCCAGCCCTCGATCAGGGCGAGGGTGGTCTCGAGCCGCGCGAGGGCGTGCAGCTGCTGCTCGGTCTTAGGCGGGATGAGGGCGCCGGAGGCCATGGCGTCGCGGAGCTCCTCGGGGTTCGAGGGGTCGAAGCTCGAGGCGAGCTCCTCGAGTCGCTCGGTGTCGATCGTGATGCCCTTCGCGAACTCGGTGATCGAAGAGATCACATGCAGTCGCAGCCACCGCGCGTGCCGGAAGAGGCGGGCGTGGGCGAGCTCACGGATGGCGAGGTAGAGCTGCACCTCCTCGGCGGGGATGTCGAGGCCCTCGCCGAACTCGGCGACGTTCTGCGGCACGAGAGCCGCCTGGCCCTCTTCGAGCAGCGGGATGCCGACGTCGCCGCCGGAGACGACCTCCTTGGAGAGCTGGCCGACGATCTGGCCGAGCTGCATGGCGAAGAGGGTGCCGCCGAGGTTGCGCATCATCTGGCTGGCGCCGGCGATCATGCCGGCCATCTCCTCGGGCGCCTGGTCGCGGAGCACGGAGGTGAGAGCATCCGAGATGCTCACGGCCACGGGCTCGGCGAGCTGGGTCCAGACCGGGATGGTGGCCGTGGCCCACTCGGCGCGAGTCAGCAGGCGCGGGGCGACCGCTGAGTCCGAGAGCGAGGTGACCTCGTCGAGCCACAGCGTCGCCACGTGCAGCGCCTGGTCGAGCGCCGCCCTGGTCTGGTCGGTCACGGCGAGGCTCGCGGTGCCGGCGATCTGCTCGGCCTGGGTGCGCGCTGCGTCCCAGTTGACGCCGTCGGTCGAGGCCTGCATGGCGTTCTGGAGCTGCGCCATGAGCTGCTGCACGGCCGCCGGATCGGACGGGAGACCCGCGGCGCTCGCGAGCTTGGAGGGGTCGATCTCGGAGTTGCCTGACAGGAACGCGCGCAGCATGTCGCGGAACTCGTCCTCCGAATCGTCGCGGGGCTGGTCGCTCACGGTGTTCCTCCTCATTGGCGACAGCGGGCACCGGGTCGGCTCCGAGCACGTTCCATGCGCGCTGTCAGACAGTGCTTCTACGCTAACGGCTGGCCCACCGCCCAGGCTGGGTTTTCGCATAAGCTTGACCGCTCGGCCGTGCGCCCGTGGCGAACACCGGCACCGCCGGTCGCCGACCCGTCGCCGCGGAGGCGCCCGTTCGCAGCGAGAGGACCCCGTGACCCTGTTCCCACCCCCGGTGGAGTCTCCCGACGAGCGCCCGGACGGCGACCTCCCGTACCGCGCCGACGAGCCCGCACGCCCCCGCTCGTCTCGCCGTGCCCGCACCGGCTGGACCATGCTCCTGGTCGCTCTCGTGCTCGGCCTCGTCATGAGCTTCCTCCCCGCCCCTTACGCGATCGAGCAGCCGGGCCCGGTCTACGACACCCTCGGCACGCAGGAGCAGGATGGCGAGGACGTGCCCCTCATCTCGATCGACGGAGCCGAGACCTACCCCACGGCGGGCACCCTCGACATGCTCACGGTCTCGGTGCGCGGCACCAGGGAGCAGCGCCCGTCCTGGGCCGAGATCTTCTCCGCCTGGTTCGACACCAGCAAGGCCGTCGTGCCGATCGACCTCATCTACCCGCCGACCGTGAGCACCGAGCAGCGCAACGAGCAGAACGCGGCTCTCATGGTCGACAGCCAGACCGAGGCCATCGCCGCCGCCCTGGGCCAGCTGGGGATCGACTACACCCGCGAGGTGACGGTCGCGGGAGTGACGGAGGACGGCGCCGCTGCAGGAGTGCTCGGGACCGGCGACGTGATCGAGTCGGTCAACGGCGTGCCGGTCGACGACATCGAGGAGCTGAAGGCCGAGCTCGCCGCGAACGGCACCGAGTCGCCCGCGACCCTCGTCGTGCGGTCGGCCGACGACCCCGAGACCGGCGAACCCTCCGACGACGCACGGAGCGTCGAGGTCACACCCCGCCTCGCCCCTGGCTCCACCGACCCCGTCATCGGCATCGGCGTGAGCTACGGCTACGAGTTCCCCTTCGACGTCGTGATCCAGCTCGACGACGTGGGCGGTCCGAGCGCCGGCATGATGTTCGCGCTCGGGATCATCGACAAGCTCACCCCCGGCGAGCTCAACGGAGGAGAGAACATCGCGGGCACCGGCACGATCGACGACGCCGGCACGGTCGGCCCCATCGGCGGCATCAGGCAGAAGCTCTTCGGCGCCCGCGACGCCGGCGCCGACTGGTTCCTCGCACCGGCCACCAACTGCGGCGAGGTCGTGGGCCACGTGCCCGACGGCATCCGGGTGTTCGCGGTCGCGACCCTCGACGAGGCGATGACCGCTGTCGAGACCATCGCCGACGGCGGCGACACGAGCGCACTGCCGACCTGCGAAGCGGTCCTGGCGGGCTCGTAGTCCCGCACGTCCGCAGGTGATGCGCTGTTCGCCGACAGCGCTCTCTCAGCGACGCCTCCCTAGGATTCAGGTGTCTAGGATTGATGGACACAGCACAGCGACCCAGAGGCACACGTGACTTCGCAAACAGCAGAGAAGCCCGCACGACGATCGAGAGTCACTCTCGCGATAGCCATCGCGATCGTGGTCGTCCTGGCGATTCTCTTCTTCGTCTTCAGCACCCTGTACACCGAGATCCTCTGGTACGACCAGCTGGGCTTCCTGAGCGTTCTGACCACGCAGTGGCTCGCCGGGGGAGTGATGTTCGTCATCGGCTTCCTCGCCATGGCGCTGCCGGTCTGGGCCTCGATCGAGATCGCCTTCCGCCGGCGACCGGTCTACGCGAAGCTCAACTCGCAGCTCGACCGCTACCAGCAGGTGATCGAGCCCCTCCGCCGTCTCGCCACCTTCGGCGTGCCCGCCGTGCTCGGCCTCTTCGCCGGTGTCGCCACCGCGTCGCGCTGGCAGCTCACCCTGCAGTACCTCAACCGCACCGCGTTCGGCCAGACCGATCCGCAGTTCGGCCTCGACATCTCGTTCTACATCTACGACCTGCCCTTCCTCCGCGGCGTCGTGGGCTTCGCCTCGGCCGTCGTGATCGTGGCGGGCCTCGCCGGCATCGCCACCAGCTACCTCTACGGCGCCATCCGGTTCAGCCAGCGCGAGGTGCGCATCTCCAAGGTCGCGCGCATCCAGATGGCCATCACCGCCGCGCTCTACCTCCTGCTGCAGGCCGTGAGCATCTGGCTCGACCAGTTCGCCACCCTCGCCAATGACTCGGGGCTCATCACGGGTGCCTCGTACTCCGATGTCAACGCCACCATCCCTGGTCTCCAGATCCTCGCCGGCGTCGCCGCCATCGTGGCCGTGCTCTTCATCGTGGCCGCCGTCATCGGCCGCTGGCGCCTGCCGATCATCGCCACGGCGCTCCTCGTCGTGATCGCCCTGATCCTCGGCTCGCTCGCGCCGTGGGTCGTGCAGCGCTTCCAGGTCGACCCGTCCGAGCGCACGCTCGAGCAGGAGTACATCCAGCGCAACATCGACATGACCCGCGACGCGTACGATGTGGCCGACGTGGAGGAGACCCCCTACGACGCCACCACCACGGCCGAGGCGGGAGCGCTCCGCAACGACGCCGAGACGACGGCCAACATCCGCATCCTCGACCCCGCCCTCGTCACGCGGTCGTTCCAGCAGCTGCAGCAGTTCCGGCAGTACTACCAGTTCCCGCCGCAGCTCGACGTCGACCGCTACAACATCGACGGCCAGGTGCAGGATGCCGTGGTCACCGTGCGTGACATCGACATCGACGCCCTCGGCTCCTCGGCCACCTGGTACAACCAGACCGTCGTCTACACCCACGGCTACGGCGTGGTCGCCGCCTACGGCAACCAGCGCTCGGGCGACGGCCAGCCCGTGTTCCTCGAGTCGGGCATCCCGACCGTGGGCGAGCTCGGCGACTTCGAGCCGCGCATCTACTTCGGCGAGGACTCGCCCGCCTACTCGATCGTGGGCGGCCCCGAGGGCTCGCCCAACATCGAGCTCGACTACCCGTCCGGAGAAGACGGCGCCTCGCAGACCTACACGACGTTCGACGGCGAAGGCGGGCCCAAGCTCGACAACATCTTCAAGCGGCTCGTCTACGCGCTGAAGTTCCAGTCCGAGCAGATCTTCCTCTCGGATGCGGTGAACGACGACTCGCAGATCCTCTACGACCGCGACCCCGCCGAGCGCGTCTCGAAGGTCGCGCCGTACCTCACGATCGACTCCGACCCCTACCCGTCGGTCGTCGACGGCAAGGTCGTCTGGATCGTCGACGGCTACACGACCTCGGCGAACTACCCCTACTCGCGCGTGCAGTCGCTCAGCGAGTCGATCGCCGACACCTACACGCCCACCCCGGCGTACCCGGTCGACGACATCAACTACATCCGCAACTCGGTGAAGGCCACGGTCGACGCCTACGACGGCTCGGTCACGCTCTACGCGTGGGACGAGACGGATCCGCTGCTGGAGACCTGGCAGAAGATCTACCCGTCGACGCTCAAGTCGATCGACGAGATGAGCGGCGACCTGATGAGCCACGTGCGCTACCCCGCCGACCTCTTCAAGGTGCAGCGCTCGATCCTCGGTCAGTACCACGTGACGGATGCCGGCTCCTTCTACTCGCAGGAGGACGCCTGGACGACGCCCAACGATCCGACCACTCCGCCGACGAACCCCACGCTGCAGCCGCCGTACTACCTCACGCTGCAGATGCCGACGCAGGACGATCCGTCGTACTCGCTCTACTCGACGTTCATCCCGCTCACCCAGCAGGGGGCCGACACCTCGCGGAGCGTGCTTACGGGCTACCTCGCGGTCGACTCGAACGCGGGCGACGCCGAGGGCACGAAGTCGAGCGACTACGGTGCGCTGAGGCTCCTGACGCTGCCGAAGGACGACACGATCCCCGGCCCCGGTCAGGTGCAGAACAGCTTCTCGTCCGACCCAGCCGTCTCTTCGGCGCTCAACCTGCTGCGACAGGGTGAGAGCCAGGTGATCAGCGGAAACCTGCTCACGCTGCCCGTCGGCGGTGGTCTGCTCTACGTGCAGCCGGTCTACGTGCAGTCGCGCGGTGAGACGAGCTTCCCGCTGCTCCAGCGCGTGCTGGTGTCGTTCGGCAACAAGATCGCGTTCGAGAGCACGCTCGACGGGGCGCTCGACGCCCTGTTCGACGGCGACTCCGGAGCCCAGGCGGGCGACACCGACGTGACTCCGGTCGACGGCTCCGACCCGGTGGTCTCGGATCCGGACGGCGACGGCGGAACGACCGACGAGGGTGGAACCGGAACCGCCCCCGCGCCGACGACGCCGATCACGGGCTCGCCGGAGCTCGTGGCCGCACTGACCGCGGCGCAGACGGCTCTCGCCGAGCGCGAAGCCGCTCTCAAGGCCGGCGACTGGACCGCCTACGGCGAGGCCGACGAGCGCCTGCAGGCCGCCATCGAGCAGGCCATCGCCGCCTCGGACTGATTCGTGGTTGCACCACTCCGCGGCGCATGCTAAGTTAGCTTCTTGTGCCGCGGGGTGGAGCAGTTCGGTAGCTCGCTGGGCTCATAACCCAGAGGTCGCAGGTTCAAATCCTGTCCCCGCAACGATAAAGGTGGGCCCGGTCATCGACCGGGCCCACCTTTTTGCGTCGCGGGGCCCGGACGCGACCCTGCTCGTGGGCCCACGCCGTGCGGAGGCTCCGAGCGCCGTATGCGGCGCTTGGAGGGCGCGGTGGGGAGTCAAATCCTGTCCCCGCAACAAGAAGAGAAGGCCCGGTCATCGCGACCGGGCCTTCTCTCGTTTCTCGGGGGGCGTCAGGCGGTGTGCTGGCGACGTCGCTGGCGTGCGAAGAGGTAGGCGCCGGCCGCGAGGAGAAGGGCCCCGACGGTGAGCACAGGGGCCACGACGGCGCCGGTCGAGCCGAGCACCGAGGCACCCGAACCGGCCGAGCCGGAGTCACCTCCTGCGCCGCCGTCGGGGGCGGGCGCTGCCGGAGGGGGCGTGGGCGACGGGCTCGGCGTGGCGGGTGCGTCGGCCGCGACGGTGAACGGCACCTCGACGACCTTGCCGCTCTGGCGGCCTGTGAGGGTCACCACGTGCGCGCCTTCCTCGGCAGGACCGCTGAACTCGTAGCGCGTGGCGCCGTCGATGAGATCGTGGCTGCCGAGTCCTTCCGCCTCGCCCTGCACGACGGCGTCGATCTGGCGGTCGCCGCCGAAGCCGGCCGCATCGAGCACGAGGTCGCCGCCCGGCTGGACAGTGGTGGGCGTCAGGGTCGCGGTCGCCCCCGCGCTGAAGACGTCCGTGTCGCGCTCGAGCGTGAGCGCGTTCGCCATGGTGAAGAAGTTGTCGGTCTGGTCGGTGAGCCCCACGACCTGGGCGGCCCCGGGGCCGTAGCCCGCGATACGCAGCTGCGATCCGGTGTGCTGCTGCGAACCGCCGAGGGCGGCGGTGCCGTAGGAGACCTTCATCGTGGTGCCATCGGCCGTCGTGAGCGCCGTGCTCAGGCTGGTGGGAGGCGTCGAGTCGACGATCTGGCTGGTGTGCGCGTGGTCGGCGGTCACGATCACGAGCGTCTCTCCGTCGGCCTCGGCGAAGGCCAGGGCCGCCTGCACGGCCTCGTCGAGGTCGATGGTCTCACCGATCTGGCCGCAGGCGTTCGCGGCGTGGTCCTGCTTGTCGATCGAGGCGCCCTCGACCTGCAGGAAGAAGCCCTTGTCGCCCGTGTCGAGCAGATCGATCGCCTTGGTCGTGAGGGAGGCGAGCGAGAGGTCGGTCGCGAGACGGTCGGGGTTCGGCTCGCAGGTCACCGCCGGCAGGTCGGCCCCTCCGACGGTCGCCACCGAGGGCGCGAAACGTGTGGGGAAGTTGCCGGGGGTGAAGAGGCCGAGAACGGGCTGCGACTGGTCCGCGGTCGCGACGGCGGCGAGAGCCGCGCCGTCGTCGACGAGCTGGTAGCCGCGATCCTCCGCCTGGGCGAAGAGGGTCTGACCGTTCCACTGGCCGGCCTTCGCCGTCTGGCCGAAGCTCGTCGAGCCGCCGCCGAGAGTGACGTCGGCGCGGGTGTCGATCAGCTGCTCGCTGATCGAGCCGAGGCCCCCGGCCGCGAGGGCGTCGTCGCCGCACGAGGGGCTGTCGGGGCCGTAGCAGCTGCGGGCGTCGACGTGGGCGGCCTGCACCGCGGGCGTCGCGTCCTGGATCTCGGACGTGGACACGTTGCCGGTCTTCAGTCCGTTGGCCTTCGCGATCTCGATCAGTGTGTCCTGGGGGTTGCCGTCGATGTCGACAGAGATGGCGTTGTCGAATGTCTTCGTGCCGGTGGCCCACGCCGATCCGGTCGCCGCGGAGTCGGGGACGGCGTCGGGCTTGCCCTTGTTCTCGCCGTCGCGGTAGAGGGAATAGGTCGTGTACTGCCCGGTCAGCGGCAGTGCGTCGATGCCGGGGAGCTCCCCGGCGGCCCCGTACTCGTAGTTGCGGGCGATCGTGATCTCGGAGTCGCCCATGCCGTCGCCGATCAGCAGGATGACGTTCTTGGCGGGGCCGTCAACGATGGAGTCGCGGAGCAGGGCGGTCTTGTCGCCGTCGTTGCGCTGGGCCCCGCCGTTCGCAGAGAGGTCGTCGCCGGCGGCGAACGCCGTGGAGGGGATGCAGATGCTCGCCGCGACGAGCAGCGCGGCGGAGAGCGCGAGCGGAGCGCGCATCGCGCGACCGGTGTGTGAGGTGGGTGTCATGCTGCTCAGCCCACGCCCGTCGCCGGAACGCCGAGTGAACAGGGCGAGACGGCGGGGTGAAGCGCCGGTGGAGAGAAGATGCCCCCCGGACGGGGTGCACGGAGGGTGCCTGAGGGCCCGCACCTGGACCCAGGTCCCTTCCGCGGGACGCCTCGCCGCCCCTAGGCTCGCGCTGTGGTGACCCGAGCGACGTGATCAGACTGACCGAACAGAGGGCGGGCGGTGTGCGGCTGCGCGCTGTGCGTGCCGACGCGCTGAGACCCGCGCTCATCCTGCTCGCGGTCTTCGCCTTCGTGTGCGGGGGGCTCCAGCTGGCCGTGGGTGCGGTCGCTCCGGTGCCGTTCTGGATACCGGCCGCCTTCACCGCCGTGTACGCCATCTGGACCGCCGCCGGCGTCATCGCCTGGTGGCGACGGCCGATGAGCGGCACGGGCGGCCTGCTGCTCGCCGGCGCCGTGGCGGTGTTCGTGGGCGGGGCCGGCAACCTGGGGCTGCCGGTGCTGACGGAGATCAGCACGGTGTTCGCCACCTTCATCCTCGCCGTGACCGTGCACCTGCTCCACGCCTTCCCCTCCGGCCGGCTGCACGGCGCCTTCTCGGTCACGACGGTCGCCACGGCGTACGGGGTGACCCTTCTCCTGCAGATGCCGCTCTACCTCCTGCCCGCCGACCAGTCCGCCCTCCGGTCGGTCGCGGTCCTCGTGCAGAGCACGGTGGGCTTCGGGGTCATGGTGGCGACGGCCGTGTTCCTGATCAGGCGGCTGCGGTCGGCCGATCCGCAGAACGTGAGGGTGCTGCTGCCGCTCTACCTCTACGGCATCCTCGCCGTCGTGCTCATCCCGGTCTCGGCGAACGTGCTCGCACTCCTCGGTGCCGACGGCGTGGTGATCGGCGGAACCCAGCTGATCGTTCTCGCCGGGATCCCCATCGCCTTCCTCCTCGGCGTGCTGCGCGGCGGCTTCGCCCAGACGGCCGAGGCGGATGCACTGAGCGCGTGGCTCGGGAACGCTGGCTCCACGGGCGCGTCGGTCGCGCAGGCGCTCGCCCGGTCGCTCGGCGACGACTCGCTGCGGGTGGCGTACTGGTCGGAGGAGAAGGGGACCTTCGTCGACGCCGCGGGCGCCCAGGTGCCTGAGCACGAGCAGGCGCCCCCGCGGCTCTGGCAGGAAGTGCACGTGGAGTCGCGTCTCGTGGGCGCGATCGGCTACGACGGTCGCATGCTGACCGATCCGGAGGCCGTGCGCCGGGCCGGGCGGGTGCTCGCGATCGCTCTGGACCGGGAGCGGCTGACCTCGGCGCTCGTGGCGAGCAACGAGGCGCTGCAGCTCTCGCGGCTGCGCATCGTGGAGGCCGCCGACCGGGAACGGGGCCGCATCGCGCGCGACCTGCACGACGGCCTCCAGGTGCAGCTCGTGCTGCTCGCGCTCGACGCCCAGCAGATCGCCAACTCGCGGGATGCACCCCCTTCGACCACGGCCGCGGCCACCGCCCTGCGCTCGCGCATCGATGACGCCGCCGCCGATCTCCGCCGCCTCGTGCACGCCGTGCTGCCCTCGGCGCTCGTCGAGCGCGGGCTGACCGCCGCAACCGAAGACCTCGTCGACCGGCTCGACATCCCTGCCACCCTGGTGAGCGACGTCGACGACCGCGCCCTCGACCCGACGACCGCGCGCTCGGCCTACCTGATCGTGGCCGAGGGGCTCACCAACGCCGTGAAGCACTCCGAGGCGCGTTCCGTGCGGGTCACACTGGCCCGCTCCGAGGGCGTGCTGCGGCTGAGCGTGAAAGACGACGGGCGCGGGGGAGCACGCGTGGAGGACGGGTCGGGGCTCAAGGGGCTCACCGACCGCGTCGACGCGCTCGGGGGAGCGTTCGAACTGATCTCCCCGGCGGGAGCCGGGACCGAACTGAGAGTGGAGCTGCCATGCGCGTCGTGATCGGCGAAGACGAAGTGCTGCTGCGGGAAGGGCTCGTGCACCTGCTCGAGAACGAGGGGATCGAGGTCGTCGCCGCGGTGGGCACCGCGGTCGAGCTCGAGGTGGAGGTCGCGCGCCTCGAGCCCGACCTCGTGGTGACCGACATCCGCATGCCGCCCACCCACACCGACGAGGGGCTCCTGGCCGCCTTGCGCATCCGCCGCTCGCACCCCGGGGTGGCCGTCATGGTGCTCTCGCAGCACGTGCAGCGGCGCTACGCGACCGAGCTGCTCGAACCGCGCGACGGGGGAGTGGGCTACCTGCTGAAGCAGCGGATCGCCGACGTGCGCACCTTCACCGAAGACCTCCGGCGGGTGCAGGCCGGCGGCACGGCCCTCGATCCCGACGTCGTGGCGGTGCTCGTCTCCCGCGCGAGCAAGACCCGGGGTCCGGTCGGCGACCTCACTCCACGCCAGCTCGAGGTGCTCGGGCTGATGGCGGAGGGACGGAGCAACGCCCACATCGCCGCGCGGCTCGGCACGTCGGAGAAGGCCGTGGTGCAGCACACCTCGAAGATCTACGACACCTTCGGCCTGCCGGTGGCGGCCGACGACCACCGCAGGGTGCTCGCCGTCATCCGCTATCTGGCCGCGGCCGGCACTGCGGGCACGGCCGGTGCGCCCGGCACCGCGGCGCCCGCCGCCGGGTCTCAGTAGGCCTGCTGGATTGCCGCGGCGACAGCTCCGACGTCGTTGTTGGCGTCGAAGACGCCTTCCATCGTGGGGTAGAAGCCCTGGTTCACGATGATGGTGAAAGCGAGGTTCCGGCCGCCCTCGGTCTCCATGACCCCGCCGAGCGTCTTGGTGCTGAGGCGCACGCGACCGTTGAAGGAGTCGCCGTTCACCAGGGTCCCGGTCTTGGCGAACACCTTCCCGGCCGCGGGGCTGTCGGGCTGCACCGCGGCGAGGGATCCGTCGACGCCGAGGATCGGCATCGTGTCCCGCCAACGCTCGGCATCCGGTCGGGCAGCCATGATGCTCTGGATCTGGACCGCATTGGCCGGAGTGATGTAGTTGCCCTCGAGGCCCGAGCCGTCGATCAGCGAGGCGCCCAGGACGTCGAGGCCGGCCTCGGCCCAGCTCTCTCCGGCCACGCCCATGCCCATGCCGTTCTCGGGGCCGCAGTCGGGCTCGCCGGCGTCGGCCGAGAGGCGGCACATCAGGGTCTGCGCGCCACGGTTGTAGCTGATCTTCATGACGTAGGTGATCTCCTCGCCGAGGGGCAGCGACTCGAGCTCCGCGACCGCCGGCAGGGCTGCGACCGCGGCGGAATCGGGCAGGGAACCGGCGGCGTTCGCAGCCACGGGGCTCGCCGACACCGTGACCCCGGCTCGTCCGAGCGCCTCGATCAGCGCTGTGCGGGCGAAGGAGGCCGTGTCCTCGAACTCGTACACCTTGAGCGAGGGGTCGTCGCCCTGGGCGATGGTGCCGGTGATGACGAGGGTGTTCGGATCGGCGGGGGAGGGCTTGGGCGCGCTGATGGCCGTCTTCTCACCCGCGGCGACGGTCTGCACCTGGTTGTCGAGCTTCCACGGGGCGACGGCGGGGGTGAGCGCCGCGGTCGCGGGCTCGCCGGCCGTGCCCGGGGTGATCAGCACGTCGAGGAGGTTCTGGTTGATGATGGTCGGTGTGACGGGCTTGCCCTGCAGCACGCTCGCGAAGAGGCGGTCGTCGATCACGACATCGCCGTTCACCGCGTCGATTCCCGACGCCTTCACCTCCGCGGCGAGCTCGTCGAGCCCGGTGAGCGGATCCTCCGAGGTGAGAGTGGCGCCCGGGAGCGGGTTGGCGTCGTTGTGGTCGAGGTTCGTGAAGTCGACCGTGCCGTCGTCCTTCGTGCGCCCGCCCATCGTGAGGTCGCCCTGGCCCACGAGGATGAGGTCGCCGGTGAGGGTGCCGTCGGTCACGTTCCCGGACTGCTTCACCGGGGTCGTGACCGTGTGATCCGGCCCCCACTTCACCCAGGCCGCACCCGCGCTGTAGGTCTTCACGAACGAGCCGGGCTCGGCGAGCTTGTCGGCGTCGAGGTCGATCAGGGTCTCACCGGTGTCGAGATCCTCGACCGAGATCGCCCATCGACCGCTCGCGTAGTGGGGCTGGTTCATGACCTCGAGCGCGGCATCCGGGAGACCGGGAACGCCGGAGAGCGCTCCACCGCTGCCGGGGGTGCTCGTCGTGCCGACCGGGGCGCCGCCCGTGCAGCCGGCCACGAGAGCGGCGGTCACCGCCACGGTGAGCACGCTCAGGCCGCGGGCGGCTGCTGCGCGGCTCATGCGCCCGCTCCGTTCGCGAGCACCTCGGCGAGGGCACGGAAGGCCGTGTCGGCCGGATGCGTCTTGTCGGGCAGGTCGGACTCGTTCATGTACACGACGATGCTCGCGCCCGACTCGGGATCATGGAAGGTCGCGGCGGTGAAGCCGATGCCCTCGCCGTTGTGGCCCCACCAGCCGTTCGTCTCGCCGATGCCCACGGCGTAGCGGTCGTAGGGCGGCTTCGGGATGGGGTGGCCGATCCGGCGGAGCTCCTGCGTCTCCGGCTCGAGCAGGGTGCCGGAGCCGAGCGTCTCGGCCCACACACGCCCGTCGTCGAGGGTGGAGAAGAGCGACCCGGCGGCGCCGAGGATGGAGGGGTTCTCGTCCTGAGGGACGAGGGCGCCCTCGCGCGGCAGATACCCGGTGGGATGCGGACCGGCCCAGTCGGTCACATCCGTGATGTAGGTGGTGCCCGTCTGCCCGAGGGGCTGCAGGATGCGCTCGTCGAGCACCTCGGCGTAGGGCTTGCCGGTGACCGCCTCGATCACCCCGCCGAGGAGGTTCGTGTTCGCATTCGTGTAGATGTACTCCGTGCCGGGCGCGAACTCGGCCGGCAGGCCCACCACGTAGCTGTTGAGCTCCGCGAGGGTGAAGATGCGGTCGGGCTCCGCCCGCCAGTCGGTGACGAACGCCTCGTTGACGTAGTCGGCGTTGCCGCTGGACATGTTCGCGAGCTCGAGCAGGGTGATCTCGTCACCGCCCGTGACTCCCTCGACGTACTCGTCGAGGGTGTCGTCGAGGCTCAGGGCGCCCTCGTCGGCGAGCTGGAGCAGCAGGGTCACGGTGTACGACTTCGTGATGCTCCGGATGGGCCAGGTCATCTCGGTGGTCGCCTCGACGCCGCCCTCGACGTCGGCGAGACCGGCGGCCGTCGTCCACGACCCCTCTCCGGCGATCCAGACGCCGGCGACGGCACCGGGCACGCCGTACTCCGACATGACGCCGTCGAGAGCCGTCTGCAGCTCGGCCTGCAGCTCGACCGGGAGGTCGCCCTCGGGTGCAGCTGGGCGCTCCACGGCCGGGCGGGCGGTGGCGGAGACGGTGGGGCCCGCGTCGGCGCCCGGCACCGAGGTGCAGCCGGCGGCGAGCAGGGCGGTGGCGGCGACGGCGGCTGCGCCGAGGAGTCGGGTCGTGCGCGCGGAGGTGCGGGTGGTCGTCATGACCCCCATGCTCCCGAATCGACGACAGCCGGGCAATAGACCTGTGTCCTCCACCCGGCCACCAGTGTTTACACGATCGCCGATTCTGCAACACCCCGGAAACATCCGGTGCCGCCGCACGTAACACGGCCCTGTCACTGTGTGCGTTACCCGACGCCGACGCTGCGTCCCTTCAGAGAGGTCAGTTCGAATGGATCAAGGAAACACCGCCTTCCTACTCTTGGCCGCGGCCTTCGTCCTGTTGATGACACCGGGCCTGGCCTTCTTCTACGGCGGCCTGGTCAAGGCCAAGAGCGTCATCAGCATGATGATGATGAGCTTCGGCGCCCTGGGCCTCATCGGAGTGCTGTGGGTGATCTACGGCTACGCGATCGCCTTCCCGGGCTCCGAGGGCACGCTTGCTCCCTGGGCGATCGACCTCTCCAACATCGGCCTCACCGCAGCCCTCGAGACGCCCGAGGGCGCTCTCTACCCGCCGCTGGCCTTCGTGGCCTTCCAGGCCACCTTCGCCATCCTCACCGTGGCCCTCGTCTCGGGTGCGATCGCCGACCGGGCCAAGTTCGGCGCGTGGATGGTGTTCGCCGCCATCTGGGCCACGATCGTCTACTTCCCGGTGGCCAGCTGGGTGTTCAACTTCGGCCTCGCCGAAGACGGCAGCTTCGCCTACGGCGGCTGGATCACGCACGGTCTGCAGTCGGTCTTCGGCGTCGGCGCGATCGACTTCGCCGGCGGCACCGCCGTGCACATCAACGCGGGTGCTGCGGCACTCGCGCTGGCTCTCGTGCTCGGCAAGCGCGTCGGGTTCCAGAAGGGCGTCAACGTTCCGCACAACCCGCCGTTCGTGCTCCTCGGCGCAGGCCTACTCTGGTTCGGCTGGTTCGGCTTCAACGCCGGCTCCGAGCTCGCCGCCGACGGCACCGCGGCCCTCGCCTTCGTGAACACGATCGCCGCTCCCGCCGCCGCGCTGCTCGCCTGGCTCCTGGTGGAGAAGATCAAGGACGGCAAGCCCACCTCGGTGGGAGCGGCCTCCGGCGCTGTCGCGGGTCTCGTGGCGATCACCCCGGCCTGTGCGTCGCTCCACCCGATCTGGGCGATCGTGCTCGGTGTCGTGGCCGGCGCCGTCTGCGCCCTGGCGATCGAGCTGAAGTTCAAGTGGGGCTTCGACGACTCCCTCGACGTCGTGGGCATCCACCTCGTCGGCGGTCTGATCGGAACGCTGTACCTCGGCTTCTTCGCCAACAGCACCGGACTCTTCATGGGCGGCGACGGATCGCAGCTGCTCGTGCAGGCGATCGCCGCGTTCTCCGTGCTGATCTACTCCTTCGTGCTCGCCTTCGCCATCGGCTTCGTGATCGAGAAGACCATGGGCTTCCGGGTGAAGAACGAGGACGAGATCGCCGGCATCGACACCGTCGTGCACGGTGAAGAGGGCTACGTCCTCGTCGACACCAAGTAGTACGAACACGTAGTACCGAACAGGGGGTGCGCTGGATGTCGGAGTCATCTGACATCCAGCGCACTTCTGCGTTCGGGGATCCCGTGCTGCTCGCCGGTCTCCGGAGGCTCCCGCTGGAGCAGGGGCGCGGAGCGGTGCGCGAGATCTGGGCGGGTGAGGGCCCTCACCACGAGCCCTGCTGGCAGCTGCGCATCGTCGACATGCGCGGGCCGCGGGGCATCCTCAGTGCCTCCGCAGGCTCCGAGCACTACGTGATCGGGCTCGCGGGGCCGCAGGTGGCCGTCGGCGACACGCGGTCGGGCCACGTGCTCCGCCGCGGCCGCGTCGTCCCCATCCGCTCGTCCACGATCGTCTTCGAACGGCCCAAGCTCCGTGCCGCCGGTGCCAGTTCGCTCGTGGTGCTCACGGCGTCGTCTCCGGCTCTCGCCCCCACGCTCACGCTGCAGACCGTGGAGGGCGCCGCGGTGATGGCCGCCGGCACCTGCGGGATCGTCACGCTCCGCGACGCCGTGCTGCTCGACGACGCCGACGTGCCCGGCCACGCGGCCACCCTCATCGACCCGCAGGGCCTCCACCGCATCCGGGTCGCCTCGGCGCAGGTGCTCACGCTCGTGCAGCAGAAGCCCTAGCCGGCAGCCCCGGCAGGCAGCCCTGGCCGGCCCGTCAGGCTCCGGAGAGGCGGCGGACGGCGTCGGCCCGCAGCACCCGGAGGCGCCGGTAGTAGGCGCTCAGCCGGGACACCAGCACGGCCGACACGACGATCGAGATCGACGAGCCCAGCAGCACCGCGAGCGTGCCCTCGTCGGCCACCTCGGGCCGGGAGGCGAACGCGAGCTCGTTCATGAGCAGCGACACCGTGAAGCCCACGCCGCCGAGCGCGCCGGCCGTCAGCAGCGCGTAGGGGGTGAGGTGCGGCCGCTTCTCGCGTGGACCCACGAAGCTCGACAGCCAGCCGCCGAGGGCGATGCCGATCACCTTGCCCACCGGCAGCGCGATCAGGATGCCCCAGAACGGGGCGGCGAGCTCGGCCGGTGACACCTGGGGGATGGCCACGAGGGCGGCCGAGAAGGCGAACAGCGGCAGGATGACGCCGTTCGTGACCGGTTCGAGGGCGTGGCGGACGTGCATGGCGGGCTTCCGCACCATCACGAGTCCGAGCGCGACGCCCGCGATCGTGGCGTGCACGCCGGAGAGGTAGACCAGTGACCAGGTGAGCGCCGCGAGCACGATCATGACCGCGACGGCGAGCATCCGGTGCCTGCCGCCGAGCAGACGGCTGACGAGGCCGAAGAGGGCAACGCCGATCGCCGCGAGCCCGAGGAACACGAGGTTGGGGTCGGCGGTGAAGAAGACCGCGATGATGACGATGGCGACGATGTCGTCGAGGATTGCGAGGGCCAGGATGAAGATCCGCAGTCGCGACGGGATGCCCCTGCCGAACACGGCGAGCACGCCCAACGCGAAGGCGATGTCGGTGGCGGTGGGGATGGGCCAGCCGCCCTCGTAGCCGGAGCCCGCGGTCACGGCGACGTAGATGAGCGCGGGCACCGCGACGCCGCCGAGTGCGGCGATGGCGGGGCGCACGGCCTTCGAGACCGAGTTCAGCTGCCCGACCGTGAGCTCGTTCTTGAGCTCGACCGCGACGACGAAGAAGAACACGGCGAGCAGGCCGTCGCTGATCCAGTGGCCGACCGACAGGTCGAGGGGCGTGCCGGGGATGGCGAGGTGCGCATCCTGCAGCCGAAGGAGGGCAGGACCGATTGCCGTGTTGGCGGCGATGAGCCCGAGGGCGGCGGCGGCGAGAAGGAGGAACGCGGCGACGCGTTCGGAGCGGATGATGCCCATGCGGTGTCCTAGCTGCCCGGAGAGCGGGCGTCGGCGAAGGGTGTGAGCGATCGCGTGACCGCCCGCCGACCAGACTTCCCGGCTCTCCGGGATCGATCCTACAGCGACGGTCGGGTGCCCCTCCGGCGTGGGGTAGACTGGATCCTGCAACGCGGGGTGGAGCAGTTCGGTAGCTCGCTGGGCTCATAACCCAGAGGTCGCAGGTTCAAATCCTGTCCCCGCAACCACTAGCACGAAGGCCTGGTCGAGAGACCAGGCCTTCGTCATGTCCGGAGCGACCAGGTGCTGAGGCTCGTGCTGCGCGGCGTGCCCTCTGGGGCTGTGGACAGCTGCGAAAACGAGCATTCATCAGGGAAAAATGGTAGGATAGGGCATGTCCTTCTCCACCGGCCTCAGCGAGATCTTCGACGATCTCGTTGTCGTCCTGGGTGCCGAACTCGGCGGGCTCGCAGACGTCGATCTGCTGGCCGGTCAGGCAGTTCTCGAGAGCGTCGGGAGGCTCGTGGACGATGCCCGGGTGCGGTACGCGGGGGAGGTCGGGGCTCGGTCTCGTGCCGAGTTGGGAGATGAGGGGCTGAGCCGGTCGCAGAACTTCACGAGCCCCGTCGCGCTGGTGTCGGCAGTGACGGGGGTGTCGGCTCAGGAGAGCCGCAGTCGCCTCGAACTCGGTCGACGACTTCGCGGTGCCATTCTGCTCGGAGGGAGCGCCGGTCTCCCGCCGTTCCCTCGAATCTCCGAGGCGCTCCGGCACGGTGAGCTCGCGATCGAGGCGGCCGCCATCATCAGTCGGCACTGTGCGGCGCTGGCCGAGCGAGGTCTGTCGGCGGAGGTGATCGCGGAGGCGGAGGGGCTGCTCGTCGAGGAGACCACCACTCGACACCTCACGCCGGATCAGGTGGCCAAGGCATCGATCCATCTCCGGGAGCTCCTCGATCCCGATGGTGCCGAGCCCCGCGACGATGTCCATCAGCAGCAGCGGTCGCTGACCTACAGCCGGTCGGCGGATGGCATGATCCGGGGTCGGTTCGCTCTCACCCCCGAGCAGGGCGGGTTGTGGATGGCGAGCATCGACGCGCTGTCGAGCCCCCGCGTCACGGGTCCGCGTTTCGTCGAGGCAGGCGGGTCAGGCGGAGCAGGCGGGTCAGGCGAGGCCGAAGACGCGTTCCTCGCGCGGACCGCCACCGCCGACACGCGCACACAAGCGCAGAAGAACGTCGACGCGGTCACCGAGCTCATCGCCCGCGCGGCCGGCGCAACCGACATGCCGCGCCTCGGCGGAGCCACGACCACGGTCAACGTGCACGTCACCCTCGCCGACCTCCAGGAAGGGCGAGGTGTCGGCTGGATCGATGGCATCCACGAACCCGTCCCCGCTTCGTCCATCCAGCAGCTGCGATGCAGCTCTCGTGTCGCCCCCACGGTGTTCGGCGACCGGGGAGAGATCCTCCACCACGGCAAGACGCAGCGGCTCTTCACTCCGGCCCAGAACCGCGCCCTCGCCGCACGCGACGGCGGCTGCGTCTGGCCCGACTGCGACAGACCGCCACCCTGGTGCGAAAGTCACCACGCCGACGAATGGCAGCACCCCGATCACGAACCCGGCCGCACCGACATCGACAACGGCGTGCTCCTGTGCCACTTCCATCACTCCCACCTCCACAGATCGGCCTGGAAGCTGACCATGCGGAACGGCGTCCCCCATCTCGTTCCACCCGCCTGGATCGACGTCGACCAGATCCCGGTCCCCACCACTCGCCGAAGAACCGCCCTGCACCCACGGCAGCGCCCCGCTGCATAGAGCTGCTCTGCCGAGGCGCGTAGCCCGATTGCCGGCAGAAACGACGCACGGCGAGGAGCGGCTCGAGTTCCCCGCGCCGCGCCAGTGGTCACGAGGTGCGGCGGCAGACCTCCTCCCAGGGGGTCGGCTCGAGCGCGAAGTGGGCGCGGGCGGCGGAGTCGTCGAGCACGTAGGGGCGGGTCCACTGGTACGAGAGCTCCTTCAGCTCGCGGAGCATCGGCGAGAAGAGCTCTCCGGCGCGCAGCGCGAGCGGCGGGATGGGACTCACGGGCACGGGCGAGAGACCGGCGGCCGTGAGCACGTCGCCGAGCGCCTGGCGCTGCGAGCGGGGCGGGTTCGAGGGGACGTGCCAGAGGCGCCCGTGCGACGACTCGTCGTCGGCCGCGGCGATCAGGAGCCGGGCGACATCCTGCACATCGGTGAAGGTGTGCGGCATGTCGGGGTCGCCGAGCACCCGGGCGCGCTTGCCCCTGCGGGCGGCGGGGAGCTGGCGGCTGATGTGGCCGTTGACTCCCACGCCGGTGCCCATGTAGTCGGAGCCGCGCACCTCCACGGCGCGCACCCGCCCGGCGTCGTGCGCCTCGAGTGCGTCGGCCCAGAGGCGGGCCCGCAGCACGCCCTTGTGGTCGACGGCGGCGTCGGGCAGGCCTTCGTGCATCGGCTCGTCGACGGGACCGTAGGGGTAGAGGTTGCCTGTGATCGCGTAGACGGGTCCCGTGCGCTCGGCCGTGCTGAGGAGCGCCGCGGCCAATGGCGGCCAGGTGGTGTCCCACTGCGTGTAGTCGCCGGGGTTCGCACAGTTGTAGAGGGCGGATGCGCCGACCGTGACGGCCGAGAGGGCGTCGGCGTCGTTCGCATCCACACGAATGCCCCGCACCCCCGCGAGCCCCGGATCGGTGCCCGACCTCGTGGCGACGACCACCTCGGAGCCCCGCTCGGCGAGCTGGGCGGCGAGGTGGCGGCCCACGGGGCCGGCTCCGACGATGACATGGCGATCCGACATGGGCGACTCCTTCTGGAAAACGAGAGCGGTGCTCTCTGTCCATGAGCCTGACATATCGAGGATCGGGAAACAAGAGCAGTGCTCTCATTTGTTGCGGATGCTCTCGATTGCGGCCAGAGTGGTCGGATGACGCCTGCCGACCACCCTGCACCGGCCCCCTCGCCCGTGCCCCGCGCCCGCACCGTGCGGGAGCGCGCCCGCGAGCAGATCACGGCCGAGATCCTGACGGCGGCACGCATCCGGCTCACCGAGTCAGGCCCGGGGGAGCTCTCGCTCCGGGCCGTGGCGCGCGACGTGGGGATGGTGTCGTCGGCGGTCTACCGCTACTTCGCGAGCCGCGACGAGCTGCTCACCGCCCTGCTCGTGCTCGCCTACGACGAGCTGGGGGCCGCTGTGGAGCAGGCCGAGGCGGCCGTGGCCGACCGCCGCGACGTGGTCGGCCGCTGGCGCGCGGCGTGGCTCGCCGTGCGCGGCTGGGCACTCGCTCATCCGGGCGACTACGCGCTGCTCTACGGATCTCCCGTGCCTGGCTATGCGGCGCCGCAGGCCACGGTGGAGCCCGCGACGAGGGTGATCCTGGTGATCCTCCGGATCGTGGTGGATGCCAAGGAGGCAGGCTCTGCGACGCCCGCTGCTCGCGGCGCCGCCCACGACACCTCCGCCGTGGCCGGCGCGATCGGCTTCGCCCAGCAGCGGGGGCTGATGCACACCGACGCGCCGACCGAGCTCGTGGTGCGCACGCTCATGGGGTGGACGACGGTGTTCGGCACGATCTCGTTCGAGCTCTTCGGCCACCTCGTGGGGTCGGTCTCGCAGCCCGATGACTACTTCGAGATCGTGATCGACCGACTCGCCGCCGACCTCGGGCTCACCGAGGCGGATCCGGTTCGAAACGGTAGCCCATCCCCGTCTCGGTGAGGATGTGTCGCGGGTGCGAGGGGTCGGGCTCGAGCTTCTTGCGGAGCTGGCCGATGTAGAGGCGCAGGTAGCCGGTCTCCCGCACGTCGGCGGTGCCCCAGATCTGGGTGAAGAGGTCGCCATGGGTGAGCAGCCGGTGCGGGTTCCGCACGAGCAGCTCGAGGATCTTCCACTCCGTCGGGGTGAGCCGGATGGCGTTCCGCTGTCCCTCGCGCGTGACGACGTGGGCGAGCAGGTCCACGGTGACACCGCTGAGGGTCACGACCGGCGCGCTGGGCGCAGCGGCCGAGCTCCGCCGGGTGAGGGCGCGCACGCGGGCGAGCAGCTCGTCGATGGCGAACGGCTTCGTGACGTAGTCGTCGGCCCCGGCGTCGAGCGCGTCGACCTTGTCGGCGGCATCCGTGCGGCCCGAGACGACGAGGATCGGCAGCTGCGACCAGCCGCGCACGGTGCGGATGACCTCCATGCCGTCGAGGTGCGGCATGCCGAGGTCGACGATGAGGAGGTCGGGCGGGTGCGTGGACGCGGCCGCGATGGTGGCGAGGCCATCGCCCGCCGTGAGGATCTCGTGGCCCTGCGCCCCGAGGGTCACCCGCAGCGCGCGCAGGATCTGCGGGTCGTCGTCAGCGATCAGGATCCTCATGCGGACACCGCCGTGAGGGTGACGACCATGGTGGATCCGCCGCGCGGGGTCTCCTCGAACTCGAGCGTGCCGCCCATGCCCTCCACGAAGCCCTTCGAGAGCGCGAGGCCGAGCCCGAGTCCGGTGGAGTTGTCGGTGTCGCCGAGGCGCTGGAAGGGCACGAAGATGTCGTCGCGACGATCCTCCGGCACCCCTGGCCCGCGGTCGATCACGCGGATCTGCACGGTGTCGTGGAAGGCCGAGGCGGCGACCACCGCGTTCTGACCATCGGGGGAGTACTTGAGGGCGTTGGAGAGCAGGTTCACGAGCACGCGTTCGAGCAGCCCCGGATCGGCCTCGAGGTGCGGGAGATCGGCCGGCAGGTCGAGGTCGACCGACTCGGGCCCCACGCCCAGCTCCTCGAGCACCGTGGGCACGAGGTCGACGAGGTCGACGGGCTCGAGGGTCACGGCGAGGGCTCCGGCCTGCACACGGCTCACGTCGAGAAGGTTCGTGAGCAGGTCGGTGAGCTGCTTGAGCGAGGTCTCGGCGGTGTCGAGCAGCTCGTCTCGGTCGCCGGCCGAGAGCGCAGGGCCCGAGCTCCGGAGCCCGGTGACGGCGGCGGTCGCCCCTGCCAGGGGCCGGCGGAGGTCGTGGCCGACGGCCGCCAGCAGGGCGCTCCGCACCTTGTCGGCGGCGGCGAGCGGTGCCATCTCGCGCGCGGTCTCCTCGAGCCCGGCGTGCTCGAGAGCGGTCGCCAGCTGGGTCACGATCACCCCGAGCAGCCTCCGGTCGGCCGATTGCAGGGGTCGGCCGTGGAGTTCCAGCGTGGCCTCCGGGTCGATCGGCACGCGATCGGGCTCGTCGTCGCGGGCGGGCTCCCCGTCCGAGGCGAGCACGCGGTCTCCCACGAGGATGCGCACGCCCGTGAGTCCGAAGGCCTCCCTGGTGCGGGTCACGAAGGCCTGGAACGCGTCCTGCCCCCGCAGCACCTCGCCCGCGACGCCCGCGATGAGCTCGGACTCGGCGGCCGAGCGCCTCGCCGCGCGGGACCGCCTCGCCGCCTGGTCGACCACGATCGACACGAGCACCGCGATCACGACGTAGAGCAGCAGCGAGAGGGCGTGCCGCGGCTCGTTGATGTGCACGGTGTAGAGCGGGTCGACGAACAGGAAGTCGAGGGTGAACCCGCTCAGCACCGCGGCGAACAGAGCGGGCCAGATGCCGCCGACGAGCGCCACCACCACGACGAGCAGCTGGTAGCTCAGCACGTCGGAGGTGATCGACTCCTCGTTGTGGAAGAGGGTGAGCAGCCAGGTCAGGAGCGGTCCGCCGACGAGGGCGAGCACGAAGCCGTAGACGCGTCGGCGCACGGTGAGCGATCCGTGCGGGTGCGGGAGGGCGAAGCGCCGGCCGCCGGCGGCGGCGTGGGTGACGATGTGCACGTCGATGTCGCCGGACTCGCGGATGACGGTCGAGCCGATCCCCGCGCCCGTCAGGAGAGCCGAGAGACGGCTCCGCCTGCTCACGCCGATCACGAGCTGGGTGGCGTTCGAGGCCCGCGCGAACTCTACGAGCGCCTTCGGGATGTCGCTGCCCACCACCTGGTGGAAGGTGCCGCCGAGGCTCTCCACGAGCGAGCGCTGCGCCGCGAGCGCCCCGGGGTCGGAGGGGCGCAGGCCGTCCTGGCTCGTGACGTGCACGGCCAGCAGCTGTCCGCCCGCCGAGCGGGCGGCGATCCGGGAGCCCCGCCGCAGCAGGGTCTCGCCCTCCGGGCCGCCCGTGAGTGCCACGACCACGCGTTCGCGCGCCTCCCACTTCTGGCCGATGCCATGCTCGGTGCGGTACTTCTGCAGCGACGAGTCGACCTCGTCGGCGAGCCAGAGCAGGGCGAGCTCGCGGAGCGCGGTGAGGTTGCCGAGCCGGAAGTAGTTCGACAGCGCGGCGTCGATGCGCGCAGCCGGGTAGACGACGCCCTCGGAGAGACGGTCCCGGAGGGCCTGCGGGGCCAGGTCGACGACCTCGATCTGGTCGGCCTCGCGCAGCACCGCATCCGGGATGGTCTCGCGCTGGGGCACGCCCGTGATCTGCTGCACCACGTCGTTGAGCGATTCGATGTGCTGGATGTTGACGGTCGAGATGACGTTGATGCCGGCATCCAGGAGCGTCTCGACGTCGCGCCAGCGCTTCTCGTGCGCGAGCCCGGGGGCGTTGGTGTGGGCGAGCTCGTCGACGAGGGCGTACTGCGGAGCCCGGGCGAGGACGGCGTCGAGGTCCATCTCGTCGAGCTCCACGCCGCGGTGCGAGACGAGGGTGCGGGGGATGATCTCGAAGCCGAGAGTCATGGCCTTCGTGGCGGCCCGCCCGTGGGTCTCGACCACGGCGACCACCACGTCCTTGCCCTGGGAGCGCAGCCGCCGCCCTTCCTCGAGCATCGCGTAGGTCTTGCCCACGCCGGGAGCGGCCCCGAGCAGCACCCGGAGCCGTCCCTGCTTCATCGTTCCTCCATGCTCGGAAGCCTAGGCGTCAGGAGCCGAGCTGCGAGAGCGCGACGTTGAGCTCGAGCACGTCGACGGCCGGCTCACCGAGGTAGCCGAGGTCGCGGCCTTGGACGGCCGCGTCGACGAGGCCCCGCACGGCGGTCTCGCCGAGCCCGCGCGCGTCGGCCACCCTGGTGACCTGCTGGTACGCGTACTCCGGGCTGATGTGCGGGTCGAGGCCGGAGCCGGAGGTGGTGAGGGCGTCGACCGGGATGTCGTCCTCCGACACCCCGTCGCTCTCGGCGATCGCGGCGCGGCGGGCCTCGATCTCGGCGAGGAAGTCGGGGTTCTCGGGGCCGTAGTTCGAGCCCACCGAGGCGCCGCCGTCGTAGCCCGCGGCGGAGGGCCGCGACTGGAACCACTCGGGGAGCGCCTCCCCGTTCTCATCGGTGAACGACTGGCCGATGAGCGCGGAGCCGACGGGCTCGCCCTCGACCGAGACGAGGGAGCCGTTGGCCTGGGCGGGCAGGGCGAGCTGTCCTACGCCGAGGATGACGACGGGGTAGACGATGCCGAGCGCCACGGTGGCGACGAGCAGGTAGCGGAGTGCGACTCCGTAGGGGCGGGCGAACCCGCGGGTGGTGGCCATGAGGATGTCCTGTTCTGTTCTGCGGGGCTCTAGAAGCCGGGGATGAGGCTGACGACGAGGTCGATGATCTTGATGCCGATGAACGGCGCGATCACCCCGCCCAGCCCGTAGACGAGGATGTTGCGGTTGAGGATGCGCGACGCCGACATCGGCCGGTACGTGACGCCGCGGAGGGCGAGCGGGATCAGCACGATGATGACGAGCGCGTTGAACACGACGGCCGACAGGATCGCCGAGGACGGCGAGTGCAGCTGCATGACGTTGAGCAGCCCGAGGCCCGGGAAGACGGCCGCGAACATCGCCGGGATGATGGCGAAGTACTTCGCCACGTCGTTGGCGATCGAGAAGGTCGTGAGCGCCCCGCGGGTGATGAGCAGCTGCTTGCCGATCGCCACGATGTCGATGAGCTTCGTGGGGTCGGAGTCGAGGTCGACCATGTTGCCGGCCTCCTTCGCCGCCGACGTGCCCGTGTTCATCGCCACCCCGACGTCGGCCTGGGCGAGCGCCGGGGCGTCGTTGGTGCCGTCGCCGGTCATCGCCACGAGCCGGCCGCCCTCCTGCTCCTTGCGGATCAGCGCGAGCTTGTCCTCGGGGGTGGCCTCGGCGAGGTAGTCGTCGACACCCGCCTCCGCAGCGATCGCCTTGGCGGTCAGCGGGTTGTCGCCCGTGATCATGACGGTGCGGATGCCCATCGAGCGCAGTTCGGCGAAGCGTGACGCCATGCCCTCCTTCACGATGTCCTTGAGGTGCACGACCCCGAGGATCCGCGCCGGCTGCCCTGGCTCCCGGGTGGCCACCACGAGCGGGGTGCCGCCGAGGCCGGCGATGCGGTCGGTCTGCTGCTCGAGTTCGTCGAAGAGCACGTGGCCCACGGTGTCGGTCTCCACGGTGCCGGTCTGCACGGTGCCGGTCTGCACGGTGCCGGTCTCCCTGGCCCACGCGGTGACGGCGGAGCCCGCTCCCTTCCGGATCTGGCGGCCGTCGGCGAAGTCGACGCCGCTCATCCTGGTCTGCGCGGTGAAGGGCACGATCTCGCCGTCGACCGACGCAGGCCGCTCGAACCCCTGCTCCGAAGCGAGGTCGACGATCGACTTCCCCTCCGGGGTGGAGTCGGAGAGCGACGAGAGGGCGGCGGCGTCGCGGAGCGCGACGGCGTCGACGCCGGTGAGGGCGACGAAGTCGGAGGCGCGCCGGTTGCCGTAGGTGATCGTGCCCGTCTTGTCCATCAGCAGGGTCGTCACGTCGCCCGCGGCCTCGACGGCGCGGCCCGACATCGCGAGCACGTTGCGCTGCACGAGCCGGTCCATGCCGGCGATGCCGATGGCCGAGAGCAGAGCGCCGATCGTGGTGGGGATGAGGCACACGAGCAGCGCGACCATGACCGCGATCGACGGTGCGGCATCCGAGTACCCCGCGATGGGGCCGAGGGTCAGCACCACGATGAGGAAGATCACCGAGAGGCTCGCGAGCAGGATGTTGAGCGCGATCTCATTGGGCGTCTTCTGCCGGGAGGCCCCCTCGACCAGACGGATCATGCGGTCGACGAACGTCTCGCCGGGCTTCGAGGTGATGGTCACCACCACGCGGTCCGACAGCACGCGGGTGCCGCCCGTGACGGCGCTCCGATCGCCGCCGGACTCCCGCACCACCGGGGCGGACTCGCCCGTGATGGCCGACTCGTCGATCGAGGCGATGCCCTCGACGATGTCGCCGTCGCCGGGGATGAGCTCGCCCGCGACCACGACGACCACGTCGCCGAGCTTCAGGTCGGCGGAGGACACCTGTTCGGTGCGGGCCGTCAGGGCGGCGGGATCACCGGCGGCGTCGTAGGCCTCGACCCTCGCGGCCATCGTGCTCGTGCGCGTCGAGCGAAGAGTGGCGGCCTGCGCCTTGCCGCGGCCCTCGGCCACGCTCTCGGCGAGGTTGGCGAAGAGCACGGTGAGCCAGAGCCACACCGCGATGGCCCAGGTGAAGGCGAGCGAGGTGGCCTGCGGCCCCTCGACCACCGGCAGGAACGGCTGTGCGATGGCGATCACCGTGGTGAAGGCGGCCCCGACCTCGACGAGGAACATGACGGGGTTCCGCCACATCTCGCGCGGATCGAGCTTGCGGACTGCTCCGGGGAGCGACGCGGCGAGCTGGCGAGGGAGGGAGGTCATCGGGGGAGCCCTTCGGCGAGAGGTCCGAGTGCGAGCACGGGGAAGTAGGTGAGGGCGACGACGATGAGGACGACGCCCACGAGGAGGCCCACGAACTGCGGGCGGTGGGTGGGCAGCGTGCCCGCGGTGACGGGCACGGAGCCCTGCGCGGCGAGCGAGCCCGCCAGGGCGAGCACGAGCACGATCGGGATGAACCGCCCGAGCAGCATCGCCACGCCGAGCGCCGTGTTGAACCACGGGGTGTTGGCCGTGAGGCCCGCGAACGCGGAGCCGTTGTTGTTGGCGGCGCTCGTGAAGGCGTAGAGCACCTCGGTGAAGCCGTGCAGGCCCGGGTTCCAGATCGACGTCGACTCGACGTCGTCGCGGATGGCCGGCACCGCGAAGCTCAGCGCGGTGCCCACGAGCACGAGCGTGGGGGTGGCGAGGATGTAGAGGCTCGCGAGCTTGATCTCCCGCGGCCCGAGCTTCTTGCCCAGGTACTCGGGGGTGCGGCCGACGAGCAGGCCCGCGATGAACACCGTGATGATCGCGATGATCAGGATGCCGTAGAGCCCCGCCCCGATGCCTCCCGGAGCGATCTCGCCGAGCATCATGTTGAACAGCGTCATCATGCCGCCGAGCGACGTGTAGCTGTCGTGCATCGAGTTCACCGCACCCGTCGACGTGATCGTCGACGTCGTGGCGAACAGCGTCGAGGCGGCGATGCCGAACCTCTGCTCCTTGCCCTCCATCGCACCACCCGCGAGCTGCGGGCCGGTGCCGGATCCGATGATCTCGAACGTGGTGAGCGCGGCCAGCGACACCACGAACAGGGTGCCCATGGCGGCGAGGATGGCATAACCCTGCCGGTTGTCGCCGACCATCCTGCCGAACGCGCGGGGGAGCGAGAACGGGATGGCGAGCATGAGCACGATCTGGAACAGGTTCGTCCAGGGCGTGGGGTTCTCGAACGGATGCGCGGAGTTGACGTTGAAGAAGCCGCCGCCGTTGTTGCCGAGCAGCTTGATGGCCTCCTGCGAGGCCACCGGTCCGCCCGGCACGGTCGCGGTGCCGCCCGTGAGGGTGGTCACCTCTGTGAAACCGTTCAGGTTCTGGATGACGCCGCCCGCGAGCAGCACGACCGACGACACGACGGCGAGCGGCAGCAGGATGCGGAGCAGTGCCCGGGTGAGGTCGACCCAGAAGTTGCCGAGCGTGCCGGTGCTCCGGCGCGAGAAGCCCCGGATCAGGGCGACCGCCACGGCGAGCCCGACACCGGCCGAGACGAAGTTCTGCACGGCGAGCCCGGCGAGCTGCACCGTGTAGCCCAACGTGACCTCGGGGGAGTACGACTGCCAGTTGGTGTTGGTCACGAACGAGACCGCCGTGTTGAACGACAGCCCCTCGGGCACGGCGGGGAGGCCGAGCGAGTAGGGCAGCACCGCCTGCAGCCGCTGGAGGGCGTAGACGAAGAGCACTCCGACGAGGGAGAAGGCGAGCACGCCCCTGAGGTACGCGCCCCAGGACTGCTCACCCGAGGGATCGACGCCCACCACACGGTAGAGCCCGCGCTCGAACTTCAGATCCTTCGCCGAGCTGAACGTCCACGCGATGTAGTCGCCGAGCGGGCGATACAGCACCGCCAGGATGAGTGCGAGCGTCGCCACCTGGGCGACGAGGAGCCAGGCCTCCATGTCAGAACCTCTCGGGCTTGACGAGGGCGACCACGAGGTAGGCCACGGCGGCCACCCCGAGAAGGGCTGCGGCGAGTTCGAGCACGATCACAGCCTCCCGACCCCCCGGGCGACCAGAGCGACCACGCCGAAGACGGCGAGGATCGCGACGATGTAGACGACGTCGAGCACGGATGTTCTCCCTCCGACCGGCGCCCGGAGTGGGCGCGCGGGTACGGAGGTCGATCCTGCCCGCCCATCCGCGGCGATCCGGCCGTCCTAACGGGATCCTGACGCCGGTGCACCCCGGACCCCCCGAACCCGAACGGAATCCTGTCGGCCGGGGCCCCGAGCGGCGCTCGGCCGGGGCCCCGTCGGCGCTCGCCGCGGCTAGCGGAACCGGCGGCGGTAGATGAGGATCGCCGCGGTGTGGGCCACCACGAGGATCCCGATGAGCCAGGCGAGAGCGATCCAGATCCCACCGCCCACGGGCTGCCCCGCGAAGAGCGCCCTGATGGTGTCGACGATGGAGGTGACGGGCTGGTTCTCGGCGAACCAGGCGACAGGTGCCGGCATCGTGTCGGTGGGAACGAAGGCGGAGCTGATGAACGGCAGGAAGATCAGCGGATAGCTGAACGCGCTCGCGCCGTCGACGCTCTTCGCCGAGAGTCCGGCGATCACGGCCACCCAGGTGAGGGCGAGCGTGAAGAGCACGAGGATGCCGGCGACCGCGAGCCACGCGGCCACCGAGGCGCCACTGCGGAAGCCCAGGAGCAGTGCCACACCGGTGACGATCACCACCGAGGCGAGATTGGCGGCCAGGGAGGTGAGCACGTGCGCCCAGAGCACACTCGAGCGGGCGACCGGCATGGAGCGGAAGCGTTCCAGGATGCCGCTCTGCAGATCGAGGAACAGCCGGTAGGAGGTGTAGGCGATGCCCGACGCGATGGTGACGAGCAGGATGCCCGGCAGCAGGTAGTCGACGTACGACACGCCGCCCCCGGTGTCGATGGCGCCGCCCAGCACGAAGACGAACAGGAGCATGAGCGCGATCGGCGTGACCGCCGTGGTGAGGATGGTGTCGGGGCTCCGCAGGATGTGGCGGAGCGAGCGGCCGGTGAGCACGGCGGTGTCGCCGAGGGCATGGGTGGTCATCGTCCGGCCTCCGTCAGCGCGAGGAACACGTCTTCGAGCGATGGCTGCTTCTCGACGTACTCGACCGTGGCGGGCGGGAGGAGCCGTCGGAGTTCGGCGAGGGTGCCGCTGTGCATGATCACGCCCTCGTGCAGGATGGCGATGCGGTCGGCCAGCTGCTCCGCCTCATCGAGGTACTGCGTGGTGAGGAGCACCGTGGTGCCGGCGGCCGCGAGCTCCTTCACCGCCTGCCACACCTCGATGCGGGCCTGCGGGTCGAGGCCCGTGGTCGGCTCGTCGAGGAAGACCACCGGCGGATCGCCGATGAGGCTCATGGCGATGTCGAGCCGCCGGCGCATGCCGCCCGAGTAGGTGCCGGCCCGGCGGGAGCCGGCCTCGCCGAGCGCGAAGCGGGCCAGGAGCGCGTCGGCGATGGCACCCGGATCGGCCAGGTGGCGGAGGCGTGCCACGAGCACGAGGTTCTCCCGACCGCTCAGCACCTCGTCGATCGCCGCGAACTGCCCGGTGAGGCTGATCGACTCGCGCACCTCGGCAGGCGACGCGGCGACGTCGTGGCCGTGCACGGCGGCCGTGCCCGCATCCGCCTGCAGCAGGGTGCACAGGATGCGCACGAGAGTGGTCTTGCCGGCTCCGTTCGAGCCGAGCAGGGCGAGGATCGTGCCGGGCTCGACGGTGAGGTCGACCCCCCGGAGCACGTGCACGTCGCCGAACGACTTGGTCAGGCCCTCGATCCGGACCGCGGCGGGGGTGGTGGCTGCGGCGGTCATTCCTCCGCCTCCGTGCCCTCGACCGTGGTGCCCTCGACCGCGGCGTCGATGGCCTTGGTGAGGCGGGCGCGCTCCTTGTCGATCCAGTGCGCCCCCGCGTAGGCGGCGGCGAACTCCTCGGCGAACCCCACGGGGTCGTCGCCCACGATCTCGCGCACCGGCGTGCCGTCGACGGCGGCGCGCTCCCAGAGGTCGGCGTGGTCGCCGATCATGGTCGTGAGCGTGTCGCCGTCGGTCGTGCCGCTGTAGTACATCACGTAACGGCCGATCGCCTTCGCGGCGTCCCGGTACGGTGCAGGCAGGGCCGCGATCCTGGCGGTGGCCTGCCGGTACTGCTTCTTCTGCTCGAGGGGCCCGGTCAGGACCTCGATCCATTTCGCTGCCATGTCACTTCTCTCCTTCGATGGTGGGCCGGCGGATCCCTTCGATCCGCTCGGTGAGGAACGTCCAGCTGCTCCAGAACTCGGCGAGGTGCTCGCGCCCGGCGGCGTTCAGCGAGTAGACCTTCCGCGGCGGGCCCTTCTCCGAGGGCACCTTGGCGATGTCGACGAGGCCGCGCTGCTCGATGCGCACGAGGAGGGCGTAGATCGTGCCCTCCACGATGTCGGCGAAGCCCTGCTCGCGGAGCCGCGCCGTGATCTCGTAGCCGTAGGCCGGCCGATCGGAGAGCAGTGCGAGCACGATCCCCTCGAGGGTGCCTTTCAGCATCTCGGTCATCTGCTTGGCCATGCGGCCTCCTCGCTGTGTTGCACTGGCTACTCTGTGTCGCTGACTACGAGTAGATAGTAACGCCGAGTACCAGTAGATAGCAACACCGAATACCGCGATCCCTCGCCCGGCCGGAATGCGGGGCGGGCCGGTAGACTTGCAACCCTTGTGACGATTACCGCGACGACCACCCCGATCGACGACGCGGAGGCCCTGCGGCTCCGCGCCGACTTCCCCCTTCTCGGCCGCGAGGTGCACGGCGAACCTCTCATCTACCTCGACTCGGGCGCCACCTCGCAGAAGCCGCGTTCCGTGATCGACGTGGAGCGGGCCTACTACGAGGAGACCAACGCGGCCGTGCACCGCGGCGCTCACACGCTCGCCGGCGAGGCCACGGAGCTGTTCGAGGCGGCTCGCGAGCGCGTGGCCCGGTTCGTGGGCGCACGGTCCGATGAGATCGTCTGGACCTCGAACGCCACCGAGGGTCTCAACCTCATCGCCTACGGCATCTCCAACGCCTCCCTCGGCCGTGGCGGAGAGGCGGCGGAGCGGTTCCGGATCGGTCCGGGCGACGAGATCGTCACCACCGAGCTCGAGCACCACGCCAATCTCGTGCCCTGGCAGGAGCTCGCCCTCCGCACGGGAGCGACCCTGCGGGTGATCGGCCTCACCGACGACGGGCGGATCGACCTCGACGAGGCGGCGGCCGTGATCGGCGAGCGCACCCGGCTGGTCGCCGTCGCCCACGTGAGCAACGTGCTCGGCGCCGTCAACCCCGTCTCGCAGATCGTCGCGCTCGCGCGCTCGCACGGGGCGCTCGTGGTGCTCGACGCGTGCCAGTCGGCGCCCCACCTGCCGCTCGACCTGCCTGCCCTCGACGTCGACTTCGCCGTGTTCTCGGGCCACAAGATGCTCGCGCCCACCGGCATCGGCGTGCTCTACGGGCGCTCGGAGCTGCTGAACGCGTTGCCTCCCTTCCTCACGGGCGGGTCGATGATCACGACCGTCGGGCTCATCGAGTCGGAGTACCTGCCCGCGCCGCTCCGCTTCGAGGCCGGCACCCAGCGGGTGTCGCAGGCCATCGCGCTCGCGACCGCGATCGACTACCTCGACGCCGTGGGCCTCGACCGCATCGAGGCGTGGGAGGCCGAGCTCGGCCTCCGCCTCTTCGAGGGGCTCTCGAGGGTGGAGGGCGTGCGCATCCTCGGCCCGGCACCTGCGCCGGGGGTGGAGCGGGTGGGGCTCGCGAGCTTCGTGGTCGACGGCGTGCACGCGCACGACGTGGGTCAGTTCCTCGACGACCGCGGCATCGCCGCGCGAGTGGGGCACCACTGCGCGCAGCCGGTGCACCGCCGTTTCGGCGTGACCGCCACCACGCGGGCGAGCGCCTACCTCTACAACACGACCGCCGACATCGACGCGGCGCTCGACGCCGTGGCCGGCGTGCGCGCGTTCTTCCGGGTCGCCTGATGGCCTCGCGCGAGCTCGAGACGCTCTACCAGCAGGTCATCCTCGACCACGCGAAGCAGAAGCACGGCTTCGGCCTGCGCGAGGGCTCCTCGGGGGAATCGCACCAGGTCAACCCCACCTGCGGCGACGAGGTCACCCTGCGGGTGCACCGGTCGGCGGATGGCCGGGACCCGGTCACCGTGGAGTCGATCAGCTGGGAGGGGCAGGGCTGCTCCATCTCCCAGGCCTCCGCCTCGGTGCTCGCCGACCTCGTGCACGAGCTGCCCGAGGAGGATCTCCGTGCGCGGGTCGGCGCCTTCCGTGAGCTCATGCAGTCGAAGGGATCGCTCGAGGGCGACGAGGAGCTGCTCGGCGACGCGGTCGCGCTCGGCGGGGTCTCCCGCTACGTCACGCGCATCAAGTGCGCGATGCTGCCGTGGGTGGCGCTCGAGCACGCTCTGGCGGTGCGCTGAGCCCTAGGATCGCAGCATGAGCGTTCCGCAGACCGCCGAGCACCGCAGACTCGCCGAGGCGGCGGCCGGCGGCTGGCGCGACTGGGGCCCCTACCTCGCCGAGCGCGCCTGGGGCACGGTGCGCGAGGACTACAGCGCCGACGGCGACGCCTGGAACTTCTTCCCGCACGACCACGCCCGCTCGCGCACCTACCGGTGGAACGAGGACGGCATGGCCGGCTTCTGCGACGCCGGTCAGAGCTGGTGCCTCGGTCTCGCACTCTGGAACGGAGCCGACCCCATCCTCAAGGAGCGGATGTTCGGGCTCTCCGGCCCCGAGGGCAACCACGGCGAAGACGCCAAGGAGTACTGGTGGTACCTCGACGGCACCCCCACGCACTCGTTCCAGCGCTGGCGCTACCACTACCCGCAGCGCGCCTTCCCCTACGAGGAGCTCGTCGACGAGAACGCCCGGCGCTCGAAGGACGAGCCGGAGTACGAGCTCGTCGACACCGGGATCTTCGACGACGGGCGCTACTGGGCCGTCACCGTCGACTACGCCAAGGCGGGCCCGCACGACCTGCTCATGACGATCACCGTGGAGAACGCCGGTCCTGAGGCGGCCACCATCCACCTGCTCCCCACGCTGTGGCTCCGCAACACCTGGTCGTGGGGCGGGGATCCGGCGCCGAAGCCCGTCATCCGCTCGTCGCGACCGGGGTCTGCGGCGCTCCACCGCGCCGACGGCGACGACCTCGTGATCGAGTCCGACGGCGACGACGCCGTGCTGCTCTGTGAGAACGAGACCAACGTGGGCCGGCTCTTCGGCGAGATGGGCGGCACGGCGTATCCGAAGGACGGGATCAACGACCACGTCGTCGGCGGACTGCCCACCGTGAACCCGGCCGGTGAGGGCACGAAGGCCGCCCTGCACCGGGTGCTCACCGTGGCGCCGGGGGCCAGGGCGACCATGCGGATCCGGCTGCGGGTGGCGGATGCCGGGGCGTCGCATCCGTTCGCCGATGACGGCGACGCGGGTTTCGACCGGATGGTGGCCGAGCGGGCCCGGGAGGCCGACGAGTTCTACGCCGCCGTGCTGCCGCCGGCCACGACCACCACCGAGGCCGTGGTGGCGCGCCAGGCGTTCGCCGGGCTCACCTGGTCGAAGCAGTTCTACCACTTCGACGTGCGGCGCTGGCTCGCGGGCGACCCCGTCTCGCCGCCCCCTCCTCCCGAGCGCCGCGGCATCCGCAACGGCGACTGGCGGCACCTGGCCGGCCACGACGTCATCCTCATGCCCGACCCCTGGGAGTACCCGTGGTTCGCGGCCTGGGACCTCGCGTTCCACTGCGTGACCCTCGCCCACATCGATCCGGAGTTCGCCAAGCAGCAGCTCGTGCTCATCCTGCGCGAGTGGTACATGCACCCCAACGGTCAGCTGCCGGCCTACGAGTGGGACTTCGGAGACGCGAACCCGCCGATCGAGGCGTGGGCGGCGCTCCGCGTGTTCGAGATCGACGGCGGGCGCGACTTCACCTTCCTCGGCCGGGTGTTCCACAAGCTCCTGATGAACTTCACCTGGTGGACCAACAACAAGGACCACGGCGACAACAACCTCTTCGAGGGCGGCTTCATGGGCCTCGACAACATCGCGCCGCTCGACCGCTCCACGCTGCCGCCCGAGGTGGGCGTGCTCGAGCAGGCCGACTCGACGGCGTGGATGGCGACCTACGCGCTGCACCTGCTGTCGATGGCCCTCCTGCTGACCAGCCACGACCCGGCCTACGAAGACGTGGCGACGAAGTTCTTCGAGCACTTCCTCGTGATCGCCGACTCCGCCAACGACGCCGGTCTCTGGGACGAGGAGGACGCTTTCTACTACGACGTGCTGCACCTCGCCGACGGCCGCTCCGTGCCGATGAAGGTGCGCTCGCTCGTGGGGCTCATCCCGGTGACCGCGGCGCTCGTGTTCGACCGGGCGCGGATGGGACGGCTCGACGAGTTCGTGCACCGCGGCCAGGTGTTCCTCGAGCGGAACCCCGGGTTCTCACGCCTCGTGCACATCCGCGGCGATGAGGAGGGCGGCTTCCGGAGCCTCCTCGCCCTCGTGGAGCCCGAGCGGCTCGAGCGCGTGCTGCACCAGGCGCTCGACCCGGCGACCATGCTCTCGCCCTACGGCATCCGGAGCATCTCGGCCTGGCACCGCGAGCACCCGTTCCGGGTGGAGGTGGACGGCGTCGAGGCCGTGGTCGACTACGAGCCGGGGGAGTCGACCTCGGGACTGTTCGGCGGCAACTCGAACTGGCGGGGCCCCGTGTGGTTCCCGCTCAACGTCATGATCATCGAGTCGCTGCGCGGCTACGACGTGAGCCTCGGCGAGGAGCACCGGATCGAGTACCCGGCGGGGTCGGGGCAGACGCACACGCTCGGTCAGGTCGCCGACGACCTGTCCTCCCGGCTGCTGTCGCTGTTCGTCGGAGACCCGTCGGCGCCGGGCGGTGGGCCGCGGCCCTCGGATGCGCGGTATCCGCTGCTGTCCACCGACCCCCGCTGGCGCGACGGCATCCTCTTCTACGAGTACTTCCACGGTGACACGGGTCAGGGCCTCGGGGCCTCCCACCAGACGGGGTGGACGGCACTCGTGGCCCACGTCGTCATGACGAGGAAGACCCGGCCGCAGCCTCTTCTCGCTGCCGACGGCGGCCCGCGGCATCCAGCTTCCGGCTCTTTCCCGGGCCCTGTCGCCGATCCGGCAGCCAGCCCGGGGCGGTGAGCACCACGAGGCCGGCGGCGAGCACCACGAGCCCGGTGGCCGAGAGGGCGCCGAGGCTCTCACCGAGCACGGCGACCCCGAGGATCGTGGCGGTGAGGGGCTCGGCGAGGGTGAGGGTGGAGACGGTCGACGCGTTCAGCCTGGCGAGGCCCCAGCCGAAGAGCACGTAGGCCACGGCGGTGGTGACGACACCGAGCCACAGGGCCACGGCGACGCCCTCGGGGGTGGCGAGCCAGCTCATGTCGCTCGTGAGAAGCACCGGCACACTGAGGAGCGCGGCGGTGCCGAAGACAGCCCCCATCGACGCCGTGGGTGCCCAGCCGCGGTCGAGCAGGGCCTTCGCGGCGAGGGTGTAGACGGCGTACGACGCGCCGGCGCCCACCGAGGCGAGGATGCCGGGGAGGCTGATGGCGGTGGCGGCGGACTGTCCGGTGCCGGCGCCGGTGATGCCGAGCCACTCGGCGGGGAGGCCGCTCATGAGCACGACCCCGGCGGTGGCGATGACGGTCGCGAGGAGCCAGACGAGGCCGGGGAAGCGGCGGTGCAGGAGCCAGTCGAGCACCCCCGTGAGCACGGGTGCCGAGCCGAGGGCCACGACCGTGCCGACGGCCACGCCGTTCTGGGCCGTTCCGAGGAAGAAGGCGGGCTGGTAGGCGAGCACGCCGAGGCCGCCGATGGCGACGAGCACCCAGGAGGGCAGGCGCCGGGCGTGCGGTGCGGAGCCGGTCCGGGCCCCTTCGCGCTCCCGGCGTGACCGGCGCACCCGCACCAGGCCCGGCAGGGCGAGGGCCGCGAGCAGACCGCCGCCGATCAGGATGCGGGCGGCGCCGATCGAGACCGACGACGCGCCCTCGGGCCCGAAGGCCTGTGCGGTGCCCGTGGTGCCGAAGCAGACGGCGGCGAGGAGCACGGCGAGCACGGGGGCCATGACATATTGTTACACAATCTGCGATGCGGCGATCACGAGCACGGAACCGAGGGCGACCGCCGTGAGCAGCCCGAAGCCGATCGCGAGCAGGATCAGGCGCAGCCGCAGCCCGCGCACGAGCAGTCGCACCTCCACCATCGCCACGTAGAGCAACGCGATCACGACGATCCCGGCGATGGCGATCCCGCTCGAGTTCACCTGCTGCAGCGAGAACAGCAGCACGATCGAGATCACCGCCGTGATGGCTCCCGTCACGAGCCACACGGTGCCGCTCGACGTGGTGAGAGCGGGCTGGTTCCCCATCTTCGTCGGGTCGTCATCCATGCCCGGAGTCTACGTCCCTGTTTCGGTCGTGTAACCACTTGTCGAGGGGCTTGCTTTGTGCCCCCAGGACGGGGGTAACCTTCGACAAACGTTCACGCGACAAGGGGAGCACCACGTGAAGAGAAGTCAGCGCAGACTCGCAGCATTCGGGATCGGATCGGGGGTCGTCCTGGCGGCCGCCGGTGCCGGTGGGTCGGCCGCATTCGCGGTCGATCCGGCGGATCTCGAGAGCCGGGTCACGGTCGAGGGCGTGTACGCGCACCTCGAGGCCCTGCAGGCGATCGCGGATGCGAACGACGGCAACCGCGCCATCGGCACCTCGGGCTACGAGGCGAGCGGCGCCTACATCGAGGAGGTGCTGACCGCGGCGGGCTACTCGCCGGTGCGGCAGGAGTTCCAGGCCACCTCGCAGTCGATCGACGCGTTCTCCATCACGCTGCTCGGCACCACGCAGAACCTGGACACGGTCGACGGCGACCGGATCCCCATGGAGGGCACGACGGCCACCCCCGAGGCGGGCATCGTGGGGGCCGAGCTCGTGGCTCCGGCCACAGCGACGGGCTGCAACGTCGACGAGTGGGGCGATGTCGACGCCACCGGCAAGGTCGCCGTGGTCAGCCGCGGCATCTGCTCCTTCGCCGAGAAGGATCTCGCTGCGGCCGCGGCCGGCGCGGTGGCCGTGCTCGTCTACAACAGCGAGGAGGGGCCGCTCAACGGAACCCTCGGCGAGCAGCTGCCTGAGTACATCCCGGCCGTCGGGCTCACCCAGGCCGAGGGCCAGGCGGTGCTCGCCGCCCTCGCGGAGGGGCCGCAGACCGTCGACCTGCAGCTGCAGGAGACCACGACCTCGGTCGACACGTTCAACATCATCGCCGAGACCTCCACGGGCCGCGCCGACAACACGGTCATGCTCGGAGCGCACCTCGACTCGGTGCCGGAAGGCGCGGGCATCAACGACAACGGCAGCGGATCGGCCGCCATCCTCGAGACCGCGGTGCAGCTGGCCGCTTCAGGCGAGCTGAACAACCAGGTGCGGTTCGCCTGGTGGGGTGCCGAGGAGGTGGGCCTCGTGGGCTCCACCCACTACGTGGAGGACCTCGCCGAGAACGACCCGGCCGAGCTCGACGAGATCGCGACCTACCTCAACTTCGACATGGTGGCCTCGCCGAACTACGTGATCAGCGTCTACGACGCCGACCAGTCGACGTTCGAGGCGCCGGTCGAGGTGCCCGAGGGCTCCATCGCCACGGAGAAGGCCTTCACCGACTACTTCGACGCCGGCGGTCAGCCCTGGATCGACACGGCCTTCGACGCCCGGAGCGACTACGACGCCTTCATCACCTACGGGGTGCCGGCATCCGGACTCTTCACCGGGGCCGACGACGTCAAGACGGCGGAGCAGGTGGCGCTCTTCGGCGGCACCGAGGGGATCATCCAGGACCCGAACTACCACACGGCCGGCGACGACATCTCGAACGTCAACACCGAGGCGCTCGGGATCATGATCGGCGCGATCGCGTCGGTCACGGGATCGCTCGCCAACGACACGTCCGCCATCAACGGCGTGCTGCCGCCCGTGGTGCCGACGCCCGACCCCACGGTCACCCCGACCCCGACCCCGACGCCCACCACGGGCCCTGCCGGTGGCCCCGGCGGTGAGCTCGCCGCGACCGGTGCGAACGCGGAGGCGCTGAACCTGCTGCCGCTCGCCACGCTCGTGCTGGCCGCCGGCGTCGCCCTCGTGGCGGTGCGGATGCGCCGCCCCACCCAGGCGGTCGCCGACCAGGAGTAGGTGCAAAGTACTCAGACGAGGCGGTGGCCGCGCGAACCTAACGTGTGGGGATGAGAATCCGCATCCCCTCCCGATCAGGGCTCGCATCAGCGGCCGCCGCCCTCGTCGTGTCCGGCGTCGTCGCCGGCGGCCTGTTCGTGCCCGGCGCCTCGGCCGCCCCACCCGCCCTCGATCCGCGCAGCGCCGATCCGGGCTCTGCTCTGCTGTCATCCGGCCCGGCCGAGACCGTCAACGTGATGGCACCGCTCTGGGTCGACGACTGGGCCACGGGCGGGCCCGAGTGGCGGGCCTTCACGTCATCGCTCGCCGTGGCCTCTGCCCAGGGCGTCGACGCGGTGGCGATCGACGTCTGGTGGGGAGCGGTGGAGCCCACCCTCGGGGTCTACGACTGGTCGTACTACGAGAAGGCGTTCGCGGCCATCACCGGGGCCGGGCTCGATCTCGTGCCGCTCATGTCGTTCCACGAGTGCAAGAGCAACGTGGGCGACGACTGCGACATCTCGGTGCCCTCGTTCGTCTGGGAGCCCGTCAGCATCTGCGGCATCGCCGGCTGCAGCACGCCCGTGCCGGCCGACAACCACTTCGTGAGCGAGTACGGCAACGCCAACCGCGAGGCGCCGGCGCCGTGGGGCGCGGGCGTCGATCGCACCCTTCACCAGCAGCAGGAGTTCATGGAGGCGTTCGAGCAGCACTTCGGCTCGGGCGCCACGGACTACACCGGTTCGATCCAGGAGATCACGATCGGCACGGGTCCGGCCGGGGAGCTCCGCTACCCGTCGTACGCGGCGCACGACTCGAAGGTGCCCGGCAACCCGGCGGGCTACCCCAACCGGGGCACCTTCCAGAGCTACACGCCCGCGGCGGTGCGCGACTTCGCCGACTGGGCAGTGGCGCGCTACGGTTCGGTCGCCGGCGTCGGGGCCGCGTGGAGCATCCCCGGCCTCACCTACTCCGCGATCTCGCCGCCCACCGACCACGAGCGCTTCATCACCTCGGGCTCATACCGCACGCTCGCCTACGGGCGCGACTTCACGCGCTGGTACAGCGAGAGCCTGCTCTCGCACGGCCGCGACGTCGTCGAGCGGGCCTCGGCGGCGTTCGACGAGGAGTTCGCGACGGTGCCGCTCGGTCTCAAGATCCCGGGCGTGCACTGGCAGACGATGGCCACGAGCCCCATGCAGCGAGTGCCCGAGATCGCCGCGGGGCTCGTGCACACCGACCAGGACTACGCCTCCGCGTCGACCGGGCACGGCTACGACCCGCTCCTGGCGATCGTCGACGAGCTGTCGTCGGGGCCCGGTGCGCACGACGTGCGGCTGCACTTCACGGCGCTCGAGATGCCGGACGGCCGGGAATGGGACGGGGCAGACCACGCCTACTCCGATGCGGCGTCGCTCGTGACCTGGGTGGGAGACGCCGCCCGGCGTGCGGGGGTCACCCTGAAGGGCGAGAACGCCCTCGCCGACAACCTGCGCCAGGTGGGCACGCCGTCCACGGTCGGCTGGCTGCACATCCGCGACGCGTTCTCCGGCCCCGCGCCGGCCTACAGCGGCATCACCCTGCTGCGCCTGGCCGACGTCGTGGTGCCGGGCTCCACGGGCCGCCTCGAGCTCGAGCGCTTCCTCCGCGACTTCTCGTGACCCCATCCGTCGAGACGTCACTTTCCACACCACTCCGCGGGCCGAAGTGTGAGGAGTGACGTCTCGGCGGGCGGCGGGGTCAGTAGCGGGCGAGGCCGCTGCCGACGATCACGGTGCCGAGCACGAGGAGCACGATCGTGGTCACGACGGCACTGTTGCGGTCGATCCACTCGTGGATCTCCTGCAGGGGCCGACGGGTGCGCTCGGGGTCGCTCACGGCGAAGATGATGGGCGCGGCAAGGGTGGAGATGCCGAGCACCACGAAGATCGCGATCGCGATCGTGGTGGGGGCGAGCGGTTCTCCGCCCGCCGCGATCGCGACACCGGCGGCCATCGTGAGCAGCAGGTTCTTCGGCCGCAGCATGAGCACGAAGCCCACGCCGAGGCTCGGAAGGGGGCCGAGCGTCGTGACCTTGTTCATCCACCGCTGGGTCGCACCGGGGGGAGGGGCGTCGTCGAGGGAGGCCAGCTCGTCGAGGGCGGAGAGCGGCGACCCGGTGATGGCCCGGCGGGCCCGCCTGGCGCGCACGAGGCGGATGATCGCGAGCAGCAGCAGCGCGGCGCCCAGCACGAGCTCGATGCTGCCGAACAGCGGGCTCTCGTCGGCCGACGGGGGAGGAGGCAGCAGCGAGGCGACGGCCGTGAACAGCACGGTGAGCCCGGCGAGCCCGACCACCGCTCCGATGAGGTAGGCGAGGCCCGACCATCGCCCGCGGGGCGAGAGCAGGATGAGCACCATCACGACGATCGGCACCGAGCTGAGCGCCACGCCGAGGGCGAGGGGCAGGATGTGTCCGATGATCGGCGCCATCCCGTCATTCTAGGAGGCGCCCGGTCGGCGCCTGAGCGCGGACTCCGCCAACGCTGCGCTCGTCCGGGGCCCCCTGCTGCCCGAAGGGTGGCAGGGGTGGCGAAGTCCGCGCGGGCGGCTCGAATAGCATGGCCGGGTGCCGCGCTCCTGGAATGACCGTGCGCTCGTGGCCGTGCTGCTCGCGCGGTTCGTGCGAGCGCGCTGGGGCTATCGCTTCCGCTCCCGTGCGCGCTTCGACGCGTGGCAGCGCCGGCGACTCGCGCGGTTCCTCCGGCGCCTCGGCACGGTTCCCCACTACGCCGGGGTCGCCCAGCCCGCCGGGGTGGAGCTGAGCGCTCTGCCCGTGGTCGACAAGGGGGTGCTGCTCGAGCACTTCGACGGGCTCAACTCCCGCGGGGTGCGGCTGGCCGACGCACTCGGGGTGGCGCTCGAGGCCGAGCGCACGCGCGACTTCGCGCCCCTCGTGGCGGGAGACCTCACGGTGGGGCTCTCGAGCGGCACGTCCGGGCGCCGCGGCGCCTTCCTCGTGAGCCCGCGCGAGCGGATGCTGTGGGCCGGCACCGTGCTCGCCCGCGTGCTCGATCGGCGGAGCGTGGGGCAGCTGCTCCGGCTGTGGGCGCCCCCTGTGCGCATCGCGTTCTTCCTGCGTGCGGGCGGCAACCTCTACGAGTCGGTGGCGAGCTCGCGCATCCGCTTCTCGTTCCACGACCTCACCGAGCCCTTCGACACCCACGTGGCTGCGCTCGATGCGAGCGCGGCGGCGGGCGCAGGCCCCCATGTGCTCGTGGCCCCCGCCTCGGTGCTCGGCGCGCTGGCTGAGCGTGCCCATGACGGCAGGCTGCGCATCCGGCCCCGGCTCGTCATCTCGGTGGCGGAGGTGCTGGAGCCCGAGGTGGCGGAGCGCATCCGGAGGGAGTGGGGCCGCACGCCGCGGCAGGTGTACCAGGCGACGGAGGGTCTGCTCGCCCTCACCTGCGAGCACGGCTCCCTGCACCTCAACGAGGAATCCGTGCACGTGGAGCGCGAGTGGCTCGACGCGGAACGCACCCGCTTCACCCCGATCGTGACCGACTTCGACCGCCGCACCCAGATCATCGCCCGCTACCGGCTCGACGACGTGCTGCGCGTCGATCCCGCGGCGCCCGCCTGCCCGTGCGGGCGGGTCACCACCGTGCTCGCTGCCGTCGACGGGCGAGCGGATGCGGTGCTGCGGTTTCCTCATGAGTGCGGCCTGCGCGAGGTCGAGCTGTTCCCGGATGTCGTGCGCCAGGCCATGGCCGCCGCCTCCGACGCGTATGCCGACTGGCGCATCCGGCAGCGCGGACTCGATCTGCATGTCTCCCTGGCGAGCCCGGCTCCCGGAGCCGAGGCGCGGGTGCACGACCTCCTCGAGCGCCTCCTGCAGTCTCATGAGGGGCGCGCCGTCGTCGTCTTCGATCCCTGGGAGGCTGCGGATCCGACCGTCAAGGCGCGTCGGATCGTGCGCGAACCGGCTCGCGGATGAGCCGGCATACCGTTCGGGGCATGGATCTCGTGATGGGCTGGGCCGCATGACCGACACGACGGCGACGCGGGTGCTGGTGACGGGGGCCTCCGGCTTCGTCGGCGGTGCCCTGATGGGGCGATTGCGTCGTGAGCCCGGCATCGAGGCCATCGGCATCGGCCGCCGCCGGCTCGACGACGCCGACTACCGCTCTCTCGACCTCACGAGCCCGGATGCGGCGTCCCGGCTCGCGGCCCTCCGCTGGCCCTCGGACGGCCAGGTCGGCACCGGGCCCGACGTGATCGTGCACGCCGCCGCGCGGAGCAGTCCGTGGGGCACGCGGGCGGAGTTCGAACGGGAGAACGTGGAGGCCACGCGCGCGGTGCTCGACCACGCCGCGCGGCTGCCTCGACGACCGCGGGTGGTGCTCGTGTCGACGGCGTCGGTGCTCTACCGCGCCCACGACCAGCTGGAGGTTCCGGACGACGCGCCGGCCGGTCGGCCGTTCGTGAACCACTACGCGGCCACCAAGCACGCCGCCGAAGAGCTCGTCCGCGCCGCAGGAGGCGACTGGGTTGTGCTCCGGCCACGTGCCGTGTTCGGCCCGGGCGACACGACCCTGTTCCCGCGCATCGTGGAGGCGGCGCGCCGCGGCAGGTTTCCGCGCCTCCGGGCCGAGCGTGGCCCGACCCCCGTCGTGAATGCCGACCGGTCAGGACTCGGTGAGCGGCCGCGGCGGGGATGGCCCGTCGTCTGCGATCTCGTGCCTGTGGAGACGCTCGTCGAGTACCTCCTGCGGGCCTGCCACGAGCCCGCGGTGCTCGGCCGCACCCTCACGGTCACCGGCGGGGAGACCGTGGAGCTCGAGCCTGCGGTCCGGGGCATCCTGAGCGCTGCAGGGGTGCCGTACCCCGCGCGCGAGGTGCCGAGGGCGCTCGCTCTCGCGGCTGCGACCGTCGTGGAGACGGGATGGCGACTCACCCGTCGGCGCACGGAACCCCCGATCACGAGATACTCGGTCATCGTGTACGCGTACTCCAAGACCTTCGACGGCCGAGCCTGCCACCGGCTCCTCGGTCCGCCCCCGGTGACCGTGCACGCCGCTCTGGCCGCGTTCACGGACGGGCTCGCCGGCAGAACCGGCCGGGCCGACGCAGCAGGTGGGGCCACCTCGTGATGCGCGCCCGGATCGCCGCCGTGGCGAGCCACCTGCCGCCCGAGACGCGCTCCACCGTCGAGACCGAGGAGCGCCTCCGCCGCGAGAACCCCGGGCTGCACCTCGCGACGGGCCTCATCGGTCGGCTCACCGGGGTCGAGCGGGTGCACCTGCGGCCCGACGGCTGGCAGACCTCCGACCTCGCCGTGGCCGCCGCCCGCACGGCGCTCGAGCGCTCGCCCGGTGCGATCGACCTGCTGATCTTCGCCTCCGCCAGCCAGGATCTCATCGAGCCCGCCACGAGCCACATCGTCTCGGCGAAGCTGGGCCTCGACTGCCCCGTGCTCGACGTGAAGAACGCCTGCAACAGCGTGCTCAACGCGATGCAGGTGGCCGAGGCCCTCATCGCCACGGGGCAGTACCGGCGAGTGCTCATCGCGAGCGGCGAGCAGCCCTCGCACGCGGTGCGCTGGCGACTCGACAGTCAGGCGCAGTTCTTGAGATCCTTCGCGGGCTACACGATGAGCGACGCGGGCGCCGCCGTCATCCTCGAAGCCGGCGACCCCGAGACGACCGACGTCGCCCCTGGCATCCTCGGCAGCCGCTTCGTGGCGCGCTCCGAGCACTGGGCCGTCGGCACCCTCCCCACCGGCGGCTCGGTCAACCCGCACGCCCAGGGCGGCAGCTACTTCGACATGGACGGCGGCGCCCTGCAGCGCGCCTTCGCCGAGCTCGGGGTCGGCCTCGTGCAGGAGACCCTCGCCTCCCTCGGCTTCGGCGTCGACCAGCTCGACTTCGTGGCCGTGCACCAGGTGGCGCTCGCCTACCACGAGACCATCTCCGGGGTGCTCGGTCTCGACAGCGACCGCACCGTCGTCACCATCGCCCGCCACGGCAACCTCGCCTCGGCGACGCTCCCACTCCAGCTCGAGCTGGCCCTCGCGAGCGGCACCGTGGGGCCCGGCAGCCTCGTGGGACTCGTGGGCCTCGCCGGCGGCATCTCCCTCGGCGCCATGGTGGTGCGCCTGTGAGCCGGCAGCCGGCACCCGGCCCCGAGCGGGCGTGGGAGGAGCGCGTGCAGCGCGCGGCGCATCCGCTCGTCTACCCGCTGCTCTCGCGTCTCGCCCGCCCGGTGCAGCGCATCCCGAAGGTCGGCGTGGTGGTGACCGATGCCGCCCTCCTCCGCTCGGTGCTGCTCGACACCACGAGTTTCACCAAGACCGGTCCCGGTTCGCCCGCCGACCTCTGGACCCCGGTGCTCGGGCCCTCTGTGCTGCTCAACATGGAGGGCGCCGACCACCTCGCCCTCCGGCGCCGCCTCGCCCCGCTCTTCGCGCCCGCCTACGTCGACGAACTCACCCGCCAGACGATCGGCCCGGCCACCGCCCTGCTCACCGAACGCCTCGTCGCGGGCGAGGCCGTCGACCTCGTGGCCGAGGTGCGTGAGGCCTCCGGCCAGGTGATCAGCCGCCTCGTGGGGCTCGAGCGCACCACCGGCGGCTCGATCCCCGGCGGCGAGGAGCTCTTCGCCCGCGTCTCGGCGGTCACGGGCTTCGTGCGCCTCTCCCGGCCGCGCTTCACACCGGCCCAGGTGCGCCACGCCCGCGAGGTGCTCGACGACCTCACGCGGCACGCCCGCGCCGCCTACCGCGACGCCGGCACCGGCCCCGCAGCCGACGCCGGCCCCACAGCCGACACCGTCCCCGCGCGGATGCGCGAGCTCGGCCTGAGCGAGGACGAGGCCATGGGCGCGGTCGGTGCCTTCGTGCTCACCGGCACCGAGACGCTCGTCTCCTACCTCCCGCGCATGCTCGCCATCCTCGCCGACACCGGCTGGCTCCCACGCCTCGCCCACGACCGCTCGCTGCTCGGTCCCGCCATCGGCGAGGGCCTCCGCGTCACGACCCCCTCCCCGGTGATGCTCCGCAGCGTCGCCGTCGACGCGCGGGTGGGTGCGGTCGCTGTGAGGCCGGGAGACAGGCTCGTGCTCGCGACCTTCCTCGCGAACCGCCGGGCAGGGACGGGCGCCGCCGTGCCCTTCGACCCGGAGGCCAACCCCGCCGCCGACCTCAAGCAGCTCTGGTTCGGTGCCGGAGCCCACTTCTGCCTCGGCGCCCCGCTCGCCATGGCGCAGATCGGCCTCGTGCTGAACGCCGTGCTCGATGCGGAGGCCCGCGCGCCCCTCTCCGTCACCGCACGACGTGCCCAACGCGGCACCCTCATCCCCGGCTACTCCCGACTGGTGCTCCGAGCGAGACGGCAGAGGGCGCGCCGGTAGGCTGGGCGCATGCGCGCACTCGTCTTCAACGACGCCTATTCGGTCACCATGCAGGACGTCCCGGACCCGGAGATCACGCAGTCCACCGACGCGATCGTGCGCGTGGTCGCCACCTGCGTCTGCGGCTCCGACCTCTGGTACTACCGCGGCGAGACGCGCCGCAAGGCGGGCACCCGGATCGGCCACGAGTTCATCGGCGTGGTCGAGGAGATCGGCACCGACGTGGGCGGCGTGGCCGTGGGCGACTTCGTGATCTCGCCCTTCACCTACAGCGACGGCACCTGCGTGCACTGCCTGCACGGCGTGCCCACCTCCTGCATCCACGGCGGCGTCTACGCCTCCCGCGGTGTCGACGGCGGTCAGGGCGAGCTCGTGCGCGTGCCCCAGGCCGACGGCACCCTCGTGGTGGTTCCGGGCGGCCGCCCCGACGACGCCCTAATCCCGCACCTGCTCGCCCTCACCGACGTCACCGGCACGGGCCATCACGCCGCCGTGAGCGCCGGCGTCGTGCCCGGATCCGTGGTCGCGGTGGTCGGCGACGGGGCCGTCGGCCTCTCCGGGGTGCTCGCAGCCCGCCGCCTCGGCGCCTCGCGCATCATCGCCCTCAGCCGGAACCCCGCCCGGCAGGCCGTCGCCACGGCCTTCGGCGCCACCGACCTCGTCGACCTCCGTGGTGAGGACGCCGTGGGGGCGGTCGTCGAGCTCACCGGGGGCATCGGTGCGGATGCCACGCTCGAGTGCGTGGGCACCGGCGAGTCGGTCAACACCGCCTTCGCGATCGCCCGCCCCGGTTCCCGTGTGGGGTTCGTGGGCGTTCCTCACGGCGTGGAGTTCCCGGTGGGGATCGCCTTCACGAACAACGTCGGTCTCGCCGGCGGGGTCGCGCCCGTGCGCACCTACATCCCCGGGCTGCTCGACGACGTGCTCGCCGGCACGATCGAGCCCGGCCGCGTGTTCGACCTCGAGGTGGAGTTCGAGAACCTGTCCGAGGCCTACGCGGCCATGGACGAACGCCGGGCGATCAAGGCGATGGCGAGACTGTCATGATCGGCGCGAGCAACGGCGACGGCAACGGCGACGACCTCACCACGGGCCTCGGCTTCGGCGTCGCGGTGGCGCAGTTCGCACCGAACGACGACAAGGCCCGCAATCTCGACGTCATCTCCCGCCTCGCGCGCACCGCGGCGACCCGAGGAGCCTCGCTCGTGGTGCTGCCCGAGTACTCGTCGTACTTCGCCGATCCGCTCGGCCCCGCCCTCGTCGAGAACGCCGAGCCCGTCGACGGCCCCTTCGTCACCGCCCTCTCGGCCCTCTCCGACGAGCTCGACGTGCACCTCATCGCCGGCCTCACGGCCACGGCCGACGATCCGGCACGGTTCGCCAACCTGCTCGTCGCCGTGTCTCCTGGCGAGGGGATCGTGGCCCGCTACAGCAAGCTGCACCTCTACGACGCGTTCGGCGCCCGGGAGAGCGACTGGGTGGAGGCCGGGTCGATCGCCGAGCCCCAGACGTTCTCGATCGAGGGCGTGACCATCGGCATGCAGACCTGCTACGACATCCGCTTCCCGGAGGTGTCGCGCCGCCTCGTCGACGCGGGCGCCGACCTGCTCGCGGTGCCGGCCGAATGGGTGCGCGGCCCCCTCAAGGAGCACCACTGGCGGAGCCTCGTGACCGCCAGAGCCCTCGAGAACACGGTCTACGTCGCGGCCGCCGACCAGACGCCGCCGGTCGGCGTCGGATCGAGCCTCGTGGTCGACCCGATGGGCGTGACGATCGCGTCGCTCGGCGAGCGGGAGGACGTGGCGGTCGCGTGGGTCGACCCCGCGCGGATCGACGAGGTGCGGCGCGTCAACCCGGCTCTCGCGCTCCGCCGCTTCGAGGTCGTTCCGCGCGACTGAACCCGTGCGACTGTACCCGCGCGACTGTACCCGTGCGACTGTACCCGCGTGTCAGCGCCCGAGCCTGGCCAGCTGCGCGGCCGCGCGCTCGAGCACGTCGACCTTCTTGCAGAAGGCGAACCGCACGAGGCTCGCGTACTCCCCGGCGTGCTCGTCGCTGCAGAAGGCGCTGATCGGCACCGCCACCACGCCGGCCAGTGCGGGCAGCTCCCGGCACAGCGTCGCGGCGTCGCGGTAGCCCAGGGGAGCCGCGTCGGCTACGACGAAGTAGGTGCCGTTCGGCACCGTCACGTCGAAGCCGGCCTTCTCGAGGCCCTGCGACAGCAGGTCGCGCTTCGCCTGCAGGGTGCCCGCGGTCTCGCGGAAGTACGACTCGGGCAGCCCGAGCCCCACGGCCACCGCCGGCTGGAACGGCGCACCGTTGACGTAGGTGAGGAACTGCTTCACGGCGAGCACGGCCGTGACGAGTTCGGGCGTCGACACGATCCAGCCGATCTTCCAGCCCGTGGTGCTGAAGGTCTTGCCGGCCGACGAGATGGTGACGGTGCGCTCGCGCGCGCCCGGCAGGGTCGCGACGGGGATGTGCTGCACGCCGAACACGAGGTGCTCATAGACCTCGTCGGTCACGATCACGGCGTCGTGCTCGTGCGCGAGCTCCACGATCAGCTCGAGGGTCTCGCGGGGCAGCACCGTGCCCGTCGGGTTGTGCGGGTTGTTGATCAGGATGACCTTGGTGCGGTCGGTCACGGCCGCCCGCAGCTCGTCGTGGTCGGGCAGGAAGCCGGGGAGCCGCAGCGGCACGGTGCGGTGCACGCCGCGGGCGAGGGCGATGAGGCCGCCGTAGGCGTCGTAGAAGGGCTCGAGGGTCACGACCTCGTCGCCCTCGTCGACGAGCGCGAGGATCGTGGCGGCGAGGGCCTCGGTGGCACCCGCCGTGATGAGCACCTCACGGTCGGCGTCGACCGTGAGGCCGTAGAAACGCTGCTGGTGGGTGGCTACGGCTTGCCGGAGCACGGGCATGCCGAGGCCCGGCGGGTACTGGTTGATGCCGTCGGCGATCGCGCGGCGGGCCGCTTCGAGCACCTCGGCGGGGCCGTCCTCGTCGGGGAAGCCCTGGCCGAGGTTGATGGCACCGGTGGCCTGGGCGAGCGCGCTCATCTCGGCGAAGATGGTGGAGGCGATCCTGCCGTCGGGGGAGAGCAGGCCCGCGCCGCGCGCGGTGCGCTGCCAGGATCCGGAGATGGTCATGCCTCCAACCTAGCGCCCGCTCCGAACACCCCTTTGATGGCGTGGTCTTATGGAGACGGCAGTCGGCATACAGCCTGGTCATAGAGAACGCCCAGCTTGGGTGAGGAAGCTTGCGAGTGCTTGGAAGGAGCACACATGTCAGACCGCACCGAGAACCCCGAGAACCCCGACGGTTCGCAGCACACCGAGGGTTCGCAGAACACCGAGGGTTCGCAGAACACCGAGAACGCCCGCGTCGAGGCGTCCGACGCCACCACCGCCGTGGTGCCTCCCGTCGTGCCGCCGGTGCAGGCGCAGGTTCCGGCAGTGCAGCCGACCGAGACCCACCCCCAGACCCCGACCTACCCGCAGCAGCCGACCGCCCAGCAGCCCACCGCCCAGCAGCCGACCGCCCAGCAGTCGACGGCGCAGCAGCCCACCGCGCAGCAGCCGACCCCGCAGCAGCCGCAGCCCTACGGCCAGCAGGCCACCCAGCCCTACGGCCAGCAGGCCACCCAGCCCTACGGCCAGCAGCCCACCCAGCCCTACGCGGCCCAGGCCCCCCACGCGCAGCAGACGGCCAACTACGGCAACGGCTCCTTCGGCACCCCGGCCCAGGGCGGTGCGGCCTATGGCTCCGTGCCCGACCCCACCTTCAACTCGGCCATGTACGCCGCCTCCGGCGCCTACACCGACCAGTCGCGCGCCCCCAAGCCCAAGAAGCGCCGCGGCGGCGTGGCGCTCGTGGCCGCCCTCGCCATCGGCGCCCTGATCGGCGGAGCCTCGGGCGCCGGCGTCACCGCCTGGGTCGCGAGCCAGAACGGCGGCGGCGGCTCCAGCACCGCCTCGAGCCCCACGAGCATCACGGTCAACGACCCGGAGGACGCCACCCTCGTCACCGCGGTCGCGGCCAAGGCCTCTCCCTCGGTCGTCACCATCTCGGTCTCGAGCGACGCCGGTGCGGGCACCGGATCCGGCGTCATCCTCTCCGAGGACGGCTACGTCGTGACCAACACCCACGTCGTCACCCTCGACGGCGCGGCGTCGACCCCCACCATCCAGGTGCAGACCGACGACGGCCGTCTCTTCGTGGGCACGATCGTCGGCACCGACCCGATCGCCGACCTCGCCGTGATCAAGCTCACCGACGCGAGCGGACTCACCCCGATCGAGTTCGCCGACTCCTCCGAGCTCAACGTGGGCGACACCACGATCGCCATCGGTGCGCCCCTCGGCCTCGCCGGCACCGTCACCGACGGCATCGTGAGCGCGCTGAACCGCAGCATCACGGTGGCCTCCTCGGCGGTTCCGGACACCGAGAGCGACTCCGTGCCCGACGAAGACGGCGAGCAGGGCGAGCAGGGCCCGTACGACTTCTGGAACTTCGACCTCCCCGGCCGGGAGGGCCAGGGCGGCCAGGAGGGCCAGCCGCAGGCCCCCACCACCCAGCAGTCGACCATCTCGCTCTCGGTCATCCAGACCGACGCCGCCATCAACCCCGGCAACTCGGGCGGCGCGCTGCTCGACTCCGAGGGCAAGCTCATCGGCATCAACGTGGCCATCGCGAGTGCCGGCAGCTCGTCGGGCACCGCCGGCAGCATCGGCGTGGGCTTCTCGATCCCGTCGAACCTCGTGCAGCGCGTCACCGACGAGATCATCGCGAACGGTGCCGCCACCCATGGCCTCCTCGGCGCGACCGTGGGCAACGCGAGCGCAGCGGACGGCGCGACCACCGCGGGCGCACAGATCCAGACGGTCACGGCCGGCGGCGCGGCCGAGGCGGCCGGGCTCCGCGAGGGCGACATCGTCACCTCGTTCAACGGCCTGCCGGTCTCGAACTCGACCGACCTCACCGCCCTCGTGCGCACCCTGCCGGCCGGCGGCGAGGCCGAGGTCACCTACACCCGCGGCTCGTCCTCGGACACCGTGACGGTCACCCTGGGTGAGCTCACGCCGTAATCCCGGCACCACCGAAGCGGGCTGGTAGGCTCGTCGTCGCTCGCGACGGCGGCCCCCCGGCCCGTCTTCCGTGTGCGGGCCAGAGACGACGAGCGGATGCGATGACCCAGCCGAACACCGGACCGGACGACGGACCGACCCCCGGGCCGAGCGCCGAGCCCTCCGAGCTGGGCGGCCGTCCCGGAGTCTCCTACGTGATGCCCGTGCTCAACGAGGTCGTGCACGTCGAAGCGGCCATCGCGAGCCTGCTCGACCAGGACTACGAGGGGCCGTTCGACGTGATCGTCGCCCTGGGCCCGTCGATCGACGGCACCACCGAGCTCGTCGAGCGGCTCTCGGAGGTCGACCCGCGCATCCGCGTGATCGAGAACCCGACAGGGTCGACGCCCTCCGGCCTCAACGTCGCCATCCAGGCGTCGCAGTACCCGATCGTCGTGCGGGTCGACGCGCACTCCCTGCTGCCGCGCGACTACACCCGCATCGCGGTCGAGGCGATGCTCCGCACGGGGGCCGCCAACGTGGGCGGCATCATGAAGGCCGAGGGCACGACGCCGTTCGAGACCGCCGTGGCCATCGCCTACGGCTCGAAGGCAGGCCTCGGCGGCGGCGCCCACCACGTGGGCGGCGAGGAGGGCCCCGCCGAGACCGTCTACCTCGGCGTCTTCCGGCGCGAGTGGCTCACCCGCGTGGGCCTGTTCAACGAGGACATCCGCCGCGGCCAGGACTGGGAGCTGAACCGGCGCCTCCGGGCCTCCGGCGGCGTGGTCTGGTTCACGCCGCGCCTGGTCGTCACCTACCGCCCCCGGCCCTCGCTCGAGCGGCTCGTGCGGCAGTTCTTCTCCACCGGGCTCTGGCGCGGCGAGCTCGCGCGCCGCTTCTTCTCGGCCAACGCCCTCAAGTACTTCGTGCCGCCCATCACCGTGGCTGTCGTGGTGCTGGGTCTGGTCGCCGGGATCGTCGGCGTCATCACGACCGCCGTCGGCGGGGCGGCCGGCACGTGGCTGTTGCTCGGCTTCGTCGTGCCCGCCGTCTACACGCTCTTCGTGATCGTCGCGGCCCTCGGGGCCGCCCGGCAGGCCGGCGGTCGCACGGGTGCACTGTTTCTCGTAGTCTTGCCCTGCATCCATTTCAGCTGGGGGCTGGGATTCATCCTCGGCTTCCTCACGCTGACCAAGAACATCACAGCGCACACGGGAAGGTGACAGTGTCGCAATCCCCATTCGGTCGCCCCCCGGCCGGTCGGCCCACAGCTGGGCGGCCGTCGTCGATCGCCGAGCTCAAGGCCGTCGCCCAGCCGCCCGAGGTGCGAGGCCGCCGCAACGCCGAGCACTGGACGGCGTCGCTCTATCTCCGCAACCTCTCGCCCTACGTCACCTGGGTGCTGCTGAAGACCTCGATCTCGGCCAACGGGGTGACGGGGCTGATGATCCTCACGGGCTGGGCCACCGCCGCCGCCCTGCTCATCCCGGGCATCGGCGGAGCGGCCCTCGCGCTCATCCTGGGCCAGCTGCAGATGCTCGTCGACTGCTGCGACGGCGAGGTCGCTCGCTGGCGCCGCACCTCGTCTCCTGCGGGCGTGTTCCTCGACAAGGTGGGGCACTACACCACCGAGTCGCTCATCCCGATCGCCCTCGGCCTCCGCGCTGCCGGACTGCCGTTCGACGCCCCGGAGGACTTCCTCTGGACGACGCTCGGCCTCCTGCTGGCCCTCGTGATCGTGCTCAACAAGGCCCTCAACGACATGGTGCACGTGGCGCGGGCCAACGCCGGGCTCGACAAGCTCGCCGACAAGCAGGGCGAGTCCGAGCCGTCGCAGGCCCTCGTCGCCCGACTCAGGAGAGCCGCCCGCTTCGTGCCCTTCCACCGGCTCTATCACTCGGTCGAGCTCACGATGCTCATCTTCGCGTTCGCCGTGGTGGGCCTGTTCATCGGCGGCGTGCTCGCCGACCGCATCCTGCTGATCGCCCTCGTGCCGCTGTCGGTCCTCGCGCTCGTGGGGCACTTCGTGGCGATCATGGCCTCCAAGCGGGTGCGCTCCTGAGCACCTCGCCCGAGTCGGTGCCGGAGCCAGCGCCCCCAACGGTGGGCGTCGTGCTGCTCACGCAGGGCACGCGGCCGGAGGACCTCCGCCGTGGAGCACTCTCGCTCCTCGCCCAGCAGGGGGTCGAGCTCGACATCGTCTGCGTCGGCAACGGCTGGGTGCCCGAGGGGCTCCCGGATGCGGTGCGCACGTTGGCCCTGCCCGAGAACGTCGGCATCCCGGCCGGCCGCAACGCGGGAGCCGCCGTCGTCTCCGGTGAGTGGATCTTCTTCCTCGACGACGACGCGAGCCTGCCCTCGCCCACGTTCCTCGCCGACGCGATCGCGCTCATCCGGGCCGATCCGGGCATCGGGCTGCTGCAGCCGCGCGTCGTCGACCCCGAGGGCCGAGAGAACCCGCGCCGCTGGGTGCCGCGCATCCGCAAGGGCGAGCCGGATGCGTCAGGGGACGTGTTCTCGGTGTGGGAAGGCGCCACGCTGCTGCCCCGGGGGGTCTTCGACGCCACGGGCGGCTGGGCCGCATCCTTCTTCTACGCTCACGAGGGCATCGAGCTCGCCTGGCGGGTCTGGGACCAGGGCCTGCGCACCTGGTATGCGGGCGACCTCGTGGCGCACCACCCCGCCATCGAGCCCACGAGGCACAGCTACTACTACCGCCTGAACGCCCGCAACCGGGTGTGGCTGGCCAAGCGCAACCTGCCCGCCGTGCTCGTGCCGCTCTACGTCGCGAGCTGGACGGGCATCCAGATCCTCCGCTGGGCCCAGCGCCCCGCTGCGCTCCGTGCCTGGTTCGGCGGCTGGACCGAGGGCTGGCGCACGAACGCGGGGGAGCGGCGCCCGATGTCGTGGCGCACCGTGCTGCGGATGACCCGCGCGGGCCGGCCGCCGATCGTCTGACACCGCCGCCCGCCGCTCGCCCGGAGGGTTCGCCCCAAGGTCACGATTGACTAAAGAAGCGCCGCGCATCCGCTGAACCGGTCGGGCCGGCGCCGAGGCGTGGTTAGCCTTGACGGGTGGGTGTGCTGAGCGATGCGAAACTGGGTCTGAAGGTCGTCCGCGACCTCCTCGCGGGGCGCGCGGTGCGCTCCCGCCTGGCCTCCCAGCTCGCCGAGCGCGGTCCGCTGCCCAGTCGCCGCTTCGAGATCGGTGTGTACTTCGCCGACGGCGCCGTCAACCTCTACCAGATGCGTCAGTGGTACGCGCCGCTCGCCGAGCTCGACCGCACGCATCCGGTGGTCGTGCTCAGCCGGAGCCCCGACGGCACGAGCGCGCTGCTCGAGGAGTCGCCCGTTCCCGTGGCCTACGTGCGCAAGGTCCAGGATCTCGAGGACTTCCTCGAGGAGCACGAGCTCAAGGTCGTCCTCTACGTCAATCAGAACTCCCGCAACTTCCAGATGATGCGCTACGGCCGCCGCTGGCACGTGTTCATCAATCACGGCGAGAGCGACAAGATGTACATGACGACGAACCAGTTCAAGGCCTACGACTACTCGTTCGTCGCCGGTGACGCCGCCATCGCCCGCCTCGAGCGCGTGCTCTGGGACTACGACTTCGACAAGCGGGCCCTCCCGATCGGCCGCCCGCAGGCCGACCACTACACCGGGCTCACGCCCTATCAGCCCGACGACCGCACGGTCGTGCTCTACGCGCCCACCTGGGAGGGCGACCGTTCGGCCGCCGCCTACGGTTCGGTCGCGACGCACGGCGTGGCCCTCGTGAACGACATCCTGGCCTCGCCCTCGCACCGCCTGATCTACCGTCCGCATCCCCGCAGCGGAGTCCTTGACCCGGCGTACGGCGCGGCCAACCGTGCCATCGTGGCGGCCATCGCGGCGGCGAACCGCGCCGATCCCTCGGCTCAGCACGTCTACGACACGGGGGCCGAGCTCGGCTGGCAGCTCGCCGCCGCCGACGTCGCGATCGTCGACATCTCGGCGATGGTCTACGACCGCCTCGCCACCGGCAAGCCGCTGCTGATCACCCGGCCGGTTGCGGAGGACGCCCAGATCGACACGGGCGGCTACCTCTCGGACTGCGAGTGGCTGCTGGCCTCGGAGGCCGGGAGCGTGCGCGACCGCATAGACCAGGTCTCGCATGACTCGGCGGCGGGAGTGCGTCTCGGCCGCTGGGTGCGGCACTACTTCGGAGACACGACGCCCGGAACGGCCACCCGCCGCTTCCACGAGGCCATCGAGAAGCTGCTCGCGGAGTGGACGAGGAACGCCGCGCTGCACGCTCGCGACGAGCCGGTCGACGTGCACCAGATGCACGGCGCCGAGGAGCGCGACGACCTCTAGCCAGCTGTGGCTGGAGCAGCTAGCTGTGGCTGGAGCGAGAGACCGCGTACTTCGCCACGATCACCGTGACGCCGGCGATCAGCAGGAAGACCGCGGCCGTGACGAGCATCGGCGTGAAGTCGTAGCCGGTCTGCGCGAGCGCGGGCTCCGGGTCGGCGTCGTGGCCGGCCAGGGCGGCGGCCGACGCCGCGAGGGTGCCCGAGCCGAGCAGCACCGCTGTGGTGAACACCACGGCTGCAGCGCGGGCGAGCGTCGACCGGATCGTCATGCCGCCCCCTCTTCCGCTCGTGTCTGAGCGGGCATGCGTGCCTCACTCGACCTCCAGGCTACCACTTGCCTGTGAATCGGCGTCGCTCAGATGCGGATGTCAGGCACCCGCGTGTCGGATCCGTCGAGCGGACCCGGCGCCTCGGTGGTCGTCCCGGTGATCGCCTTGCGCCGGCCGGGAAGGGCGAGCCGGCGACGGCCGCCCGATCCGAGCTGCTTCTCGGACTTCACGCGCTTCCGCGTGAGGGCCTTGGGCGCGCCGGGCGCCTTCATCGTGATCGCGAGCTCGGGCGGGAAGGTGTAGGGCGGCATCCCGAACGCCGTCCGGGCACTGGTCACCACCGTGCGGCCGAGCACGAGGTTGCCGACGCCGCCGATGGCCGCCCCGATGCCGAACGGGATCGCCCGCCCCACGACGTTGGCGCCCTGACCTGCGGCGAACCGCTTGAGGAACTGCTTCTTGAGCTGGTCGGCCACGGGACCCACGACGAACTGGGGGAGGCTGCTCGTGACCACCTGGCCCCAGTAGGCATTGCGCGTCACCCCGCCGGTGGCCTGACCCGCGATCTGCTTCAGGAGGTCGCTTCCGGCCTTGCCCATGAGGAGCGTCATCACGAGGGCGCGGGCGCGATCCGGATCGTCGACCGCTATGCCGTGCACCTCGGTCACCGACTGGGCGAAGAGCGCCGTGGTCTCGAGGAACCCGGCGGTCTCGACCGCGCTGAGCCCGAGCGAGATGCCCGTGCCGACGAACGGCAGCATCGAGCTCGCCCCCACCGCGGCGCCGCCGGTGGTGACGGCCGCCACGTAGCGGCGCTCGAGGATGACGAGGAGTTCGGTGGGCGACGCGTTCGGGTGCAGGCGCCGGATGCTGCGGAGATGGGCGAGGACGACCGGCCGGTGCACGCTCAGCACGCGGTCGATGTTGCGCTCGGTTCGGGTTGCCATGACTCCACTCTGGTGCGTTCTGCTGAAGAGTGCGCGAGAATGCCCCTCATGCGCCGTTCGCCCGCTCCCAAGCTCCTGCAGCAGTTCTCCATCGTCGACGCTCTCGTGGCGGGCCTGTTCGACGGCGTGTTCAGCGTGGAGGAGGTCGGCAGGGCCGGCGGCTTCGGGCTCGGCTGCGGCGACCACATGGACGGCGAGCTCGTGGTGCTCGACGGCGTGTTCCGGATCTTCCACGGTGACGGCACGATGAGCGTCCTCGATCCCTCGGAGCAGGTGGCCTTCGCCGAGGTGGTCGACTTCACCGCCGGGAGCACCGAGCTCGTGGAGGCCGTCGAGTCGCTGCCCGAGCTCGAGGCCGAGGTGCGGCGACGGGTGGTGAGCGCGAACATCTTCCACGCCGTGCGGTTCGACGCCCACTTCGCCGCGATCAGCCTGCGCGAGGCCAAGCGGCAGTCGAAGCCCTATCTGCCGCTCGCCGAGGCCGTGCACGACCAGCGGGAGGTCGTGCTGACGGATGTCACGGGCACCCTGCTGGGCTTCCTCGCGCCGCAGGTGTTCCAGGGCGTCACCGTGGCTGGCGCGCACTTCCACTTCGTCTCGGCCGACGGGGAGCAGGGCGGGCACGTGCTGGGGCTCGCGACCGCCACGGGCGACCTCGCCGTGGAGAGCTACTACGGCGTGAGCGTGCAGCTGCCGAGCTCGCCCGAGTTCCTCGCGGCCGAGCTCGACCTGCCGGGCGCCGACGATGTCATCCGGCACGTCGAATCGGACCACCAGCAGTGATTCCGGATCGCAGGCCCTGATGGAGGAGCGGGAGTTCGACGTGCAGATCGAGCACCTCCTGGCATCGTCGAGGCATCGCTACGAGGGCCGACCTTCCGACGGGCCCCGGAACGCCGCACCGGGGGAGCAGGAGAGCCGCGAGCGGATCCAGGTGCGGGCCGGGCGCGGGATCGTGGGCGATCGGTTCTTCGGGCACGGTGCGCACCGCCCGGCCGCGGTGACCGTGATGGCGGCCGAGTCACTCGACCACGTGGCCTTCGCGCTGGGGCTCGACCGCTCGCCCGATCCGGCGCTCGCCCGCCGCAACATCGTGCTGCGAGGGTTCGACGTCGATGCCCTGAGGGGAGCGGCGTTCAGTCTCGACTCCGGCCAGGGTGCCGTGCAGTTCCAGGGCCACCGCCCGGCGAACCCGTGCGCCTGGATGGACGTCGTGTTCGCCCCCGGTGCGCACAGGGCGCTGCGGGGCCGGGGCGGCGTGCGCTCGGAGCCGCTGTCGGACGGCGTGCTCGTGCTGGGCCCCGCCGTGCTCCGCACGGCGGCGCGTTCGCTCAGAGAACCGACTCTCGTCTGACGCAACCCCCTGCGGGTCGCGGCGTCGAGTGTCACGGTGGAAGCACGTGACACCCGATGGACAGGAGACGACGATGGTTCGATTCGGCTACACCCTCATGACCGAGCAGAGCGGCCCCCGGGAGCTGGTGCGCTACGCCGTGGCCGCGGAGGAAGCGGGCTTCGACTTCGAGGTGTCGAGCGACCACTACTCGCCGTGGCTCACCGAGCAGGGGCACGCGCCCTATGCCTGGACCCTCCTCGGCGCCGTGGCCCAGGCCACCTCGCGGGTCGAGCTCGCCACCTACGTGACCTGCCCCACCGTGCGCTACCACCCCGCCGTCGTGGCGCAGAAGGCGGCCACGCTGCAGCTGCTGGCCGAGGGTCGTTTCATCCTGGGCCTCGGCTCGGGCGAGAACCTCAACGAGCACGTCGTGGGCGAGGGCTGGCCGGCCGTCGCCGCGCGACAGGACATGCTCGAGGAGGCGGTGCAGATCATCCGGGAGCTCCACACCGGTGAGCTCGTGACCTACGACGGAGCCTACTTCCGAGTGGACTCCGCGCGCATCTGGGATCTGCCCGAGGAGGGCGTGCCGATCGGGCTGGCGGTCTCGGGCGAGAAGTCGATCGAGCGGTTCGCCCCGCTCGGCGACCACCTCATCGCCGTCGAGCCGGACGAGGAGCTCGTGAAGGGCTGGGCCGCCGCGTCCGGATCCGGTGCGGCGTCGCGCTCGATCGGGCAGCTGCCGATCTGCTGGCACCCCACGTCGAAGGAGGCGGCGGTCGAGCAGGCCCACGAGCAGTTCCGCTGGTTCGGCGGCGGCTGGGGCGTGAACGCCGACCTGCCGACGCCTGCGGGCTTCGCCGCGGCCAGTCAGTTCGTGCGTCCGGAGGACGTGGGAGGCTCGATCGCCTGCGGACCGGACCTCGATGAGATCGCTGAGAGCTTCCGGCCCTACCTCGAGGCGGGGTTCACGGATGTCGCTCTCGTGCAGGTGGGCGACGAGGGGCAGGACGAGTTCCTGGCCGAGGCCGCGCCCGCGCTGCTGGAGAAGCTCCGCGCGCTGTGACGGAAGGAGCTCCGCGCGCAGACGAGCGCGCGGAGCTCCGGAGCCGGCTCAGACGGAGCGGAAGTACTCCTCGAGCGTGACGGTCGGGCGGCCGATCAGACGGCCGAGGTCTCCCGAGGTCTCGCCGAGCAGCCCGTCGCGGATGTTCCCGTCGAGGGTCACCACGAAGCCCGCGGTGCCCTCGTCGAGGCCCGCAGCGGTGAGCGCGGCGAGGTGCTCCTCGGGCGTGGAGTCGGAGAACACGACCTCCCGGCCCAGCACGCGCGCGGCCGCGGCGGCGAACTCCTCGCCCGTCCACGCCGTGTCGCCCGAGAGCTCGTAGACGGCGCCCGCGTGCGCCTGGGGGTCGTCGGCCGTGACCACGGCGGCGATCGCCTCGGCGTAGTCCGAGCGCGAGGCGCTCGCCACGGTGCCCTGGCCGATGGAGGCGAGGTGCACACCGGTGGCGCCGGCCTGGGCGAAGGCGTTGGCGTAGTTCTCGTTGTACCAGTTGTTGCGGAGGATCGTGGCGGCGAGGCCCGACGCGGCGATGAGCTCCTCGGTGGCCTTGTGCTCGGGAGCGAGCACGAGGGCGCTCGTGGTGGCCTTCGGCGCGCTCGTGTAGACGAGGCGTTCGACTCCGGCGCGCTTCGCGGCCTCGATGGCGTTGCCGTGCTGCTCGACGCGCTTGCCCACTTCGCTGCCGGAGACGAGGACGAGCGTCGATGCACCGGCGAGGGCCGCATCGAGCGAGGCCGGGTCGGAGTAGTCGATCACGGCGGTGCCCACGCCCGTGGCGTCGGCGAGGGCGGCGAGCTTCTGCGGGTCGCGGCCGGCGCCGACGATGCCGTCGGCGGGCACGCCGCGGGCGAGGAGGTGATCGATGGCGAGGCGGCCGAGGTGTCCGGTGGCGCCGGTGACGACGATGGTCATTGCTTCCTTTCGTGGACTGCGTCCGCAGCCCGTCATCCGGGTGCAACGGCGGCCCGGTCCTGATGCTTCCCAGACGAAGGTACCCACTTTTTGGTAAGTTGTCTGCATGGTGGATTCGATCGGTCAGGTCATCGGGGAGGCGAACCCGTTCGCGGCGAACTGCGCGAGTCGTCAGGTGCTCGATCACGTCACGAGCAAGTGGGGGGTTCTCGTGCTCGTCGCACTCGCGCAGCAGCCGATGCGCTGGGGGGAGCTGCGGCGCTATGTCGAGGGCATCAGCGAGAAGATGCTCGCGCAGACACTTCGCGCCCTCGAGGCCGACGGCTTCGTGCTGCGCGCCTCCGCCGGATCCGTGCCGCCACGCGTCGACTACAGCCTCACGCCCCTCGGCGCCGAGCTCGGACAGGTGCTCATCCCGCTCGTGCAGTGGGTGGGCGCCAACGTGGGCCGCGTGGGCGAGAGTCAGGAGGCCTGGCGCGCCGAGAGGTAGGCGTTGAGGTCGGTGGTGAGGGCGTGGTCGACCTCGAGCGCGCGGCCGTCGAGCTCGGTCACGGGCACGGCCTGGCGCACGGCCGAGACGAGCCAGACCGCGTCCGCCCGGTGGAGGTCGCTGGCCCGCAGTCGCACGGCGTCGGCATCATGGCCGCGCGAGCGCAGGAACTCGAACGCCCGCCGCTGCGTCGTGCCCGGCAGGATGCCGACCTCTGCCGACGGGGTCGAGAAGCGGTTGCCCTCGCGCAGCAGCACGCTCGCGGTGGGGGCCTCGAGCACGAAGCCGTCCGAGCTCGTGAAGACGACCTCGTCTGCGCCCCGCCTCGCCGCCTCGCGGAGGGCTGCGGTGTTGATGGCGTAGGAGAGCGTCTTCGCGCCCTGAAGGAGCCACGGCGACGTGCGGCCCACGTCGTGCCGGTAGCCGCGGTCGAGAGTGACGACGCGCACGCCCTCGCGGCGCACCGCCGTGAAGTCGCGGGCGAGCTGGGCGAGCACCCAGCCGGTGGGGCGGCCCGATCCCTCGATGCCGCGGGTGAGCACGAGCTTGACCGCGAGCACGCCGAGCCCCGCTGTATCTGTTTCTACTTCTGCTTCTGCCTCGGCGGCGGCGATCGCGGCCTCCACCGCGCGCCCCCAGACCTCCCGGTCGGGTTCGGGCAGGTCGAGCAGCAGCGCGGATGCCCGGAACCGGTCGAGGTGCGCGGCCAGCGCGGGGGCCCGCCCCTCCGACACCATGACGGTCTCGAAGACGCCGTCTCCTCGGGTGGTGCCGAGGTCGAGCACGCTCAGCTGGGGCTCACCAGGGTCTCGGCGTTCGAACTCCGGCTGAGTGCTGACCGGGACGTCGATGCCGACGGCGGGCTTGTTGACCAGAATGAGAACGGGCGTGGACACATCCTCAGTGTGCTCCGCCGCACACCAACCCGCCGCCGCACGCGCCGACACCAGGAGAGACCGACCGAGCCATGGACCACACCACGCAGATCGAGATCGAACGCAAGTACGCCGTCGACGAGTCGACGCCCCTGCCGGAGCTGAAGGGCATCGCCGTGGGCGAGGGCGGCGAACTCGAGGTGCGAGCCCTGGAAGCGGTGCAGCTCGAGGCGGTGTACTTCGATACCGCCGATGGTGCGCTCTCGCAGCAGCGGATCGCGTTGCGCCGCCGGCAGGGCGGGCACGACGCCGGATGGCACGTGAAGCTGCCCGCCGCCGAGGGGCGTGAGGAGCTGCAGTGGCCGCTCGAACCACCGGCGGCGCTGCCGCGCGAGGGGGCCGAGTCCGACCCCCAGGTGCCGGCCGGGGTGCGCGAGGCCGTCATCGTGCACGTGCGCGATCACGAGCTCACCCCGCTCGCCCGACTGTCGACCGTGCGCCGCATCACCGAGCTCGTCGACGCATCCGGTGCCGTCGTGGTCGAGATCGCCGACGACACCGTCACCGCGACCGACGCTCGTGCGGGAGTCGTGCGCGCCTGGCGCGAATGGGAGGCCGAGCTCGGCCCGGCAGCTCCCGCGACCGCGGAGGAGCGCGGGGGCCTCCTCGACCAGGTGGAGGCCGTGCTGCTGGCCGCCGGCGCCCGGCACTCGCCGAGCGTCTCGAAGCTCGCCCAGGCGCTCGGGCGCACGGGCCTCGGCGAGCCCGGGACCGCGCTCGACGACGCGATGCCCGAAGCAGGCTCCGACGCCCCCGCCTCCGGAGGGCTCCACGCGGTGACGCCCGAGCCGGTGGACGGCCCCCTGGGAGCAGGGCTGCGGGAGTTGGTGGAGCGCATCCGGGAACTCGACCCGGCGGTGCGTGCCGACGAGCCCGAAGCCGTGCATCGGATGCGCGTGGCGGTGCGCCGGCTGAAGACGGTCCTCGCCGTGCGCCGAGCGGATCTGCCGGAGCAGACGGAGGAGGTGCGTGCCGGTCTGCAGCGGCTCGGCCAGGTGCTCGGCGAGGCCCGCGATCTCGAGGTGCGGGCCACGCTCGCAGGGGAGGCGCTCGACGCCGTGAAAGCGCTGCGCGGCAGCGACGACGCGGATGCCCGTCGCCGGCTGATCGACGGCACGGCCGACGAGCGGGCTCGGGCTCTCGACGGCCTTCGGGCGCACCTGTCGGACGAGCCGTACCTGCGCCTGCTCGACTCGCTCGAGGTGCTGGTGGGGCCGGCAGGCGCCTCCGACCCGGACTCGGGCGACGAATCTGTCGCACCTGCGAAGGGCGGCAGGAAGTCGAAGTCGAAGGACAAGGACAAGGCCGGCGGGGGAGGCGGCAAGAAGGCGAAGGCTGCCAGGAAAGCCGCCGAGGAGGCCCGTGCGGCATCGGATGCTGCGCAGAAGGCCGACAGGGCGGCCGCGAGGAAGGCTCTCCGCAAGGCGTCGAAGCGCGCGGTGCGACGCTCCGTGAGCGCCGACGCGGCAGCACCGGCGGTGCCGGGAGGCGGAACCCCCGGGGCGTCGATCCTCGAGTCGGCGAAGGCCACGGCGGGCCTGCACCGCTCGCGGAAGGCCGCGCGGCGCCTCCGCTACGTCGCCGACTTCGAGACCGGCACGGGCGCGACGGATGCGCGCGCCACCTCGGCCACGGCAGAACGGCTCCAGGATGCCCTCGGCGACCACCGCGACGCCGCCGTCTTCGCCGAGTACGTGCTCCTCACGGCCGGGCGGGCCGAGGCGGCGGGTGAATCCGGCTTCACCTACGGCGTGCTCTACCAGCGCTTCCTCGACCGGGCCGCCGAGGCCCTCGACGAGGCCGCCGCCGCGCGCCGAGCCCTCCGCCGCGCCGTCGACTGACCCCGCTCGACTGACCCCGCTCGATTGACGCCGCTCGGCGGTCCCAGCCGAGACGCTGCGACGATGGCAGCGCTCACCGACAGCTGTCGGGAAAGCGAGGGATGTGACCGGACACGTCGCGGAAGGGCGCTAGTGTGATCTCCGCCATGAAGACAGACGTGCCAGAAGACCGCTTCCGTTCCGACATCCAGGGCTTGCGGGCCGTGGCCGTGGTCGCGGTGGTGCTCGCCCACGTGCTGGGCTGGCCGCGCGGCGGCTTCGTGGGGGTCGACGTCTTCTTCGTGATCTCCGGATTCCTCATCACCGGCGTGCTGATCCGCGACCACGAGACGCATGGCCGGCTCTCCCTCCGGCGCTTCTGGGCCACGCGCCTTCGCCGCATAGCGCCTGCCGCGGTGCTCGTGCTCGCCGCCACGACCATGGCCGCCTGGTTCCTGTTCAACCAGCCGCGCTTCGTGCAGACCGCGTGGGACGCCGCGTCGTCGTTCCTCCTGGTGTCGAACTGGCGGTTCGCGGCCGAGGGTACCGACTACTTCGCGATGGACGACGCGGTGTCGCCCCTGCAGCATTTCTGGTCGCTCTCGGTGGAGGAGCAGTTCTACATCATCTGGCCCGTGCTGCTGCTCGTGGTGCTGCTGCTGTTCCGCAAGCGCGGGCGGGCGGCGGCCGGTCTGCTGCTCACCGTGCTCGTGGCGGCGTCGTTCGCCTTCGCGCTCTGGCAGAGCGCCGCCGACGCTCCGGTCGCCTACTTCTCCACCCTCACGAGGGTCTGGGAGCTCGGGCTCGGCGCCCTGCTCGCCACGGCGGCGCCCCTGCTCGCGCGCCTGCCGCTCGCTCTCCGGGCCGTGCTGGGCTGGGCCGGGCTCGCAGGCATCCTGGTCTCGTTCTTCGTGATCGACGACACCGTGCTCTTCCCGGCGCCGTGGGCGGCCCTGCCCGTGCTCGCGACGGCCGCGGTGCTCGTCTCGGGGCTCGGCCGCACGCCGAAGCACCTCCTCTTCCCGCTCACGAATCCCGTCAGCCGGTTCTTCGGCGACATCTCCTACTCGCTCTACCTCTGGCACTTCCCGGTGCTCGTGTTCCTCGCCGTGCTCATGCCGGTGCGGAGCCTCCAGGGCGACCTGCTCATCCTGGGGCTCGGTCTCGCGCTCGCGCTCGTGTCGTACTTCCTGGTGGAGCAGCCGCTGCACCGGTCGCCGTGGCTGCGGGCGCGGGGCGAAGCCGCCGCGGAGGCCTGGCAGTCCTGGCGCGAGCGATTCGGCGCGCAGTTCATCCTCTCGTCGCTCGGCCTCGTGGTGATCGTGGTGGCCGTCGCGGTCACCGTGCAGCTGTCGGCGCGGGGGAGCGGGCCGCTCGCGCTGCCGCAGCCCGACGCCCCCGCCGCGGGCGAACAGGCGCCCGGCGCCGCCCCGGGCGATCCCGCCGCCGATCCGGCCACCGTCAACCCCGAGGACGCCCTGCAGATCGAGCTCTGGAACGCCGCCTCCGCCACGGAGTGGCCGGGCGACCTCTCGCCCTCGATGGACCAGGCGATCGCCGACGGCTCGAGCCGCAACCCCGCCGCCGGATGCTTCGCCGTGGGCGGCAGCCCCGACTTCGACCGCTGCAGCTGGGGCGACGGCAACGCGCCGAACCGCCTCTACCTCGTGGGCGACTCCACAGCCCTCGCCTACGCGCCGGCCTTCAAGGAGATCGCAGAGTCGAGCGGGGGCCAGTGGCGGGTGACCACCGTTGGGCTCTACGGCTGCCGTTTCACCGATGTGCTCGTGCAGAACGACGGTGCCGGCGTGATGGATGCGTGCCCCGCTCGCAAGCAGGAGATCGCCGAGCGCATCGCCGCCGAGCAGCCCCAGCTCGTGGTGGTCTCGAACGCCTATGCACTCGGCAACACGACCGACCGGCGGCCGCTCTCGACCGGTGACCTCGTCGCATCGACCCTCGCGGAGTCGGCCCAGTACGGCGTGCCCGGCCGCGTCGTCCACCTCGCGCCGCCGCCCCTCGGCGGCAATCTCGGCGCGTGCTACTCGCCCGTGACGAGCCCGCAGGACTGCACCACGGGGATCGATCCGGCGTGGAGCGACTTCCAGGCGAGCTTCGAAGCGGCGGTCGCGGCCTCCGGGACCGGCGACCACGTCGTGAGCTCGCTCGGCTTCAGCTGCGCCGAGGGCTACTGCCCGGCTTTCGCCGGGACGACCCCTACGAAGTACGACCAGGTGCACATGACACCGGAGTACGCCAAGAAGGTCGCTCCCTCCATCCGCTGGGAGCTCGCAGCCCAAGGCCTGCTGTAGCGCACACGAACAGACCGACCGGTCGGTCTGTTAGTGTGGAAGCATGCAGTCAGACGCGCGTGCCCACATCCTCGAGACCATGCGGGAGCTCACCATCCGCGCGGGCGCGCTGCCCTCGATGGATGCCGTGGCGAAGGCCGCCGGCGTGTCCAAGGGCGGGCTCACCCACCACTTCCCCAACCGTCCCGCGCTCCTCGGCGCACTCGTCGAGATGGTGGGCCTGCGCACCACCGAGACCTTCGAGCGGGCCCGCCTGTCGGCGCCCGTCTCGCGGGCCTACCTCGAGACCTCGGTGCCCGACTCGGGAGAGCTCGACGACTTCTTCGTGATCTTCACCTGCTACCAGGCCATGCGCGCCGCGGGCATCGAGGGTCATCCGTCGTTCGACGCGTTCGTCGTCGACCTCACGCGCGCCCTCACCGCCGAGTTCGGCGACCCGTTCCAGGCGCTCATCGTGCGCCTCGTGGGCGACGGGCTGCTGCTCAACTCGGTCATGGGCACGCCCGTGCCCGCCGAGGAGCGCGACGCCCTGATCGAGCACTTCTCACGCGCCGCATCCGGCCCGACTCCGTCGCGCACCTCCTCCACCACCGAAAGCACCTCATGACCACGCTCCACCCCGCCGCCACGCAGGCGGGCACGCCGCGCCGTGCCTGGTTCGCGCTCGCCATCCTGCTGCTGCCCGTGCTGCTGGTCTCGATCGACAACACGGTGCTGAGCTTCGCGCTGCCCACCATCACCGAGCAGCTGCGACCGGATGCGTCGACCCAGCTCTGGATGATCGACATCTACTCCCTCGTGCTGGCCTCGCTCCTCGTGACCATGGGTGGGCTCGGCGACCGGTTCGGTCGGCGGCGACTGCTGCTCATCGGCGCCACCGGGTTCGCCGTCGTCTCCGTGGTGGCGGCCTTCTCGCCCACGGCCGAGCTGCTCGTCGCGGCACGCGCCGCACTCGGCTTCTTCGGGGCCATGCTCATGCCCTCGACGCTCGGGCTCATCCGCAACATCTTCCCCGACGCCGACCGCCGGCGGCTCGCGATCGCCATCTGGGCGGCCGCGTTCGCCGTGGGCTCGAGCCTCGGGCCCATCATCGGCGGAGCCCTGCTGCAGGCCTTCCCCTGGGGCGCCGTGTTCCTCGTGGCCGTGCCGATCCTCATCCCACTGCTCGTGCTCGGGCCCTTCCTCATCCCCGAGTCGAAGGATCCGCATCCGGGCCCTCTCGACATCCCGAGCGTGGTCGTGTCGTTCCTCGGCATGCTCGGGATCGTCTACGCCATCAAGACGCTCGCGCACGACGGCTTCGGCGATCTCGCGCAGTGGGGGCCGGCCGCGGCCGCCGGTGTGCTCGGCGTCGTCGGCGTCGCCTGGTTCGTGCGGCGGCAGCTGCGGAGCGAGAATCCGCTGCTGGACATGAGGCTGTTCGCCCACGGGCCGTTCACCGCGTCGATCCTCGCGAACTTCCTCTCGATCGTGGCGCTCATCGCGTTCATCTTCTTCGTCTCGCAGCACCTCCAGCTCGTGCTCGGGCTGAGCCCTCTGGTGGCCGGGCTCGTGCTGCTGCCCGGGGCCCTGATCTCGGTGGTCTCGGGGCTCGGGGTGGTGAAGCTCGCGCGCCGGTTCCGGCCCGAGAACCTGCTGCTCGTGGGGCTCCTGCTCGTGGCGTTCGGGTTCGGCCTCGCGTTCGTGATGCGGGGCGACCTCAGCATCGCGGCCATCGTGATCACCTTCGGGTTCCTCGAGCTCGGCATCGGGCTGTCGCAGACCCTCTCGAACGACATCATCGTCTCGAGCGTGCCGCCCGCGAAGGCGGGAGCGGCCTCCGCCATCTCCGAGACGGCCTACGAGCTCGGTGCCGTGATCGGCACGGCCACCCTCGGCACGGTGCTGACGGCGTTCTACCGCGCGCAGGTCTCGGTGCCCGCCGGGCTGACGGCCGAGCAGACGCACGCCGCGGGGGAGACCCTGGGCGGTGCCGTGTCGGTCTCCGAGCAGCTGCCGGCCGACCTCGGGGCAGCGCTGCTCGCCTCCGCGCAGCACGCGTTCGAGAGCGGGGTCGGTGTGCTCACGGCCGCAGCCACAGCCCTCGCGCTCATGGCGGCAGTCGTGGTCTGGGTGGTCTTCCGCCGCCTGCGCACCCGCTGACCCCGATTCATAGCTGAGCCTTGCGGCTCAGTGTCACGCCCGCTAAGTTAGCCGCATGGCTCAGTATGCGGAACGTCTCGACGAGGTCTTCCACGCGCTCTCCGACCCCACCCGCCGCGCCGTCGTGCGCCGCCTCGGTACGGGACCGGCGAGCGTGGGAGAGCTCGCGGAGCCGTTCGAGATGGCTCTCACCTCGTTCCTCAAGCACATCCGGGTGCTCGAGACGAGCGGATGCATCCGCACCGTCAAGCGGGGGAGGGTGCGCGAGTGCGTGCTCGAACCGCACGCCTTCGCGGCGGTGGACGGGTGGCTCGCCGAGGAGAGGGCGGTGTGGGAGTCCCGCACCGACCGCCTCGAGCGCTTCGTGCTGAGCGGGACGGACGACGAAAGGGAAGACGGATCATGACGGAGGCAGCAGGAGCAGGGGCAGGGGCAGCCGCTGGAGCAGATGCAGTGCTCGACCCCGAGCTCGATCTCGAGGTGAGTCGCGTGATCGCGGCGCCGCGGGAGACGGTGTGGCGGGCGTGGGCGGATCCGCGCCGGCTGGAGGCGTGGTGGGTGCCCGCTCCGGCTCGGTGCCGGGTGGCGGAGCTGCAGCTGCGGCCCGGGGGATCGTTCGAGACCCTCATCAGCGAAGACGGCGCGGAGTTCGCGCCCCACATCACCGGCTGCGTGCTCGCGGTCGAGGAGGGGTCGCGGATCGTCTGGACGACAGCGCTCGTGGGTGGCTGGCGACCGGCCGCCCAGCCGTTCGTCACCGCCGAGATCTCCTTCGCCGATCATCCGCAGGGCACCCTCTACCGGGCGCGGGCGATGCACAAGGATCCGGCGGACCGGGCGATGCACGATGAGCTCGGGTTCCACGACGGGTGGGGAACCGTGACGCGCCAGCTCGCTCAGCTGGTGGAGGGGTAGCGCCCCGTACGCTGGTCCGGTGACTCGAGAGCTCGGTGGTGCGACGGCTGCTCCGGGAACCCCTCGCCGGGAGCCGGAAACCGGGCCGGGTCCGCGATCGGGGTCGCGCTTCGCGATCCGCGGGCTCGTGGTCGCCGCGGTGCTCGCGGCCGTGCTGCTTGTGCTGCGCATCGTCAGCTCGGGCTGGGACACGGCGGTCATCCCCGACCGGCTGAGCGACTTCGTCACCCTCTCGATCAGCGTCGTCATCGAGTCGCTGCCGTTCGTGTTCCTCGGCATCCTGCTCTCGGTCGTCGTGCGGTTCTGGGTGCCCGACACGGTCATCCACCGGCTCCTCCCACGTCGGCGTGTGCTCAGGCGGGCGGCGCTGTCGCTGCTCGGGGTGCTGCTGCCGGTCTGCGAGTGCGGCAACGTGCCGCTCGCCCGAGGCCTCATGATGAAGGGGCTCAGCGTTCCGGAGGCGATGACGTTCCTCCTCGCGGCACCGATCCTCAACCCCGTCACGATCGTCACGACCTACCAGGCGTTCGGCTGGGACGACGGGATCCTCGTGGGCCGCATCGTCGGCGGGTTCGTGATCGCGAACCTCGTGGGCTGGCTGTTCAGCCTGCACCCGCGGCCCGATGACCTCCTGACGCCGGGCTTCAGCGCCGCGTGCAAGCACGAGGCGGCGCACGCCGGCCACTCGCACGCGGCCGCGGGCGCTGGTGCGCGCCGCGGTCTCGCGGGCGTCTTCAGCCCCGCCGGCCGGGCCGCCCAGAAGGTCAAGCTCCGCGGCGCCGTCGTGGCGTTCTCCGAGGAGACCTCGGCCATGCTCCCCGCGCTCGTCGTGGGCTCGGCGATCGCGGGCGCCATCCAGGTGGGGCTCTCGCGCGACATCCTCCTCGCCCTCGGCAGCAACCCGATCTGGTCGGTGCTGGCCCTCATGATCCTGGCGTTCGTGATCGCGATCTGCTCCAACGTCGACGCGTTCTTCATCCTCTCGTTCGGCGGGACCTTCCTGCCGGGCGGCATCGTGGCCTTCCTCGTGTTCGGCGCGATGCTCGACATCAAGATGGTGACGCTGCTGCGCACCACCTTCACCACGGCGACCCTCGTGCGACTGCTCATCGTGGTCGGGCTGGCGAGCCTCGCACTCGGATTCGGGGTGAACCTCCTTGCGTGAACGACTCCTCTCCCGCTGGCGTGGCGTGCTGCTCAGCCTCGTGGGCATCGTGGCCATCGTGTGGCTCGCTGCCACCGGGCGGCTCGGACTCTACATCCACCCGCGGTACTTCGAGTTCACGGTGGTGATGGCGGTGATCGCCGGGGTGGCCGTGATCGCTGCGTTCGCCGTGCTGCCGGGGGTGCGCGACGGCGACGACGGGCACGGGCACGGGCACGACGGTGATGACGGGCATGGGCACGACGGGCACGACCACGACGGGCTCGCGGATGCCGAGGGCCACGAAGCGACGGGCTCCGGGACCGCCCCGCGCCGGCAGCTCTTCTGGTCGGTCATGACGGTGCTCGTGATCGCGGGCACCGCGGTGGCTCTGCTCGTGGTGCCGCCGCAGACGCTCACCACGGCGACCGTCGACCAGCGCGACCTCAACAACTCCGTCGCCGTGGCGAACGCCTCCGAGACCGCCCAGCTGGTCGCGAGCGACACCGCCGGCTTCACGGTCAAGGACTGGGCCTCCCTCATGCGCCAGGGCGCCGGCGAGGAGTACTTCGCCGACAAGACGGCCGAGGTGACCGGTTTCGTGACACCCGACCCGCAGGATCCGGAGAACGTGTTCTATGTCGCGCGCTTCGTCGTGACCTGCTGCGCCGTCGACGCGCAGCCCGTGGGCGTGCCGGTGTACCTGCCCGGCTGGGAGGAGACGTACCCGGTCGACAGCTGGGTGACGGCATCCGGCGGCTTCGGGCCCAACCCGAGCACCTCGAGCGCCCAGGCGATCGTGCTCGAGCCGGCCGAGCTCGCGCCCACCGACGAGCCGGCGGAGCCGTATGTCTACTGAGGCCGACCGCTCCGACCGGTTGCGGATGCGCCGCTACCAGCGGGCGAGCATCGCCACGGTGGTCGCGCTCGCGCTCACGGCGGGAGTGCTCGGGGCCGCCGCGGTGCTCCGCGGTCCGCACCTCGACTCCGCGGCCATCAACGCCGCAACCGCCATCCAGCGCCCCGGCCAGCGCCTCGTGCTGCAGCCCGACCAGCCCATCGAGCCCATCACAGCGGCCGACGTCTCGGTCACCCCGGCGGCGCCGTTCGAGGTGGGGGTCGACGAGGCGGGCGTGACCCTCACCTTCACGGGCATGCTGCGCTACGGCACCGACTACAGCGTGCGTGTCTCCGGCGTCGAGGGCACCTCGACGGGGCTTCCCGGATCGCTCGCCTACGACTTCTCGACACCGGATGCGACGGTGCACACCCTGCTCCGGCGCGGTGGGGCGGCGGCCGGCCCCGACAAGCCCGCCGACCAGGTGCTCGCGAGCGGTCTCACCGTGGCCTCGGGAGCCGGGACCGACGTGATCTTCGAGGCACCGCGCATCCAGCAGTTCGCGGTGGCGGGCGACGTGACCGTGGCGATCGTGCTCGACGAGGAGGGCGCGGGGTCGCTCGCGCTCACGGTGGGCGACTCGGCGGTCGAGGGAGTGCACACGCCCGTGGGCGCGCGGCTGCAGAACCTGCGCTCGTCGCCGAGCGCGGGACTGTTCGGTGTGTCGGTGAGCGGCGGTGCGGATGCCTCCGGCAGGGAGTACCAGAACGCCCTGTTCGTGTTCGATCCGCAGGTCGGGTCGGGGCGGGCAGAGGAGGTTCTCGGGTTCGGTGGGGAGCCGCTCCGGGTCGTCGACTGGCGGTTCGTGCCCGGCACCTCGTCGATCGTGGCGCAGGGCGTCGACCAGCAGCTCTACCTGCTCGATCCGCTCGCGGGCGGGGAGCCGGCGGCGCTGGGCCGGCACGCCGAGATCCGGGGCTTCCTGCCGGGCGGGGTCACCCTCGTGGTGGCCGATCCCTCGGGCGTGTCGTCGATCGACCTCAGCACGGGCGACGTCGCTCCGATGCCGCTCGCGGAGGCGACGGTCGATCCTGCGCTCTACCCCGGCACGATCGTGGCGCTGCTGGACGGCGGGAGCGTGCGGCGCTACGACGAGATCGACTACTCGAGCGCGCAGGCGGTGCAGTCGTCGGTCATCCTGGTAGCCGACGCCTCGGGAACGCGGGAGCTGTACCGGTCGCCCGTCCCCGGATCGCGCGTGCGCACCTTCTGCCTCTCGCCCAACGGGCAGTACCTCGCGGTCGAGACCATCGCTTCGGGCAGCCTCAGCGACGGCTACGCGCTCCCCGGCTACAGCGACATGACCACGTCGTTCGTCGACCTCGCCTCGGGCGCGGTCACCCGCAGCGTCCCGGGCTTCCTCCCCGACTGGTGCACCTGACCCACCCCCACCCTCAGCTCTTGTTCTGCCGAACCGTCACTTCTCACGCATCCGGCGCCGTCTAGGCGTGAAAAGTGACAGTTCGGCAGAGGGTCGGGGAGGAGAAGTGAAGCTCAGCGGGAGGCGCGGCGCTCGGCGCGGAGGCGGAGGCGGCGTTCGCGGCGGGGGAGGGCGTCGAGTTCGGCCTGGTGGCGGGCGCGGGCCTCGGCCGCCTCGGCCACCCGCGCGGCGCGGCGCTCCCGCCAGCGCTCGAGCTCGACGTCGATGTCGCGCGGGGGAGTCACCACCGGCGGGCCGCCCTGCAGCTGGCGCCTGGCCTCGATCACGCGGCGGTTGAAGTCGGTGAGGATCTCGCTCACCTCGGCCTCGGAGCCCACCCGGTCGAGCCGGTCGTCGAGCTCGGCGTTCTCGGTGCGCAGGGTGAGAGCGGGCGGCCCGAGGCCCGTGAGGCGCTCGCGCTCGATCTTGCGTCGGATCCACCAGTCGGGGTCGTAGGTGCCGCCGAGCCCGGTCAGCGGTTTGCCGGCACCGGGGAGGTGGTCGAAGTCGCCGCGCCGGATGGCCTGGGCGATCTCGACCTCCACGATCTGGTCGCGCTGCTCCATGGTGGGGCGGCCGGCGTCGGCCTCGCCCTCCTCCGGCAGTCCTCCGCCCGAGCGGTAGCGGGCGGCCTTCAACCGCGGGTCGGCGAGCTCCCGGTTCTCCTTCTCCGTCACCCTTCCAGCGTAGGACGATCGGCCGAGGGCGCCAGGTACGCATTCACGAAGAGCGGGCCGCGCAGCTCGCGGAGGCGCTCCAGGATGCGGTCGACGAGTCGACCGGTGACGCCGGAGGCCTCGAGGTCGTGCGGACCGATGGGCAGGAGCGGCCGGCACCGGATGCGCACGACCTCCCACCCCGCGGCGCGCAGCAGCCTGTCCTTCTGCCGATCGGACTCCTCCCGCGGCCCCACGTGCTCGAGGCCGAACCGCCCCACCGTGTCGTACTCGATAGCGACCCGCAGCTCGGCGAGCACGATGTCGGGCCACACCTCGTGCCGGCCGTGGAACGGCCGCCCCACGGCGACCGCGTTGGCGAACCCCGGGGCGTCGAGCTCGAGGGCGAGCTCCAGCCGGGCCGCCAGCCGCTGCCGGAGATCGGCCTCGACCGCCGAGGCCGGCCGCGGAGCCTGCGCGCTGAAGAACGGTTCCCCGGGCGGTCGGGCCGGCGGGGCGGCCCGCGGCCGTGACGGCGTTCTCGCCCTGGCCCGCGAGGCGGGTGGATACGGCACGGGTGGATCCGGTGCGGGCGGATTCGGCACGGATGGGTCCGGTGCGATGAGCTGATGTGGTCTTGGGGTCGGATGATCGGCCGGGGGTGGCCCCGACGAAAGCTTCCAGGGCTCGCGCACGGCGTCGGGAAGAGCGGGCGCTCGACGCGGGGCGGCGAGCTCCGCGCACACGGGGCACCAGACCGAGCGGCGGCGACGGCCGCCCGGGCGCGAGCGCTGCTCCTCGGGCGTGGCGACGAAGCGGTGCCCCGTGTCGCACAGCCACACCAGGTAGACGTCGGCCCCTGGCGGGATCTGGCTCAGCGTGCGCCCGTCGTTGAACTCCGGTCGGTACTGCCGCACGAGCATCGGATACGACGCCCACGCCGCGCGGTACGTGCCGACCGCGTAGGGCACGTCGGCACCCTTGGAGCGCTGCCGGCGCTCCCACCAGGCCTGGATGTTCTCGGGCACCCCCTCACCCTGCACGCGACCACCGACATCCGGTGCCGATGTCGGTGGTCCGTCGTAGCCTTCCCCCATGGACGACACGCCCGCACCCCCCGTCGTCTGCACGGCGGTGGAGCACGGCGAGCCCTGCGGCGGGCCGGTCGATTCTTCCAGCCTCCGCCCCGACGATTCGGGCGGCCTCGCTGATCCGGGCCGCCCCGCTGATCCGGGACGCCCCGTCGAGTCCGCGCACGAAGAGCCCGGGCTCGTGCTGCCGCTCTGCCACGAGCACCTCGTCGCCGCCTACGAGCGCGTGGCGGCAGACGTGGGGGTCACGGATGCGCTGCCCGGGCCGTGCGCGGCCTGCGGCTCCCGGCTCGGGGTGCGCTATCCCTCGGGGTGGCTGTGCGCGGTGTGCGAGTGGCGGTGGGGTGAGGTGCCCGAGGGTGCTGCGCCCATCCGGGTCGACGTGGTCTACTACCTGCGCTGGCGCGACCGCATCAAGATCGGCACCTCGGCCAATCCGCGCGGCCGGCTCGCCCAGCTCCGGCACGACGAGCTCCTCGCCTTCGAGCGCGGCGACCGCACCCTCGAGCAGCGCCGGCACCGTGAGTTCGCCGCCTCGCGTCTCGGCGGCGAGTGGTTCGCGGCCGACGACGCGCTCCTCGCCCACGTGGCACTGGTGTCGGCGGGCGTCGACGACCCCTGGGCCCTCCTCGCCCGCTGGCGCAGCGAGGCCGTCGCCCTCGCCGGCTGATCCGCCCACGCACGCAGGGGCCTGTGCGCGCCCCGCCCCTGCCCCCGCGGACTTCGCCACCCGAGGGTGCACCCGACGCCCCTCCTACGCCGATCGAGTGCACAGTTGGCGAAGTCCGCCGTTCGGGCCCGGCTGTCGGCCCACGCGCTCGCCTTCGGCCTCGGCGCAGGTCCCTCCCACGACTTGACAGAAGTGGCGCCTAAAAGCGCCGACTTGGCACATCTTGTGTCAAGTCGGCGCTCTTACGCACATCTTCTGCCAAGTCGGCGACTCCGGGTGGGCCACTACAGGCGGCCGCGGCCAGGGCGGGGGCCGGGTCAGCGGGCCGACCAGCCGCCGTCCATCGTGTAGCTCGAGCCCGTGACCATGGCGGCGGCCGGCGACGCCAGCCACAGCACGAGCGCCGCCACCTCCTCGGGCTCCACGAGCCGCTTGATCGCGCTCTCGGTGAGCATCACCCGCGCCAGCACCTCCGACTCCGCGAACCCGTGCGCCGCGGCCTGCTGCGCGATCTGCTTCTCCACGAGCGAGGTGCGCACGTACCCGGGGCTCACGCAGTTGCTCGTCACGCCGTACGCGGCGGCCTCGAGCGCGGTCACCTTCGAGAGTCCCTCGAGCCCGTGCTTCGCCGCCACGTAGGCGCTCTTGAAGGCCGAGGCCCGCAGCCCGTGCACCGACGAGACGTTCACGATCCGCCCCCACCCGCGCCGGTACATCCCGGGCAGTGCGGCCCGCACGAGCAGGAACGGCGCCTCGAGCATCACCGTCAGGATCTGCCGGAACCACTCCGGCTCGAACTCCTCGATGGGGGCCACGTGCTGGATGCCCGCGTTGTTGACGAGCACGTCGACCCCCTCCAGCATGGGCTGCAGCGAGTCGTCGGTGAGGGCGGCGGCGTCGCCGAGGTCGATCGTCCACGCCTCCCCGCCCACCGAGGCGGCGAGAGCCTCGGCGCGCGGGCCGTCGCGATCGGCGACGACCACGAAGGCCCCCTCCGCCGCGAATGCCCGCACCACGGCCTCGCCGATGCCGCTCGCGCCGCCGGTGACGAGGGCGCGCCTGCCCCGGAGCGCCAGGGTCCGCTCCGGAGCACTCATCGCTTCGCGCCGCGCAGGCCGAAGCGCTCGGCATCCGCCTCGTCGACCGCCCGGAGCGAGGCTCCGCGGGTCTCCTTGAGCGTGAGCACCGTCACGGCCGTGACGGCGCACGCGAGCACGATGTAGAGCGCCACCGGCACCCACGAGTCGAACCGCTGCAGCAGAGCGGATGCGATGATCGGCGCAAGCGAACCGGCCACGATCGAGGTCACCTGGTAGCCCAGCGAGACGCCCGAGTAGCGCATGCGGGTGGGGAACATCTCGGCCATGATGGCGGGCTGCCCGGCGTACATGAGGGCATGGAAGCACAGCCCGATCGTGATGGCGACGACGATGAGCACGGGGTTCAGCGTGTCGAACATCGGGAAGGCGAAGAACGCCCACGTCGCACCGAGCACGGCGCCGGCGAAGTACACGGGCTTCCGGCCCACCCGATCCGCGAGCCGCCCCACCTGCGGGATGACCGCGAAGTGCACGGCGTGCGCGATGAGAAGGGCCAGCAGCAGCGAGCTCGTGTCGTACTCGTGCACGGTGACGAGGTAGACGATCGAGAAGCTCACGATGATGTAGTAGAGGATGTTCTCGGCGAACCGCAGCCCCATCGCCTTCAGCACGCCCTTCGGGTAGCGCTTCACGACCTCGAACACGCCGTAGCTCGCGGCCTGCTCCGACTCCACGAGCGCTCGGGCCTCGAGGAAGATCGGCGCCTCGTTCACGTGCGTGCGGATGTAGTAGCCCACGAGCACGATGAGCGCCGACAGCCAGAACGCGATGCGCCAGCCCCAGCCGAGGAACTGGTCGTCGGGCAGCACGGTCGAGAGCACGAGCAGCACGAGCGTGGCGAGCAGGTTGCCCACCGGCACGGCGGCCTGCGGCCAGCTCGACCAGAAGGCGCGCGAGCGGTCGGGGCTCTGCTCGGCCACGAGCAGCACGGCCCCGCCCCATTCGCCGCCGAGCGCGAAGCCCTGGATGAAGCGCAACGCCACGAGGAGCGCCGGCGCCCAGTAGCCGATGGTGTCGAAGCCCGGCAGACAGCCGATGAGGAACGTCGCGACGCCGATCAGGATGATCGTGACCTGCAGCGTGTGCTTCCGCCCGAGCCGGTCGCCGATCTGCCCGAACACGATGCCGCCGAGGGGCCGCGCGATGAAGCCGACCGCGTAGGTGAGGAACGCCGCGATGATGCCGTCGAGCTGGCTGCCCGCGTTCGGGAAGAACACGGCTCCGAAGACGAGGCTCGCGGCGGTGGCGTAGAGGAAGAACTCGTACCATTCCACGACGGTGCCCACCATCGAGGCGGCCACCACCTTCTTCAACCCGGAGGGCGCTCGTTCGGTGCGGACGGGATCGGTGACGGTCATGTGGTCTCCTCAGTGGTCGTCGTTGACTGCTGACGAGTATTCGTGCAGATCGCAGCCTCGACAATGACCAGTTCGGAACACCTGCTGTGCATAATTGCAGACATGTCCGTCGATCCGCATGACCTGCTCGTGCTGCGCGCCGTAGTCCGCACCGGGCGCTTCACCGGTGCCGCCGACGAGCTCGCGCTCAACCACACCACGGTCTCCCGGCGCATCCAGTCGCTCGAGCGCGCCCTCGGCGGCCGCGTGCTCTCGCGCGCCGCGGGCGGGTGGGAGCCGATTGAGCTCGGCCGTCGGGCGCTGCGTGCCGCCGACGGGGTCTCCGAGGCGCTCGACGGCCTCGCCGCCGAGATCTCCGGCGCCGACCTGCGGCCGAAGCTCACCGGGGTCGTGCGGCTCTCGGCGACCGACGGCTACAGCGCTCTCGTGGCCGCGCCGGCGGTGGCCGACCTGCAGCGCGAGCATCCGGAGCTGCAGGTCGAGATCGTCACGGTCACCCGTCGGGCGCTGCAGCAGCGCTCGGGCCTCGACATCGAGGTCGTGGTCGGGCGCCCCCAGGTGCACCGGGCCGAGGCGGTGCTGCTCGGCGAGTACGTGCTCGGCATGTACGCCTCCGAGAGGTACCTGGCCGAGTACGGTGCGCCGCAGACGCGCGACGAGCTGGTGGCGCATCCCCTCGTCTACTTCATCGACTCGATGCTGCAGGTCGACGATCTCGACGCCCCGAGACGCCTCGTGCCCGGCATGCGCGACTCGCTCACCTCCACGAACGTGTTCGTGCATGTCGAGGCCACCCGCGCCGGTGCCGGCATCGGCTTCCTACCCTGCTTCGTGGCCGACCGGCATCCGGATCTCGTGCGCGTGCTGCCCGAGGAGATCGCCGAGGTGCTGCCCTACTGGATGGTGCTCCGGCCCGACTCGCTCGACCGCCCGGCGGTCGCGGCGGTGGTGGCGGCGCTCCGCGACCGCACGGCGGCCATGGCGGATGCGCTCCACGGGGAGCCGCGCGCTCACCCGCTCTGACCGGCGGATGCGCGTCGAGGCGAGCGAGGCGGTCGGCTCAGCGATCCAGGATGAGGTCGAGCACCTCGCGCGTGGTCGCGGCCTCGAGGGTGGGCGGCGCCGCGGCGTCACCGCGCTCGCTCCACACCGTCCCGTGCCCCACCCAGGCGGTGCGGAGCCCGGCCGCGCGCCCACCGGCGACGTCGTTCACGGGATCGTCGCCCACCATCCAGGTGCCGGCCGGATCCCCGCCGGCGCGCTCGAGGGCGATCCGGAAGATGCGCTCGTCTGGCTTCTTGACCCCCACGCCCTCCGAGATCACGGTGTCGACCATGCGCCGGTCGATCCCCGTGCGGCGGAGCTTCCGTCCCTGCTGCTCGACCGGCCCGTTGGAGAGGATCGCGAGCCGCACGCCGTCGTCGGCCAGCACCTCGAGGTGCTCGGCGAGGCCGTCGTAGACCTCCACGAAGTCGACGTGCTCGTAGAGCAGCCGGTCGACCATCCGCTCGACGGTCGCGGGGTCGGTGTCGAGGCCGAACCGCCCGAGCACGGTGGCGGCGAGCACCGGGCGCGGTGTGTGGCCGTTGCGGTCCGCCGCCACGATGAACGCCGCGTCGTCCTCCCGCCCGTGCTCGGCGGCGAACAGCCCGGCCCACTGCGCGAAAGCGCCCGCGCGGTCGACGAGCGTGTTGTCGAGGTCGAGCAGCAGCAGCGGGCGGCCGGTCATCGGGCGCTGCTGAACTCGCGGGCCGGCGGGTGGTCGCCGTGCCGGTGCACGAGCAGCCACTCGCCCGCGGCGTCGCGGCGGTAGATGTGGGTCACCCGGATCACGATCTCGCGCGGCTCGCCGCCGTCGACGCGCACGACCCCGCGTTCGAGCCCCACGGTGTAGCCGAGGTCGCCGCTCGCGTGCACGGCGTCGTAGCTCGGTTCGAGGGCACCGCCGCTGAAGCGCGTGCCCACCCAGCCGAGGGTGGCGTCGATGGCGTCGTGCCCGCGTTCGAGCGTGCCGAACGCGCCGTAGAGCGTGGTGTCGGCATCCGGTGCCCAGCAGGCGCGGAACGGCTTCGGATCGCCCTCTCCCATCGCCGCGAGCGCCCGGCCCACGCGCTCGATGGCCGCCTGGAACGCGGGATCGACCCCGCCGGACACCTGCTCACCCACGACTTCTCCCTCCGCCGCCGACAGCCTAGCGGCCGCGCGGGGAGTGCACCTCAGCCCGCGACGGCCGACTGCCCGAGGTGCTGGGCGAGGGCGTCGAGCGCGCTCTCCCAGCCGTCCTGGATGAACTCGTCGCCGCTCATGCCGTCGTAGCCGCGCAGGTCGAACGTCATCCGGCTGAGCTCGCCCAGGTCGGCGATCGTGACGGTCACGAGGAGGGCGTCGTCCGGATCCGCGTCGGGCTCGCCCCACGTGAACACGAGTCGCTCGGGCGCCGAGACCTCCCGGTAGACACCGCCGGTGGGGTGCTCCTCGCCGCTGAGGTCGTCGACCATCGTGTACGCGTAGCGACCACCCGCGCGCGCGTCGATCGAGACAGACTCCATGGGGGTGTGCAGGCCCGACGGATGCCACCACTCGGCCGCCTGGGCGGGCTCGGTCCACGCCCGCCAGATCTCGTCGGGTGTGGCGTCGTACTCGCGGGTCAGGGTGAAGCCCTTGTCGGTGTCGATCATCGTCGATCCTCCTTCGTCGGCGCTGGTCCCCGGTGCCGTCGAGGGCGGGGGCGCACCTCCTGTCTACTCCGGTCGTGGGGCTAGCGGGCCTGGCGCGGCCCCAGGGCGAGCGGGAGCGGGGCCGGAGACGGCTCGGGGTGAACCGGTAGGCTGTGTCGGGATGTCTCCCCGCACCGTCTTCCGCACCGTCTCGATCGCCGAAGCGATCACCTGGACCGCCCTCATCGCCGCCATGCTCGCGCGTTACGTGTTCTCGGCCGAGGTCCCGTTCTTCTTCGCCATCGGCCTCGCGCACGGGGTGGTGTTCATCGCCTTCGTCGCCGCGTGCGTCGTGGTGGGCCTCAACCAGCGCTGGCGGTGGTGGGTCATCGTGGTGGCCGCGGCCACGGCGATCCCGCCGTATGGCACGGTCGTGACCGACATCGTGCTCGAGCGCCGAGGGCTCCTGGCGGGCGGATGGCGGCTGCAGGCGACAGACGATCCGCGCGACGCGCATCCGATCGACCGGCTGCTGCGCTGGTTCCTCAACCGGCCCTGGCTGTTCGTGGTGGTGCTCGTCGTGGTCGTGGCCCTGCTCACGACGGTGGCGCTCGTGGCCGGACCCCCCGCGGGCTGAGCGTGAGCACCGGCGACGACGAGCGCGGCGCGAGCCTGCGCAACCTCCGGCTCGTGCCCGCCCGCAAGCTCCCGAAGCTGCCGCCCCGGGGCGAGCGCTGGGCGGGGCTGCTGCGGCCGGCGACGTTCGTGGCGCTCGGCGTCGCGGCGGTGCTCGTGGCGGTGGTGTGGATCGGCGTCTCGACCGCCCGCACAGGTGTGCCGACGACGCTCGAGGGCGTGACCGCCGAGGTCACCGATGAGGTCGACACGCTCCTCACCCTCCTGCCGGGCGGGGCCACGACGGTCTCGGACGACTCGGTGGTGCAGGAGTGCCCCGACGGCTCGCCGGAGGAGCAGTTCGCGCTCGAGCGCACGGTGACCGCCACCGGGATCGCGTCAGCCGAGGACTGGGCGCGGGAGGTGCGCGCCGCCTACGAGGAGCGCGGCTGGAGCGTGGCCGCCGAGGGCATCGGCGGCGGAGGCGTGCGAGTGTCACTGGTGGGCACGAACCTCGTGCCGCTCAGGGTCTCGGTGCGGCCTCTCGACGGCGGGCTGCGGATCTCGCTCTCGAGCGAGTCGCGGTGCACGGGCGCCGAGCGCTGAGAATGCGGCGCTGAGCGATCAGTGCTGAACGTCGGACGCAGCGCCGCCCGACCCGGCGGCTCCAGCGGAGGCGCGCTCGCCCAGCTGCCGGAGGCGGTCGTCGATCGCGTGCGTGAAGGCGGCGGCCCAGATCCGGTAGCCGCGGTCGTTGGGGTGGAAGAGGTCGCCCGCGAACTGCGTGCTCACGCCCCAGAGGCCCTGCCGGTGCGTGAGGCGGTGCAGCGGCACCACGCGGACACCCCTGGCGGCGGCCGCCTCGCGGAGCATCCGGTTCGCCACGAGCACCGTGCGCTCGGCCGGCAGGAAGTAGAAGCTCGGCAGGTCGGCGACGATCGCGTGCGAGGGGAGCGCATCGAGGATCGTGGCGATCTCGGTGCGGAAGCGCTCGGGGTCGAAGTCGGCCATGTCGTTGGCGCCGATGCTCACGGTGAGCACGTCGGGGTCGAGCTTCGCGAGCCGGGGGAGCTCCTTCTCGATGGCTTCGCGGAGCCGCGCGCCGGAGATGCCGAGGTTGACCACGCGCACGGTGCGCCCCGAGCGCTCCCGCAGGTGTTTCGCCACGAAGCCGACGTAGCCGTGCGCCGGCCGGCTCGCACCGATGCCCTGGGCCGCGGAGTCGCCGACGGCCACGTAGAGCAGTTCGCCCTCCTTCGCGGCCTGCTCGCGCCAGTAGAGCGAGTGCACGGGGATCGCATCGGAGAGCACACCCCTCCAGTGATGCTGACGGCGCGCGAGGTAGCGCACCCAGGCGGCGATGCCGGCCACGGCCCCACCGGCGGCGACGACGGATGCGACGAGGGCGCGGCGACGCACGCTACGCACCCTGGTGGAAGGCGGTGAGGGCTCCGGCGAGCCCCGCGAGATCGTCGACGTGGGCGAGCTCGCGGGCGGAGTGCATGGAGAGCAGCGGCGGACCCACGTCGACCACGCGGATGCCCAGGCGGGTGGCGGTGAGCGGCCCGATCGTCGATCCGCAGGGCACGGTGTTGTTCGAGACGAACTCCTGCACCGGCACGCCGGCGGCCGCCGAGACCCTGTGCCAGAGCGCGGCGCCGTGCGCATCCGTGGCGTAGCGCTGGTTGGCGTTGATCTTGAGTAGCGGGCCGCCGCCGGCCTGTGGCCGGTTGGCGGGGTCGTGGCGCTCGGGGTAGTTGGGGTGCACGGCGTGACCCGCATCGGAGGAGATGCACCACGAGGCGGCGAGGGCGCGGGCGTGCAGCTCGGCGGCGGCGTTCTCATGGTCTGCAGCATCTCGGGCGGCGAGGCCGGCGGTGATGCGCGCGAGCACGTCGGCGAGGAACGGGCCGCTCGCACCCGAGCGCGACTCCGAGCCGAGCTCCTCGTGGTCGAAGGCGGCGAGCACCGGGATGGGCGCACCGCTCTCCGCGGCGTCGTTCCCCGCCCCGCCCTTCTCCTTGCCGCCGTTCCCCGTCGCGAGCAGGGCGGCGAGCCCGGCGTGCACCGAGGTGAGGTTGTCCATCCGGCCCGCCGCGAAGAGCGCGTCGTCGAGGCCGAAGCGCGCGGGAGCCGCGGAGTCGACCGTGAGCAGGTCGTAGCCGGCCACGTCGGCGCCGCCGCCCAGACCGGCACGGCGGGCGAGGATGTCGACGAGGTCGGCCTGCGACACGTCGCCCACCCCGAACACGGGTGCGGTGTGGCGCTGGCGGTCGAGGGTGAGGCCGCTGTTGACCTCGCGGTCCAGGTGCACGGCGAGCTGCGGGATGCGCAGGAACGGCCCGGTGCGCACGAGGTGCTCGCGGCCGTCGCGGTCGACGAGGCGGCCGGCGAGTTCGAGCTCGCGATCGAGCCACGAGTTCAGCAGCGGGCCGCCGTAGACCTCGACGCCCGCTTGCAGCCAGCCATTCGACCCGATCGTGGGGCGGGGCTTGAGCTTGAAGCCGGGGGAGTCGGTGTGCGCGCCGATGATGCGGAAGGGGCTGCCTGGCTCAGCGCCCTCAGGGATCGTCCAGGCGATCACGGCACCGTCGCGCCGCGCGTGGTGGCGGCCCGGTCGCGCGGTCCAGGCCTCCGTCTCGTGCAGCTCTTCGGAGCCGGCGGCCACGAGTCGCCGGGAGACCTCGGCGGCGGCGTGGTACGACGAGGGGGAGGCTTGGATGAACGCCGCGAGATCGGCGATGTGGGCGGCGGTGTCGGGCATCCGTCCATCCAACCACTCCATCCTGCCGCTGCGGCGGCCCCGGGGGCGGTGTCGGAGGCTGCCGGTAGCCTTCTGGGGATCGAAGGAGTCGCATGATCCTCACGGGCGGCACGGTTCTCTACAGCGCCACCGACCTCACGGCCGCCGCGTCGTGCGAGTTCGCCCTCGTGCGGCGGCTCGACGCCAAGCTCGGCCGAGTCGCTCCACCGCCGGAGAGCACCGACGAGATGCTCGAGCGCACCGCTCGGCTGGGCGATGCGCACGAGCTGCGCACGCTCGAGCGGTTCCGTGCCGAGTTCGGGCCGTTCGTGGCCGAGTCGGCCGTGGGGGTCGCCGAGATCGACAGACCCGAGCGCACCACGCCCGAGGCCCTCGCCGATCAGCAGGAGGTCACGCTCGAGGCGCTCCGAGCGGGCGCCGACGTGGTGTTCCAGGGAACGTTCTTCGACGGCCGCTTCCTCGGCTTCGCCGACTTCCTCGTGAAGGCGGGGCAGGCATCCGCAGGCCCGGTCTACGAGGTCTACGACACCAAGCTCGCGCGGCACGCCAAGATCACGGCACTGCTCCAGCTGGCGGCGTACGCCGACCAGCTCGAGCGCCTGGGGGTGCCCACGGGGCCGGAGGTGCACCTGCTGCTCGGCGACGGATCGCGCTCGACCCACCAGCTGCGCGACATCCTGCCGGTCTACCGCGATCGGCGCGAACGCCTCGAGGCGCTGCTCGACGACAGGTCGCGCGAGGGTGTTGCGCCGGCCGCCTGGGGAGATGAACGATACACGGCGTGCGGCCGCTGCGACGTCTGCGCGCCGGAGGTGGAGGCGCACGACGATGTGCTGCTGGTCGCCGGGCTACGCCTCGGCCAGCGCGAGCGGCTCCGCGCCGCGGGGCTGCCCACGCTCACGGCGTTCGCCTCCTCCACCGGGCCCGTCGAGGGTCTCGCCGACACGACTCTGGCGGCGCTCCGCGAGCAGGCGGCGATGCAGGTGCAGGGCCGCTCTGGCCTCGCCTACCGGGTGTTCGCTCCCGCGGCCCTCGGAGCGCTCCCGCCTCCCGATCCGGCCGATATCTTCTTCGACTTCGAGGGCGATCCGCTCTACACGGAGAACGCGGGGCCGGAGTGGGGCCTCGACTACCTCTTCGGGGTCATCGAGCACGAGGCGTCGGCACATACCTCGTCGGGGTCGTCCGCTCCGGATGCCGGCCTGCTCGGGCTGCCGCAGCCGGGCGGGATCGATCCCCGCACGGTGTTCCGGCCGTTCTGGGCCCACGACCACGCCGAGGAGCGGGAGGCGCTCCGGGCCTTCCTCGACTACCTCACCGAGCGCCTGCACGAGCATCCGGGCCTGCACGTCTACCACTACGCCGACTACGAGCGTGCTCACCTGCAGTCGCTGTGCGCGCGCCACGGCGTGGGCGAGGAGCAGCTCGACGAGCTGCTGCGCCGAGGTGTGCTCGTCGACCTCTACCCGATCGTCAAGAAGAGCCTCCGCGTGAGCACGCGCTCCTACAGCCTCAAGAAGCTCGAGCCGCTCTACATGGGCGACCTCCTCCGCGACAGCGGTGTCACGAACGCCGCCGACTCCATCACCGCGTACGCCCGCTGGGCCGAGCTCCGCGACGAGGGCGAGGCGGAGGCGGCCGCGACCCTGCTCGGCGAGATCGCCGACTACAACGAGTACGACTGCGTCTCCACCCTGCGGCTCCGCGACTGGCTGCTCGACCGGGCGGCCGAGAACGGTCTCGACCCCTCTGTGGCGGCACCCGCCCCGCACCTCGACGCACTCGGGGGCGACGGTGGCCCCGGCCCGCACGGCACGGCCGGCAGCGGCACCGACGGCAGCGTGGGCCCCGACGGCTTCACGTTCGCGGCGAGCCCGGTGCACGAGGCGCTCAGCGCCTTTCTCGATCGCGTCGACGCGGGGGAGGAGCCGGGCATCGACGGTGACGACAGGACGGCGATCGCTCTGGCCGCCGCCGCGATCGATTATCACCGCCGGGAGGACAAGTCGTTCTGGTGGGAGCACTACGGTCGTCTGGAGCGGCCGCTCGAGGAGTGGTCCGACACGCGCGACGTGCTCGAGGTCACGCACACCCGCGTCGATCGCGAGTGGTACCGGGAGGGCCGGCAGAAGGCCGACCGTCGTGAGATCCGGCTGCGCGGCGTGCTCGCGCCCGGCAGCCGGCTCGAGCCCGGTGCGTCCGGCCGCTTCTTCGTCTACGACCCTCCGCATCCGTGGCCGGATCCGCGCGCCCGTGCCACCGACCGCCTCGCTCACGCCCGCACCACCCTCGACGAGGTGCTCGAGCTCGAGAACGGCCTCACCCAGTTCGTATTCACCGAGGCCCTCAGAGTCGGCGACCTGCCCTACGACGCCGTCCCGATCGCCGTCGCTCCTTCCGCACCGCCCAAGACCGACTCCCTGCAGGCGGCCATCTCGGAGTGGGGCGCCACCCTGGCAGCCGCCCTCCCGGAGTTCCCCGCCGACCCGGCCCTCGACCTGCTCCGCCGCCGCCCACCCCGAACCTTGCGACCTTCCGTCGCGGTGGACTCGGCCCCGCCCACCTCGACAACGCTCCGACCCGTCGGCGACGGGCCCCGCGGCACGATCGACGCCATCCGCGACTCGCTGCTCGACCTCGACCACTCGTTCCTGGCCGTGCAGGGCCCGCCCGGCACCGGCAAGACCTACACCGGCGCCCGCGTCGTGGCCGACCTGGTGCGCGAGCACGGCTGGCGCGTGGGGGTCGTGGCGCAGTCGCACGCCGTGGTCGAGAACATGCTCGACGCGATCGTCGGCGCCGGAGTCGACCCCGCCGCGGTGGGCAAGTCGAGCGACTCGCCGGCCGCTCGCTTCACGGCGTTGTCGGGGCGGGATGCGCTCGGCCGCTTCCTCGCGCACGCGGAACGGCACGATGCGGGCGCGGTCATCGGCGGCACCGCCTGGGACTTCACGAACACGGGTCGCGTGGGCCGCCGAAGTCTCGACCTCCTCGTGATCGACGAGGCCGGCCAGTTCTCGCTCGCCAACACGATCGCCGTGAGTGTCGCGGCCCGCAACCTGCTCCTCCTCGGCGATCCGCAGCAGCTGCCGCAGGTCACCCAGGGCACGCACCCGGAGCCCGTGGACTCCTCCGCGCTCGGCTGGCTCACCGACGGGCACGACGTGCTGCCGCATCACCTCGGCTACTTCCTCGATGTCAGCTGGCGCATGCATCCGGAGGTCTGCGCTCCCGTGAGCGACCTGTCCTACGAGGGCGAGCTGCACTCGAAACTGCCCGCCACCACCGACAGGCGGCTCGAGGGTGTCGAGCCGGGCCTGCATCTCGAGCCCGTTCAGCACATCGGCAACTCGACCCAGTCACCGGATGAGGCCGCTCTCGTCGCGCGGATCGTGCGCGGTCTTCTCGGGCTGACGTGGCACGATCCGGGGGAGGAGCCGCCCGGCCGGCCGATCGAGGCCTCCGACATCATCGTCGTGGCTCCCTACAACGCGCAGGTCGAGCTCGTGCGGCAGACGCTCGCCGAGAGCGGGCTCGACGGTGTGTCCGTCGGCACGGTCGACAAGTTCCAGGGCCGCGAGGCGGCGGTGGCGATCGTGACGCTCGCGGCCTCCTCGGCGGCCGAGGTGCCGAGGGGGATCGGCTTCCTGCTCATGAAGAACCGGCTCAACGTCGCCATCTCCCGAGCGAAGTGGGCGGCCTACCTGGTGTACTCGCCGGCGCTCGTCGACCATCTGCCCGGGAACGCCGCCGAACTCGCGACCCTCTCGGGCTTCCTGCGGCTCACGCGAGCGGTTCCCACCGACCGTGCACCTGCCGGTTGACCTGCCAGGCGATCGGCTCGGCCGACACCCGGGCACCGTCGATCCCCTGCTCGGCGATGAGGAACGCGGCCTCGTCGGTGTCGGCCGTGAACCGCACGGTCACGCGCGGCCGCCCGGAGACGATCGCGATGTCGGACGACTCCACCGTGGTGAAGTCGGCGATGGCCTGGGTGAGAGTGGGCAGCACGGTCTCGGGCTTGACGCCGAGCTCGAGCGTTCCGACGATCATGGTCACGCGGTACGAAGGCATGGCACCAGCGTAGGGGTCGAGCGCCGCAGTGCGCCGGTCTCGCGCAGCCGACCGGGCGTGCGCTGTCGGTGCGCGCAGTACGGTGGGCAGATGAAGCCGGTCGTGTTCACCGAGGTCGTCGACACCGCCGTCTCGGCGCGCCTCGCATTCGACCGAGTCGTCCCCCGCGACGATGCCGATCTCTTCACCGGCTACCTCGTCCTCCCCGCGGTCACCGGCATCTCCGACCAGACCGGAGCCTGGACGACCCCGGGCTCCCGCCGCACCGTCCACCTCTCAGACGGCGGAACCTTCCGCGAGCACCTCCTCCGCCACGCCCCGCCCGCCGAGCGCGCCGCCCCGCCTGCCGCCGCCCCGCCTGCCGCAGGCGAGTTCGACTACCGCGTCACCGACTTCACCGGCGCCCTCTCCCATCTCGTCTCCGGGGCCTCGGCGCGCTGGCGTTTCGAACCCACATCGTCCGGGTCCCGCATCCGCTGGACCTACGAGTACGTCCCCCTGCCCCGCCGCCGCTTCGTGGTCGAGCGTCTCATCGGACCCATCTGGCGCCGCTACATGCGCCGAAGCCTCCTCGTCTGCGCACGGGTCGCCGAGGGCGCATGACAGCGGTCCTGCTCACCGGATCCCGGGCTCCGGTCACGCTCGACCTCGCGCGCCGCTTCCACGACGCCGGCCACTTCGTGGTGGTCGCCGACAGCCAGCCCGCGCTCACCTCGGCGTCGGCCTCTGTGGGCGCCGCCTACCGCGTGCCGCCGGCGCGCTTCGCCCCCTGGGAGTTCGCCCGCGCGGTGGCGGGCATCGCCGAGCGGCACGCCGTCGGCCTCATCGTGCCCACCTGCGAGGAGGTCTTCCACCTCGCCGCCGTGCGCGACACCGGAACCGTTCCGGGCCTCCGCGGCCGGGTCTTCGCGCCACCGCTGCCCGTGCTGCGGCGGCTCCACGACAAGGCGCTGTTCGCCTCGCTCCTCGCCGAGCTCGGCATCCCGCACCCCGGCACCACCGTGGTCGACTCGGGCATCGGGTGGCGGCGCCTCGCGAGAGGCCGCCGAGAGCGGCCAGGCACCGCGGTGGTGGTGAAGCCGGCGTACTCCCGCTTCGGAGCGCTCACGCGACGTGTGCGCGAGGGCGCGCCCCTGCCCGACGTGCCCGCCCCGACCCCCGAGCATCCCTGGCTCGTGCAGGAGCACCTCGACGGCACCGAGTTCTGCGTGCACGCGATTGCGGTCGGGGGTACCCTCACCGCGTTCTCCGCCTACCGTCCGGTCTGGCGCGCCGGCACCGGGGCGGGCGTCGCTTTCGAACGCCTCGACGCCCACGACACGTCGGCCACCCTCTCCGGCGCTGTGCGGGCGGCCGAGCGCTACGCCGAGCAGCTCGCGGGTCACCTCGCGATCACCGGCCAGTTCGGTCTCGACCTGATCGCCACCGGATCCGGTGACCCCCACGTGCTCGAATGCAACCCGCGCGCCACCTCCGGTCTCCATCTCTTCACCGCGGCAGACGACCTCCCTTCCGCCTTCGTTCCCGCCGACCCGTCGCGGAACCCTACCCACCCGAGCTCACCCTCCGCCCGGCTCGGGATCCCGCACGCGCTCTACGGCCCGGCCGGAATCCGCAGCGGCACCGACCTCCGCCGCCACCTCCGGCAGCTCCGGTTCCCCGATGTGCTGCGTCCGCGACGCGACCGCCTCCCGATCGGCACCCTCCTCCGGTCGCTCGCCGTGCAGGCCGCCGCGGCCCGGGCCTCCGGCGTGAGCCTGCTGGCCGCCTCCACGCACGACATCGAGTGGAACGGCGAGCCTCTCCCGGAGGACCCCGACCGCGGCGAGCAGATGGCCGCGGACGGCACGTCCCCTCCCGCCGGGTGGGCGTCCCGTCTCGTCGAGGGCGCTCAGCGGGCGGGCGGCTCCGAGCACCTGGCCCCCACCATCGCCGTGCGGTTCGAAACCGTCGACGCCGGGGGTCTGACGCTCCCGCTCACGAGGCCGCGCGCGACGCGGCCTCACGAGCCGCACGCCGGCACCGCGCAGAACCACACCCACCCCGGTGCTCCGCCGAGCTACGTCGTCTCACCCCACTCCCACTTCATCCACTACGCCCGCGAGGAGCTCGGCGCGCTGGACTCGCCCGTGGTGCGAGCCCTCGCTGCCCGAGCGATCGACGCGCTCGACCTGGTCACGCGCCCCGCCCGCCTCGACGACATCGCGCTCGTCGGCAACGCCCTCGTCTCGACGAATCTGCAGCCCGACGTGTCTGAGGCCACCGTCAGAGCCCTCACCGCCGAGCTCACGGCCCGCCACCCGCGCCTCGCCATCGGCTGGCGGAGCGTGCACGGTCGCGGGACCAGGCTCCCCGACACCCTCCGCCGTGCGGGGTACCGCCTGATCCCCTCCCGCAGCGTGCTCTTCCTGCCCACGCGAGGCACGGAGTGGCAGGGCCTCCGCGACTCCCGCCGCGACCGCGCCCTGCTCGAGACCTCCGGCTACAGCGTGCGAGAGGCACCTCGAGACGCCACCGGCGCCTCCGACGAAGCAACCCGCCGCCGCATCGCCGACCTCTACGACCTCCTCTACGTCGACAAGTACTCCTCGCTCAACCCCCGATACACCCCGGAGTTCATCGCCGTGGCCGAGCGGAGCGGGCTGCTGCGCTTCGTGCTGCTCGAGCGCGGCGGGAGGATCGACGCCGCGTTCGGCTACACGATCGCCCACGGGCTGCTCGCCGCGCCCGTCGTGGGCTACGACACGGCGCTGCCCCAGGAGCTCGGGCTCTACCGCATGCTCAGCTACGCCATCGCCCGCACCGCCCACGAGGCGGGAGTCGACCTCCACGCTTCGAGCGGTGTGGCCGCCTTCAAGCGCAACCGTGGGGCCGACGCGGAGTTCGAGTGCACAGCCGTCTACACCCGGCACCTCCCGTGGCCGCGCCGTGCCGGCTGGGCCGTGCTCGACCTGGTGGTGCGCCGCATCGCCGTGCCGCTCGTGCAGCGCAACGGCCTGTGAACACCAGAGCGCCGTAGCGAACGAAGCCGCGCGGTCTGCACACATGCGGCACAAAGGCCAGCGGCTCAGGCTCTCTGGTAGCGAGAGCATGGGGCAGGTAGGCATGAGGGGTGAGTTCCGCGCCGTCCGATGCCTCCCGCCTGCTGGGCTCCCGCATCCGTGAAGAGCGCCAGCGCTTCGCCATCAACCAGATGGAGCTCGCCGACCTCGCGGGCCTGCATTTCACGAACCTCGGCAAGATCGAACGCGGCCAGGCCAACCCGTCACTGCACACGATCCTCCGCATAGCCGGCGCGCTCGACCTGAACCCCGCGGTGCTCCTCGACGGCATGACGGCCGACATGCTGCCCGACCGGCCGCACAAGGTCACGGTGGCCGACCTCATCCGTGCCCGCGAGCAGGGCGACCAGCCCCTCTGATCGCGGACGGCGGCGCTCTCAGAAGCTCACCCGCCAGAGGTACTCGTCTCCGTTCGGCCGGAACCAGCGGATGATGAGGATCGCCGACTCCGGCAGCGTCGAGCCCCGGATGCGCAGGGTCATCTCGTGCCCGGGCGCCAGGAGCAGCGGTGGTGTCGCTCGCATGAGCCCGCTGCCGAGAAGGCTGAACGACAGCCCACGGAGCGGCTCGTCGCTGACGTTGCGGAGGCCGTAGCACTCCGGCGCCCCGCTGCGGTCGAGCCGCAGCGGCACGGGATAGGCGACGGATTCGGAGGGCGGAGTGGGGGAGGAGAAGACCTGACTGCTTGCCATGCCGACAGTAGAAACCCCACCACCGACGATCAGGGCCCGAAAAGCCCCCTCCGGGGGTCCCCTGTGGACAACCCGTCCCGATCAGCCCGATGTGTCGGAGGAGTAGCGGTCGAGCGCCTCGGAGATCGGCCCGTCGAAGACGAGCCTCCCGCCGTCGAGGTAGAGCCCGCGCGTGCAGAAGCGCCGGAGGTCGCGCTCGTTGTGCGAGACGAAGAAGAGGGTGCGCCCGCCGGCGAGCAGCTCCTCGATGCGCCGGTAGCACTTCTCCCGGAACCCCTTGTCGCCCACCGCGAGCACTTCGTCGACGAGGATGACGGGCTCCTCGAGCTGCGAGATCACGGAGAACGCGATGCGCACCCGCATGCCGCTCGAGAGGTGCTTGTACGGGGTGTCGAGGAAGTCGCCGATCTCGGCGAACGAGATGATGTCGTCGAACCGCTCGTCGACCTCGCGCCTGGTCATGCCGTGAAGGCCCGCCGTGAGATACACGTTGTCGCGCACCGAGAGGTCCTCGACGAAACCGCCCGTGATCTCGATCAGTGGTGCCACCCCCTCGTGCACCCGCACGCGGCCCTCGTCCGGCAGCACGACCTCGGCCACGAGCTTCAGCAGCGTCGACTTGCCCTGCCCGTTGCGGCCGATCACGCCGATCGCCTCCCCGGGCTGCACGGTGAAGCTCACGTCCCGCAGCGCCCAGAACTCGCCCGGGCGCGAACGGCGGGTGCTGCCGGCGAAGAGGTCCTTGAAGCTGCGTCGCGCACGCTTGTTGCGCTTGAACCGGATCCCCACGCGCTCCACCTCGATCACGGCCATCAGATCTCCTTCAGCACGGAGCGCTCGGACCGCTTGAAGACGAGCAGCCCGATGGCCAGCAGCACGACCGACATCGCGGCCCCCACCCCCACCTGGTACCAGTCGAGCTGGTCCGGGAAGAAGCCGGCCCGGTAGAGCGAGAACACGCCGCTCAGCGGGTTGAACGCCGCAAGCGGCTGCAGCGCCTCGGGCAGGTCGTGCGTGCCGTAGATGATGGGGGAGGCGTAGAAGAGGAACCTCAGAGCCAGCTTGACCGCCCGCTCGAGGTCGCGGAAGAACACCACGAGCGGTGCCACGATGAGCGCGACCCCCACCGTGAGGGTGGCCTGCAGCAGGATGCCGAGCGGGAACAGCAGCAGCTCCCAGTCGACCGTGGCCCCCGCGAAGACGGCGAAGGCGGCGAGAACGGGCAGGCTCGCCAGGAACTCGATCCCCTTCGAGAGCACGAGCCGGTTCACCCAGATCGTGCGCGGGATCTTGGTGGAGCGGATCAGCTTCGCCTCGCGCAGGAACGCCCTCGTCGCATCCGAGACCGTGCCGTTGAACCACATCCAGGCCAGCAATGCCGTGAGCAGGAACACGATGTAGGGCTCCGTGCCGACCGGTCGGCGGAACACCTGCGTGAAGACGAACCAGTAGATCCCGGCCATGACGAGCGGATCGAGGATCGACCACAGGTAGCCCAGCGCGGAGGTGGAGTACCGCACGCGCAGGTCTCGCCGGGTGAGGAGCAGCAGCGAATGCCGGTAGCGCGACCAGCTGCCGCCCTTACGGGCCAACGGCGCACGTGTAGCAACGCTCACCTGTGCAAGCCCCTTCATGATGGATCGAGGCTAACTCTGTCACACGAAGAGGTTCGCGCGCTCCAGGTCTTCTGCGAAGTCGACCTCGACGGCGTAGAGGTCTGAGATGTCGACGGGCTCGATGAGCAGGCCGTCCTTCTCGATGGCGAGCTCGAGGCCGCGCTCGAAGTAGTCCTGGTCTCCGACACGCTGCAGGTGGCGGATGAACGAGGCCTTGTCGCGGGCCGAGATGTAGTTGATGCCCACCGCTTCGCCGAGACCGCCGACGACGGTCTTGGAGAGCTCGTCGATGTAGCCCTCCGCGGTGGTCGTGTACTTGACCTCTTCGTCGGAGACCTTCGCGGTGTTCACCGTCACGAACGACTGGTCGCGGGCGATCATCGAGACCGCGCGGTCGAGCACGGCGGGGTCGAAGACCACGTCGCCGTTCATCCAGAGCACGCCGCCCGAGGTGGAGGCCTGCAGGGCGCGGAGGAGGCTCTTGGAGGTGTTCGTCTGGTCGTACTCCTCGTTGTAGACAAAGGATGCCTCGGGGAACGCCTCGATGATGTGCTCGAGCTTGTAACCCACCACGATGGTCACCTTGGCGTTGGAGCCGAAGGCGTGGTGGATGTTGTCGAACTGCTGGCCCATGATGGTGCGGCCGTCGCTCAGCTCGGTGAGCGGCTTGGGGAGGGATCGGCCGAGCCGGCTGCCCATGCCCGCGGCAAGAATGACGACCTGCGTGGTCATGTTGACTCCTCTTCGTTCAACGAGATGTTCACCGGGTCGTTGCTGGCCCGCGATTGCCTCGTTCGACTACTCACCGTACTATGACCCGAAAATTACCGGACGCAGAAGGGATGTATCGTGTCTCTTTCGTGATGCACGCCGCGGGGCGCAGTGCACGCGACAGAGGATTGATAGGTTTATCCGGTGAGCTCAGAGTCCGACACTCCACCAGCGCAGGGTGCCTCCAGCGCACCCCGCACTCCCAGGCGGACTCCGGCCAAGGCCTCCGCATCGACGGCGAAGGCATCTGCGCCGCGGCAGCCGGCCGCCCGCAAGCCCGCCTCCCGGCCGGCGGCCAAACGGCCCGCCGTGAAGGTCGAGGACGTGGTCGTCGAGACCACAGGCACCGAGACCACGGGCACAGACGAGATGGTCGTCGACGATCTGGTCGAGGCTGAGCTCGAGGCCTCCGCCGCGCAGAAGGCGGCACCAGCCAAGAAGCCAGCCGCACCGCGGAAGCCCGTGCAGCGCAAGGCCCCGGTCAGGAAGCCCGCAGCCACCGCGGCAGGTGAGGCACCCGCGCGCGCGCCTCGAACCCCGCGCACGCCCCGCACCCCCGCCAAGCCGCGCACCACCCCGATCCTTCCGCCGTCGGTCGTCCGCGATCTCGATCCGTCGAAGATCGCCCTGTCGATCTCGGGCCTGTCGAAGAAGTTCGGCAGCACCACGGCCGTCGCCGGTGTCGACATCGACGTGCCGCAGGGCTCGTTCTACGGCATCGTCGGCCCCAACGGTGCGGGCAAGACCACCACGCTCTCCATGGTCACGGGCCTCCTGCGCCCCGACGGCGGCGTCGTCACGGTGCTCGAGCAGGACGTCTGGCGGGACCCGGCCGCCGCCAAGCGCCTCATCGGAGTGCTTCCGGACAGGCTGCGCCTCTTCGACCGGCTCACCGGCCGGCAGCTGCTGCACTACTCCGGATCGCTCCGGGGCCTCGACTCCGCCACCGTCCGCCAGCGGAGCGAGGATCTCGCCACGGCCTTCGGGCTCGAGGATGCGCTCGGCCGACTGGTCTCGGACTACTCGGCGGGCATGACGAAGAAGATCGCGCTGGCCTGCTCCATGATCCACTCGCCGCGCATCCTCGTGCTCGACGAGCCGTTCGAGTCGGTCGATCCGGTGTCGGCGGCCAACGTCGTCGAGATCCTGGAGAAGTACGTCACCGGCGGGGGCACCGTCGTGCTCTCGAGCCACAGCATGGACATGATCCAGCGGGTCTGCGACCGGGTCGCCATCATCGTCGAGGGGAGGGTGCTCGCCAAGGGCACCGTCGACGAGGTGCGGGAGGACGGAACGCTCGAGCAGCGCTTCGTGGAGCTGGCCGGCGGCCGCAAGAGCCCTGAGGGGATGGAATGGCTGCTGAGTTCCTCCGACTGAGGCTGAGGCTTCTCGGCAACACGTTCAAGCGCAGCACCTCCGAGCTCACGGGAGTCGTGATCGGCACCGTGCTGGCCCTGGTGGTCACCGTGGCGGCCGTCGTGGCCCTCGTGATGCTCCGCGACGCCTCCGCCGACCTCGCCCGCAACGCCGTCGTGCTCGGCGGCTCCGTCGTGGTCGCGATCTTCTGGTTCGCACCCCTGCTGCTGTCGCTCCGCGACGGCATGGATCCGCGCTCCTTCTCCCTGATGGGGCTGACGGCCGACCGCATCGCCCTGGGGCTCGCCGCGGTGGCCTTCGTGAGCCTCCCGGCGATCGTCGTCACGATCGTGTCGCTCGCCACGGCGGCAACCTGGTCGGCGTCACCAGGCACCGCGCTGCTGGCCGTCGTCGCGGGCCTCGTGGCGGCCGTGACCTGCGTGCTGGGCGCCCGGCTCTCGCTCTCCCTCTCGGCCTTCGTGTTCGCGACCCGCCGTGCCCGCGACCTCGGGGCGGCGGGTGCCGTGCTCGCGATCGTCGTCATCGTGCCCGGCCTCGTGCTGCTCGGGCTGACCGGTTGGGGCGCCGACGGCGGTGGGTTCTTCACCACCCTCGAGGGCATCCTCGGCTGGACCCCGCTCGGCGCCGTCTGGGCCGTGCCCGCCGACGCCGCCTCGGGCCAGGGTGTCTCGGCCGTGCTCAAGCTCCTCATCGCGGTCGCGACCGTCGCTCTGCTGTGGCTGGCCTGGAAGGGCCTCGTCGCCCTCATGCTGGTCACGCCGGGCCGCGACGTCGAGGTGCGCGAGCACTCGGGGCTCGGCTGGTTCGCACGCACTCCCACGACCCCGCTGGGCGCCATCGCGGCCCGTTCGCTCACCTACTGGGGCCGCGACCCGCGCTACTACGCCCAGCTCGTGATCGTTCCCGTCGTGCCGCTGGTCGCCGTGATCGTGTTCGTCTTCGTGGGACTGCCGATCGAGTACACCGCCCTCCTGCCCGTGCCCCTCATGTGCGTCTTCCTCGGCTGGGTCGTGCACAACGACGTGGCCTTCGACAACACCGCGGTCTGGCTGCACGTCGTGACCGGCCGCCTGGGCCTCGCCGACCGGGTGGGGCGGATGGTCCCGGTCGTGCTCATCGCCATCCCGCTGATCGGCATCGGGTCGTTCCTCAGCGTGCTCTTCGCCGACGAGCTGGACGCGCTGCCGGCGGTGCTCGGCACGAGCACGTGCCTCGTGCTCGTGGGGCTCGGCCTCGGCAGCCTCTTCTCGGCGCGCTTCCCGTATCCGGCCAGCCGGCCGGGTGACAGCGCGTTCTCGCAGCCGCAGGCCACCGGGGCCACGAGCGTGCTGGCCCAGGTGTTCTCGTTCCTCGGCACGGTGGCGCTGTCCACCCCCGCGATCGTGTTCGCCGTGCTCGGGGTCTTCGTCGATCCGGAGTACTACTGGCTGTCGCTCTGGACGGGCCTCGGCATCGGCGTGTTCGTGCTCGTCGTCGGCGTGGGCGGGGGCGCCGCGATCTTCAATCGCCGGGGTCCCGAGATCCTCGCCGCCGCCCTGCGCAACTGACGCACTGCCCGCTGTGCGCGGTTAGAATCGACGTCATGACTGGCGCATTCGATCGCACCTCCGAGCCCGGAGCCCTTCCCGACGGCGGCGGCGGAACCACCACTCTCGACCGGGAGCTCGAGGAGCTCCTGAACACCGAGAACATCGATCCGGGCGACCACGAGCGCTTCTCGCACTACGTCGAGAAGGAGAAGATCCTCGAGTCGGCGATGACCGGCAAGCCCGTCAAGGCGCTCTGCGGCAAGAAGTGGACTCCGGGGCGCGACCCCGAGAAGTTCCCGATCTGCCCCACCTGCAAAGAGATCTACGAGCGCCTGCTCGACGAGTAGAGCGAGCTCTAGACGGCCTCGAACACGGTCGGGATCGCCGGTGCGCCCGACGCCAGCCGGAACGCCTGGTCGGGCAGCTCGGCGAGGGAGACCTCGCGGTGGCCGCGTGCCGCCACGACTCCGGCCGCACCGAGATAGCGCTCGTCGGCGGCCCCGTCGGCCATGAGCTCGACGTGCAGAGGGCGCCCCGGCGCGTCATCCGGAGCGGCGTCGCCCACGAAGACCGTCTCGGTCACGGCCGTGCCCGAGCTGTCGATCATGCGCACCGGATGCTTGCGCCCGCCGTGGGTGGCCTTGTCGGCCGACTTCTTGGCCACCGAGACCCAGCGGCCCTCCGCGTCCTCCCGCGCCACGAGCTTGTACACGAGACCGGCGGCCGGATGCCCGGAGCCGGTCACGACGGACGTCCCCACCCCGAACGAGTCGACGGGCGTGGCGGCGAGGGCCGCGATCGCGTACTCGTCGAGGTCGTTGGTGACCGTGATCCGCGTGCCCGTCGCCCCCAGATCGTCGAGCTGCTGCCGCACCGCCCCCACGAGCGTGAGCAGGTCGCCGGAGTCGAGCCGCACCGCGCCGAGACCGGTGCCGGCCACCCGCACGGCGGTGGCCACGCCCTCCGGCACGTCGTAGGTGTCGACGAGCAGCGTGGTGCCGGCGCCGAGGGTGGCGACCTGCGCCCGGAACGCCTCTTCCTCGGAGTCGTGCAGCATCGTGAAGGCGTGCGCCGCCGTGCCCATTGTGGGCACACCCCAGGTGCGGCCAGCCTCGAGGTTGGAGGTGGCGCCGAAGCCCGCGATGTAGGCGGCTCGGGCGGCGGCGACGGCCGAGCGCTCGCCCGTCCTGCGCGATCCCATCTCGGCCACGGGCCGACCGCGGGCGGCGGAGACCATGCGGGCGGCCGCTCCTGCCACCGAGGTGTCGTAGTTGAGCACCGAGAGGATCAGCGTCTCGAGCAGCACGCCCTCGGCGAAGCTCGACTCCACCACGAGCAGCGGGGAGTCGGGGAAGTAGGCCTCGCCCTCGCGGTAGCCGCGAATCTGCCCCGTGAACCGGTAGTCGGCGAGCCAGTCGAGGGTGGCTCCGCCCACCACGTCGTTCTCGCGCAGATAGTCGAGCTCGGCGTCGCCGAAGCGGAAGGCCGAGATGAGCTCGAGCAGTCGGCCCGTTCCCGCCACCACGCCATAGCGGCGGCCGTGCGGGAGTGAGCGGCCGAAGGCCTCGAACACGGTCTGCCTGTCGTGGGTACCGGCCCGGATGGCCGCGTCGACCATCGTGAGCTCGTAGCGATCCGTCAGGAGGGCGGTGGAGTCGGCGAGAGGCGCGTTCACCCTCCGAGCCTAGGCGGCTAGGCTGGTCTACCGTGAGTGACAGGCCGATCGGGATCTTCGACTCGGGCGTCGGCGGGCTCACGGTGGCGCGCGCGATCCGGGACCAGCTGCCGCGGGAGTCGCTCCTCTACGTCGGCGACACCGCGCACTCGCCCTACGGGCCCAAGCCGCTCGCCGACGTGCGCCGCTTCGCCCTCGAGGTTCTCGACGATCTCGTGGAGCAGGACGTGAAGATGCTCGTGATCGCCTGCAACACGGCCTCCTCGGCCATGCTCCGGGATGCGCGCGAGCGCTACAGCGTGCCCGTCATCGAGGTCATCCAACCGGCCGTCCGCACTGCGGTGTCTGTCACCCGCAACCACCGGGTCGGCGTGATCGCGACCGCAGGCACCATCCTCTCGCGCGCCTACGACGACGCCTTCGCGGCGGCCCCGCACCTCGAGCTCTTCAGTCGGGCCTGCCCCGAGTTCGTCGACTACGTCGAGGCGGGCGACACCACGAGCCGTGAGCTCGTGGCCCTCGCTGAGCACTACCTGCGGCCACTGGTCGAGAGCGGGATCGACACGCTCGTGCTCGGCTGCACTCACTACCCTTTCCTGAAGGGCGCGATCTCCTATGTGGTGGGCGATGGCGTGCAGCTCGTCTCGAGCGACACCGAGACCGCCAACGACGTCTACCGCACCCTCGTGAGGAGCGGCATCGAGCGCACGTCGCCCGCCAGGCCCGTCTACCGCTACGAGGCCACCGGCACCAGCGCCGACGAGTTCCTCCGCCTCGCCGACCAGTTCCTCGGCCCCGAGGTCTCCTCGGTCGAGCTCGTCGAGACCGGCACCATCCCCATCGCCCCGAAATCCCCGAACACGAGGAGCACACCATGACCGAAGCCACCCGCAAAGACGGCCGCACCGTCGACGAGCTCCGCACCGTCACCATCGAGCGGGGCTGGAGCGACCAGGCCGAGGGGTCTGCGCTGATCTCGTTCGGGCGCACGAAGGTGCTCTGCACCGCCTCGTTCACCAACGGTGTGCCGCGCTGGAAGTCGGGCTCGGGCAAGGGCTGGGTCACCGCCGAGTACGCGATGCTTCCGCGAGCCACGAACGACCGCACGGATCGCGAGTCGGTGAAGGGCCGGATCGGCGGCCGCACCCACGAGATCTCGCGGCTGATCGGCCGGTCGCTGCGGGCCGTGGTCGACATGAAGGCGCTCGGTGAGAACACCATCGTGATCGACTGCGACGTGCTGCAGGCCGACGGCGGAACCCGGACGGCCGCCATCACGGGCGCCTACGTGGCTCTCGCCGACGCGATCGAGTGGGCGAGGGGCAAGAAGTTCATCGGCCAGCGGTCGACGCCTCTCCTCGACACCGTCTCGGCGGTCTCGGTGGGCATCATCGACGGCGCTCCGATGCTCGACCTCGCCTACGTCGAGGACGTGCGTGCCGAGACCGACATGAACGTCGTCGTGACCGGCCGCGGTCTCTTCGTCGAGGTGCAGGGCACGGCCGAGGGCGCGCCGTTCGACCGCGCCGAGCTGAACTCGCTGCTCGACCTCGCACTCAAGGGCACCGAGGAGCTCGCGGCGCTGCAGCGCTCGGCACTCGAGACCGCTGCCGGGGTGGGGGAGTAGCCGCCGTGCGCGTGGTGCTCGCCACCCACAACGCCCACAAGGTGGAGGAGTTCCAGGCCATCCTGGGATCGGTGCTGCCCGAGCTCGAGATCGTCGCCTACGACGGTCCCGAGCCCGTGGAGGACGGCACGAGCTTCGCCGAGAACGCCCTGATCAAGGCGCGCACGGCCGCCCATCACACGGGACTGCCGGCCCTCGCCGACGACTCGGGGATCTGCGTCGATGTGATGAACGGGTCTCCCGGCATCTTCTCTGCGCTCTGGGCAGGGCACGGCAAGGGCGCCGAGGCGAATCTCGCGCTGCTGCTGGATCAGATGGCCGACATCGCGCCCGAGCACCGCGGAGCCCATTTCGCCTGCACCATCGCGCTCGTCGTGCCCGCCTCCGGTGCCGAGCACGTGGTGGAGGGGATCTGGCCGGGTGCGCTCGCCACCGAGGCGCACGGCGGAGGCGGGTTCGGCTACGACCCGATCTTCGTGCCGGTGGGCCACGAGGTCACGGCGGCCGAGCTCACGGCCGCCGAGAAGAACGCCATCAGCCACCGCGGGCGGGCCTTCGAGGCCGCCATCCCGCTGCTGAGAACGACCCTCATTCCTGATTAGACCGATCGGTGGCGGGGCGCTCTCGCGGGCGGCTACCGTGGAACCGTGAGCGATTCCCCGAGCCCAGCGGAGCACCGCCCCGCCGACTGCGGAGGTGAGCTCTCGCACGGAGCGCCGGATGACGGCGCATCCGCCCACGAGCATGGTCAATCCGGCCACGCCGGTCACGACCACGGTGCCGGGGCCAACCGCACCCGTCTGACCATCGCGATCGCCATCGTGGCCACCGTGCTCGTGGTCGAGGCCGTCGGCGCCTTCCTCTCCGGCTCGCTCTCGCTCTTCGCCGACGCAGGCCACATGCTCTCGGACCTCATCGGACTGATCGTCGCCCTCATCGCCACGATCGTGGCGGCCCGGCCGGCGAACGACAGGCACACCTACGGCTACCGGAGGGCAGAGGTCTTCGGGGCTCTCATCAACAGCCTCATCCTCATCGGTGTGGCCGCCTTCGTCACGGTCGAGGGGATCGGGCGTCTCGTCTCGGCCGAAGGTGGCGAGGTGCAGGGCGGGCTCATGCTCGCGGTGGCCGCGATCGGCCTCGTCGCCAACTTCGTCTCGCTGATGATCCTCCGCGGTGGCGCCAAGACCTCCATCAACATGCGCGGCGCCTACCTCGAGGTGCTCGGCGACCTGCTCGGCTCGGTCGCGGTCATCATCGCCGCCGCGGTCATCCTCACCACCGGCTTCGAGAAGGCCGACGCGATCGCGTCGCTCCTGATCGCCGCGATGATCGTGCCGCGGGCGGTCTCGCTCCTCCGCGACGTCGTGGGGGTGCTCAACCAGTCGGCGCCGTCGGCGATGGACGTGCAGGGCATCCGCGACCACATCCTCGAGGAGCCGGGGGTGGTGGCGGTGCACGACGTGCACGTCTGGGCCATCACGCCCGGTCAGTACGTCTTCTCAGCCCACGTCGTGGTCGAGCAGGAGGTGTTCGCGCGGGGCGCGAGCGGTCCCCTCCTCGACGCCCTCGGCCGCTGTCTCACGGTTCATTTCGACGTGGAGCACTCCACGTTCCAGCTCGAACCCGCGGAGCACGCGCGGCACGAAGAGAACCAGCACTCCTGAGGAGCGCCGCGGCCGAGGCTGGAACTACGGCTTCGGGCGGGTGTCGACGTCGCCGCCGAAGACCTCGGGCTCGAGAGTCAGGCGCTCGGCGGCACCGGTGATCTCGATCTCCTCCTCGATGGCCGCCTCCGTGTCCTTCCTGGCCTTGCTGCGCTCGCGGAGGTAGTGGAAGACGGTGGGGATGATCGTCAGCACGACCACGCAGATCAGCACGACGTCGAGGTACTTCTCGGTGAACTCGCGCACGGGCTCGATCTGGCCGAGACCGAAGCCGAGCAGAGTGATCCCGGAGCCCCAGATGAGGGCGCCGACGGCGTTGTAGAGCGAGTACTTCTTGTAGTTCATGTGACCGACGCCCGCGGCGATCGGAGCGAAGGTGCGCACGATCGGCACGAAGCGCGCCATGATCACCGCGAGGGCGCCGAAGCGCTCGAAGAAGGCGTTGGTGCGCTCGACGTTGCGCACGCTGAACAGGCCGGACTCCTTGCGCTCGAACACCCTGGGGCCGAGCTTGTGCCCGATCAGGTAGCCCACCTCACCGCCGAGGAAGGCGGCGAGCGAGATCGCCAGGCAGACCCACCAGATGTCGATGCCGAACTTGCCGCCGACGGCCAGCACACCCGTGAAGAACAGGAGGGTGTCGCCCGGGAGGAGGAAGCCCACGAGCAGTCCGGTCTCGGCGAACACGATGGCGCACACCACGAGCAGTGCCACCGGGCCGAACACACCGCCGAGCAGCGTGTTGGGGTCGAGCCACGGGATGAGGGCTTGCGGCACTGCGGAAATCACGGCTCTCCAGTCGTTCGCGAGTACGGGAGAAGGGACTTGAACCCTCACGCTCGAAAGCACAGGAACCTAAATCCTGCGTGTCTGCCAATTCCACCACTCCCGCAGATACGAGTCCAGTGTAGGGGAGCTTCTCAGCGCGGCCTGTGAGGCAGGTAGCGGGGCACGTTCCGGATGAGGATGCCCGCGCCGAGGAGGCCGATCGCACCCATGATGCCGGTCGCGAGTGAGAGCGAGGCGACCACCACGATCGCCGAGACGGCCACCGGGGCAAGGGCGGCGCCGGCGTCGACGGTGAACCGGAACGCACCGAGGAACGGCGCGGGATTCGCGCGTGGCGCGAGGTCGGCGCTCAGGGTCATGATGATGCCGCTGCCGACCCCGTTGGCCACCCCCATGAGGATCGCGATGGCCACGAACCAACCCACGGCCCCCGGGAGGTCGTGGGTGATTGAGAGAACGATCAGCGCGAGCCCCATCCCCACCATCGAGGGGACGACGCTCCAGAGCCGGCCGAACCGGTCCATGATCTGGCCGCTGGTGTAGAAGAGGGCGAAGTCGGCCGCGGCGCCGATCCCGATCACGACCGCGGTGGTCTCCTCCGGGAGGCCGATGCTCACGGCCCACAGGGGGAGGATCGCCATCCGGCTCGCCCGGAGCGCGCCCACGACGCTCGCGCCGCTGCCGATCCGCACGAGGGCGCCCCGGTTCTGCCAGATGGTGCGGAACAGCCCGTGCGTCTCGGCGGCCACGAGCAGCGCCCCGGTGTCGGGTCTCGGCTCTCCGGCCGTGGGGTCGCGGATGACGAGCAGCACCACGATCACCGCGAGCGCGCAGACGATGTGCACCACGAAGGCCGCACTCGCCGTGCCGGTGAGGGCGATCACCCCGGCTCCGAGGAAGGGGCCGATGAACCAGCCCGCGCGGAACGATCCGCCGAGCGTGGAGAGGGCACGGGCCCGGATGCGGATGGGCACGAACGTGGTCATGAACGCCTGCCTGGCGAGCGCGAACACGGCGGCCGCGAGTCCGAGGGCGAAGATCGTGACGCCGAACAGCGCGGCCGAGGCGGCGAACAGGGCGACCGTCATGGCGGCGACCGAGAGCACGGCCGAGGCGATCATGGAGCGCTTCTCGCCGATCCGGGCCACGAGGGCGCCGCTCGGGATGTCGCCTGCGAGCTGCCCCACGACGATCATGGCGGCGATCAGCCCGGCGCCCGCCAGATCGGCGCCGAGGCCCACGGCCACGGCGGGGATGATCGGGATGACGGCGCCTTCGCCGATCCCGAAGAGCAGCGACGGCAGCAGGGCGGGGAGGGCGATGGAGCGGAACCGGAATCCGTCGCCGGATCCCTCGCCCGCATCGCCTGTCGTCATTGCGACTACTTTACCCGGATGAACGATCCGGCCGGCCGCTCGATTCGGTGCATCGCTAGACTGGCTGCATAATGCTCGACTTAGACCTCAGTGAACAGATCCAGCAGCTCCGCACCACCTTCGGCGACATCCGATCGGTCGTCGACGTCGACGGGCTCCGAGCCGAGATCGCGCGCCTGAGCGAGGAGGCCGGCGTTCCCGACCTCTGGGACGACACCGAGAAGGCGCAGAAGGTCACGAGTGCGCTCAGCCACCGGCAGGGAGAGCTCGCGAAGATCGACTCGATCGAGTCGCGGCTCGACGACCTCGAGGTGCTCATCGGACTCGCGAACGACGAGGGCGACGAGGAGTCGGCCGAGGAGGCCCGCGTCGAGCTCACCTCCATCCAGAAGGTCCTGGGCGACCTCGAGGTGCAGACCCTGCTGAACGGCGAGTGGGATGCGCGGCCGGCCGTCATCACCATCCGCTCGGGCGCGGGCGGCGTCGACGCCGCCGACTTCGCCGAGATGCTCATGCGCATGTACCTCCGCTGGGCCGAGAAGCACAACTACTCCACCACCGTGATGGACACGAGCTACGCGGAGGAGGCGGGCATCAAGTCGGCCACCTTCGAGATCGATGCCCCTTACGCCTTCGGCACCCTGAGCGTCGAGGCCGGCACCCACCGGCTCGTGCGGATGAGTCCCTTCGGTGCTGCCGGCAAGCGCCAGACGAGCTTCGCGGCCGTCGAGGTCATCCCGCTGATGGAGGAGGCCGCGGCCATCGAGATCCCGGAGAACGACATCCGGGTCGATGTGTTCCGCTCCTCCGGGCCCGGTGGCCAGTCGGTCAACACGACCGACTCCGCCGTGCGCATCACCCACCTCCCCACCGGAACCGTGGTGTCGATGCAGAACGAGAAGAGCCAGATCCAGAACCGGGCGGCGGCCATGCGCGTGCTCGCCTCGCGACTGCTGATCATCCAGCGCGAGCAGGAGGCGGCTCAGAAGAAGGAGCTCGCCGGCACCATCACGGCGAGCTGGGGCGACCAGATGCGCAGCTACGTGCTCGCGCCCTACCAGATGGTCAAGGATCTCCGCACGGAGCACGAGGTCAACAACCCCTCGGCCGTGTTCGACGGAGACCTCGACGGCTTCATCAACGCGGGCATCCGCTGGCGCAAGACCAAGCACGACGACTGACACCGATCCGTCGAGGCGCTGATTCATGTGAATCCTATGAATCGGCGACTCTCGCGCGTCGCGCCGGGGAATCGGCAGGGGCCTGCTTAGAGTCATCACGTCATGATTCGGTTTGATCACGTAACCAAGACCTACCGCGGGACCAAGCGGCCGGCGCTCAATGCCGTCGACCTCGAGATCCTGCGCGGCGAATTCGTCTTCCTCGTCGGAGCCTCGGGCTCCGGCAAGTCCAGCTTCCTCCGGCTCATCCTCAAAGAGGATCGCCCGACGAACGGCAACATCCACGTCCTCGGCCAGGATCTCAATGCGATCTCGAACCGCAAGGTGCCCTACTTCCGCCGCAACCTCGGTGTCGTGTTCCAGGACTTCCGGCTGCTGCCCGGCAAGAACGTGTTCGACAACGTCGCGTTCACGCTCCAGGTGATCGGCAAGTCGCGCGGCTTCATCCAGGAGGCCGTCCCCGACGTGCTCCAGATGGTGGGCCTCGCCGAGAAGGCCAACCGCCTTCCGCACGAGCTGTCCGGTGGTGAGCAGCAGCGCGTGGCGATCGCCCGTGCGGTGGTCAACAAGCCCGCCATCCTCCTTGCCGACGAGCCGACGGGAAACCTCGACCCCTCCACGAGTGCCGGCATCATGACGGTGCTCGAGCGGATCAACGCGGGCGGCACCACGGTGGTCATGGCCACCCACGACAACGCCATCGTCGACCACATGAAGCGCCGCGTGATCGAGCTGGTCTCCGGTCAGATCGTGCGCGACGAGGATCGCGGCGGCTACGGCATGACCGCCGAGATCGCCCTCCAGGACTCGGGCCTCACCGCCGAGATCGCGCTCGGCGAGGGGCTCGTGCGGCCCGTCGGCCCCGCTCAGCCGCACGTGCAGCCCGCGGCCGCACAGGCTGTCCAGTCGCAGACCGCCCAGGCGGCGCAGGCCCAGGCCGCGCAGTCGCAGCCCGTGCAGACGCTCGAGCAGCATGCGCCGGTGCAGTACAGCTACCCCCCTCAGGCGACGGGTCCCCAGACTCCCGTCGTCGAGGAGGTCGTCGAGCGCGCTCCTGAACAGACCGCCCAGGCCGCTCCCGCACAGACCGCTCCCGTGCAGCCCGAGCCGCACGACCCTGCCACCGAATCGCTCACCCTCGCCGAGAAACTCGGCCTCCGCGCCCCCGGCGCCGCGGCGGATCCGGCGAAAGACCAGAACGTGGGGCCCACGACGTGAGATTCGCACTCATCCTCGGCGAGGTCGGCACCGGCCTCCGCCGCAACGTCTCGATGGTGGTCTCGGTCGTCCTCGTGACCTTCATCTCGCTCACCTTCGTGGGCGCCGCCATCCTGCTGCAGATGCAGATCGGCCAGATGAAGAGCTTCTGGTACGACCGCGCCCAGGTGGCCATCTACATGTGCACCGCCACCTCCGGGGGCGAGAACTGCGCGGGCGGAGAAGCGAGCCCCGATCAGATCGCGGCCGTGCAGGCCCAGCTCGACTCGCCCACGCTCGCGCCGTTCATCGATCAGTACTACTTCGAGACCCACGAGCAGGCGTTCGAGAACTTCCAGGAGCAGTTCGCCGGCAACGCCGTGACCGAGTACGTCACGGCCGACCTGCTCAACCAGACGTACTGGGTCAACCTCGTCGATCCGGAGCAGTCGGCCGTGCTCAGCGAGAGCCTCTCAGGGCTCGCGGGCGTCGAGAGCGTGGTCGATCAACGCAGCTATCTCGAGCAGATCTTCTCCATCCTGAACGCGGCCAGCTTCACCGCGATCGGCGTCGCGGCGCTCATGCTCGTGGCGGCCGTGCTGCTGATCGCCACCACGATCCGCCTCTCCGCCTTCTCGCGCCGAAGAGAGCTCGGCATCATGCGCCTGGTGGGTGCGTCGAACAGGTTCATCCAGACCCCGTTCATTCTCGAGGGCATCATCGCGTCGCTGATCGGGTCGGTGCTCGCGGGAGCCGCGATCTGGGCGATCGTGCGGTTCTTCGTGCAGGGCTATCTGGCGGTCGAGCTGCCGTTCACATCGTTCGTGAGCGACACCGATTCGTTCATCGTGATACCCATCCTGATCCTGGTGGGTGCTGTGCTCGCGGCGCTCTCGGCGAAGTTCGCGATCACGCGCTACCTCAAGGTCTAGAATGGTGGGCTGCCGTCATTCGCGGCAGCTCATCCATTCCCCTCAGGTCAGGAGGCGTCATGCCCCGCGAACGCGGACAGAAGGTCGTCGCGACCAATCGCAAGGCGCGCCACGACTACACGGTGGAGGACACCTACGAGGCGGGTCTCGTGCTCACCGGCACCGAGGTCAAGTCGCTGCGGGCCGGGCGGGCCTCGCTCGTCGACGGCTATGCCTTCATCGACGGGGGAGAGGCGTGGCTCGACGCCGTGCACATCCCGGAATACAACGAGGGCACCTGGAACAACCACCCGCCCCGTCGCAAGCGCAAGCTCCTGCTGCACAAGGAGCAGATCATCAAGATCTCGCACAAGACCAAGGAGGGCGGCTACACCCTCGTGCCGCTCTCCCTGTACTTCCTCGATGGCCGGGCCAAGGTCGAGATCGGCGTCGCCAAGGGAAAGCGCGAGTACGACAAGCGCCAGGCGCTCCGTGAACGCCAGGACAAGCGCGAGGCCGACCGCGCCATCTCGAGCCGCCGCAACCTCGGCGACTGATCTGCCGAACCGTCACTTCCCACACATCCGCGCGCATCTGTGCGTGGAAAGTGACGTTTCGGCAGAGGGTCAGCCGGGGAGGTCGGGGGAGACGCCTGTGAGGTGCTCGGCGGCGGCCCAGAGGGCGCGCCCGATCGCCGGGTCGCGGGCGTAGGGCTTCGCATCGACCACCGAGGGAGCGCCCTTCAGCTGCCGCCAGCCATCAGGTCCCCAGTACTGGCCGCCCTCGGCCCGAGCGTCGACGGCGGCGGCCACGAGCGGCCAGGCGCCCGCGTCCTTGCCCTGACCGACGAGGCGGTACGCGGCGCGGATCACGGGCGTTCCCTGCTTGGGCGCGGGCAGGATGTCGCGATGCGGCGACAGCTCGTCCACCGCGAACCCCGGATGCGCCACGATGCTCGAGACGGTCGAGCCCGCGAGGCGAAGCCGCCGGTCGAGCTCGAAGCCGTAGGTCATGACCGCGAGCTTCGAGCGGCCGTAGGTGCGGAACTCGCGGAACCGCCCGGAGGTGGCCTGGAGGTCGTCGAGGTCGAGCCGGAAGAACTCGTGGCTGATGCTGCCGAGGTGCACGATCCTGGCCGGATGATCCTGACCGGCGGGCGCTGACAGGGCGGGCAGCAGGCGGCCGATGAGAGCGAAATGGCCGAGCAGGTTCGTGCCCACCATCATCTCGAAACCGTCGGCGGTCTGCTGCCGGCCCTTCGACGACAGCACGCCCGCGTTCGCGATCAGGGCATCGATGCGGGGGAGCCCGGCGAGCTCCTCGGCCGCTTCGGCCACCGACGCGAGGTCGGCGAGGTCGAGCCGCACGAAGCGCGCATCCGAACCCGGAACGCGCCGAGCAAGCGAGGCGAGGGCTGCCGCGCCCTTCTCGGGCGTGCGCGCCGCGATCACCACGGAGGCGCCCGCGGCGGCGAGCTGCTCGGTGGCCCAGTAGCCGAGGCCGCCGGTGCCTCCCGTCACCACGACGGTGCGGCCGGCGAGACCCCTGAGTGGCCGCGCGGCGGCCATCAGAGGGCGGCCGCGGGCGAGGCGGCGAAGCGGATGTGCACGGTGGCCTCGACGGCGATCGCACTGGGGCGCAGTTCCATGCCGCCGCCGCCCGCCGCCGGCATGGCGCGGCCCAGGGCCATCATCTCCGGCGCGCCGAGGGGTGCGATCGCGGAGCTCTCGAGCAGGCCGGGGTCGGCCACGGCGAGGGCCCGCACCTCACCGAGCCCGAGCGCCTCCGCGTACTCGTGCGCCTTCTCGAGCGCGTCGACCACCGCGCTCCGCCTCGCCTCGCTCTGCACCTCGTGCTCGGTCTCGGGCGAGAGCAGCCAGTCGATGCCGTCGATCGCGATGCCCTCCCGGATGGCGACCACGTCGATCCATTCCGACAGGGCCTCGAAGTCGTCGAACTCGGCGTCGACGAACACAGCGCTGTGGAACTCCACCGGCAGCCGCGTGCCGTCCTGGCTCCACGGCCGCTGACCCCACACCCGGATCTCCTCCGAGCTCCACACGATCACGGGCCCGTGCTGCTCGTCGAGGAGGGTCTCGAGTGAACCGGTGAGCGACTCGTGCGCCGCCCTCGTGGCCGCCAGCACGCTGTCGCGCTTCGAGCCCTCGAAGCCGATCCCGATGCGCACCCTGGCGCGCTCGGGATTGCGGCGCAGCCGACTCGATCCCGCTACCGTGATGATGGTCTCCTGCATGGGTTCCACGATATTCCATGCACCTGCATGTCCCCCGTCGTCCGAAATCCGTCGTAGACTAGAGGGCTGGTTCAGATGGCCACCAACACGGTGCAGATCGTCACGGTGCACATCGTCGGATCAGAATTTGGTAACTCAAGAGCGTGCGACGACGACCTGCACGGGGATGATCGGTTTCGACATCGCCTGCGAAACCACGAGAAGCGGGTCGAGGATGCGGGGTTATCTCGTTAACGCCCTCCGCAAAACATAAGTGCCAATTCAAACAGCACTGTTGCGGCCAAGAAGGCCACCTTCGCTCTCGCAGCGTAGGTCTTCCTTCTAGCTAAATAGCAACTGTCGGTCCGGGAATGCTCTCTACCCGGGTTCCGGCATTATCCAGAGAGATTGCTGCGTGACTGTGTCTCAGGGTCACGCGGGACTTGCACTGTGGCTGGGCCCGTCGACCTAGGTGCCTGTAGCAAAGGTCGGGGCCGAGTAGAACGTCTGTACAGGCTACGCCCGTAGAAGGCGTGGAATCACAGCGATGGACGGGGGTTCAATTCCCCCCATCTCCACCATCGGTCGTCGTCGCACTCTCTTGCCACGCGGTTCTCCGCGCATCCGCTCCGCCGGTCAGGCGTCGAGCGCCACCGGCAGGTCGTAGGGCGGCCTGCGCAGCTTGGGATCCTGTTCCCTCAGGCGCCGCAGGAACGCCGCCACGACCGGCAGCTCCTCGTCGGACAGGTGTGCCGCGAACTCCTCGCGCACCACACGGAGCACCTCGGCGGTGGCTCTCTCGAACGCCTGCGAACCCTCGGCGGTCGGCCGCACGAGGATGACGCGGCGGTCGTCGGTGGACTGCTCCCGCTCGATCAGCCCACCGCGCTGCATGGCGGCCACGAGCTTCGACGCGGAGCCGCTGCTGTAGAGGAGCGTGCGGGTGAGGTCGCCGATCGAGAGTGCGGAACCCGGTTCGGCGTTGAGGTTGTAGAGCACGTCGTACTGGGCCCAGGTGAGCCCGGCCTCCTTGCGGATGGAGTGCTCGATCAGCCGCATCACCCTCGTGTGCGCGAGCACGAAGTCAGCCCAGACCGAGAACTGACGGGCATCCAGCGACACTGCGGAATCGTTCATCGTTCCGACTCTAGTGCCCGAGCGGCTCCCCGGTGGGGTCGGGGGCTGTGGCGTCGTCGAGCGCCTCGCCACCGAGCGGCTCGCCCTGCCAGGTCGTCGCGACCCACCCCTCGCCAGGCGATCCCTCGAGCACCACGATGCCGGTGTTCTCGAGCCCGTGCGAGCGGCTGAAGGCGGCGTCGAGGTTCGACGACGACCACGATGCCCAGGTGCGGATGGCGGCGCCGTGGCTGAACACCACCACGGTGCCGCCCGGATGCGCTGCGGCCAGCTCGCGGATGACGCCGTCGTAGCGCGCGAAGAACTCCTCGCCGCTCTCGCCCCCTGGCAAGCGGCCGGAGAGGTCGGTCCACCACCCCATCAGGGTGCCGAGGTAGGTGGAGACGGCCTCGTGGTCGGTGCGCTGCTCGAGGTCTCCCGCGGTGATCTCGCGGAGTCCCGGATGCTCGGTGGGCACGAGGCCGCGCTCGGCGGCGAGGGGCGCGGCCGTCTCGTGGGTGCGCTGCATGCTCGAGACGGCGATCGCGTCGATCCGCTCGCCGGTGAGGACGGCCGGCACGGCCGACGCCTGGGTGCGGCCGAGGGCGGTGAGGCCGGGGCCGGGGACAGCGGTGCCGAGGGCGCCGCGCACGTTGTCGATGGTCTGGCCGTGACGGATCAGGAGGAGTCGCATTGCGTCCAGCCTATGTTGCTAGCGTGGGCGGTGATCAGAGGAGAACCACATGACATCCGGAATCATCCGCAGATCAGTGATCGCCATCGGCATCGGCCTCGTGGCCACCGCCCTGAGTGCGTGCGCGTCGAGTGGCGCGTCCGGCGGCCCAGGCACCCCCGCTACCGAATCGGACCTCGTCGGATCCTGGGTGACCGGCGAGACCTACACCACCGCACCGAACGAGCCCTACCTCACCTTCTCGGACGACGGATCCTGGAAGGGCTCGGACGGCTGCAACGGGGGCGCAGGCTCGTGGAGCGTCGGCGGGGACGGCGCGATCACGGCCACCGCCGCAGGCTTCAGCACGCTCATCGGCTGCGAGGGGGCTCCGCTGCCGAAGTACCTCACCAGCTCCCGTGCGGCTTACCTCGACGGCGAATCCCTCGTGCTCGCCGACGAGGCGGGCGAGACGCTCGTAACCCTGGTGCCGGCGCCAGAAGGATCTATCGAATAATCGTCAGCTCTCTGTATGATCGTCGTTGCTGAGGCATTCTCAGTGCTTCGATCGGAGGAGAGCCCATGTTCCGACCCTCGACATCCCGGGTGGCCGTCTCACGCACATCGGCGGTCGTCGTGCTCATCGCCACGAGCGCCGTGCTGAGTGGATGCTCGGGCGGCGGGCAGGCGGGCGCGGCCGGTTTCGACGCCGTGCAGTCGGCCACCATCCGCATCGAGGCCGAAGGCACGTTCGCCGACCCGGAGAACGGCGCCTCCGCCGAGCAGGCGGGCACCGGATCGGGATTCCTCATCTCGGCGGACGGCCTCGCCGTCACGAACAACCACGTCGTGGCCGGTGCCGGAACCATGAGCGTGCAGGTCGGCGGAGCGGATTCGGCGCACGACGCCGAGATCCTCGGATCATCGGAGTGCCTCGACCTCGCCGTCGTGCGGGTCGACGGTGAGGGGTTCCCGTTCCTCGGCTGGCAGGAGGGTGAGATCGCCACCGGTGAGCAGGTCTACGCAGCGGGCTTCCCGCTCGGCGACCCGGACTTCACTCTCACCCAGGGGATCGTGTCGAAGAACGACACTGCGGGGGAGTCGGCCTGGGCGTCGCTCGACCACGTGATCGAGCACGACGCGAAGATCCGCCCCGGCAACTCCGGCGGCCCGCTCGTGAACGCCGACGGTGAGGTCGTGGGCATCAACTACGCGAGCATCGGCGAGCTCGACTCGAACTTCGCCATCCACCGCGACGAGGCGCAGGCGGTGCTGAAGCGGCTGATCGACGGTGAGGACGTCGAGAGCCTGGGCGTGAACGCGCAGGCGCTGCCCCCGCAGGAGGACGGTGCGGTCGGCGTCTGGGTGAGTTCGGTGAAGGCCGGTTCCGCCGCCGACGGCGCGGGCATCCTCCCGGGCGACCTGCTGCTGCGCATGGCGGGCACGAGCCTCGCCGAGGAGGGCACGCTCGAGGAGTACTGCGACGTCGTCCGCACCCAGGGCGCCGACGGCACGATCGACGTCGACGTCTACCGGCCCTCGGAGGACGCCCTCTATCGCGGCCAGTTCAACGGCAAGCCGCTCGAGCCGGTGGAAGTGCCGGGCATCGGCAGCGTGACGGGCGACGACGACCGGCCATACGTCACGGTCACCGATGATTCCGGAGTGCTGAGTGTCGACGTCCCCGCCGACTGGGCCGATGTCGACGGCAGCTCGTTCACGGGAATCGGCGGTCACGAGTTCCTCGACGTGAGGGCGAGCACCGATCTCGCGCAGTTCGAGGAGTCCTGGGCCACGTCGGGGGTCACGGTGTCGGCAGCCCCCGCGGCCCCCGACCTCACGCCCGAGGCGGTCTTCGCATCGCTCACCTCGCTGACCGGGCAGTGCACGCCGGTGACGGAGGATGCGTATTCGGACGGGGTCTACGAGGGCCGCTACCAGTACTTCTCCGCCTGCGGAGGTTCGAGCGACTACGTGGTCGTGGCCGCCCAGCCCGCCGACGGCAGCTTCGTGATCGTGGTGACGGTCACGATCGCCGCCGAGAGCGACCTGCCCGCGATCGAACAGGTGATGGGCAGCTTCGCGGCCGACTTCTGATCGGCGCGAGCGGGTTCAGCGTCGGTGCCGGGTCAGATCCCGGCGCCGGCGAGCGATCCTGTGGTCTTGCCGCTGGGGTCGCCCACGATGCAGGAGACCAGACGGTCGTCGCCCTGGGTCCACGACTCCTCGGTGGGGGAGAAGTACGTGTATCCGAGCATCGACTCGTCGTAGGAGATCCCCACGAACGGTTCGAACTCCGCGAGACACGTCTCCTCGGCCTCGGAGTCGATGGCCTCCATGCCGGGGAACTCATCGCCCGACACCTCGAACTCGGCGTAGACCTCGAAGTCGTGCTCGTCGGCGCAATCGACGATCGGCACCTCGGTGACCTCCTCGGACGCGGTGTCGTTCAGGCAGTCGCCCACCGCGAGGGTGAAGACGTCGGTGTCGGTCTGATCGATCTCCTCGCCCGTGGCGGAGTCGGTGGCCGGCGGCGCCGAGGGCGGGAACAGGGCCGAGCAGCCGCCGAGCGCGAGGCCGAGGGCGAGCAGAGCGGCGGAGGACAGGATCGTGGTGGTGGCGCGGACCGTCGTGCCGGAGAGCTTCGTCATGTCTTCAATCCTGGCCCAGTTCGCGGGAGACGAGCGACAGGGTGGCGTCGTGCAGATGACCGTTGGTCGCGAGGGCACTGCCGCTCCACGGCCCCGGCACGCCGTCGACGGAGCTGAACCGGCCGCCGGCCTCCTCGATGATCGGCACGAGGGCCGCCATGTCGTAGGGCTGCAGGTCGAACTCGGCAGCGATCTCGAGCTGCCCCTCAGCCACCATCATGTACGACCACATCTCGCCGTAGGCGCGGGTGCGCCAGACCTCCCGGGTGAGCGCGGTGAGCTCGGGCAGCCGGCCCGCCTCGTCCCAGCCCTTGAAGCTGTTGTAGCTGAGGGAGGCGTCGGCGAGCTCGGCGATGCCCGAGACCCGGAGCGCCCTCACCTCGTCGGGACCGTCGCCCTGCACGTCGGTCGTGAAGGCTCCCAGCCCGTGGGCGGCCCACCAACGCCGGCCGAGGGCGGGCGCGCTCACGACACCCACCACGGGCACGCCGTCGACCGCGAGCGCGATGAGGGTGGCCCAGACCGGCACGCCGCGCATGAAGTTCGCCGTGCCGTCGATCGGGTCGATGATCCACTGGCGGGACGATCCGGATCCGTCGACGCCCGCGTCCTCCCCGAACTCCTCGCCCAGGATGCCGTCTCCCGGGCGGGTGGCGGCGAGAACGGCGCGGAGGGCCTCCTCGACGGCACGATCGGCGTCCGTCACCGGCGTGCGGTCCGGTTTCGCGGTGACGTGCAGGTCGAAGGCCCGGAAACGGCTCCGTGAGATCGAGTCGGCGTGGTCGGCCAGCCGGAGCGCGAGCTCGAGGTCGTCGGCGACGTGCGGGGCGGTGGCGTGGTCGTTGTCCTGGGTCACCGATCCAGGCTAGCGCCCGCCCGCCGGGCCCGAGGGCCCCGTGGTGTCGAGCAGCTTCTGCAGTGAGTGCAGCCGGGCGCGTCCGCTCTCGCCGAGTTCGCCGGCCTCCACGCGGTCGACGATCTCCCAGTCGTGCGCCTCGGTCAGCGGGATGCCGCCGGGGGGAGGGGTCTCGGGCAGATGGGCTGTCGCCACGAACGAGCGCAGGATGTTGGCGGGATCGACGTGCCCGAGGCCGAACGAGCGCACCCCCGGGGTGTCGATGATCCAGCCCGTGCGCCCGTCGCCCGAGTGCAGCCGGAGGCAGACGGTGGAGGAGGACGTGTGGCGACCGCGGCCGGTGACGGTGTTGACCACCCCGGTGGCGCGATCCGCCCCGGGCACGAGCGCGTTCACGAGTGTCGACTTGCCGACGCCCGAGTGCCCCACCGTCACGGTGCTCTTGCCCACGAGCAGTTCGGTCAGCTCGTCGACGGGCACGTCGTCGCGCGAGAGTGTGACGACGCGGAGGTCGAGGGCCGCGAACTCGGAGAGCAGCTCCGCCGGATCGGCGAGGTCTGTCTTGGTGATGCAGAGGATGGGGGTGACCCCGGCGTCGAACGCCGCCACGAGGTAGCGGTCGATCAGGCGGGCCCGCGGCTCGGGGTTGGCGGCGGCGACCACGATCAGCATCTGGTCGGCGTTCGCCACGATCACGCGCTCCACGTCATCGGAGTCGTCCGCGCTCCGGCGGAGCAGGGTGGTGCGCTCCTTCACCCGCACGACCCGCGCCAGCGACCCCGACTCGCCGCTCGTGTCTCCCACCACGTCGACGTGGTCGCCCGTCACGATCGCGGTGCGGCCGAGCTCCCGGGCCCGCGACGCGGTGACGGCGTGCTCCTCGGGGGTGTCCTCGCCGATCAGCACGGTGAACCGGCCGCGGTCGACGGTCATCACGCGACCGGCCACGGCGTCGTCGTGGCTCGGCCTCGTCTTCGTGCGCGGGCGGTTGGCCTTGGGGTTCGGACGCGTACGGATCGACGACTCGTCGAAGTCGCCGTACTCGCCCTCGTCGTCCTCGTCGTCGACGTCGCTCCACCAGCTCATCGGCGAGCCCTCACGCGCCTGCTGTGAGGAGCCCGTGCCAGAGCTCCGGGAACTGGGGGAGGGTCTTGGCGGTGGTCGCGATGTCCTCCACGAGCACGCCGTCGACCGCGAGGCCGATCAGGGCACCCGCCGTGGCCATCCGGTGATCGGCGTAGCTCGACCACAGGCCGCCGTGGAGCGGGCGCGGCGTGATCGCCAGTCCGTCGGGCAGCTCGGTGACCTCACCGCCCAGGTTGTTGATCTCGGTCGCGAGAGCGGCCAGCCGGTCGGTCTCGTGGTGGCGGATGTGGCCGATGCCGGTGATCTCGCTCGGCTCGTCGGCGAGGGCGGCGAGAGCCACGAGCGGAGGCGCGAGCTCCCCTCCCGTCGAGAGGTCGATCGACACACCGCGGATGCGGTCACCGGCCGTGACCGTCAGGCGGTCGCCTTCGAGTTCGACGGTGGCGCCGAACAACGGCAGCAGCTCCGCGAGGTCGGCCCCGACCTGGGTGGTCGACGACGGCCAGCCCGTGATGGCGACGGAACCGCCCGTGACGATCGCGGCCGCGAGGAAAGGCGCAGCGTTCGAGAGGTCGGGCTCGATGGCCACGTCGGCGCCGGCGATGGCGCCTGGCTCGACGCTCCAGGAGCCGGGCTCGTTCGACACCGCCCGCACACCGCGGGCCCGGATGGCGGCGAGCGTCATCTCGATGTGCGGCAGGCTCGGCAGGCGGTCGCCGTGGTGCCGGAGCTCCAGGCCCTCGTCGAAGCGCGCGGCGGCCAGCAGGAGCCCGCTCACGAACTGGCTCGACGAGGAGGCGTCGATGGTGAGGGAGCCACCACGGATGCGGCCGCTGCCGTGCACGGTGAACGGCAGTGCGGCCCGGCCGTCGTCTCCGATGTCGACACCGAGATCGCGCAGCGAGCTGATGGTCGTGGCCATGGGGCGGCGACGCGCACCCTCGTCTCCGTCGAACGTGGTGGGGCCCAGGGCGAGAGCGGCCACGGGGGGAAGGAACCGCATGACGGTGCCGGCGAGGCCGCAGTCGATCGTGGTGCTGCCGAAGAGCTCCTCGGCGGGGGTGATGCGCAGGTCGGGACCGAAGCCGCCTGAGCCGTCGACCTCCTCGATCGTGGTGCCGAGCGAGCGGAGCGCCTCGACCATGAGGTCGCTGTCGCGGGAGTGCAGGGGCGCGCGCAGGATCGACGGCGCGTCGGCGAGAGCGGAGAGCACGAGCTCCCGGTTGGTGAGCGACTTCGAACCGGGCAGGGAGAGGACCGCGTGGATCGGCGCGGTGGCACGGGGAGCCGGCCAGTGCTCGTCGTGCGACACCGGGGAGTCGTCGCCATACGGGTTGAACTGCGGCACGGAATATCTCGAAACAGGCATCGGTTATCAGAGTAGTCGGACGACGGATTCTTGGAGGAACAGCGCTTGACGGCAACTGCAGTACTGAACCCACCGGAGCTCGCAGCCCCGGTCGTAGACTTGGGCTCGATGAGCACTCCCACCCCAGATCCCCGCGCCCTCTTCGAGGAACAGGCCATCCCCTTCCTCGATCAGCTCTACGGCGCGGCCCTGCGCATGACCCGCAATCCCAGCGATGCGCAGGACCTCGTGCAGGAGACCTTCGTGAAGGCCTACGCGGCGTTCGGCCAGTTCGAGCAGGGCACCAACCTCAAGGCCTGGCTCTACCGCATCCTCACCAACACCTACATCAACCTCTACCGCAAGAAGCAGCGTGACCCCTACCAGGGTTCGACGAGCGATATGGAGGACTGGCAGCTCGGCACCGCCGAGTCGGTCACCGCCTCTCTGTCGAGCCGATCGGCCGAGGCAGAGGCCATCGACCACCTCCCCGACAGCGATGTCAAAGAGGCGCTGCAGTCGATCCCCGAAGACTTCCGTCTGGCCGTCTACCTGGCCGACGTCGAGGGCTTCTCCTACCAGGAGATCGCCGACATCATGAAGACCCCTGTGGGCACGGTGATGAGCCGCCTGCACCGTGGCCGGCGACTGCTCCGGGGTCTCCTCACCGATTACGCGCGAGAGCGGGGCCTCGAGGCCACCGCCGCGCCCGCCAGAGGGAGCAAGAAATGACCAACGACTGCGGTTGCGACAAGGCCAGGGCCGAGCTCGAGGAGTATCTGCGCAACGAGATCTGCCGCACCGACGCGGCCGACATCCGAGCCCACCTGGAGACCTGCGAGGGCTGCCAGTCCGAGCTGCACGTGGGCATCGTCCTCACCCAGACGGTCCAGCGCGCCTGCAAGGAGACGGCCCCGGAGGAACTCCGCGACCAGCTGCTGGCCCGGCTGCGCACCCTCCAGTCCCACTAGCGCCCGCCCACACGTCAGAATCCGCACCACCCGCGAGGGTGTGGTGCGGATTCTGACGTTTCGGCGGAGGGCTGGGGCTAGCTCAGCGCCTTGGCGATGAGCTCTGCCTGCTCTACCGCATGCCGCTTCGCGCTTCCGGCCGCGGGGGAGGCCGCCGCCGGTCGTGAGGCCACGGTGATGGTGCGGCCGTCGAGGCGGCTGGCGAGCTCTGTGCAGATGAAGGGCCAGGCGCCCTGGTTCTGCGGCTCGTCCTGCACCCACACCAGCTCGGCGTTCGGGTAGCCGGCGATGATCCGGTTGATCTCCTCGAGCGGCAGCGGGTAGAACTGCTCCACGCGCACGAGGGCGATGGCGTCGTTCGGGTTCTTCTGCAGCTCGCTCGCGAGGTCGTAGTGGATCTTGCCGGAGTGCAGCAGCACCTTCCTCACCGCGTCGCGGTCGGTGATGCGGGCGTCGTCGATGACGGGCTCGAAGCGGCCGGCCGTCAGGTCCTCCACCGAGCTCGTGGCTCCGCGGAGCCGCAGCATCGCCTTGGGGGTGAACACCACGAGAGGCTTCCGCGGCCGGGCGTACGCCTGGCGGCGGAGCAGGTGGAAGTACGACGCCGGCGTGGAGGGCCGCGCCACCGTCATGTTGTTCTCGGCGCACAGCTGCAGGAACCGCTCGATGCGGGCCGACGAGTGGTCGGGGCCCTGACCCTCGTAACCGTGCGGGAGCAGGAGCACGAGCGATGAGCGCTGGCCCCACTTCTGCTCGGCCGACGAGATGAACTCGTCGATGATGGTCTGCGCGCCATTGGCGAAATCGCCGAACTGCGCCTCCCAGAGCACGAGGGCATCGGGCCGCTCCACCGAGTAGCCGTACTCGAAGCCCATCGCCGCGTACTCCGAGAGCAGCGAGTCGTAGATCCAGAACCGGGCCTGGTTGTCGGCGAGGTTCGCGAGCGGCAGCCACTCCTGACCGTTCTCACGGTCGTGCAGCACGGCGTGGCGCTGCACGAACGTGCCGCGCCGCGCATCCTGACCCGCGAGACGCACCGGAGTGCCCTCGACCAGGAGGGAGCCCAGGGCGAGCAGCTCGCCGAACGCCCAGTCGATGTTGCCGTTGCGGCTCATCTCCACGCGCTTGGTGAGAAGCTGCTGCAGCTTCGGGTGCACCGTGAAGCCGGCGGGCTTGTTGTCGAACGCGTCGCCCACGAGGCGGATGGCCGATTCGGAGACCGCGGTCTCGAACGGCGCCGTCGTGCTGTCGTCGCGCTGCGCCTCGGGGCGCTCGAGGTCCGAGACCGCCTGCGTGTCGGCCGTGATGACCGGGATCGAGGAGGTCTGGGCTGCGTGCGTCTCGGCGAAGGCGCGCTCGAGGCGGTCCTGGAAGTCGCGGTGCGCGGCCTCGTACTCCTCCTCGGTGATGTCGCCGCGGCCGACGAGCGACTCCACGTAGAGCTTGCGGACGGACCGCTTGGCCTCGATCAGGTTGTACATCAGCGGCTGGGTCATCGAGGGGTCGTCGCCCTCGTTGTGCCCGCGTCGGCGGTAGCAGATGAGGTCGATGAACACGTCGCGGTGGAACTGCTGACGGAACTCGAACGCGAGCTGCGCCACCCGCACGACCGACTCGGGGTCGTCGCCGTTCACGTGGAAGATGGGCGCCTGGATGGTCTTCGCCACGTCGGTCGAGTAGACCGAGGAGCGCGACTCCGACGGGGGAGTCGTGAAGCCCACCTGGTTGTTGATGTTGATGTGGATCGTGCCGCCCGTGCGGTAGCCGCGCAGCTGCGACATCTGCAGGGTCTCCACCACGATGCCCTGGCCGGCGAGGGCCGCGTCGCCGTGGATGAGGATGGGCAGGGTCGAGAACGTGCCGATCGGCTTCCTGTCCTGCTTGGCCCGCACGATGCCCTCGAGCACGCCGTCGGCGGCCTCGAGGTGGGAGGGGTTGGCGGCGAGGTAGACCGGGATCTCCTTGCCGTCGGAGGCCGTGAAGGTGCCCTCGGTGCCGAGGTGGTACTTCACGTCGCCCGAGCCCTGCACGGTGCGCGGATCCTGGGTGCCCTCGAACTCGCGGAAGATCTGGCCGTAGGTCTTGCCTGCGATGTTCGTGAGCACGTTCAGTCGGCCGCGGTGCGCCATGCCGATGGCGACCTCGTCGAGACCCTCCTCGGCGGCGCCCTGGATGATGGCGTCCAGCAGCGCGATCGTCGACTCGCCGCCCTCGAGCGAGAATCGCTTCTGGCCGACGTACTTGGTCTGCAGGAAGGTCTCGAACGCCTCGGCCTCGTTGAGCTTGGCGAGGATGCGCATCTGCTCGTCGTGGCCGGGCTTGGCGTAGGGGCGTTCGACCTTCTCCTGGATCCAGCGCCGCTCGGCGGGATCCTGGATGTGCATGTACTCGATGCCGATCTTGCGGCAGTAGGAGTCACGGAGCACGCCGAGGATGTCGCGGAGGTAGGCCTGGCGGGAGAGTCCGAACTCGCCGGTCACGAACTCGCGGTCGAGGTCCCAGAAGGTGAGGCCGTGGCTCGCGATGTCGAGGTCGGGGTGGGTGCGCTGGCGGTACTCGAGCGGGTCGATGTCGGCCATCAGGTGGCCGCGCACGCGGAACGCGTTGATCAGCTCCTGCACACGCGCGGTCTTGTCGATCGCACTCGCCTCGTCGACCGAGATGTCGGCCGCCCAGCGGATGGGCTCGTAGGGGATGCGGAGCTCGGCGAAGATGTTCTCGTAGAATCCGCGCTCCCCGAGCAGCAGCTCGTGCACCTTCTTGAGGAACTCGCCGGAGCCCGCGCCCTGGATGACGCGGTGGTCGTAGGTGGAGGTCAGGGTGATGACCTTGCCGATGCCGAGGTCGCTCAGCACGCGCGGCGAGGCGCCCTGGAACTCGGCCGGGTACTCGAGGGCGCCGGCGCCGATGATGCAGCCCTGGCCCTTCATGAGTCGCGGCACGGAGTGCACCGTGCCGATGCCGCCCGGGTTGGTGAGCGAGAGGGTGGTGCCCTGGAAGTCGGCTCCGGTGAGCTTGTTGGCGCGGGCCCGGCGCACGAGGTCCTCGTAGGCGGCGAGGAACTCGTTGAAGCCCATGGTGTCGGCGCGCTTGATGCCGGGAACGAGGAGGGCGCGCGAGCCGTCGGGCTTGGGCATGTCGATCGCGATGCCGAGACCGACGTGGGCGGGAGCCACCACGGAGGGCTTGCCGTCGACCTCGTCGTAGTAGACGTTCTGGCTCGGGAACTCCTTGAGCGCCTGCACGAGGGCCCAGCCGATGAGGTGCGTGAACGAGACCTTGCCGCCGCGGGCGCGGCGCAGGTGGTTGTTGATCACGATGCGGTTGTCGATCATGAGCTTGGCCGGGATCGAGCGAACGCTCGTGGCGGTGGGGACCGTGAGACTCGCGTCCATGTTCGTGGCGAGAGACTTGGCCATGCCGCGCAGCGGGGTCACGACGTCTTTCTCGGCCGCGGCCGCGTCGTCCTTCGCGGCGTCCTCCGCCGAGACGCTCCGGGTGGAGGGGGCCTCCGCCGGGATCGGCTGGGGGCGCGCCTCGATGCTCGTGGTCTTCGCGATGGGCTGCGTCGCGGGCCGCGCCGAGGAGGCCTCGGCGATCTGCGCGGACTCGGTCTGGGCGGGCGGTGTCGCGGTGACGGGGGCCTCAGGGCTGCCCGTGGCACCCTCGGGCGCGTTCGACGCGGGCTCCTCGCTCGCGGGAGCGGCGGAGGCGGTGGATGCGCCGCCCGTGTTCGCGCGGTAGCTCTCGAGCACCGGCCACCACGACTTGTCGACCGAGTTCTTGTCGGCGACGTACTGCTCGTACAGTTCGTCGACGAGCCACTCGTTGGCCCCGAATTCTCCCGATGCGCCGTCGTCGGTGCTCGTTCCCGTCACTTGGCTAGCCAAAGCCGATCGCCCACTTCCCGTTTGCCTCACGATGGCACGTGTCGGTGTCTGCTGCGCTGCTTTCACGCGTGGACACGTGCACGTTCAAGCCTAAACCCACGGGCGGAGTCCCGAGACCAGAGGCGGCGGGTTTAGCGTGGGTCGCATGGAGTTCTACGGTGACCCTTCCCGCGACGATCTGACCTACTCGGACGTCTTCCTCGTGCCCTCCCGCTCCGCGGTCACGAGCAGGCTCGACGTCTCGCTCGCGCCGACCGACGGCACCGGAGCCACGATCCCGATCGTGTCGGCCAACATGAACTCGGTCACCGGGCCCAGGCTCGCGGCATCGCTCGCTCGTCGCGGCGGTCTGGGGGTGCTGCCACAGGATCTCCCGCTGCAGGAGCTCGACGCCGCCATCCGCTGGGTTAAGGAGCAGTCGGTGGCCTTCGACACGCCCTTCACCTTCCAGGCAGGCCAGACCGTCGAGGAGGCGCTCCGCCAGGTGCCGGCGGTGCCGGGCCAGGGACTCGTGATCCACGACGGCGACCACTACGAGGGCTGCATCCCGGCCGTGCGCCTGGCGACGGCGCTCCCGGACGCCCGGCTCGGCGATCTGCTGCAGGGTGCGGCGCACCACGGGGCGCTCACGAGCATCTCGGCCGACGACATCGACGGCCCACGGGACGCGTTCGACGCCATGGTGGCCGCCGACCTCGACTTCGCACCGATCGTGCGGCACGGCGCGGTCGTCGGAACCCTCAGCCGCACGAGCGCGCTGCGTGCGACGATCTACCGGCCCGCCGTCGACTCCGACGGCCGCCTCCTCGTGGCCGCGGCCGTGGGCATCAACGGCGACGTCGCGCTCAAGGCCCGAGCGCTCGTGTCGGCAGGCGTCGACGTGCTCGTGGTCGACACCGCGCACGGCCACCAGGAGGGGATGCTGCGCGCGCTCAAGGCCATCCGCGAGGCGAAGCTCGGCGTGCCGGTGGTGGCCGGCAACGTGGTGACCTCACGGGCCGTGAACGACCTCGTCGACGCGGGCGCCGACATCCTGAAGGTGGGCGTGGGACCGGGCGCCATGTGCACGACCCGCATGATGACCGCGGTCGGCCGGCCGCAGTTCTCCGCCGTGCTCGAGACGGCGGCGGCCGCGAAGGAGCGCGGGGCCCACGTCTGGGCCGACGGGGGAGTGCGCTACCCGCGCGACGTCGCCCTCGCCCTCGCCGCCGGGGCCGCCTCGGTCATGATCGGCTCGTGGTTCGCGGGCACCGTCGAGGCGCCGGGCCGGCTGGCGGCGGATGCGGAGGGCCGGCTCTACAAGGAGAGCTGGGGGATGGCCTCGACCAAGGCCGTGCAGGAGCGCTTCGGCCGCCTGGACGCCTACGAGCTCGCGCGCAAGACCCTCTTCGCCGAGGGCATCTCGTCGAGCCGGATCTACCTCGATCCGCTGCGGCCCTCGATCGAGGACCTCCTCGACATGATCACCTCCGGCGTCCGCTCGTCGTTCACCTACGCCGGGGCTGCCGACGTGGCGAGCTTCCACGACCGGGCCCTCGTCGGCATCCAGTCGGCGGCGGGCTACGAGGAGGGCAAGGCGCTGCCGGTCAGCTGGTGACCGGAGCTACACTGAGCGGGTGCTCTTCGAGTGGATCATGGTGGGGGTCGGTCTCCTGCTCACAGTGGGCACCGGCCTCTTCGTCGCGAGCGAGTTCTCGCTCGTCAACCTCGACCGGTCGGATCTCGAGGCGCGCACCGCTCGCGGTGAGAAGGGCCTCACGCCGACCATCTCGGCGCTGAAGCACACCTCCACCCACCTCTCGAGCGCTCAACTGGGCATCACCCTCACCACCCTCCTCACGGGCTACACCATGGAGCCGGCCATCTCGAGCCTGCTGCGCGAGCCGTTCCTCGCGATCGGTCTGCCGGAGGGCCTCGTGCCTCCGCTCAGCGCCACGATCGGCATCGTCTTCGCGACCCTCTTGTCGATGATCATCGGTGAGCTCGTGCCCAAGAACTTCGCACTCGCCCTGCCGCTGAAGACCGCCCGCATCGTGGTGCCGTTCCAGCTCGCCTTCACCATGGTCTTCCGGCCGGCCGTGGCCCTTCTCAACAACAGCGCGAACGCCCTGCTGCGGCTCATCGGCATCGAGCCGAAGGAGGAGCTCTCAGGAGCGCGCACCGCCGAGGAGCTCTCCTCGCTCGTCAGGCGTTCGGCGCTCGAGGGCACCCTCGAGGTCGACACCGCCACCCTGCTCAACCGCACACTGCTGTTCGCCTCTCACGACGCCTCGGATGCCATGACGCCGAGACCCCGCATCGTGAGCGTCAAGCGCGACGACACCGCGACGACCGTGCTGGGCCTCGCCCGCTCGACGGGCCACTCCCGCTTCCCCGTGATCGATGACGACATCGATGACATCGTGGGGCTCGTGCACGTGAAGCAGGCGGTGTCGATCCCGCGCGACCGCCGCGCAGACGTGCCCGTGACCGCGATCATGACCGAGACAATCCGGGTTCCGGAGACGATGGCGCTCGACGTGCTGCTCGGAGAACTCCGCGGTCGCGGATACCAGATGGCCGTGGTGATGGACGAGTACGGCGGCACCGCGGGTGTCGTGACCCTCGAGGATCTGGTGGAGGAGCTCGTGGGGGAGCTCGTCGACGAGCACGACCGAACCCGCGCCGGCGTGGTGCACAGCCGCGGCGACACCACCTTCCCCGGCATGCTCCGGCCCGACGAGCTCGCCGACCAGGCCGGGATCGCGGTGCCGGAGGACGGTCCGTACGAGACCGTCGCCGGCTTCGTGATGAGCGAGCTCGGCCGCCTCCCCGCCGTCGGCGACCAGGTCGGCCTGCCGGGCGGTGCGCTCCGCGTGGAGCGCCTCGACGGCCGCCGGATCGACCGCCTCCGCTACATCCCCGCCGAGGAGGAGGCCGCAGATGTCTGACTGGCTCGGGATCGTCTGGCTCGTCGTGCTGCTGGCCGGCAACGCCTTCTTCGTGGCCGCGGAGTTCGCCGTGATCTCGGCGCGCCGCTCGCAGATCGAACCGCTCGCCGAGCAGGGGAAGGCGAGCGCCAAGACGGCGCTCTGGGCCATGGAGCACGCCACGCTCATGCTCGCCACCACCCAGCTGGGCATCACCGTCTGCTCCCTGCTCATCCTCAACGTCTCCGAGCCCGCCATCCACCACCTGCTCGAGGGCCCGCTGCACCTGACGGGGCTGCCCGAGGAGGCCGTGGGAACGGTGGGCTTCATCATCACGCTCGTGCTCGTGTCGTTCCTGCACGTGGTGCTCGGTGAGATGGTGCCGAAGAACATCTCGTTCTCGGTGCCCGACCGCGCGGTGCTGCTGCTCGCGACACCCTTGGTGGGCGTCGCCCGCGTGTTCCGGTTCGTGATCGTGGCGCTGAACGCGACGGCGAACGGCGTGCTGAGGCTGTTCAGGGTGGAGCCCAAGAGCGAGGCCGCCAGCGCCTTCACGCTCGACGAGGTGTCGACGATCGTGGAGCAGTCGCAGCGGGAGGGCATGCTCTCGGACACGACGGGCACACTCACCGCCGCCTTCGAGTTCACCTCGAAGCGCGTCGAGGAGGTCGCGCTGCCGCTCGAGTCGCTCGTGAGCCTTCCTGCGGGGGCGACTCCCGCCGATGTCGAGCGGGCCGTCGCCAAGCACGGCTTCTCGCGGTACGTGCTGCTCGACCAGGACGGACTGCCGGCAGGCTACGTGCACCTGAAGGACGTGATCGACCTCGACGACGACGAGTTCGACGACCCGATCCCGGCCAAGCGCATCCGTCAGCTGCCCTCGCTCTATGAGAAGACCGATCTCGAGGACGCGCTGGCCGCCATGCGCAAGAGCGGTGCGCACCTCGCCAGGGCCTTCTCGGAATCCGGCCGCACCACGGGCGTGCTCTTCCTCGAAGACATCATCGAGGAGCTCGTGGGCGAGGTCGAGGACGCCACCAGGCGTTAGCCGCGCTGCGGCCGTGCGACCCCGCCGGGCTCCGCCCCGCTAGCGGGGGCGGCGGGGCCGAGCGCGCAGGTACTGCGCCGGCCAGTAGTCGATCTCGGCGCCGAGCTCGCCCGCGGCCCGCAGGGGGAAGTGCGGATCGCGCAGCAGCTCGCGCGCCAGCATCACGGCGTCGGCCCGCCCGGAGGCCACGACGCCCTCCGCCTCCTGAGCGGTCGTGATGAGGCCCACGGCCGAGACGGCGACGCCGGCGCGCTCCTTGACCTCGGTCGCGAGGGGCACCTGGTAGAGCGGCCCCACCGGGATCGAGGCCGGTACGAGGCCGCCGCTGGAGATGTCGAAGAGGTCGGCACCCGCCTCCGCTGCCCAGCCGGCGACGGTGGCGGTCTGCTCGGCGTCCCAACCGCCCTCGACCCAGTCGGTGCCCGAGAAGCGCACGAGCAGGGCGAGGTCGTCGCCGATCTCGGCGCGCACGGCGCGCACGATCTCGAGCAGCAGCCGCGCGCGGTTCTCGAGCGATCCGCCGTAGGCATCCGTGCGCTCGTTCGACAGCGGCGAGAGGAACTGGTGCAGCAGGTAGCCGTGCGCGGCGTGCACCTCGATCACCTCGAATCCCGCGTCGACGGCGCGCCGGGCGGCGGCACGGAAGTCGTCGACGATGCCCGGCAGCTCGTCGGCTTCGAGGGCGCGGGGCCGCTCGTAGCCGTCGAAGGCCACCGCAGAGGGGGCGACGGTGGGCCACCCGCCCTCCGACTCCGGAACGGTGCCCTGCACCTCGGACCAGGTGCGGTAGGTCGAGGCCTTCCGTCCGGCGTGGGCGAGCTGGATGCCGGCCGCAGCGCCCTGGGCCCTGATGAACGCCGTGATGCGGGAGAAGACGGCCTGTTGCTCGCTGTTCCAGATGCCCAGGTCCTCCGGCGAGATCCGGCCCTCGGGCGAGACGGCGGTGGCCTCGGTGAGCACGAGGCCCGCACCGCCGATGGCGAACGAGCCGAGGTGAACGAGGTGCCAGTCGCTCGGCATGCCGTCGTGCTCGTCGGCGGAGTACTGGCACATCGGTGCCACCCAGACGCGGTTGCGGAGGGTGACGGAGCGGAGGGCGAGCGGGCGGAAGAGTGCGGATTCGGTCACGCGTTCTATTCTGAGGGCATGGCGAGCGACGAGGGTTCCGCGGTGTCCTGGCGGGGGTGGGACGAACTCGAGGCGTCGGCCTGGGTGCGGGCGCCACGGGCCGACGACGACAAGTACACCCGGGGTGTGCTCGGGGTGGTCACCGGATCGGCGAGCTACCCCGGTGCCGCCGTTCTCGGCGTGGAGGCCGCGGTGCGCGCCGGCGCCGGTATGGTGCGCTACCTCGGTGACGAGCGGCCGAGCGACCTCGTGCTGAGCGCGCGCCCGGAGGCCGTGACCAAGCCGGGCCGTGTGCAGGCTTGGCTGATCGGCTCGGGGACCGACGCGGCGGAGCGCGACGACGCGGCCAGGAAGCGGATCGAGCACGCCCTCGGCGACGGCGTGCCGCTCGTGCTCGACGCGGGAGCCCTCGATCTCGCGCCTCGGGCGCCGGCGGCGACCGTGCTCACCCCGCACGCGGGCGAACTCACGACCCTGCTCGCCGCGTTCGGGGTGCGGACCGACCGCGCGAGCGTGCGGGTCGACCCGGCCTCGTCCGCCCAGCGCGCCGCTGACCTCTCGGGCTGCGTGGTGCTGCTGAAGGGGCGGATCACCCACGTCGCGGCCCCCAGCTCGATGGCGGCGCCGAGCGACGTGCCGGTCGCCGCGCGGGTGGAGGCGCCCACGAGCTGGGCGGCCACGGCCGGCTCGGGCGACGTGCTGGGAGGCATCGTGGGCGCGCTCGTGGCCGCGCAGTCCGAGGCGGTGCTCGAGGAGCCCGCGCGGCTCGTGGCCATCGCCGCCACGGGAGCCTGGGTGCACGCCCGAGCCGCCGAACTGGCCGCCGACGGGGGCCCCGTGCCCGCGCTCGACATCGCCAGGGCGGTGCCCAGGATCATCGCGAGGCTGCTCGGCTGAGCCGGCCGATCCCGCGCAGGACGTCAGCGCCCGGGCTGCGCCTCGAGATCGATGTCGATGTAGGCGATGTCCTCGACCTGCACCACGCCGAATCCCACGAGCGAGATCCCGTACGACGCGAGGTCGATGGGGATGCTGGCCGTGACCGTGCCGCGGGTGTCGCCGAAGTCGACCGTCGCATCCGCGTGCACCTCGTTGCTCACGCCGCGCACGGTGAGCACACCGGTGATCGGCACGACCTCCTCGCCGTCGACGGTGGTGGTCGCGCTCGTGAGGTCGATCGGCTCGGTGAGCACGAACGATGCCGTGGAGTTGCCGCCGGTCGCGGCCACGAGGGCCTGCAGCAGCATCGTGCGGGCGTCGCCCTCGCTCACGAGGCTCGACAGGTCGAGCATGAACTCGGCGTCGGTCACGGTCTCGCCCGCGCGGCTGATGACGCCCTCGATCTCGGTGGTGCTGCCGGAGACCTCGAGCCCGTCGACCGTGCTCATGCGGTAGCCCACGCTCGAGTCTGGACCGAGCCGCCAGGTCGTGGCGGTGGGGGTCGCGACGGCGTTCTCAGGCACCGCCATGACGGTCGGAACCACGCGCTGAGACGCTGCGGAGCTCTGCAGACTCCCGCGGGCGAGGATGGGGACCGCCACGACGGCGACGGCACCGACGGCGACGACCGCCGCCACGAGGGCGACAGCGTACTTGGCAGGCTTGTTCACTCGGATCTTCCTGTCGGGGCGGCCCGGATCGGGGCGCGGCGGGGCGTCTTCACCAGTAGAACAAAGCAAGGTGGTCGCCGGCTGGGAATGAGCGGGCAATAGGATGACCGTCGTGCAGAATCACGTGCGTCGACTCGCCGGCTCGCCCGTGATCCTGTGGATCGTCTTCCTCGCCGCGCACGTCTGGCTCGGCGCCGTGGGCCTCACGCACCCGGGACTGCCGTTCGGAGACGTCACGAACGTCTACCTGCCGTGGGTGCAGCAGTCCCTCGACGGCTACCGCCTCGGTATCGACGGACCCTGGGTCTATCCCGTCCTCGCCTTCCTCCCCATGCTCGCCTCGCTCGTGCTGGGACCTGCGCTCTACGGGGTGGGGTGGATGCTCATCGTCACGATGGCCGACGCCGCGGTATTCGCCTTCCTGCTCGCCGGTGCCGGGCCCACCCGTGCCGCGGGCGGCCTCCGGATCGTGGCCGCCTGGTGGTGGATCGTCTTCCTGCTGCTCGTCGGCCCCGTCGCGGTGGGGCGCATCGACGTGTTCACGGTCGACCTCGCGATCGTCGGCCTCCTGCTCGCCCGCAACCGGCCGGTGGTCGCCGGCGTGCTGCTCGCCCTCGCCACCTGGGTGAAGGTGTGGCCCGCCGTGCTGATCGCCGCCTGCGTGGTCGCGGTGCGCCGCCGGCTGAGGCTCGCGATCGCCGCGGCGAGCACCCTCGTGGCGGTCGCTGCCGGCGCCCTCGCGTTCGGCTCCGGCCTCAACGTCTTCAGCTTCGTGACCGAGCAGACGGGGCGCGGGCTCCAGGTGGAGTCGCCCGTGTCGACGATCTGGATGTGGATGGCGCGCATCGCCGATCCGAGCCGGGTCTACTACGACTTCGACATCCTCACCTTCCAGGTCACCGGGCCCGGCAGCGAGGCGGCTGCGGCCGTGATGACGCCGCTGCTCGTGGTCGCCGTCGCGGCGGTGCTCGCCCTGGCCGTCGTCGTCGTCGCCTCCGGGACCTCACCCACCGCGGTGCTGCCGCCGCTCTCGCTCGCCCTCGTGATGGCGCTCATCGTGTTCAACAAGGTGGGCTCGCCGCAGTTCATGGTGTGGCTCGCGGCCCCCGTCATCCTGGGCCTGGTCACGCAGGGCAGGCGGTTCCAGCTGCCGGCGCTGATGGCGCTCGTGATGGGCGGGCTCACCCAGGTGATCTACCCGATCGCCTACGACTGGCTGCTCTACCTCGACCCGCTCATGCTCGTCGTGCTCACGATCCGCAACGTGCTGAGCGTCGCGCTCCTCGTGATCGCGATCCGGATGCTGTGGAAGAGTAGGAGGACCACGACGCGAGGAGACGAACATGCTGGTGGCCTTTTCGGTGGCACCCTCCGGGGGCACCTCTCCCGACGCTAGCGTGCACGACGCGGTGGCCGCGGCCGTGGAGGTCGTGCGGGCCTCCGGGCTTCCGAACTCCACCGACTCGATGTTCACGACCATCGAAGGGGAGTGGGACGAGGTCTTCGACGTCGTCAAGCGCGCCACCCTGGCCGTGCAGGCCTACGGACCGCGGGTGTCGCTCGTGCTGAAGGCCGACATCCGTCCCGGCCGGTCGGGCGAACTGACAGGCAAGGTCGAGCGGCTCGAGGCGGCGCTCGACGAGCGCTCCCAGGCCCAGCCCTAGCGCCCGGCCTCGCCCTGCCGCTCAGCTCAGCTCGGCAGCACGTCGTCTTCGAAGTCGTCGGCGCTCTGGTTGCCGAGGTACTCGTCGCGCGGCAGCAGGCCGTCCTGGATGGCGCGTTTGCGCAGGGCCACCTTCGTGCCCACGTCGATCCCGACCAGGCGGTACTTCTCGCGGATGCGCTTGAGGTACGACTTGGCCGTCTCCTCCGAGATGTCGAGCGCCTTGGCCACCTGCTTCACGGGCTCGCCGCCGCCGTAGAGCGCCATCACCCGACGCTCCTGCGCGCTCAGGCGAGGGGCCGACTCGAGGTCGTCGGCGGCGAGGGCGAGGTCGAGCTCGGTCGAGATGAAGCTGTCGCCGGCCGAGGCCGCGCGGATGGCCTCGACGATCATGTCGGCCTCCTCGCTCTTGACGAGGTAGCCGAGTGCTCCGGCCGCGATGGCCTCGCGCACCACGACGGGCTCGGAGTAGGTGCTCATGAGCACCGTCTTGACTCCGGCCGACTTGAGCGCCCGCAGCTTGACCGAGACCGGCAGATTGTCCTTCAGGTCGAGGTCGAGCAGCACCACGTCGACCGGGAACTCCGGGTGCGTGAGCAGCTCGGGCCACGTGGTGACGGCGGCGACCATGCTGATGTCATCGGCGGCGCCGCGGATCCACTCGGTGAGAGCCCCCAGCAGCATGCGGTGGTCGTCGACGATGGCCAAGCGGATCGGCTCGCGGGTGATCGACACGGGTGCTCCTTCCGGCCGGATCAGCGCGAGGCGTCCGGCACGATGACATGGGCGTCGACGCTGACCCGGAGGCGGCCCGTGCGGGTCTCCAGCGAGTACTGTCCGACTCGGGACAAAGCAGACCAGACGGCCGGATCGATGCGGCGACGGGATATCCCGCCGATCGAGATGGCTATCGGGAGCACCATCCTATCGTCGACGCGCGCCTGTCCCACGGAACCCGGTCGGCCGATCTCGAGGTCGATGGTGGGGGTCGAACGACCGGACTCGTCGACGATCAGCCAGATCGCCGAGAGCAGGCCGTCGCGCTGCACGGGCTCGAGGTAGCCGGCGAGACCGTCGGGATCGCTCAGGGTCACGACGGGGCCGAGGTACTCCGATTCCGCGATGGCGTGGTGCAGCCAGGTCTCCCGCCGCCCGGCCACGAGCAGCCGCCTGAGGTCGGTGGCGAGGCTCGAGGCGGTGCCGGCGAGCTCCTTGTCGAGCGGCAGGGGCACCCGGTCGGTCGCGACGTCCTGCAGGAGCTCCTCCGCCGCGAGGTCGAGGCGGGCGAGCTCCGACGAGGCGAGGAGGCCGAGCCCGTAGCGCGGCGCGCCGATCGTGCTCTCGGCGACCGTGCGGTCGAGTTCGCGCTGCACCAGGTTGCCGAACGAGCGCACCACGACGATGCCGGCGTAGACCGGCACGACCGTCAGCATGAGCTGGCCGATCGCGACACCCGCGCTGCCCGGCACGGCGATGGCGAACCAGACGATCGAGGCGAGCGAGAGCCCGGTCAGCACGCTCACGGCGATCAGCACGTCGGTGGCCGGCCGGAAGGTCACGCTCGCGAGCAGTGTGGCGCCCACGCCGATGCCGACCGTTCCGTAGCTGAGTCCGTCGCTCTGCAGGAGAGCGATCTCGTCGAGGACGAGGGCGAGGACGTCCACCGCGAGCACGAGGGCGAAGGCCGAACGCGGGAGGTTGCCCCGGCGGCGGCGGGCGAGCAGCACGGCGGAGGCGAAGGCGGCGATCACCATCACCCAGGCGATGACCGACAGCACCCGCCCGTCGTTGACCTGCCAGGTCCAGCCGAGCGACACGAGACCGCGGCAGATCAGGATGAGCCCGACGATCACGGCGCCGATCCCGAGGTAGCCGAGCCCCAGGCGCGAATCGCGCTCGATGTTCTGGCGCACCTCGTCGACCGCGCGCGGGCCCATCCTGCGGGCGCGCACCAGCTGGGTGAGCATGCCGTCGGCGGGCGCATCCGCACGGCCCGATCGCGTGCGGCCGCGGGAGCCCGGTCGCTGCCGGAGGGCTGGAGGCTCCGTCATTTCGGCACCTCCAGCACGACGGTCGTCCCGGAACCGGGGGAGGAGAACAGCCGCACCTTGCCTCCGACGTCGCGGATGCGCGCCATGACCGATTCGGCGAGCCCCAGTCGTTCGAGATCGACTGCGTCGAGGTCGAAGCCCACGCCCGCGTCGGTCACCATCGCACGCACGGTCGTGTCGTCCTCGGTGATCGTGACGTCGGCCGAACCGACCTCGGCGTGCCGCCGCACGTTCTCCAGGCACTCCGAGAGCGAGAGCAGGAAGGCGTCGAGCACGTGGCTCTGCAGCAGGATCTGACCAGATCCGTGCCACGCCACCTGCAGGCCCATCCTGCCGAAGCGCTGCTTCACCGATTCGAGGGTGTGGCCGAGATCGCCCGTCTCCACGCGCTCGAGGGTGTAGCCGCCGGAGGAGCGCGGCATCGGGGTGCCCCCGAGGCGGAGCTGGCGGAGCAGCCGCGCATCTTCCGCCGCCTGGTTGCGGAGCGCCTCGGGCTGCACGCCGATCCCCGAGTGGGCCAGCAGGGTGAGCGTGGCGAGCACGGTGTCGTGCAGCAGCCGTGCACCGTGCCGACGCTGCGCCTCGAGCTCGCTCGACTGGCGCTCGACGGCGTGGGCGCGGCCGAGCCGGGCCATGCCGAGGAAGGCTCGCCGAAGGCTCGCCGACAACCACGACGCCGCCACGAACAGAGCGGTCCAGCCCACGAGCACCGAGGCGATCACGAACGCCCCTCGCCCCGTGGGCCAGGTGGCGGCCACCACGAGCACGAGCACGGGGACATAGGCGGGGATGACGAGCCAGAGGAACCGCGGGTGTGCGGCGAGAGTGGCGATGAGCGACGGGATGGCCGTGGAGGCGAAGAGGGTGATGCCGTTCGTCGTGGCGGTGTCGGAGACGGCGGCGCCCGGGAGGCAGAACGCCGCGAGGGTGGCGAGCGAGATCACATAGGTGGCGACCGGCATCACGGGGGTGCGGGTCGAACCGACGAGGTAGAAGCCGAACCCCGTGAGCACCATCAGGGCGAGGGCCGGGGCGACCGGACCCAGGTCGGCGACGTTCGCCACGACCACGGTGATGAAGGACGATCCGGCGAAGAGGAGACCGAGATTGCGCGCTGTACGCGTGAGGAGCTTGTGGCGTTCGCGCTCGGTCCGGGGCACGTCTGCATCCTATCGGCGGGGACTACCCCCTGAATTGGGGCGAGAGCAACTCGACAGGTGTCGGTAATCTCGAATCAGTTCTGGGGGGAATTGGCCGGGGATCCGCACGCGAGTGGGATCCCCGGCCGCATTTTCGTCACTCCGCGAAGAGTCGCGCGATCTCCCGGCCCACCTCGTCGAACTCGATCAGGAACCCGTCGTGGCCGAACTTCGACTCGATCACCACGGGCTCGTCGCCGTCGAGGGTGTTCGGCAGGTAGCGGGCGATGAGGGCCTGGTCCTCCACCGGGAACAGCCGGTCGCTGTCGATGCCCACCACGAGCGCCCGCGCCGTGACCGACTCGAGAGCCGGCACGATCCCCGCCCGTCCCCGGCCGATGTCGTGCGAGTTCATGGCCTCCACCAGCGTGATGTAGGTGTTCGCGTCGAAGCGGCGGGTGAACTTGTTGCCATGGAAGTCGAGATATGACTCCACCGCGAAGCGGCCACCACCGCCGAGCGGGCTGATGCCGCTCTGCCAGCTGCGCTGGAACCGGCCGTTCAGCTCGCTCGGGCTGCGGTAGTTCAAGAGCGCCATCCGCCTTGCCAGCGCGAGGCCCTGGTGCGGGCCCTCGCCGTCGGCCGCGTCGTAGTAGTCGCCGCCGTGGAAGGCCGCGTCGGCACGGATGGCCTGCACCTGCACCGAGTTCAGCGCGATCTGATCGGCCGAGCTGAGCGCGGGCGCGGCGATCACGGCGATGCGGTCCATGGCATCCGGATACCGCACGCCCCACTCGAGCACCTGCATGCCGCCCATCGAACCGCCGACCACCGCGAACCAGCGATCGATTCCGAGGACCTCCGAGAGGGCGTGCTGCGCCCGCACCTGGTCGGCGATGGTGGTGTACGGGAAGCGCGCGCCCCACTCCGCGCCGTCGGGGGCGATCGAGGAGGGGCCCGTCGAGCCCTGGCAGCCGCCCAGCATGTTCGGCGCCACCACGAACCAGCGGTCGGTGTCGATCGGCAGGCCGGGCCCCACGAGCCCCGGCCACCAGCCGTCGGTCGGATGTCCCGGCTCGGCCGGATGGTTGAGGTTGCTGTCGCCGGTCAGCGCGTGCAGCACGAGCACCGCGTTGTCCCGCTCCGGGGAGAGCGTGCCATAGGTCTGGTACGCCAGTCGCGTCTGCGGCAGCCGCACCCCGTTCTCGAACACGAACTCACCGACATCGGCGAACAGCCGCCGCCCCACGGGGTCACCCTCCCGCCACGCGCCCGACGCAGGGGGCTTTCCGAGCACCGACCTGATCTGCGCATCGGTGATGAAGCCGGAGGGTACGGTGTCTTCGTTCGTCTGCCAGTCCATGTTTTCTTTCTGCGCCGCCGCCTCTGCGGCGCAGGCGACATGCGGCGCGGCTGTCGCTACGCGTCGCTGCGCGGCGCTTCGCGGCAACCGTGCCGCTCTGGGTCGGGTGGGTAGGGCCCCTTGCGAGGGGACCTGGGGTAGGGCTCCTTGCGAGGGGACCTGGGGTGGGGCTCCTTGCGAGGGGACCTGGGGTGGGACCATCGCGGGCGGCCTCGAAGGAAGTCTTGCGCATGGGGAAGGCCCCTTGCCGAATGTTACGCAAGGGGCCCTTCTCCTGTACCCGGAGTGAGACCGTCGCCGGGCCGCGCCGCGAAGCGACGCGGAACGACGACGGCCTCACATGTCGCCCGCGCCGCAGAGGCGGCGGCGCGGTAGATCACACAGCGTTGGCCCGGACCACGTCGCGGGCGGCTGCGAGGCCGCTCTCCAGATCGGCCTTGAGGTCGTCGATGTTCTCGAGGCCCACCGAGAGGCGCACGAGGCCGGGGGTGACGCCCGCGGTGAGCTGCTGCTCGGGGGTGAGCTGGCTGTGGGTGGTGGAGGCGGGGTGGATGACGAGGGAGCGCACGTCGCCGATGTTGGCGAGGTGGCTGAAGAGCGAGAGGCTCTCCACGAAGGTGCGTCCCGCATCCACGCCGCCCTTGAGCTCGAACGACAGCACGGCGCCGACGCCCTTCGGGGCGTACTTGTTCGCTGCCGCGTACCAGGGGCTCGAGGGGAGCCCCGCGTAGTACACGGTCGCGACGTCGTCGTGGTTGTCGAGCCACTCCGCGATCTCCTGGGCGTTCTGCACGTGACGCTCGATCCGGAGCGAGAGCGTCTCGATGCCCTGGATGAGCTGCCAGGCGCTGGCCGGGGCGATCGCGGCACCGAGGTCGCGGAGGAGCTGCACACGCGCCTTGATGACGTAGGCGATGGGGTCGCCCAGGGCACCGGTGTAGCTGACCCCGTGGTAGGACGGGTCGGGCTCGGTGAGGCCGGGGAACTTCTCGACGTTCTTCGACCACTCGAACTTTCCGCCGTCGACGATGATGCCGCCGATGACGGTGCCGTGGCCGCCGAGGAACTTCGTGGCCGAGTGCACCACGATGTCGGCGCCGTGCTCGAGCGGGCGGATGAGGTAGGGGGTCGCGATCGTGTTGTCGACGATGAGCGGCACGCCCGACTCGTGGGCGACGGTGGAGACGAGCCCGATGTCGAGGATGTTGATCTTGGGGTTGCCGATGGTCTCGGCGAAGAAGAGCTTCGTGTTGGGGCGCACGGCCCGGCGCCACTCTTCGGCGTCGTCCTGGTCCTCCACGAACGTGGTCTCGATGCCGAGCTTCGCGAGCGTGTACTTGAAGAGGTTGTAGGTGCCGCCGTAGATCGACGACGACGAGACGATGTGGTCGCCGGCCTGGGCGATGTTGAGCACGGCGAAGGTCTCAGCGGCCTGGCCCGAGGCGACCAGCAGCGCTGCTGTCCCGCCCTCGAGCGCGGCAACGCGCTGCTCCACGACGTCCTGCGTGGGGTTGTGGATGCGCGTGTAGATGTTGCCGAACTCCGCGAGGGCGAAGAGGTTCTTCGCGTGGTCGGCGTTGTTGAAGACGTACGAGGTGGTCTGGTAGATCGGCGTCGCGCGGGCGTTGGTGGTGGGGTCCGGCTGCGCGCCGGTGTGGATCTGCTTGGTCTCGAACTTCCAGTTCGCAGCGTTGTCGGTCATGGAGGTCTCCAAAGGTCGGATCGGAACTGCTGGAAGCGTACGGTCGCGGGGTCCACGCGCGCAACGACGCCCGACGCTCGGCGTAACCTTACGCGGACCGCCGGAACAGCCATTCGGCCCGGGGCTCCACGAGCGGCCGGAAGATCTTCCGCACGAGGGGCTGGGAGAGCCCCACGGCGACCAGCACGCTGAACACGATCATGGCCGGCAGCACCCACCACGGCAGCACCCCGTCGAGCCAGCCCGACTCCCGCAGCGGGTAGAGCACGAAGCTGTGCAGCAGGTAGACGTACATCGTGGCCTGGCCGAGCGGGGAGAACCAGGTGCCGCGGCGGGGGATGAGCGTGAGGAACGCGATCACGAGGACACCGGCGACGACGATGGCGGCGAGCCTCAGGCCTCCGGCCCACCACTCGTCGTAGCCGAACGACGGGTACGCCTCCTGGAACAGCAGCACACGACGGATCTTCACGTCGCGCCAGAACCCCATGTCGCTCGCGATCACCAGGGCGAGAGCGGTGAACAGGCCGATCGACACGGCCCGCACACCCCAGACCACGCGCGTCGACGCGCGCAGCCAGAGGTCGGCGAGCGGGAGCTGTCGGAGCTTCCAGCCGAGCACGAAGAACGGCAGCAGCCCGAGGGCCCGGTCGAGGGCGAGCACGCCTCCGAGGGCGGGCAGGTAGCCGCTCGCGACCGAGACGATCACCGAGATCACGAGCGGGAAGCGCAGGAGCGCGAGGTAGGGGAGCACGACCCGCCACAGGATGAGGGCGAGCAGGAACCACAGGGTCCACGACGGGCTCACGAAGTCGATCCGTGGCCGGCCGTCGAGGATCCAGTGGATGCCGGTCCAGATGGCCTCGAAGATCAGGTACGGCAGCACGAGGTCGGTGACGAGGCGCTTCAACTGCGCAGGTCCCGGCGCGTCCGACTTCGCGAAGTAGCCGGCCACCGCCACGAACACCGGCACGTGGAAGGCGTAGATGAAGAGGTAGACGCCGTAGGAGACGTCGGACTCCGAGATGAGCTTGAGGATGGCGTGCCCCGCCACGACGAGCGTGATGGCGACGAATCGGGCGTTGTCCCAGAGCGGAACCCGCTGAGCTGGGGGCGGCACGGTTCCAGACTACCTTTGATGGTGTCGATGGGGCCGGGACGGCCCCGGCCACGGAAGGACTGAAGATGAAGCGCGCGGTTGTCACAGGGGCCAGTTCGGGGATCGGGGCGGCGGCCGTGCGGTTGTTGCGCGCGCACGGGTGGGACGTGGTGGGAGTCGCCCGCCGGGAGGACCGCCTCAAGCAGCTCGCCGAGGAGACGGGCGCGTCGTACTTCGTGGCCGACCTCACGAAGCCGGAGGACATCGTGGCCCTCCGCGATCTCCTCGAGGCCACGGGCGGCGTCTCGACCCTCGTCAACAACGCCGGCGGGGCCATGGGGCTCGATCCGGTCGAGGGCGGCTCCGCCGACGACTGGCGCTGGATGTACGAGATCAACGTCATCGCCGTGCAGCAGGTCACCCAGGCCCTCCTGCCCCTCCTGCGGGCCTCGGTCGAGCCGGGCGGCTCGGCCGACATCCTCACCGTCACCTCGATCGCCGGCCACACGCCCTACGAGGGTGGTGGCGGCTACAACGCCGCCAAGTTCGCCGAGCACGCCATGCTCGACGTGCTGCGGCTCGAGCTCTCGGGCGAGCCGATCCGCGTGCTGGAGATCGCCCCCGGCATGGTGCACACCGAAGAGTTCTCGCTCAACCGGTTCAAGGGCGACCAGGATCGCGCCGACTCCGTCTACGCGAACGTCCCCGATCCGCTGACCGCCGACGACGTGGCCGCCACGATGGTCGCGATGCTCGAGCTGCCACCGCACATCAGCCTCGATCTCGTGGTGATCAAGCCCGTCGCCCAGTCGGCCCCCTACAAGGTTGCTAGGGGCGAGCTGAAGGTGAAGGGGTGACCGTGGGGTCGGCGAAGGCGAGCTTCGGCACGAAGAAGAGGAGCACGGCTGCCACGAGCGCGCCGCCCGCGCAGATCGACCAGACCACGAGGTAGCCGCTGAGGCTCGACGCCGTCGCGGTGACCGCGCTGGCGGCGCCGTGCAGCAGCACGAGCGCGAACACCGCCGAGGCGAACGATCCGCCGATCGTCTTGGTGGTGTTCGTGAGGCCCGCGGCGATGCCCGTGCGCCCCTCGGGGGCGGCGGCCGCGGCGGCTGCGGGGAGGGCTCCCACGAGGGCACCCGATCCGAGACCGGCGATCGCCATGTTCGCGAACACCTGCCAGGTCTCGGTGTGGAAGGGCAGGAACAGCCCGTAGCCGACGGCCACGAGCACGGTCGCCACGATCATCGCCACCCGCGGACTCGTGCGCTGGGAGACGAGCGGGAACAGCAGGGCGCCCACGATCATCGAGATCAGGTAGGCGCCGATGAGGTAGGAGATCGACGAGGCCGGGAGCCCGAGCCCGTACCCGTTGACGGGATCGGTGCCCGCGAAGGTGGCCAGCGGAGCCTGCGCGCCGAGCAGGCTGATGCCCACGAGGCCCGCGGTGAGCTGCACGGGCCACATCTGCGGCTTGGCGAGCATCCGGATGTCGATGGCCGGATCCTTCTGCCGGAGCTCGTAGGCGCCGAACGGCAGGAACGACAGCACACCCACGGCGATGAGCGCCCACACCCACCAGGTCTCGGGCCCGTTGATGCGCAGGAAGGTGAGCCCGCTCGTCACGAGCAGGAGGCCGAGGGTGAGGATGGTGAACCCCACCAGGTCGAGCCGTCGCCCCGTGCTCGGCGTCGACTCGGGCACCCCGAACAGGATCGCGAAGAACACGAGCGTCACGGCGACGGCCGGGAGCATCATCGTGAGCGGCACGTTCTCGCCCACGGCGGAGAAGATCTGGCCGCTGGAGAGCGCCCCGATGATGGCTCCGGCCTCGAGCGCGACCACGAGCAGGCCCGCCGCCCGCCTGGTCTGCGACGCGGCCCGGCCGGTGCGGCGGCCGCGATCGAAGATCAGCGCCACCTCGAGCGGCAGCCACACCACGTAGAAGCCCTGGAGCGCCCACGCGATGAGGAACGACGTGAAGTCGCCCGCCACGACCAGCCACCAGCTCGCGGCCGCCGTGAGCACGGTCGAGATGAGCAGGATGCGCTTGTGGCCGACCATGTCGCCGAGCTTCGCGAGCACGGGCACGACGATGGCCGAGAGCAGCAGCTGCGCCGCCTCGAACCAGTTGAAGTCGGCATCGCGGATGCCGAGGTGCTCGACCAGATCCGGGATCAGCGGCACGTAGAAGCCCTGGATGATGCCGCTCGTGATCTCGACGAGGAAGAGGAACCCGATGAGCGAGGCGGTGACCCCGATCGCGGAGCGCGACGCGTCCGGTAGCCTGACCTGCATGGAACCGAGCGTAGACCTCCAGGACACCGCGACACCGGAACGGGAGGTGCTCGGCTGGCTCGAGTTCGGCGAGGCCTCCCGGGCTCTCGCGCAGGACATCGTCGAGTCCGGCTTCGAGCCCGATTTCGTGATCGCCATCGCGCGCGGCGGGCTCATCCCGGGCGGCGCCCTCGCCTACGCGCTCGGGGTGAAGAGCTGCGGCAGCCTCAACGTCGAGTTCTACTCCGACGTGGAGGAGACACTGCCCGAGCCGATCATCCTGCCGCCCCTGCTCGACAACGAGCCCCTGATCGGCAAGAACGTGCTGCTCGTCGACGACGTCGCCGACTCGGGCCGCACCCTCGCTCTCGTGGTGGAGCTGCTCGAGAAGGTCGACATCACGGTGAAGTCGGCCACCCTGTTCATCAAGCCGCGCTCCGTGATCGCACCGGACTTCCACTGGAAGACGACCGACCGCTGGATCGTGTTCCCGTGGTCGGCGCACCCTCCCGTGAGCGCGTCGTGAGCATCCACCTCGTCGGCGGCGGCTGGCCGATGGAGGACGACGGCGCCGTCTACCGTCCGTTCTTCGAGGAGCTCGCGGCGCACGCCGAGGCGGCCGGCAAGATCGAGGGCGCTCGGCTCGCGATCGTGCTCGTGCGCGATGGCGACGGCCCCGAGCGGTTCGCCGAACTCGTGACCGCGTTCGAGCATCTGGGCAAGATCGATGCGGTCGCCGTGCTTGCGCCCGAGGGAACGCCCATCGAGCCCGCGTCGTTCGCCGAGGTCGACGGCATCGTCGTCTGGGGTGGCCTGACGCCCGCCTACCGCGCCTCGCTCGAGCCTTCGTTCGGCGAGCTCAGGCGGCTCGTGGCCTCCGGGGTGCCCTACCTGGGGTTCTCCGCGGGAGCCGCGATCGCGGCCGAGAAGGCCGTCGTGGGCGGCTGGAAGATCGATACCGTCGAGATCGGCGCCGAGGAGGCGGCCGAAGACCTCGAACAGCTCACTGTGGCCCCCGGCATCGGCCTGATCGACCTCGCGGTCGACGTGCACGCGGCGCAGTGGGGCTCGGTGTCGCGCCTGATCGCGGCCACGGAGGCCGGCGTGGTCGACGGGGGAGTCGCCATCGACGAGCACACCGCTCTCGTGATCGGCGAGGGTCCGCTCCAGGTGCTCGGCCGCGGTTCGGTCTGGAAGATCACGCCCGACTCCGGCAGCGTGCGCGTCTCCACGGCCGGCGCCTCCTGAGGCGATCCCACCGTCGTGTCACCCCTGTCCCTTCCCGAGCTCGCTCGCTCCGGCGCCATCGACCCCGGCTGGGCCGAGGCGCTCGCCCCCGTCGCTGAGCGGATCGCGGCGCTCGGCGACTTCCTCCGCGCCGAGAACGCCTCCGGCCGTGGCTACCTCCCTGCCGGGGAGAATGTGCTGCGGGCGTTCCGCGCTCCGCTCGCGGGCGTGCGGGTGCTCATCGTGGGGCAGGATCCGTATCCGACCCCCGGGCACCCGATCGGACTCTCGTTCGCGACCGCCCGCGAGGTGCGGCCCGTGCCGCGGAGTCTCGGCAACATCTATCGCGAACTCGACGACGACCTCGGCATCCCGCCCTCCGACCACGGCGACCTCTCGGCCTGGGGCGCGTACGGCGTGATGCTCTTGAACCGCGTGCTGACGGTGACCCCGGGGGTCGCGGGCTCGCACCGGGGAAAGGGGTGGGAGGAGGTGACGGGCCACGCCATCGAGGTCCTCGCCGCCCGCGGTGGTCCCCTCGTCGCGATCCTCTGGGGGCGCGACGCCGCGGGTCTCGTGCCGCTGCTCGGCGATGTGCCCTCGATCGTCTCGGCGCATCCGAGCCCGCTGTCGGCCAGGCGCGGCTTCTTCGGATCGAAGCCGTTCAGTCGGGCGAACGCGCTGCTGGCCGAGCAGGGCGCGGATCCCGTGGACTGGCGCGTAGGCTGAACGGATGTTGGAAGAGGAGTACCAGCCGCGTCGCACTCTGCCGAGGAAGCTCCGGCCGGCCCCCACCGAGAAGCCGCCGCTCGAGGTGCCGTTCGAGTTCTCCATCCGCGACGCCGTGGAGACCGATCTGCCGTACGTGCGCGAGATCTACAACCACTACGTCGCCAACACCGTCGTCACGTTCGACGAAGACGCGATGACCCTCAAGGAGTGGCGGCAGAAGTTCACCTGGACCCGCAAGTTCGACTACCCCTTCCTCGTGGCCGAATCTCCTGCCGGTACCATCCTCGGCTTCGCCTACGTCTCGGCCTGGAAGCAGAAGGCCGCTTACCGTCGGACGGTCGAGAACTCGATCTACCTGGGGCCCGCCGCCACGGGCAAGGGCCTCGGCAAGGCGCTGCTGAAGGAGCTCATCGACCGCTCGAAGCAGGCCGGAATCAAGGAGATGCTCGCGGTGATCGCCGACCAGGGTGCGGATGCCTCCATCCGACTGCACGAGGGCTTCGGTTTCAAGGAGGTCGGGCGCCTCGGCCGAGTCGGCTTCAAGTTCGGGCACTGGCTCGGCACGGTGCTGCTGCAGAAGTCGCTGAAGTAGGAGGCGGGACGAGAGCATGACCGAGATCCACGACCTCAGCGCCCTCGAGCAGTACCGCCTGCTGCAGCGCGGCGACCTCGGCGTGCTGGAGGTGACCGAGCACTACCTCGAGCGGATCGAGCGGCTCGACGGCGAGCTCGGAGCGTTCCACACGGTCACCGCCGAGCGGGCGCGCAGGCGGGCCCATGCGCTCGACACGTCGGAGGACCGCACGGCGCCGCTGTGGGGGCTGCCCTCGGCCGACAAGGATCTGACCCGCCGTGCCGGTGTGCGCACGACGTTCGGCTCCCGGCTGTTCGAGCAGTTCGTGCCGGAGTCCAGCGACGAGATCGCGCAGCAGCTCGACGCCGCGGGAACCGTGAGTCTCGGCAAGACCGCGACCCCGGAGTTCGGCCTTCCGAGCTACACCGAGAACCTCGTCGCCCCACCGGCGCGTGACCCGTACGACACCGCACTCGGTGCGGGTGGGTCGAGCGGGGGAGCAGCCGTGGCCGTGGCCGCCGGCCTGCTGCCGTTCGCTCCCGGCTCCGACGGTGGCGGATCGATCCGCATCCCCGCTGCCGCGTGCGGCCTGGTGGGACTGAAGCCCTCGCGCGGCCTCGTGCCGGCCCAATCGGGCATCGACTCCCTCGCCGGCCTCGGGGTGGGCGGGCCGATCGCCCGGTCGGTGACGGATGCCGCCCTGCTGCTGGACGGCATGATCGCCCGGCGGGGCGGGCGCATCCGGCACCACTTCGCGCTGCGCGCTCCCGAGTACGACGACGGGCAGTACCTCGGCGCGGCGGTGCGCGGCGAGGGCCGCTTCCAGATCGGGCTCACGACGGACTCGCCCTGGCAGACCGACTACGACATCACGGTGTCGCCCGAGGCGCGCGCGGCCCTGGCTGTGGCGCGGGACGGACTCGTCGAGCTCGGGCACGGCATGGAGGAGTTCTCCCTCGAGCCCGCTCCCGAGTACCCCGGGGCGTTCCGCACCATCTGGCAGGTGGGTGCTTCACTCATCCCCGCCGACGACTCCACCGAACACCTCCTCGAGCCGCTCACGCGCTGGCTCATGCACCGGGGCCGCGCGGTGCCCGCATCGCAGTTGGCATCGGCGCTCGCCACCCTCAGCGCCTTCGAGCGTTCCATAATCCACCAGTTCGATCGGTTCGACGCCGTGCTCACGCCCACCCTCGCGCTGACACCCCGGCCGGTGGGCTGGTACGACCAGGAGGACGGCGAGCACAACTTCGCACAGCAGGTGCAGTACACGCCGTTCACGTCGTTCGTGAACGTGAGCGGGCTGCCCGCCATCACCTTGCCCGTGCACCGCACGGAGGGCGGACTGCCGATGGGCGCGCAGCTCATCGGACGCCCAGGCGGGGAGGCGACGCTGTTCGCACTGGGCCGCCAGCTCGAGCGCCGGCTGCGCTGGGAGCACGTGCATCCTGAGGTGTGGCAATCCTAAGTTAGGTATGCCTATACTGACTTCAATGTTCACGATCGCCTCCGACGCCACCGACGTCTCCCGCGCCACCGGCCGCGTGCTCATCGCCGGCACCGAAGCCGACCTCGAGTCGATCCGCACGGTCGTCGCCCTCCTCGGGGAGAAGGCCCGCGGGCAGGTGTTCGTCGAGGTGCCGAGCGCCGCCGACATCGACCCGATCGCCACGCCCGAGCGCGTGACCGTCACCTGGCTCCCGCGCGACGTGCGCACCGGCCCGATGGGCTCGGGCCTCGCCTGCGCTCCCGGTCAGGCTGTGCAGCGCGCCGTCTCGGCCTGGATGGGTGAGATGTCGACCGGCGACGCCGAGCTCGACGGCGACGAGATGTGCGTCTGGTTCACGGGGGACGCGGCTCTTCTCGAGCGCTAGGCTTCGTGTGGCCGGGCCTCGCCGTCGTGTGACGTGGCAGGGGTGGCGTTGGACCCAGCCTCCACCGGGAGCGCGCGATCGGGGCCCTCGGGCAGCGGGGCTTCGCTCAGGCAGCTTCGTGCCGTGGTCCGCGCGTGCGTCGGCGGCTGGTGGGGATCGGCACCTGCTCGATGTCGACCCATCGAGGCGGCACGATGTGCGGCACCCCTCCGAGCATCACGAGCTTCCAGGCCGACCGGTGCAGGTGGCTGTGGTGGAAGTGGCAGAGCAGCACCCCGTTGTCGATGTCGGTGCGCCCCGGTGGATGATCGTCGGAGACCCATTCGTCCGCATGATGCGTCTCGCAGAACGACGGAGGCCGATCGCAATCCGGCCACACGCACCCGCCGTCCCGCGCCGCGAGGGCCCGGTTCTGGGCCGCCGTGAAGAGCCGTTTCGACTTGCCGTGGTGGAGCACCTCGCCCCGATCGCCGAAGAGGGTGGCGGCGACGGGGGAGTGGCAGCGCAGCTGCGCCACGGTGGAGGCGGGGACGGGTTCGTCGATGCCGTCGATCCAGCCGACCCCGCGCCCCGCCTCGAGGTCGTCGAGTGAGATGTGCACGTTGACCGTGGTGGTGGCGCCGTTGATGTGGGGCATGTCGGGAGCTCCGGCGGCACGTGCGATGAGTTCGGTGACGGTGTCAGCGTTCTTCTGCACCTGCGTGCGGGTGTCGGCGGTGGCGGTCTGCGCCACGAACTCGGAGTCGCTGACGAACCGCGGTCCGCCGGCCGAAGAACCGATCACGCGCGGGCTCTGCATCGCCTGGATGCTCGCCAGCCAGACCCCGCCTTGCTCGGGCGTGAGCGCGAACCGCCCGCGGATCATGCCGTCGTGAGCCTGCGCGATGGTGAGCGAGCGCTGCAGCCGGTGCACCTCGTCCCGAGGCTCAGCACCGTCGGGGTCGATGACCTCGCGCAGGCGGATGGCGAGCTTGGCCGTCTGATCTGCAGTCAGCCGAAGCGCGACGGTCTCGTCGACGAGCGTCTGCTCGGCACGTGCCACGAGGTCGGGGGAGCACCCGCGCTCCATAAGTGCGCCGCAGTGCCGAACGATGACCGAAGCCGTCTCGACCCCAAGCGCGCCCTCGTCGAGCCCTTGCGTCACGAGCGGGAACGGCGCCGGCCCCTCCCCGCCACCCAGAAGCACGGCCCCGCGGAGCTTCCGCCCGATCTCGAGCCGCACCTTGCACTCGTGTGCTGACGCCCCGGTGACGCTCGCGACGAGCTTGACCGCACTCGTGAAGTTCTGCGCCCGGCTCAGCCCCTCGTCGCCGAGCTCCCGCCGCGAACGCACCCCGACTTCCCCGGCAACCCGCACCTGCACGGCCCCGACGACCCGCCCGACCCCCTCGATCGCCCCCATGACTTCAAGCAGCTCGTCATCACCAACCCCGGCCAGCCCCGCGCCGATCTCCCGCGCGACGACCCGAAGGTCGTCCGCAATCTCTCGGAGTCGAGCGGCTGTCAGCATGCTGAGATTCTATCAGAAATACCTGATCAAAGCTCGTTTATTTTGCGCGGGTGGGCGTCGTGCGGCGGTTCAGAGAAGAGGCAAGCTACCTAGCGCCGCGGCAGGTAGTTGCCGTCCTCGAGTCCCGCCTCGATCTCGAAGTGGTTGGTGAGCGGATTCGTTCCGGCCAAGGCGTAGAGCAGGGGGAACACCATCCCGTACTGCTTCCACTGCTGCCGGTGCACGGCCTCGTGCCGGAGCACGTGGGGGGCGTCGTTCGTGTCGGTGAGGTAGACCCCGCCCACGCACGTGCCACCCTTGCGGAAAGCCCAGCGCGGCATCCCGGTGGCCACGAACAGGCCGTCCACCCGGCGCAACCTCCCGGTGCCGAAGAGGGTGCCGAGCACGAGGCCGACCCCCGTGGCGTAGAGGTAACCGGCCCTCGCCACGGGCGCGGCGTAGAGCACGGCTCGCACGCGCTCCATCAGGCGCTCTGCCGGCCGTAGCCCTCGAGGAGCCGCAGCCAGACCTCGCTGATGGTGGGGTAGGAGGGCACCGCGTGCCAGAGCCGTGACAGCGGCACCTCGCCCACCACGGCCACGGTGGCGGAGTGCAGGAGCTCCTGCACGTCGGGCCCCACGAAGGTCACGCCCACGATCACCTGCCGATCTTCGTCGACGACCATGCGCGCGGTGCCGGTGTAGCCGTCGCTGTGCACGCTCGCGCCCGCGACGCTGCCGATCTCGTAGTCCACCACGCGGGTGCGGAGGCCGGCCTTCTCGGCCGCCTTAGCGGTGAGGCCGACCGAGGCGACGGGCGGATCCGTGAACGTGACCTGCGGCACCGAGCGGTGGTCGGCTGTGGCGGCGTGCCGCCCCCAGGGAGCATCGTGCACCTCGTCGCCGGCGGCCCGGGCCGCGATCGCGTCGCCCGCCGCACGCGCCTGGTACTTGCCCTGATGCGTGAGCAGGGCCCGGTGGTTGACGTCGCCGGTGGCGTAGAGCCAGCCGCCGTCGAAGGGCCGGCCGTCGGAGCCGAGCACGCGCAGGCTGTCGTCGGTGTCGAGCCAGTCGCCCGGCGTGAGCCCGATGGTCTCGAGCCCGAGATCGCCCGTGCGGGGGAGCCGCCCCGTGGCCACGAGGATCTCTTCGGCCTCGAGCACCGAGCCGTCGTCGAGCGTCGTGCGCACGACGCCGTCGGCACCGCGCTCGACCGAGGCGGGGGAGTGATCGAGGTGCAGCGTCACGCCGAGCTCCTCGAGCGACGCGGCGACGATCTCTCCCGCGAAGGGCTCCTGACCGGCGAGCAGGGTGCCGCGCGAGACGAGGTCGACGGCTGCGCCGAGGGTGGCGTAGGCCGTGGCCATCTCGGCAGCGACGACCCCTCCGCCGACGATCGTGAGGCGGGCCGGGATCGTCTGGGCGCTCGTGGCCTCGCGGCTCGTCCAGGGCGCCGCGTCGGCGAGGCCGGGCACATCCGGCAGCAGAGCCGTCGAACCCGTCGAGACCACGACGGCGTGGCGCGCCCGCAGGATGCTCTCGGCCCCGCTCTCCGCGGTGACCCTCAGCTCCCTGGGGCCGGTGAACACGGCGTGGCCGCGCACGAGGTCGATGCCGGCGCCCTGCACCCACTCGACCTGGCCGGAGTCGTTCCACTCGCTCGTGAACGAGTCACGGCGCTTCAGCACGGCCTGCACATCGAGGTCGCCCGTGACGGCGGCCGAGGCGCCACCGACCCGCTGAGCCGCGCGCACGGCCTCCCCGCTTCGGAGAAGAGCCTTCGAGGGCATGCAGGCCCAGTAGGAGCACTCTCCGCCCACGAGCTCCGCCTCCACGAGGGCGACGGTGAGGCCGCCCTGCACGGCCCGATCGGCGACGTTCTCGCCCACCGCCCCGGCTCCGATCACGATGACGTCGTATTCGCTGCTCATGTGGGCTCCTGTTCCGGTTGCTCAGCGTACGAGGGCTGAGACGATGCGCAAGATGGCGGGCAGGTCGTCGACCGCCGCCGAAGGGTCCGCGGGCGCGAACTCGGTGATCCCGGCGCCTACGAGATGGAACTCCGCGCGCACCGCGCGGATCGCCTCGGTGAGCTCGGCGACGCGCACGCCGAACGGCTCGGGGAACGCCACCCCGGTGATCTCGGCGGGATCGATCACGTCGAGGTCCACGTGCAGGTAGACCGAGGTCGCCCCCGTGGCCCGCACGGCGGCCACGAGCGCCTCCGGGGTGGCGAGCCGGGCGGGCGGGAGCAGCACGATCCCGGCCTCGGCGACATGGTCGGCCTCGGCGTCGTCGAGCGACCTCGTGCCCGCGAGCACAAGCCTGCCCGGTTCGAGCAGAGGCTCGGGGGCGAGCTCCGCCGGGCCGCCGCCGAGGAGCGTGCGCACGACCATGCCGTGGAAGGCGCCGGAGGGCGACGACTCGGGGGTGTTGAGATCCGGATGCGCATCGAACCACACCACCACCGTGTCCGGATGGCGGGAGAGGGCATGCCGGATGGCCGCGAACTCGACTCCGCAGTCGCCCCCCACGGTGATCGGGAGGGCGTCCGTCGCGGGCAGCTCCTCGAGGGCGGCCGCGACCGACTCGGCGATCTGCGCGATGGAGGAGTAGCGGTGCACGCCCGTGCCGAGGGACTCGCCCGCGCCCCCCGGCACCCCCACCACCGTGGTGGAGGCCGCCGGCAGGTCGCCCCGGATGGCGTCGGCGCCGTCGATCAGCCGCATGGCGCGGCTCGAGCCGGAGCCCTGCCAGGCCGGGACGACGACGAAGTGCGCGCTCACCGCCGACTACTGGCCGTCGGTGACGGTCTTCTGGCCGGAGCCCGCTTTGAGCGCCGCGAGCCGGGCCTCCACCTCGGTGAGCTCGCCGAGGTCCTCGAGGCTCTCGAACTGGGAGTCGAGGCTCGAGGCGTTGAGCTCCTCCTGGCCTCGCACCCGGGCCTCCTCGCGGCGGATCTTGTCCTCGAAGCGGCCGAGGTCGCTCGTGGGGTCGAGCACGTTGATGTTCTTCAGCGCATCCTGCACCTTGCCCTGGGCCTCCGCGGTCTTGGCGCGGGCCACGAGGCTGTCGCGGCGGGTCTTCAGCTGGTTGAGCTTCTCCTTCATGGCGGCGAGACCCGACTTGAGCTTCTCGACAGACTCGGTCTGCGACGCGATCGAGGGCTCGGCGTCCTTCGCCTCGTTCTCGGACTGCAGCTGGCGGGTGAGGGCCACCTTCGCCAGGGCGTCGAACTTGTCGGCGTCTGCCGCGCTCCCCGCCGCGCGGAACTCGTCGGCCTTCGTGCTCGCGGCAAGGGCTTTGCGGCCCCAGTCGGCGGCAGCGGCGACGTCTTCCCGGTGGTCGTCCTCGAGCAGGCGGAGGTTGCCGATGGTCTGGGCGATCGCGCTCTCGGCGTCGGCGATGTTGGTGGTGTAGTCGCGCACGAGCTGGTCGAGCATGAGCTGCGGATCCTCGGCCTGGTCGATGAGGGCGTTGATGTTGGCCTTCGCGAGCTGCGCGATGCGGCCGAAGATCGACTGCTTGTTGGACATCGTGTTCTCCTTCTGTTCTGGTTCAGGTGATGGAGTGGGAAGCGGCCGGTGCCGCGAGGGTCAGAAACGGCCTCCGCCGCCGCGCCGGCCGGACGAGCGGCCGCCGCTGGAACGCCGCGAGCCCGAGCTCGAGCTCGAGCTGCGCCGACTCGAGGATCGGCTGCTGTAGCCGCCTCCGCGGCTCCCGCCACCCCAGCCGCCGCTGGATCCGCCGGACCAGCTGCTGCCGCCGCCGTCTCCGCCGAGGAGGCCGCCGAGGATGCCTCCGAGCAGGCCGCCGTCGTAGCTGTCGTCTCCTCGCCCGCCGCCGTCGTACGACGTGCCGTAGTTGCTGTAGTTGTCGAGCGTGCTGGAGACGTCGAGCCGAGCCGACGAGGTCGCCCGGCTCGCGAGCTGCGACGCCGTCGTGGCCTCGCGGAGCGACGCCTCGGGGTCGGTCGTGGCGAGCGCGAGCGACTGGTCGAGGTGGCGCTGCGCCTCGGAGAGCCGCGTTCGGGCATCCGGACCCACCGCGCCACGCCTGGTCTGCAGGAAGCTCTGAGCCTGCCCGACCTCGTTCTGCGCGGTGGCGATGGCGCGGTCGCGCTGCACGATGAGGCGCGCGGCTCGCTCCTGCTCGTCGCGCACGGAGGCGAGGGCGGCGTCGAGGGGCGCGTCGGCAGCCTCGAGGGCGGCACGGGCCGTGAGCGGATCGCGCGCCCCGATGCCGCGGGCGCGGTCGAGCTCGACGCTCACGGTCTGGGCGAGGGAGGCCAGCTGGGGCTGGGCCTGGCCCGCGGCCTGAAGGCGCGCGGCCTCCGCGATGTCCCGTTCGGCGTCCGCGACGACTGCGGCGAGCGTTCCTGCGGCCTGGTCGAGCTCGGACTCGAGCGAGGCGATCGCCGCCACGATCGTGCGCGACTGGCCCACCGCCTGACGGGCGGCGCGGATGCCGAGGGCGGCTTCCGCGGTGCGACCGGCGTCGATCTCGGTGCGGGCCGCCGCGAGAGCGTTCTCGGCGAGCACGCGCAGGCCCTCGAGCTGCGGCACGCTGCCGTCGAGCGACTGCAGCGCGTGGGCGTCGTAGCGCTCTGAGAGCCGCGCGGCCCTGGTCTTCGCCTCGGTGGTCTCGGCCGAGAGCGCCGCGAGCTCGGCGGCGGCCGCGGTGTGGGCGGAGAGCGGATCGCGCTCGACCTCGCGGAGCGCGGCGAAGGAGTCGACCTGGGCGTCGAGCTCGTCGGAGGCCTCGTCGCACATCGCGATGATCTGCTCCGACCAGGTGCGGCGCTCCTCGTCGGTGTCGGGCTCGGCGTCGTCGAGGCGCTGCTTGAGCGCGAAGGCCTCGCTGCGCTTCTTCTTCACCGCGGCGAGCACCTGGGTGTAGGCGGCGGTGGCCTCGGTGCCGAACTGCGCCACGGCGAAACCGAGCTCCTCCTCGCTCGAGGTCACGGCATCGTCGAGGTCGACGAGCACGGCGCCCACCCGCTGCTCGAGCTCCTTCAGACTCGGCCCGGCCTCGGCCGCCTGGGCCGAGACCGACGAGTCGATCTTGCGTCGACGACGCACCACGAGGGCGATCACCAGGGCGGCGACGAGCACGATCACGACCAGCGCGACGACCCAGAAGACCGCCGCAGGGATGCCGCCGGGCGTCACGGCGCCCTCGCCCCCGGATCCGCCGAGCTCGCGATCGATCCCTTCTGCGGCGGCCACGGCCGCGCCGGCCCAGTCGTCGACCCGGAGCGCCGGGATGATGTCCTCGGTCTCGATCCGCTCGAGCTGATCGTCGTCGAGCGCGAATCCGCCGTCGACCGAGAGCTGGTAGAGACGATCGTCGACCGCCACCGCCAGCAGCACGTCGTTGGTGCCGAACTGGTTGGTCGACGCGACCTCGTCGGTCCAGGCCCCCCGGTCGGACGGGTTCTCGAAGCTGTCGGTGAAGACCACGAAGAGGTTGACGCCCTGCTCGGTGGCGAGCTGCTGCACGGCATCCTGCACCTCGCCCTCATCGGATCCGAGGACGCCGGTCTCGTCGACGACGTAGCGGCCGTCGAACGAGACGGGGTCTCCGGCGTGGGCCGACGGGGGAGCGAGCAGTGCCCCGGGGACGACGAGGAGGGCCGTGGCGGCGACCGCTGCGGCGGCTGCGGCGAAGACGGCGGACAACGGGCGGCGAGTGGCCGCTCGGCGGGTGCGGTGCGGGACTCTCATTGCCCAGATTCTAGGAGGGGGTGGGGTGTCGTCGCCATGTTTCTCTTCATGACGCGGGCGGATGCGCAGGTGGCGTCGGGCCGGAAGGATGGTCGTGTGCCCACCGGAACCCGTCTCAGCGTCGTCGTCGTGACGCGCGAGCGGCCCCACGCACCCGAGTACGGGGCGTACTCGAAGCTCCTGCTCGAGCGCGCAGCACGCGATGCCGCCCGGGCGGGCTGGGACGTCGATGTGGTCGAAGCGGCCGTGGAGGGTGAGCACGGGGTGCTCCGGCGCACCGACGGATCCGACGCCCTCGTGGTGCTCGGCGGTGAGGACATCGCGCCCGAGTACTACGGTGCCGCCCGAGGCTACGCTCGCGAGGGGCTGCACCTCGAGCACGCCGACGAGGCGCAGCTCGCTCTCGTGCGCCGCGCGGTCGAGCGCTCCACCCCGCTCGTCGGCATCTGCCGGGGCCATCAGATCATCAACGTGGCGCTCGGCGGCACGCTCCTGCAGGATCTCGGCGACGGCTCATCGCACCGCCACGAGAGCGTGCCGGTGCATCGCGTGATGAGCGATCACGACGTGGAGCTGAGTGCAGGCTCCGTGCTCGCCGCCCGACTCGGCCGCCGGGTGGCCACCCGCAGCGCCCACCACCAGGCCGTCGACCGGCTCGGCTCGGGTCTCCGGATCGCCGCCACCGCGGCCGACGGGATCATCGAGGCCGTCGAGCACGAGCGACTGCCGATCGTGGGCGTGCAGTGGCACCCCGAGGACGTGGGGGCGGCCGATGGCCAGTTCGTCTCGATCCTGGCGTCTGTCGCGCGCGCGGCCGCTCTCGCCGCCTGAGGCGCCCCCTTATAACCCCTCCGACAGGATTCGGGCTGTCATGATGCCCGGCGTGTTGCTACTGTGGTCGATGTTGTTGCTGTGACTCGTGTGACGAGAGTGTTCACGATCAGCAGATCCGATCACCGGGGGAGACCCATGCGCCGCACCGAATCATCCGCCTTCCGCGCTCCGCGCCGACTGGCCGGACCCTGTGCCCTGATCTCCGCCGGCGTGCTCGCCGCCACGCTGCTCGTGGCCTCGCCCGCGGTGGCCACCGACTACCCGAGCTGGGACGACGTGGTGGCGGCGCAGAACGACGAGAGCGCCAAGGCCTCGCAGATCGCGGAGATCGAGGGCCTGATCGCAGGTCTCCAGGCCGAGGTCGAGGCTGCTCAGGCGGTGGCCGACGCCGCGTGGCAGGTCGACCAGTCGGCACAGAACGCCCTCGCGGCGGGCCAGCGCAAGGCCGACGGCCTCGCGGCCCAGGCCACCGAGGCGGAGGCCGAGGCCGCGACCTCGAGCAAGCGCGCCGCCTCGCTGGCCGCCCAGTTCGCCCGCAGTGCCGGCAACGACCTCACCTCGCAGCTCATGGTCTCGGGCGACGACAGCGACGACCTCCTCTACCAGCTCGGCGCCATGTCGAAGCTCAGCGAGACCAGCAAGACCGTGTTCGACCAGGCCGAGCAGGACGCGAACACGGCGGACTCCCTCAGCAAGCAGGCCGTCGTGGCGAAGCAGCGACTCGAGGGACTCGCCGCCGAGGCCGCCGCCTCGCTGCAGTCGGCTCGCGACGCGCAGGCCGACGTGCAGGGCGCGCTGCTCGAGCAGGAGGCGCACGAGGCCGAGCTCACCGTGCAGCTGAACGCTCTGAAGCAGAACACCGCGCTCACGACCGAGCAGTTCAACGAGGGTGTGCGGGTCGAGAGGGAGCGCCAGCTCGCCGAGGAGCAGGCCCGAGCCGAAGCGGCGGCCGAGGCCGAGCGTCAGCGCCAGGCCGCCGACGACGCGGGCGGTTCGGGTTCAGGCGGAGGCGGAGGCGGCGGCCCGGCTCCCGCACCCGCGCCCGAGCCGGCCCCGGTCAACGTCGCACCGCCCTCGCAGTCCTACAGCGGCCAGGCCGTCGTCGACTACGCCGAGCAGTTCGTGGGCGTCGTGCCCTACGGCTACGGCGCAGACCCGAGCGACAGCTTCGGCTGCGACGGTCTCACGCAGTACGTCTACGGCCAGTTCGGGATCCAGCTGCCGCGGCTCGTGAGCCGTCAGGCGGCCATGGGCGTGCGGGTGTCGGCTCAGGATGCGGCCCCAGGCGACCTCGTGGTCTGGCCGGGCTCGCACATCGGCATCTACGACGGCCACGGCGGCGTCATCCATTCGCCCGACTGGGGCCGCTACGTGACCCACGCCAACGGCCTCTGGGGCAGCTACTACTTCGTCCGCCTGGTCTAGACCGCGGGCGTTCTGGCGAACGGCGTCACCGACTCGATCGTGCCGTCGGCCTTCAGCACGATGTGGTCGCACTGCCGGGTGCGGGCCCAGGTGCGGCCCTCGGCGATGGCCTGGGTGCGGATGACGTGGGACGAGAGATCGATCTCCTCGCCCTGCATCCGGTTGTGCCACATGTTGTGGGCGCGGTAGGTCTCTACAGCGGGCATGAACGGGTCCTTCTCCATCGACGGATTGCCTGGTCACGCGGATGGGTGGTCCGCGTGGGCCACAGTGTAATGGAGGGACGCGGAATGGAGGGAAGGTGCCCCCAGTAGGATTTGAACCTACGGCCTTCTGCTCCGGAGGCAGACGCTCTATCCCCTGAGCTATGGGGGCCCGGGGTGCTCGTCAAGGTTAGCAGGATCTTGGCGGCCGCCTGGTCACCGTCCCGCTCTCGGCCGTGTCAGGATCGGGATCATGCTGCGCACCGTCTTCGCCTCCATCGAGGCCACCGTCGACAAGGCCACCACAGTCGTCTTCTCCGTCGCCGTCGCCGAGGGCGTCGCCCCGCGCCGGGAGCTCCTGGAGTTCCGGGTGGGCGACGAGCTCGTCACCGCCCAGGAGGTGCTCGACTCCCACGGCACTCGCCTGCACACATTCGACGTGCCGGCAGGCACCCTGGCCGTGCGGTACGAGGCCGAGCTCGAAGGGCGTGCTGCGCCCGCCCTGGTCGAACCGATGGACCTCATCCGCTACCTGCGGCCGAGCCGCTACTGCGAGTCCGACACGCTGCTGCCGACCGCGGTGGCGGAGTTCCACGGCCTGCACGGCCGCGATCTGCTCGAGGCCGTGAGCTCCTGGGTGGGTTCGGAGCTGAGCTATGTGCCCGGCTCGAGCGCCCCCACCGATGGCGCGGTGCAGACCCTGCTGCTCCGCCAGGGCGTCTGCCGCGACTACGCGCACCTCGTGATCGCCTTGCTCAGGGCGCTCGACGTGCCCGCGCGGCTCGCCTCGGTCTATGCGCCCGGCCTGTCGCCGATGGACTTCCACGCCGTGGCCGAGGCCTACATCGACGGCGCCTGGCAGGTCGTCGACGCCACGACCCTCGCACCCAGGCAGAGCCTCGTGCGCATCGCGACGGGGCGCGACGCCTCCGACACGGCGTTCCTCACCAACAACGGAGGCTTCCTGCGGCTGGACCGGCTCGAGGTCGGCGCCGTCGTCGACGAGCTGCCCACCGACGATGTGCGCGACCTGGTGCAGCTGGGGTGAGCGGTAGGATGGTTCGCCGTGACTCCTGAAGCCCTCTCCGCCGCTCTGCTCACGATCGTGAGCCCCCACCTCGCCGGCGCCGAGGGCGTCACGATCACGGCGGCCGACACGGTCGTGGAGCGCCCGCGCAACCGCGACCACGGCGACTGGGCCTCGAACATCGCCATGAAGCTCGCCAAGCGGCTCGGCCGCAACCCCCGCGAGTTCGCGCTCGAGCTCGTGCCGGCGCTCGAGGCCGTCGACGGCGTCGCCTCGGTGGAGGTCGCAGGCCCCGGCTTCATCAACATCCGTCTCGACACCGCGGCCGCGGGCGAGATCGCGCGTTCGGTCGTGGAGGCGGGCGACACCTACGGGCACAACTCGGTGCTCGCCGGCCACGTCATCAACATGGAGTTCGTCTCCGCCAACCCCACGGGACCCCTGCACATCGGCCACACCCGGTGGGCCGCACTCGGCGACTCGATCGCCCGGGTGCTCAAGGCATCCGGAGCCGCGGTCACGACCGAGTACTACATCAACGACGCCGGCAGCCAGATGGACGTCTTCGGCCTCTCGGTGCTCGCCGCCGCCAAGGGGGAGCCGACCCCCGAGAAGGGCTACCCGGGGCCCTACATCCAGACCCTCGCCCAGCGCGTGCTCGAGGCCGTTCCCGACCTGCTCGACAAGCCGCAGGACGAGGCGGTCGCCCTCGCTCGGGACCTCGCCTACGAGTTCCAGCTGGCCGAGATCAAGCAGTCGCTCGAGAGCTTCCGCGTGCACTTCGACGTGTTCTTCTCCGAACAGACCCTGCACGCTCCGGATGCGGAGACCGGCCGCACGGCCATCGACGACGCCGAGGAGCGTCTGCGCGCCCAGGGCCACGTGTTCGAGGCCGACGACGCCGTCTGGGTGCGCACGACCGACTTCGGCGACGACAAGGACCGCGTGCTCACCCGCGGCAACGGTGTGGTGACCTACTTCGCGGCCGACGCCGCCTACTACCTGAGCAAGAAGGATCGCGGCTTCGCCGAGAAGATCTACCTACTGGGCGCCGACCACCACGGCTACGTCGGGCGCCTCAAGGCCCTGGCCGCTGCGGCCGGAGACGACCCGTCGGTGAGCCTCAGCGTGCTGATCGGCCAGCTCGTGAACCTCAACGGCGCGAAGCTCTCCAAGCGCGCCGGAAACATCATCGAGCTCGACGACCTGCTCTCCTGGCTCGGCGCCGACGCCCTGCGCTACTGGCTGGCCCGGTATCCGGCCGACTCGCCGCTCTCGCTCGACGGCGAGCAGCTGCGCTCGCGCTCGAACGACAACCCCGTCTTCTACGTGCAGTACGCGCACGCCCGCACGCGCTCGGTGGCCCGCAACGCCGAGGCCGCCGGGGTCACCCGTGAGGCCTTCGAGCCCGGCCTCCTCGTGCACCCCACTGAGACGGCCCTGATCGGCGCCCTGCAGGAGTTCCCGCGGATCGTGGCGCACTCCGCCGAGCTCCGCGAGCCGCACCGCGTGGCCCGCTACCTCGAGGAGCTCGCCGGGCACTTCCACCGCTGGTACGACGCCACCCGGGTGCTCCCCTTCGGCGACGAGGAGATCGCACCCGTGCACGGCACGCGGTTGTGGCTGAACGATGCGACGGGCCAGGTCATCCGCAACGGTCTCGACCTCATCGGCGTCTCCGCGCCCGACCGGATGTGACGACGCCGGCCTGGGCCGTGGAGCCCTGCGTGGGAGGATGACGGCATGAGCACCGCGCCGATCCTGCCCTACGAGCCGATTCCCACCCAGCCGCCGAAGCGCCGTGCCAAGCGGTGGCCGTGGGTGCTCCTCGGTGTGCTCGTGCTCCTCGTGGTGGCGGTCGTGATCGCCGACATCGCCCTCCGCTCCTATGCCGAGGGCAGGGCCGCCGACGAGATCTCGTCGCAGCTGCCTGAGAACGTCGAGGGCGACATCGACGTCACCATCGGCGGCACCTCCTTCCTCGCCCAGGTCGTCACGGGCCGGCTGGACCGGGTGGACCTCGACGCGCCCGCCATCACGGCCGGCGGCATCCCGCTCTCGGCCCACGTCGTGGCGACCGGCGTGCCGACCGACCTCTCGCAGCCGATCGACGATGTGAAGGCCACGCTGTCGCTCGACCAGGCGGCGGTCGACGAGGTGGCGACGCTGCCCGGCGACGCGACGCTGAAGCTCGGCGACGGCGGCCAGGTCTCGTTCGACGGCACGGTGAGCCTGTTCGGTTTCTCGCTCGGCTACACCGTCACCGGCACGGTCGAGGGCTCGGGCACCGAGGTCGTGGTGGTGCCGGTCGCCGCCACCCTCAGCCAGGGCGCCGGCAGCCTCGACATCGACCTCGACGAGCTGCTCGGCACGGTGGCCGACAACCCCATCCCGCTGTGCGTGGCGAACTACCTGCCCGTGGGTGCCGAGATCGACGAGATCGCGATCGACGGCGGCACCGCGACGGTGCGGCTCTCGGCCGAGGACTTCGTGGCCGACGGCGAGAGCCTCAGCACGTTCGGCACCTGCCCCTGACTCGCAAGGATCGCCGACCCGCTAGGATCGGTACATCCGAGTGCACACACCTCGGAGCCGGCTTCAGGGACCAAGCCAGGTCCGCTCGCCCCTTGTGCCATCCGACACAGCTAAGGGATCTGATCCATGACCTCCAGCCCGCTCGCTCCCGCGTGGCTCGGCCATCCGGCCGATGCCAACGCGCTCGTCGCACCGATCTGGCCGCGCACCGCCGTGCGCGACGCCGGCGGAGCGCTCGCCATCGGTGGTGTCACCGCCGCTGAGCTCGCAGGGCGCTTCGGCACGCCGCTCTACGTGGTCGACGAGCGCGAGGCCCGGGAGCGCGCCGTCGAGGTGCGCGACGCCTTCGACGCCGCAGCCGCCCGCATCGGCACGACCGCCACCGTCTACTACGCCGCCAAGGCGTTCCTCAGCATCGAGGTGGCGAGGTGGATGGCCGAGGCCGGCCTCTCGATCGACGTCTGCAGCGGCGGAGAGCTCGCCGTGGCCCTCGCCGCTGGCGTCGACCCCGCCCGAATGGGGCTGCACGGCAACAACAAGTCGGTGGCCGAGATCGAGCGCGCGGTCGCGAGCGGCGTCGGAGTGATCGTGATCGACAGCGCCCTCGAGATCGAGCGGGTGGCCGCGGCAGCCGCTCGGCACGGCGTCGTGCAGAAGGTGCGGCTGCGCGTCAACAGCGGCGTGCACGCGCACACCCACGACTTCCTCGCGACGGCCCACGAAGACCAGAAGTTCGGCGTGCGGCTCGATCAGGCCGTGGAGTTCGCGGCCGCCATCCGTTCGCACGCCTCGCTCGAGTTCCTCGGCCTGCACTGCCACATCGGGTCGCAGATCTTCGGCGTCGACGGCTTCAGCGAGTCGGCCGCGCGCCTGCTCGAGGTGCACGCGGAGCTGCTCGAGGGCGGCGACGTTCCCGGCCTCAACCTCGGCGGAGGCTACGGCATCGCCTACACCGAGGCCGACGACCCCGAGCAGATCGAGCTGCTCGCCGACGGCATCGCCGACGCGGTGGCGACGGAGTGCGAGCGCCTCGGCATCACCGTGCCCGCTCTGGCGTTCGAGCCAGGCCGCACGATCATCGGCACCGCCGGGGTCACGCTCTACGAGGTCGGCACCACCAAGGACGTGCTGGTGCAGGTGCCGGGCGTCGACGGTGGCGCCACCGATCACGTGCGCCGCTATGTGAGCGTCGACGGGGGAATGAGCGACAACGTGCGGCCGGCCCTCTACGGAGCCGACTACACGGTGCGGATCGCCGGGCGCTCGAGTTCCGCAGACCCGGCGCTCGTGCGGGTGGCCGGCAAGCACTGCGAGAGCGGCGACATCGTGGTGAACGCCGCGTACCTTCCGGGAGACGTGGCTCCGGGCGACCTGCTCGCGGTGCCCGCCACCGGCGCCTACTGCCACTCCCTCGCGTCCAACTACAACTACCTCGGCCGGCCGGCGGTCGTGGCGGTCGGGGGCGGCGAGGCGCGCGTGCTGATCCGCCGCGAGACCGAGCACGACCTCCTGGCCCGCGACGCGGCCTTCCTTCAAGAAGCCGGCACCGATGCCACCACCCGTGGAGACGAACGATGAAGATCGAGTACCGCAATCTCCGTGTCGCCCTGCTCGGCGCCGGCTCCGTCGGCAGCCAGGTGGCCCGGCTCCTGCTCGAACAGGGCGACGAGCTCGCCTCGCGCGTGGGCGCCGGCCTCGAGCTCGTGGGAGTGGCCGTGCGCGACGTCGACGCGCCCCGCGACTTCGACATCCCGCGCCACCTGCTCACGACCGACGCCCACACCCTCATCCGGTCGGCCGACATCGTGATCGAGCTGATGGGCGGCCTCGAGCCCGCCCGGGAGTACATCCACCTCGCGATCGCCTCCGGCGCCGACGTCGTCACCGGCAACAAGGCCCTGCTGGCCACCTACGGTCCCGAGCTCTTCGCCGCGGCCGACCAGGTCGGCGCGCAGCTCTACTACGAGGCCGCCGCGGGCGGTGCCATCCCGATCATCCGCCCCCTCCGCGACTCGCTCGCGGGCGACCGCGTGGTGCGCGTGATGGGCATCGTCAACGGCACGACGAACTTCATCCTCGACCGGATGGACGTGGAGGGCGACAGCTTCGAGAACGCCCTCGCCATCGCCACCGACCTGGGCTACGCCGAGGCCGACCCCACCGCCGACGTCGAGGGCTTCGACGCGGCCCAGAAGGCGGCCATCCTCGCGAGCCTCGCCTTCCACACGGCCGTGCCCGTGGAATCCGTGCACCGCGAGGGCATGACGACCGTCACGGCCGCCCAGGTCGACGCGGCGCAGAAGGCCGGCTACGTCGTCAAGCTCCTCGCCATCTGCGAGCGGCTCACGGATGCCGAGACGGGCGTCGAGGGCGTCGTGGCGCGGGTGCACCCCGCCCTGATCAGCCGCCGCCATCCGCTCGCCGCTGTGCACGACGCGAAGAACGCGGTGTTCGTGCAGGCCGAGGCCGCGGGCGACCTCATGTTCTACGGCGCCGGCGCCGGGGGAGTGGAGACGGCCTCGGCGGTGCTCGGCGACCTCGTGTCGGCTGCGCGCCGCCACGTGGCTGGCGGCCCCGGTGTGGGCGAGTCGACCCACGCCAACCTCGCCGTGCTCGGCATCGGCGCCGTCACCACGCGCTACCAGCTCACGCTCGTGGTCACCGACAAGCCGGGCGTGCTCGCGCAGATCGCCGGTCTGTTCAGCGAGCACGGCGTCTCGGTGGAGGCCGTGCAGCAGACGGTCGCCACCGCGCCCATCGCCGCCGACGGGTCGCGGTCGGTCGACGAGCCGCTCACCGCTACCCTTGTGATTGTCACGCACGAAGCCACCGACGCGGCCCTCTCGGCCACGGTGGCGGCTGTTTCCGCGAACGACGCCGTCGTTCGGGTGGAATCAGTCCTACGAGTTGAAGGAGACACGCCCTAGTGGCCGACAGCACCCCCAGCATCCCCTCCCGCGGCATTCCTTCACGGCAGTGGCGGGGTGTCCTCCATGAGTACGCCGACCGTCTGGACATCACCGAGGCGACTCCGATCGTGACCCTGGGCGAGGGCGGCACGCCGCTCGTCCCGGCCCCCGCGCTCTCCGCGCGCACGGGTGCGAACGTCTACATCAAGTTCGAGGGCATGAACCCCACGGGCTCCTTCAAGGACCGTGGCATGACGATGGCCATCTCCAAGGCCGTCGAGCACGGCGCCAAGGCCGTCATCTGCGCCTCCACCGGCAACACCTCAGCCTCGGCCGCCGCCTACGCCACCCACGCCGGCATCACGGCCGCCGTGCTCGTGCCCGAGGGCAAGATCGCGATGGGCAAGCTCAGCCAGGCCATCGCGCACAACGCCGAGCTCATCCAGGTGCAGGGCAACTTCGACGACTGCCTCGACCTCGCCCGCGACCTCTCGGCGAACTACCCCGTGCACCTCGTCAACTCGGTCAACCCCGATCGGATCAACGGCCAGAAGACCGCGGCCTACGAGGTCGTCGAGGTGCTCCAGGATGCGCCCGACTTCCACCTGCTCCCGGTCGGCAACGCGGGCAACTACACCGCCTACTCCCGCGGCTACACCGAGGAGCTCGAGCGCGGGGTCACCACGAAGCTGCCCCGCATGTTCGGCTTCCAGGCCGCGGGCTCGGCCCCGATCGTGCTCGGTCACCCGGTGAAGAACCCCGACACGATCGCGAGCGCCATCCGCATCGGCAACCCCGCCTCGTGGGAGCTCGCCCTCGCCGCGCGCGAGGCCACTGACGGCTACTTCGGCGCCATCACCGACGAGCACATCCTCGCCGCCCACCGCCTGCTCTCGGCCGAGGTCGGCATCTTCGTCGAGCCCGCCTCCGCCATCGGCGTGGCTGGTCTCCTCGAGCGCTCCGAGGCCGGAGTCATCCCGGCCGGCGCCACCGTGGTGATCACCGTCACCGGTCACGGCCTCAAGGATCCGCAGTGGGCCCTCCGCACCGCCGACGGCGACGACGTGAAGCCCACGGTCGTGTCGGTCGACGCCGCCGAGATCGCCGGAGTGCTGGGCCTTCAGAAGGCGGCCTCGTGAGCTTCGCCGACGGCTCGCTCGCGGGCCGGAGGGTCACCGTCCGGGTTCCGGGCACCACGGCCAACCTCGGCCCCGGGTTCGACACCCTCGGCCTCGCGCTCGCGATCTACGACGAGCTGACCGTCGCCGTGCGCGATGAGCCGGGCGCGTTCGTGGAGGTCGACGGCGTGGGCGCCGGCGAGGTGCCCACCGACGAGACGAACCTCGTGGTGCGCGCGATCGCCCACACCTTCGCCGCCTACGGGCAGGAGCTCCCGGGGCTCCACCTCACCGCCAAGAACGTGATCCCGCACGGGCGGGGCCTCGGCTCCTCCGGCGCCGCGATCGTCTCGGGCGTCATGGCCGCGAAGGGCCTGCTCGAGGGCATCGTCGAGATCGACCCGCTGGGCCTCCTCGCCCGCGCGACCGAGCTCGAGGGGCACCCCGACAACGTGGCCCCCGCGCTGTTCGGCGGACTCACGATCGCGTGGGTCACGCCCGAGGGCCCGCAGTTCAAGAAGCTCATCGTGCACCGCGGTGTCTCGCCGCTCGTGCTCGTGCCCGAGGAGACGATGTCGACGGCGCTCGCCCGGAGCCTCCAGCCGGAGTCGGTGCCGCACGCCGACGCCATCTTCAACGTCTCGCGCTCGACCCTCCTGATCGCGGCGCTCATCCAGAGTCCCGAGCTGCTGCTCGCGGCCACCGAGGACAAGCTGCACCAGAGCTACCGCGCGAGCGCGATGCCCGAGACCGACCGGCTCATCCAGGCGCTCCGGGCCGAGGGCTTCCCGGCCGTCGTCTCGGGGGCGGGGCCGAGCATCCTCGTGCTCTGCAGCGACCCGGGCCAGCGGCTCGCCGCCGCGGATCTCGTGGCCGCGCGCACCGCGACACCCTGGCGTTCGCTCGTTCTGGCCGTGGACTTCAAAGGTGCTACAGTGATAACGCACCCGGACGAAGTCGAATAGCCTACTGGCTCTGAATCCCGTCCCGGTCGCTTTCCAATTCATTACTGCCGCGTGCAGCAACGTATCCGGCTCCTCGCACGACCATGGCGGTTCACCGTCGAGATCGTGCGCAGCCCAGGTTCACCCTCACGCCGCCAGTTCTCTGCCTGGCTCTTCTCAGCCGACAGGGGAAGGACACCGAATCTCCGTGACTGACGTCAACACCACCCCCGAACTCTCGACCCTCAAGGTCTCCGAGCTGCAGGCCATCGCCGCGCAGCTGGGCATGGCCGGAGCCTCCAAGCTCCGCAAGGGCGAGCTGGTCGAGGCCATCCGCAAGGTCCAGGAGGGCGCCGTCGAGGCCCTTCCCGAGGCCATCACCCTCGAGGCCCCCGCCGCGGCAGAGCCTGCTGTGGCCGAGGCCGCTGTGGTCGAGCCCGCCGTGGTCGAGGCCGCCGCTGCCGAGCCCGCCGCACCGGCGCTCTTCGACGGGCCGATCGTGCCCGACGAGCTGCTGCGCTCGGCTCCCGCCGCCAGCGCGCCCAAGGAGCCGATCGTCATCGATCTGCCCGAGGGCCCCGTGTCGCCCAAGCGCCGTTCGCGTCGCGTCACCACCGAGCGCGTGTCGACCGACCGCGTTCCGGCCGGCGGCCACGTGAACCACACCGAGGGCGTCGAGGCGCCGCTGGTGCCCGAGGCGGCCGTCTCCACCGAGCCCGGCACCGATGCTGCAGCTGCAGCGTCGTCGCAGGCCGGCACCGAAGCCGAGCCCACGGCTCAGCCGACCGAGCGCCGCACGAACCGTCGTGAGCGCCCCACCCGCGAGCAGCGCATCGCCGCGCAGCGTGCCGGTGCCGAGGCCTCCGCGGCAGAGCAGACCGAGGCACCCGCCGCGGAGTCCCCGCAGGACGACGAGCAGGGCCAGGACGAGCAGGGCCGGAACGATCAGGGTCGCAATGACCAGGGCCGAGGCGACCAGGGCGACCAGGGCCAGAACGAGCAGGGCGAGCAGTCGGAGCCCCGCGAGGGCCGTGGCCGTGGCCGCAATCGTCGCAACCGCGGCGGCTCGAACAACGCCGACGCCGGAAATCAGGGCAACGGCGGCCAGAACCAGAACGGCGGCGGCCAGAACGGCGGGGCCCAGAACGGCGGGGCCGGCCAGAACGCGAACGGCCAGAACGCGAATGGCCAGAACGGCGGCGCCCAGAACGGCGGCGCTCGTGCGGCGGAGCCGAAGCAGGACCTGCAGGACGACCGCGGTCAGGGCAACCAGAACCGCGACGGCAACCGCGACTCGAACCGTGACGCCAACCGCGATGCCGGCGAGGAGCGCGGCGCCCGCAGCCGCTACCGCGACCGCAAGCGCCGCGGCCAGACCGGTGGCGACGAGATCGAGCCCGAGATCAGCGAAGACGACGTGCTCATCCCCGTGGCCGGCATCCTCGACATCCTCGACAACTACGCCTTCGTGCGCACCAGCGGCTACCTCCCGGGCAACAGCGACGTCTACGTCTCGCTCGGCCAGGTCAAGAAGTACAACCTGCGCAAGGGCGACGCGATCGTCGGCTCCATCCGCCAGCCGCGGGAGAACGACTCCAACGGCCGCCAGAAGTACAACGCGATCGTGCGCATCGAGTCGATCAACGGCCTGCCCGTCGAGGAGGCGCAGAACCGCGTCGAGTTCGGCAAGCTCACCCCGCTCTACCCGCAGGAGCGCCTGCGCCTCGAGACCGAGCCCGGCAAGCTGACCCAGCGCATCATCGACCTCGTCGCACCGATCGGAAAGGGCCAGCGCGGTCTCATCGTGGCGCCCCCGAAGGCGGGCAAGACGATCGTGCTGCAGCAGATCGCCAACGCGATCTCCACGAACAACCCCGAGGTGCACCTCATGGTCGTGCTCGTCGACGAGCGGCCCGAAGAGGTCACCGACATGCAGCGCACCGTCAAGGGCGAGGTCATCGCCTCGACCTTCGACCGTCCGGCCGAAGACCACACCACGGTCGCCGAGCTCGCCATCGAGCGCGCCAAGCGCCTGGTCGAGCTCGGTCACGACGTGGTCGTGCTGCTCGACTCGATCACCCGCCTCGGCCGCGCCTACAACCTGGCGTCGCCGGCGTCCGGCCGCATCCTCTCCGGAGGTGTCGACGCCTCGGCGCTGTACCCGCCGAAGCGCTTCTTCGGGGCCGCCCGCAACATCGAGAACGGCGGATCGCTCACGATCCTCGCGACCGCGCTCGTGGAGACCGGCTCGAAGATGGACGAGGTGATCTTCGAGGAGTTCAAGGGAACGGGCAACTCCGAGCTCCGCCTCTCCCGTCAGCTCGCCGACAAGCGCATCTTCCCGGCCGTCGACGTCAACGCGTCGTCCACCCGCCGCGAGGAGCTCCTGATGGGCGCCGACGAGACCAAGATCACGTGGAAGCTCCGTCGTGCCCTCGCGGGCGTCGACCAGCAGCAGGCGCTCGAGATCGTCCTCGGCCGTCTCAAGGAGACCTCCTCGAACGTGGAGTTCCTCATGCAGGTGCAGAAGTCGATGCCCGCTCCCGCGGGCGGCCACAGCAACGGCAACGGGCACGCTGGCCACAAGGCCGACTGATGTTCGAGTCCGTCGCGGCCCTGCAGGCCGAGCACGACGACCTGCAGCAGCAGCTGTCCGATCCCGCGCTCCACGGCGATCCGGCGCGCTCGAAGCGGGTCAACCGGCGCTACGCCGAGCTGAGCCGCATCGTGGCCGCGCACACCGCGTGGCAGCAGAACGTCGACGACCTCGAGGCGGCGCGCGAGCTCGCCGACGAGGATCCGGCGTTCGCGGAGGAGATCCCGAGCCTCGAGGAGTCGCTCGTGGAGAAGGAGGAGACGCTCCGGCGACTCCTCATCCCGCGCGACCCGGATGACGCCCGCGACGTGATCATGGAGATCAAGGGTGGTGAGGGCGGTGCCGAGAGCATGCTCTTCGTGGCCGACCTCCTGCGCATGTATCTGCACTACGCCGAGTCGAAGGGCTGGAAGACCGAGCTCCTCGAGCGCACCGAGAGCGACCTGGGCGGCTACAAAGACGTGCAGATCGCGGTCAAGGGCCGCTCCGCCGACCCGGCCGAGGGCGTCTGGGCGCACCTGAAGTACGAGGGCGGAGTGCACCGCGTTCAGCGCGTGCCCGCGACCGAGTCGCAGGGCCGCATCCACACCTCCGCCGCCGGCGTGCTCGTCTTCCCCGAGGTCGACGAGCCCGAAGAGGTCGAGATCAGCCCCAACGACCTCAAGATCGACGTGTTCCGCTCCTCCGGGCCCGGTGGCCAGTCGGTCAACACGACCGACTCCGCCGTGCGCATCACCCACCTCCCCACCGGCATCGTGGTCTCGATGCAGAACGAGAAGAGCCAGCTGCAGAACCGCGAGGCCGGCATGCGCGTGCTCCGCGCCCGCATCCTCGCCAAGCAGCAGGAGGAGCTCGACGCCGAGGCGAGTGCGGCCCGCAAGAGCCAGATCCGCTCGGTCGACCGCTCCGAGCGCATCCGCACCTACAACTACCCCGAGAACCGCATCGCCGACCACCGCACCGGATACAAGGCGTACAACCTCGACCAGGTGATGGACGGCGCGCTCGAGCCCATCATCCAGTCGGCCATCACGGCCGACGAGGAGTCGAGGCTCGCGGCCATCGGGACCGACTCGTGACGGCGGGCGTCATCACCGAGCGCCCGGGTGTCGATCGTCCCGTGACCGTGCGTTCGCTCTTCGAGCGCGCGGTCGACATCCTCGCCGCGAGCGGCATCGCCGACCCGCAGGTCGACGCCGAGCTGCTCATCGGCCACGTGCTCGGCGCCTCCCGCGGCCGCGTGCAGTCGCTCGCGGTGACGGATGCCCCGATCGGCCCCGAGGAGACCCTCGCGATCGTCGAGGCGGTGGAGCGCCGGGCCGCTCGCGAGCCGCTCCAGCACATCACGGGCACCGCGCACTTCCGTTCGCTCGAGCTCTCGGTGGGCCCCGGCGTCTTCGTGCCCCGGCCCGAGACGGAGTTCGTGGCCGGCCTCGCCATCGACGCCCTGCGCGCCGTCGTGCCCGCGGGGGACCCACTGCTCTCGGCGGATGCCGGCCCCGCCGCCGTCGACCTCGGAACGGGCAGCGGCGCCATCGCGCTCGCCCTCGCCACCGAGGTGCCGCACGCCCGCGTGGTGGCCGTCGAGAACTCGACCGCCGCCTTCATCTGGGCCAAGGAGAACTTCCGCCGCGTCGGAGCAGCGAACTCCCGCCTGATCTTCATCGACCTCGCAGACGCCCTGCCCGAGGAGGGCGGCCGCTTCGACGTCGTCGTCTCGAACCCGCCGTACATCCCGCTCGGCGCGATCCCGCGCGACCCCGAGGTGCGGCTGCACGACCCCGAGCACGCCCTCTACGGCGGCGAGGACGGGCTCGACGTCGTGCGGAGCGTCTCGCAGACCGCCGCGCGACTCATCCGCGCGGGCGGAACCCTCGTGATCGAGCACGGCGAGCTCCAGGGCGCCGAGATCCGCGCGCTCCTCGAGGCCGACGGCTGGCGCGCCACCGCGACCCACCGCGATCTCACCGGCCGTGATCGCGCCACCACGGCGCTACGCTAGAACCCCACGCCAGGAGGCACTCATGGAACCCATCTCATTCACGTTCGGCGTCGTCGGCCTCATCATCTTCATCGTCACGGTCGTCTCGATCGTCAAGAACCCCAACCACGGGGGAGTCGGCAAGTTCGTCTGGATCCTGGTGGCGTTCTTCCTCTCGATCCTCGGCTCCATCCTCTGGCTGATCTTCGGCCGCGGCCGGGTCTCCAAGTAGCCGTCGCCTCCGCCCGAGGGCGGAAGACGGCTCCGGCTATCATGGACAGCGAGATGGCTGCACTTTACGACTGCTCCGCGCCGACGGAGCTCCTCACCGGGATGCGCCTCTCACGGGCCGCGATCGCCAAGGGCGAGCTCGTGGTGCTGCCCACCGACACGGTCTACGGCCTCGCCGCCGACGCCTTCACCCCCTCCGCCGTGCAGCGCCTGCTCGACGCCAAGGGCCGCACCCGGCAGTCGCCGCCGCCCGTGCTCATCCCGGGCCTCGCCACCCTCGACGCGTTGGCCACGGGCATCCCGGATGCCGTGCGCGACCTCGTGAAGGCGTTCTGGCCGGGCGGGCTCACCATCATCCTCCGCGCCACGCCCTCGCTCGCGTGGGATCTCGGCGAGACGGGCGGCACCGTCGCCCTGCGCATGCCCGACGACGAGATCGCCCTCGCCCTCCTCGCCGAGACGGGGCCGCTCGCGGTCTCGAGCGCCAACCTCACGGGGCAGCCCGCCGCCATGACCGCGGCGGAGGCCCAGGTCATGCTCGGTGACAGCGTCTCGGTCTACCTCGACGGGGGAGCGCGAGACGGCGGCAGCGCCTCCACCATCCTCGACGCCACCGATCCGGCCTCGTTCCGGATCGTGCGCCACGGCGCGGTGAGCGACGACGCCCTGCGCGAGGTCGTCGGCGACCTCCTGGCAGGCGCCTGACCCATGCGCTTCTACCTCCTCGTCGCCCTCGTCTCCGCCGTCGTGACCTTCGGCCTCGCCTTCGTCATCTACAAGCTCAGCAACCGCTACCGGCTCTACCCCAAGATCCGCGAACGTGACGTGCACACGAGGCCCACCCCGCGGCTCGGCGGCATCGCGATGTTCCTCGGCGTGGTGATCGCCATCGGCGTGGCCTCGCAGATCAGCTGGTTCCGGCTCGTCTTCGCCGAGCCCGGGAAGGTCTGGGCCATCCTCGGCGCCGCCCTCATCATCGTGCTGATCGGCGTGGCCGACGACATCTGGGACCTGGACTGGCTCACCAAGCTCGCCGGCCAGATCATCGCCGCCTTCCTGCTCGCCTGGCAGGGCGTGCAGATCGTCTCGCTGCCGATCGGTGGCCTCACGATCGGGTCGAGTGGCATGTCGCTCGTGATCACGATCCTCGCGGTCGTGCTCGTCATGAACGCCATCAACTTCATCGACGGCCTCGACGGCCTCGTGGCGGGCGTCGCGCTCATCGCCAACGGTGTGTTTTTCATCTACAGCTACCTGCTGGCCCAGGACACGTCGCCCACCGACTACTTCAACCTCGCCTCCCTCATCACGGCGGTGCTGATCGGGGCGTGCGCGGGCTTCCTGCCCCTGAACTTCCACCCGGCCAAGCTCTTCATGGGCGACGCGGGCGCCCTGCTCGTCGGGCTCCTGATGGCCACGAGCGCCATCGCGGTCACCGGGCAGATCGACCCCGCGCAGCTCGGCCGCTCCCAGCTGCTCCCGGCGTTCCTGCCGATCCTGCTGCCGTTCGCGATCCTCGTCATCCCGCTGCTCGACTTCGGCCTCGCGATCTTCCGGCGGCTGCGGGCGGGCAAGAGCCCGTTCAGCGCCGACCGCAAGCACCTGCACCACCGCCTGCTCGACATGGGGCACTCGCACCTGCAGGCTGTGCTCATCTTCTACGCCTGGACCACGGTGATCTCGGTCGGCTGCCTGCTGCTGTTCGTGCTGCAGCCCTACTGGATCGCCTTCATCTTCCTCGGCGTGGGCATCGTGGTCTGCGCCGCTCTGACCCTCGCCCCCCTCAGCCCGCTGAAGCGGCGCGAGATCAAGGCCCAGTCCGCCGACGCGGGCACCCTCGAGGCCGAGGTCCGTGCCGGCGACGACCCGCTCGACGCGGCCGCCGACGACATCAAGGAGCACTAGACCGTGTCAGACCCCATCATCCGCGGCAACTACCCCAAGCCCGCCTCCAGTTCGGTCTTCTCGACCATCCTGAAGTGGGACGCCATCCTCGCGCTCGTGATCGCCGTGGTCGGGGGAGTGATCGGCTACCTCGTGGTGGGCTGGCCCGGAGCCTGGAGCGCCCTGATCGGCACCGCCATGGTGCTCGTGTTCGCGGGTGTCACGGCCGGCAGCATCCTCGTGGCCAACCGGTTCAACGACTCACCGCTCTACACGACGCTGTTCTTCGTGATCGTTCTCGGCTCGTGGATCGTGAAGTTCGTGCTCTTCATCGTGCTCGTCGTGGTGCTCCGCGGCCAGCCGTGGCTGAACGACGTCGTCCTCTTCCTCAGCATCGTCACCGCCGTGCTCGGCACCCTCGTGGTGGATGTCGTGGTCGTGGCGCGCAGCCGGATGTCCTACGCGTCCGACGTGCGGCTCCCGAGCGGCGAGTGAGCCGATCTCGATTAGTCAGGCAACCCTTTGTCTTGATAGGGTTAGTCTGCCTGCAGGAAGCGTGTTCTACGCCATGACGCAGCAAAACCCCCCACCGTTCGTCGTCGCGAGAACTCTCGGAGTTCCACGCCCCGAAACAGGAGATAGCGCTGATAGCTAACGCTGTGAACCTGCTAGCCCCCATGGCAACCTCCGACGATGGTGGTTTCCACGGTCCGTCGATCGAGGAGTTCTTCCCGGACGCCATTTTCTTCGCTGGCACGCCGTTCGAAATGAACCGGATCGTCCTCATCCGCATCCTCGCGGTGCTGGCGATCATCCTGATCTTCTGGCTCGGCACGCGCCGCATGAAGATCGTGCCCGGCCGGTTCCAGTCGGTCGTCGAGATGGGCCTGGACTTCGCCCGGGTGAACATCGCCGAAGACCTGCTCGGCAAGAAGGACGGCCGTCGCTTCCTTCCGCTGATCACAACGATCTTCTTCGCGGTGCTGTTCATGAACATCACGGGCATCATCCCGTTCCTGAACATCTCGGCGAACTCGACCATCGGCATGCCGCTGGTGCTGGCCGTGGTGGCCTGGTTCGCGTTCATCTACGCGGGCCTCAAGAAGCACCCGGGAGCGTTCTTCAAGAACGCGCTGTTCCCGCCCGGAGTGCCGAAGCCGCTCTACATCATCGTGACGCCGATCGAGTTCCTCTCGACCTTCATCCTGCGCCCGATCACGCTCACGCTGCGACTGCTCATGAACATGGTCGTGGGTCACCTGCTGCTCGTGCTCTTCTTCGCGGCCACGCAGTTCTTCTTCTTCACCGCCGGTGGCTTCTACGCCCTGTTCGGTGTCGGAACGCTGGCGTTCGGCTTCGTGTTCACGCTGTTCGAGATCCTCGTCGCCGTGCTCCAGGCGTACGTGTTCGCCCTACTCACCACTGTCTACATCCAGCTCGCGCTGGCTGAGGAACACTAAGGGTTCCAGGCGACCGCCTGAACCACCATCACGGAAGGAAACAAACGTGGCAGATGTATCGATCCTCGCTGAGGTCACCGGCAACGTCGCGACCATGGGCTACGGCCTCGCAGCGATCGGCCCCGCCATCGGCGTGGGCATCGTGGTCGGCAAGACCATCGAGGGTGTCGCCCGCCAGCCCGAGCTCGCCGGCCGCCTCCAGGTGCTGATGTACATCGGTATCGCATTCACCGAGGCGCTCGCGTTCATCGGTATCGCGACGTACTTCATCTTCACCTCCTAGTAGCCCATCTTCGATCGATAAGGAGGCTGGAATGCTTCAAGCAGTTCTGGCTGCGACCGAGGGCGAAACGTCGAACCCGCTCATCCCGGCGCCATATGACATCATCTGGTCCGCGGTGTGCTTCGTCGTCATCCTCTTCTTCTTCTGGAGGCTCGTTCTGCCTCGCATGAAGAAGCTCCTCGACGAGCGTTCTGCGGCGATCGAGGGCAACATCGAGAAGGCCGACGTCGCCCAGCGCGAAGCAGAGGCCGCACTCGAGCAGTACACCGCTCAGCTGGCCGAGGCTCGTTCCGAAGCAGCGAAGATCCGTGAGCAGGCCCGTGCCGACGCTCAGCGCATCGGCTCGGAGATCAACGCTCAGGCCCAGGCCGACGCCGAACGCGTCAAGGCCAACGCCCAGGTGGCGATCGAGGCCGACCGTCAGGCGGCCCTCGTGTCGCTGCGCTCCGAGGTGGGCTCGCTCGCCATCGACCTCGCCTCCGGCGTGGTGGGGGAGTCGCTCTCCGACGACGCGAAGGCGACGGCGCTCGTCGACCGCTTCCTCGCCGACCTCGAGGCCTCCGACACCGCGGGAAAGAAGTAAGCACATGGGTAGCGCGACCAGAGTAGCCCTCGGGAACGCCAAGGCTCGCCTCGCGAGCCTCGGCTCCGCGGTCGATCTGGCCACGGGAGAAGAGCTCTTCGCCGCTGGTCGGATCATCGGCGATTCGTCACACCTGCTCGGAGCCCTCTCCGACCCCGGAGCCGAGAACAGCGCCAAGGCGGCGCTCGTGCGGAAGCTCTTCGGCACGGGCTACGACCCCAAGGCCGTCGAGCTCCTCGTGAGCATCGCCGAAAGCCGCTGGTCGAGTCACTCCGACCTGCTCGCCGGAATCGAGGAGATCGGGATCCGGGCCGTCGCCGGCTCGGCCCCCGCCTCGGCGGCGGTCGACGCGGAGCTGTTCGAGTTCGCGAGGGCTGTGTCCAGCGACGCGGAGCTCGAGCTCGCCCTCGGTTCCAAGCTCGGCTCCACCGATCAGAAGCGGGCACTCGTCGAGCGCCTGCTGAGCGGCAAGGCCTCGGCTCAGACCGTCGCGATCGTGCGCCAGCTGGTCACCCAGCCGCGCGGTCGTCGGATCGGCGAGCTCGTGCGCTTCGCCTCGTCGATCGTGGCCGACCAGTCGGGTTCCGCGGTGGCGACCGTCACCACGGCGACGCCGCTCGGTGCCGCGCAGAGCGAGCGTCTGGCGAAGACCCTGGCGGCGCAGTACGGCCGCTCGGTGCAGCTCAACCAGGTCATCGACCCCAAGGTCATGGGCGGCGTGCGCATCCAGATCGGTGACGACGTCATCGACGGCAGCGTGGCGACGCGCATCAACGATTTGAGACTTCAGCTCGCTGGCTAACCCGCGGGCACAGGAACACACTGGGGTACGACCCCACCAGAAAAGGGAAAACGATGGCTGAACTTACGATCCGCCCCGATGAGATCCGCGACGCTCTCAAGGACTTCGTCGCGGCCTACGAGCCCGGCAAGACCTCGACCACCGAGGTCGGCTACGTCATCGACGCCGCCGACGGCATCGCCCACGTCGAGGGTCTGCCCGGTGTGATGGCCAACGAGCTCATCCGCTTCGCCGATGGAACCCTGGGCCTCGCCCAGAACCTCGACGAGGACGAGATCGGTGTCGTGGTGCTCGGTGAGTTCACCGGCATCGAAGAGGGCCAGGAAGTCACCCGCACCGGCGAGGTGCTGTCGGTCCCCGTGGGCGACGCCTACCTCGGCCGCGTCGTCGACCCGCTGGGCAACCCGATCGACGGTCTCGGCGAGATCGCCTCGGAGGGCCGCCGCGAGCTCGAGCTCCAGGCGCCTGGCGTCATGGCGCGCAAGAGCGTGCACGAGCCCATGCAGACCGGCATCAAGGCGATCGACGCCATGATCCCGATCGGCCGCGGCCAGCGCCAGCTGATCATCGGCGACCGCCAGACCGGCAAGACCGCCATCGCGATCGACACGATCATCAACCAGAAGGCCAACTGGGAGTCGGGCGACACCGACAAGCAGGTGCGCTGCATCTACGTCGCGATCGGCCAGAAGGGCTCGACCATCGCCTCGGTGAAGGGCGCGCTCGAAGACGCCGGAGCGATGGAGTACACCACCATCGTCGCCTCTCCCGCCTCCGACCCCGCGGGCTTCAAGTACCTCGCCCCCTACACCGGTTCGGCCATCGGCCAGCACTGGATGTACGGCGGCAAGCACGTCCTGATCATCTTCGACGACCTGTCGAAGCAGGCCGAGGCCTACCGCGCCGTGTCGCTCCTCCTGCGTCGTCCGCCGGGACGCGAGGCGTACCCCGGCGACGTGTTCTACCTGCACTCGCGTCTGCTCGAGCGCTGCGCCAAGCTCTCCGACGAGCTGGGTGCCGGATCGATGACCGGTCTGCCGATCATCGAGACCAAGGCCAACGACGTGTCGGCCTACATCCCGACCAACGTGATCTCGATCACCGACGGCCAGATCTTCCTCCAGTCCGACCTCTTCAACGCCAACCAGCGTCCCGCGGTCGACGTGGGAATCTCGGTCTCGCGAGTCGGTGGCGACGCCCAGGTGAAGTCGATCAAGTCGGTCTCCGGAACGCTGAAGCTCGAGCTCGCGCAGTACCGCTCGCTCGAGGCCTTCGCGATGTTCGCGTCCGACCTCGACGCGGCCTCGCGTCGTCAGCTCGCCCGAGGCGCCCGCCTCACCGAGCTGCTCAAGCAGCCGCAGTACTCGCCGTTCCCCGTGGAGCAGCAGGTCGTCTCGATCTGGGCCGGCACCAAGGGCAAGCTCGACGAGGTCCCCGTCGAGGACATCCTGCGCTTCGAGGCCGAGCTGCTCGACTACATCGGGCGCACCAGCGACATCCTGACCACCCTCCGCGAGACCAACAAGCTCGACGACGAGACGACTGCCGCGCTCGACAAGGCGATCGACCAGTTCAAGCTCGAGTTCCAGACCGGTGAGGGCAAGCCCCTCGCCTCGGTCGGCACCGAGAAGTTCGACGCCACCAAGGCGGAGGAAGTCGGCCAGGAGAAGATCGTCAAGGGTCGCCGCTAACCATGGGTGCACAGCTCAGGGTCTACCGGTCGAAGATCAAGTCGGCCCAGACGACCAAGAAGATCACGCGGGCGATGGAGCTCATCTCCGCGTCGCGGATCCAGAAGGCGCTGTCGCGCGTGAAGGCCTCCGAGCCGTACTCGCGGGCCATCACCCGCGCCGTCTCGGCGGTCGCCACCTACTCGAACGTCGACCACCCGCTCACGAGCGAGCGCGAGAAGCTCGACAGTGCCGCGATCGTGATCTTCACTTCGGACCGCGGCCTCGCGGGCGCCTTCTCCTCGTCGGTGCTGAAGGAGGCGGAACGGCTCGCCGAGCTGCTCCGGAGCGAAGGCAAGACCGTCTCGTACTACCTGGTGGGCCGCAAGGCCGTGGCGTACTTCAACTTCCGCAAGCGCGACAGCGTGAAGTCGTGGACCGGCAGCACCGACCAGCCGGTCATCGAGACGGCCCAGGAGATCGCCGAGAGCGTCGTCGGCTCGTACAACCTGGACGACCAGGCGGGCGGCGTGGACGAGATCCACCTCGTCTTCAACCGGTTCGTCAGCATGGTGACGCAGGCTCCCGAGGTCGTTCGCCTGCTGCCGCTCGAGATCGTCGAGGGCGAAGTCCCCGAGACGCCGTCCACCGACGTCTACCCGCTGTACGAGTTCGAGCCGGACGCCGAGACCGTGCTCGACAAGCTGCTCCCGATCTACGTCGAGAGCCGCATCTACAACGCCATGCTGCAGTCGGCGGCGTCCGAGCACGCAGCGCGTCAGAAGGCGATGAAGTCGGCCAGCGACAACGCCGACAACCTTATCCGTGACTACACCCGGCTGGCGAACAACGCCCGTCAGAGTGAGATCACGCAGCAGATTTCCGAAATCGTGGGCGGGGCCGACGCACTGGCCACCGCCAAGTAAGCACCGAAGAAAAGAGAAAGCACAATGACTGACACTGCTACCGCGCCAGTCGTGGCCTCGACGCCGGCCGGCGTCGGTCGTGTTGCGCGCGTCACGGGCCCGGTTGTCGACATCGAGTTCCCGCACGACTCGATTCCCGAGGTCTACAACGCACTGAAGACCACGCTGAACGTCGCGGGCGTCTCGACCGAGATCACCCTCGAGGTCGCCCAGCACCTCGGCGACGACCTCGTGCGCGCCATCGCCCTGAACCCCACCGACGGCCTCGTCCGCGGCCAGGAGGTGCGCGACACCGGCTCCGCCATCACGGTGCCCGTGGGCGACGTCACCAAGGGCCGCGTGTTCAACGTCATCGGCGAGGTGCTGAACGCGGAGCCCGGCGAGACCATCGAGATCACCGAGCGCTGGCCCATCCACCGCCGCCCGCCGGCGTTCGACCAGCTCGAGTCGAAGACCCAGCTCTTCGAGACCGGCATCAAGTCGATCGACCTCCTCACGCCGTACGTGCTCGGTGGCAAGATCGGCCTCTTCGGTGGTGCGGGCGTCGGCAAGACCGTGCTCATCCAGGAGATGATCCAGCGCGTCGCGCAGAACCACAGCGGTGTGTCGGTGTTCGCCGGTGTCGGTGAGCGCACCCGTGAGGGCAACGACCTCATCCACGAGATGGAGGAGGCGGGCGTGTTCGACAAGACCGCCCTCGTCTTCGGCCAGATGGACGAGCCGCCGGGAACGCGACTCCGCGTGGCCCTCTCGGCCCTGACCATGGCGGAGTACTTCCGCGATGTGCAGAACCAGGACGTGCTGCTCTTCATCGACAACATCTTCCGGTTCACGCAGGCCGGCTCCGAGGTGTCGACGCTGCTCGGCCGCATGCCCTCCGCGGTGGGCTACCAGCCGAACCTCGCCGACGAGATGGGTGTGCTCCAGGAGCGCATCACCTCGACCCGTGGTCACTCGATCACCTCCCTCCAGGCGATCTACGTGCCGGCCGACGACTACACCGACCCCGCGCCGGCCACGACGTTCGCCCACCTCGACGCTACGACCGAGCTCTCGCGAGCCATCGCCTCGAAGGGCCTCTACCCGGCCATCGACCCGCTGACCTCCACCAGCCGGATCATGGACCCCCGCTACTTGGGTGCCGAGCACTACCGCGTGGCCACCAACGTCAAGCAGATCCTCCAGAAGAACAAGGAGCTGCAGGAGATCATCGCCATCCTCGGTGTCGACGAGCTCTCCGAGGAGGACAAGGTGACCGTGTCGCGCGCACGACGCATCGAGCAGTTCCTCTCGCAGAACACCTACATGGCGAAGAAGTTCACGGGCGTCGAGGGTTCGACTGTTCCGCTGAAGGACACCATCGAGTCGTTCGACGCGATCACCAAGGGTGACTTCGACAGCGTGGCCGAGCAGGCGTTCTTCAACGTCGGTTCGATCAGCGACGTCGAGGAGAAGTGGGCTCAGATCCAGAAGGAGAACGGCTGATCATGGCCTCTCCTCTGAACGTCAGCGTCGTGTCGGCCGATCAGCAGATCTGGTCGGGCGAGGCGTCGATGGTCATCGCCAAGACGGTCGAGGGCGAGATCGGCATCCTGGCCGGTCACGAGCCGCTGCTCGCGATCCTCGCCGCGGGCGAGGTGCGGGTCAATGCGACCTCGGGCGAACGCCTCGTGGCGCGCGCCGACGACGGGTTCCTCTCGGTCGAGAATGACACCGTCACGATCGTGGCGCGAGACGCCGAACTGATCAAGTAACCTCCACGATTCGTCGGTCCCAGACCGCCGCCTCCCGCTCCTCGTGAGCCGGATGCGGCGGTCTTCGACGTGAAAGGGGTCTGCTCGTGCTGATCCTCCTGCCTCCCTCCGAGACCAAGCGCGACGGGGGCGACCCGGCGCCGCTCGACTACGCCGCCCTGTCGCATCCGGCTTTCACGACGACGCGTCGCGCGCTCGTGCGCGACGTCTCGCGGCTCGCTCGCGATCCCGAGGAGACGATGAAGCGCCTGAAGCTCGGTCAGAAGCTCACCTTCGAGGTCGAGCGCAATCGAACCCTGTCCAAGGCGCCGACCATGCCTGCGCTCGAGCGCTACACGGGGGTGCTCTACGAGGCGCTCGGTGCCGAGTCGCTGTCCGCGGAGGCGCGGGCCTTTGCCGAGCTGCACGTGCGGATCCACTCCGCGCTCTTCGGCCTCGTGGGCGCGGGCGATCCCATCCCCGCCTACCGGCTCTCGCACGACTCGCGCCTGGATGCCCCGTCGGTGAAGACCCGTTGGGCTGCCGCCGTGGCGAAGGAGCTCGCGCGTCATGAGGGGGAGCTCATCCTCGACCTCCGCTCCGAGGCGTACGTGGCTCTCGGCCCTGCCCCCGCGGGCAGCTGGTTCCTGCGGGTCGTGAGCCGGGGGCCGGATGGCGTAGCCCGGGCCCTCAACCACTTCAACAAGAAGGGCAAGGGCACGCTCGTGCGCGCCATTGCGGAGAACGGGGTCGACTTCGCCGACGTCGACTCGCTCATCGCGTGGGGCGCCGGGGCCGGCCATCGCCTGTCGACCTCGGGCGGGGAGCTCGTGCTCGAGGTCTGAAGCCCCTCGTCAGATCTCGTGCGGAATGCCCTCCAGCCCGAGCAGCCACGACTTGGTGCGCACCCCCTGCCCCCAGCTCCACCCGGTGGCCCGGCCGTCGGCCGAGAGCACGCGGTGGCAGCCGACGAGGAGCGGTGTGGGATTCATGGCGATGGCGCCGCCCACCGCGCGACCCGATCCGCGCTTGCCCACGGCGGAGGCGATGAGGCCGTAGGTGGAGCTGTGCCCCCAGGGGATGGCGGCGAGCTCCTGCCACACCGCCACCTGGAACGGCGTGCCCCTGTGCAGCAGCGGCACCGTGAACCGTCGGCGGAACCCGGAGAAGTAGTCGAGCAGCTGGGCGACCGCCTCGTCGGCCACCGCGTTCGAGTCGAACGCGAGGCCGTCGTGGGGGAGCACGCCGTTGTGCTCCACGGCCACCGCGGTGACCGCATCGCCGTCGCTCGCGACCTCGATGCGCCCGATGGGGGTGCTGCAGCGCTGCAGGTATGGGGAGGCGGAGCGCAGCTGGGTGAGAGTGTCCATGCGTCGACGGTAGAGAGCACACGGCGAGGTCCGGTCCGTCATGGGCTGTTCTGGGGACGGCCCCGCGGCATCCGGGTGGCTGTGCAGGACTCGCTAAACTCGACTCGTGCCTACACGCCTGTCTTCGTACTTCCTCAGAACCCTCCGTGAAGATCCCTCCGACGCGGAGGTGACCAGCCACCGGCTGCTCGTGCGCGCCGGCTACATCCGGCGCCAGGCGCCGGGCATCTTCGCGTGGCTGCCGCTCGGCCTCCGGGTGAAGGCGAAGATCGAGGCGATCGTCCGGGCGGAGATGGCCGCCGCCGGCGCCTTCGAGGTGCATTTCCCGGCCCTGTTGCCCAAGGAGCCCTACGAGGCCACCGGGCGCTACGAGGAGTACGGCCCCGCGATGTTCCGCCTCGCCGACCGCAAGGACGCCGGTCTCGTGCTCGCGCCCACGCACGAGGAGGTCTTCACGCTGCTCGTGAAGGACCTCTACAACAGCTACAAGGACCTGCCGCTCTCGATCTACCAGATCCAGGACAAGTACCGCGACGAGGCACGGCCCCGCGCGGGCCTCCTGCGCGGCCGCGAGTTCACGATGAAGGATGCGTACTCCTTCGACTACACCGACGCCGGCCTCGACGCGTCGTACCAGGCGCAGCGGGATGCCTACGAGCGGATCTTCACCGCGCTCGGTCTCGAGTACGTGATCGTGAAGGCGGATGCCGGGGCCATGGGCGGCTCCAAGAGCGAGGAGTTCCTGCACCCCACCCCCGTGGGGGAGGACACGTTCGTGCGCTCGGCCGGCGGCTACGCGGCCAATGTCGAGGCCTTCACGACCCTCGTGCCCGAGTCCCGCTCGTTCGAGGGCCTCACCCCGGCCGAGGTGCTCGACACCCCCGACACCCCGACCATCCAGACGCTCGTCGACCGGGCCAACAGCGCGCATCCGCGACCCGACGGCCGGGCCTGGACCGCCGCCGACACGCTGAAGAACGTCGTGCTCGCGCTCTCTCAGCCGGGCGGCACCCGCGAGCTCGTGGTGATCGGCCTGCCAGGCGACCGCGAGGTCGACCTCAAGCGCGCCGAGGTGGCGTTCGCGCCCGCCGAGATCGAGGCGGCCACCGAGGCCGACTTCGCCAAGCACCCCGGCCTCGTGAAGGGGTACATCGGGCCCTGGTCGCCTGAGGGTGCCGTGCTCGGCGAGGAGGGCAGCACAGGCATCCGCTACGTCGTCGACCCTCGGGTGGTCGATGGATCCGGCTGGATCACGGGCGCCAACAGCCACGGCAAGCACGTGTTCGGCCTCGTCGCCGGCCGCGACTTCACCGCAGACGGCACCGTCGAGATCGCCGAGGTGCGTGCGGGCGACCCCGCTCCGGACGGCTCAGGACCCGTCGAGCTCGCGCGCGGCATGGAGATCGGCCACGTCTTCCAGCTCGGCCGCAAGTACGCCGAGGCCCTCGGGCTCAAGGTGCTCGACGAGAACGGCAAGCTCGTGACCGTCACGATGGGCTCCTACGGGATCGGGATCACCCGCATCCTCGCCATCATCGCCGAGCTGCACAACGACGAGAAGGGCCTCATCTGGCCCCCCGCCGTGGCGCCCTTCGACGTGCACGTGATCGCCACAGGCCGCGACGCCGAGGTCTACGAGGCCGCTGAGAGGGTCGTCGCCGATCTCGAGGCGAAGGGCCTCGACGTGCTCTTCGACGACCGGCCCAAGGTGTCGCCCGGCGTGAAGTTCGGCGACGCCGAGCTGATCGGCGTGCCGCAGATCGTGATCGTGGGCCGCGGCGTCGCCGAGGGCGTGGTGGAGCGCTGGGACCGGGCCACCGGGGAGCGCACCCAGGTCGCCCTGGATGCCGTGGCGGCGAGCTTCGGGTAGTCTCTACGTTTGACCGCCGGAGTCATCGGCGGTCTTCAGATCTGAACAGAGGAGGCCGGAAGTGGACATCGACCTCAGCGTCTTGCGCTTGCTGGAACGTGAACGAGAGATTCCCTTCGAGGAACTCGTGGGGATCATCGAGCAGGCGATCCTGACGGCATACCTCAAGCACACCGACCGGCCTGCCGCGTCAGAAGACGGCACCGATTCGGCGCGCGTGCACCTCGACCGCAAGTCCGGGCACATCTCGATCTTCGTGCCCGAGGTCGACGAGGACGGCGTGGTGATCGGCGAGGCCGAGGAGAACCCGAGCGACTTCGGCCGCATCGCGGCGTTCGCGGCCAAACAGGTCATCAACCAGCGGCTCCGCGACATCGGCGACGACAAGGTGCTCGGCGAGTTCAAGGGCCGCGAGGGCGACATCATCGCCGGCGTCATCCAGCAGGGCCCGAACCCGCGGATGATCCACGTCGACCTTGGCACGATCGAGGCGATCATGCCCCCCGAGGAGCAGGTTCCCGGCGAGACCTACGCGCACGGTTCGCGCATCCGGGTCTACGTCACGAGTGTGGCCAAGGGACCGAAGGGGCCTGCGATCACCGTGTCGCGCACCCACCCGTCGCTCGTGCGCAAGCTCTTCGCGCTCGAGGTGCCCGAGATCGCCTCGGGCGTCGTGGAGATCGTGTCGCTGGCCCGCGAGGCCGGCCACCGCACCAAGATCGCGGTGCGCGCGACCGAGCCCGGCATCAACGCCAAGGGCGCCTGCATCGGCGAGCTCGGCCAGCGCGTGCGCGCCGTGACGTCGGAGCTCGGCGCCGAGAAGATCGACATCGTCGACTACTCCGAAGACCTCTCGACCTTCGTGGCCAACGCCCTCTCGCCGGCCAAGGTGTCGAGCGCCTTCGTGATCGACCAGGCCACGAAGGCCGTGCGAGCACTCGTGCCCGACTACCAGCTGTCGCTCGCGATCGGCAAGGAGGGGCAGAACGCCCGTCTCGCGGCCAAACTGACCGGCGCGAAGATCGATATCCAACCGGATTCGATCCTCGACGAGGACTGAACCACCCGGTACCGGGTGAGTCCCGGGCGGTTCGTCGAACGGCCGCCCGGGAATATGGAGTACGATGGAACCCGTTAGAACGTGCGTCGGATGTCGCGCGCGCACCACGCGATCCTCTCTTCTGAGGGTCGTGGCCAGGGACCTCGTCCCTACAGGGAAAGTTCTGGTCGTCGACGAGACGGCTTCGCTTCCCGGCCGGGGCGCTTGGCTTCATCCCTCATCCGAATGCTTCCAGACCGCGGTCACGCGGCGTGCTTTCGGGCGTGCGCTCCGTGTCGAGGGCTCCCTCGACACATCGACATTAGAGAACAGGCTGAACGGCACCGTGAACCCATGAGTGGCAACTAGACCGATGAGCGGCTCGAAATGAGACCCGTCCGTTTTTAGCGGCCTGCCCTGTCTGGGGTAGGCCTCAGACAGGAGAATTGTGGCTGCAAAACCACGTGTACATGAAGTCGCCGCCGAGCTCGGTGTCGACAGCAAGGTAGCCCTTGCAACCCTCAAAGAGATGGGCCAGTTCGTCAAGGGCCCGTCGTCGTCGATCGAGCCCCCCGTGGCCCGTCGACTCAAAGAGGCACTGATCAAGGCGGGCGCCGGTTCGACCGGTGCCGCTGCACCGGCCGCCGCTGCTGCTCCCGCACCCAAGACCTCTGGCCCGCGCCCCGGTGGCGCTCGCCCCGGTGCCCGACCCGGCCCCGCGGCACCCGCTGCTCCGGAGGCTCCGGCCGCCGCCGCTCCGGCCGCCCCGGCAGCGGCTCCGGCCCCTGCCGAGAAGCCCGCCGCGTCGGCTCCGGCAGCACCCGCCGCCCCGGCAGCACCCGCTGCCCAGGCACCCGCGGCGCCGACCGAGGCACCCACCCCGGGTGCTCCCGCGGCTCCCGCACCCTCCGCTTCGGCGGCGACCCCGGCCTCCGGCGACGCCCCGCCGCGCCCCGGTGCCCCGCGCCCCGGCAACAACCCGTTCGCGAGCCAGCAGGGCATGCAGCGTCCCGGTGGCCCCCGCCCCGGTGCCCCGCGCCCCGGCAACAACCCCTTCGCGAGCCAGCAGGGCATGCAGGGCGCAGGAGCCGGCAACGGCATCCCGCGGCCCGGTGCTCCTCGTCCGGGCGCTCCGCGTCCGGGTGCTCCCCGCCCCGGTTCCCCGCGTCCGGGTGCTCCCCGCCCCGGTGGCCCCGGTGGCTTCCAGCGTCCGGGCACCGGTGCAGGCTTCCGTCCGGGCGCTGCCCAGGGCGGCGGCGCACGCCCCGCTCCCGGCAGCCCCGGCTTCCGCGCCGGTGGCGCCCCCGGCGGCTTCGCGCCGCGTCCGGGTGCCGGTGGTCGCGGCCGTGGTCCCGGTGGTGGAACCGCCGGTGCGTTCGGTCGCGGTGGCGGCAAGAGCAAGGCCCGCAAGTCCAAGCGCACGAAGAGGGCTGAGTTCGAGCTGCGCGAGGCCCCGTCGCTGGGTGGCGTGAGTGTTCCCCGCGGCGACGGCAACACCGTCATCCGCCTGCGTCGTGGCGCGTCGATCACCGACTTCGCCGACAAGATCGACGCGAGCCCCGGAAACCTCGTGACCGTGCTGTTCCACCTCGGTGAGATGGCCACGGCCACGGAGTCGCTCGACGAGGCCACCTTCCAGGTGCTCGGCGAAGAGCTCGGCTACAAGATCATGGTCGTCTCCCCCGAGGAGGAGGACCGCGAGCTGCTCGAGGGCTTCGACATCGACCTCGACCAGGAGCTGGAGGACGAGACCGACGAGGAGCTCGAGATCCGGCCCCCCGTCGTCACCGTCATGGGTCACGTCGACCACGGAAAGACGCGTCTTCTCGACGCGATCCGGAACGCCAACGTGGTCGCCGGCGAAGCCGGTGGCATCACGCAGCACATCGGTGCCTACCAGGTCGTCACCGAGCACGAGGGCCGTGAGCGCCCGATCACCTTCATCGACACCCCGGGCCACGAGGCGTTCACCGCCATGCGTGCTCGTGGTGCGCAGGTGACCGACATCGCGATCCTCGTGGTCGCGGCCGACGACGGCATCATGCCGCAGACGATCGAGGCGCTGAACCACGCCCAGGCGGCCAACGTGCCGATCGTGGTCGCGGTCAACAAGATCGACAAGCCCGACGCCAACCCGGCCAAGGTGCGCCAGCAGCTCACCGAGTACAACCTGGTGGCCGAGGAGTACGGCGGAGACGTCATGTTCGTCGACGTGTCGGCGCGCAACGACATCGGCATCCAGGACCTGCTCGACGCCGTGCTCCTCACCGCCGACGCCGGGCTCGACCTGCGCGCGAATCCCAACAAGGATGCTCGCGGTGTGGCCATCGAGGCCAAGCTCGACAAGGGCCGCGGCGCCGTCGCGACCGTGCTCATCCAGTCGGGAACGCTCCGCGTGGGCGACGCGATCGTGGCCGGAACCGCCTACGGGCGGGTTCGTGCCATGGTGGACGAGAACGGCGAGACCGTCACGGAGGCGACCCCGTCCCGTCCGGTCCAGGTGCAGGGACTCTCGTCCGTGCCCCGTGCCGGCGACACCTTCCTCGTCACCGAGGAGGACCGCACCGCGCGTCAGATCGCCGAGAAGCGTGAAGCCGCCGAGCGCAACGCCTCGCTGGCCAAGGCCCGCAAGCGCATCTCGCTCGAGGACTTCACCCGTGCCCTCGAAGAAGGCAAGGTCGAGGCGCTCAACCTCATCATCAAGGGTGACGTCTCCGGTGCCGTCGAGGCGCTCGAGGAGTCGCTGCTCAAGATCGAGGTCGACGACAGCGTGCAGCTGCGCATCATCCACCGCGGTGTGGGTGCCGTCACGGAGTCCGACGTCAACCTGGCGACGGTCGACAACGCGATCATCATCGGGTTCAACGTGCGGCCCGACACGAAGGCGCGCGAGCGTGCTGCCCGAGAAGGCGTGGACATCCGCTTCTACTCGGTCATCTACAACGCTCTCGACGACATCGAGTCCTCGCTCAAGGGCATGCTCAAGCCCGAGTTCGAAGAGGTGCAGTCGGGTGTGGCCGAGATCCGCGAGATCTTCCGCTCGTCGAAGTTCGGTAACATCGCCGGTGTCATCGTGCGGTCGGGAACGATCACGCGAAACGCCAAGGCGCGCGTCATCCGCGAGGGTGTCGTGGTCGGGGACAACCTGGCCATCGAATCGCTGCGTCGCTTCAAGGACGACGTCACCGAGGTGCGCACGGACTTCGAGGCCGGTATCGGTCTCGGCAAGTTCAACGACATCCAGATCGGTGATGAGATCGAGACCATTGAAATGAAGGAGAAGCCGCGGGTGTAGCTCGTGGTCGGGAGCCCGGGGAGGTCCGGTTTCCCTCTGACGCTTAGGATTGGGCTTCGCCCAAAGGCGCGTCAGAGGAAAACCGGACCTCCCCGGGCTCCCTCATGTTCGATAGATGGTTCTGTAGGGAAGAAGGAAATGGGATGGCTGATCCGGCTCGGGCCGCCAAGATGGCGGATCGTATCAAGGTGATCGTGGCCAAGCGGCTGGAGAAGGGGATCCGGGATCCGCGTCTCGGGTTCGTGACGATCACGGACGTTCGGGTGACCGGGGATCTGCAGCACGCCTCGATCTTCTACACCGTCTACGGCGACGAGAAGGAGCGTGCCGACTCGGCCGCCGCCCTCAAGTCGGCGACCGGCATGCTGCGGAGCGAGGTGGGCCGGAACATCACGGCACGCCTCACGCCGTCGCTCGAGTTCATCGCGGATGCTCTGCCCGAGAACGCGAAGGTGCTCGAAGACCTGCTGGCCGAGGCCCGCAGTCGCGACGCCGCTGTCGAGGGGCTCGCGAAGTCGGCGCAGTACGCCGGCGACGAGGATCCCTATGTGAAGCCGCGCGTGATCGGCGACGAGGATCAGGACGCCGACGAGACCGAGGCCGACAGGGCCTAGGGCAGCGCGAACACGTCGTCGCCGACGGCCACGATGAGGCCGTCGGCGAGGAGCCCCGCCACGGCGCGTCCGTAGCGCGCGGGATCGGTCACGGCCTCGCCGAGCCTCGATCCGGGCACCGGATGCGCCGTGGCACGCAGCACGCGCAGCACGGCTCCCCGGGCCTGCCGGTCCGAGCCCTCGTAGGCCTTCTGCACCGGCCGTCTGGCCACCTCGGTCTCGGGGTAGCCTGCGGCCCGCCAGGCGCACTGCGCCGCGAGCGGGCAGAGCTCGCACTTCGGCGACCGGGCCGTGCAGATCAGGGCACCGAGCTCCATCATGCCTGCGTTGAAGCGAGCGGCTTCGCCGTCGTCGGCCGGCAGCAGCGCGGTCATGGCCGGCAGGTCTCGCTTCGCGTTCGGCGCCGCGGCATCCGGGAGCCCCTCGACGGCCCGGGCGACGACGCGGCGGATGTTCGTGTCGACCACCGGGTGCCGGTCGCCGTAGGCGAACACCGCGATCGCCCGCGCGGTGTAGTCGCCGATGCCCGGGAGACCGAGAAGCGTCGGCACGTCGCGGGGCACGACGCCGCCGTGCTCTGTCGTGATGGCGACCGCGCAGGCGTGAAGTCGCAGCGCCCGCCGCGGGTAGCCGAGCGACTGCCAGGCGCGGACGGCCTCGCCGGGGGCCTCCGCCGCTAGGGCGGCGGGCTCCGGCCAGCGCGTGAGCCATTCGTCCAAACGCGGAATGACCCGCACCACGGGCGTCTGCTGCAGCATGAATTCGCTCACGAGCGTGCCCCACGGCGGGAAGCCGGGGCGACGCCAGGGGAGATCGCGCGCGTGCAGCGCGAACCAGTCGACGACCGCGGCGGCGAAGGCGGTGGCGGGCATCCTCCCAGCCTACGGGCGACGGGCCGCGCCGCTCTCGTGCCTAGACTCGGAGCATGGTCACGCCAGCCACGCCCGCGAGCGAGTTCACCGATGCGCTGAGCGCCGAGATCCGGCACAACTACCGCCTGGGCCGGGTGATCGTGGCCGTCGACGGCCTCGACTCCACCGCGGCGTTCGCCGACGAGCTCGCCGGCTCGTTCGAGCGCTCCGGCGTGCACTCCGTGCGGGCGTCGCTCGAGGGCTTCCAGCGGCCGCGTGCGGCCCGGGAGCTCCGCGGCACCGACTCGGGCGCCGGGTACTACTTCGACCGCTACGACACCGACACCCTGAAGCGCGTGCTGATCGAGCCGTTCCGGTTCGGCGGCAGTGCGGGCTTCCAGACCCAGGCCTTCGACGCGGCTCGCGACGTGCCGGCCGAGTCCCGTTGGCTCACGGCACCCGCCGACGCCGTGCTCGTGCTCGACGGGCCGTTCCTGCAGCGGCCGGGCCTCTCGGGCCAGTTCAACTACACCGCCTACGTCGAGAGCCTCTGGTTCGCCCAGGGCGAGGAGGTGCGCGAGGCCGACCGGCTCTACCAGGCCGAGGCCGGCCCGCGTTTCGGCGCCCAGGCGATCATCGACCTGGCCGACCCCGCGCATCCGCGCCGCGTGTTCGCCGACTCGTGCTGAGCCGGCGACTGTTAGTGTCGCAGGCGTGAAATCCCCGTCCTCAACCGCCAGCGGCATCCTGCTCGTCGACAAGCCCGCAGGGCACACGAGTCACGACGTCGTGGCGCGCACCCGCCGGCTCGCCGGCACCCGCAAGGTGGGGCACGCGGGCACTCTCGACCCGATGGCCACGGGCCTCCTCGTGCTCGGTGTGAACAGCTCAACCCGGCTGCTCACCTACGTGGTGGGGCTCGACAAGGAGTACCTCGCCACCGTGCGCCTCGGGGCCGCCACCACCACCGACGACGCCGAGGGCGAGCTCCTGCCCGGTGCCACCGCCGGCTCGCTCGGCGACCTGACACCGGATGCCGTGGCCCGCGCGTTCGAGACGCAGCACGGCACGATCGTGCAGGTGCCGAGCTCGGTGAGCGCCATCAAGGTCGACGGCAAGCGCGCCTACGCGCGCGTGCGGGCGGGGGAGGACGTGGTGCTCGAGGGCCGCACCGTCACGATCTCCGAGGTGGAGCTGCTCGGTGAGGCCCGTCGCGGCGAGACCGATGAGGGTCCGTTCCTCGACGTCGACGTGCGCGTGGTCTGCTCCTCTGGCACCTACATCCGCGCCATCGCGCGCGACGTGGGGGAGCTGCTCGGCGTGGGCGGTCACCTCACGGCCCTCCGACGCACCCGCATCGGCCCCTTCGCGGTGGCCGATGCCCGCACCCTCGACGATCTGCTCGAGCGCGGTGAACACGGTGAGGCGCTCGAGCTCCTCGACGCGGCCGACGTGGCCGTCCGGCTCTTCCCGCGCCTCGACGTCGACGCTGCCGAGGCCACCGCGCTCGGGCACGGCCAGCGGATCGCCCTGCCAGAGGGCCGCGTGCCGGCCGCGGAGGCGGACGGGGTTCTCCTCGCCGCCGTGACCCCTGCCGGTCGGCTTCTCGGCCTCGTCGAGAGGCGCGGCAGCACAGGCAAGAGCGTCGTGAACTTCCCGCCCGACGAGTACCAGGAGGCCCAGCCGTGATCGAGTGGTTCACGATCGTGCAGGTCGCCATAGCGAGCGTCGGCGGGCTGCTCGCGGTCATCCTTGGCCTCGCGGGCAAGAAGCCGAACGATCTCGTGATGGGCATCGCCGCGCTCGTGGAGCTGCTGCTGATCGTGCAGCTCGTGGTGGCCATCGCCGCGCCCGCCTTTGGCAACGACGCCACGGGCGACGTGCTCGAGTTCTACATCTACCTCGTGTCGGCGGTGCTGCTGCCGATCGCCGGAGGCTTCTGGGCGCTGATCGAGCGCAGCCGCTGGAGCACCGTCATCCTGGGCGCCCTCTGCCTCGCCGTGGCGGTGATGGTCTACCGGATGAACGCCATCTGGTTCGTGCAGGTCGCCTGAGTGCCGGGCCGGGGCCTCACCACCTCCCCGGTGCCATAAACTCGTAACGCCATGGCCCACGACACCCTCGCTCCCGCCCCCACGACCCGCGCCCGCGGCGTGGGCCGGGTGCTCATCTTCGTCTACGTCATCCTCGCCCTCGCCGCCACCGGCCGCTCGGTCTACGAGTTCATCGCGAAGTTCGACGAGGCCCCCTTCGCCTACTCGCTCTCGGCGGTCGCCGCCGTCGTCTACATCGTCGCCACCATCGCCCTCATCGCGCCCGGGCCGGTGTGGTACCGGGTGGCGTGGATCGCCATCACCTTCGAGCTCGTGGGCGTGCTGACGGTGGGCACGCTCAGCCTCTTCCTGCCCGAGCTGTTCGCCGAGGCCTCCGTGTGGTCGTGGTACGGCATGGGCTACCTGTTCGTGCCCCTCGTGCTCCCCGTGCTCGGCATGCTGTGGCTGCGGCGGTCGCGATGAGAACGTACTTCGACCTCTCCGAGGTGCAGGGCGACCTCGGCCCCTCCGCGGTCACGATCGGCAAGTTCGACGGCGTGCACGCCGGGCACCGCGCCGTGATCGGCGAGCTGCTGCGGGTGGCGGAGGAGAAGGATCTGCGGTCGATCGTCATCACGTTCGACCGGCATCCGCTCGCCCAGCTCGACCCAGCCGCGCGCCCGCACGCACTCGTCTCCAACGCCCAGAGGCTCGAGCTGCTCGCCGGCACCGGCGTCGACGTCACACTCTTCCTCTCCTTCGACGAGGCGCTCGCCTCGATGACCCCGCGCGAGTTCGCCACCCGGGTGCTCCGCGACGTGTGCGGAACGCGGGTGGTCATGGTGGGTGAGGACTTCCGGTTCGGGGCCAAGGGCGAGGGCGACATCCACATGCTCAGGGCGCTCGGTGCGGAGCTCGGCTTCGAGGTCGATCTCATCCCCGAGGTGCGCCCCGGCGAGGCCCGCAAGGTGTCGTCGTCGTGGATCCGGGAACTGCTGGCCGACGGCGACGTCGAGCGCGCCGGCGAGATGCTCGGCCGCACGCCCTCCGTGCGCGGCGAGGTCGTGCACGGCGCCGCCCGCGGCCGCGAGCTCGGCTACCCCACGGCCAACCTCTCGCCCGAGTCGGAGGGGCTGATCCCCGCAGACGGCGTCTACGCCGGATGGCTGACGGACGGCGAGAAGCGCTACCCGGCCGCCATCTCGGTGGGCAGCAACCCGACCTTCACGGGCGTTCCGCCCAAGCAGGTCGAGGCCTACGTGCTCGACGAGGAGCTCGACCTCTACGGCCACATCGTCGACATCTCGTTCGTGGCGCGCATCCGCGGCCAGGTGCGGTTCGCAGGGATCGAGCCGCTGATCGCGCAGATGGACGACGACGTCGCCGGGGTGCGCTCCATCCTCGCGGGGCGCTGAACCCGCTGTGATCAACTCGCTGCGATGAGCCGTCCGTGAGCGGCTCCGGCCCTCGTCCGGCGGCGCCGGCTCCGCTCTGGCGAGGCCGCGCTCTCGCCCTCATCACGATCGTGCTCGTGGCACTGAACCTCCGCACGGCGGTCGCGGCGCTGTCGCCGATCTTCGACGAGATCGCCGTCGACATCCCGCTCGGCTCGGTGGGCATCGGCCTGCTCGGGATGCTGCCGCCGCTGTGCTTCGCGGCCGTGGGGCCGTTCGCTCCCGCGTTGCATCGCCGGTTCGGGCTCGAGCCCGTGGTGGTGGGCGCTCTCGTCGTGATGCTCGCGGGCCACCTGCTGCGGGCGGCGGGAGACTCCTACGCCGTGCTCGCGATGGCGAGTGCCGTCACGTTCGCGGGAATGGGCGTGGCCAACGTGCTCCTGCCGCCGCTCGTGAAGACGTACTTCCCCGATCGCATCGGGCTCGTCACCTCCGTCTACGCCACCACGATGGCGCTCGGAGCGACCATCCCGCCCCTCGTGGCCGTGCAGGTGGCCGACGGCGCGGGCTGGCGCATCGCGGTCGGAGTCTGGTCTGTGCTCGCCCTGTTCGCCCTCGTACCGCTCGTGACCCTCGCCGCCCGGGCCAGGGGCAGGCGCGCACCGGTCGACGAACCGCAGCCGCGCGCGCTCGGAGGAGTGTGGCGATCACCGCTCGCGTGGTCGCTCATGCTCGTGTTCGGGCTCACCGGCATCAACTCGTACGCGATGTTCACGTGGCTTCCGGCTGTGCTCGTCGACGTCAGCGGCGTGAGCGCCGGGCAGGCGGGGGCGCTGCTGTCGCTCTACTCGGTCACGGGCCTTCCGGCGTCGCTCGTCGTGCCCGTGCTCGCCGTCCGGCTGAAGAAGGTGAGCTGGCTCGTGGCCGCGGGGGTCGCCTCCTACATCGTGGGCTATGGCGGTCTGCTGCTCGCACCCGGAGCGGGCATCGTGTGGCTGTGGGTGACCCTCGCGGGCCTCGGTGCCCTGCTGTTCCCGCTCGCGCTCGTGCTCATCAACCTGCGCACGCGCACCCACGAGGGCGCGGTGGCGTTGAGCTCGTTCGTGCAGAGCCTCGGCTACGCCCTCTCGGCCACCGGGCCGTTGCTCGTCGGCGTTCTGCACGAGCTCACCGGGGCGTGGACGGCACCCCTCCTGCTGCTCGTCGCGAGCGCGGTCGGCATGGGGTTCGCGGGAATCGTGGTGGCGCGGCCCCGCATGCTCGAGGACCACAGGCCGCGGCGCTGACCCTCACGCCTGAGCATCCGCCGGTGCCCCGAGCGGCTCCTGCCGGCCCGGCGTAGCGTGAGGCAGATGACGGATGACGCACGGCTGGCACTGGTCACGGGGGCTACGGGATACATCGGGGGCCGGCTGGTGCCGCGGTTGCTGGAGGCCGGCTTCCGCGTGCGGGTGCTCGTGCGCACGCCGCTGAAGCTCGACGACGTGCCGTGGGCGGGTGACGTCGACGTCGTCGAGGGCGACCTCGGCGATCCGGAGTCGCTCGCGGCCGCGTGCGAGGGCGTCGACGTCTTCTACTACCTCGTGCACTCGATGGGCGGCGCGAAGCACGACTTCGAGACCGTCGAACGCGAATCGGCCGAGAACGTCGCGAAGGCCGTGGCCGCGGCCGGCGTGAAGCGCGTCGTCTACCTGGGGGGCCTCCACCCCGAGGCCCACCCCGGCTCGGGCGAGCCCGTCGACGACCTGTCGCCGCACCTGCGTTCACGCGTCGAGGTCGGCCGCATCCTGATGGCCTCCGGCGTGCCGACGGCGGCACTCCAGGCCGGTGTCGTGATCGGATCGGGATCGACCTCGTTCGAGATGATCCGGCACCTCACCGACGTGCTGCCCTACATGCCCGCGCCCAAGTGGGTGCGCAACCGCATCCAGCCGATCGCCGTGCGCGACGTGCTCTACTACCTCGTGCACTCCGCCGACCTGCCGGCCGAGCTCAACCGCACCTTCGACATCGGCGGCCCCGACGTGCTGCGCTACGGCCAGATGATGAACGGCTACGCCCTCGAGGCGGGTCTGAAGCAGCGGGCGATCGCCGCACTCCCGGTGCTCACCCCGTGGCTCGCGTCGCAGTGGGTCAACCTCGTGACGCCCATCCCGCGCGCGCTCGCGATGCCCATCATCGCGTCGCTCCAATTCGACTGCGTCACGCACGAGCACGACATCCGCCGCTTCATCCCCGACCCCGAGGGCGGACTGACGCCCTACCGCCGGGCCGTGCGCCTCGCACTCCAGCGCATGAAGGCAGGCGAGGTCGAAACGAGCTGGCAGGACGCGCTCGTCGACGGCGCCGTGAGCGATCCGCTGCCGAGCGACCCGGACTGGGCGGGCCATACGGTCTACCTCGACGAGAAGGAGCGTCGCACGAAGGCGACCCGCGCCGACCTCTGGACCGTGATCGAGGGCATCGGCGGCGAGAACGGCTGGTACTCCTTCCCCCTCGCCTGGGCCGTGCGCGGCTGGATGGACAAGGTCGTGGGCGGCGTGGGCCTCAGACGAGGGCGCCGCAACGCCACGAGGCTCAACACCGGTGACGCCCTCGACTTCTGGCGGGTGGAGCAGATCGATCGCGGCGAGTTCCTGCGGCTCCGGGCCGAGATGAAGGTGCCGGGGCGCGCCTGGCTCGAGATGCGGGCGCGCGACGCCGACGACGGCGGAGGCGGCTCGGTCTACGAACAGCGCGCCATCTTCTTCCCGCGCGGGCTCGGCGGCCGGCTGTACTGGTTCGCCATCCTGCCCTTCCACGGGGTCATCTTCAACGGCATGGCCAATCGCATCACCGAGACCGCCCTGGCGGCGGCCGCGGGAGAGGCCGCGTAGACTGGCCCGCACGCAACCGGAGGTTCTGATGAGCGCAGTTTCCAAGACCGTCTTCGTGGGCGACAGCCTCACCGAGGGAGGCCGCTGGCAGGAATGGTTCCCCGAACTCGAGGCCGTGAACCTCGGTGTGGGGGGCGACACGACCGAGGGACTGATCGAGCGGCTCGACGAGGTGGCGGCTGAACAGCCCGACACCGTCGTGCTGCTGATCGGCACGAACGACGTGGCGAACCGCCGCGCCGTGGAGCACGTGGTGCGGAACATCGAGACGATTCTCGTGACCCTCCGCAACGAACTGCCGGATGCGCGCATCCTGCTGCAGTCGGTGCTGCCACGCGGGCGCGAGTACGCCGAGTTCGTGAAGGAGATCAACCGCCACGTCTGGCAGTTCGCTGCCACCGTGCGCGCGCACTACCTGGATCTCTGGCCCGTCATGGCGGAGCCGGACGGCGAGCTGAACCCGGCTTACACCGAAGACAGGCTGCACCTCAACGATGCCGGCTACGAAGCCTGGCTCTCCGAGCTCCGCCCGGCGATCGAGCGGGTGCAGGACCTGCCGCCGGCCAGCCGTCCGATCCGGCTGCCCGACCTCAGCGAGCTCGGCAACGCTTAGAGCCGCGGGCTACAGGCGGCCGAGCAGCCCCTCGAAGAAGCGGATGCCGGTGAACCACGTCGTCACGTGCATCCGCTCATTGCGGGCGTGCAGCGTCGCGCGCTCCTCGGCCGACATCTCGAACGGGCTGAAACGGTAGACCGTGCTGCTGTGCGGCGCGAAGCGACGCGAGTCGGTGGCCCCCGTCTGCACGTAGGGGGTGACGATTGCCGTGGGGTAGGCGGCGGTGACGGCGTCGGAGAGCAGCTCCCAGACGGGGCCCTCGCTTCTCGAGACCCGTGCGGGCTCGTTGGCGTCCTCGACGTCGACCCGCACGAGAGGGTCGCCGATCGCGCGCTCGATGTGGCGCCTGGTCGAGTCGACGGTCGAGCCGATCGCGATCCGCACGTTCACGACGGCCCGCGCGCGCTCGGCCAGGGCGTTCGCCGCGAGCGAGCCCGAGAGCTGGGTGACCGCCATGGTGGTGCGCACGATCGCGGCCGTCTCGTCGCTCATCCGGGCGAACACCGCGGTGAGGAGCGGGCGGAAGACGCGGGCGCGGGAGAAGACGAAGCGCAGAGGGCCGCGACCGTGCGCCCCGAGCGTCTGCACCATCTGCACGGTGACGTCGTTCATCCGGGCCCGGAGCGGGCGCGCCGTGAGCCGCGTGATGGCGCGCGCCAATCGGGCCGTCGCCGTGAGGGGCGGGGGAGTCGAGGCGTGACCGCCGTGCTGCTCCACGGTGAGGGTGAAGTTGGTCGTGCCCTTCTCGCTCACGCCGACCACGGCCACGGGGTCGTCGACCGTGGGGAAGAGCTTCTCCACCACGGCGCCGCCCTCGTCGAGCACGAGACCGATCTCGACGCCACGGCCCACGAGCAGGTCGGCGGCGGCGGCCGCTCCCGTGCCGTGGGTCTCCTCGTCGTGACCGAAGAGCAGGTGCACGTCGTGCCGGGGCCGATGCCCCTCGGCCACCCGGCGCTCGACCGCCTCGAGGATCGCCACGACCGAGCCCTTGTCGTCGAGCGTCCCGCGACCCCAGAGCAGGCGCTCGGATCCGGTGCCCGTGACCACGCCGGCGAAGGGCGGATGCGTCCAGCCCTCGTCATCCGCAGCCACGACGTCGTAGTGCGCCATGAGCACGGCGGCGGGGCCGGGCTCGCGGCCGGCCCAGCGGTAGAGCAGGGTGCCGCCGGCCACGACCTCGCGCTCGAGCTCGGCGTGCAGGGCGGGGTAGAGCTCGGCGACCCGCTCGCGGAAGGTCTCGAAGACCGGGCGGTCGACCTCGGCGATGTCGAGCCGCGACATGGTGGGGAGGGCGAGCAGCGATCGCAGCCGCTCGAGGGCCTCCTCGTCGCGCTCGGTCACGACGCCGCCGGAACGGGCGCCGCGCGCACCGACGCGGGCGAGACCCCGGGCACCGGGCGCGCTCCCACCCGGCCGACGGCCTCGGCGGCGGTGCGGACCCCGGCTTCGGCCGCGGCCCGGAGGTCGCCGTGCTGCACTCCGCCGGTGGAGCGGAGTCCGCACACGAAGCCCGCGCTGAACGCGTCGCCGGCGCCCGTCGTGTCGACGGGGGTCAGCTGCAGCGCGGGAACCCGCACGCGCTCACCGCTGCGGCGGGCGGCGAGCACGCCGTCGCGGCCGAGGGTGAGGGCCACGAGCGGGTGCTCGGCGAGCAGCGCCTCGACCACGGCGTCCGGCTCGTGCCGGCCCGTGAGCATCCGGCCCTCGTCGAGGTTCGGGATGAGCACGTCGGCGCCCGCCATGGCGGCCCGCAGCCGGCCGGCACCGTGATCGGCGATGAAGCCGGCCGATCCGGGGTTCACCGAGACGGTCGCGCCCGCGGCCTGCATCTCGCGGATGAGGAGGGAGTAGCGCTCGGCCGGATCGCTGCCGTCGAGCGCCTCGCTGAAGATCGTGTAGGCCGTGAAGTGCAGGTGCGTGCCTGGGCCGATCAGCGCGCGGTCGAGGTCGGCTCCGCTCGTGAGGGCATTGGCGCCGCGCTCGGTGAGCATGGTGCGGGTGCGGTCCTGCTCGAGGATGATCACGATCGTGCCCGTGGGGCGCTCGGGGTCACCGACCAGGTGTGCCCGCACACCGTGCTGCTCGAGCAGTGCCGCATGCTGCTCGACCTCGGCGACGCCCACCCGGCCGAAGAAGTCGGTGCGCTCGCCCAGGTGCGCGAACCAGGCCGCCGCGTTGGCCGCCGAGCCGCCCGGCCTCCGCTCGATCGACGCGGTCGTGTCGGTGTCGGGGCGGATCTCGTGCGCGGGGGTGACGATCACGTCGTCGATCACGTCGCCGAAGACGACGACGCCACCCGGCGTCAGGGAACGAGACGCGGGGGCGGTGGCTCTGGATCCCATCGGATCAGGTCAGGCGGGCCTTGAGGGCGGCCACCGGATCGGCCGACTGCAGCACTCCGGGGCCGAACCGCAGCATCGTGATGGTGTGCGAGACCGGCCCGCTGCCGGCGGAGAGGCGGGTGGCCACCGTGGCGCGCTCCCAGATGAGGATGCACTCCTGGGCGAGCTGCACGGTGAGGCCGAGAGGCTGCGTGTTGCCGGAGCGCACGTCGGGGAGCGAGTAGCCGCCGAGTGCGGCGAGAGCGGAGTACACGTCAGAGACGTCCTTCTGGGGGAGCGGCACGGCGCCCTGGCCCGCGAACACCGAGGTGAACAGGCGGGCGGCGAGCTCGACCGGATCGGCCGTCCACAGGCCCTCGGGCCCGGCGAACGGAGGATTCGAGGACCCCAGAGGATTAGTCATGCTCTCAACATATCGCCCGCCGCGTAGGATTGGCGAGACATGAGCTCGCGACAGACCGCCCCGGATTTCACCCGCCCCGCCCTCGCCCCCGGCATCCTCGGAGCGATCGCCCTCGTCGCCTTCCTCGCCGTGGTCGACAGCGACTGGTTCACCCTCGCGCGCTACGTCGTCGCCATCCTGGCGCTCATCATGGTCGTGTTCGCCGTGCAGGCGAAGCAGTGGTGGTGGGTGCCGCTGCTCGCCGCCATCGCGGTGCTCTGGAACCCGGTGCTCCCGATCGACCTGCCGCTGGTCGGCTGGCAGATCGCGCACGTGGCCGGGGCGATCGTGTTCGTGGCCAGTGGTCTGCTCATCAAGGTGCATCGCGTAGACTGAAGGCCTCGACGGGCCGTCCCACTCATGTGCACCGCCCTTCTCTGCACCGACCGAGGCTCCACGTCTCGTTGCTCAGGCGCACGGGGCTCCCGTCTTCCGCCTCACTCCCCAGGAGAACGATGTCAAGGTCGGGCAACCGCCGCACACGCACTGCAGACAACACGGGTCTGATCCCGATCCTCGCCCGCAAGGTGCGCGAGGTCGAGGCCGCCGCCCAGCGCGGGAAGGTCGCGCCCTCCAACCGCACCAAGTTCCTCGTGGTGGCGCTGCTCATGCGCGAGGAGCGCGCGTCGCTGAAGTCCGACACCGCACTCAGCGACTCCGAGCGGTCCGAGCAGCTCAAGCGGCTCGACGGCATCGCCTCCATCCTCGCCCGCACCGCCGCGCGCGACACCTCGCTGATCGCGCTGCTCGAGAACGACGCGGCGCTCTCGCCCGCGGCCAAGAAGCTCCGCCGCGAGTACCTCGAAGACGCCGGCTACGACGTCCCGGAGGACGAGCCCGAGGTCATCACCCCCACGGCGACCGTGGTGCCGCCCGAGCTCGCCGAGCGCCAGGTCGTGCCCACCTCGGTGCGCTCCCGCCAGCTCGCCAACCCCTTCATGGCTCCGGATCTCACCCCCGCCCGGCCCCACGGCGTCGGACGCCTCAGCAACTGGGAGCTGCTCGGCCCGCTCTACCGCGCCTTCGAGTACGGCGCCGGCGGCAACGCCGCGAGCATGGAGCTGCCCGAGGCGCCGACCATCGACCGCCTCTCGCCCCCCGGGCGCGACCTCATGGTGCACCAGTCCCGCTTCCTGCAGAGCGTGCAGGCAGGGCACCGCACGTTCCTGCTGGCGGATGAGCCCGGACTCGGCAAGACGGCCCAGTCGCTGCTGGCCGCATCCGTCGCCGACGCCTACCCGCTCCTGGCCGTCGTGCCCAACGTCGTGAAGATGAACTGGGCACGCGAGGTCGAGATCTGGACTCCGCACCGCCGTGCCACGGTGGTGAACGGAGACGGTGAGAACCTCGATGCGTTCGCCGACGTGGTCGTCGTGAACTACGAGGTGCTCGACCGCCACCTCTCGTGGCTCGGCACCATGGGCTTCCGCGGCATGGTGGTCGATGAGGCGCACTTCATCAAGAACATGTCGTCGCTGCGCTCGCGCAACGTGCTCGCGCTGGCCGATCGCATCCGGCACACCGCCCCCGGCGGCAACCCGCTCATGATGGCGCTCACCGGAACGCCTCTCATCAACGACGTCGACGACTTCCGGGCCATCTGGCAGTTCCTCGGCTGGATCGACGGCGCGAAGCCCACGCCCGTGCTGATGGAGCGCCTCGAGGAGGTGGGCCTCACGCCCGCCGACACGGGCTTCTTCGCCGAGGCCCGCGAGGCCGTGATCGACATGGGGATCGTGCGCCGCCGCAAGATCGACGTGGCGGCCGACCTGCCGGCCAAGCGCGTGGTCGACCTGCCGGTGGAGCTCGACGACGACCTCGGCCGCTCCATCCGCGAGGCGGAGCGCGAGCTCGGTGCGCGGCTGGTCACGCGCTACCGCCGTCTCATCGCCGCCCGCGCCGCGTCGCGCGGCGACGAGGTCGACGACCTGCCGGACGACGACCTCATGCGCCTCGTGGCGCGCCAGGAGCTCGAGGACACCAAGAGCACCGAAGACGGCTTGAACGTGTTCACGATGGTGCGCCGGATCGGCACGGCGAAGGCCGGCCTCGCCGCCGACTACGCCGCGCAGCTGGCCCGCTCGGTGGGCAAGGTGGTGTTCTTCGCCAAGCACATCGACGTGATGGACGCGGCGGAGGAGCTCTTCGCCAAGCGGGAGCTGAAGACGGTCTCGATCCGCGGCGACCAGTCGGCCACTCTGCGTCAGCGCGAGATCGACGCCTTCAACACCGACCCGGACGTCTCCGTGGCCGTCTGCTCGCTCACCGCGGCCGGCGTGGGCCTCAACCTGCAGGTCGCCTCCAATGTCGTGCTCGCCGAGCTCTCGTGGACCGCGGCCGAGCAGACCCAGGCCATCGACCGCGTGCACCGCATCGGCCAGGAGGAGCCCGTGACGGCGTGGCGCATCATCGCCGCCCAGACCATCGACACCCGCATCGCCGAGCTCATCGACTCCAAGCAGGGCCTCGCCGCCCGAGCCCTCGACGGCTCGGATGCGGCGATCGGCTCGACCGACAGCGTGCAGCTCGATGCGCTGGTGAGCCTGCTGAGGAGCGCGCTGGCTGGCTAGCGCGCCGGTCCCTGCCCGGCGCGCGCGACATGTTCGCGTGCGGTCGCTTCGCGGCCACGCGCTCACCCTGGGTCAACGAGTAGGGCCCGTTGCGTATGTGTCTCCGTGGAAGTGGGTGGATCAGGGAGTGGTTCTCCCCAGCACATCTAGGAGCCAGGCGTATTCTTCAGCCACCTCGTGCCAGCGGGCGTAGCGGCCTGAGACGCCGCCGTGGCCCGCCGTCATCTCGGTCTTGAGGAGCACGGGGGCGTCGACTTCGCGCAGGCGCGCCACCCACTTGGCGGGCTCGACGTAGAGCACGCGGGTGTCGTTGAGGCTCGTGACGGCGAGGATGCGCGGGTAGGCCTGCTCGGTGACGTTCTCGTAGGGCGAGTACGACTTCATGTAGGCGTAGACCTCTGGATCGTGCAGCGGGTCGCCCCACTCGTCCCACTCGATCACCGTGAGCGGCAGCGACGGGTCGAGGATCGAGGTGAGCGGGTCGACGAACGGCACTTGCGCGAGGATGCCCGCGAACAGGTGCGGCGCGAGGTTCGCCACCGCACCCATCAGCAGCCCGCCGGCGCTCCCGCCCTGGGCGACCAGCCGATCCGGAGCGGTGAGCCCCGTGCCGATGAGGTGCTCGGCCGAGGAGACGAAGTCGGTGAAGGTGTTGCGCTTGGTGAGCGTCTTGCCGTCTTCGTACCAGTGCCGGCCGAGCTCACCGCCGCCGCGCACGTGGGCGATCGCGAAGACGACGCCCCGGTCCAGCAACGAGAGCCTGGGCACCGAGAAGCCGGGATCGATTGACGCCTCGTAGGAGCCGTAGCCGTAGAGCACGAGCGGTTGCGGCTCTCCCGACCCGAGCAGCCCGGTGCGTGCCACGAGCGAGATCGGCACGCGCGTGCCGTCGGCGGCGGTGGCCCACTCCCGGCTCTGCTCGTACTCCGCGGGGTCGTAGCCGCCCTGCACGGGCTGCTGCTTGAGCAGCGTCGACGCACCCGTGGCGACGTCGTAGTCGAACACCGACGACGGGGTCACGAACGACGTGTAGCCGTAGCGGATGGTCGGCTGCAGCCACTCGGGGTTGCCCGAGGTCCCCACCGAGTAGAGCGGCTCGTCGAAGGTCAGCTCGGCGAAGCCGGCTCCGTCGATGTGCTCGGCCTCCGGGGCGAGCGGCAGCACCGCGACCCGGGTGAGGCCGTCACGGCGGTAGTCGATCGTGAGGTGGTGGGCGAACGCGTCCACGTCCTCCAGCCGCACCGCCGGATCGTGGGCCAGCACGGTGTGCCAGCCCTCGGGATCGGCCGGTCGCGTGGGGTCGACCTCGAGCAGCTCGAAGCCCAGGGCGTTGCGGTTGTGCAGCACGAGCAGCCGGTCGCGGCCGCCCACGACGGCGTGCTCCACCGAGTACTCCACGCCCTCCTCGCGCGGCCAGACCGTCTCGAACCGGGCATCCGGATCGGTCGTGTCGAGCAGCAGCACCTCGCTCGTGATCTTGGAGCCGACGGCGATCTCGAGGTACTTCTTGCTGCGGGTGAGCCCCACGCCCACCCAGTAGCGCTCGTCGGGCTCGGTGAACACCTTCTCGTCGGCTCCCGCCGCCCCGCCGAGCGGATGCCGCCAGATGGTGTCGGGTCGCCACGAGTCGTCGACCGTCGGGTAGTAGACGCTGCCGCCGTCGCCCGAGAAGACCGCGCCCGGGAAGGTGTCGCGCACCTCGTCGGCGAGATCCTCTCCGGTCGTGAGGTCGCGGATCCGGAGCGTGTAGCGCTCGTCGCCCACGGTGTCGACGGCGTAGGCGAGCAGGCGCCCGTCGGGGCTCACGTCGAACGAGCCGAGCGAGTAGAACTCGTGGCCGGCCGCCTCGGCGTTGTCGTCGAGCACGACCTCCTCGCCCGGGAGGGTCTGACGGGGGGCGACGGTCGGCGGGGTCCAGTCGCCCGCGCCCGTGATGGGCGCGCGGCAGTGCACGCCGTACTGGCTGCCCTCGGCGGTGCGGGTGAAGTACCAGTAGGCACCATCGCGCACGGGCACCGAGAGATCGGTCTCCTGGGTGCGGGCCTTGATCTCGTCGAAGACCGTCTGCCGGAGCCCCGCGAGATGCGCCGTCTCCTGCTCGGTCCAGGCGTTCTCGGCCTCGAGGTAGGCGATCACCTCAGGGTTCTCCTTGTCGCGCAGCCACTCGAACGGATCGATCACCGTGTCGCCGTGATGTGTGCGTTCGAGGGGGATCCGGGGGGCCTTCGGAGCAGTGTCGCGCATCCGTTCAGCCTACGGCGTCGAGTTGACCGGGGTCGGTGCGGGTGACATCATCGCACGGTGGATCTCGCCGTGGCCGTCGTCGTGCTGGTCATCGTGCTCGCGCTGTTCTTCGACTTCACGAACGGCTTCCACGACACGGCCAACGCGATGGCCACGCCGATCGCCACGGGAGCGCTGAAGCCCAAGGTCGCGGTGGCCCTGGCGGCGGTGCTCAACCTCGTCGGAGCGTTCCTCAGCACGGAGGTCGCGCGCACCATCTCGGGTGGCCTGATCAAAGAGGGCGACGGCGGCGTGCAGATCATGCCGGAGATGATCTTCGCGGGGCTCATCGGCGCGATCGTCTGGAACCTCGTGACCTGGCTGTTCGGCCTGCCCTCGAGTTCATCGCACGCCCTCTTCGGCGGCCTCATCGGCGCCGCGGTCGTGGGCGCGGGCTTCGGCGTCGTCGACTACTCGGTGCTCGTGAGCAAGGTCATCCTGCCGGCTCTCGTGGCCCCGGTCGTGGCCGGTCTCGTGGCGTTCGTCGCCACGCGCCTGGCCTACGCCATCACCCGAATGCCCGCCTCCTCTTCGAAGGGCGGAGTGCGCGGGCGCTTCCGCTACGGCCAGATCTTCTCCTCCTCGCTCGTCGCGCTCGCCCACGGCACCAACGACGCGCAGAAGACGATGGGCGTGATCACCCTCACTCTCATCGCCGCCGGCCTTCAGGAGACCGGCAGCGGGCCCTCGTTCTGGGTCATCCTCTCGTGCGCCGTCGCCATCGCACTCGGCACCTACATGGGCGGCTGGCGCATCATCCGCACCCTGGGGGCCGGGCTCACCGAGGTCAAGCCCGCCCAGGGCTTCGCCGCCGAGACGAGCACGGCCGCCACGATCCTGGCGTCGAGCCACCTCGGCTTCGCCCTCTCCACCACCCAGGTGGCCTCCGGCTCGGTGATCGGATCGGGCCTCGGCCGCAAGGGCTCCTCTGTGCGCTGGCGCACCGCTGGCCGCATCGGCATCGGCTGGATGCTCACGCTGCCCGCCTCGGCCCTCATGGGCGCCCTCGCCGCGTTCGTGGCGGGCATCGGCCCCGCCGGTCTCCTGATCGACCTCGTGGTGGGCCTCGTCATCATCGTGGGGATCTTCGTGATCTCGCGCCGCAACAAGGTCGACTCGGGCAACGCCATCAGCGAGGTCGACCAGGCTGGCGTCGTGGTGCGTGGGCCCAAGGCCACGAAGCGCAAGCGGAAAGCCCGGCGATGAGGAGCACGACATGATCGACTGGGCCGCGTTCGGCATCGTGGCGGTGGCCTCGCTCGTGGCGACCGCGCTCGTGGTGAGCCTGTACTCCTTCGGTCTGCGCTTCGGCAGCCTCACGAGGCCCCACCCGCAGTCGGGTGAGCCCGTGCGCCCGACGTACGCGACCGTGCTGTCGTACGTCTGCTTCGGCCTGAGCGCGTGCGCCGTGCTCTACGGCATCTATCTGATCGTCCCCTTCTTCCACGGATAGCGCGGCCCTCCTACGATGGGGACATGACTCTGGAGTCGACGGTCGTTCCGAGAACCCCCGTGGTGCCCGTGCTGCGCGAGAGCTTCGCCCAGGGCATCACCTGCCCGCTGAGCTGGCGACTCGGCCAGCTCAGAGCCTTGAAGCGCCTGCTCGAGGAGAACTCGGCGGCGATCGAGGACGCCCTGTTCGCCGACCTCGGCAAGAACCCCGCCGAGTCCCAGCTCACCGAGGTGGGGGTCGTGCTCTCCGAGATCGAGCACACCCTCTCGCGCCTGAAGAGCTGGCTGCGCCCGAAGCGCGTGGCCGTGCCGCTCGGGCTCGCACCCGCCTCGGCCTCGACCATGCTCGAGCCGCTCGGCGTCGTGCTCGTGATCGCCCCGTGGAACTACCCGCTCCAGCTCCTGCTCGGCCCCGTGGTGGGAGCGATCGCCGCCGGCAACGCCGTGCTGCTGAAGCCGAGCGAGCTCGCCCCGGCCACCTCCGCGCTCCTCGCGGAGCTCGTGCCGCTGCACCTCGACCAGCGGGCCGTCGCGGTCATCGAGGGAGGCGTCGACATCACGACGGAGCTTCTCGCCGAGCGCTTCGACCACATCTTCTACACCGGCAACGGCACGGTCGGCCGCATCGTCATGAAGGCCGCGGCCGAGCACCTCACACCGGTCACCCTCGAACTCGGCGGCAAGTCGCCCGTCTACGTCGACGACACGGTCGACCTGTCCGCGGCGGCGAGGCGGATCGCGTGGGGCAAGTTCATGAACGCCGGCCAGACCTGCGTGGCGCCCGACTACCTGCTCGCCACCCGCGAGGTCGCCGAGCAGCTGGCGCCCCACCTCGTGCAGGCCATCGCCGAGCTCTACGACGGCGATCCCCGCACGTCGTCGAGCTACGGCCGGATCATCAACGACCGCCACTTCGAACGCCTCACCGGCCTCCTCCGCGGGGAGAAGGTGATCACCGGCGGCCGGAGCGATACGCGCACCCGCTACCTCGCGCCCACGGTGCTCGGCGACGTCGCCCGCGACGCCCCCGTCATGCAGCAGGAGATCTTCGGACCGATCCTGCCGATCGTGGAGGTGACCGGACTCGACGACGCGATCCGCTTCATCCGCTCGGGCGAGAAGCCGCTCGCGCTCTACGCGTTCACGTCGTCCAGGCAGGCGGCGAAGCGCATCCTCACCGAGACCTCCTCGGGAGCCGTGGGCTTCGGCATCCCCGTCGCCCACCTCTCGGTGCCGGGTCTCCCGTTCGGGGGCGTGGGGGAGAGTGGCATGGGCGCCTATCACGGACGCCGCAGCGTCGAGACCTTCAGCCACGAGAAGGCCGTGCTGCACAAGCGGCTCGCGCCCGACACGATGCGGCTCGTGTACCCGCCGTTCACCGAGAAGAAGGACGGCTTCATCCGGGGTCTCCTGCGCCGTCTGAGCTGAGGAGCACCGTGACCGATTCACCCACCCGCACCGAGATCGACTCGCTCGGCGCGGTCGAGATCCCGGCCGACGCCCTGTGGGGCATCCACACCTTCCGGGCGCTGGAGAACTTCCCGATCTCGCGCCGGCCCATCTCGGTCTACCCGGATCTCGTGAACGCCCTCGCCATCGTCAAGCAGGCCGCCGCGCGCGCCAACCTCGAGATCGGGGTGCTGGATGCGCAGAAGGCCGCGTGGATCGACGAGGCCTGCACGCGCATCCGGGCGGGCGAGTTCCACGACCAGTTCGTGGTGGGCGTGATCCAGGGCGGCGCCGGCACCTCGACCAACATGAACGCCAACGAGGTCATCGCGAACGTGGCCCTCGAGGCCCAGGGCCACGCTCCCGGCCGCTACGACCTTCTGCATCCGCTCGACGACGTCAACCGCAGTCAGAGCACCAACGACGTGTACCCCACGGCCGTGAAGCTCGCGATGGTGTTCTCGCTCGAGCGGCTGATGGCCGAGCAGGCGCTCCTCCGCGACTCCTTCGCGGCCAAGGGCGTCGAGTTCGCGAACGTGCTGAAGGTGGGGCGCACGCAGCTGCAGGACGCGGTGCCGATGACCCTCGGCCAGGAGTTCCACGGCTTCGCCACGACCCTCACCGAGGACTACGACAGGCTGCGGCACACCGTGCCGCTTCTGACCGAGATCAACCTCGGGGCCACCGCGATCGGCACCGGCATCACGGCCGACCCGAACTACGCCGCCACGGTCTGCCGGCACCTCCGTGAGATCACGGGCTTCGAGCACGTCACCGCCGCCGACCTCGTGGAGGCCACGAGCGACACCGGCGTGTTCATGACCCTCTCCGGCGTGCTCAAGCGCACCGCGATCAAGCTCTCCAAGATCTGCAACGACCTCCGGCTGCTCTCGAGCGGTCCGCAGGCCGGTCTCGGCGAGATCACGCTGCCGCCCCGGCAGGCCGGCTCGAGCATCATGCCCGGCAAGGTCAATCCGGTCATCCCCGAGGTGGTCAACCAGGTGGCGTTCTCGGTCGCAGGGGCCGACGTGACGGTCACGATGGCCGCTGAGGGCGGTCAGCTCCAGCTGAACGCGTTCGAGCCCGTGATCGCGCACTCCCTGCTGCAGAGCCTGGCCTGGATGACGGGCGGCTGGCGCACGCTCCGGATCAACTGCGTCGACGGCATCACCGCCAACCTCGACCGGCTCGACACGATGGTCTCGACCTCGGTGGGAGTCGTGACGGCCCTCACCCCGTACATCGGCTACGCGGCAGCCTCGGCGCTCGCCAAGACCGCGCTGCTCACGCATCGCAACATCGCCGACCTCGTGGTGGAGGCCGACCTGATGACGAGGGAGCGCGTGACGAAGCTCATCTCGCCCGCCCGGCTGTCCGGTCTCGAGGCCGTCACCTCGGCCATCCCGATCGTGGATGGCCGAGACCTGGGTGATCCGTCGGATCCGTCGGATCCGCGGGCATGAGCGGCGTCGCAGCCGCTCTGCAGGAGGCGCTCGGCGACCGGGTGGTCACCGATCCGGAGGTGCTCCGGATGCTCGCGACCGACAAGTCGGGCTGGTGGTCCGAGGGCGGCGCGCTCGCCCTGGTGGAGCCGCAGTCGCTCGAGGAGGTGCAGGCCGCGATGCGGATCGCCCATGAGCACGGTGCTCCCGTGGTGCCCCGCGGGACCGGGACCGGGCTGGCCGGCGGTGCCACGGCCACACCGGGATCGGTCGTGCTCGGTCTCGGGCGGATGAACCGCATCCTCGAGGTCTCGCTCGAAGACGAGCTCGCGGTGGTCGAGGCGGGCGTCATCAACCAGCACCTCAGTGATGCGCTCGCACCCCACGGGTACATTTACTCGCCCGACCCGGCGAGCAAGGCCATCTCGACCATCGGCGGCAACATCGCCACGAACGCCGGCGGTCTGCTCTGCGCGAAGTACGGCGTGACCCGAGAGGCGGTGCTCGGACTCACGGCGGTGCTCGCCGACGGCAGCGTGCTGCGCACCGGCCGGCGCACCGTCAAGGGCGTCACGGGGTTCGACCTGACCGCCCTGCTGACCGGCTCGGAGGGCACGCTCGCCGTGATCGTGGAGGCGACCGTGCGCATCCGCCCGATTCCCGCCGGCCAGGTCGAGACGGTGTCGGCCTTCTTCTCCGACGTCACCGCCGCCGCAGCCGCCTGCGCGGCGATCACCGCGGCGAGGCTCCGGCCGGCCGTGATGGAGCTCATGGACGCAGAGGCGGTCGCCGCCGTCTCCGCCTACCTGGGGCGTTCGCCCGCGCATCCGGGAGCCGCCTACGTGCTCGTGCAGACCGACGGCCCCGGGGCGGCCGCCGAGGCGGCCGGCGTGCTCGCGGTGATCGAGCAGGCCGGCGGCGGGGGAGTCGAGGTCTCGCACGACGCCGCGTCCGGTGAGGCGCTCCTGGCGTTCCGGCGGAGCTTCCACCCCGCGCTCGAGGCTCGCGGCGAGGTGCTCGTCGAAGACGTCTGCGTGCCGAGGTCGGCCCTGGCCGCCATGTTCGCCGCCATCGAGCGCATCTCGCGCGAGCACCGGATCGCGATCCCCACCGTCTCGCACGCGGGCGACGGCAACCTGCACCCCAACTTCGTGCTGCCGCCCGGCGCCGTCGGCGTGCCGGACGAGGTGTGGGCCGCGGCCGACGCGCTGTTCGAGGCCTGCGTGCAGCTCGGCGGAACCCTCACCGGGGAGCACGGGGTGGGGCTCTTGAAGAAGCGCTGGATCGAGGGCGAGCTCGGCACCGAAGGCCTCGCGCTGCAACGCCGGATCAAGGCGGCCTTCGATCCTCTGGGGCGCCTGAATCCTGGCAAGGTGTACTGAGCAAGGTGTAATGGGAGGGGGCGCTGCGCTACGCTGGCGCCCTGCCGACTGTGAGGATTGCTCGTGACGTACATCGACCTGCCGCCCGCGTCGGCGGCCGCCGCCCGCCGTTCGAACACCACCACGCTCGTGCTCGCGATCATCGGGTTCATCGTGCTCGGCTTCGTGTTCCTCGCCGTGTCGGGCTACCTCGTGCTGGGGCTCGGGCCCGCGGCGTTCGTCATCAGCGGCATCCTCGCGCTGCTGCCGCTCGCGGTGGTCGTGGGTGCCATCACCCTGATCGACCGGTGGGAGCCCGAGCCGCGGCCCGCGCTGTGGTTCGCGTTCCTCTGGGGCGCCGCCGCCTCGGTGGCCATCGCGCTCATCGCCGATTTCAGCGTGCAGGTGATCGTGCTCGTGGCGAGCGACGGCACGGCCACCACGAGCGAGCTGTGGGGATCCGTCATCCAGGCGCCCGTGGTGGAGGAGTCGGCGAAGGCCGCGGGCATCCTCATCCTGCTGCTGTTCTTCCGGCGCCAGTTCGATGGGCCCGTCGACGGCCTCGTCTACGGCGCCACGGTGGCCGCGGGGTTCGCCTTCACCGAGAACATCCTCTACTTCGGGCAGGCCCTGATCGAGTCCGGCGGGGTGGGCCTCGGTTTCACGTTCCTGCTCCGCGGGATCATGTCGCCCTTCGCCCACGTCATGTTCACCGCCTGCACGGGCGTGGCTCTCGGCTTCGCGGTGCGCGGCCGGTTCTGGCGCGGCGCCCTGATCTTCGTGGCGGGGCTCGCCCTCGCGATCGGGCTGCACGCGCTCTGGAACGGCTCGACGTTCATCGTCGAGGGCATCGAGGGCTTCTTCCTGCTCTACTTCGTGGTGCAGGTGCCGCTGTTCGCCCTCGCCATCGTCTTCGTGGTGCTGCTGCGACGTGCCGAGACCAGGCTCACCCGCGCCCGCCTCGAGGAGTACGCTGCGGCGGGCTGGTTCAGCGAGCAGGAGGTCGAACTGCTCTCGACCGGGGCCGGGCGGGCGCAGGCCCTGCGCTTCGCGAAGGGTTTCCCCGGCGGCACGGGCGGGCCCGCGATGCGCTCGTTCATCCGCACCGCCACCCGGCTCGCCTTCACCCGGCAGCGGATGCTCTCGGGCCGCGGCTCCATCGGCCGAGCGCACCCTGCCGAGCAGGACGAGGCGGCGCTGCTGGAGCAGCTCGCCGCCGACCGGCGCGCGCTCGCGATTGCGCTCCCCGCGAACCGCTGACCCGCATCCGGCCGCGGCTTTTGCACTCGGGAACGGGGTGGGCTTGGATGGATGCATGACTGATTCCAACCTCCAGAAGCCCGAGCTCGACGCCCCAGAGGGGCCGGCCCCCACCACGCTCGAGATCGTCGACATCATCGAGGGCGACGGCGCCGAGGCCGTTCCCGGCGGAACCGTCGAGGTGCACTACCTCGGTGTCGAGTACGACACCGGCGAGGAGTTCGACTCCTCCTGGGGGCGCGGCGAGACCATCTCGTTCCCCCTCAACGGCCTCATCGCGGGCTGGCAGGACGGCATCCCCGGCATGAAGGCCGGCGGCCGCCGCAAGCTCACGATCCCGCCGCACCTTGCCTACGGCCCCGCCGGCAGCGGTCACTTCCTCGCCGGCAAGACGCTCATCTTCGTGATCGACCTCATCTCCGTCCCGTAACCCGGCTCGCCGCCAGGCGGTCACCACCCGTTCGCGACATCCGACCGGGATCCGGCGAGTAGGATTGATAGCCGGATTCCGGGAGGTGCCGTGGCGGAGAGCGAACTCGATCGCGAACGCGACTACGTGGGGGGGCTCTACGCCCGCCTCGATCGTCTGAAGGCCGATGCCGAGCGCGAGCTCGCCCAGGTGCGCCGCGAGAGCGTGGGCGGCAATCACCAGTCCCGTTCGGAACGGGACGCCTTCGCGCGGGTCTACGAGGACCGCATCGCGCAGCTGCGCGAGGTGGGCGAGCGGCTCGCCTTCGGCCGGCTCGAACTGCTCGAGGCGCCCGATCCGGCGTCGCCCGGCGGCTCCGCCTCCACCCTCCGCTACATCGGCCGGCTGGGCCTTCGCGACGAGAACCTCGAGCCTCTGCTGCTCGACTGGCGGGCGCCCCAGGCTCGCGCCTTCTACCAGGCCACCGCCGCGACCCCGCTCGGGGCTCGAGCCCGGCGCCACCTCACCACTCGCGGCCGCGACGTCGTGCGCATCGAGGACGAGGTCTTCGACAGCACCCTCCTCGACGACGACACCACGCAGCTCCAGGGCGAGGGGGCCCTGCTCGCCGCGCTCTCGGCGCAGCGGACCGGTCAGATGCACGACATCGTGTCGACCATCCAGGCCGAGCAGGACCGCGTCATCCGCTCCGACCTCTCGGGCGTGCTCGTGGTGCAGGGTGGGCCGGGCACCGGCAAGACCGCCGTAGCGCTGCACCGCGCCGCCTACCTGCTCTACACGCACCGGGATCGCCTGGGCTCCAGCGGCGTGCTCGTCGTGGGCCCGAGCCGTGCCTTCCTGCAGTACATCAACGCCGTGCTGCCGAGCCTCGGCGAGACCGGAGTGGTGCTCTCCAGCCTCGGCCAGCTCTACCCGGGCCACGACATCACGGCCGAGGACGCGCCCGCGGTGGCGGCGCTCAAGGGCTCCGCCGAAATGGCGGGGCTCATCCGCCGAGCCATGCGCTCCCGGCAGCGAGTGCCCGCCGAGCCGATCGACCTCGAGGTCAACGGCGAGCGGATCGTGCTGCAGCCGCAGGTGATCGCGGATGCCATCGCGAAGGCCCGCGAATCCGGCAAGCCCTACAACGAGGGCCGGGTGACCTTCGTGAAGATCGTGCTGAACCAGCTCACCCGCCAGCTCGCCGATCAGCTGCGCCGCCGGGGGAGCACGGTCGACGACGCCGACCAGGCCTACCTCCGCGAAGACCTCCGCACGGCGTACGACGTGCGGGTGGCGCTCAACACCGCCTGGATCCCGCTCACGCCCGAGAGGCTCCTCGAAGACCTCTATGCGCGCCCGCAGTGGCTCGCGTCGCTCACGGGGCACTGGTCGAAGGCCAAGCGCGAGCTGCTGCGCCGGCCGAGGGGCTCCGAGCTGACGCTCGCCGACGTTCCGCTGCTCGACGAGGCCGCCGAGCTGCTCGGCTCGTACGACGTGGCCGACTCCGCCGCCAAGCGCGCCGCCAAGGCGCAGCACAAGCGCGACCTCGAGAACGCCAAGCGCGCCATCAGCAACATGGACGTGTCGGGCATGGTCTCGGCCGAGGACGTGGTGGCGGGCTTCGCCGAGAGCACGGCCTCGCTCACTACGGCCGAGCGCGCCGCCTCGGACCGCAGCTGGACCTACGGGCACATCGTGGTCGACGAGGCGCAGGAGCTCTCTCCCATGCAGTGGCGGGTGCTGCTGCGCAAGTCGCCGGTGAAGTCGTTCACGATCGTGGGCGACGTGGCGCAGGCGTCCTCCGCCGCGTCGTCGACGAGCTGGGAGTCGACGCTGTCACCGCTCATCGGCGACGCCTGGCGGCTCGAGGAGCTCACGGTCAACTACCGCACGCCGTCGCAGATCGTGGACGCCGCGGAGCGGGTGGCCGAGGCGAACGGCCTCGTGGTCACCCGATCCCGATCGGTGCGCACGACCGATTGGCCCGTGCTCGCGCTCGCGCCCACGGACGAGGCGGAGCAGCGCGAACTGCTCGTCGCCGAGCTCGGCTCCATGACGGCGTCCGGCGGCACGACCGCCGTGATCGCCCCTGCGTCGGGCTTCACCGAGCTCTCGGGGTTGCTCGCCGACCGTCTCGGCGACACCCTCGGGGTCGGCGTCGCGGGTCTGTCCCGCCCCGTGGCCCTGCTCACGCCGGCCGACGCGAAGGGCCTCGAGTTCGACTCGGTGCTGGTGGTCGCGCCCGCCGCGATCGTCGCCGAATCCACGCGCGGCGCCTCCGCCCTCTACGTCGCCATGACGCGCCCCACCCAGCGCCTCACGCTGCTCCTCGCTCCCGGCGAACAGGCTCCCGTCGCGCTCTGATCGCTCGGATCAGGGGCGGGGGTCGAGGGCGTCGTAGCCCCGGAAGGTGGGCACGAGCCGCAGGATGAGGGCGGCCAGCGCCACGATGACGAGACCTCCGAGCAGAGGCGGGAACCAGAGCGCCGCGAACACCGACAGCACGCCCACATAGAGGTCCCCGACGCGGGGGCCGCCCGCCACCACCACGGTGAACACGCCCTGCAGGCGGCCGCGCATGTTGTCGGGCACGGCGGTCTGCATCATGGTGGTGCGGAAGATGGCGCTGATCTCGTCGGCGGCTCCCGTGCCCACGAGGGCGAGGGAGGCGAGAAGAAGGGCCGGCAGGTTCGCCTCCGAGAACTCCAGGCCCACCGAGTCGGCGGATCCGGTGATCGTCGCCACGAGGATCACGACACCGAACAGCACCACGAACACGCCGTAGGCCTGCACGGCCCGCGCGATCGCCCGGCCCTGCCAGCGCACGCCGCCGAGCCGGCCGGAGAAGATGCTCGCGAGCATCGTCCCCACCGCCGAGGCGGCCGTGAGGATGCCGACCGTGATCGGCCCGCCGCCCAGGATGAGCGCCCCGATGGCGGGGAAGAGCACGCGCGGCTGCCCGAAGGTCATGGCGGCGATGTCGACGAGGAACTGGGCCCGGATGTTCGGGGCGCGCTTGAGGAACGCGAAGCCCTCCCGCAGCGACTCGAGCCCCGGCTTGTGGATCTGCCCCTCCGGCAGGATCTTCGGCAGGCTCGCGATGCCCACGAAGGCGGCGGTGAAGAGGATCACGTCGATCGAGTAGGTCCAGCCGAAGCCGACGGTCGCCACGAGCACGCCCGCGAGGGCGGGGCCGACGGTCACCATCACGCCGATCGTGATGCCGTTGAGCGCGGCCGCCGCGGGCAGCAGCTCCCGCGGCAGGATGCGCGGGTAGATCGCCGACCTGGTGGCCTGGATGACCGTGGCGGCCACGGCGTTGATCGTCGCGAGCGCGTAGAGGGCCGGCACGCTGTCGGCCCCGGTCCAGGCCAGGAGGGCGAGGACTCCGGTGGCCACCCACGCGCCGATCGCTGCGATCAGCGCGACCTTGCGGCGGTCGAAGGCATCCGCGAGCATGCCGCCGTAGAGCCCGGCCACGATCATCGGCAGGAGCGCGAACAGGGCGACGCCCGAGACAGCGAGGGTCGAGTCGGTGAGCCGGTAGACGTCGAGACCCACCGCCACGATCGTCATCTGGCTGCCGATGCCGGCGATGGCCTGACCGGCCCACAACCGCGCGAAGGCCGGGCTCGCCTTCAGCGGCGTGAGGTCGGCGAAGTGGTTGCGGCGCTTGGCCTGCCCGCTCGCGGGCGTCACGCCCGGCTGTTCTGAGCGGCGGCGGCGGCGTTCTGCTCGACCAGGTCGGCGTGGTGGATCGCCGCGACGTCAGGGTGCGCGCGCAGCCGGCTCTTCAGCGAGTTCTCCCCGTAGGTCGTGAAGATCGGATTGCCGGGGTCGACCGTGATGCCGCGCGCCAGGGCCGCGAGCTCGGGCGGCAGCGTGATGCGCGGCACCGTGGAGTCGAGAGCGGGGGCGTAGAAGAACGGGATCGAGATGCGGTCGTCGCCGATGCGCGGCGAGATCACGCGGTGCACCGTGGCCTTCAGGTAGCCGTCGGTGGCCACCTCGAGCAGCTCGCCGATGTTCACCACGAACGCGTCCTCGAGCGGGGGCGCGTCGATCCACTCGCCGTCCTTCTCCACCTGCAGGCCCGCCTTGCCCGGCTCGACGAGGAGCAGAGTGAGCACCCCGGAGTCCTTGTGCGCGCCCACACCCTGTTTCGGCTCCGGATCGCTCCTGCCGGGGTAGCGCACGATCTTGATGAGGGTGGAGGGCCGCTCGGCGAAGGCGGCGTCGAAGACCCCCTCGTCGGCTCCGAGCGAGACCGCCCAGGCGCGCAGCAGCGTGAGGGCCACCCGGTTGAGCTCGTCGTACCACTCGGCGACGGTCTCCTGGAGCTCGGGCAGGGCCGCCGGCCACTGGTTCGGGCCGTCGAGGCGCATGTAGTCGGGCGTGTCGGCGGTGCGCAGCACGGGCTCGCGCTCCACCCCGATGTCGATCTGCTCGCGCCAGTCGACCTTCCCCTGCGTGAGCTCGCCGCCCACGCGCGTGTAGCCGCGGAAGTGCGGGCTCCTCAGGTTCTCGATGGCGAGCTTGTCGGCCTCGGGGAGGTCGAAGAAGCGGCGGGCGGTGGTGATGACGCGCTCGATCAGCTCGTGCGGCACGCCGTGCCCCACGAGGTAGAAGAAGCCGTAGTCGTGGGTGGCCTCGCGGAGGTCGCGTCGGAAGGACTCGGCCTCCGTGCCCCCGGAACCGAGCCGGGAGAGGTCGAGCACGGGCAGGGTGGCAGTCGCGAGGGTGGAACCGGTCATACAGAAATCGTACGTCCGCCCCAGGATTGTTACGTCTGTGTGTCTGGTAAGCTCTACAGGTTGCCGTGAGAACGGCCGCGGATCAAGAGAGCCACAGCATCAGGCTGCCAGGCACCGCGCAACGAGAGAAAGGGGATCCCATCTATGGCACTCGAATCAGACGTCAAGAAGGCGATCATCGAAGAGTACGCGACCCACCCCGGTGACACCGGATCCCCTGAAGTGCAGGTCGCCATGATGACCCGTCGCATCAAGGATCTCACCGAGCACCTCAAGGAGCACAAGCACGACCACCACTCGCGTCGTGGCCTGCTGCTCCTCGTGGGCCAGCGTCGTCGCCTCCTGGGCTACCTCCAGGACATCGACATCGACCGCTACCGCTCGCTCATCGAGCGTCTCGGCCTTCGTCGCTAGTTCTCAGACGTCAAGAGGCCGTCATCCTTCGGGATGGCGGCCTCTTCGCGTTCCGGGAATAGAATCGCGGCTCTCGCGTTATCCATGCAAACGCATTGATCTAAGGAGTCGAGATGCAGTTCGGAATCTTCACCGTCGGAGACGTCACCACGGATCCCACGAACAACACCACCCCCACCGAGAACGAGCGCATCAAGGCCATCCTGACCATCGCGCAGAAGGCCGAGGAGGTGGGCCTCGACGTCTTCGCCCTCGGTGAGCACCACAACGAGCCGTTCGTGCCCTCCAGCCCCACGACGATGCTCGGCTACGTCGCCGCCAAGACCGAGAAGCTCCTGCTCTCGACCGCCACGACGCTCATCACCACGAACGACCCGGTGAAGATCGCCGAGGACTACGCCATGCTCCAGCACCTGGCCGACGGCCGCGTCGACCTCATGATGGGCCGCGGCAACACCGGCCCCGTCTACCCGTGGTTCGGCAAGGACATCCGCCAGGGGATCCCGCTCGCCATCGAGAACTACGCGCTGCTGCGCCGGCTCTGGGACGAGAAGGTCGTCGACTGGGAGGGCCAGTTCCGCACGCCGCTGCAGGGCTTCACGTCGACGCCCCGCCCGCTCGACGACGTCGCGCCTTTCGTCTGGCACGGCTCCATCCGGAGCCCCGAGATCGCCGAGCAGGCCGCCTACTACGGCGACGGCTTCTTCGCGAACCACATCTTCTGGCCCAAGGAGCACTTCCAGCGCCTGATCGCCTTCTACCGCCAGCGCTTCGAGCACTACGGCCACGGCGCCGCCGACCAGGCCTTCGTGGGCCTCGGCGGGCAGGTCTTCATGGCCAAGAACTCGCAGGACGCGGTGAAGCAGTTCCGCCCGTACTTCGACAACGCGCCCGTCTACGGGCACGGACCGAGCCTCGAGGACTTCACCGAGCAGACCCCGCTCACCGTCGGCAGCCCGCAGCAGGTGATCGACCGCACGCTCACGTTCCGCGAGACCTTCGGCGACTACCAGCGCCAGCTGTTCCTGATGGACCACGCCGGACTGCCGTTGAAGGCCGTGCTCGAGCAGCTCGACATGCTCGGCGAGCTCGTGGTGCCCGTGCTCCGCAAGGAGCTCGACGCCAAGCGCCCGGCGCACGTTCCGGACGGCCCCACGCACGCCTCGGAGATCGAGCGGATGGCCTCGCGTCGCGTCGCGAAGGCCGTGCAGGATGCCGAGGCCCAGTCGAGCGTGGCCGCCGAGGCCGCGCGCGTCGGCCAGGGAGCCTGATATGACCGGCAGCACCGGAACCAGCAGCAGCGCAGGCACCAAGAGGATCGTCGCGCTGAGCGCCGGCCTCAGCCAGCCCTCCTCCACCCGTCTGCTCGCCGACCGCCTCACCGAGGCGGCCGTGGGCGACCTGGGGGAGCGCGGGGTCGAGACCGAAGTGACCGTGATCGAGCTGCGCGACCTCGCGCACGACATCACGAACAACCTCGTGACCGGCTTCCCGAGCACGAAGCTCCAGGAGGCGATCGACGCCCTCACAGGTGCCGACGGGCTGATCGCCGTGACCCCCATCTTCACGGCGAGCTACTCGGGGCTGTTCAAGTCGTTCTTCGACGTGGTCGACAACACCGCCCTCACAGGGCTCCCGGTGCTCATCGCTGCGACCGGCGGCACTCCCCGCCACTCGCTCGCCCTCGACCACGCGCTGCGGCCGCTGTTCAGCTATCTGCGCGCACCCGTGCTGCCCACGAGCGTGTTCGCGGCCGCCGAGGACTGGGGCTCCGGCTCTGCCGACGACGGCTTCCCCACGCTGCCCGACCGCATCCACCGGGCCGCCGGTGAGCTGGCGGCCGCCGTGGCCGCGTCGACCCGCTCGGGTCAGGAGCGCGATCCGTTCGCCCTCGCCACCGGGTTCAGCCCGGGCGGGGCCGGCGGGAGCGCCGTCGGAGGTTTCGGAGCACAGTAGCCGGCGATCATGCCTACAGTGAAGGTATGGCTGTGAGCGTGAGGACCATCCGGACCGCCGTGCCGGCGACGGTCATCCGGCAGCAGCAGGTGCGCGACCTGTTCGCCGCCCAGCCCGGCCTCGGCCGGCTGGGCGAGCGACTCGTCGCGACCTCGTTCGACGCCTCGGGCATCGACACCCGGCACACCGTGGTGTCCGACTTCGAGGAGGGAGGGCACGGCGCGTTCATCGACGCGGAGCGCACCCTGCTCACGCCCGGCACCGCCGCCCGCAACGGGCTCTACACGGTGGAGGCCGCCGAGCTCGCCGTGCGTGCCGCGCGCGAGGCGCTCGATGACGGATCCGGGTTCGGCGCCGCCGACGTCACCCACGTCATCACGGTCTCCTGCACCGGCTTCTTCTCGCCGGGACCCGACTACGTGCTCGTGCGACGACTCGGGCTCGATCCTGGCGTGCAGCGATTCCATGTCGGTTTCATGGGCTGCTATGCCGCCTTCCCCGCACTCAAGATGGCCAAGGCGTTCTGCGAAGCCGACCCGTCGGCCGTCGTGCTCGTCGTGAGCGTCGAGCTCTGCACCCTGCACGTGCGCTCGTCGAGCGACCCTGACCAGATCGTGGCGTCGTCCGTCTTCGCCGACGGCGCGGCGGCCGCGCTCGTGACGGCCCGAGAGCCCGCCGACGCCGCTGCGGGGCCGAGAGCCGTCCTCGACCTCGACTCCTTCTCGACGACCCTCACCCCGGTGGGCGAGGACGCGATGGCCTGGACCATCGGCGACCACGGCTTCGAAATGGTGCTGAGCTCCTACGTGCCGAAGATCATCGACGAGCACATCACGGGTGCGCTCCAGCCGTTGCTCGCCGGCACGTCGTCGACTGCGGTGGAGCGCTGGGCCGTGCATCCCGGGGGGCGCAGCATCCTCGACCGGGTGCAGACCAAGCTCGGCCTGAGCGATGAGCAGCTCGCGCCCTCCCGCGACGTGCTCCGGCGCTACGGCAACATGTCGAGCGCCACCATCCTCTTCGTGCTCGAGCGCATCCTCGCCGATGCCGCGGCGCCGGTGGCCGGGGGAGAGCGGGTCTGCGCCATGGCGTTCGGGCCGGGCCTGACCGTCGAGACGGGTCTGTTCACCGCACGACCCGGGTCCGCCGCCCGCCTTGCGGCAGGAGACGAGGCGGGGCACGAGGCGGGGCTCGCCGTGGGGGAGGCGGCCTGAGTGCTGGGCATGCCCGATCTGCGCCGCCGCGCCGTCGACCTGCGTGAGCGGATGGACGACCCGGCCGCGGATCCGGCACTGCTCACCCGCACCTACGAGCAGTTCGCCACGGTCAACCGCCTCATCGCGGGCTGGCACGACACCTACAAGGAGCGCATCCGGCCCCTGCTGAGCGCCGAGACGCCGTCGACGCTGCTCGACGTGGGCTGCGGCGGCGGAGACATCGCCCGAGCTCTCGCCCGCTGGGCGAACGAGGACGGGCTGCAGCTGCAGGTGGCGGCGATCGATCCGGATCCACGCGCCATGGACTACGCCGAGTCGGTGCCGAACCCCGACGGCGTGATCTTCCTGCGCGCCCTCAGCAGCCAGCTCGTCGAGCGGGCCCAGCGCTTCGACTTCGTCATCTCCAACCACGTGCTGCATCACCTCTCGGCCACCGAGCTCACCGACCTGTTGATCGACTGCGAGCTGCTCTGCCGACGGGTGGCCCTGCACAGCGACATCAGGCGGAGTCCCGGGGCGTATCTCGCGTTCTCGGCGGTGACCGTCGCGCTGTTCCACGGCTCCTTCATCCGTGAGGACGGTCTCATCTCCATCCGCCGGAGCTACACCACGGCCGAGCTCCGCGTGGCGGCGCGTCGGGAGTGGGAGGTGGAGTCGCAGGCTCCCTACCGCAATCTGCTCACGTACACGGGGCCCGTCGCCGACTGATTGACTAGGGGGATGCATCCCTCGCCCCGCCGCAAGCCGCTCTGGCGCTGGGAGGTCTTCCTCTTCGCCGTCGTGCTGCTGCTCGCCATCGTCTCCGGATTCCTCGTGCGCGCCGACTGGGGTCTCGGTGGCGCGATCGCCGTGGTCGCGCTGCTGGTCGTCGCTGTGGCCGCCGCCGGGTTGCTGATGGTCCCCCTGCTGCGCCCGAACGGCCGCGACAGCGAGAACACCCTGCGCTCGGTCGAGGGGGTCGAGCTCGTGCCGCTCGATGGAGACGACTCCGACCCCCGGAGCGTGCGTGTGCTGCAGTCGGAGCGCAGGCAGACGGCCATCGAGGCGGCGAGGGCGAAGTCGGCGGGAGAGCCGACGGGCGTGCTGACTCCGGATGCGAGTCGCTGGCTCGGCCGGCGTCTGCAGGTGGCCGTCGACCTCGTGGCCGACGACGGCGCGGTCTACCGGGCCGGCTTCCTCCCGCCCGAGATCGACGGCAGGGTCGACGCGCTGGTGCGGCCGCTCGCCGCACGCGGCGCCGCAGCCGTCGTGCCCGTGCGTGTCGTGGGCGCCGAGCGGCCGTTCCGGGTCGAGATCGACGTGCCGGCGCGAGCGTTCCTCGGCTAACGCCCCCTTCACTGGTAGAGTGGAGGGGTTGAGAGCAGGCCGGCAGGTAGCTGGTCCTCGGTGGTGGGTTTCCGGCGCACGTCGTGCATCCGGAGTTCTTCTACTGGTGGCCAGCATGTGTTCAGTCACAGCGTCGCCCTTCAACGCACAAGTTCAGGGAACGTTCAACATCCCTGCTGTTTCCGCCTGCTCCCACGCGAGGAGTCGCACGCCCACACGGGGCCGCGACGCTAAACAAAGGAGAAAGACCTCTTGGAAGGTCCTGAAATCAAATTCGCCGAAGCCGTTCTCGACAACGGCAAGTACGGCACCCGCACCGTCCGCTTCGAGACCGGCCGCCTCGCGCAGCAGGCTCAGGGCGCCGTTGCCGCTTACCTGGACGAAGACACCATGCTTCTGTCCGCCACGAGCGTCTCGAAGAACCCGAAGGACAACTTCGACTTCTTCCCCCTCACGATCGACGTCGAGGAGCGCTCCTACGCCGCCGGCAAGATCCCCGGCTCGTTCTTCCGCCGCGAGGGCCGCCCCTCCACCGAGGCCATCCTCGTCTGCCGCCTGATCGACCGGCCGCTTCGCCCGTCGTTCGTCAACGGCCTCCGCAACGAGGTCCAGGTCGTCATCACCGTGCTCTCGATCGCTCCGGACGAGTTCTACGACTCGCTCGCGATCAACGCCGCCTCGGCGTCGTCGCAGATCTCAGGCATCCCGTTCTCGGGCCCGATCGGTGCGGTGCGCCTCGCGCTCATGCCCGGCTACGGCACCGAGCCCGACCAGTGGATCGCGTTCCCGAAGCACTCGCAGCTCGAGGAGGCCGTCTTCGACATCGTCGTCGCCGGTCGCGTCGTGACCGCAGCCGACGGCTCGCAGGACGTCGCCATCATGATGGTCGAGGCCGAAGCCACCGAGGGTTCCTGGAACCTCATCAAGGCCGGAGCCACGAAGCCCAACGAGGCCGTCGTGGCCGAGGGCCTCGAGGCAGCGAAGCCCTTCATCAAGCAGCTCGTCGAGGCCCAGGCCTCGATGGCCCAGCAGGCCAACAAGGCGGTGCGCGAGTACCCCGTGTTCCTGCCCTACACCCAGGCCGCATACGACGCCGTCGCCGCTCTCGCCTACGACGAGCTGGTGGGCATCTACCAGGTCGCCGACAAGATCGAGCGCCAGAACGCCGACGACGCACTGAAGGACCGCGTCAAGGCCGCCATCGCCGCGAAGGTCGAAGCGGGCGAGCTCGACGCCGACATCCTGCCGACGGTCTCCGCCGCCTACAAGTCGGTCACCAAGACGGTCGTACGTGGGCGCATCCTGAAGGACGGCGTTCGCATCGACGGCCGCGGCCTCGCCGACATCCGGCCGCTCGACGCCGAGGTCGCGGTCATCCCGCGCGTGCACGGCTCCGCCATCTTCCAGCGCGGTGAGACCCAGATCCTGGGCGTCACCACGCTGAACATGCTGAAGATGGAGCAGCAGATCGACTCGCTGAGCCCGATCACGCACAAGCGCTACCTGCACCACTACAACTTCCCGCCCTACTCGACCGGTGAGACCGGCCGCGTGGGTTCGCCGAAGCGTCGCGAGATCGGGCACGGCTTCCTCGCCGAGCGCGCCCTCGTGCCGGTGCTGCCCGCGCGCGACGAGTTCCCCTACGCCATCCGTCAGGTGTCCGAGGCCCTCGGGTCCAACGGATCCACCTCGATGGGCTCGGTCTGCGCCTCGACCCTGTCGCTGCTGAACGCCGGTGTGCCGCTTCGCGCACCCGTCGCCGGCATCGCCATGGGCCTGGTGTCGGACGAGGTCGACGGAGAGACCCGCTACGCGGCGCTCACCGACATCCTCGGTGCGGAAGACGCTCTGGGCGACATGGACTTCAAGGTGGCCGGAACAGCTGAGTTCATCACCGCGATCCAGCTCGACACCAAGCTCGACGGCATCCCCACCTCGGTGCTCGACGGTGCGCTGAAGCAGGCGAAGGCCGCGCGCGACGCGATCCTCGCCGTGCTGAACTCCGCCATCGACGCGCCCGACGAGATGGCTCCGACCGCGCCCCGCGTGATCTCGGTGCAGATCCCCGTCGACAAGATCGGCGAGCTGATCGGCCCGAAGGGCAAGACGATCAACGCGATCCAGGACGAGACCGGCGCCGACATCTCCATCGAGGAGGACGGCACCGTCTACATCGGCGCTGTCGACGGTCCGTCGGCCGAGGCCGCCCGCGCCCAGGTCAACGCCATCGCGAATCCGCAGAACCCGGAGATCGGCGAGCAGTTCCTCGGAACCGTCGTGAAGATCGCCACCTTCGGCGCCTTCGTCTCGCTCCTTCCGGGCAAGGACGGCCTGCTGCACATCTCCGAGGTGCGCAAGCTCGCCGGCGGCAAGCGTGTCGAGAACGTCGAAGACGTGCTCGGCGTGGGCCAGAAGATCCTCGTGGAGATCACGAAGATCGACGACCGCGGAAAGCTCTCGCTCGCCCCGGTGCTCGCCGAGACCGGCGACACCGACAGCAGCGCGGCCGCCAGCGAGGGCCCGGAGGCTCCGGCCGAAGGCTGAGTTTGCTGCTGGGGGCGGCGTGCTTCGCGCGCCGTCCCCAGTGCGCGCCGGTCCCTGCCCGGCGCGCGCGACATGTGAGGGTGCGGTCGCTTCGCGGCCACGCCCTCACCCTGGGTCATCGAAAAAGGCCCGTTGCGTGGTGTTCCCGTTCCCAACACTAGGGAAGTGGCACACCACGCAACGGGCCTTTTTCTTGTACCCAGGGCGGTACCGGTGCCGGGCGGCGCCGCGCAGCGACGTCGAACGACACCGGCACCGCATGTCGCCCGCGCCGCAGGAGCGGCGGCGCGGAAACAAAGCCAGCTAAACTCACTCCAATGACCACCGGCGCTGTACCTCTGCCTCTTGATGTTCCGGAACTGTCCATCGGCACTGTCGCCGAGGGACTCGTGCGGCGAACGATCCTTCCGAGCGGGGTGCGGGTGCTCACGGAGCACGTGCCCGGCAGCCGGAGCGCGACGATCGGCTACTGGATCGGGGCCGGGTCGCGGGACGAGCTCGGTGCTGTCGACGGGCTGCCCTCGCGGCACGGGTCGACGCACTTCCTCGAGCACCTGCTGTTCAAGGGCACGCCGTCGCGCACGGCCCTCGACATCGCCATCTCCTTCGACTCGGTGGGCGGCGAGCACAACGCCGTCACGAGCAAGGAGTACACCTGCTACTACGCCAAGGTGCGTGACGCCGACCTGCCGATGGCGGTCTCGGTGCTCTCCGACATGGTGACCTCGTCGCTCCTCGACCCGATCGAGTTCGAGAACGAGCGCGGCGTCATCCTCGAGGAGCTCGCGATGGCCGAGGACGACGGCGGCGACCTCGTCGGCGAGAAGATCTTCGAGGCCGTGCTCGCCGGGCATCCGCTCGGTCGGCCCGTGGGCGGCACGCCCGACGCCATCCGCGCCGTCACCCGAGACGCGGTCTGGCAGCACTATGCCGCCGGCTACCGCCCGAACGACCTCATCGTCTCGGCGGCCGGCGCCGTCGACCACGACGAGCTCGTGTGTGCGGTGGAGGCCTCGCTCCGGCTCTCGTCGTGGGATCTCGACACCCCGGCCGCTCCGCGCCCCCGTCGCTCGACCACAGCATGGACCCCGGGGGAGATAGCCCCCGTGACCGTCGTGCGGAAGCCCACCGAGCAGGCCAGCGTGATGGTCGGCATGCCCGGCATCGTGGCGGGCGACGATCGCCGCACCACGATGGCCGTGCTCAACTCCGTCTTCGGCGGCGGCATGTCGTCGCGCCTGTTCCAGGAGGTGCGCGAGAAGCGCGGCCTCGCCTACTCGGTCTACTCCTACGCCGCCTCCTACTCGGATGCGGGCGTGTTCATGATGGCGGCCGGCTGCACGCCCGGTCGCGAGAGCACCGTCACCGAGCTCATGCTCGCCGAGCTCCGCCGCCTCGCCGACGACGGCATCACCGCCGACGAGCTCGACCGGGCGCACGGCCAGCTCTCCGGATCGGCCGCCCTCGCCCTCGAGGACAGCGACACCCGCATGTCGAGGCTCGGCCGTGCCGAGCTCACGCTCGGCGAGTTCGTCGACCTCGACGAGAGCGTGCGGCGCCTGAACGCCGTCTCCCGCGACGACGTGCAGCGTCTCGCCCGCGAGCTCGCGGACGGCCCGATGGGGATCGCCGCCGTGGGCCCCGTCGACGCCGACGCCTTCTCGCCGGCGGTGACCGTCTGATGGCGCACACCCTCTACCTCGTGCGGCACGGCGAGCAGCTCGACGCCGAGCACGGCGTGGCCGACGGCCCGCTCTCGCCCCGCGGTCAGCGCCAGTCCCGGCTGATCGCCGACCGGCTCGGCGGCGTTCCCTTCGACAACGTCTGGCACTCGCCTCTTCAGCGGGCAGAGCAGACCGCGCACATCATGTCCGAGCACCTGCCGGCGCTCGATCCGCAGCCGAGCGCGCTGCTGTTCGACTGCGTGCCCTCCGGCTACTCGCCGCAGATGCCGCACGCCTTCGAGGCCTTCTTCAACTCCGTCACCGAGGCCGAGCTCGAGGCCGGGCAGGCGCAGATGTCGGATGCCGTGGCCGAGTTCCTGACTCCGGCGCGCGAGACCACGCACGACCTGCTGATCACCCACAACTTCGTGATCGCCTGGTTCGTGCGCGAGGCGATGGATGCGCCGGAGTGGCGCTGGGCGGGGCTCAACCAGGCGCACGGCGGGCTCACGATCATCCGCTTCAAGTCGGGGCGCCTGCCGGAGCTCGTGGCCTACAACGACCTCGGTCACCTGCCGGTCGAGCTGCGCACGGGCATGAACGACCCCCAGCCCTATTGAGCGCACCCGCCGATCCGGGCGGTCGTTCACGCCCGCCGGGTAGATTGGTGGCATGACTACGAAGGTCGCCGTCGTCGGCGCAACGGGCAAGCTGGGGCGGCTTATCGCCGACATCGTGGAGGACTCGGCCGAGTTCGAGCTCGTGGCGTCGCTGGATTCCCGCAGCCCACTCGAGGAGATGCTCGCTGCCGAACTCGTGGTCGATGTGACCGTGCCCGGCGTCAGCCAGAAGGTCGTCGAGTTCGCCGTCGCGAACGGCCGCCAGGTGCTCGTGGGCACCTCGGGCTGGTCGGCCGACCGTCTCAAGGGGCTTCGTCGCCTGCTCGGCGACCCCCCGGCATCCGGAGTCGTCGTGGTGCCCAACTTCTCGCTCGGCTCGGTGCTCGCCACCTCCTTCGCCGCAATGGCCGCCCGCTTCTACGACTCGATCGAGATCATCGAGGCCCACGCGTCCACGAAGGTCGACTCGCCCTCCGGCACCGCCGTGCGCACCGCCGAGCTGATGGGCGATGCGCGAGCAGCCATCGGACCGGTCTCCGCTCCACATACCGACCAGCGGGCCCGCGGGCAGCAGGTCGCGAGCATACCGATCCACAGCCTGCGGCTCGCCGGGGTCGTCGCGAAGCAGGACGTCGTGTTCGGCGGCACGGGGGAGGTGCTGACCATCACGCACGAGACCATCTCGCCCACGGCCTACGCCACGGGGATCGGTGTGGCGCTCCGAGCCGCGGTCTCGGCGCGGGGAGTCGTCGTGGGGCTCGACAAGCTCATCGATCTCGACGGTCGCGGGGTTGCGCCGACGGGAGAGGGCGCCGTGGCCGACGGTGCCGGTCCGGCGACCGGTCCCGAGAACGTCTCGGGGCAGGCCGCCGGTGCCACCAGCGTGAACCCGTGAAGGGGCGTGTCGCCGCACTCCTGACGGCCGTGCTTCTGGCGATCTACCTCGTGCTGGTCGCTCAGCGGGCCGTGCTCTTCGTGCTCACGGGCGAACCGATCGGCATCGTCATCGGGGTGGCGCTCATCGTGCTGCCGATCATCGGCGCGTGGGCGCTCGTGCGCGAACTCATGTTCGGTGCCCGCACCCAGCGGCTCGTGGAGCAGCTGGACCGCGAGGGCGAGCTTCCGGTCGACGACCTGCCCAGGCGGGCGAGCGGTCGCCCCGAGCGCGACGCGGCCGACGCCTCGTTCGGGCTCTATCGGGACGCCGTGGAGAAGGACGAGACCGACTGGCGCGCCTGGTTCAGGCTCGGCCTCGCCTACGATGCCTCGGGCGATCGGAGGCGCGCCCGTCAGGCGCTCCGCACCGCCATCGCCCTCGAGCGCACGCCAAGGGCCCGGAGCTGATGCTCGGCTGAGGCCCGGAGGGGAATCAGAGCTGTTCGAGCGCCGAACCGATCGTGCCGTCGGCGAACTCGAAGCCGTCGGCCATGAGCTTCTGGCTCGAGACGTCCTGATCGGCGAGCAGCAGGTCGCGGCCGGCGTCGGCCAGCGCCGCCTTGAGCGCCCACGCGGGAGCCGGCAGCCAGTACGGCTTGCCGAGTTTCTCGGTGAGCTCACGCACGACCACGGCGGCGGCCACGGGCCGGGGCCCCACGAGGTTCACCGGGCCCTCGAGCGAGGAGTCGAGCAGGTGCCGGACGGCGGCTGCCTCGTCGCGGAGGCTGACCCACGGCCAGATCTGCTCTCCGGAGCCGAGGGGGCCGGCGAGACCCGCCTTGGCGATCAGGGCCAGCGGCTTGAGTGCCCCACCGCCCTTGCCGATCACGAGGCCTGTGCGCATCGTCACGACCCTGGTCGCCTCCGCCGCCGGGGCGGCGGCGCGCTCCCAGGAGTCGGTGACCTTCGCGAGGAATCCGGTGCCTTGAGAGGAGGACTCGGTGAGGGTCTCACCGGGGCGGTCGCCGTAGAAGCCGACGGCGGAGCCGCTCAGGAACACGGCGGGCGGGGAGTCGGAACGCCGGATCGCCTCGGCGAGGGTGCCCGTGGCCTGGAGCCGCGACTGCAGGATCTCGCGCTTGTACGGCAGCGTCCACGGCAGTCGCGAGATCGACGCCCCGGAGAGATTGACGACGGCGTCGACGCCGTCGATGATCGAGGTCTTGATCCAGCCCGCCTCGGGATCCCAGCTGCGCTCGGTGGCGGTGCGCGCGGGCCGGCGCACGAGGATGAGCGGGGTGTGTCCTTCGGCCTCGAGCTGCCGGGCGAGCTCGGTGCCGATGAAGCCGGAGCCACCGGCGATCAGGACGGTCTTCGTCATGCCAGGCTCGCTTCCAGGGTGATCGGGACACCGGCGAGGGCTCGCGAGACCGGGCAGCCTGCCTTGGCCTCCTCGGCGATCCGCTGGAACGCGGCCTCGTCGATCCCGGGCACGATCGCGCTCACGAGGAGGTGGCTGCCGGTGATGCCCGAGGCGACGTCGAAGGTGACGGCGGCGGTGGTCTGCAGCGACTCCGGGGGAGTGCCGGCCTCGGCCAAGGCGTTCGCGAAGGCCATCGAGAAACACGAGGCGTGCGCGGCGCCGAGGAGCTCCTCGGGGGTCGAGACGGCGGCGTCGCCGGCGACGCCCTCACTCCGCGCTCTCCAGTTCACCGCCATGCTCGCGGCGCCGGAGCTGTCGAGGGTCACGGTCCCCGCCCCGCTGGTCAGGTCACCGTGCCAGACGGTGGTCGCTTCGCTGGTCACAGCCATGTCGTGCCTCCTGTCGGTGGCTCCAGACTAGGCGTCCCGGCCGGGATTCCGCTGGAGCTCGGGCCGCGCGGCCCGCAGGCACGCGGGCGCCGGACCTGCCGTGCTAGCCTGATCTCGTGCTTTTCGGTCTGTTCCTTCTTAGCTGCCGCGACGAGTCCTAGTTCTCAGGCCTCCCTCGTCGCGGAGTTCGCCATTGGCTGACCACACCACAACCCACGAGGGAACGCACCGATGAAGAACAATCAGGCAGCCTCTGCCATGCCGATCCACAAGTACCGGCCCTATCACGAGCAGATCGCCGTCGATCTGCCCGACCGCACCTGGCCCGCGAAGCGCATCACCGAGGCGCCGCGCTGGTGCGCCGTCGACCTCCGCGACGGCAACCAGGCCCTCATCGACCCGATGAGCCCCGAGCGCAAGCGCATCATGTTCGACCTGCTCGTGAAGATGGGCTACAAGGAGATCGAGGTCGGCTTCCCGAGCGCCTCGCAGACCGACTTCGACTTCGTGCGCTCCCTCATCGAGGAGAACGCGATCCCGGACGACGTGACCATCCAGGTGCTGACCCAGGCCAGGGAGCACCTGATCAACCGCACCTACGAGTCGATCAAGGGCGCGAAGCAGGCGATCGTGCACCTCTACAACTCCACGAGCATCCTGCAGCGCGACGTCGTGTTCCGCACCGACAAGCAGGGCATCATCGACATCGCCCTCGAGGGCGCCCGGCTCTGCCGCGAGGCCGAGAAGTCGATCCCGGAGACGGACGTCAACTACGAGTACTCTCCCGAGAGCTACACGGGCACCGAGCTGGAGTTCGCGGTGGACATCTGCAACCAGGTGCTCGAGGTCTTCGAACCGACGCCCGAGCGCAAGGTCATCATCAACCTGCCCTCGACCGTCGAGATGGCCACCCCCAACGTCTACGCCGACTCGATCGAGTGGATGGGGCGGCACCTCGCGCACCGCGAGAACGTCATCATCTCACTGCACCCGCACAACGATCGCGGCACGGCCGTGGCCGCGGCCGAGCTCGGCTACCTGGCCGGCGCAGACCGCATCGAGGGCTGCCTCTTCGGCAACGGAGAGCGCACGGGCAACGTCGACCTGGTGGCGCTCGGCATCAACCTGTTCACCCAGGGGATCGACCCCCAGATCGACTTCAGCGACCTCGACGAGGTGCGCCGCACCGCCGAGTACTGCAACCAGCTCAAGGTGCACGAGCGGAGCCCGTGGGCGGGAGACCTGGTCTACACGGCCTTCAGCGGTTCGCACCAGGATGCGATCAAGAAGGGCTTCGAGGCGATGGCCGCCGACGCCGCCGCCCAGGGCAAAGACGTCGACGACTTGGTCTGGGCCGTTCCCTACCTGCCGATCGACCCGAAGGATCTGGGCCGCTCCTACGAGGCGGTCATCCGGGTCAACTCGCAGTCGGGCAAAGGCGGCGTGGCCTACCTGCTGAAGACCGACCACGCGCTCGACCTGCCGCGGAAGCTGCAGATCGAGTTCTCCGGCGTCGTGCAGGCGAAGACGGATGCCGAGGGCGGCGAGGTCACGAGCGACCAGATCTGGACGATCTTCCAGGACGAGTACCTGCCGGCTCCCGCCGACCGCGCCGAGGAGAAGTGGGGCCGGTTCGAGCTCACCCGCACCCGCACGGCCAGCGACCTCTCGGGATCCGTCTCGCTCGAGGTCGAGCTGCGCAACGGCGAGCAGGTCGTCGAGACCGGCGCCACCGGCAACGGACCCATCGCGGCGTTCCTCAACGTGATGAGCGAGCAGGGCATCGAGATCAAGCTCTACGACTACGTCGAGCACGCGCTGAGCGCCTCGGGCGACGCGCTGGCCGCGGCCTACGTGGAGCTGCAGGTCGACGGCACGCGGCTGTGGGGCGTGGGCATCGACGCCGACATCTCGACCGCGTCGTTGAAGGCCGTCGTCTCGGCCGTCAACCGCGCCCTCCGGGTGCGCGACGCCGACCGCGAGCTCGCCGCCGTCTGACCCCGCGGGACGTTCTCCCCGGGCACTAGCATGAGCGCATGCTGACAGTGCTCGGGGAGATCCTCCCGCTCGCCTTCGCGGTGATCATCTCGCCGATGCCGCTCGTGGCCGTGATCACGCTGCTGCTCGGGCCGAAGGGCCGGGCGAACGCCGTCGCTTTCACGGCAGCGTTCGCCGTGGCCTTCTTCGCGCTCACGCTCGGCCTCGCCTCGGGATCGAAGGGCACCACCCAGAACGACTCGTTCTTCGCGCAGCTGTTCCACATCGTGATCGGCTTCGCCTTCGCGGCGCTGTTCTTCTACCTCGCCTACCGCAGCTGGAAGAAGCGGCCCCGGAAGGGCGCCACCCCCGCCGAGCCGAAGTGGCTCGCGGCGATGGACTCGTTCGGCGTGGTCAAGGCGGCCGGGCTCGGGGTGCTCCTCGGCGTGGCGAACATCAAGAACGTGCCGGTCGCGATCGCCGCGGGCGCCGCCATCGGCACGGCCGATCTCGAGTGGCCGCTCGTGGTCGTGGCCTCCGCGGTCTTCGCACTTCTGTCGTGCCTCGGCCTGATCGTGCTCTCCGTCGTGGGGGCCTCGCACTCGAGCACCGTCTCGAGCGGCCTCGCCTCGGCGAAGGCGGCGCTGATCCGGCACAACAGCCTCATCATGATGGTGCTCTTCGTCATCCTCGGCGCGCTGCAGCTCGGGCGGGCCCTCGAAGCTCTCTGAGCGACATCTTGATATACTGAGGAAATGTCAGCATCTCGTTTCCTGGTCATCAACGTCCTCAGTCTCGTCTTGGTCGCCGGCAGTCTCGCAGCGTGTTCGGATCCGACCGCACCGCCCGGTGGTGCCACGCAGACAACGCCGTCTTCTGTGTCCACGCCAGCCGACACGGCCATGCCTGAGGCGACTGCGCCGCCGTCGACCGAGACGTCGACCGAGAGCGTTTTCTCGCTCGACGTCGGGGAGTGCTTGAACGACGACGGTCATCTGTTCGTCGAAGATGTTCCGAAGGTGGACTGCGGGGCACCACACGACTTCGAGGTCTTTGCGAGCCTCGAGCTGACATCGGCGGAATTCGATCTGATCGGCACGAAGACGGAAGCAGAGGAAGCCTGCAAGGGGCCCTATGCGGAGTTCGTCGGCCTCGCTTTCGATGACTCGGTGCTCGACCTGATGACCTTTCATCCCACTGCGAACTCCTGGATGTTGGGTGATCGCCGTGTTTCGTGCCTCATCGGCGATCCCGGTGTGCAGACGGTGGGCTCTCTGCGCGGGGCGCTGCGCTGAGCGGGAGCCGAGGAGCGATACTGGACGGGTGCCCGTTTACCGAGATGAAGCCGTCGTGCTGCGCACCCACAAGCTGGGTGAGGCCGACCGGATCGTCACGCTCCTGACGCGGCAGCACGGCAAGGTGCGCGCCGTCGCGCGCGGGGTGCGGCGCACCGCCTCGAAGTTCGGGGCGCGGCTCGAGCCGTTCATGGTGGCCGACGTGCAGTTCTACGAGGGCCGCTCGCTCGACAGCATCACCCAGGCCGTGACCATCGGTTCGTACGGCGCCGAGATCACCGCCGACTACGCGAGCTACACGGCAGCCAGCGCCATGGTGGAGACGGCCGACAAGGTCACCGAGCACGAGCCCTCGCTGCAGCAGTACCTGCTGCTGGTCGGGGCGCTCCGCTCGCTCGCCCGGCGCGAGCACGGCGTCACGTCGACCCTCGACTCCTACCTGCTGCGGGCGCTCTCGATGGCGGGCTGGGCCCCGAGCTTCCACGACTGCGCCGTCACGGGCGAGGCGGGGCCGCACTCGGCGTTCGTGGTGCAGCTCGGCGGCGTCGTGAGCGACCAGGTGGCGCCTCCCGGCACCCCTCGGCTCGATCCGGGCACCCTCGAGCTGCTCGCCGCGCTCCTCACGGGCGACTGGGCGGTGGTCGACGCGGCCGCTCCCGGCACCCGCGCACGCGCGAGCGGTATCGTGTCGGCGTACACCCAGTGGCACCTCGAGCGCGGTCTCCGCTCGCTCGAGCACGTCGAGCGGATCGAGGGCCCGGACCACCGGCCCCGCGCCGCCCGGCCGGTCTCCTGACCGTGCCCCCGATGGCGAAAGAGTGTCCGTGAGCCGAGTCCGCAAGTCCCCGCCGCCTGCCGAGCCGTTCCGCGCACTCGACTGGACCGGCCTCCAGCCGCCGGCCGTGCCCCTCGCCTCGGTGCCCGAGCACGTGGCGATCGTCATGGACGGCAACGGCCGGTGGGCCAACCATCGCGGCCTCACCCGCATCGAGGGTCACCGGGCCGGCGAGGCGGCGCTCCTGGACGTCGTGGCAGGCGCAATCCAGATCGGTGTGCAGCACGTGAGCGTCTACGCCTTCTCCACCGAGAACTGGAAGCGTTCGCCCGAGGAGGTGCGCTTCCTGATGGGCTTCAACCGCGAGGTGCTGCACCGCCGGCGCGACCAGCTGAACGAATGGGGTGTGCGCATCCGCTGGGCCGGCCGCAAGCCGAGGCTCTGGGCGAGCGTCATCAACGAGCTGCAGCTCGCCGAGCGCATGACGGCCCACAACAGCACCCTCACCCTCACGATGTGCGTCAACTACGGCGGCCGCACCGAGATCGCGGATGCCGTGCGCGCGATCGCCGACGACGTGGCCGCCGGCCGCATCCGGCCCTCTGCCGTGTCCGAGAAGCTGATCCAGAAGCACCTCTACGTGCCCGACCTGCCCGATGTCGACCTCTTCGTGCGGAGCTCGGGGGAGCAGCGCACCTCCAACTTCCTGCCGTGGCAGTCGGCCTACGCCGAGATGGTGTTCCTCGATCGCCTCTGGCCCGACTTCAGCCGTGTCGACCTCTGGCAGGCCATCGAGCACTACGCCGGCCGCAACCGCCGCTTCGGCGGCGCGGTCGACGCGCCGAAGACCGACGGTTGACGGCTGGCGGCCGGCGAGGAATGGGGATGCCGCCTCGCGCGTTGGGTCTGTCGTGAGTGATTCCATCAAGATCGACATTTGGTCCGACATCGCCTGCCCCTGGTGCTACATCGGCAAGCGCAAGCTCGAGCACGGGCTCGAGGAGTACTCCGCCGGCGTCGACGCCCTGCCGGTCGAGATCGAGTACCACAGCTTCGAGCTCTCTCCGGACACACCGGTCGACTTCGACGGCTCGACCACCGACTACCTCGCCGCGCGGAAGGGCATGCCGGTGGAGCAGGTCACCCAGATGCTCGAGCGCGTCACGGGCATCGCCGCGTCCGTCGGACTCGACTACGACTTCGACGAGGTCAAGCACACCAACACGGTGAAGGCGCACCAGCTCATCCACTACGCCAAAGCGCACGGCGTGCAGCTGGCCGCGAAGGAGCGCCTCCTCAAGGCGTACTTCGTCGACGGCCGGCACGTGGGCCGGGTGGAGGACCTCGCCGATCTGGCCGCCGAGATCGGGCTCGACCGGGAGGACGTGCTGCGGTCGCTGAACTCGGACGAGTTCCTCGAGGACGTGCACGCCGACCAGCGGCAGGCCCAGGCCTACGGCATCCAGGGTGTGCCGTTCTTCGTGATCGACGGGCGCTACGGCATCTCGGGAGCCCAGGAGGCCGCCGCATTCGTGCAGGTGCTCGAGCAGGTCGCGGGCGAGCGCACCGAGGTGGGGGCATGACCGGGCTCACGATGGTCGGCGGCGCGGGCATGAACTGCGAGGGCGACAGCTGCGCCATCCCGGGGGCCGCAGCTGTCTCAGGCACCACGGAGCCCGCAGCTGACTCAGGCACCACGGAGGCCGACTTCCAGACCCCCGAGCACGCCGGAGTCAGCGCGGAGTGACCGGCTCCGAGATGTCGGCGACCGTGGCGTCCATGGCCGCCGCGAGGGCATCCGCCTCGACGAACGCGCTGTGGCCGTGCGCTCCCGCGCCCATCGCCACCCGGCGGCCGCGGAACGACTCGTCGAGGTAGACCGGCCATGCGGTCGTGCTGCCGAGCGGGGTGATCGTGCCCCGCTCGTAGCCCGTGGCCTCGAGCGCGACGTCCTGGTGCGGCATGGCCAGGCGGTTGACGCCCACGAGGGAGCGCAGTTTCGGCCAGCTGATCTGCCGGTCTCCCGGGATGAGGGCGAACAGGAAGTCGCCGTCGTGGCGCTTCACGACGAGGCTCTTGAGAATGCCCGAGGGCAAAAGGCCCAGGAGTTCCGCCGCCTCCTGCAGCGAACCGGCCTGCGGGCGCTCCACGATCTCCACCTCCAGCCCCAGCTGATCGGCGTGCTCGCGTACCCGGTCGGTCCCCGTCTTGTCACTCACATCCTGAGCCAACGCCCGCTTCGTCCACAGGATTCCCGGAATCGTCCGGAGCACCGCCCTCGTCTGGGAGAATCGATACCGATGTCCACTTCAGCACTCACCGACCAGAAGCTCTCGATCGGGCCCATCCGGCTCGACGTGCCGGTCGTGCTCGCGCCCATGGCCGGCATCACCAACACAGCGTTCCGCAGGCTCTGCCGGGAGTTCGGTGCCGGCCTCTACGTCAGCGAGATGATCACGAGCCGCGCCCTCGTCGAGCGCAATGAGGCCACCATGCGCCTCATCACGCACCACCCCTCCGAGACACCGCGCTCGATCCAGCTCTACGGGGTCGACCCCGCCACCATGGCCGAGGCCGCCCGCATACTGGTGGCCGAAGACCGCACCGACCACATCGACATGAACTTCGGCTGCCCGGTGCCCAAGGTCACCCGCAAGGGCGGGGGAGCCGCCTTGCCGTGGAAGACGGGGCTGTTCCGCGAGATCGTGGAGCGCGTGGTCGACGCGGCCGGAGACATTCCGGTGACGGTCAAGATGCGCAAGGGCATCGACTCCGACCACCTCACCTACCTCGAGGCCGCGAAGGCCGCCGAGGGCGCAGGGGTCGCGGCCATCGCGCTGCACGCGCGCACCGCGGCCGACTTCTACAGCGGCCAGGCCGACTGGTCGGCGATCGCCCGCCTCAAGGAGACCGTCTCGAGCGTGCCGGTGCTCGGCAACGGCGACATCTGGTCGGGGGAGGATGCTCTGCGCATGGTCGACGAGACGGGCTGCGACGGCGTCGTGGTGGGCCGGGGTTGCCTCGGGCGCCCCTGGCTGTTCGGCGACCTCGCTGCTGCGTTCCGGGCACGCGCGGGCGAGATCTCGGAGGAGGAGGCGGCGCGGCTCCGTGCGGCGCCCTCGCTCGGCGACGCGGTGAAGACCCTGCGCCGGCACGCCGAGCTGCTCGTGGAGTTCTTCGGCGACGAGGGAAGGGCGTGCCGTGACATCCGCAAGCACGTCGCGTGGTACCTCAAGGGCTATCCGGCCGGTCATGAGGTGCGCGCCTCGCTCAGCACGGTCGGCTCGCTCGACGAGATGGACGAGATCCTCGCCACCCTCGACTGGTCCGAGCCCTACCCGGGCCGCGATGCGGAGGGACCGCGCGGTCGTGCCGGCAGCCCGAAGAAGCCGGCGCTGCCCGAGAACTGGCTGGCCTCCCGAGACCTCGAACGGGCCGGACGGGCCGACCTCGCCGCGGCAGAACGGGAACACAGCGGTGGCTGACGCCCTCGACCTCACGACCTATGCGCCCACCAAGGGCTACGCCGACGCCGACGCCGAGCGGCTCCTCCCCGAAGAGCACTACACCCGACGCAGCGACTTCGCGCGCGACCGCGCGCGCATCCTGCACTCGTCGTCGCTGCGCCGTCTCGCCGCCAAGACCCAGGTGCTGAGCCCCGCCGTGGTCGCCGACTTCGCGCGCAACCGGCTCACCCACTCGCTCGAGGTGGCGCAGGTGGGCCGGGAGCTCGCGGCGAGCCTCGACCTGGATCCCGACGTGGTCGACTCGGCGTGCCTCGCGCACGACCTCGGGCATCCGCCGTTCGGGCACAACGGGGAGAGGGCGCTCAACGAGTGGGCGCGGTCGATCGGCGGCTTCGAAGGCAACGCGCAGAGCCTGCGCATCCTCAGCCGGCTCGAGCCCAAGGTCATGGGGGAGACGGGCCAGAGCTACGGCCTCAACCTCACCCGTGCGAGTCTCGATGCGAGCTGCAAGTACCCGTGGACCGCGGCGAGCCCGGTCGAGGATCCGAGCGGCCGGCTCAAATACGGCGTCTACGACGACGACGTGGAGGTCTTCGAGTGGCTCCGCCAGGGTGCACCCGAGCGCACGCTCTGTGTGGAGGCCCAGGTGATGGATCTGTCGGACGACATCGCCTACTCGGTGCACGACTTCGAAGACGCCGTGCTGAACGGCTACATCGAGGTCGAGGTGCTCGGCGCCCGGGTCGACCACGAGGCGCTCGTGCGGAGCGTCCACGCGCGCGCCGGCGGCGGCTTCACCCTCGACGAGCTCTCCGAGGCCTTCGAGCGCCTCGACTCGCTGCAGGTCTGGCTCTCGGAGTGGGACGACTCGCGGCAGGCCCACGCGAAGCTCAAGAACCTCACGAGCCAGCTCATCGGCCGGTTCGCCGGGGCGGCCACGAGGGCCACCCGTGAGGCCTACCCCACGCCGAGCATCACGCGCTACAAGGCGAACGTCGTGGTGCCCGACTGGGTCGCCGCCGAGATCGCCACGCTCAAGGGCATCGTGTCGGTGTTCGTGATGTCGAACGACGCCAGGCAGCCGCTCTACCTCGACCAGCGCACGCTGCTGATGGAACTCGCCGACGCCCTCTGGGAGTCAGGTGGCAGCGCGCTCGACGCGGCGTTCGCGGGAGACTGGCGTGGAGCCGACGACGACACCGCACGGCGCCGGGTCGTGGTCGACCAGGTCGCGAGCCTCACGGACCAGACCGCCGTGCTCTGGCACGAGCGGCTGTGCGGCTCCTCTGCCGGGCGGGCGGCGCTGCCGCCCTCGCTGGCCGGCCGGAACGCGTCGTAGCCCGATGGCAGGGTTGATCCGCCGCGGCGACATCGACGAGGTGCGCTCGCGCACCAACATCGCCGATGTGGTGGGCGACTTCGTCACCTTGAAGAGCGCGGGCGTGGGCTCGATGAAGGGGCTCTGCCCGTTCCACGACGAGCGCTCACCGAGCTTCCACGTGCGCCCGCAGGTGGGCTTCTACCACTGCTTCGGTTGCGGCGAGGGCGGGGACGTCTTCACCTTCCTGCAGAAGATGGACCACGTCACCTTCTCCGAGGCCGTCGAGCGACTCGCCGCCAAGATCGGCTACCAGCTGCACTACGAAGACGGCGGCACGCCGAGCGACCAGGGCAACCGAGCGCGCCTTCTCGCCGCCAACGAGGCCGCCCGGGAGTACTTCGCCGAGCAGCTCACCGCTCCGGGGGCCGACGCCGGCCGCGCCTTCCTGGGGGAGCGCGGCTTCGATGCCCAGGCCGCTGCGCGTTTCGGCGTGGGCTACGCCCCGCAGGGGTGGGACAACCTGGGCAAGCATCTCAAGGGCCGCGGTTTCACCGAGGCCGAGCTCACCGCCGCCGGGCTCCTGAGCGCGGGCGACCGCGGCACCTACGATCGCTTCCGTGGCCGGCTGATCTGGCCCATCCGCGACCAGACGGGTCAGACCGTGGGCTTCGGCGCGCGCCGCCTCTTCGACGACGACAAGGGCCCCAAGTACCTCAACACCCCCGAGACGCCGGTCTACCACAAGGCCCAGGTGCTCTACGGGCTCGACCTCGCCAAGCGCGACATCTCGCGCAGCCGCCAGGTGGTCGTGGTCGAGGGCTACACCGACGTGATGGCCTGCCACCTCGCGGGCGTCACCACCGCCGTCGCCACCTGCGGCACCTCGTTCGGCGTCGACCACATCAAGATCATGCGCCGTGTGCTCGCCGACGACTCGGCGGGCCTCGGCGAGGTCGTGTTCACCTTCGATCCGGATGCGGCGGGCCAGAAGGCCGCCCTCCGCGCGTTCAGCGAGGAGCAGCGCTTCGCTGCTCAGACCTATGTGGCCGTCGCGCCCGACGGTCTCGACCCGTGCGACCTCCGCCTGGCCAAGGGCGACGACGCCGTGCGGCGGCTGGTCAAGGGCAAGCGGCCGATGTTCGAGTTCGTCATCAAGCAGAAGCTCTCGGCCTACGACCTCGAGACGGTCGAGGGGCGGGTGGCGGCGCTGCGCGATGCGGCGCCCATCGTGGCCGAGATCCGCGACCCCGCGGTGCGGCCGGGCTACGCGCGGCAGCTCGCGAAGATGCTCGGCCTGGAGCTCGACGAGGTCAACGCGGCCGTGGCGCGAGGCCGCAGCGGCAACGAGCGCGGGGGAGACCGGTCGGGCGACCGCGCCGGCAACCCCAGTGGTCGTGTCGACCCTCGCGACCGCGCGGCACTACCTGCGGGCGGCTCCGGTGCGTCCGGGGGGCCGGGTGCCACGTCGCCGGCGGCCGATCCGCTCATCGACTCGGTCACGAGCCTCGCACCGATCGAGCAGCGGCCGAGCGTGTCGCTCACCCAGCTGCCTTCCACCACGGCCGTGCGCACCGAGCGCGACGCCCTCATGGCCATCCTGCAGGCACCGGTGGCGATCGGCCGCGACCTCCTCGTGCAGGCGAGCGTCTGCGGCTTCAGCCACCCCGCCCTCGCCGCGGTGCGCGACTCGGTGGGCCGGAACGTCGACTCCTTCGAGCGGCCGGACTGGATGACGGTGGTGCAGAACGACGTGCCCGAGGAGTACCGCTCGCTCGTGGAGCAGCTCGCCGTGGCGCCCATCCCCGAGCGCCCCGAGCGGCAGGTCGAGCTCTACCTCCGCCGCATCACGATCTCCCTCATCGAGCGCGACATCCTTCGCCGCAAGGAGCTGCTGCTCGGCCGCCTGCAGCGCACCGACGCGGTGGCCGACCCCGCGGCCTACCGCGAGGTGCAGGTGCAGCTCGTGCAACTCGAGGCCGACCGACGCGCCTTCCTGGCGGAATAGTGGTGAGCGCCTAGGCTCTGTGCAATGGCCGACCGACACATCCTCCATGCCTCCGACGTGACCATCGAGTACCCCGCACACAGTGTGAGTGCGGCGCACACGGCCGTCAGAGGCGTCACCCTCACGGTCGCCCCCGGCGAGATCGTGGGGCTCGTGGGGTCGAGCGGATCGGGCAAGTCGACTCTCGCCCAGGTCGCCTCCGGCCAGGCCGCGGTGCGCACCGGCAACGACGGTTCGCCGCGCGTGGTCGGCGGCAGCCTCGAGGTGCTGGGCTACGAGATGCGCGGCCTCAAGCGCCGCAAGCTCGCCGAGTTCACCCTCGGTGTGGGCTACGTGGCCCAGGACGCCGGTTCCCGGCTGACCTCGAACATGACGGTCGCCGAGCTCGTGGCCGAGCCGCTGTTCCTCCGCGACAAGCGCTTCGACCGCAACGAGGCGGGCCTCAGGGCCGCCACCCTCGTCGACGCGCTCCTGCTTCCGGTCGGCACGATGCTGAAGCAGCCGCACGAGCTCTCGAGCGGCCAGCGCCAGCGCGTCGCCGTGGCCAGAGGGCTCATCCTCGACCCCGTGCTGCTGATCGCCGACGAGCCCACCGCCGGGGTCGACGTCTCGGTGCGCGGCGCGGTCATCGACGTCATCGCCGGCCTGCAGCGGTCGCGAGGCGCGAGCGCCCTGATCGTGAGCCACGACCTGGAGTCGCTGCGGCGGGCGGTCGACCGCGTCGCCGTCATCCATGAGGGCGTCGTGGTGGGTCTCGGGACCATGGACGAGGTCTTCGACGACCCGCGTCATCCCTACGTGGCGAGTCTCGCCGCGGAGCTCCACGACCACGAGGAGCTGCACGCGGACGACCACGAAGTCGAGGACGACGAGGACGACGAGTTCGAGGACGACCGGTTCGAGGACGACTACGACATCGAGGATGCTGCGGCCGGCGAGAACGGGATCGCCGGGGGAGTCGCCGGCGACGGGGACGACGCCCGATGACTTCTCGTCCGGCGCAGCACCGCGCGGTCCTGTCAGCGCGCACGGAGGTCGTCCCCGACCACGAACGGCCCACACCCGGGCCGATCGCCATCCTCCCGACACCGTCGCCGCTGTTCGCCCGGGCGATCGAGTCCGCCGGCGGCACCGTCGCCGAGCTCTCGCCCGAGACCCGCGGCATCGTCTGGCTCGACCAGGCGGGAGCCGAGGAGTTCGCGCGCGCGTTCGACGCGCATCCCGGTGTCGAGTGGGTGCAGCTGCCCTGGGCCGGGGTCGACGCCTTCGCCGACGTGCTCGCCCGTGAGGCGGCCTCGCCGCGCCCTCGCCTGATCTGGACGAGCGCGAAGGGCGCCTACGCCCAGCCCGTCGCCGAGCACGCCCTCACGCTCATGCTCGCGCTGCTGCGCGATCTCCCGACGCGGGTGGGCGCCCGCAGCTGGGGCCCCAAAGCCGGCACGTCCCTCTACGGTCTGAACGTCGTGATCGTGGGAGCCGGGGGCATCGCGCTCGAGCTCCTGCGGCTGCTGGAGCCGTTCGGGGTGCGGTCGACGGTGGTGCGGCGCTCGAGCGACCCGGTCGCCGCGGCCGGCCGCACGGTGTCGAGCGACCTCCTGCACGAGGTGCTCCCCGAGGCCGACGTGGTCGTCCTGGCGGCGGCACTCACCGCCGAGGGCACGAGCCGGATGCTCGGCGCCCGGGAGTTCGAGCTCATGCGTGATTCGGCCTACGTCGTCAACATCGCTCGCGGGGGCCTGATCGAGACGGATGCCCTCGTCGAGGCCCTCATGGCCGGCCGGATCGCCGGAGCCGCTCTCGACGTGACCGATCCGGAGCCGCTGCCGGACGGGCATCCGCTCTGGAGCGCTCCCGGCGCGATCATCACCCCGCACACCGCCGACACGCCGGAGATGACGTCCCTGCTCCTCGCCGAGCGACTCCGCCACAACGTGCGCGCCTTCCTCTCGGAGGGCGATTTCCAGGGCCGGGTCGACCCGGCGTCGGGGTACTGAGTCGCTCCTCAGCGGTCGATTCCGGGTGCCGTGTCCGAGGGTGGTCGAAAACGGTGGTAATGTAATTGACGCTTCTTCGGCAGCATTCCTCGATAGCTCAACTGGCAGAGCAGCCGGCTGTTAACCGGCAGGTTCTTGGTTCGAGTCCAAGTCGGGGAGCGAAGGCCCCGCGGCTCCACCCGCGGGGTCTTTTCCGTGTGCCGACACGGTCTCACCGCGATCGACGAGCTCGTCGGCCTTCGCGGCGAAGATCCTGGCCATCGGCCAATCCCGCGGAGCGGCCGCCCTCAGGGGTTGCCAATCCGCGATTCATGGCCCCCGGATGCCTCGCAGCGGCACCCTGGGTCGGGTCCGGGTCGGCGGGTCTGTCATCATCGTCGGGTGGGCGAGCGCAGTGCAGACGAGAAGAAAGCTCTGCGAGCCGCCCTCGCGGTGGGTTTCGCGACCGCCGCCTACGGGATCTCGTTCGGCGCCCTCGCCACCGTCTCAGGCCTCGACATCTGGCAGACCTGCTTCCTCAGCCTCGTCATGTTCACGGGCGGCTCGCAGTTCGCCCTCATCGGCGTGCTGGCCTCCGGCGGCCTGGCAGCCGGGGGAGCGGCCGTCACGAGCGCAGCGCTCCTCGGAACGCGCAACGTCTTCTATTCGATCCGGATGGCGCCGATCATCGGCCCGGGCTTCTTCCGGCGCGCCGCGGCGGCCCAGCTCACGATCGACGAGTCCGTTGCGGTGGCGAGCGCCCAGTCCTCCCTCCCGGCGCAGCGGTACGGGTTCTGGGTGACCGGGATCGTGATCTACCTCGGCTGGAACCTCACCACCCTGATCGGGGCGCTCATCGGCGACCTGCTCGGCGACGTGAGCGCCTACGGGCTCGACGCCGCCGCCGCAGCGGCCTTCCTGGGGCTCCTGTGGCCCCGCCTCAAGGAACGGCAGACCCAGGCCGTCGCGGTGGGTGCGGCCGTCGTGGCGACCCTCCTGACGCCGTGGCTGATGCCCGGACTGCCGGTGATCGTCGCTGCGGTCGTGGCGATCGTGATCGGCGGCTTCAACCTCTTCGCGCGGAAGGGGACGACGGCATGACCACCTGGCAGATCGTCATCCTGGCCTCGATCGTGTGCCTCGCGCTCAAGACCGTCGGCTACCTGGTGCCTCCGCGCGCGTTCGAGCACCCCACGGTCGCCCGCACGGCGAACCTGCTCACAGCCGCCCTCCTGGCGGCCCTCATCGCCGTGCAGACCCTGGGAGCGGGTCAGAGCATCCAGGTCGACGCCCGGCTGCCGGCTGTGGCCGTCGCCGCTGTGCTCTACGCGCTGCGGGTGCCGTTCGTCGTGGTCGTGATCGCGGCAGCGGCCGTGGCCGCCCCCATCCGCGCCGTCACCTGAAGCGCGAGACCGGCCGCCTCGAGCGCGCTACGCGTCTAGGTCGTCGACGCCCGGTAGCCAGGCGTTCCCCGGCACGCCCCACCCGCGCTTGCGCTCGATCTTCTGCACCACGCGGCCGTAGACCCGATCGAGGCGGTCGACGTAGAGCCGGCCCTCGAGGTGGTCGAACTCGTGCTGGAAGATGCGGGCGAGCCACCCCTCGGCCTCGATCTCGAACGGCTCCCCGTCGAGATCCACCGCGCGCAGGATGGCGGCGTCGCCGCGGACGAGCGGGAAGCGCTCGCCCGGGAACGAGAGGCAGCCCTCCGACTCGGTGTCGGGATCGGCCGGCTCGGTGGAGGTCGGCGTGATGAAGAGCTCGGGGTTGATGGCGACCCCGCGGTAGACGACGTCGGCCTCTGCCTCGTCGCCCGGCTCGACGTAGCTGAACACGAACAGCCGGAGCGGCACCCCCACCTGGGGTCCGGCGAGGCCGACCCCGGGAGCTGCGTCCATGGTCTCGTACATGTCGGCGACGAGGGTGCGCAGCGTGTCGTCGATCTCGCGCACGGGCTCTGCGGGCGAGTGCAGAACCGGCTCACCGGAGATCCGAATCGGGAGAACGGCCATTCGCTAAGCCTATCCACGACGGCGGGAGGGTACTGTCGTCGAGTGCATCCTGAACTGCTCGTGCTGAGCGACCCGATCGCTCTCGATCCGAAGCAGTTCATCGGCATCCCGATCGCTCTCGTGGGCGCCGTCTTCCTGAGCCTCGGGGCCCAGTTCCAGCACCGCGGCGTCGCCAAGGTCGAGGCCGCAACGGGGGAGTCGCCGAAGGGCCTGAACGCCCGCCAGATGTTCGCTCTGCTCGCCCGGCCCTCGTGGGTGCTCGGCACCCTCATGCTCGGGCTCGCGGTGGTGTTCCAGCTCACGAGCCTCGGCTTCTCGCCCATCATCGTGGTGCAGCCGCTCGGTGCGGTCGCCCTGGTGATCACGGCCGTGCTCAACTCCCGCATCAGCAAGGTCAGTCTCAACCGCAGTTCGGTGATCTCGATCGTGCTGTGCGTGGGCGGCGTGGGACTGTTCGTGCTCGTGGCCGCGTTCACCGCCGTCGACAAGCCCGTGACGGCGGGCAACCTCATCACGATCCTGATCATCCTGGCGATCGTGCTGGTCGTCTTCGCGGCGGCGTTCGTGGTGCTCGGCAAGGGGTTCAAGGCGATCGCCTACATCATCGGCGCGGGCGTGCTCTACGGCTTCGTGGCGACGCTCGCGAAGGTGCTCATCTCGCGCCTGTTCCAGGGGCAGTTCGACTGGCTCACCGTGCTGGCGTTCATCGGGCTGCTCGCCGCGTTCGCGCTCGGCGGCTACTTCGTGCAGAACGCCTACTCCTCCGGGCCGCCGGATCTGGTGATCGCCGGTCTGACCGTCGTCGATCCGCTGGTCGCCGTGGGCATCGGCATCCTGGTGCTCGGCGAGGCGTCGCAGGCGCCGCTGTGGGCCGGCATCCTGTTCCTCGTGTTCGGTGCGGTCGCCACACTCGGCGTGTTCGGACTGGCCCGTTACCACCCTCAGGCCAAGCGCTAGGGTAAGTTCTTCACCTGACGCCCGAATCAACCAGGTGACCCAGATCCACACCCAGAAAGACGACGGTTTGACAGACTCCCGTGTTCCGAATCCCCAGGACGGCGCCGACTCGACGCCGGGCACCACGGATCGGCCCCTGCGGATCCTGATCGGCGGCGACACCTTCTCGCCCGATGTGAACGGCTCGGCCCGCTTCGCCGAGCACCTGGCCTCCGGCCTCGCCGCCCGCGGGCACGAGGTGCACGTGGTGGCTCCCTCGTCGAAGCTCCCCACCGGGGCGCACACCGAGGTCTACGACGGCCAGGAGATCACCGTGCACCGGCTCTACAGCTGGCGCTGGTACCCGCACGACTGGCTCACCTTCGCCCTGCCGTGGCGGATCAAGCAGAACAGCGCCCGCATCATCGACGAGGTGAAGCCCGACGTCGTGCACTTCCAGTCGCACATCATCATCGGCCGTGGGCTGAGCGACGAGGCCAAGAAGCGCGGCATCCGCATCGTGGGCACCAACCACGTGATGCCCGAGAACATGCTGGCCTTCACCGGCATCCCCAAGTTCCTGCAGAACTGGGCGATCGGGCTGGCGTGGGCGGCCGCGCGCCGCTCCTTCATCCGCGCCGAGGCCGTCTCGGCGCCCACCCGCCGGGCCGCCGACTTCTTCGAGAAGGCCACCGGCATCGGCAACGTCTACGCCATCTCGTGCGGCATCAACGTCGACAACTACGTGCCCGACTTCACCCCGCGGAGCGAGAACCGCATCCTGTTCGTCGGCCGCGTGGCGGGCGAGAAGCAGATCGACGTGCTGCTGAAGGCCGTGCAGCTGCTTCCGGCCGATCTCGACGTGAAGCTCGAGATCGTGGGCGGCGGCGACCAGCTGAAGAACCTGCAGGCCATGGCCGTGCAGCTCGGCATCGGCGACCGCACGACCTTCACCGGCTACGTCACCGAGGAGGAGCTCCGGCGCGCCTACACGCGCTCGAGCGTGTTCGCGATGCCCTCGATCGCCGAGCTGCAGTCGATCGCCACCATGGAGGCGCTCGCGAGCGGCCTCCCGGTGGTGGCGGCCGACGCGATGGCACTGCCGCACCTCGTGCACGACGACGAGAACGGCTACCTCTTCACCCCCGGCGACGCCCAGGACCTGGCCGACAAGCTCGAGCGCATCCTCCGCCTGCCGCAGGACGAGCTCGACACCTTCAAGAACGCCTCGCTCTCGGTGGTCGCGGCGCACGACATCCAGCGCACCCTCACCACCTTCGAGCACCTCTACCGCGGTGAGCCCGTCACCGATCCGGCCGTGGTGCCGCCGTCGGCACCCGGGTCCAAGCCCGGACCGGACCGGGTATCGTAGTCCTCGGGCACGGCTCCGGCGGTGCCCGCACGGGGCGGTAGCTCAGCTGGTCAGAGCAGCGGACTCATAATCCGTCGGTCACGGGTTCAAGTCCCGTCCGCCCTACGACTCGAGGCAGAGGGAGGACGCTCATGGCCGGGCACCGCATCTTCGGAACGCCGTTCGCCGCCATCCATCCCCACTACGTCGCGAAGGCCGAGCGCAAGGGCCGCACCCGCGCCGAGGTCGACGAGGTCATCCGGTGGCTCACGGGCTACGACGAGGCGGGGCTCCAAGCGGCTCTCGACGACGAGGTCACGCTCGAGGCGTTCTTCGCCGACGCGCCGGCCATGAACCCGAACGCGACCCTCATCACGGGGCTCATCTGCGGCATCCGGGTCGAGGAGATCGACGACCCGCTGATGCAGAGGATCCGCTACATGGACAAGCTCGTCGACGAAGTGGGGCGCGGCAAGAAGATGGAGTCGATCCTCCGCGTGCCGAAGGGCTGACCCGGCTACTCCGCGCCGAAGGCGTGCAGCCCGAGGGCTGAGCTCAGCAGCTCGCTCGCCACGCGGCCGCGCACGCTCGTGCCCTGCTCGTCGAGCGGCGGACTGACGACGGCCGCGCCCAGGCGCCCGGGAGCGGACAGCACGATCGCCCCGGAGACGCTCGACTTGGCCGGGACGCCGACCGCCCGCATCCACCGGCCCGAGCCGTCGTAGACGCCGCACGTGGCCATCACCGAGACGACGTCGCGCGCCACCCGCGCCGAGACCACCCGCTCGCCCGAGACGGGGTTCACCCCGCCGAGCGCGAGCGTCGCTCCCATGACCGAGAGCGCGACCGCATCGACGAGCACGGCACACGCACGGGCGTAGACCTCCACGGTGTCATCGGCGCTCACCTCGAGCGTGCCCTCGGCCCGCATCAGGTGCGCGAGGGCGTGGTTGCGGTCGCCGAGCGCGTGCTCGCTGCGGGCCACGTCGTCGTCGGTCTCGAGGCGCCGCGCGGCGAAGGCCGACAGTCCGTGCAGGATGCGCCGGCTCCTGGACCCGGCGTCATCGCCGTCGACGAGCGCGGCGGTCAGCAGCGCTCCGGCGTTGACCATGGGGTTCGGCGGCCGGCCGGTCCCGGTCTCGAGCTTGAGGGCGTCGAAGGCCTCGCCGGTCGGCTCGATGCCGACGAGGTCGAACGCCTCGCCTCCGGTGTCCTCGAGGGCGAGCGCGAACAGGAACGGCTTCACCGCCGATTGGATGCTGACGAGCGAATCCGCCTCGTCGGAGGCCCGCACGGTGCCGTCGGGGAGCGTGATCGCGATGCCGCAGAGCCCCGGATCGGCGTCTGCCAGCTGCGGGATGCTGTCGTCGACCTCACCGCCGTGCTCGGAGAGCACGCGGGCTCGGAGCTGCTGCAGGTCGTAGCGGCGGGGGTCGGCGGATCGGCTCATCCGCTCAGCCTGACACAGGCGCCCCGAGTGCGGATCGGCGCGGCCGGGCAGTCGCAGCCGGGCCGGGCTCCGAATAGGCTGAAGACTCATCGCGATGCGGCAGGAGCACGGTGCGCAACTCGGACGGCAGGATGCAGGAGGGCTTCGACTCGCGCTTCGACGCGGCGTTCCAGCCGGGGTTCACGGAGGCGGACGACGGCGGGGGACTCCAGCGGCTCGGCCTCGAGCCCGGGGTGTCGCCCTCCGCGCGGCCGACAGGCGAGGGCTCCGCGGCTGCGAGGCGCCCGCGCCCTCTCGTCGACCGGTTCGTCGTGACCATCTGGATCGTGAGCGTGCTGCTCCTCGCAGTCGGCATCGCCGGCATCAACAGCCTCGTGCTCGGCTTCGACCGCTCCGGATCCAGCGAAATCACACCCGACTACCTGATCCTGGTCATCGTGACCCAGGTGTCGCCCTGGCTCATCGCCGTGGGCCTCGCCGCCCTCATCGGAACCCTGTTCCTCCTCGCCGCACGTTGGGAGCGCCGCCCATGACCCCCGAACAAGCCCATGCCCCCGCGCCGGAGCGCACCGGCCAGCACGGGCAGCCCGGCCAGCCAGGGCGCACCGCTCCACTGACCCTCGAGGAGTTCGGTGAGCACACCGGGGCCATCCTGGCCAACCTCGAGAGCGTCATCGACGGCAAGACCGAGGCGGCCACCCTCGCCCTGATCGTGCTCATCGCCGAAGGTCATCTTCTCGTGGAGGACGTGCCGGGTGTCGGCAAGACCACCCTCGCCAAGGCCCTCGCCACGAGCGTCGGCTGCACGGTGAGCCGGATCCAGTTCACGCCCGACCTGCTGCCCTCGGACGTCACCGGTGTCTCGATCTACAACCAGAGCGACCACGCCTTCGAGTTCAAGCGCGGCGCCGTGTTCGCCAACATCGTGATCGCCGACGAGATCAACCGCGCTTCGCCGAAGACCCAGTCCGCCCTGCTGGAGTGCATGGAGGAGGGCCAGGTCTCGGTCGACGGCACCACGCATCCGCTCGAGCCGCCCTTCATCGTCGTGGCCACCCAGAACCCGATCGAGATGGAGGGCACCTACGCCCTCCCCGAGGCCCAGCGCGACCGCTTCATGGCCCGGCTCTCGATGGGCTACCCGGATGCCGCGGCGGAGCTCTCGATGCTGCACCACCGCGAGACCCAGAGCCCGCTCGATCGCCTCACCGCGGTGGTCGACAAGACCCGTCTCGCCGAGCTGATCGCCACGGCGCGTGCCATCTACGTCAGCCGCGCCGTGGAGTCGTACGTCGTGTCGCTCGTGCAGGCCACCCGCACCCACCCCGAGTTCCGCCTCGGCGCGAGCCCCCGCGGAACCCTGCACCTCGTGCGCGCCGCCAAGGTGCTCGCCGCCCTGAACGGCCGGGAGTTCGTGGTGCCAGACGACGTCAACCAGCTGGTCGTGCCCGTGCTCGCCCACCGGATCGTCGCCACCCGGCGCGCGGCCGGGGATGCGCGCGGCGGCGGCACCCAGGCGATCGCCGAGGCGCTGCGGGGCATCATCGCCGCCACGCCCGTGCCGCTCACCCGCTCCCGCTCGGCATGACGGCCCGCCCGCATCGACGGGGCTGGGCGCGCCTCACCGCTCGGGGCTGGGGTCTCGTGGCCGCCGCCGTGGTCGTCTTCGTGCTCACCCAGGTGCTGCGGCGCCAGGAGCTCGCGTATCTCGCCTGCTTCCTGATCGCGGTCCCGGTGTTCTCGCTCGCCTGGGTGGCGCTCCGCCGCCTCGCGGTGACCGTGCGCCGCCGATTCGATCCCGAGTCGGGCGTGGTCGACCAGCGGATCTCCGTGGCCCTCTATCTGCAGAACTGGGGCCGGGTTCGCACCCCGGCGGGCGTCTGGACCGAGCACGCCGCATCGCCCCTCCGCCCCTCCCGCCCCGCCCCTCTGCCGGTGCTGCCCGGCTACGCCTCCGCCACCCTCGACGAGCCCGGGCTGAACGTGCTGCGCTACGACCTCGACACCCGGGTGCGCGGTGCGCACCGCATCGGCCCGTTCGAGGTGACGCTCTCCGATCCCTTCGGCTGCGCCGTGCGCAGGGCCGAGCTCGGCGGCAGCGACGTCGTGCTCGTGACTCCGACGGTCTACGAGCTCGCGCGGATCGACCTGCGGCTGTCCTCCGGCGACGGCGCCGAGCAGGTCTCGCGGCGCCTCGTCGGCGCGGGGGAGCAGGACGTCATCGCCCGCAAGTACCTGCCCGGCGACTCGATGCGCCGCGTGCACTGGCCCGCTACCGCGAAGCACGGCGAGCTCATGGTGCGACAAGACGACCAGCGCAACGACCAGGATGCGGTGATCGTGCTCGATCCGGCCTCGTTCGCCGTGCCGGGCGCCGCGCAGGTCACCGCGGGGGCCGGGCGCCGGGCGCGCCGTGCCCTCATCGACGACTCGTTCGAGTGGGCGGTGAGCACCGCCGCGTCGATCGCTCTGCACCTCATGAACGAGGGCTTCGGCGTGCGGATGATCGGAGCCGCCGCCCGCACGGGGGTGGCGACGGGTGCTTCAGACGTCGCCGAAGTGCAGACGGCGCCCTTCGGCGCGCAGCGGGTGGTGCAGGATCTCGCCTGGGCGGAACCCGGCACCGCCGAGGATCCGATCGCGTTCAGGATCGCGGTCGAGGAGGCCGCACTCACCTCACCCGATGCGCCGCCGGTGTTCGCCGTGGTCTCCGGCGCCTCCGGAGCGGCCGCACGCATCCGTGACCTCGCGACCATGTCGTCGCACGCCGTCGCCTTCGTGGTGGGCGAGCAGCGCGACCCCGCCGTCGCCGCAGAACTCCGCGGATCAGGCTGGACCGTGGTCGAGGCCGGACCCTACGAGCGGCTCACGGCCCTCTGGAAGGCGCTCGGCGACGCAAGGGGGCTCGGATGAGCGCGACAGGCCGACCGGGCATGGCCGCGCGCTTCGGCGCGCGGGCCGCTGAGCGCCGCGGTGCGTGGCTGAGCACGCTGGCCGTCGCCCTCTGCCTCGGGATCGCCCTCAGCGGGCTCGCCCCGCTCCTCCAAGGCGTCACCTGGTGGTTCGCCGCCATGGCGATGATCGTGGCAGTGCTCGGCGTCTCGGCCGTGCTGCGAGACAGGGGGGCGCCCGAGATCACCGTCGTCGCGGTCTCCGCCATCGTCTGGGGAGCCCTCGTCATCCTCCTGTACGCGGTCGACACCCTGTGGTTCGTGGTGCCGACCTTCGACACGCTCCGCGACATCGCGGCCGACCTCGCGGATGCGCGCTTCTCCATCGCCGAGCAGGAGTCGCCGGCGATCGCGGAGGGGCCGATCACACAGCTGCTCGTCATGGCCGTCGGACTCATCGCCATCATCTCCGACGAGCTCGCGAGCGGACTGCGCACGCCGGTGCTGGCGGGCGTGGGACCGCTCGCCCTGCTCGCGGTCACCCCGCTGATCACCGAAGGCACTCCCGATCTGCTCCTCTACGTGCTGACCGCCGCGGCCTTCCTCCTCGTGATCTGGTGCAGTTCCCGGATCGGCCGAGCCCCTCGGCCAGGGCGCGGCGGGCGCAACCCGGGGCTCGCCGTCGCGGTCGGCGCCGGCGCCCTCGCCGCCATGATCGCGCTCCCGGCCGTCGTTCCGGGACTGACCGCGGAGTCGCTCGCCGACGACGGGTCGTCCAGCCGCTTCCCGTCGGTCTACTCCAGCGGAGTCGACCCGACCATCCAGCTGGGCCGCGATCTCCGCCGGAGCGACCCCATGCTCTCGCTCACCTACTCCACCGACGCGGAGGACGGCCTCTACCTCAAGATGGTCAACCTCGCCGACTTCTCCACCGACACCTGGCAGCCCGAGCGGCCCTACCAAGCCGATCGCTACCGGGGAGGGCCCTTCGGCACCCCCCAGGGCCTTGCTCCGGACGTGCCGGTCACCGCGCAGGCCACCACCGTGTCGATCGCCGGCCTCCGCAGCGACTGGCTCCCGCTGCCGTATCCCACCCAGCAGGTCGACGAGCTCATCGGCACGTGGATGCTGTCACCCGGCAGCTTCACCGTCACGGAGCTGCGGGGAGACACCCAGGGCCTCAACTACGAGGTCACGGGCCTCGACATCCAGCCCACCGCCCAGCAGCTCGCCGACGCGGGCGGCATCGTGCCGGACGGCTTCGACCGGTTCCTCGAGGTGCCCACGGGCCTCGACCCGATCGTGGCGCAGACCGCCGCGGCCGTCACGGCGGGTGCTGCCACCAACTACGACCAGGCCGTCGCGCTGCAGGAGTACTTCCGCTCCGATGCGTTCTCGTACACGCTCACCGCCCCGGATGCCACGGCCTACGAGGGCGGGAATGCCCAGATGATCCCGGCCTTCCTCGCCGCGAAAGAAGGCTACTGCGTGCACTACGCGGCGTCGATGGCGGTCATGGCGCGCACCCTCGGGATCCCCTCCCGGATCGCGATCGGCTATGCGCCCGGTCAGTCGGCAGATCGCACCTCCGAGGGCGGCCGCGCGCTCTACGAGGTCTACACCGACCAGCTGCACTCCTGGCCGGAGCTCTACTTCGAGGGGGTGGGCTGGCTGCCGTTCGAGCCCACGCCCGGACTCGACTTCACACCTCCCGACTACAGCCTGCCCGACTACGCGCAGTCCGACGCCGGCAACCCGGGCGCCGCGGCCGAGGCCCCGGAGACCGAGACCACCGACCCGGCCGAACGCCCCGACACCGAGCAGGACGCCCCGGCGACCGCCACGGCGGAGCAGGCGGTGCTCGCCCAGGTGCGCGGCTGGGGCACCTTCCTCGCCGTGCTCGGCGGCATCGCTCTGATCGTGCTGGCGCCTCTGCTGCTGCGCCGGGCACGACGCGCCCGCAGGGTGCGCGAGCTGGCCTCGACCGGACTGCCCGCGACCCTCGCGTGGATCGAGCTGGAGGACACCCTGGACGACCTGCGGGTGCAGCGCTCGGCGGGGGACACCCTGGACGACCTCGCGACCAGGCTCGCCGGCGACCACCTCGTGCCGGAAGAGCCGCTCGCGCGTCTCTGGCGCGGCGTGGAGTGGGAGCAGTACGCCCGGCCAGGATCGGCCGACGACGCGACCCGTTCCGGACTCGCCGACGATCTCCGAACGGTGATCGGAGCCCTCGAGGCCGAGGCCACCGCGCGCGATCGCACGATCGCACGGCTGCTACCGGTCTCGTTGCTCCGGCGCCGACGGTCGCCGACCCCGGCGGGGGCGCTCGTTCCGTAGCGGCCGCCGCAACCCGGCGAGCCCGTCGGGCATCCGCTCGAGGTCGTCGAGCCACGACAGCGCCGCCTCGGCCAGGTGCTGTCGGGCGAGTCCCGTGGCCTCCCCGAGGGCGCCGGTGTCGCCGGGCGCAGGCAGAGCACGCCAGGCGGCCCGGTAGCCCTGCAGCAGGGGGCGGGCGTCGGCACCGCGGAGGCTCGACGCCAGCAGCACCTTGAACACCATGTCGCCCCACGCCGAGACCCCGCCGAGGGTCGGGTCGTCGAGCCAGGCATCCGCTGCTCGACGGCCCTCGGCGGTGAGCCCGTAGAGGGGGAGTCCGTCGTCGGTGCTGCCCGTGATCGTCACGAGGCCCGCGGTGCCGAGGCGCTCGAGGGTCGAGTAGATCTGGCCCACGTTGATGCTGCCGACGCGACCGGTGCGTGCCTCGAGCTCGGTGTGCAGCTGGAGTCCGTAGAGCTCCGACTCGCCGAGCACGGCGAGGATCCCTGAGCGCACCGACATCCGCACCGCCTCTCCTCGAAATATTCACTGAGTATATGTCTGAGAGTTCCGGCGCGGCGGGATGACACGGTTGTGATTCGCGGATCCGCTCTGGCAAGATGTGAGCACAACTGCACAGCCCGTTCCATCCCGTTCACAGGTCGTTGGGGAAGACGTACCTCACGAATGGAGATGAAAATGGCGGCAACCGTTGCACGCGGAGTGGTCTACGTCCACTCCGCTCCTCGCGCGCTCTGCCCCCACGTCGAGTGGGCCGCAGGTCGCGCCATCGGTCGTGCAGTGAACTTCGACTGGATCGAGCAGCCCGTGCTGCGCGGTTCGCAGCGCGCCGACTTCTTCTGGGAGGGCGCGCCCGGAACCGGCGCCGCCATCGCCTCGGCCCTGCGCGGCTGGGAGCACCTCCGCTACGAGGTCACGGAGGACCCGAGCGAGGGTCACGACGGCGGGCGCTGGATGCACACGCCCGACCTCGGCATCCACTACGCCCAGGTCGACTCCTCGGGCAACACCGTCATCCCCGAGGACCGCATCCGCAACGCCATGGAACTCGCCGGCACCAACGCCCTCGAACTCCACCGCGAACTCCGCCTCGCCCTCGGCCAGGCCTGGGACGACGAGCTCGAGCCCTTCCGCTACGCCAGCGACATGAGCCCGGTGGTGTACCTCCACCGGGTTGGTTAGCCGCGCCGCCGCTCCTGCGGCGCGGGCGACATGCGATGCCGGTGTCGGAGAACGTGGCTGCGCCGCGTCCTCCGGCACCGGTATCGCTCTGGGTCGTCGAGTACGGCCCGTCGCGTTTCAGTCTCGTTCCGAGGGACTCATCAGGTGGCGAGTAGGGCCCGTCGCGTCTCCGTGTCGTTCTCACGAGGTGACCAGGTGGCGGGCCCTACTCGTTGACCCAGAGCGATACCGTCGCCGAGGGGCGCCGCGCAGCGACGTCACTCGACGGCGGCATCGCATGTCGCCTGCGCCGCAGAAGCGGCGGCGCAGCACCAGCACAGCTCATGTCACCCCCGAACAAGCAGGGGATCGATCCCTAAGCCGTTTTGAATGCCACTACCGCGTTGTGCCCACCGAAGCCGAACGAGTTCGAGATCGCCACGAGTTCACCCTCGGGGAGCTGCCGCGGCTCGCGGACGACGTCGAGGGGGATCTCCGGGTCCTGCTCCGAGAGGTTGATGGTGGGGGGAGCGGTGCGCTCGTGCAGGGCGAGCACCGTGAAGATGGCCTCGATGGCGCCGGCGCCACCCAGGAGGTGGCCCGTGGAGGCCTTCGTGGCGGAGACCGGGATCTCGTGCAGGCGGTCGCCGAAGACCTGCAGGAGGGCCTTGTACTCGGCGATGTCACCCACGGGCGTCGAGGTGGCGTGGGCGTTGATGTGCGCCACATCTTCGAGCGAGTAGCCGGCGGTCGCGACGGCGGCGAGCATCGCACGGGCCGCTGCCGAGCCCTCGGGGTCGGGAGCCGTGATGTGGTACGCGTCGCTCGTGACGGCGCCACCGAGCAGCTCGGCGTAGATCGTGGCGCCGCGAGCGAGGGCGTGCTCCTCGGTCTCGAGCACGAGGGCGGCCGCACCCTCGCCGAGCACGAAGCCGTCGCGGGTGAGGTCGTAGGGGCGGGATGCCGTGGCCGGGTCGTCGTTTCGCTTGGAGAGGGCCTGCATGGAGGCGAAGGCGGCGATCGGCAGCGGGTGGATGGCGGCCTCGGAGCCTCCCGCGACGATGATGTCGGCGTAGCCGGCCTGCAGGTGCTCCCAGGCGTTCACGATCGACTCGGTGCTCGAGGCGCAGGCCGAGACCACGGTGCGGGCACCGGCCCGGGCGCCGAGAGACATCTCGATGGCGGCAGCGGGGCCGTTGGGCATGAGCATGGGCACGGTCATGGGCAGCACCCGGCGGGGGCCCTTCTCGCGCAGGGTGTCCCAGGCGTCGAGCAGGGTCCACACCCCGCCGATGCCGGTGGCCCAGTCGACGCCGAAGCGCTCGGGGACGACCTCGGGGGCTCCGGCGTCCTCCCACGCCTCACGGGCGGCGATGAGCGCGAACTGGCTCCCGGGGTCGAGGCGCTTGGTCTCGATGCGCTCGAGCGACTCCGAGGCGGGCACACGGGCCTGAGCGGCGAAGGTGACCGGCAGCTCGCGCTCCGCGACCCAGTCCTGGGTGAGCGTGCTGGCGCCTGATTCGCCTGCGAGCAGGTTCTTCCAGCTCTCGGGGGCGGTGCCGCCGAGGGGGGAGGTCGTGCCGATGCCGGTGACGACGATCTTCTTCGTGCTCATGGTGAAACTTTCTGTGGGTGGTCAGTCCAGGGTGCCGGGAACGGCGGGTGCTGCAGGGCGCGGGAGGCCGGCAGGATCGGATCTGAAGAACGTGATCCTGCCGGCCAGGCGCAGGTGGGGCGGTGTCAGCCCTGGGCGGCGACGATGAAGGTGACGGCGTCGCCGACCGTCTTGAGGTTCTTGACCTCTTCGTCGGGGATCTTCACGTCGAACTTCTCCTCGGCGTTCACGACGATGGTCATCATCGAGATGGAGTCGATGTCGAGGTCGTCGGTGAAGGACTTGTCCAGCTCGACAGTGTCGGTCGCGATGCCGGTCTCGTCGTTGATGAGCTCGGCCAGCCCGGCCAGTACTTCTTCGTTGGACAGTGCCATTGTTCTTCTCCTTGAGGTGTGGGTTTGACCGAGATTCAGTGTAGTCAGTGGATTCAGGGCAGGACGACGACCTGCGCGCCGAACACGAGACCGGCGCCGAAGCCGATCTGCAGCGCCAGCCCTCCGGACAGCGAGGGGTTCTCGGCGAGCAGCTTGTGCGTGGCGAGCGGGATCGACGCGGCGGAGGTGTTGCCGGTGGTCTCGATGTCGCGGCCGATGGCGACGGTCTCCGGAAGCTTCAGCTGCTTGGCGAACTCGTCGATGATGCGCATGTTGGCCTGGTGCGGGATGAAGGCGGCGAGGTCGTCCACGGTCACGCCGGCGGCCTCGAGGGCCTCCTTGGCGACCTTGACCATCTCCCACACAGCCCAGCGGAACACGGCCTGGCCGTTCTGTCGGAGGGTCGGCCACTCGTTCTCCTGGTCGCGGAAGCCGATGCTCGTGCCGGTCATGAAGATCTCGTCGCGCTTGGTCGCATCCGAGCCCCAAATGGTGGGCCCGATGCCCACGCTCTCGCTCGGGCCCACGACCGCGGCGCCCGCGCCGTCTCCCAAGAGGAACGAGATCGACCGGTCGGCCGGGTCGACGTACTCGGAGAGCTTCTCGGCGCCGATCACGAGCACGTATTCGGCGAGGCCGGCCCGGATGAGCGAGTCGGCCTGGCCGATGCCGTAGGCGTAGCCGGCGCAGGCCGCACTGATGTCGTACGCCGCCGCGAGCGGCGCGCCGATCCGCTCGGCCACGTGCGTGGCGAGCGAGGGCGTGATGACGGGGTTGCTGATGGTGGAGACGAGGATGGCGCCGATCTGGGAGGGCAGGATGCCGGCGCCCTCGATGGCCTCCTTCGCGGCGGCCTCGGCGAGGTCGACGGCGAAGACGTCGTGTGAGGCGCGTTTGCGCTCGGCGATGCCGGTGCGCTGGCGGATCCACTCGTCGGAGGAGTCGATCGGGCCGACGAGGTCGTCGTTGACGACCGAGAGGTCGCCGCGGGCGGCGCCGATGGCGTGGATGCGGGTGAACTGGGGGCCGGAGCTCTGCTTGAGGGTGGGCTGCGTCATGGGGGTTACCGCGAGGCCTTCCGTGTGTCGGGTGAGATGGCGGTCGCTCAGGCGGCCTGGTCGAGGAGGTCGAAGGCGGCCGCGAGGTCGTCGGGGGTCTTGACGGCGACGGCGGGCACGCCCTTGAGGCCGCGCTTGGCAAGACCGGTGAGGGCGCCGGCGGGGGCGACCTCGATGAGGCCGGTGACCCCGGCGGCGGCGAAGGCCTCCATGTCGAGGTCCCAGCGCACGGGGGAGGAGACCTGGCCCACGAGGAGCTCGACGAAGCGGGCGCCCGAGTCGACGCGCGATCCGTCGTTGTTGGTCCAGATCGGCAGTGTCGGATCGGACGGGTGCACCGAGGCGGCGACGGCCGCGAGGCGGTCGACGGCGGGGGCCATGAAGTGGGTGTGGAAGGCGCCCGCCACCTGCAGCGGCACGACGCGCACGCCGCGCGGAACGCTCTCTGCGAGACGCGCGAGGGCGTCGGGGGCGCCGGCCACCACGATCTGTCCGCCGCCGTTGTAGTTGGCGGGAAGGACGCCGACCTCCTCGAAGAGGGCGAGCAGCTCGGCCTGGTCGCCGCCCACGACCGCGCTCATCCCGGTGGAGGTCACGGCTGCCGCATCGGCCATCGCTCGGCCACGCTCACCGACGATGCGCATGGCGTCGCCCTTGGTGAGGATGCCGGCGCCGGCGGCGGCGGTGATCTCGCCCACCGAGTGACCGGCGATGCCCCCCACGCGCTCGCGCCGGCCGGCGGTGTTGGAGAGACCGTCGAACAGGGCGTCGAGGGTCAGGATGCCGGCAGCCACGATGAGCGGCTGGGCCACTGCGGTGTCGCGGATCGTGTCGGCGTCGCTCACGGTGCCGTGCTGCACGAGGTCGACCCGGGCGGCGTCGCCCAGTTCCTCGAGGGTGTCGCGGAATGACGGCTCAGCGATCCAGGGCTCCAGAAAGCCGGGGGTCTGCGAGCCCTGGCCCGGGCATACGACGACGATCATCAGTTCAGTCTCCCAAAGGTTCGGTGATTGCTTGTGTCGATCGCATACAGCAGATCACGAAAGACATTGTCGGAAAGGCATACACGCGGGGCGTCACCGACGCGGCGTGGGGGAGTCGTGGTCGTTCATCGAGCCCAGGATGAGCGCCGACTGCAGGATGAGCGCCTCGCGAGCGCCCGTGGCATCCCAGCCGATCACCTGGGTGACGCGCTTCAGGCGGTAGCGCACGGTGTTCGGGTGCACGAAGAGCTCGCGTGCGGTGGCCTCGAGCGAGCGGCCGTTGTCGAGGTAGCACCAGAGCGTCGTCATGAGCTCGGGCGACTGGTCCTGCAGCGGGCGATAGACGCGGTTGACGAGGGTGGAGCGCGCGAGCGGATCGCCTGCGAGGGCTCGTTCGGGCAGCAGATCGTCGGCGAGCATGGGCCGGGGCGCGTTCCGCCAGGCCTTCGCCACCGCGAAGCCGGCGAGGGCCGCCTTGGCGCTCCTCGAGGCGTCGACGAGGCTCGGCACCTCGTGGCCGAGCACGAGGTAACCCGGACCGAAGCCGGGCTCGAGCTGGGTGGCGATGTCGAGGAACGAGAGCACCTCGTCGGGGCCCGCAGCGTTGCCGGGAAGTTCGTCGTCCTCGGGCCCGCCCCCGTCGAGCGCGGCGCCGTCGGCCGGGTACGCGCGACCGATCACGAGCACGAGCCGCCCGCCCTGCACGCCGATCAGGAGGTCGGCGCTGAGGTGACGAGCCGTGCGACGCAGTTGGTCGACGTCGAGCTGGCGCGGGGTCGTGCCCACGAGCACGCTCACCTCACCGTGGCCGTGCCAGCCGAGTGCGGCGATCCGGCTCGGCAGCTCGTCGTCGTACTCCCCGGAGAGGATGGAGTCGACCACGAGCGCCTCGAGCCGTGCGTCCCAGAGCCCGCGGGCCTCGGCGGCCCTCGCGTAGACGTCGGCCGCCGCGAAGGCGATCTCGCGCGAGTAGAGCAGCATCGCCTCGCGGAGCGACGGGTCGGAACCCGCCACGCGCTCCTCCACGACCTCCACGACCACCCGGATGAGCTGCAGTGTCTGCTGCAGGCTCACCGAGCGCAGGAGCTCCCGGGGAGCGGAGCCGAACACGTCGGCCGCGATCCACGTGGTGGTGGTGGGGTCGTCGTACCACTGGATGAACGACTTGATGCCCGCCTGGGCCACGAGCCCCACCGCCGAGCGCCGCCCGGGCGGCATGTCGCCGTACCAGGGCAGCGTGGCGTCGAGCTTCTTGATCGTCGCGGTCGAGAGCTCGCCCGAGATGGTGCGGAGCCAGGCCAGGGTCTGTGCCTTGGTCTTAGCCATCGGCGCTCCCGACCGCGATCGATCGTGTGCTCATCGGTGGCGGATCAGCTCTCGCCGCCCGCCGAGCCGGAGGTGCCGGCTGTCACGTCGTAGAGACGGTACTTCTCGATGGCCCAGGACGGCGCGTTCCGGTCGACCTCGCCGCGTTCGGCGAGCTGCTCGAGAACACGCACCACCACGGAGGGGCCGTCGATCTTGAAGTAGCGTCGCGCAGCCGGACGCGTGTCCGAGAAGCCGAAGTCGTCGGCACCGAGCGTGGCGTAGTCTCCCGGCACGAACTGGCGGATCTGGTCCGACACCGCGTGCATGTAATCGGTGACCGCCACGAACGGGCCACCGGCATCCTGGAGCTTCGTGGTGAGGTAGGGCACGCGCTTCTCGTCGTTCGGGTGGAGGAAGTTGTGCTCCTCCGCCTTGAGGCCCTCACGGCGGAGCTCGGTCCACGACGTGACCGACCAGACATCGGCCGACACGCCCCAGTCGTCGGCGAGCAGCTTCTGGGCCTCGAGGGCCCACGGCACGGCCACACCGGAGGAGAGGATCTGAGCCTTGGGCCCGTTGTCGCCTCCCGACTTGAGCTTGTAGATGCCGCGGAGCAGTCCCTCGACGTCGAGGCCGTCGGGCTCGGCCGGCTGCACGTGCGGCTCGTTGTAGACCGTCAGGTAGTACATGACGTTCGGATCCTCGTGCTCGCCCCCGTACATCCGCTCGAGACCGGCCCGCACGATGTGGTTGAGCTCGTAGCCGTAGGCCGGGTCGTACGTCACGACCGCGGGGTTCGTGGCCGCGAGCAGCAGCGAGTGGCCGTCGGCGTGCTGCAGGCCCTCACCCGTGAGGGTGGTGCGGCCGGCGGTGGCGCCGATCACGAAGCCGCGCGCCATCTGGTCGCCTGCCGCCCACAGGGCGTCGCCCGTGCGCTGGAAGCCGAACATCGAGTAGAACACGTAGATCGGGATGAGCGGCTCGCCCTGGGTGGAGTAGCTCGTGCCCACCGCGGTGAACGCCGCGAGGGCGCCCGCCTCGTTGATGCCCACGTGGATGATCTGGCCCTGGGGGCTCTCCTTGTAGGCCAGCAGCAGCTCGCGGTCGACCGAGGTGTAGGTCTGGCCCTTGGGGTTGTAGATCTTGTTCGACGGGAAGAAGGCGTCCATGCCGAAGGTGCGCGCCTCGTCCGGGATGATCGGCACGACGCGGTTGCCGAAGTCCTTCGCCCGAGTGAGGTCCTTCAGCAGGCGCACGAAGGCCATCGTGGTGGCGATCTCCTGCGTGCCGGAACCCTTCTTCAGGGTCTGGTAGCTCGAGTCGTCCGGCATCGTGAAGGCCGTGTGCTTCGTGCGGCGCTCGGGCAGGTAGCCGCCGAGCGCGCGACGGCGCTCGTGCATGTACTGGATCGCCTCGTCGTTCTCGCCCGGGTGGTAGTAGGGCGGGAGGTAGGGGTTCTCCTCGAGCTGCGCATCCGTGACCGGGATGTGCATCTGGTCGCGGAACGTCTTGAGGTTGTCGAGCGTCATCTTCTTCATCTGGTGCGTGGCGTTGCGGCCCTCGAAGGCCGGGCCGAGGCCATAGCCCTTGATCGTGTGCGCCAGGATGACGGTGGGCTGGCCTTTGTGCTCGCTCGCGGCCTTGAACGCGGCGTAGACCTTGCGGTAGTCGTGGCCACCTCGCTTGAGGTTCCAGATCTGGTCGTCGGTGTAGTCCTTGACGAGCTCGAGCGCGCGCGGGTCGCGACCGAAGAAGTTCTCGCGCACGTAGGCGCCGGACTCGGCCTTGTAGGTCTGGAAGTCGCCGTCCGGAACCGTGTTCATGAGGTTCAGCAGGGCGCCCTCGGTGTCGCGGCCCAGCAGGTCGTCCCACTCACGCCCCCAGACCACCTTGATGACGTTCCAGCCGGCGCCGCGGAAGAAGCTCTCGAGCTCCTGCACGATCTTGCCGTTGCCGCGCACCGGGCCGTCGAGACGCTGCAGGTTGCAGTTGATCACGAAGTTGAGGTTGTCGAGGCCGTCGTTGGCCGCCACCTGGAGCTGTCCGCGGCTCTCCACCTCGTCCATCTCGCCGTCGCCGAGGAAGGCCCAGACCTGCTGGTCCGACGCATCCTTGATGCCGCGGTTGGTGATGTACTTGCCCAGCTGCGCCTGGTAGATCGCGTTGATCGGGCCGAGGCCCATCGACACCGTCGGGAACTGCCAGAAGTGCGGCATGAGGCGCGGGTGCGGGTAGGAGCTGAGGCCCCCGCCGGCGTGCGACTTCTCCTGGCGGAAGCCGTCGAGCTGGTGCGTGTCGAGGCGGCCCTCGAGGAAGGCGCGGGCGTAGGTGCCGGGGGAGGCGTGGCCCTGGATGAAGATCTGGTCGCCACCGCCCGGGTGGTCCTGGCCGCGGAAGAAGTGGTTGAAGCCCACCTCGTAGAGCGCCGCGCTCGACGCGTAGGTCGAGATGTGGCCGCCGACCGCGATGCCGGGCCGCTGCGCCCGATGCACGGTCATGGCCGCGTTCCAGCGGATCCACGCGCGGTACTTGCGCTCGAGCGACTCGTCGCCCGGGAACTCCGGCTCGTTCTCCGGAGCGATGGTGTTGATGTAGTCGGTCGTCGGCACCATCGGAACGTTGAGGTGCAGCTCCTTGGACCGCTTCAGCAGGCTGAGCATGATGTCCCGCGCGCGGCCGTGGCCACGTGCTTCGACGAGGGCGTCGAGGGACTCGTTCCACTCGGCGGTCTCGTCGGGATCCGAATCGGAATGTCCGGCCGAGTATGGGTCCTGGTCGTTGACAGTCACCGGCGACCTCTTTCTGTTGTGTACAGATCGTTACGTGGCGGGCGCCTGCTCCGGGATAGTGGAGCCGAACGCCACAGAACAGCCTAGTGACTTATTCCGGCGCCGATGCCCGGTGCCGATCCGGGACTGCTTGGTGTATCGGCGCGCCGGGTCTAGTATCGAGGACGCGTTTGCCGGAACGACGACCGGCAGTGGAAAGGAAGCCTCATGGCTTTGGAGAACGACACTCTCGCTCCCGATTTCGATCTCCCCAATCAGTACGGCGAGCGGATTCGCCTGAGTCAGTTCCAGGGCAAGAAGCCCGTGGCGCTCGTGTTCTTCCCCCTCGCCTTCTCGGGCGTCTGCACGAGCGAGCTCTGCGCCCTCGAGGAGAACCTCTCGATGTTCAAGAATGCGAACGTCGAGCTCATCGGCATCTCGGTCGACTCGAAGGCCACGCTCCGCGCCTGGGCCGAGAAGGAGGGGTACGACTTCACGCTCGTCGCCGACTTCTGGCCGCACGGCGATGTGGCGAAGGACTACGGGGTGTTCCTGGACGAGAAGGGCTTCGCCAACCGGGCGACCTTCCTGATCGACACGAACCGGATCATCCGGGCCAGCTTCATTACTGCACCGGGTGAGGCCCGCTCGATCGAGGCGTACCGCGCCGCTGTCGAGGACCTCAGCCCCGCGCGCGTCTGATCGATATCAGCCCACAGCTTATATTCATCGATTATTAGCGCTAGGCTAATATTCATGAGTGGTCAGAGCGTGGCCGTGATCGTCGACATCGTCGGATCCCGCACGATGGTCGACCGTCCGGTGGTCCAAGCGGGAATCCAGGGCGCCTTCGCCGAGGTCGACGAGCTCATCGCGGTCGGATCGCCGATCCGCGCCACGGTGGGTGACGAGTTCCAGGCGGTGTACCCGTCGGTCGGGATCGCCCTCGAGGCGACGCTCGCGGCCCGGCTCGCCCTCCCGGAGGGAGTCGACTGCCGGTTCGGACTGGGCCTCGGCGAGGTCAATGAGGTGGGCGCGGGAGCGTCGGGCCCGATCCAGGACGGCTCGGGCTGGTGGCGCGCGCGGGAGGCCATCGACGAGGCCCACGACCGGGAGGATTCGCGCACACCGAGCCTGCGGGGCTGGTTCCGCGCCGGGCCGGGTGACGAGGCGCTGGAGGCCACCGTGAACGCGTACCTCCTCGCTCGAGACCACGTCGTCGGCGCCATGAGCGAGCGGGCCCGCCGCCTCACCTTCGGCACCATGAGCGGACGGGTGCAGAGCGAGCTCGCCGAGATCGAGGGGATCTCGCAGGGCGCCGTGTCCCAGGCCCTCCGTCGCTCTGGAGGCATGAACCTGCTGGCCGCGGTGGCGCAGCTGAAGGAGCTGTCATGATCGTCGGTGCGCTCATCCTGGTCGTCATCGGCTCGGCCGACATCATCCGGGCAGGGCTCCGGCAGACACCGATGCCCGTCACGGTGTTGGCGATCGGGCTCGTCTGGGCCGCGGCGCTCGTGCTCGCCGCCACCGGACTCGGAGTGCCTCCGTGGTGGCTCGCCGTGCCGCTGCTGCTCGGCGTGGGCTGGCTTCTCAGCACCCGGACCGAGCCGTCGGTCGAGAACGGTCGCCGGTCGCGGTCGTCCCGCGTGTCGCGGGCCCGGGCACTCCCCGCGGTGGTCGTCGTCGTGGCGCTCGTCGCCACCGCCTTCGTGGATCCCGTGCCGTCGGGGCTGTCGGGCTTCCTCGCCGACGCTCTCGCAGGCTCACCGGCGGGAGCCGTGGCCGCGTTGCCGCCGACGACGGTGGTGCTCGGGATCGGCGCGGCGCTGTTCCTGGTCGAGAGCGCGAACATCGTGGTCCGCTCGGCGCTCCGGCCGGCCATGGAGGAGGCTCGACTCGGCCGAGCGGTCGCGGAGGCGCGCGCTCCGGAGTCTGCCGCCCCTGCCCGGCGGGAAGCGGCGCGCTGGTGGTCGCGGAGGGCCGCTCCCGAGAGCGAGGCGGCCCCCGTCGTGGTGGAGGATCTGCGGGGCGGGCGCATCATCGGGCCGCTGGAGCGGCTGCTCATCGTCGGTCTCACCCTCGCCGGGGCGCTGCCGATCGTGGCGGGCATCCTCGCCGCCAAGGGCATCGTGCGGTTTCCCGAGATCTCGCAGGACGGACCGGGCGGATCGAAGGCCGAGTACTTCCTCGTGGGCAGTCTCGTGAGCTGGTCGCTCGCGATCCTGGCCGCGGGAGCCCTCTGGATATCAGCTCAGGGCTAATAATAGGGCGTATATAAGGTGGGAGCTTATATCTGGGATCAGCCGAGCAGGCTGACGCCGCGCGCGATCACGAGGGCGAGCAGCACGAACCCCGCGAAGGCCTCGAGGCCCATCAACAGCTTGGCGCGGTGCGTGAGCGGCATCGTGTCGGTGGGGCTGAATGCCATCGAGTTCGAGAGCGAGAAGTAGAAGTAGTCGACGAAGCCGGGCAGCCAATTGCTCGACTTCGACGAGTGGGCGGCGACTTCGGGGGAGGCGTCGTGATCCTCGTCCTGGGGGAACCGGAAGTCGGCGGGAGGCAGGTGCCCGCGCGAGCGCTGCGTGCGCACGACCGGGCCGCCGCGATCGAACTCCCAGTAGAGCAGCGCGAAGCCGATCACGTTGGTCACCCAGATCTGCAGAGCCGCGAGGAGCAGCGTCGGGCCGTCCTGGGAGTTCTGCACGAGCAGGGAGATCAGGAGCACCAGCAGCAGCTGGTTCGTGGCGCCGATCACCAGCACCAGCACGAGCCCGAGACGCCGCGACCAGGCGGTCTGCTTCACCATCCGGTGCGGATTGATCACGATCACGGCCACCAGCAGCGCCACGCACACGGCGACCACCGCGTACCGGATGACGCCGAACAGATGGTCGGGCAGCACGGCGTAGCTCACGAGGATGGCGATGACCCCGATCGCCGCGGGCCACCGGTGCTCGGCCTGGGCGCGCTCCGCGAGGATGGAGGCGGAGGGCTGCTGAGGCACATCCGCAGTCTAGGCCTGTATGCTTTTGGGGCGCCTCGGCGCGAGGGGGCCTTTAGCTCAGCTGGTAGAGCGCCACGTTTACACCGTGGATGTCATCGGTTCGATCCCGGTAGGGCCCACTCCTCGGCGCGTCGCGTTGTAAGATGACCCATGCTCATCTCGGGGCCCTCGCTCACCCGCCTCCGGGCCTTTCTCGGGATCGGCGGGGTCGCCAGCTTCCATCGTTTCGAGCGACTCGTCGCGTCGACGCCGCCCGCTGATGAATCATCCGACGCGGCCGTGGTCGCCGCGTTGCGGGAGGCGGGCGGGCGGCGCTGGAGCGACGACGAGCTGAGGCTCTTCTGCCGCGTGGCCGGTCAGTCGAGTGCGCGCACTCTCGGACAGCGACCGTTCTCCACGCAGCTGATCGCGGCCCTCGCCCTGCTCGGCGGCCACGGGGTGCAGCTGGCCACGGGAGAAGGGAAGACGCTTGCCGGCGCGATCGCAGCCGTCGGCTTCGTGCTGCAGGGCCGACGGGTGCACGTGATCTCGGTGAACGACTACCTCGCGCGTCGGGACGCCGAGTGGATGGGCCCGCTCTTCGGAGCCTTCGGCGCGACGGTCGGGTGGGTCTCGGCCGACCAGGAGCAGGAGTCGCGGCGTCTCGCCTATGCGGCCGACGTGGTGTACGTGTCGGCCGCGGAGCTCGGTTTCGACACGCTCCGAGACCGGTTCCGCGTCGAGCGCGCGGAGGGGCCGCTCGTGCGGCCGGATGTGGCGATCGTCGACGAGGTCGACGCGGTTCTCATCGACGAAGCGAGCACCCCGCTCGTGCTGGCCGCGGCCACCGCCGAGGGCGAGCACCGCATCGACTCGCCGCGCATCGCGGCCGCGGTGGCGGAGCTCGAGGAGCACGAGCACTTCGAGGTCGACACCGATCGTCTCAACGTCTCGCTCACGGAGGCGGGCACGACCGAGGTGGAACGCCGACTCGGCGTGGCGAATCTCTTCGACTCGGCCGCGCACGACCACCTGACCGCCGTGAACATCGCGCTGCACGCCCGGGCGCTCGTGCAGCGGGATGTGGACTACCTGGTGCGCGAGGGTCGACTCGAGCTGATCAGCGCTGCACGGGGCCGGGTGGCGGTCGCGCAGCGCTGGCCGGACGGGCTGCACGAGGCCATCGAGGTGAAGGAGGGCCTTCGGCCGAGCGCCGTGAGCGAGGTCCTGGACTCGATCACCGTGAGTGCGCTCATCACATCCCACCGCACGGTGTGCGGCATGAGCGGCACGGCACTGGCCGTGGCGCCGCTCCTGGCGGAGGGCTACGGGTTCACGACCGGCGAGATCGGCTCCCGACTGCCCTCGCGCCGCATCGACCACCCCGATCGCCTCTTCCGCACCCGCGACGAGAAGCACGCGGCCCTGCTCGAGCACATCAGCTCGGAACATGCGACGGGCCGCCCTGTGCTCGTCGGCACGGCCAGTGTCGCGGCGTCGGAACAGCTCGCCGACGACCTCGGGCGTGCCGGCGTGGCCACGGCCGTGCTCAATGCCAGGAACGACGCGGAGGAAGCAGCGATCATCGCGCGGGCGGGTGAGTTCGGCCGGGTCACGATCTCGACCCAGATGGCCGGCCGTGGCACCGACATCCGGCTCGGGGGTGCCGATGAGGGCGACCGCGACCGGGTCACAGCGCTCGGCGGCCTCTGCGTGATCGGCGCCGAGCGCTACGACAACGGCCGGCTCGACGACCAGCTCCGCGGGCGCGCCGGCCGGCAGGGCGATCCCGGTTCGACGAGCTTCTTCGCGAGCCTCGACGACGCGGTGGTGCAGACGAACCTCGAGCTCGTGTCCGACGAGCACTCCGCCGCCGTCCGGTCCGGTGGCCTCGACCGGGCCGCCGGCATCCTCGGCCACGCCCAGCGGATGAGCGAGGTCTCGCGCGAGCAGCAGCGCGCCGCCACCCTCCGCTTCGCCGAGACGCCGGCACGGCAGCGCGCGGCGGTGTTGCGCCTGCGCACCGAGGTGCTCGAACAGGGCCTTCGTGCACCTGATGCCGGCATCCTGCTCACCGCTGCATCTGCAGCCGACCTCGAGACGCTGGAGCGGGAGTTCGGCGAGTCGGCGGCCGACGCCTTCGCCAGCCGGGTGGCCCTGTTCCACCTCGACGAGTCGTGGTGCCGGCACGCGGCGCTCCTCGCGGAGGCCCGGGAGGGCATCCATCTGCGCTCCCTGGGGCGAGACAGCCCGCACGACGAATTCGTGAAGATCGCACAGCAGGAGTTCGCGGCCTTCCTGCCAGCCGTGGCATCCGGGATCGGCTCGACCCTCGCCAAGGCGGTGGCCGCGCACGACATCGACGGTGCGGTGCTGCGGTTCCTCCGCCCCGGCTCCACCTGGACCTACATGGTGTCGGAGGATCCGTTCGGCTCACCGGAGAATCGGCTGTGGAACCGCGCCACCACGTCCCTCCGGCGCTTCCTGCACTGAACCCGGGCCGGACTGCTGTGTGAGGTGGGTTACTGGGAGGCGCCGGACTCGCCGGAGTAGGGGGCGGCGATGGCGGGATCGGCGTCGTTGAGGTGCGCCTTCACGATCTGCTCCCAGTCGGTGCCGAAGAGGTTGCCCGGCGTGCCCTCTACGGTGCGGATCTCGTAGACGGGCTCGCCCTCCTCACCGGCGGGCGACTTGATGACCAGGTGGCCCAGGGTGACGCCGTCGCGGGTGATCGCCCACGAGGGCGCGCCACCGGTGAGGGTGTAGACGTTGTCGCGGTGATCGAGGGTGGTCTCGTCGAGTTCGAGTGCCATGGGGCGGTCCTTCCGTCGGGGCGGCCGTGCCGTCGGCGGTGCGGCCTTGCGCTCTTCACTGTAGGCCGGTCCGCCTCGTCCCGGGAGGGCCACGCCCCGGATGCCCTGATGCGGCCTAGGCTCGGGAGGATGAGTCAGCAGCGCACGATCGTCATCACCGGAGCCAGCTCGGGCATCGGCACCGTGACCGCCCGTCACTTCGCCGAAGCGGGGGAGCGCGTCATCGTGGTCGGCCGGAACCCCGAACGCACGCGCAGCGTTGCCGACGAGCTCGGCGCCGAAGCGCTCGTGGCCGACTTCGCCTCGTTCGCCGAGGTGCGCGGGCTCGCCGCGGCGCTCCAGGAGCGCACCGACAGCATCGACGTGCTCCTCAACAACGCCGGCGGCCTCATCTCGGAGCGCACCCTCACGGTCGATGGCCACGACGCCACGATCCAGACGAACCTCTACTCGCACTACCTGCTGACCCGCCTCCTCTTGCCGGAGCTCGAGCGCGCGGCGGCCACCGGGGAACCGGGTCGCGGGCGGGTGGTCACCACGGCGAGCGTCGCCAACCGCTGGGGCCGCATCGATATCGACGACCTCGACTACGCGCACCATCCCTGGCGAGGCGGCTGGCGCGCGTACGGCACTGCCAAGCTCGCCGCCATCCTCTTCACGAAGGAGCTCGCCCGCCGCGGCGCGCCGGCCGGCATCGAGGCCTTCTCCGTGCATCCGGGTGCCGTGAACACCGGTTTCGGCGCCACCTCACCGCTCATCAAGCTCGGCAACGCCCTCACCGGGAGCCGCTGGGGGATCACCGCCGAGGTGGGGGCGACGCCTCTCATCGCGCTGGCCGAGGCGTCGCCCGTGCCGACCGACTCCGGCGCCTACTTCGACCGGCTGAAGCCGCACGGCCGCACGGCGAAACAGGCGACGGATGCCACGTTGCAGCGTGCCCTCTGGGACCGCGCGGCCGAGGTGGTCGGCCTCCCCGCCGACTAGTCTGGTCGGGTGACCACGCTCTCCGATCTCCACGCCGCCGTCGAGCGTCTCTGGCCGACCGAGTTCGCCGAGTCGTGGGATGCGCCCGGCCCCGTCACCGGCGCGGGCGACGACACCGTGCGGCGCGTGCTGCTGGCGGTCGATGCCGTGGCCGCCACGGTCGACCAGGCCGTCGACGAGGGCTGCGACGCGCTGCTCGTGCACCACCCGCTGCTGCTCCGGGGCGTCACCACCATCGCCGAGTCCGGGTTCAAGGGCTCCTTGCTCGCGAAGCTCATCCGGGCCCGTTGCGGCCTCATCGCCGCGCACACCAACGCCGACATCGTCGACGACGGCACCTCCTCGGCCCTCGCGAACCGCCTCGGACTGTTGGAGCAGACCCCCCTCGAGCCCGGCGCCCGCCCCGGGACGGGACTCGGCCGGGTCGGCCGGCTGCCCGCCCCCAGCACGCTCGGCAGGGTGGCCCTCGCCCTCGGCGAGATCCTGCCCGCCACCGCGGGCGGCGTGCGGGTGTCGGGAGAGTACGACCAGCCGGTCTCCACGATCGCCCTCTGCGGCGGTGCCGGCGACTCGCTGCTCGAGCACCCGGCGGTGCGCGCGGCCGACCTCTACATCACCTCCGACCTCCGCCACCACCCCGCCTCCGAGTCGCGCGAGCAGAGCCTGCACGCAGGCGGCCCCGCCCTCATCGACGTCTCGCACTGGGCGAGCGAGTGGCTGTGGCTCGACGGCGCGGCCCTTGCTCTCGCCGAAGCGCTGCCGGGCGTCGAGTTCACCGTCAGCGACCTCCGCACCGACCCCTGGGATTTCGTGGTCACGCAGTGACCGCCAGAGCCCAGCCCCCCTCAGCCCAGCTCTCCACCCCTCCCCACACGAAGGACCCCCGATGAAGGCTCCCGCTTCCGAGCAGCGCAAGCTGCTCGACCTCCAGGCCGCCGACAACCGCGTCGCGCAGCTCCAGCACGCGCTGCGATCCCTGCCGCAGGAGGCGCGGCTGGCGGAGCTCCAGCGCGACTCCGCGGCGGCCCGCAAGGAGTGGGCGGGCGTCAACGGAGAGCTCGAGGATGCGAAGGCCGAGATCGCGCGCGTCGAGGGCGACATCGAGACGGTCGCGGCGCGTGCGAAGCGCGATGAGGAGCGCCTCCAGGTGTCGAGTTCGTCGAAGGACATCCAGGGCCTCGAGCACGAGATCGCCTCGCTCAAGGTGCGGCGCTCGAACCTCGAGGACATCGAGCTCGCGGTGATGGAGCGCATGGAGGAGATCGAGGAGCGGCTCGCGGCGATCGTGGCCAGGCGCGACGACATCGCCACCGAGGAGCGTCTGCTCGCGGCGGCCCGCGACGAGCAGAAGGAGCGACTGGCCAACCAGCTCACCGCGGCCGTCTCGGAGCGCTCGGCGGTGGCCGGCGGCATCCAGAGCGATCTGCTCGCCCTCTACGAGCGCCAGCGCGACCGCTACGGCGTGGGGGCGGCCCTGCTGACCCGCGGGGTCTCCCTCGGCAGCAACATGGCTCTCACCGAGTCGGATCTCGCCGCCATCCGCTCGGCGCCCGGCGACGAGGTCGTGTTCGACCCCGAGAGCAACTGCATCCTCGTGCGCACGGAGGAGTCCGGCCTCTGAGGCCGCCGCTGTGAGGTGAATGGGCCGGCGGTACGCCGGGTTCTGTCCGAGGCGCGAAGCCCCGTGACGGCCATCTATCTAGGAGCTGCGTCACCGCAGCCCTCGAGCGGTCTACCCGGATGCTGAGCGAGCAGCGTTGGCACATCCTGTTGACCTTGCTCCGGGCGAGGTTTACCGAGCCGACCGCGTCACCGCGGCCTCTGGTGGTCTCTTACACCACCGTTTCACCCTTACCGCGGGCCGGAGCCCGTGGCGGTCTGTTCTCTGTGGCACTGTCTCGCGGGTTGCCCCGGGTGGGTGTTACCCACCGCCCTGCTCTGTGGAGCCCGGACGTTCCTCGGCATCGTGCCTGAGCACGACGACGCGACCGTCTGCCGGCCCATTCACCTCACCGAGTCTATTGCAGGATGTCCTTCAGCACGGTCGCCCGGATCGTCGACAGGCAGGCCGACCCCAGGATGCCCGCGTTGTTGCGGAGTGTCGCGGGCACGATCTCGGTCTGCAGGTCGAGCTGCGGCAGGAACTCGTCGTAGTGCTTCGAGACGCCACCGCCGACGATGAAGAGGTCGGGCGAGAGGAGCTTCTCCACGGTGGAGTAGTACTTCTGGAGCCGCGCGGTCCACTTCTTCCAGCTGAGGTCCTCGCGCTCCTTGGCCGAGTAGGCGGCCTTCGTCTCGTAGTCCACACCCTCGATCTCGAGGTGGCCGAGCTCGGCGTTCGGGATGAGCACGCCGTCGTAGATGAGGGCGGTGCCGATGCCGGTGCCGAGCGTCGTCACGATCACGAGCCCGCCGCGTCCCTTGGCGGCGCCGTAGCGCACCTCACCGAAGCCCGCCGCATCCGCGTCGTTCACGAAGGTGATGTCGCGCCCGAGCGTCTTCTCGAAGAGCTTCTCGGCCTCGAAGCCGATCCACTTCTTCGACACGTTGGCCGCCGACATCGTCACGCCGCTCCGCACGACGGCGGGGAAGCACACGCCGACGGACGCCGAGGCGGGGATCTCGCCGAGCGAGTCGACGAGATCGAGGACCGTCTTCGCGATCGCGTCGGGCTCGCCGCCCTCGGGCGTCGGGAGCTTCTTGCGGTCGGTGAGCAGCTCACCGGTCGTCACGTCGACGATGGCGCCCTTGATCCCGGTTCCGCCGATGTCGATCCCGACCGCGACCGTGTCCGGCGTGTTCGCGGTCATCGGCGGTCGTCTGCCGCGTCGTCCTCGGCCCACTTCGCACTGTTCGCGCGCAGCTTCTCGAGGGCGTGCTCCGCCTCCTCGTGGGTGCTGAACGGACCGACGCGATCGACGACGGAGGATTGGTAGCCCTTCTCGACCTCTCCGGTCTTCATGTTGTACCAGTACTGGGTCGACGGGTCGTCGCTCATCATTCCTCCGTGGATGGTGGGGTGGTGGGTCGTGCAGGTCGGTCAGTCGTAGCTGTGCTCGGGGCCGGGGTAGCTGCGCTCGGCGACGTCGTCGCGGAAGCGGGTCACCGCATCCGTCAGCACGCCCCTGAGATCGGCGTACTGCTTGACGAACTTGGGGATGCGCCCGGTGGAGAAGCCGGCGAAGTCGGTCCAGACGAGCAACTGTCCGTCGACGTGCGGGCCTGCGCCGACTCCGATGGTGGGGATGCGCAGCGCCTCGGTGACGCGCCCGGCCGCCTCGGCGGGGACCATCTCGAGCACGACGGCGAAGGCACCGGCCTCCTCGACGGCCAGCGCGTCGGCGATGAGAGCCGCCTCCCCCTCACCGCGCCCCTGGATGATGTGCCCGCCGAGACCGTGCTCGCTCTGCGGGGTGAAGCCGATGTGGGCCATGACCGGGATGCCGGCATCGACGATCCGACGGATCTTGTCGGCGCTGCGCACGCCGCCTTCGAGCTTGACGGCATGGGCGCGGGACTCCTTCATGAAGCGCACGGCCGTGTGCAGGGCCTCCTCTGCGCTGTTCTCGTAGGAGCCGAACGGCATGTCGGCCACCACGAAGGCGCGCTTCACGGCACCCGCGACACCACGGGCGAGCGGGATCAGCTCGTCGACGGTCACGGGGACGGTGGTGTCGTAGCCCAGCACGTTGTTGCCCGCCGAGTCGCCCACGAGCAGGAAGTCGATCCCGGCCTCGTCGAAGATCTGCGCCGAGAGCATGTCGTAGCTGGTGAGGCCCGTGATGAGGATGCCCGCATCCTTCGCGGTCTGGAAGTGACGGGTCCTGACTCGCTTCGCGACGGGTTTCTCGGACGACGACGTCAGCTCAGGCATGTCGACAGTCTAGTTCCGCGGCCGGGGGCGGGTGATGCGTTAGGTTGGGGGCGCGTAACCCGAATGCGTGAATTCCAGACCCCGGGCCGAGAGGAAGACGTGGGCCGTCGATCTATTGCGCAGTTCGTGCTGGGCGCCACCGTGGGCGCCCTGGTGCTGGCCGGGAGCACCGTGCTGCTGCCGGCGAGTGCAGCCGAGGCGGCCACGGTCGCCGAACAGGACTGTGCCGCCGAACTCCCCTCCACCGCCGTCTGCGGCGTGCTCACCGTGCTCGAGAACCGGTCCGATCCGGCCTCGCGCACCATCGACCTGCCGTACACGGTCTTCCCGGCGTCGTCCGGAACCGCGACCGGCACGCCGGTGGTCACCATGCCCTCCGGCCCCGGACAGACGGGTACCGCCGTGGCCGAGGCCCTGGCGGCAGACGAGCGGATCGGCTCGACCCGCGACATCGTCGTGCTCGCTCAGCGCGGCGGGCTCGACTCGAGCGATCCGCTGGAGTGCCCGGCCGCATCGGCCGCGTACGTGAACACCTTCACCACCGACGACACGCCGTCCGAGGAGATGACCGAGGTGATCGCCGCCATGAAGGACTGCGTCACCGCTTTCAGCGAGACCGGCACCGTCAACTCCTACTACAGGATCGCCCACGCGAACGACGTGATCGACCTGCGGCTGGCACTCGGCTACCCGGTCTGGACCCTGTACGGCGACGGCTGGTCGACGAAGGTCATGCAGCTCGTGGCCGCCCGCGACGCCGCAGGCGTGGATGCCGTGGTGCTCGACGGCTTCAGCCCCCTCGACCGCGACCTCAAGGGCGACGCGTACCTGGCCCTCTCGGACTCGTTGACGAAGCTCTCCGAGCGCTCCGGTGGCGAGTACCCCGACCTGAACGCCGACCTGACCGAGGCCGCCGGGCTCTTCAGCGATGACCCTGTCGGCGGCCTGATGACGAATCCCTACTCGGGCAAGCAGCGCTACTACTCGCTCACGGGGTCGGATGTCGTGACCCTCGTGCAGCAGGCCCTCTACGACCCCGGAACGGCCGCGGCGGTGCCGGAGCTCCTCGCGCGCCTCGCCGACGGCGAGCGGGATGCGATCAACCCGTTCGTGGCGCGCGTGCTGCAGCAGCTCGGCGAGACCGACCTGGGGCAGTACTGGATCGAGTCGTGCCGCGACGAGCAGCCGTACTGGTCGGCCGACCCGGTGCTGCCGGCCGAGGAGGGAGTCGAGGGCGCCGAGCCCACGCCGCTGCCGGTGCTGACGTACTTCACGGCGACCGACGAGGTGTGCGCCGCGCTCGGGCTCCCGGCCACCGCACCCGAGGACAGGGTGACGGGAGCGGTGGGACAACCCACCCTCATCTTCGCGAGCGACACCGATCCGCTCATCTCGGTCGGCGCCGCGCAGTCCGGTCTCGCCTCCTTTCCGAACAACCAGGTCGTGACCGTCCAGTCCGGCGGCCGGGCAGGTGCCACGGCCGACGAGTGCGCCCTGGACCAGCTCGCGACCTGGCTGGCGGCACCCGGCACGCCCGTGGAGACGACCTGCACGACCTCCGTCGACGCCACGGCGGTGATCGCCGCCGACGAGGTGCACCCGACCTCCCGCTTCGACTCCGTGGTGCGCGCGATGGAGGATCGCAACGCCTTCGAGCTGACGGTGCCGCTCATCTTCGCCGCCCTCTCGGGCCTCTGGCTCGTGGGCTGGTTGATCGCCCTCCTGGTGCAGGGCCTCCGCCGGGAGCCGATCGGCATGCTCATCGCGAGCGGCATCGCGCCGGTCACCGGAGTGGCCTTCCTCGCCGCGGTGTGGATCACGGTCACGTCGGCTCTGAGCGGCCAGCCCGGCCTCGCCCTGCTGGGCGTGCCGCCCGTCACCCCGTGGCTCGGCATTCTGCTCGGTGTGGGGTTCTTCGGGCTCATCCCCGTGTGGCGCCTCGGCAGCCGTGCCGCCGCGGCCCTGGCCGCCCTGGCCACCCTGGTGTGGCTCGCGATGATCATCTGGTTCGTCTGGATCGTCGTCCTCCCGAGTTAGCCGACAGGCGGGTCGGTTTCCCGCCGACGCTCAGCGAAGTCCCGGCGGAGCCACTAGCCTGATAGCGGCATGAACCAGTGCCGGAGAGAGGGTTTGTTGCGCCGATGGATAAGCAAAGGGACTTCGTTCTTCGCACGATCGAAGAGCGAGGCATCAAGTTCGTGCGACTGTGGTTCACAGACGTCGTGGGCACCCTGAAATCCGTCGCCATCGCGCCCGCCGAGGTGGAGGGCGCGTTCGCCGAGGGTCTCGGCTTCGACGGCTCCGCGATCGAGGGTCTGACTCGATCCTTCGAGGCCGACGTGCTCGCGCATCCAGACCCGACGACCTTCCAGATCCTGCCCTGGCGGGGCGAGATCGACCCCACCGCGCGGATGTTCTGCGACATCACGACGCCGGACGGCCAGCCCGCCGTGGCCGACCCCCGCAACGTGCTGAAGCGCACCCTCGCGAAGGCGGCCGATCGCGGCTTCACGTTCTACACGCATCCTGAGATCGAGTTCTACCTGCTCAAGTCGTCGCAGTACGGCCCGGGCGGCCCCGAGCCCGTCGACTCGGCCGGTTACTTCGACAACGTGCCCGGCGGCACGGCGCACGACTTCCGACGCCGCTCGGTGCGCATGCTCGAAGACCTGGGGATCTCGGTGGAGTTCAGCCACCACGAGGCGGGCCCCGGCCAGAACGAGATCGACCTGCGCTACGCCGACGCGCTGACGACGGCCGACAACATCATGACCTTCCGAACGGTCATCAAGGAGGTCGCGATCGAGCAGGGTGTCTACGCCACGTTCATGCCGAAGCCGCTCTCGGGCCACCCCGGTTCGGGCATGCACACGCACCTCTCGCTCTTCGAGGGCGACGCGAACGCCTTCTACGAGGCCGGTGCCGAGTACCAGCTGTCGAAGATCGGCCGCAACTTCATCGCGGGGCTGCTCAAGCACGCCCCCGAGATCACGGCGGTCACCAACCAGTTCGTGAACTCCTACAAGCGGCTCTGGGGCGGCGACGAGGCTCCGAGCTTCGTCTGCTGGGGCCACAACAACCGCTCCGCCCTCGTGCGCGTTCCGCTCTACAAGCCCAACAAGGGCCAGTCCTCGCGCATCGAGTACCGCGCGATCGACTCCGCCGCCAACCCCTACCTCTCCTACTCCCTGCTGCTCGCGGCGGGTCTCAAGGGCATCGAGGAGGACTACGAGCTGCCGCCCGAGGCGGAGGACAACGTGTGGAGCCTCACGGACTCCGAGCGCAAGGCCCTCGGCTACAACGCGCTGCCGGCTTCGCTCGACCGGGCGATCGGCCTCATGGAGGACTCCGAGCTGGTCGCCGAGACGCTCGGCGAGCAGGTCTTCAACTACGTGCTGCTGAACAAGCGGCAGGAGTGGAAGGCCTACCGCGCGCAGGTCACACCCTACGAGCTCGAGTCCAACCTGGAGATCCTCTGAGCCGCTGACCGCTCCGATGCCCCGCTCCACCACCACGCTCACCGATCTCGCCCGGGCCGGCTTCGCCGATCTGGGCGGGTCCGGTGAGCAGCTGCGCGCTCTCGCCGAGCGGATACAGCTGGGGCTCGACGACCTGCTGCCGGCGTTCTCGCGCGCGGCCGATCCGGATCTGGCCCTCGCGAGCATCATCCGGATCGAGCAGCGCGCTCCGGAGGTGGCGCGGGCGACGCTCGCCGATGCGGTGCTCCGTGATCGGGTGATCCGCGTGTTCGGCGCCTCCTCGGGGCTCGCCGACTTCTTCCTCCGGCACCCGCTCGAGCTCACGGCTCTCGCGGAGCCGACCCTGACGCTTCCGGATGCGCAGTCCGCGAAGGCGTCGCTCCTCGAGTCGGTCGGTGCGGTCGACGGGTTGTCCACGCTCGTAGGGGAGGACGCGTGGATCGCCCTGCGCATCCGCTACCGGGTGCTGCTCGCCCAGGTGACCGCGTTCGACCTCGAGCAGCCGAACCCCGTGGCCGGCCTCGGCCTCGTGGCCCGAGCCCTCGCCGACCTCGCCGCGGGCGCCCTCGAGGGCGCTCTCGCCGTGGCGCGCCGCCAGCTGGTCACGAAGGGCAACGGGCTCTGGCAGTTCCCCGAGGAGCAGGTGCGGGCCACGAGGCTCGCCATCATCGGCATGGGCAAGGCCGGTGCGGGCGAGCTCAACTACGTGAGCGACGTCGACGTGATCTTCGTGGGCGAGCCGGACGACTCCGGGATCGTGCCCTCCAGCACGGCGATCGAGATCGCCACCCGGCTCGCGATGGTCACGATGCGCGGGATCGGCGAGGCGGGCATCGAGCCCGGCCTCTGGGAGGTCGACCCGAACCTCCGGCCCGAGGGCAAGGCCGGCGCTCTCGTGCGCTCGCTCGAGTCGCACGCCGCCTACTACGACCGCTGGGCCAAGAACTGGGAGTTCCAGGCGCTGCTGAAGGCCCGCCCGCTCGCCGGCGACCTCGCGCTCGGCGAGGAGTACACCCGCATCGTGGCCCCCCAGGTGTGGTCGAGCGCCTCCCGGGAGAACTTCGTGGAGTCGGTGCAGCGCATGCGCGAGCGCGTGACCGAGCACATCAAGTCGGCCGACGTCGAGTACCAGCTGAAGCTCGGTCCCGGCGGACTCCGCGACATCGAGTTCACCGTGCAGCTGCTGCAGCTCGTGCACGGCCAGGGCGACGAGAGCGTGCGCCAGCGCGGCACGCTCGAGGCCCTCGAGGCCCTCGCCGACGCCGGCTACATCGGGCGCGTCGAGTCGGTCGAGTTCGGCCAGGACTACCGCATCCTGCGCCTGCTCGAGCACCGACTGCAGCTGCGTCAGCTCAGCCGCACCCACCTCATGCCCCGCGAGGAGACCGAGCAGCGCGTGCTCGCCAGAGGCAGCGGCCTCGCCGCCAGCGCGAGCGAGCTCATCACGCGCTGGGACGCGATCAAGGTGCGGGTGCGCACCCTGCACGAGCGGCTGTTCTACCGCCCGCTGCTCGCCGCCGTCGCAGCGCTCTCGCCCGACGAGCTGGCCCTCTCGAGCGCCCAGGCCGAGGCCCGGCTCGCGGCGATCGGCTTCACGAACCCCTCCGGTGCGCTCGGTCACATCGCGGCGATGACCTCGGGCGTCTCCCGGCGCGCGTCGATCCAGCGCACGCTGCTGCCGGTCATGCTGCAGTGGTTCGCGAACGGCGCCGACCCCGATTACGGGCTGCTCGCCTTCCGCAGGCTCTCCGACACCCTCGGCGAGACGTACTGGTACCTCCGCATGCTGCGCGACTCATCCGGTGCCGCGGCGCGGCTCACGCAGGTTCTCTCGGGCTCGCGCTTCGTGGGGGAGCTGCTCGAGCGCATCCCGGAGGCGGCCGCCTGGCTCGAGAACGACGAGGAGCTGCGCCCGCGCTCCCGGGCGCTGCTCGAGGAGGAGACCCGAGCCATCGTGGCGCGGCACGACACACCGGATGCCGCGGCGCAGGCCCTCCGCACCGTGCGGCGCCGCGAAGTGCTGCGGCTCGCGATCTCGTCCATCCTCGGCCTCTGCACGGTCGAGGAGCTCGGCACGGGACTCACCGACGTGACGACCTCCCACCTCCGCGGCACGCTCGCGAGCATCCGGCAGTGGGCGGCGCCCGCGTCGGGAGACGGCATCGAGTTCGCGATCATCGGCATGGGCCGGTACGGCGGCGGGGAGCTCGGCTTCGGGAGCGACGCCGACGTGCTCTACGTCTACCGCGCCGTGCGGGTCGACGCCCAGACGGCGCAATCGGTGGCCCAGTTCATCGTGAACGAGCTCAAGCGCCTCACCGAGGACCACCGACTGCCGCTCGACCTCGACATCGACCTGCGGCCCGAGGGAAAGAACGGCCCGTCGGTGCGTTCGCTCGACTCCTACGCGAGCTACTACGCGCGCTGGTCGCTCACCTGGGAGGCGCAGGCCCTGCTGCGGGCGAACGGGGTCGCGGGCGATCAGGCCCTGATCGACGACTTCCACGCCCTCGCCGACACCGTGCGCTACCCGGCCTCCATCTCGGAGACCGAGGTGCGCGAGGTCAAGCGGATCAAGGCCCGCGTGGAGAAGGAACGGCTTCCGCAGGGTGCCGATCCGGCCCGCCACCTCAAGCTCGGCCGCGGTTCGCTCAGCGACGTCGAGTGGCTCGTGCAGCTGCTGCAGCTGCAGCACGCCGCCGCGCAGCCCGCCATCCGCACCACCTCGACCCTCGAGGCCCTCGCCGCCGAGCACACGGGCGGGCTCATCGGCCACGACGACGCCCGCAAGCTCGAACAGGCCTGGCTGTTCGCCTCTCGTGCGCGCTCGGCCATGACGCTCTGGACCAACAAGACCTCGGACGTGCTCCCGACCGACCGTCGCCAACTCGAGGGGGTGGCGCGCCTGCTGGAGTACCCGCCGGGCTCCGCCTCCCGCCTCGAGGACGACTACCTGGGTGTCACCCGACGCTCACGAGCGGTCTTCGAGCGCCTGTTCTACGGACAATAGGAACTATCCCGCCGCAGCCGTCGCCATCGTGCCGAAGAGCCTCCGGTGGTAGATCAGCGGATCGGCCGGGCCCTCGGAGACCCGGCTCTCGGAGATCAGCCCGAAGGCCACGAGGTGGGTGGAGCGCTCCACGAGCTGGTCGAGGGTGCAGTCGAAGGCCGCGAGGGCCTCGTCGAGCAACGGGCTCCCGTTGACCCCGTCGGTCCAGCTGCCGGCCTCGAACTTGCGCGATCCCGTGAGGTGCGGATCCATGCCCGCGAACACCTCGGCCACCCGCACCTGCTTGTGCGAGAGGATGTTGACCCCGAACGATCCGGAGCGGTCGAGCACCGTGCCGAGCCAGGTCGAGCGGTTGATGCTCGCCAAGAGCGACGGCGGTTCGGCGGTGAGGCTGCACACCGCCGTCGCGGTGATGCCGACCGGGCTGCCGTCGGCATCCCGCGCGGTCAGGACCGTCACGTGGCCGGCGAGGGTCTGCATGCCGCGCTTGAAGGCCTCGACGTCGATGCCGCCCTCTGCGGGGCTCACGCGCCCACCCCTGCCCGCTCGGCGACCTCGCGCACGTACGTGGCCGAACCCTCGGGGTCGAGGAACCAGGTTCCGTAGTCGCGCGGGTCGTCGAATCCGTTCGCGAAGCGGTGCGCGATCTCCGGGAACTGCCCGGCGGCTCCGAGCACCTCGAGCACGAACGGGGGCGGCGGAGCCAGCAGTGCGTTCGTCCAGCGCGTGACGTGCTGAGCGTTCTCCCAGTACCGGTCGAACGCGCCCTGCTTGAACGCGTCGTCGAACGCTCCACCGGCGGCGGCCTCCTCGCGGATGCTCGTGAGATAGCTCTCGGCGCACTTGCTGGCGTTGTTCGAACCCTGACCGGTGATGGGGTCGTTCAGCACCACGACGTCGGCGAGGCCCAGCACGGTGGCTCCGCTCGGCAGCGTCGCGATGGGCCTCCGCACCGTGGGCGGGAATCGGCCGGCGAGCACTCCGTTGTCGTCGGTCAGGGTCACATCGCGCGCGCGCTCGGCCTCCCACGGCACGAACGTCTCGAGCACGTGCAGCGAGGTGGCGAGGTGCTCCTCGGGGGTCATGCCGGGCTTCCAGAGGTCCATCGGGCCTCCTGGCACGGCTTCGAACACCATGATCTCGCAGGGCCCCGTGGTGGTGAGGGCGGGGAAGACGAAGTACTCGCCGACGCCGGGGATGAGGTTGAAGGCCACCGCGGAGTGCTCGGCCCTCGGAGTGAGCCCGTTGACGTAGGTGAGGGCGAGGGCGCGCTGCGGTGCGTCGTAAGGCGACTTCTCGGCGTCGCGCTCGAACAGGCGAGCGATCTCGCCCTTGCCCGCGGCCACGAGCACGAGGTCGCTCGACGCTGCGTAGCGCTCGAGGTCGTCGACACCGGCGTCTCCGATCACGAACTCGCCGCCGCGGGCGATGAACTCGTCGATCCAGCGCGGCATCTTCACCCGCTGATCGACCGAGCGGGCGACGGCGTCGAGGCGACCTGCCCAGTCGAGGGCCTTGGTGCCGTCGCCGGCCGGGTGGGGAACGGTGAACGCGATGCCTTCGACCGGAGGCGTGATCTCGTCCCAGAAGTTCAGCCCCAGCTCGCGCTCGTACGACTGGGCGGTGTCGAACATGCACTGGCTCGACGTGACCTTGCCCTCGGCGATCTCGACGGGGGTGCGGTTGGAGACGATGGAGACGGCGTGGCCGTCTCCGAGCAGGGCGATGCCGAGCTGGAGGCCGGCCTGACCGGCTCCGACGATGGTGAAGGTCTTCGTGCTCATGGAGTGCCTTTCGTGTGCGAGTGGAAGGGGAGTTGCGGGGCCGGCTCGCCTAGGTGGCGAGTCGGGGGATGGCGGGCACCGACTGCTCGGGCCCCATGGCGGAGTAGCCTCCGTCGACGGCCCAGTCGGCCCCCGTGACGAAGCCGGCCTTCGCCGAGGCCAGGAAAGCCACGACAGCCGCCACCTCCTCGGGGTCGCCGACGCGGCGCAGCAGGTGGAAGTCGGCGGCCACGGCATCCGTCTTCACCCGGTCGCCGCCCGAGAGCCGGTCCATCACGGCCGACCAGGTCCAGCCGGGCGAGACGCTGTTGACCCGGATGCCGTCGGGCGCGTAGTCCATCGCCATCGAGCGGGTGAGCTGCACGACGGCGGCCTTGCTCACGGGGTAGAGCCAGCGACCGGTCTGCGCGACCTTCGACGAGATGCTGCCGAAGTTCACGATGCTGCCGCGGGAGGCGGCCAGGTGCGGGCGGGCGATGCCGCCGAGGATCGCCGCGCTGGCCACGTTCACGTTCAGGGTGTCGAGCCAGGTGGCCCGGTCGCTCTCGGCGCCGTCGTCGCCGTAGCTGCAGGCGAGGTTGACCACGGTGTCGAGTGAACCGGTGGCCGTGAGGGCCTCGGTCACGAGGGCTTCGAGCTGCGCGTCGTCGCGGATGTCGGTCTCGACGAACCGGGTGCGCGGATGGGCGGCCGCCACGGCCTCGCCACCCTCCCGGTCGATGTCGGCGGCCACGACGTGCGCACCGGCCTCGGCGAACTCGGCCACGACCGCCGCTCCGATGATGGTGGCGGCGCCTGTGACGATGACGGTCTTGCCTTCGAACACTGCTGGTCCTCTCGACGACGGGGCCGCGGGATGCGCGGTGGACCCATGGTCGTCAAGAAGGCGGGCGGTGACTATCCGAACGGAGCGCCGGCTATCCGGATTGCGATTAACGCTTCGTCACGGACGCCGGGAGTCAGCGGGCGAGGGTCTGCGAGGGGGACTCCTGGAACGTCTCGCGGTACTGCACCGAGAACCGGCCGAGGTGGAAGAAGCCCCACTTCGTGGCGATTTCGGAGACCGTGCTGCGCGTGGCATCCGCCTCGAGCAGTTCGGCGCGTGCGCGCTCGAGCCGGGTGCGGCGGAGCAGTTCCATGGGGCTCGCTCCGCGTTCGCGCTGGAACGACTCCTGCAGCTGACGCACGGTGGTGCCGGAGGCGGAGGCCAGCTCGGCCACCCGCCAGGCGCGTTCGGGCTCGGCCTCGATGAGCTCCGTGGCGCGGCGCACGGCCCGGCTGGGTGCGCCCGGTCGCCAGGAGGGGGAGCGCTCCTCCACGAGTGCGCTGTTGGGCTGCGCCGCGAGCAGCCCGCCGATCAGGAGGTGCTCGAAGTGGGCGTGCGCGAGCGGCGAGGTGAGCACGGTGTCGCCGGCCTCGATCTCGTCGCGCATGAGGTGCACGATCCGCAGCCAGCTGCGCACCGCCGGCGCGTCGAGGTCGACGCCGGGGGCGAAGACGACCGGGCCGGGTTCATCACCCGCTCCCGCCATCCGCTCGACCGCGTGCCGGTCGAGGTAGACGATGAGCTGCTCGCAACCGTCGGACCACAGCATGTCGACCGCTTCGGTGGGCGAGATGAGCGAGGCGCGGCGGCGATCCGACATCACCGTGTGGTCGCCCACCTTCACGGCCGCGCGGCCCGCGAGCGGGATCTGCACGAGGTAGAAGTCGTCGAGGCGACCGGGCGAGATGCGCACCTCGTCGCCGTAGCGGAGGTAGTTCAGCCCCACCTCGCCGACGAGGGCGCCGTTCAGCACGGTGTCGAGGCGGCCGCGCGGGTCGGTCATGGTGAGCCTGTGGTCGCAGAAGACGCGCGCGACCTCGTTCCTGGCCTCGGCGAGATCCGGGGTCTGGAAGACGTTGTGGTGCTTCAGCGGCGTGTTCATCTCTCACGCCATGTGTACACGAAGAAGGCCGCACCCTCCAAGGAGAATGCGGCCTTCGACATGATCAGCGGATCAGACGCCGTAGTAGAGCTCGAACTCGAACGGGTGCGGGCGCTGGGCGATGGGCTTGATCTCGTTCTCGCGCTTGTACGAGATCCAGGTCTCGATCAGGTCGGGAGTGAAGACGTTGCCCTTGGTGAGGAACTCGTGGTCGGCCTCGAGAGCGTCGAGGGCGGCATCGAGCGATGCGGGGACCTGCGGGATGTTCTTGGCCTCCTCGGGGGGAAGCTCGTACAGGTCCTTGTCGACGGGCTCGTGCGGCTCGATGCGGTTCTGGATGCCGTCCAGGCCCGCCATCAGCTGCGCGGCGAACGCGAGGTACGGGTTGCCCGAGGCGTCAGGCGCGCGGAACTCGATGCGCTTGGCCTTGGGGTTGGTGCCCGTGATCGGGATGCGGATCGACGCCGACCGGTTTCCGGCCGAGTAGACCAGGTTCACGGGGGCCTCGAAGCCGGGCACGAGGCGGTGGTAGGAGTTCACCGTCGGGTTCGTGAAGGCGAGCACCGCGGGAGCGTGCTTGAGCAGGCCACCGATGTACCAGCGGGCGAGGTCGCTGAGTCCGCCGTAGCCGGCCTCGTCGTAGAACAGCGGCGTGCCGTCGTTCCAGAGCGACTGGTGGGTGTGCATGCCCGAGCCGTTGTCGCCGAAGAGCGGCTTCGGCATGAACGTGGCGGTCTTGCCCCACAGGTTCGCCGTGTTCTTCACGATGTACTTGAACTTCAGGATGTCGTCGGCCGCGTGCACCATGGTGTCGAAGCGGTAGTTGATCTCGCCCTGGCCGGCGGTGCCGACCTCGTGGTGGGCGCGCTCGAGGATGAGACCGGCGTCGATGAGCTTCAGCGAGATGTCGTCGCGGAGGTCGGCGTGCTGGTCGACGGGGGAGACGGGGAAGTAGCCGCCCTTGTAGGGGGTCTTGTTGGCGAGGTTTCCGCCCTCCTCCACGCGTCCGGTGTTCCAGGCGGCCTCGTCGGAGTCCACGGAGTAGAAGCTCGAGTTCTGCTTCACCTCGTAGCGCACGTCGTCGAAGATGTAGAACTCGGCCTCGGGAGCGAAGAACGCCGTGTCGGCGATGCCGGTCGATGCCAGGTATTTCTCGGCCTTCTTGGCGACCTGACGCGGGTCGCGGCTGTAGATCTCACCGTTCCGGGGGTTGTAGATGTCGAAGACCAGGATGAGGGTGCGCTCGGCCCGGAAGGGGTCGACGTAAGCCGTGGAGACATCGGGGATGAGCTGCATGTCCGACTCGTGGATCGACGCGAAGCCGCGGATCGACGAGCCATCGAAGAGCTGACCGACGGCGAAGAACTCCTCGTCGACGGTGGAGGCGGGAATGTTGAAGTGCTGCTGCACACCGGGAAGGTCGGTGAAGCGGATATCAAGGAACTTGACGTCGGTGTCCTTGATGAACTTGAGCACCTCGGAAGAATCACTGAACATGTGAGAGATCTCCAAATGGCTTGGAACAGGAAAAAACTACAAAGATGTAGCCACAGGTAAGGCTAGCGGTAAGCCGTTACCCGTCGGTGTCACCCTTGTTTCCGGGATGTTACGACTAGCGCTTCACCAGGACGGTGCCGGAGAACACGTCGTGCAGGCCTCGCTGATCCGAATCCCAGATCACGGCGGGGACGACGAGCACGAGGAGGACGGTGCGCACGATCGGGCGCCACCAGCCGGCGTACGCCCCGTTCAGCCGCACCACACGCATCCCGAGCAGCAGGTGACCGAGACCGCCGCCGAGCGTGGCCATGAGCACGACCTGCTCGATCAGGAAGATCACACTCGACGCCCACGGGTTCTCGAAGAAGAAGGCGACGTAGATGACGTAGCAGAAGGCGAAATCGATCAGCAGAGCAAGGATGCGGCGGCCCGGGCGCGCCACGGAGCCGCGCCCCTCGCGGTTGAAGCCCAGGCGCTCGCCCGGCCAGTCGCTCGGGGCGGCTCCGCCGGAGGTGGTGGTCACCCGGGTCTCAGCGACCGCGCTGGGGGCGCATCCGCATCGGGTCGATGCCCTTGGGGATGGGCAGGGGGGACGACGAGAGCGAGGTGAGGCGGTTGGACACCGCGAGAACCTCGGGCTTGGTGAGAGCGGGCTTCAGGCGGGCCATCTTCGCGGCCACGCGGTGAAGCGGCACGGCGTCGGGATCCGGGCCCACGGTGAGGAAGGTCACGGGCACGTTGGGGAGGATGCGGAGAACCTTCCGACGCTCCTCCTCGAGCATCTTGGTGGTGCGCGTGCGGGGGCCCTCCCCGATCAGGACGACTCCGCCGCGGCCGACGGCCCGGTAGACCGCATCCTGCGACTTGCCGTTCACGGCGATCGGCATCTCGCTGCCTGTCCAGCTGCGCTTCAGCGAGCTGCGCAGCACGGCGCCGACGGCACCGGGCTGGCCCTCGATCTGCTTGTAGGCGGCGCGCTCCGCACGGCGGCCGAGGATGATGAGAGCGGCGAGCAGCCCCGCGAGCACGCCCGCGAGGATCCACATCACGAGCCCGAAGACGTTGTCGCGCGAGAGGATGAGCGCGAGGGCCACGCCGGCGAGCACCGGGAGCGCGAAACCGAGCGCCATGATCCAGACCGCGTTGGAGTCGTAGCGGCGGGTCATCTTGAAGACCTGCCACATCTGCTTGATGCGACCCGGTTCTTTGGGCTTCTTCGGTGCGGAGTCGGTCTTGCGTGCCATGCCTCCAAGGATACTTCGTCGGCCCCTCCGCCCGCGCCACCTGTTCGCGGCGGGCGTGCGTCTGCTCCTGCACAGCGGCGGCGGCGCGTGGGGCCGTCCACCGGAACGCGTTGGGCGACCCTCTGCTGCGCATTTCGGGGCACCCTGGGCGGATGCGACGTGCTGACACGACTTCGGAGTCCCGGGTGCCCGTGGTGGGTGGGTACACCCTCACGGAGGTGCTCTCTGTGGGGGAGCGCGCGAACGTGTTCGCCGCCGTGGCCGGCGCGGAGCAGCCGGGATCGTCCGAGGCCCGCTCCGTCGTGGTGAAGGTGCGGTTGGGCGGGCCGGGCACGTCGGTGCGGCACGCCCGCTTCGCGACCGCGAGCCACCTCGCCGAGCTCGACGTGCTCTCGGCGCGGCCGATCGCGGCGATGCCGCGGCTGCTCGAGGTGGTGGGCGACGAGGAGGGGCGACCCGCTCTCGTGCTCATGCGGTGCGGGGGCCGGCCGCTGCGTGAGGTGCTGCGGGCATCCGGCGACCGCGACGACTCCGTGGTGCGGATGATCGGTGCCGCGGTGCGGCAGCTGCACGAGGCCGGCTGGGCGCACGGTGGTCTCGATCCCGGATCGGTGCTCGTCGGAGCCGACGCAGCGGTCACTCTCGTGGGGTTCGGTCGCGCCGTCGCGCACGGGGCGCCGGGGTTCGACGACGCCGTGGGCCGCGACGTCGCGTGGGTCTCGCGGCTCGCGCGAGCGCGGGGTCGGGATCGAAGTCCGGATCGGGATCGGGATCGGCCCGTCGTCGAGGAAGGCGCGACCGCCGTCGCCGTCGCGAGCGTCGCACCCGCCGACGCGCCGCCCGCCGACGCCGAGCTCGCACCCGAGCTCGAGGCGGAGTGGGCGTGGCCGGATGAGCGCGCCCGCGCACCGGTGGGTGCCGGTGACGCGCCGCGGATCGCCGAGACCGTCGATCCTGCGCTGGCAGCAGTGGGTGAACTCCTGCGTGCCGTGCGCGCCGCGCCAGGCGGCTGGGCTCGGCGGCTGCCGCGACGCGTGCTGGCGAAGGCCGGGCTCGCTGCCGTGCTGGTGGTTGTGGTGGTCACGGCGGTCGTGGTGCTGCTGCCCGGGGGTGAGAGCGCTGAGGGTGGGAATGGCGGAGGCGGCGCGGTGGAGAGCGGTGCGGTGGCACAGGGGGGTGCTGAGGGCGACGGTGGGGCCGAGGGTGACGATGGGGCCGTGGGTGACGGTGGAGCTGGAGGGGACGGTGGGGCTGAGGGTGACGGCGGCGCTGGAGGGGACGGTGGGGCCGACGGGGCCGTCGATCGCGAGCGGGCTGCTGACGGGCCGGTGGAGGATGCGGCGCCGACCTCGGGGGCGGATTCGGCGGTGAGCGGCGATGATCCGGTGGCGGCGACAGCGGCGCTGCTGCGGGCGCGGGCTGAGTGCTTCGCGGCAGGGGACGCCGCGTGCCTCGACGGGGTGGATCAATGGGGGTCGCCGGCGCTGACGGCCGACCTGGAGGAGATGCAGCCGGATTCGGGCGAACGGAGGAAGCTGCCGGTCGAACCCGGGGCCGAGATCCTCCGCCTGGTGCAGCGCGTGGGTGACTTCGCGCTCGTCGAGGTGACCGGGGAGGAGGGCGCGCCGGTCGACGGGGCGGGAACGGCAGCGGCCCCGCTCCTCGTGGTGAGGGGCGGGGCCGGCTGGAGACTGCGATCGTACGGGCCGGTGGGCCCGTGAGACGGCGGCGAGGGCTAGATGCCCAGGTCGCCCTCGAAGTCGCCGTCCTCGAGGCGGTTCTTCACGGCGGTGAGGAAGCGCGCGGCGTCCGCTCCGTCGACGATGCGGTGGTCGTAGCTCAGCGCGAGGTACACGATCGAGCGCACCGCGATCGCGTCGGCGCCGTCGACGGTCACGACCGTGGGCTCCTTCGTGACGATGCCGGTGCCGAGGATGGCCACCTGCGGCAGGAACACCAGCGGGGTGTCGAACAGCGCACCGCGCGAACCCGTGTTGGTGAGCGTGAAGGTGCCGCCGGAGAGCTCGTCGGGCTTCAGCTTGTTGTCACGGGTGCGGGCGGCGAGGTCGGCGATCTGGGCGGCGAAGCCCGCGATGTCGAGGTCGCCGGCGTTCTTCACCACGGGGGTGAGGAGACCGCGCTCGGTGTCGACCGCGATGCTGATGCCCTCGTGGTCGGGGTAGACGATCGACTCGCCGTCGACGGTGGCGTTGATGACCGGGTAGGCCTTCAGCGCCTCGGTCGCGGCCAGCGCGAAGAACGGCAGGAAGGAGAGCTTGGTGCCGGTCTTCTCGAGGAAGCGGTCCTTGACCGCGGTGCGGAAGGCGGCGACCTTCGTGACGTCGACCTTCACCACCGTGGTCAGCTGGGCCGACGCCTGCATCGAGGCCACGGCGCGCTCGGCCACGACCTTGCGGAGCCGCGACATCGGCTGCGTGGTGCCGCGGAGCTCCGAGACCTCGAGGGGAGCACGCTTGGCGGGAGCGGCAGAAGTGGGCGAGGCCGCAGGTGCTGCCGCCTTCTCGACGGCGGCGAGCACGTCCTCCTTGCGGATGCGGCCTCCGACGCCCGAGCCCGTGACGGTCGAGAGGTCGATTCCCTTGTCGTGGGCGAGCTTTCGCACGAGCGGGGTGACGTAGCCGGCGTTCGAGCCACCGGCTGCGGGAGCCGAGGGCGCCGCGGCGGCCGGAGCAGGAGCAGCGGCAGGAGCCGGAGCAGCAGCGGGGGCCGGAGCAGCAGCCGGGGCCGGAGCGGGGGCAGGAGCGGGAGCGGGAGCAGCAGCCGGTGCGGCCGCGGGAGCAGGGGCGGCAGGTGCCGGAGCCTCCTGAACGGGCTCGGGAGCCTCGGCCGGGGTCTCCTCGGCGGGTGCCGGAGCGTCGACCGACGAGGTCACGACCTCTTCCGGGGCCTCCTCGGACGGAGCAGCGGGAGCGGTCTCGGCAGGCGCCTCGGCCGCAGGAGCCTCGGCCTCGGCAGCAGGAGCCTCCTCGGCGGGAGCCTCGGGAGCGGCGGAACCGCCGCCCGATCCGTCGCCGATCGTGACCAGCGCGGTCCCGACCTCGACCGTCTCGTCCTCCTGCACGAGGATCTCCTCGATCACACCCGCCACCGGCGAGGGGATCTCGGTGTCGACCTTGTCGGTCGACACCTCGAGAAGGGGCTCGTCAACCTCGACACGATCGCCGACGTTCTTGAGCCATCGGGTGACCGTTCCTTCAGTGACACTCTCTCCGAGTGCGGGAAGGTTGACGGATTCGCTCATGACCTTTGTCTCCTTTTGGAACCGTTCGTTTTCAAGCCTAGTGGGCCGGACCTTGTGCTGCTCGGGCCGCGCGGCGCCTCATCGTGTGAGCCGCCGCGCGGAGGGTTCCGATCAGATGGCGTGCAGCGGCTTCCCGGCCAGGGCCAGGTGCGCTTCGCCGAGTGCTTCGTTCTGCGTGGGGTGGGCGTGCACGAGCGAGGCCACGTCCTCGGGGTAGGCCTCCCAGTTCACGATCAGCTGGCCCTCGCCGATCAGCTCACCCACGCGGGCGCCGATCATGTGGATGCCGATGACGGGGCCGTCGTTGACGCGCACGACCTTCACCGATCCGGTCGTGCCGATGATGTGGCTCTTGCCGTTGCCCGCGAGGCTGTAGTCGTAGGCCGTGATCTTGTCGGCGCCGTACTTCTCGGCAGCCTTCGCCTCGGTGAGGCCCACGGAGGCGACCTCGGGGTCGGAGTAGGTGACCTTGGGGATGTTGACATCCTCGACCACCTGCGGGTTGAGCCCCGCGATCTCCTCGGCCACGAAGATGCCCTGCTGGAAGCCGCGGTGGGCCAGCTGCAGGCCGGGCACGATGTCGCCCACGGCGTAGACGCCGGGAACGCTCGTCTCGAGGCGGTCGTTCGTGATCACGAAGCCGCGGTCGACCGTGACACCGGCCTCCTCGAAGCCGAGACCCTGGGTCGCCGGACCGCGTCCGACGGCCACGAGCAGCAGATCGCCGTCGAAGGTCTTGCCGTCTTCGAGGGAGACCACCACGCCGTTGTCGTCCTGCGTGACGCCCGAGAAACGGGTGCCGAGGTTGAAGGCGATGCCGCGCTTGCGGAACGCGCGCTCGAACTGCTTCGAGATGGCCTCGTCCTCGTTGGGGACGAGGTGGGGGAGCGCCTCGATGATCGTGACGTCGACGCCGAACGACTTCCACACGCTCGCGAACTCGACGCCGATGACGCCGCCGCCGAGGATGACGACCTTCTTGGGGATGAAATCGAGCGCGAGGGCGTGCTCGGAGGTGATGACCCGGCCGCCGATCTCGAGGCCCGGGAGCGTGCGCGAGTAGGAGCCCGTGGCCAGCACGATCTTCTTGCCCGTGATGGTGTCGCCGCCGACCTGCACGGTCGTGGGGGAGGTGAGACGCCCCTCGCCCGCGATGGTGGTGATCTTGCGCGCCTTCACGAGACCCTCGAGGCCCTTGAACTTCGAGGCGACGATGCCCTCGCGGTAGGCGGTGACGGCGGCGATGTCGATGCCCTCGAAGGTCGTGTTCACGCCGTACTTGGCGGATTCGCGCGAGACGTCGGCCACCTCGGCCGAGTGCAGCAGCGCCTTGGTCGGGATGCAGCCACGGTGGAGGCACGTGCCGCCTACCTTGTCCTTCTCGATCATCGCCACCGAGAAGCCCAGCTGGCTTGCGCGCAGTGCGGCCGCGTAGCCGCCGCTGCCACCGCCGAGAACAACAAGGTCAAAGTTCTGGTCCGACACCTATGCAACTCCCTCGTGCGTCAGGATCCGTGCAGCGTCAGTGCGACGTGCACCGGAAATGGAGCGATATCTTTTCGCCCCTGCGAGCTTACTACCCACGGGAGAAGGACTCGGCAAGCCCGAGGAGGGTTCGCACGGTCACTCCGGTCGGTCCCTTCACGGTGTAGCCGTAGCCGCCGTCCTTGTTCTGGGCGGGGCCCGCGATGTCGAGGTGAGCCCACGGGATCGTCTTGCCGTCTTCCCGCTTCCCCACGAACTCCTGCAGGAAGACGCCTGCGACGAGCATCCCCGCCGCCGTGTTGCCGGGCTTCACGTTCGCGATGTCGGCGATGTCCGAGGCGAGCAGCGGCCGGAGCTCGGCAGGCAGCGGCATCGGCCAGATCGATTCGCCGGCCTTCTTCGCCGCGCCCAGCACATCGGCGACGAGGGCCTCATCGCCCATGGCCGCGACATAGCGGTTGCCGAGTGCCACGACCGCCGCCCCGGTCAGGGTTGCCACGTCGACGATGGCGTCGGGCTGCTCGGCACTCGCGGCGACGAGGCCGTCGGCGAGCACGAGCCGGCCCTCGGCATCCGTGTTGAGCACCTCGACGGTGCGGCCGCCCTTGATCGTGAGCACGTCGCCGGGGCGGATGGCGGTTCCCGAGGGCATGTTCTCGGCGAGGCACAGCCAGGCCGTGATGCGCACGGGCAGCTCGAGCCGGGCGGCGGCCAGCACGGCGGCGAGCACGGTGGCGGATCCGGCCATGTCGTACTTCATGCCGATCATCGACACCGGCGGCTTGAGCGAGAGCCCGCCGGTGTCGAAGGTGATGCCCTTGCCCACGAACGCGAGGTGCTTGGCGGCGCCGGCGGGGGAGTAGGCCACCTTGACGAGCCGAGGCGGCCGGGTGGAGCCCTGGCCGACCCCGGCGATGCCGCCGAAGCCCTCGGCCACGAGCTCCTGCTCGTTCCACACCGTCACGTCGAGCGGGAGGCCAGCCGCGAGCTCCTGCACGCGGTCGGCGTAGACCGAGGGGTAGAGGTCGAGCGCCGGGATGTTCACGAGGTCGCGCACGAGGGCGACCGCGTCGACGGAGGCGAGCGCCCGCTCGAGCGCCGCGGCCGCGGCCTGGCTGTCGAGGGCCGACACGATCGAGATGGAACGGGCGCGCGGAGACGAGGTCGCAGACCCCGCCTCCTCTCCCACGGGCTCGGCCGCCTCGGCGGGCGAACCGTCGGCAGGTTCGGCACCGATGCCCCGGTAGTCGGTGAAGTCGTAGGAGCCGAGGCCGGCGCCCTCGGCGACCGCCACGAGCTGCTCGGACGACTCCAGGCCGAACGAGATCACCACGGCGTCCTTGGCTGTGGTGCGACGGCCCGCGACTCCTGCGGCGTAACGGAGGGCGTCGACGTCGGGCGAGGCGGTGCCGAGACCCACCACGGCGATGCTCGCCGCCGTCAGCCCCGCCGGAGCAGGCAGTCGCACGAACTCGTCCTTCTTGCCCCCGAAGCCGATGGCCTCGAGGGAGGCGGCGACGGCCGACACCACCGCGTCGGCGGCTCCGAGCACCACGAGCCCCGAGCCCTCGGTCGGCGCATGCGCCGCGAGCACGAGCACCTCGCCGTCGGTCGTGGTCTGGTCGGAGGAGCGGATCGAGAGCGTGGCCGAAGTCATCCCGCCATCGTATTCCCGCTCCCTGTTCGCTCTCGGCATGCCGCCATCGGAAGGTCGCTCCGACAGCCCGGTTTAGAGTTGGAGCATGGATCGACCCAGTGGGCTGTACGACATCGTCGCCGAGAGCGGCCTCGTTCCCGAGGGACTCGACCTGGTGGCCGGCCTCACCGGGTTCACGGATGCCGGCGCAGCGGTCTCGCAGTTCGGCGACTATCTCCTCGACACGCTCGACAACCGGGTGATCGCGGAGTTCGACGCCGACGTGCTGCTCGACTACCGCGCCAGGCGCCCGATCATCACGTTCGACCACGACCACCTGAGCGACTACCAGCCGCAGACCCTCAGGCTCTACCTGATGAGCGACGAGCTCGGCCACCGCTTCCTCTTCCTCAACGGGTTCGAGCCCGACTTCCAGTGGGAGCGCTTCGCGGCCGCCATGATCGAGCTCGTGCAGACGTTCAAGGTGAAGACGACCACGTGGGTGCACGCCATCCCCATGCCGGTGCCGCACACGAGGCCCATCAACGTCACCGTGAGCGGCAACCGGATCGAGCTCATCGACGCCCTCTCGGTCTGGCGGCCGAGCACCCAGGCACCGGCCAACGCGCTGCACCTCGTCGAGTACCGGCTGCAGGAGCTCGGTCACCCCATCGCGGGCTTCGTGCTCCTCGTGCCGCACTACCTCGCCGACACCGAGTACCCGGCCACCGCCCTCGTGGCCATCGAGTCCATCAGCGCGGCCACCGGGCTGATCTTCCCCACCGATCAGCTCCGCGAGGAGGGCCGGTTGTTCGCCTCGAAGATCGACGAGCAGGTCGACTCGAACGCCGAGCTCGCCCGCCTGGTCACCACCCTCGAAGAGCGCCACGACACCTACATGGAGGGCACGAGCATCCGCTCGCCGCTCACCGACGTCGACGGCGAACTGCCCTCGGCCGATGAGATCGCCGACGAACTGCAGCGATTCCTCGCCGGCAACCGCTCGGGCGACGACCTCCCGCCCGGCACCGCGGGGTAGGTCGCCGCAAGGGGCCGCGGGCGTAGACTCCGAGCGATGAATTCGAGACGCGCCTGGCTGGTCTTCGCCGTGGGCGTCTTCGCCTACATGGCCGGCGTCCTGCAGCGCTCGTCGCTGGGCGTCGCGGGGGTCTCGGCCGCCGAGCGTTTCGACACCACGGCGGCGCTGCTCTCGGCACTGGCCGTGCTCCAGCTGGCCGTCTACGCGGGCCTGCAGATCCCGATCGGGCTCCTGATCGACCGTGTCGGCCCGAAGCTGCTTATCTGCGCGGGCTCCGGCGTGATGGTCGCGGGCCAGCTCGTCGTGGCGTTCGCCCCCGCCATCGAGCTCGCGATCGCCGGCCGGATGCTCGTGGGCGCCGGTGACGCCGCCATCTTCATCTCCCTCATCCGGCTCATCAACTCGTGGTTCAACGGCCGCACCGTGCCCCTGCTGTCGCAGTGGACGGGCAACGTCGGCGCCATCGGGCAGATCCTCTCGGCCGTGCCCTTCGCCTGGCTGCTGCACGAGCAGGGCTGGACGACGGCGTTCACGGCTGCGGCGTCGGTCTCGTTCGTGGGCTTCGTGCTCACCATCGCCTTTCTCGCCGATCGACCGGCGGAAGCGGCCGAGACGCGCGCTGCGTCGATCAAGGACGCTCTCCATGGACTCCGCCAGACGATCCGCCGGCCCGGCACGCAGCTCGGCTTCTGGTCGCACTACGTCACGCAGTCCTCCGGCACGGTCTTCGCTCTGTTCTGGGGATTCCCGTTCATGGTCTCGGCCCTCGGCATCCCCGAGACCACCGCGTCGATCCTGCTCGTCACCATCGTGGTGACCGGGCTCATCGCGGGCCCCATCCTCGGCATCCTCACCGCGCGCTTCCCGCTCCGTCGCTCCAACCTCGTGCTCGGGGTGACGGCGCTGCTCGGGCTGGTCTGGGGCGCCGTGCTGCTCTGGCCGGGGGTGCCCCCCACCTGGCTCATCGTCGTGCTCGTGGTCACGATGGGTGCGGGCGGGCCGGGATCGCTCATCGGCTTCGACTTCGCGCGCTCCTTCAACCCGATCCGCTCGCTCGGTTCGGCCAACGGCATCGTCAACGTCGGCGGGTTCCTGGCGAGCTTCGTGACGATGTTCCTGATCGGCGTCATCCTCGACGCCCAGCTCTCAGCAGGCTGGAGCGACGAGCTCTACGACCTCGACGCCTTCCGCCTCGCCTTCGCGGTGCAGTACGCGGTGGTCGGGTTCGGCGTGGTGATGCTGCTCTCGGCCAGGCGGCGGACACGCCGCAAGCTCGAGGAGGACGAGGGAATATCCGTGGGCCCCATCTGGGTTGCACTGTATCGAGCGTGGAGGCGCCGGGGGGCGTGAACGGCGAGAGGGCTGTTCTTTCCGTGCAATAATTGATAATGAAGACCCGTTCCTGTGTACGGATGCAGTCGTAGTCGAGGCTGCAGCGATCCGGCACTTGACATGGGTCTTAGTACTGTCCAAAAACATCTTCATGCGGCCGGCGTTCACGCCGGGGAATCTCATCCCAGCACCGGTCGCGTGGCATGAAAGGTGAACTAATGGCCACCCCCAAGACCGCAGACACTCTCGAGCAGGCAACGGCGCCTGACGAGGTCGAGTCGGCTGCCACGAAGCCCGCTGCCAAGCGCGCTCCCGCGAAGAAGGCGGCTGCGAAGGCGCCCGCCAAGGCGAAGGCCGCCCCCAAGCGTGCCACGAAGGCCAAGGCCTCCGCCGACGACGAGGAGGACGAGGTCGAGCCCGGCGAGGAGGCCGAGGTCGACGAGACCACCGACGAGGTCGAGGTGGTGGCCGACGACGCCGCAGCCGAGTCGACCGAAGAGGGCGAGGAGGGCGCGACCAAGGCCCCCGCCGCCGCGGAGGCGCTGCCCACGGGCGCACTCGTGCTCTCTCTCGTCGACGACGAGGACGACGTCCCCGTCTACTCCACCACCATCACGGGCGCCACCGCCGACCCGGTCAAGGACTACCTCAAGCAGATCGGAAAGGTCGCGCTGCTGAACGCGGCCGAAGAGGTCGAGCTCGCCATGCGCATCGAGGCGGGACTGTTCGCCGAGGACAAGCTGGCGAACACCGACAACCTCAGCCCCTCGGCCAAGCGCGAGCTGCAGTGGGTGGCGAAAGACGGCCAGCGCGCCAAGAGCCACCTGCTCGGCGCCAACCTCCGACTCGTCGTGAGCCTCGCCAAGCGCTACACCGGTCGCGGCATGCAGTTCCTCGACCTGATCCAGGAGGGCAACCTCGGCCTCATCCGTGCGGTCGAGAAGTTCGACTACACAAAGGGCTTCAAGTTCTCGACCTACGCCACCTGGTGGATCCGCCAGGCGATCACGCGCGCCATGGCCGACCAGGCGCGCACCATCCGCATCCCGGTGCACATGGTCGAGGTCATCAACAAACTCGCCCGCGTGCAGCGCCAGATGCTCCAGGATCTCGGCCGCGAGCCCACGCCCGAAGAACTCAGCCGAGAGCTCGACATGACGCCCGAGAAGGTCGTGGAGGTGCAGAAGTACGGTCGTGAGCCGATCTCCCTGCACACCCCGCTGGGTGAAGACGGCGACAGCGAGTTCGGCGACCTGATCGAGGACACCGAGGCGGTCGTGCCGGCCGACGCGGTGGGCTTCACGATGCTGCAGAAGCAGCTCGAGTCGCTGCTCGACTCGCTCTCCGAGCGCGAGGCCGGCGTCATCCGCATGCGTTTCGGCCTCGGCGACGGCATGCCGAAGACCCTCGACCAGATCGGCGACACCTTCGGGGTCACGCGTGAGCGCATCCGCCAGATCGAGTCCAAGACGATGGCGAAACTGCGCCACCCGTCGCGATCGCAGTCGCTGCGCGACTACCTCGAGTAGGCCGATGGCACTCCGCACCACGGCAGCCGTCCTCGTGGGGCGGGCCGTCAGGGTCGCCGCGCGCCTTCGCGGCGGCGGCTCGGCCATCCCCGGCAACATCGCGCTCCGCATCGATCCTGGCTTCCTCGAGCGCACGATCGCGCGCATCCCGCACGGCGTCGTGGCCGTCTCCGGCTCCAATGGCAAGTCGACCACCACCAACATGCTCGCGGCCATCATCCGGGCGCACGGGTTGAGCGTCTTCACGAACCCCTCCGGGGGCAACCTCCCGCAGGGGATCGCCTCGGCTCTGCTCTCGGAGGTCTCGGCGGGCGGGCGGCTGAACAAGGACATCGCGATCCTCGAGATCGACGAAGGCTACGGCACGCGGCTCGCCGAACTGCTGAAGCCGCGCACGGTGCTGCTGCTGAACATCCAGATCGATCAGCTCAATCGGTACCACGAACCGGATCGCGTGGCGACGATGCTCGGACGGGTCGCAACCGCCTCGACCGACGGACTCATCCTCAACCGCGAGGACAACTTCCTCGTCGACATGGATGCGCGGATCCCCGGCCGCTCCGGTCGGCGGGTCAGCTTCTTCGGCGGAGTGCCGAGTCTCGTCGACGACGCGAGCCACGGTGTGGCCTCGGCCGATCGCTTCGACGAGGGATCGGCCGTTCCGGGCTCCCGGGCTGCGGCCGTCGAGGTCGTGGCGCTCGACGGCGCCCGAGCCACCCTCGCGATCGACCCGTGGACCGCGGACGGCGAGACCGGCGACAGCGACGCCGCAGGAGATGCGCCCTCTCGAACCGAGATCGAGGTCCGTCTGCCGGCCCGCGGCATGCACTACGCGCTCGATGCCGCCGGTGCGGCCGCGACCGCGCGCAGCGTGCTCGGCGAACGGTTCCGGCCCGAGCTCGTGACCCGCGCCCTCGACACCCTCGAGACCGTCTACGGCCGGGGCGAGATGCTCGAGGTCGCCGGTGAGCAGATCGAGATCATCATGATGAAGAACCCGGCGAGCCTGCAGCTCAACCTCGACTCGCTCGAGGGCGCGCCCGAGCAGGTCTTCCTCGCCGTCGACGAGGGCACGCCCGATCCGTCGTGGATCTACGACATCGACTTCTCGGCGCTCGACCACGTCGACGGAATCACCGGATCGAAGGCGTGGCAGTTCGCCGTGCGCTTCGGCTACCTCGGCATCCCGGTCGGCGAGGTCGACCTCGACGTGCGCCGCGCGCTGAAGGCGTTCCTCGCCCGGCCGAAGCCCGCCACCGGACACAAGGTGATGATCCTGAACTACGAGCAGATGATGCTGATCCGCAAGATCCTGGGTTTCAAGGAGCTCGAGGGCGGGGGAGCGGCATGAGCGCTTCGCTGAAGATCCTGCACCTGTTCCCGCGTCTTCTCGGCCTGAACGGTGAAAGCGGGAACGTCGACATCCTGCGGCTGCGCTCCGAGTGGCGCGGTCTGCCCGTCGAGATCACGCGGCACGATGGCGGCGCTTCCGCCGGCTTCGGCGAGGCCGACCTCGTCTTCATCGGCAGTGGCCCCACCTCGGCCCAGCTGCTCGCGCATCCGCTCGTGCTCGACGTGGCCGCAGAGCTCCGTGAGCTCGCGGCGGATGGTCGGCCCTTCCTCGCCATCGGCGCCGGGTTCCAGCTGCTCGGCCAGACCATCGCGCTCGAGGGCGGCGACGTGCTCGAGGGCGCCGGTGTCTTCCCGGTGGCCACCCGGCACGGCGGCACGCGTGTGGTGGGCGACTTCGTGGTGGAATCGCCCCGGCTCGGCACCGTCGTGGGCTTCGAGAACCGCGGATCGTTCGTCGACGTCGGCCCGCACGGCACGCTCGGCCGAGTGGTCTACGGCCGCGGCAACACCGAGACCCCCTTCGAGGAGGGCTTCTGGGAGGACAACCTCCTCGGCACCCACATGCACGGCCCCATCCTCGCCAACAACCCGGGCCTGGCCGACTCCCTCCTCGACACGGCCCGCACCCGCCGAGGCCTCAGCTACACGGACCCGGCCCCGGAGCGCCTCCGGGAGATCGACGACAGAGCACGTGAAGCGCGCGGCACGATCGCGGCGGCGCCGCTGTCTGAATAGCGCGCCGCAGAGGCTGCGGCGCGCCTACACATCTATTCTCTCGCGGCTCAGGTCGCCCGAGCCGGCGATGATGAACTCCTTGCGCGGGGCCACCTCGTCGCCCATGAGGAGTTCGAACATGCGCTCGGCGGCCGCGGCGTCCGAGACGTTCACGCGGCGGAGGGTGCGCTGGCGCTTGTCCATCGTGGTGGAGGCCAGCTGGTCGGCGTCCATCTCACCGAGCCCCTTGTAGCGCTGGATCGGGTCCTGGTAGCGGCGGTTCGATTTCTTGAGAGCACCGAGCACGGCGGCGAGCTCCGCCTCCGAGTAGGTGTAGATGGTCTCGTTGGGCTTCGAGCCGGGGTTGATCGCCACCACCCGGTGCAGCGGCGGGACGGCGGCGTAGACCCGGCCGTCCTCGATCAGCGGCCGCATGTAGCGGAAGAACAGGGTGAGCAAGAGGGTGCGGATGTGCGCACCGTCGACATCCGCGTCGCTCATGAGGATGATCTTGCCGTAGCGCGCCGCCGAGAGATCGAACGAGCGGCCGGAGCCGGCACCGATCACCTGGATGATCGAGGCGCACTCGGTGTTCGAGAGCATGTCGGCCACCGAGGCCTTCTGCACGTTGAGGATCTTGCCGCGGATGGGCAGCAGCGCCTGGAACTCGCTGTTGCGAGCGAGCTTGGCGGTGCCGAGCGCGGAGTCGCCCTCCACGATGAAGAGCTCGCTGTTGACCACGTCGGAGGAACGGCAGTCGACGAGCTTCGCGGGCAGCGACGACGACTCGAGCGCGTTCTTGCGCCTCTGCGTCTCCTTGTGCGCCCGCGCGGAGATACGCGACTTCATCTCGGCCACGACCTTGTCGAGCACGAGCGCCGACTGCGTCTTGTCGTCGCGCTTGGGGGAGGCGAAGCGCTCCTTGAGTCCCTTGGTCACGACCTGGGAGACGATGTTCCGCACCGCGGGGGTGCCGAGGATCTCTTTGGTCTGACCCTCGAACTGCGGCTCCGGAATGCGCACGGTGAGCACCGCGGTGAGACCGGCGAGCACGTCGTCCTTCTCCAGCTTGTCGTTGCCCACCTTGAGCCGACGGGCGTTCGCCTCGACGGTCTGACGCAGGAACTTCAGCAGACCGGTCTCGAAGCCGGCCTGGTGCGTGCCGCCCTTCGGGGTCGAGATGATGTTCACGAAGCTCTTGAACGAGGTGTCGTAGCCGATGCCCCAGCGCAGCGCGATGTCGACGGCGCACTCGCGGATGAGTTCGGTGGGGATCATCGCGCCGGAGTCGGAGAGCACCGGGACGGTCTCCTTGAACTCGCCCGTGCCCTCGATGCGCCAGATGTCGGTCACGGGCGCGTCGGCCGCGAGGTGGTCGACGAACTCCGAGATGCCGCCCTCGAACCGGAACGACTCCGAGCGGGGCTCCTCGCCGCGCTCGTCGTCGATGGCGATCTTGAGGCCGGGCACCAGGAACGCGGTCTGGCGCGCGCGCACCGTGAGGTCGTCGGTCTGGAACTCCGCGCCCTTCGTGAAGATCTGGCGGTCGGCCCAGTAGCGCACCCGGGTGCCGGTGACGTTGCGGGCGGTCTTGCCCACCACGCGGAGCTCGCTGCGCTTCTCGAACGGTGTGAACGGCGCATCCGGGCTCGGCTCGCCGCCCTTGTCGTCGAACACCCCGGGCTCACCCCGGTGGAATGACATCGCCCAGGTCTTGCCGCCGCGGTCGACCTCCACGTCGAGTCGCTCCGAGAGGGCGTTCACCACGGAGGCGCCCACACCGTGCAGCCCGCCGGACGCCGCGTAGGAGCCAGAGCCGAACTTGCCACCGGCGTGCAGCTTGGTGAAGACGACCTCGACGCCCGAGAGCCCCGTCTTCGGCTCGATGTCGACCGGGATGCCCCGGGCCGTGTCGCGCACGGTCACGCTGCCGTCGGCGTGCAGCACGATGTCGATCTCGGTGCCGTGGCCGCCGAGGGCCTCGTCGACTGCGTTGTCGATGATCTCCCAGAGGCAGTGCATGAGACCTCGGGAGTCGGTGGAGCCGATGTACATGCCGGGCCGCTTGCGCACGGCCTCGAGGCCTTCGAGCACCGAGAGGTGCCGGGCAGAGTAGTCGGACGGTGAGGCCACCGGTTCTCCTTAGAAGGTCGTGCAGGGGAGCGGATTCCGCGTCCCAGTCCACAAGGCTAACCGGTCCGGGCCGCCCGCCCCGTGCGCCACACCCTCGGGCACGTTCTCACTACGCGCAGAGCGAAACACACCCGTTTGGCGGTCTGCTCCCGGAGAAGAGTGCTTTGATTGCACTACCAAGCCAGTGAACGCCCGAGTCGCCAGAGGAGCAGACCATGCAGTCAGTCGCCGCAGAGACCAACGCCGTTTCCGACCTCGAGAACGCCTACCAGCTCTCCGCAGCCGACCGCTGCGACAGCTGCGGTGCGCAGGCCTACGTGCGTGTCGACATGCCGTCCGGAGCAGAACTGCTGTTCTGCGCCCACCACGGCCGCAAGTACCAGGAGAAGCTCTCCCAGATCGCCACGGGCTGGCACGACGAGTCGGCCAAGCTCAACGACAAGTAGGTCGCTCTAGCTGCGCCGGGCCGCTCCCACCGAACCCACGACGCCGCTCAGACCCACCCCGGACGCATCGCGCCGGGCTCCCGATTCGGGAAGGGTCCGGGCGGCGCCGTCGTGTCCGACGGCGAGTGCGGGCGCGGGACCGGCCCACGCGACCGTCAAGGTGTCCTCGCCCTTCAGGAAGCGGTGGGCGCGCACGCCGCCGGTCGCCCGGCCCTTGGGCGGGAACTCGGTGAACTCGGAGACCTTGCCGGTGCCGACATCCGCTCCTGCGAGGGTCGACGTGCTCGCGGCGATGGTCACGACCACGGCGTCGCCCGTGTCGGGCACCGAGCCGAACCAGATCACCGAGGCGCCGGCGCCGAGGTTGATGCCGGCCATGCCGCCTGCGGCCACACCCTGCGGCCGCACGCTGGCCTGGAAGAAGCGCAGCAGCTGCGCATCCGAGGTGATGAAGACGAGCTCGTCCTCCTCCGAGTGCTGAGCCACCCCCACGACGGCGTCGCCGGTCTTCAGAGCGATCACCTCGAAGTCGGGGCGCGCGGGGTAGGCGCCGGGGGCGATGCGCTTCACGATTCCCTGGGCGGTGCCGAGGGCGATCGGCACGGTGGAGTCGAGGGAGACGAGTCCGACGACCTTCTCCCGCTTGGCGTCGAGCGAGAGGTAGTCGCCCGCCTTGACGCCGGCACCGAGCTGCACCGAGTTGGCGGGCACGGCGGGCAGGTCGAGGACCGGCATGCGGATGAGTCGCCCGGTGTCGGTGACGGCGCCGATCTCGGAGCGCCGTGTGGTCACGACCTCACTGCGGATCGCGTCGTGCTTGCTGCGGCGGCTCGCCACGACGGGCGCGGTGAGGCCGTCGGCGCGGAGCTCCTCGGTCTCCTCGCGATCGACGCGCACCACCCGGCCGGTGGTGCTGAGGTAGACGGTGCACGGGGCATCCGCCACCTCGAGCACCGGCTGGGCGCGCTTCGAGGCCCCGGCGAGCGACGGGCGCGCCTCGGTGAGCAGCGTGCGGCGGGGCGTGCCGTGCTTCTCGGCGACCTCGTCGAGCTCGTCCGAGACGGCCTTGCGGATGAGGGCGGGATCGCCGAGGAGGGCCTCGAGCTGGGCGATCTCCTCGCGGAGCTTGTCACGCTCGGCCTCGAGCTCGATGCGTGAGAACTTCGTGAGCCGGCGAAGGCGGAGTTCGAGGATGTAGTCGGCCTGCAGCACGCTGAGCTCGAACACGTCGATGAGCCGCGTGCGGGCCTGGTCGGTGTCGTCGCTGGCGCGGATGACCTGGATGACCTCGTCGATGTCGAGGATGGCGATGAGGAGCCCCTCGACGAGGTGCAGTCGCTCGCGTCGACGCGCCAGGCGATAGGCCGTGCGCCGCGTGACGACCTCGATGCGGTGGTTCACGTAGACGATCAGCAGGTCGCGGAGTCCGAGCGTGTGCGGGCCGCCGTCGACGAGCGCGACGTTGTTGATGCTGAAGCCGTCTTCGAGCGGCGTGAGCTTGTAGAGCTGCTCGAGCACGGCCTCGGGGTCGAACCCGGTCTTGATGCCGATCACGAGGCGCAGACCGTTCATGCGGTCGGTGAGGTCGGTGACGTCGCTGATGCCCTGGATCTTCTTGGCGGTCACGCCGTCCTTGATCTTGGCGATCACCTTCTCCGGGCCCACGAGGTAGGGGAGCTCGGTCACGACGAGGCCCGTCTTGCGGGGCCCCAGGGTCTCGATCGAGACCTTCGCGCGCGTCTTGAAGGCGCCGCGGCCGGTCTCGTAGGCGTCGCGGATGCCGGCGAGCCCCACGATCGTGCCGCCGCCCGGCAGGTCGGGGCCCGGGATGAAGGCCATCAGGTCGTCGAGCGTGGCGTTCGGATGCTCGATCAGGTACCGCGCGCCCGCGACGACCTCGATCAGATTGTGCGGAGCCATGTTGGTGGCCATGCCCACGGCGATGCCGCTCGCCCCGTTGACGAGCAGGTTCGGGATGGCTGCGGGCAGCACGTCGGGCTGGGTGAGCTGGTTGTCGTAGTTCGGGACGAAGTCGACGACGTCCTCGTCGAGCTGGTCGACCATGAGCAGCGCGACGGCGTCGAGGCGGGCCTCGGTGTAGCGCGCGGCTGCCGGGCCGTCGTCGGGGGAGCCGAAGTTCCCGTGGCCGTCGATGAGCGGGATGCGCATGGTCCAGGACTGCGCGAGCCGCACGAGGGCGTCGTAGATGGCCGTGTCACCGTGCGGGTGCAGCTTGCCCATCACCTCGCCCACCACGCGGGCGCTCTTGACGTGGCCCTTCTCGGGGCGGAGGCCCATCTCGCTCATCATGTAGAGGATGCGGCGCTGCACGGGCTTCAGGCCGTCGCGCGCATCCGGCAGTGCCCGGGAGTAGATGACCGAGTAGGCGTACTCGAGGAACGAGTCCTGCATCTCCGTCGAGACGTCGACGTTGAGGATCTTCTCGTCGCTCGTTCCGGTGGGATCGTCCGTTGCTCTCGTCATTCCTGTTTTTCTCGCAGGCCGTCCGCACACCGCGTCAAGGGCGGGTGGGGTCGGGGGGTCGTGTGCCAGACTTGGCCGAATGTCCACCATGCTACCGACGCGGCAGGCAGCAGAGCCGACTCTGGCCGACGTGTTGCCGAGTTGCGTGGCCGCTCTGGAGGGCGGCGGCGGCGTGCTGGAGCTCCCCGCGGCCGACCGCGTGGTCGTGGTGCTGGTCGACGGGCTGGGCTCCGCCGCCCTCCGCGCCCGGGCCGGCCATGCTCGCGCGATGGCATCCGGTCTCTTCAAGCGCACCACCATCACGAGCGGCTTCCCCACCACCACGGCGGCCGCGCTGAGCTCGCTCACCACCGGCGGCCGGCCGGGGCAGCACGGCATCGTGGGTTACACCGCGCTCGTGCCGGAGGCCGACGCCGTGGTCAACCAGCTCTCCGGCTGGTCCGACGTCATGCGCCCGGCCACCTGGCAGCGGCTGCCCACGATCTTCGAGCAGCTCGCCGCAGAAGGCGTGCCGAGCAGCACGATCGGCCCGGCGAAGTACGCCGACTCCGGTCTCACCCACGCCATCCTGCGCGGCGCCGACTACGTGGCGGCCGGATCCATCGCCGAGCGCTTCGACGCCGCACGTGCCCTCTTCGACCAGGGCGGGCGACGCCTCGTCTACCTCTACGTTCCCGAGCTCGACCAGATCGCGCACGCGCGGGGCTGGGAGTCCGACCGGTGGCTGGCCACCCTCGAGGCGCTTGACGCGGAGTACGCCCGCTTCTCGGCACGCCTTGGCCGGCGCGAGGGCCTGCTGCTCACCGCCGACCACGGCATAGTCGATGTGCCCGCCTCGAGCCACGTGATCTTCGGCGACGTGCCCGAACTCGTGCAGGGCGTTCGCCACGTGGGCGGCGACCCGCGCTGCGTGCAGCTCTACCTCGAGCAGGGGTCGGCTCCGGATGCGCGCACGCGGCTCGCCGACGCCTGGCACCGCCGCGAAGACTCCCGAGCCTGGATCGCGACCCGTGAGGAGGCGATCCAGGCGGGCTGGTTCGGCGAGGTCGACGACGCGGTGCTGCCCCGGATCGGCGACGTTCTGGTGGCCGCCCGCAAACTCGTGGCCTACTACGACGGCCGCGACGGCGATGTCACGGGCCGTTCCATGGTGGGCCAGCACGGTTCGCTGACCTCGGAGGAGACGCTCGTGCCGCTCCTGCGGGCCGGTGCCTTCGCGCTCTGACCCGGTCGAGCCGCGCTCGGGCTAGGTGTCCTGCCTAGGCCGGGTCGTCCTCGCTGCGCGCTCCGAAGACGATCTCGTCCCAGCTGGGCATGGAGGCACGTTGGCGCCTCGCCGAACCCTGCTTGGGGGAGGGCTGGCGCGCCTCGGGCTCGGACGACGAAGAGAAACCGAGTTCGGCCTCGAGCCCTTCCAACGGCGTGTCCGGGACGTCGGCGACGGCCCTCGGGCCACCGAACGCGGGGTGCACACCGGCTTCTGACTGCCGCTCGTCGTCGTCGCGGGCCTGGGCGATCTCGGGCGCCTCGGGCTCGAACGCGGCGGACTCACGCTCGCCCCGGCGGCGGCGGAGCGCCTCCAGGAGATCGGCGGTCTGATTGTGGTCGGCCGTCTCGCCCGTGTCGGGCGTGCGCTTGATCGCGAAGCCGTCGTACGGTCGGCCCTGCTCCTTGCGACCTGCCCCAGCGGCATCCGATCGCACGGGCGGCTGCTCGGCCGCAGGCTGAGCCGCTGTGGCAGCCTCGGCCGGGGAGGCCGGGGAGGCCGGGGAGATCGCCTGCGCGGCCGGGTGCTCGAGCGGCGAGAACGCCCCGCTGTCGAAGCGCGCGTCGGCCGGGTCGGCGGCGTCGACGGTGGACGACACCGCCCGCAGGCGCGGGATGAGGCCCTCGGCCAGCTCACCGTGCCGGGAGAGGGTGGTGGCTTCGTTGTTGAGGGGGGTGAGCACGTGGCGCTTGGGATCGAACTGCCAGCGGGCGTCGTGCTCGATCTCGCGCGAGGTGAAGGTGAGCTTGACGATCCAGCCGGTCTCGTCCTTCCAGCTCGCCCAGCGGACGTCCTGGGCGGTGAGCCCCTCGAGCCGTTCCTCGAGCGCGTCACCGAAGGTCGACAGCGGTTCCTCGCCGAGGGGGTCGGCGGGGGAGGTCGGCTGCACGGGTACGCGCAGAGCGGAATCCACCATGAACTGGCGCTCGGCGAGCACGGGGCCCTCGAATCGCTCGATGTACTCGACCGACGCGCCCGTGAGCTCGGCGACCTCGAAGGCCGAGAGTCCGGCCCGCACATGGGTCTGGATCTCGCGCGGGGAGACCTTCTTGCCGCCCTCCGCCGAGGCGATGCCCTGTCGCAGCCGCGACTGGAGCAGCTCGTCGATGACGATGCGATAGCGCTCACCGCCGTCGCTCGAGACGATCAGTGCCCCGTTCTCGACTCCGACAACCGTCAAATCCTGCATGGTGAAAGGCCTCCAAGGGTCGCGTTCGCTGTCAGGATGCCACGAGGAGGGGGCGCCGTCGGGGAATGTTCCGGGCGTGCCGCAAGTTGCAGGCGGCGTGAGTATTCATTACTCATGCGACGGTTTGCTATTCCCGCCCGTTTGATGCAAACTAACGCCGCCGATTTGGTTAATGGGCTGTTTTCTAGAAGTGGATGGGCATGGCGACTGATTACGACGCACCGCGCAAGACCGATGACGACTCGGATTCGATCGAAGCGCTGAAGGAGCGGGTGCCGGACAAGATGTCCGGAGTCGTAGACGTCGACGACGCCGACAACCCGGGTGGCTTCGAGCTGCCCGGAGCCGACCTCTCCGACCTCGACCTCGACGTCGTCGTCCTGCCTCCGCAGGCCGACGAGTTCACCTGCGTCAGTTGCTTCCTCGTGAAGCACCGCTCGCAGATCGACCATGAGGAGAAGCTCGGCGCGATCTGCGTCGAGTGCGCCTCCTAGGCCGCTCTCCGACCAGCGCCTTTCAGCGCCTCGACGAGATCGCCGGGCCGCCGGGTCGACACCAACCAGTACGGTGTCGGATCCTGCGGGTCGGCGATTCGCATTCTCACGACCGGCCCGATCCACCCGCGGATGCAGAGGTACGCCCTCGCGTCGAGCCGGGGGCCGCGCTCGGCCGTCGCCTCTTCGCGCGCGAAGGCCTCGCAGTCGCCGAGCAGTTCGATCGGGATGGCCGCCCGGCCCACGCGCAGTCTGCCGCCCTCGACCTCGATCACCGGAGCGAGCCCGATGAGCAGGGCGAGCACTCCCGCGTAGAGCACGAGTCCCACGACGAGCCCCACGAGCAGCCCGGGCACGCCGGGCAGCGGGGCGAACACGATCATGCTCGCCGGGATGACGAGCGCGGTCGAGGCGAGAACCCAGAGCGACGGAGAGAGTCTCTCCCGATAGTGCGACATGCCTCTATTCGATCATCCTTTCTGCACTAGCCTCGACGGGTGACTTCCTCCATCGAGATCCTGATCTCCGCGGCGAACGTGCCCTCCTACGCGCATCCCGGCGACGCGGGCGCCGACCTGCTCTCGGCCGAGGCGGTGACCCTCGAGCCCGGTGAGCGGAGGCTCGTCGGCACGGGCGTGTCGATCGCCCTGCCCGACGGCCACGCGGGGTTCGTGGTGCCGAGGAGCGGTCTCGCGGCCAAGCACGGCATCACCGTCGTGAACTCTCCCGGGACGATCGACGCGGGCTACCGCGGGGAGATCAAGGTGATCCTCCTGAACACCGACAGCCGGGTGCCGTACGATATCGCCGTCGGCGACAGAATCGCGCAACTGATCGTGATGCCGGTGACGCGAGCCGTGTTCGTGCCCGTCCAGACGCTCCCCGGGAGCGATCGGGGCGAAGGCGGGTTCGGCTCCACCGGATACTCGTCGCCCACGAACGGAAACCAGTCATGACCGACAACGAGCCCGAAGACATCAAGCCCGACTCCGAGGCGACCGAACCGGCCACCGAGGTCGAGAGCACCGACGTCGCCGACGTGATCGACCGCGACGCGAAGTCCGCACCCGCCGACCGCGCCACCGACGGGCCCTTCGACGCCTCCGAGGCCAACCCCGCCCGCCCCTACGTCGATCTCGGCGGCATCAAGATCCTTCCCCGTGAGGGGCTGCACCTCCGCCTCGAGGTCGAGGAGGGGACCAATCGCGTCGTCGCGGTCGGCCTCGACTACGCCAAGTCGACGCTCCAGGTGCAGGCGTTCGCCGCACCCCGCTCGACCGGTCTCTGGCACGAGATCCGCGAGCAGATCGAGGACCAGATACTCAAGCAGGGTGGCAAGAGCACGGTGCAGAACGGCCCGTTCGGGCCCGAGCTCGTGGCCGGCGTCCCCGCCACGGCTCCCGACGGCAGCCAGGGCCTGCGCGTGGCCCGCTTCGTCGGCGTCGACGGACCGCGCTGGCTCCTCCGCGGTGTCATCGCGGGCGAGGCCATCCAGAACCCCGCAGCCCGCACGGCCGTCGAGGAGCTCTTCCGCAGCGTCGTCGTGGTGCGCGGCTCGCAGCCGATGCCGCCGCGGGACCTCATCCCCCTCACCATCCCGAAGACCGCCGCCACCGGCGGGGCGCAGCCCGCGGGCAGCTGATGACGGATCCCGCCCACGAGAACACCCCGAGCGCCGTCGACAAGACCGTCGCCGACACGAGCGAGGTCGACGGCACCGACCGGCCGCCGACGTTCCACGAGGCCTTCGCCCAAGCCGCCCGGAAGGCCGGCATCAGCGAGGTCGCACCGGGGGAGACCCCGACCGGGGCCTCGCTCCTGCGTGCGATCGGCGGCGTGCGCGGGCTCGTGGAGTCGATCCTGCCCGGCCTCGGCTTCCTCGTGCTCTACACGTTCACCAAGAACCTGCCGCTCGCCGTGATCGCGCCCATCGCGGTCTCCGTGGTCTTCGTGATCGCGCGACTGGTCATGCGGAGCGCTGTCATGCCGGCGGTAGCCGGACTCCTCGGTGTGGGCGTCTCCGCGGCGCTCGCGCTGTTCACGGGCCGCGCGGAGGACAACTTCGTGCTCGGCATCGGCATCAACATCGTGTGCCTGGTCGTCTTCCTCATCTCCATCCTCGCGAGGCGGCCGCTCATCGGGATCATCGTGAGCCTGCTGGCGAACGACCCGGGCGGCTACCGCAAGGACACGGCGAAAGGGCGCGTCGTGCTCGTGGCGAGCTGGTGCTGGGTGGGGCTGTTCGCCATCCGCCTGATCGCCGAGCTGCCGCTCTACTTCGCAGGCCAGACCGAGCTCCTCGGATCGGTCAAGCTCATCCTCGGCGTGCCGTTCTACGCCGTCGTGCTCTGGGTCACCTGGCTGCTCGTGCGCACCGCGTACTCGAAGCCCCAGCCCACCGCCACCCCGGCAGGCTGAGCCGTGCCCGGCGATCCCGGCCTCTCCCTCGAGGAGGTGGCGTCGCGGATCGCCGCAGGGCAGACCAACGTCGCCGACGACACGACGTCCCGCTCGGTCGGCAGCATCCTGCGCGAGAACGTCTTCACGTTCTTCAACGGCATCCTCACGGTGTGCTTCGTCGCGGTGCTGCTGCTCGGAGACCTCGGCGACGGCCTCTTCTTCGGCATCGTCGTGGCCAACTCGCTCATCGGCATCGTGCAGGAGCTGCGGGCCAAGGCGAGCCTCGAGCGCCTGGCGCTGCTCGCGGCGCCCGAGACCGCGGTGCGGCGTGCGGGCGACACGGTCGTGCTGAAGCCCGAGCAGGTCGTGCTCGGCGACCTCATGCTGCTGCGACCGGGCGACCAGATCACAGCGGATGCGCGGCTGGGCGAGGTGGCCGACCTCCTCGTCGACGAATCGATGCTCACGGGGGAGTCCGAGCCCATCGCCAAGAGCGCCGGCGACCCCGTGCTCTCGGGTTCGTTCGTCGTCTCCGGCACCGCCGAGGCCCGGGTCACCGCGGTGGGCGCCGACTCCTACGCCAACACCCTCACCCGCGAGATCCGCAAGCACAGCCTCGTGCACTCCGAGCTCCGGGCGGCCACCACGCGCATCCTCGTCTACCTCACCTGGCTGCTCGTGCCGGTGATCGTGGTCGTGCTCGTGGGCCGCGTGCTCACCTACGCCGGTGGCGACCTCGGCGATCTGGCCGTCGTGCCGGTCGAGACCTGGCGGCAGGCCGGTCTCGACGCCGTCGCGAGCGTGGTGGGCATGATCCCGGAGGGGCTCGTGCTGCTCACGAGCCTCGCGTTCGGGGTGGCCGTCATCCAGCTCGGCCGGCAGAAGGTGCTCGTGCAGGAGCTCGCGGCCGTCGAGGTGCTCGCACGGGTCGACGTGCTCTGCCTCGACAAGACGGGCACCCTCACCACGGGCGAGATCGGCTTCGAGCGGCTCGTGGTGGTCGACGACGCCGTGCCCGAGGGAGCCGTGGACACCGTGCTCGGCCTCATCGCCCACGACGTCGCCGCCAACCAGACGGCGCTCGCTCTCCGCGAGCGCTATCCCGAGGCGGCCGAGGGCACCGGTCCCTCCGTCGCCGAGCGCCTTCCGTTCAGCTCCCGCCGCGCCTGCAGCGCGATCACCGTGGTGGACCAGGCCACGGGGACCGAGCAGACCTGGCTGCTGGGCGCCCCCGAGCGTCTGCTCGCCTCGCATCCGGATGCCCTCGGCACGGCCCAGGGGATCGCCGCGCTCGGCCGACGCACCCTCGCTCTGGCCAGAGCCGGTGGGCGGGCAGGCGACTGGGCCGACGAGCCCGCCGGCGGCCCGCTCGAGGCCGGCGTGCGGCCGGCGGCGATCGTGGTGTTCCATGAGTCGGTGCGACCGGACGCGCGACCCACCCTCGACTTCTTCGCCGAGCAGGACGTGCGTGTCATCGTGCTCTCGGGCGACAACCCGGTCACCGTCGGCCGCATCGCGGGGGAGCTCGGCCTCGAGCACGACGCGGTCGACGCGAGCGCGCTGACGGCCGACGACGAACTCGATCGGGCACTCCGGGATTCGAGCATCTACGGCCGTGTGGCGCCCGAGCAGAAGCGCCGCGTGGTGCATGCCCTCCAGGCCGAGGGCCGCACGGTCGCCATGACGGGCGACGGCGTCAACGACGCGATGGCCATCAAGGACGCCGATCTCGGCATCGCGATGGGCAATGCGACCCCCGCCACCCGGGCGGTCTCCCGCATCGTGCTGCTCGAGGGGCGCTTCGACCGGCTGCCGACCGTGCTCTCCTACGCTCGGCGCGTCATCGCCAACGTCGAGCGGGTCTCGAACCTGTTCCTGGCCAAGACCGTCTACGGCATCGTGCTCGCACTCGTCTCGGCGGTACTGCTCTGGAAGTTCCCGTTCCTGCCGCGACAGATGACCCTCGTCTCCTCGCTCGCCATCGGCATCCCCTCCTTCTTCCTGGCGCTCGCGCCCAATCGGCGGCGCTACCGGCCGGGAGTGCTGAAGCGCGTTCTCGCCTTCTCCATTCCCACGGGGGTCATCGCCTCGGCCGCGGTCGTGGCCGCCTTCGCCGTGCTGCAGGAGCGCGTGCCGCTCGCAGAAGCGCGCAGTCTCACCACGATCTCGCTCTTCATCGTGTCGCTCTGGGTGCTCTGCGTGCTGGCGAGGCCCCTCACCTCGTGGCGGCTCGGCCTCGTGCTCGCGGTCGCCGTGGCCTTCGCGCTCGCATTCGTGGTGCCGACCGCCCGTGACTTCTTCCAGCTCGAGCTCGGCGATCCGCTCGCCCTGATGATCGCGCTGGTGGCGGGTGCCGTCGGAGCCGCCGGAGTCGAGCTCTGGTATCGCGTGGCCCGACGGCGCGACCTGGTCTTCGACCGGGAGTGATGGTGCTATATTTATCTTGACGTCAAGATAAATCAATCGGGCGTGAACGGCAGGGCAGAGCGGCCTTAGGTTGCCCTTGCTAGCCATTCACCCCTCTCGCGAACCAAGATTGTCGTGAGTCAGCGAAGGTGAGGTCGACGTGTCGGCAGTGAACAGTTTCGGATCGAAAGACACTCTGAATGTCGGAGATCAGTCCTACGAGGTCTTCAGGATCGACAAGGTCCCCGGCCACGAGAAGCTCCCCTTCAGCCTGAAGGTGCTGCTGGAGAACCTCCTCCGCACCGAGGACGGCGCGAACATCACCGCCGACCACATCAAGGCGCTCGGCGGCTGGGTCCCCCAGGCCGAGCCCGACACCGAGATCCAGTTCACCCCCGCCCGCGTGGTGATGCAGGACTTCACCGGAGTGCCCTGCATCGTCGACCTCGCCACCATGCGCGAGGCCGTCTCCTCGCTCGGTGGCGACCCCACCAAGATCAACCCGCTCGCTCCCGCCGAGCTCGTGATCGACCACTCGGTCATCGCCGATCTCTTCGGCACGGCGAACGCCCTCGAGCGCAACGTCGAGATCGAGTACGAGCGCAACGGCGAGCGGTACCAGTTCCTCCGCTGGGGCCAGACGGCGTTCGACGACTTCAAGGTCGTTCCGCCCGGAACCGGCATCGTGCACCAGGTCAACATCGAGTACCTGGCGCGCGTCACCTACACCCGCGAGGTGAAGGACGCGTTCGGCAACGTCGTCAACCGCGCCTACCCCGACACCTGCGTCGGCACCGACTCGCACACCACCATGGTCAACGGCCTCGGTGTGCTCGGCTGGGGCGTCGGCGGCATCGAGGCCGAGGCCGCCATGCTCGGCCAGCCCGTCTCGATGCTCATCCCGAAGGTCGTCGGCTTCAAGCTCAACGGCTCCATCCCCGCAGGCGTCACGGCCACGGATGTCGTGCTCACCATCACCGAGATGGTCCGGAAGCACGGAGTGGTCGGCAAGTTCGTGGAGTTCTACGGAGAGGGCGTCGGCCAGGTGCCGCTCGCCAACCGCGCCACCATCGGCAACATGAGCCCCGAGTTCGGCTCGACCGCCGCCATGTTCCCCATCGACGACGTCACCCTCGACTACCTGCGCCTCACCGGCCGGAGCGAGGAGCAGGTCGCACTCGTCGAGGCGTACTCCAAGCTGCAGAAGCTCTGGCACAACCCCGACGAGGAGCCGGTCTTCAGCGAATACCTCGAGCTCGACCTCGCCACGGTCGTTCCCTCGATCTCCGGCCCGAAGCGCCCGCAGGACCGCGTGGAGCTGTCGGTCGCGAAGTCGACCTTCATCCGCGACCTCGAGAACTACGCCAACAGCGACCACGACCTCTCGAAGGTCGACGCCTCGCTCGAGGGCACCTTCCCGGCCTCCGACCCCATCGGCTTCACCGCCGAAGACGACGGAGACGACCACGAGTACTCGCACACCCACGTGAGCCATGCCCCCGAGGCGTACTCGAAGCCCACCAAGGTGACCACGGCATCCGGCGACAAGTACACGCTCGACCACGGAGCCGTCGCGGTCGCCGCGATCACCTCGTGCACCAACACCTCGAACCCCAGCGTCATGCTCGCCGCAGGCCTGCTCGCCCGCAACGCCAACAAGCTCGGACTCAAGGCCAAGCCGTGGGTCAAGACCACGCTGGCGCCGGGTTCCAAGGTCGTCACCGACTACTACGAGAAGGCCGGCCTCACGGGCGACCTCGAGGCCCTCGGCTTCTACACGGTCGGCTACGGCTGCACGGTCTGCATCGGCAACACCGGTCCGCTGATCGACGAGGTCAGCGCCGCCATCAACGACAACGATCTCGCCGTGACGGCCGTGCTCTCGGGCAACCGCAACTTCGAGGGCCGCATCTCGCCCGACGTGAAGATGAACTACCTCGCCTCGCCGCCGCTCGTCATCGCCTACGCGCTGGCCGGGTCGATGAACTTCGACTTCGAGAAGGACGCGCTGGGTCAGGACCAGGACGGGAACGACGTGTTCCTCAAGGACATCTGGCCCGACTCGGCCGAGGTCCAGTCCACGATCGACACCTCGATCAACACGGGCATGTTCACCCACCAGTATGCGAGCGTGTTCGAGGGAGACGAGCGCTGGCGTTCGCTTCCGACCCCCACGGGCCCCACCTTCGAATGGGACTCCGAGTCGACCTACGTGCGGAAGCCCCCGTACTTCGACGGCATGACGATCGAGACCACGCCCGTCAGCGACATCGCGGGTGCCCGCGTGCTCGCGAAGCTCGGCGACTCGGTCACGACCGACCACATCTCGCCCGCCGGCAACATCAAGGCCGACAGCCCCGCAGGCAAGTACCTCGACGAGCACGGAGTGGCCCGCAAGGACTACAACTCCTACGGCTCGCGCCGCGGCAACCACGAGATCATGATCCGCGGCACGTTCGCGAACATCCGCCTGAAGAACCAGCTGCTCGATGGCGTCGAGGGCGGCTACACCCGTGACTTCACGCAGCCGGATGCTCCGCAGGCGTTCATCTACGACGCCAGCCAGAACTACCAGGCCGCGGGCACACCGCTCGTGATCTTCGGCGGCAAGGAGTACGGCTCGGGATCCTCGCGCGACTGGGCGGCCAAGGGCACCTCCCTTCTCGGAGTGAAGGCCGTGATCGTCGAGAGCTTCGAGCGCATCCACCGCTCGAACCTCATCGGCATGGGCGTCGTGCCGCTGCAGTTCCCGGCCGGTGAGAGCTGGGCGTCGCTCGGACTCGACGGCACCGAGGTCGTCTCGATCTCAGGGATCGAGGAGCTCAACGAGGGCCGCACCCCGAAGACCGTGCGCGTCGTCGCCACGCCGAGCGAGCACTCGCCCGCCGGCAAGGAGACCGTGGAGTTCGACGCCGTGGTGCGCATCGACACGCCGGGTGAGGCCGACTACTACCGCAATGGCGGCATCCTCCAGTACGTGCTCCGCAGCCTCGTCTGATCGTTGCCTGATTCCCTGGCGGCGTAGACTTCAAGATCACGCCGTCATGGGAAGGTGGACAGTATGAGCCTGCTCAAGAGGATCGGCGGACCGCGGGACCTCGACGCTCTCTCCCCGGAGGAGCTCGAGGTCCTCGCGGCCGAGATCCGTGCGTTCCTGGTGGCGGAGGTCTCGAAGACCGGCGGTCACCTCGGCCCGAACCTCGGTGTGGTCGAGACCACGATCGCCATCCATCGGGTGTTCGACTCGCCTCGGGATGCGATCGTCTTCGACACCGGCCACCAGTCGTACGTGCACAAGCTCCTGACGGGGCGTCAGGACTTCTCCCTGCTCCGGCAGGCGGGTGGTCTCGCCGGGTATCCGCAGCGCTCGGAGAGCCCGCACGACGTCGTCGAGTCCTCACACGCGTCGAGCTCGCTCTCGTGGGCCGACGGCATCTCCCGCGCCTTCGAGATGACGGGCCAGACCGATCGGCACGTCGTGGCCGTCGTGGGCGACGGTGCTCTCACGGGCGGCATGACGTGGGAGGCCCTCAACAACATCAGCGACGACAACTCGCGAAACCTCGTGATCGTCGTCAACGACAACGGCCGCTCCTACGCGCCCACGATCGGCGGCATGGCCCGCTATCTCAACGGCGTGCGCACGAAGAAGGGCTACCACGACCTGCATCAGTCCAGCCGCAAGCTGTTCGATCGCCTCGGCGCTCCGGCTCGCGCGCTGTATCGCGGAGCACGCGGCGGACTGCACGGCTTCCTGAGCCGGGTCACCAACAACTCCGCGCTCTACGCGAACCTCGACATCAAGTACCTCGGTCCGGTCGACGGGCACGATCTCGTGGCCATGCAGGAGGCCCTCCGGCAGGCCAAGGAGTACGCGGCTCCCGTGATCGTGCACGCGATCACCGAGAAGGGGCGTGGATACCAGCCCGCTCTCACCGACGTCGCCGACCAGTTCCACGCCGTCGGCCAGATCGACCCCGAGACCGGGGAGCCGCTCTCGGCGCCCTCCGGTGCGCCGTCGTGGACGAGCGTCTTCGCCGACGAGATCGTGGTGCAGGCCGAGAACGACCACACGATCGTGGGCATCACCGCCGCGATGCTCCGGCCCACGGGCCTGCACAAGTTCGCAGAGCGGTTCCCGCAGCGCGTCTTCGACGTCGGCATCGCCGAACAGCACGCCGTCACGAGTGCCGCCGGGCTCGCCTTCGGCGGACTCCACCCCGTGGTCGCGCTCTACGCCACCTTCGTGAACCGCGCCTTCGACCAGGTGCTCATGGATGTGGGGCTCCACCAGGCCGGTGTCACCTTCGTGCTCGACCGCGCGGGCATCACCGGGCCCGACGGGCCGAGCCACCACGGCATGTGGGATCTCGCGCTGCTGCAGATCGTGCCCCGCATTCGCCTCGCCGCCCCGCGTGACGCTGAGCGCCTGCGCGAGGAGCTCGCCGAAGCCGTGCGGGTCACCGACGCACCCACCGTCATCCGGTTCCCCAAGGGCACAGTCGGCCCCGAGCTGCCGGCGGTGCGGCGCACGGGCGACGGCGTCGACGTGCTGCGCGAGGACGAGCGCGGCGACGTGCTCATCGTGGCCGTGGGCACCATGGCGGGCATCGCCCTGGAGGTCGCCGACCTGCTCTCAGCCGAGGGGATCGGCACGACCGTCGTCGACCCCCGATGGGTCGTGCCCGTGCCCTTCTCGGTGATCGAGCTCGCGGATGCGCACCGGCTCGTCATCACGATCGAGGACGGTGTGCGCGTGGCGGGCATCGGCACGCGCGTGCGGCAGGATCTCCGCGATGCGGGGGTCGACACGGCGGTGACCGAGCTCGGCCTGCCCGACGAGTTCATCGACCACGCGAGCCGCGACGAGATCCTGCGGAAGGTCGGGCTCACGCCTGCCCAGATCGCCGAGGACGTGATCGCGCAGGTGCGCGGTGACAAGATCCCGATCGCCCGGCCCATCAGCGAAGATCCGGACGCCCCCAAGGCCTCCGACGCCGACACCGGCCCGTTTCAGCGGGTGATGCGGTAGCGCGAGGCGATCGCCCCGCTCGGCAGCACCTCGGTGCCGCTCACCTCGAGCGCTCCGGTGGCGGTGCCGACGGGCAGGAGGGGAGTGCCCGCGCCCAGCACGACCGGCATCGTGGTGAGCACGATCTCGTCGAGCAGCCCGGCGTCGGCCACCTGAGCCGCGACCTGGCCGCCGCCCACGATCCAGATGTTGCGGCCGGCCGCCGCCTCCACCCACTCGGCGTGCAGGTCGCGGACATCCCCCTGGGCGAAGCGGATGTGGCCGCCTTCCATCCGCGGAAGGTCACGTCGCGTGAGCACCCACGCGGTCTGCTCGGGGTAGGCCCAGGCGTGCCCCTCCGCACGCACGAACTCGTACGTCTCCGCCCCCATCACCACCACGGCCACCTCGGCGAGGAACGCCTCGTATCCCGCCGTGAACTCCTCGAACCCGAACTGCATCAGCCAGTCGAGCTTCCCCTCCCGATCCGCGATGAACCCATCCACACTCGAGGCCACGTAGTACTGCGTCGTCGTCGTCATGCCCGAAGCATACGAATGCCCACCGACACCAGCCGTCTCGGCAGACCACTATGGTCCCGCCGTACCACGACATGAGGGTTCATCATGTTCCATAATGACGGCATGAATAGTGAAATCAATCCAGGTGAGAACACGAGAACAGAACGCAGCGATCCTGGCCGACTCCGTTCTTGGCCCGCCATCATCGGACTGCTCGCGGCGACGGTCGCACTCGTGACCGGATTCGTCATCGCACCGGTTGCGCTTCTGCGCGGTAGCTACGGCGCGTACACCGAGCCCGCCGCACTGGAGAACTCCGTCGCGACGGCTTTGGATGAATACTGGCGTGCTGGCGAGAAGGGCTTTCCCGCCTTGCTGAGCGAGCTCATGAGCTACTGGTTCCAGTGGCATCTCATCAAGGTGGTGATCACCGCGCTGCTGATCACGGTCATCGCAATGATGTCGATTGCTCTCTGGCAGCGGTACCTGCGAGCCCGGAAGGGTGCTGCAGGCCTCCTCGTCGCAGCAACGGGGGCGATGATCGTCGGGTCCCTCGTGGTCGTTGTGCTCCTCGCAAACGTCCAGTCCGCAGCCGCACCGCTGGTGTCGCTTCTTCAGGTGCTGCCCGGGAGCGGCGCCGAGACGACGATCGCACCCACCATCGATTCGATCGTCGCGGCCGCTCTCGACCCCACAAACCCATCAGGAGAGTCGCCGGTCCTGACGGTGCTGCTAGCTGAGATTACCCGGTACCACGGAGCGTTGGCAGTGGGTGCGTTTGCCGTGGCCGGGGTCACGTGTGCGGGGAGCGTGACGTGCTGGAGGCGGCGGTCCCTGAGCGGAGGCTCCTCTGCACGGACACGCAGGATGCTCGCTGCCGTCGGAGTGTTCCTTGCTCTGCTGGCCGTGGCCGCCGTGACCATCTCGGCAGTCAGCGCCCTCTCGGCGTTGGAGCCCGGCCTAGCAATCGCCGACATCCTCTAGACCCCCCTGCGAAAAGGGTGAGAACGAGATGGCCGCCGCACTCGGAGAAGCTGCGGCGGCCACTCGGTCCGAGAGAGCGCGAACGTCAGTCGACTCCCACGATCGGCGGGGTGTGGAAGGTGCCGCCGAAGGCTCGCTGGGAAGCTCCCACGCGGTCGAGGTAGGGCGTGAGGCCGCCCATCTGGAAGGGGTAGCCGGCGCCGAGGATGAGGCAGAGGTCGATGTCTTCCGCCGCGTGAACGACGTCGTCCTCCAGCATGCGGTGCACCTCGTCGGCGAGGCCGTCCTCCACGCGGCGGAGGATCTCCTCCTCCGTCATGGGGGTGGTGCCGCCCGAGACGATCTTCACGGCCTTCTTGTCGAAGCCGGTGATCTTGCCCTTGCCGTCGCGGTCGAAGATCTTGCCGTGCTCCGCGAGCGCGTGCAGGTTGGCACTCTCGAAGAACCGCTCGGGGAACGCGGCGTGATGGGTGTCGAGCACGTGCGCCCCCACCTTGAGCCCCACGAGCTCGAGCAGCTCGAACGGCGTCATCGGCAGGCCGAACGGATCGAGCGCGCGGTTCATGACCTCGAACGGCGTGCCGGTGTCGACCGCGTGCATGGCCTCGCCGAGCACCTTGGCGAGAATGCGGTTGACCACGAACCCGGGGGTGTCGCGGGTGATGACGGCATTCTTCTTGAGGTTCTTGGCCACGACCATGGCGGTCGAAAGCGTCGCCTCATCGGTCGCCGGGGTGTTCACGACCTCGATCAGCGGCATCACGGCCACCGGGTTGAAGAAGTGGAAGCCCACGAGCCGCTCGGGGTGCGCGAGCTTCGCACCGATCTGCTCGACCGAGAGCGACGAGGTGTTCGTGGCGAGCACCGCGGTCTCGGAGACGTGCTTCTCGATCTCGGCGAAGACGTCCTGCTTCACCCTGAGCTCCTCGAATACAGCCTCGATCACCCAGTCGGCGTCGTTGAAATCGGCCTTGTCGGTGGTGCCCGAGACGAGGGCGTTGAGGCGGTTCGACTCGTCCTGCGAGATGCGGCCCTTGCCGAGCAGCGTCGCGATCTCGCCGCGGATGTAGTCGAGGCCCTTGTCGACGCGCGACTGGTCGAGGTCGGTGATCACGACGGGCACCTGCAGCCGGCGCACGAAAAGCAGCGCGAACTGCGAGGCCATGAGGCCGGCGCCGATGATGCCGACCTTCGTGACGGGCTTCGCAAGCGCCTTGTCGGGCGCCCCGGCGGGCCGCTTGGCACGCTTCTGCACGAGATCGAAAGCGTAGATGCTTGCCCGGAACTGGTCTCCCGCGATGAGGTCGGCGAGAGCCTCGTCCTCGCGCTCGAAGCCCTCCTCGGCGGTGCCCGACTTCGCGGCCTTCAGCAGGTCGAGGGCCCGGTAGGGCGACTTGGCGACCGTGCCGATGCGGCTCTCGAGCATCTTGCGTGCGATGCCCACCGCGGCGTCCCACTTCACGAGGCGCTCGACCTTGCCCGGCTCATTCGACCGCTTCACCTTCACGGCGCCCGAGAGCACACCGTCTGCCCAGTTCAGCGAGTCCTCGAGGTAGTTCGAGGGGGAGAAGATCGCGTCGGCGATGCCGAGCTCGAACGCATCCTTCGCCTTGAGCGTGCGGTTGTTCTTCAGAGGGTTCTCGATGACGACCTTGAGCGCGTTCTCGATGCCGATGAGGTTCGGCAGCAGGTAGGCGCCGCCCCAGCCCGGGATGATGCCGAGGAAGACCTCGGGAAGCGCGACGGCGGCGGCCGACGAGTCGATCGTGCGGTAGTCGGCGGCGAGGGCCACCTCCACACCACCACCGAGCGCGAGGCCGTTGATGAACGCGAAGCTCGGCACGCCGATCTGCTTCATGGTGCCGAAGGCCCAGTGGCCGAGCTGCGCCATCTTCTTCGCAGCATCACGGCTCGGGATGTCGCCGACACGGCTGAGGTCGGCTCCGGCCGCGAGGATGTACGGCTTGCCCGTGACGGCCACCGCGTGGATCTCGCCGGCCGCGGCACGCGCCTTGAGGCTCTCGAGGGTCTTCTGGTACTCCAGCAGGCCCAGCGGGCCGAGCGTGGAGGGGCGGGTGTGGTCGCGCCCGTTGTCGAGCGTGATGAGCGCGAGGGTCTTGCCGCTCTTCAGCGGCACGTCGCGCACGTACGAGTGGGTCACGACCTCGTCGGCCGAGAGCGCCTCGAGGTCCGAGAAATCGATCGTGGAGTAGTCGGTCATCGCTTCTTCGCCTTCTTGTTCCAGTTCGGGTTCTCCCAGATGACGGTGCCGCCCTGGCCGAGGCCCACGCACATCGCGGTGAGGCCGTAGCGCACCTCGGGGTGCTCCTCGAACTGCCGGGCGAGCTGGATCATGAGACGCACGCCCGACGAGGCCAGTGGGTGGCCGATGGCGATGGCCCCGCCGTACTCGTTCACGCGTGCGTCGTCGTCGTCGATGCCGAAGTGGTCGAGGAACGAGAGCACCTGCACGGCGAACGCCTCATTGAGCTCGAACAGCCCGATGTCGTCGATCGAGAGCCCCGCCTTGCGCAGCGCCTTCTCGGTGGAGGGCACGGGGCCGATGCCCATGATCTCGGGCTCGACGCCCGCGAAGGCGAACGAGACGAGCTTCATCTTGACCGAGAGACCGAGCTCGTTGGCGGTGTCGGCACTCGCGAGCAGCGAGACGGTCGCGCCGTCGTTGAGGCCGGACGAGTTGCCCGCGGTCACCCGGCCGTGCGGCCGGAACGGGGTGCGGAGGCCGGCGAGGCCCTCCATCGTGGTCTCGGGGCGAGGCGCCTCGTCGCGCGTGGCGAGCCCCCAGCCGGCGGCGCTGCGCACGGCGACGGGCACGAGGTCGGGCTGGATCTTGCCGGCCTCGTAGGCCGCCGCGACCTTCTGCTGGCTGCGCAGCGCATAGCGGTCCGAGCGCTCCTTGGTGAGCTGCGGGAAGCGGTCGTGGATGCGCTCGGCGGTGTTGCCCATGTTGAGCGCCTCTCCGCTGACGAGCCGCTCCGCGAGGAACCGGGGATTGGGGTCGGCGTCGAATCCCATCGGGTGCCGGCCCATGTGCTCGACACCTCCCGCGATCACGAGGTCGTAGGCGCCGAATGCGATGCCGCCCGCGAGGGTCGTCACGCTCGTCATGGCACCCGCGCACATGCGGTCGATCGCGAAGCCCGGCACCGACTGGGGGAGGCCGGCGAGCAGCGCCGTTGTGCGGCCGAGGGTGAGCCCCTGGTCACCGGTCTGCGTGGTCGCCGCGATCGCGACGTCGTCGATGCGGTCCTTCGGCACGTTCGGGTTGCGCTCGAGCAGTCCGGTCATCGCCTTCACGACCAGGTCGTCCGCTCGGGTCTGCCAGTACATGCCCTTCTCGCCCGCGCGCCCGAACGGGGTGCGCACTCCATCGACGAAAACGACTTCAGATCTTTCGGCCACTATGCCTCCTGGGATTGGATCGGATTCGATCCTAGAAGAGGCCCCTGACCGCGAGGAATCGTTTGATTCTTTCTACGACTCGGCGATCGGCGGCGTCTCGCCCGTTTGGCGGGCTTCCACAAAGGCCTGCAGGATCGGCTGTGCATTCAGCTCAATCTGCCAGGGTCGTGCGCCGAGCGCGGCGAGCTCCTCCTGCACCGTCTCGAGGGCGAGCGGCTCGACGCCCTTCCAGGCCAGGCGACGGAGGAAATCCGGGGTCAGCAGGTTCTCGAGCGGGATGCTGCGCTCCTCCGAGACCGCTGTGAGGGCGGCCCTGGCGTTCTTCAGCCGCACGTCGGCCTCAGGATTGCGATCGGCCCAGCTCCGCGGCGGCGGCAGCGTGTCGGTCGCCCGCCGGTGCACGGGGATGTCGTCGGTCGCGAGGGCACGCTCGATGGCGGCCCACCAGCGGTCGATCTCGCTGCGGCTGGCCCGGCCGGAGAACTGCTTGAGGCCGGCGAGCTCGCGGCGGGAGGTGGGCAGAGCACGTGCCGCCACCATGAGCGAGGCGTCCGGCACGAGGCGACCCGGCGCGGTGTCGGTGGCGCGCGCGAGCTCGTCGCGCGCGAGCCACAGCTCCCGGGCGGCGGCGAGGTGCTTGTCGGGCCGCAGGGCACTCACCCCGGTGAGTCGGCGCCAGGGCTCGGCGAGAGGTGCTTTCTCCTCCTTCGCCACCACGGCCGCGAACTCCTGCGCGGCGATCTCGAGCTTGCCCTGCTGCTCGAGCAGCACCGCCATCGAGTCGCGCAGGTCGATCAGCAGCTCGACGTCGAGGGCCGCGTACTCGAGCCACGAGGCCGGCAGCGGTCGCGTCGACCAGTCTGCGGCGGAGTGCTCTTTGGCGAGGTGGATGCCGAGCAGGTCCTCCACGACGGAGCCGAGGCCCACCCGTGGGATGCCGAGCAGGCGCGCTCCCAGCTCGGTGTCGAAGACCCGCACGGGATCGAGACCGACCTCGCGGAGGCACGGCAGATCCTGGCTCGCCGCGTGCAGCACCCACTCCTCGTCGCCGATGACCGACTGCAGGGGAGCGAACTCCCCGATCGCGGGCGGATCGAACAGGAAGCTGCCCGCCCCGCGGCGGTAGAGCTGGATGAGGTAGGCGCGCTGCGAGTAGCGGAACCCGCTCGCCCTCTCGGCGTCGACGGCCACAGGGCCCTCGCCGAGCGCGATCGCCTCGACCGCGTCGTGGAAGTCGTCGACCGTCGAGATGACGGTGCGCACGGGCACCTCCGGCCGCTCGGGGGTCGGGATGCCACCTGGCTGGTCTGTGGTGTGGTTCTGCTTCTCGTCAGTCACGTCGCGCTCGTCTGGTCTGCAACATCGTCACACCATCCACGACGGGTGGCAGACCGGCCAGCATGCAGAGGAGTTCGCTCCAGCCCTCGACATGGGCCTGGAGGTTGTGGTCAGTGGGAGTCCAGGAGGCGCGGAGCTCGATCTGAGCCCCGTCGCCTTGACTGGACAGCTCGCCGAAGCCGGTGGAGATGATCTTCGTGGCGGTGCCGGATGCGTTCGTGTAGTTGGCGCCGCGCGCATCCAGCGCATCGACGAGCCACGACCATGCTACGTCGGCGAGGAAGGGATCGAGTCCGATCTCGGTCTCCAGCGGGGCCTGAGCGAAGCACACCACCCGGAACTCGCCACCCCAGGCCTCCGGTCGCTCGGCGTCGTGGAGCAGGATGAACCGCCCCGTGCCGAGCTCGGAGTCGGCCCCGTGCCGGGCCGGATTCACGTCGGCCGCGAGAGCCACCGAGTGCGGCGCGAGCTTGGCGGGGGCCGGGATCTCGTGCACGACGAGCTCCTCGCGCGTGTCGGCCCGCCGGAGCGAGTCGAGGGCCGCACCGAATGCCGCCGGGACATCCGGGGTGAAGGGGGAATCGGACACGTGTGCAGACTAGAGTTCTTTAGGTTCCGCGCGGCGAAGGCACGCCGGATGCACCGCGAAGGATGGTCGTGACGCCACAGCACCGAGGTTCCGCCCCCGCACCGGCCCGCGTGCCGGCCTGGACCGTCGTCGCCCTGGCCGCGGGAACCGCAGCCGCCCTCGCCGCGGCCGCCGGTGCAATCGTGACGGCACTCATGTCGAAGGCCATCGTCACGCCCTCCGAGCCCGTCGACGACGTGAAGGTGCTCGGCTACGACGAGGAGGCCGACGTCGTCTCGCTCTCCGTCACCGCCGACTCCATCCTCCCGGGGGTCTACAGCCTGCGCTTCTCGGGCGACACCGGGCACGCCCGCCTCGGCGAGGTGCGCGAGGTCGCCGACGGCGTCGTGCGGCGCACGGTGCTGAAGGTCGACTACGGCGACCTGCGCGCGGCCAGGGCCGGGCGCATCAGCGGCTGGTTCTTCATCCACCCACGCGAGTTCGACGTGCCCGTCGACGAGGTGGAGGTGTTCACGCCGGTGGGGCCCGCCCCCGCGTGGTTCGTGCCCCCCGCGCCCGAGGCATCCGGGGCGCCCTCGACGCGCTGGGTCATCCAGGTGCACGGCCGGGGAGTCCGCCGCGGCGAGACCATCCGCGCCGTCCCCGTGTTCCGCGAAGCGGGCTACAGCTCGCTGCACATCTCCTACCGCAACGACGGCGAGGCCCCGCGGTCGCACGACGGCAAGTACGCCCTCGGCGACACCGAGTGGCAGGACCTCGACGCCGCCCTCACCTACGCCGTCGACCACGGTGCCACCGACGTGGTGCTCATGGGCTGGTCGATGGGTGGCGCCATCACCCTGCAGGCCATGGGGCGAGCTGTGCACCGCGACATCGTGCGCGCGATCGTGCTTGAGTCGCCCGCGGTCGACTGGCACGACGTGCTGCGCTTCCACGGTCGCGCTCGCCACGTGCCCGAGCTCATCGGCGACGCCGCCTTCGCCACCATCACGCACCGCTGGGGCGGGATCGTCACCGGGCAGGACCAGCCGCTCGACCTCGATCGCCTCGACTTCGTGAAGCGCTCCGCAGAGGTCGACGTGCCGGTGCTCATCCTGCACAGCGACGACGACGGCTACGTGCCCTCCACGGGCTCCCGCCAGCTCGCCGAGGCGAGGCCCGACCTCGTCACCTTGGTGCCGTTCTCGGTGGCGAGGCACACGAAGCTCTGGAACTACGACCGCGCGGCCTGGAACCGTGCGATCGCGCGCTTCCTCGAGGAGCTCGCGCTCTAGACGCGGGCGCGCACCTGGCGCTTGGTGCGGCCGAGCAGAGCTGTCATGCCCCGGATGCGCAGCGGCGACACCGCGGCGGTGAGTCCGAGCGTGTTGGGGAAGTCGTCGGGGATGCCGAGCACCTCCTCGACCGTGAGGCCGTCGATGCCCTGCACGAGGATGGACGCGAAGCCGCGCGTGGTCGGCGCCTCCTTGGGCGCCGTGGCGAACAGCCGCACGATGCCGCCCTCGACCTCCACGAAGATGAACACGGGCGACTGGCACTCCTCGACCCGTTCGAACAGATCGGGATGCTCGCTGTAGCGCTCGGGGAGCTCGGGCAGCTCGTTCGAGAACTCGAGGAGCATCTCGAGCCGCTCGCGCTGCTCGAGCGCGAGGAAGTCGTCGCGGATCTCGGCGAGGGCCTGGGGCAGGTTCGGCTCAGTCATCCCCTCCAGTATCCCGCTACTTGACGGGGACGGTGCCAGGCTCCGAGCCCGTGACGATCGGCACGCGCACGGCGCTGCCCCACTCGGTCCACGAGCCGTCGTAGTTCTTGACGTCGTCGAAGCCGAGGAGGTGGGTGAGCACGAACCAGGTGTGGCTCGACCGCTCGCCGATGCGGCAGTAGGCGATCACGGGCTCGCCCTCGGCGAGACCGGCGCCCTCGCGGTAGACGGCGTCGAGTTCGGCCACCGGGCGGAAGGTGCCGTCTTCGGCGGCCGCCTTCGCCCACGGCACGTTGGCCGCGGTGGGGATGTGTCCGGCCCGCAGGGCGCCCTCCTCGGGGTAGGCGGGCGCGGTGGTGCGCTCCCCGCTGTACTCCTCCGGCGAGCGCACGTCGACGAGGGGGCGGCCGAGGTGCTCGAGCACGTCCTCCTTGAAGGCGCGGATCTCGTCGTCGCGGCGGTCGATGATCGGGTACTCCACGGGTGCGGGGGAGGGCCGGTCGGTCGTGATCGGGCGCCCGTCGGCGATCCACTTGTCGCGCCCGCCGTCGAGCAGACGCACGTCCTCGTGACCGAAGAGGGTGAAGACCCAGAGTGCGTAGGCGGCCCACCAGTTGCTCTTGTCGCCGTAGATCACCACGGTCGAATCGCGCGAGATGCCCTTGGCGCCCAGGAGCGCCGCGAAGGCCTCGCCGTCGATGTAGTCGCGCTGCACGGGGTCGTTGAGGTCGGTGTGCCAGTCGATCTTGACGGATCCGGGGATGTGGCCGGTCTCGTAGAGCAGCACGTCCTCATCCGACTCCACCACCACGAGGCCCGGTTCGCCGAGGTGCGCCTCGAGCCAGTCGCCGCTCACCAGGCGCTCCGGGTGGGCATAGCCGGCGAACTTCTCCGAGCGATCGATCTCGACTGTCATCACACAACCTCCAGTTAGGGTAGAAGGACCCCCAGACGAATCTACGTCTTCAGAGCTGGCCGCTGCACCGGCGGGTCACACTTCTACACACAGGATGCCCCGGATGACTGATGAGCGGCAGGCCGTCGCCCCGCGCCTGACAGAGCGCACCCCTTCGATGTCGGGGGAGGAGCTAGCTCGCACGCTCGTGCCGCCGCGCCAGTTCGACACGGCCTCGTTCGACAGCTACCGGCCGGACCGGGACTACCCCTCGCAGGGTGAGGCGCTGGCCAAGATCCGGGCGTTCGCCGAGGGCTGGAAGCCGGCCAAGGCGGGCGGTTTCTTCGGCCGCGGCAAGAAGACGCCGGTCGCCAAGCCCGGCATCTACCTCGACGGCGGCTTCGGCGTGGGCAAGACCCACCTGCTCGCCGCGCTCTGGCACGCCGCTCCCGGCCAGAAGTACTTCGGCACCTTCATCGAGTACACCGCTCTCATCGGCGCCCTCGGCTACGCCAACGCCGTACAACTGTTCTCGGGCGCGAAGTTCATCGCCATCGACGAGTTCGAGCTCGACGACCCGGGCGACACCATGCTCATGACCAGGTTCCTCGGCGAGCTCGTGGCCAAGGGCACGCGCCTCGCCGCCACCTCGAACACCCCGCCGAACGCGCTCGGCGAGGGCCGGTTCGCGGCGAGCGACTTCCTGCGCGAGATCCAGGCCATCGCCGACCGCTTCGACATCGTGCGGATCGACGGCCTCGACTTCCGGCGCCGCGACCTCGAGGGGCACGCGGTCGCCTTCGAGACCGATGCCGCTCTGGCCGACGCGGTCGATGCGCGGCTCGCGGCCGGCGAGAGCATCACGTTCGACGACTTCGGATCGCTCGTGCAGCACCTCGGCACCATCCACCCCTCCCGCTACGTCAAGCTCATCGAGGGAGTCGACGTCATCGCGCTCGGCGACGTGGCACCCTTCTCCAACCAGACGGATGCGCTGCGCTTCGTGGCCTTCGTCGACCGCGTCTACGACGCCCAGATCCGCGTGCTCGCCTCGGGAACGCCGCTCGACGGCGTCTTCGCGGGCGACATGATGGAGGGCGGCTACCGCAAGAAGTACCTGCGCGCGGTGTCCCGCCTCATCGCGTCCGCGTCGCTCTGACGGAAACATGGTTGTTACAGGGGACACCTTCGCGTTACACGGCTGAAACACAGCCCTGCATGTTCTGAAACCTCACCGCTGCATGCTGTAACCGGCCCGCGGGGCCGCTTGCACAACAGAGAGGTATGAGAACCTATGGATACCGGAAACATCGCCTGGGCGCTGACAGCGACAGCACTCGTGCTGTTCATGACTCCCGGAGTCGCATTCTTCTACGGCGGTCTGGTCAAGGCCAAGAGCGTCGTCTCCATGATGATGATGAGCTTCGGCGCCCTCGGCCTCGTGAGCGTCCTGTGGATCCTCTACGGCTTCAGCATGAGCGCGGTCGAGTCGCCCTGGGCCTTCGCCGGCAACCCGTTCGCCGACTTCGGCCTGAGCGCCCTCGCGACCGACAACGAGGGCCTCGTCGGCGCAGCCTACGGTGCGACCTTCGCGATCATCACGGTCGCCCTCATCTCGGGCGCCATCGCCGACCGCGCCAAGTTCGGCGCGTGGATGATCTTCGCCGGCATCTGGGCCACTCTCGTCTACTTCCCCGTCGCGGCCTGGGTCTGGGGCGGCGGCTGGATCTTCAGCTGGGGCGACCTCACCGGTCTCCCCGGCGTCATCGACTACGCCGGTGGCACCGCGGTGCACATCAACGCCGGTGCGGCGGCCCTCGCGCTCGCACTCGTGCTCGGCAAGCGCATCGGGTTCCAGAAGGGCATCCAGAAGCCGCACAACGTGCCGCTGGTCATGCTGGGCGCCGCCATCCTCTGGTTCGGCTGGTTCGGCTTCAACGCCGGCGCCGAGTGGCTGAACGACCTGCAGAACACCGGCCTCATCGTCATCAACACCCTGGGTGCGACCGCTGCGGCGATCATCGGCTGGCTCATCATCGAGAAGATCAAGGACGGCAAGGCCACCTCGGTGGGTGCCGCCTCGGGTGCCGTCGCTGGTCTCGTCGCGATCACCCCGGCCTGCGCCAACCTCGCTCCCGGCTGGGCCCTCGTGCTCGGCGTCGTCGCCGGGGCCGTCTGCGCCCTGGCGATCGAGCTGAAGTTCAAGATGGGCTTCGACGACTCGCTCGACGTCGTGGGCATCCACCTCGTCGGCGGCCTCATCGGCACGCTCTACCTCGGCCTCTTCGCCATCGACACCGGCCTCTTCACCGGTGGCGACCTCGGCCAGCTCGCCTCGCAGGCCGTCGCGGCGATCGCCGTGCTGCTCTACTCCTTCATCGGAGCGCTCGTCATCGGCTTCGTCATCCAGAAGACCATCGGCTTCCGGATCAAGAACGAGGACGAGGTTGCGGGCGTCGACACCACGGTGCACGGGGAAGAGGGCTACGCCCTCGTCAACGACTGAGTCGGCTCACTCACCATCACCTGATCGGCGGGGCGTCATCCTTCAGGGTGGCGCCCCGCTTCGGCGTTCCCCGTGAGCGCATCGCGTGCGAGCATGGTCGCTCCCACGACGGCGGCCGGCATCACGAAGACAGCACCGAGGGGGAGCAGGAACAGCAGGTAGACGGCGGCGCCGAACCCGATCGTGCGCGCCCGGCGCACCCCGAGCATCCGGCGCCGGTCGCGGAGGGCGTGTCCGCGGGCGTCGAATGCGAAGCCCGTGAGCTCGAGGGCGAGCACCCAGCCGCCGAAGAACGCGCCGAGCACGGCGGCCGCGACGGTGCCGACGACGGGCAGCAGCCCGACCACGAAGAGCCCGAGGCCGATGCCGATGCTGAGCGCCACGAGCCGCAGAGCGTTCACGAGGCCCCGCCAGAGCAGCCGCCAGAAGCCGGCCTGCGGGTCGGCCGGGGCGTCGCCCAGGCGCTCCTCGGTGTCGCGCCAGATCCGCTCGTAGAAGGCGTCTCCCACTGCGAGGGTGATGGCTGTGAAGGTGAACACCACGAGCAGCACTCCGGCCGCCACGAGCGCGAGGGCGGCGGAGACGCGCACGGTCGAGCGCCACGGTTCGTCCCACTCGTCGGCGAAGGGTGTGGCCCAGTCTGCGATGGCGGGGGCGTTGATGGCGAGCACCACGAGGCCCACCGTGTAGACGCCGGCCACGATCAGGGCGGGAACAGCGCCAAGCAGCATGAGCCGTGGCGCACGCGCCCAGGTGCCGAGCCCCCGCCCGAGCAGCCCCGCGCCGCCGAACAGCTCACGCACGGGCGAGGCGCTCATGACGCGTGCTCCTCGAGGGCGGCGCCGACGACACGGATCCACTCCGTGTGAACCGACACCGGCGGGATGAACCTCGCCGCTCTCAGTCCGGGGGCGAAGGGCTCTGGTCGGTGCGTCGGTGGCATGGGCACCACGGTAGCCCGGTCGGCTCTGCTCGTGCCGCTTCAGTACCAGCCGAGATCGATCATGCGCGACTGCATGAGCCCCGCGATCGTGCTCGCCACCGCAGGGTCGAGGTGGTAGGGATCGACGGCGCCGTCGACCCGCCGCGAGAGACCGTCCGGCTTGTTGCCTGCGCGCTGCTCGGCCAGGTCGGCCGCGGTGGGAGCGATGCCGGTGGCCTTCCAGATGTCGTCGGAGGTCACGACCGCCTCGAGGTCGAAGAAGCGCGGGCCGAACCTGTCACGCAGGGCGTCGTTGTACTGCTGGATGCGGGCCCGGGCGGGGGAGTCGGCGGCCGTCGCGGAGTTCTGGAAGTGGCCCACCACGAGCACGTACTTGCCCGTGGCCGAAAGGTATCTGTAGGCGTCCTCGGTCCAGGAGACCAGCTCGTCCACGTCGGAAGCGCCCACCCCGTCGCTCGCGGCGAGGTTGTTCTTGCCGATGTTGAGCACGGCGATCCCGTCGCGGCCCTGGGTGCCGAGGTCGGGCACGAACTCCGTGCCCGCCGGGATGCGGACGGCCAGCCCGTCCTCGTCCCGCTCGAAGGTCCACACGGTCGCGGGGCCCTCGGTCTTCGAGATCGTGCCGGCCGCCGATCCGTAGCCTTCGAAGTGCCCGCTCAGGCGGAACGCACCCTGGATGCCGGCCGGAACGTTCGGCGAGGTCAGGGTCGTCTGCCCCGAGGCGGGGATGTCGACGGCGTCGGTCACGAGTCGGCGGGAGCCGAGTTCGGCGAGCATGTGCTCGGCCAGCAGGCCGCCGCCGGTGGCATCGATCAGCGCGGCGTCGTGCCGGTCGGCGAACTCCCCGAAGTCGCCGGCCATCTCCCGCATGGTCGACGAGCCCACGATCGTGAGCTTCGAGCGGTCGACGGGCTGCACCACCGTGCGGAGGCCGGTGGAGAGATCGGTGAAGGAGGTGACACCGTCGGTCTCCTCCACCACCACCTGCTCGGGATCCAGTGCCGGAGCGAGGGTTCCCGGCCCGGCCGTCTCGCCCGATTCCGCCGCAGCATCCTGCAACCGCGACGTCGCGAGCTCCGCCTCGAGTCCGGCCACCTGCTCCTGCAGCTGCTGCACGGCGATCAGACCGGCGCCCGTTCCCACGATGATTCCGGCGCACAGCAGGCTCACCGCGACCACGAGGGGCCACCGGCGCCTTCTGCGCAGCAGAAGGAGCCGGTCCAGTTCACTCATGAGCCCTCACGGTCGCCGACATGCTCTCCACGGTAGCCTCGCCCCGGACCCCCGCCGGCGAGACGCACCCTGATGGCCGCAGTCGCGCCTCGAAGTCGCGGCGCACGCGACCGAGCGGCCGCTCCACCAGGAGGAACATCAGCTGCGCCGGGATGAGGACGAGCAGGTAGGCGCTGAGGTCGGACAGCCACGGCTCGAGTCCCGCGAGCTGCACGAGCCCGAGCACGAGCCGGTGCAGCAGGTAGACGGAGAAGGAGAGCACGCCCAGATGGGCGACCCACCTGTGGTTGAGCACGCGCCCGGCCACGCTCGTGGGCCGGGTGATGACGAACCAGAACACCGGGATGAGCGCGAGGCAGATGGCCGAGTCGGCGACGGCGAGCCGAGGAGCCTCCGGCGAGATGGCCGCGATCACGAAGACCACGACGCCCACCGGCGCCAGCACCCGGTTCACGATCCACTCGGGGATGCCGAACGGCGGACGGTCGCCGAGCGCCGGGTTGAACAGGAGCGCCATCGCCGCTCCGATCACGAGCCCGTCGAACTTCGTGTCGGTGCTCACGTAGAGCCGGTAGAACCCCGCTCCCTCGAGCGAGAGCACGAGGCGCCAGACGAGCACGGCCCCGCCCGCGGCCAGCAGCGCCCAGCCGATCGTGCGCATCCGGATCCGCAGAGCGGTGAGCACGATGAGCAGGAGCGGGAACACGAGATAGAAGTGCTCTTCGACCGCGAGCGACCACAGCTGCGTGGATTCCGGAGGCAGCCCGAAGGTCCGCTCGCCGTGCACCTGGTCGGCGTAGACCAGGTAGTAGTTCGTGTAGTTGAGGTACTCCGAGAGGGTGCCCCAGATGTTCATCGTCGAGGGCAGGATGCCCGCGGCGCCCACGATGACGCACAGGGTGATCGCGATCCAGGCGGGTGGCAGGATGCGGAGGGCCCGTCTGAGGTAGAAGCGGCCGAGCGAGATGCGCTGGTTGGCCTCGTACTCCCGTCGCAGGAGCGTCGTGATGAGGAATCCGCTGAGGAAGAAGAACACCGTCACGCCCACGTGACCGGGCCACGGATCACCCAGAGTCTGACCGTGCCCGATCAGGACGATCACGATCGAGGCGGCTCGGAGGCCGTCCAGCGAGGGGATCTTGCTCTGAACGACCATCTGGTGGGCGATACCGGACTCGAACCGATGACCTCTTCCGTGTGAAGGAAGCGCGCTACCAACTGCGCCAATCGCCCGGGGGCAGTTACCGATAGTAGCGGATGCGGAGGGGTGCTCGTGAACGCCGCGGGATACGACACGCGGTGCCGGCGGCGATTTGGCAATCTCCCGAGGAGTCGGCTAATGTCTAATCCGCACGCAGAAATGCGGGTGGAAATGCGGATGTGGCGCAGTGGTAGCGCACAACCTTGCCAAGGTTGGGGTCGCGAGTTCGAATCTCGTCATCCGCTCGAGTGAAGTTACTCGTCTGTGGGAAATCCACATTCGGTGGCGTGGCCGAGAGGCGAGGCAGCGGCCTGCAAAGCCGTCCACACGGGTTCAAATCCCGTCGCCACCTCCACTCGGTCTCTCAGAAGCACCACCTTTGGGCGATTGGCGCAGCGGTAGCGCGCTTCCCTGACACGGAAGAGGTCACTGGTTCGATCCCAGTATCGCCCACAAAGAAATAGGCCCCCAGAGATAGGCCCCCGAGAATGCTTGGGGGCCTTTTTCCATTCCCCACCCCACGAGGAAAGGTGTCGAGTCATGACCGCTTCTGCTGAAGAGGGTTCCGGGCCCGCCGTCGTGCTGCTGGCCGAGCAGGGTGAGGGCATCGCCACCCTCGCCGGGCTCGCGCACTCGATCGCCGGGGAGGACTTCCGCGTGGTGCGGATCGCCGCCGAGTCGGTGCACGACGTGGTGAGCGTGCTCGACGAGCTCGAGGTGGCGGATGCCTGGATAGGCGGACACGGCTACGGCGGCACCCTCGCGCGTCTCGTGGCGCTCGAGCACCACGACCGCGTGAACGGCGTCATCCTTCTCGGCGTCGAGTCGGCCGAGACCATGCCGGCGCTGGCCGAGGGCATCCCGGTGCTCGTCATCCAGGGCGCGGCCGACGACGTGACGCCGCCGGCGAACGGCGAGTCGCTCAAGGAGTCGGCGCCCGGACTCGTGAGCGTCGTCACGATCGAGGGCGCCGGGCACGCCTTCCCCTCCTCGCACGCCGGCGAGACCGCCTGGGCCATCGAGGACTACCTCGACTGGGACTGACCCCGACCCCCGGTAGGCTTGGGTGGTTCTCTTCGACGCAGGCAGGAGCCCTCACCCGTGGCAACAGGATTCGATCTCTTCACCGACCGGGCCGTCGTGGCCATGCGGGTCAACGGCGAACTGAAGGACCTCGCGACGACGGTGACCGACGACGACACCGTCGAGGCCGTCGAGATCTCGAGCCCCGACGGGCTCGCCATCCTGCGCCACTCCGCCGCCCACGTGGCGGCGCAGGCCGTGCAGTCGATCAACCCGGAGGCCAGGCTCGGGATCGGCCCGCCCGTGACCGACGGCTTCTACTACGACTTCGATGTGGCCGTTCCCTTCACGCCCGAAGACCTCAAGGCCATCGAGAAGGCCATGGAGCGCATCGTGCGCGCCGGCCAGCGGTTCGTGCGCCGAGTCGTCACCGAAGACGAGGCACGCGCCGAGCTCGCCGACGAGCCCTACAAGCTCGAGCTCATCGGCCTCAAGGGCGGATCCGCGGCCGCCGACGGTGACGACGCCCTGGGCGGCGACAACGAGTCGGTCGAGGTCGGCGGCGCCGAACTCACGATCTACGACAACGTCGACCCGAAGACCGGCGAGACCGTCTGGAAAGATCTCTGCCGCGGCCCGCACCTGCCCTCCACCCGCCAGATCGGCAACGGCTTCGCCCTCACCCGCCTCGCCGCCGCCTACTGGCGCGGTTCGGAGAAGAACAAGCAGCTGCAGCGGGTCTACGGCACCGCCTGGCCCACGAAAGACGAGCTGCGCGCCTACCAGTCCCGGCTCGAGGAGGCGGCCAAGCGCGACCACCGCAAGCTGGGCAGCGAGCTCGACCTGTTCTCGTTCCCGGATGAGATCGGGTCGGGCCTCGCGGTCTTCCACCCGAAGGGCGGCATCATCCGCTCTGAGATCGAGGACTACCTGCGCCGCCAACTCATCGCGCACGAGTACGAGCTCGTGAACACCCCGCACATCACGAAGAAGAACCTCTTCGAGACCAGCCAGCACCTCACCTGGTACAAGGACGGCATGTTCCCGCCCATGCACCTCGACGAGGAGACCGACGCCGAGGGCAACATCACGAGGCAGGGCCAGGACTACTACCTGAAGCCCATGAACTGCCCGATGCACAACCTGATCTTCCGTGCCCGCGGGCGCAGCTACCGCGAGCTGCCGCTGCGCCTCGCGGAGTTCGGCACCGTCTACCGCTACGAGAAGAGCGGCACCCTGTCGGGCCTCACCCGCGTGCGCGGCCTCACGCAGGACGATGCGCACATCTACGTGACCCCCGACCAGGTGAAGGACGAGCTGGCGCGGCAGCTCGACTTCGTGCTGGAAACGCTCCGCGGCTACGGTCTCGACGACTTCTACCTCGAGCTCTCGACGAAGGACCCCGAGAAGTACGTGGGTGCCGACGAACTGTGGGACGAGGCGACCGAGACCCTCCGCCAGGTGGCGGTCGACTCCGGTCTCGAGCTCGTCCCCGACCCCGGGGGAGCCGCTTTCTACGGCCCGAAGATCTCCGTGCAGGCGCGCGACGCGATCGGCCGCACCTGGCAGCTCTCGACCGTGCAGCTCGACTTCAACCAGCCGGAGCTGTTCGAGCTCGAATACACGGCTCCGGATGGCACGAAGCAGCAGCCCGTCATGATCCACCGCGCGCTGCTGGGCTCGATCGAGCGCTTCTTCGCCATCCTGCTCGAGCACTACGCAGGTGCGTTCCCGGTGTGGCTCGCGCCCACGCAGGTCGTCGCCATCCCGATCGCCGACGACCACGCCGACTACCTCGCCGAGATCGTGCGCCGGCTGAAGAAGCGCGGCATCCGTGCCGAGCTCGACGACACCTCCGAACGCATGCAGAAGAAGATCCGCACCCACACCAAGAACAAGGTGCCTGTGCTCCTCATCGCGGGCTCCGACGACACGGCGGCGGGCTCGGTGAGCTTCCGCTTCCGTGACGGCTCGCAGGAGAACGGGGTGGCGGTCGACGAGGCCGTCGAGCGGATCGTGGCGAGCGTCGCGTCGCACCAGCAGGTGACCACAGCGGGTCAGCTCTGATGGACCGACCGGTCGAGGACTCCGGCGACTTCGCGGCGATCCCCGACGAGTTCCAGCGCCTGTGGACCCCGCACCGGATGGTCTACATCCAGGGCGGGGAGCAGCCGCACATCGACGAGTGCCCCTTCTGCCGGGCACCCTCGCTGACGGACGAGGAGGGGCTCATCGTCGCCCGCGGCGAGCACGCCTATGTGCTGCTGAACCTCTTCCCGTACAACTCCGGCCACCTCCTCGTGTGTCCGTATCGTCATGTGGCGACATACGACCTGGCGACGGCCGAGGAGGTCGCCGAGATCGCGAGCCTCACGCAGACGGCGATGCGCGTGCTCACCGAGATCTCCCGGTGCGATGGATTCAACATCGGCATGAATCAGGGCCGCGTGGCGGGTGCCGGGGTGGCGGGGCACCTCCACCAGCACATCGTGCCGCGCTGGATGAGCGACTCCAACTTCTTCCCGATCATCGCCCGCACGAAGGCGCTGCCGCAGCTGCTCGGCGACGTGCGGGCGGGAATCCAGGCCGCCTGGCCGAAGGAGCACGCCTCCGAGCAGTAGAATTCATCTGGTTTCTGAAAGGACATGATGAGCGAGAGCACCACACACGAGTTCGGATCCAACCGCGTGAAGCGCGGTCTGGCGGAGATGCTCAAGGGCGGCGTCATCATGGACGTCGTGACCGCCGAGCAGGCCCGCATCGCGGAGGATGCCGGCGCCGTCGCCGTCATGGCCCTCGAGCGCGTCCCCGCCGACATCCGATCGCAGGGCGGCGTCGCCCGCATGAGCGATCCCGACCTGATCGAGGCGATCATCGCCGAGGTCTCCATCCCCGTCATGGCGAAGGCCCGCATCGGCCACTTCGTCGAGGCGCAGGTGCTGCAGGCGCTCGGTGTCGACTACATCGACGAGTCCGAGGTGCTGTCGCCGGCGGACTACGTCAACCACATCGACAAGTGGGACTACACGGTCCCCTTCGTCTGCGGCGCCACCAACCTCGGTGAGGCCCTCCGCCGGATCAACGAGGGCGCCGCCATGGTGCGCTCCAAGGGCGAGGCGGGCACGGGCGACGTCTCCGAGGCCACGAAGCACATCCGCAAGATCAAGTCCGAGATCGCGGCGCTGTCGTCGATGTCGAAGGACGAGCTCTACGTGGCCGCCAAGGAGCTGCAGGCGCCCTACGACCTCGTGGTCGAGATCGCCGAGACCGGCAAGCTCCCCGTCGTGCTCTTCACCGCGGGCGGCGTGGCCACCCCGGCCGACGCGGCCATGATGATGCAGCTCGGCGCCGACGGCGTGTTCGTGGGCTCGGGCATCTTCAAGTCGGGCAACCCCGAGAAGCGCGCGGCCGCCGTGGTGAAGGCCACGACCTTCTTCGACGACCCGAGCGTGATCGCCGAGGTGTCGCGCGGTCTCGGCGAGGCCATGGTGGGCATCAACGTCTCCGACGTGCCCGCGCCGCACCGCCTCGCCGAGCGTGGCTGGTAGCGCCGAGAGGGATCCCCGCCCGGTCGGTGTGCTCGCCCTCCAGGGCGACTTCCGCGAGCATGTCGCGGTGCTCACGCACCTCGGCGCCGACGTCATCGCGGTGCGTCGGCCCGAGGAGGCCCTGGCGGTCTCCGGTCTCGTCATTCCCGGCGGCGAGTCGAGCGTGATCGACAAGCTCTCGCGGAGCTTCGGCGTGGCGGATGCCGTCAAGGAGCGGATCGCGGACGGCATGCCGGTCTACGGCACGTGCGCGGGCCTGATCATGATCGCGGATCGCCTGGTCGACGCCATCCGAGGTCAGCAGAGCTTCGGCGGGCTCGACGTGGCCGTGCGCCGAAACGCGTTCGGCGGGCAGACCGAGTCGTTCGAGGCCGATCTGGATGTGCCCGTGCTCGGAGATCCCCCGATGCACGCGGTCTTCATCCGGGCACCCGTCGTGACCGAGCTGGGGGCCGAGGCGAGGGCGCTCGCCAGGCTCGAGGACGGCACGGTCGTGGCGGTCGAGCAGGGCAACCTCCTCGGCACCTCGTTCCACCCGGAGATGACGGCCGACTACCGCTTCCACCGCTACTTCCTCGACAAGGTCGCGGCGCGGGCCAGCGGCTCCTGAGCGCGCCGTCGCGTAGACTCGTCCCTGATTCCTGAAGGAGATTTTCGTGTCCGGACACTCTAAATGGGCGACCACCAAGCACAAGAAGGCGATCATCGACTCGCGCCGTGCCAAGTCGTTCGCCAAGCTGATCAAGAACATCGAGGTCGCCGCCAAGATCGGCGGCGCCGACATGGCCGGCAACCCCACTCTCGTGGACGCGGTGCAGAAGGCCAAGAAGACCTCGGTCCCCAACGACAACATCGATCGGGCGATCAAGCGCGGTGCCGGACTCACCGGTGAGTCGATCGAGTACACGACGATCATCTACGAGGCCTACGGCCCGAACGGCATCGCCCTGCTCGTGGAGTGCCTCACCGACAACAAGAACCGCGCCGCGGCCGACGTGCGCACCGCGATGACGCGCAACGGCGGCACCATGGCCGACCCGGGCAGCGTGGCCTACAACTTCAGCCGCAAGGGCGTCATCACCGTCGGCCACGCCGACGGACTGACAGAGGACGACATCCTGCTCGCCGTGCTCGACGCGGGGGCCGAAGAGGTCACCGACCGCGCCGAGTCGTTCGAGGTGCTCACCGACCCCTCGCACATGGTCGCCGCGCGCACCGCGCTGCAGGAGGCCGGGATCGACTACGACTCCGCCGACGTGGAATTCGTGGCGAGCCTGCAGGTGGAGGCCGACGCCGAGACGGCCCGCAAGGTGTTCCGCCTGATCGACGCGCTCGAGGATTCGGACGACGTGCAGAACGTCTACACGAACCTCGACATCTCCGCCGAGGTGCAGGCCGAACTCGAGAACGACTGAGCGGGGGAGGCCCCATGCGGGTGCTGGGAATCGACCCCGGCCTGACCCGCTGCGGCGTGGGCATCGTCGACGTCACGGCCACGCGCACCGCAACGCTCGTGCACGTCTCGGTCATCCAGACGCCGCCCGACATGCCGCTCGCCGAGCGTCTGCTGATCGTCTCGGCGGGCATCGAGGCGCTGATCGACGAGCACTCCCCGCACAGCGTGGCCGTGGAGCGCGTGTTCGCCCAGCACAACGTGCGCACCGTCATGGGCACCGCACAGGTCAGTGGCATCGCCCTGCTCGCGGCAGCGCGCCGCTCGCTGCCGGTGGGACTGCACACCCCGTCCGAGGTCAAGGCCGCCATCACGGGCTACGGTCAGGCCGACAAGAAGCAGGTGGGCACGATGGTGGCGAAGGTGCTGCGGCTCGAAAGCGTGCCGAAGCCGGCCGACGCGGCGGATGCGCTGGCGCTGGCGATCTGCCACGCCTGGCGCGTGCCGCTCGGCAGCGGATCGGCCGCGCAGGGTGCACAGGGCGTGCCGGGCAGCGGCGCAGCAACCGGACTCACCGCGGCCCAGCAGGCGTGGCGCGCCGCCGAGCAAGGCACGGCCCGTCGGTCGGCGGCCAATAGGCTGGCCCGATGATCAGTGCGCTCCGCGGAACCGTCCTCTCCGTGGCAGGCGGAACCGCCGTGATCGACGTCGGGGGAGTCGGCTTCGCCGTGGCGGTGACCGCGCGGCACGCGCTGACCCTCCGCACCGGAACCGAGACGACCCTGCTCACCTCCCTCATCGTGCGGGAGGACAGCCTCTCGCTCTTCGGCTTCCCGGACCAGGATTCCCTCGACATCTTCACGCTGCTCACCGGGGTCACGGGAGTGGGCCCCAAGTCGGCCCTCGGCGTGCTCTCCGAGCTCGCGCCGTCCGACGTCGCCACCGCGGTGGCCCGGGAGGACGATTCAGTCTTCCGCAAGGTCTCCGGCATCGGTCCGAAGACGGCCAAGCTCATCGTGCTCCAGCTCACCGGCAAGATCGCCGCGCGCGCCGTGGAGACCACAGAGATTCCGAGCGGTCCGCCGCCGCACGTGCGCGCCAACGTCGAGCGCGCCCTCGTGGGCCTCGGCTGGCCCGAGCGCAGTGCGTCATCGGCTCTCGAGCAGGCGCTCGAGAGCGCCTCGCCGCAGGAGGCCGCCGACGTGCAGGGGCTGCTGCGCCTTGCGCTCGCCATCCTCGGCCCCTCGCCCAAGAGCGGTGACTCGCGATGACGCCCGCCTTCGACGACAGTCCCGTGCGGCCCGATGTGGAGTCCGACTCCGAGGTGGCCTTCGAGGGCGCCCTCCGCCCCAAGTCGCTCGAGGAGTTCGTGGGGCAGCGGAAGGTCCGCGGCCAGCTGCAGCTGCTGCTGGACGCCGCCGCGATGCAGAACCGCACCCCCGACCACATCCTGCTCGCCGGCCCCCCTGGCCTCGGCAAGACGACCCTCGCCATGATCGTGGCGCACGAGAGCGGGCGGCCGCTGCGCCTGACGAGCGGGCCCGCCATCCAGCACGCGGGAGACCTCGCCGCCGTGCTGTCCTCGCTCGTGCCGGGCGAGGTGCTCTTCATCGACGAGATCCACCGCATGGCGCGCTCGGCCGAGGAGATGCTCTACCTCGCCATGGAGGACTTCCGCATCGACATCATGGTGGGCAAGGGGGCCGGCGCCACGAGCATCCCGCTCGACCTCGCGCCGTTCACCCTCGTGGGCGCCACGACCCGCTCGGGCCTGCTGCCGAATCCGCTGCGCGACCGCTTCGGCTTCACCGCACACCTGGAGTTCTACGAGACCGACGAGCTCGTGCGCGTGCTCCATCGCGCCGCCGACATGCTCGGGGTGCGGATCGACGAGGAGTCGCTCGGGGAGATCGCGTCACGTTCACGCGGCACGCCCCGCATCGCCAACCGCCTGCTCCGCCGAGTGCGCGACTACGCCCTCGTGGCAGGCACCGGCGCCACCCTCGAGGCCGTTCGGGCCGCGCTGCTCCTCTACGACGTCGACGAGCTGGGCCTCGACCGGCTCGACCGGGCGGTCATGTCGATCATCCTGGAGCGCTTCGACGGGGGCCCCGTGGGCCTGAACACCCTCGCGGTCTCGGTCGGCGAGGAGGCCGAGACGATCGAGGCGGTCGTCGAGCCCTTCCTCGTGCGGATCGGGCTGCTCTCGCGCACCCCACGGGGGCGCATCGCCACCAAGGCGGGCTGGGCGCACTTCGGTTTCAGCAGGAACGCAGACGTGCTCTTCGGCGATGACCTATAATTCAAGCTGGTCTACAGGCGTCCCCCCTAGGATGATGCCCGACCGCAACCCCTCACCCCTCTGGAAGGCGCCTTCTCCATGGCATTCGATCCGTTGACAATCATCATGCTGGCGGTCCTCGCCGTCCTGGTGATCTTCATGTTCCGCAACAGCCGCAAGCGCCAGGCGCAGGCCCGTGAGCTGCAGAGCAAGGTCGCGGTCGGCGCTGAGGTCATGACCAATTTCGGCCTCTACGGAACCATCCTCGAGATGGACGACGAGGAGAACCAGGTCCTCCTGGAGACCACCCCGGGCACCGTCCTAAAGGTGCACCGCCAGACCGTCACGCGCGTCGTGACCGAGTCGCCGATCGCCCCGTCGCAGGAGGTCATCGACCACTCCGCCGACGGCGAGCCCGAGTTCGGCGAGCGTCTCGACGAGGTCGAGACCGACACCACCGCTTCCACCTCGTCCGCCGACAAGCCGGCGATCGATTTCACCAAGCCCGCCGACAAGTCCGACAAGAAGGGCGACGAGTAACACTCTCGTCCCCTCCATCCACGCTCTCGCGACGAGGCACGAGCGGTATAGAAAGCTGAGTAACAGAGGTGGCACAATCTACTGCCGTCAAGAAGGCGTGGAAGACTCTTGTCTGGCTCGCCGTGGTGTTCGCGGTCCTGGTCGGAACGATCGCAGGTGGTGTGCTGTGGAGCGACGCGACCTGGACGCCTAAGCTCGCGCTCGACCTCGAGGGCGGCACCCAGGTCATCCTGACCCCGCAGCTCGAGTCGGGAGATCAGGTCTCCGGTGAGCAGCTCGAGCAGGCCGTCTCCATCATCCGCCAGCGCGTCGACGCAAGCGGTGTCTCCGAGGCCGAGGTCACCACGCAGGGCGGCCGCAACGTCGTCGTGTCGATCCCGGGCCAGCCCGATCAGGAGACCCTCGACCGCATCGAGTCGTCGGCCAAGCTCGACTTCCGGCCGGTGCTGCTCGCGGGCGTCGCCTCCTCGGCCACCACCTCGACCCCTGGCGCGACGCCCGACCCGGCGCTCGAGACCACTCCCACGGTGAGCCCCACCAACGCGAGCGACCTCGCCTGGGTCACCCCGGCGCTGCAGGCGCAGTACGACAGCTTCGACTGCGCCTCCACCGAGGCGGACGACGCGGGCCAGGCGCCCACCGACCAGCCCCTCGTGACGTGCGACGAGAACGGCGTGAAGTACCTCCTCGGCCCGGTCGAGATCGAGGGCGCCGACATCTCGGATGCCACGAGCGGTGTCGGCACGACCTCCAACGGCGCCTCGACGGGCAGCTGGGTCGTCGACCTCACGTTCAACGACGAGGGGACCGCCAAGTTCGCCGACGTCACCACCCGCCTCTTCGGCCTCACCGGCGTGCAGAACCAGTTCGCGATCGTGCTCGACGGCAAGGTCATCACGGCTCCCACCACGGGTGGCGCGTTCACCGATGGCCGCGCGCAGATCTCGGGCTCGTTCACGCAGGAGTCGGCCAAGGCCCTCGCCGACCAGCTCAAGTTCGGCGCCCTGCCGATCGGGTTCAACACCGAGTCGTCCGAGCGCATCTCGGCCACCCTTGGCTCGACCCAGCTGCTGTCCGGCCTCATCGCCGGTGCCATCGGCCTGCTCCTGGTCATCATCTACTCGCTCATCCAGTACCGGGCGCTCGGCACCGTCACGATCGCCTCCCTCGTGGTCGCCTTCGCGATGACCTACCTCCTCGTCACTCTGATGTCCTGGCGCATCGACTTCCGGCTCTCGCTCGCCGGTGTCGCCGGCCTCATCGTGGCGATCGGAATCACGGCCGACTCCTTCATCGTGTACTTCGAGCGAATACGAGACGAACTGCGAGACGGCAAGGCTCTGACCTCGTCGGTGCAGTCGGGCTGGAAGCGTGCGCTCCGCACGATCACGGCCTCCGACGCCGTGAACTTCCTCGCCGCCGCCGTGCTCTACATCCTCGCGATCGGCAACGTGCGCGGCTTCGCCTTCACGCTCGGTCTCACCACGATCGTCGACATCATCGTCGTGATCATGTTCACCCATCCGCTCGTCACGCTGCTCTCCGAGCGTCCGTTCTTCCGCGACGGGCACAAGCTCAGCGGCCTCGACCCCCGCGCCCTCGGTGCCGTGTACCGCGGCCGGGCCCAGTTCCGGGCACCGAGCGCCGCGGCGAAGTCCGACAAGAAGGGCTCGTCGAGCCGGGAGGCCGCGAAGCGGCAGACCATCGCCGAGCGCAAGGCCGCCGAGCTCTCCGGAGCGACCGCCGGCACCTCCTCCACCAAGCCCACCGATGAGGGGAAGAACTCCTGATGGCCAGCTTCTCCGACTTCGGAAACGACCTCTACACCGGCAAGCGCTCGATCGACTTCATCGGCCGGCGCAAGCTCTGGTACCTCATCTCGGCCATCCTCATCCTGATCGCCATCGTCGGCCCGTTCGTGCGCGGCGGGTTCGAGTTCGGCATCGAGTTCCGCGGCGGCTCCGAGTTCACGGTCTCGCAGGTCTCGACCCTCGACCAGAACCTCGCGAGCGACGCGGTCGAGGAGGTCGAAGCGGGCGGCACGGTGCGAGTGAGCACCCTGGGCCAGGATGCCGTGCGCGTGCAGACCGACGAGCTCGACGACGAGCAGGCCGCCGCCGTGCAGGAGGCCCTCGCCACCGCGTACGACGTGCCCACGAGCGATGTGACGGTCTCGTTCATCGGCGCCACCTGGGGGGCCGACATCACCGGGCAGGCGATCCGGGGGCTCGTGATCTTCCTCGTGCTCGTGGCCATCTTCATGGCCATCTACTTCCGCACCTGGAAGATGGCGGCCGCCGCGCTGATCTCGCTCGTGCACGACCTCATCATCACGGCCGGTGTCTTCGGCATCACGGGCCTCGAGATCACGCCGGCCGCCGTCATCGGCTTCCTCACGATCCTCGGCTACTCGCTCTACGACACCGTGGTGGTGTTCGACAAGATCCGCGAGAACACCGAGGCGCTCGGCGAGCGGGGCACGCAGACGTTCGGTGAGATGGTGAACCTCGCGGTGAACCAGACCCTCGTGCGCTCGATCAACACATCGGTCGTGGCCGCGCTGCCGGTGGCCTCGATCCTCATCATCGGATCGTTCGTGCTGGGGGCCTCGACGCTCCGCGACATCTCGCTCGCCCTGCTCATCGGAATCATCGTGGGCACCTACTCCACGATCTTCGTGGCGGCGCCGCTCTACGTGCAGTTCCGCCAGGGCGAGGCCAAGATCAAGAAGCACGACGCCGCGGTGCTCACCGATCGCGAGCGCGCATCGAAGGCGACGGTCACCGCCTAGTCATCCGTAGGGGATAATCGAGGTGGAGGCCTGAGATGACGGAAACCACCACCACGTCGACCGCTACCCTGCGGCGCCTGGTTCCGCGCCTGTTCTCGCGCGCCCAGCCCGCCGGCGCGGTCGACACCCTCATCCGCACGGTGCGGGCGAACCACCCCAAGGCCGATCTGACGGTTCTCGAGCGCGCCTACGCGGCCGCCGAGCGCGCGCACGACGGGCAGAAGCGCCGGAGCGGCGAGCCCTACATCACGCACCCGGTGGCCGTCGCCCAGATCCTCGCCGAGCTCGGCCTGGGCTCGAAGGCCGTCGCTGCGGCGCTGCTGCACGACACGGTCGAAGACACCGAGTACTCCCTCGACATGGTGCGCCACGACTTCGGCGACGAGGTCGCGATGCTCGTCGACGGCGTCACCAAGCTCGACAAGGTCAAGTACGGCGACAGCGCGCAGGCCGAGACGGTGCGCAAGATGATCGTGGCGATGTCGCGCGACATCCGCGTGCTCATCATCAAACTCTGCGATCGGCTGCACAACGCGCGCACCTGGGGCTTCGTGCCCACCGACTCGGCGCAGCGGAAGGCCAAGGAGACTCTCGAGATCTACGCGCCGCTCGCGCACCGGCTGGGCATCCAGTCGATCAAGTGGGAGCTCGAGGACCTCTCGTTCGCCGTGCTCTACCCCAAGCTCTACGTGGAGATCGAGAATCTCGTGCGCCAGCGCACCCCGCAGCGCGAGGAGTACGTGCAGGCGGTCATCGACGCGGTCAACGACGATCTCAAGTCGGGCAAGATCCGCGGCAAGGTGGCCGGGCGGCCCAAGCAGTACTACTCGATCTACCAGAAGATGATCGTGCGCGGGCGCGAGTTCGACGAGATCTACGACCTCGTGGGCATCCGCGTGCTCGTCAACACGGTGCGGGACTGCTACGCGGTGCTGGGTTCCATCCACGCGCGCTGGAATCCCATCCCCGGCCGCTTCAAGGACTACATCGCCACCCCGAAGTTCAACCTCTACCAGTCGCTCCACACGACCGTGATCGGCCCGGGCGGCCGACCCGTCGAGATCCAGATCCGCACCAACGAGATGCACCAGCGCGCCGAGTTCGGTGTGGCCGCGCACTGGAAGTACAAGGAGCGGATGAACGGCGGCAAGGCCGCAGCAGCCCCCGCCGCCTCCTCCGACACCGACATGGCGTGGCTCGCGCGCATCTCCGACTGGCAGGCCGAGACGGTCGATCCGGGGGAGTTCCTCGACTCGCTCCGCTTCGAGATCGGCGCCAAGGAGGTCTACGTCTTCACGCCGAAGGGCAAGGTCGTGGGTCTTCCGGCCGGGGCCACGCCCGTCGACTTCGCCTACGCCGTGCACACCGAGGTGGGGCACCGCACCATGGGCGCGAAGGTGAACGGGCGGCTCGTGCCGCTGGACTCCACCCTCGGCTCGGGCGACGTGGTGGAGGTCTTCACCTCCAAGAACCCCGACTCCGGCCCCTCCCAGGACTGGCTCAGCTTCGTGCAGAGCCCCCGTGCGCGCAACAAGATCCGCCAGTGGTTCACCAAGGAGCGGCGCGACGAGGCGATCGAGCAGGGCCGGGACGCCATCGCCCGGGCGATGCGCAAGCAGAACCTGCCGCTGCAGAAGCTGATGAACCAGGACTCGATCGCCGATGTGGCCTCGCAGCTGCACTACGACAACGTCTCAGGGCTCTACGCGGCCATCGGCGAAGGGCACATCTCGACCCAGTCGGTGATCGAGAAGGTGCTCGCCTCGCTGCAGACCGAGGTCGAGAGCGACGACTCCGATCTCGACGTCTTCGTGGGCAACCGCCCGCGGGTCACCCACAGCGACTCCGGCGTGCTCGTGCGCGGTGCCCCCGACATCCTCGTGAAACTCGCGAAGTGCTGCACGCCCGTGCCGGGCGACGACATCGTGGGCTTCGTGACGCGAGGTTCCGGGGTCTCGGTGCACCAGGCCGACTGCCACAACGTGGCCTCCCTGCTCAACGAGCCCGAGCGCATGATCGACGTCGAGTGGGCGCCCTCCTCCAAGAGCGTCTTCCTCGTGCAGATCCAGGTCGAGGCCCTCGACCGCTCGGGCCTCCTGAGCGATGTCACCCGCGTGCTCTCGGAGCACCACGTGAACATCCTGAGCGCCTCGGTGAACACCTCGAGCGATCGGCTCGCGATCAGCCGGTTCGTCTTCGAGATGGGCGACACCACGCACCTCGACCGCGTGCTCAACGCGGTGCGCCGCATCGACGCCGTCTACGACGTCTACCGCGTCACCGGCGGCTGAGCGAACCGGACCTCCGCAACCGCTCGAGCGCCCGGCGTTTGTGCGGCAGGTGCGGAGAGGCCCCGAGGAGGCGCGCTGCGTGGTGCGGCGTCGTCGAGGCAGCGAGCAGGAGGGTGGTGACGGCCATGGCCAGCCGCCCGTCGAACTCCTCCTCCCACCGCACGAGATCGAGTGCCGTGCGGAGTGGAGCGGTGGCCACGAGCCCGCCGACCGAGACGCATTCCGCGGCCGAGATCACCACCTGACGCACCACGTTCTCCGCCGAGGGCGGAAACCGGATGCGCCGCGTCGACCGCACGCAGAGCTGGAGCGGCACCTCGAAGAGCGGATGCGCGCCCAGCAGCCAGGCCGCTGATCGGCGCTCGAGGATGAGCCCCTCTGGCACGAGTCGGCGCACCGACTCGGCCCGGAGCCCCGGCGTCTCGACCACGTCGAGTGGGAGATACGCGTCGCCGAGGCATCTCACCTCACCATCGAGAGCGACGGCCGCGAGCTCCGGGCGGGGGAGCGACCGGTGATCGAGCAGCAGCGGGAGCGAGGGGGCCATGCACGAATGATGCCGGCCGGGAGAACCCGACCGGCATCGATCCTGTCATCTGTGGAGAACTGCCCCGACCCGCTGGAGTTGTGGAGCAACCGGTGGTCTAACCGAGCGCGTCGAGCCAGACCTTGCGGGCGTCGAGGGCCTCCTGCAGCTCCTTGACCTTGCGGCTGTCGCCCGCCGTCTTCGCGTCGTCGATCTCGCGCTGGAGCTTCTCGATGGCACCGGTCAGCTGCGAGGCGAGGCCCTCAGAGCGGGCCTTCTTCTCGGGGTTGTTGCGCTGCCAGTGGTCTTCGTCGAGCTTGCGCACAGCGGCCTCCACCTTGCGGAGGCGATCCTCGACCGGCTTGACCTGGTCGCGGGGGACCTTGCCGATCTCGTCCCAGCGCCGCTGGATCGAGGTCAGGGCCTCCCGCGCCTTCAGGCGGTCGGTCTCCTTGAGCAGCGGCTCCGCTTCCTCGAGGAGCGCGAGCTTGGCGGTGAGGTTCTCGCCGAACTCGCCCTCCTCGCGCGCGACGACCTCGCCGCGAGCCGAGTAGAGCACGTCTCCGGCGGCCTTGAACCTGTCCCAGAGCGCGTCGTCGTACTTCTTGCCGGCACGACCGGTGGCCTTCCACTCGGTGAGCAGGTCGCGGTAAGCGGGGATGCCGTCGGTTCCGCGCTCGGAGAGCGCCTCGGCGCGCTCCACGAGGGCCTGCTTGCGGGTGCGCGCATCGCGGTGCACCTGGTCGAGCTCGGAGAAGAACGCCTTGCGCTGGGTCTCCAACGACGTACGGGCCTCGCGGAAGCGCTTCCAGAGATCCTGGGCCTCGCCGCGTGGAATGCGCGGCCCCTCTTGCTGGTGCTTCTGCCAGCGGCCGAACAGCTCGTCGATCTTCGACGTGACCGCCTTCCACTGCGCCTTGGCGGGGTCGTGGGCGGCGAGCGTCTCGATCTCCACCACGATCGCGGTGCGGTCGATGACGGCCTGCGCCACCTCGGCCTGCGCCTCGGCCGTCTGCTTCTCGGTGATCTCCGACACGGTGGACGAGAGGGCCTCGAGCCGGGTCTTGAGGGCGGCGAGGTCGCCGACGGCGTTCGCCGACTCGACCGAGGCGCTGATCGACTTGACGGCCTTGGCGATGTCGGCGGCCGGAGCGCCGCGCTTGGCGCGCTGCTCGAGCAGGGTCACCTGGCCGGCGAGGTCGGTGAACTTGCGCTCGAAGTAGGCCAGGGCCTCTTCCTTCGTGCCATCGGGATACTGCCCGACGAGGCGCTCGCCTTCGGCTTCACGGACGTAGACGGAGCCGTCGTCGTCGACTCGCCCCCACGGTTGCTGTTCGCTATCGGTCACGGAACCATTCCTGTCGACGATGTCTGGAGTACGGCCACCAGCCTATTGCACGGCGCCGCGGGCTTTGAAGAGCGGGCCGGGCTACTCGACGGTGACGCTCTCGATCACCGAGGGGGCTGCGGGCTTGCCGTCGGCCGCACCGTCTGCGGTGCCCTCGTCGATCACACCGGTCTTCAGCGCATCCAGGCCGCTCGTGACCGTGCCGAGCACGGTGTAGCCGCCCGCGACGTCCGACGGGATCGTGGAGTCGTCGTAGACGATGAAGAACTGGCTGCCCATGCTGTAGCCGTTGCCGCCCTGCCGGGCCATCGCCAGGGTCCCGGCGGGGTAGACGTCGTCGGCGGGGGCGTTCTCGACCGGGCCGTAGTTGTAGCCGGGGCCGCCCGTGCCGGTGCCGGTGGGGTCGCCGCACTGCAGCACGAAGATGCCGCTCGTGGTGAGGCGGTGGCAGCTCGTGTCGGTGAAGAAGCCGGTCTTCGCCTGGTCGACGAATGCCGAGACGGCCTGCGGGGCTGCGGCGCCGTCGAGCGAGATGCCGAGCGGCACGCCGTCGATCGTGAGGGTGCCGGTCCAGGTGCGGTCCTCGGCGATGGTCGTCGCCGGCACGTCACCGGTGTTCTCGCCCTCCGGGGCCGCCTCGTCGTCGGGGGCGTCGGTCGCGCCCGGCGTCGGGGTGGCCGAGGCCACAGGTGCGCCGGGGCCACCGCTGAAGTAGAAGATCTGCGCCGCCGTGACACCGGCGATCAGCAGCACCACCACGACGGCGGCGACGATGTTGTCCCGCGTGCGGCGGCTGATGCGCTCCGAGTGCGCCTGCTGGCGCGCCTGGTAGTCGCGGAGCCGCGTCCGTGCCTCACGAGCAGCTCGCTCCTGATTGCTGGGTGCCACGGGTCCTCCTGTGTGTCCTGGTGTACCGCCGTCACGACGGGGCGTGTCGGCCCATCACAGTACCCTAGACGTATGGCTCATCAGCAACCGGGACTCCACTCCGGGGCAGTCCCGCTCGCTGTCAGGATGCGACCCCGCAGTCTCGACGAAGTGGCCGGTCAGAAGCACCTTCTGCGGCCGGGTTCGCCCCTCGTCAATCTCGCCACCGACACGGGCGGCACGAGCGGCTCGGTCTCCGTCATCCTCTGGGGGCCTCCCGGCACGGGCAAGACCACGCTCGCGCAGGCGATCGCGCACTCCTCGGGTCGCAAGTTCGTGGAGCTCTCTGCCGTCACCGCCGGTGTGAAAGACGTGCGGCAGGTGATGGAGGAGGCCTTCCGCAACCGCGACCTCTACGGACTGTCGACCGTGCTCTTCCTCGACGAGATCCACCGCTTCACCAAGGCCCAGCAGGATGCGCTGCTGCCGGGCGTGGAGAACGGCTGGGTCATCCTCGTGGCGGCCACCACCGAGAACCCCTCCTTCTCCGTCATCTCGCCCCTGCTCTCGCGCTCGCTCCTGCTCACGCTCGAGCAGCTGACCGACGACGACCTGGGCGTTCTGATCGACCGGGCCGTGACGGATGCGCGGGGCCTGAACGACAGGGTGGCCCTCGATCCCGAGGCGCGCGCCGCGATCATCCGGATGGCGTCGGGCGACGCCCGTCGGGCGCTCACCGCCCTCGAGGCCTCGGCCGCCACGGCCCTGGCCGGGGTCGACGAGGGCGACGACGACGAGGTGCCCCTCATCACCGGCGCCGTGCTCGAGCAGTCGGTCGATCGGGCCCTCCTCCGCTACGACCGCAACGGCGACGAGCACTACGACGTGATCAGCGCCTTCATCAAGTCGGTGCGGGGTTCCGATGTCGACGCCTCCCTGCACTACCTGGCGCGCATGTTCGAGGCGGGGGAGGATCCGCGCTTCATCTGCCGCCGGGTGATCATCCTCGCGAGCGAGGACATCGGGATCGCCGACCCGCAGGCGCTGCCGATCGCCGTGGCGGCCGCGGAGGCCGTGCAGATGATCGGCATGCCCGAGGGGCGCATCCCGCTCGCCGAAGCGGTCGTCTACCTGGCCACCGCCCCCAAGTCAAACGCCTCCTACATGGGCATCAACGCCGCCATCGCCGACGTGAAGGCCGGCAACTTCGGCCGGGTGCCCAAGCACCTGCGGGATGCCCACTACGCCGGCGCCAAGCGCCTCGGCCATGGCAAGGGCTACAAGTACCCGCACGACAGCGACGTGGGAGTGGTGAAGCAGCAGTACCTGCCGGATGAACTGGTGGGCAAGACCTACTACGACCCCACCGACCACGGCCACGAGCGCGAGGTCTCGGCGCGCCTGCAGAAACTCCGCGACATCACGCGGGGAAAGCCGAACTGACGCCCGCTGCTGTGCTAATCTTGCAGACGCCTAATCAGCGTCATTTCGGAGCGGCTGCCGATCGATGCTCGATGACGGGATCGCGTCCTTTAGCCGGACCGCCCGGCACATCCCTCTTACTTCGACTCCTGTGGAGTCACGCGCACCCGTGCGCACATCCATCCTGTAAGAGTTTCTACGAAAGGACGTAAGTGGCTACCAAGTCGCGTACGCGCAGCAAGACCCGCCTCTCCCGGGCGCTCGGCATCCCCCTCACCCCGAAGGCGGCCAAGTACCTCGAGAAGCGCCCCTACGCTCCTGGCGAGCACGGCCGCACCAAGCGCAAGCAGGACAGCGACTACGCCGTCCGTCTGCGCGAGAAGCAGCGTCTGCGCGCCCAGTACGGCATCCGCGAGAAGCAGCTGAAGATCGCGTTCGAGGAGGCCCGCAAGGCCAAGGGCCTGACCGGTGAGAACCTGGTCGAGCTCCTCGAGATGCGTCTCGACGCCCTCGTGCTGCGCTCGGGCTTCGCCCGCACCACCGCTCAGGCCCGTCAGATGGTCGTGCACCGTCACATCCTGGTCGACGGCCAGCTGGTCGACCGCCCCTCCTTCCGCGTGAAGCCGGGTCAGACCATCCACGTCAAGACCCGCTCCGAGGGCACCGAGCCCTTCCAGGTCGCCGCCGCCGGTGGTCACATCGACCTCCTGCCGAAGACCCCGGGCTACCTCTCGGTCGAGCTCGACAAGCTCCAGGCGCGCCTCGAGCGCCGCCCGAAGCGCGCCGAGGTCCCCGTGACCTGCGAAGTGCAGCTCGTCGTGGAGTACTACGCCGCCCGCTAACAGCGGACACGGCATACTGGAGAGCGGGTCACCCACGGGTGGCCCGCTTTTCTCTGTCTAACGAAGGGCACTCACAATGACTGGTGGAGACATCGCCGGCCTCATCGCAGCGGGCGTGTTCGCCGTGCTCGTCGGACTCCTCGCCATCCCGCTGGTCAAGCTCGGGGGAGTCTTCGACCAGACCCGCGACTCGATCAAGGACGTCAGCGACGGCATCACGCCGATCCTCTCCGAGTCGACCGTCACGGTGCAGGAGGCCAACCGGCAGCTCGCCCGCGTCGACTCGATCACGAAGAACGTCGAAGAGGTCACGGGCAACGTCTCGTCGCTCGTGGCGCTGTTCGCCGCCTCCGTCGGCGGGCCCCTGATCAAGCTCGCCGGCTTCAGCGCCGCCGTGCGCACCGCGCTCGTGGGCATCCGCCGCCGGGACTAAACTGGTCGGAGCTTTCGCACCGACTCGCACGAGGAGAACGACATGAAGAAGATCCTGTGGCTCATCGCCGGAATCGGCATCGGGTTCCTGGCAGCCCACCAGTTCAACCAGACGAAGAGCGGCAAGCAGTTCTTCAAAGACCTCGACAAGCGCACCAAGGAGTTCGGCGACTCGCTCGTCGACGGCTACCGTGAGCGCGAGGCCGAGCTCCGTTCCGCCATCGCCGACGCCAAGTAGTCCGCGAGGTGCAGACCGCTGACATCCGCTCCCGCTGGCTGACCTTCTTCGGCGATCGGGGGCACACCGTCGTGCCCTCGGCCTCCCTCGTCTCCGACGACCCATCGCTGCTGTTCACCGTGGCGGGCATGGTCCCGTTCATCCCCTACCTCTCCGGCTTGGTCCCCGCGCCGTACCCGCGTGCCACGAGCGTGCAGAAGTGCATCCGCACCCTCGACATCGAGGAGGTCGGCAAGACCACCCGGCACGGCACGTTCTTCCAGATGAACGGCAACTTCTCCTTCGGCGACTACTTCAAGGAGGGCGCGATCGGCTACGCCTGGGAGCTGCTCACCTCGAGCGAGGCCGACGGCGGCCTCGGCTTCGCGGAGCGCGACCTGTGGGTGACGGTCTACGAGGACGACGACGAAGCGATCGACATCTGGAAGCGGGTGGCGGGGGTTCCGGATTCCCGCATCCAACGCTTCGGCAAAGAGGACAACTACTGGTCGACCGGCCAGCCCGGCCCCGCCGGTCCCTGCTCCGAGATCTACTTCGACCGCGGCCCCGCCTACGGTGTGGAGGGCGGCCCGGCAGCCGACGAGAGCCGCTACATCGAGATCTGGAACCTCGTGTTCATGCAGTACCTGCGTGGCGAGGGCACCTCCAAGACCGAGTTCGAGATCCTCGGCGAACTGCCGCGCAAGAACATCGACACCGGCATGGGCCTCGAGCGCGTCGCGTTCCTCAAGCAGGGCGTCGAGAACCTCTACGAGATCGACCAGGTGCGCCCGGTGCTCGACCGCGCCGCCGAGATCTCCGGCCGGCGCTACGGGGCCGACCACGACGACGACGTGCGGATGCGCGTGGTCGCCGACCACGTGCGATCCGCTCTCATGCTCATGAGCGACGGCGTGACGCCCTCGAACGAGGGCCGCGGCTACATCCTGCGCCGCCTCCTCCGCCGCACGGTGCGCTCGATGCGCCTGCTCGGCGTCGACGCCCCCACCATGCCCGAGCTGCTCACCGCCTCGCGCGACGCCATGAAGGCCGCCTACCCCGAGGTGGAGGCCGACTACGCCCGCATCTCGCGCGGCGCCTACGCCGAGGAGGAGTCGTTCCTGCGCACTCTCTCGGGCGGCACCCAGATCCTCGACCTCGCCGTCGGAGCCACCAAGCAGGGCGGGGCCACCGAGCTCCCGGGTGACACCGCGTTCCTCCTGCACGACACCTACGGCTTCCCGATCGACCTCACGCTCGAGATCGCCGAGGAGTCGGGCATCACGGTCGACCGAGTGGCCTTCGAGTCGCTTATGGCCGAGCAGAAGCAGCGCGCCAAGGCCGACGCCAAGGCCAAGAAGCTCGGCATCACCGACCTCACCGTCTACAGCCAGTTCCGCGCCCTCGGCGAGACGGTGTTCCGCGGCTACGACGAGCTCGAGGCCGAGGGCTCGGTGCTCGGCCTGATCCTCGACGGCGTCTCGGTCGCGAGCGCCGTGGCGGGGGAGCAGGTCGAGGTCATCCTCGCCGAGACCGCGCTCTACGCCGAGTCCGGCGGCCAGGAGGCCGACGCCGGAACGATCGTGGGCCAGGGCTTCGAACTCACCGTGCTCGACGTGCAGAAGCCGGTCAAGGGGCTCGTGAGCCACCGGGCCGAGGTCACGAGCGGCCAGATCGCCGTGGGCGACACCGCACGCAGCGTCGTGGATCGCGACTGGCGCCGCGGCGCCACCCAGGCGCACTCGGCCACCCACCTCATCCACGCGGCGCTCCGCGAGACCCTCGGCTCCGAGGCGCACCAGGCCGGCTCCTACAACAAGGCCGGCTACATGCGGCTCGACTTCTCGTGGAACCAGCCGCTCTCGTTCGAGACCCGCACCGAGATCGAGGAGAAGGCGAACATCGCCATCCGCTCCGACCTCGAGGTGGTCACGCGCGAGCTGCCGATCGACGAGGCGCGCTCGATGGGCGCCATGGCCCTCTTCGGCGAGAAGTACGGCGACGTCGTGCGGATGGTCGACATCGGCGGCCCGTGGTCGCGCGAGCTGTGCGCAGGCACCCACGTCTCCTCGAGCGCCCAGATCGGCATGATCAACCTGCAGGGCGAGTCGTCGATCGGCTCGACCAACCGTCGCGTCGAGGCCCTCGTGGGCCTCGAGGCGTTCCGCGAGTTCGCCGCCGAACGCGCCCTCGTGGCGCAGCTCACCTCGTCGCTCAAGGCCCCGCGCGACGAGCTCGCCGGCCGCATCGCCGATCTCAGCGCCAACCTCAAGGCCGCCGAGAAGAAGATCGCAGCCTTCGAGGCCGGCGCCCTGGCCACCCGCATCCCGGATCTAGCCGCCACGGCGCAGCCCGCGGGAACGGTCACGCTGGTCGCCGAGAACGTCGGCACGCTCCGCTCGGCCGACGAGCTGCGCCAGCTCGTGACCGGTGTGCGCGAGGCGCTCACTGCATCCGGGACCGGAGCGGCCGTGGTGGCACTGGCCGCCGTGGCCGGCGACAAGCCCGTCGTGATCGTGGCCACCACCGAGGCCGCTCGCGCCTCGGGCGCCAAGGCCGGCGCCCTGGCCAAGCTCGCCGCGGGCGTGCTCGGCGGCGGTGGGGGCGGCAAGGACGACCTCGCCCAGGGCGGCGGCACCGACACCCAGGCGATCGGCGCGGCCCTCGAGGCCGTCTCGCGCGCGGTCGCCGGGTAGCGGATGCGGTCAGGAGTGCGGATCGGCGTCGATGTGGGCAAGGCCCGCATCGGCGTCGCGCGCACCGACCTGCACGGCATGCTCGCGACCCCGGTCGAGACCGTGCCGCGTTCCTCCGACGGCTCCGACCTGGCACGCATCCGGGAGATCGCCGCGGAGCTCGACGCCTTCGAGTACGTGGTGGGGCTCCCGCTGTCGATGAGCGGCGGCGAGACGGCCTCGACCCAGGACGCCCGGGACTTCGCTGTGCTTCTGGCAGACGGCGGGATCCCTGTGCGCATGATCGATGAGCGGCTCAGCACCGTCTCAGCCCAGGCTGCTCTGCACCGGAGCGGCAGGAACACCCGAACATCCCGCCCCGTGATCGATCAGGTCGCCGCGGTTATACTCGTGCAGCACGCTCTGGACAGTGAGCGTTCCTCGGGAAACCCGCCCGGCATCCTCATCGCCCCGAGCCAAGGAAAAGGCCGTGACTGACCGACAGCCACCTGAAGACCACCCGTTCGCCGAGTTCTTCCGAGAGCCCGAGAGGCCTCAGAACGTGCCGCGCTCGCGGCGCGACGCCCGGATGTCGGAGGCGGCGCGTGCCCCCCAGGCCGCCTCGGGCGGCCGGCGGGGTGGCCGGGTGGGCGGAGGCGGAGCCGGTGGCGGGCGCGAGAAGAAACCGCGCCGCTGGGTCGGCGGATTGATCTTCACGGTCGTGGCCGTCGGCCTCCTGGTGGGGGGCGGCGTCTTCGTCTGGAACACCTTCGGGTCGCAGATCCAGACAGCCCTCGCCGGCAACGAGGTCGAGGACTACCAGGGCACCGGCACCGGAGAGGTGATGTTCGTCATCAACTCCGGCGACGTCGGGGAGGTCATCGGCGACAACCTGGAGTCGGCCGGAGTCGTGAAGAGCTCGTCGGCCTTCTACCAGGAGCTGGTCTCCACCACACCCGAGCCGGTGTTCAATCCCGGCACGTTCCGCCTCGCCGAGCAGATGAGCGCCCGCTCCGCGCTCGACGCCCTGCTCGACCCCGCCAACAAGGTCGACAACACCGTCACCATCCCCGAGGGCTCGAGTGCCGCCGGCATCTACCAGGAGCTCGCCGACGTGACGGGCCTTCCGATCGAGCAGTTCCAGGCCGTGGGCGCGAACTACGCCGCCCTCGGCGTGCCGGCCGAGGCGCCGAGCATCGAGGGCTTCCTCTTTCCGGCCACCTACACCTTCGAGCCGGGCGACACCCCCGAGACCATGATCACGACGATGGTCAACCGCACGTTCCAGTCGCTCGACGCGGCCGGAGTGCCCGCCGAGGACCGGCTGCGTGTGCTCTCGTTCGCCGCCCTCATCCAGAAGGAGGCGGGCAGCGTGGAGGACATGGCGAAGGTGGCCCGCGTGTTCCAGAACCGGCTCGACGCCGGCTGGAACATGGAGTCGGATGCGACCATCGCCTACGGCGCCGGCCACAGCCGCGTCGAGACCACGCAGGCCGAGCGCGAGGACCCCGCGAACATCTACAACACCTACCTCTACCCGGGGCTGCCCGCCGGCCCCATCGCCAACCCCGGTGACGACGCCATCAACGCCGCGCTCAACCCGGCCGACGGCCCGTGGTTCTTCTTCGTGACGGTCGACCTCGACACCGGCGAGACGGTGTTCTCCGAGACGGTCGACCAGCACGCGGCGGCCGTGGAGCGGCTGCAGGCGTGGTGGGCGGCGCACCCCGAGATCGAGTAGGCACCGGATGACGCACCTCGGCTCCGCACGTCGCCTCGCGGTGCTCGGGTCGCCCATCGGGCACTCCCGCTCGCCCCTGCTGCACCGCACGGCCTACGCCGCCCTCGGGCTGCCGTGGGAGTACGAGGCCGTCGAGATGCCCGCAGACTCGCTCGAGGGGTTCGTGCGAGGCTTGGACGACTCCTGGCGCGGGCTGTCACTCACGATGCCGCTCAAGGAGACCGTGCTGCCGCTCGTCGACGAGGTCGACGCCATGGCGCGAGCCACGGGGGCCGTGAACACCGTACTGCTGGAGCATGACGGCAACCAGCGGCGGCTCTCGGGATTCAACACCGATGTGCACGGCATCACCGAGGCCGTTCGACGCGGTGGCATCTCGCTCGCGACCCACGCGGTGATCGTGGGCGGGGGCGCGACGGCCCGTTCGGCGGTCGTGGCCGCGGCGCAGCTCGGGGCGGAGCACGTCGACATCGTGCTGCGCACACCGTCGAAGGCCGCGGACGTCGTGGAGTCGGCGCGCGCGGCGGGCCTCACCTCGGCCGTCGTCGCTCTCGACGACCCCGCGGTGCTCTCGCTCGCTCCCGACGTCACGATCAGCACCCTCCCCGGCGGTGTGGGCGCCCACACCCGCTTCGAGGGCGCGGCGGCGCCCGGCTCGTCGACCCTCCTCGACGTGGCCTACCACCCCTGGCCGAGCGAGCTCGCGAGCGTCTGGGAGGCCGCGGGCAGCCCCACCATCCCGGGCCTCGCCATGCTCGTCCACCAGGCGGTGGCCCAGGTCCGCATCTTCGTGAACGGCGACCCCCTCGTCCCCCTCCCCGATGAGGAGCCCCTCACGGCAGAGCTCCTGGGAGCCGTGGACCTGCCCTGACGGAGAGGCTTCCTCGTCTGTGGGAAGATCTCTAATATGCTCCGTTGGCTCACCGCCGGCGAGTCCCACGGTCAAGAACTCATCGCGATCGTCGAAGGACTCCCCTCCGGCATCCCCGTCTCCCTCGATGACCTGCGCACCGATCTGGCGCGCCGCAAGCTCGGCTACGGCCGGGGGGCCCGGATGAAGTTCGAGCAGGACGAGCTGGCGATGTCCGGCGGCGTCGTGCACGGCCGCACCCTCGGCAGCCCCGTCGCCGTGCGCATCGGCAACACCGAGTGGCCGAAGTGGACCGACGTGATGGCCGTCGAGGCCCCCGCCGAGGAGCTCCCCGGGAAGGGTCGCAGCGCCCCCCTCACGCGTCCGCGCCCCGGTCACGCCGACCTCGTGGGCATGCAGAAGTACGACTTCGACGAGGCGCGCCCCATTCTCGAACGCGCGAGCGCCCGCGAGACCGCCGCCCGGGTGGCGCTCGGCGCCGTGGCCCGGGCTTTTCTCGGCGAGCTCGGCATCACGCTCGTCAGCCACACCCTCGCGATCGGACCGGTGCGGGTGCCCGACGGCAGCCCGCTGCCCCTGCCGACAGACGTCGACGCCCTCGACGCCGATCCGGTGCGCTGCTGGGACGCCGCGACGAGCGCGCTCATGGTGGCCGAGATCGACGACGCCCGGAAGGACGGAGACACCCTCGGCGGCGTCGTCGAGGTGCTCGCCTACGGCCTTCCGCCCGGGCTCGGCTCGCACGTGCACTGGGACCGCCGGCTCGACTCGCAGCTGGCCGCGGCGCTCATGGGCATCCAGGCCATCAAGGGCGTCGAGGTCGGCGACGGCTTCGAGACCACCCGCCGCCGCGGTTCCGAGGCGCACGACGAGCTCTACCGCGAAGGCCCCGTCGGCAACAGGGAGATCACGCGTTCGACGGACCGTGCAGGCGGCACCGAGGGAGGCATGTCCACCGGCACCGTGCTGCGCGTGCGCGCCGGCATGAAGCCCATCGCGACCGTGCCCCACGCCCTCCACACGATCGACGTCGCGACCGGCGAGGAGGCGGCGGCGCACCACCAGCGCTCCGACGTCTGCGCCGTGCCCGCCTCGGGTGTCGTCGCCGAGGCCATGACCGCGCTCGTGCTCGCGAACGCCGTGCTGGAGAAGTTCGGCGGAGACTCCGTCGGCGAGACCAGGCGCAACCTCGAGTCGTACCTCGCCGCCATCCCCGAGGCGCTCCGCACCGGCATCGTCCGCGCATGACGGTCGTGCTGATCGGCCCGCCGGCCGCCGGCAAGACCCGCATAGGCAAGCGCGTGGCGAGGCTGCTCGGCGTGCCGTTCGTCGACACCGACAAGCTCATCGTGGCCGCCCACGGCCCCATCCCCGAGATCTTCTCGTCGAAGGGCGAACCGCACTTCCGCTCGCTCGAACGGGCCGAGGTGGTGCGAGCTCTCGACACCTCGGCCGTCGTCTCGTTCGGAGGGGGAGCGGTGCTCGATCCGGAAACCCAGCGGGACATCGCGGCTCTCCCTGTGGTGCTCCTCACGGTGCAGCCGCACGCCGTCGAGTCGCGGCTCGGCAACGGCAAGCGCCCGCTCGTGCCCGACCTCGCCTCATGGATCGCGCTCTACGAGAAGCGCCGCGACCTCTACGAGCGCCTCGCCGACCACGTGGTCGACACCTCCGACCGGCCCACCGACCAGGTGGCCGCCGATCTCGCCGGCTGGGTCCGCAGCCGCACCGCAAGCCAGGAGAACGCACGATGACCGACACCGCCAGTCCCGACACCACCGTCATCCCTGTCACCGGCGTCGACTCCTACGACGTGCTCGTCGGCCGCGGCATCCTCGACCGTGTGTCCGACGGCCTCGGCCCCGCAGTGCAGAAGGTGCTCATCGTGCACCCGCCCACCCTCGGGGCCCGCGCCGCGGCCCTCCGCGAGTCGCTGCTCGGCCGCTACGAGGTGCTGCTCGCCGAGATCCCGGATGCCGAGGCCGGCAAGCGGGTCGAGGTCGCCGCCTTCTGCTGGCAGGTCATGGGGCAGGCCGACTTCACCCGCACGGATGCCGTGATCGGCTTCGGCGGCGGCGCCGTCACCGACGTGGCCGGCTTCGTGGCCGCCACCTGGCTCCGCGGCGTGACGCTCGTGCAGGCGCCCACGACCCTGCTCGGCATGGTCGACGCGGCCGTGGGCGGCAAGACCGGCATCAACACCAACGAGGGCAAGAACCTCGTGGGCGCCTTCTATGCACCGAGCCTCGTGGTGGCCGACCTCGACCAGCTCGAAGGGCTCGCCCGCAACGAGATCCTCGCCGGCTTCGGCGAGGTCGTGAAGTGCGGCTTCATCGCCGAGCCCGAGATCCTGGACATCATCGAGGCCGACCTCGACGCCGCGACCGACCCGGCGACCCCCGAGTTCCGCCGGCTCGTCGAGTTGTCGATCACGGTCAAGGCCCGCGTGGTCTCGAGCGACTTCAAGGAGGCCGGCCTCCGCGAGATCCTCAACTACGGGCACACCCTCGGCCACGCCATCGAGCACGCCGAGCGCTACCAGTGGCGGCACGGGGCCGCCGTGGCGGTGGGCATGATGTTCGCGGCCGAGCTCGGCCGACTGACCGGTTCGCTGTCGGACGAGGTGGTCGACCGTCACCGTCGCATCCTGACCTCGCTCACCCTGCCGACTGAGTACCCGGCCGGCCGCTGGCCGACCCTCCTCGCCACGATGCAGCGCGACAAGAAGGCGCGTGGCAGCATGCTGCGGTTCATCGTGCTCGACGACCTCGCGCGGCCCACCGTGCTGCAGGGTCCCGACAGCTCGATGCTGTTCACCGCGTACCAAGAGATCGCATCCTGAAGGAGCAGCCGATGGCATCCGTACTGGTTCTGAACGGCCCCAACCTGGGGCGCCTCGGCAGCCGCGAGCCCGACGTCTACGGCTCGCAGGATCTCGGCGCCCTCGAGGCCGCGCTCACGGCCGAGGCCGCCGGCCGGGTGTCGATCGACCTCAGGCAGACCAACGACGAGGCCGAGCTCATCTCGTGGCTCTACGAGGCCGTCGACACCGCGACCCCCGTCATCCTGAACCCGGCCGCGTTCACGCACTACTCGTACGGGCTCCGGGATGCGGCGGCACTCGTGACGAAGGCGGGCCTGCCCCTCATCGAGGTGCACATCTCCAACCCGCACGCCCGGGAGACCTTCCGGCACACCAGCGTGATCTCAGGGGTGGCCACGGGGGTCATCGCGGGCTTCGGCTTCGGCTCCTACCGCCTCGCCCTCGTCGCTCTCCTCACGCCCGGAGGCTGAGCCGCTACACTCTTCGAGGACCGAAACGCCGGTCTGACGACTTCTTCTTCGAAACGGATCACTTCTTTCATGGCTTCAACGAACGACATCAAGAACGGCACCGTGCTGAGCATCGACGGTCAGCTCTGGAACGTCATCGAGTTCCAGCACGTCAAGCCGGGCAAGGGCGGCGCGTTCGTGCGCACCAAGATCAAGAACGTGCGCACCGGCAAGCTCGTCGACCGCACCTTCAACGCCGGAGCGAAGATCGAGACGGCCAACGTCGACCGCCGCGACTTCCAGTACCTGTACAAGGACGGCGACGACTACGTGTTCATGGACACGACGGACTACGACCAGATCACCATCCCCGGCGCCATCGTGGGCGAGGCCGCGAACTTCATGCTCGAGCAGCAGATGGCCACCATCGCGCTCACGGACGACGAGCCCCTCTACGTCGAACTGCCCGCTTCGGTCACGCTCGAGATCACCTACACCGAGCCCGGCCTGCAGGGCGACCGCTCGACCGGCGGCACCAAACCCGCCACCGTCGAGACCGGCTACGAGATCCAGGTCCCGCTGTTCCTCGAGATCGGCACCAAGGTCAAGGTCGACACCCGCACGGGCGACTACCTCGGCCGCGTCAACTAGGCGACCGCGTTGAGCGCACGCACGAAGGCCCGCAAGCGGGCCCTCGACATCCTCTTCGCCGCCGACGTGCGGCAGATCCCCATCACGGAGTCGCTCGCCGCCGAGGCGGGCCGCGCGGCGGGGGAGCCCGACCGCGAGACGTCGTGGCTCTACGCCCGTGACATCGTGGACGGCGTGGTCGAGAACTTCGCCGAGATCGACGAGACGATCGAGACCTACGCGCAAGGCTGGTCGATCGCGCGGATGCCGACGGTCGACCGGGCGCTGCTCCGGATCGGGGTGTGGGAGATCCTCTACAACGACGAGGTGCCCTCCGGGGTCGCGATCGACGAGGCGGTCGAGCTCGCGAAGACGCTCTCGACGGACGACTCGGCCGGCTTCGTGAACGGCGTGCTGGCCAAGGTAGCCCAGCAGGGCTGACTCTGCTGTGCGCCGCCGTCTCTGCGGCGCACGGGACATGTGGGGCGCCGGTCGCCGACGCGGCCGGCGTCCCACCTCGGGTACAGAGATACGGCCCGGCAGCGACCAGCGCTGCCGGGCCGCTCCCGTATCCGTATTCGGGGTCAGGCCCGGCGGCGGCGCGTGAGGGTGAGGGCGGCGAGGCCCGCGGCGAAGAGCGCTGCCACGGCCGCGATGCCCGGCAGCGGGTCGGTGCCGGTGGCGGCGAGGGAGCCGCCTGCGCCGGGCGCGCCCGTGGGAGAGGCAGGCGCCGAGGGGGTCGGCGACGCCGTCGGGGTCGGGTCGGAGGTCGGCGTGGGCTCGGGCGTGACGGTGGGCTCGGGCGACGGCGACGGCACGGGCTCCACCAGCACGTCGACGGCGAACGCCGTGGTGGTGCCCGAGACCTCGTTGCCCACGAGGAGCATCGGCTCACCCGTGGGGGAGTCCGCGGCCGGCACGAAGTCGAGCCCCTCGGGGCCGAGGTCGCCCGAGGCCGAGAGAGCCTCAGGCGAGACCGACGGATCCTCGATCGAGAAGTCGCGGTTGTTGACGTAGGTGACGAACGACGCGTCGGCCGGGTCGGTCACGTCGTAGACGATCACGCCACCCACACGCTCGAAGCCGATGAACGCGTAGGTGCGGTCGTCGATCGTGCCGATCGCGAGGCCCTCGGGCTCGGGGCCCTTGTCATCGCTGCGGTTGTCGAACGAGACATCCGTGTGGCTCGAGTTGAAGACGCCCTCCGGCAGCGCCTCGGCGGTGATCTCCTCGAAGTCGGAGCCCGAGTCGAAGACCTGGGTGCCGTCGGCCGACCAGATCGAGAATGAGCGCGAGCCGAAGGAGAACAGCTCCGCATAGCACCCTGTCGTCTCGTCGAGGCCGTTCGCGGTGGTGACGTTGAGACGGCCGAGCTGGTCATCGGTCACGAACGACGCCAGCGGCTCGCACACCGGTGCAAGGCCGTCGGAGCCGAGGTCCTTGACCCTGGCGACCTCGCTGAAGCCGTCCCAGTCGCGGCTGTCGCCCTCGTTGGCCGAGACCACGAAGGTCTCGCCCTCGGACTCGAAGCTGCCGATGGCGTCGGGCATGAAGAAGCCCTTCACGGGCCAGGCGGCGATGTTCACCGCGTCGTCGCGGTCCGAGGCGTCGATCGGCACGCTCAGGTGGTCCTGGGTGCCGAGCGGCAGGATGTCCGTGATCGTCGCCGACGCGAGGTCGACGACGCCCAGCGCGTTCGCCTCCTGGATCGAGACGTAGGCGGTGAGCCCGTCGCCCGCGACCGTGATGTACTCGGGCTCGAGGTTCTCCGAGACCGGGAAGGCCGAGCCCTCGATGCCGCCGAAGATCCGCACGCCCTCGGGCAGGGCCTTCGTGCCCCCGGCCTCGAACGCGTGGAAGTCGGCCGTCCGCACCGCAGCCTGCAGGGGCGCTGCTAGCTCGGCGGGCAGTCCGATCACAGAGACGGATCCCTCCGGATCGACCGAGTAGTCCTCGGCGGGCTCCGCCTCGTTCGCCACGAGCGCCGTGGTGCCGTCGGGGGAGAAGGTGACCATGTCCGGCAGCGCACCGGCGCGGACGGCGCCGAGGGCGGATGCTCCATCGCCGGCGGCGTCGAAGAAGACGACCCAGCCGGCGTCGGTCTTCGGGTCGTTCTCGACAGCCAGCGCCACGAGGCCGTCGGCGCGCACGGCCACCGAGTTGGCGACGGCGCTCGGCGGCACCACGGAGCCGTCACCGGCCACGACACCCGCGGTCACGAGGTCGTGCAGCTTCACGGGAGCCGCGGGGTCCGAGAAGTCGAGGACCTCGGCGACTCCTGCCTGCGCGTTCACCACGAAGGCCCGGTCGGTGCCGGCGTGGAACTGCACGATCTCGGCGGCGCTCTCGTCGAACACCCCGGTCTCGTAACCGGAGATCGGGTCGAGGGCCAGACGCGCGTCATCGGCGCTGACGCTGATGGGCTCGCTCACGGGCGCGGCCTGCACCGCGGCTGCCGCGCCGAACGCGGCTCCGGCGACGAGGGCGGCACCGGCGCACGTGCCGAGCACGGCGAGGGCGGGACGACGGGGCATGGTTCTCCTCAGGTCGGGATGGGGATCCGACCAGCGCACCGCACGCGGGTGAACGCGGCGTGTCCCGGAGGTGTCGCGGCGCTGAACGCGGCGACGGGCGGCCCCACCGCGGCTGATAGGGTGGAGGGCGAAGACATGGACATCCTTTAAAGGCCGTACGAGAGACGGGAAAGGAGGTCGGTCGCATGGCGCGCACAGTGCTGCAGCAGGCTGACATAGCCCGGGCGTTGACTCGGATCTCTCACGAGATCCTGGAGTCCAACCGGGGGGCCGACGAACTCGTGCTGCTCGGCATCCCCACGCGAGGAGCCGTGCTCGCCGAGCGGATCGGGGCCGAGATCGGCCGGATCGAGCCGTCGGCCGCGAGCGCCGCCGATCTGGTGGGCTCGCTCGACATCACGATGTACCGCGACGACCTCGCCAAGCACCCCACCCGCACGCCCGCCCCCACCCAGGTGCCGCGGCGGGGGATCGACGGCGCCACGGTGGTGCTGGTCGACGACGTGCTCTATTCGGGCCGCACCATCCGGGCCGCTCTCGACGCGTTGAACGACCTCGGCCGCCCGCGCGCGGTGCGCCTCGCCGTGCTCGTCGACCGCGGTCACCGAGAACTGCCCATCCGCGCCGACTTCGTGGGCAAGAATCTGCCGACCTCCCGCGACGAGCGCATCAACGTGCACCTCACCGAGATCGACGGCGCGGAGGAGGTGACGATCGAAGGATGAGACACCTCCTCTCGACCCGCGACCTCACGCGCGACCAGGCCATCCACATCCTCGACGTGGCCGAGGACATGGCCGACGTGCAGACCCGCGAGGTCAAGAAGCTCCCCACCCTCCGGGGCAAGACCGTCGTGAACCTCTTCTTCGAGGACTCGACGCGCACGCGCATCTCGTTCGAGGCCGCGGCGAAGCGGCTCTCGGCCGATGTCATCACCTTCAGCGCCAAGGGCTCGAGCGTCTCGAAGGGCGAGAGCCTCAAGGACACGGCGCAGACCCTCGCCGCGATGGGCGCCGACGGCGTCGTCATCCGGCACCACGCCTCGGGCGCCCCGCAGGTGCTCGCGCAGAGCGACTGGATCGACGCGGGCGTCGTGAACGCCGGCGACGGCACCCACGAGCACCCCACCCAGGCGCTCCTCGACGCGTTCACGATGCGCCGGCGACTGCACCCGGGATCCAGCCGAGGCAAGGACCTCGACGGGGTCCGGGTCGTGATCGTCGGCGACATCCTGCACTCCCGCGTGGCCAGGTCGAACCTGTGGCTGCTGCGCACCCTCGGCGCCGAGGTGACCTTCGTGGCCCCGGCCACCCTCGTGCCCTTCGGCGTGGGCAGCTGGCCCGCCGCGGTGAGCTTCGACCTCGACGAGACGCTCCGCAGCATCAGGCCCGACGTGCTGATGATGCTGCGCATCCAGAGCGAGCGGATGAACGCCGCGTACTTCCCGAACGCCCGCGAGTACGCCCGCCAGTGGGGCCTCGACGACGAGCGCCTCACGGCCCTCGGCCCGGATAGCATTGTGATGCACCCTGGACCGATGAACCGCGGCCTCGAGATCTCGGCCGCCGCGGCGGATTCCGCCCAGTCGACCGTGCTCGAGCAGGTCGCGAACGGGGTGTCCATCCGAATGGCAGTGCTCTACCTCCTGCTGTCCGGCGAACGAGAGGCCCTGGCATGACGAGCAGCACCCACCTGCTGAAGGGCGCGACCCTTCCCAGCGGCGCGGTCGCCGACATCCTCGTGCAGGACGGCCGGATCATGTCGGCCGCCCTCGGCACCTCGGCTCCCGCCGGCACCACGGTGGTCGACGCCGAGGGCCTCGTGGCCCTCCCCGGCCTCGTCGACCTGCACACCCACCTCCGCGAGCCCGGCTTCGAGCAGAGCGAGACGGTGCTGACCGGCACCCGCGCCGCCGCGGCCGGCGGCTTCACGGCCGTCTTCGCGATGGCCAACACGCAGCCCGTCGCCGACACCGCGGGCGTGGTGGAGCAGGTGCAGGCCCTCGGCCGTGCCGCGGGCTACGCGACCGTGCGCCCCATCGGCGCCGTGACGGTCGGCCTCGCCGGCGAGCGGCTGAGCGAGATCGGCGCCATGGCGCAGTCCCGCGCCGGGGTGCGGGTGTTCTCGGACGACGGGAAGTGCGTGCACGACTCGCTGCTCATGCGCCGTGCGCTCGAGTACGTCAAGACCTTCGACGGCGTCATCGCGCAGCACGCCCAGGATCCGCGGCTCACCGAGAACGCGCAGATGAACGAGGGCGCGCTGAGTTCCGAGCTCGGCCTCAAGGGCTGGCCCGCCGTGGCCGAGGAGTCGATCATCGCCCGCGACGTGCTGCTGGCCGAGCACGTGGGTGCGCGGCTGCACATCTGCCACCTCTCGACCGCCGGATCGGTCGACGTGGTGCGCTGGGCGAAGGCCCGCGGCGTCCAGGTGACCGCCGAGGCGACCCCGCACCACCTGCTCCTCACCGAGGAGCTCATCCGGAGCTACGACGCGCGCTACAAGGTGAACCCGCCGCTGCGGCGGGACGAGGACGTGCAGGCTCTCCGCGAAGGCGTCGCCGACGGCACGATCGACATCATCGCGACCGACCACGCACCGCACCCGCGCGAGAGCAAGGAGTGCGAGTGGGATGCCGCGGCGTTCGGCATGGTCGGACTCGAGAGCGCTCTGCCCGTGGTGCAGACCGCGCTCGTCGACACCGGCCTCCTCGACTGGGCGGGCGTCGCCCGCGTGCTCTCCACGGCCCCGGCGCGCATCGGCCGGCTCGACGACCACAGCCACTCCTTCGAAGACGGCGCTCCCGCCAACATCACGCTCGTCGACCCGGCGGCCTCGAGCAGCTTCGCGCTCGACCGCCTGCACGGCCGCAGCACGAACACCCCCTACGAGGGCGTGACGCTCTCGGGCTCGGTGCGCTGGACCTTCCACCACGGCTACCCGACCCTCCGGGACGGCGTGCTCGCCCCCGCGGGCGACACGGCAGAGGGGATGCGCTGATGGAACGACTCCTCTGGGGTGCCATCGTCACGGCGCTCGGCCTCGCCATCCTCCTCACCATGGTGCTCGCGTGGCGCGCGCGGAAGCGCCGACAGGCCGCCTTCGGGGCTCCCGCGACCGACGACACCGGTGCCGCCGGGCGGGGAACGGCCCTCGCGCAGAGCGCCGTGCTCTACGTCGCCACCACCCTCGCCGGCCAGCCGCTCGAACGGCTGACCATACCCGGCCTCGCGTTCCGCGGTCGCGGCATCGCCTCGGTCTTCGGCGGCGGCGTCGCGATCGCCATCCCGGGGGAGCCGGAGACCTTCATCCCGGCAGCTCGCATCCGGTCGATCGGCACCTCCACCTGGGCCATCGACCGCGTCGTCGAATCCGGGGGCCTCGTGCGCCTGGACTGGACCTACGACTCCGCCACCGGCCCCGTCGACGTCGAGAGCTACCTCCGGCCGACGCAGCTGGGCGACTCGACCACTCTGATCGACTCCACGAACTCGATCATCCCGCAACAGGAAGGACCCTCGTCGTGATCACCACCGAACCCGCCGTACTCGTGCTGGAAGACGGACGACGCTACGAGGGCCGTGCCTACGGCGCGCGCGGCCGCACCCTCGGCGAGGCCGTCTTCGCCACCGGCATGACCGGCTACCAGGAGACCCTCACCGACCCCTCCTACGCCGGCCAGATCGTCATGCAGACGGCTCCGCACATCGGCAACACCGGCGTCAACGACACCGACAAGGAGTCGTCGAAGATCTGGGTGGCCGGCTACGTCGTGCGCGACCCCTCGCGCGTCGTGTCGAACTTCCGGGCCCAGCGCTCCCTCGACGACGACCTCGAGACCGACGGCGTGGTGGGCATCTCGGGCATCGACACCCGCGCGGTCACCCGGCACCTCCGGAGCCTCGGCGCCATGCGCGCCGGCATCTTCTCCGGCGCCGAGTACGAGCTGAGCGCCACCGAGCAGCTGAACGCCGTGCGCTCGGGCGCCGGGATGGCCGGCCAGAAGCTCTCGACCGTGGTGTCGACCCGCGAGCGCTACCAGGTGCCCGCGGTCGGCGAGCGGATCGGCTCGGTCGCCGTGCTCGACCTCGGAGTGAAGACCTCGACCCTCAACTACCTCGCGGAGCGCGGCTTCGACGTGGAGGTGCTGCCCGAGTCGATCACGGCCGACGAGGTGCGCGCCCTCGAGCCCGACTCGCTCTTCTACTCCAACGGCCCCGGCGACCCGGAGGCCTCCGAGACCCACGTGGAGCTGCTGCAGGACCTGCTGCGCGGAGGCCTGCCCTACTTCGGCATCTGCTTCGGCAACCAGCTGCTCGGCCGCGCGCTCGGCTTCGGCACCTACAAGCTGCCCTTCGGCCATCGGGGAATCAACCAGCCCGTGCTCGACAAGGTCACCGGCCGGGTCGAGATCACGAGCCAGAACCACGGCTTCGCGGTCGATGCGCCCCGCGAGGGCGTCGTCGACTCGCCCGCCGGCTTCGGCCGGGTGGAGGTCAGCCACGTGAGCCTCAACGACGACGTGGTGGAAGGCATCCGCTGCCTCGACCTCGACGCGTTCTCGGTGCAGTACCACCCCGAGGCCGCGGCCGGCCCGCACGACTCCATGTACCTTTTCGACCGCTTCCGCGACATGATCCTCGCCAAGAAGAGCACCCCCGCACTCTCTGAAGGAGACGACCAGTAATGCCCAAGAGAGACGACATCACGAGTGTCCTCGTCATCGGATCCGGCCCGATCGTCATCGGTCAGGCCGTCGAGTTCGACTACTCGGGCACCCAGGCCTGCCGCGTGCTGCGCGAGGAGGGCGTGCGCGTCATCCTGGTGAACTCGAACCCGGCCACGATCATGACCGACCCCGACTTCGCCGACGCCACCTACGTCGAGCCCATCACCTGGCAGGTCATCGAGGCCATCATCGCCAAGGAGAAGCCGGATGCGATCCTGCCGACCCTCGGCGGCCAGACGGCGCTCAACGCGGCCATCCAGCTGCACGAGCACGGCATCCTGGAGAAGTACGACGTCGAGCTGATCGGCGCGAACTTCGAGGCCATCAACAAGGGCGAGGACCGCCAGATCTTCAAGCAGCTCGTGCTCGACGCGGGCGCCGACGTGGCGCGCTCGCACATCGCGCGCACCGTCGAGGAGGCCGTGGGCTTCGCCGAAGACCTCGGCTACCCGCTCGTCGTGCGCCCTTCGTTCACCATGGGCGGCCTCGGATCGGGCTTCGCCTACACCGAGCAGGAGCTCCGCCGCATCGTCGGCGATGGCCTGCACCAGAGCCCCACCACCGAGGTGCTCCTCGAGGAGTCCATCCTCGGTTGGAAGGAGTACGAGCTCGAGCTCATGCGCGACACCGCAGACAACACGGTGGTCGTCTGCTCGATCGAGAACGTCGACCCCGTCGGCGTGCACACGGGCGACTCCATCACGGTGGCGCCGGCGCTCACCCTGACCGACCGCGAATATCAGAAGCTCCGCGACATCGGCATCGACATCATCCGGGCCGTGGGCGTCGACACCGGCGGCTGCAACATCCAGTTCGCGGTCGACCCGGCCGACGGGCGGATCATCGTGATCGAGATGAACCCGCGGGTCTCGCGCTCCTCTGCGCTCGCGTCGAAGGCCACGGGCTTCCCGATCGCCAAGATCGCCGCCAAGCTCGCCATCGGCTACCGGCTCGACGAGATCCCCAACGACATCACCAAGGTGACCCCGGCCTCCTTCGAGCCCACGCTCGACTACGTCGTGGTGAAGGTGCCCCGGTTCGCGTTCGAGAAGTTCCCGGCCGCCGACCCCACCCTCACGACCACCATGAAGTCGGTGGGCGAGGCGATGGCGATCGGCCGCAACTTCACGCAGGCGCTGCAGAAGTCGCTGCGCTCGCTCGAGAAGCGCGGATCCTCGTTCCACTGGGAGGGCGAGCCCGGCGACAAGGACGAGCTGCTCGCGATCGCCGCGGTGCCCACCGACGGCCGCATCATCACGGTGCAGCAGGCCCTCCGGGCGGGAGCGACGAACGAGGAGGTCTTCGAGGCCACCAAGATCGACCCCTGGTTCATCGACCAGATCGTGCTCATCAACGAGGTCGCCGAGGCCATCGCCGCCTCGGAGAACGCCGACCACGCGATGTTCACGCTCGCCAAGGAGCACGGCTTCTCGGATGCCCAGATCGCCACCCTGCGCGGGTTCGGCGAGAAGGAGGTGCGCGAGGTCCGCCACATCCTCGGCATCCGCCCCGTCTACAAGACCGTGGACACGTGCGCCGGAGAGTTCCCCGCCCTCACGCCCTATCACTACTCCAGCTACGACCTCGAGACCGAGGTCGAGCCCTCCGACGCCCGCAAGGTCGTCATCCTCGGCTCCGGCCCGAACCGCATCGGCCAGGGCGTGGAGTTCGACTACTCCTGCGTGCACGCCTCGTTCGCCCTGCATGACGCCGGGTTCGAGACGATCATGATCAACTGCAACCCCGAAACGGTCTCGACCGACTACGACACGAGCGACCGGCTCTATTTCGAGCCGCTCACGCTCGAGGACGTGCTCGAGGTCATCCATGCCGAGTCGCAGTCCGGCGAGCTCGTGGGCGTGGTCGTGCAGCTCGGCGGACAGACCGCGCTCGGGCTCGCGAAGGGCCTCGAGGAGGCTGGCGTGCCGATCCTCGGCACCACGCCCTCCGCCATCGACCTCGCCGAGGAGCGGGGACTGTTCTCCGGCATCCTCGACGCGGCGGGGCTGCTGGCGCCGAAGAACGGCACCGCCACCGACTACGAGTCGGCCGTGGCCGTGGCCGAGGAGATCGGCTTCCCCGTGCTCGTGCGCCCCTCGTACGTGCTCGGCGGCCGGGGCATGGAGATCGTCTACGACGCACCCTCCCTCGCCGACTACTTCGAGCGGATCGCGGGTCAGGGCATGGTGGGCCAGGCCAACCCGCTGCTCGTCGACCGGTTCCTCGACGACGCGATCGAGATCGACGTCGACGCGCTCTACGACGGGCACGAGCTCTACATCGGCGGCATCATGGAGCACCTCGAGGAGGCCGGCATCCACTCCGGCGACTCGAGCTGCTCGCTTCCTCCCGTGACCCTCGGCCGCACGCAGATCGACCGCGTGCGCGACGCCACCCTCGCCATCGCAGAGGGCATCGGCGTGCGGGGCCTGCTCAACGTGCAGTTCGCCATCGGCGCCGGGATCCTCTACGTGCTCGAAGCCAACCCGCGGGCCTCCCGCACCGTGCCGTTCGTCTCGAAGGCGCTCGGCATCCCGCTCGCCAAGGCCGCCTCGCGGCTCATGGTGGGCACCTCGATCGCCGCGCTCAAGGAGGAGGGGATGCTCCCCGTGCAGGACGGCTCCGTCGTGCCGTTGGACTCCCCGGTCGCCGTGAAGGAGGCCGTGCTGCCGTTCAAGCGGTTCCGCACCAAGGAGGGGCTCATCGTCGACTCGGTGCTCGGGCCGGAGATGCGCTCGACCGGTGAGGTCATGGGCATCGACCGCGACTTCCCGCGCGCCTTCGCGAAGAGCCAGGATGCCGCCTACGGCGGGATGCCCACCTCGGGCACCGTGTTCGTCTCGGTCTCGGACCGCGACAAGCGCGCCATCGTGCTCCCGGTGCTCCGGCTGCAGCAGCTCGGCTTCGAGATCCTCGCCACCGAGGGCACCGCCGAGGTGCTCAACCGCAACGGCATCCACGCCAGGATCGTGGCCAAGTTCTCGGACCAGGGGGAGGGCGAGACCGTCGTCGACCTCATCAACAACGGCTCGGTCGACATGGTGATCAACACCCCGAGCGGCCGCTCGGCCCGCGTGGACGGGTACGAGATCCGCGCCGCCGCCGTGGCCGCCGACAAGCCGCTGTTCACCACGATCGCGCAGCTCGGCGCCGCCGTGGCCTCGTTCGACGCCCTCAAGGACGGCTTCGAGGTGACCTCGCTTCAGGAGTACGCCCTGGCCCGGAGCGCGCGCGGATGAGCGGCTCCTCCTCGACCGCCTCCTTCGGGGTGAGGCTGGACGCGGCCTTCGGTTCGAAGGGTCACCTCTGCGTGGGCATCGATCCGCATCCGTACCTCGTCGAGGCCTGGGGCTACACGCCCGACGCCGAGGGCGCGCGCGACTTCGGCCTGACGGTGATCGAGGCGGTGACGGCCTCCGGCCGCGCCGGCATCGTGAAGCCGCAGGTCGCGTTCTTCGAGGCGCACGGATCGGCCGGCTTCCGGGCGCTCGAGGACGTGCTCGCGATCGCCAGGGCTGCCGGATTGCTCGTGATCGGCGACGCCAAACGCGGCGACATCGGCTCGACGAACGACGGCTACGCGGCGGCGTGGCTGCGTGCCGGCTCGCCCCTCGAGGTCGACGCGCTCACCGTGACGGCGTTCACGGGCGTGGGCGCCCTCTCGGGCCTCTTCGACGAGGCGGAGGCCGCCGGCAAGGGCGTGTTCGTGCTGAGCGCCACCTCCAACCCCGAGTCGCGCACGCTTCAGACGGCCCGGTCCGATTCCGGGGCGACCGTCTCGCGGATCGTGGCCGACGAGGTCGCCGCGCGCAACACCGACCGCACCCGCCTCGGCGACTTCGGGCTCGTGCTCGGTGCCACCAAGCGACTCGACGAGTACGGCTTCACGGCAGAGTCCCTCCGCGGGCTCTCCACCACTCCGGTGCTCGCACCGGGCTTCGGATTCCAGGGCGCGGAATTCTCGGCCATCCCGCACGTGTTCGGCCCGCTCGCACCCGACGTGATCGTGGCGGTCTCCCGCTCCATCCTGGAGAAGGGCTCGCGCGGCACGCTCGGCACCGCAGCACTCGCCGACGCCATCACGGCCGAGGCCGACGCCCTGGCGGAGGTGATCGCGTGAATCCGCCCGAGGTCGACCGCGCCGCCGCCTCCCGGGCCGCCGTGGCCGCCCGCCGCGCGCGGGCCGCGATCAAGCGGGCCGTCAACGAGCGCCGGCTGAGCGCCGTGTCGGTTCTCGACAACGCCCTCCGCAGCACCGAGAGCGTCGAAGCCACCATGCGCGTGCGCGACCTGCTGCAGAGCATCCCCGGCCTCGGCCCCGTGCGGGTCGAGCGCATCATGGAACGCCTCGGCATCGCGCCCACGAAGAAGCTCGCAGGGCTCGGGGTGCACCAGCAGGAGCGGCTCCGCGAGTACCTCTCGCAGCGCGCTCCGCAGATCGAGCGCGACGGCGAGACCCGGCTCGTGGTGCTCGCCGGCCCCACGGCCGTCGGCAAGGGCACCGTCTCGACCTACATCCGGGAGAACTATCCGGAGGTCTGCCTGTCGGTCTCGGCCACCACCCGGGCTCCGCGACCGGGCGAGGTCGAGGGCGTGAGCTACTACTTCCTCGACGACGAGCGCTTCGACAGCATGGTCGACGCGGGGGAGTTCCTCGAATGGGCCGTCGTGCACAACAAGTCGCGCTACGGCACACCCCGGCCGCCCATCGACGATGCGCTCGCCTCCGGGCGGAGCGTGCTGCTCGAGATCGACATCCAGGGCGCGCGACAGGTCAAGGCCGCCATGCCCGAGGCCGTGCTCGTCTTCCTGCTGCCACCCACCTGGGACGAGCTTGTGCGCCGGCTGATCGGCCGGGGCACCGAGACGCCCGAGGAGCAGGAGCGCCGGCTGACCACCGCGAAGGTCGAGCTGGCGGCCCAGGACGAGTTCGATCACCGTGTCGTGAACAGCGATGTGCAGGCCGCGGCGGCGGAGGTCGTAGAATTGATGCAGATTCAGAAGGCGCCCGCTCAGGAGGCCGGCCTTCGCGGCAAGGAGTAAGCACACAATGCCCACCAACAAGCTCGGCATCATCGACCCGCCCATCGACGAACTTCTCTCGAAGGTCGACTCGAAGTACGCCCTGGTGATCTTCGCCTCGAAGCGTGCCCGCCAGATCAACGACTACTACGCCGACCTGCACGAGGGAAGCCTCTTCGACAACGTCGGACCGCTCGTCGACTCCACCATCGACGACAAGCCCCTCTCGGTCGCCATGCACGAGATCAACGAGGACAAGCTCGTCGTCAAGCCCGCCGCTCCGATCGAGTAGTCACCGCCCACTCACCTCGATACGCGCACACGTGAACATCGTCGTCGGCATCACGGGTGGCATCGCGGCCTACAAGGCCGTGAATGTCATCCGTGGTCTCGTTCTCGCCGGGCACGACGTGCACGTCGTCGCCACCGAGGCCGCCCTCCGCTTCGTCGGCAGGCCCACCCTCGAGGCGATCTCCCGCAACACGGTCAACACCGACCTCTACGAGGCCGTGGCCGAGGTGCGGCACGTGGCCATCGGCCAGGCCGCCGACCTCATCGTGATCGCTCCGGCCACCGCGAACACCATCGCCAAGCTCGCGCACGGCCTCGCCGACGACCTCCTCGGCAACACCGTGCTCGCGAGCACGGCCCCCGTCGTCATCGCCCCCGCGATGCACACGGAGATGTGGCAGAACCCCGCCACCGCCGCCAACGTCGAGACGCTGCGCTCCCGCGGCATCCACCTCGTGGGGCCCGTCAGCGGGCAGCTCACGGGGAAGGACGCGGGGGTGGGGCGCATGGCCGAGCCCGACGACATCGTGGCCGAGGCGCTGGCCGTGGCGTCAGCCCGCGAACGCCATCCCACCCGATCCGGCGCCTCGGCGGAGCCGGATCGCGGCCGCGACCTCGAGGGGCGTCGCGTGCTCGTGACCGCGGGAGGCACGCGCGAGCCGCTCGATCCCGTGCGCTTCATCGGCAACCGCTCGAGCGGCCGGCAGGGCGTCGCGCTGGCCGAGGCGGCCCGCGACCGCGGGGCATCCGTGACCCTCATCGCCGCGCACCTCGAGGTGCCACCGCCCACAGGGGTGACGGTGCTCCGCGTGGAGACCACAGCCGAGCTCCTCACCGCCACGTCGGCAGAGGCGCCGCTGCACGACCTGACGATCATGGCCGCCGCCGTGGCCGACTACCGGCCGGTGGGCGTGGCCGACGGCAAGATCAAGAAGGCCGCCACCGGCGAGCGGCTCACGCTCGAGCTCGTGCAGAACCCCGACATCCTCGCCACCATCTCGGCCGAGCCGCGCACCGGCCGGCTGATCGTGGGCTTCGCCGCCGAGACCGCCGCCTCACCCGAGGAGCTCCTGGAGCTCGGCCGCGCCAAGATCGCCCGCAAGGGCTCGGACTACCTCGTGCTCAACACCGTCGGCTGGACCACGGGTTTCGCCACGGCCGACAACAGCGTCACGGTTCTGGACGCCTCCGGCGATATAGTTCTGGAGGCATCCGGCAGCAAAACGTCGGTGGCAGATGACATCCTCGGAGTGTTCGCCGCCGCCCTAACAGGAGCACCATGACCTCTCTTCGTCTCTTCACCTCCGAGTCCGTCACCGAGGGCCACCCCGACAAGATCTGCGACCAGATCTCGGACAGCATCCTCGACGCACTGCTGACGGTCGACCCGCACTCACGGGTGGCGGTCGAGACGCTCGTCACGACCGGGCTCGTGCACGTGGCCGGTGAGGTCACGACCAAGGGCTACGTCGAGATCCCCGCCATCGTGCGCGAGAAGATCACCTCCATCGGCTACACCTCCTCCGACGTCTGGTTCGACGGCCGCTCGTGCGGCGTCTCGGTGTCGATAGGCGGGCAGTCGCCCGACATCGCGCAGGGCGTCGACAACGCGTTCGAGACCCGCGAGGGCGAGTCGACCGATGCGATCGACCGTCAGGGCGCCGGCGACCAGGGCATCATGTTCGGCTACGCCACCACCGAGACCCCGCAGCTCATGCCGCTTCCGATCTGGCTCGCGCACCGGCTCTCGGAGCGCCTCGCCGCCGTGCGCAAGGAGGGCCTGCTCGACTACCTCCGGCCCGACGGCAAGACCCAGGTCACCATCGGCTACGACGGTGTCGTGCCGAAGACGGTCGACACCGTCGTGCTCTCCACCCAGCACTCTCCGCGCATCGGACTCGACGAACTGCGGGCCGACGTGGAGCGTGTGGTCATCCGCCCCGTGCTCGAGGCGGCCGAGGAGGGCGGGCTGAAGCTCGACCACTCCGGCGTGCGCATCCTGATCAACCCCACGGGCGTGTTCGAGATCGGCGGGCCGCAGGGCGATGCCGGGCTCACCGGCCGCAAGATCATCGTCGACACCTACGGCGGTGCGTCGCGGCACGGCGGCGGCGCGTTCAGCGGCAAGGACCCGTCGAAGGTCGACCGCTCCGCCGCCTACGCCATGCGCTGGGTGGCCAAGAACGCCGTGGCGGCCGGGCTCGCCTCGCGGCTCGAGGTGCAGATCGCCTACGCCATCGGCAAGGCCGCCCCCGTGGGCTTCTACGTGGAGTCGTTCGGCACCGGCGTGGTGTCCGACGACGTGATCACGAACGCCCTCCGCGAGGTCTTCGACCTGCGGCCCGCAGCCATCATCGAGGACCTCGACCTGCTGCGCCCGATCTACGCCAAGACGGCCACCTACGGCCACTTCGGCCGTGAGCTCCCCGAGTTCACCTGGGAACGCCTCGACCGGGTCGAGGAGATCCGCGCCGCAGCCGGCCTGTAGCCGTGCCGGCCACTCGGGTGGCCCGGGTGATGCTCGAGTCGCCCCTGCCGCAGCTGGATCGACTGTTCGACTACCGCGTGCCCGAGGCCCTGGCTGCCGCTGCGGCACCGGGCGTGCGGGTGAAGGTTCCGCTGCGCTCGGCGGGGCGGAGCGCCCGCGGGTACATCGTGGAGCTCGAGGACCGGGGCGAGGAGGGTGCGGCCGGGTACGAGGGCGCGCTGAGCGATCTCGACGAGGTCGTGTCGCCCGTGCCGGTGCTGACGCCTGAGGTGTGGGCGCTCGCCCGCAGGCTCGCCGACCGCGCGGCCGGGAGCGCGTGCGACATCGTGCGGCTCGCGGTGCCGCCGCGGTTCGTGCGGGTCGAGAAGCAGTTCATGGCGCGGCAGGCCGCGGCGGGTGGCGAACCCGAGGATGATGACGCGGCTGCGCCCGCTGAGGCCCCCGAGCCCGCCCTGCCGGCCGTCGCCCTGGCCGGCTACTCGGCATCCGATGCAGCCCATCTCGCCGAGCCCGGCGCCCGGGCCGCCATCGCCGCCGTCGCCACGGTGGCCGTGCTCGACGAGCAGACCACAGTGGGCCACTGGGCGCTCACCGTGGCCGAGCTCGCCGCCGCCGTGCACCGGGCGGGTGAGTCGGTGATCGTGGCCCTCCCCGACTACCGCGACCAGGAGGAGCTCGAGGCCGCCCTCGCCCACGTCGGGGTCGACGACGTCGTGCGCCTCGACGCCCGGCAGGCCCGCACCGAGCGCTACGCGCACTTCCTCACCGCTCTCGACGGCCGCCCGCACGTGGTGATCGGCAACCGCTCGAGCATCTACGCCCCGGTCTCGCACCTCGGCCAGATCGTGGTGTGGGACGACGGCGACGCCCTGCAGAGCGAGCCGCTCGCCCCCTACGTGCACGTGCGCGATGCCGCCCTCGTGCGCCAGGAGCAGTCGGGGGCCCGGCTGGCCTTCGTCTCGCACTCGAGGAGCACGGAGGTGCAGCGCCTCGTCGAGCTCGGCTTCCTGCACCCTGTGGCGCCGACGCCGCGCTATCTGCCCCGCGTCGTGCCGACAGCGGAGCAGGACGATGCGGATGCTCCGCAGAACGCGGCGCGCATCCCCTCGGCCGCGTGGGCGGTGGCCCGCAAGGCCCTCGAGGAGGGACCGGTGCTGGTGCAGGTGGCTCGCCCCGGTTACGCGCCCGTCCTCGCCTGCACGACCTGCCGGGCGCCCGCATCGTGCACGGTCTGCGGGGGGCCGCTCAAGGTCGGCGGAGCGCGGGAGCGGCCCTCGTGCAGCCTGTGCGGTGCCATCGCGGCGAACTGGTCGTGTTCGCACTGCCAGGGGAAGACGTTCCGCTTCGCTTCGATCGGAGCGGGCCGCACCGCGGACGAGCTCGGCCGCGCCTTCCCCGGCACGCGCGTCATCGTCTCGGACGGCGAGCACCACGTGCTCACGGTCGACGCGAGGCCCGCCCTCGTGGTGGCGACGCGCGGGGCCGAGCCCCGGGCATCCGGCGGCTATCGTGCCGTGCTGCTGCTGGACGGTCCGCGCATGCTGGCCCGCGAGTCGCTGCGGGTGGCGGAGGACTGCCTGCGCTGGTGGTCGAACGCGATAGCACTCTCGGCACCGCGCGCCACGAGCGTGCTCGTGGGGGTGGGTGGCGAACTCGCGCGGAGCCTCGCCACCTGGCAGCAGGAGCAGGTGGCCGCCACCGAGCTCGCAGACCGGCGGGCCCTGCGCTTCCCGCCCGCCGTGCGGCTCGCCACCATCACCGGCACCACCGATGCTGTGAATGCCACGCTCACTGACCTCGAGGCGCTGCTCACCGAGGCCGAGTGGGCGAAGATGGATACGCTCGGTCCGGTGCCGGCCGACGAGGGGACGGTGCGAGCGATCGTGCGGTTCGACTACTCGATCGGCTCGTCCGTGGCCCGTCACCTGCGGGCACTCGTGGTGAAGAACGCCACCACCCGCCGCTCGAAGGCCGGCCGCGCCGCGGGCTACCGCCCGCCCCCGCCGACGCTCCGCGTGCGGCTCGACGATTCGGAGATCATGGAATGAGACTCGTGTTCGCGGGCACCCCCGCCGTGGCGGTGCCGAGCCTCACCGCTCTGGCCGCCGCCCACGATGTGGCGGCCGTCATCACGCGCGTCGACGCGCCCCTCGGCCGGAAGCGCGTGCTCACCCCGTCTCCGGTGGCCCTGGCCGCCGAGGAGCTCGGACTGCCGGTGATCAAGGCGAACCGCCTCGACGACGAGGTCACCGCCGCGGTCGCCGGGCTCGCCGCCGACCTCGGGGTCATCGTGGCCTACGGCGGTCTCGTGCGCGAACCGCTGCTCTCCACGCCGCGCCTCGGCTGGATCAACCTGCACTTCTCGCTGCTGCCGCGCTGGCGGGGCGCGGCTCCCGTGCAGTGGTCGATCATCGAGGGCGACACCGAGTCGGGGGCCACCGTCTTCCAGCTCGTGCCCGGCCTCGACGCCGGTGCCGTCTGGAGCACGACCCGCACGCCGATCGGCGGAAACGAGACGGCGGGCAACCTGCTCGGCAGGCTCGCCGAGTCCGGTGCGGCTCAGCTCGTGCAGACCGTCGACGGCATCGCCGACGGCTCGCTCGCGGCCACCGAACAGGTCGGCACCGTCGAGACAGGCGAGGTCACCCTCGCGCCGAAGCTCTCGCTCGAGAATGCGCACCTCGACTTCTCCGCCCCGCTCGACGAGGTCTACCGACGGCTCCGCGGGGTCACCCCCGAACCGGGTGCGTTCGCCGAGTTCGACGACGTGCGGGTGAAGGTGCTCGACGCCGCGCCCGCCCGCGACGAGCGACGGCCGGCCCCGGGCGAGGTGGTCGCCTCCGGCAGACGCGTGCTCGTGGGCACGGCGACCGACCCGCTCGAGCTCTTGAGAGTGCACCCCGCCGGGAAGAAGCCGATGCCCGCCGCCGACTGGTGGCGCGGGTCGGGAGTCGAGAGGATGACCGCACGATGAGCCCCAGCACCCGAGGCCCCCAGGACGATCCCCGCCGGGGCACAGGCGGAGGGGGCGCAGCCGCTTCCTCCACCGGCCGACGGCCCGCCTCCGGCGACGGCAAGCGCCGCGGCCCCGACCGGCGGAAGCCCGCCACACCCTCCGACCGGCCCGGCTCGGTGCAGCCCGCCCGGCGCATCGCCCTCGAGGTCATCCGCGCCGTGCGGGAAGACGACGCCTATGCGAACCTCCTGCTGCCCTCCAAGATCGCCGCGGCCGGTCTCGACTCCGCCGACGCGGGCCTCGCCACCGAGCTCACCTACGGCACGCTCCGGCTGCGCGGCTACTACGACCGTGTGATCGAGCTCGCCTCCGGCCGCCCCGTCGCCGAGATCGACGGCGCCGTGCTCGACGTGCTCGAGCTCGGCTGCCACCAGCTGCTCTCGATGCGGGTGGCCACCCACGCCGCCGTCAACGAGTCGGTCGAGCTCGCCCGCCAGGTCGCCTCGCGCTCGGCCACCGGGTTCGTGAACGGCGTGCTCCGCGGCATCACCAGGACACCGGCCTCCGAGTGGCTCGAGAAGGTGATGGACGCGGCGACCGACGACGACGACCGGCTCGCCGCGGCCGCCTCGCACCCGGCCTGGGTCATCCGGGCCTTCCGCCGGGCTCTCGCGGCCGATGGCGTGCCCGCCGCCGACGTGCCCTTCCAGCTCGACGAGCTGCTCGAGGCCGACAACACCGCGGCGGCGCTCAGCCTCGCCGCGCTCCCGGGCCTCGTCGACCGCGACGACGTGGGCGCAGGCACCGAACCGTCGCCGCTCTCGCCCGTGGGGCTGCGCGCCCCGAGCGGCGACCCGACCGGCATCCCCGCCGTGCACGACGGCACGGCTCGGGTGCAGGACGAGGGCTCGCAGCTCGCCGCCCTGGCCCTCAGCCGCGCCCGCCCGATCGTGGAGGGCGAGCGCTGGCTCGACCTCTGCGCGGGCCCCGGCGGCAAGACCGCCCTGCTCGCCGCCGAAGCACGGCTGGGCGGCGCCACCGTGGTGGCCAACGAGCCCGTGCCCGCACGCGCCGGCCTCGTGCGCCGGGCCGTCGCCGCACTGCCGGAGCCCCCCGTCGTGTGGGAACGGGACGGCACCACCGTGGGCGACGCCGAACCGGAGTCGTTCGACCGCATCCTCGTCGACGCGCCGTGCACCGGCCTCGGCGCCCTCCGCCGCCGCCCCGAGGCGCGCTGGCGCAAGGCGCCGAGCGACGTCGCCGAGCTCGTCGACCTGCAGCAGCGCCTCATCGACTCCGCCGTCGCCGCCCTGAAGCCCGGGGGAGTGCTCGCCTACGTCACGTGCTCGCCGCACGTGGGGGAGACGCGAGGTCAGGTGCAGGGCGCCCTCCGCCGCTGGCCGGACACGCTCGAGCAGCTCGATGCCCAGGCCGTCCTCCGCGAGGTCACGGGCGACGCCATCGCCCTCGGTGCGCCGGATGCGGCCGTTCAGCTCTGGCCGCACCGCAACTCGACCGACGCCATGTTCGTCGCGCTCTTCCGCAAGCTCCCGGCCTGAGGCGCGCATCACAGCTTCAGCACCCCCAGTGAGTGACTGAGGAACTGCGCCCTCAGCACCAGCCCGTCGAGCGGGAACAGCGCGGTCAGCCGATCGACGAGCACCCGCTCTGCCGCCAGGAGGCGACGCCCGCCGACGCGCTCCCACACCACGACGGCCTCGACGGCATCGATCGTGGCCGCCACGCCCTCCGCGAGGCGGATGAGCGCCCTGACCTCTCCGTTCGTGAGCGGATCACCCAGCCGGAACCCGTCGACCGGCAGCAGCGTCGGCAGCACCCGTCGCTCCCCGTCGAGGAACAGCAACCACACTCGATCCACGATCGCCGCCCCCACCACGTCCTCCACCACCCGCCCGAGCTCGTGGTCGCTCTCGATCGGCTCCGTCATCGCTCCTGCTGGTGCATCAGTCATGCGGCGAGCCTCGCCGGTCCCGCGCCTCCGATGACCGTGGTGCCGAAATCTGTGGACTGCCGGCCCTCACACCGAGCTTGTGCAGGAGCCGCGATCCGTGCAGATGGACAGGGCCGGGGCGGGTGACTAGTAGCCTTGTGGGGTGAAGACTTTCGACGAGCTGTTCCTCGAGCTCTCCGCCAAGGCCGCCGAGCGCCCCGAGGGCTCCGGCACCGTGCGCGAGCTCGACGCCGGCGTGCACTTCATCGGCAAGAAGATCGTCGAAGAGGCCGCCGAGGTGTGGATGGCCGCCGAGTACGAGAGCGACGAGAACGCGGCCGAGGAGATCTCCCAGCTGCTCTACCACCTGCAGGTGCTGATGCTGGCCAAGGGTCTCACCCCGGCCGACGTCTACCGACATCTGTAGACCGTTCGAGCGCGTCCCGAGACCGATCCCCACCCGAAAGACCCCCACCCCCATGCTCAAGATCGCGGTGCCCAACAAGGGCTCCCTCTCCGAAACCGCCTTCCAGATGCTCGCCGAGGCGGGCTACCAAGGCCGTCGCGACTCGCGCGAGCTCGTGGTGCTCGACCCGCGCAACGACGTCGAGTTCTTCTACCTGCGCCCTCGCGACATCGCCACCTACGTGGGCTCCGGCGCCCTCGACGTGGGCATCACCGGCCGCGACCTGCTGCTCGACTCCGAGTCGCCCGCCACCGAGACCGCCACGCTCGACTTCGGCGAGTCGACCTTCCGGTTCGCGCGCCCCAAGGGCACCGGCATCGAGCTCGAGACCCTCGAGGGCAAGCGCGTGGCCACGAGCTACCCTGGCCTCGTCGGCGCGTTCCTCAAGGAACGCGGCATCACGGCCACCCTCGTGCGCCTCGACGGCGCCGTCGAATCCGCCGTTCGCCTCGGGGTCGCGGATGCCGTGGCCGACGTGGTGAGCACGGGTTCGACGCTCCGCACGGCCGGGCTCGAGATCTTCGGCCCCGTGATCCTCGAGTCCACCGCCGTGCTGATCTCCTCGGGCACCGAGCACCCCGGCGCCGGCACCCTCCTGCGCCGCCTCCAGGGCGTGCTCGTGGCGCGACAGTACGTGCTCATGGACTACGACGTGCGCGTCGAGCACCTCGACGAGGCATCCGCCCTCACCCCCGGCATCGAGAGCCCCACCATCTCGCCGCTGCACGACCCCGAGTGGGTGGCCGTGCGCTCGATGGTGCCCCGGCGCGACACGAACCAGGTCATGGACGCGCTCTACGAGGTGGGTGCCAGGGCCATCCTGGTCAGCCCCATCCACGCCGCGAGGATCTGATGTCGCTCGCCGTGCGGGTCATTCCCTGTCTCGACGTGGCGGCGGGCCGCGTGGTGAAGGGCGTGAACTTCCAGAACCTCCGCGACGCCGGCGACCCCGTCGAGCTCGCCCGGCTCTACTCCGAGCAGGGTGCCGACGAGATCACCTTCCTCGACGTCACCGCGACGGTCGACGCGCGCGACACGATGTACGACGTCGTGCGCCAGACCGCCGAGCAGGTCTTCATCCCGCTCACCGTCGGCGGCGGCGTGCGCTCGGACGACGACGTGGCGAGGCTCCTCGCCCACGGTGCCGACAAGGTGGGCGTCAACAGCGCCGCGATCGCCCGGCCCGAGCTGCTCGGCGAGATCGCCGACCGCTTCGGGGCCCAGGTGCTCGTGCTCTCGCTCGACGTCAAGCGCACGAGTGAGCCGGGCCGCACCCCGAGCGGCTTCGTGGTGACCACGCACGGCGGCCGCCGCGAGACGGAGCTCGACGCCCTCGACTGGGCCCGCGAGGCCGTCGAGCGCGGGGCCGGCGAGCTGCTGGTCAACTCCATCGACGCCGACGGCACGAAGGACGGCTTCGACCTCGAGCTCGTGACCCTCATGCGCGAGGCCAGCAGCGTGCCCGTGATCGCCTCGGGTGGCGCGGGCAAGGTCGAGCACTTCGGTGCCGCGGTGCGGGCGGGAGCCGACGCCGTGCTCGCCGCGAGCGTGTTCCACCTCCGCGAGATGACGGTCGGCGACGTCAAGGACGAACTGAGACGGGAAGGGGTGGTCGTGCGATGAGCGAGGTCGACGACGTGCTCGCACGGGCCCACTTCGACGACAAGGGCCTCCTGCCCGCCGTCATCCAGCAGTGGGACACCAAGGAGGTGCTCATGCTGGGCTACATGGACGCCGAGGCGCTCCGCCGCACCCTCACCGAGGGCCGCGTGACCTACTGGTCGCGTTCGCGCCAGGAGTACTGGCGGAAGGGCGACACCTCGGGCCACGTGCAGTTCGTCAAGGGCGCCGCGCTCGACTGCGACGATGACACGCTGCTCGTGCAGGTCGACCAGGTGGGCGTCGCCTGCCACACCGGCGCGCGCCGCTGCTTCGACGTCGACCCGCTCGACCCGGTGGTGCTCCCGTGAGCTCCTCCAGCACCACCCGCGCGGAGTTCGACCGCCTGCGTGAGGGGCACCGGGTCATCCCCGTCATCCGCGAGCTCTTCGCCGACGGCGAGACCCCGCTCGGCATCTACCGCAAGCTCGCCGACGGCAGGCCCGGCACGTTCCTGCTCGAGTCTGCCGGGCAGGGCGGCATCTGGTCGCGCTTCTCGTTCATCGGCGTCTCCAGTTTCGGCCTGCTCACCGAGGAGGGCGACGCCGCGCGCTGGCTCGATCTCGGACTGCCGGTCGAGCGCGCCTTCCCCGGCGGGCTCCCCGAGGGACCGCTGGCCGCGGTGAGCGCGCTCTACGACCAGTGGAAGACGCCCGCCGTGCCCACGCATCCGCCCCTCACCGGAGGCCTCGTCGGCTTCATCGGCTGGGAGACCGTGCGCCAGATCGAGCGGCTGCCGAACCGCCCGCCCGCCGACTACCGCATCCCGAGCCAGGGGCTCTCGTTCGTCTCCGAGATCGTGGTGGTCGACCACCGCGAGGGCACCGTGCAGCTCGTCGTGAACGTGCTCGCCGACGGCGATCACGCGGCCGACGCACCAGCGTCCGACACGCTGTGGGGGGAGGCCCAGGAGAGCCTCGACCGCCTGCAGGGCGCCCTCGCAGCCCCCTCCGAGGCCTGGCTCGCCACCGCCGACTTCTCACTGTCGACGACTCCGGATGCGCGCACCGAGCGAGCAGACTTCCTCGACGCCATCGAGGTGGCCAAGGAGCACATCCGCGAGGGCGACATCTTCCAGGTCGTGATCTCGCAGCGCTTCGAGCTCGAGAGCACGGCGCATCCGCTCGACGTCTACCGGGTGCTGCGCACGCTCAACCCGAGCCCCTACATGTACCTGCTCACGCTCGTCGACACCGACGGCACGCCCTACCAGGTGGTGGGGTCGAGCCCCGAGGCGCTCGTGAAGGTGGAGAAGGGCCGGGCCCTGACGCATCCGATCGCCGGCTCCAAGCCCCGCGGCAGCACGCCGCAGCAGGATCTCGAACTCGAGCAGGAGCTGCTCGGCGACCAGAAGGAGCGCGCCGAGCACCTCATGCTCGTCGATCTCGCGCGCAACGACCTGCTGAAGGTCTGCGAGGCGGCCTCCGTGGAGGTCACGGAGTTCATGCGGGTGGAGCGGTTCAGCCACATCATGCACATCGTGTCGTCGGTCGAGGGCGCGCTCAGACCCGGAGTCGATGCGATCGACGTCTTCAGGGCCACCTTCCCGGCCGGCACGCTCTCGGGCGCGCCCAAGCCCCGCGCTCTCGAGATCATCGACGAGCTCGAGCCCGCCCAGCGCGGCCTCTACGGGGGAGTCGTGGGCTACTTCGGGTTCGGCGGCGACGCCGACCTCGCGATCGCCATCCGCACCGCCACCATCCGCGACGGCATCGCCCGGGTGCAGGCCGGCGGCGGGCTGGTGGCCGACTCCGACCCCGACAGCGAGTTCCAGGAGTCGCAGAACAAGGCGGCGGCGCCGCTTCGCGCGGTGGCCGTGGCCAACGCCATGACCAGGGTGCGCTGATGTCGACCGCCCCGGAGCGCACAGGCGACGGCCGCCGGCTGAAGCTGCTCACGATCGTGACGGTGCTGCTGCTGTCGGCGCTCGCGTTCCTCGCCTGGTCCCAGCCCTGGGGGAGTCTCGTGCTCGTGGCGGCCGACTCCACCTCCGAACGCGTTCTCGAGGTGCCCGGCTCGGTCGCAGCCCCCGCGCTCTCGGCGCTGGGCCTCGCCGGGCTCGCCCTCGCGGGAGCGCTCGCGATCGCCGGGCCGGTCGTGCGGATCGTGCTCGGCGCCCTCGAGGTGCTGCTCGGCGCGAGCGTGCTCTGGTCGGGCACCGGGGCCCTGACCGACCCGGTGGCCGCCGGCGCCGCTGTCGTCACGACCACCACCGGTGTGGCAGGCACGAGCTCGGTGCGTGCCCTCGTCGAGGTGGGCGAGCAGAGCCCCTGGCCCGCCGTCACGGTCGCGCTCGGCGCTCTCATGGTGGTCGCGGGACTCGTGGTGATCGCGACCGTCCGGCGCTGGCCGAGCGCGGGCCGCAAGTACCAGGCGGTCACCTTCCAGGGCGCCGACGGGCGGCAGAGCGGGGATCTGGCCGACTTCTTCGACGACGATCCGGATGCCGGCCCCCCACACCGCACGCCCGCTACGACCGCGCGGGATGCCGCCGTCGACAGCTGGGACGACCTGACCCGCGGCACGGATCCGACCCGGCGCGCTGGCTCGGCCCACCGGGAGACCCCGGTAGACTCGACTTCGAACGACGACCACCAGACAGGAAGAGATCGATGAGCCACGAAGAGGACGAACTGGGCGAGGGCCACTCCCTCGCCGCCTGGACCGGCGTGATCGTGTCGCTCGTGGGCATCGCGATCGGCACCGTGGCCTTCTTCTTCGACGTGCAGTGGCTCGTCTGGGCCGCTGCCGGCCTCACGCTGCTGGGATTCCTGCTGGGCTTCATCCTCTCGCGCGCCGGCTACGGCGTGAACGGCACGAAGACTCTGCAGAAGGAGCACTGACCCAGGTGCTCGCCGAACTCGTAGCCGGAGCGCTCGAGGACGCGACGGAGCGCCGGTCGGTCCGGAGCCTCGCGGCGGTGGAGGCGGCGGCGGAGGCCAAGGCCCCCGCACTCGACGCCCTCGCCCTGCTGGCCCCCGCCGACCGCGTCAAAATCATCGCCGAGGTCAAGCGCGCGAGCCCCTCGCGCGGTGACCTCGCCGACATCGCCGACCCCGCCGAGCTCGCGGGCCTCTACGCCGCGGGTGGAGCCTCCGCCATCAGCGTGCTCACCGAGGGCCGCCGCTTCAAGGGGTCGCTCGCCGACCTCGAGGCCGTGCGGGCAAGGGTCGAGGTCCCCGTGCTCCGCAAGGACTTCATCGCCGAGGAGTACCAGGTGCTCGAGGCGCGTGCCGCCGGTGCCGACCTCGTGCTGCTCATCGTGGCCGCCCTCGACCAGCCGACCCTCGTGCGCCTGCACGAGTTCGTGCTCTCGCTCGGCATGACGCCGCTCGTCGAGACGCACGACGCCGTCGAGGTGTCGCGCGCCGTCGATCTCGGAGCCGGGCTGATCGGCGTGAACGCGCGCGACCTCAGCACCTTCGAGCTCGACTCCGACCTCTTCGGCCGACTGGCCGAACGCATCCCCACGGGCACCGTCAAGATCGCCGAATCGGCCGTCCTGAACGCCGCCGACGTGGCCCACTACCGCGCCGCCGGCGCCGACGTCGTCCTCGTCGGCGAGGCCCTCGTCACGAACGGCGACCCGGTGGCGACACTGAAGGAGTTCCTCTCCGTATGACCGACACGACCCAGACCTCGACCACCCCGGCCGCACCGACACCGGATGCCGCGCCGTCGCTCCGCGCCGAGGCGGGCCCCTTCTTCGGTGAGTTCGGCGGGCGCTTCATGCCCGAGTCGCTCATCGCCGCCCTCGACGAGCTCGACGAGGCCTACCAGCTCGCCAAGCTCGACCCGGAGTTCCACCGCGAACTCGCCGAGCTCGGCCGCACCTACACGGGGCGGCCGTCGATCCTCACCGAGGTGCCCCGCTTCGCCCGCCACGCCGGCGGCGCCCGCATCATCCTGAAGCGCGAGGACCTCAACCACACGGGCTCGCACAAGATCAACAACGTGCTCGGCCAGGCCCTGCTGGCGAAGCGGATCGGCAAGAAGCGCCTGATCGCCGAGACCGGCGCCGGCCAGCACGGCGTGGCCACGGCGACGGCAGCCGCGCTGTTCGGCATGGAGTGCGTCGTCTACATGGGTGAGGTCGACACCGAGCGCCAGGCCCTCAACGTGGCCAGGATGCGCCTGCTCGGCGCCGAGGTCGTGCCCGTCGCGAGCGGCACCCGCACGCTCAAGGACGCTCTCAACGAGGCGTTCCGCGACTGGGTCGCCAACGTCGAGTCCACTCACTACCTCCTCGGCACGGTCGCGGGTCCGCACCCCTTCCCGGCCATGGTGCGCGACTTCGTGAAGGTCATCGGTGAGGAGGCCCGCCAGCAGGTGATCGACCTCACCGGTTCGCTGCCGGACGCCGTCACCGCGTGCGTCGGCGGCGGATCGAATGCGATCGGCATCTTCCACGCCTTCCTCGACGACCCCTCGGTCAAGCTCTTCGGCTACGAGGCCGCCGGTCTCGGGGTCGACACCCCGCAGCACGCCGCGACCATCACCAAGGGCCGCCCGGGTGTGCTGCACGGCTCGCGCAGCTTCATGCTGCAGGACGAGGACGGCCAGACGCTCGACTCCCACTCGATCTCGGCCGGCCTCGACTACCCGGGCGTCGGGCCCGAGCACGCATGGCTCTCCTCGATCGGCCGGGCGCAGTACCTCCCCGTCACCGACTCCGCCGCCATGGCGGCCTTCCGGCTGCTCTGCACGACCGAGGGCATCATTCCGGCGATCGAGTCGGCGCACGCGCTGGCCGGCACGATCGAGCTCGGCCGCGAGCTCGGTCCGGATGCCACGATCCTCGTCAACCTCTCGGGTCGCGGAGACAAGGACGTCGAGACCGCCGGCCACTATTTCGACGTGCTCGACGAGCAGGGGAACGCCAGGACATGACCACCATCGTGAGCCCGGTGGGTTCCGCCATCGCGCGCGCCAACTCCGACCGCTCGGGCGCTCTCGTGGGCTACCTGCCCGTGGGGTTCCCCACGCTCGACGCGAGCATCGACGCGGCGGTCGCGCTCGTCGAGAACGGCGTCGACGTGCTCGAGCTCGGGCTGCCCTACTCCGACCCGGTCATGGACGGACCGGTCATCCAGGCCGCCACCGTGCAGGCGCTGAAGAACGGGACCCGCCTCGGCGACGCGTTCAGGGCCGTGGAGCGCATCCGCGCCCGTGTCGACGCCCCCGTGCTGCTGATGACCTACTGGAACCCCGTGCTGCAGTACGGCGTCGACCGCTTCGCCGACGACCTCGTCTCGGCGGGCGGCGCCGGGCTCATCACGCCCGACCTCACGGTCGATTCAGGCGCTGACTGGCTCGTCACGAGCGACCGCACGGGCCTCGACCGCGTGTTCCTCGCGGCACCGACCTCGACCGACGAGCGCCTCCGGCTCGCCGTGGAGCACAGCCGGGGCTTCGTCTACACGGTCTCGACCATGGGCATCACCGGAGCGCGGGCAGACCTCGACGCCGCGGCCCGCACGCTCGTGACCCGCCTTCGCGAACAGGGCGCCGAGAGCCTCGCCGTAGGCATCGGCATCTCGACGGCCGAGCAGATCGCCGAGATCCTCGGCTACGCCGACGGGGCTATCGTGGGATCCGCTCTCGTCAAGGCGCTGGCCGACGGGGGAGTGCCCGCGGTCGGCCGCCTCGCCGCCACGCTGGCGGGGGGCACCGCGCGCTGAGGTCGCCCTTCATCCGCCGCAGCCCCCGCTGAGGTAGGATCGATCGACCCGAGCGCCACAAGTGAATTCGGAGCGATCCTCACCCGCGCAGATCTTCCGCGGGAATCCTTGATATCCATGGGCCATCGTCGTCCCAGTTCCCTAAGCAACACGTAGAGGACGGTTCTCTATGGCCACCCAGCCGAACCAGAGTTTCAGCTTCAGCGCCCTTCCCGCGGCTCAAGGTCTTTACGACCCCACCGCCGAGAAGGATGCCTGCGGCCTCGCCATGGTCGCCACGCTCCGCGGCACCGCCGGTCACGACATCATCGACACGGCGCTCGGCGCCCTGCGCAACCTCGAGCACCGCGGCGCCATCGGCTCCGACGCGGGCACCGGCGACGGCGCCGGCATCCTCACCCAGATCCCGGACGAGTTCCTGCGCGCCGTCGCGGGCTTCGAGCTGCCTCCCGTGGGCCGCTACGCCGTGGGCAACGCCTTCCTCCCGCTCGACGCCGCGGAGCGTCAGGAGGTCATGGACCGCATCCGCGACCTCGCCCACCAGGAGGACCTGCAGATCCTCGGCTGGCGCGAGGTGCCCGTGCGCCCCGACGAGCTCGGTCGCCTGGCGCGGGACGCCATGCCCGCCATCTTCCAGCTCTTCCTGCAGTCGGTGCGCACCACGGCATCCGGAGCCACTCTGTCGGGCATCGATCTCGACCGCCAGACCTGGCGCCTGCGCAAGCGCGCCGAGCTCGAGCACGAGGTGTACTTCATGTCGCTCTCGTGCCGCACGCTCACCTACAAGGGCATGGTGACGACGCTCCAGCTCGAGCCGTTCTACCCCGACCTCTCGGACGAGCGCTTCGCCTCGAAGCTCGCGCTCGTGCACTCGCGCTACTCCACCAACACGTTCCCGTCGTGGCCGCTCGCGCAGCCGCTGCGCATGATGGCGCACAACGGCGAGATCAACACCGTGCAGGGCAACCGCAACTGGATGCGCGCGCGCCAGTCGCAGCTCGAGTCGGAGCTGCTCGGCGACCTCTCGCCGCTCTACCCGATCGTGACCCCCGGCCTCAGCGACTCCGGCTCGTTCGACGAGGTCGTCGAGCTGCTCACGCTCGCCGGCCGCTCACTGCCGCACGCCATCATGATGATGGTGCCCGAGGCCTGGGAGAACCAGAAGGACTTCGACGAGGCCCGTCGCGCCTTCTACGAGTACCACTCGATGATGATGGAGCCGTGGGACGGCCCCGCCGCCCTCATCTTCACCGACGGCACGCTCGCGGGCGCCACGCTCGACCGCAACGGCCTGCGCCCCGGCCGCTACCTCATCACCGACGACGGCCTCGTGGTGCTCGCGAGCGAGATCGGCGTCTTCCCGGATGTCGACCCCTCGCGGGTCGTGCGGAAGGGCCGCATCCGCCCCGGCAAGATGTTCCTCGTCGACACCGCCGCCGGGCGCCTGATCGAGGACGACGAGATCAAGGCAGAGCTCGCGTCCGCCGAGCCCTACGGTTCCTGGCTCGAGCAGGGCCGCATCAACCTCCGCGACCTGCCCGAGCGCGAGCACATCGTGCACACCCCGGCGTCGGTCACCCGCCGTCAGCGCACATTCGGCTACACCGAGGAGGAGGTGCGGATCCTGCTGACCCCGATGGCGAAGAACGGTGCCGAGCCGCTCGGCGCCATGGGCTCCGACACCCCCATCGCCGTGCTCTCCGAGCGCCCGCGGCTGCTCTTCGACTACTTCACGCAGCAGTTCGCGCAGGTCACGAACCCGCCGCTCGACTCCATCCGCGAAGAGGTCGTCACGAGTCTCCGCCTGGGCCTCGGCCCCGAGCGAAACCTGCTCGCGGCCACGCCGGAGCACACCCGTCAGGTCATCCTCGACTTCCCGGTGATCGACAACGACGAGCTCGCGAAGATCCAGCACATCGACCCGACCTCCGGCAGCCGGCTCACCACCACCCTCAAGGGCCTCTACCGGGTCGACGAGGGCCCCAAGGCGATGCAGAACCGCATCGCCGCGATGTGCCGTGAAGCCGACGAGGCGATCGAGGCCGGAGCCGAGTTCCTCGTGCTCTCGGACCGAGACTCCAACAAAGACCTGGCGCCCGTGCCCTCCCTGCTCATGCTCGCGGGAGTGCACCACCACCTCATCCGCAAGCAGACCCGCATGAAGGTCGGACTGATCGTCGAGGCCGGTGACGTGCGCGAGGTGCACCACATCGCGCTCCTGATCGGCTACGGCGCCTCCGCCGTCAACCCGTACCTCGCCATGGAGACGGTCGAGAACCTCGTCCGCTCCGGTGTCATCACGGGGGTCACCCCCGAGAAGGCCGTCAAGAACGTGATCAAGGCGCTCGGCAAGGGCGTGCTCAAGATCATGTCGAAGATGGGCATCTCGACGGTGTCCTCCTACGCGGGGGCGCAGACGTTCGAGGCCGTCGGCCTCGCTCCCGAGTTCGTCGCCGAGTACTTCACGGGCACCTCCTCCAAGCTCGGCGGCGTCGGCATCGACGTGATCGCCGCCGAGAGCGCCTCCCGCCACCGCCTGGCCTACCCGGAGGACGGCGCGGTCACCGCACATGAGCCGCTCGCCGTGGGCGGCGAGTACCAGTGGCGCCGCGAGGGCCCTCCGCACCTGTTCAACCCGGACACCGTGTTCCGGCTGCAGCACGCCACCCGGGCGCGCCGCTACGACATCTTCCGCGAGTACACGCAGCTCGTCGACGACCAGGCCCAGAACCTGATGACCCTGCGGGGCCTGTTCAAGCTGCGCACGGGCATCCGCCCCGCCGTGCCGCTCGACGAGGTGGAGTCGGTCGAGTCGATCGTCAAGCGCTTCTCCACCGGAGCCATGAGCTACGGCTCGATCTCCAAGGAGGCGCACGAGACCCTCGCGATCGCGATGAACCGCCTCGGCGGCAAGTCGAACACCGGTGAGGGCGGCGAAGACGCCGACCGCCTGCTCGACCCCGAGCGCCGGAGCGCGATCAAGCAGGTCGCCTCGGGCCGGTTCGGTGTGACGAGCATGTACCTCACGCATGCCACCGACATCCAGATCAAGATGGCGCAGGGCGCGAAGCCCGGCGAGGGCGGCCAGCTGCCGCCCACGAAGGTCTACCCGTGGGTCGCACGCACCCGTCACGCCACCGCCGGTGTCGGCCTCATCTCGCCGCCGCCGCACCACGACATCTACTCGATCGAAGACCTCAAGCAGCTCATCTTCGACCTCAAGCGCGCCAACCCCGAGGCCCGCGTGCACGTCAAGCTCGTGAGCCAGAACGGCATCGGCGCTGTCGCAGCGGGTGTCACGAAGGCCCTCGCCGACGTCGTGCTCGTCTCCGGCCACGACGGCGGCACGGGTGCGAGCCCGCTGAACTCCCTCAAGCACGCGGGCACCCCGTGGGAGATCGGCCTCGCCGAGACCCAGCAGACCCTTATGCTCAACGGCATGCGCGACCGCGTGGTGGTGCAGGTCGACGGCCAGATGAAGACCGGCCGCGACGTCATCATCGGCGCCCTGCTCGGCGCCGAGGAATACGGCTTCGCGACGGCGCCGCTCGTGGTGGAGGGCTGCATCCTGATGCGCGTCTGCCACCTCGACACGTGCCCCGTGGGCGTCGCCACGCAGAACCCCGAGCTCCGCGCCCGCTTCACCGGCAAGCCCGAGTTCGTGGTGAACTTCTTCGAGTTCCTGGCCCAGGAGGTGCGCGAGTACCTCGCCGAGCTCGGCTTCCGCTCGCTCGAGGAGATCATCGGCCACAACGAGCTGCTCGACGTCGATGCCGCGGTCGACCACTGGAAGGCCGACGGCCTCGACCTCGCCCCCGTGCTCGTGGGCCCGGTGTTCGCCGAGGACGAGCCGCGCGCCAACCGCCGCGCGCAGGAGCACGAGCTGCACGAGCACTTCGACAACCGCCTGATCCAGGAGGCCGGAGCGGCTCTCGACCACGCCGAGCCCGTGGCCATCACCCTGCCCATCCGCAACACCGAGCGGGCCGTGGGCACCATGCTCGGCCACGAGGTCACGAAGCGGCACGGCGAGAAGGGCCTTCCCGACGGCACCATCCAGGTGACCCTGCTGGGATCGGCCGGCCAGTCGCTCGGCGCGTTCCTGCCCGCGGGCATCACGCTCCGCCTCGAGGGCGACTCCAACGACTACGTCGGCAAGGGGCTCTCGGGCGGCGAGATCATCCTGCGCCCCGACCGCCGCTCGGTCTTCCCGGCCGAGCGCAACGTCATCGCCGGCAACGTGATCGGCTACGGCGCCACGCGCGGCAGCATGTTCCTCCGCGGCATCGTGGGGGAGCGCTTCCTCGTGCGGAACTCGGGCGCCACCGCCGTCGTCGAGGGCGTGGGCGACCACGCGCTCGAGTACATGACGGGCGGCACGGCCCTCATCCTCGGCGCCACGGGCCGCAACCTCGGCGCCGGCATGTCGGGCGGCACCGCCTACATCCACGACCTCCACCCGGAGAGCGTGAACGCCGACTCGCTGGGATCCGGGGAGCTGCAGCTGCTCCCGCTCACAGCCGCCGACGCCGAGATCGTGCGCGAGCTGCTGAAGCGCCACGAGTCGGAGACCGGGTCGCCGCTGGCGGCCAGGATGCTCGCCGATCTCGACACGACCATCGCCGCCTTCACCAAGGTGCTCCCGCGTGACTACGCGGCAGTGCTGGCCACCCGGCAGGAAGCGGTCGAAGAAGGACTGGACCCCGACGGCGACGTCGTCTGGGGCCGCATTTTGGAGGTGACAGGTGGCTGATCCCAAGGGCTTCCTGAAGACACAGGACCGCGAACTCCCCGCACGCCGACCGGTCTCCGTGCGGCTCATGGACTGGAAAGAGGTCTACGAGCAGGGCGACGCGGCCACCACCCGGCGACAGGCAGGACGCTGCATGGACTGCGGCATCCCGTTCTGCCACCACGGCTGCCCGCTCGGCAACCTGATCCCGGAGTGGAACGACCTGACCTGGCGCGACGAGGGCCGCCAGGCCATCGAGCGGCTGCACGCCACGAACAACTTCCCGGAGTTCACCGGGCGCCTCTGCCCTGCTCCGTGCGAGTCGTCGTGCGTGCTCGGCATCAACCAGCCGCCTGTGACGATCAAGCAGGTCGAGGTCTCGATCATCGATCAGGCGTTCGCGAACGGCTGGGTGCAGCCGCACCCGCCAGAGCGCCTCACCGGCAAGACGATCGCCGTCGTGGGCTCGGGCCCCGCCGGCCTCGCCGCCGCTCAGCAGCTCACCCGGGCCGGCCACACCGTGGCCGTCTACGAGCGCGACGACCGCATCGGCGGCCTGCTGCGCTACGGCATCCCGGACTTCAAGATGGAGAAGAAGCACCTCGAGGCGCGACTGACCCAGATGATGGCCGAGGGCACCCGCTTCCGCGCCGGCATCGAGATCGGCGTCGACATCTCGTGGAGCGATCTGCGGGCGCGTTACGACGCCGTGATCGTCTGCACCGGATCGACCGTGCCGCGCGACCTGGCCATCCCCGGCCGCGATCTCGACGGCGTGCACTTCGCCATGGAGTACCTCGTGCAGCAGAACAAGGCCGGAGCGGGCGACGACCTGCTCGGCCAGATCACGGCCGAGGGCAAGCACGTCGTCGTCCTCGGCGGCGGCGACACCGGCGCGGACTGCATCGGAACCGCCCACCGCCAGGGCGCCCTCTCGGTCACCAACCTCGCCATCGGCATCCAGCCGCCCACCGAGCGCCCGGAGCACCAGCCCTGGCCCATGTTCCCGACGCTGTTCGAGGTGTCGAGCGCCCACGAAGAGGGCGGGGAGCGCAAGTACCTCGCCTCCACCGTGGAGTTCCTGCGCAACGACTCGGGCGAGGTGCGCGCCATCCGCGTGGCCGAGACCGAGTACCTCGACGGCCGCCGGGTGCCCAAGGCGGGCACCGAGCACGAGATCCCCGCCGACCTCGTGCTGCTCGCGCTCGGCTTCACGGGCGCGGAGCCGGACCAGCTCCTCGGTCAGCTCGACACCCGGTTCGACCAACGAGGCAACCTCGAGCGCGACGGCGACTACCAGACCACCACCCCCGGTGTCTTCGTGGCGGGCGACGCCGGCCGCGGCCAGTCGCTCATCGTCTGGGCGATCGCCGAGGGGCGCGCAGCCGCATCCGCGGTCGACCGCTACCTCGAAGGATCGACCGAGCTCCCCTTCCCCGTGAAGCCCACCGACCGCGCCATCTCGGTCTGATAGCCTCCCTGCGAAACCGCTCTCCACATCCACCACCCCCATGCGCTACCGCGCAGAACTCGGAGAAGTACACACTGATGAGACGTGCGAAAATCGTCGCCACCCTCGGTCCGGCAACCTCTAGCTATGACACGATCAGAGCCATCATCGACGCCGGCGTCGACGTCGCCCGGATGAACCTCAGCCACGGCAGCTACGACGTGCACGAGGCCGTCTACGCGAACGTCCGCAAGGCCGCCGAGGACTCGGGCCGCGCCGTGGCCGTGCTCGTCGACCTGCAGGGCCCGAAGATCCGGCTCGGCAAGTTCGAGAACGGCCCCTACGACCTCGCCGAGGGTGACATCTTCAAGATCACCATCGAGGACATCATCGGCAACAAGGAGATCTCCTCCACGACCTACAAGGGTCTGCCGGACGACGTGGCACCGGGCGACCCGCTGCTGATCGACGACGGCAAGGTCGGCCTCCGCGTGCTCGAGACCGACGGCACCGTGGTCACCACGCGCGTCGAGGTCCCCGGCGCCGTGTCGAACAACAAGGGCATCAACCTGCCCGGCGTCGCCGTCAACGTCCCCGCCATGAGCGAGAAGGACATCGCAGACCTGCGCTGGGGCCTCAAGCTCGGCGCCGACTACATCGCCCTCTCCTTCGTGCGCAACGCCGCCGACGTCGACGACGTGCACTCGATCATGGAGGAGGAGGGGCGCCGCGTCCCCGTCATCGCCAAGATCGAGAAGCCGCAGGCCGTCGACAACCTCGAGGAGATCATCGACGCCTTCGACGGCATCATGGTGGCCAGAGGCGACCTCGGTGTGGAGCTGCCCCTCGAGGCGGTTCCGATCGTGCAGAAGCGCGCGGTCGAGCTGTCGCGCCGGATGGCCAAGCCCGTCATCGTCGCCACCCAGGTGCTCGAGTCCATGATCTCGTCTCCGCGCCCCACGCGCGCCGAGGCCTCCGACTGCGCCAATGCGGTGCTCGACGGCGCCGACGCGGTCATGCTCTCGGGCGAGACGAGCGTGGGCGAGTTCCCGGTGATCACCGTGCAGACCATGGCGCGCATCATCGAGTCCACCGAGGAGCACGGCCTCGAGCGCATCCCCGCCCTCGGCACGAAGCCGCGCACCCAGGGCGGAGCCGTCACCCTGGCCGCGGCCGAGGTCGGCGACTTCGTGGGCGCCAAGTTCCTCTGCGTCTTCACGGAGTCCGGCGACTCCGTGCGCCGCATGACCCGCTTGCGCTCGAGCATCCCCATCCTCGGCTTCACGCCCGAGCCCGGCATCCGCAACCGCATGGCGCTCAGCTGGGGCGTGCGCTCCTACCTCGTCGACCGTGTGAAGCACACCGACGAGCTCATGGTGCAGGTCGACGACATCCTGCTCGGCAACGGCCGTGCTGCCCTCGGCGACAAGGTCATCGTGATCTCCGGATCCCCTCCCGGAACCGCCGGCACCACCAACGACATGCGCGTGCACATCGTCGGCTCGGCACACAACCCGTTGGCTCCGGAGCTCTACGACAACTAGTCGCACGGTGTTCCCTGCCCTCAGGTGGGCGACCCTCAGGATTCGGCCAGGATTCGATCAAGACTCGATCGGTTCCTGGCCGAACCCCGTTTCGGCAGGCGGACGCACTGCTAGATTTCGGATGCTCCAGCACCCACTGGGCCGATCTCCTGTCTGACCCGAAGCGAAAGAACACCCCCATGTCTCGTAAGCGTCTCGCCCTCCGTGCCCTCAGCGCCGGTGCAGCCCTCGCCGCGGTCGTCGCGCTCTCGGGCTGCTCGACGATCATGCCCCTGTTCGGCGTCGGCCCCACCCCGGCCGGTCAGAAGGCCAACGTGGTCAGCGAGGACGGCGAGTCGGTGGCCGTGGTCGAGCCCGGCCTGCAGTTCGCCTCCGTCTTCACCGACATGGGCTCCGTGCACCCCACGGTCGACGTCGCCGAGCAGCTCGAGCTGAAGCTCGACGTCTGGACCGAGCAGAAGACCCACGACTGGACCCCGATGGCCGACAAGCGCTTCTCGTTCGTCATCGGCGTCTACGACAACCGCGTCTCGGCCGAGGCCACGTTCGACCAGAAGCGCCGCGTCTACATGTCGAACCTCACCGTGACGGCCAAGACCACGACGACCTCCGGCGAGGTCGAGCTGCCCTACGCGCTCAACACCGACCCGCTGAAGGTGACCCTCGACCCGGAGGCGCTGCGCTCGGAGCAGGGCCTCGGTCTTCTCATCACCTCGCCGAAGGGCGGGTTCCAGCTCGAGTCGCAGCAGATCGGCGTGCTCGCAGAGGACACCGAAGGCCTCATGCTCGACTTCGCCATGCAGGTCTCGTTCGAGACCAGCCCGCTGTCGAACACCTACACGACCCAGGTGGTGCACCAGTACGTGCCCGTGGCGATCTTCTCCGAGGAGGAGTCGAAGGCGAGCACCGAGGTGACGCCGACGCCGACCGCGACACCGACGCCCATTCCCCAGGGCTGAGGCGCCCCGCCCTCGTACCGGTGGTGGGACTCGAACCCACACGCCCTTACGGACAGCGCATTTTGAGTGCGCAGCGTCTGCCATTCCGCCACACCGGCTTGCTACGAGCGAGCTCAAGAATACCGTAGGGTTGAATCGTGACTGACCAAGAACCAGCGACACCCGCGCCTCGCCGCGTCGTGGTGGCCGAAGACGAATCCCTGATCCGCCTCGACATCGTCGAGATCCTCCGGGACAACGGGTTCGACGTGGTGGGCGAGGCCGGAGACGGCGAGACCGCCGTGGCCCTCGCCACGGAGCTCCGTCCCGACCTCGTGATCATGGACGTCAAGATGCCCCAGCTCGACGGCATCTCCGCGGCCGAGCGACTGTCGAAGGACCACATCGCCCCGGTCGTGCTGCTCACCGCCTTCAGTCAGAAGGAGCTCGTCGAACGCGCCACCGAAGCCGGCGCCCTCGCCTACGTGGTGAAGCCGTTCACGCCGAACGACCTGCTGCCCGCGATCGAGATCGCCCTCTCGCGCTACGCCCAGATCATCACGCTCGAGTCCGAGGTCGCCGACCTCGTCGAGCGCTTCGAGACCCGCAAGCTCGTCGACCGGGCCAAGGGCCTGCTCAACGAGAAGATGGGCCTCACCGAGCCCGAGGCGTTCCGCTGGATCCAGAAGGCCTCGATGGATCGCCGGCTCACCATGCACGATGTCGCGCAGGCGATCATCGAGCAGTTGAGCCCGAAGAAATAGGGGTTAGCCGCTCTTCTCTGCGCTAGCTTTTCTCTGCGCTGGCTCTACTCTGCGCTGGCTCTTCTCTGCGCTAGCTCTTCTCGAAGACCTGGTCCGGCCGTCGGTCCTTGATGATGTTCGTGATGCGGACCGTCGAGAGCCGGCGGCCGTTCTCGTCGTCGACCTCGATCTGATGGGTCGCGAGGCTCCGGCCGAGGTGGATGGCCGTGCAGGTGCCGATCACCCAGCCCTGGGTGGCCGATCCGGAGTGGCTCGCGTTGATCTCGATCCCCATCGCCACCTTGCCCGGGCCCGCGTGCAGGTTCGCCGCCGTGGAGCCGAGGCTCTCGGCGAGCACCACGTAGGCGCCGCCGTGCACCAGACCGAGCGGCTGTGTGTTGCCCTCTACGGGCATCCTGGCCACGGCGCGCTCGGCCGTGAGCTCGAGGAACTCGATGCCCATGCGCTCGGCGAGCGTGCCGATGCCGCGGTAGCCGAACACCTCCATGACGTCGAGAGGTGAAGAGTCCGATGCGTCGGTCATGGCTGCGCTTCCTGTCTCGGATGGCTGTCGGAGGCCGTGTGTAGGCTGATCGTGTGCCGGAAAAAGATCAGCCTACCCTCCTCGTCATCGATGGTCATTCACTAGCGTTCCGGGCGTTCTACGCCCTTCCCGTCGACAGTTTCCAGACCCGTGATGGGCAGCACACGAACGCCATCCACGGCTTCATCGCGATGCTGATCAACCTCCTCAAGGCCGAGAAGCCCACCCACCTCGCGGTGGCGTTCGACATCTCGCGGTTCTCCTTCCGCACCCGCGAATACCCGGAGTACAAGGGCACCCGCGGCGAGACCCCGCCCGAGTTCATCGGCCAGGTCCCGCTGTTGCAGGAGGCCCTGCACGCCCTCGGCATCACGACCATCGAGAAGGAGGACTACGAGGCCGACGACATCCTCGCCACCCTCGCCGCCCAGGGCAGCGAGCAGGGCTACCGCGTGCTCGTTGTCTCCGGCGACCGGGATGCCATCCAGCTCGTCACCGACAAGGTCACCCTGCTCTACCCCTCCCGCCAGGGCGTCTCCGACCTCACGCGCTACGACCAGGCGAAGGTGTTCGACCGTTACGGCATCCGCCCCGAGCAGTACCCGGAGATCGCGGCCCTCGTGGGCGAGACGAGCGACAACCTGCCTGGCATCCCCAAGGTGGGCGAGAAGACCGCGGTCAAGTGGCTCAACCAGTTCGGTTCGCTCGACGAGATCCTCGCGCACCGCGACGAGATCCCCGGGGTCGTCGGCAACAACCTGCGCGAGTTCGCCGACAACGCCATCCGCAACCGCAAGCTCAACCGGCTGCTGACGGATGTCGAACTCCCCGTGGGCCCCTCAGACCTCCTCCGCAAGCCCGCCGACGAGCAGCAGGTGCGCGACGTGTTCGCGCGGCTGGAGTTCCGCACCCTGCTCGACCGCGTGCTGAAGCTCGAGGGCATCGCCGGAGACTCCGAGGTGGGCCAGGCGGCCGCCGCCGAGGCCGCGGCCAAGGCCGAGAAGGCGCCGGTGCCCGTGACGCTGCTCGACGAGGAGCTCGCCGCGTGGCTCGCCCGGCAGAAAGACCCTGTGGCGGTGCAGATCGAGACGCTCGACACGGTGCCCATCGCCATCGGGCTGGCCACCAGGCACGAGGCCGTCTTCCTGCCCTGGACGCCGTCGAGCCGCGACTACGCGCCGCTCGAGGCCTGGCTCGCCTCGTCGGCACCCAAGATCCTGTTCGACGCCAAGAAGCAGATCAAGTCGCTCGTGGCCGCCGGCCTCCCCGTCTCCGGTCTGGCGTTCGATCCGGTGATCGCGGCCTGGCTGCTGAAGCCGGAGTCGAGCGCCGACCGCTCGCTCGCGCAGCTCGTCGACCGGCACCTCCTCGAGACCCTGCCCACCGCCGATCCGAACCAGCTCGTGCCCGACAGCGACACCGTCACGGGGCCTGCCGAAGAGGCCTGGTACGCCCTGCGGGTGGCCGACGCGCTGTCTGTGCTCCTCGACGACCGCACGCGCGGCGTGCTCGTCGACATCGAGCTGCCCACGCTGCTCGTGCTGGCCCAGATGGAGCTCACGGGCGTCACCGTGAGCCATGCCGAGCTCTCCGCGCTCTCGAGCGAGCTCGGCGAGTCGGCCGCCGCCATCGCCACCGAGGCCTTCGGCATCATCGGCCGCGAGGTCAACCTGGGCTCACCCAAGCAGATCCAGGAGGTGCTGTTCGACCAGCTCGACATGCCGAAGACCCGCGCCACGAAGACCGGGTACTCCACCGATGCCGGGGCACTGGCCGACCTGCAGGCCTCGAACCCGCATCCGTTCCTCGGGCTGCTGCTCGCCCACCGCGACGCCACGAAGCTCAGGCAGATCATCGAGTCTGTCGACAAGGCGATCGCGCCGGACGAGCGGGTGCACACCACCTACGTGCAGACGGGCTCGTCGACGGGCCGCATCTCGTCGACCGATCCCAACCTCCAGAACATCCCGGTGCGCACCGAGGAGGGGCGTCGCATCCGTGCCGCCTTCCAGGTGGGCTCCGGATTCGAGTCCCTCCTCACCGCCGACTACTCCCAGATCGAGATGCGCATCATGGCGCACCTCTCGGGAGACACCGGGCTGATCGAGGCCTTCCACTCGGGAGAAGACCTGCACCGTTTCGTGGGGTCGCGGATCTTCTCGGTCGACCCCGCCGACGTCACGCCGAACATGCGCACGAAGGTCAAGGCGATGTCGTACGGCCTCGCCTACGGGCTCTCGGCCTTCGGTCTCTCGAAGCAGCTCCGAATCGAGACGGCCGAGGCCAAGCAGCTCATGACCGACTACTTCGAGCGGTTCGGCGGCGTGCGCGACTACCTCCGCAACGTGGTGGTGCAGGCCAAGGTCGACGGCTACACCGAGACCATCTTCGGTCGCCGCCGGCCGTTCGCGAACCTCAACAGCAACAACCGCGTGCTCCGCGACAACGACGAGCGGGCGGCGCTGAACGCACCCATCCAGGGCACGGCCGCCGACATCATCAAGATCGCCATGGTGAACATCGCCGCCGACCTCGCGTCGCAGGAGCTGTCGTCGAAGATGCTTCTGCAGGTGCACGACGAGCTCGTGTTCGACGTGGCGCCGGGGGAGTGGGAGGCGCTCTCGGCGGTCGTGACGCACCGCATGTCGACCGCCGCCGACCTCTCGGTGCCGCTCGAGGTGCAGATCGGCCGCGGGCAGAACTGGAACGAGGCCGCGCACTAGCCGGCTGCCTTCCACCGTCGCCCCCTCTGCCCCTACCACCCCCACCCCTGCCCCCTGCCCCCTGCGGAGACGACGGGGATCGGGGCGGCCCGGTGGCGATCGACGGAGATCGGGAGGCTCGGTGGCAATCGACGGACGTACCGCTCGGTCTGGCACCGGGCTCCGTCGTTTCCCCGGTGGCGGCGGGCGCTCAGCGGAAGTCGCGCGAGTTGGTCTTGGCGCTCAGGGTGAGGGGCTCGAAGCGGTCGGCCACGAGGTTCGTGATGCCCTCCTTCGTGCGTTCGAGGAGCCCCCGCACGATGAGGGCGGGGGACTCCCGGGCCACCCTGCGGTAGCGGGTCCAGACCCCCACACCGCAGATCACGTTGAGGAGGCCCGTCTCGTCCTCGATGTTCATGAACGTGATGCCGCTCGCGGTGGCCGGGCGCTGACGGTGCGTGACCACGCCGCCCACCTCGATCCGGCGACCCGGTTCCGCGGTCGCGAGATCCGCCACCGAGAGGGCCCCGCGCTGCCGGAGCTGCGCGCGCACGTGCTGCAGGGGGTGGCCCTCGGGTGAGATGCCGGTGGCCCAGAGGTCGTAGACCACCTGCTCCTCGGCCGAGAGCATCGGCAGCAGAGGCGGCTGCACCGACACGAAGGTGCCGGGGAGGTACTCCGGCCGCTCCTGGGACGCGTTGCCCGCCTCCCACAGCGCCTCGCGCTTGGTGAGGCCGAGCGGTTCGAAGGCGCCGGCCGTGGCGAGCGCCTCCAGCTGCGGGGTGGTCAGACCCACCCGGCGGGAGAGATCGGCCATGCTGAGGTAGGGGCCGCGCTCCTCGCGCTCGGTCACGATGCGGGTGGCGAGAGTCTCGCCGATGGAGGTGACCTCCGCGAGCCCGAGCCGCACGGCGAGCCGGCCGTCGCGCCGGTGCTCGGCCGAGCGGTCGGGCTTCGACCGGTCGAACACATTCGGCACGGGCGGTGGCTCGAGCACGCAGCCGTCGAGTCCCGTCTCGTCGAGCGGCGAGCCCGTCGCGCCCAACGTGCCCGACGTGCCCGTCGCGCCCCGCGCGCCCGGCTCAACCGAAGCATCCGGAGCACCGTGCGCGAGCAGCAGGGGCTCGAGCCCGGCCTGCACGCCCGAGCGCTGGATGTCGGGCCGCCGCACCTCCACCCCGTGACGGCGGGCGTCGGCCGTGAGGGTCTGCGGCGAGTAGAAGCCCATGGGCTGCGCCCGCAGGAGCGCCGCGAGGAATGCGGCCGGGTAGTGCAGCTTGAACCACGAGCTCGCGTAGACCAGCAGCGCGAAGCTCGTGGAGTGGCTCTCGGCGAAGCCGAAGTTCGCGAACGCCTCGATCTTGCGGTAGATCAGATCGGCGTCGTCGCCCACGATCCCGTTGCCGGCCATGCCGCTGTAGAGCTTCTCCCGCAGCGACGAGATCTTCTCGAGCCCGCGCTTGGAGCCCATCGCCCGGCGCAGCAGATCCGCATCCTCAGCCGAGCAGTCGCCTACCGCCATCGCCATCTGCATGAGCTGCTCCTGGAACAGCGGCACCCCGAGCGTGCGCTCGAGCACGGGCTTGAGCTTGGGGTGCAGGTAGGTGACCTCCTCGAGGCCGAGCTTGCGCCTGATGTACGGATGCACGGCCCCGCCCTGGATGGGCCCGGGCCGGATGAGGGCGATCTCCACCACGAGGTCGTAGAACCGCCTCGGCTGCAGGCGCGGCAGGGTGCCCATCTGAGCCCGCGACTCCACCTGGAACACGCCGATCGAGTCGGCGCGGCAGAGCATGTCGTAGACACCCTCCTCCTCCTTGGGGATGTTCTCGAGCGACCACTCCGTGCCGGTCGACTCCTTCACGAGATCGATCGTGTACTGCAGCGCAGAGAGCATGCCGAGCCCCAGCAGGTCGAACTTCACGAGTCCCATCCAGGCGCAGTCGTCTTTGTCCCACTGCAGCACGGTGCGCTTCTCCATGCGCGCATTCTCGATGGGGCAGACCTCGCCCACGGGCCGGTCGGTCAGCACCATGCCGCCGGAGTGGATGCCGAGATGGCGGGGGAACTTCAGCACCTGCTCGGCGAGCTCGACCACCTCGGCGGGGATGTCGTGGTCGGCGCTCTCGACGACTCCGCCCCAGCGCTCCACCTGCTTCGACCAGGCATCCTGCTGCCCGGGGCTGTGACCGAGCGCCTTCGCCATGTCGCGCACCGCGAACTTGGGCCGGTAGGTGATGACGTTCGCCACCTGGGCCGCGTTCCGGCGCCCGTACTTCTCGTAGACGTACTGGATGATCTCCTCCCGCCGGTCCGAGTCGAAGTCGACGTCGATGTCGGGCTCCTCGTCGCGCATGCTCGAGAGGAAGCGCTCGAAGGGCAGCTGCCGGGCGATCGCGTCGACCGCGGTGATGCCGAGCAGGTAGCAGACCGCCGAGTTGGCGGCCGAGCCACGGCCCTGGCAGAGGATGCCCCTGCTCCTGGCCTCGCGCACGATGTCGTAGACGATGAGGAAGTAGCCCGGGAAGTCCTTCAGCTCGATCACCCCGAGCTCCTTGTCGATGCGGGCCAGGTCGTCCTCGCTCGCCCGCGGGTACTTCTCGGGGATGGCGCCCTGCACGAGCCGCCGGAGCCACGACATCGGCGTGTGCCCCTCCGGCACCTCCTGCCTCGGCAGGTTCGGCTTCGCCGTGCGCAGCCGGAACGAGAGGTCGTCGGCCACCTCGACCGTGCGCTCCACCGCTCCGGTGAAACGGCCGAAGCGGGTGGCCATCTCTGCACCGGAGCGCAGGTGCAGGTGCGGGGAGGCGGGGAGCCAGCCGTCGAGCTCGTCGAGGCTCCGCCGCGCGCGCACCGCAGCGAGGGCCTGGGCGAGCCGGTGCCGGCCGGGGGCCGCGTAGTGCACGTTGCCGGTGGCGATCGTGGCGAGCCCCTGCCTGCCGGCGATCGCGGCGAGAGCGTCGTTGCGGGTGCTGTCGCGTGGGTCGCCGCGGTCGGAGAGCTCGACGAGCACGTTCTCCCGGCCGAACAGGGCCACCAGGCGATCGATCTCGGCCGCAGCGCCGTCTTCCCCCGTGTCGTCGAGGGCCTGCCGCACCGGGCCCTTGCGGCAGCCCGTGAGCACGGCCCAGTGCCCGTCGGCGTGGCCCGCGAGCTCCTCGAGGTCGTAGAGAGGGCGGCCCTTCTCGGCGCCCGGGGCGAGCTGGGCGGAGGTGATCGCCCCCGCGAGCCGGTGGTAGCCTTCCTGCCGCCGCGCGAGCACGAGCAGGTGCGAGCCCTCCGGATCGGGGCTGCCGTTCTGCGGCCCGCTCAGATCGAGCGAGAGCTCGGCGCCGAACACCGTGGCGAGCTCGTGCTTCTCGGCGGCCTCGGCGAAGCGCACGATGCCGTAGAGGCCGTCGTGGTCGGTGAGGGCGAGGGCGTGCAGGCGCAGCCGGGTGGCCTCCTCGATCAGCTCCTCAGGAGAGGAGGCGCCGTCGAGGAAGCTGAAGTTCGAGTGCGCGTGCAGCTCGGCATAGGGCACGAGCGGACCGGCCTCCCTCTCGACCGGCGGGAGGAGCCCGGGGTCGTAGGGCAGCCGCTTCGTCGACCACGCCGGGCTGTCGCCGCCGTCGGCGGGCGGCGAGCCCGGTCTCCGCCGGTCCGACAGCGCGTTCTCGAGCTCCGACCACGGCACGGGCGGATTGTTGAACCCCATCAGCCCTGCCCCCACCCCGACTCACCGGATCCAGGTAGCGCCAACCGCTCCAAACCCGCACGTTTCGCGCAGTTAGCGCTACCCGGCGGGCGAAGTGGAAGAAATGCGCGGGGCGGGAGGGGCAGCGGGCGCCGCTCAGTCATAGCGGGCCTCCGCGCGCCAGCGGTGGTTCTCGAGGGCGAGCAGCCAGGCGCCGCCGCAGTCGTCGACCACCTGGAAGCGGTCGACCCGGCGGTGGGCCGTCGCATCCCACCAGCGCTCCTCGGTGGGCCACGGGCCCGCCCAGGCACTCAGCGGCCTGAGGTCGTGCAGCGCACCCGTCTCGGAGAACAGCGCCGGAGCCGCCGAGAGTTCGCCGCGCGCAGAGACCTCCACCGGCTCGCCCTCGGCCGTCGCGACCTGCACGACCCGCGGCTGCTCGAACACGGTGCTGGGCAGGGGAGGAGGCAGACTCCCCGGCCACGGTGCGCCGGCTCCGGATGCCTCCACGCGGTCTCCCCAGGGCGCGAACCGGATGCGCTCGCCCGGCGCCCTGCCCCCGCCGATCGTCGCCGTGAGCACGCCCTCGTGGCCCACCATGCTCTGCAGGCGGGCCATCCCGTGGTGCACGCGCTCCTCCGATCCGCTGCCCCACAGGCCCGTCTCGTGCTTCGCGCTCGCGTCGACCGCTTCGGCGATCACGCGCACCCGGCTGATGCCGGACTCGAGCGCCGTCTCGATCGCGTCGCCGCCCTGCAGCTGCCAGCGCACCCGGTCGACCACGTCGGAGGAGCTGAACCAGCGCGGATGCAGCCAGCTGCGCTCGCGCACCTGCCCGCGCTCGCTCGTGAGCTCCACCCGGATGCCCGTGCAGACGAGCCGCGACTCCGAGAGCCTCTGCACGAACAGGTCGGCCGCGGCGCGGATGCCGAAGGTCACCTGGTCGATGCGGTCGAGCGGCGGCTCGAACTCGCTCACGCTCTCGCGCACCTCGGGCGGGATGCGCGGCACGACGGGCTGGCCGTCGCGCCCCGAGGCCTTCAGGTGAGCCCTGGCACCGTCGTCGCCGAAGCGACTCTGCACGTCTTCGAGCGGCAGCCGGGCGAACTCGCCGAGCGAGTGGATGCCGAGCCGGCCGAGCAGGGGGATGAGCTCGTCGGCACCTTCGAGCCCCCCGAGGAACCCCACCGGCAGGGGAGCGAGGAAGTCTCCCGACCCCCCGGGCGGCACGATCCGCACGAGCTCCCGGCCCGGCAGGCGGGCCGCGTGGTCGGCGGCGAAGAGGCCGTCGGCGATGCCGATCCGCGCATCCGTCACCCCGATCTCGGCGAGCCGGGCGAGGAAGGCCACCGCAGCGCCCTCCTCGTCGCCGTAGAAGCGCGCCGGCCCCCTGGCCCGCAGGGCGCACGTGCCCGGCCGCACGACCTGCACGCCCGGGCTCAGCTCCTCGAGCGCCATGATCACCGGCTCGAAGGCGCGATTGACCACCGCGGTGTCGAGCTCGAACACCCGCAGCCGCGGCGAGCGCGCCTGGGCCTCGCGGATGCGCAGCCCCCGCCGCACGCCGTCGGCACGAGCGGCCGCCGAACAGGCGTAGACGAGGCCCTTCTCGATGACGGCCAGGAACTCGTCGGCCGCCAGCACCGCATCCTCGGCCACGCCCTCGGCCCTCGCCATGGCCACCACCGGCCAGTCGGGGCACCACACCACCATGCTCCGCACCGGCGTGCTGCGGCCGGCTGCGCCGGCTCGTCTCCCGCGCGCCATCAGCTCGCCACCTCGTGCAGGATGCGCGGGCGGGCACGCTCGAGGCCCGAGCCGCCGCCGAGCTGCCCAGTACCGAGCTGCCCAGTACCGAGCTGTCCAGAACCGAGCTGTCCAGAACCGAGCTGCCCAGCCCCGACCTGCCCGGCACCGACCTGCCCCTCCACGGGCCGGAACAGCTCGTCGCCGTCGGGCAACCACAGCCGTGCCCGCCGCGGCCGCCCCAGGCCGCCCCTGGCCGTGGCCGACACCACGGCCTGCCGCCCGGCGAGGTAGCCGTGCCCCGAGCCGATGCCCGTCCAGCGGCTCTCGGTGATGCGCAGCGTCGCCTCGCTCTGCGGCCACTCGCCGAGCACGATCAAGAGCGCCTCCCGCTGCCGGATGCGCGCCTGCAGCCGGGCGACCGCCGAGTCCGGCACGCGCTTGGGCGGCACCGTGACCACGACCCCCACCACGTCGGCCATCGCCGCCGTGACCGTGAGCCACTCGTCGCCCGGATGCGGCACGAGCGCGAGCCTGGCGAGGTCGATGCCGAAGCCCGCCGCCGCCTCGAGCCCGAAGTCGGGCATGCCCACCACGCCGCACCACACGCCGTCGGCGGAAGGCCCGGCCATGAGCGCCATCACGAGGGCCGTCGACCGCTCGACCGAGTAGGCCGACCCCGCCTTGAGCGTTCCGCCGGGCAGGAGCGACTCGAGGGCGGGATGCGTGCGCACGCTCCGGCTGTCGAGCTTCGTGGCCTGCATCTGCTGGATGCGGGAGCGCAGCGCCCGGATCTCGTCGCCCGCCGGAGCGGGAGAGGAGATCGAGAGCGCGGCATCCGTCATGCCCTCATATTCGAACATATGTTCGAAGAAGTCAATCGGGCCCCGGAGGGAGGAATAGGGTCGGAGGATGAGCAGTCCGAGCCTACGTCCGCCGACCGACAACCGCCCCCAGACCGACGTCGACCGGATCGCCGAGCGCTGGGTCGACACGCTCGTCGAGCTCGAGCCCGTGCTCGGCACCTACATCGGCCGCACCGAGGTCAACGACCGCTTCGGCGACCTCTCGCCCGCGGGTCACGAGCAGAAGATCGCGGCCACCCGTGCGGTGCTCGCCGAGCTCACCAGGGCCGTCCCCGCCGACGACGTCGACGTGGTCACGAAGACCGATCTGTCGAGCGAGCTCGAGCTGTCGCTTCAGAGCGCGGAGGCCGGGCTCGAGCGACGCGACCTGAACGTGATCGACTCGCCCAGCCAGCACATCCGCGAGGCCTTCGATCTCATGCCCACCGCCTCGACCGACGACTGGGAGACGATCGCCAAGCGCCTCCAAGCCGTCGAGGACGCCGTCGACGGCTACATCCTCACCCTCCGCAAGGGCCTCCGCGAGGGCGTCGTCCCCGCCCGCCGCCAGGTCGCCGAAGTGCTCCTGCAGAGCCGGGGCAACTCGGGCCCCGACAACTTCTTCGCCACCCTCGCCGCTCGGGCCGCCCCCGCCGAGGGGGAGCTGCCCGCGAGCCTCCGCGCCGATCTCGAGCGCAACGCCGGCACAGCGTCCGAGGCCTACTCCAAACTCGCCCAGTTCCTCGAGAACGAGCTCGCCCCCGCGGCCGGCGAGCAGGATGCCGTGGGGCGCGACGCCTACGCCTTGCACTCCCGCCGCTTCCTCGGCGCCACGATCGATCTCGACGAGACCTACGAGTGGGGCATCGAGGAGCTCGGCCGCATGGTGCGCGAGCAGGAGGCGATCGCCGAGGAGATCCTGCCCGGCGCCTCCGTGCACGAGGCCATCGCCTTCCTCGACCAGGACGAGAGCCGCAAGCTCCACGGCACCGACGCGCTCCAGGCCTGGATGCAGGCCACGAGCGACCGCGCGGTCGCCGAGCTCGGTGCCACCCACTTCGACATCCCGGAGGAGATCCGCACCCTCGAGTGCCTGATCGCGCCCACCCACGAGGGCGGCATCTACTACACCGGCCCCACCGACGACTTCTCCCGCCCCGGCCGGATGTGGTGGTCGGTGCCCGAGGGTGTCACCGAGTTCGACACCTGGCGCGAGCTCACCACCGTCTACCACGAGGGCGTGCCCGGCCATCACCTGCAGATCGGCCAGGCCGTGCACAACCGCGCGAAGCTCAACACCTGGCGCCGGCAGCTCGCCGGCACGAGCGGCCACGCCGAAGGGTGGGCGCTCTACGCCGAGCGGCTGATGGAGGAGCTCGGCTACCTCGACGACCCCGCCGACCGCCTCGGCATGCTCGACGGGCAGCGGATGCGCGCGGCCCGCGTGGTGCTCGACATCGGCGTGCATCTGCAGAAGCCCCGGCTCACGGGAGACGGCGCCTGGGACGCCGACTACGCCCTCGAGTTCATGCGGCAGAACGTGAACATGGACGACGCCTTCATCCGCTTCGAGGTCAACCGCTACCTCGGCTGGCCGGGCCAGGCCCCGTCGTACAAAGTGGGCCAGCGCATCTGGGAGGAGCTCCGCGACGCGTTCCGCGCCCGGGAAGGATCCGCGTTCTCGGCCAAGGAGTTCCACCGCCGCGCGCTCGACCTCGGCGGCGTGGGTCTCGACACCCTGCGCTCGACGCTGCTCGGCCCCGCGTGACACGCTCGCCCTATGAACTGACGGTGGGATCGGCGCTCGACGACCTGCACCCCGCGCTCCGGCGGTACTTCGCGGCCATCCCGGAGGGCAGCCGCGGCTACGGCAGCGGCGTGTTCGAGCTCGCCGGCACGCCGCGGCGCTGGCTCTGGCCGGTGCTGCGGCTGCTCGCCCGCGAGTCGATCCTCTTCCCCGCCTGGGAGCGATCCGTGCCCTTCACCGTCGTCAACGCACCGCTGACCGACCGCGACGGCCGCACCGCCGTCGTCGCCGTGCGGCGCTTCCACTTCTCCCGCGGCGCCGGCGAGATGGTGGATGCGATCACCGCCGACTCGGGAGGAGCCGACGGTCTCGTCGACCACCTCGGCAGGGGCCGCCGCTTCCGGGTGCGGCTCGCGGCGCGGGTCGTGCGGGGCGAGCTGCACCTGGTCTCGACGGAGTTCGCCGTGCGCCTCGGTCGTCGCCACATCGTGCTGCCGGCGGCGATCTCTCCCCGCGTGCTGCTCACCGAGCGCTTCGACGACCACGCCGACGGGGGAGCGCCGGGCAGCAGCGAGACGGCGGAGGGCGCCCAGCGCGTCTCCGTCGTCGTCGACGCCCCCGTGCTCGGCCGGCTCTACGAATACACCGGTTCCTTCCGCTATGAGGTGCGCCCCGAATGACTGCAGCAGCCCCCGTCCGTCGTGTCGTCATCGCCGGAGCATCCGGATTCATCGGCGCCCGGCTCGCCGAGGCCTTCCGGGAGGACGGTGCCGAGGTCGCGCTCATCGGCCGCAACGGGCCAGACGCCCGTTGGGGCGATGCCGCGGCGATCGGCGCCCTCGTCGACGGCGCCGACCTGCTCATCAACATGGCGGGCAAGAGCGTGAACTGCCGCTACACCCCCGCGAACCGCGCCGAGATCTTCCGCTCCCGGCTCGACACCACGCGGCAGCTGCACGCCGCGATCGCCGCCGCGGCACGTCCGCCCACCCTCTGGATCAACTCCTCGACGGCCACCATCTACCGGCACGCCGACGACCGGCCGATGACCGAGTCGACGGGCGAGATCGGCGAGGGCTTCTCGGTGAACGTGGCGACCAGCTGGGAGGAGGAGCTCTTCCGCGGGACCCTGCCCGGCACCCGCCGGGTCGCGCTCCGGATGGCCATCGTGCTGGGCGACGGCAGCGCGCTCGGGCCCATCCGCGCGCTCGCCCGCGCGGGTCTCGGCGGCCCCCAGTTCGACGGCCGCTGGCTCGCCACCCGGGCCAGGCGCGCAGCGGGCACCTTTCACGAGTACCGCCCGCGCACGAAGAACGGACGCCAGAGGTTCAGCTGGGTGCACCTCGACGACGTGGTGGGCATCATCCGCTTCCTCGACGCCCACCCCGAGCTCGAGGGCCCGATCAACGCCGCGGCCCCGCACCCCACCGACAACCGCATCTTCATGGCCTCGGTGCGCCGCGCGGTCGGAGCGCGCTTCGGCCTGCCCACCTGGCGCTGGATGCTCGAGGTCGGCTCGGCCGTGATCCGCACCGAGACCGAGCTCGTGCTGAAGAGCCGCTGGGTGCTCCCCGAGCGCCTCGAGTCCGCCGGCTACCGCTTCCTCCACCCCCACCACGAGGAGGCCCTCGCGCACATCGTGGGTGGAAGCAGTCGGACGTAGCAGTCTCGCTGTCCGACCCGAAACGCGTCGAGGCCTGGTGGACGACGATCGGACGCTCGGCGAGCAGGCCGGATGGCGACTGGCCGAGGCCGTGTCGAAGAGGGATGTGGTACCCGTCCTCGTGACCGCACCGCGGCATCCGCCCGAAGCCTGGCTCGGCGAGCTGCACCTCACCTCTACCGCGCTCGAGCTCCGCATCGGCCGGCTGCACGTCGCTCTGCCGGCCTCGCTCTGCCCGCGGGTCACGGTGGTCGAACGCTTCGACGACGCCGCGAACGCGGGGGAGGGTGCCCTCTACGAGTACACGGGCACCTTCCACTACGAGATCCGCCCCGCGAGACCCGGCGGGCGTCGGGCGTCCACCGTTCTGCGCCCTCCGTTCGGTGCCCACCGTTCTGGGTATGGCGAGGACGACGATCCACGAGCGAGAATGTTCCATCGGAATGGCGGGCGGGCGATCTGAGCGGACTCGCCGCGGGGGGAGGGGGCGATGGTGGTGACGATGGGAGAGATGTTCGACAGCGACTCCGAGCGCGGTGACCTTCTCGACGTGGCGCGGTCCCACGTCGGGAACGCTCGTGGCCTGCTCGTCGTCGGCGACCGCGGTGCAGGCCGAACCCACTTCCTCCAGTCACTGATCCGCCTCCTCGAACCGGCGGTGAGAGAACGGGTCTGGATCGGAGACGATGTGGATCGCCTCGACGCCGAGCGGTCATCGAAAGTGGCTGATGCCGTCCGCGCCGGACGCGTCGTACCGGTCATGGCGACCGCACCGGAACATGGTTCACCCATCGATCTGCTCGTGCGTGACGGCCTGGTGACTCAGCTCCGCCTGAGTCCGTTGAAGAGCGCGGAGGTTCTGCGTGTCGCCGAGAGCTTCCTCGGTGGTCCCCTCGATCCGAAGTCCGTGCCGGCGTTCGTCCCGTCCCGCCCAGGAGGGGACCTCGTCATCCTCCGTGAGGCTCTTGCAGCCGCACGGGGCGCAGGGGTTCTGGCCCACGGATCCGGTGGGTGGCGGCTGACATCGCACGTGCCGCCCGACGGCGACCTCCGCCGCTTGATCCTCGCAAGGCTCGGTGAAGGCCCTGAGGCGGCGCCGGCGGTCACGCTGCTCGATGTGATTGCTATGGCACCCGAACTCTCAGTGGAGCACCTCGAGATGATCGTGGGCAACCTCGTTCCGGGAGATCCGGCCTGGGAGGTGGAGAGGTTGGAAGCCCTCGGAGTGATCGAGGTCTTCGAGCGCTCCGGCATTCTCCGGCCTCGCCTCCGTGATCCCATCATCGAGCTCCTCCTTCCGCAGACCATGGGTCGTGTCCGGCGACGGCGCATGGGCACTGCGATCATCGAGGTGGTGAACGACCGCCCGACGCGCGAACTCGTGACCAGCGAAGCTCTTGCTCTTGTGCAGCACGCACTCCAGAACGGCCGCGGAGTCCATCCCCTGGCACTGAAACGTGCCGCGGAACTGGCAGTGAGATCAGCTCGCCCAGAACTGGCGTGGCAGCTCGCGACGCTCGCTGTGGCACAGGGATCGAACGAGGCCCAGTTGGTCATGGCCCTGGCGGAGTCACAACTCGGCCGGTCGGAACAGGCGCTGGCGAGGCTCGACGGACTGCTGATCGATCCCCTTCTCGAGCCCGATCGATTCCAGGCGCGGGACGACCTGCGAGGATTGGTCGCCTCTCGGCTCGCGGATCGGGCATCTGCGTGGAGTCTGGCGTCGATGCCGGCGGTGCCCGACGGCGAACTCGACCTCATCACGTCGATCCAGCTGAGCGCTCTTGCAGTCCAGCCGCCGCTCGACGGGCGGGGCGGCGGGGCGGCATCGACAGATGACCCGGTGGTTCTCGAGGGGGAGCGGCTCGCGCTGGAGGCATCGGTGGCGTCGCTCGACGGCAGGATGCAGGCGGCGAACGCGCTCCTCGACCAGGCGGAGGCGCTCCTGCGCGCCCACGGTGCCGACTCCTTCCGCGTTCGTTGGGGGAGGGTGTTCGCCGGGCTCTACGAGTGTCCTGTCGAGGTCTCCCGACTCAGAATGCAGAAACTGAGCGTGGAGGCGGCTGCGGCCGGTCGAGGTGGTGACCTCGGACTGTGCGAGTGGATGGACGGAGCGCTTCTCGCCGCCTGCGGCAAGGTCGATGAGGCGATCCCCGAACTGACGAGGGCCGTTGCTGCTCTCGAATCGAACGGCATCCATGAATCCGCTTATCTGGCACGGGTATCTCTGGCGATCGCGTTGGCAGCCCGTGGTTCGGTGGAATCGGCGCTGGATTGCCTTGAACCAGTTCTCCTGCTCTCGGAGAAGCAGCCCTTTCTCGAAGGATGGGCCTTGCACGGTCTGGCGTGCGTCCGTACGGCGGCCATGCAATCGGAGGAGGCGGAAGCGACGTTCTGCGAAGCCGCCGATGCCTATGAGAGTTCGGGATACCGACTCTGGAGCCTGCTCGCATTGCTCGACTCGGCCCGCGCCGGGCGCGCCGGCGTGACTCTCGCCCGCGTCGAGAGTCTGGGAGAGGTCGTCGAAGGCAGGTACGCGGAGACAGCCGTCCGCTTCGTGCGAGCGCTCGCCTCCAACCAGTCGGGTTCGTCGGACCCGGCGGAAATGGGCCGCACCGGCGAGGAATTCAATCGAATCGGAGACGACTACGCGACTCTCGGTATGCATTCGTACGCCGCTGAGGCGTACTCTGCAGCTTCCGCGTTGTTCCGCCGGTGCGGGCGCGAACGGCCGGCTGCAGCTGCGGCTCGTCTCACCGAGGAGCAGCTCGCGCTGTGCGGCCCGGTCCGGCCGGCGCTGGTGCGGGGGCACGAGAAGGTGCAGCTCTCCGATCGAGAAGCGGAGATCGCGCAGCTCGCATCGGAAGGCCACTCCAACCGTGAGGTGGCGGATCGGCTCGTGCTCTCGATCAGAACCGTCGAGACCCACCTGCTGCGGGTCTATCGAAAGCTCGGCATCCGCGGGCGCACGGGTCTGTCCGAAGCCCTCACCAGCTCGAGCCGGGTCGTTCCGACACCGATGCGAGTCGGCGACGGCGCGGAATAAGCGGTTGCTCCGCCCGGTTGGAGATAGCTAGACTAGAGCGTCACTTCTGTGACCATCTATCCGCCCGCCAGTCGCGGAACCACTATCGCATTACTCGCGACCGGCCCGAATCATGTCCATAACGGAGCAACCACTACATGACAATCGCAACGACCGAAAAGGCACCCAAGCAGGTCGCCATCAATGACATCGGATCTGCTGAAGACTTCCTCGCCGCGGTCGAAAAGACTCTGAAATTCTTCAACGACGGAGACCTCATCGAGGGTGTCGTCGTGAAGATCGACCGCGACGAGGTCCTCCTCGACGTCGGTTACAAGACGGAGGGCGTCATCCCTTCGCGAGAACTCTCCATCAAGCACGACGTCGACCCGAGCGAGGTCGTTCAGGTCGGTGACAGTGTCGAGGCGCTCGTCCTCCAGAAGGAAGACAAAGAAGGCCGCCTCATCCTCTCCAAGAAGCGCGCTCAGTACGAGCGTGCCTGGGGCGATGTCGAGAAGATCAAGGACGCCGACGGCGTGGTGACCGGTTCGGTCATCGAGGTCGTCAAGGGTGGCCTCATCGTCGACATCGGACTCCGCGGCTTCCTCCCGGCGTCGCTCATCGAGCTCCGCCGCGTGCGCGATCTCACCCCCTACCTGGGTCAGGAGATCGAGGCCAAGATCCTCGAGCTCGACAAGAACCGCAACAACGTGGTCCTGTCGCGCCGTGCACTGCTCGAGCAGACGCAGTCCGAGAGCCGCACCACCTTCCTCAACAACCTCCAGAAGGGGCAGGTCCGCAAGGGCGTCGTCTCGTCGATCGTCAACTTCGGTGCGTTCGTCGACCTGGGCGGCGTCGACGGTCTCGTCCACGTCTCCGAGCTCTCCTGGAAGCACATCGAGCACGCCTCCGAGGTCGTCGAGGTGGGCCAGGAGGTCACCGTCGAGATCCTCGAGGTCGACCTCGACCGCGAGCGCGTCTCCCTGTCGCTCAAGGCAACGCAGGAAGACCCGTGGCAGGTGTTCGCCCGTACCCACGCCATCGGCCAGGTCGCGCCCGGAAAGGTCACCAAGCTGGTGCCGTTCGGTGCGTTCGTCCGCGTCGCCGAGGGCATCGAGGGTCTGGTGCACATCTCCGAGCTCTCCGGCAAGCACGTCGAGCTCGCCGAGCAGGTCGTCTCCGTCGGCGACGAGGTCTTCGTCAAGGTCATCGACATCGACCTCGAGCGTCGCCGCATCAGCCTCTCGCTGAAGCAGGCGAACGAGGGCGTCGACCCCGAGGGCACCGAGTTCGACCCGGCTCTCTACGGCATGCTCACCGAGTACGACGACCAGGGGAACTACAAGTACCCCGAGGGCTTCGACCCGGAGACCAACGAGTGGAAAGAGGGCTTCGACACCCAGCGCGAGGCATGGGAGCAGCAGTACGCTGAGGCCCAGGCTCGCTGGGAGGCCCACAAGAAGCAGGTCGCCACGTCTGCGGCCGAGGCGCTCAACAGCGATGTCCCCTCCGCGGGCAACTCGTTCTCGAGCGAGTCGACCGGCGCCGGCACCCTCGCCGACGACGAGACCCTCGCAGCGCTCCGCGAGAAGCTCAGCTCCAACAGCTGATCTCGTTCCGAACATCCGGAAGGCCGTCCCGCAGGGGGCGGCCTTCCGGCCGTTAACCGGGTCGATCGCTCCCGCTAGGCTGGGCCCGTGTACGTGATCGGACTCACCGGAGGAATCGCCGCGGGCAAGTCGACGGTGACGAAGCGGCTCGGCGAGCTCGGCGCCGTGACCATCGACGCCGACCAGCTGGCGCGCGAGGCCGTCGCTCCCGGATCGCCGGGGCTCGCCGCCATCCGCTCCCGCTTCGGTGAGGGGGTCATCGGGCCGGACGGCGCCCTCGACCGCCCGGCGCTCGGCGCCATCGTGTTCGCCGACGAGTCGGCACGGCTCGATCTCAACGGCATCACGCACCCGGCCGTGATCGCGCTCTTCCAGGAGCGGCTGCGCGCCGCTGAGGCCGCCGACCCGTCGGCGATCGTCGTCTACGACATCCCGCTGCTGGCCGAGACCGGAGGGCGGCGCGGTGGCACGTTCGAGTTCGTGATCGTGGTCGAGGCGCCCGAGGAGCAGCGGATCCGCCGGCTCGTGGAGCTGCGGGGGATGGACCGGTCCGAGGCCGAGCGACGCATCGCCTCCCAGTCCGGCGACGCGGAACGGCGAGCACTCGCCGACGTCGTCATCGACTCCGGTGGGAGTCTCGAGCACACGCTCGAGCAGATCGATGCGGCGTGGGAGGTCGTGCGTCGGCGGGCAGCGGCGAAGCACGGTGGAGAGGCTCCGGATGCTCCCACCCCCACCTCGGGACCGCCCGCGCCATGACCTCCATCGACCTCAACGCCGACCTCGGCGAGTCCTACGGCGCCTGGCGGCTCGGCGACGACCGCGCCCTGCTCGATGTGGTCACGAGCGCCAACCTCGCCTGCGGCTTCCATGCCGGCGACCCCACGACCCTGCTCGAGACCGCACGCCTGGCCACCTCCCGTCGCGTGGCCCTCGGCGCCCAGGTCTCCTACCCCGACCTCCGCGGCTTCGGCCGCCGCGACCTCGACCTGCCCGCCGCCGACCTGATGGCCGACGTCATCTACCAGATCGGCGCCCTGCGGGGGATCGCAGCCGCCGCCGGCACCCACGTGCTCTACCTCAAGCCGCACGGCGCCCTCTACAACCGCGTGGTGCACGACGAGGTGCAGGCCGCCGCGGTCGTCGACGCGGTGATCGCGGTCGACCCGACCCTCGCGATCGTCGGCCTGCCCGACTCCGAGATCGGCCGTCTGGCCGAGGCCGAGGGGATCCGCTTCGTGCCCGAGGCCTTCGCCGATCGCGCCTACCGGCCGGACGGCACACTCGTGCCCCGCTCCGAGCCCGGTGCCGTGCTGCACGACCCCGCCGAGATCGCCGAGCGGATGCTGCGTCTGGCCACCGAAGGCATCCTCACCGCCATCGACGGCACCGACATCGCCCTCTCGGCCGAGACGGTCTGCGTGCACGGCGACGCTCCCGGTGCGGTGGCCGTCGCCCGAGCGGTCCGGGCGGCGCTCGAGGGCGCCGGCCTCACGATCGCGGCGTTCACGGCCCGATGAGACTGCGCCCGATGGGGGAGTCCGCGATCCTCGTCGAGCTCCCGGATGCCACGACGACGCTTACGCTCTACCGTCGCCTCCTCGCCGAACCGCCTCCGTCGGTGGTGGATCTCGTCCCCGCGGAGCGCACCGTCCTCGTGGTCTCGCATCCCGGCTCGCGTGCGGCCGCCGAGCGGTGGCTGCTCGAGGCCACGGCGGCGGATGCGCCGGGTGCGGACCCGAATGGCATCCCGGCTGCGGGCGGCAGCGCCGTGACGATCCCCGTGCGCTACGACGGCCCCGATCTCGCCGACGTCGCCACGCTCTTGGGCATCACGGCCGATGAGGTCGTGGCCGCACACACCGGAGCGGTCTGGTCAGCTGCCTTCATCGGCTTCGCACCGGGTTTCGCCTATCTCAGGGCTGCCGACGGCCGGCTCGACGTGCCGCGGCGCGCGACACCGCGGGCCGCCGTGCCACCGGGGGCGGTCGCTCTCGCGGCGGGGTACTGCGGCATCTATCCGCGGGAGTCGCCAGGCGGCTGGCACCTCATCGGCACGACCGATGCGGTGCTGTGGGACGCCGAGCGCGCCGATCCCGCGCTCGTCGCCCCCGGCACAGAGGTAGGGTTCCGGCGTGTCGACTGAGCAGTCAGCTGTGTTCGAGGTCCTGCGAACGGGTCCGCTCGCCCTCCTCCAGGACGGCGGTCGCGCCGGACACGCCCACCTCGGGGTCACGGCGTCCGGCGCCGCCGATCGCGGCTCCTTCGTCGCGGCGAACCGGCTCGTGGGCAACCAGGTCGGCGCGGCCGCTCTCGAGACGGTCTTCGGCGGCCTCGATCTGCGCGTGCTGCGCACAGCGCTCGTCGCCGTGACGGGCGCCCCCGCCATCGTGACCGTGACCCGCCCCGCGTGCGACCCGTTCGGCCTGCCCGCGCATCCGGTCGCGCCGCTCGCCGGGACAGGCCCGAGCACCGGAGCCGTCCTCGCCGCTGGAGCCGTCCTCGCCGCCGAGGCCGGTCGCACCGCCGTCTTCACGCACCCCACCGACCGGTCGTTCGTCGTGTTCGCGGGGGACACCCTCCACCTCGGTCCGCCCGAGCGCGGGCTCCGCAACTACGTCGCCGTGCGGGGCGGATTCGCGGCAGCCCCGACCCTCGGCAGCCGCTCCACCGACGTCCTCAGCGGGCTCGGCCCTCCTCCGCTCGCTGCAGGGGCCCTGTTCGCGACCGCGCGTGACACCGCCGCAGCCCACGCCCCGGGCTCGTGGCCCTCCGCCGACTTCGTGCGCCCCGCCACGCGCATCCCGCCGGCGGCGGAGACCATGCGCCTGAGCCTGCTGAGGGGTCCGCGCGACGACCGCTTCGGTGAAGCGGGGTGGCGCGCTCTGCTCGACGCGGCGTGGACGACGGGCTCCGCTTCGAACCGCATCGGCGTCAGGCTCGAATCGTCGATCGCCGTCGCCCCCCTGTTCGCCGCCACCGGCGAGCTGCCGAGCGAGGGCATGGTGGCGGGTGCCGTGCAGGTGCCGCCGAACGGTCAGCCCGTCGTCTTCCTCCGCGACCACCCCGTCACGGGCGGCTACCCGGTGATCGGCGTGCTCACCGAGGCGAGCATCGACCGCGCGGCGCAGCTGCGGCCGGGCGACCCCGTCCGATTCGTCGATCGAACCGAGTAGTGCTGATCAGCCGAACAGCATCGCCGCTTCCTCGTAACGGTGCTGCGGCACGGTCTTGAGCTTGCCGAGGGCGTCCTCGAACCCCACGGTCACGATGTCGGTGCCGCGGAGCGCGACCATGCGGCCCCAGGCGGAGTCCTGCACGATGTCGGAGGCCGCCATGCCCAGGCGCGTCGCGAGCACGCGGTCGTAGGCGGTCGGCACGCCGCCGCGCTGGATGTGGCCGAGCGTCGTGGCGCGGGTCTCGATGCCCGTGATGTCCTCGATCATGGGCGCCAGCCGCTCGCCGATGCCGCCGAGCCGGGGCCGACCGAAGGCGTCGAGGCCGCGCTCGGAGTGCGGGTCGTCGGCGTGGTCGGGCGTGAAGCCCTCGGCCACCACCACGAGCGGTGCACGTCCGCGATCGGCGGCGCTCTGCACCCACTCGGCGACCTGCTCCATGCTCGTCTTCTGCTCGGGGATGAGGATCGCGTGGGCGCCCGCGGCCATGCCAGAGTGCAGCGCGATCCAGCCCACGTGCCTGCCCATCACCTCGGCGACCATGCAGCGGCTGTGCGAGTCGCCCGTGGTGCGCAGGCGGTCCATGGCCTCGGTGGCGATCTCGACGGCGGTGTCGAAGCCGAAGGTGTAGTCGGTGGCGTCGAGGTCGTTGTCGACCGTCTTCGGCACGCCCACGATCTTGAGCCCGGCATCCGTGAGCCGCTTCGCCGCCGCGAGGGTGCCCTCGCCGCCGATCGCCATGATGGCGTCGATGCCGAGCCGGTCGAGGTTCTCCTGGATGCGCTCCGGCCCGCCGTTGCCCTCGAACGGATTGGTGCGGGAGGTGCCGAGGATGGTGCCGCCCTGCTTGGCGATGCCGCGCACGTCGCTGCGCTCGAGCGGGATGATGTCGCCGTTGACGACGCCGCGCCAGCCGTCCTTGAACCCGACGAACTCCTGGCCGTTGATCTCGGTGCCCTTGAGCACGGCACCGCGGATGACCGCGTTCAGGCCGGGGCAGTCGCCGCCGGAGGTGAGGATTCCGATTCGCATGGTGATGTCTGCCTCTGATGTGGTGGAAGAGGGGTCGCTCCGCGTCACGCTGTGAGCGAGCACCGACATTGATGTCGGTGGTCCTCCCTAAACTTAACGCATGGAACCGACCCGCTCTGTACACCCGTTCGAGGTCATCAGTGAATACACCCCCAGCGGCGACCAGCCCGCCGCCATCGCCGAGCTCGCGGGCCGCATCAACGCGGGCGAGACCGATGTGGTGCTGCTCGGCGCCACGGGAACGGGCAAGTCGGCCACCACCGCCTGGCTGATCGAGCAGGTGCAGCGACCCACCCTCGTGCTGGCCCACAACAAGACGCTCGCGGCGCAGCTGGCGAACGAGTTCCGTGAGCTCATGCCGAACAACGCGGTCGAGTACTTCGTGTCGTACTACGACTACTACCAGCCCGAGGCCTACGTGCCGCAGACCGACACCTTCATCGAGAAGGACTCCTCGATCAACGAGGAGGTCGAGCGGCTCCGCCACTCCACCACCAACTCGCTGCTGTCGCGGCGCGATGTGATCGTCGTCTCCACGGTCTCCTGCATCTACGGCCTCGGTGCCCCGGTGCAGTACCTCAACGCCATGATGGCGCTGCAGGTGGGTCAGCGGATCGACCGCGACCACCTCATCCGCAAGTTCGTCTCCATGCAGTACCAGCGCAACGACGTCGACTTCTCGCGCGGCAACTTCCGGGTGCGCGGCGACACGATCGAGATCATCCCGATGTACGAGGAGCTCGCGATCCGGATCGAGATGTTCGGAGACGAGATCGAGGCCCTCTACACGCTGCACCCGCTCACGGGAGACGTGGTCAAGAAGCTCGACAGCGTCTCGGTGTTCCCCGGCTCGCACTACGTGGCCGACACGAGCGTCATGCACCGCGCCATCGAGACCATCCAGACCGAGTTGCACGACCGGCTCGCCGAGCTCGAGCGCGAGGGAAAGCTGCTCGAGGCGCAGCGCCTGCGCATGCGCACCACCTTCGATCTCGAGATGATGGAGCAGATCGGCTTCTGCTCGGGCATCGAGAACTACTCCCGGCACATCGACGCGCGCGGCCCCGGCGAGGCGCCGCACTGCCTGCTCGACTACTTCCCGGACGACTTCCTCGTGGTCATCGACGAGTCGCACGTCACCGTGCCGCAGATCGGCGCCATGTACGAGGGCGACTCCTCGCGCAAGCGCACCCTCGTCGACCACGGCTTCCGGCTGCCGAGCGCGCTCGACAACCGGCCGCTGAAGTGGAACGAGTTCAAGGAGCGCGTGGGCCAGACGGTCTACCTCTCGGCCACGCCGGGGCGGTACGAGATGGGCATCGCGGATGGCGTGGTGGAGCAGATCATCCGCCCCACCGGCCTCATCGACCCCGCACTCATCATCAAGCCCTCCAAGGGCCAGATCGACGACCTGCTGGAGGAGATCCGCATCCGGGCCGAGCGCGACGAGCGGGTGCTCGTGACGACGCTCACCAAGAAGATGGCGGAAGAGCTCACCGACTACTTCACCGAGGCCGGGGTGCGTGTGCGCTACCTGCACTCGGACGTCGACACCCTGCGCCGGGTCGAGCTGCTCACCGAGCTCCGGATGGGCGTCTACGACGTGCTTGTGGGCATCAACCTCCTACGCGAGGGCCTCGACCTGCCCGAGGTGTCGCTCGTGGCGATCCTCGACGCCGACAAGGAGGGGTTCCTCCGGTCGTCGACCTCGCTCATCCAGACCATCGGCCGCGCGGCCCGCAACGTCTCGGGCGAGGTGCACCTCTACGCCGACAAGATGACCGACTCGATGCGCCTCGCCATCGACGAGACGGATCGTCGGCGCGAGAAGCAGGTGGCCTACAACACCCTGCACGGCATCGATCCGCAGCCGCTCCGCAAGAAGATCGCCGACATCACGGAGGCGCTCGCCCGCGAGGGCGCCGACACGGCGGCCCTGCTCAGCGACCGCTCGGGCCGGGGCAAGAAGAGCCCCACGCCCAACCTCCGCCGCGAGGGCATCGCCGCTCAAGGCGCCAACGACCTCGAGGCCATCATCGCCGACCTCAACGGCCAGATGCTCGAGGCCGCCGCCGAGCTCAAGTTCGAGCTCGCCGGCCGCTTGCGCGACGAGGTGCAGGACCTCAAGCGCGAACTCCGTCAGATGGAGAAGGCCGGCCACATCAGCTGACGCCGGATGCCGCCGACAGCGCGGTGCCGGTGAACGCTCCGGGCGATGCCGCCCAGAGCGCGGTACCGGTCAACGCTCCGGGCGATGCCGCCCAGAGCGCGGTACCGGTCAACGCTCCGGGCGATGCCGCCCAGAGCGCGGTACCGGTCAACGCTCCGGGCGATGCCGCCCAGAGCGCGGTACCGGTCAACGCTCCGGGCGATGCCGCCCAGAGCGCGGTACCGGTCAACGCTCCGGGCGATGCCGCCCAGAGCGTAATCGGGAGCCGGTGTCGGTGGGTCGACATAGACTTTCGGGGTGTCGATTTCGAGCATTGAAACCATGGATTTTGAGCCTGTGAAGCCGCTTCAGGCGACGGGCAAACTGAGCGTGCACGGGGCCCGTGTGCACAATCTCCGAGACGTCGACATCGAGATCCCACGCGACTCGCTCGTGGTGTTCACCGGGCTGTCAGGCTCGGGCAAGTCGAGCCTCGCGTTCGACACGATCTTCGCCGAGGGCCAGCGCCGCTACGTCGAGTCGCTGAGCGCCTACGCGCGCCAGTTCCTCGGCCAGGTCGACCGTCCCGACGTCGACTTCATCGAGGGCCTCAGCCCCGCGGTGTCGATCGACCAGAAGTCGACCAACCGCAACCCGCGCTCCACCGTGGGCACGATCACCGAGATCTACGACTACATGCGCCTTCTCTGGGCCCGCATCGGCGTGGCCCACTGCCCCGTCTGCGGCGAGCGGATCGCGGCGCAGACCGTGCAGCAGATCGCCGACCAGCTCATGGAGCACGAGCAGGGGGTGCGCTACCAGATCCTCAGCCCCGTCGTCTCGCAGAAGAAGGGCGAGTTCGTCGACCTCTTCAAGGAGCTCTCGGCGAGCGGTTACTCGCGCGCGATCGTCGACGGCGACATGATCCAGCTGAGCGATCCGCCCAAGCTCAAGAAGCAGTTCAAGCACGACATCTCGGTCGTCATCGACCGCCTCGTCGCCGGCCCCGAGATCCTCGGCCGCCTCACCGACTCGCTCGAGACGGCCCTCCGCCTCACCGACGGCCTCGTGCAGATCAACTACGTCGACGAGAACGGCCCCGAGGCCTGGCAGACCTTCTCCGAGAAGCTCTCCTGCCCCAACCAGCACCCGATCCAGCTCACCGAGATCGAGCCGCGCACCTTCTCGTTCAACGCCCCCTTCGGCGCCTGCCCCGAGTGCTCCGGTCTCGGCACGCGCATGTCGGTCGACGAGGATCTCCTCCTGGGCGACGAGGACCTCAGCATCAACGACGGCGTCATCATCCCCTGGACCACACAGGGCAAGGGCCTCTACCAGTACTACGAGAAGCTGCTCGACGGCCTCGCGCGCGACCTCAAGTTCTCGCTCGACACGCCGTGGAAGAAGCTCAAGCCCGAGGTTCAGGAGGCGATCCTCCGCGGCGACAACTTCGAGGTCAAGGTCAAGTGGAAGAACCGCTATGGCCGCGAGATGAGCTACACCTCCGGCTTCGAGGGCGTCATGCCCTACATCGAGCGCCAGTTCCTGCAGGCCGACTCCGACTCGCAGCGCGTGCGCTGGAGCGAGTATCTGCGTGAGGTGCCCTGCCCCGTCTGCGACGGCAAGCGCCTGAAGCCCGAGGTGCTCGCGGTGACGGTCAACGACCGCAGCATCGCCGACGTCGCCGAGCTCAGCCTCGCCGACGCGCAGAGCTTCATGGGCACCCTCACCCTCACCGACCGTGAGGCGATGATCGGCGCCCAGGTTCTGCGCGAGATCAAGGCCCGGCTCGACTTCCTCATCGAGGTCGGCCTCAGCTACCTCGACCTGGCGCGCGCCGCCGGTTCGCTGTCCGGCGGCGAGGCCCAGCGCATCCGTCTCGCCACCCAGATCGGATCGGGTCTCACCGGAGTGCTCTACGTGCTCGACGAGCCCTCGATCGGCCTGCACCAGCGCGACAACCGGCGTCTCATCGACACCCTCGTCAAGCTCAAGAACCTCGGCAACACCCTCATCGTGGTGGAGCACGACGAAGACACGATCCGCACCGCCGACTGGATCGTCGACATCGGGCCGGGCGCCGGGGTCAACGGCGGAACCGTCGTGCACTCGGGCCACTACGACGAGCTGCTGGCCAACACCGACTCTCTCACGGGCGACTACCTCTCGGGCCGCAAGTCGATCGACATCCCGGCCAAGCGCAGGCCGATCGACCGCAAGCGCATGGTCACCGTGCAGGGCGCGGAGGCCAACAACCTCCGAGGCGTCACGGCCGACTTCCCGCTGGGGGTGCTCACGGCCGTCACCGGCGTGAGCGGATCGGGCAAGTCGAGTCTCGTGAACGACATCCTCTACCGGGTGCTCGCCAACAAGCTCAACGGCGCCCGCAAGCTGCCCGCCAAGCACAAGCGCGTCACGGGCCTCGAGAACCTCGACAAGGTCGTGCACGTCGACCAGAACCCCATCGGCCGCACCCCGCGCTCCAACCCGGCGACCTACACGGGAGTCTTCGACCGCATCCGCAACCTCTTCTCGGAGACGGCCGAGGCGAAGGCCAGGGGCTACCTGCCCGGCCGGTTCTCGTTCAACGTCAAGGGCGGCCGCTGCGAGGCGTGCTCGGGAGACGGCACGATCAAGATCGAGATGAACTTCCTGCCCGACGTCTACGTCGCGTGCGAGGTCTGCGGGGGTGCGCGCTACAACCGCGACACCCTGAGCGTGCACTACAAGGGCAAGAACATCGCCGAGGTGCTCGACATGCCGATCTCCGAGGCGGCCGAGTTCTTCGAGCCCATCTCGGCCATCCACCGCTTCCTCAAGACCCTCGTGGAGGTCGGCCTCGGCTACGTGCGGCTCGGTCAGAGCGCCACGACGCTCTCGGGCGGCGAGGCGCAGCGCGTGAAGCTCGCCACCGAGCTGCAGCGCCGCTCCAACGGCCGGAGCGTCTACGTGCTCGACGAGCCGACCACGGGTCTGCACTTCGAAGATGTGCGAAAGCTCCTGCTCGTGCTCAACGGCCTCGTCGACAAGGGCAACACGGTCATCGTGATCGAGCACAACCTCGACGTGATCAAGTCGGCCGACTGGCTGATCGACCTCGGCCCCGAGGGCGGAGCGGGCGGCGGCACGATCATCGGCGCCGGCACCCCCGAGAAGCTCGCCACCATCGAAGCGAGCCACACGGGGTCGTTCCTGCGCGAGATCCTGCCGGCACCCACACGCAAGCGCTGACCACACGCAAGCGCTGACCCACGCGCGAGCGCTACCGCACGCGGAGCGGGGCGAGGAGGCGATCGGCCTCCTCCGCCCCGATCTCCGCGGAGGCGCCGACGCAGCGCGGCAGCTTGACCGGTGCGGCGGCCGTCTGCGGCTCCGTCACGCGCTCGAGCGTCACGATCACGCGAGCGCCGTCGTAGTCATACCCGAGCGCGTCGCCGTCCTCCACGAGGAGCTCGCCGATCTCGACGTCATCCTCCTCGAATCCGTCGTCCGGCCCTCCGGCCTCCGCCGATGCGCCCGACGACCCCTGCTCCAGATCGGTGGTGAAGCGATGCTCCTCGGTGTTCGCCCAGTCGAGCGTGAGCTGGAGCGCGAGATGCAGCTCGCCGAGGTCGGCGTCCGCGTCGATCTCGAGACGCCGCCACACGGCCGGATCGGAGCCCTCGAGCGCGGCCGTCATCTCGAGCACCGTGCCCTCGGGGTGCGGATTGCCCTCGGACAGCCCGAACTCGTCGGCGAGTTCAAGCAGAACGTCCGCCAGCGCGGGCCGCAGCCCGACGGGAGCGACGAGTCGACCGGCGGCATCACTCGTCAGGATCCCGTCCTGCACGAGTCCCGCGAGGATGGTGTCGGTGAGCGGCGAGGCCAGGGCGAGCTCCGGCACGGAGGCCCCCGCGTCCTCGTCGAGCAGCTCGAGGATCTGCGCGGTCGCGAGGCCGGGGAGCAGCTCCGGCGAGACCGCGACGCACAGCACGCCGAGCACGCGTTCGATGACGAGCGCGCCGATCGGGCCGGCGGGGTCGAGGTCTGCGAGAGCGCCCTGCATCCGGGCCAGCAGGTCCTCCTCCGACCGCACCAGGGGCGCGAGCGCCTCGAGGGCCTGACGAGCGGATGCCGACGGCACGTCCGGCACGAGCTCGAGCGCATCGATCAGGTCGAGCAGCAGTCCCGAGCCCTCGTCGACCGCGTCGGCCAGCAGCTCGTAGCTCGCGTCGATCTCGGACTCGGCCGGCGCCCACATGCCCGTCTCGACCGCGAAGTCGAGGTAGTGCTCGAGGGTGTCGACGAGGTGCGGCGTCATCGGCGAGAGCTCCGGATCGGCCTCGACCGCATCGAGGACCGCGCCGAGGACGGACTCCGTGGGGGTGCGGAGGGCACCCGACGAGAGCTGGAACAGCTCGCCGAGCAGGGCTTTCGACTCCTCGGCGGCGAGGTGATCGTGCTCGGCGACCGCGCCGACGTGCTTCGTGTACCACCTGTCGAAGCGGATCAGCAGCGCCGTCGTGGCCGCTCCCTGCGAGCGACCCCGGTCGTTCCCCTTGTCAGCCATCGCGCATCCTCTCGTCGTGCCCGACGACCGGGCATCCGAGCATCGATCCTAGGCCGACACGGGTGTCGGTCCCGAGTGGAAGAATCGTAGGTGACATGGCAGACACAGTGAGCTACCGCCCGAAGGCGGGGGAGATCCCGACCCAGCCAGGGGTGTACCGCTTCAAGGACGCGAACGGCCGGGTGCTCTACGTCGGCAAGGCGAAGAACCTGCGCGCGCGCCTCAGCAACTACTTCGCGCCGCTCCGGAGCCTGCACGAGCGCACCCGGCGCATGGTCACGAGCGCCGCGGGCGTGGAGTGGACCGTGGTGGCGACCGACATCGAGTCGCTGCAGCTCGAGTACACCTGGATCAAGGAGTTCGATCCTCCCTTCAACGTCAAGTTCCGCGACGACAAGACGTACCCGTTCCTCGCGGTCACCCTCGCCGACGAGGCGCCGCGCGTGATGGTGACCCGCAACCACAAGGTCAGGGGGGCGCGGTACTTCGGCCCCTATCCGAAGATCTGGGCGGTGCGCGACACGATCGACCTCATGATCAAGGCGTTCCCCATCCGCACCTGCTCCGACTCGAGCTACAAGCACGCGATGCAGACCGGGCGCCCGTGCTTCCCGGGCCAGATCGGCCGCTGCGGCGGCCCGTGCTCGGGCAAGGTCACGATCGAGGAGCACCGCGCGATCGTCGACGACTTCGTGGCGTTCATGGCCGGCGGGGACAAGCGCTTCGTCACGGCGGCCACGAAGAACATGAGGGCGGCCGCGGAGCGCCAGGACTACGAGGCCGCGGCCAAGTACCGCGATCAGCTGCAGGCCCTCGAGGCGGTGCTCGCGAAGAGCGCGGTGGTGCTGCGCGACCGCGTCGACGCCGACCTGTTCGCCATCGAGCACGACGAGCTGGCGGCGAGCGTGCAGCAGTTCATCGTGCGCGGAGGGCGCATCCGGGGCGAGCGGTCGTGGACGGTCGACAAGGAACTCGACCTCGACACCGCGGAACTCGTCGACTCGATCCTCCAGTCCGCCTACGAGGGCCAGGAGCCGCCCAAGGAGATCATCGTGCCGGCGCTGCCGGACGACAAGGAGGAGCTCGAGACCTGGCTCGGCACCCGACGGGCGGAGGCCAGGGGGAGGGGCACGGGCAAGGTGCAGCTGCGCACCGCCCAGCGCGGCGAGAAGGCGGCGCTCATGGCCACGGCCACGATGAACGCCAAGAACAATCTGATGCTCTACAAGACCAGGCGCTCCTCCGACTTCGTCGCGCGCTCCCAGGCGCTCACCGACATCCAGGAGGCCCTCGGCATGACCGATGCGCCGCTCCGGATGGAGTGCTACGACGTGTCGCACCTGTCGGGCACGAACATCGTGGCGTCGATGGTCGTCTTCGAGGACGGCCTGGCACGGAAGGACCAGTACCGCCGGTTCACGATCGCCGAGTCGACCGACGACACCGACTCCATCCACCAGGTGCTCACCCGCCGGCTCGCCTACCTCAAGGAGGATCCACAGGCCGCCGAGCGGGCCGAGGCCGAGGCGCAGATCTTCAGCGACGGCGAGTCGCCGGTCGAGCCCGCGAAGCGCAAGAAGTTCTCCTACCCGCCGAACCTCCTGATCGTCGACGGCGGCCAGCCGCAGGTGAACGCGGCGGCGCGCGCGCTCGAGGAGTCGGGCGTGCAGGGCATCTTCCTCGCGGGCATCGCCAAGCGCCTCGAGGAGATATGGCTGCCCGACAGCGACTACCCCGTCATCCTGCCCCGCGGCAGCGAGGCCCTGTTCATGATCCAGCGGCTCCGCGACGAGGCCCACCGCTTCGCCATCACGCACCAGCGGTCCAGGCGCAAGCGCGACATCACCTCGGTGCTCTCCGATATCCCCGGTCTCGGCCCCTCCCGGGTGCGCGAGCTGCTGAAGCACTTCGGCTCGGTCACGCAGCTCAAGGCTGCGGAGCCCGAGGCCATCGCCGAGGTCAAGGGCATCGGCCCTCAGCTGGCGACGACCATCCGCGAGACCCTGTCCAGGTAGGCTGGTCCAACGATCCCGAACACCGAGCGAAAGCGCACGATGGCACCCGACACCCCTCAGCAGCAGGAAGTGCTGATCGTCACGGGCATGTCCGGCGCCGGCAGGTCGACCGTGGCGAATGCGCTCGAAGACCTGGGCTGGTACGTCGTCGACAACCTCCCGCCGCAGATGCTGCGGCCGCTCGTCGACCTCGCCGAACACGCCGGGTCGACGCTGCCGCGCATCGCCGCGGTCGTCGACGTGCGCGGCCGCGACTTCTTCTCCGACCTCCAGGAGATCATCCAGGCGCTCCGGAGCGGCACGCAGCTCCGCGTCGTGTTTCTCGAGGCCACCGATCAGGCGCTCGTCCGCCGGTTCGAGCAGGTGCGCCGGCCGCACCCGTTGCAGGGCAACGGCACGCTGCTCGACGGCATCGGCGCCGAGCGCTCCCGGCTCAGCCCCATCCGCGAGTCGAGCGACATCATCATCGACACGTCGGACCTCAACATCCACCAGCTCGCCACGACGGTGCAGGAGCGGTTCTCGCACGCCGACACCGCGGGCGTGCAGGTCACGGTCATGAGCTTCGGCTTCAAGTACGGAGCTCCCACCGACGCCGACGGCATCGCCGACGCGCGGTTCCTGCCGAACCCGTTCTGGGTGCCGGAGCTCCGCGCCCACTCGGGGCTCGACTCCGAGGTCTCGGAGTACGTGCTCGGCCAGACGGGGGCGCGCGACTTCGTCGACGCCTACGCCAAGGCCCTCGAGCCCGTGCTCGCGGGCTACCAGCGCGAGAACAAGCGCCACGCGACGATCGCCATCGGATGCACGGGCGGCAAGCACCGCTCCGTCGCCATCGCGCGCGAGCTCGCCGAGAAGATCGGCACCTACCCGGGTGTCGTGGTGAATGTGAAGCACCGCGACCTCGGTCGCGAGTGAGCGACCACCCCTCGTTCACGACCCAGAAGTAGAAGAAGGTTTCCTTGGCTCTGACAGCCGACGTCAAAGACGAGCTGGCCCGCGTCGCGGTCAGCAAGACCACCGTGCGGGCCGCCGAGCTCGCCACCGTGCTGCGGTTCGCGGGAGGTCTGCACCTCATCTCGTCCCGCATCGCCATCGAGGCGGAGGTCGACACGCTCGACATCGTGAAGCGCGTGCTCCGCGACCTCGTGGAGCTCTACGGTGTGAAGGGCGACGTCTCGCTCGTCGCCCCCTCCGGCGGTCGACGTGAGGGCACCTACCTCGTGCGCGTGCTCGACGGCGGCGAGACCCTCGCCCGCCAGACCGGGCTCCTGGATGCGCGCCGCCGGCCGATCCGCGGCCTTCCGAACCGGCTCACCACGGGCACGCGCGAAGACCTCGCCGCCGTCTGGCGCGGCGCGTTCCTCGCGAGCGGCACGCTCACCGATCCGGGGCGGTCCGCCGCCCTCGAGGTCACCTGCCCTGGCAACGAGGCGGCCATGGCGCTCGTGGGCGCGGCGTCGCGCCTGGGCATCTCGACGAAGGCGCGCGAGGTCCGCGGCGTCCACCGCGTCGTCATCCGCGACGGCGAGGCGATCGCCGCGATGCTCGCGGTGATGGGTGCGGCTGCGACCGTCACGAAGTGGGAGGAGATGCGTCAGCGCCGCGAGGTGCGCGCCACCGCCAACCGCCTCGTCAACTTCGACGACGCGAACCTCCGCCGATCCGCCCAGGCCGCGGTCGCCGCGTGCGCGCGGGTCGAGCGCGCCATGGAGATCCTCGGCCCCGACATCCCCGACCACCTCAAGTACGCAGGCGAGCTCCGCCTCGCGCACCGCGACTCGAGCCTCGACGAGCTCGGCCACCACGCCGACCCGCCCATGACGAAGGACGCGATCGCGGGCCGCATCCGCCGCCTGCTCGCCATGGCCGACAAACAGGCCGCCGACGAGGGCATCCCCGGCACCGAGGCCAACCTCCCGCCCGATCTCGACGACTGAACGGCTCCCCGCCGTCAACCCCCTGTTCAGCCGAACGCAATAGACTGAACATGTCACTCACAGCCGCCACTCACCGGGTCGGCGGCCTCAATCACGAGGAGATCTCTTATGGCTGAGTACACTCTGCCGGACCTGCCGTACGACTACGCCGCTCTCGAGCCCCACATCTCGGGCAAGATCATGCAG
>NZ_JANLCK010000032.1 GCF_024979315.1 Herbiconiux oxytropis | reverse complement strand
CCCACGAGGAGGCCGCGCTTCACGGCGTCGGTGCCGAAGGTCTCGTTCAGGAGCCCGGCGGCGTCTTCGGAGACGTGCACGGTGGTGCCTTCGAGGATGGCGGTGTCGTTCGGTCCCATCTCGAGCGGCTTCAGGGTGCCGCCCCAGAGCTCGAAGAGGTAGGCCTGCTCGACCGCGACGGTCCCGTTGACGGTCACGTCGCCGTAGAGCTTGGACTCGCCGGGGTCGACGGTGAAGTTGGTGAGTTCGACGACGGTGTCGCCGGCGGTGAGGGACAGGCCGGAGCCGTCGTGCTCGATGTTGCCCTGGACGTAGGGGCGGTAGCCGGACTCGGGGTCGTAGTAGTCGACATTGCCGCCGGTGATCGGGAACGCGAGGACCCCGTCGGTGAGGGTCGCGGTGCCCACGACTCCGGGGGTGAGGCCAAGGCCGGTGATGGCGTCGAGGAAGCCGGCGTCGACGGCGACCTGGGTGTCGACACCGGTCAGTGCGGGGATCGAGGCCAGCGGCTCGGGAGTCTCGTTCGCCGACGACGACGACG
>NZ_JANLCK010000031.1 GCF_024979315.1 Herbiconiux oxytropis | reverse complement strand
GTGCGGGCGCCGGGCCGCCCGCTGCGAGCTCGATCACACGGTGGATTGGGCGCACGGGGGTCGGAGTACCGCGTCGAACCTCGCCCACCTCTGCACGGGCCACCATCACCTGAAGCACGAGGGCGGCTGGCAGGTCGCCCGCCCACCCGACACCGGGCCCGCATCCCGCACTCTCGAGTGGCGATCACCTCTCGGCGCCACCTACCGCACCAGCCCACCCGCTCAGCTCGTCCGCGCGATCGGGCGACGCCGGCCTGCGGGGGGTGATCGCGGTGACGATCCACCACCGTTCTGAGATGCGGCCGCCGCCACGAGGTCGAAACCGCAGCCGACTCGAACAGTGGGCGCAGTCGCGGGCGCGGGCGGGGGAGACGCAGAACGGCGCCGAGTTCCGCGGGGGAGCTCGACGCCGTCTGCGCTGGTGGAGGGGGCTGCTACTGGCAGGTCTCCAGGTTCTCGACCGCTACCGACAGCGACGCGGTGCCGCCCAGGAGGGTGACCTTCGTGGCGCCGAGCTCCTCGATCTGGGCGAGGGTCGCTGCGGGGATGCAG
>NZ_JANLCK010000030.1 GCF_024979315.1 Herbiconiux oxytropis | reverse complement strand
AGGCGCTCGGCGACGTTCTGCCAGTTGGCGATGTTCCAGACGGCCTTGATGTAGTCGGCGCGCACGTTGAGGTAGTCGAGGTAGTAGGCGTGCTCCCAGACGTCGAGCATGAAGAGGGGGATGACGCCGAAGGGGACGTTGGACTGCTGGTCGAAGAGCTGGAAGACGGTGAGGTTGCCGCCAAGGCTGTCGTAGCCGAGGACGGCCCAGCCGGAGCCCTGCACGCCGAGGGCGACGGCGGTGAAGTGGGCCTGGAACTTCTCGAACGATCCGAAGGCGTCGTCGATGGCGGCTTTGAGTTCGCCTTCGGGGGTCTGGGTGTCGGGGGTGAGGTTGGTCCAGAAGACGGTGTGGTTGACGTGGCCGCCGAGGTTGAAGGCGAGGTCTTTCTCGAGCTTGTTGACGTTGGCGAGGTCGCCGGCGTCTCGGGCTGCGGCGAGGCCGGCGAGGGCGGTGTTGGCGCCGGCGACGTAGGTGGCGTGGTGCTTGTCGTGGTGCAGCTGCATGATCTTGCCCGAGATGTGGGGCTCGAGAGCGGCGTAGTCGTACGGCAGGTCCGGCAG
>NZ_JANLCK010000003.1 GCF_024979315.1 Herbiconiux oxytropis | reverse complement strand
GCCGAGCTTGTTGGCCGCTTCGGGCTCCGCGTCGAAGTGCTGCTTGTAGGCGAGCCACACGAAGACCGCGCCGATGATCGCGCCGATCAGCTGCGCGCCGATGTAGGCGAGCACCGAGAGGGCGTTCACCGGCACCAGGCTGTCGGCCGATCCGAACTCCGTCGCCCCGTTGGCGAGGAGCCCGAGCGTGACCGCGGGGTTGAGGTGGGCGCCGGAGGCGTACGACACGATCACACCGCAGAAGACCGCGAGGCCCCAGCCGATGTTGACCATGAGGAATCCGCCGTTGAAGCCCTTGGTGCGCACGAGCGCCACGTTCGCGACGACGCCGCAACCGAGGAGCACGAGCAGCGCCGTTCCCACCAGCTCCGCCATGAAGTCGATACCGAGATTGTCCACGTTGACCTTTCGTTAGGGGCTCCACCGGCACCGTGCCGGCGGGCCCGACTCAGTTGACGGCGCCTGCGGCCGTCGTGCTCTTCGCCTCCACCACGATGCCGTGGAAGAAGCGGAGGTTCTCGGACGCCTGGCGGCGCTCATCGGCGACCCGCTCTGCCGACCAGCCTAGGGATTCGGCGGCGATCCCGCTCAGTTCGTCGAAGACGTCCTGGGTGAGCGATCCGACGAACGCGATGATGCTGCGGCGCAGCACCAGATCGGCCAGGTGCACGGCGTGCTCGCGCGTCATCAGGTAGTCGATCTCGCCGGTGCTGTACTCGGGCAGGGTGCGGAGCGCCCGGTCGGCGGCGCCCTCGGGCCCGCTGTAGGCGGCGATGTGCGCGCTGACCGCGGCGGCCTTCGTGCCGTAGCGGGCGAGCAGGATGCGCGTGCGCGCCTCGCCGAGGTCGGCGAACGTCGAGGCGGGGGCCACGGCGTGCTCCTTCACCCAGGCGGTCACGGCCGCGGGCGACTGCGGGTAGCCCACGCCGCCGCCGATGGCGAGGTCGGTCGTGCTCACGGTGCGGGCCTTGCCGAGCAGCGCGAGGGTGTCGTTCGCGAGGTGCTCGGAGAGCGCACGGAAGGTCGTCCACTTTCCACCCACGAGGCTGAGCTGGGTGACCTTGGAGCTGCCGGCGAAACCGGTCTTCTCGATCCGGTAGTCGCGCGACACGAAGCCGGGGGCGGTGTCGCCGTGGCCCGGGAGCGGGCGGATGCCGGAGTAGCGGTAGACGATCTGCGGCCGGTCGACGGTGATCGTGGGGAACACGTGGCCGACGAGCTCGAAGAAGTAGTCGACCTCCGCCTCGGTGCAGACGCTCGGCTCGTCGATGTCGGCCTCGAGGTCGGTGGTGCCCACGAGCACGCGACCGTTGAGCGGGTAGATCAGCACGATGCGACCGTCGTTGTTCTCGAAGAACACCTCGCCGCCGGCGCACGCCTCGTAGAGCTCGCGGTTGTCGAGCACGATGTGCGAGCCCTTCGTGCCGCCCATCCAGGTGGTCTCCTCGCCGAGGGCTCTGTTGGTGAGGTCGGTCCAGGGCCCCGTGGTGTTGATCACGACGTCGGCGGAGACGTCGAACGTCTCACCCGTCACCACGTCGCGGAGCACGACGGCGTCGCCGTTCGCGCCGATCGCCTCGACGTAGTTGGCCGTACGGGCGTGCGGGCCGGTGGCGAGCGCATCCTGCACCAGGTCGAGCGCGAGCCGCTCGGGGTTCTCGACCGCGGCGTCGTAGTAGGTGGCCGTGTACTTCACGTCGGGGCGGAGCTTCGGCAGCTTCGCGAGCGACTTCCTGCGGCCCACGAACTTGTGACGCGGCACGGTGCCGCCGTCGCGCGAGAACGAGTCGTAGCCGAGGAGGCCGACCTTGATCAGGAGCGCACCGCGCTCCTTGGGCTTGCCCTGCTGCTTGTGGGTGAGGAAGCGCAGCGGGGCGCTCAGGATGCCCGAGAAGGTGCTGAAGATCGGGATGGTCGTGGGCAGCGGCTTCACATAGTGCGGAGCGAGGCGCAGCAGCCGGTTGCGCTCCTGCACGCTCTCGCGGACGAGACGGAACTCGCCGTTCTCGAGGTAGCGCACGCCGCCGTGGATCATGTGGCTCGAAGCGCTCGACGCACCCGAGAGATAGTCGCCGCGCTCGACGAGCACGACGTCGACGCCCTGCAGAGCGAGGTCGCGGAAGGTCGCGATGCCGTTGATGCCGCCGCCGATGACGAGGACGGCGGTTCGGGGGTTCGAACGGATCGACTCGACGTTCGAACGGGTTTCCAGCTGGGAGGAGCTCACTGCGTACTCGCCTTCGTGTATCTCGAGCAGGACTGCGATGCTGCAATCCATGCGACGACATACAGTTCTACGAGGTTCTTCACATATGATCAACCTCGCTGCACATATGTGCAGAGTTCGCCCGTTCGACGATGCGAGGACGCATGCCCACCGACTCCCTCGGTTCCGACAAGGTGCGCGATGCGCTCCGCGCCGCCCACCTCTACTACATGCAGGACCTCACGATGGAGGCGATCGCGGCCGAGCTGCACACCTCCCGCTCGTCGGTCTCCCGCCTACTCGGCTTCGCCCGTGAGACCGGTCTGGTCGAGATCCAGGTGAAGTCGCCGGCCGACCGCGTCTCGTCGGTGCAGGATCGCATCCGGGAGCGCTTCTCGGTCACGGCTCACGTGGTGCCCGTGCCCGACAACACCGCCGAGGTCGACCGCCTGGAGCGGGTGGCGATGAGCGCTGCACGGATTCTCGGGCCTTTCTTCGACTCGAACATGACCATGGGCATCGCGTGGGGCTCCACCCTGTCGGCGGTCTCCCGCCACCTGCAGGAGAAGGTCACGCACAACTCGCAGATCGTGCAGCTGAACGGCGCCTCGAATGCCCGCACGACCGGCATCGGCTACGCGAGCGAGATCATGAGCCGCTTCGGGGTGGCCTTCGGCGCCTACGTGCAGCAGTTCCCGGTGCCGGCCTTCTTCGACGACCCGCACACCAAGCAGGTGCTCTGGCGCGAGCGGAGCATCCGCCGGGTGCTCGAGATACAGAAGCACATGGACCTCGCGCTCTTCGGCCTCGGATCGGCCTACGCCGACGTTCCCTCGCACGTCTACGTGGGCGGCTACCTCGACGACGCCGACTTCGAGCAGCTCACGAAGTCGGACGTGGTGGGCGACGTGGCGACGGTGTTCTACCGGGCAGACGGCTCGAGCGAGGACATCCCGATGAACGCACGGTCGACCGGGCCCTCGCTCGAGCTGCTGCGCAAGGTGTCGCGGCGGGTCTGTGTGGTGTCGGGGCGGTCGAAGCTCCCGGCGCTCCGCGGAGCGCTCGCGGCCGGCGTGATGACCGACCTCATCATCGACGAGACGACGGCGGTGGCGCTGCTGCGCGAATAGCGGCGGCGTGCGAGCGCGGCCCGAGCCCGAGCGCGCGGGCGGTCTCGAGGTCGGCGGCGGTGTCGACGTCGCGGCGGAGGGTGGTGCCCTCCCGCACGGCGAGCTCCTCGTGACCGGCGGCGCGGTGGCGCTCGGCCGAGCCCGCGCCGAAGCGGGGCACCAGGGGGTGCCCCGGCCACGCGGTGACGAGCGTGGTGCCCGAGCCCTCGGCATCCGGCACGAAAGCGAGCGGATGAGCCTCGGCCCCGAGGAGGGCCTCGTCGAGATCGGCCGCCACGAGGCACGGCAGGTCGCCGAGCAGCACGGCGACACGCGCTGTTGCCGCGGGGCCCACGGCGGCGAGCCCCGCGAGGACGGCGGGGTTGAGGCCGCCGCGCGGATCGTCGACGAGGTCGATGCCCTGCTGCCGGAGGTGCCCGGCGATGGGGGCGGTGGCATCCGTCACCACGATGACCCTGTGCACCCGCGTCGCGGCGCGCACCGCGGCGATCGCGTCGAGCGAGAACGCCTCGGCCAGGCGGGCTCGTGCCGCGGCGTCGAGCTCCGGCGCGAGGCGCGACTTGCCCTCGGCGGTGCCCTTGACGGGCACGACGATGCTCCAGCGCTGTTCCTCGGTCACGATCACCGATTATCCCCCGTTGAAAAAGCAGAACGATCGGTCTGCATTCCTGGAATTATGCAGACGCATCGGTTGTTCCATTCATCGTGAGCAGAACTTTCCTGGAGATCGAGCGCGAGCGCGGAGTCGTCTCGCGGTACCGCAAGCACGTCAACGGCAAGGGCTACGTGGCCGTCGGGGCGGAGGTCGACACCCTCGCCTACGTCGACCCCACGAGCTACGTCGAGACCGGGGCCCGCGTGGGCCCGAAGGCACGCATCGGAGCCGGCAGCTGGGTGGAGTCGAACGCGGTCGTGGGGGCGGGGGTCATCCTCGAGGCCCACGTGCACGTCGGTGAGAACGCCGTGATCGGCCGGGGCGCCGTGATCGGCAGCCATTCCCGCATCGGCGCCCATGCCGCCGTGGCCGACGAGGTGCGCGTCGAGCGCGACGCCACCATCACCCCCGGAGCCGTGCTCCGCCGCCGCGGCGAGGACTACATCCGCGCCGCCTGATCGTCACCCGCGCTGCCTGACCGTCACCCGCGCCGTCCGTCACTCGGGGCGGGTGGCCGCCAGGCCTGCGGCGTAGCCGGCCGCGTAGCCCTCGGCGAGGGCCTCGTCGGTGCCGAGGCGGAACATGTCGGTGGGCCCGGTGCGGGTGAGCGCGCGGGCCGGAGTGTCGAGCGTCTCGGTGACGGCCTCGGCGTAGCCGCGCACGAGTGCCACAGGCATGCCGCTCGCCTTGCCCTTCACGAGGTCGGCGGCCGAGGCCAGCTCGTCGGCGATCGCCGACTGCGTCACCATGAGCTCGTGGCCGAAGCTGTCGGTCGTGCCGCGCAGGTCGTCGGTCACCCGCACGCCCGCCGCCCCGATGGCGAGGTCGGTCTGGCCCTCCCGCCAGGCGCGGCCGAGCGTGTCGGAGAGGAGCACGCCGACCCGGACCCCGAAGCGCGCACGGAGCCCCTCAGCGAGTGCCCGGGCCGACGCATCCGGATCGACCGGCAGCAGCAGCACCGTGCCGTCGGGCGTGTTGCTCGCGTCGACACCCGCCGCCGCCTGCACGAGGCCCTGCCGGTTCTCCACGATGCGCGTCACTCCCCCGGGGTGCGTGCGGGTCGCCACCACGCGCACGGTCTCGGCCGTGATCGCGTCTTCCCGGTCTGCGGCCGCCACGCGCCGCCCTTCGGCCTTCGAGACGATCTTCGAGGTCACGACGAGGATGTCGCCCTCGGCGGCACCGAGCCCGGACGCCTCGAGGGCGTCGCCGATGAGCGAAGCGAGGTCGGCGCCCTCCTCGATCTCGGGGAGACCGCCGAACGCCGTGACGGTGATGCTTCGGAGGTTCGCGGGGGCGTCCGTCATCGGGTCAGCCTCGGCAGCACGTCGCGGGAGAACACGTCGATCCAGTCCTTCTGGTTGCGCCCCACGTTGTGCAGGTAGATCGCGTCGAAGCCGAGATCGGCGAAGCGCTGGATGTGGGCGCGATGCACGTCGGGATCGCTCGAGACCACCATGCGCCCCTCGAAGTCGTCCGGCCGCACCATCTTGGCCATCTGCTCGAACTCGAACGGGCTCCGGATGTCGGCCTTCGGGAACCGCATGCCACCGTTCGGCCACTCGGTGAGGGCGTTGTGCATGGCCTCCTCGTCGGTGCGCGCCCAGGAGAGGTGCAGCTGCAGCACGCGCGGCATGCGCGAGGGATCCCTGCCCACCTCGCGGGCGCCGTCGTCGAACTTCTGGAACAGTCCCGCGATCTTCTCCAGCGGAGCTCCGACCGTGATGAGCCCGTCGACCGTGCGTCCGGCGCGCTTGGCGGTGACCGGGCCCGCCGTGGCCACGAGCACCTCGGGCGCGGTCTCCGGCATCGTCCACAGCCGCGTCGACTCGAGCTTGAAGAAGGTGCCGGAGTGCTTCACGTCCTTGCCGGCCCGGGAGGCGGTGAACAGCTTGTTGATGACGTCGACGGCCTCGAACATCCGGTTGATGCGCTCGGGCGCCTCGGGCCAGTAGCCGCCCACGATGTGCTCGTTGAGCGCCTCGCCCGAGCCGATGCCGAGCCAATGCCGCCCGGGGTACATCGCGCCGAGGGTGGCGGAGGCCTGCGCGACCATGGCCGGGTGGTAGCGGTAGCTCGGCGAGGTGACCCCCGGCCCGAAGTCGCCGCGGGTGCGCTCGCCGATCGCGGCGAGCACGGGCCACACGAACGACGACTGCCCCTGCCGTGGCACCCAGGGCTGGAAATGGTCGGCCGCCATGACGCCCGAGAAGCCGTGGTGCTCGGCGTAGGCCGCGAACTCCACCGCGTCGTTCGGGGCGAACTGCTCGAGCTGGGCGGCGTACCCGATCCGGAGACCGGGCATCAATCGGTGGTGTGCTTGAGGAACTCGGCCACGACCGCCGGCACGTAGGGCGCGACGTCGCCGCCGAGGGCGGAGACCTGACGCACGAGCGAGCTCGACACGTGGGCGTGGGCGGGGTCGGGCAGCAGGAAGATCGTCTCGACTCCCGCGAGGTTGCGGTTGACGATGGCCATGGGGGTCTCGTAGGCCACGTCGACCTGCGAGCGGATGCCCTTGACGATGGCGGTGGCCCCCACGTCGGTGACGTAGTCCACGAGGAGTCCGACGCTCCAGGAGTTCACGACGATGTTCGCGTCGGCGAGCCCGCGCTCGGCGAGCGAGCTGTGGATGAGGTCGACCCGGTGGGCGATCGGGATGAGGGCGTGCTTGTCGGGGTTGTGCACCACCACCACGTGCACCTCGTCGAAGATGCCGGAGGCACGCTCGATGACGTCGATGTGCCCCAGGGTGATGGGGTCGAAGGATCCGGGTACGACGGCCACGTTGCTCATGCGGTCCAGGCTATCAAGACGCGCATTTCGCGGGCGTTACGCGGTCACGGGCTCCGGCTCGTTCGCTGCACGTCCGGTCGCAGGATGCGCTGCGCGATCCGGTGCACGATCGGCCGTCTGCCGGCGCGCACCCTGGGCCGCCCGCTCTGCCGCCACGAAGCGCTCGGTGATGTCGATGGCCGAGGCGAGGAGGGCGCGGAGCCTGTCGTCCGGGAAGTCGGCGCAGGCCGAGCGCACGCCGTCGGCGGCCATGGCGAGCACCGCATGGGTCTGCCGCACCGAGACCTCCTCGCGACGCCAGCGCGACGAGGTGCGGTCGATGAACCTGCGCGCCCAGCCGGCCGCCTCGGGAGTCGAGTCGAGGGCGCGGGCGAAGGGCTCCTCCACGAGGTCGGGAAGTCCGGATCCGCCGGAGCGCTCGAGCGCGGCCACGCACACGAGCCCGCCCACGGCGAGGGCGTGCTGCCTGTCGAGGGAGGCGTCGGGCAGGGCCACCGCCACGGCGTGCACGGCGAGCACGAGCTCGAGCCGCGGGTCGTCGCTGTTCAGTCCGATCACCGAGGGGATGAGGGGGGCGAGCCGGCTCCTGGCCTCGTTGGAGGTGAGGTCGTTGACCGCCCGGGCGAGCTGGGAGAGGCCGGCGTGCGTGCAGGCCGGATGATCGCTCCAGCGCTCACCCGCGAGGTAGGAGGCGAACTCCATGAAGCACGCCCCCGAGCGGGGGCTTCGATGCCGGCCGGCGGAGAGCACGGGAACACCGTCCAGGCGCCAGGTGCCTGAGGTTCGTGTGAAACTGCGAATGGATCCCATGGTCTGACCACCACTTCGTCTCGGCCTGTGTTCCACTGTGCTCCCGAAAGCACGATTTATCAATGCCCTCGCGGCGCGGGAATCAGGTCTTGTCGAGGAACCGGCGCTCGGTCTCGCGCAGGCGCCGTTCGAGCGCGGCGCGGAGGGCCGGATGCTGGTCGAGCCGAGGGTCGTCCTCGATGATCTGCAGGGCCACGCCGCGCGCATCCTGGATGACGTCGCCGTCTTTGATCACGCGGAGGAGCCGGAGCGACGATCGGCCACCGGACTGCAGCGCGCCCAGCACGTCGCCTTCGCGGCGGAGCTCGAGGTCGACCTCGGCGAGGGCGAAGCCGTCGAGCGTGGCGGCCACGGCGTCGACCCGCTCGCGACCCACCGACTCGGGCTCGGCGTTCGTGACGAGCAGGCACAGCCCAGGCACGCCGCCACGGCCGACCCGGCCGCGCAGCTGATGCAGCTGGCTCACACCGAAGCGCTCGGCGTCGAGCACCACCATGGTGGAGGCGTTCGGCACGTCGACGCCGACCTCGACGACGGTCGTGGCCACGAGCACGTCGATCTCGCGAGCGGCGTAGGCGCGCATGATCGCGTCCTTCTCCTCGCTCGGCAGCCGGCCGTGCAGCGCCTCGATGCGGCGGCCTGCGAGGGCGGGGAGCTCGCGCAGGTGGCGGAGGGTGTCGACGACGTTGGCCTTGGGGGGCGTCGGCGCATCCGTACCCTGGGGCTCGCCGGGCTCGCCGGGCTCGCCCGGGTCGTCGAGCCCGTCGCCGGTGTCGTCGGCCGGGTCGATGGCGGGGCACACCACGAAGGCCTGGCGCCCCTTCTCGAGCTCCTCGGCCACGCGCTGCCAGATGCGCCCCGCCCAGCCGGGTTTCTCGGCGAGCGGCACGCTGAAGCTCTCGATGCCCTGGCGGCCCGCGGGGAGCTCGGTGATCGTGGAGACGTCGAGGTCGCCGAAGACGGTCATGGCGACCGTGCGCGGGATCGGGGTCGCCGTCATCACGAGCACGTGAGGTGGGGTCGCGGCCTTCTGCCGCAGCGTGTCGCGCTGCTCCACGCCGAAGCGGTGCTGCTCGTCGACCACGACGAGGCCGAGGTCGTAGAACTGAACGTTGTCCGAGAGCAGCGCGTGCGTGCCGACCACGAGCTTTGCCTGGCCGGAGACCATGCGCAGCAGGGCCTTCTTCTTCTCGGCGGTCGAGAGCTGGCCGGTGTGAAGCGTCGGCACGAGCTCGGCGGCGAGGTCGGGGCCGAGCACCTTGACGATCGAGCGCAGGTGCTGTGAGGCGAGCACCTCGGTGGGGGCGAGCATGGCCGACTGCCCGCCGGAGTCGGCCACGGCGAGCATCGCTCGCACGGCCACGAGCGTCTTGCCCGAGCCGACCTCGCCCTGCAGCAGGCGCAGCATGGGCACGTCGCCCTCGAGGTCGCGGGTGATCTCGCCGCCCACCACCTGCTGGTCGGCCGTGAGGCGGAACGGGAGCGCCGCGTCGAAGCGCTCGAGGTAGCCGCCCGGCTTGGAGCGGCGCGGCGAGGTCTTCACGGCGTGGGCCGCGCGGCGCTGGCTCACCAGGGCGGTCTGCAGCACGAAAGCCTCGTGGAAGCGGAGGGTCTCGCGCGCCTTCATGTAGTCGGCGTCGCGCTGGGGCCGGTGGATGAGCTCGTAGGCCTTCTGGGCGGTGAGCAGGCCCCGCTCGAAGCGCACCTCCTTGGGCACCGGATCCGGGAACGCGCCCGGAGCCTTCAGACCGTCGAGCACGAGCTCCATCGCGTTCGCGACCTGCCAGCTCGCGATCGACGCCGTGGCCGGGTAGATGGGGATGGGCATCTCGGCCCAGCGCTTCGCCTCGGCGTCGTCGAGCTCCGGGGCGGCGCCATCGCTCAGGCTGCCGCGGCCGAGGGCCTCGTCGAAGAGCTCGTAGTTGGGGTGGGCGAGCTGCAGCGCGCCGCGGTAGTTCGAGACCTTGCCGGCGAAGATTCCGCGCACCCCGGGCCGGAGCTCGCGGGCGCGCCAGGCCTGGTTGAAGAAGGTGAGGCTGATGTGGCCGCGGCCATCGGAGATGGAGACCTCGAGGATGGTGCCGCGGCGGGCACGCATCTGCCGCTCGCGCACGTCGCGCACCTCGGCCACGATCGTGACGTTCTCATCCAGCGGCAGCATGTCGATGGCGGTGAGCTCGCCGCGCTTGGCGTAGCGGCGCGGGTAGTGGCCCAGCAGCTCGCCCACGGTGCGCGTGCCGAAGGCCTTCTCGAACGCGTTGGCCGTGCGACCCCCGAGGAGTCCAGGCAGCTTCGCGTCGAGGAACGCCCCCGCTCCCGACAGCCGCCGGAGCTCGGCGTCGCCCTTCGCCACGGCCGCGTCGATGTCGCGGCGGTCGTCGTCGACCGCATCGCGCTCGGCCTGCACCTCGCGGCGCTTCTCGTGCAGGGAGGCGGGGCGACTCCGCTCGAGCTCCCGCTCGAACTCGTCGGGCTCGAGATCGAGCTCGGCGGGCCCGTCGAGCTCGTCGGGCCCGTTCCTGCCCGGGCCCTCGCCCGACCCGCCCGCTGTCGAACCGCCCATGGCGTCCATCCTAGGCGCGACCACCCACACCTCCTCCGTCCTGACCCCGGCGCCGTGGGCGGGGTGGCGGTAGTGTGCAGGGCGTGACTCGCATCATCGCCGGATTCGCCGGATCCCTGCCGCTCGCCGTGCCCCGCTCGGGCACCCGCCCCACGAGCGATCGCGTGCGCGAGGCCATCTTCTCGGCACTCGACGCGCGCGGCGGCCTCGACGGGCTGCGTGTGCTCGACCTCTACGCCGGCTCCGGGACGCTGGGGCTCGAGGCGCTCAGCCGCGGGGCCGCGGTGGTCACGCTGGTGGAGAAGCACGCCGCGGCGGCGGGGGTCATCCGCAAGAACGCGGCGACCGTGCTGGGAGCACTGCCGAAGGCGTCGGGGGGCTCGAGTGCACCGCGCGCCGACGTCGTGACCCAGGCGGTGCAGCCCTACCTCCGCGCGCTGCCGGTGGTGCCGGGGGCGGGCTTCGACGTGGTGTTCATCGACCCGCCCTACGAGCTGCCCGAAGCCGAGCTCGCCGACGACCTCACGACTCTGGCACCCCTGCTCGACCCGGACGCCGTGGTCCTCGTCGAGCGCAGCAGCCGCACCCCCGAGCCCACCTGGCCCGCCGGCCTCGCCCTCGACCGCACGAGGTCCTACGGCGAGACCGTCCTGTGGTGGGCCTCCCCCACCCCCTAGACGCCCCACCTCGTCCCCACGGTCCCCTCGTCCCCGAATCGACGGAGTCTCGAGGCCGAAGTGGCGAACGACGGATCCACCGCTCCGGATGCCGCCACATCTCCGTCGACTCCACCGGTGCGAGCTCGGCAACGAGGGTGGGCGGGTGCCGGGCGGGCGGGCGGGCGGCGGGGCGGTGCGGCGGGGCGGTGCGGCGGCGGGTCAGCCGGCGTGGCCGTCCCAGTCGGCGTACGGGTCCCAGCCGCCGAGGGCCGAGTGGGGGCGGTCGCCGATCAGGGCGTCGGGTCGCCCTCCCGGCGCGCCGGCAGCCTCCACCACCGTGCCGAGGGCACGGAACCCGGGCGGCAGGAGAGCGTCGGCGGGGAAGGTCGCGAGCAAGGCGTGGTCCTCGCCGCCCGCGAGCACGAAGTCGGCCGCTCGGTCACCCACCACGGCATCCGTGTCGAGCAGGGCGCGGGCCTCGCGAGCGATCGCCGCGGGGTCGAACGACACCGCGCATCCGCTCGCCACGGCCAGGCGCCTGGCGTCGAGCACGAGTCCGTCGGAGACGTCGAGCATCGCCGTGGCCCCCGCCTCCGCGGCCGCCGTGCCGAGACCGATCGGTGCCCGGGGTGCGAGCTGAGCCTCCACGAGGTCCGGGTGCGCCGCCCGCACGGCCCGGCCCGCCGCCGCATCCGGCTCCCGAGCGGTCGGAAGCGCGACGGAATCCAGCCCACGAGCGGGCGGAGTCGAGCCGGATCCCGCTCCCAACTCGGAGTCGGCGGCCTCGAGGAGGGCACCGTAGCGCGGCAGGGGTGCGGAGCGCGGAGCGGGTGCGACCCCGTCGCGGAAGAGCAGCCAGATGCCAGCGCCGGCGAGGCCGAGGGGGCCAGCCACCGCCACCACGTCGCCAGGGCGAGCACCGGATCGGGTCACGGGCGCGCGGCCGCCGAGATCGCCGAACGCCGTGACGGCGAGCGTGAGCGTGGCCGAGACCGAGAGGTCGCCGCCCACCACACCGCAGCCCGGAGCCGCCAGAGCGCACGCGTCGCGGAGGCCGTCGGCTATGCCGAGAAGCACCTCCACGGGGGTCTCGAGCGGGGCCGCGATCGCCACCACGAGTGCCGTGGGCCGTGCGCCCATCGCCGCGACGTCGGCGAGGTTCGACATGGCGGCCTTCCAGCCGAGGTCGTGCGGCGTCGACCAGGCGAGGCGGAAGTCGGGGCCGTGGATCATCATGTCGGTCGTCACCGCGTAGCGGCCGTCGGGCGCGGCCACGACGGCGGCGTCGTCGCCCGGCCCCAGCAGCTCGGCGTCGGCGTGCGGCAGGCGCGGGAAGATGCGCCGCAGCACCTCGCCCTCGCCCACCGAGGCGAGGGTCTCGGCGTTCGCAGGTAAACCGGAGTCGGGAGCCACGCGTCAACGGTAGCCTGAACTCCGATGTCCAGACCGTCCCGCACTGCGCCCCGCCGCTCCGCGCTCACCCGATCCGCCCTCGGCCGCACGGCGGTGGCGATCGCACACACCCTCACCGCCGCCGCCCTCTCCGGCTGCGCGGCCACGGTGGCCCTCGAGCCCGCAGCAGACGCCACCGACCCCGCGTGCGCCGAAGTCATCGTGCGACTGCCCGACACCGTCGGCGACGCTCCCCGGCGCGAGACGGATGCGCAGGCGACGGGCGCGTGGGGAGACCCCGCAGCGGTGCTGCTGCGCTGCGGCGTCGAGCCCTACGGCCCCACCACGCTCCCCTGCTACAACGTCAACGGCGTCGACTGGATCCGCGACGACGCCGACGACCCCACCTTCGTCTTCACCACCTACGGCCGCACCCCCGCGGTCGAGGTCATCGTCGACTCCGACGCCGCCTCGGGCACGAGCGCCCTCGTCGACCTCACCACGGCGGTCTCCGCCATCCCCCAGCAGGAGATCTGCCTGGACGCCGACGACGTGCTGGACTCGGGGTTGTAAACTGCCGCGCCGCCGCCTCTGCGGCGCGGGCGACATGTGAGGCCGCCGTCGTTCCGCGTCGCTTCGCGGCGCGGCCCGGCGACGGTCTCACTCCGGGTACTGGAAAAAGGCCCCTTGCGTGGCATTCGGCAAGGAGCCTTCCCCCTGGGCAAGACTTCCCCGGAGTCCCCTCGCAACGGGCCCCACCCACCCGACCCAAGGCGGCACGGCTGCCGCGGAGCGCCGCGCAGCGACGCGCAGCGACAGCCGCGCCGCATGTCGCCTGCGCCGCAGAGGCGGCGGCGCAGCAAACACCCCCCCTACTTCTCCAGGGCCTGGGAGATGAGGTCTGCGATGAGCTCCGGGTAGGAGACGCCTGAGGCTATCCAGCAGGCCGGGAACATCGAGATGGGGGTGAAGCCCGGCATGGTGTTGATCTCGTTGACCACGAACGATCCGGATGGCGTGAGGAAGAAGTCGACGCGCGCGAGGCCCTCGCCGTCGATCGCCGTGAACGCCCGCGCCGCGAGCGCCTGCATCTCGGCCAGCTCGGCGTCTGTCAGCACCGCGGGGCACACGAGCTCGACGCCCGCTCCCCCGAGGTACTTCGCCTCGAAGTCGTAGAACGCGCGATCCGTCATCACGATCTCACCGGCCACCGACACGCGCGGTGCGCCGCCGCTCCGCCCGCCGAGCACGCCGCACTCCACCTCGCGACCCACGACGGCCGACTCGATGAGCACGCGGGAATCCTCGGCGAGGGCCACCTCGAGGGCTGCCGGCAGCTCGTGGAGCGAGGTCACCTTGCTCACGCCGACCGACGACCCCGCGCGCGCGGGCTTCACGAACAACGGCAGTCCGAGCGACGAGACCGACGCCGTCACGGAGGAGGGCGACGCCGCCCACGACGCCGCCGTCACCGTCGCCCAGGGCGCCACGTCGATCCCGGCCGCGGCGAGCACCGTCTTCGTGAAGTGCTTGTCCATGCCGAGCGCCGACGCGAGCACCCCCGATCCCACGTAGGGCAGCGACACCAGCTCGAGCAGGCCCTGCACCGTGCCGTCCTCACCGTACGGCCCGTGCAGGATCGGGAAGACCACATCGACGTCGCCGAGCGCGCGCACCGCACCCGACGCATCCTGAACCGACAGCGCGCGCGACGACGCCGACGACGGCCACAGGATGCGCGACCCGTTGTCGACGACCTCCGGCAGCGCGGCGGGGTCGAGCCGGAACTTCGCCGGCGAGTCCTCCTCGAGCACGAAGGCGCCCGACCGGGTGATCCCCACGGGGATCACGTCGAAACGCGCCCGGTCTATGGCCTCAAGAACTCCGCCGGCGGTGGCGCAGCTGATCGAGTGCTCGCTTGAGCGACCCCCGAAGAGCACCACGACCGTGATCTTCTCTGGCATCGAGTGTCCTTTCGCCCTGAGGGCCCGACTCGTCGTCGGTGGTCAGGTGGGGGGCAATGTCTTTCGGATCGAGCGTACCGGCCAGCACCTCGGCCACCTGACGGCAGATGGGCATCTCCACGCCCTTCGCCGCCGCGAGCGCCAGCACCGGTGCCACGGAGGCGAGCCCCTCGGCGGTCTGCTGCATCGACTTCACCACGTCGGCGAAGCTGTAGCCCTGGCCGAGCAGCCGACCCGCGGTGTTGTTGCGCGAGAGCGACGAGCCCGAGGTGGCGATGAGGTCACCGAGCCCCGCGAGTCCCGACAGGGTCTCCGGATGCCCGCCGTAGGCCACCGCGAAATCGGTCATCTCCACGAGTCCGCGGGTGATGATCGACGCCTTGGTGTTCTCGCCGTAGCCCACGCCGTCGACGATGCCGATCGCCACGGCGATGAGGTTCTTCAGCACGCCGCCGAACTCGGTGCCGATGACGTCCTGGTTGATGAACGAGCGGAAGTAGCGGTTCGTCGCGACCTTGGCCACGGCCTCGGCGGTCTCGAGGCTCGTGGAGGAGACGACGGCCGCCGTGGGCTGCTCCTTGGCGATCTCGAGGGCGAGGTTGGGGCCGGATGCCACGGCGATGCGGTCGCGGTCGAACTCGAGCACCTGCTCGAGCACCTCGCTCATCCGGAGCCCCGTGCCCTTCTCGACGCCCTTCATGAGGCTGATCACGGGCACTCCCTCGGGGATCAGCTCCTTGATCTCGACGAGGTTCGACCGGAGCGACTGGCTCGGGATCGAGACGAAGACGAACTGCGCCTCGGCCAAGGCGGAGGCCACGTCGGAGGTCGCGGTGAGCGAGACCGGCAGGTTGACGCCCGGCAGGTAATCGCTGTTGCGCTTGGCCTCCCGGATCTCCTTCGCGAGCTCGGGCCGCCTGGCCCACAGGGTCACGTCGGAGCCGCCGTCGGCGAGCACCTTCGAGAACGTGGTGCCCCAGCTCCCGGCACCGAGCACGGTGACCTTGGGTCGGACGGGGATGCTGCGTGTGCGGCTCACTCGGCGCTCTTCTTCTGATCGGTCTCGTCGAGTCGGCCGTACTCGCTCTGGTTGTGCGCGGCCGGATTCCAGCGTTCGGCAGGAGCCGTCTCGCCCCGGAGCTCCTCGACGAGCCCGGTGATCGCGGCCATCACCCGCGTGGTGGCCTCCGACAGCTTCCGCTGGTCGAGGTCGCCCACACGGAGGTCATCGAGATCGACAGGGGGGCCGTAGACGATCCGCACGGTCTTGCGCGGAATGAGCCGCACCTTCTTGGAGTAGCGCGGCAGGATGGCCTGCACGCCCCAGTGGGCGGCCGGGATGACCGGGATCCCGTGCTGCAGCGCCAGGCGCACGGCGCCGGTCTTGCCCCGCATGGGCCAGAGGTCCGGGTCTCGCGTGAGGGTGCCCTCGGGATAGATGATGATGCCCTTCTCGTGCTCGAGCAGTTCGGTGGCGGCCGAGATGGGGGCGCTCTGGCGGCCGGGCCCCGAGCGCTCCACCGGGATCTGGCCGATCGCCCGCAGGCCCCAGCCCACGAGGGGCACCGTGAACAACGAGGCCTTCGCCAGGAACCGCGGGGCGCGCCCGAGCTTCCACACCCCCCACGCCATGACGACCGGGTCGAAGTTCGAGTAGTGGTTCGGCGTGAGCACGAAGGGCCCGCTCGTGGGGAGGTGCTCGGTGCCGTGCTGCTCGACCTTCACGATCGCCGTCAGCAGCGGAACCACGAGCACCTCGACCACCCGGAAGGCAGCGGTCTTCTCGGTGTTCTTGCGGGGCGGCGCCATGGGGAGTCTTCGCCCCTACTCGGCGAAGTAGAAGTCTGCTCCCAGCTTCTCCAGCTTGCCCACGAAGTCGCCGTAGCCGCGGGCGATGAGGCCCACGTTCGACACCGAGGAGCGGCCGTCGGCGGTGAGCGCGGCGATGAGGTGGCTGAAGCCGCCGCGGAGGTCCGGCACCTCGAGCTCGGCGCCGTGCAGCTTTGTGGGGCCCGTGATGACGGCGGCCTGCTCGAGCGGTCGGCGGGGCACGCGGCGGTTCGGGTCGGCCAGGCCGTCCTTGTGCACCTCGACGTTGGCGCCCATCTTGACGAGCGCATCCACGAACCCGAAGCGGTTCTCGTAGACCGTCTCGTGCACGATCGAGGTGCCGTGGGCCTGGGTGAGCGCCACGATGAGGGGCTGCTGCCAGTCGGTCATGAAGCCGGGGTGCACATCCGTCTCGATGACGACGGGCTTGAGGTCGCCACCCGGGTGGTAGAAGCGGATGCCCTCCTCCTCGATGTCGAACGCGCCGCCGATCTTGCGGAAGACGTTGAGGAAGGTCATCATCTCGGACTGCTTGGCGCCCGTGGTGAAGATGGATCCGCCGGTCGCGAGCGCGGCGGAGGCCCAGGAGGCGGCCTCGTTGCGGTCGAACAGCGCACGGTGGTTGTAGCCCTCGAGGCTCTCGACGCCCTCGATCAGGATGGTGCGGTTGGGCTCGACCGAGATGATCGCGCCCATCTTCTGCAGCACCGCGATGAGGTCCATGATCTCGGGCTCGATGGCCGCGTTCTTGAGCTCGGTGGTGCCCATGGCGCGCACGCCGGTGAGCAGCACCTGCTCGGTGGCGCCCACGCTCGGGTAGGGCAGCTCGATGTTCGCACCGCGGAGGCCGTTGGGTGCCGTGATGTTGATGCCGCTCGGCAGCTTGTCGACGACCGCGCCGAACGCACGGAGCGCATCCAGGTGGAAGTCGATCGGGCGGTCGCCGATGCGGCAGCCGCCGAGATCCGGGATGAAGGCGTGGCCGAGGCGGTGCAGCAGCGGGCCGCAGAACAGGATCGGGATGCGCGACGAGCCCGAGAGCGCGTCGATCTCGGCGCTCTTCGCGCTCGCCACGTTGGCGGGGTCGAGCTGCAGCACGCCCGTGGCGGCGGAGCCGGTGATCTTGACGCCGTGGATCTCGAGCAGGCTCGCGACCACGTGCACGTCGCTGATGTCGGGGACATCGCGGAGCGTCGAGGTGGTGTCGCCGAGGAGGGAGGCCACCATCGCCTTCGTGACGAGGTTCTTGGCACCCCGGACGTCGATGGTCCCGCGGAGCGGGCGACCGCCGTTGATGACGATCGTGTCGGACTTGAGTCCGACCCGCTCGGCCGCCTTGCGGCCGTCCTGTACGAGACTGTTCACTTGATCACCTGACTGTTGTGTCGCTGTTGTGGCTCGATGCCCGCTCGTGGCGGTATCCGCACGCTACTTCACGGGAAGCGTTCGAGGTCTCCAACTCTCCCGGCGGCTCTCGAATTCCGTGATGGCGGCTTCGTCTCGCAGAGTCAGTCCGATGTCGTCCAGACCCTCCAGAAGCCTCCAGCGAGTGTAATCATCGATCTCGAACGAGACTGTGAGATCCCCGATGACCGCCGTCTTGGCCGTCAGATCGACCGTCATCTCGATGCCGGGCTGCGCATCGATGGCGGCCCAGATCCGCTCGATCTCGGCCTCCTCGACGAGCCCCGTGAGCAGGCCCTGCTTGCCCGAGTTGCCGCGGAAGATGTCGCCGAAACGGGCCGACAGCACCACCTGGAAGCCGAAGTCGCGGAGCGCCCAGACGGCGTGCTCGCGGCTGGAGCCGGTGCCGAAGTCGGGGCCGGCCACGAGGATCCGCGGATTCTGGAATGCGGGCTGGTTGAGCACGAACTCGGGGTCGTTCCGCCAGCCGGCGAAGAGGGCGTCGTCGAAGCCCGTCTTCGTGACCCGCTTGAGGTAGACGGCCGGGATGATCTGGTCGGTGTCGACGTTCGAGCGCTTCAGCGGCACGGCGACGCCCTGCAGGATGTTGATCGCTTCCATGGCTTTACACTCCCACCGTGTAGCGCGCGTGCGCCGGCTGCTTCAGGTCGGAGACGCTCGAGAGCCTGCCCCGGATGGCGGTGGCCGCGGCGACCACCGGCGACACCAGGTGCGTGCGGCCGCCCTTGCCCTGGCGGCCCTCGAAGTTGCGGTTGGAGGTCGACGCGCAGCGCTCCCCCGGTGCCAGCTGGTCGGGGTTCATGCCGAGGCACATGGAGCAGCCTGCGAAGCGCCACTCGGCGCCGAACTCCTCCACGATCTTGTCGATGCCCTCGGCCTCGGCCTCGATGCGCACGCGGGCCGAACCCGGCACCACCATCACGCGGACGCCCTCGGCCTTCTTCTGGCCCTTGATGATCTCGGCGAAGGTGCGGAGATCCTCGATCCGGCTGTTGGTGCACGAGCCCATGAACACGGCGTCGACCGGGATCTCCTTGAGCGGTGTGCCGGCTTTCAGGTCCATGTACTCGAGCGCGCGCTCGGCGGCCGAGCGCTCGTTGGGGTCGAGGATGGCGGCGGGGTCGGGCACGACGTCGCTCAGCGAGACGCCCTGGCCGGGGTTGGTGCCCCAGGTCACGAAAGGCTCGAGCTCGTCGGCGTCGAGGAAGACCTCGGCGTCGAAGACCGCGCCCTCGTCGGTGGGCAGGGTCTTCCAGTAGGCGATCGCGTCGTCCCAGTCCTGACCTGCGGGGGCGTGCGGGCGGCCCTCGAGGTAGTCGAAGGTGATCTGGTCGGGCGCCACCATGCCCGCGCGGGCACCGGCCTCGATCGACATGTTGCAGATCGTCATGCGGCCCTCCATGGAGAGGCTCCGGATGGCCGAGCCGCGATACTCGAGCACGTAGCCCTGGCCGCCGCCGGTGCCGATCTTGGCGATCACGGCGAGGATGATGTCCTTCGCGGTGACGCCGGGCTTCAGCGTGCCCTCGACTGTGATGGCCATCGTCTTGAAGGGCTTCAGCGGCAGCGTCTGAGTGGCCATGACGTGCTCCACCTCGCTCGTGCCGATGCCGAAGGCCATCGCGCCGAACGCACCGTGGGTGCTCGTGTGGCTGTCGCCGCAGACCACCGTGATGCCCGGCATCGTGAGGCCGAGCTGCGGGCCGACCACGTGCACGATGCCCTGCTCGAGGTCGCCGAGCGAGTGCAGGCGCACCCCGAACTCCTTGGCGTTGTTGCGCAGGGTCTGGATCTGGGTGCGGCTGGTCAGGTCGGCGATGGGCTGGTCGATGGCGAGGGTGGGGGTGTTGTGGTCCTCGGTGGCGATCGTGAGGTCGAGGCGGCGCAGGGGCCTGCCCTCGGCGCGCAGGCCGTCGAAGGCCTGGGGGCTCGTGACTTCGTGCACGAGGTGCAGGTCGATGTAGATGAGGTCCGGGTTGCCGTTCTCGCCCTTCACGACGAGGTGGTCGTCCCACACCTTTTCGGCGAGGGTGCGGGGGCGTGCGGATGCGGTGTCCATTGCGTGTCCTTCGAGAGAGGTGGAGAGGTCAGCCGTTGACGAACTCCGCGACGAGGGAGGCCTTGAACTAGGACTCGTCGCGGCAGCGAAGGAGAAGCCGACCGAACAGCACCCCCCGATCCTACCAGCAGCCCCCTCATCTGCCCCTCACCCCGCCGAAACGTCAGAATCCACACGAAACCCTCGCGGGATGTGTGGATTCTGACGGTTCGGCAGATGCTGCTAGGAGGGCTAGCTCCTGAGTTCGGCTCGGAGGTCGAGCTGGAGCTCGGTGAGCTTCAGCTTGAGGCGGGCGACCGTCTCGGGGTCGAAGCCCTTCGAGGAGGCCTTGCGCAGGTCGGTGCGCACGGCCTGGCGGAACTCCGTGAGCGCGAGGTCGGCCTCGCGGAGGGCGGCCGAGACGTCGGCGCGCGAGGAGCCGGTGCCCTTCTCGGAATCGGAGACAGACGAATCGCCGGGGGTGCCGGTGGCCGACGCCGACCAGCCCTCGCCGGAGGCTGCGGCCCGAGCGCTCGCCTTCGCACCCTCGCGAGCGCTGTGGGCGGCCTCGGCGAGGTCGGCGCGGAGGCTCTTCATGGCCTGCTTGACCCCGGAGCGCACCTCCTCGGCGAGTCGGCGCACCGAGTCGGAGAGCTCCGCCTCGATGTCGTCGAGCTCACCCCGGCGCGAGTCGAGCTCGGCGCGACCGGTGTCGGTGATGGCGTAGACGGTCTTGCGGCCGTCGGCGCTCTTGGTCACGAGGCCCTCCTCCTCGAGCTTGGCGAGGCGGGGGTAGATGGTGCCGGCACTCGGGCTGTAGGTGCCGCCGAAGCGCTCGGAGAGCGCCTGGATGAGCTCGTAGCCGTGCTTGGGTGACTCCTCGAGCAGGCTCAGGAGGTAGAGGCGAAGGTGGCCGTGGCCGAAGACGGGGCTCATGCGTGACCCTCTCCGAAGACCTCGTCCTGCTTGTCGAAGCTGAGGGGATCCGATCCGGCAGCGCCGGCGCCGGAGGTGGGCGAGGCCGCCGAGACCGTCTCCTCCTCGCGGAAGATCACGGTGATGTCGCCCGAGACGGAGTTCGCGCGGAACTCCGTCCACGACACGTCGAGCACCCCGGTGTGGCCGTTGTAGCCGCTGCCGCGGAGGCCCTTGATCGTGCTGGGGCCGAGCTGCAGCACGCCCGAGACCGAGTTGACGTTGTAGCGGGCGGAGGCCTCGGCATCCAGTCGCACCGTGAGGTCGCCCGACACGGTGTTGTTCTCGATCTCGTCCGGAGCGCCGACGGAGTCGACGATCACCGAGGCGGAGACGCCGTCGGCCGAGAAGCGGCGGATCTCACCCTGGACGGCGATGTCGCCCGAGACGGTGTGGGCGTTCACGAGGCCACGGTGGTCGCGGATCGAGACCTCGCCGCTCACACTGTTGACGTCGAGGTCGCCCACGACGCCGTCGACCACCACGTCGCCCGTGACCGTGCTGATCCGCGCATCCGTGGTGAGACCCGAGATGAGGGCGGACGCCGAGATGACCCCGAACTTCAGGGCCACGTCGCGGGGCACCATGATGCTGATGTCGGCGCGGGCGTTGCCGCGCCACGACTTGAACACCTCGACGAAGTTGTCCCAGCGCAGTTGCGGGTGGTCGATCTCGAGGCGGTCGCCGTCGATCGAGATCTTGAGGTCTTTGCCCGAGACGGAGTGCACCTCGATGCGGGCTCCCGGCTCGTCGTGGCCGATCACGTCGACCTGTCCGCCGATGAGGCCGACCTTCAACGATCGGACCAGTTCGAGGTCGATGACCTTCGGGCCGTCGACGATCCACTTCTCCAGTACCACGGTGCTCTCCTGCCTGTTCGCGTTATATCGCGTCTCGTAGGAAACACGTTATATCGCGTTGCGTCGCAAATCAAGATATATCGCGAACGCTCAGGATGAGGGTCGGCCGGCGTGCCCGGATGGCGATCAGCCGGCGTGCTCGAGCATGAACGGCATCGGGTCGTAGCGCACCCCATCGGCGCCGTAGAGCTCGAAGTGCGTGTGCTCGGTGGTGGCGTTGCCGGTGCGGCCCGTGAGGCCGATCACCTGCCCCGCGGTCACGGTGTCCCCCACACCCGCCATGAGCGATCCGTCGAGGAAGTGCATGTACATGCTGCAGACGGCCACGCCGCCCACCTTGTGCGCGAGCGAGAGGTAGACGCCGCCCGTGCCCCCGTCGCCTGACGCGGCGATGACGATGCCGTCGGCGATCGCGTGCACGGGCACACCCTCGTCGTTGACCATGTCGACGCCCTTGTGGAAACCTTCGGCGCGCGGGCCGAAGCCGTCGGACTGGCGGTACCCGCCCGGGTAGACCCAGGAGAACGCGGTCGACTCGCCCACGGCATCCGCCCCCGCTTGGCACTGCCCCCCGCCGTAGCCGCCCTGGCTCGTGGCCACGGGCTTCGGGGTGGGGGTGGGCGTCGGGGTGTGGATGACGTAGCCGTCGCGCGACACCGCAGCGCCGGCGGCCTCGGCAGCCGAATCGAAGGACTGCGCCGAACCGGCCACGGCGTCGGCCTGCACGGCCTCGAATGAGCCCGCCGTGGCGAGCGACGCGGCCGGCACCGAGGTGGCGACGGCGACGCCGAAGACGAACGTCATGGCGACGCCGCCGAGTATCGTTCGCTGGTGCTTCATCGCGCCCATTCTGTATCGACCGCTCTCACAGCACAACCCGGGCGCCCTGGCCCGCGGGCGGCCGGCCCGACCACCAGACGTAGGCTGCCGCGGCCGTGAGCACGCCGGCGGCGATCAGCACCCACCACGGGAACGTGGGGATCTCGGGGCGCTGTCCGGCCCCGTCGAGGTCGCCCTGGGGGGTCGGGATGACGCGCTCCCCCGTCACGAGGATGCGGTGGCTGTTCACACCGAGGGGCGTGCAGGTGACGAGGGTGATGAGGTCTCTCCCGTCCACAGGCAGGAGGCTCTGGGTCTCGGTGGGCTCGACCACCTCGGTCTCGACCACCCGGTAGCTGAGCACCTCGCCGAAGACCTCGACCGTGAAGGTGTCGTCGACCTGCACGCGGTCGAGGTGGGTGAAGAGCTCGGAGGTGGCGAGCCCCCGGTGGGCGGTGAGCACCGAGTGCGTCGAGGCTCCGCCGACAGGCACGGCCGTGCCCTCGAGGTGCCCCACACCGTGATCGAGCACGTCGCCGCTCGTGCCGTGGTAGATCGGCAGGTCGACGGCGATGGCGGGGATCTTGAGCCTCGCCATGAGTCCGTTCTCGTCGGCGCGCAGGATGCTGCCGTAGTCGCCGCTCTGATCGGGTTGATCGGCGAGCGGCAGCCGCTCGTTCGCGGCGATGTCCGCACCTCCTCCCGTGAGCGCCGCGTTGTAGGCCCGCGCCTCCGCCACCCGTGCGCGCAGCGTCTCGGCGCTCAGGTCGGCGACGTCGTCACTCAGCTCGCTGATGCGCTGGGACTGCTCGTACTGGCTGAACCAGGAGACGATCGTCGGGAACAGCAGCAGAGCCACCCCGGCGACGCAGACGATCGCGATCACGAGGGGCATGAGGGGCAGACGCCAGCGCCGAGCCCGGCGGAGGCTCCTGCGCGTGGGCGATGCGGAGCCTTCGCCCGGGGACGACGAAGGTGGGGCACCCTCTGGACGCCCCACCTCCGCTTTCACCGCTTCAGCCTACGCAAGCGTGTGCGCAGCAGCTGCCCGCCGGCGCACGACGAACGCGGCACCGAGTGCGAGCACGATGAGCCCGGCTCCGCCGAGGCCGAACCACAGTCCCCCGTCACCACCGGTGAGCGGCAGCAGGAAGTTCGCCGCCGACACCTGGGTGTGGTTGAACTCGACGTAGTTCCGCACGGGCGCGACGGTCGAGGTCGGGCCGGCGACCACCACGGCCTGGATCGGGTTCGTCTGCGGGATGTTGAATCCGGTCGGCGGGGTGATCTCGCGCACGTAGTAGTTGCCCGGTGTCATGATCGGGATCACGACGATCCCGTTCGCCGCGGTCGTCCAGTTGGTCACACCCTCGATCGAGATCGGGTTCTGCTGCAGGTTGGCGTCGTTCTGGGTCAGGTAGACCTGGTAGACCGCACCGGCGAGAGGCACCTTGGGGCTGCCGTTGTTGCTCTCGTAGGCGTAGACCGTCAGCTGGCCGACCGAGGTGGCACCGGTCACCGTCTCCGTCGCGCCGTTGATGCTGGCGGTGGCGGTGTTGACGATGATGCCGTCGGACGGGATGGACACGGCACGGGTGAGGATGCTGCCGGTCACGACCCCGCCCTGCAGAGCCGTCAGGCGGGTGAGTCCGGCCGGGGTGAAGGTGAGCGTCGAGGTCGTCGCCGCGATGTCGACGGTGTAGTCGACGTCTCTGACGAAGTTCTGCGCGATCCCCGCAGCACTCGTGACCGTGACCCCCGTCGGCGCGACACCGGCCGGCGGAGTCTCGACGAACTCGAGGGAGCTCGGGATCGTGTCCCCGAGCACGTAGTTCGTGATGGTGTCACCTGGGGCGAGGGTGGGGATGCTCGAGGCGATGGCCCAGCGGATGAGGTCGGGGTTGCGCGCCTCGACGGAGTTCGCCGGTGCGGGCACCCTCGTCTTCGTCAGCTCCGTGACCGCGTTCTTCGGGTACACGTGCACGTCGTAGATCCACTGGTTCGCCGGTGCGCCGACGGGGCCGGTGGGCAGCGGCAGCGACACGAGGAACGGCGCGGCCGGGTTGGTCGCGTCGGCGGGCAGCACGGTCTCCTTCACGTAGTACAGGCCGATCGGCATGCCGGTCGGGTAGAGGGCGGGGTCGACCGTGAAGTTCGCCGTGCCGTTCGCCGACGAGGGCGTCGACGTGAACGACGTGCTCGCGAGGCGCGTGGAGGCCGCCTGCGGGGTCAGGTTGGTGGCGATCGTCCAGCCCTCGGGGGTGGTCAGATCGACACCGGCGACCTGGGTGGCCGTGAACACGGCGCCCGGGAGCGGCTGGCCGAGGTTGGTCGAGGGCGGGAGCTCCTGCCCGGTCCCCGCCACAGCGCCGTTGCCGGGGCCGAGGGCGTACTTGTGCACGGTCAGCGTGCGCTGCTGGGCGGAGTCGATGTTGCCGGGCAGGATGACGGCCTGCGCCGGCGCGACGGCGACGAGCGCCACGCCGGCGGCCAGGACCGCGGCCCCGATCGCGGCGGTGGCCCGCCTGAGTGCGGATGAGGACATGAGATTTCTCCGTTTCGATGAAGAGGTCAGATGGAGCAGATGATGGTGGGACAGGTGTCGGTCACTGGGAAGTCGCGTCTCAGGCGGTGCTCCTTCGTGTCCGGCGACGCCCGTGCCACACGGCGAGGGCGAGTGCGAGGGCGAGCACGGCGAACCCGGAGATCAGGTAGGCATCGGTGCTCGGGCCGCCCGTGAGGGGCAGATTCGTGGGGGCGACGGGGGCGTTCACGAAGCGGTAGACCGCCGTCTGCCCGGCGGCGGGGGCCGCGATCGTCGCCGAGGTCACCGGGGTCCAGCTGCCGTTGGCCTGCCGGAGCTCCAGCCGCACCTGCCGGTAGGCCAGCCGGGTGCCGGACTGGGCCACCGCCTCGGAGAGCGTGTAGGAGTGCCCCGGCCTCACGTCGAAGGTGCTCGCCGGATTGCCGCCGGACTGGAAGTCGGCGCCGCCCACCGTCCGTGCCGCGAGCCCCGCGAGGGTCGCCGGGGTGGCGGTGAGATTCCAGGTCGAGGGCACGAATCCGGTCGAGGGATTCTGCACGTTCTTCAGCAGGGTGAGAGATGCGGTGGCGTTCGTCACGGTGCAGGTGACGGAACTCCCCCGGGCCAGCGACACGTCGCCCGCCGAGGTCACCGGAACGCTCGCGCCCCCGGCGGTCACGCACGACCAGCCGCCCACCTGCACGTAGGTCGCGGGTCCGCCGGTCTCGGACAGCCGGTAGGCCGTGTCGGCCGAGACCGGGACGGCGTTGAGCGTGCCGCTGCCGCCGGCACCGGAGGGGCCGGGGAGGGCCGCCGGCACGCTGCGGGTGGCGGCGAGCTGCCACGCCGAAGGCAGAGCCGTGCCGGACGAGACCGTCTTGACGAGCGTGAGCGTGGCCACCGCCCGGTTGGTGAAGGTGCAGTCGACGGTGTTGCCCGGTGCGATCGTGCCGGTGACCGGGCGGACGGCGTAGCCCGTCGCATCCGTCGTGGAGCTCGCATCCGTGAACGACGTGGTCGCCGTGCCCCTCGTGACGGTGCAGGCGAGGCCGTCGAGACGGTAGCCCGTCTGCTGGCGCTCGAGCACCGACACGTTCGCCGATCCGGTGCTCGAGCTGTAGAGCACGAAGAACGACGCGGCGCCGTTCGCACCCGTCGGAGCCTCCGAGCGCCCGGCCGCCGGGGTGGCGGAGGAGGGGTCGGTGGGCAGCACGACCGTGCCGGCTCCCGCCGAGGCGACCGAGGCCCCGACGGTCCAGCCGGCGGCCGCCTGCGGGTTCGCCCCGAGGCCGTCGACCGTGGACTTGCGCACCGTGACCTCGGCGACCGGTTGCGCCGTGTTGTAGATGGTGCAGGCGACCCCCACGCTCACCTGGTTCGGGATGGTCACGGTCGCCGTCCTCGTCGCGTCCATCCGGGCCGAGACGAGCCGGACCCCGTTGGCCCAGCACTCGTAGATGACGGTGTAGGTGGCGGGAACGGGCGCCGTCGAGAGGATCGTCTGCAGGAGCTCCGAGATCGTGACCGTCGTGTTGACCGGTGCCGGGACCGGGCCGATGCTCGCCGACGTGCCGGTGGTGCCGGTGGTGGCGGCGGCCACCTCGGAGCCGCCCGCGGCGACGGCCACGCGGAAGTTGTGCGCCTGGCCCGTGACCCGGCTCAGCACCGACTTGCTGAGCGAGAACGTCGAGGGAGACGCACAGGTCGCCAGGTCGGTGCTCGCGTTCGCATCCGTGCCGAGGACGATCGTGGGGGTGTTCGGGATCGCCGTCCAGGTCAGGGGGTCGAACTGGTAGGCGTTGGTGCCGGTGCCCACGTAGGCGGTGCCGCGAGGAGAGAAGGCCAACCCATTGAGCGGGCCGCCGCCGATGCCCGCGGCGGTGCGCTGGGTCGTGGCGGTGGCCGGGATGTCGCTCCCAGCCGGAGCGGCGGCGAGCACCGAGCCGGCCACGCTGAAGAACTGGACCTGCGTGCCCTCGCTCTTGAGGATGTGCAGATTGCCCTTCGCGTCGAACGCCATGTCGCCGTTGCCCGCAGAGTTCCCACCGGTGCTCACGTAGCCCAGCAGCGTGAAGATCGGATTCGCGGCCGCCCCGTTGAAACGCCACAGGTTGACGCGACCCACGTTGTTCACCTCGCTCGTGGTGCCGACCACGAAGTCGCGGCCCACCGGATCGAACGCCCCCATCGTGATCGAGGCCGACGCGCTGAGGGTCTGCGCGGCACCGAAAGCGGTGCGCGTGGCCGTGAGAGCGCCTGAGGGTGACACGGAGTAGGTGATGACGCCCGTCGCGATGTTCGCGGTGGTGCTTCTGGTCAGGGCGTAAGCGGTCCGGCCCTCGACGTCGATCGCAAGGGAGTTCGCGTTGGCGGCGCCGGCGGGACCGGCCGCGACGACCGTCGAGGTGATGGTGCCGGACGAGCTGAGCGCGTTCGTCTGGGTCAGTGTGCCGTCGGCTCGCACGCTGTAGAAGTAGCTGCCGTCGCAGTAGAGGCTCGCTCCGCCCTGTGCCGTGTTGGTGAAGGTGCAGACGATGTCGACACCAGCCTCGTCGGGGATGGTCAGCGCACCCGAGACCGAGGTCCCCGTGGCGATCGTGGTGGTGCCCCGCACGCACTCGTAGGTCGTGTTGTAGGTGCGCAGCTGCGCGGTGGTCACGACGGTCTCGGCCAGCGTGTAGGTGGCTCCGCGGGTGACGGAGACCGGGCCGACCTGCTGGGTCTGGAGGCCCAGCGCCGAGCCCGATGTGGTCGCGCTGGCGACCTCGGTCGAGCCGGAGACGAGCGCGAGCCGGAACTGGTCGGCGGCGAGGTTGCGGCTGACCACGTTCTTGCGGATCGTGACGGTGGTGGCCGGCTCGACCGTGAGGGTCGTCGCCTGCGGCGGGTTCAGGACGGTCGTGACGTTCGACGGCCCGTTGGTGTAGGCGCCTCCGGCGGCCGCGACCACGGCGACGGTGACCGTGCAGCTCGCAGTGCCCGCGGCCAGGTCGCCACCCGTGACCGAGATGGTGGACGAGCCCTCGGCTGCGGTCACGGCGTAGGCGGCGCCCGTGGCGTTCACGCAGGTGCCCCCGACCACGGGGACGGCGGGCGTTCCGGCTGCCACGACGAGGCCGCTCGGCAGGGCGTCGGTGAAGCTCCAGTCGGGCTTCGCGGCGAGCTCGGCGGTGTTGGTGACGGTGAAGGTCAGCGTGGAGGAGACACCGGCGGGGACCGCCGCGGTGGTGAACGACTTGTCGAGGGTCGGCGTGGAGTCGATGATCCGCAGGTTGTCGAACGAGAAGTCGTTGCCCGCGATGTCCGACTCCTGGTTCGAGAGCCGGACCCTCGCCGAGGCGGCCTGCGCGGGCGTGAGGAGCACGGCGGTGTCGGTGAAGAAGCGGCCGGCGCGGGTCGACGGGCTCCCGGTGCCCCACGGGTCGGTCTGGTTGTCGGTGGGGAAGACGTTGGAGGTGTAGCGGCCGTTGACGACAGTGCACGCGACGATGGGGGTGGCGGTGAGCGGCCGCACCGTGGTGCCCGTGACGAGTGCCAGGTCGAGCCGGGAGTTGTTGTTCTGCCCGCCGGGCCGGGCGGCGCAGGAGTCCTCGGAGACGTCGATCGACATCGAGTAGTACCGGTCGGTCGCCGGGGCGGGAGCCACGCCCACCGCGGCCACCGACTCGAGGACGACCTGGTTGGCGGCCTGGGTGCCCTGCGCCGCGCTGGTCATCGCCGTGACGGCGTGGTTCTGACGGGTCGTGGCCGTCGAGGCGTTCACCGGCGTGGTGTCGGCCGACCCACCCGGGTTGACGGCTCCGGCGGCGACGTTCGTCTGCACCTGGCCGAGCACGTCGGCCATGCGGGCCACCTTGAAGCGGGAGGCCGCCGCCGCGCCGAGGGTGCAGAACGGGGTCTCCGGGAATGTCGCGTTGTAGTTGACCACGACACCGTTGCAGTTGCTGACGTTCAACCAGAATGCGGATCCCGTGTAGCGGTTCGTCGCGTACTGGTCGACGCGGGTGGGCGTGTTCGTCACGCCCTGTTCGAAGGTCTCGACCCAGGCCTGAGGGGCCGGTGCCGGAACCCCCGCGGCGAGCGCCGAGACATCGGTGCTCGAGCGGAACATGTCCAGCGGAGGATCGTTCGCCGAGGGCTCGACGGGCGCCACGGGAGCCGCGGTCTCGGCCGGCGCCTCAGGAGTGGCGGCCGGGGTCGGCGTCGGGGTCGCACCGCCTTCCGGGGGGACGGCGTCGTCGGGCGGCGGCTCGACCGGCGCGATCTCGGGGGCAGGAGTCTCGCCGGGCTGGCCGGCGGAGGGCTCCTCCGGTGCCGTCTCGGGTGCCGGCTGGTCGACCGACGGCTTCTCGGGCGCCTCCTCGGGCGCGGGCTCCGGGTCCGGCTCTGGGCCCGGCTCTGGTGCGGGCTCCGCGCCGGGGGCGGGCTCCACCGCCGGTGGTGTCGAGGTCGCAGTCACCGGGTCGTCGAGCGGGGCCGACGTCGCCGGGGAAACCGCCCCCAGCGAGAGCAGCCCACCCACGAGCACACCGGTGACCGCGCCGGCCAGGGCGCGCTGTCCGCGTCGGGCGAACGCCTCCGCGCGGGCGCGGAACCAGGTGGGGTGGGGCATCGATCTCGCAGTGCTGAAACGGTAGGGAGATGTCAGCCCGATACAGCACGGAGTGGGGTCGCTAGCGGTGGTGCGCCGACAGATCGACGATAAGAGAACGCACTTCACTCGAACAAGCAGACGACTACTGAGCGACTACTGAATTCCGGTTGATACCGGTTCTTGTGGACGACTGACAGAATCGCCCTATGGCTCTGCGCATCGAGGACTACGCGCTCATCGGCGACTGTCACACAGCTGCCCTCGTCGGGATCGACGGGAGCATCGACTGGCTCTGCCTCCCCCGATTCGACTCCCCCTCGTCGTTCGCGGCCCTGCTCGGGACGCCCGAGCACGGGCGCTGGCTCGTGGCGCCATCCGCCCCCGGAGCGACCGCCACGCGGAGCTACCTGGGTAACACGTTCCTGCTCTCCACCCGGTGGCAGACCCCCGACGGCGAGGTCGAGGTGGTCGACACGATGCTCCCGGAGTCGCCGTACCGCACGGTCGTCCGGCGCATCCGGGGCATCTCCGGGCGAGTGCGCATGCGCCAGGAGCTCGCCATCCGCTTCGGCTACGCCGACGCCCTGCCGTGGCTCCGCCAGGCTCCCGAGCACGGCGGCAACGCGATCGTCGCGGTGGCGGGGCCGGATGCGGTGATCGTGCGAGGGCCCGCGCTCACGGCGACCGACCACGTGCACGAGTCCTCGTTCGAGGTGGCCGAGGGCGAGGTGGTCGACATCCAGCTCTCCTGGTTCCGCTCGCACCTCTCGCCGCCGCACCCCGTCGACGTGGACGCGGCCCTGGAGTCGACCGCCGCGTGGTGGACGGAGTGGGCCGACGCGAGCGATCTCCCCGATCCGTACTCCGGCATCGTGCGCCGCTCGCTGCTCGTGCTGCGGGCGCTCACCCACGAGGAGACCGGCGGCATCGTGGCCGCGGCCACCACGAGCCTGCCCGAGCAGTTCGGGGGGCCGCGCAACTGGGACTACCGCTACACCTGGATCCGCGACGCCTCGCTCACCCTCTCGGCCCTCATGCTGCACGGCTACGAGGAGGAGACCGGGCACTGGCGGCGCTGGCTGCTGCGCGCCATCGCGGGCGACCCGGCCGACATCCAGACGATGTACGGGCTCGGCGGCGAGCGGCGGCTGACCGAGTACGTCGTGGACAGCCTGCCTGGGTACACCGAGCCGCCGAGCACGGCGGACGCCGCGCATCCGCCGGTTGCCGCCGCCCCTGTGCGCGTGGGCAACGGCGCCTCGGAGCAGTACCAGGGCGACATCTTCGGCGAGCTCATGATCGCGCTCCGCGAGGCCCGCCGCATCGGGGTCGACGAGGACGAGTACTCCTGGCCCCTGCAGCGCGCCCTCCTCGGCTTCCTCGCCGAGAACTGGCAGCGGCCCGACAACGGGATCTGGGAGATCCGCGGCCCGCAGGTGGCGTTCACCCACTCGCGCGCCATGATCTGGGCGGCGTTCTCCTGCGGGGTCGAGGCCGTGCGCGAGTACGGGCTGGCGGGCGACGCCGACCTGTGGGCGGGCATCCGGGACACCCTGCGCACCGAGATCGAGACGCAGGGCTACGACCCGGTGCGCAACACCTTCGTGCAGCACTACGGCAGCACCGAGGTCGACGCGTCGCTGCTGCTGCTCTCGCAGATCGGCTTCGTGGCCGCCGACGACCCCCGGATGCTCGGCACGGTCAAGGCGATCGAGGAGGACCTCCTGCACGAGGGCCTGCTGCTGCGCTACCGCACGCAGTCCGGGGTCGACGGACTGCCCGGCGGCGAGCATCCGTTCCTCGCCTGTTCGTTCTGGCTCGTGGGGCAGTACGCCCGGTCGGGGCGGCTCGCAGATGCGACGGCGCTCATGGACCGCTTGGTCGGGCTCGCGAACGACGTGGGGCTGCTGGCCGAGGAGTACGACGTGCAGGGGTCACGCCAGGTGGGCAACACGCCTCAGGCGTTCTCGCACCTCGCCCTCGTGCGGGCGGCCGACGCGATCGCCCAGGCATCCGGCAGCCAGGCATCCGGCGCCCTGGCCTCCGGCACCGATGCCCGGAGGGCCGCACGGAAGGTTTAGGCTCGTAGGCGATGCAGCCACTCACCGAGGCGGAGATCCGCGGTTCCTTCACGAACATCAGCGAGCTCGAACTGGAGCGCATGACGCTGCCTGGCCTGCACGAGATCGTGTGGGAGGATCGCGAGTTCCTCGGTTGGCGCGACGTGCACGCCATCCACCGGGGGTACATCGTGTTCTGGCAGGACGGCCGACCGGTGGGCATGGTGCTGAAAGCGGCGGGTTCGCGCACCCGGCCCGGGATCTCCTCGATGTGCACGCTCTGCCGCACACCGCTCCCCGGGGTGCAGGTGACGCTGTTCACGGCACCTCGAGCGGGCCAGGCGGGCTTCGACGGATCGACCGTGGGCACCTACATCTGCGCCGACTTCGGCTGCTCGAACCTGATCAGGATCGTGCCGCCCGCCTCCGAGATGCAGCCCGACCCGGACGCGCTGGTGGCGACGCGCGCCGCGGGCCTGACCGCACGCCTCGAGAGCTTCACGCGCAGCGTGCTGCGGTAGTGCTGCGCCGCCGCTTGCCGGCTGGGTCAGCCGTCGTTCTCCTCGAGGGACTGCTCGTCGGTGGAGACGTCGGCGTCGGCGTCCTCCGGCTCGTCGGCGATCGTGGGGTCGACGCCCGAGGGCTCGGCCTCGGTGGTGGGGCCGTTGCCGACCATGCCCTCGCCGTCGGGGTAGCCCGCGTAGTCCGGGTACTCCACGTCGCTGAGGTCGACGTTCTCGCTCTTCTCGCTCATCGCGATCCTTCCGTTGTCGTGCTCCCCAGTGAACTCCGGTGCGCCGATCGCGACAACCAGCCCGAACACGCACCGGCAGAAGCTGCCCGACAACGCAGAAAGCCTCCGGAGGAACCGGAGGCTTTCTGGTGTTCTGTGACCCCAGCGGGATTTGAACCCGCGTTACCGCCGTGAGAGGGCGACGTCCTAGGCCGCTAAACGATGGGGCCGTTTTTGCAACTCAACGAGTATGCCACACAGATGAAGCGGTTCTCAAATCGAGCGATCCGCGAGCACTGAGAGTGCTCCCGGAACGAGTTCCACGGTGAGCGGCAGCTCGCCGAAACGCTCCCCGTCGGCGTAGCCCACGACCCCCGGTGAGGAGACCGTCACGCGGCGCCCGCGGCGGAACTCCACGACCGACAGGCCCGCATGGGTGCCCGAGAAGACCTTCGGGAAGAGCCGGATGAACCGGGTGCGCGAGACGGGGGCCACGATGAACACGTCGAGGAGACCGTCGTCGAGCAGCGCGTCGGGCGCGATGCGCATGCCGCCGCCGATGGTGGTGTTGTTGGCCACCGAGAGCAGGCCCGAGTCGACCTCGAGCCGCTCTCCGTCGATGTCGAGCACGTAGTGCCTGGTCTTCAGCGTGGCGAGCTCGGCGATCAGGGCGAGCACGTAGCGCGAGGCGCCGCGGGGCCGGCGCATGCGGTTGGCGCGGTCGTTGACGGCGGCGTCGAAGCCTGCCGAGAGCACTCCGGCGAACCAGCGCTCCGGATCGTCCCCGCCCGTCACGCGCGCCGCGTCGATCACCCGGGGGCCGGCCTCCAGGGCCGCGGTCAGCACGGCGATGGCCGCATCCGGATCGCCCGAAGGGATGCCGATGCCGGCGGCGAAGTCGTTGCCCGTGCCGGCGGGCACGATGCCGAGGGGCACCCCGGTGCCCGCCACGAGGTTCACGCCGAGGTTGACCATGCCGTCTCCTCCCACCACCACGAGGGCGTCGGTGGGCGCCTCGAGGGCGTTCTGCACCACGCGCACGAGCCCCTCGTAGTCGGGGGCGCTCTGCGGCACCACGTCGTGCCCTCGGGCGCGCAGGGCGGCGACGACGGCGGGGCCGACCGCCCGGGTTCTGCCGAAGGAGGCGTTCGGGTTGATCGCGACGACGATCCGCTTAGCTGGAGTGGCCATTCCCCCGATTATCGCGCACGCACCGCCGCCGGGTTGCAGGCCCCGGTTGCCCGGTGTTGAGTCGGGATATGAGACTCACGAAATTCGAGCACGCCGGCCTGCTGCTGGAGACGTCCGGGCGCCGGCTGTTCGTCGACCCCGGCATGTTCACCACCCCCATCACCGACGCCGTGGGCACGGTCGCCGTGGTGATCACGCACGAGCACCCCGACCACTGGACGCCTGAGCAGCTGCGCCGCATCCTCGACGCCTCGCCCGACGCCGTGGTCTACGGCCCCGAGGGCGTCGTGACGGCCGCGGGCGAGGCGGGCATCGCGGTCACGCGGGTCGATCCGGGCGACTCGATCGAGGCGGGCCCGTTCCCGCTGCGGTTCTTCGGCGGCCGGCACGCGGTCATCCACTCCTCGATCCCCGTGGTCGACAACGTGGGGGTGCTCGTCGACGAGGTGCTCTACTACCCCGGCGACTCCTGGGCGGTGCCCGAGGGCGTGGAGGTCGACCTGCTCGCGGTGCCGGCGGGCGCGCCGTGGATGAAGATCGCGGAGGCCATGGACTACGTGCTCGAGGTCAAGCCCAAGCGCTCGTTCCCGACGCACGAGATGGTGCTGTCGGTGGCGGGCAAGTCGATGGCGAACGACCGCATCCAGTGGGCCACCGAGCAGGGCGGCGGTGAGTTCTTCGCGCTGCAGCCTGGCGACTCGCTCGACCTCTGAGGGTGGGCAGTCAGGGAGCGAGCGACGGGGCATCCGTGATGCCGAAGACGTCGCGGAGGGCCGTGCGGGCCGCGTGCCAGCCGCCCATGCCGTGGACGCCTGGGCCCGGCGTGGCACTTGCCGAGCAGAGGTAGACGCCGTCGAGCGGGGTGCGCCACGGCGTGCCCGAGACCACGGGGCGGGCGAGCAGCTGTGAGAACGACGCGGCGCCGCTCGCGATGTCGCCGCCGATGTAGTTGGCGTTATAGAGGGCGAGCGCCGAGGCCGGGATCGCGGCCGAGGCCACGATGCGGTCGCGGAAGCCGGGAGCGAACTCCTCGATGCGGGCGGTGACGGCCTCGGTCATGTCACGGCCGGAGCCGCGCGGCACGTGGGTGTACGCCCAGAGCACCTGGTGGCCCTCGGGCGCCCGCCCCGGATCGACCGTGCTCGGCTGGGAGACCAGCACGAACGGATGCTCCGGGTGCCGGCCACGGGCGATCTGCCGCTCCCCCTCATCGACCTCGGCGCCCGAGCCCGCGAGGTGCACGGTGCCCGCTCCCGCGACCTCGGGGTTCTGCCACGGCACGGGGCCGTCGAGCACGAAGTCGACTTTCGAGGCCGCGTTGCCGTAGCGGAACTGGCGGAGCGCGCTGCGGTAGCCGAGCGGCAGCAGCTCGCCGCCGATGGCCTCGAGGGCGCGGGGCGTGACGTCCAGGAGCACGGCGTGCGAGGAGGGCAGGTCGAGCAGGGAGTCGATGCGGGTCTCGGTGACGATCTCGCCGCCGTGGGCGCGGAGATCGGCCGCGAGTGCGTCGACGATCGCCTGCGATCCGCCGATCGGGATGGGCCAGCCGCCCGGGGTGTGCGCGAGCATGCCGAGGAGGAGTCCTGCGCCGCGGGCTCCGAACGCGGCGACGGGCCCGATGGAGTGGGCCGAGAGGCCTGCGAGCAGGCCGCTCGCCTCGTCGGTGCGGAAGCCGGCGGAGGCGGAGCGCGCGGTCGAGAGCACCCGGGTGCCGAACGCCGCGGCGGCGAGCGGATCGCGGGGCACGCGGAGCAGCGGGGACATCGCGAGATCGACCACGGCGTGCTTGCGCTCGAGCAGCGGGGCGAAGAGCCGGCGCCAGGCCGGGCCGTCGGCGCCGAGGTCGGCGGCGGTCTGCCCGAGGTCGCGACGGGCGAGGGCCGCGCGGCCGCCTTCGAGCACGTGGGCGTAGGAGATCTCGGGTGAGACGAACTCGACCCTCGAGGCGAGGTCGAAGTCGCGGAAGAACGGCGACGCGAGCGCCATCGGATGCACGGCGGAGCAGACATCGTGCAGGTGCCCCGGCAGCGTGAGCTCGGCGGTTCGTGCTCCTCCGCCTGGCGATCCCGCAGCCTCGAACACCCGCACCGAGAGCCCGGCCCGCGCGAGCGTGACGGCGGCCGCGAGGCCGTTCGGGCCACTGCCCACCACGACCGCGTCGACCGGCCCGCTCGTCATGCCGCCACCCTACCTCCCGCGAGTGGGCACTAGATCCAGCCGCGGTCCTGGGAGAGGAGGACCGCCTGCTGGCGGGTGTCGACCGCGAGCTTGGCGAGGATCGCCGAGACGTGGTTGCGGACCGTGCCGGGGGCCAGGGAGAGTGCACGGGCGATCTGCGCCGTGGTCTCACCGCGGCGACCGGCGCGGAGCACGTCGAGCTCGCGGTCGGTGAGCGGGCAGCGCTCGTCGCTCAAGGCGTCGGCGGCGATCTCCGGATCGACGTACCGTGCCCCCGCGGCCACCCGGCGGATGACGGCCGCCACCTCCCCCGCGTCTCGCGACTTCGGCAGGAAGCCCGCGACGCCGGCGGAGAGCGCGCGCCGCAGCACGCCCGGGCGCGCGTGCCGGGTGACCACCACGCAGCGTGCGGCGATCGTGCGCCGCAGCCGCTCGGCGACCTCCACGCCGTCGAGCCCGGGCATCTCGAGGTCGAGCAGGCACACGTCGGGCTGCAGTCGTTCGGCCTCGGCCACCGCCTGCAGGCCGTCGGCGCACTCCGCGATCACGTCGATGTCGCCCTCGAGCCGCAGCAGCGCCGCGAGCGCGGAGCGGATCATCCCCTCGTCGTCGGCGAGCAGCACCCGGATGACGGGACGCGCCGTCTCCTCCGTCATCGTGCCGTCACCGCCCCGGCCGGAGCGGTCACGACCACGGTGAACCCGTCGTCGCCGCGGTGCACCTCGAGCGCGCCGCCGGCCTCACCCGCGCGGCGCGCGATGCCGTCGAGACCCGACCCCTCCCGGGTCTCGCCATCCGGAACACCACCCTCCGGGCCCGACCCCGCGACGTCGTTGCGGATCTCGTACCGCCACACCGTGCCGACCCGCTCGAGCGAGAGCCGGGCCGAGCGCCCCCCGCCGTGACGCAGCACGTTCGTGGTGGTCTCGCGGATGACCGGGCCGAAGACCGAGGCGGGCGCGTCATCGGCATCCGGGGCCACCGACGTCTCGACCGCGATGCCCGCCGCCCGCAGCAGATCGCGCGCATTGGCGAGCTCGTCGCGGAGCGGGACCGAGCGGAACCGCAGGGCGAGGTCGCGCGTGCCCTGCCTGGCCTCGTCGACGCTCCCCCGCGCCGCTCGCAGCTGCTCGAGGGCCGCGGCGGGATCCGGTTCGAGGAGTCGTTCGGCGAGCTCGAGCTGCAGGGCGATCACCTGCAGGTGGTGGCCCTGCAGGTCGTGCACGTCGGTGGCCACGCGCAGCCGCTCCTGGGTGGCGGCGAGCCTCGCCTCCGAGACGCGCGCCCGGTCGAGGGCGATCAGCACGTCCCACCACCACAGAGTCAGCACCGTCATGAACGGCAGCGCGGCGGAGAAGAATCCGTACAGGAAGGGATCCGCCTCGAACTCGGGCGGCTCCCCTGTGAAGCGCTGCGCGTCGACCACCCAGAGGCACACGAGCACCACGGTGAGCGCGATCACGAGCCTCGCCCGCACCGAGCGCGGCCAGTCGAGCAGCTGCAGCGTCTGCGCCAGCGGCGCGAGCAGCAGCAGCCAGAGCCCGGTGAGGGAGAACGCGAGCACGCCGAAAGCCGCCGCGATCACCAACGGAGCGAGCGTGTGCCGCCAGGGCAGCGTGGTGCTCTCGCCCGTGCGGTGGCGGTAGGCGCGGAGCAGCGGCGCGGTCGACCCGCACCAGATCAGACCGCCCACGAGGACCGCGAGCAGCACGGGCCCCTCGAACCCCGCCTGCAGGAGAGTGGCCGGCCAGAGCAGCACGAGCATGAGCTCGAGGAACACGATCGCCGAGACCGTGTACCACCAGGTGGCGGTGACTCCGCGCGACGTCGCGCGCGGTGCGGAGGGCTCGGAGGGGCTGATCACCCTCCCACCCTAGATCCGTGACAGATGTCATGGCCGGGGCGGACGGATGACCCGGGAACCGGTGACACCGCGGCACTGCCGGGCCGGCTCCGGATGCGATGGGCTGGAGTCCAGAGGCGGGGTCGACCGGATCCCTCCCCGACGACAGGAGATGCGTGATGGATCTGATCGCCCGATTCCAGGAGCTGGTCGGCCAGGTGCCCGAGCTCCTCCAGCCCCTCATCGTGGCGCTCGCGGGCGCCGTGCCCTTCATCGAAGGCGAGGGAGCCGCGACGATCGGCATCCTCGGCGGGCTGCACCCCGTGGTGGCCGTGATCGCGGGTGCCGCAGGCAACTTCCTCTGCGTGACCGTGCTCGTGCTCGCGTCATCCGGAGCCCGCTCGGCGATCGTGAACCGGCACCGCGTGCGACTCGCGGCCCAGGAAGAGGCCCGGGAGAGCGTGGTCACGGGCGCACCCGCTGCGCCGCTCGCTGCGACGGATCATGCCTCCGCCGAATACGAGATGGGACCCGAGCCGGAGTCCGGCCGCAAGGCGGCCCGCCGGGCCAAGTTCCAGCGCGCCCTCGACCGCTACGGCGTGCCGGGAGTGAGCCTGCTGGGCCCGCTGCTGCTGCCCACCCAGTTCACCGCGACCATGCTCGCGGCCGGCGGCGTCTCGAAGGCCCGCGTGCTGCTCTGGCAGGCCGTCGCGATCGCCGGCTGGACGACGATCGTCGCCCTCGTGGTGGGCGGCGTCGTGCACGCCGTCGTCTGACGGCGTGCACGACGCTCGGGGAGTGCGCGCTGCCGGGTCAGCGGCGGGCACGCACCCGGACCGCTCCGGCGGCACCGGCCGCCAGTGCACCACCCGCGACGAGCAGCAGCAGCGACCACGGGAGGATGTCGGCGGCGCCGGATCCCGTGTTCGCGAGACCCGCGGGCTTCGTGGTGGGCTTCGGCGTCGGGGTGGGCGTCGGCGTCGGGATGGGCGTCACGGTGATGTCCACCGGGTTGCTGTCCGACGGCTCGAAGTTGACGTCGCCGAGGTAGCGCGCCGTGATCGTCGCCGGTCCCACCGGGATGAAGCTGATCGGCACGTCGACCGAGTTCGACCCGGGGGCGAGCGGCTCGCTGCCGAGGAGCTCCCCGTCGTAGTAGAACGCGATGTCACCGGTCGGCACGACGCCGACGGCGCCGACCACCGTAGCGGTCATGACGGTCTGCTTCTCGGCCTCGACCGTGGTGGGGTCGACGGCGAGCTGGGTCGTCGTGGCGATCCTCGCCACCTGGAGGGTGGTGTCGGCCTCGGACCCGGCGAAGGGCGAGATCGGCGTCGGCTGGTAGACCGCGCTGAGGTGGTAGGCCCCGGCGTCGATCGTGCCGCTGTCGAGGGTGAAGAACGCCTTGCCGTCGACGAGCGTCGCCGTCATGGGCTCGACCGCCGCGAGCGGTGCCGTGTCACCCGTGGCGCCGAGGGGCTGCTCGACCACGAGCACCACGTCGCCGGAGGGCACCGCGGAGGTCGTGAGGTTCTCGACCGAGGCTGTCACGATGATCTCGTCGCCGAAGACCGCGGATGCCGGGGAGACCGACAGGGTCGTCTCGGTCTGGTACTCGACCGAGTACGAGATCGTCACCGATCCGTCACCCCCCTCGCCGAAGCCGTCGGACGCGTTCGTGAGCGATCCGTAGATGCTCCCGCCGCCGGCCCCGCCGCCACCGCCGCCGCCGAGGCCGAAGATGGCGTCGACCTGGCCCGTGGAGCCCTCGGGGGTCTCGGGGTCGCCGTCTTCGGCGAGCAGCAGGGCACCTGCCTCGCCGCCGCCACCGCCCGAGACGCCGTCGCCGTAGAAGCTCGCGCCGCCACCGCCGCCTCCACCACCGAGGAACAGCACCGACTCGCCCGAGTCGCCGTCGCCGCTGTCGGCGGTGTTCACGAGGCCGCCGTCACCCTCGGCCAGGCAGTGCAGCCCGAAGTCGGGGTCGCCCTCGGGGGCCACGGTCTCGTCGTCGCGCGGGGCCTTGCCGTCTTCACCGGCGTTGCCGCCGTCGCCGCCGACGCAGAAGCCCACGACACCGCGGCCGGCGCCGCCGGCACCGCCCGCAGCCACAGCGGCGAGCGTGGGGCCCGCGTCGTAGTCGCCGAAGGCGCTCGAACCGCCGCCACCGCCGCCGTCACGGGCGAGGAACGATCCGTCGCCACCGTCGCCACCGTCGGTGTAACCCGTACCGCCCTGACCGATCCCGGCAGCCGCGAGGGGACCCGAGTCGCCGTCCTCGCCGTCTTCGCCGGGCGCCGAGCCCGATCCGCCGGCCTGGCCCACGATCACCGCGAACTCCTGGCCGGGGGTCACCGCCTGGGTGCCGGAGACCACCGCGCCGAGACCGCCGGCGCCGCCGTTGGTGCCGCCGCCCTTTCCGCCGGAGCCGCCCACGAGGGCCACGGAGACCTCCGTGACGCCTTCCGGAACGGTCCAGACGTGGAAGCCGACCTCGTCGAACACGACGGGTTCGGCCGGCTGAGCGGCGTTCGCAGCACCCCCGGTGGCCAGGAGGCCCCCGGCGACGAGTGCGACGGTGCCCGCGCAGGCGAGCAGTCGGCGGATGGAACGCGAGTGCGTTGTGGACGGCTTCGTCGCCATGGATGGGTCCCCCTGGATCCTGTCGGCCCGCACGCTTTCGGGAGCGCGAGCGGGGTCAGCCTAGCGAAAAGGCGATATACCTGATAGAGCCCGGATGGGGGGTACGCGGTACCCGCTCGCCGGGGCGACGACCCCCCTGCCGTCGCACTCTGCAGTCGAGAAGAGAGCCGCACCGATGAGCCACTCCACGCCCAACACCGACTACGACACGAGCGCCTTCCGGGACGTGTTCGAGCAGCACTTCACCTATGCCGCCGCGGTCGAGCGCAACACCCACCGCTACGCCGGCCGCACGGCCATCACCGACTCCACGACCGGGCTCTCCTACACCTACCGGGAGCTCGGCGAGGTCGCCGGAGCCCTCGTGGCGGGCCTGGCCGAGCGCGGCGTGGGGGTGGGCGACCTCGTGGGCTACCAGCTCATCAACCGGCCGGAGTTCGCGTTCCTCTACGTGGCCGCGCAGGGGCTCCGCGCCGTCTCCTCCCCCATGAACTTCCGGCTCGCGCCGGCCGAGACCGCGCACATCCTCGCCGGGTCCCGGCCGCGCGTGTTCGTCTTCGAGGCCTCGGCGAGCGCCGACGTGCGCACGGCGCTCGAGCTCTCCGGATTCTCCCCGGAGACCCTCGTGTCGGTGGGGCGGACCCCCGAGGGCGACCCGGGAGTCCCCGGTGCCGTCGACTTCGCCGAGCTGCTCGTGGAGGGCGCGCCCTCGTTCCGGGCGCCCGAGGGCGCCACGGTGTGGGACGAGACGTCGAGGCTCTACACCTCCGGCACCACCGGCATGCCGAAGGCGGTGCCGCTCACGAGTCTCAACGAGGTGCTGAGCGCGCACGACGCCATCATGCACTTCCCGCTCTCGCCCACCGACCGCACCCTCAACATGTCTCCGTGGTTCCACCGCGGCGGCAACTACTGCGCGGGCCCCAACACGGCCTTCTACGTGGGCTCCGAGGTGGTCACCCTCCCTCAGTTCGAGCCGGGGCTCGTGCTCGACCTGATCGAGCGGCACCGCCTCACCTACGTGATCGGCGCTCCCACCAACCTCGAGCGGCTCGCCGACGAGCAGGAGACGTCGCCGCGCGACCTCACATCGCTCTCGGGCATCGTCACGATGGGGGCGCCGCTCGACCGTGCGGCCGCCCTGCGCTACCAGTCCACCCTCACGAAGCGCATCGCGAACGGCTACGGCACCACGGAGGCGTTCTGGAACACCTACCTCCGGCCCGAGGACCTTCCGGAGGCGGCCGGCGCGGCGGGCCGGGCGTGCCTCGACGACGACGTGGCCGTGGTGAAGGTCTACGACGACCGGTTCGCCGATCCGACCGACACCGTGGCGAAGGACGGCCGGGAGGTGGGAGAGGTCATCATGCGGAGCATCAAGAGCGGCTACGCCTACCTCCACAACCCCGAGGAGCAGGAGCGCAAGTTCCGTGACGGGTGGATGTACCCGGGCGACCTCGCCACCTGGGACGAGACCGAGATGGTGACGATCATCGGCCGGAAGGACGACATGGTCATCACGGGCGGCGAGAACGTGCACCCCGTGCAGGTCGAGGAGGTGCTCGCCGCGCACCCCGACGTGGCCGACAGCATCGTCACGGGCCTGGTGGATGCGGAGTGGGGCGAGGTCGTGGTGGCCTACGTCGTGCCGCGCGGAGAGCTTGCGGCGCTCGTCGAGAGCGACCCGCAGGCCGCCGCCTCCGCCCTCGAGGCGCACTGCAGGGACAGCGTGGCGCTCGCCCGCTTCAAGCGCCCGCGTCGCTACGCGTTCGTGCCCGAGCTGCCCTACACGGCCACCGGCAAGAAGCAGCACTTCGTGATGAAGCAGCGGGCGCCGGAGGATGCCGCCGCGGGCCTGTTCCGCACACCGTGAACGTTCGGCGGCCCGGCCCCGTTGTGAGGGGTGGAGGTGCGCGCACGATGACCGACGATCAGGCCGAACTGCTGCGGGCGGTGCACGACGCGCACGCGCCCGCGCTGCACCGCTACGTGCTCCGCCTCACCCGCGACGAGGGCTTCACCCAGGACGTGGTGCAGGAGGCGCTGCTGCGCGCCTGGAAGAAACCCGCGATCCTCGAGCAGAGCGACGACGAGGCGCGGGCGTGGCTCTTCACGGTGGCCAGGAACCTCGTGATCGACGACCGGCGGAGCGCTCGGCACCAACGCGAGTTCGGCGTCGACGAGGTGCCGGACGGCCCGCGGGTGCGCGGCCTCGACGGCACGGGCACGGCAGACGGCACCGAGGCGATCGACGCCGTGCTGGACCGCTGGCTGCTGACCGACTCGCTGCAGGCCCTGAGCCTCGAGCACCGCGCCGTGGTGGTGCGCTCGTTCTACCTCGGGCAGTCGGCGGTCGAGATCGGGCGGCACGAGGGCATCCCGGCCGGCACCGTGCGGTCGCGACTGCACTACGCGCTGCGAGCACTGAGGCTCGCACTGCAGGAGAGGGGGGTGACGGAGTGAACGACGACTACAGCGACTGGGATGCCGCCTACGTGGCGGGGCTGCTGAGCCCCGACGAGCGGCGCAGCTTCGAGCGCCACCTTGCCGAATGCCCCGCCTGCGCGCGGGCCGTGAGCGAGATCGCGGGCCTGCCCGGCCTGCTCGGCCGGCTCACTCCGGCGGAGGCGGAGGCGCTGCTCGCCGACGACTCCGCGCCCCGCTCCTCGTCCTCTTTCTCGGGGGCGCCGGGCCGGGTGCAGGATCTCGCCCGCCGCGCACGCGGCAGCCGCCGGCGGTCGCGGCGACGGCTCGGCGCACTCGTGGCCGGCGGCGGCGTGCTCGTCGCGGCGGTGGGCGTGCTCGCCGGCATCGGGCTGGGATTCGGCGGGGCCGGCGCACCGGCGGCTCCCGCTCCTGAAGCTCAGGCCACGAGCACACCCTCCCCCGGTGTCGTGCGCGCCATGGCCCAGGTAGAGCCCGGCTGGCTCGACGCCCAGCTCACGGTCACCGAGAAGGGCTGGGGAACACGCTTCGACTGGAACTGCAGCTACCGGGTCGAGCCGGCCGATGCGTACGAACCGGTCGACTACGACCTCGTCGTGACCGATGCCGGAGGGGTCGAGACCACCGTCGCGAGCTGGAGCGCGACGGGCACTGCGGCCGGCAACCTCTCGGCCTCGACCCGGATCCCGACCACCGACATCCGCTCGGTCGACATCAGGCTCTCGGACACCGACCGGCCGCTCGTGCGCACGACGCTCTGAGGCGTCACGTAACGCGCTCGACATACAGGGTGCGGCATCATGGAGACGTGCATCTGTTCGTGAACGGGACCGAGTCCGCGGTCTCCGGCGAGCTGAGCATCCCGGTCTCGAAGTACCACGCCCACCGGGCCCTCGTGCTCGCCTCGCTCGCGCCGGGCCGGAGCGTCATCACCGGGCTCTCGGACACCCGTCAGGTGGTCTGGACGATCGGTGTGCTGCGGGCGCTCGGCACCCGCATCGAGGTCACCGCCGACGGCTACATCGTGCACGGGGGCCCGTACGACACGAGCGGGAGCGTCGTCGACCACGGGTCGAGCTCGGCCGACGGGGTGCTGAACGTCGGATCCTCCGGCACCACGCTCTACTTCATGACCGGGCTCGCCGCGCTGGCCGACAAGCCCGTCACGCTCACCGGAATGAAGTACTTCCAGCGCCGCCCGATCAAGGCGTTGCTCGACTCCCTGGACTCCCTCGGCGTGCGCTACCGCGCCGAGCACGATCGGCCGCCCATCACCGTGCAGCCGGGGCGGCCCACCGGAGGGCACGTTCGGATCGCCGGCACGCTCTCGCAGTGGATCTCGGGGCTGCTGCTCGTGGCGCCCTTCGCCGAGCGGGAGACGAGCATCGAGGTCGTGGGCGAGCTCAACGAGCAGCCCTACGTGGAGCTGACGGTGCGCATGATGCGGCAGTTCGGGCTCTCGGTGGAGCACTCCGACGACTGGCGGCATTTCACGGTGCCGGCCGGACAGACGGCCGCGCCGACCGACTACGTCATCCCGCCCGACATCGGCTCGGCGGCGTTCGGGCTCGCCGCCACGGCGCTGCACCCCTCGGACGTGCTGTTCCGCGGGCTCTCGGCCACGACGGGTGCCGACACGGATCACCCCGAAGCCGACTTCCTCGACATCGTGTCGGGCATGGGGCTCACGCTCGAGACGGACCAGGCCACAGGATTCGTGCGCGTGCGGCACGACCGCGTCGAGCTGCAGCCGGTCGATCTCGACTGCCGGCGCATCCCGGACCTCCTGCCCGTCGTCTCGGCGCTCGCGACCTTCGCGCACGGCACGTCGACGCTGCGCACGATCGGGCACATCCGGCTGAAGGAGAGCGACCGGGTGAACGCCATGCTGCAGCTCAACAAGCTCGGCGGAGACCTCGTCGACGAGGGCGACGCCCTCACTGTGCGCGGGGTCGACGGGCTCCGGGGCGCACCCCTGTCGTCGTTCAACGACCACCGGGTGCTCATGTCGCTCGCCGTGGCGGCCACGCGGGCCGAGGGCGAGTCGCGGCTGACGTATCCGCGGGCCTACCGGATCTCGTACCCGACGTTCCTCGACGCGATGAACGGGGTGGGACTCGACCTGTCGATCACCTCCGAGCGCACTCGCCAGGAGGTCGGCTCGTGACGCATGCCCGGCCCGGTCAGAGCGATGTCGGCCCGAGCGATGCCGGGCTGACGGCGCGGGTGGACGAGCTCGTCGAGGCGGATGCGACGGCGGCGGCCGTGATCGAGGTCGGCGACCGGCCTGCGACCCTCAGCCGCGGTGAGCTGCGGAGGCGGGCCGACGCCGTCTCGGCGCTGCTGCTGCGGCTCGGGGTGCGGCCGGGCGAGGCGGTCGCGTTCCAGCTGCCGAACTGGGCCGAGTGCGTGGAGGTGACCCTCGGCGTGCTGCAGATCGGCGCGGTCGTTGCCCCCGTGATGCCGGTGTTCGGCGAGCGCGAGGTGGCCATGGTGCTCGCACGCTCGCGGGCACGCGTACTCATCGCGCCGCGCTCGTTCCGCGGGCGCCGGCACGCGGCCGAGGTGGCGGGCGTCGCGGCCGAGGCCGCCCGGCAGGAGCGACCGCTCGCGCTCGAGCACGTGGTCGTGATGGGGGACGTCGATCCCGCCGGCGCGGCGCGCGCGGGGTCCTCCGGCGAGGGCGTCACCTTCGTGCCGCCGGCCACCCCCGGGCTCCCGCTCGCCTGGCACGACTTCGACACGGATGCGGCCCCGGATGCGACGCCCGATGCGGCGTCGCGGGAGGCGATCGAGCGACGGCGGCCGGGTGCCGACGACATCGCGCAGCTGCTGTTCACCTCGGGAACCACCGGTGAGCCGAAGGGCGTGCAGCACCGGCACGGCACGCTCGCCCTCGCCACCGCGCTCGAGGTCGAGCACCTCGGTCTCGGCGGCGACGACCGCGTCTTCATCCCGTCGCCCCTCGCCCACCAGACCGGCTTCCTCTACGGGCTGCTGCTGAGCTGGCGGCTCGGCGTCGCGGCCGTCGTGCAGCCGGTGTGGGATGCCCGGGTCGCCCTCGAGCAGGCCTTCGGCCGCAAGGGCGCCACGTTCGTGCAGGCGGCGACGCCGTTCCTGATGGATGTCGTCGCGGCCGTCGAGGAGGGGGCTCCCCCGCCCTCCAGCCTGCGCATCTTCGTGGCCACCGGGGCGGCCGTGCCCCGGCAGCTCGCCGAGCGCGCCACGGGAGTGCTCGGCGCGGCGGTGCTCGGCGCGTTCGGCACCACCGAGACCTGCCTCGGCACGCTCTCGGCGCCCACCGATCCGCCGGGCTCCGCCTGGGGCACCGACGGCCGCCCGCTCACCGGCATCCGCGTGCGCATCGTCGACGACGAGGGGGTCGAGCTCCCCGCCGGCCGCGAGGGCGACTACGAGCTCTCGAGCCCCACGATGTTCCTCGGCTACCTCGACCGCCCCGACCTCACCGCCGAGGTGTTCACCGCCGACGGCTGGTACCGCACGGGCGACCGGGCCGTGCTCGACGCCGACGGGTTCCTGCACATCACCGGGCGGGTGAAGGACGTCATCAACCGCGGCGGCGAGAAGGTGCCCGTGGTCGAGATCGAGAACCTGCTGTTCGCGCATTCGGCGGTGAAGGACGTGGCCGTCGTGGCCATGCCCGACCCCCGCCTCGGCGAGCGCGCGTGCGCCTTCGTGGTGGCCTCCGACCCGGCGCATCCGCTCGGATTCGCCGAGATGCAGGGGTATCTCGGCGAGCGGGGCGTGTCGAAGTACTACTGGCCCGAGCGACTCGAGGCCATCGGGGAGCTGCCGCGGAACGCGGTGGGCAAGATCCAGAAGAACCTGCTGCGGGAGCGCGCCGCCGCGCTCGTGGAGCGCGAGCGACAGAAGGAGAGTGCGTGAGCGTGAGTGCGAGCGACGCGGAGTTCGAACAGCTGAAGGCCGAGCTCGACGCCTGGGTGCGCGGGCCAGGGGAGGAGTGGTCCGAGCGCATCGAGGAGCTCGGCGACGTGCCCGCGGAGCTCTACGCCGAGCTCCGCGACCGGGGCTGGCTGAGCCTCGCCGCCCCCGAGGAGCTCGGTGGCCGCGGCATCCCGTTCGCCCGCTACCTGGAGCTGCTCGAGATCGTCTCGCGCTCGCACGGCTCGATCCGGATGCTCGTGCACGTCAACAACGGCCTCTGGCGGGCCATGGCGCCGTTCGTCGACGATGCGCAGCGCGAGGTGCTGAAGCGCGCCGTCAGCGGCGAGGAGCTCGTGGCGTTCACGCTCACCGAGGCCACCGCGGGAACCGGGGCCGACATCCGCAGCACCGTGCGCCGGGACGGCGACGTCTACCTGCTGAACGGCGAGAAGCACCTCATCACCTTCGGTGTGAAGGCCGACCGCTGGCTGCTCTTCGCGCGACTCGAGGGCAGCAGCGGGGCAGAGGGCACCGTGGCGCTGCTCGTGCCGAACTCCGGCCTGCCGGGCGCGGAGGTGATCGACGACTCCGACACGATGGGCGTGCGTGGCACCGACCACGCGATCCTGCGCTTCAGCGACACCCCCGTGCCCGTCTCGGCGCGAATCGGCGCCGAGGGCGAGGGGCTCGCGGTGGCGCTCGGCGGATTCCTGCTGCCGAGCCGGGTCTCGGTGGCGATGAGCTGCGTCGGGCTCGCCGAGCGAGCTCAGGAGCTCGCGGCCTCCTACGCGCTCACCCGCACGACCTTCGGCAAGACGCTCGCCGAGCGGCCCGTCATCCAGGCCTACCTGGCCGAGAACTACGCCGACATCGTCGCTGCCCGGGCGCTCGTGCTCGAGGCGGCGCGCGCCTACGAGCGCTCGGCTCCGGATGCGGCGGCGCTGTCGAGCGCGTCGAAGATCGTGGCCGTCGACATGCTCGGACGGGTCACCGACCGGGCGCTGCAGATCCACGGCGGGCAGGGCTACTGGCGGCGCAACGCGATCGAGCGGGTCTACCGCGACGCCAGGGCGCAGCGGTTCGAGGAGGGCACCAACGAGATCCAGAAGACGGTGGTGGCGCGCGCCGTGCTGGCCACAGCCCGCGCCCGCACTGCCACCCCCTAGACCCTCTGCCGAGACGTCACTTTCCACACCAAAGAGGGCTGGGAGGTGTGAGAAGTGACGGTTCGGCAGAGGAGGTGGGCGGCCGGGTAGCGTGAGGGCATGCTCAATCTGCTGCACCTCGACTCCTCCGCAGGCTCCGCCGAGCGCTCGCGCTCACGGGCGATCGGCCGCACCTTCAGCGAGGCGTGGCTGAAGGCCGCGGTGGGCAACACCGTGACCCATCGCGACCTGCACCGAGACCCGCTGCCCCACCTCGCCGACGACTCGCTGCACTGGCCGCCGCGGCTCCGGCACGCCGAGGCCGCGCCTCCCGCCGACGCCGAGGCGCTGCAGGCGTCGCTCATCGCCGAGCTGCTCGCCGCCGACGTGCTGCTCGTGGGTGCTCCGCTCTACAACTACTCGCTGCCGTCGTCGCTCAAGGCGTGGATCGACAACATCCACGTGCCGGGCGTCACCGCGCCCTTCGACGGCGACACGCAGCCGCTCGCCGGGCGTCCCGCCGTGATCGTGACGAGCCGAGGTGCCTCCTATGACGCCGGCTCCCCCACGGAGGGCTGGGACCACGAGGTGCCCGCGCTCCGCCTCGTGCTGGGCACCGCCCTCGGCATGGAGGTCACCGTGATCGAGACGAACCTCACCCTGGCGGCCGACGTGCCTGCCCTGGCGCCGCAGCTCCCCCGCTCCGAGGCCGAGCTCGCCGCCGCCCACGCCGAGGCCGCCGCCCAGGCGGCCCGCCTCGGCGCGCCCCGCCCCGCCTGACGGCCCACTGACGGCGACCCGCGGTTCGGAACCGCAGTCGTCGCGACCTCCGAGCCGCTCAGACGCGCGGGGGCCCGCAGGCTTGCCGTTCTGAACGCCCAGAAAGACGAACGTCGCGCCGACCGGCCCCGCAGGGGGCTCGTTCGGCGTTGTCCGCGCGCGGTGCCCGGAGGGGCACCGCGCGGCGGCGCTACTCGCCCCGCTGCAGGGCGATGAGGCCCGTGGGGAAGCGGTCGCGGGCCGACACGTAGACCGTGCCGAGCTTCTCGTCGACCGAGACCCCGTAGACCTTGTTGCCGTAGGCGGTGCCCGGGAAGTTCGCGATCTCGGTGAGATCGGCGGCCTTCAGCACCCGGATCCCGCTGTTCTCGAACGTGTCGCGCGAGTGACCCACGTACACGCGGCCCGCCGCACCGTCGACGTCGACCGACCGGTAGTCGGGCGCCGCGACCGCGAGCGACTGCAGCAGCTCGAACGACGTCGCGTCGTAGACGCGGATGCCCTCCGTGCCCGCGGCGTTGTCGTTCGTGACGTAGAGGCGATTCCCGGCCGGGTCGACGGCGATGCCGTGGCTCTGCCAGGTGCCCGCACTCGCCGTCTCGACCGTCTGGATCGCGGCTCCGGTCGCGGCGTCCATGACCGTGAAGCCCGTGCCCCTGGTCGCGCCGAAGACGCGTCCGGTGGCCAGATCCACGTCCATGCCGCGCACGTTCGCGCCGAACGCGAACGGTCCGCGCTTCACGGTGTCGGTCGCGAGGTCGAGCACGATCCACGACGCACCGTAGCCGACGTAGAGCTCACCCTTGGCGGAGTCGATCGCGACGTCGCGCACGCCCTCGGTCTCGGCACCCGGGATCGCGTGGGTCGCGACCACCGTGTCCGTCGCCGGGTCGATCTCGAGCACCCGAGCCGGTCGCTGCTCGTTGCCGACGAACAGGTGACCGGTGGCCGGGTCGACGACAGAGCCGACCGGCTTCTGGTCGAGGTCGGGTGCGCTCTCGGCCGACGGGATCGCCCCGAGCGGCGTGGGCGTGTACCCGGTGCCGGCCGGCGGCTCCGGATCCGTCGGATCCGTCGGGTCGGTGGGATCGGTCGGGTCGGTCGGATCGGTCGGGTCGGTCGGGTCGACCGGCTCCTCGACGCCCCGCCGCTGCGAGATCGTGACGGCGACCGCGGTGAGCTCCGACCCGGGCGGGTTCAGCCGGAAGTCGCGGTTCGACACGAACACACGCTGCCGCTCCTCGTCGACCGAGATGCCGTAGCCGTCCTTGCCGTACGCCGGGTCGGCGTAGTCGGCGAGGAGTGCACCGGTCTTCGAGTCGTGCACGGTGTAGCCGCCCGATCCGACCGCTGTGCCCGTGTAACCCACGTAGAGCAGCCCGTTGGTGGAGTCGGCATCGAGCTGACGGGGGTTGGCCCGGCTCGTCGACTCCCACAGCGAGGCGTACCCGTTGTCGATGTCGAACGTCTCGATGTTCTTGGCATCCGGCACGTCGCTGAAGTACACCGTCGAGACGAGACCGTTCTCCGGGTCGGCCGAGACGTAGTACGCATCTGCCGTGCCGTCGATCACGCCGATCGATTCACCCGTCACGGCATCCAGCACCTCGACACCCCGCGAGGGGACGGCGCCGAACACGAGCCCGCGCACCGGGTCGACGTCGATCGAGCGGTTGGACTCGAGGAACGGGAACGGACCGCGCACGATCTGGCCGAACGTCGCATCCGCGATCGACACGACCACCCAGTTGCGGTTCTGCTGACCGACGTAGAGCAGCTCCTTCTCATCGTCGATCCCGACATCGCGGATGTTCTCCGGCAGCGTGATCGTGCGCAGGATCGCATCCGTCTCGGGGTCGATCTCGAAGATGTTCTGCCGGTTCTGGTCGCCCAGGTACAGCACGTCCTTCGAGGCCGAGTACGCCGAGCCGGCGGGAAGCGCGGCGTTCGACTTGTTGACGGAGTCGAGCGAGCCGACGGGGTCGTAGGCGAGCGTCTCGGGCAGGATCCGCTCCGAGACGGTCACGGCGACCGCCTCGAGCTCGGAGCCGGGTGGGTTGAGACGGAAGTCACGGTTCGACACGAACACCCGCTGGTGCTCCTCGTCGACCGAGATGCCGTAGCCGTCCTTGCCGAACGACGGATCGTCGAAGTCACCGAGCTGCTGGCCCGAGGTGAGGTCGAGCACCGAGAAGCCACCGCTGCCGGCCGCCGTTCCGGTGTAGCCCACGTAGACGAGTCCGTTGGTGGAATCGATGTCGAGCTGGCGCGCACCGACTCGGCCCTTCGATTCCCACAGCTGCTCGAAGCCGGCCTCGACATCGAAGGCCGCCACCTGCACCACGTCGGGGACGTCTTCGAAGAAGGAGGTCGCGACGTAGCCGTTGACCGGATCGGCGGCCACGTAGTAGGCGCCGGCCGTGCCGTCGACCACGCCGACGGATTCACCCGTCTCGGCATCCAGCACCTCGACGCCCCGCGAGGGGATGGCGCCGTAGACATACCCGCGCACGGGGTCGACGTCGATGGAGCGGTTGGACTCGAGGAACGAGAACGGACCGCGCACGATCTGGCCGAACGTCGCATCCGCGATCGACACGACCACCCAGTTGCGGTTCTGCTGACCGACGTAGAGCAGCTCCTTCTCATCGTCGATCCCGACATCGCGGATGTTCTCCGGCAGCGTGATCGTGCGCAGGATCGCATCCGTGTCCGGGTCGATCTCGAAGATGTTGCGGCCGTTCTGGTCGCCCAGGTAGAGCACGTCCTTCGACTCGGAGTAGGCGGATCCGGCCGGGAGCGCCGCGTTCGACTTGTTCACCGAGTCGAGCGCCGAGACGACCTCGTAGTCGACCGTGTCCACAGGGGGCTCAGGGTCGGTGGGATCGGTCGGGTCCGGGTTGGGTGTGCAGCCGAGGCACGGCCCGCCGGGATCGGAGGGGTCGATCGTCTGGGGCGCGGTGTCGTCGGTCACGGCCTTGCCCGCGTCGTTCTTCACGATCGTGAGACCGTCGAAGTACTGGCCGTCGGCCGTGCGCGACTCGTACCGCATGGTGTCGCCCGCGACGTCGATGAGCTGGTAGAGCTCCACACCGCCCTGCAGCTTCTTCAGGTGCGCGTCGTTCTCGGTCCAGAGGCGGGGGCCCGCTCCGTCGTACATCTTCGAGCCGACGACCGACACGGCGTAGACCGGTCCGTCGTAGTTGAGGTCGGCGTTCCAGGTGGCGGGGTTGCCCTCCTCGGCGTCGTTGGTGTTGCCGCGGCCGTAGTTGTGGTCGTGGCCCTGCAGCACGAGGTCGACGTTGTTCGCCTCGAACAGCGGCAGCCAGGCCTCCCGGATGGCGCGGTTGTTGCGCCCCTCGTCGAGCGAGAACACCGGGTGGTGGAAGTACACCACCGTCCACTTGTTCGGGTTCGACTCGAGGGTCTCCTTCAGCCACTCGGTCTGCACGGCGAGCGCCGCGGCATCCGTGATGTTGCTGTTGAGCGAGACGAAGCGCACACCCTGGTAGTCGGAGTAGTAGACGGTGCCGTCCAGCAGCGCCTCGATCTCGTCCGATCCGCTCGGGCCGTTCTCGGGATAGGCGAACTGCGCCGACCACTGCTTCGAGAGCTCCTCGCCCTCGTACTCGTGGTTGCCGGCGGCCGCGAGGAAGTTCTGCGTGCCGAACTGGTAGCCGGCGGCGTCGAACACCTCGCCCCACTGGGCGTCGTCGTTCGCGTCGTCGATGAGGTCGCCCGCCTGCAGCACGAGGCTCGCCTCGGGGCGGTCGCGGAAGGCATTGCGGATGACGCGGCTGGCGTCGGAGAGGATGCCGTTCTGCACGTCGCCGAGGTAGATGAACGAGAAGTCCTCCGCGGTCGCCGCCGCGGTGGTGAAGTGCTGCCACTCGCTGAAGTTCGTGCCGTCGCCCACGCGGTACTGGTACTGCGTGGCGGGCGTGAGGCCCGTGAACTCGACCGTGTGGAACTCCTCGTCCCAGCCGCCAGCCGCCACCGAGGTGGTGGAGGTGGCGTTGATCTTCTGGATGCCCGTGGGGTACGGCGTGGCCGTGGCTTCACGGAGCTCCGCCTTCGGCGAGTTGACCGTGGTGGCGGTGCGCCAGGTCACGGCCTGGCTCGTGGAGAGGTCACCCGAGGGCGTCAGCACGATGCGATCGGGGATGACCGAGGGGCCGTGCTGCTGGAGCGGTGTGGCGACCGCGGCGTTCGCCGCGGTGCTCGCCCCCAGCACCGGGGTGAACATCGCCGCCGCGACGGCGGCGGTGGCGAGGCCCGCGAGCAGCCGCGTGGAGCGGGCTCTGGTGGGCGTTTTCGTCATGGACCGACGGCCTTTCTTCGTGCGTGGAGGGGTGTGTCCGGATGCGGCGGTCGCGTTCACGCGGTGCCTCCCGAGGGGCGGCGGCGGATGTAGAGCACCGCGAGGGCGATGATGCCCGCGAGCAGCAGGCCGCCCGCGATCGCGACGGCCGTGCCGGTGAAGCCGGCGCCGGTGTTCGCGAGATCCTTCACGCCCGTGCTCGCCGAGCCGTTCGCGAGGATCGTGATCGGGGCCTTGACGACCGCGCCCGACTCGAGGCCGCGGACCTCGATGTGGTGCGCACCGGGAGCCACTCCGGCCGGGATGCGGGCGGTGAAGAAGTACGCACCGTTCGCGTCGGCCTTGGGGAAGCCCAGTTCGATCGGGTCGGAGTGCAGGGTGACCTCGAGATCCTCGTTCGGCCAGAAGCCGGCGCCCTTCATGTCGATCGTGCCGCCCGCGGCCACACCGGTCGCGGAGAGCTCGAGCGGGGTCGGGTTCGCCACCGGCTTGGGGTCGACGGGGTTGGGCTCGACCGGGTTCTCGGTGGGCTGGGGGCCCGGGGTCGGCTCCGTCGTGGGAGGGGTGGTGGGTTCCGTCGTCGGAGGCGTGGTGGGCTCCGTGGTCGGGGGCACTGTGGGCTCGGTGGTCGGCGTCGGGGTCGGCGTCGGCTCCGGAGTCGCGGTGGGCTCCGGGGTCGGCTCGGGTGTGGGCGTCGGCTCAGGAGTCGCAGTCGGCTCGGGGGTCGGCTCGGGTGTCGGCGTCGGCTCAGGAGTCGCAGTCGGCTCCGGCGTCGGCTCAGGAGTCGCAGTCGGCTCCGGCGTCGGCTCCGGCGTGGGCGTCGGCTCAGGAGTCGCAGTCGGCTCCGGGGTCGGCTCGGGAGTCGGTGTGGGCGTCGGCGTCGGCTCGGGCGTCGTCTCGGCGCCGGGCACGACGGGCGTCGGGCGCTCGGGGGCTGCGATGTCGGAGCGGGTCGAGCCCGGTCCGGAGGCCCAGGCCACGCTCTCGTCGGTCACGAGCTTCGTGCCGTCGGCGCCCTTGGTGATCGTGAAGGCGTCGAAGAGCTCACCGGTGACGGTGTGGCTCTCCACGTGCATCCGCCCGTCGACCACGTCGACCGTCTGGTACATCTGCGTGTCGCGGTTCATGCTGCGGAGGTTCGCGCCGTTCGTGATCCAGTTGTTCGACTCGAGCGGATCCGGAACGTACATCTTGGGTCCGGCGATCGTGACCATGTAGACCGGGCCGGTGTGGCTGGTCGCGGGGTCGGCGCCCGCGGGCAGGTTCTGCTCGTTGGCGAAGAGGTTGCCGCGGCCGTAGGCGTGGTCGTGGCCCTGTAGCACGAGGTCGACGTCGTGCTTCTCGAAGATCGGCAGCCAGGCATCCCGGATCGTCTTGTTGTCACGACCCGAGGTGACCGAGAAGACCGGCTGATGGAACGCCACCACGGCCCACTGGCCGGGGTTCTGCTCGAGCACGGTGTCGAGCCACGCGGTCTGCGCGGCCAGCTGGTCGCCGCCGATCACGGAGGCGTTGAGCGAGACGAAGCGCACGCCCTGGATGTCGGTGTAGTACACGTTCTCGGAGAAGGCCTGCTGAATGGCGGCCGTGCCGGCCGGGCCGTTCCGCGGGTACTCGAACTGCGCACCCCAGTAGCGGGTGAGCTCGGGGCCCGGGTAGTACTCGTGGTTGCCGGGCGCGGCGATCACGTTCTGGTAAGCGTTCGAGAAGCCGGCGGCGCTGAACCACTCGCCCCACTCGGCGTCGGCCACGTCGGTGTCGATGAGGTCACCGAGGTGCACGACGGCCTTGGAGTAGGGGCGTGCCTCGTAGGCGGCGCGGAAGGCGCGCGACGCGTAGGACTTGACGTCGTTCTGGGCATCGCCCTGCACGATGAACGAGAACGGCTCTGCGGTCGAGGCGGCGGTCTCGAACTCCAGCCACTCGCTCCAGGTCTCGCCGTCGCCCACGCGGTAGAGGTAGGCGGTGCTCTCGGCGAGGCCCGTCATCACGGCCGTGTGGTACTTGATGGCGTAGCCGAGGTCGGTGGCGAACTCGGTGGTCGACACCGCGTCGATCGTGGTCGGGTTCTGCACCGGGCCCTTGGCCATCGGAGCGATCTGCACCCGGGGGGTCGTCACGTCCACGCTCGTCCGCCACGAGACGTTCTGCGTCGCGTAGGGGGTCTCTGTGGGGGTGAGGATGACGCGGTCCGGAACCGCGGAGGCCACGTGCACGAGCGCGGGGCTCACGGGCGGCGGGTTGAGCCCGCCGGCGGCGTAGGCGATGCCTCCGCCGAGTGTGGCGAGGGCCACGGCGGTGGCGACTCCACCGGCCACCAGGGCGGTTCGGGGTCTGATGCGCGAGAGGGCGCGCGTGAGCTGATCGCTCTTCATTCGGGGTGCTGTCCTTCGTCGGGTGTGCAGGGCGTGCGGATCGATCGCCCGTCATTACCCGGACGACGGCGATCACGCTAGTGAACTCACAGGTGCCTCACGGCTGAGCAGCAGCACATTTCACGCGGCGTTCACGGCACCGGCGTGTCGATGGCTCCGATGCAGTCGTTCTTCGCCGAGCGTTCACCTCGGGCGCGGGTTCCCGCTCTGGCCCGGGCGGGGCGCCGTGCGGTAGTGGGTTACTCCCGCGGGAGTATCTGCGAGCCTGGGCGTGGTCCGGCGAGCGGATGCCCCGTGCCGGGGGCGCGGCTACCATCGAGCCATGCCGTCCGCGCGCGATCTCCCCCGGCGCGCCGGCAGCGACCGGGACGGGCACGACCTCGGGCATCCGCAGGTGGCGGCTCGTGGGCGGGACGGCATCGTCGGCGAGAGTGCCGCGGCGGATGCCGACGAGTGGGTTCCGCGGTTCAGGATGCCTCGGTGGGTCTCGTTGTGGCTGCCGGTGGTGGTGTCGTTCCTCGTGCAGGTGCCGGCGGCGGTGCTCGCCGGGGTGCCCATCGGACGGTGGCGCGGCGGGGGGACGGGCGAGGGCCCAGGCTCCGCGGACGGCGATGGCACGGGCGTCGGCGGCCCCGGGAGCGGCTTCGGAACGGGGGTCGGGTCGGGCATCGCCGAGGTCGTCGACGACGATCCCGTGCGGTTCGCCGTGCGGGTCGCGCTCGCGCTGGTGGGGCCGCTCGCCCTCGTGTTCGCACGGCGGTTCCCCGGGCCGGTTGTGGCGGTCGTCACGGCGGCCGCCGGCGGTTACGTGCTCGTGCTCGGAGGCGATGCTGCCCCTCCCTACGTGGCGCTGGCCTTCGCGGTGGTGGGCGCGGTCGTGCGCGGAGCCGGCCGCTGGGCGGTCGTCTCGCTCACCGCCGGCTGGGCCCTCACGCTCTCGCTCGGCATCCTGCTGCGCGTGCCCTGGCAGCCCGCCCTCGTGGTGGCCGTGACGCTCGGTCTCGTGCTGCTCGTCGCGGTCGGTGAGAGCATCCGCACCCGTCGCCGCCGCTTCGACGAACTCCGCCGACGCGCCACCGAGCGCCGGCTCACCGCGGCACAGGCCGAGCGGGTGCGCATCGCGCGCGAGCTGCACGACGTGCTCGCCCACTCGCTCAGCGAGATCAACGTGCAGGCGGGGGTGGGCCTGCACCTCATCGACTCGCGCCCGGAGGAGGCCGCGACCGCCCTCGCCCACATCAAGTCGACCTCCAAGTCGGCGCTCGACGAGGTGCGCTCGGTTCTCGGCATCCTGCGCGCGGAGCCGGCGGGCCCGGCAGAACGCGCGGAGCCAGCGGGCCCCGCGGAGCCCTCGCCGCTCGTGCCCGAGCCGGGGCTCGACCGGTTCGGCGAGCTCGTGGAGTCGGCCCGGCGCCGGGGCCTCGAGGTCGACCTGAGGCTCGATCTCGGCCGGCTCGCACCCGGTGCGTCCCTGCCCGGCAGCGCGGTGCAGCTCGCGCTCTACCGGATCGCTCAGGAGAGCCTCACGAACGTCGTGCGACACTCCGCCGCCCGCCGCGCCACCGTGACTCTCGTGGAGGAGGGTTCGTCGCTCCGCCTCACCGTCTCCGATCCCGGCGCCGCCGCCCGGCCCACGCATCCGCCCGCCGCGCCCGCACGTCCCTCCGCCACGCGCTCCCGAGAGCACTTCGGCGAGCACACCGGGCGGGGGCTCCTCGGCATGCGGGAACGCGCCGAGCTCCTGGGCGGCACCTTCGCCGCGGGGCCAGACGCCCATGGCGGCTTCACGGTCGTCGCCACCGTTCCGCGACACCCCGGGGAGGCGCCGTGATCCGCATCGTGATCGCCGACGACCAGCACCTCATCCGCGCCGGCTTCCGCGCCCTGCTCTCCTCCGAGCCCGACTTCGAGGTGGTCGGCGAAGCGGCGACGGGCCGCGAGGCCGTGGCCCGGGTGCGCGCGACACGCCCCGATGTCGTGCTCATGGACATCCGGATGCCCGACGGCGACGGCCTCGAGGCCACCGAGACGATCGTGGCCGACCCCTCGCTCGCCGCCACCCGGATCGTGATCGTGACCACCTTCGAGCTCGATGAGTACGTGGGCCGCGCCATCCGCGCCGGAGCGAGCGGCTTTCTCGTGAAGGACACCGAGCCCGTCGACCTGCTCCGCGCCGTGCGCGTGGTGGCGGCCGGCGACGCCCTGCTCAGCCCCGGCGTGACCCGGCGGCTGCTCGAGCGCTTCTCGCTCGAGGTGACGGGTGCGCCGGATGCGTCGGCGCTCGCCCCGCTCACCCCGCGCGAACGCGAGGTGCTCGCCCTCGTGGGCGCCGGCCTCACGAACGACGAGATCGGCACCCGGCTGCACCTCAGCCCGCTGACCGCCAAGACCCACGTCTCCCGCATCATGACCAAGCTCGCCGCCCGCGACCGGGTGCAGCTCGTGATCGTGGCCTACGAGACGGGCCTCGCCTCCCCCGGCAGGCCGGCGTAGCCCCGGATGCGCCCGGCCTCCGGCCGGATGCTCCGACGGGAGTAGGCCGGGTGCTCGAAGTGCCACCCGCCGGCCGATTCGCGGCGAGGCCCTGGCCGCGACGCTGGAGGAAAGCAGTCCTCCGACCGAAAGCGATCCCATGCTCACCACACTCACCGCATCCGCCGCCCTCGCCGCCACCGCGGTGGCCCACCCGTTCGACTCCGGATTCGGCGGCCCGGGATTCGGCGGCCCGGGCTTCGGCGGGCCGGGCTTCGGCGGGCCGGGCCTCTTCCTGCTCGTGCCCCTCTTCTGGATCCTCGTGGCCGCGATCCTCTTCGCCGTCTTCGGCCGCCGCTGGCGCCGCGCCGCCTGGGAGCGCCGAAGCTCCGAGCTCCCCGGCCGTCGGGCGGAGTCGACCCTCGCCGAGCGCTTCGCCCAGGGCGACATCGACGAGACCGAGTACCGCGCCCGCCTCGAGGTGCTCCGCGCCAACACCCCTCCGCCGCCGCGCTGACCTGGGTCTGCCGCCGCGCTGACCCCTGCCCCCGCCCGCTGCCCCGGGCTGCCGGCCGGGCGTCGACCGACTGCCACATTCCGCTCACAAAGAGACGGATGCCGCGCTCGACGCCCGGTCCGCCCACCTTCGCCGCGTCTCGCCTCCACAATGTCCCCATGGAGAACCCCGAAGCAGGCCTCGCCCTCCCCACGACGCCGGCCGCCCTCGCCGCCCTCGAGGTCGCCCGCGAGTATCACTCGCCCTCCCTGGTCAACCACTGCATCCGCTCGTACCTCTTCGCCGCGGAGCTCGGCCGCACCACCGGTCTCCCCTTCGACGACGAGCTGCTCTTCGTGGCCTCGATGCTGCACGACATCGGCCTGGCCGACGCCTTCGACCACCCCACCACCACGTTCGAGGTCTCGGGCGGCGACGTGGCCGAGGTCTTCACAACGGCGGCCGGCTGGCCACGGTCCCGCCGCGCCCGCACCGCCGCCATTATCGTGGCCCACATGGCCGACACGGTCGACCCCGCCCTCGACCCCGAGGGCCACCTCCTCTGCGAGTCCACGGGCCTCGACATCTCGGGCCGCGCCCCGCACCGCTGGCCCACCCCCCACCTCCAGGCGGTCCTGAGGGCCTACCCCCGCCTCACCCTCCCCACCGACTTCCTCACCTGCTTCACCGCTCAAGCCACCCGCAAGCCCACAACCTCCCCCGCCGCGGCCCTTGCCTCAGGCCTCCCCTCCCGCCTCACCGCCAACCCCCTGGACACCCTCTGACACCCACCCTCATGCCGGGCCCACCCAGCACCCCCTAGGTGCGGTGGGCAAAGCCCACACGCGCGCACAACCGGGGCTGGTGCGGTGCGGGTCTTCCGGTGGAGGCATTGGTGGGCCTGGCAGGCGTCGGCGCAGCCGACGCGGGACATGACTCCACCGGAAGACCCGCACCGCACCAGCCCCACCCCGAGCAGACCGACGCACCCCGAACAGGCCGACCCACCCCGAGCAAGCCGAAGCACCCCGATCCGTCGCCCCTCACCGCCCGAACAACGCCCCCACGACCCTCCGCACCAAAGACCGCCGAACCCCCCACCCATACCGCCCCACCAGATCCCCAGACACCCGCGAGAACACCGAAGCATCCACAGCCACCGAAACCCGCCGAACCCCCGCCGCCTGCACCCGAAAAACCCTTCCGACCCCCGCCCAGCTAGGTCGACCGGACCCATCCCATCCCCCGGCCCCCACCGCCACGAACTCCCCACGATCATGCGGCTTGGAGGTCAACGCCACCCCCAGCAGCGCCCCGCCGGCCCGAGCCACGATCAGCACAGGCCTATCCTTCCCGCGCCCGTCGTTCTCCTCGTAGGGCACCCAGGTCCACACGACCTCCCCGGGGTCGGCCTGCGCATCCGAGCGGGGCCGGTAGGTGACGTCGACCGTCCCGACCCGCCGAGGGTCCACCTCCACCGTCGCCGACCGTCCGAACCGCCCCGGGCTGTCTTCTCCATCGCGCATGCCGCCGACCCTACCGCCACCCACGCCGCTCCCAGGCCGCCGATCGTTGCCCACTGTAAACGATCCGCGAATTGCCGACCGCGGATGCGTGCCGGAGCACGGCCGAGGGGTTTAGATGTGCTGTGCCGTCCCGATACGCTCTCACCGCCCTCGTCACGATCGCCCTCGCCGCCACCGCCGTGCTGGGCGCCCCCGCGGCTCCCGCGCGCGCCGCCGACTACCCGAGTTGGGACGACGTGCTCGCCGCCCGCTCGAGCGAGAGCGCGAAGCAGGCGGAGGTCGACGAGATCACCGCGGTCATCGCCGACCTGCAGACCCGCGCCGAGGCGGCCCGGCAGCTCATGGTGCAGCGCAGCGACGAGAGCGCCGAGGCCGACCGAGCGCTGGCCGCGGGCCAGGCGAGGGCGGATGCGCTGCAGTCGAGCGCTGCCACAGCCGCCACGCGGGCCGCGGAGTCGAAGCAGCGGGCCGCGGTGGTGGCGGCGCAGTTCGTGCGCTCGGGTGGTCGCGACCTCACGACGCTGCTGCTCACCTCCAGCGGCACCCAGGTCGACGACCTGCTCGGGCAGCTCAGCTCGGCCGGCCAGCTCACCCAGGCGGTCGACGGCATCTACGACAGGGCCGAGCAGGACAGCAACACCTCCGCCGCGCTCAGTGAGCAGGCCGAGACGGCGACGGCAGAGCTCACGACCCTCGCCGAGGCCGCTCAGGCGGCGCTCGAGGAGGCGGCCGCCGCGCAGCAGGCCATGGTGGCCGCTCTGCAGGAGCAGTCGGCGCACGAGGCGGAGCTCCAGGCCCAGCTCGCGAGCCTCACGAGCAGTGTCGCCACCACCGAGCAGCAGTACCAGGAGGGCGTTGCGGCTGCAGCGGCCGCAGCTGCTGCAGCCGCCGCTGCCGCCGCCGCTGCGGCGCATCAGGGCGGCGCGGTGGTGGGCCCGGTGTCGGCCGACGCCCAGGCCCTCGCCGAGGAGCTCATGGGCTACGTCGCGAACGGCCAGTTCCACGGCTCGAGCCCCGATCACATCTTCGAGATCGCCTGGATCGCGCAGGGCCAGAGCGTGGAGAACTGCGGCATAGACGTCGTGATCCTGCAGGCCATGGTGGCGGCCGTGCGCGCGTTCGGCAGCGCGGGCGTGAGCGACATCAGCCGCCGTTGCACGGGCCAGATCGAGGGTGCGGGCACGGCGAGCGCCCACTACCGCCAGGGCGGCGGCCACGCCGTCGACTTCACCTCGGTGGGCGGGGTGCCGACCACGGGCGCCAACGACGCCTCGCTCAACCTCATCGCGGTGCTCGACCCGATCATGCCGAACGGATCCCGGGTGGGCCAGTCGCAGTGCCGCTACTCCGCCGGCAACGAGCCCGGGTTCGTCAACTTCATCGATTTCCCCGACACCTGCAACCATCTGCACATCGACGACTTCTGAGCCGACACGCCGGGGAGGGCCACTCGGCACGGAGTTCTCCGTGCGGTGGACGCCGAGACGTGTCTAGACTGACTAACCAGTCGGCAGGGACGAGCGGGGGCGGCGTGATGAACGAACGACGGCAGCACACGGCCTCGACGATGCCGACCGCCACGCAGCCGATCGTGCTCTTCGACCCCGCGGTCGCCGATGAAGCCCTCGTGGAGCAGATCGCCAGCCGCTGGGTGCTCACCGTGCGCCGCTACACCGGCGACGTGCTCGCGAAGTCTCCCCTGCACGTCTCGGGCGAGTTCCCGACCGCCGTGCTGAAGCTCGCCACGCGCCTGCTCAACCGCTGGGGTCTCGCCTACGACTCCCCCGCCGACTGGGCCGAGCACGAGGGATCCTGGATCGCTCCCGTGCGCGTGCACGACCCAGCCGCGACCTCCGTCAAGCTCTAGCGCGCGGCCGATGCGCGAGAATCGTGGCATGTTCACAGGACTCAGCGCTTTTCCGCTCACGCCACTGGTCGACGACACCGTCGACCTCCCCGCCTTCGAGCGGCTCGTGGGCGGACTCGACGTCGCGGGGGTCGACTCCATCACCGCGCTCGGCTCCACGGGCTCCTACCTCTACCTCGATCGCGACGAGCGCCGCCTGGTCGCCCGCGCCGCCGTGGAGAGTGCCGGGGCGACCCCCGTGATGGTCGGCATCGGGGCGCTCCGCACCTCGCAGGTGCAGCGCCTCGCCGACGACGCTCAGGAGGCGGGTGCCGCAGCCGTGCTGCTCGCTCCGGTCTCGTACCAGCCGCTCACGGGCGACGACGTGCTCGGGCTGTACACCGACGTCACCGCCGGCCTCTCGGTGCCGCTCGTGGTCTACGACAACCCCGGAACCACCCGCTTCACCTTCACCGACGAGCTCTACGCCCGGATCGCGGCGCTCCCGAACGTCGCGTCGATCAAGATCCCTCCGGTGCCCGCCGACCCGGCCGACGCGGCCGCCCACGTGCAGCGCATCCGGGCGCTCCTGCCCGAGCACGTGACGATCGGGGTGTCGGGAGACGCCGCCGCCGTGACCGGACTCGAGGCCGGCTGCGACGCGTGGTACTCGGTCATCGGGGGTCTCCTGCCCGAGCCCGCCCTCGCCATCACGCGCGGTGCGCTCGCCGGCGACCCGGCCGGCCACGAGGCGGCGGCCGCCGCATCCGCTCGCCTCGAGCCGCTCTGGCAGCTCTTCCGCGAGCACGGCAGCCTGCGGGTCACCGCCGCTCTGGCCGAGCACCTCGGGCTCGCGACGGTCCCGTCGCTGCCGCTCCCCCTCAGGGGACTCGACGCGGCCGGGCGGGCGCGCGTGGCGACCTTCGCCGAGATGTTGGACGCCGATTCGGAGCTCGCCACGACCTGACCGGAGGCCGGCACCGGATCAGATGCCCCCGGGCTTCCCGAGCTCCTCGAAGTCGTCGACACCGGCGGCCCGCGCCTCCCGGCGCCGCGCCCGCAGCGACGGCGCGAGGAGGGCCGCCAGCACGGCGAGCACCCCCACACCGGCCGACACCCAGAACCCCACTGTGAACCCCTCGTCGAGCGGCGCACCCTGCGCCGAGACGTCGGAGGCGAGCAGGGCCGCGATGACGGCGGTGCCCACGCTGCTGCCGACCGTGCGGATGACGGTGTTGGCGCTGATCGCCTCGCTCGTCTGCGCGGCGGGCACGCTCTCGACGATCGCGTTCGAGGTGGCGGCGAGGGCCATGCCGATGCCGATTCCCGTGAGCACCCCGGAGACGACGATCTGCCAGACCTCGCCGTGGCCGAGGGCCGGGATGAGGAACGCCGCGGTCACCGCGACACCGCCGACGATCATGGGGATCTTCGGCCCGATCCGGCGGATCAGCGCGCCCGCGACCACGCCCGACACGACCATCGCCACCACGGTGGGCAGGAGCAGCAGGCCGGCCCCGGTCACCGACATCCCGAACCCGTAGCCGAGCACCGACGGCAGCTGCAGCAGGGTGGGCACGAGGATGAAGGTGCCGAACATCGCGAAGCCGAAGGCGAGGGCGACGACGTGGGCGGTCCAGACCCCGCGGTGCGTGAAGAGCCGCACGTCGATGAGCGGCTCCTTCACGCGCAGCTCGACCAGCACGAAGACCACGAGCGCCACGGCGCCGAGGGCGATCAGGCCGATGGTCTTGACGTCGCCCCAGCCCCACTTCTGCCCCTCGCTCACGGCGAGCAGCAGGGCGACGAGCCCGACGGAGAGGATGGCGGTGCCGATCAGGTCGAGTCGGCCCGGTGTGCGCACCGGCGACTCGGGGATGCCGAAGATCGCGCCGAGCAGGGCGATCGCCACGAGCACGGCGGGCAGCCAGAACAGCCAGTGCCACGACAGCGCCTCGACGATCGGACCGGCGGCCACGATGCCGATGCCCGCTCCGATGCCGAAGATGGCCGAGAGCAGGCCGATCGTCACACTCACGCGCTCCCTCGGCAGCTCGTCGCGCACGATGCCGATCGACAGCGGCATCACGGCACCGGCCGCTCCCTGGAGGATGCGCGCCACGATGAGCACGCCGAGGTTCGGGGCGAGGGCCGCGAGCACCGTGCCCACGAGCAGCAGCGCCAGCACCACGATGATCACACGGCGCTTGCCGACCATGTCGCCGAGGCGGCCCAGGATGGGCGTGAGCACCGACGCCGAGAGCAGGTAGGCGGTGAGCACCCAGCTCGCATCGGTGGTGGCCACGCCGAGGTCGCCGCCGATCGTGCCGAGGGCGGGCGCCACGAGCGACTGCAGCACGGCGAACGAGAGGCCGCCGAGCGAGAGGAACAGGATGATCGCGGTGCTGCGGCCGCGCGGCGATCCGGCGGCGCTCTGCGCGGGGACGGAGCCCGTGGAGGGGCTCTGGGTGGCGACGGACATCGGACTCCTCGACATGTAAGCGGATGCTGACTTGACGAGTATTCTCCGACTCCCCCAGCTTGTCAACATCGGTTTACATGCGGCTGCCGCGCGATAGGGTGGAGGCGGGAGACAGACATGACCGACGCCGATGACGAGATCGTCCGCTCCGGCCGCGACGCCGAGGGGACCAAGCGGGCGCTCGTGCGCGCCGCCCGCCGCCGCTTCGCGACCGAGGGCTACCGCGCGACCACCGTGCGGCAGATCGCCGCCGACGTCGGGGTCAACGTCGCGCTCATCAACCGCTACTTCGTGTCGAAGGACGGCCTCTTCGAAGCCTGCATGCTCCGCACCTCGGACGAGCTCGCCACGCGGTCGCAGGCACGCGCGTCGACGCCCGCCGAGGTGATCGAACGGCTCATCGTCCACGCCCTCAATGCGCCCAACGGCGACGATCCCCTCCAGCTCCTCCTGCTGCTGCGGTCATCCGGCGACGAGAACGCCGATCGAATCCGCCGCCGCACCCTCGAGCACTTCACCCGCAAGCTCGCGGGAGCCTCGGGCTGGAGCCCCGACGACCCCGCCACGCAGCCCGTGCTCCTCAAGGCGCAGCTCGCGATCGCCACCATGCTCGGCGTGGTCATGCTCCGCACCTCGGCCGCCGTGGAGCCCGTGGCCTCGGCGACCGCCGAGGAACTCGCCGGCCCGCTCCGCGAGGCGCTGAGGGTGCTGCTCGACGACCAGCGGTCCTGACGACCGGAGCGGATGATCATCCGCCTCCCCTCCACGGCGACGCCCGCGACCGTGCGGTAGCGTGGCGAGTCGTCAGACCGTGAGGGAGCCAGCATGACCGACCAGCCCGCCGACCGCATCCAGCCGCAAGGACCCTCCCCCGAGGTACTCGCCGAACTCGACCGGCTGGACGCCGCGTGCAAGGCCGCACCGACCGACATGGATGCGCAGATCCGGCTCTGGCAGGCGGTCGCCGGTCTCGAGCACTGGGTGTTCATCAACCGCGGCACGGCCGAGCAGCCCCGCCCTTACGCCCTCGCGGCCCAGGCGGGCCAGATGCTGTGCGTCTACAGCAGCGCAGAGCGGGCGCAGACCGCGGCGGTCGCGAACGGACTCGTGCAGGCCGGGGAACCCGTCCCGCTGTTCCAGATCCCGCTGCCCGCTGCGATCGACTGGGCGCTCGCGCTCGGCGAACGCGGCGTGGCCGGCGTGACCGGCGTGACCGTCGACTATCCGCAGCTCGGCGCCTGGTGCCCGCTGCCGAACCTCGTGCGGCTCCGGCAGGATCGCACGCCGCAGGGCGGGTCGGCTCCCGCTCAGTAGGCGCAGAGCGGGCAGGCCTCCCCCGCCGCTCAGTAGCCGGAGGGCGCGCCCGGCGCCTCGTCGCCGAAGACGACCTGGCGCGATCCGGAGACACCGAGCCTCGTGGCCCCCGCCGCGATCATCGCCTCCGCGACCGCCCGCGTGCGGATGCCGCCCGACGCCTTGACGCCGAGCTTGCCGTCGACCGTCTTCGCCATCAGCGCCACGGCCTCGACGCTCGCGCCGCCTGCGGGGTGGAAGCCCGTGGAGGTCTTCACGAAGTCGGCACCGGCGGCCACGGCGGCGCGCGAGACGCCCACGATCTCGTCGTCGGTCAGGGCCGCCGACTCGATGATGACCTTGAGCACGACGGGGGCCGGAGCGGCCTCGCGGACGGCACGGATGTCGGCCTCGACGTCGTCGAAACGGCCCTCCTTGGCCGCTCCCACGTCGATGACCATGTCGATCTCGTCGGCCCCCTGCTGGGCGGAGAGAGCGGCCTCTGCGGCCTTGACCGAGGAGTGGTGCTTGCCGCTCGGGAAGCCGCAGACCACGGCGATCTTGAGGTCGGAGCCCTCGGGGAGGGTGAGCGGGAGCATCGAGGGCGAGACGCAGATCGAGTAGGTGCCGAGATCGTCGGCCTCGGCGATGAGCGCCTCGACGTCGGCCCTCGTGGCCTCGGGCTTCAGGAGCGTGTGGTCGATGTACTGTGCGATTTCGCGGCTGGTGAGTGTCATGCGGTGTCCTGTCTCGGGGAGCTGACGGAGTGGTCGGCAGGGTCCTCGACAAGCGTAAGCGCCAGCACGGGGTTGGCGGATGCGGTCGGGCGGCGATACTTGTAGGCATGCGCGATCTGCAGAAGACCATCATCGATGAGCTCGACGTCCGCCCCGAGATCGATCCGGCCGCCGAGGTCGAGCGCCGTGTGACCTTCCTCGCCGACTACGTGCGGGCCACCGGGGCCCGCGGCCTCGTGCTGGCCATCAGCGGCGGCCAGGACTCCACGCTCGCCGGACGGCTCTGCCGGCTCGCGGTCGACCGCCTCCGCGAGGAGGGTGCCTCCGCGGAGTTCGTCACCGTGCGGATGCCCTACAAGGTGCAGGCCGACGAGGACGACGCCCAGCTCGCCCTGCAGTTCATCGACGCCGAGCCGGGCGTCGTCGTGAACATCCAGAACGGGGTCGACGGCACCGCGCGCGACTTCGCCGAGGCCACCGGCGGCGAGATGTCGGACTTCACGAAGGGCAACGTCAAGGCCCGCACCCGCATGGTGGCGCAGTACGCCCTCGCGGGCGAGCGGAACCTGCTCGTGGTCGGCACCGACCACGCCGCCGAAGCCGTCACGGGCTTCTTCACCAAGTACGGCGACGGCGGGGTCGACATCACCCCTCTGACGGGACTCACCAAGCGCCAGGGCAAGGCGCTGCTCGCGCACCTCGGCGCTCCGGCCCGCCTCTACGAGAAGGCGCCGACGGCCGACCTGCTCGACCACGATCCCGGCCAGACCGACGAGACGAACCTCGGGCTCACCTACGCCGACATCGACGACTTCCTCGAGGGCCACGACGTCGACGATGAGGTCGCCGACGCCATCGAGCAGCGCTTCCTCCTCACCCGGCACAAGCGTGCCGTGCCGGTGACCCCGTTCGACCAGTGGTGGCGCGACTGAGGCCGGTCGGCTCGGGGCGCGCCGCACCTGCCCTGCCGACTTGACAGTAGGTGCGCGTATAAGCGCCGACTTGACACAAGATGTGTCAAGTCGGCGGCTTTACGCGCACCTACTGTCAGGTCGCGGCCGCGGTGGAGGCTGAGCGCGCGACTACTGCTGAATGAAGGCCAGCAGGTCGGGGTTGATCACGTCGGCGTGCGTCGTGAGCATGCCGTGCGGGTAGCCCTCGTAGATCTTCAGCGTCGAGTTCTGCAGGAGCTCGTGCTGCTTCAGCGCGGCGTCCCTGTAGGGCACGACCTGGTCGTCGTCGCCCTGCGTCACGAGCACCGGCACCGAGATCGCCTTCAGGTCGTCGGTCTGGTCGGTCTCGGAGAAGGCCTTGATGCCCTCGTAGTGGGCCAGGGCGCTGCCCGTCATGCCCTGCCGCCACCAGTTGGCGATCACGGGCTCAGAGGGGGTCACGCCCTCGCGGTTGAAGCCGTAGAAGGGGCCGGAGGCGACGGCCTGGAAGAACTCGGCGCGGTTCGCGGCGAGGGCGCTGCGGAAGCCGTCGAACACCGAGACCGGCGTGCCCTCGGGGTTGGCGTCGGTCTGCACCATGAGCGGTGGAACCGAGGAGACGAGCACGGCTTTCGCCACGCGCCCCTGCGGCTCGCCGTACTGCGCGACGTAGCGCGCGACCTGGCCACCGCCCGTGGAGTGGCCGATGTGCACGGCGTTCTTCAGGTCGAGGTGCCGCACCACGGCATCCGTGTCGCTCGCATAGTGGTCCATGTCGTGACCGGTGCCGATCTGCGACGAGCGGCCGTGCCCGCGGCGGTCGTGCGCGATCACGCGGTAGCCGTGGCCCAGGAAGAAGAGCATCTGGGCGTCCCAGTCGTCCGACGACAGGGGCCAGCCGTGGTGGAACACGATGGGCTGGGCATCGGTGCTGCCCCAGTCCTTGTAGTAGATCTCTGCGCCATCGTCCGTGGTCACGAATCCCATGATGATCCTCCATCGACTGTCGAATTCTCCCCGGGGGTGTGGGGAGTGACTCCACGCTAGCTCCGGGCAGGGCCACCCGGTTGCGACAGATGCCGACTCCCGTTGCTACCGGTGGACGGACGGATGTCGTCCGGTGTTCCGACGCCTGTCCGATCACGCGAGCCGGTGGCCCGGTTAGCGTCTGGGTATGGACAGGGACAGGGGGTTCTGAGATGGCCGCCGAGCTCGACGTCGCCGTGGTGGGCGGATCGATCGGGGGCCTGTTCGCCGCCGCGCTGCTGACCAGGACGGGGCATCGTGTGACCGTCTTCGAGCGCTCCGTGCACGGGCTCGCCCGGCGCGGAGCGGGCCTCGTGGCCCAGCAGGAGCTGTTCGAGCTGCTGCACCGACTGGGTCGGGACGACGCCGCCCGTGTCGGTGTCGTGGCCCACGAACGGATCACCCTCGCACGCGACGGCCGCATCGCCACCCGGGATCCCTCACCCCAGACCCAGCTCTCCTGGGACCACCTCTACGACGTGCTCCGATCGGAGCTGCCGGCCGGGGCCTACCGGCTCTCGAGCGCCGTCGCACGGGTCGACACCACCGAACAGCACGCCCTCGTGCAGTTCGCGGATGGGCGCCGGGAGAGCTTCGATCTCGTGATCGGGGCCGACGGCCTGTCGTCGGTCACCCGCGTCGCCGTGGCTCCCGAGCACCACGCCAACTCCTACGCCGGCTATGTCACCTGGCGGGGGCTCGTGCCCGAGCGCTCGCTGCCGGCGGATGCCGCCGACACGCTCCTCGACCGCTTCGCCTTCTTCAACGGACCGGCCGCCCACATGCTCGGCTACCTGGTGCCCGGCCCCGCCGGCGAGGTGCAGCGCGGCGATCGGCGCTACAACTGGGTCTGGTACCGGCCGCTGACAATCGAACAGCTCCGGGCGCTCATGACGCGGTCCGGCCGAACGACCGAGAGCGTCTCGCTCGCCCCCGGCCAGCTGCCGGCCGACCTCCGCGACACGCTCGTCGCCGACGCGGCTCGCGAGCTGCCCCCGCCGTTCGCAGCCGCGGTCGAGGCCGAGCACGAGCCCTTCCTCCAGACCATCTTCGACTTCGTGCCGCCGCGGATGACCAGGGGGCGGCTCGCCCTGCTCGGCGACGCCGCGGTGATGGTGCGACCGCACACGGCCATGGGAGCCGCGAAGGCGGCGGGTGACGCCCTCCTCCTCGCCGACCTGCTCGACGAGTCGACGCTCGACGAGGCGCTGCGCCGCTACGACGCCGAACGGCTCCCGGTGGGCAGGGCCATCTCCGACTACGGCCGGCGCCTCGCGGCCTCGCTCCCCTTCGCCCGATGAGCGCGCCTCGCGTGCGGCACGCCGCCGGCTTCTGGATCATCGCGGTCACCTTCCTCCTGGTGATGGCGTACTCCACGGTGCCCACACCCCTCTACCCGCTCTACCAGCAGCGCGACGGCTTCCCCGCCTTCACCATCACGATCGTCTTCGCGGCCTACGCGATCGGCGTGATGATCAGCCTCTACCTCTTCGGGCACGTCAGCGACTGGGTGGGCCGGCGCCGGGTGCTGCTCGTGGCCGTGCTGCTCTCGGCCCTCAGCGCGCTGATGTTCGTGTTCTGGTCGGACGTGCCGGGGCTCATCGTGGCGCGCCTCGTGAACGGTGCGAGCATCGGCATCCTCACCGCCACGGCCACCGCGCACCTCGGCGAGCTCCGCTCGGTGGCCAGGCCCACGGAGAACAGCATCGTGGCCGCCTCGGTCTCGGGCGCCGCCAACCTCGGCGGGCTCGCTCTGGGCCCGCTCATCGGGGGCGTCTTCGCCGATCTCCTCCCTGATCCGCTCATGCTGCCGCACGTGGTGTTCCTCGTGATCCTCCTGCTCGCCGCCGTCACGCTGCAGCTCGTCCCCGAGACCGTCGACATCCCGGCCGACCCTCCCCGCTGGCGCCCGCAGCGCATCTCGATCCCGCCGCGATCGCGCCGCCGATTCGTGATCGCCGCCTTCGGGGCGTTCTCCGGCTTCGCCGTGTTCGGCCTCTTCACCTCGCTCGCGCCGACCTTCCTCGTGACCACCTTCCAGCAGGGCGATCACCTGCTGGCCGGCGCCACGACCTTCTCCGTGTTCGCGGCGGCCGCGCTCGGCCAGATCGTGCTGGCCGGGGTGCGGCTGCGCATCCAGCTGACCGTGGCGGTGATCGGATGCGCCGTGGGCCTCGTCGGGGTCGCGATCGGTGCGGTCACGCCCGCGCTCGCGCTCTTCCTCGTGGGCGGCGTGGTCGCGGGTCTCGGTGTGGGACTGCTGTTCAAGGGTGCGATCGGGACAGCGGTGGCGGTGGCCGATCCGGCGCGGAAGGGCGAGAGTCTCGCCCTCATGTTCCTCATCGCCTACGCCGGGCTGGCGCTTCCCGCACTCGTGATCGGGGCGGTGCTCCTGATCGAGCCACCGACACCCGTGCTGCTGTCGTTCGTGGCGGTCGTGCTGGCCACCACGGTGTCGGCGGGCCTGCTCATGCGGCGCGCGGCGCGCTGAGCGGCGCGCGGCGCGCTGAGCGGCGCATGCCGATCAGCGCTTCTGCCGGTCACTCCTTCTGCAGATAGCCCGCCTCGGTGAACAGGCGGCGGAGGTCGAGCACCATCTGCTCGTCGACGTCCTTGTGGCGCGGCTTCGTCAGCACGATGCGCTGCTCGCCGAGCTTCACCACGAACTTGCCGTCGTGCTCCTCGCGCACCTCCGCGACCTCCTCGAGCAGGGCGATCACGTCGTGCCACTCGAGGTTGTGCGTCGTGGGGTGCGTGGCGATGTGCTCGAGCGTCGTGCGGTGGTGCTGGCCCAGGTGCCCGTGGATCGATTCGGTCATGGCGAGTGGTCCTTCCGTCGCGAGCGGCCGGCCGAGTGCGAGGCCCGCTCGGGGCGAGGCTAGCGCTGCGGGCCGCCGCCCTCAAGGGACGGCCGTCGGAAGAACGCCCGTCCCGGTGTCGGACGACAGGGCGACAGCGGACGGATGAGCCATGAGTGCACCGTGGCTAGTATCGGCGCATGAGCGACGACCGACTGGACGACGACCGGCTCGCTGCGGCAGCCCATCCGGTGCTCGCCGACGACCTGCTCGAACGGCTGGCCGGCTACGGTTCGCCGAGGGACGTCGCTGCGGGAGAACTGGTGTTCGAGGCCGGAGACACCGCCCCCGACCTGATCGTGCTGCTCACCGCCACGGTCGACCTCGTGCGGGCCGCGACCCTCGACGCCGACTCCGAGGTGCTCGCCCGCTACGGCCGAGGCGAGTTCATCGGCGAGCTGAACCTCCTCACGGGTGAGCGCACCTTCGTCTCCGGCCGCGTCGCCGATGCCGGGCGGGTGGTGCACGTGTCGCCGGAGGCGTTCCGGCGGGTGATGTCGGACGAGCCCGACCTCTCCGACGCCCTGCTCCGCGCGTTCATGGCCAGGCGCAACCGGCTGCAGCTGCTCGGCGGGGCGCGGTCGATCCAGATCGTCGGCTCGCCGTTCTCCTCCACATCCCTCGCCCTTCGCACCTTCGCGGCGCGGCAGCAGCTCGCCCACACCTGGTTCGACGCCGACGACGTCGACGGTCGCTCGCTCCTGCGCGGAGCCGGGGTGAGCACCGGGGAGCTGCCCGCGGTCATCCTGCCCGATGCGGTGCTCCGACACGCGACACCAGCGCTGCTGGCCGAGCACGTCGGGCTCTCCGTGCCCCACGGATCCGACACGGTCGTCGATCTCGCGGTGATCGGCGCCGGGCCCGCGGGCCTCGCCGCGGCGATGTACGGCGCCTCCGAGGGGCTCGACACGGTGCTGCTCGAGGCGGTCGCCACCGGAGGGCAGGCCGCGTCGAGCTCGCGCATCGAGAACTACCTCGGATTCCCCTCGGGCCTCAGCGGCGCCGATCTCACCACCCGCGCCACCGTGCAGGCCGAGAAGTTCGGCGCCCGCGTCTACAGCCCGAGCCGGGTCGTGCGGCTCGACACCGGCTCGGCACCCCTCGGGCTGGTGCTCGACGACGGCACGGTCGTGCACAGCCGAGCCGTCATCGTCGCGTCGGGAGCGCACTACCGCACCCTGCCGCTGCCCGAGTGGGACCGGTTCGAGGGCGCCGGCATCTTCTACGCGGCCACCGACATCGAGGCCCGTTCGTGCGGCACCGAGCCGGTCGTGGTGATCGGCGGTGCGAACTCCTCCGGCCAGGCGGCCCTCTTCCTGGCCGAGCGGAACGCGACGGTCACGATCGCGGCCCGCCGCTCCGACCTCGCGTCGACCATGTCGTCCTACCTCCTCGACCGGCTGCGCGCGCACCCCCGGGTCACCATCCGCACCGGCACCGAGGTGACAGCGCTCCACGGCGACGCGTCCCTCCGGGCCGTCACGCTCACCGATCGCGTCGGCGGCGACTCGGTCGAGACACCGTGCAGCGGCCTGTTCTGCTTCATCGGGGCCGAGCCGGCCACCTCGTGGCTCCGGCCCGCGGCCGACGGGTCGGCGGCGTCCGCATCCGCACCCGCATCCGGTGACGTGCTCACCGATCGCGACGGCTTCATCCTGACCGACGTCTCGCTCGGCACCGATGCAGCCCTCGAGGGCCACCGGCTGCTCGGCCGCGCTCCCCTGCCGTTCGAGACGAGCGTTCCCGGGGTCTTCGCGGCGGGCGACGTGCGGCACGGCTCCATGAAGCGGGTGGCCGCCGCCGTCGGCGAAGGCGCGAGCGCGGTGCACAGCGTGCACGTGGCCCTCCGCGCGCACGGCTGAGCTCAGAGCGAGGCGACCTGCCACGCGGCGATCGCCGAGGCGAACGCCATGAGCTCCGACGGATGCCGCAGCTCGGCGCCGGTGAGCGACTCGATCCGGCGCAGTCGCTGCTGCACGGTGTTGGGGTGCACGTGCAGCGCGGTCGCGGTCGCGGTCCGGTCGGCGCCGCTGTCGAGGAACACGCGCAGCGTCTGCAGCAGGTCACTGCCGCGGCGGCGGTCGTAGTCGAGCACGGGGCCGAGGGTGCGCCGCGCGAACTCCAGGAGCGCACCCGGCCGGTCGACCTGGAGGAGCACGCCGAGGATGCCCGAGGCCGCCGGGGTGATCACGCCGTCGGATCGCCCCGACGCCCTGGCGAGCCCCAGGGCGCCCGCGGCCACCCGGTGGGCGTCGCCGAGATCCGATCGGCCGGTTCCGGACGATGCCACCAGCACCGGTTCTCCGGGGAACGCCGCGCGGAGGGCCGCGTGCACGCGAGTCGCCGCCAGCTCCTCCGCTCGCGAAGCGTCGCCCTCGCTCGCATCGACGGGCCACAGCGCCACGAGCAGCCCCTGATGCTCGGCGACGAGCGGCTTCACCCCGCGCCCCGAGCCCGCCGGAGCACGCACGGCCGACAGCGCCGACAGGCCGGCGAGCGCGCGCCGGTGCTCGGCACCCGGATCGCCCCCCGGCACCTCGGCGACGACCGCGAGCCGCAGAGCAGCCAGATCGTGACCGAGCGCCCGCGCGCGCCGCTCCGCCTGCTCGCTCACGCCGAACAGCAGCACGTCGCCGAGCAGCTCGCCCTGGATGCGGTACTCCGTCTCGAGCGCGGCGCGCAGTCGCAGCAGCTCCAGGGCGATCACCACGGCGGCGTGATCGACCGCTCTGGCGTCGATCGGATCGAGCGGCGCGAGACCGCCGATCGCGAGGCGACCGGCCACCTCGGCGCCCAGCCTGACCTCCCGGCCCGCGTCCTCCTGCTCGGGGCGCCCGATCTCGCGCGCGGCGGCCAGCACCTCACCGCGCGGGTCGAGCATCGTGACGGGCCGGTCGATGAGTTCGCTGAGCGTGTCGACCACGCCGTCGATCCCCCCGGACTCCAGGGACACCCGGAGCAGACGGCGGTGGATCTCCTCCGAGCGGGTCAGCAGGTCGCGCTGCACGACGAGCGAATCGTTCGCCTCGCGCAGCTCGTCGAGGAGGGAGGCGGAGTGCAGGGCCGAGGCGGCGTAGCCGGCCAGCAGGCTGAGCCGTTCCGTCTCGGCAGCCGAGTACTCCCGCGTCGCCGTGTGGTAGCCGTTCAGGGTGCCGAGCACCCGGCCCGCGGCCCGCAGGGGAACGCTGATCATCGAGTGATAACCCTGCTCGAGGGCCACTCCGCCCCACGGCTCGAAGCCGCTCTCGGTCTCGATGTCGGCGACCGCCACCGGCTCCCCGCTGAAGAAGGCCCTGCTGGAGGGCGCCGTGCCGCCGAGCACGACCGGACTCGAGGTGTTCACGCTGTCGACGTAGCTGCGCGACAGCCCGCTCCAGCCCGCGATCACGAGCGCTGTGGCATCGGCATCCGGGATGAGCACGCCGCAGAAGTCGAAGCCGAGCAGCTCCCGCGCAGTGCCGGCGACCAGTCGCAGAGACTCCTCGAGCGGCAGTCCGGCACCCGCGATCGAGCTCAACTCCCGCAGCCTGCCCAGCCACACCACGAGTTCGCTCTGCATGAAGTGATGTCACCATACACATCCTCTCGGCACAAGTGTGTCGCATGAAACATTGTCCGGGTCGACCGTGCTCGTCACACTGATCAGCACCGAGTGAGGCGACGAAGCCGCGTGATCCGACGGCACCTCATCATCCGATCCACGAGGAGAACCGCATGACGATCACCGACACCCGCGCTCCCGAGGCCCCTTCCGGCGCCGGCACCCGCGACATCGTGAACCCCTCCACCGGTCAGGTCATCCGCACCGTGCCCGAGCACGGTGCCGCGGAGGTCGACAGCGCCGTGGCCGCCGCGAAGCAGGCGTTCGAGAGCGCACCGTGGGCGAGCCTGCACCCGAGCGAGCGCTCGCGCATCCTGCTGAGGATCGCCGACGAGATCGAGGCGTCGACCGAGGAGCTCTACCGGCTCGAGGCCCTCAACAACGGGCGCCCCGTGACCGAGACCCGCGCCCAGCTCTCCCGGGTGCCCGAGTGGTTCCGCTACAACGCCGGTCTCCTCGCCGCCCAGCGCACCGCCGTGCTGCCGAGCGACGGCCCGTACCTCACCTACCAGCGCCGCGCACCGCTCGGCGTGTGCGGCATCATCACGCCGTTCAACCACCCCATGCTCATCCTCGCCCGCAGCCTCTCGGCCGCTCTGGCGAACGGCAACACCGTGGTCGTGAAGCCCTCGGAGCTCACACCGCTCACCACCCTGGCGCTCCTGCCGATCCTCGAGCGGGCGGGTGTGCCGGACGGCGTCGTGCAGGTCGTCACGGGTGCGGCGGAGGCGGGACGCCGACTCACCGAGCATCCCGACATCGCCAAGATCACGCTCACCGGCGGCACCGAGACCGGTCGGTCGGCCGCCGTCGCCACCGCTCGCCGGTTCGCCCGCATGACCGCCGAGCTCGGCGGCAAGACCCCCGTGATCGTGTTCGACGACGTCGACCCGCGGGAGGCCGCCGAGGGCGCCGCGTTCTCGGCCTTCGTGGCTGCGGGCCAGTCCTGCGTCGCCGGCTCCCGGTTCCTCGTGCAGCGCGACGTCTACGCCGCCTTCGTGGAGCACCTCACCGCCAGGGCCCTCGCGATCCGCGTCGGCGACCCCACAGATCCCGGCACGCAGATGGGTCCGCTCATCAGTGCGCGCCAGCGCGGCAAGGTGGCGGATCTCGTCGACTCCGGCCGGGCGGAGGGCGCCAGGATCACCGCGGGCGGATCGGTGCCCGACCTCGACGGCGACCTCGCCGAGGGGTTCTTCTACTCCCCCACCGTCATCGCCGACGCGACGATGCGGATGGGCGTGGCCCGCGAGGAGATCTTCGGCCCGGTGGCCGTCGTCATCCCCTTCGACACCGAGGAGGAGGCCGTCGCGATGGCGAACGACAACCCGTACGGCCTCGGCGCAGGCGTCTGGACCCATCGGCTCGACCGCGGCCACCGCGTCGCCGACAGCATCAGGGCCGGCATGGTGTGGATCAACGACCACCACCGGCTCGAGCCATCGCTGCCCTGGGGCGGCATCAAGGAGTCGGGCATCGGCAAGGACGCCGGGATCGAGTCGTTCGACGAGTTCTCCTGGCTGAAGACCGTGGTCGCCCGGATCGCCCCCGACTCCGTCGACTGGTACGGCGGCGCCGGCACCGAGCGACTCAACTGAGCACCCCTCCCCCGATTCAGAAAGAGAGAACGTCGATGGTGACCGGAACTCGCAACACGAAGAACGCCCTGCGCTCGGGCTGGCGGCAGGAGATCACGAAGGCCCAATGGCTCGTGCTCACCGGCACCATGCTCGGCTGGGGTCTGGACGGCTTCGCGGGCAGCCTCTACACGCTCGTGCTCGGTCCCGCGATGGCCGAGCTGCTTCCGCACAGCGGCATCGAGGTGGCCCCGGCCACGATCGGGCTCTACGGCGGCCTCACGATCGCCCTCTTCCTGGCCGGCTGGGCACTCGGCGGCATCGTCTTCGGCGTGCTGGCCGACTACTTCGGCCGCACCCGCATCCTCACCATCGGCATCCTCACCTACGCGGTCTTCACCGCGGCGGCGGCCTTCGCCGACACCTGGTGGCAGCTCGGCATCCTCCGCTTCATCGCGGGTCTCGGCTCCGGGGTGGAGGCTCCGGTGGGCGCCGCGCTCATCGCCGAGAGCTGGAAGAACCGCTATCGGGCCCGCGCCGGGGGCGTGATGATGTCCGGCTACGCCGCCGGCTTCTTCATCGCGGCCATCGTCTTCGCCCTCGCCGGCGGCATGGGTTGGCGGTTCATGATGGCGCTGGCCGTCATCCCCGCGATCCTCGTCTGGTTCATCCGCCGCTTCGTGAAAGAGCCGCCGGAGTCGGCCGACGCCATCCGAGAGCGGCGCGAGCGCAAGCACGCGGGCAAGCGGCTCGCGAAAGACGACTTCGTGCTGCGGCGGCTGTTCCGCCGGCCGCTGCTTCGCCCCACCCTCACCTGCACCGCCATCGCCACCGGGGCCCTCATCGCCTTCTGGAGCGTGAGCACCTGGTATCCGCAGATCATCCGCGAGATGGGGGCGGCGAAGGCGTGGTCACCGGACGAGATCGCCTCGCAGGTCGCCCTGGCCTCGATCCTCTTCAACGCGGGAGGCATCGTGGGCTACGCCGCCTGGGGCTTCATCGCCGACCGGATCGGCCGTCGGCCCACCTTCCTTCTCACCTTCGGCCTCGGCGCGATCGCGATCTTCTTCCTGTTCCCGTTCCAGCGCGACATCACGACCTACCTCGTCGTCATGCCGGTCCTCGGCTTCGCGCTCTTCGGATCGCTGTCGGGCGCGTTCATCTACAGCCCCGAGGTGTTCCCCACGAGCGTGCGGGCGTCGGCCATCGCGTTCTGCAACAGTGTGGGCCGGTTCTTCACGGCTGCGGGCCCCCTCGTGGCCGGCGTCATCGCAGGCTCCTGGTTCGGCGGCGACCTCGGCACCGCCACCGCCGTCATCGCCTCGATCGGCATCATCGGGCTCGTCGGCGTGCTCTTCGCGCGGGAGACCAGGGGCCACGCCCTCCCCTCCGAAGACGGCTCACCGCACCCCGAGAGCTCCCCCGCACCCGGGGTTCCCACCGCACCCGGCGCCGTCGCCGACACCCGAAAGGCCTGATCATGACCAGCGACACACTCTCCTCCGATCAGCCCTACCTCGCGCGGCGCGCCCTCGTCGTAGGCGGCTCCATCGGCGGGCTCACGACGGCCCTGCTGCTGAAGGACATCGGATTCGACGTCGACGTCTACGAGCGCACGGCCACTCCCCTGCACGGCCGAGGCAGCGGCATCGTGCTGCAGCCCGACACACTGCGCTGGTTCGAGGAGCGCAGCAGCATCGACTCCGCAGCCCTCAAGACCTCCACGGGCCGCGTGCAGTACCTCGACCGGGAGAACCGCGTCATCACCGACGAGGAGCGGCGCTGGGAGTACACCTCCTGGGGCACCTTCTACCGGGCCCTCCTCGCCGACTTCGGCACCGATCACTACCACCTCGGTGCCTACGCCTCCGGATTCGACGACGACGGCGACTCGGTCACGGTGCGCTTCGCCGACGGCCGGGTCGAGACGGCCGATCTCGTGGTGTTCGCCGACGGGATCAACTCGCCGGCCAGAGCCCACTTCGACGCGGATGCCGAGCCGACCTACTCGGGCTACGTCGGGTGGCGGGGCACCGTCCCGCTCCGCGAGCTGAGCGAGGCCACCCGCGTGCTCATGGGCGACGCCATCACCTACTCCGTGGTGCCGAACTCCCACATCACCCTCTACCCGATCCCGGGTGAGGACGGTGTGGCGGCCGAGGAGCAGCTGATGAACTACGTCTGGTACCGCAACGTACCGGCGGGCCCCGAGCTCACCGAGCTGCTCACAGGGATCAACGGCTTCGTGGGCGCGGTGTCGCTGCACCCCGGGCAGGTGCAGGAGCGGTTCGTGCGGGAGCTGCGCGAGACGGCGGCGGCTGTGCTGGCGCCCGCCGCCGCCGAGGTGGTGCTCGCCACGGCGGAGCCGTACCTGCAGGTCGTGCTCGATGTGCGGTCACGCCGCATGGCGCTCGGTCGCACCGCTCTCCTCGGCGACGCGGCCTGCAGCGCCCGCCCGCACGCCGCGGCGGGCACGGCGAAGGCCGCGGCCGATGCCTGGGCATTGCGCGACGCGCTGCTGGCGAGCGACGGCGACGTCGCGGGAGCTCTCGCCGCCTGGGAGCCGGCCCAGCTCGAGCTGAGCCGCGCGCTGCTGGACCGGGTCACCGAGATGGGAGACCGCTCGCAGTTCCACAACACCTGGATCCCCGGCGATCCGTCGTTGCGCTTCGGCCTCTACGGCCCCGGCGTGCTGCACCCCATCGACCGGCAGCCGCAGGCCGCGGCTTCCTGAGAACCCCCATCTGAGAACGGAGAACCATCATGTCGAGCTTCCTGGCCGACCTGCCCCTCGCGGGCACCCTCATCGCCACCGACTTCGAGGGCTGGAGCGACGAGCTCCGTGCCGAGTTCGCCGAGCGGGCCTTCGACGGCGAGGTCGGATCGCGCCTGCTGAGTGAGAACGACCGCGTGCGGGTCTGGGAGATCCGCCTCGAGCCCGGTGAGCGCTGGCACGCGCACCGGCACGTGCTGGACTACTTCTGGACCGCGGTGAACGCCGGCACGAGCCGCCAGCACACCTTCGACGGCACCACCCGCGACGTCGCGTACGACGCCGGGGAGACCCGGCACTTCCACTTCGCCGAGGGTGAGTACCTGCTGCACGACATCGAGAACGTCGGCCGCAGCACGCTCGTGTTCACGACCGTCGAGCACCTCGACTCCGACAACGCCGCGCTGCCGCTGCCCGCCCGCAACGGCGAGGGTCCGCGATGAGCTTCGCGCTCCGGCCCGGCCCGGTCGACGTGCACGCGCACTGGCTGCCGCGCGAGCTGTTCGGCCTGGCGCCCGGAGCCCCGTTCGGGGGCATCACCGACCGCGACGGCCGACTGTTCCTCGGCGAGGTGCCGCTCTCGATCGAGACCCGGTCGATGAGCGACGTGGGCCGGGTGCGCGCCGACATGGAGCGGGCCGGCGTGGGTTCGCGCGTGCTCTCGGCACCTCCCTTCGCCTTCGCCCTGGGCACCGATCGCGGAACGGACGAGTACGTCGAGGCGTTCAACGACGGCCTGGCGCGGGTCGTGGTCGACGGGGAGGGATGGTTCGCCGGTTTCGGCTGCGTCAGCCTCGCCGACACCGCGGCCTCCACACGTCAGCTCCGAGCCCTCGCGCGGATCCCGGGCATGCTCGGAGTCGCGCTCCCGCCCCTCGTGCACGGCTCGTCGCTCGACTCGGAACCGCTCGAGGGCGTGCTGCGCGAAGCCGCCGACCTCGGCCTCGCGGTGCTCGTGCACCCCATGCAGCTGCCGTCGCCGTCGCTGTCGAGGCACTACCTGGCCAACCTCATCGGCAACCCCGTGGAGACGGCCACCGCGATCGCTTCGCTCCTGCTCGGCGGCGTGCAGGAGCGGGTGCCGGCCTTGCGGATCTGCTTCGTGCACGGCGGCGGGTGCGCTCCGGATCTGCTCGGGCGGTGGACCCACGCGTGGCATGCCCGCCCCGACGTCCGGGCCTCGTCGTCCCGGCCGCCCGAGGAGGGGTTCCGCGCGCTGTTCCTCGACACCGTGACGCACGACGACGACGCCTTCGCCCTGCTCACCGCGAAAGCGGGCGACGGGAAGGTGCTCCTCGGCAGCGACTACCCGTTCGACATGGCCGATGGCGACCCGGTGCGGCACGCGGTGGCCCGTGGACTGACCGCCCACCAGCTGGAGCACGACGGCCGCGCCTTCCTCGGGCTGCCCGGTCCAGGAGACGATCCCGACCCCCTGGTGCGATAGCGTTCTCCCGATCACCCGGACGACGATGGGCAACCCGTGACCTCCCGAACACCGCTCCTCGCGCAGTTCCTCCGCAGTCGGCGGGCCCGGCTGGACCCCGCCTCGTTCGGATTCCCGCCCGATGACAGGCGCGTGCCGGGCCTGCGCCGCGAGGAGGTCGCAGAGCTCGCGGGCATCAGCCGCGACTACTACACCCGGCTCGAACAGGGCCAGGGGCACCAGATGTCCGATCAGGTGCTCAACAGCCTCGCCGACGCCCTGCGGCTCGACGGATCGGAGCGCATCTACCTCAACCGGATCGCTCGCGCGGCGACGACCACGCCGGGAAGGCCCTCGGAACCGGTTCCGGTCAGCGATCAGGTGCTGACCCTGCTGAAGAACTGGTCGCACGTTCCCGCCTACATCTTCGACAGCAACCAGGACGTCCTCGCCATCAACGAGATGGCCGACATCCTGAGTCCGGGCTACGCGACCTACGGGGACAACATCCTGCTGGGGGCCTTCGCCGTGCTGCGGGACTATCCCGACGTGGAGATCTACCCGGAGAGCGCGAGGAGCACCGTCGCGGCGCTCAGGTTCCACGGCGACCCCGCCAACCCGCGCTTCCGGGAGATCGTCGGCCAGCTCTCGGTGAGCGATCCGCTGTTCAGGCGGTTCTGGTCCGAGCACGATGCCCGGCCCCTCACCGAGGGAACGACGATGATCAGCGTCGAGGGAAGCGAGATGGTCGAGTTCCCGTGGCAGATCCTCGAGGTGCCCGGAGGATTCTTCATGGCGCTGTGGCCGGTGGAGGAGGGCACCAGGGCAGATGAGCTGCTGAGCCATCTGCGACACAACAGGCTGACGGGGCGCGGCATCCGGGGGCCCCTTCGGGGCTGGCCCGCCGTCTAGTCCCCGGCTCGCGGCGGAGTGATGCTCTGGGTGCGGATCGAGTGGGCTGGGTGGCAACGAGAGGGCCACGCGGCCCGGCGAACACGGACCTATCGTGGGCGTCGTGATGAACCTCCAGGACATCGTCGACGAGCTCGCCCTCGCTCTCGGCCGGGCGGTGCTCGTCAACGACCTCGAGCACCGCCCTCTCGCTGCGAGCGCCCAGGGCGACATCGTCGACCGCATCCGGGCCACGAGCCTGCTGCAGCGGCGCACCCCGCCGGAGGCTCGTGCCCTCGTGGAACGCCTCCGGATCGCCGAGGCACGCCAGCCCGTGCACGTCGACATGAGCGAGCTCGAGGCGCTCGACCGCCTGGCGATCCCCATCCGGGACGACAGCGGAGCCCTCGGCATCCTGTGGTTGATCACGGGCGGGCATCCGCCGCTCACCCCTGCGCACTACAGCGCGGTCGACGCGGCGGTGCTGCTGGTGCGGGAGGTGCTCTCCGGGCAGGCCGAGCCCGCGGGCGGCACGGCGCGCAGCGCGGTGATCCGCCGTCTCCTCGCCGACGACGGCGCCGTCGCCCGCAGAGCGTTCAGCGACGCGGTCGCGAACCTGTGGCTCGAGCGCGGGGCGGGCACGCTCGTGATCGCCGTCGCCTTCGGCTCCGAGGCGGGCGTGATCGAGCGCGTGGCCTTCAGCCGGCAGCTCGACGCGCGTCGCGCCCACGGCATCCTGTATCTCGGCGAGCGAGGCGGCCAAGAGCTCTTCGCGGTGCGGGCACCGGAGGCGCAGCCGGTGATAGAGCGGATCACGGCGGAGGCCGCCGACCGGTCGCTCGACATCCGCGCCATCGGCACGGCGCGGCACGACCGGCACGCCGACGACCTCCGCACCGCCGCCGACCACGCGGTCACCGCGGCCGGGACCGTGCTCCGGCTCCCCCACCTCACCGGTGTCGCCGACATCAGCGAGCTCGGCACCTGGCTGATGCTCGCCGCCATTCCCGAGGACCTGTCGCAGATCGCTCTGTTCTCGCCCGCCGCGCACGCCCTGTGCCAGGACGGCGACCCCGTGCAGCGCTCCACGGTCGAGACCTACCTCGACATGCGCTCGCAGGTGAAGGAGGCGTGCCAGCTGCTCCACATCCACCGCACCACGCTCTACTACCGGCTCGAGAACATGCCCCCCGTGGTGAAGGCGGCGCTCGACGACGGCGTGGCCCGCAGCACCCTGCACCTGTGCCTGAAGCTCGTGCGGCTGTGGGAGTCCCGGGCCGAGATCAGTCTGCGCTCAAGCGGAGCAGTCGCTCCAGGGATCGGGCCGAGCGCTGATCGGCCGCACCCCACACCAGGAGCGAGTCGTCCTCGTTCCCGGGTACCCGCAGCACCTGGTACCCCATCCGGATGAGGCCGACGGGGGTGTCGTGGAAGTCGATCACCCCGTTGGCCTTCGCCGACAGGCTGTCGTCGGCCCAGGCCCCTGCGAAGTCGATGCTCGTCACCGACAGGTCGCCCACGATGCCGCGGAACTGCGCGTCGCCCTCGTGCTGCTCGAGCGACTCCCTGAGCAGCGCGGCGACCTGGTGCGCCGCCGCGTCGTAGGCAGGGTGATCCCGGTCGATGTCGGCCTCCGCGAACGTGAAGCGGGCCAGGTTCACCCCGTCGGCGAACGCGGGCGAGAGGGCCCGCGCGGCGTCGTTGGCGCCCACGACCGTGAAGTGGCGATCGCAGAGCACGGCAGGGATCGCCGCCCAGGACGAGATCATGGCCTGGATCGGGCCGCGGGAGGCAGCGGCTTCAGCGTCATCGGTGCTCATGCGACCACGCTATTCGGGCCGCACCGCTCTCGTCCCTGCAGATCGTCGCAACCCGACTCGACAGCGGTCCAGGGTGTGCGGACGCACGCGACACGCCCTAGCGTGGAGGCATGCCCAGGACGATCTCGACCAACACCGCCGTCGACCGCGAGGGGATGCTGGCCTTCGTGCGGCCGCGGCACAGGATGCTCGTGGCCACGACGCGCGCCGACGGCCGCCCCCAGATGTCGCCCGTGAGCGGCGGCGTCGACCAGGAGGGGCGGATCGTGGTGTCCACCTACCCGGGCCGGGCCAAGACGCGGAACGCCGAGCGCCGGCCGGCCGCGTCGGTGCTCGTGCTCTCGGACGACTGGAACGACGCCTGGATCCAGGTCGACGGCGAGGCGGAGGTGCTGCACATGCCCGAGGCCGCCGACGGGCTCGTCGACTACTACCGCTCGATCGCCGGCGAGCACCCCGACTGGGAGGAGTACCGCGAGGCGATGGTGCTGCAGGACAAGTCGCTGCTGCGGATCACGCCGACTCGCTGGAGCCCCGTCTCGACGGGCGGCTTCCCGCCGGACGTGGCGGAGCGGCTCGACGCTCGCTCGCGCTAGCATCGACGCATGCCATTGATCGGGGAGTACGAGCCGGGAACCAGCGACTGGGCGCGCAAGCAGCTCGAGGTCTACGAGTCGTCGGGAGGCACGAAGGGCACCGAGCTGAACGGCATGCCCGTCGTCATCCTCACCACCGTCGGCGCCAAGTCCGGCAAGCTGCGCAAGACGCCGCTGATGCGGGTCGAGCACGACGGGGAGTACGCCGTCGTGGCGTCGCTGGGCGGTGCGCCGAAGCATCCGGTCTGGTACTTCAACATCGTCAAGGAGCCGCACGTCGAGCTCCAGGACCGCACCGAGAAGCACGACTACACGGCTCGCGAGGTCTTCGGCGCCGAGAAGGACGCCTGGTGGGAGCGAGCAGTCGCCGCCTACCCTCCCTACGCCGACTACCAGACCAAGACCGACCGCGAGATCCCGGTCTTCGTGCTCACCCGCCTCGAGGAGGACTGATGGCCACGGTCGCCGAGCTGCTCGCTTCGAACCTGCACGACGTCTTCGGCAACCGCGACCCCGGATCGCGCCGCACGGCGATCGAGGCGCTGTTCGCACCCGACGTGACCTTCATCGATCCCGAAGAGACCGTGACGGGGTGGGATGCGCTCGAGGCGAAGGCCGCGGGCCTCGTCGACGGCGCGCCCGCCGACTTCGTGTTCGCCGACGACGGTCTCGGCTACGTGAGTGCCGACACCGGCGTGCAGGCGTGGACCTTCGGCCCTGCGGGCTCGCCTGCCGCCCGGGGCGTCGACATCATCACGGTGCGGGGCGGCCGCATCACGGAGCTCCGCACCCTGCTGCACGAGTAGAGTCCCGATAGGGTGAGTTGTTTAGTGCGGGTAAACGCGCTGACCGAAGGGATGTCTCGCCGTGCACGCAGGAATCGGGGACCGGGAACACGACCTCACCAACGACGTCGATGTCGTCGGGCAGCGCATCCGCAGCTTCCGTGAGGAGCAGGGGTTGTCGCTGCGAAAGCTCGCCACGGGCAGCGGCCTGACCGTCGGGTTCCTCTCGCAGGTCGAGCGGGGACTGAGCTCTATCGCTCTGTCGAGCCTGAGGTCCGTTGCGGCCGCTCTCGGGCATCCGATGGCCGACTTCTTCGTGCAGCCGAGTTCCACCGTGGCAGAGCCGGAGGGAGTCGTGTTCACGCTCAACCGGGCGGCGGAGCACGTCGAGCGCGTCGTCTCCGGGGGCCGGCACTACGAGATGCTCTCCGCCAGGGTGCCGGGACTCGTGCTCGAGCCGATGCTCGTCTACATCGAGCCGGGCGGTGAGAAGGAGGAGTCGTCGCACCACGCGGGTGAGGAGTTCGCCTACGTCATCCAGGGCGAGCTCACCTACGAGGTGGCCGGCGTCACACACCGCCTCGGGGTGGGCGACAGCCTGCACTTGCGGTCGAACACGCCGCACTCTCTGCACAACGACACCGACGAGCTCACCATCGTCGTCTCGGTGGTCACTCCGCGCCTGTTCTGAGGCACGCGTTTTACGATCATGTTAAATGCTGGCGCCATGAGTGTTTAGTGCGGTAAAACATCTGAAGGCCCTACTCCGTCGCGAGGCCTGTTTCATCAGACGTTTACCGTGCATCAGGACACCGTGGAGGACCCGTGGATTTCCCATCGCAAGTGACATCGAAGTCGTTCCGCAGACTCGTCGTGGCGGGGGCCGTCCTCACCACGACGATCGTCGGCCTCACCGGCTGCGTGGCCGGCCAGACCGCACCGGACGAGTCGGCGACATCCGAGCTCCGCATCGCGGTGCCCTCCTACCCCGGGAGCTGGGACCAGGACTTCGTGGCGTTCGATCCGGTCGCGCTCGCGCTGTTCAAGAACGTCTACCCCTACCTCACCGACTACGGCGTGACCGACGTCGCCGGCGGCCAGATCCTCGACACCGAGAACATCCTGCCGGCGTGGGCCGAGTCGTTCACCTCGGAGGACGGCAAGCTCTGGACCCTCACCCTGCGCGAGGACGCGACGTTCCCGAGCGGCAACCCCATCACCGCCGACGACGTCAAGTGGTCGAAGGACAGGGCGTTCGCCGCCCAGGCCAACGTGGCGGGGGTCTACTCGCTGATCGGCCTCACCGACCCCGAGCAGATCCAGGTCGTCGACGAGCGCACCGTGACCTTCGACCAGGCGTACCCGAGCGCTCTGACCCCTCAGATCCAGGCCATCAGCCTCTTCGTCTACGACTCGGTGCTGATGAAGGAGCACGCCACGGCCGATGACCCGTGGGCGCAGGACTGGGCGGCGCAGAACCCCAGCGACGGTGGTCTCTACAACGTCGAGGAGTTCACCCCCGGCCAGGAGATCGTGCTCAAGGCGAACAAGGACTACCCGGCCGAAGACGGCCCCCTGACCGACACCATCAGGCTCACGGTCGTCTCCGACCCCGCCGCCGAGAGCGTGCTGCTGCAGAACGGCGACGTCGACATCGCTCTCGGCCTCGGCCGTCAGCAGATCGCCGACCTCGAGGGCACGGCGGGAGTGGAGATCATCTCCGCCCCCTCCAACGAGATGATCTACATCCCCCTCGACACGGCGGTCGCACCGTTCGACGACCCGCTCGTGCGCCAGGCGGTCGCGTACGCGATGCCCTACGACGAGATCATCTCGACCGTCTACGGCGGCGACGCCCGTCGGCCGCTCAGCATCGTGCCGATCGACATGCCGGGCTACAGCGAGGACGGCTTCCCCTACGACCAGGACGTCGACCAGGCGAAGGCGCTGCTCGCGCAGGCCGGAGTGAGCGACCTCTCGGTGGACCTCGCCTACCAGGCCGAGAGCGACGAGCAGGAGCAGATCGCGATCCTCGTGCAGGACGCCCTCGCCGAGGTGGGGATCACGGTCACCCCCACCCCGCTCGACCCCGCTGCGCTCGGCGCACGCCGCGACGCGAAGGATCTTGCCATGCAGATCGCCTCCGGCCAGCAGTGGGTCAACGACGTCGAGTACCTCATGAACGGCTGGACGACGGGCGCGTACCTCAATTACGCGAACTACTCCAACGCCACGGTCGATGCCGATGTCGAGGCCTCGCACACCCTCACCGACCCCGCCGAGCGCGAGGCGCTGTGGGCCGAGGTGCAGAAGCAGTTCGCCACCGACGTGCCGGTGATCCCGTTGGCGCAGCCGAACTACAACCTCCCGGTGCGCGACACCGTGTCGGGCTTCGTGCAGCCGGTCGACGGCCTGCTGCGCATGAAGTACCTCACGATCGACTGATCACGCGCCGGGCGGCCCTCCTCCGCGGCCGCCCGGCGCCCAGCCGCCCGGCATCGGCCGCCCGGCGCCCAGCCGCCCGCGCCCGAAGCCCCGCCCGCTCCACACCGAGAGAGAAGCATGCGAATCGCCCGGTACATCGCCATCAGGATCGCGCTCGTCGTGCCGGTGCTGCTCGGCGTGATCGTGCTGACCTTCCTCCTCGTGCGCGTGCTGCCCGGCGATCCGGTGCAGGCCTTCGTGGGGCCGAACACCACGGCGGAGGACCTCGAGGCCATCCGGCAGCGACTCGGGCTCGACCAGCCGCTCTGGAGCCAGTTCCTCGACTACCTCGGCGGCTTCTTCGTGGGCGACTTCGGCACCTCGATCCAGACCGGTGTGCCCGTCTCCACCGAGCTCGCCTTCCGCCTGGCGCCGACGCTCGAACTCGTCTTCCTCGGCGTCGGACTCGCCGTCGTGGTGTCGATCGTGATCGGCATCGTCTCGGCCCTCCGGGTCAACAGCCCCCTCGACCACACGAGCCGCATCACGTCGCTCGTCGGCACGGCGATGCCGGAGTTCTGGCTCGGACTGATCCTCATCGTCATCGGCTACCAGCAGCTCGGCTGGTTCCCCGGCCCGAGCGGCCGGATCGGCCGGGGGCTGAGCCCCACCCCCATCACGGGAGCGGAGGCGGTCGACGCACTCCTCACGGGCAACTGGCCCGCCCTCGGTTCCGCCCTGCTCTACCTCGTGCTGCCCGTGCTCACCATCGCGGTCGGAGTGACGGCGTCGCTGCTGCGCAGCGTGCGGTCGGCCGCCATCGACATCCGTGCCGCCGCGCCTTGGGCCACGGCGCGGGCGCACGGGATCAGCGGCCGCCCGCTCGTGACGGGCTACCTGCTGCGCGGCACCGTCTCCCGCATCCCCACTCTCGCGGCCCTCGTGCTCGGCAACGTGCTCGGCGGTGTCGTGCTCGTGGAGTACGTCTTCTCCTGGCAGGGCATGGGCCAGTGGCTGCTGCGCGGACTGCTCTACCGCGACTACCCCGTGGTGCAGGCCGGTGTGGTCATCATCGCCCTCGTCTACGCCATCGCCTACCTCGTGGCCGATGTCATCCATGCCGCCCTCGACCCGAGAGTGAGGCTCTGATGGTCAGCGTCGGACCGATCGGCGTGAACCGCCGGCTCCCCCGCAGCCGAACTCCCCGCGCCTCGCGCGGCTTCGGCGAGGGGATGATCTGGACGGGTGCGGCCCTCGTGGGCCTCGTCGTGCTCGCGAGCGTCTTCGCGCCGCTCCTGACCCCCTGGGGCCCGATCGAGATCGACTCCACCGCCATCCGTCAGGCACCGGGGCCGGATCACTGGCTCGGCACGGACGCGAACGGCATGGACGTGTTCAGCCGGCTGCTGCACGCCGGGAGGGTCGACCTCGGAGTGGCTGTGGTGTCGGTGGCGGTCGCCGTGGTGATCGGATCCCTCATCGGAGCCGTGTCCGGCTACGTCGGCGGGGCCCTCGACGCCATCGTGATGCGGCTGCTCGAGATCCTCCAGGCCTTCCCCACCTTCATCCTCGCCCTCGCGGTCGCCGCCCTGCTCGGCCCCGGCATCGTGAACCTCACGATCGTGGTGGCGATCGTCTCGGTCCCCTCCTACGCCCGACTCGTGCGTGCCGAGGTGCGCACCGTGCGGGAGCTCGCCTACGTCGACGCCGCGCGCACCTCGGGACTCGTGAGCGCCCGCGTGCTGCTGCGGCACGTCATCCCGAACAGCCTCGCGCCGGTGCGCATCGTGGCGCCGCTCAACGTGGGCTGGGCGATGCTCGCCCTCGCCGGGCTCTCGTTCCTCGGCCTCGGCGTGCCCGTGCCGCAGCCCGAGTGGGGCGCGATGATCAGCCAGGGGACGAGCGACATCGTCGCCGGCCGGCTCTGGACCTCGGTGCCGCCCGGCCTCGCACTCGTCGTGTGCGTGCTGGGGTTCAGCCTCCTGGGTGAGGGCCTCCAGGAACGCGAGACCCGCAGGAGGACCCGATGAACGTGCTGCTCGACGTGCGCGGCCTGACCGTGTCGATCCCCACCACCGGAGCGGCAGTCGAGGCGCTTCGCGGCGTGGACCTCACCGTGCGGGCCGGCGAGGTGGTGGGCCTCGTGGGTGAGAGCGGCGGCGGAAAGAGCATGCTGGCCCGCGCCACGATCGGGATGCTGCCCGCCCGCGCCCAGACCGGCGGCGACGTGCTCTTCCGCGACCAGGACGTGCTCGGGATGTCGGAGGCGCAGCTGCTGGAGCATCGCGGCCACGGAGTCGCCCTGTGCTTCCAGAACCCCCGCGCGGCGCTCGAACCGCTGCGCACCGTGCAGAAGCAGCTCGCCGACCGGCTGAGACTGCATCAGGGCTCCACCGGCCAGGAGGCGACCGCGGAGTCGGTACGGCTGCTCGAGGCCGTGGGCATCACCGACACGCGCCGCGTGCTCGGCTCCTACCCGCACGAGCTCTCAGGCGGCATGGCGCAGCGCGTGATGATCGCGCTCTGCCTCGCCTGCGATCCCGGGCTCCTGCTCGCCGACGAGCCGACCACGGGGCTCGACGTCACCCTCACCCGCGACGCGCTCGCGCTGCTGCGCTCGCTCGCCGTCGAGCAGGGCCGCGGAGTGCTGCTGATCTCGCACGACATCGCGGCCGCGGTGGAGGTGTGCGACCGCATCGTGGTGCTGCGCGCCGGAGAGGTGGTCGAGGAGGGGACGACCGCCCAGGTGCTCGAGAGCCCGCGCTCGGAGTACACCCGCACTCTTCTCGCCGCCGTGCCCGACATCGACCGCCCGCTCACGCGCCGTGCCGCCGGCCCGGTCAGGCCTGAGGACGGGCCCGGCGGCGTCGTGGCCGAGGTGCGCGACGCCCATGTGCGCTACCGCGGCCGCATCGGCAGCGGTGGGCACCACGCGCTGCGCGGTGTCGACCTCACCGTCCACCGCGGCGAGACCGTCGGCATCGTGGGCGAGAGCGGCTCGGGCAAGACGACTCTGGCGCGGATGCTCGTGGGGCTCGTGAAGCCCTCCAGCGGCCGGGTCGAGGTGGCCGGGCACGACCTCGCCGCGCTGCGGGGTTCCCGACGGCGGGCGCTCCGCCGTTCCGTGCAGATGGTGTTCCAGGATCCGCTCGGTGCCCTCGACCCCCGGCGCACCGTGCTCGACGCGGTCACCGAGACGCTGCTCGCCCAGGGTGTCGACCGGCCCCGGCGCGAGCAGCGCGCCACCGAGGTGCTCCGGCGCACAGGGCTCGACGAGACCTTCCTCACCCGGCTGCCGCACGAGCTGTCCGGCGGGCAGGCGCAGCGGGTGGGCATCGCCAGAGCCCTCGTCTGCGAACCCGAGCTGATCGTGTTCGACGAGCCGACATCCGCTCTCGACGTGACCGTGCAGGCGCAGATCCTCGACCTCATCACCGAGCTCGGCGCCGACGGCGAGCGCGGTCAGCTCTTCGTCTCGCACGATCTCGCGACCGTGCGCTCCTTCTGCGACCGCGTGGTCGTGATCTACCGCGGCGAGGTGGTGGAGGAGGGCCCCACCGCCGAGGTGTTCGACTCCCCTCAGCATCCGTACACCCGCCGGCTCCTCGCCGCGGCGCCCCGCCTCGGCGGCCGAGCCGTCACCCCGTGAAAGGACGATCCTCCGTGTCCCCTGCCCCACTCCGTCTCGCCGTCGACATCGGCGGCACGTTCGTCGACGCCATGGAACTGGACACCCGCACCGGGGTCGTGCGCTTCCGCAAGGCCTCCACCACGCCGGCCCGCCCCTGGGAGGGCGTGCTGGCGGCGGTCGAGGCCCTCGGCACCGACCTCGGCGAGGTCGAGCTGTTCATCCACGGCACCACGCTCGGCCTCAACGCCGTGCTCGAGCGGCGCGGGGGCGCGACCGGGATCATCACCAACTACGGCCTGCGCGACATCTTCCTGCTCGGCCGGGGGAACGTGCCGGACGACCGGATGTACGACTTCCAGTACGAGCGCCCCGAGAGCCTCGTCAAGCGCCGGCACACCGCCGGGGTGCGCGGCCGCCTGAACCACAGGGGCGAAGAGCTCGAACCCCTCGACGAGGTGGGCCTCCGCGAGGTGGCCAGGCAGCTCGTGGAGGACGAGGGCGTCATCTCGCTCGCGGTCTGCTACCTGCACTCCTACCTCGACCCCTCCCACGAGCAGCGCACGGCCGAGCTGCTGCGGGAGTGGTACCCGCAGGTGACCGTCTCGGTCTCGACCGACATCGTGCGGGAGCATCGGGAGTACGAGCGCACGTCGACGACCGTGCTCGAGGCCTACATCCGGCCCATCTTCGAGCGCTACGTCGACGAACTGGAGAAGGGCCTCGCGGCGAAGGGCTTCGACGGGCGGTTCCTCATCATGCGTTCGGGCGGAGGGTCGATGACCTCGGCCACGGCCAAGCAGTCGCCCACCCACACCGTGCTCTCCGGGCCGGCGGGCGGGATCGTGGGCGGCGGCTACCTCGCCGACGTGCTCGAGCGGCCGAACGTGCTGACCTTCGACATCGGCGGCACCTCGCTCGACGCCTGCGTGATCGAGGACGGCACGGCGGTCGTGACCCACGAGGCCGAGCTCGAGCACTTCCCGCTCCTCATGCCCTCCTACGACATCCGCACCATCGGAGCGGGCGGCGGATCGATCGCCTGGATCGACCGAGGCCTGCTGAAGGTGGGGCCCGAGAGTGCGAGCGCCGTGCCCGGGCCGGTGTGCTACGGCCGGGGCGGCACCCGCCCCACGGTCACGGATGCGTCGGTCTGCCTCGGCTACGTGGATCCCGAGAGCTTCCTCGCCGGATCGATGCCCCTCCAGGCCGAGGCCGCCGTCGAGGCGGTGCGCGCCACGATCGCCGAGCCGCTCGGGCTGAGCGTCGAGGCGGCCGCCGCCGGCATCTTCGACGTGATGCTCGCCAAGACCGTCGGGGCCGTGCGGCAGATCACGGTCGAGCGCGGTCACGACCCCCGGGTGTTCTCGCTGCTCGCCTTCGGCGGAGCCGGCCCCCTCGTGGCTCCCCTCCTCGCCCGCGAGATGGGCGTGCGCGAGGTGATCGTGCCGTTCGCCCCCTCGGGGTTCTCGGCCTGGGGCATGCTGAGCGCCGACATCGTGAACGACTTCGCGCGCACCAGGATGGAGGTGCTCGACGAGGTCGATCTCGACGACCTCCGGCGCGAGCTCGACGAGATCGGTGGGGAAGCACTCGGATCGCTCCGCGAGCAGGGTGTGGCCGACGACGTGGCCCACCTCGAGAACCAGCTCGAGCTGCGCTACCTGGGGCAGGAGCACACGCTCACGGTGCCGATCGGGGAAGACCTGGACCCGGAGGCGATCCGGCGGTCGTTCAACGAGCTGCACGAAGCCCGCTACGGCCACTCCATGGAGAGCAGGGTGCAGATCCTGACGGCCAGGGTGCGCGGCATCGGCCGCACGGTGCGACCAGGGCTCCCGGTGCTCCCCGAGGGCGACGGCGATCCCGCCCGTGCCCTCACGGGCCGTCGGACTGCGTTCGACTTCGGCACCCGGAGCGCCGCGGAGTTCGCCGTCTACGATCGCAGTCGCCTCTCGCCCGGCGACCGGTTCGACGGGCCCGCGCTCGTCGACGAGGGCACCTCCACGACGGTCGTGCACAGCGGCCAGCACGTCGAGGTCGACGAGCACGGCTACCTGCTGATCACTCTGGAGGAGGCGGCATGACCCTCGACGGCGCCACCATCGAGGTCGTGCGGAGCTACCTGCTCGCGGCGGCAGAGGAGATGCGCACGACCCTCATCCGCACCGCCTTCAACCCGGTGATCTACGAGGTGCTCGACTTCGGGATCTCGCTCTACGACGAGAAGCTCGAGCTCATCGCCGAGGCGCCCGGACTCACCTTCTTCCTGGGCGCGAACGACTTCTCCCTGCAGAAGGGCGTGGAGTACGTGGGGGCCGAGAACCTGTTCCCGGGCGACATCGTCATGCTGAACTACCCCTACTGGAACGCGGCCCACGCCTACGACGCGACGCTGTTCGCCCCGGTCTTCCTGCCCGACGAGGCGCATCCGGATGCCGACGGCACCCTGGTGGGCTACGTCTGCGTGCGGGCCCACTGGATGGACCTCGGCGCCAAGGATCCCGGCTATGTGCTCGACTCCACCGACGTGCACCAGGAGGGCATGCTCTTCCCAGGCACGAAGGTGTTCTCGCGCGGGAAGGCCGTGCACGACATCCACGAGCTGATCCGCTTCAACTCGCGCATGCCCGACGTCGTTCTCGGCGACCTGCACGCCCAGGTCTCGGCCATCCGCACGGGCGAGCGCCGCCTGATCGAGATCATGCAGAAGTTCGGCAAGCCCGCCGTCGACGAGGCCGTGACCGTCATCAAGGCGCACAGCGAGCAGAGCACGATCGATGCCCTGGCCGCGCTGCCGCAGGGCTCGTGGACAGCGGTCGACTGGATGGACGACGACGGCATCAGCGACGACCCCATCCGCATGCAGGTGACGGTCACGATCGCCGACGGCACGTTCACCGTCGACTTCGCCGGATCGTCGCCTGCCACGAAGGGGCCCGTGAACATGCCCCTCGGTGCGACCATCGCCCTGTGCAAGGTCGTGCTGAAGAACCTCACCTCGCCCGAGCAGCCGAGCAACGCCGGAACCACCGTGCCGCTCCGGGTGCTCGCCGAGCCCGGCACCCTCTTCCACGCGGTGTACCCCGCCCCGACGTTCACGCTCTGGACGGGGATCGTGGCGCTCGAGCTCGTGTACAAAGCCCTCGCGCAGGGCATGCCCGACCGTCTCGCTGCCTCATCCGGAGGTGACGTCCCCGGCTTCATGATGGTGGGCGACCACCCTGACACCGGAGAGTTCTTCGCGATCAGCAACAACGATCCTGTCGGCTGGGGCGGCACACCGGAGCACGACGGGCTCGACGCCACCATCCACCTCTCCGAGAGCACGGTGCGGAGCACCCCGCTCGAGGTGCTCGAGGCCAGGAGCGGGATGATCTTCGAGCGGCTCGAGATCCGCACCGATTCCGGCGGAGCGGGGAGGCACCGCGGCGGCGCGGGCCTGCAGCGCGACATCCGCTTCGTCTCACCAGGCGAGTTCCTGTCGGTCATCAAGAAGACGAAGACCGCACCGTGGGCGCTCGAGGGCGGGCTCGAGCCGAAGCCCAATCAGGTCGTCGTCTTCCCCGGCACCGAGCGCGAGGCCAGAGTCAGCACGAAGCGTGTTCCGGTGCAGCCGGGCGATCTCATCCGGCTGCTCACCGCGGGCGGCGGCGGGCACGGCGATCCAGCCGACCGCGACCCCGCACTCGTGCGGCGGGACGTGTCGGAGGGCTACGTGTCGCGCGAGGCCGCGGCGTCGGTCTACGGGGTCGAGATCGATGAGTGAGGGCCTGCCCGCCGTCGACGGCGCCACCGTCGAGGTCGTGCGGAGCTACCTCGCCGCGGCCGCCGACGAGATGCGCAGCACCCTCATCCGCACGGCGTTCAATCCCGTGATCTACGAGGTGCTCGACTTCGGCATCTCGATCTACGACGAGAGGGCGCGACTCGTGGCCGAGGCGCCGGGCCTCACCCGCTTCCTGGGTGCGAACGACCACTCCCTGAAGAAGGGACTCGAGTACGTCGGGGTGGAGAACCTCGAGGCCGGCGACGTCGTGCTGCTCAACTACCCCTACTGGAACGCGGCGCACTCCTACGACGCGACCCTCTTCTCTCCCGTCTTCCTGCCCGACGAGGAGACGCTCGTGGGCTTCGTGTGCGTGCGGGCGCACTGGATGGACCTCGGCGCGAAGGATCCGGGCTACGTGCTCGACTCCACCGACATGCACCAGGAGGGACTCATCTTCCCGGGCACCAAGGTCTTCTCCCGCGGTGAGCCCGTGCACGACGTGCACGAGCTCATCCGCTTCAACTCGCGCATGCCGGACGTGGTGCTGGGCGACCTGCACGCGCAGGTGTCGTGCCTGCGCACCGGCCAGCGGCGCATCGTCGACGTCATCGCCAAATTCGGCCTCGGCACCGTGCAGGCGAGCATCGAGCGCTTCATGCAGCTCGGCGAACAGGCGTCGCTCGACGCGATCGCGGCTCTGCCGCAGGGCAGCTGGACGGCTGTCGACTGGATGGACGACGACGGCATCACCGACGAACCGGTACGGCTGGAGGTCACCGTCACGGTGGCCGACGGCACCTTCACCGTCGACTTCGCGGGTTCGTCGCCGATGGTGCGCGGGCCCGTCAACCTTCCCTTCGGTGCCACGATCGCCTGCGCCAGGGTGGCCTTCAAGGCGCTCACCACGCCGTTCGAGCAGACGAACGCGGGCCACATGGCTCCGCTCCGTGTGAAGGCCGAACCCGGATCGCTCTTCCACGCGGTGTACCCCGCGGCCACCTTCACGCAGTGGACGGGGAACCTGGCCGTCGAGCTCATCTACAAGGCGCTCGCCCAGGGCATGCCGGATCGGCTCGGGGCGTCCTCAGGCGGCGACGTGCCCGGATTCATGATGGTGGGCGCGCATCCGGACACCGGAGCGTTCTTCGCCATCAGCAACAACGACCCGATCGGCTGGGGCGGCACCCCGCACCACGACGGGGCCGGACCGATCAACCACCTGTGCCAGACCGTGGCCAGGAGCACGCCCATCGAGGTGCTCGAGGCCAAGAGCGGGATGCTCTTCGAACGCCTCGAGGTGCGCGCGGATTCGGCCGGGGCGGGAAAGCACCGCGGGGGCCCGGGCATCAGGCGCGACATCCGCTTCGTCTCGAACGGCGAGTTCCTCTCGGTGGTCAAGAAGACCCGCACCAGGCCGTGGTCGCTCGACGGCGGCCAGGAGAGCGAACCGACGCAGGTGATCGCCTTCCCCGGCACCGCCCGCGAGCGACGGCTCAGCACCCGTCGGATCGCGGTGTCGGCAGGAGACCGCGTGACCCTGCTCACGGCGGGAGGAGCGGGGCACGGTCCCGTCTCGGAACGCGATCCGGAACTCGTCCGCCGGGACGTGGCGGAGGGCATCGTCTCCGCCGCCGCGGCATCCGACACCTATGGAGTTGATCTCGATGACCGATGACATCGCTTCCACCGCGTTCCGCGGAACGGGGCCGAGTCCGACGAGCGTGCTGCTGCACTCGCTGTCGATCGTGGACGCCGTCGCCGAGACGGCCACGCCCGGTGCGGTGTGGGTGCGCGACGGCGTGATCGCGGCGGTCGGCGCCGAGGACGACGTGCGCCGCGCCGCAGCGGTCTCGGCGGGCACGGGGGCGGTTGCGCCCGTCGAGGTGGATCTCGGCGGCGCCTATCTGGCACCCGGCCTGATGAACATGCACACCCACTTCTCCCTCGCGCTCCCCGGCGAGCGCGGCGCCGCCGTGAGCGCGCTCGACGACGCGGGGATCGCGCTCTACATGGCCGACGGGGCGCGCCGCGCACTGCACTCCGGCATCACGACCGTGCGCTGCGTCGCCGAGCGCGACCACGTCGACTTCGCGCTCCGCGACGCGATCGCGCGAGGCCTCGTGCCCGGGCCCGACATCCGCACCGCCGGCCGGGCCCTCGTGTGCACCGGCGGCCACGGGCACGAGAACGGCGACACACTCGAGTGCGACGGAGCCGTGGGCTTCGCGCAGGGGGTGCGCAGCCAGATCAAGGCGGGAGCCGACCTGATCAAGGTGATGATCTCCGGCGGCATCGCGGGTCGCCACGAAGGCATGGACACCCCGCAGCTCACCCGCGAGGAGATGTCGGCGGTCATCTCGACCGCTCACGCCTGGGGGCGCAAGGTCACGGCGCACGCCGGCCCTGCGCCGATCATCGCCGAGGCCGTGGCGCTGGGGCTCGACTGCGTGGAGCACGGCTACGAGCTCACCCCCGAGGTGGCCGCGGCGATGGCGGCCGCGGGCACCGCTCTGGTGCCGACCCTCGTGGTGACCCGATGCGGATCGTTCTTCGACGAGCTCGGTGTTCCGGCGTGGATGCAGGAGCGGTCCCTGTCGGCGGGGCCTCGGCACCTCGAGTCGTTCCGGATGGCGATGGAGGCCGGGGTCACCATCATGGTCGGCAGCGACATGCCGCCCTTCTGGCCGTTCGAGGGCACCACGGCGATCGTGCGCGAGATGGAGCACATGAGCGAGAACGGACTCGGCGCACCCGCCACTCTCCGGGCCGGCACCGTCAACTGCGCGCGCTGGCTCGGGATCGACGACGCCGTCGGCACGATCGAGGTGGGCAAGCGCGCCGATCTGATCGCGGTCGACGCGGATCCGCTCGAGGACATCTCCGCGCTCCGCACCCTGCGGTGGGTCATGCAGGCGGGCGATGTGGTGCGCGACGACAGACTGGTGATCGCATGAGTGCCCCCACCACGGCGGAGAGCGTCGTGCTCGACGAGATCCGGGACATGTACGACGCGTTCATGGCACGGGATCGTGAGCGGTTCGACCGACATCTCGCACCGGACGTCACGACCTGGGAGACACCTCTCCCGCGCCTGATCAGCCGGGACGAGCTCGACGCCTACCGCGACGAACGGCCGCCGTCGGTCGTGGCTCAGGTGGCGTCGCTCCGGGTGGAGGCCGAGCGCGTGGACGTGTGGGGCGATCACGCGGTGGCCAGGTACCTGCTCGTCGCGTCGAAGACGGGGGTCGACGGCGACGAGGTCTCGCGGGTGACCGACGTGCTGCTGCGGGATCCGGAGAACGGCTGGCGCATCGTGCACCACCACTCCGAGCTGTGGGCGCGGCCCTCGCAGGTCGCCGAGACGGCCGATCCGGAACCCGGTCCGGAGTCGGGCCCGGGGTCGGGAGAGCGGGTGTGAGCCGGTACCGCTCCGCCGTCGTCGTGGAGTTCGGCGAGCCGGGCGACGTGCTCCGCGTGTCGGAACGGACGCGCGGAACTCTCGAGCGAGGGCAGATCCGGCTCGGCTCCGAGGCGGTCGGGCTCAACTTCCTCGACGTCATGATGTGCCGGGGCGACTACCCCGGTGTCCCCGTTCCGCCGTTCGTGCCCGGCGTCGAGGTGGCCGGCACGGTGATCGAGGCGGCCGAGGGCTCGGTGCACGCGGTGGGCACGAGAGTCCTGGCCTGCCCCGCGCTGCCGGAGGGAGCCCTCGGCGACGAAGTCGTCATCGCCTCGTCGCTCGCCGTGGAGCGACCCCCGACCGTCGACGCTGTGACGGCCGCCGCGCTGCCGGTGACCTACCAGACGGCGTGGTTCGCCCTCGAGCGGGCTCGGCTCGAGCCCGGCGAGACCGTGCTGGTCAACGCCGGAGCGGGTGGGGTGGGGATCGCCACCATCCAGCTCGCGCGCTCGCGTGGGCTCCGCGTCATCGCGACGGCGGGCGGGCCGGAGAAGACGGCCGTCTGCCTCGCCCAGGGCGCCGATCTGGCCATCGACTACCGGGACGCCGACGTCGTCGACCTCGTGCGCGCGGCCACCGGGGGTGCGGGCGTGGCCGCCGTGATCGACCCGGTCGGCGGGCCGATGACCGCGGTTTCGCTCGATTGCCTGGCGTTCGAGGGCCGTCTCGTGGCCGTCGGCACGGCCGGGGGCTCGTCGCAGGTCGACCCCGCTTCGCTGATGGCGCGCAACGTCGATCTGGTGGGCCTGTCCTGGGGTTCACGCTATCCGTGGGAGCGGCCGGCGGAGGTGAGCGAGGTCTACGCCGCACTCTTCGCCCTCGTCACGGCCGGAAGCGTGCGCCCGCTCGTCGATCGCGTCGTCGGCCTCGACGACGCAGGCGCCGCACTCGACGACCTCGCGGCCCGCCGCACCCGGGGCAAGACCATCGTGGTACTCGATCGCGGAGGCGCATCCGTCGCCGCAGAAGGAGCAGATCATGACCGATGAGACCGTTGGGGACGCCGACTCGCGTGAAGCCGACGCCGGCGACGACATGGAGCTGTACGACATCACCGTCGTCGTCGACCGCATCGAGGGCCGATCGGTCTGCGGCATGCACGTGGGCGACTCGTTCGACGTGGTGAACTCGAGTCAGCTGACGATTCCGGGGCATTTCTGCCTCTACGCGCTGCAGGCCGTGCTGCCGATGATCCCGGCCAAGCAGCGCAAGCTGCCGGACGGCGACTGGCTCGAACGGGATTCCCTGGTCGCCTGTCCAGACCCGGAGGAGCGTCTGATCATGCGGATCGAACGCGGTGCGCTCTGCCCGATGCGCTCGGGAGACCTCACGTGAGCCGCGCGGAGATCGGGCTCGGCATCCAGTCGGACAAGGCGCCCGGAGCCTACGGCCCGCTCGCCGCCGGCGCCGAGAGGCACGGGATCGATGTCGTGAGCGTGTTCAGCGACCTGCTGTTCCAGCCGCCCATCGCCGCGCTCCTCGAGATGGCGGCGGCGACATCCCGGGTCAGGCTGGGCGCCGCCTGCTGGAACCCGTACTCCCTGCATCCGTACGAGATCGCCGGGCAGGTCGCCGCGCTCGACGCAGCGAGCGACGGCCGGGCGTACCTGGGACTTGCCAAGGGGACCTGGCTCGACGCGATCGGACTCCGCCAGACCAAGCCCGTCGCGCACCTGCGAGAAGCAGCCGGACACATCTACGCTCTGCTCTCGGGTGAAGGGGCCGGGTTCGAGGGAGAGATCTATCCGCTCGCTCCGGGCGTGGCCCTGCGGTACCCCGTGAGGCGAGCGCGGCCACCCCTGCTGATCGGCGCCTGGGGGCCGCTCGGAGCCGCCCTCGCAGGGCGGATCGCGGACGAGCTCAAGGTCGGCGGCACGGCGAACCCGGCGATGGTCCCTGTGATGCGCGAGCGGATCGGGGTGGGCGCGCAGAAGGCGGGTCGGAGCGCCCAGGATGTGAAGCTCGTGCTCGGGGCGGTCACCGTGGTCGATCGCGACGGGCGTGCCGCCCGATCAGCGGCCCGCCGCGAGGTCGCGATGTACCTGGCCGCCGTGGCCGACCTCGATCCGACCGTCGAGCTCCCGGACGACCTGCTCGAGTCGGTGCGCCGCCTCGTGGGCGAGGGAGATGATCAGGCGGCCGGCGATCGGATCCCGGATGACGTGCTCGACCTCTTCGCCTTCTCCGGCACCCCCGAGCACGTCGCCGAGCAGGCGCAGTCGCTGATCGATGCGGGGGCCGACCGCGTGGACTTCGGGACACCCCAAGGGCTCACCGACGCCGGCGGGATCGACCTGATCGGCACCGCCGTGATGCCGCTGCTGAAGCTCGACCGATGAACCGTCTTCTCACCGCGATCGTGTCGAGCGGGCTCGACGTCGACGAGGCACGCCTGGAACAGGTGCTCGCCGAGGCCACCGCCTCGCGCGGGTGGGGGTTCAGGATGGTCACGCTGCTGCCGGATGAGACCCCCGCCGACGTGCTGCGTCGTGCCGCCGCGCCCACCTCCGAGGCGTCTGCCGTGCTCGTCCTGCCCGGCGAGGGGGTCGATCTCGAGCTGGAGGCGGATTCGTTCTCGACGGATCAGGGACGAACCCGGCCTCCGATCATCCGGTTCGATCTGGGCGCGCGCGACCGCGACCCCTCGACCGCGCTCCTGCACCACGTGCGCGGTCTGGGACTGGATGGGCTCCCCTTCGTGGTGAACTCGGCCGTCGCTGCCGCCCTGCACCCGGCCCGGCGCGTGCATTACGGGCCCGATGCCGAACAGTACGGCGAGTGGCGTGAACCGGTGAACGCCGCCGGATCCGGGGCACCGCCTCTCGCGGTCCTCATTCACGGCGGGTTCTACCGCTCGAGGTGGCAGGCCGGGCTGATGGACGAGCTCGCCGTCGATGTCGCCCGGCGCGGCTGGCGCAGCTGGAACCTCGAGTACCGGCGGCCGGACCTCCACGGGTGGGCGGCCACCCTCGACGACCTGCGTTCCGGATCGGCCCGGGCGCGCGAGCTGGCGGGCCCCTCCGGCGGGCCCGTCGTGCTCGTCGGGCACTCGGCGGGAGGCCAGCTGGCGCTGCAGCTCGCGGAGGAGGCCGCTCCGGAGACCGTGCAGCTCACGGTCTCGCTCGCCGGCGTGGTCGACCTCGTCGCCGCCCACGAGCGGTTTCTCGGCGAAGGCGCCGTCGGGATCGCTCTGGGCGGTTCACCCTCCGAGATCCCGGAGCTCTACGCCCGTGCGTCGCCGCGGGAGTTCCGCGAGCGGTCGACCCCGTGGCTGCTCGTGCAGGGCGCCGACGACTCGGCCGACCTGGTGGAGATGAACCGGCGCCTCTCCCGGTCGGTCGCCCTCGGCCAGCCCGAACTCCTTGAGGCCCCGGGCCACCACTTCAGCGTGATCGATCCCCGTGCGCCGATCTGGGAGGCCACCTGGGCGAGAGTGCTGGACCTCGTCGAGGCCTGAGCTGCAGGGACGTGATTCGTGCGCCCTCATGCAGAGCCGCACCGGTCGTCGTGGACGCGCAGAGCCCACGGGTCGGATAGGGTCAGCGGGACGACCGGACGGGGTGGATGCGATGAGGACACGGGCTCCACGACAGATCCTGACGGTGGCGGTGGTGGCCGCGACGGTCCTCGGCCTGGCGGGGTGCGCGAGCGAAGAGCTCCCGGACGACGAGTGGGCGTGCCCGCACTTCGCGGCGATCACCCAGAAGCTGAGCATCAACCGTCTCGACCCGTCCGCCGAGGCGACGACCTCGTGGGATGAGGCCCGAGCGAGCCTTGCGGACACCGAGGAGATGGCGGGGGACGACCTCACACCTCTCATCGCCGAGGCTCGGACCGCCCTGCCCGGATCGCCGTTCGGTGACGTCACCGAGTTCAACCGGGTCGTTCGCGAGATCGACGCGGCCTGCGAGCTGCCGGCCGAGGGCTTCCAGATCCTCGAACTCGAGCTGACGGACTGAGCAGCGCCTCGTCAGTGACGAACCTGAACCTCGACCACGGTCAAGTCGGGGATGCCTGCGAAGTCCCTCGGGTTCGCGGTCACCACCGGCAGGTCGTTCGCGAGGGCGATCGCGGCGATCAGCGCGTCGTACGCGCGCGCCGCCGGCTTGCGGCCTGCGCGTCGGAGCGCCGCTGCCACCTGTCCGAAAGCGCGCGCGGACGCACCGTCGAAGGGCAGCGGCTCGAAGTCGGCCTCAGCCTGCTGCAGGTGTGCCTGCCGCGCCGCACGAACGCTGTCGTCGGAGGCCACCAGCGGCCCCACACTGAGTTCGGCGATCGTCACGGTGCTGATCAGCAGCTCATCGGGCAGCGCGTCGGGATCGTCGATCCGCCCGAGCAGGATCACGGTGGAGGTGTCGAGCAGACCCCGCGGCGGCACCATCACAGCGACGAGTCCAGGAGCTCGTCGAGATCGGCGCGGAGGGCCTCGGGATCGACGAGGGGAAGGTGGAGGCGCCTCTCGATCAGCTGCCGCGTGGACAGGGATTGTCGGGGCAGCGGCCGCAGCTCGGCGACCTCGGCCCCGTCGTTCGTCACGACGAGCGCTTCCCCGCGCGCCACGCGCGCCAGGACGTCTCCTCCACGGTTGCGGAGGTCTCTCACACTGACCGACGACATGCCCTGAGTGTATCACCGGTGATACACCCGCACGAAGGGGCCCGAGGCAGCAAAAAAGGCATCCCGCGGGAGGCCTTGTCCGAGCGCTGGAAGATTGCATTGTTGCAGCTGCCCGTTAGCCGATCCCTATACGAACGCTTGACTAAGACTGTTCCGCTTTTCACAAGCTAAGAGCTGGGCGGGCTCGATTGGACCAGTGCTGATAGGTCATGGAAGCCACGGTCTTCGAGATGCTTCACCAGGTAATCGACGTGATGTGAGTTGTGGCTTTTTCGAGCATAGGAATTGAGTACTCGTCGGGCATCTTCGGGGTGCCCGTGCGCGCTGTAGAGATCGGCAATATCGAGAGCGCCGGCCCGAGACATTCCGATCGATTCCGACCCCTCGGCTTCGAATGCAGACCATATGCTCTCGCTCGACTGAAACCGATCCAACCACGGCACTCCGACATCGATGACCGCACGGATCGCGTCCACCCCTGCGTCGGGATGATCAAGATGCCACCAGACATCGTCCTGCTCAGGAAGCAGGAAACCGAGCCGCTTTCGCAGTTGACAATTGTATTCGTTGATCCAAGTGAGCTGTCGATATCGCTGGCGCGGCATCGACGGAGAGTGAACTCCAACGTTCACCGTGAACCGTCCCTGCAAGTTGGGGCGCAGGCCTGGAATCTCGACCGTGCCCGGCGGGTTCGAAGACCCCATCTGAAAGTTCAAGACGTGGGTGATTCCATCACCTACTGAGCGGTTGAACGAATGTCGCCGCTTTCTGAATCCTAAAGCCTTCAGTTGCGGAGCGGCGAGGTCAACGATCTGACGCATCGGGTCAATCAGGCTGGTCACGAGTGTTGGCCCCTCGCTGTCATCGCGGATTCGGGCGAGATAGCCTCGCGAACGCCGGCTCCGTGGCTGACATCGCCAGTAGTCGAACGCACGATGCGAGCCAATTGAACCGGTTCTTGCCGCTTTCAAGCTCCTTGAGGATGATTTCGATATCCGTTATTCCAGCCAGCGAGTATTGACTAAGCAGCTCAAGGAGCGATTGCAACGCTTGAACTTCGCTAAGCCCGTCCTTCGGCCCCGAATCAAGCCAATCGGGCCAAAGGCTTACCGCGCTGTTTCGCACCTCAACGTCCACGTGGCCGCCATCTGGAACGCGAATGCGGTACAACCCCCACAAACTAGACGGATCTTTAGGGGGATCAAACGTCGCGCCTTGAGCAAGAAATAGCTGATCGACCCAGTCCATCCAGAGGGCCGGATCTACGAGTTCCGCGGTCTCTCGGAACTCTAGATTGGTAAGCAGGAAGTACAAGTCGGGCCCCCGCTCACAATGGTCCCTAATCAGGCCAATGGACGCTCGCCAGACTTCGGATTGGGTGTGCCGCCGAAACATCGTCCTACTGTCTCCTTTGTCCTGGTGCCTTGTAACCACCATTCGTAATCTTGGTGCCTTTAGGCCCGCTTCGTACCTGAACCCACCGCTCTGTCGTCGCCGTCTCGCATGAGTTTGAGTCGAAACTGGCCCGCGCACGCCCGTGGAACCGAGCGCAATATGTACGCATTCAGGCCGTGCATCTCGTGCGCCAGGACGAAGAAGCCACGCGCGTTGCGGGGCAGGAACTCTTCAAGCGGGTAATTGCTGACTACAGCGGCGATCGGCTGCAGGTGCTCTCAGCAACCGAGCAACTCGGGATCACCTTCGCGGATGCTGGCGATCCGGACCAGGCGGCGAATTACCTCCGACAAGTTCTACAGCTCATCGCAGAGAGCGTGACGGGGCGTTCGGGAACCACGGGAATGACCGAGGTGCTGCTGGCAGGGATCCTGATCGCCAAAGGCCATCGGGCCGACATGCAGGAGGCGAAGACTCTCCTCGATGCGGTGAAGCCAGAAATATCTCGGATGAGAATGTTCCGGGATTCGGTGCTCAGGTATCTGGTCGCGCAGGCCCGAGTAGCCGAAGCCCTCGGAGACGTCGGCGCAGAGTCTTTTGCCTCGGACTCCTTGGCCGTCGCTGCGGAGTTGGAACCATCGATCCCACTGCACCCGGACCTAGGTAGGCCAATCGCGTCCCCCAAGGTGCGCGAGGAGATGCGCCGAATCGCCGGCGTCAGTTCGGTCGAGAGCCCTCAGCGGAAATAGATGCGTCGCATGATGGCGTTCAAGCCAGCGGAGATGTCGGCCAGCCGTAACTTTTCCGGCCGCGACGCGGAGAGCCGCCGCACCACGAGCGCGTCGTAGACCAGCGGTCCAGCAGCCCAGTTCGGACCCCTCATGCTTTGCCAACACAGCGCCTGGCGCGAGTGCCAATCTGACCAACCATCAGTGGGAACCGTTATCCGGTTCCATCAAAGTGCCCACCCGTCGCTGCTCAGCGCTTCACGAAGGCACCGCGGCGGAGTGGACGCGTTGCGGTGACCGATAGACAGGGCAGCAATTTCCGAGATTACGCGCCCCGGTGGTAACGCGGGCCCCTGCTCGATCGAGACCTCGAAGCCCCACTGGGGATCGATCAACGTGCACGAATACGCCGCCCCGCGGGGAGGGACGAGGAACGCGGCGCATTTTCGACCGGGGATTGGCCTAACGTTTTCGTAGGGAACCGATGACGGGGCCGAGGGGGACTATGTGAGTACCGATGACCAGGTGCCTTCTTCGCCGCGAAGCTACGAGCTGCGCGACCTCCTCGCGGTATATCGAGACTCACTCATAGCGCTGGGGCCGATTGTCGAGCGCGCCGGTCTCAGCTGGCACGACGAAGATGCCCACGACGGTTGGGAAGCAATCGCCGAAGCGCTCTTCTCTAACGTTGTGACGAATGCAGTCTCGGCAGATCCGAGATTCGCCAAAGCACTCCCTTTTCCTAAGTTCGACTTCGACGTGGATGACTACCCAGGAAATAGCTGGATCGAGCTCGAACAGGCAGACGCATCAAGACGAATGATCTTCGTACGACTCTTTTCTGAGGTGGATCCTTACGACGCTGCGGTTTTTGCAGACGCCGAAGCTGGAACTCTTCACCGGCGGACGAGTGTGGTCGTACCGTGGCGCGAGGCTCAGCGCGTACTCGTGCGTGGTCGATTCAGTAGGGATCCCGACGTGCTCGCGGACCGGATTTGGCCGGTCGAATGAAGCCGGCATGAGAAGCGCCCGCTGAGGGATGGTCTCGCGAGACGGAGGATGATCGCTCAGTTGGCACCTATCGGTCAGCGGGAAAGTCGTGCTGCTGACCACTCTCAGTGGCGCTTCTCTCGAAGTCCAGCCGGGGTCCTTCGTCGCCGTCGAGCTTGTAGTAAAGGTTCCACGCCGATTGGTCGCGCTCCAGACTCAGCAACATGGTCGTCTCTTCCTCCACCGCCGGGGAGAACCGGAACGATAAGTACCGGTAGGCATTGTTTGCCTGGGCACTCCAAGTTCCGTCCCGGTCAACGACGTCGGCCCAGTCAAGTGGCTCACCTGAATGAACAGATAACCTCCCGAGCACCATTTGAACTGGTATGCCCGTGAAGCTCGCCGAGCGGTCGGCGCGTAATTCGAGTGTGGCCTCTTGTCCATTGGGCCCAGTTGCGACCCACGTGCCCGTCAGAACAGATGGTGTGTGTATCGGATCCGAAGCGCTTTCTCTGGTGCAGCCGCTGAGCAGGAGTGCAAGGACAGCTGCGACGGCCAGAAATCTCCTTGACGCCAATTTCGCTCCTAACTGAAGTATGAGGATGCACCCAGGCTCTCAGACCGCGTCACACATCGTGACACCGAGCTGGTCGTCGTGAGCGAAGGATGATCGCTATTCGAGCGCTCCGGCCGGCCGTAATACCAAGGCCATCTCGCTGGGAGAGGATACGTGCGGTTCAAGCGTTCTCTGTCTCACTCCTGATTGGTCATCGCTAGTCTCGACGTGTGCCTGACTACACAACGCTGCCTGCTCTGCAGCACTACGTTCTGGAGTACAGCTGCGTGCTTGGTATTGTCGCCAAGCCGAACATCCTCCAGGTAGAAATCGACCTCTCATTCGCAAGGGATCATCCAAACCTGCGCCCACCACGGGAGGGAGAAGTCACTTACTATCGCCGCGGTGTCATCGAATTCAGAGGGGTCACTTCGCTGACCTGGAACGGTCAAGGCGTTCCACCGGCAATAAATGCCGACGGCGAGCACGATTGGGGTGCGATGGACGAGTTCACTTTTCAGGACGACAATTATCGCCTTGCGGGAGACTTCGGAGACATTCAGGTTGTCGCCTCGAGCGTCGGCGTGCGATTCATCGGACCTGTCTAACTACTTCTGCCGGTCAGCCACGTCAGCACCATGTGCCCGCTGAGGGATCGATGTCGGGGCCGCCAGGACGGAGGTTCCTGCCTGCTGAAGCGGCAAGCCGCAGCAGGTGGTTATCGGCACGCTATGCGTGACAACCTGTCAGCTGACAACCAAGGCGTCACAGAGGGCTGTGGCCTGCTCGATGGCAATTCGGGCGTCCCGCTCGGACACAACTACTCGCTGCCCGAGTTTCAGTGACGAAGTTGGGACAGATCGCAGGTACTTGGCGTCTACACGACCGTCTGCATGGACATGCGCGTGGCGGGCTGCCCAAAGTCGATGTAGTGCCGCCCAGTCGACTTCGGGTAACGAGCGTGGATCGACGCCCAAATGGTCGGCAAAAACTTGCGCGAGGTCGTCCAGGCGCTGGAACACGTTGCCCCGCCCCCGCACGATCGTGTCGGCACCCTGTGCCCGACTGGCGAACTCCGCTGATGCGAGCGCTTCCACGATTCCGACGACCCGACCAAGAGTGTCGACTGCAATGCGATCGAAGACACCCTGCTCGCGAAGTACTGCTCTTTGGGCATCCGGGATGTCGCTGAGAGCGGTTAGTTTCGCGGTCTCCGCGGCCAGGGCATCGCGAGCAATCTCAGCTGCATCAAGTGCTCCACTTACCGGACAGAAGCGGTGCTCGCCGAAGATCGCGTAGCGCACACCGCAAGCGGTGCAGGTCCGTTCTCGGACGAGCCTCTCCTCATTGATGCCAGGCAGGGGTTGCGGATAGAACGGCTTCGACCGGTATGAGACCTTGACGAAATGATTGTTCCTGGTTGAACGCGCCATCGAACGGAAGCTCTTGTCGAGCATGTCGGACACGAGTTGCATGGCCGCGTCCTGGGCAACCTGCAAAGCCCGGTCCCGTTGCTGAGCCGTCATGAACTCGCTGTGCTCTTCGTCGTGCCCGCAGTAGGGGCAGATCAGCACAAGGTCATCTGGAAGCGCGTCGTAATCCTCGCCGTTCATCCGGAACACCTGATGGCAGGCGGGGCACTCACGGCCAAAAAAGCCGTGCTCGTCGTATGGGATAGACACACTGAATTTCTCATTGCCCAATGCGTCGCGACCCTCATAGCTGGCACCGTCTGCCGTCCTATAGCTCATGGACGCATTCTCCCTCCTCGCTCAGACACTAGGAGGAGCGGCACGCTGGGGCGGATGTACGAGTAGCTCGGCTTTCCGCTAACGCCCGCAAGCCGGTCGAGAAACGAGCGGCGGTTGGTGTCGTTTACTGCACCGGCCCCGCCGTTACTGGGATGCCCGTTTACCCCGCCCGCATTCTTTGCCCGCACGGGTGCCCTGAACGGGCGGGATGTTGCGTCTCGCAACCCAAGCGTTTTGAAACGTCTCACCACGATCGACTAGAAAGCCTCATTTGCGACACGATCCAACTGAGAGTCTCTCCCCGAAATAGATCGAGCGTTTACCTAGACCACGTCGCTACAGCCTGCTGCTGGAAATGCAAATGGCCCGGAAATCCGGGCCTTGCTCGCTGGGGTACCTGGACTCGAACCAAGAACAACTGAACCAGAATCAGCCGTGTTGCCAATTACACCATACCCCACCGTCTCAACCACTGGCCGAGCCGACTGTTTACTTTAGCGCATCCGCCGCGCCGATTCCAAAACGGCGGCACCGTGTGTGTGGACTGCAGGAGAACACCTGATCAGGAGAACATCGCTCGGTAGTGCTCGCTCTGGCCGGGGTGGTAGTGCTCGAAGCGGACCGCCTCCACATCTGCACCGCGGAGGACCGCGGCGAGGCGGTCGAGGTAGTACTCCCAGCCCGGGGCGATGTCGCCGACGCCGGAGGGGTCGGTCAGGAGCTGGGCGAAGGTGAGGGTGGTGCCCACGGGGCCGGTGCCCGCGTCGTGCGCGGCGAGGTCGATTTCGAGGCGCCAGGGGTCGGCTGCGCCGTCGCCGACACCGAGCTGCAGCGCCAGGCGCTCCCGAGGCGCGCAGTCGGTGATCGTGACGGGCTCCTCCGGCACGTCCTCACCCTCGGCCGTCATGCGGAACACGACGGTGCCCGCCAGCGGATCACCGCTCAACGTGCCGATCCAGCGCTCGAGCAGGGCCGGCTCCGTGAGGGCCGCCCAGACCTCGGCGGGAGTGGCGGCGAAGTCACGATTGAAGACGAGTGCCGTGTCGAGGCCACGGGTCTCACGACGACCCGTGGGAGGCAGGGTGGGGGTGGCATCCGTCATGTTGCTCCTCTGGTGGTGGGTGGGTGGGTGCTTGCGTCGTCGCAGCGGTGCCCATCGTCGCATCCGGAGCGCAACGCGACCAGGGAATCCGGCACCGCGCGCCGCACCTCAGACCGGGCGGATGCGCGGGTTCCGAAGGTGCTCGTAGACCACGGAGGTGCGCACGTCGGCCACCTCCGGCCGCTCGGTCAGGCGGTCGATGACGAAGGCGTAGAGGCTCTCGTTGTCGGGCACTGCGACGTGGATGAGGAAGTCCTCCGTGCCGCTCGTCACGAAGACGCCGAGGGTGTCGGGCAGCGCGCTCACCCAGTTGCGGAACCCCTCGATGTTGCGGCGCGACGGCGGGCGGATGCGCACGGCGATCATCGCCTGCACCGGGCGCCCGATGGCAGCCAGGTCGAGATCCAGCGCGGCACCGCGGATGACTCCCCGCTCACGGAGGCCCCGCGTGCGGTCGAGAGCTGTGGTCGGTGAAACGCCGACCGCCGCGGCGATGTCGCGGTTGGTGCGGCGCGCATCCGCCTGCAGTTCGCGCACGATGGCCGTATCTAGTTCGTCGAGCACGCCGCTCACCTCCCGTTCCCGGATTAAGTACGGATCGATTGTAGACCGATCGAACTCCTGCATAGCATCACGGTGTGAATTCGAACACCGCATCAGCAGCATCCGTTCCCGCTTACTCCCCCGACGAGATCGTCACGGGCGAGTCGACCCGCGCCTCCCGCCTCAAGTGGGTGATCGTGGTCGACAGCGACCTCCCGGCCGGTCGCGCCGCCAACGCCGTCGCGTGCGTGGCGGCGGCGACCGGATCGGTCGTGGCCGGGCTGCAGGGTCCGGATGCGGTCGACGCCGACGGGGTCGCGCATCCGGGGCTCGCCTGGGCCGGGTGCACCGTGCTGGGCGCCTCGGCCGAACGGCTCGCGAACACCCGGGCCAAGGTGGTGCAGTCGATCGCGGAGGATTCCGGCGTGTGGCTGGCCGACATGCCGCTCGCTGGACAGACGACGCGCGTCTACGACGAGTACCTGAGCGAACTCGCAATGACCCCCGGAGCCGGGCTCGAGTGCCTCGCGCTCAGCATCGTGGGGCCGCGCGCCACAGTGGACTCCCTCGTGAAGAAGCTGCGACTGCTGTAGCCAGACCTCAGGCCGAGGTCACCTTCTCGCGGCGGGCCCGAGCACGCTGCCGCAGGAAGGCGATGAGCGCCGATCCGACCGTGAGCACGACGATGCCGATGAGCACCCACTCCATGTACTGCTGCACGACCTCGGCGACCTCGGGGATGGAGCCGAGGGCGTAGCCGACACCGATCAGCGCCGCCGACCAGATGGCGGCCCCGAGGGCGTTGAAGCCCACGAAGTGCGAGTACTTCATGCGGCCGACGCCGGCGGCCACCGGAGCGAAGGTGCGCACGACGCCGACGAAGCGGGCGATCGTGACGGCCCAGCCGCCGAAGCGGTCGAAGAAGGCCTGGGTGCGGTCGACGTTCTTGCGGCTGAAGAAACCGGAATCGCGGCGCTCGAAGATGGCCGGGCCCGCCCGGCGGCCGATGACGAAGCCGAGTTGGTCGCCGAGGAAGGCGGCGGCGAAGACGGCCAGGATGACCACGGCGAGCGGGAGCGGGATGGCGCCCGTGTAGGTGAGCAGCCCGGTGAAGAACAGGAGCGTGTCACCCGGGAGGAAGAAGCCGATGAGCAGGCCCGTCTCGGCGAAGATGATGACGCACACGATGGCGAGACCCCAGAGGCCTGCGCCTTCGACGGTGTCCTGCAGGTTGAAGAGGTCGGCCGGTGCCATAGTGCGACCCTAGCGGGCGCGGGGTGCCCCCGATGGCCCCTGATCGGGGCATGATGGGGTGATGTTCGCCTCATTCGAGCCCTGGCACGTCGTCCTCCTGCTGATCTGGCTCGCCGCCGTCGTGCTGTTCATCGCGGCACTGGTCAGCATCGTCCGCGCCCCGCGGGCGTCGACCGGCGAGCGCGTGACCTGGGTGCTGGTCGTGCTGATCCTGCCGCTCCTGGGCTCGATCGTCTGGTTCGCCGTCGGCCGCCGCTACGCCACGGCCGGAGATCCGCCCCGGGCCTAGCCTGCCTGCCGGGCTCGTGCGCGCACCTTGATCTGCCGGATGACGGCGGTCTTGGCCTCCGCGTAGGCGTTCGTGTCGTCCCAGCGGCGCTCGAGGAGCGCGCGCTTCGTGTTCTCGTAGAGGGCGCGGTCGGCGGCATCCGCACGCAGCTGATCGCGGAGGAGCAGGTAGTCGGCCACCGCCGGGTGCTCGTGCTCGTAGAGGTGCACGTGCACGTCGCGCGCCGGGGTGCGCACGAGCCGGTGACCGGGCTCCCGCACCCTCAGCTCGTAGCCGGCGGCGATCAGCTGGCCGAGGTAGTCCTCCTCGGCCGTGATGTCGGGCACCGTGACCACGATGTCGACGATGGGCTTGGCCGCCAGTCCCGGCACCGCGGTCGAGCCGATGTGCTCGATGCCGAACTCCTCGCCCAGGTCGGCGAGGGCCTCCCTGATGCGCTGCCGGTGCTCGACGTAGGCCTCGGCCCAGCGCTCGTCGGCGTCGTGCAGCGAGACCTCGAGTGCTTCGATGCCGCCGACCATCTCGGTCTGCGTGACATCCGGTCGGCGGGGCCTGCTGTTCTCGTTCACTCCCCTATTCTCGCAACCGGTCGCCACGGCGGGTCGTGACCCCCTGGTCGCCTGGCCCGGATGCCAGACTGGAGGCATGCAGGCAGGGCCCCGACACCTCACTCCGGACGAGTTCTGGAATCGGGTGGATGAGACGGATGAGCGCCTGCGAGCGTCGTTCGAGCCCGCCGGCGCCTTCGGGCTCGTGGAGTGGCCGGGGTTCGCGATGGTGACCGATTGGGACTACTCGGGGCACACGCGCGTGCTGTCGTTCGCACACGAGCTGCCGCCGAAGGACTCTCCGGAGGAGCGCGACCCCGACCGGGCCCCTCCTGTGGGCACCGGCCGGGGTGAGGACGCCTTCGAGGTGCACGTGCACTGGCGCGAGGGCGACAGCCGCTCGGTGGTGGAACGGCTCCGGCGTCGCGCGGAGCGGGTGGACGGCGGATCGCAGTACCGCGTTCTCTCTCCCGCCGAAGGCCTCCCCGACTCGATCGTGCCGCTCGCGCTCGGCGGCCTCGAGCACCCGTTCGAGCTGTGGGAGCGCGGCGACCGCTGGTGGGCCGCCACCACCGTCGGCGGGCGCACGCTCGCGGTCGAGGCCCGCGGCGTCTCGCCCGACGCCATCGCGCTCGACCGCGTCACCGACGTGGAGCCTTTCCTCCAGGGCCGCCGTGCCTGGCTCCGCCGCGTGCGCTCCGACTCCTGACCCTCCGCCGCCCGTCCGCCCGAACCGGCGGCGGTTGGGTGGGGCCGGCTAGAGGGGTCCGAGGAGGTGGCGGTTGACGGCGGCGGCCGTGCGGGCTCCGGCACCGGCCGCCACGATGAGCTGCTGGGGGCCGGGGGCCGTGAGGTCGCCGATCGCGTAGACGCCGGGCACCGAGGTGGCGCCGCGATCGGCCACGAGGATGTGTCCGTCGGGGTCGCGGTCGAGCCCCAGGGAGGCGGCGAAGTCGAGCGGCACCGACCAGTGGGGGCGCACGAAGCCACCCGTGCGCGGCACGAGGGTGCCGTCGTCGAGCTGCACGCCCGTGAGGCCCGAGCGATCGCCCACCACGTCGGCGATGGGGCGGCGCTCCACCGCGATGCCGCGCCGTGCGAGCGCGGCCTCCTCCTCGGCGGTGACCGCCGCGGAGCCGTTGGTGAACACGATCAGGTCGTCGGTGACCTGGGAGACGAGCAGTGCGCGCTCGGCGAGATCGTCGGTGTCGCCGATGAGCGCCAGCGCGCCGTCGCTCTTCTCGAAGCCGTCGCACTCGATGCAGCTGTGCAGGCTCGTGCCGTAGTAGGCGCGCATGCTCGGCAGCGCGGGCAGCGTCTCGGCGAGGCCCGAGGCCAGGATGACGACGGATGCGGTGACGTCGCGATCCGCCGACCCGCGCACACCGCGCGAGGTGACGGAGAAGACGACCTCCTCGCCCTCGACCCGGGTGACCGCGGAGACGAGGCCCTGGTGGAACTCGGCGTCGGGGTAGCCCGCGAACTCCTCGCGCCCGAGCGAGCGAAGCTCGAGCGGCGAGACGCCGTCTCGAGTGACGAAACCATGGGAGACGAGGGTGGCGGAGTGGCGGGGGCGGTTGCTGTCGAGGATGAGCACCCGACGGCGCGCCCGCACGAGGTTGAGCCCGGCGGAGAGTCCCGCGGGCCCTCCGCCGATGATCACGACGTCGTAGTGCCCGCCGACCGGTCCGGCCGGAGCGGCAGGCGCGCCCGCCGCCGTGCTCACAGCGCCTTCACCAGCGCGTCGAGCCGTGCGACGGTCTCGGCCTTGCCGAGGATCTCCATCGACTCGAACAGCGGCGGCGAGATCCGCCGGCCCGAGAGGGCCACGCGGAGCGGTCCGTAGGCCACGCGGGGCTTCAGCCCCAGGCCCTCGATGAGGGCCGACTGCAGTGCCGCCTGGATGGACTCGGCGTTCCACGACGGCTCGGGCACGAGCTCGAGCCCGCCGATGGCGGCCACGAGCACGAGACCGGCGTTCTCGGGGAGCGAGGCGAGGGCATCCGGAGCGTAGGTGAGCGAGGAGGCCGCCACGAAGAACGACGCCAGGAGCTCCGGCGCCTCGCCGAGCAGCGCCATGCGCGTCTGCACGAGCGGCGCGACGGCCGCCAGCGTGGCCGACTCGGCCGCAGACAGCGGCGTGCTCACGACACCGGCGGCCTCGAGGTAGGGCACGAGCCGCTCCGCGAAGTCCTCCACGGCCAGCATCCGGATGTGGTCGCCATCGATCGACTCGGCCTTCTTGAGGTCGAAGCGGGCCGGGTTCGGCAGCACGTCCTCCACGTCGAACGCCGCCACCATCTCGTCGAGCGTGAAGACGTCGCGATCGGCCGCGAGCGACCAGCCGAGCAGCGCCAGGTAGTTCACGAGACCCTCGGGGATGAAGCCGCGGTCGCGGTGGTGGAAGAGATTCGACTCCGGGTCGCGCTTCGAGAGCTTCTTGTTGCCCTCGCCCATCACGTAGGGCAGGTGCCCGAAGCGCGGCACGAACGTGGTCACACCGATGTCGATGAGCGCGTGGTAGAGCGCGATCTGCCGCGGGGTCGACGACAGCAGGTCTTCTCCGCGCAGCACGTGGGTGATGCCCATGAGCGCATCGTCGACCGGGTTGACCAGGGTGTAGAGCGGATGCCCATTGGGCCGCACGATCACGAAGTCGGTGAACGAGCCTGCCGGGAAGGTGATCTCGCCGCGCACCAGGTCGTCGAACGAGAGGTCGGTGTCCGGCACGCGCAGCCGGAGCGCCGGCTGCCGGCCCTCGGCACGGAAGGCCTCCTTCTGCTCGTCGGTCAGAGTGCGGTCGAAGTTGTCGTAGCCGAGCTGCTTCGCGCGCCCCGCCGCCTCGTTGCGCGCGTCGATCTCCTCGGCATTGGAGAAGCTCTCGTAGACGTGCCCCGACTCGAGCAGGCGCTCGACGATGCCGCGGTAGATGTCGAAGCGCTCCGACTGGCGGTAGGGGGCGTGGGGGCCGCCCACGTTGATCCCCTCGTCCCAGTCGAGGCCGAGCCAGGTGAGCGCCTCGATGATGAGCTCGTAGCTCTCCTCCGAGTCGCGGTTCGCATCCGTGTCCTCGATGCGGAACACGAGCTTGCCGCCGGTGTGCCGCGCGTAGGCCCAGTTGAACAGCGCGGTGCGCACGAGGCCCACGTGGGGCGTTCCTGTGGGACTCGGGCAGAAGCGGACGCGCACGTCGGCTCCCGTGGCGGTGGAGAACGGATGCGGGGCGAGGTGCGAAGAAGGTGCGCTCATGTCGCCCCGATTCTATCGGGGCGTGACACGGTAGTGAGATGACTCAGACCGCCAAGGGCGCCGTGCGCGACGCCAGCACCAGCCGCGTGTTCCGCACCGTCGCCCGCTCGGGCTTCGCCGTGAACGGACTCCTGCACATCCTCATCGGCGGCATCGCCATCGGTGTGGCCTTCAGCGGCGGGGGCACAGGCGGATCGGGCGGGGAGGCCGACCAGTCGGGCGCCCTCCGCCAGATCTCCTCGTCGCCCGGCGGCCTGATCGTGCTGTGGATCGCCGTGGTGGGCCTGTTCGCGCTCGGCCTCTGGCAGCTCGTGCAGGTGGTGCTGCTGCAGGATCAGGATGCCAAGAAGAAGTGGGGCAAGCGCGCTTCGGAGCTCGGCAAGGGCGTGGTGTACTTCGCCATCGGCGGCACCGCGCTGACCTTCGCCCTCGGTGGCGGATCGTCGTCGAGCGACAGCTCGCAGAGCATGAGCGCCCAGCTGCTCGCCACTCCGGGCGGGGTGTTCCTGCTCGTGGCGATCGGCCTCGCGGTGTTCGGGGCCGGTGTCGGTTTCGTGGTGATCGGCATCCGCCGCACGTTCCGCAAGAACATCCGGGTGCCCGCGGGATCCGCCGGGCGAGGGGTCGTGATCCTCGGAGTGGTCGGCTACGTCGCCAAGGGCATCGCCCTCGCGGTGGTGGGGGTGCTCTTCGTGGTGGCGGCCGTGAACTCCAACGCCTCGCAGGCCTCGGGGCTCGACGGAGCGCTCAAGTCCCTGGCCGACCTGCCGTTCGGCATCGCCATCCTCGTCGCGGTCGGCGTGGGCCTGATCGCGTACGGCGTGTTCCTGATCGCCCGCGCGCGCCTCGCGAAACTCGACAAGTGAGCGACGTCGACGACTACGTGGCGGCGCTGGATCCGGGGCCGCGGGAGACCGTCGAGGCGCTCCGTGCGCTCATCCTCGCCGCCGACCCCGCCATCCGCGAGGGCATCAAGTGGAACGCACCGAGCTTCGCGGTGCGGGACTGGTTCGCCACGCTGAACCTCCGCCCGGCCGCGCCCGTGCGCGTGGTGCTGCACACGGGCGCGAAGGCCGTGCCTGGGCATCCGGATCTCGCGGTGGACGACCCCGAGGGCCTGCTGGCCTGGCAGGGCAAGGACCGCGCGCTCGTGGCGTTCGCCGACGCCGCCGATGTGGAGGCGAAACGCGCGGCCTTCACGAGCATCCTGGAGCAGTGGGTGCCCCAGCTGCCCTGAGCGCCCCGGGCTCGAGCCCTAGGCGCTGCGCATCCGCTTGAGCCGCGCGAGCAGATCAGGCCCGCGCCGGTCGAGCTGGGCGGCACCCATCCGCAGCCCGATCACGAACGCGATCGCGCCGACCACCAGGCCCGCCGCGAGTGTCAGCCAGCCGTAGAGCACCGAGTCGAACACGACGCTCAGGATGGCGAGCACGATCGCGGGCAGGCACAGCGCCATGGTGACGCCCCAAGTGGCGAAGCCGGAGAGCATGGTCGAGAACCCGGCCCCCGGCGCCGACTTGAACGGGTTGTCGCCCGCCTGCGGCACGGGGATGACGATGCGCGACGACGAGACGGCCGAGACGCCGAGACCGGTGAGGTACACCGCGACCGCGAGCCCGAGCAGCATGGGCAGACTCGCCCACGAGTCGGTGATCGCCACGGGGATGAAGGTGCCGAGCAGGATCACGGGCACGGCGATGACCGAGAGGGCCCAGAGGCGTCCGAGGCGATCGTCGATGCCCCGCACGCCGTCGGCCAGGTGCGTGGCGAAGGCCGTTCCGTCGTAGGAGATGTCGGTGTAGAGCGCGAGAGCGAGCACGAAGGCGATGAGCGGGCCGGTGAGGTTGAGCAGCACGAGCGAGCCCATGTTGCCCGAGTAGATGGCGAGGAAGACGGGCACGAGCGGCACGATGATCAACTGGCGGGCGTAGCGGGGGTCGCGCCGCCAGTAGGTGAGGCAGCGGGCGGCGATCGCACCGGCCGGGGTGGCCGGGAGGATGCCGAACAGGCCCGTCTTGCCCTTCGCCACGCGCTTGGCCGAGGAGGCCGGCGGGGTCACGAGGGCTACCGCGAGGCTGCGGCGCCAGATCAGCACGAGCACCGCCACCGTGGCGAGTGAGATGCCGAGCTTCGCGGCGGCGGGGCCCCAGTCGCCGATGGCGACATCGGCGGCCACCGACCAGGGTGCTCCGAGCGGCGACCAGCTGAGTGCCCGCGCGAGCTGCGGCAGCGCATCCGCCGAGGTGGCGACGCCCTGCGAGACCCAGGTGATGATGGGCCCGAGCAGGATGAGCGGGATGAAGATCAGGATGCCGCCGAGCTCCCGGAACCGGCGGTTGGACTGCAGGCTCGTCGAGAGCGCGGCGACCGTGCGCGATCCGATCACGCAGATGAGCACTCCGACCGCGCCGCCGATCACCGCGGCCACGGCGGCGAGCGGCTCGCGGAGCCAGGTGGCGAAGGTCGCGAGCACGGCGATCGAGGTGACGATGCCGGGCACGCCGAGGATGCCGGTGACGGTGAGGCCCACGAGCAGCTGCTTCATCGACAGCGGGAACACCACGAGCCGCGCGGGCTCGAGCGTCTGCTCCACGCCGAAGGCGATCAGCGGGACGAGGATCCAGCCCACGACGAGCACGGAACCGCCGAGGATGAGCGCGGTCGAGGCGAGCTCCACGGGCGCGAAGCCGAGCCCGATGAGCGCGGCCACGACGAGCCCCAGGATGCCGAGGCCGTAGATGGCGCCGATCACGACGGCGACGAGCTGCCAGGTGCTCCGCTTGAGCGAGTTGCGGAGGACGAGGAAGCGCAGCCTTACGAGCGTCGCAACCATTCCGGCCCCTCTGCGTGGGTGCGGCCGCCGACGAGGTCGACGAAGCGGTCCTCGAGCGTCGATCCGTCGCGCACCTCGTCGACCGTGCCTGCCACGAGGACCCTGCCGTTCGCGACCACCGCGACGTGGTCGCACATGCGCTGCACGAGATCCATCACGTGGCTCGAGACGATGACCGTGCCGCCGTTCTGCACGTAGCCGGTGAGGATGTCGCGGATGTTCGCCGCCGAGACCGGGTCGACCGACTCGAACGGCTCGTCGAGCACGAGCAGCCGCGGGGCGTGCACGAGGGCGCAGGCCAGGGCGATCTTCTTGGTCATGCCGGCCGAGTAGTCCACCACGAGCGTGCCGGCGGCCGACTCGAGATCGAGCAGCTTCAGCAGGTCGGCCACGCGCTCGGCCACCTCGTCGCGGTCGAGGCCGAAGAGCAGCCCGTTGTAGGTCACGAGCTGCTCGCCGGTGAGGCGGTCGAAGAGCTTGACGCCGTCGGAGAGGTTGCCGATGAGGGCCTTGGCCTTGAGCGGTTCGGCCCAGAGGTCGACGCCGTGGATGAGGGACTGCCCGGCATCGGGGTGCAGCAGGCCCGTGGCCATCGAGAGCGTGGTGGTCTTGCCGGCGCCGTTCGGGCCGACCATGCCGTAGAACGAGCCGACCGGCACCGTGAGACTGAGGTCGTCGACGGCCACCTTGTCGCCGAAGCGCTTGCTCAAGCGATTGAGCTGCATGGCGGGGTGATCGCTCGGAGCGTGCGCCGCCGGTGCGGGGACCGCAGGAGCCGGGGCCGGGGCCGGGGCGGAGGCCGAGGGGGGCGTGGGGTCAGACATGGCTCCACTCTGTCGGCATCGACGGGTGTCGACAACGTCACCCGCCGTGATCGCGGAAATCCCCGTGAGCGCCGAACCGGTAGAGTTGAGCGACAGACGCGCCCACCGGTTCGCCGGGCGCCGTGATGAAGGAGCACTCGAGATGTCCACGGTCCACGCGCCCGCACCCACCTCGCACGACGATCACGGCTCCGTGGCGTCGATCGGTCCCGAGCACACCGGCAAGCCGTTCCCCAAGAAGCTCGCCGGCGCCGTGTTCGTGCTGTTCTGGCTCGCGGCCCTCGCGCTCTGGATCATCGCGCCGCACATCGCCGACCCGAGGTGGGGCGCCTTCGTGATCGACACCGGCATCCTGCTCGCCTCGGTGGGCTTCGCGGCCCCCGGCATCACCCGCATCAAGAGCTTCGGTGTGACCCTCGGCTTCGCCGCGATCGCCTGGGGGCTGTTCGCGCTCGGCGACTTCGGCGACATCGTCGTGCTGAGCTACTTCCTGCGCATGTTCGTGCCGCTGCTGGCGCTGCTCGGCTCGCTCTACGGCCTCATCGGCAAGCTCAAGGTCTGGTACTGATCACTCCTTCCTGACAGAGGGGCGTCGCCTTCGGGCGGCGCCCCTCTCTCGTGCGCGCGGCGTGTTGCGGCGGGCCGTGATTTGCGCTTCCCGTGCTCTCATATACGATGTACGAGAGCCGATGGAGGAGATCGAGATGACAGTGACGTCGCCGCTGGGCCAGGTCGCCACGACCTCGCGCACCACCCACGTGCTCGAGATCGTGAAGAACGCCATCCTGAACGGGCAGCTCGCGCCCGGCCAGGCGCTCGTGGAATCCGAACTCGCCAGCCGTCTCGGCGTCTCGAAGACCCCGGTGCGTGAGGCGCTCAAGACGCTCGAGGGAACGGGGCTCGTGGTCATCCGCCCCTACACCGGCGCCACCGTGCGCGTGTTCAGCGACGACGACGCCGTGGCGATCTACGACATGCGGCTGCTGCTCGAACCCGAGGCGGTGCGGCGCAGCATCGCCGCCGGCGCCGACCTCGACGAGGCGGCCGGTGCGCTCGAGCGAGCCCGCGCTGCCGGTGACGGATCGGGCCGCAGCATCGCCAACCGCGAGTTCCACCGCGCCCTCTACCGCCACTCCGGCAACCCCCTGCTGCTGCAGACCCTCGACGGCCTGCGCGACCAGATCGCGCTGATCTCCGCCGGATCCTGGGCCCGCAGCGCCTCCTGGGAGCAGGAGGCCGGCGAGCACGACCGCATCCTGGCGGCAGCCAGGGACGGCGACGCCGAGGGCACCGCCCGGCTCGTGCGCGAGCACATCGGAGACTTCGCGCGGCGGCACATCATCGCGCCGCCCGCGAGAGAGGGAGGCGCCTAACCGAAACAAGACGGCTCGTTCACCGCCAAGATCCCGAGCCGCCCCGCCGTTCAACGCTCCGCGAGGAGCGGTCACCGTCGCTTACGAAGGAGCAACGATGCTTCACAATGATACAAAACCAGAACGATCGACCACCTCCCCCACCTCGGGAGCCCGCGGGCGCCGCTCGCAGATGCGCTGGACGATCGTGGGCTTCTCGGCCCTCGGCCTCACCATCGCCTACCTCGACCGCGCCGCGCTCGCGGTGGCGCTGCCGTTCATGTCGGAGGAGTTCGACATCGGTCCCGCCATCCAGGGCGTGCTGCTCTCCTCCTTCTTCTGGACCTATGCGCTGTTCCAGATCCCCTCGGGCTGGCTGCTCGACAGGTTCGGCCCGCGCGTGATCTACCCGATCGCGGTCGGCTGGTGGTCGATCTGGACCGCCCTCACCGCGCTCTCCACCGGTGTCGCCTCCACGATCGTGTTCCGCCTCGGACTCGGCATCGGCGAGGCTCCCGTGCAGCCCGCGAACGTGAAGGTGGTCTCGCGCTGGTTTCCCCGCCGCGAGCGCGCCTTCGCCTCGAGCCTGTTCGACATGGGCCAGCAGATCGGCACCGCCCTCTCCATCCCGGTCGTGACCGCCCTCGCCGTGTTCGCCGGCTGGCGCTTCGCCTTCCTCCTGATCGGCGCGGTCGGCGTGCTCTGGGTGATCGGCTGGCTCGCGGTCTACCGCGCCCCCGAGAAGCACAAGCGGGTGAACGCGGAAGAGCTCGAGTACATCAACTCCGACCAGGGCGAGATGGTGGCCGCTGCGGCGACCGCCGAGAAGAAGCCCTGGCGCCGGTTGCTGCGCAACAACCAGGTCTGGGCGCTCATGTTCGGCTACGTGTTCCGCTCGCTCGCCGGCGCCTTCTTCCTCACCTGGTACCCGAGCTACCTGCTGAACGACCGCGGCATGTCGAAGGAGGAGTTCGGCCTCGTCGGCGCGATCCCGGCCGTCATCGCCATCGGCTCCACCATTCTGGGTGGCATCGTCTCGGACCGGCTGCTCGCCTCCGGCAAGGTCTCCGCGGGTGCCGCTCGCAAGATCCCCATCATCGCCGGCCTGGTGCTGAGCGCGTGCATCGGCTTCAGCCCCTTCGTGGAGTCGAACCTGCTCGTCATGGTCGTGCTCACGGTCTCCAGCGCCGCGCACTCGTTCGCGGGCGCCGCCATCCTGAGTCTCCCGGCCGAGGTCGCCGAGTCGCGCGACACCGTCGGCTCGGTCGCCGGCTTCCAGAACTTCGGATCGCAGCTGGGCAACCTGATCAGCCCCATCGCGATCGGCCTGTTCCTCACCTTCAGCAACAACTCCTACGTGGGCCCGCTCGTGTTCGCCGCCCTCAGCTGCCTCATCAGCGCCTCGATCTACGCCTTCTGGGTGCGCATCAAGCCCGTGGTCGCCCTGGCCGACGTCGAGCCCACCCTTCCCGGCTCCGCACCGTCTCCCTCCGAAAGGAACCCGTCATGAACCGCGACTCCCTGATCGAGCGTCTCTCGACCGTGGTCGGCATCCCCGTGGTGCCCTACGACGAGACCGGGGCGATCGACCACCCGCTGCTCGCCGACCTCATCCGCCGGCTGGTCGCCTCGGGCGTCACCGCGCTCACGCCCAACGGCAACACGGGTGAGTTCTACGCCCTCTCGCCCGACGAACGGCGCGCGGTCCTCCGCACGGTGACGAATGCAGCGACGGAGGCGCCCGCCGGCTCCGCCGTGGTCATCGGTGGTGTGGGACTCGACCTCGAGACGGCGATCGCGGATGCGCGCTTCGCCCGGGATGCCGGCGCCGACGCCATCATGATCCACCAGCCGGTGCTGCCCTATCTCTCGCCCGAGGGCTGGGCCGACTACAACCTCGCCGTGGCGCGCGCCGTGCCCGAGATCGGTGTGGTGCCCTACCTCAGCACGCCGCTCGTGGGCGGCGCACAGATCGCTCGGCTGATCTCGGCTGCACCCAACGTGGTGGCGCTGAAGTACTCGGTGCCCGACCCCGTGGTGTTCGCCACCGTGCGCTCCGAGGTGGCGGCGGGCACCTCCTCCGAGGTGCTGTGGATCGCAGGGCTCGCCGAGTCCTACGCCCCCGCCTACTGGCAGGGCGGCGCGCGCGCCTTCACCTCCGGGCTCGTGAACGTGGTGCCCGAGGTCTCACTTCGCCTGCTGGAGGCCCTGCGGCGCGGCGACTCGGCGAGCGTCGACACGTTGTGGCGCGGCATCCGTCAATTCGAGCACCTCCGCGCACGCAACCGCTCGGCCGACAACGTGTCGGTGGTCAAGGAGGCGATGAACCAGCTCGGGCTCTGCCGGAGCTCGGTGCGCCCGCCGAGCGCTCCTCTCGACGAGGCGGCCCGCGCCGAGGTGCGCGAGTCGATCGCGGCCTGGGACGTGGCGGTGGCGGCGTGACGCGGATCGAGCGCCTCGACACCTACCTGCAGCGAGTGGGCGACCGACCGCGCGTGCTCGTGAAGATCACGACAGACGACGGCATCGCGGGCTGGGCCGAGGTGTACAACCACGGCCCCGACCTCGCCTTCCCGCCGCTGCTGGAGTACCTCTTCGAGCAGATCAAGGGGATCGATGCGCGTCGCACCTCCTTCGTCTCCCAGCTGCTGCTGCAGTCGTCGCGGTTCCCGCCGGGCGCCCTGGGGCTCGCGGCGCTGGCCGCGATCGACCACGCTCTCTGGGACATCGCGGGCAAAGCCGCGGGGCTGCCGGTCTACCAACTCCTCGGCGGAGCGGTGCGCGACCGCGTGCGAGTCTACGCGGGGCTCTACTCGGCTCCGGATGTGCCGGAGCTGCTCGAGCGCACGACCACGCTCCACGAGACCCACGGGTTCACCGCGTTCAAGCTGAGCCCGTATCGCAGCGATCTGCACCGGCACCGCTTCGGGGTGGTCGCGCGGGAGCTCGGCGAGTACTTCGGCGCGGTGCGCGACGCGCATCCGGATGACTGGGAGTTCGCGTTCGACGCCCACGCCTGCCTCTGGTCGCCGCAGCAGGCCGTGGCGCTCGGTGCAGCACTCGCGCCCTTCGATCCGCTGTTCCTCGAGGAGCCGATCCGGCCGGAGCACCTGCCCGCGTGGGCGCGCATCCGCTCGGAGCTCTCGGCGCTCTCGGTGCCGCTGGCCACCGGGGAGTCGCTCTACTCGCCGAACGAGTTCCTGGGGCTGCTCTCGGTGCAGGGGGCCGATATCATCCAGCCCGACATCTGCGTGGTCGGCGGGCTCACCCAGATGGTCAAGATCGCGCACCTCGCCGAGGCGCATTACGTGCCCGTGGCTCCGCACAACCCCCTTGGGCCGCTCGCCACGGCGGCGAACGTGCACTTCGCGGCCGCCACCACCAACTTCTCCATCCTGGAGTACAAGCCCGACCCCGTGGCCTGGTGCCACGATCCCTACGAGCCCGTCGACGGCCACCTCGAGCTGCGGCCGACCCGGCCGGGCTGGGGCATCACCATCGACGAGGAGGCGCTCGCGCACGACGACTGGGTGCACTGGGAGCGCCGGGTGCCCGTGCGACCGGACGGATCGACCGCCTGGATGTAGCGCTTTCGGCAGCCCCGCACAACGCCCGCGGCCCGCGACAGAGACCCGACCCGTGAGAGAGAAGAGAACGATGACCTCCGTGATCAGCACCGACCCCGCCACCGGCCTCGCCCGGCCGCTCGGCTTCGACGAGACGGATGCCGCCGGTCTGGCCGACGCCGTCGCCGCCGCCGAGCGGGCCGGTGAGCGCCTCGTCTCCCTCGGCCGGTTCGGCCGCGCCGCCCTGCTCGAGACGATCGCCGACGCCCTCGAGGCGCGCCGCGACGAGATCGTGGGCGCCGCCGACTCCGAGACGGCCCTCGGCCCCGTGCGACTGAACGGCGAGCTCACCCGCACGGCCTACCAGCTGCGCTTCTTCGCCGAGGTGCTGCGGGAGGGCTCGTACCTCGAGGCCGTGATCGATCATGCCGGCGACACCCCCATGGGCCCGCGTCCGGATCTCCGGCGGATGCTCGTGCCGATCGGGCCCGTCGCGGTCTACGCCGCCAGCAACTTCCCGCTCGCGTTCTCGGTGCCGGGCGGCGACACCGCGGCGGCCCTCGCGGCCGGATGCGGCGTGGTCGTGAAGGCGCACCCCGCGCATCCGGCCACCAGCGCGCTCGTCGGGTCGACCATCGCGGACGCCACGGAACCCCTCGTGGGGCGGGCCGTCTCCGTCGTCTTCGGCTACGAGGCGGGCATCGGGCTCGTCGAGGCTCCCGCCATCAGGGCCGCGAGCTTCACCGGTTCACCAGGCGGCGGTCGCGCCCTCGCCGAGCTCGCCGCTGCCCGGCCCGAGCCCATCCCGTTCTACGGCGAGCTCGGCAGCATCAACCCCGTGCTCGTCTCACCCGCCGCAGCCGCCGCGCGGGCCTCCTCGCTGGCCGCGGGCCTGGCGGGCTCGATCGCCCTGGGCGGCGGACAGTTCTGCACGAAGCCCGGTCTGGCCTTCGTGCCCGCCGGCCCGGACGGCGACGAGCTCGTCGCCGAGCTGGCGGCACAGCTCACGAGCGTGGTGCCGAAGCCCGCGCTCACGACGGGCATGGCGGCGGCCTACGCCTCCGGACTCGAGTCGCTCGGCGCCGTGTCGGGCGCGCGCGTGCTCTCGGGCCGCACAGACGCCCCCGCCCCGGGCACGACCGCTCCCTCCCTCGTCGAGTTCGAGGGCGACGACCTGCCGCCCCGCCTCGCCGAGGAGTGCTTCGGCCCCGTGGCCGTGGTCGCCCGCTACCGCGACGACGAGCACGCCGCGCGCCTCGTCGGCTCCGTGCCCGGGAGCCTCACCGCCTCGCTCTTCCTCGAACCGGGTGACTCCGGGGTGCCCGCGGCGCGCGCGGCGATCTCGGCGAGGGTCGGCCGCATCCTCTACGACCAGTACCCCACTGGCGTGGCGGTGGCCTGGGCGCAGAACCACGGCGGCCCCTGGCCCTCCACCGATTCGGTGCACACCTCGGTGGGCGCGACCTCGATCCGGCGCTACCTGCGTCCCGTCGCCTGGCAGAACGCTCCGGCCTCCGAGCTCCCGGCCGAGCTCCGCGACGGTCCCGTCGACCTGCCGCGCCGGGTCGACGGGGTGCTGGTGCTCCCCGGCTCCTGACCCGCAGACGGGAAACAGAGTTGTTCTGTGCGCGAAACACGCCCGTCACACACGGTCGGTACGGTCGAGACATGACGATGGTGGACGGATCGAAGGGCTTCAGCCCCTGGTTCTGCCTGCGCCGCCGGAGCGGCCGCCACAACACCTCCGTGTTCTCCTTCAACTCGTGACCGCGCCCCGCACCTGGGGAGAAGTGCGCCTTCTGCGCCTTCCCCGGTGAGCGAAGACGCACTTCACCCCTGATGGGCGCACCGCGCCCGCACGAGCCGGCGACCCGACGGTCGCCACGGAGAACCATGAGCACCCTCTGGCAGAACGCCCTCGTCATCGCTCTCGACGACGAGCACGGATCGACCCCCTTCCGCGCCGACGTGCGGGTGGAAGGCGACCGCGTCACCGCCGTCGAGCTGCCGCACTCGGTCGAGGCGAGCGGCCCGGATGCGCCGCGCAGCATCGTCGACGCCACCCACCTCCTCATCACCCCCGGCCTCGTCAATGCCCACACGCACTCGTGGGAGATCCTCGTGCGCGGCACGAGCGATCCGCTCCCCCTCGAGATCTGGACCCTGCTCAGCTACCCGCCCTCCGGCGTCGAGCCGCTTCCCGAGCGGCTCATCTACCTCCGCACCATGGTGGCGGCGATCGAGTCGCTCCTCGGCGGCACCACGGCGCTCCTCGACGACGTGGGCGAACTGCCCGATCAGTCCCCCAGCACGATCGCCCAGGTCTACGCCGCCTACGACGCCGCGGGCATCCGCGCCACCTGCACGGGTGTCGGCATCGACGTGCCCATCGTCGACCGTCTGCCCTTCGCCGACGAGGTGCTGCCGGCCGAGATCCTCCGCGCCAGCCGCGAATCGATGCCGCCCTCGGCCGAGGTGCAGGAGGCCTACTTCGGCTTCTGCGCCGCCGCCCGGGCCCTCACCACCGGGCGGCCGCGACTGCGCTTCGCCGTGGCCCCGAGTGCTCCGCAGCGGGTGACCGACGGATTCCTCGTGCGTGCCGCTGCGGAGGCGCGCGAGCACGGCGAGGTGCTGCACCTGCACCTGCTCGAGACCCGGGCGCAGCAGACGCTCGCGCGCACCCTCTACGCCGGCCGCACCATCGTGGAGCACCTCGACGAACTCGGGGTGCTCGGCCCGAACGTCACCCTCGCCCACGGCATCTGGCTCACCGCGGGCGACCTCGAGCTGCTGGCCGCCTCGGGCGCCACCGTGGTGCACAACCCGCTCTCCAACCTCAAGCTCGGCTCGGGGGTTCTCGGCTGGCGGGCCCTGCACGACGCCGGAGTGCGGGTGGCCCTCGGCACCGACGGCGCCTCGAGCAACGACACGATGCGCATGCTCGACGTGGTCAAGACCACCGCCGGGCTGCACACCCTCACCGACCCCGACTACCGCACCTGGCCCACCGTCGACGAGGTGCTGCACGCCGCCACCGTCGTCGGCGCCCGCGCCGCCGGCTGGGGCCACGAGGTGGGCGGCATCGCGCCGGGGCGGAAGGCCGACCTCGTGCTCTACGACCTCACCGCCGGCACCGCCTTCACACCGCTGAACGACGCCGCCCAGCAGCTCGTCTTCGCTGAGAACGGCTCGTCCATCCACCAGGTGTGGGTCGATGGGCGCCTCGTGGTGGAGGACGGCCGGTGCACCCGGATCGACGCCGACGCCCTGCTCGCCGAATTCCGCGAGGCCGCAGGCGCCTACCTCGCCGAGGCGCTGCCGAGGTGGCGGGCGTTCCAGAGCGAGATGGAGCCGTTCGTGCGCGAGGCCTACCTGCGGGCGACGAACCCCAGCCACGAGGAGGACCACCGATGAGACTCGACGACATCTGCATCGTCAACACCGACGTCACGGCGAGCGACGACTTCTACCGCGAGGGCCTCGGCCTCGAGCGGCGGATGCGCAACGTGCGGTTCGCCGACTTCCTGATCGGCGACGGCCCCAGGCTCGCCATGTGGATGCGCCCGAGCATCGCCGAGACGGTGGGCGAGGCCTACCCCTCGGCGCCCGGCCTGCCCTTCCGCGTGACGGTCGAGCTCGCCGACCAGCAAGCGCTCGAGAGGGCCGCCGCCGTGTCGAGCGCCATGCGGCTGTCGCCGAGCCCCGCGCATCCGGTGCGCTGGGTCGTCACCGACCCCGACGGCTTCGCGACCGTGCTCACCTCCTCGGCCACCGGCCGACCCCGGATCGCCGAGATCGAGCTCACGGTGAGCGACGTGGCCCGCAGCTACGACTTCCTCGAGCGGCTCGGCTTCGTGCCGCGGCCGAGCGACGGGCGCCTGCACTTCGACGGCGGCAACGTGCTGCTCACGGTGCTGGACGCCGCGGCGCCCCGCCTCGGCCCGGCGGAGTCCGCGTCGTTCACCCGCAACGGCGGTCACGTGATGCTCGCGATCGAGCTCGCCACGGGCGAGGAGGTCGACGCCATGCACGCCGACCTCACGGCCCGCGGGCTCGTGGCCTCCGGACCACCCGCCGTCTTCGAGTGGGGGGCACGCTCGACCTACTTCGTCGACCCCGATGGGTACATCTGGGAGATCTACGCCTGGGTTGAGACCCCGAAATGAGACTTCACCGACGCACCATCCGCACCGCATCCCCGCACCACCCGACCGAACAAGGAGCACCGATGTCCCGAACCCTCCCCCGCCTGCTCGCCACGGGCGCCCTCGCCCTCGCCGGCGCGCTCGTCTTCACCGGCTGCGCGAGCGCCCCGAGCGACGCCCCCTCCGGCGACGCCGGCAGCACCGCCGCCGCGGGCGACGTGCTGCCCTGCATCGTCTCCGACGAGGGCGGCTTCGACGACCAGTCGTTCAACCAGCTCGGTCTCGAGGGCACGACCCTCGCCGCCGAGGCGCTCGGCACCGAGCACATCGACGTCCAGTCGCAGTCGGAGAGCGACTACGCCCCGAACATCGCGAGCCTCGTCGACCAGGGCTGCACCACGATCGTGACGATGGGCTACCTGCTCGCCGCCGCCACCGAGGAGGCCGCGCTCGCCAACCCCGACGTGCACTTCATCATGATCGACGACAACACGATCGAGGCCGACAACGTCAAGGGCGTGGTGTGGGACACCTCGCAGGCCGGCTTCCTGGTGGGCTACGCCTCAGCGAGCTACTCCAAGTCCGGCAAGGTCGGCACCTACGGCGGAGCGCAGATCCCGCCCGTGACGCTCTACATGGACGGCTTCGCGCGCGGCGTGGAGTACCACAACGAGCAGAAGGGCACCGACGTGCAGGTCATCGGCTGGGACGCGGATGCGCAGACCGGTCAGTTCACCGGCAACTTCAGCGACATCAACGCCGCGAAGGTGCTCTCGCAGGGCATCCTCGAGCAGGGCGTCGACGTGATCGTGCCGGTCGGCGGCCCGATCTACCAGGGTGCCGCCCAGGCCATCCGCGAGTCGGCCTCCCCGGTCGCGCTCGTGGGAGTCGACACCGACATGTTCCTCAGCGACCCGGAGTACTCCGACATCTGGTTCACCTCGATCGCGCGCGACATGCCGAAGTCGATCTCCGAGGTCATCCAGGCCTCGGCCACCGGCGACTTCTCGAACGAGTCCTACGTGGGCACGCTCGAGAACGGCGGCGTGCTGATGAGCCCGTTCCACGACTTCGAGTCGCTCGTCGACCCCGCGCTGCAGGGTGAGCTCGACGACATCGAGGCGGGCATCATCGACGGCACCATCACGATCGAGACGCCCTCCGCCCCGTAGCGGTCACACGAGAAGGAGCCCGGGTCGCGCGTGCGACCCGGGCTCCTTGCTGTTCGGCCGGTGTCCGGGGCGGCGGTCCGCCCCGGCATGTGCTCAGACGGCGGCGATGGCGTCGACCTCGATGGTGGCGCCGTTGTAGAGGGAGTGCACGCCGATGACGGTGCTGGCCGAGGGCTCGGGCACCTTCACGAGGGCGTTGCGGGTCTCGCGCCAGACCTTCAGCTTCTCCTGGTCGAGCTCGGTGATGTAGACGTTGACCCGCACCACGTCCTCCCAGGTCGCGCCGGCTGCGCGGAGGGCGCGCTCGACCTCGCCGTAGGTGAGCTCGATGGCACGGGCGAAGTCGGTCGGGACCGAGCCGTCGGCCTCGAAGCCGACCTGGCCGGAGATGAACACGAGGTCGCCGGCGGTCACGCGGGTGCTGTCGGAGATCCCGGGGACGACGGGGGCGGGGATGCGGCTGATGCGGTCGTTGGTCACAGTGCTCTCATTTCATTCGGTCGTGGTCACCACGATAGGACGGGTGTCGGCTCGTCGCTCTAGACGATCGGGAGCACGAAGCGGGCGTCGTCCTCGCGGCCGAAGAGGATCTTGCCGAAGGCCTCGTAGCCGCTGGCCGACAGGGTGTGGCCGTGCCTGGCCGCGGTGGCCTGGTCGCGCCAGATGCGCTGCAGCACCGACGACTCCGCGAACCCGGCAGACCCGTGCGCGGTGATGAGGTCGTTGATGAGCGTCGTGATCGTCTCGACCACCCACCCGGCCTTCGCGCGCATCTCGATCCGCTCGGCGTAGGGGGCGTAGTAGCCGGCCTCGGTCGCGGAGTAGATCTGATCGGCGACCTTCTCGGCCACCGCCTCCGCCGCGGCCAGCTGCACGGCCGCCTTCGCGACCGCCGACTGGAAGATCGCCGAGTCGGCCTGCTTCTCGTAGCCGGTGTAGGCGATCGACTTCGACTCCGCCTTCGCGATCACGAAGTCCAGTGCCGCCCGGCCCATGCCGAGGTGGGGGCCCACGAGCTTCATGAACAACGACGGCACGAAGATCGTCTCGTACGACGCCTCCGGGTTCTCGCCCAGGTAGGTGCCCTCGACCGCCGCGGTCAGCGGCAACACCCGGTGCGCGGGCACGAACACGTCCTCGGCGATCTGCATCACGCTCGAGGTCGACTTCATTCCTGCCACGAACCAGTTGTCCTCATACGACAGATCAGCGGTCGGGATGAGCGCCAGGCCCGCGTCGACGACCTCGCCCTGCTCGTTCTTCAATGGGATGCCCAGCAGCGACCAGGTCGCCTGCATGCTCCCCGTGCCATAGCCCCACTTGCCGGTCACCCGGTAGCCGCCCTCGACGGGCGTGGCATCCGACGACGTGGCGAGCACGATCGAGATCAGCGAGTCGAGTCCGCCCTCCGATCCCCACACGTCCTCCTGCGCCCGCTCGTCCATGAGGCTCAGCACCCAGGCGCCGGAATCGAGGATCCCGTCGATCCAGGCCAGGCTGCCGTCGCCACGGCCGATCGCCCGCGCCACCGCGTGCGCCTCGCGGGTGTTCGCGGCCAGGCCACCGAACTTCGTGGGCGCCGAGATGCCGAACGCACCCGTGGCCGCCACGGCCTCGAACACCTCGGCTGGGAAGCGGCGGTTCTGGTCACCCTCGCGACCGGCCGCGATGAGCTGCGGTCGCAGGGCGTCGATCTTCTCGACGATCGCCTCGATCTCGGGCCGGATGGCTGCCACTGGCATGGGGTCTCCTCGTGTTCATCGTCTGCGATGGGATGTCCACCCGACGATTCCAATTCACCACACCATTTGTCAAGCGACACTGAACTTCCGGATGTTTTTACACAGCGGAAACACGATGGTGGGTTCATCGGTGCTAACTTTCTCGACAATCAAAGTAATTGCGACTTAAGCCACTCGTCGAAGGAGACCCGTGCCCACCGACTACTCGATCTGGTCCCTGGAGTTCTGCCACGCCGACATGCCGCACGACTTCTTCGGCGGCTCCGGCATCTTCAGCAACGCGGGCATCATCCGCATCCCGATGCTCTACACGCTCGTCGTGGGCGGCGAGGTCGGCGGCAAGCAGCACGTCGCCCTCGTGGACTGCGGCTTCCGCGACGACTACTGGCTCGACCGCTACGCCTTCTCCAACTGGCAGAACCCGCGCGACGTGCTCGCCTCGGTCGGCTACACCCCCGAAGACGTCGACGTCATCCTGGTCAGCCACATGCACTTCGACCACATGGGCAACTTCGAGGCCTTCCCGAACGCCAAGCTCTACGTGCAGCTCGACGAGTTCACCGGCTGGTCCGAGGCCGTTGCCTCGACTCTGCAGGAGCCGGAAGCCGAGCAGTCGTGGGTGTTCTCCTCCTTCGACCCCACCGACCTGGCGCGCGCCGCCCAGGGCATCGTCGACGGGCGCGTGGTCTTCGTGAAGGGCGACGAGGAGCTGCTCCCCGGCATCACCGCGCGACTGGCGAAGGACTCGCACACCTTCGGCTCGCAGTGGTTCCACATCGAGACCGGCAACGGCCCCTACGTGGCCGCAGGCGACACCGTCTACTGGTACTCCAACGTCGAGAAGATGTGGGCCCCCGGCTACGGCCAAGGCAACTCCTTCAACCTGATCGAGGTCTACCGCACCCTGCAGAAGGAACTCAAGCGCGAGACCGACCGCATCATCCCGGGGCACGACCCCGAGATCGCCGCGCGGCACACCTCCTGGCTCTCCGAGACCGGCAACTCGGTCACCGAGGTCAACCTCCGCGCCGACGACCACTCCCGCAAGCCCCACTCCGCCCCCCAGCTGTTCCGCTGACCCCACCAGGAGACATCATGACGCGCACCACGATCCTCGAGCCGTCCTGGACGCTCGTGCACCAGGGCGGGCGGGCCGAGCTCGTCGCCGACCACTCCGTGGTGGTGGAAGAGGGGCGGATCGCTGAGATCGTGCCCGGTCGGCTCCCGGGCGAGCAGAACCGGATCGACCTCACGGGGCAGCTGCTCCTGCCCGGCCTGATCTCGGCACACACCCACACGGCCCTCGGCTCCGCCACCAGGGGCCTGATCGAGGGCGGCCGCTCGTACGGTCCTCCCGCCGTGATGCTCGAGAGCCTTTCGGACGACGACATCGACGCGCTCACGCAGTACAACCTCGCCGAGATCCTGCGCGCGGGCTGCACCACGCAGGTGGAGCAGTCGCTCACCCTGGGACATGCGAAGTCGTACGTGCGCGTGGCGTCGAACTGGGGCGTGCGCGGTTATCCGTCGACCATGCTGCCGTCGTTCTCCTCGATGCTCCCGATCTGGTTCGGGGACGACGACGCGGTCACCGGATCCTCGGCCGGCACGATCGCGCAGATCGAGGAGTACCTCGCCTGGGCCCGCACGGTGCAGGGCGCCGAGGGCGACCGCATCCGGCCCATGATCGCCCCGCACGGGCCCGAGACGGCGACGCCCGAGACGCTCGACGCGATCCTCGCCGCCGCGAAGGAGCTGGGCACGGGCATCCACACCCACCTCGCCACCCTGCCCTCCGACGCCGAGCGCATGAAGCGGCTCTGGGGCAAGGGGCCGGTCGAGTGGGTGGGCGACCACGGCTGGTACGACGTGCCGCTGCTCGGGGCGCACCTCGGTGGGTGGGAGCCCGAGACCGACGCTCCTTACCTCGCGGCGCAGCCGAACTTCACCTTCGTGCACTGCCCCTCGGGGGCGGGGGCGGGCTCCGGCGAGGGCCGCCAGCCCTACATCGAGGCCCTCGGCGCGGGGATCAACGTGGCCGTGGGGCTCGACACCCACTCCAACGACATGGTGGAGAACGCGAAGCTCGCGGTGCTCTACGGGCGGCTGCGCTACGACATCATCCACGACTCGAGCCCCGTGCCCGTGAAGCGGCCTACGGTCTGGGACATGGTCGACTCCGTCACCGTGAACCCCGCCGACGGCCTCCAGCGCCCCGATCTCGGGCGGATCGAGGCCGGCGCCCTCGCCGACCTCACCTCCATCGACGTGTCGGGCCTGCTCGTGGGAGCCGGCACCGCCGGGCCCGAGCCGCTCAACAACCTCCTCTACGCCAACGGAACCATGGTGCGGACGGTCATGGTGGAGGGTGTGCTGCAGGTGCACGAGGGGCGGCTCGTGATCGCCGACGAGGGCGACGTGATGCGCCGCGGCGCCGCCGTCGTCGAGCGGCTCTGGAAGGACCTCGAGGCCCAGGGGTGGTTCACCCCCACCGAACGCTGAACCCACGGAAGGACGAACACCATGACGAGCAGCACCGCCGAGGCCCTGCGCCACCACCCGATCCGACTCTCCGACGAGGAGCGGACGGGGTCGGTCGACGCCGAGACGTTCAAGAGCGCGTTCCGGCTGCACCCCGCCGGGGTCGCCGTCGTGACCGCGGATCCGACAGGAGACGAGCCCGTCGCGATGACGGTGAGCTCACTCGCCTCGGTGAGCACCGAGCCGCCGATGCTCGTGTTCTCCGTCTCGGCGCTGTCGTCGTCGGCGCCCGCCCTGGAGCGCTCGGACACGGTCGTGGTGCACATGCTCGGGGCCGACCACCTCGGGATCGCCAAGCTCGGCGCCACGAGCGGCATCGACCGCTTCGCCGACCGCGACGCCTGGCGGCGGCTCCCCACCGGTGAGCCCGTCTTCACCGAGGTCTACTCCTGGCTCAGGGGCGAGATCGTGTTCCGGCTCGAGGCGGGCAACTCCACCATCTGCATCGTGCACGTCGTCGAGGCCCACCTCCCCGAGGTCGCACCCGACACCGCACCCCTCGTCTATCACGCGCGCACCTGGCACCGGCTGGGTGAAGGGTCCACGATCGACTGAGAGCCACCCGTCCCCACGATCCCACCCGCCCAGAGAATGAGGTTCCCGATGACCGGCCGCTCCCTCGAACCCGAGATCTCCGCCCTCGTCCAGCGCGTCGCCGCCACCGTGCCGACGCTGCTGGCGAACGGTGCGGAGGGCGAGGTCGACCGGCGCATCCCGGAGCCCTCGCTGCGGGCCCTCATCGACAGCGGAGCCTTCCGCACCTCGGTGCCCACCCGGTTCGGCGGCTTCGCGGGCAGCTCCCGCGCCGGCATCGCCGTGGCCAGGGAGATCGGCCGGGGCGACGGCGGGGCGGCGTGGGTGTTCGGCATCTACGATTCCGGTGCCTGGGTGACCGCTCTGCTCCCCCTCCGCGCGCAGGAGGAGGTCTGGGGCGAGAGCCCCGACACGCTCGTCTCGATCGTGCTCGCCACCACCTCCAAGGCCGTCAAGGTCGAGGGCGGCTACCGCGTGACGGGCAAGTGGAACTACGGCACCGGATCGCAGCACGCCTCCTGGTCGCTGCTCGGAGTGCCGCTCGAGGACGAGCAGGGGAACGTGATCGACGGCGGCCTCGCCCTCATCCCCGCCGCCGACCTCTCGAGCGAGGAGACCTGGTTCGTGGCGGGCATGAAGTCGACCGGGAGCGACACCCAGGTGGCCGACGACGTGTTCGTGCCGGACTACCGCATCCTCCCCCTCTCCCCCGCGCTCGAGGGCGAGTACCCGGGTCGGGGCGTGAACCCCGAGCTGTCGTACCGCACGCCGTTCGTGCCCTCGCTCGTGCTGAAGCTCGTGGGGCCGCACCTCGGCATGGGCCGCACGGTGCTCGACCTCGTGATCGCGAAGGCGTCGACGAAGTCGATCGCCTACACGAGCTACGACCGCCAGGCCGACTCCGTCTCGTTCCAGCTCGCCATCGCTCGCGCCGCCCTGCTGCTCGAGACCGCCGAGCTCTTCCTCGGCAGCCTGGCCGACCAGCTGCAGACCGAGGCCGAGGCGGGCGTCTACCGTCCCTACGCCGAGCGCATCCACGTGCGCGCGGGTGTGGGCTGGGCCGTCGAGTCGGTCACTCAGGAGATCGACACCCTGCTGAGCGCGCACGGCTCCGGAGCCTTCGCCGACGTCAACGCCATCCAGCGCTTCTGGCGCGACCAGGCCACCGCCGCCCGGCACGCGCACTCCCTGCCCTCGATGGGCTACGAGGTCTACGGCAAGGTGCTGCTGGGCCTCGTCGACGAGGCCAGAGCCGTTCTCCCGGCAGTATGAGTGATGTGACCTCCCTCTCCGCCATCGGCGCCCGCCTCAAGTCCGCCCGGGAAGCCCAGAACCTGACGCTCAAGTCCCTCGCCGATGCGATGGGGGTGACTCCGAGCCTGCTCTCGCAGATCGAGAACGACAAGGTGCAGCCCTCGCTCAACACGCTCTACCAGCTGGCGCTGCAGCTCGAGCTCTCGGTCGACGAGCTGCTCGGCATCGAGAGCGGCCGCGACACCCGCCGCCGCACGGGACCCGTGCAGCGATCCGAGGACAACCCGGTGGTGGAGCTCGAGTCCGGCGTGCGGCTGGAGCTTCTCGCGGGCGGCGCGACGGGCGTCGTGGAACCGCTCATGGTGACGTACCAGCCGCACTCCTCCACCACCGCCGGTGCGCTCTGGAGCCGGCACGCAGGCTACGACTTCGGCGTGCTGCTCGAGGGCGAGCTCACCCTGCGGCTCGGCTTCGAGGAGCACGTCATCCGCGCCGGCGACTCGGTGCACTTCGACACCACCAGGCCGCACGTGTACCTCAACGAGGCCGCCGAGCCCGCCCGGGGCGTCTGGTTCACGCTGCGCACCTCGTCCGAGCAGGCCGCCGCCGCCGCCGACACCGACCCCCGCGAACGACGCGACCGCATCTCCCGGGCGAAGCCCGGTTCCCTCAGCGACGTGCTCAACGCGCTGCACAACCACGACGATTGGGGCTAGACCTTGACCCTCCACCCGCACGCCCGCGCCTTCCTCGACATCGTGAAGGATGCGCCGCCGCTCGACACGCAGACCGTCGAGCAGAACCGCGCCGACCTCGAGAACGCGATCCCCCTCACCGGCGAGGGTGCCCCGGTGGCCGTGGTCGAGGACAGGCGCATCGCGGGCGTCGGCGTGCGGGTCTACAGCCCGCGACCGCTCGAGGAGGCGCTGCCCGTGGTGGTCTACTTCCACGGCGGCGGCTGGGTGCTCGGCGACCTCGAGATCGCCGACACCACGGCCCGGGCGATCGCGATCGCCGCAGGCGCCACCGTCGTCAGCGTCGACTACCGCAAGGGGCCGGAGGATCCGTTCCCCGCCGCGGTCGTCGACGCCCTCGCCGTCACCACCGCCGTGCTCACGGGCGACGCGGGCTTCCCCGCGGATGCGCGCCGGGTGGCTGTGGCCGGCGACAGCGCGGGCGGCAACCTCGCCGCGGTGACGGCCCAGCAGCTCGCCGGTGCGCATCCCGGGCTCGTGCATCAGGCCCTCATCTACCCCGCCGTCGACGCACGGATGCCCGACGATGGCAGCTACCGCACCTACGCCGAGGGCCACTTCCTCACCGCCCGCGACATGGCCTACTTCTTCGACACCTATGCGCCCGGTGTCGACCGCTCCGACGTGCGGCTCTCGCCCGCGGCGGCCTCCCCCGCCGCCCTCGCAGGCCTCCCCTCCGCCACCGTCATCACGGCCGAGTGCGATCCGCTGCACGACGAGGGAGTCGCCTACGCGAACGCGCTGGCGGCCGCGGGAGTGCCGGTGGTCTCGGTGACCTTCGACGGCCTCGTGCATCCGTTCGTCTACCTGGGCGGGTTGATCGGGCCCGCGCACACGGCACGGCGACTGATCGGGGGCGAGATCCGGGCCGCGTTCGACGCCGTGGAGTGAGTGCACCCCTGCAGAGCGGGTAGACTCCATGATCTGACCAGCCCCCGGCTGGTGTGGTCGATGCCTTCTGAGTGCATCGATCCGAGGCTGGAAACCTCCGGCAGCCGCATCGACGCCCGGAGGATCCTCCATGAAGACGACAACGCCCAATCGCTGGCTCACGCTCTGTGTGCTCGCCCTCACCCAGCTCGTGGTGGTGCTCGACGGCACCATCGTCAACATCGCCCTCCCCCAGGCCCAGCAGGAGCTCGGCCTCACCGACGGCCAGCGGCAATGGGTGGTCACCGCCTACGCGCTCGCGTTCGGCGCCCTGCTGCTGCTCGGCGGCCGCGTGGCCGACTACTGGGGCCGCAAGCGCACCTACCTCGTGGGCATGGTCGGCTTCGGCATCGCGTCGGCCTGGGGCGGTGTGGCCTCCTCGGGCCTCGAGCTCATCATCGCCCGGGGCTTCCAGGGCGCCTTCGCCGCGCTGCTCGCGCCGGCGGCCCTCGCCCTGCTCACCGTGACCTTCACGCACGGCCGCGACCGCAACACCGCGTTCGCGGTCTTCGGCACCATCGCGGGTGCGGGGGCCGCCGTGGGCCTCGTGCTCGGCGGCGTGCTCACCGAGTTCGCCGACTGGCGCTGGTGCCTGCTCGTGAACGTCGTCTTCGTGATCGTGGGTCTCGTGGGCGGCATCCTGTTCGTGCGCGAGTCGAAGGCCGAGGGCGACAACCGGTACGACCTGCTGGGGGCGGCCACGGTGACGCTCGGCTTCGGCTCGCTCGTCTACGGGTTCAGCCTCGCCGAGCACGGCTGGGGCGCGCCCGACACCATCGGGTTCCTCGCGCTGGGCGTGGGCCTGCTCACGCTGTTCGTCTACATCGAGACCAAGGTCGCCCAGCCCCTGCTGCCGCTCCGGATCGTGCTCGACCGCGTGCGCGGCGCCGCCTTCGGCATCCAGGCCATCGCCGGTATCGTCATGATCGGCGCCACGCTCTACCTGGCCTTCCACCTGCAGATCGTGCTCGGCCTGCCGCCGCTCGAGGCCGGGCTGGCCAACCTGCCGCTCACCATCGCGATCATGATCGTGGCGCCCGTGGCCACGAAGCTCCTGCCCGTGATCGGCCCGCGCCCGCTCATGATCACGGGGCCGATCGTGGTGGCCGCGGGGCTCGTCTACCTCAGCCGCATCACGGCCGACGGCGACTACTTCGTGCAGGTGCTGCCCGGGCTCCTCATCATGGGCGTCGGCATGGCCTGCGTCTTCGTGCCGCTGCAGAACCTCGCACTCACGGGGGTCGCTCCGCACGACGCCGGAGCGGCCTCGGCCTTCACCAACTCGGCCATGCAGATCGGCGGCTCGATCGGCCTGTCGGTCTTCACCGCGGTCTACACCGGGGTCGTGGCCGGAGCGGGAACCGGCGCTCCCACGCCCGAGGCGATGACGAGCGGCTACTCCGCCGTCTTCCTCGGCGGGGCGCTCGTGATGGTGCTCGGCTCCGTGATCGCGGCCGCCCTCATCCGGGGCCCGAAGTCGGCCCTCATGCCCCAGGGCGAGCCCGCGCTGCACCTCGGCTGAGCGGGGTCGTGTGGACTGTTCCACGCCGCCTCAGAGCCTCATCGGGCCGGCCGGTTCATCTCGGCGAACAGCTCCACCGAGGCGTCGAGCGCTTCGTCATAGCCCAGTTCGGCGAACCGGTAGAACGCCGGGCGCCCCACCGCCGTGACAGCGCCCGCACGCGCCGCCTTCTCGAGCCACGCCTGAGCGGCCTCGTGCAGGCGCTCGGGCGCGACGATCTCGTTCACCAGCCCGACCTCGCGGGCCCGCTCCGCGGTGAAGGGCTCCCCCGACCCCACGTTCTCCATGGCCCAGCGCGCGCCCAGTCTCTGGATCAGCGGCACCTGCGCCACCATCGGCCAGATGCCGAGACTGACCTCCCGCGTGCCGATCCGGGCATCCGGAGTGCAGACGGCGTAGTCCATGATGGCCACGAGGGATGCACCGGACGCGACCGCGTCGCCGTTGATGGCGGCGACGATCGGCGTCGACAGGGTGGGGACGAGCTTGAGCAGTCCGGCGAGCGCGGTCGCGAACTCCACCGGGTCTCCTCCGGCCTTGATCGCGGGGATGTCGAGGCCGCTGCAGAAGACCGAACCGGCCCCCGTCAGCATGATGCCCGTCACGGCGGGATCGCCGTCGGCCTGCTGGAGTTCGCCCACCAGCCGCGCGATGACGTCGGGGTTCAGCAGGTTGCCCTCCCCCGAGGGGTTCGAGATGGTGATGGTCGTGACGGTCATGCGGTGATCCTCTCCTGGGCGGCTGCGTCGGTGATGACGGAGGCCGTGATGGTGTCGAAGCGCTCGGCGAGCTGCGTCGCGTCGCGGGCGGTGAAGGCGACGTAGAAGTCGGGCCGCACGAGGAGGTGCTCGACCCCGTTCCGGCTGAACCACTCGGCATAGCCCCCGTCGAGGTCGACGACCTCGGCCCCGCTCCCGGCCGGACCCACGGTGAGCGCCGAGCCGCCCATCGCGTCGAGGAGCTCACGGCGACGGTCGTCGAGATCCGCACCGTGAGGCACGGTGCTGAGAAGGAACCAGGCGTCGCGACCCACGACGTCATCGAAGCGACCGGTGCGCCCGCGGAAGGCCACCCTGCCCTGGATCGAGGTCCGGCCCGCCAGCGGGTCGTCCGCGATCCAGGTGCCGGCCCCGAGCAGCGCATCGTGGGTCGGCACCGGGCCGACCTTCGACTGCACGGCGTATTCGGCCTTCATCCTGGCGTCGCGCAGAGCGGCCTCTGCCGGGTCGGAGATGCAGATCACCTCGCCGAGGCCCACCGAGAACTCGATGTACCACTTGGCCTGCTCGCGACGCTCGTCCGACCACTCGTCCAGGAGGGCCTCGTCGGCCGCTCCCTGCAGCACCCGGTCGAGCCGCCAGACGAGGTTGACCACATCACGGAGGCCTGCGCACATGCCCTCGCCGGCGAACGGCGGCATGAGGTGCGCCGCGTCTCCGACGAGCAGCGCCCGGCCCTCCCGCCACTGCTCGAGGTACTTGGCCTCGAACCGGGTCACCGCGGCACGCTCGAGCTCCGCGGTGTCGGGGCGGATCCCCCACGGCTCGAGCAGCCGCCAGACGTTCTCCTCCGAGCCGAACTGCACGGGATCCTCCCCCGGCAGCAGCATCCACTCCCAGCGCCGGCGCCCGGGGCCTCCGGGCACCACGGTGGTGGGGCGTGCCGGGTCGCAGATCTGGAAGTGCGCGGTGCGATAGCTCGGGTACTCGAAGGGGCGGGTGTCGACGATGAGCCAGGTGAAGAGAAAGCCGAGGTCGGTCATCTCCAGTCCCGTCGAGCGACGGATGAAACTGTTCGCACCGTCGGCCCCGATCGCGTACGAGGCCCGGATCTCGCCGCTCTCCCCGCCCTCGGCGAACTCCACCGTGGTCGTGCCCTTCACGATCTCCCGGTAGCGCAGGGTGACACCCTCGGCATCCTGTTCGAACGAGACCGCCTCCCGACCGTAGTGCACGTGCACGTTCGGCAGGGTCTCGATGAGCACGAGCAGGCGGCGTTCCAGCTCGGGCTGATTGAACCAGTAGCGGTTGTGGTAGCCGTTGGACTCCGTCGAGATCCAGTCGGGCTCCAACAGGATCTCGTCGTCGGCGTTCAACCAGTAGTAGTGATCGCCGTGGTGCTCGATGCCCGGATCGTTGTCGGCGTCGATCCCGAGCATCCCGAGCACCCGGGCGATCTCGTGATCGAAGGTGACCGCGCGAGGGCGGCCGTACTGCTGGTGCCAACGCTCCACGGCGTGCACGGTGTAGCCGCGCCGCCCGAGCAGGATGCAGGCCATGAGGCCCACGGGCCCGAGACCGTTGATGACCACGTCGGCCTTGTGCACGGTGTTCACGATCGTCCTTCTTTCTGCGGGGCGATGCCCGCCTGTCGTCCGCGACGCACGGCACGGATAGTTCTGGACAGGATTCCCCACAGCCCTTCGGGGGCGAGCCGCACGACGAGGATCACCACGAGGGCCTCGATGAGCATCGCCCACTCGCCGAAGTCGGCGGTGTACTGCCTGAGGGCGAACACCACCACCGCACCGAGCAGGGGGCCGTAGAGCGTGCCCACCCCGCCGATGACGCAGACCACGATGGCGTCGAGAACGAACTGGATGCTGAACGCCGATGCCGGGGTGAGGCTGCCCTGCTGCAGGGCGAAGAGCGCGCCGACGAGTCCGGCGAGGAACCCGCTGACGGCCCAGACGGGCAGCAGGGTGCGCACCCGCCGCACGCCCAGGCTCGCAGCGCCGTGCTCGTCGTCGCGGAGGGCGACGAGCCGGAGCCCGAGCGGGGAGGACACGAGGGCGGTGATGGCGACGAGGGCCAGTACCGCGATCACGATGGTGAGCTGGAACAGCTCGGTGAAGCCGAGGGAGTCGCTCATGGGCAGCGGATACGACTGCGACGCCTTCGTGAACGGCCAGTTGAGCATCCAGGCGAGCACCGCGAGCGCGACGCCGAGGGTGCCGATGGCGAAGTAGGGCCCGCGGAGCCGCAGCATCGGGTAGCCGAGCACCATACCCGTCACCGCCGAGAGCAGCGCGGCCGCGATCAGCACGACGGGAAGCGGCAGATCGGTGTAGCTGAGGATGACGATGAGCGCGTAGCCGCCGACACCCACGAACACCTGGTGCCCGAGCGAGAAGAGCCCGCCGTAGCCGCCGATGACGTTCCACGAGAGGGCGAGCAGTGCCAGCAGCAGCAGTTCGGTGCCCTGGTTCGCAATGGAGCGGCCGAGCGCGTCGGCGAGCAGGATGGCCGCCACCCCCAGCACGAGCGGGATCAGGTAGCGCGCCGCGGGAGCGATGCTTCGGCGGCGTGCCGGGCCGGAGCCGTCGACGGCCCGCGCCGTCTTCGGGGTGGAGTCGAGTGAATTCGTCATACGCGCTGCGCCTTCGTGAAGAGCCCTCGGGGCCTGATGAGCAGGATGACGACCAGGAGGCCGAACACGATGATGTCGCGGTACTGAGCACCGACCACCGCCACGCCGACCGTCTGCACCACGCCGAGGATGAGGGCGCCGGCGAGGGTCCCCCTGATGCTCCCGAGGCCGCCGATCACCACCACGGTGAACGCGATGACGAGCCACGACGTGCCGCCGCTCGGCGAGACCGAGTAGGTCACCGCGATGAGCGACCCGCCGATCGCGGCCGCAGCGGCGGCGATGGCGAAGACCATCGCGAACGTGCGGTTGACGTCGATGCCTACCAGGCCTGCCGCCACCGCGTCGCCGGCGGCCGCCCGCACCCGGTTTCCGAAGGGCGTCCTGGTGAGCAGGAGGTGCAGGCCGATCACGAGCACCACACCGATCGCCGTCGCGATGAGCAGCGCGACGCGCACCGTCACGCCGAGCACCTCGAAGCTCGCCGTCGCGTACGGCGCCGGCAGGGAACGGGGGTTCGAGGTGAACAGCAGAAGCAGCACGCTCTGCACCGCCACGCTCACGCCGAACGTCGCCGTCACCGGCGCGTCCGCGTTCCTGGCCATGATCGGCGTGAGCACGTACCGCTGCAACGGGTAGGCGAGCGCACCGAGCACGATGGCTGCGGGGATCGCCAGGATCAGCGGGTCGGCACCCAGCGCCACGACCAGCACCGAGGTGAGATAGGCGCCCACCATGAGCAGCTCGCCGTGGGCGAGGTTGACCATGCGCAGGGTGCCGAACACCAAGGAGAGTCCCAGAGCGGTTGCCGCGTAGAGGCCTCCGGTCAGGAGGCCGTCGATGACGAGTTGCATCGCGGTGCGGTGGCTACCGGAGCCCGGGCGTCGGCACGACCAGATCGGCCGCCGCCTCGCCGTCGGCATCGAGCACCATGATCGCGTCGTTGCCGACCCACTGGGTCTGCACCGCGATCGTGGCGGCCGTGTTGTCGTCGCCGAAGGCGATGCGGCCCGCCGGGTAGACGGCATCCGTGGCGCCGATGGCCTCGTTGATCGCCTCGGGATCGGTGCTGCCTGCCGTGGTGATGGCGTCGAGCAGCACCTTGGCGATCGAGTAGCCGTAGACGATGGTGCCGAGGTCGGAGTTCACACCCCCGAGATCGCCCGCGAACTCGTCGATGAACTCGGCCTCCCGGTCGAGGCCCCAACCCTCCGCGAACCAGTTCGCGGCGAGGGTGCCGTCGGCCAGCCCCTCGGTGAGCTCCGGATAGCCGCCCGTGTTGCCGGCCTTCTCGAGGAAGAACAGCTCGGGGTCGTAGCTCTGGGCCTTGAACTCCTTGAGGAGCGCAATGCCGTCCGGGGGTATGACCTGGGAGATGATGATGTCGGCATCGGCGGCCTTCGCCTCGGCGACCTGGCTGGAGAAGTTGGTGTTGCCCACCGGGAACTGGGCCTGGTAGACGAGGTCGTAGCCGAACTCCGCCGCCTTCTCGGCCCAGAGGCCGCCCATGACGATGCCGTCCTCCTCCTGGTCGGTGAAGAGGGCGACCTTCTTGTTGGTCTCGACCAGATCGGCGGCCTGGAACTGCGTGTCGGTCATCTGGTCCTCGTCGAAGAAGACGTCCCAGGCCCAGTTCCACCCGTCGGGGTTGCCACCCTTCCAGGCCTCGATGGGCGTGATCGTGAACAGGGCCGGGATGCCGGCCTGCTCAGCGGCCGCCGACACCGGGATGCTCAGCGGCGGGGTGGCCGGTCCGAGGAGGGCGACCACCTCGTCGTCGAGGATGAGGTCGCGTGCCTGCGAACCAGCGGTGTCGCCCGTCGACGCGTTGTCCTGCACCACGAGCTCGACCTGGCGCTTCGTGCCGTCGATGTCGAGGCCACCGGCCTCGTTCACCTCGTCGACCGCCTTCTGGTAGCCGATCTCGAGCGAGGTGCCGAAGGCCTGGAGGGGGCCGGTGAGCGGCAGGCTGGCTCCGATCTTCACCGGGTCACCTCCTCCTTCTCCTCCGCCCCCGCCGCTGGAGGCGCAACCGGCGAGGATGACGCTCGTCGTCATGACGACTGCCGCCGTCACGGCGAGCCTACTGGTGGTGGATTTCATCTGCGGACTCCTTCGTCGCTTCATGGGTTCCCGGGTCGGGGTGATGGGTTCGTGGGTGTCAGAGGTCGGCGCCGAGATAGGCGAGTCGCAGCGCTTCGTCGGTGAACTCGCCGGGGTCGCCGCGGAAGACCACGCGGCCCTGCCGGAGCACGAGCGCCTCATCGGCCAGGGCGAGCGCGCGGTGCACGTTCTGCTCGATGAGCACGACCGCCGTTCCCCACCCGGCGATCTCGCCGACGGCCTCGAGGAGGCGGTCGACGACGACGGGTGCGAGCCCGAGCGAGAGCTCGTCGAACACGATGACCTTCGGTTCGGAGGCGAGGGCCCGGCCGATGGCGACCATCTGCTGCTCGCCCCCGGAGAGTGCTCCGGCGGCCCGGTCGGACAGCTCGACGAGCTTGGGGAAGAGGGTGCGCACGCGCTCGAGCGAGTCGGCGGCCGATCGGGGGCCGAGACCCAGCTCGAGGTTCTCGCGCACGGTGAGGTCGGCGAAGAGGCGGCGTCCCTCCGGCACCAGCGAGAGCCCCCGCCGCACCCGCTGGAACGAGCCGAGCCGGTCGATGGGTGCGCCCTCCAACGAGATCGTGCCCGACCGGATCGGGATCATGCCGGCGAGCGATTTGGCCAGTGTCGACTTGCCGGCGCCGTTGGCTCCGAGCACGGCGAGCACACGGCCGGCATGCAGCTCGAGATCGACGTCGTGCAGCACCGTCGCCTGCCCGTAGCCGGCGGTGAGCCCGGTCGCGGTGAGCAGCGGCGCCTCCGTCGTGGGGCGCGGCGCGGTGCGCGCGGGCTTCTCGGCCCCGATGCTCTCACCGAGGTAGATCTCGACGACGCGAGGGTCGGCGGCCACCTCGGCCGGCGAGCCCTCGGTGAGCTTCTGCCCCCACTCGAGCACGACGATGCGCTCGGCGAGCTGATGGAACACCTCCTGCACGTGCTCCACGATCACGAGCGTGCGGCCCTCGTCCCGGATCAAGGCGACGAGGGCGATCAGTTCGTCGAGGTCGCGGGTGTTGAGCCCGGCGGCGACCTCGTCGAGGAGCACGAGGGTGGGATCGAGAGCGAGCACTCTCGCCAGTTCGAGCCGCTTCATCTCGAGCAGGCCGAGCTCCCCCGCCGGGCTGTCGGCCTTCGGGGCCATGCCGCTCATCTCGAGCGCCTTCTCGACCAGGTCGCGGCGGCGGGCGCGCGGAGCGGTCTGGGCGGCGACCCGCACGTTCTCCCGCACCGTGAGCTTGCGGAAGGGCTTGGGGATCTGATGGGCGAGTCCGACACCGAGTCGCGCCATGGCAGCGCGGTCGGCCGACCGCATCCGGCGCCCGGCCACGACCAGTTCGCCGCTCGTGGGGCGCTGAGCCCCAGCCAGCAGGGAGAGGAAGGTCGACTTCCCGGCGCCGTTGGGGCCCATGACGCCGACCACCTCGCCCTCGTGCACGTCGAGGTCGATTCCCGATACGGCCGTGACACCGCCGAACGACTTCGTGACCCCGACAGCGTGGATGAGGGACGGGCGTGCACTCGTGGCCGTGTGGGTCGCCCCTCCGCTCTGCTTCGTCTCCATCGACGTGACCTCTCTTCGGTCCTGCATGTCTGCACTCGTGTGCACGTGCACTCGTGTGCACAATAATGGTGATGGAACCCGCGCTTGTCAAGCCGAGTTCGGAAGCGGCGGCGATCCGCGAGAGGATGGGCAGATGAGCGAGAGCGACGGCCGCGTAGCCACCCCGCGCACGGCGACGCAGCGCGACGTCGCTCGCCTGGCGCACGTCGACCGCGCGACGGTCTCGCGGGCACTGGACCCCGACCGACGCCACCTGCTCACGCCGGAGACCGTGCGCCGTGTGCTCGAGGCCGCCGACGCCCTGCACTACCGGCCGAACACGCTGGCCCAGGGGCTTCGGCGCCAGCGCTCCAACATCGTCAGCCTCTCCGTCCCCCGTGCTCTCCGCGAGCAGAGCTCCGACTTCATCGAGGGCGTCGAAGACAGGCTCGGCCGGGCCGGCGTGGCCCTCGTGGTGAACTTCGGCGACGACGGGCGGCTCCTCAGGGCCTCGAACGGGCTGCTCGACGGCTCGATCGTGCTCGTTCCGGATGCGCGGACGCTCGACCGCGCATCGTTCGCCCACCCGGCCGTCGCCGTCGGCTTCGAGCACGAGCAGGGCCTCGACGTCGTCATCGACCAGGCCCACGGTGTCGCGCGCGCCGTCGACCACCTGCACCGCCTAGGCCACCGGCGTCTGGCGCTTCTGGCCGAGCCGCCGTCGACTCCGCTCGGGCAGCGCTTCCGCGAGGACTTCGCCGCGGCCGTCGATCGACTGCCGGGCGAGGTCACGGCCCTGTACGCCACCTTCATCCCCAAGCGGCCGTCGTCGGCCCCCGAGGCCTGCCAGGGCCTCCTGACCCGGCCCGACCGTCCCACGGCCATCTTCGTGACCGACGGCGGCGCGGCCGCCGGGTGCTACGGCGCGGCCCGCATGACGGGGTTCCGCGTGCCCCACGACGTCTCGATCATCGGCTACGGCGACCCGGCCGCCGCCCCGTACCTGGTGCCGCCGCTCACGACCATCTCCGCGCCCACGCGGCTCGCGGGACGCCGAGCGGCAGAGCTCCTGCTCGCGGCCATCGACGGCGACTCCTCCATGACGGTCTCCCTCGAACCCCACCTCCTGCAGCGAGGCTCGACGGCCGAGCACCTCTGACTCGGCCGCCCTCAGTCTCCAAGGAGAGAGCGCTCACCGATCGCATGCCACGTCCGGTCGTGGTAGACGAGCGGGTCAGGTCGGGCCCCCTTACCGCTCTCACCGGGAATCGAGGGGCCGACGGCATTCACCTGCACCACGACCAGTGAAGAGCCGCCCAGAGGAAGCAGACTGGCGACCGAACCCCGCAGCCACCTCGCCGACGGGAGATAGGGTTCACCGGTCGGCAGCCGACTCCACGACGAGCGATCGGCGAAGCGGTCGACGCCGCTCGTCGAGAAGAGCTTCGCGAGCCCGAGGTGCTCGGAATCCAGCAGATGGACGACCACGGATTCGGCCCGTGCGATCGCGGGCGCGCTCGAGGAGGAGGACACGACCGAGAACACGAGGAGCGGCGGCTCGATGCTGAGTGAGGCGACCGAGGTCGCGGTGAACCCGACCGGACCTCCGCCCACGTCGGCGGTCACCACCGCGACACCGGCCGGGTGGGCTCGGAACGCCTCCCGGAAGGCCTGAGCGACTCCGGCGCCCTCGCCCTCGCTCACGACGCCGCCTCGACGTGGACGACGACCGGAGTTTCGGCGAAGAGGGAGCCGATGAGGTCGTGCAGCTCGGTCGCGGCCGGGCTCGCGGCGAACGTCTCGAGGTGGTCGGAGAGGGAGGCCCAGCCCACCGTCAGCAGGTACTGACCCGGCCGGTCCAGGGTCGGCCGGATCTCGGCCGACGCGCATCCGGGGGAACGGAGCAGGATCGAGCAGGCAGCGGAGATCCGGTTCTCGAACACCGGGACGTCGGCGGGGGCGATGGCGATGATCGCATGCTCGTGGATCACGGCTGCCCCTAGATGTCCATCGTGAGGGCGTCGTCGGCGCCGAGCAGCACTCGGCCGTAGACCTCCTTGCCCACCTCGGGGGTGACGTAGGCGTGACGGCCCGCGATCTCGGCGTCGCGCCAGATCCGGCTGAGCACGTTGGCCTCGGCGAACGACCCGGCTCCATTGGCGGTGAGGAGCAGGTCGAGGCCGTCCTTGACGAGTTCGGCGACCACACCGGTGTCGTTCCGGATCTGTGCCCGTTCCGTGCGGGTCGGCAGTTCTCGCAGGATGGCGCGGTGATCGATGAGGTCGGCGGCCTCGCCGGCCAGCAGCTCGGCAAGGCGGAACTTCGTCGCCGCCGCTGCCACACCGAACTGGTGTGCAGGCGAGTTCTTCGCCTCGGTGTACCTCGTGTAGGCGACAGACTTGCCTGGCAGCTTCACCAGCGTGAGTTCGAGAGCGTGGCGGGCCAGTCCCAGCTGGGGAGCGATGAGCACGAGAGCGGCGACCGGGATGAACGCCATGTTCGAGTTGCGCTCCTCGGCCTGGTGCGGGGTGAGGTACTGCGCCTCGCGCATGTCCTGGAACCGCTGCACCCGGTGGTCGGGCACGAACTGGTCGACGAGCACGATCGTGTCGCTGCCGGATCCTTTCATGCCGGTCACGAACCAGGTCCGCTCGATCGTGAACTGGTCTCGTGAGAACAGGGCCAGAGCGCGCGGGTCCTCCCCCTCGGGCACTGCCATGGCGATGCCGAGAGCGGCCCAATCGGCGGCGAACGACCCGGAGGAGTACGGCCAGCGCCCGCTCACCAGGTAGCCGCCGTCGACCCGCGTCATGGTGCTGCCCGGAGTGAAGATGCCGGCGACCTTCGAGCGCGGGTTCGTTCCGAAGACCTCATCCTGGGCCTCTGCGGAGAAGGTCGTGGCGAACCACGTGCAGACGTTCAGGAGAGACGCCGCCCAGGCGGTCGATCCATCGCCCTTGGCGAGCTCGGCCAGCACCTCCATCGACGTGCGCATCGAGGCTTCATGGCCTCCGTAGCGGTGGGGCACGAACAGACTCAGCAGCTCGGCCTCGTCGAGGGCCGCCATGACGGCCGGTGCGACGAAGCCCTGCTCGGAGGTCTCGGCGGCGTGCTCGCGGATGAGAGGGATGAGCGCCGTGGCACGTGCCACGAGCTCGGTGTCGAAGTGGGGGCGCAGGTGGTCGAACTGGTCGCCGGTGCGTTCCGTGGTGTCGTAGATCGTCATCGATGTGGACCCTTCTGGCCGTCGTCGGCCGGAGCTGATGACCCCACGATAGGAACGACGGGCGCAGCCGGTTCAGCCGGATTGCGACCTGATTCGGCCGTATTCCGCAGCGCACACCCCGCGACTCACTCGGGTTCGGGACCGTGTGCCGCTCTCCGCGCGTCGGCGGGGTTCACCCCGAACTCCCGGCGGTAGAGCGCGGCGAAACGAGCGTGGTTGCTGAACCCCCACCGGTGCATGACTGTGGTGACCGTCTCGTCGCGGTGCGGGTCACGCAGGTCCTCGCCGGCTCGACGCAGCCGCACGAGCGTCTGGTAGGCCAGCGGCGACGAACCGACGTGCTCCTTGAAGGCCTGCTCGAGGCGACGCACCCCCACCCCGGCATGCTGCGCGAGGTCACCCGCGGTGAAGAGCCGTTCCGGAGAGGACTCGATCAGATCGACGACCCGTCGCACCGTTCGCGGGAGGAGCTTCGCGCCGGGCTCCGCGAGCTCCTCGGAGAAGCTGTTGCGAGAGGCGAACAGCAGCTCGCCGACCAGGGCACGCTCGAGGTGATCGAGCACGGCGGGCGGAGTAGGTCCGGTCGCGGCCGATTCGACGAGGAGACCGAGCGTCTGCTGCCATCGCCTTCCCGCCGTCGAGGCGAGATCGAGGGCCATCGAGAAGTCGAGCGGTCTGCCGACGGGGCGGCCGAGAGCCACGGCCAGTTCCTCCTCGACCATCCGCTTGTCGAGCTTGATGCACAACTGGGCGGCGTCGTCGCTCCAGAACGGCAATCGCGTGCGCCCGTTCGGCGTGAAGATGGCCGCCGTTCCCGGTGCCACGAGCACGGACTGCGAGCCGCAGACCGACCCGATCGCACCGGCGACGGCGACGTTGACGTGGTAGGAGTCGATCCGCCCCGGGTCGACGAGCGCCTGATGGCCGAATCGGACGAATCCGATCGTGCTGCGGTGGAGGGGAACCGCGTTCAACCTCGCGTTGTGCAGGCGAGGGCGCTCCCCCACGACGTCGACGAGGGCCGGGTAGTAGGCGGCGTTCAGCTTCTCCCGGAACCGGTCGAGGTCACCTTCAGGTGCGGAGGGGAGAATGCTCTCCTGGTCACTGAACCGCATCGGCCTCCCTCATCGTCAGACCCGGCAGCGTGCACCCACCCTAGGGTCCGCCGCATGAATGGGACAGCCGGAAAACGAAGCGGGCTTGCGCCGAGTTCTCGCCCGTCATCCTCGGCTGAGCCTCCTGAGCGCGTCGTACGCGGGCGTCGGCTCTCCGTCGGCGAACAGGAGGTCGTGGCCCTGCCGCAGCTCGCCGTCGTCGTCGATCCACCAGTCGAACCGGTCGTCCACCCCCCAGGTCGTGTAGGAGACGCAGGCCTCCGAGCGGAGGCAGGCCGCGAGGACCGTGGCGTACTGCTCAGCCTGGGCGGCCCGACCCTCGCTGTCCGTGACGTCGTTCTCGGAGATTCGAACGACCAGGCCGGCGTCCTCGAAGCTGTCGAACGTCGTCGCGAGGTCGTCGGCCGAGATGGCGTCGGTGTCGAGGTGGTAGACGTGAGCCTGAAGACCCACGCCGTCGATGTGTCCGCCCTGCTCGTTCGTGTCGAGAGCGAGCCGGAGCAGGGCGTCCTGACGGGGTCCCAGCACGTCGGCGCCGTTCTCGTTGATGAACTGCCTGATCTCCGGATCGGCATCGTGAACCGCCTGGGAGACGACCACCGGATACGCCGGCCCGAAGACACGGTGCCAGATGTTCTCCTGCAGGCGGGTTCCCTGGTCGACGTCGAACGGTTCGTTGACGACGTCGAGCGAATCGAGCCGACCCCTGAAGTGCGTGACGACGGTGGTCACGTAGTTGAGCAGCACCTGGCCGCTGGCCTCGCGCTCCTGCTCGGTGTCGGCGGGGAGTTCCCGCATCCAGCGGGGCATCGCCTCCGTGAAGGCGATGGTGTGGCCGTGCACGGCCATGCCCTTGCTCTCCGCGACGTCGAGGAGGGCATCGGCCTCCTCGAAGGTGTACTCGCCCTGCCGTGGGGCGAGCGCCTGCGGCTTCATCGCGTTCTCCGGGGTGAGGGCGCCGAAGTCACCGACGACGGTGTTCGCGTAGTCCGTGTCCGAGACGAGCGGACCGAGTGCCACCGCCGCGCCGATCAGGAAGCCAGGGCGAGCGCGGGCAGCGAGAGCCTGCAGACCATCCGGAGAGCGTTCCGCGTCAGCCGCGGCGGAACCCGCGGTGGCCAGGTGAGCGCCGCCCGGGGCTTCGGCGGTGAGGGAACCGACTGTGAAGGACCCGTCCTCGCTCGACAACCCCAACCACAGCTCGCCAGAGCCGAAGACGTCGCCGAAGGGCAGGGAGACCACCGTTCGGTCACCGCTGACGACCTCGAGCTGGTCGCCGGAACGGCTCACGACGAGCTCCGCGTGGGGGTCGGGGACCGTGACGCTCACGTCCTGCACGGGCTGAGGGGCAATCGCATCCTGCGGGAGGGAGCCGTCGAAGATCGTGATCCGGAGTTCGTCGCCGCGGAGCGTGAGCGTCAATCCCGCAGGCTCGATCCGGAATTCGTCGGCGATCACCGGCGGGCTGTCGTAGACGGCCAGGGAGGCATCGGCGGTCAGATCCGTCAACGACGCACGAAGCGAGAAGTCCTCGTCGGCCACCAGATGCGTTCCCGCGAGGTTCACCGGCGGATTCGACCGGCCTCCCTCACCGTCCTGCTCGACGATGCTCCTGCCCGTCGCAGCCACCCGCAGACCATCCCCGTCGGCGACGACCCCCGCCACGTGCCGCCAGTCCTGCTGCAGCATGTCGATGACGGTGCGCCGCTCGGATGGCGGGTCCGCCGGGCTGCAGCCCGAGAGGGCGAGGAGCAGGCCGGCGCTCGCCACGCCCACGACGCGCAGGTATCCGAGAGGGTGGCCCATGAGAAGAACGTAGCAAGACTCGAAAACGATCGTGCGGGGCTCCCGCCCCTTCACCTCCGCGCCTCGGGCAGACTGGACGGGTGACTTCGACGCCCCTCCGCCTGCACCTCGTCCGCCACGGCCAGACCGTGCTCAACTCGGAGGACAAGGTGCAGGGCTGGGACGACTCGTCCCTCACCGAGCCCGGGCTCGAGGGGGTGCGGACGACCGCGGAGAGGCTCCGCGACGTCGAGTTCCAGGCGGCCTACGTGTCGCCGTCGGGGCGCACGGTGGCCACGGCCACGGAGATCCTGCAGCACCACCCGATGGTGCGGATGACGCTCGACGAGCGGCTCAAGGAGCTGCACTTCGGCGAGTTCGAGTCGCGGCCGAACGCCGACCTGCTCGCGGTGGGCGATGTGCGCGAGATCTTCACGGGCATCGTCGGCGGCACGTTCGCGGGCTTCGCCGGGGGTGAGCACGCCCGCGACTACGTCGAGCGCATCGAGGCCGCCTTCGACGACATCGTGGCCGCCCATCCCGAGGGCGACGTGCTCGTGGTGAGCCACGGCGTGACGCTGTTCACCTACCTCACGCGCGCCGCCGCCTATGCCGGGGCCCCGCTCGAGAACGCGAGTGTCACGGTTCTCGAGCGCGGCTCCGACGGCTGGGTGCGGTTCGCCGAGTAGGCGCCGAGGTCAGCGGCTCGGCACAGGCGCTCGGGTCAGGCGCTCGTGGCGTCCTGCACCTCGCCCACGAGCTCCTCGATGATGTCCTCGAGGAAGAGCACGCCCGTCACCGCCCCCTCGGGGGTGAGTGAGCGGGCCACGTGGTCGCCGCGGCGGCGCATGAGCGCCAGGGCGTCCTCGAGGTCGGCGTCGTGCGGCACCGAGCCGAGGCGGCGGATGCGCTTCGCGGGCACGGCCTCGTCGAAGGCGCCGTCGGCCGTGAGGTCCATCACGTCCTTCAGGTGCAGGTAGCCCGTGGGCTCGCCATCGCCGTTCGTGAGGATGTAGCGGGAGAACCCGTGCTCGGCGACCGCGCGCTGGATGTCGCGCGGCGTCGAATCCGGCGCCAGCAGCACCATCTCGGCCACCGGCACCTCGACGTCACGCACCTTCTTCGAGGTGAACTCGAACGCCGCACTGAGGGTGCCCGAGGTGTCGGTGAGCATGCCCTCACGCGTGGACTGCTGCACGATCGACGCCACCTCCTCGAGCGTGTAGGTGCTCGTGGCCTCGTCTTTCGGCGTCACCCCGACGGCGCGCAGGATGAGGTTCGCGAGCCCGTTGAGCGACCAGATCACCGGGCGCACGATCTTCGAGACGAGCACGAGCGGTGGTGCGAGCAGCAGCGCCGCGCGATCCGGCACCGAGAAGCTGAGGTTCTTCGGCACCATCTCGCCGAACACCACGTGCAGGAAGGTCACGAGCACGAGCGCGATCACGAACGCGACGCCGCCGATGAGCTCGGAGCTGAGCGGCGTGAGCGCGAGCGGGTACTCGAGCAGGTGGTGGATGGCGGGCTCGGAGACGTTGAGGATGACAAGGGAGCACACCGTGATGCCGAGCTGGCTCGTGGCGAGCATGAGAGTGGCGTGCTCCATGGCCCAGAGCGTGGTCTTCGCGGCCTTGCTGCCGGCCTCGGCGCGCGGTTCGATCTGCGAGCGGCGGGCCGAGATCACGGCGAACTCGGCGCCCACGAAGAAGGCGTTGACCACGAGCAGGATCACGAGCCAGACGATGCCGGGAACGATGTCGCTCATACGTTCTCCTTCTTCCTGGTCGTCGATCCGGTGGTCGTCGATCCCGTCATGGTCGATCCGGTGCCGACATCGGTCGTCATGCGCTCCGCGAAGATGCCGTCGTCGTCGGGCAGGTAGCGGAGCCGCTCGAGGCGCACCCCGTCGACCCGCTCCACCCGGAGCATCCCGCCATCGATCGCTACCTCGTCACCGAGCTCGGGCAGGCGGTCGAGCTCGTCGATGACGTACCCGGCCACCGTCTCGTAGTCGCCGTCCTCCGGCACGGTCACGCCCGTGCGCTCGAGCAGCTCGTCGGGGCGGAGGCTCGCATCGAACGTGATGGAGCGGCCGGTGCGCACGATGTCGGCGTGCAGGCGGTCGTGCTCGTCCTCCAGCTCTCCCACGAGCTCCTCCACGAGGTCTTCGAGGGTCACGATCCCGGCGGTGCCGCCGTGCTCGTCGGTGGCGATGGCGATCTGGTAGCCGCCCTGCCGGAGCAGCGGCAGCAGCGTGTCGATGCCCATCGACTCCGGCACCCACACCGGCTCCACCATGAACTGCTCCACGGCCGTGCTCTCACGCTCGTCGAGGTCGACCGCGAAGGCCTGCTTCACGTGCACGACGCCCACGATCTCGTCGACGCTCTCGCCGATCACCGGAAAGCGGGAGTACCCCGTCTGCTGGGCCCTCGCGATCACGTCGCCCGCCGTCTCGTGCGGCTTGAGGCTCGACATGCGCACCCGCGGCGTCATCACGTCGGCCGCCGAGCGCTCGGAGAACCGCAGGGTGCGGCCGAGCAGGGTGGCGTGGTCGGAGTCGAGCATGCCCTCGAGGGCCGAGCGGCGCACGAGCGAGCTGAGCTCCTCGGCCGAGCGGGCGCCCGAGAGCTCCTCCTTCGGCTCGATGCCCATGGCCCGGATGAGGGCATTGGCGGTGTTGTTGAACAGCAGGATGACGGGCTTGAAGACCGTGGTGAACAGCGTCTGGAACGGCACCACGACCTTGGCGGTCGCCAGCGGCAGGGCGAGCGCGAAGTTCTTGGGCACGAGCTCGCCGATGACCATCGAGAACAGGGTGGCGAGCAGGATGCCGATGACGGCTCCGACACCCGGCACGACGGCCGCGGGCACGCCGGCGCCGGTGAGCGGGCCGGCGAGCAGCGAGCTGATGGCGGGCTCGAAGGTGTAGCCGGTGAGAAGCGTCGTCAGCGTGATGCCGAGCTGGGCGCCCGACAGGTGCGTCGACGTGATCTTCAGCGCCTTGATGGTGGGACCGAGCCGCTTCTCGCCGCGCTCCTGGCGCTGCTCGAGCTCGTGCCGGTCGAGGTTGACGAGCGAGAACTCGCTCGCCACGAAGAGCCCGGTGCCGATCGTGAGCACGAGGCCCACTCCGAGCATGATCAGCTCATACATGGGGCAGCCCCCTGAGAGTGATCACGTGGTGCGACTGCGTCAGCAGCCGGCCGTGGTCGATGTCTGCAAGGGGCGTGGGCCTGTGATGGGGAGGGTCGTCCATGGTTCGGATCAGCCTAGGGCATCTGTCTGTGAGGGATCCCTGGGAGCGGCGCGGCCGTGCGGGAGGATGGTCGGATGACCGGCCCCGTCTCCCGCCCCCCGCGCGTCACTCCCCCGAGCTTCTCTCCGCCCTGCGGGCCGGTGCGCGGGCGGGTGGATGGCGAGGTCGTGCGGGTGTCCGGCATCCGCTACGCCGTCGCACGGCGCTTCGCCGCGCCCGTCGCGCTGCCCGACCGGCCCGCCGGATCCGCGCCGCTCGAGGCGGTGCAGCCGGCGCCCGCGTGCCCGCAGGGGCCCGTGCCCTTCCTCGACGAGGTGCTCGGCACGCGATCCGGAGAGCTCGCGGCCGACGAGGACTGCCTGCGGCTCTCGCTCACCCTGCCGGCTGAGGTCGGGGCCGGTGAGCGGCTGCCCGTGATGGTGTGGATCCACGGCGGCTCGTACGTCTCGGGCGCCGGGGATCTCGCGATCATGGACCCGAAGGCACTCGTGGCCGAGCAGCGGGTGATCGTGGTGTCGGTGACCTACCGGCTCGGGCTCTTCGGGTATCTGGGGCTTCCCGCGGGGGCCGGATCGGCGGGCCAGGGGACGGCGGGCCAGGTGCCCGCCCGGCCTGCGAACCTGGGGCTGCTCGACCAGCTCGCGGCACTGCGCTGGGTGCAGCGGAACATCGCGGCGTTCGGCGGCGACGCCTCGAACGTGACCGCCTTCGGGCAGTCGGCGGGAGGCGACGCGGTGGCCCACCTCATGGCCACCGGCGAGGCGGCTGCGCTCTTCCGGCGCGCCATCATCCAGAGCGCACCACTCGGCATCTCCCGGGGGCGCGAGCGCATGACGGCCGCCCTGGCCGAGGCGGCGCGCTCCGCCGGCGCGGACGACTGGGCCGCGATGAGCGCCGAGGAGATCGTGGCGCGCGAGCCGTCGGTCGCGGCAGCAGGCCGGCCGTTCGGGCTGCGCGGAGGCATGCCGTTCGGCACCCAGTACGGGCACGATCCGCTGCCCGCCGAGAGTTCGATCGAGGCCGCCTGGGATCGGGTGGCCCCCTCGATCGACGTCATGATCGGGCACAGCGCCGAGGAGGCGCGGCTGTTCGTGGCGCGGGTGCCGGCCATCTCGCGGCTGGCGGCGCTGCCCGTGGTGGGCACGGGCATCCGGCGGCTGCTCGTGGCCGTGGCCACCAGGGCCGTCTACTCCCGTGCGGCGGCGCGCTTCGCCCGGCGGCACGTGCGCGCGGGCGGTTCGGCCCGGCACTACGTGATCGATTGGGCGGCCCCCGGCAACCCCTACGGCTCGGCGCATACGATCGACCTGCCGCTGCTGTTCGGCGACGAAGCCACCTGGCGGCGGGCCGCACTCGTGGCGGGTGCCTCGTGGCCCGAGCTGCACGCGCAGGGGCGGCGGGTGCGGGCGCTCTGGGCGGCCTTCGCGCGCGGCGACGCGCTGCCCCGGCGGGGGCGACTGCCGGGGGCGCTGCGGCACCGGGCCGTCTGAGCGGAGCCCGCCTGAGCAAGCGGGTCGCTCTTCGGGCACGGGGAATCCCGTGGGCGAGGGGCGCGAAGTGGCGCCGAGGTGTAGTCGGATGGCACTCTGCTCGCGGGGAATCACGAGCTGGGCCGCGAGTGCGCACGGCGATGCCCCGCCGAAGGAGGACACGCCGTGAGCACCGGTCCCGATCAGAGCCCGAAGCGCGGGCACCACCGCACGAAGCCGCACAAGCCGATCCGGCGCACCCACACCGTGCTCGTGCTGGCCCTCGGTATCGCGGTATGGCTGTTCATCGGGCTCGTGCCGCTGCACCTCATGCACAACCTCGCCATGGCGCCCGCGTGGTTCGTCATCGGTGCCGCGTTCATCCCGCTCACCCTGCTCTGGATCATGGTGCACCGGCTCACCCCGCTCGACACCCTCACCCCAGAGAAGATCGTGCAGACGGCGGCGATCGGCGGCCTGCTCGCCTTCACGCTCGGTGGCACCCTCGACTCGCTCGTCACGCTCATCCCGCAGGAGGTCGTGGGCGGCGAGGGGGTCACCTCCCTCGCGCTCGCCGGCATCGTCGAGGAGTTCGCCAAGGCGGTGCTCATCGTCGCCGTCGGCTGGAAGGTCGCGAAGACCACGCGCAACGGCCTGTTCCTCGGCGGCGCGATCGGCATCGGCTTCGCCGTTCTCGAGACCACTTACTACATCTGGGAGGCGTTCGGCACGGGTGCCCCCTCTCCGCTCGTCGCCGCGGCCGACGTCGCGCTGAAGCGCGGGCTGCTCTCCCCGCTCATGCACCCGCTGTGGAGCGCCCTGCTCGGCGCGGCGATCTTCCACGCCGCGTCGAGGACCGGCCGCTACCGCCTGACGTTCGGCGTGATCGGCGCCTACCTCGGCGTGGCGCTGCTGCACGGCCTCTGGGATTCGGCCGGGTCCCTCGTCGAGATCGCCACCGGCAGCGCCGTCGCAGGTGCGCTCGCCACCTGGGGCTCCCTGATCGTCGTGGGACTCGTCGGGGGGTTCGTCTGGCGGCACGTGGCCAGGCGGTCGCGCGCCGCGCTGGAGGCCACCGCCGTGGATCCCGGCTCCGCGCCGGCCTCGGCGACGGGCTCGGGGTCGCCTGCCGCCGAGGCGCCCGCCGCGGTTTAGGGGCGCTTCGCGCGCGGGAGGCCGGCGACCACGAGGTCGTAGGAGTTCACGATGAGGTCCTCCACGAGGGCCGCGTCGGTGCGCTCGTCGAAGAGCACCGAGATCCAGTGCCGCTTGTTCATGTGGTAGCCGCGGGTGATCCAGGGATGGTCGCGCACGAGGGCGTCGATGTAGGCGGGCTGCGCCTTGAGGGTCACACCCTCGTCGTCGCTGTCGAGATCCCAGAGCGCGAACACCTTGCCCACCACCTTGAACACGGCGGTCTCGGGGCCGAACGGCCGCTCATCCGTGGTGGCGGGCAGGCCGGAGCACACCTCGAGCACCCGCTCCCGCGTCATCCGCCCACTCATGCCCCCACGCTACCGCCCACCCCGGACAGCGCTCTGTCGAGCCGTCACATTCCACACCAAAAGTGCTCAGGATGTGTGGAAAGTGACGGCTCGGCAGAACCTGGGTGGAGGGCTAGTCGGTGCCCGCGTCGAAGGCCGCACCCTCGGAGGCGAGGTCGGTGGCGCGCTCGAGGGCGTCGGCGTCAGCACTGTGCGGGGCCGTGCTGCCGAGGATCTCGTTCGCCGCGCCCTCCTCGAGGGTGCCGACGAGCTCTGCCGTGGCGCCGCCGATGATGCCGGCCGCCGCATACTGCTCGAGGCGCGAACGGGAGTCGGCGATGTCGAGGTTGCGCATGGTGAGCTGCCCGATCCGGTCACCGGGGCCGAAGGCGGCGTCGCCCACCCGCTCCATCGAGAGCTTGTCGGGGTGGTAGCTGAGCGCGGGCCCGCGGGTGTCGAGGATCGTGTAGTCGTCGCCGCGGCGAAGGCGCAGCACGACCTCGCCCGTGACTGCGGAGCCGACCCAGCGCTGGATGGACTCGCGCAGCATGAGCGACTGCGGGTCGAGCCAGCGGCCCTCGTACATGAGGCGGCCGAGGCGGCGGCCCTCGGTGTGGTAGTTCGCCACCGTGTCCTCGTTGTGGATGGCGTTCAGCAGGCGCTCGTAGGCGATGTGCAGCAGCGCCATGCCAGGGGCCTCGTAGATGCCGCGGCTCTTGGCCTCGATGATGCGGTTCTCGATCTGGTCCGAGACGCCGAGGCCATGGCGGCCGCCGATGGCGTTGGCCTCGAGCACGAGTGCCACGGCATCCGGGAACTCGGTGCCGTTGATGGCCACCGGGCGGCCCGCCTCGAAGCGCACCGAGACCTCTTCGGTGGCGATCTCGACGTCGTCGCGCCAGGCCGCGACGCCCATGATCGGCTCCACGATGTCGAGCCCGGCGTCGAGCTCCTCGAGGCGCTTGGCCTCGTGGGTGGCGCCCCAGATGTTGGCGTCGGTGGAGTAGGCCTTCTCGGTGGAGTCGCGATAGGGGAAGCCGCGCGCCACGAGCCACTCGCTCATCTCGGTGCGGCCGCCGAGCTCGCCCACGAACTCCGCGTCGAGCCACGGCTTGTAGACGCGCAGGCGCGGGTTGGCGAGCAGGCCGTAGCGGTAGAAGCGCTCGATGTCGTTGCCCTTGTAGGTGGATCCGTCGCCCCAGATGTCGACGCCGTCCTCCTTCATGGCGCGCACGAGCATCGTGCCCGTGACGGCGCGGCCGAGGGGCGTGGTGTTGAAGTAGGTCTTGCCGCCCGAGCGGATGTGGAAGGCACCGCACTGGAGCGCCACGAGGCCCTCCTCCACGAGCGCGCTCTTCGCGTCGACGAGACGGGCGATCTCGGCCCCGTACTCGAGCGCACGGGCGGGCACGGTGTCGATCTCGGGCTCGTCGTACTGGCCGATGTCGGCCGTGTAGGTGCAGGGCACGGCGCCCTTCTCGCGCATCCAGGCGACGGCGCAGGAGGTGTCGAGACCGCCCGAGAATGCGATGCCGACGCGCTCGCCGACAGGAAGGGAACTGAGAACCTTGGACATACGAAAACTGTAGCGCGCGCGAGGGGGGCCTCTTCGCGGTGTCGTGTCACCGTCTTCCGGCGAAACACTGTGACCGCTCGCAGGCAACGTTCGTCACACTGCTGGCCGCCGTTCACCTTCCGGCCGTACGTTCGGCTGACAGATCGAAAAGGATGTGAACCATGGCACTCGACTCCACCGCCTGGACCCGCGACCTCCTCTCCCGGCGTCGCGCCCTGCACTCGGCCATCGACGGGCTCGCCCGCCGGCACCCCGCCGACGCCGCGCGCGCCCGGCTCGAGGTCTACACGATCACGCATCGCTTCTCGACGGGCGCGATCGACCGCGCCTCGGTCGAGGAGTCGTTCGCCGCGCTCGAGCACACCCTCGTCGAGGTCGCCCGCGCCGCCTGAGCCGTTCGGGCCCGGTCGGCCTAGGCGACGAAGGCCGAGGAGCCTAGGCTGGCGGGCATGGCGACCGAGTTCCTGCGCGACGGAGTGTTCCTGCTGGCGTGGTTCGGGCTCATGACCTGTGTATGGCTGGGGTGGGCGCAGGAGGATCCGCCCAGGCGCGCGCAGCTGTGGCTCGGCATCGGCAGCGGGCTCGGCATCGTCGCCGCGGTGGGCGGGGGCCTGCTGGTGTGGCGCACGTGGAGCACTCCGTCGGGGCTCGAGGGGCAGTACGCCGTCTTCGGCATCATCGTCGGCATCGAGGTCGTGGCCGCCGGGCTCGCGTGCTTCGTGCTCTGGCGAAGGGGCCGCTCGAAGTGGTTCGCGCTGGCCGTGGGGCTCGTCGTGGCGCTGCACTTCGTGCCGCTCGGCATCCTGCTCGACGACCCGGCGCTCGTGGTGCTCGGGCTCGTGCAGGCCGTGCTCGTGATCGTGGCCGGCCGGGTGGCGCAGAACCGCCGCGTGGCCCCGAGCTTCGCCGTGGGCGTGACGATGGGGGTGACGCTGCTGCTCTCGGCGGCGGTCGCCGCGGCGCGGTGGGTGCCCGAGGCGCTCAGCGCCTGATGCGCCCTGCCCGCCGGGGTGGGCCCTACTGCGAGGTCGTCTTCTCGATGCTCATGACGAGCACCACGCGGTCGGCCGAGTCGGGCGGCGGCGCCTGGTCGGGGTCGCCGTAGCGCTTGCCGAGCACCACGTAGAAGGCGCCCGTGGGATCGGGCTCGACCGCGATCAGCCTGCCGCGCACTTCGAGGTAGCGGAACGGGTTCTCCGGGTCGATGACCGAGAGGCTCATCGCCGGGTTCTGCTGCAGGTTCCGGAACTTGGCGCGCTTCGTGGTGTGGGTGAAGCGGAGGGTGTCGCCCTCGCGCAGGAACCACATCGGGTTGACCTGCACCGTGCCGTCGGGACGCACCGTTCCGAGGTGGCCGTAGTTGGGCTGCTCGAGCAGCTCCGCGTAGTCGGCCGGGATCGCATCGCTCATGACCTCATCCAACCACGACACCCCCGCCCGCCACGATGCCCGGATTGCCGATCCGGCACGTGTCTTTGCAGCCGCACCGCGCATCCGGCAGTGTGATGCCATGAGCCACGATCACGCAGCCCACGATCACGACGCCCACGATCATGTCACCCACGGGCACGACGGCCACGACGACGGCGCCCGCGGCCAGGTCGTGCCGGCGGACGCCTCCGCATTCTGGGAGTCCCGCTACGGCGAGCGCTCCCGCATCTGGAGCGGCAACGCCAACCGGGCCCTGATCGACACGGTCGCCGACCTGAAACCGGGCACTGCCCTCGATCTCGGCAGCGGCGAAGGCGGCGACTCGCTCTGGCTCGCCGAGCAGGGCTGGCGCGTGACGGGCATCGACATCTCGCCCACCGCCCTCGCCCGGGGTGCCGACGAAGCGGATGCGCGGGGCATCCCGGCCGACCGCATCACCTGGCAGCACCACGACCTGGTCGACTGGCATCCGGGTGCCGACGAGCGCTACGACCTCGTCTCGGCCTGCTTCCTGCACGCGCCCGTCGAGGTCGCGTTCCCGCGGGAGGACGTGCTGCGCCGGGCGGCCGGCACGGTCGCCACGGGCGGGCACCTCCTCGTGGTGGGGCACGCCGGCATCCCGCCGTGGGCCACGGAGCACCACCACGACGACACCGAGCTGCCCACCAACGCGCAGGTGCTCGACGCGCTCGCCCTCGACCCGGCCGCGTGGACGACCGTCGTCGACGAGAACCGCCCCCGTCGCGCCACGGCCCCCGATGGCACCGTCGTCGACATCCACGACGCCGTCCTCCTCCTCCGCCGCACGGCCTGAGCCCCGCCGCCGCCGTCGTTGACGCTGATGGTGTTGGGAACGACGAACGTCGCGGCATCCGAGGCCATATACGGCTCGGATGCCACGACGTGTGCACTTCTGAACGCGAACCGCCGTGGCGGGCCGCGGCTGGGGCCCCGCGGGTCAGCCCGCCGCCACCGCCAGCTCCACGGGAGGCGCGGTGAGGGTGCCGGTGGCCGTGACCTCGCCGGTCGCGATGTCGACCGCGTGCACCGAGTCGGTGGGGGGGTCGGTGACGTAGGCGGTGCCGTCGTTCACGGTGAGCGCGGGGTGGGCGTCCTGCCACTCGGCCGGGCCCTCCCACGGGTCGATCACGGGGAACGACTCGGTGATCTCCCCGGTCGCCGGGTCGAGCACGTGCAGCGATCCGTCGGTGGCGAGGATGAGGGCCTCGCCGTCGGGACCGCGAGCCACGTCGCGGAACGTGTACTCCACGCCGTCCGGGAGCTCGACGACCTCGAGGGTCTGCGCCTCCGTGTCGATGAGCGCGACCTTCGAGAGCAGGTAGCCCTCGGCATCCGGGTCGTTCTTGTAGTCGCCCACCACGAGGGGGCTCGTCTCCGAGACGTAGGCGTTGCCCATGCGGCCGTAGGCATCCGGAGCCGTGAGCTTCACGATCTCGCCGTCGTGGTAGAGCAGCGCGCCGTCCTCGCAGCCGAAGACGACGGCCTCGTCGGCGGCCGTGCCCTCGCCGTGCACGCCGGGGCACTGGTCGCTCACGGCCACCTCGGCGCGGTCGGCGTCGAGCACCCGGATGCCCGAGCGGCCCTCCGAGTCGCCGATCGTGGTGAGCATGGTGCCGTCTTCGAGCACGACCGAGACGCCGTGGTGCGCATCCGGAGCCCCGACGACCTCGGCCTCGGGCAGTTCGCCGTCGGCCGTGAGCAGGTCGGCGGTCTCGAAGATCGTGGTGTCGCTCGTGCCGTCGGCGTAGAGCACGGTCTTGCCGCCATGGCGCACCACATGACCGGCGGCCTCGGCCTCGACCACGAGGTCGGTGAGCTCGGGCTCGGCGGTCTCGGAGGTGCCGCCCGCCGTCCAGGTGCCGGCGTCGAGCAGCTGGAAGCCCTCGGAGGTGGTGACGAACACGTGGCGGCCGTCGCCCGCGGCATTCACGCGGGTGAACTCCTCGGTGCTGAACTCGGCGAGGGTGTCGAGGGTCGTGCCGTCGAGCACGGCGATGCCGCCGGTGTAGCTCACGGCGAGGCGGGGCTGGGGGCTGCCGGCGCTCGGGCCGGCGGTGCTGCTGCCCGTGCTCGTGCTCGTGCCGCTGCCGTCTGTGCCGGTGCCGGCCGTCGAGTTCGCGCTGCAGGCGGTGAGCAGCAGAGCGGATGCCGTGAGCAGGGCCGCAGGGGCGGCGAGGCGGTGCAGGGTTCTCTTCTTCATCTCTTCCTTCAGGGTGCTGGGCCTCACGGGGAGAGCCCGGTGGCGATGCGCTCGGTGTTGAGCCGCATCATGGTCAGGTAGGTGGCGGCGCCCTCGCCCGGAGCGGTGAGCGACTCGGTGACGAGCTCGACCACGGCCACGTCGCGATCCGCCTCGTCGGCGAGCACCTGCACGAGCCGGTCGGGCTGCGACGACTCGGCGAAGATCGTGGGCACGCCCGCCTCGTCGATGGCGGCGACGAGCTCGCGGAGGTCCGAGGCGCTGGGCGCCGCGAGCGTGGTGCCGCCCGGGACGACGGCGCCCACCACTCGGAAGCCGAAGCGGTCGGCGAGGTAGCCGAACACGTGGTGGTTGGTGACGAGGGCGCGGCGCTCGGGCGGAATGGCGGCGAACGCCTCGGTCATGTCGGCGTCGAGGGCGGCGATCTCGTCGAGGTAGGCGGTGGTGTTGGCCTGCACCTCTGCCCGCGCCGTGTCGTCGAGGCCGTCGAGCTCCGCCAGGTGGGCGCCCAGGACCTCGACGACGTCGGTCATGCGGGCGGGGTCGGTCCAGAAGTGGGGGTCGGCCACGCCGGCGGCCTCGGTGCCGTCGGCGTAGGCGATCACCTCCAGGTGGTCGCCGGCCTCGAAGACCTCGACCCCGTCGGCTGCGGCCGACTCCACGTGGCGCTCGAGGCCCTCCTCGAGCCCGAGACCGTTCGCCACCACGAGCGCAGCCTCCCGGAGCTGCGCGCCCTCGCTCGCGCTCACCTCGAACGAGTGCGGATCGGAACCCGGCGGCATGAGCGTGAGAACCTCGGCGCGATCGCCCGCGAGCTCGGCCACGACGTCGCCGAGGATGTTCGTGGTCACGACCACGAGCGGGCGGCCACCGCCCGATCCTGCGCCCGCCGCGGTGCCGCTGCAGGCCGCGAGCGAGAGGGTGAGGGCTACGGCGGAGGTGATCGCTGCGAGCGTGCGGATGCGAGCACGGGTGCGGGCATGTTCGCGGCTTTCGGCGCGGGCACGGGTGCGGGTGCTGGTGCGGGTGCTGGTGCGGGTGCCGCGGCCGGCGCGCTGCCGACTCATCGGCCCGTCTCCGCGAGGTGCAGCGGGGCGCTGGGGGTGTCGAAGGTGCGGGAGACGCGGGCCGAGTCGGCGAAGTCGATCTCGAACAGACGATGCTCGGCGGGGGCGTTGAGGTAGGCGCGCTGCTGGTCGGCGACCAGTTCGACGCCGGCGAGGAGCGACGGATCGGCGAGCGCCAGGCTCTCGGTCAACAGCGGTTCGGTGGCCGCGAGGGTCGCCCCGGTCCGGGCGCTCAGCACGAGCACGCGGCCGTCGGCGGCGAGGGCGAGCACGTGGCCGTCGGCGTCGTCGACCGCGGTGGCCTGCAGGAGCGGGACCCCCGCATCCAGCAGCTGCCAGCTGCGCTCACGGGTGTCGAGCAACCAGAGGCGGGTGGTGCCCGCGTCTCCCGCGAGGGCGGCGACCGTGGGGCGGCCCTCGCGGTTGCGGAAGTCGGCGGCCGGAGCCGCATCCGCCCCTGCAGCCGCCCCCGCAGGGTACGCGATCATCTCGAGCGACGGGGCATCCGAGTCACCGGTTCCGCCGGCCGTGGCGAGCGCCGCGCCCTCGTCGCAGCCCACGGCCACGCCCACGACGGTCTCGATCGCATCGCGGGCGTTCGTGCACACGATGGAGTCGAGCTCGGTCCCGCCGCTCTCCACCAGGGTGAGCCGGGTCGATCCGGTCTCGGTGCTCTCGCGCGCGACAGACTCGGCCGCATCCGTTCGGGTCACGAGCGCACCGGTCCCCACTCCCGCGATGAGACCCGCGTGCGGCTCGACCTCGAGGCGGAGGCGCTCAGCGAGGTCGCCGTCGGCGAGACCGGCGGTGTCGAGCAGGACCGCCTCCCCCGACGTCGGCGAGAAGAGTCCGGTGGTGGCGCCGCCGGTGGAGACGGTGGCCGGAGCGGTGCCCGCGAGATCCACCTGGCCGAGCAGGGCGGAGGCGCCGCGGTAGTAGTGGAAGTGGTCGATGTGGCTCCAGGTCCAGAACCCGCTGTCGACCACGGCCACCGAGGCCCCGCCGGCCAGACCCGCGAACACGAAGCGGCCGTCGGTGGCGATCCCGGTGACGTCGCCGACCTCGCCGACCTGCTCGACCGACTCGTCGAGCAGGTCGAGCTGATCGACCGCGCCCTCCGGGTCGAGCGTGAGGAGGTGCAGCGGCGGTTCCGCCACCTCCTGCGCTCCGGCCACGGCGCCGTGGCCGTCGCCGACGACCTCGCCGGCGTCTGGGGAGGTGCGGGAGGGGTCGGAGGCGACCTCCGCGGACGGTGCATCGTTCGCACAGGCACTGAGCACGATCCCGGCGGCTAGCAGAGATGCGGTGACGGCGGCGGTGGAGGTGGGGCGGAGGAGCACGATCGGTTCGACTCGACTTTCGTGGTGCGGGCGGTGGGATGGTGGCTCGGGGTGGCGATCACCCGCGGCGATGTGGCGCCGGCGGCCGGTCGAACGGATCGAGCGGCGCGCGTGAGTGAACGGCGTTCAGATCCGCACGTCTGCACGCTTCCGATCCCGTAGAGGGCTCGGTGCTCGGCATGAGTGCGCTTTCGAACGGCACAGCGGCGCTGGCGGCGGCGCCGACTGACGCATCGGCGGCGGGGTGCGGCGCCCTCCCGCGGCGTTCCGCATCGGCGGCGGCGCGCGGACCGCGCACACGGCGCGTCGCGTCGACGGCAGCACGCGCGAGCCCCGAGACCGCAGCGGCCGCCACCGCCGCCGCCGCGATCGTGGCACCAGCCGCCGTGCCGGCGTGCCAGGAGACCACGAGGCCCACGACCACGCACGCCGCGCCGATCGCCGCCGCGAGCAGCATGATGGCCGGGATGCGTCGTGCCCACCGGCCCGCCGCCACCGCCGGGCCGAGCAGCATGCCCACGACCAGCAGCGACCCGACGGCCTGATACGCGGCGACCACCGCGATCGTCACGAGCCCCACGAGCACGACCTGCGCCAGCCGGGGCCGCAGCCCCAGCAGCTCGGCCTGCCGCGGGTCGAGCGTGAGTGCCACGAACGCGCGGTGGAAGACGAACGCGAGCGCCCCCGCCACGATCACCGCTCCGGCCAGCACCGCGAGATCCCCGGTGCCGATGGCGAGCACGTCGCCGAACAGGATGGCGGTCGCGTCGGTGGCGAAGCTCCTCGAGGCCGACACGATGATGACGCCCACCGAGAGGCTCGCCACGAACAGCAGCCCGATGCTCGTGTCGGCCGAGAGCCGGCCGCGGCGCTGCAGCATCCCCACCCCGACCGCCATCGCCGCAGCGCTGATCGCACCGCCGGCGAGCACGGGCAACCCCAGGATCGTCGCGAGCGCGACGCCCGGCAGCAGCCCGTGCGCCATCGCTTCGCCGAGGAACGCCATGCCCCGCACGACCACCCAGGTTCCGACGAGTGCGCAGAGCACCGCCACGAGCACACCGCCAGCGAGGGCCCGGCGCATGAACTCGGGCTCGAACGCCTCGATCAGGGAAGTCATGAACGCCACGGTACACGATATTGAGAATCGTTATCATCTAGTACAGTGCCGAAGGTGACCCCGTTTCCCGTCCTCCGGCTGCACTCCGTCGGCTACAGCTACCCGGCCGCCGCCGCCACCGCCGCACAGGCTCTCGTGCCGCTCGACCTCGAGATCCATCCCGGCGAGATCCTGGCCCTGACCGGCCCGAACGGCAGCGGCAAGTCCACTCTGCTCGCCCTCCTGGCCGGCCTCATCCGCCCCACCCGGGGGCGCATCGAGCGGATCGGCCGACCGGGCGTCGCCCTCGTCGCGCAGAGCACGCCCGTGCCCGACTCCCTCCCCATCACGGCGGGCGAGGTGGCCGCGATGGGGCGCTGGAAGCACGCCGGCCTCTGGCGGCGGCTCTCCCCCGCCGACAGGCTCATCGTGGCCGAGAGCCTCGAGACGGTCGGCCTCGCGGCCCTCCGGGCCAGGCCCGTGCAGGAGCTCTCGGGCGGCCAGCGGCAGCGCGCCTTCGTGGCGCAGGGCCTCGCCAGACAGGCACCCGTCCTCCTGCTCGACGAGCCGATGACCGCGCTCGACACCGATTCCCGCGCGGCCGTGGTGCGCGCCCTCACCGGTGCCGCACGGGCCGGCACCGCCGTGGTGCTCGTCACGCACGATCCGGCCGATGCAGCCGTGGCCGACCGGATCGTGCGATTGCCCACCCCGGATCGCACACCGGGTCTGGACGCCGCGCCCCGCACTGCTTAGCCTGAGCAGAGATCGGGAAGTCGAGGTGGTCGCGGTGAAGAAGCCGAGCGAGACAGACGTCATCGAGTACGACCGAGCGGGAGACTCCGAGGTGCTCGAGCTCCGTCGGCGCCCGCTCCCGCCGCCCGGCGCGGGCGAGGTCACGGTCGAGGTGATCGCCGCGGGCATCAGCCACATCGACGGCTTCATCCGGAGCGGCCGGGAGACCAGCTGGGCCGATGAGCCGTTCCCCCGCGGAACGGGCAGCTGCTTCGCCGGAATCGTGGTCGACTCCGCCGAATCGGCGCTGCCCCGCGGCACCGAGGTCGTCGGGCACCTGCGATCAGGAGCCCACGCGACCTACCTCACCGTGCCCGCAGCCGCCCTCGTGAAGAAGCCCAGACGGGTCACCTGGGAGACCGCGGGCGGGCTCTACCTCGCCGGGGTCACCGCCCTCGACACGCTCGACGACCTCCGGATCGGCGCGGGCGACACCGTCGTCATCTCCGCGGCGGCGGGCGGGGTCGGCAGCATCGAGGCCCAGATCGCACGCCACCGGGGCGCCACCGTCATCGGCACCTGCGGTGAGCGCAACTTCGACTACCTGCGCCAGATCGGCATCATCCCGGTGAAGTACGGCCCGGGCATCGCCGACCGCATCCGCGAGGCTGCTCGCGGCGGCGTGACCGCCTTCATCGACAACTTCGGCCAGGACGGCCTCGAGCTGGCCGAGGAGCTCGGCGTGCCGGCCTCGCGCTACCGCTCGAGCGCCGACCGCCGTGACACCGAGCTGCGGCTGCTGCAGGACGACGCCGAATCCGTCGAGCACGGCACGCGCCAGCTCGAGGCGGTGCTCGCCCTCGCCGAGACGCAGGCCTTCACGCTGCTCATCTCCGGGCTCTATCCGCTCGCCGAGACGGCGCGGGCCTACGCCGATCTCGATCGGCTGCACTCCCGGGGCAAGGTCGTGCTGGTCACGCATCCGGTCTCGGCGAGCCGTCACCTCAAGGCGCGCGACGTGGCCGACGCGCGGGCCTGAGCGCGGCGGCTAGAACGCGTTGGCGGCGTTCGGGAGGTACGACCCGTAGCCCGCGCGGGGCGGCGGCTGCCGGTGCCAGGCGAGCAGCTGGGGTTCGTACCCGGCGGTGCGGCCGCCCAGGATGAACGCCCACACGTACGGGAAGAGGATCCCGAGCACGAGGAACCCGGTGTCCTTCCGGAACGCCAGCCCCGTGCGCCACATGCCGATGTAGAGGAACACGCACAGCGCCATCAGGGCGAATCCCATCACCACCCAGATCGCCGCGACGGGCAGGATCCGAGAAGCGGATGTCGAAGGGCGCCGCTACCCTTCTGCCATGGCCGCCTCCGAGACCCCGCCGCACCTCGCCGACACGCACGACCTCATCCGGGTGCACGGCGCCCGCGAGAACAACCTCAAAGACGTCAGCGTCGAGCTCCCCAAGCGCCGGCTCACCGTCTTCACGGGCGTCTCCGGATCGGGAAAGAGCTCGCTCGTGTTCGGCACCATCGCCGCCGAGTCGCAGCGCATGATCAACGAGACCTACAGCGCGTTCGTGCAGGGCTTCATGCCCACGCTCGCGCGGCCCGACGTCGATGTGCTCGAGGGCCTCACCACGGCCATCATCGTCGACCAGGAGCGCATGGGCGCGAACCCCCGGTCCACGGTCGGCACGGCGACGGATGCGAACGCCATGCTCCGCATCGTCTTCAGCAGGCTGGGCCTGCCCCACATCGGCTCGCCGAACGCGTTCTCCTTCAACGTGGCCTCGGCCAAGGCGAGCGGCGCGATGACCGTGGAGAAGGCATCCGGGGGCACCGCCGTGGTGCGCGAGTTCACCGTCACGGGCGGCATGTGCCCGCGCTGCGAGGGCCGCGGCCAGGTGAACGACATCGACCTCAGTCAGCTCTACGACGAGTCGAAGTCGCTCTCCGAGGGCGCCATCACCGTGCCGGGCTACACCGCCGACGGGTGGATGGTGCGGGTCTTCGCGGCCAGCGGCTTCCTCGACGGAGACAAGCCCATCCGCGACTTCACCGAGTCCGAGCTCGCCGACTTCCTCTACAAGGAGCCCGTCAAGGTCAAGTTCGAGAACATGAACCTCACCTACGAGGGCCTCGTGCCGAAGATCCAGAAGTCGATGCTCTCGAAAGACCGAGACGCGATGCAGCCGCACATCCGCGCCTTCGTCGACCGGGCCTTCACCTTCACCACGTGCCCCGAGTGCGAGGGCACGCGACTGAACGAGGGCGCCCGCTCGTCGAAGATCGACGGCATCAGCATCGCGGATGCGTGCGCCATGCAGATCAGCGACCTCGCGGCCTGGGTGCGCGGTCTCGACGAACCCTCGGTCGCTCCCCTGCTCGACTCGCTCGCCCAGACGCTCGACTCCTTCGTCGAGATCGGGCTCGGCTACCTCTCGCTCGACCGCCCCTCGGGCACCCTCTCGGGTGGCGAGGCGCAGCGCACGAAGATGATCCGGCACCTCGGCTCGTCGCTCACCGACATCACCTACGTGTTCGACGAGCCCACCGTGGGCCTGCACCCGCACGACATCCAGCGCATGAACCGCCTGCTGCTGCAGCTGCGCGACAAGGGCAACACGGTGCTCGTGGTGGAGCACAAGCCCGAGGCCATCGCTATCGCCGACCACGTGGTCGACCTCGGCCCCCGCGCGGGCACGGCGGGCGGCGAGGTCGTCTACGAGGGCACCGTGGAGGGCCTCCGCACCAGCGGCACGCTCACCGGCCGGCATCTCGACGACAAGGCGGCGCTGAAGGGCGCGGTGCGGAGCCCCACGGGGGCGCTCGAGGTGCGCGGTGCGACCTCGCACAACCTCACGGGTGTCGACGTCGACATCCCGCTCGGCGTGCTCACGGTGGTCACGGGGGTCGCCGGTTCCGGCAAGAGCTCGCTCATCCACGGATCGGTGGCCACGCGGGAGGGGGTGGTCGCGATCGACCAGTCGGCCATCCGGGGGTCGCGCCGCAGCAACCCGGCCACCTACACGGGGCTGCTCGAGCCCATCCGCAAGGCGTTCGCCAAGGCGAACGGGGTGAAGCCGGCGCTCTTCAGCGCCAACTCCGAGGGCGCCTGTCCCACCTGCAACGGCGCCGGGGTCATCTACACCGACCTCGGAATGATGGCGGGCGTCTCGACCACCTGCGAGGAGTGCGAGGGGCGGCGGTTCCAGGCCGCCGTGCTCGAGTACCGGCTGGGCGGCCGCAACATCAGCGAGGTGCTCGGCATGCCGGTCTCGGAGGCCGAGCAGTTCTTCGGGCCGGCGTCGGCCGATCCGGCCTCGCGCATCCCCGCCGCGCACGCCGTGCTCACGCGCCTGGCCGACGTGGGGCTCGGCTATCTGAGTCTCGGCCAGCCGCTCACCACGCTCTCGGGGGGCGAGCGGCAGCGGCTGAAGCTCGCGTCGCAGATGGGCGAGAAGGGCGAGGTCTACGTGCTCGACGAGCCCACCACGGGGCTGCACCTCGCCGACGTGGAGCAGCTGCTCGGGCTGCTCGACCGGCTCGTGGAGTCGGGGCGGTCGGTGATCGTGATCGAGCACCACCAGGCCGTGATGGCGCACGCCGACTGGATCATCGACCTCGGCCCCGGCGCGGGCCACGACGGCGGGCGGATCGTGTTCGAGGGCACGCCGGCCGAGCTCGTGGCGGCGCGTTCGACACTCACCGCGGAGCACCTCGCCGCCTACGTGGGGGCGCATCCGCTCTCACCGGCGTGAGCCCCGGTGCCGCCGCCCGGCCCGGCCTCCCGGCCCGCTGCCCCGACCGGCCCGCCACCCGAGACGGGTGGGAACGACGGAGCCTGAGCCTTGGGGAGCGATCGACGGAGGCTTCATCGCCTGAGGCCGCTGAACTCCGTCGTTCCCGACGCATTCGAGCGGCACGCCGCGGGGCGCGGAGCGGGGGGCAGGGAGTGCGGGGCGGAGGGTGGGAGGGCCGCGGTGGTTCAGGGGTGCAGGGAGGCGTCGGCGGGGCCTCGGGAGTAGCCCGTGTAGGCGACCTCGAAGCCCGCACGGGTGGGGGCGCAGCAGAAGAGGCCGGCCGACACCTCCGCCCCGGCGTCTAGATGCGCCACCCGCACGAGGCGGAACGGCTCACCGGCCGCCTTGGCGCGCACGGTCACGGCGTCGCCCGATCGACTCGCGCGCACGGTCACGACCCGCCCGAGCCACTCGGGCACCGGGGCCACCGACCAGTCGGAGTGGCCGTGGGTGACGACGGCTCCGACCTGCGGAACGCCGTCTGACAGCTCCACCCCCGCCTTGATCCACTCGGTCGCCGAGACGCGGAGGAACACCCCCGCCTGGTCGAACTGCGCGGTGAAGTCGAGCACGAACGAGACCTCCACGGCCTCCTCGGTGCCGAACGGCTCGAGCAGGGCGTGCTCGGTGTCGTGCACGAACCCGTAGGAGGTGACGCGCCAGGTATCGCTGCCTTCGTGCGCCTCGACCCTCAGAACGTCGCCGTCGAGTTCGCTCCGCACGGGCGCGGTGGTCCAGCGCCCGTTCTGCAGCAGTCCGTCGAATCCCACCGCCGTCTCCTCGCTCACATTCCGCCGCCGCCGATGCGCATCCAGGCCTGCGTGCCCTCGGCTCGTCGCGCTGCGTCGCCGGACTCGCGCTCGGGATCGTTCCCCGCTCGCTGCAGATCAGGCGCGCCTTGCCGGCGCGCGGCTGCACGGCGACGGATCAGCACCACCGCCCCCACCACCACGAGTGCGGCGAGCAGCGACATGATCACGACGAGCACGAGAGCGTCCATGCCTCCACGCTCCCAGCATCGCCCGCCGCGCCGCAGTTTCTCGCCGCGAATGCCCAGGCAGCATCGACACCCGCGCATCCGCCGGTCGGCGCCGCGCTCCCGCACCGAGGAGGCCCGCTACCCTGGGAGGCGATGACTATCACCGCTTCCGCCGACGGCTCGGCCCTCGGCAATCCCGGACCAGCAGGCTGGGCCTGGTACATCGACGACAGCACCTGGGGCGCCGGCGGCTGGCCGCACGGCACCAACAACATGGGTGAGCTGAAGGCGGTGCTCGAGCTCTTCCGTGCCACGGCGCATGTCGACGACGACCTGCACATCCTCTGCGACAGCCAGTACGTCATCAACACGATCACCAAGTGGATGCCCGGCTGGAAGCGCAAGGGCTGGCGGAAGGGCGACGGCAAGCCGGTCATGAACCTCGATCTCATCAAGGAGATCGACGAGGCCATCGTGGGCCGCCGCTACACCTTCGAATGGGTCAAGGGCCACATCGGCCACGTCATGAACGAGGCGGCGGATGCGCGTGCGCGCGCGGCCGCGGAGGCCTACGCCCGCAAGAAGGCGCCCGACACCGGCCCTGGCTTCCCGGGCGCTGCGGCCGGCACTCCGGCGAACGCGCCGAGCGCACCGGCCCCCGCTCCTACGGCGTCGGCAGCTCCCGCCCCGGTGCAGCAGGACACGCTGTTCTGATCGCCCCGCCCCGCCTCCCGGCGTAGCGTGGAGGGCATGACTGAACTCGCTCCCCTCCTCGACCTGAACGACGGCCACCGCATCCCCGCGATCGGCTTCGGCACCTATCCGCTCCGCGGCACCGACGGGGTCGAGGCGATCGACTCGGCCATCCGCACGGGCTACCGCTCGATCGACAGCGCGTTCAACTACGACAACGAGGGCACGGTCGGCGAGGCCATCCGCCGGAGCGGCGTGGCGCGCGACGAGCTCTTCGTGACCTCGAAGCTCCCCGGCCGCTACCACGAGAGGGCGCTCGCGCTCGATGCCGTGCGGGAGTCGCTCTGGCGTGCGCAGCTCGACCATTTCGACCTCTACATCATCCACTGGCCGAACCCGAGCGTCGGTCAGTACGTCGAGGCCTGGCAGGCGCTCGTCGAGGCCCGGGAGCAGGGCCTCGTGCGCTCGATCGGCGTCAGCAACTTCCAGGAGGAGCACCTCTCGCGCATCATCGAGGCCTCGGGCGTGACGCCGGCGGTGAACCAGATCGAGCTGCACCCGTACTTCCCGCAGGTGGAGCAGCGCGCGGTCAACGCCCGTCTCGGCATCCTCACCGAGTCGTGGAGCCCCCTCGGCAAGGGTAACGCGCCCTACGAGGAGCCCGCGGTGGTGGCGGCCGCCGAGGCGCACGGCGTCACGCCGGCACAGGCGATCCTGCGCTGGCAGGTTCAGCTGGGCAATGTTCCCATCCCGAAGAGCTCCACCCCCTCCCGCCAGGCCGAGAACCTCGACGTCTTCGGCTTCGAGCTCACCCCCGCCGAGGTCGACGCCATCACCGCGCTCGGCAAGCCCGACGGCCGCCTCTTCGGCGGCGACCCCGCCACCCACGAGGAGCAGTAGCCCGCGACGACGGCCGCGGAGTCCGCACCGTGGTCGTCGTCCCGCCGCACGGCGACACGCTACGCTTGCCCGACCAGTGTCGAACAGGGCACCGAATCGGGGGGATTCGCATGAATGGGATCACAGAGTTGCGCGCACGGGCAACGGTTTTCGCGACGGCGGGTGCGCTCATCCTGAGTTCGCTGCTGACGGGGCCGGCCGTCGCCGCAACGGCCGTCGAGACGACACCCTCGGCGGCCGCTACCGCGTCGGTGCGCGTCACTCCGGCCGGTCGCGGCATAGACGCAGTCTGGTCGACGGGCTACGTCGCCGGCACCGCCACCACGCTCCGGGTCACGCTCCCCGCGGAGATCGGCAGCCTCGACCTGCCCGCGCTCACCTGGACGCTGGACGACGCCGCGACCACGACCTCCGGCACCGTCACAGCCGGCGCCCGGACATTCGACGTCCCTCTGCGTGAGGGACCGGCGATCTCCTCGCCGATCGAGCTCACCATAACCGGGCGCGACGAGAAGACCTCGAACTTCGTCCGCCTCTCCGTGTTCCTCTACCCGAGCGTGCCGGGTGCGGGCAGTCCTGTGAGCACGATCGCGCCCGTCGACCTCTCGCTCGCCCGAGCCTCGAGCGGCGGCACGATGCACCGCTACGGAAGCGACCCGTCCCCCGCCGCCATCGTCTCCGACGGCCGCCTCACGGTCGCCGCGGACAGGGGCTTCTTCACGGACGGCCCCGACGGCATCTGGTCCACCACGGGAGGGCCCGCCATGATCGCCACACTGTTCGATCGCGTCTCCGGAGGTGAGTACTCCGTCGGGTACAGCGCCTCCGCAGATGGCGCGGCCCTCGAGCTGACACTCCCGGAGGACCTCAGCGGCTTCACCACCGGATGGATCTGGATCACGGCCGGCCCGGCCATCACCACGGGCACGGGCGGACGCGCCGAGATCACGATCCCCGTGGTCATCGACGGCACCATCGCGACACAGCGGATCGACGGTGCGGATCGCTACACGGTGTCGGCCGCCGTCTCGAAGGCCGGCAATCCGGCAGGATCGGACGTCGCCTACCTCGTGTCGGGCACCGGTTTCGCCGATGCCCTGAGCGCCGGGCCCATCGCGGCCGCCGAGCGCGGTCCGGTGCTGCTCACTACTCGCGACGCCCTTCCGGCGGTGGTGGATGCCGAGCTGCGGCGCCTCGATCCCACTCGCATCGTCGTGGTGGGCGGCACGGCCTCCGTGTCCGAGGCCGTGCAGCGCGCGGTGTCCGCGCTCGCTCCCACCGTGCGGATCAGCGGCGCGGATCGCTACGACGTCTCCCGGGCCCTCGCCGCCGAGGCGTATCCGGACGGTGCAGCCTCCGTGTACGTCGCCACCGGCGCGAACTTCCCCGACGCGCTCAGCGCGGGTGCCGCCGCCGGGGCGGCGGGTGTCCCCGTTCTCCTCGTGCGCGGCGGGGCCGCCTCGCTCGACCCCGAGTCGCGTGCCGCCCTCGCGGCTCTCGCGCCGCAGGACATCCGCATCGCCGGCGGACCGGCCTCGGTCTCCGAGGGCGTCGCCGCTGCCCTCGGAGAGATCGCGCCGGTCACCCGTTACGGCGGCGCGGATCGGTACGCGGCATCCGTGAGTCTGAACCAGGCGGCGTTCAGCACGAGCGACCGGGCCTTTCTGGTCACCGGCCGCACGTTCCCGGATGCCCTGACGGGGTCGGCGCTGGCCGGCGCGGAGGGTGCACCGCTCTACACGTCGCGCCCCGATTGCGTGCCGCCGGCCACCCTCGCAGCGATGCGCCTGCAGGGTGTGCGCGAGGTCACCCTGATCGGCGGTCCCGCGTCGCTGTCCAAGGCGGTTCTCGCCCTCCGCCCCTGCTGACCCGCGGGCTCCGGCTGCGCGGTTCGGTACCGCATTCGTCCGCCCATTCGAGCTCCTGAGCGCGCTGGAAGCCGCGATCTTCGCGGACTTCGCCACGTCTGAACCACATCGGCCCGATACAGCGGTCGGTCTGCGGCTGGTTTGGCGAAGTCCGCGCGACGCTCCGCCGACCACCGGCGGGAGGGGTCAGAGGGCGCCGGAGGCGGCGCGCTCCTCGACGGCGGGGGTGCCGTCGAAGATGAGGAGCCGGTCGGCGAGCTTGTCGACGAAGAAGCGGTCGTGCGAGACCACGAGCACCGCCCCCGGGAAGTGCGTGAGGGCCCGCTCCATCACCTGCGTGCTCGTGATGTCGAGGTGGTTGGTGGGCTCGTCGAGCACGATCACCGCCGCACCAGACAGCAGGCACTGCGCAATGGCCACGCGCGCCCGCTGCCCACCCGAGAGCGTGCCGATCTTCTGCTTGAGGTCGGCCTCCGAGAACTGCAGCATCGCGAGGAACCGGCCCACGCTCTTCTTCGTGGCACTGAAGGCGAGCGAGTCCGGATACGCGTTGACGGCGTGCCCCACGGTGTCGGTGAGGTCGAGCTCGGCGTAGACCTGGTTGTAGGAGATGAACCGCGCACCCTTCGCCCAGCGGATCTGCCCCGCATCCGGTTCGGTCTCGCCCGTCAGCACATCCAGCAGCGTCGACTTGCCCGAACCGTTCGAGCCGAGCACGGCCACGCGGTCGCCGCGGTGCAGGCTGAAGCTCAGTCCCTCGAACAGCGGCGATCCGCCGAAGCCCTTCGTGAGCTTGACCACCTCGAGCAGGTCGTTGCTCACGCGGAGCCCGCCGTAGATGTCGGTGATGATCTGGTCGATGGGCCGCGGCGCCTGCCGCTTCTTGATGTCGGCGAGCCGGCGCGCCACCGCATTCGACGGGTTGCGGGCGGCCTCACGGCGCGCGGCGCTGGCCGCCTGCTCGTAGGCGAGCAGCTCCTCCTCGTGCGCGAACTGGCGCTCGAGCATCTTCAGGCGCGACTGCTTGGCGTGCACGTAGGCCGAGTAGTCGCCCTCGTACTCCTGCAGGCGGTAGTTCTCGATCTCGACGATGCGCGTGACCACCCCGTCGAGGAACTGCCGGTCGTGGGACACCACGAGCACGGCGCCCTGGTAGCGGCCGAGCCAGTTCTCGATCCAGCGCACACCGTCGAGGTCGAGGAAGTTGGTGGGCTCGTCCAGCAGCAGCACGTCGGGCGACTGGATGAGGATGCGGGCGAGCGCCGCCCGGTTGCGCCAGCCGCCGGAGAGCCGGTCGACGGGCAGCGAACGCCGCGACTCGTCGAAGCCGAGGCTCGTGAGCACCGAATCGATCGTGTTCTCGAACGACCAGCCGTCGATCGCGTCCATCGTCTCGAACAGCTCACCCTGCTCGGCGAGGAGCCCCGTCATGCTCGCCGGACCGCTGCCTTCCAGATCGAGGCCGGGCGCCGCGAGCGCCTCCCCGATCTCGTCGAGCCGGCGCTGGGTGGCGTGCACGGCCTCGAAGTGGTCGCTCAGGATGCCGTGGATGCTGCGCTCACCATCGAGCTCGGAGAACTGCGAGAAGTAGCCGATCGTGGTGCCGAGCGTGACGTCGACCGTGCCGGTGGTGGGCTCGAGCCGGCCGAGCATGAGCTCGAGGAACGAGGTCTTGCCCGTGCCGTTCTTGCCGATCAGCCCCACCCGGTCGCCGGCCTTCAGCTTGAGGAAGGCCTCCTTCACCACGGGGCGCCCGTCGAACTCGATGCTGACGTCGTTCAGGCGGATGAGACTCACGGTGCCTCAGCCTAACGTCGGCACCTGGCAGCTGCCGACCCAGCACGATCGTGGGTTGTCAAGCCGCGGCGGAACCGGCGCTGCCGTCGTAGGTTCGAGCCTGACGGACCTGGAAAGGACCCACCATGACGAGCACACCTCCCCCTCGCGAGCCCGACCACGCCGCGGCGACGCCGAGCACCGGTTCCCAGCCCACCGGCTCGGTGCCCGCCGGATCGCAGCCCGCCGGATCCGTGCCCGCCGGCTCCGTGCCCATCGAGGATCGCAGCACCCTCCGCGAGAACGTCGTCGAGCGGGAGCGCCGCGAGTACGGCGGCTTCAAGTTCGGTTCGGCGTTCTTCGGCTGGCTGACCGCGACCGGCACCGCGGTGCTCCTGACCGCCCTCGTCGCCGCGACCGGAGCCGCCGTGGGCCTCGGGGTCACCGATAGCGGCGCGATCGACACCGGCACCGGATCCGGCTCGATCGACGGCGACCAGGCCGCGACGGTCGGCATCGTGGGGGCGATCGCCCTCGTGGTCGTGACCCTCGTGGCCTACTTCTGCGGCGGCTACGTGGCCGGGCGGATGGCCCGCTTCGACGGCGTGAAGCAGGGGCTCGCCGTGTGGCTCTGGGCCGTGGTGATCGCCGTGGTCGTGGCCATCGTGGGCGCGATCGCCGGCAGCCGGTTCAACATCCTGGCCAACGTGAACGGCTTCCCGCGGATCCCGCTGAACGAGGGCGACGTCACGACGGTCGGCATCATCACCGCGGTCGCCGTGGCACTGGCGAGCCTCGGCGGGGCCCTCCTCGGCGGCGTCGCCGGAATGAGGTTCCACCGCAAGGTCGACCGCGCCGGACTCGGCCGCTAGCAAATGGGAAGAGGAGACGGAATGCTGCCCTCGCAGAACATCCAGAGCATCATCGGCGCGACCGTGCACGGCCGTGACCGCGCTCGCATCGGCCGCATCGACCAGGTGCTCGTCGACGCGGCCGACGGCCACCCCACCTGGGCGGTGGTGAACGGCGGCCTGTTCGGGCGCACGAGCCTCTACGTGCCGCTCGAGGAGGCGACCTGGGAGCACGACGACGTGTTCGTCGAGCTCGACAAGGACGACGTCAAGAACGCCCCGCATCCCGACCCGGAGGGCGGGCTGACGCCCGAGCAGGAGCAGGGGCTGCGCGGATACTACCGCGGGCTGGGTGCCGACGACCGGCCGGCGACGGCGGGGCGCACCGACCCCACGCAGGCTTAGGATCGGCGGCATGAGCGACACCGACGACGCCCGCAGGCAGACGCGCGACGAGTTCGGCGAGGCCGTGAACATGACGGCGACCGAGCTGAAGACGTGGCTCGAGACCGACGAGTCGAAGGCCGTGGGCCAGAAGTCCGGCGGCGGCGAGTCGACGGGCCATGAGAGCGGCCGGCACATCGTGCGCATCCTCGAGAAGAGGCAGGCCGACTACACCGACGCCGACTACTCGCACATGCGGAAGGTCACAGGCTACGTGGCCCGCCACTCCGCTCAGCGCCCGAAGGGCGACGTCGAAGACACGCCGTGGCGGCACTCCCTCATGAACTGGGGCAACGACCCCCTGAAGTAGCGCCGGCCCCGCGACCACCGTCACAGCGGGAATCGCGGATCGCGCCGGTAGTCGGTGAGCCTCGCCTCGAGAGCCGCGGCCACCTGACCGGGGGCGTCGTCGCCCACGAGCAGGCGCAGGCGGGTGTCGGACGGATCGGCCAGATGCGCGAGGATCGCGGCCGCGGCGGTGGCGGGTGACGTGACGGAGGCGGCATCCGCCTCCGCATCCCCACCGCTGTCGGCCGGCTCGTCGAGCGCCGCCTCCGTGCCCGCTGTCGCATCCGGCGCCGGCCACGGCACCTCGGCAGTACCGAACAGCTCGCTGCGCACCTCGTCGTAGGCCGGCACCGGGCTCGCGAAGCGCATGCTCGAGCCCGCCCAGTCGGTGTCGAGGCTCCCGGGCTCCACGATCGTCACCCGGATCCCGAACCGCGCCACCTCGGCCGCCATCGCGGCGCTGAATCCCTCGAGCCCCCACTTCGCGGCGTTGTAGAGCCCCAGCGTCGGCATCGCGCCGACAGCCCCGGTGGTCGAGATCTGCACGATCTCGCCCGACCCCTGCGGCCGCATCACCTCGACCGCCGCCTGGCTCGCCCAGAGGGCGCCGAGCAGGTCGGTGTCGAGGATCGCGCGCGCATCCTCCTCCGAGACCTCCTCGACGGCCCCGACGAGCCCGTAGCCGGCGTTGTTCACGAGCACGTCCAGCCGCCCGAACTGCTCCGCCACGTTCCTCACGGCCTCGCGGGTCGCCCCCCGGTCGCGAACGTCGAGCGCCCGCACCGTCAGCCTCTCGTGCGCGGGAAGCGAGTGCTCAGCACGCGCGGTCGCGACCACCGTGTGCCCCCTCTCGAGCGCGGCGACGACGATCGCCCGCCCGAGTCCGCGCCCGCCGCCTGTGACCAGCCACACCTCTGGAGCATCCATCTCCTCATCATGCCCCGGGTGGCCCCCTGTATGGGGCCCACCCCTTCTGGGAGTTATGCACGGGGAACCCCGTGCCTACAGTGGAGGAGCTCGGTGGTCTCCGGGCCGATCCCGCTCGAAAGGCCCTTCCCGTGCGCCCTCTCCGCGCTGCGCTCCTGCGCGCCTCGATCCTCGCCGTCGCCGTCGCCTGCGCGGTCTCGGTCACCCCTCTGGCCGCATCTGCCGCGCCGATCACCGCCGCCGCGGACGCCCCCGGCGCGGGTGAGCAGAAGGCACTCGAGAACGTGCTCTTCGAGCACTCCTACGATTCCGAGCAGCCGACCGAGCGCTACACGATCGTGCCCGACTGGAACACCGGTCTCGCCATGATCAAGAACTCCCGGGGCACGTGTCTCACCACACAGCCGTCCGGCGGCGGCCGCCCCGAGCACCCGTCGCTCGACCGCACCACCTGCCAGGCGGGCAACCCCTACCACCTGTTCTACTTCATCCCTCAGAACCACAATCCGCGCTCGACCGCGGACTCCACGAAGGGCGCCGAGTACTTCTCCATCGTGAGCGCCTACGACGACGACTGCGTCTGGGCGGGGAACAAGGGGCTCAACTTCGGCTCGGACGACTTCGACCAGCAGGCCCACATGTGGCGCTGCGCCGAGGGCGACCGTGGCCAGGCCTGGGTGATCGGCAACGAGGTGCGGGAGGACGGCAAGACCCTGCACTGGTCGCAGCTCCTCGCGCTCGCCACCGTGCACTCCACCAACCGCTGCCTCGACCGCCCCGGATCCTGCCAGGTCTCACCCGACTCGGGGCCTTACGCGGGTCAGTGGTTCGACTCGGCCGATCCCGACGTCTCGCTCCTCGGCGTGGTCACCACGGTCTCGCAGGGCTGCGGCAGCGGCAAGACGAGCTCCACGGTCAACGCGACCACGCAACCGGCTCCCGCCACCGTGACCGGCACGGTCTCGGTGGCCAAGAGCCTCTCCCTCTCGGGCACCCTCACGCAGAGCTCGAAGGCCGTCGCCGAGGTGGGGGTCAAGGATGTCTGGGGTGCGGAGCTCAGCTCGAGCTTCGCCATCGGCGAGCAGATCGCGCAGACGATCGGCGAGACCACGAGCGTCACCCGCTCCATCTCGACCACCATCGCTCCGGGGGCGTCGCTCATGGGGCTGTACACCCAGCGCACCTTCGCCCTCTCTGGAGCCTGGCAGATGGACATCGACCACCCGCGAGCAGCGGGGTCGCTGGCCTGGTCCATCCCGGCGCGCACCACGCTGCCCGTCATCCTCGACGGCGCCGACCCGACCACGTACACGCCCGTCGGCTCCAAGTACGGCAAGAACTGCACGGCGGCCGCCCCCTCGCTCAACACCGTGGCCCCCGTGATCACCACGGATCCGGCCACGTGCGCGTCGACCCCGCGGGTTCCCACCGGCGCCGACCAGGAGATCCTCTACGTCTGCCCCGGCACCTGGGACCTGGGGGCCACGACCGAGCCGGCGCAGTACTCCTACGAGTGGTACCTCACGCAGGGCGGCACCGACGGCATCCATCCGGTGGCCGGGTCGATCGGCGCCGGCGACCGCTTCCAGATCAGGGGGTCGACCACCCCGGCCACGACGCCCACCTACCTCGGCGTGCGCATCACCGAGGTCGGCAGCGTCGCGAGGCTCGACTCGAACGTCGCCGTGGCCTCGAACCCCGTGCTGATCGCGTCGACCGTGCCGAAGCCCGCCGGGGCACCGGTCGCCGCGCCCGTGCCGGAACAGGCCGCGCTGCAGACCGCCTTCATCCCAACTCTGCCCGTTGGCCTCACGGGTGAGCCCTACGCCACGAGCGTCGTGGCTGACCCCGCCGCAGGGATCGACCTGGCGGTAGCGCCCGCGAGCGCCCTTCCCGAGGGGCTGACGCTCTCCGCGTCGGGCGAGCTCACCGGGACACCCGCGGACAACGGGATCTACGACCTCGCCATCGTGGAATCAGGTGCCGGCGGCGCCGAACCGTCGTCCACCACCGTGCGCCTCGTCATCGAGGCGCCGCTCACGGAGTACGCCGAGAGCACCGAGCTGAGCGCCGTCGTGGGCACGGCCTCCGAGGTCGCGCTCGTCGCCGACGCACCGGAGGGCATGGAGCTCGGACTCGACGGCCTGCTGCCACCCGGCCTGCAGCTCGACACCGCCACGGGTGTGCTCTCGGGCACCCCCACCGAGGCGGGTGTGTTCGAGTTCACCGTCGACAACACCGACGCGAACGTGGAGCGCCCCGAGCACTTCACGCTCGAGGTGTCGCCGAGCTCCTCCACCTATTCCACCCAGGAGCCGGCCAGCGCGCAGGTCGGAACGCCGTACTCCTACTCGGCGCTCACGACCGTGGGCAGCCACACCTCGCTCGCCCTCGCCGAAGGCAGTGAGCTCCCGGGCGGTCTCGCGATGAACAGCTTCACCGGTGAGATCAGCGGCACGCCGACCTCGGCCGGACGGTGGACGGTCACCCTGGTCGACACCGCGGATGCCGCGACGACCGGTCGCACGGTCGAGCTCGTCGTGCTCGCCGCCGCGGGCCCCGACGCCGGGCGACCGGACCCCGCTCAGCCGGGAGGCCCGACCACCGGCACCGATGGCTCGTCCAACGGATCCGGCAAGGCGCTCGCCTCCACGGGCTCCGACACCGACTCCCTGCTGACCACGGGTCTCGCCGCCGCGCTCGTGCTCGCCGCCGGTGTGTCGCTCACCGTCATCCGTCGCCGCCGATCGGCCACCCGATGAACCGCCCCGCCTCAGCTCGCCCGATCCGAACGGAACCCACCGTGCACGTCTCCTCGAACGTCATCCGGCCCGCCCGACTGGCGCGCATACTCGTCGGGCTCGGCATCGCCGCGGCGGTGCTCGCACCGATCGGCTTCTCGGCGGCTCCCGCGCACGCCGCAGCGGCGGCCACCGAGACGACGGCTCCGGCCCCGGAACCGGCGGAGACCCCCGCGGCCGACGACCTCGTGGGCGCCCCCTCGATAGGCCAGGCCGTGCAGTTCGAGGCCTTCCCGCCGCGCACCGAGAACTACCGCTACTCGTACACCATCCAGCCCGACGCCACGGGCAAGGCCAAGCTCATCACGCAGAACGGCCTGTGCCTCACGGTGCGCCGCACCTTCGAGTGGGAGTTCGGCGTCATCCTGGCCGGCTGCAACGCGGGCGACGACACCCAGATGTTCCACTTCATCCCCCAGAACCGCCAGCCCACCGACGGTGTCGCGGAGGCCGGCAGGCAGTACTTCTACATCGCCAGTGCCATCTACAACCAGTGCGTCTACAGCCTCTCCGGGCTCGCCGACCCCTACTTCGGGCCGGATCGCCGCGAGCTGTACCCGCGCCTCGTGCCCTGCTCCTCGGGAGACACCCCTCAGGAGTTCCGGGTGCACAACGAGCGGATCAACGCGTTCGGAGCGCCCGTGGAATGGCGCAACATCCTCAACCTCGCGATCCGTTACGCCTCGAACCGATGCCTCGCCACCGACGACGCGTGCCGCATCCAGAGCCCCGGCGAGTCCGAATGGCACCGCCCGGCGGGTGACAACCGGGTCTTCAGCTCCGGCACGGTGAACGTGCAGGCCACGGGCTGCGGGGTGGGGATCGGCGAGCTCGGCTCCCAGGTGTACAACCGCACCGAGAACCCACTCTCCATCACGGTGAAGACCTCCACCCAGCTGGTGAACACCACCTCGACCTCCGAGACCGTGAGCGCCTCGATCGGTGTGGAGCTCATGAAGAACGTGCCCGGCCTGGTCAAGGCCAAGATCCAGGAGGGCCTTTCGGTCTCGGGCACCGCGATCACCACGAAGTCGTCGACCTCCACCTTCGAGGCGACCGACACCACGACGCTGCAGAGCGGCGACTGGTACACCTCGCAGTGGTCGAGCCCGATCTACGGCCTGAAAGCCACGTGGAAGTTCTCCAACGACATCGGCAACGTGTGGTGGACCCTGCCGAACGCCTCCGCGTTCGCGGTCTCGACACCGAACTACCCGTTCACCACCAAGACCTACATCACCTCGCACGGCAAGAAGAGCTGCTTCGTGGGGCCGGCGGCCACCAACGCCGTCGAGAACGCGCCGAAGCTCACGAGCGACCTCGCCACCTGCTCGTCGCCGACGGTCGCTCAGCCCACGGGCGCCGTGGGCTCCACCGTGTATGTCTGCCCCGGTGTCTGGAACTCGCCCACCGGATCGGTCGACCCGGTCAAGTTCGCGTACGAGTGGCAGGTCACCCCTTCGACCACGCAGCCGGGCACGTCCCTACCGGGGGCGACCGGAGCGAGCTTGACGATCATGCCCTGGATGCGAGGCTCCAGCGCAGGCAACGTCTACCTCGTGGCGCAGCTCACCGAAGTGGGCTCGCCGCTGCGTCGTGACTCCCTGGTGACGCAGACCGTGAACGACGTCGTGCTGGCGAAGGCCGCCCTCGGCGACCCCGTCGTGTTCCCCACGACCTTCGCGGGCGACGGCGAGGAGGCCGAGGCCGACGTGACCTACAGCACCTCGCTCGTGACCGCGGCCGGCACCGGCATGAACCTGTCGGTCTCGGCGGAGACGCCGCTGCCGCCCGGGCTCTCGCTCGCCGCCGACGGCGTGCTCTCGGGCACGCCCACCGAGCCCGGTGTCTACTCGTTCACGGTGCTCGACGAGCCGGCCGAGGGGCGCGACGCCCAGCAGCAGTCCTTCCAGCTCACCGTGCACGCGGCCGAGGTGCGGTACGCGGCCTCCGCCCTCACGGCCACGCCGGGGGTGGCGGTCTCACTGCCTCTCGTCGAGGGCGATCACGCCGACCTCGCGCTCGAGGTGATCGAGGGCGCACTGCCCGACGGCATCGTGCTCGACCCGGCCACCGGACTCCTCACGGGTGCACCGCTCGATGCCGGCACGTGGCGTTTCACGGTGCAGAACAGCGCAGCCGTGGTCGACGCGCCGGCCACGTTCGAACTGACGGTCTCGGATGCGCCGGTCGCGTTCGCGACGACGGATCCGCCCACCGGCACGGTCGGCTCGGCCTACTCGGCCACCGTGCTGGCGGCGACGGGCAGCGAGCCGTTCGTGGGATTCGCCCCCGGCTCCGACCCCCTGCCGGCCGGGCTGCAGCTCAACAGCCTCACGGGCGAGCTCAGCGGCACGCCCGAGGCGGCGGGCACCACCACGGTCGCGCTCTCGAACGCAGACGGCACCCTCACGGCGTCGTTCGTGCTCACCATCGCGCCGGCCGCCGCCGAGCCGGTCGGGCCCGGTCGGCCCACGCCGAGCCCGGCGCCGCCGATCGCTGGAGCACCCACCGGCCCGGGCGGCAGCCTCGCCGCCACGGGAAGCGACGCACCCCAGGCGGCGGGCGTCGCCCTCACGGCCCTGCTGCTCGCCCTCGCGGGCCTCGCGGCGCTCCGCCGCACCCGCCGACCCGCGCGCTCCTGACCGTCAGCGCCCGCTGACGGAGGCCGCTACGCGACGGGGACGATGAGGCCCTTCCAGGTCTCGTCGATGAAGTCCTTCGTGCGCTGGTCGGTGAGGAGCTCGACGAGCTTCTCGATGCGGGGGTCGCTCTCGAGCTCGGGCGTCGTGGCCAGGATGTTGTAGTAGGTCGAGTCGGTCGACTCGATGATGACGGCCTGGTCGGTCGTGAGGCCCGCGGGCAGGGCGAAGGATGCCGTCACGAAGGCGGCGTCGACATCCGGCACCGCGAGGGCGAGGCTCGCGTTCTCGATCTCGGAGAACTCGAAGTTCTGCGGGTTGGCCGTGATGCCGTCGAGGTTGGTCACGTCGTCCTCGACCTCGATCAGGCCCTCCGAGGCGAGCAGCTTGAGCGCGCGGCCCTCGTTGGTCGGGTCGTTCGGGATGGCGATGGTCGCGCCGTCCTTCAGCTCGTCGATCGACTCGATCGTGTCGGAGTAGAAGCCCGCGGCGGGCAGGTAGATCTCGCCCACGCTCACGAGGTCGCCGCCCGACTGGGTGTTGTAGGTCTCCATGAAGGTGGAGTTCTGGAACAGGTTCGCATCCGTCGAGCCGTCGGTGAGCGCTGGGTTGGGGGTGTTGTAGTCGGTGAACTCGACCCATTCGATGTCGAGGCCGGCCTCCTCGGCGAGGTTCTCGTCGACCCACTCGAGCAGGTCGCCGGCGGGCACGGCGAGCGCGCCCACCTTGATGGTGCCGAGGTCTTCCGACGAGCCCGATCCGGACTCCGACGTGGCATCCGACGACGACGAGCACGCGGCGAGCGAGATGGTGAGGGCGGCCGCGCCGAGCAGGGCGGCGGGGCGGACGAAGCGGTTGCGAGCGGTCATGTTGCGACTCCTTGTGCGGGGTTGATGGTGAGTTCGGCGTCTTTCGGGAGCACTGCTGTGCTGCTCCGGTGAGAGACGCGGGTGGCGATGCGGGTCAGGACGATCTGCACGATCTGCACGATCGCGAACAGGATGACGACGACGAAGACGATGTGGATCCAGCTGTAGCGCTGGAATCCGTAGGTGACGGCCACGTTGCCGAGCCCGCCGCCGCCGACCACGCCCACCATCGCCGAGAAGTTGATGATGGAGGTGATGGTGGTCGAGACGCCGAGGAGGATCGCCGGCAGCCCCTCGGTGAGGAGCACCCGCCTGATCAGCAGCCCCTTGGTGGCGCCGAGCGAGTCGGCCGTCTCGTAGAGGCCGGGGGCGACGTCGTTGACCGCGATCTCCACCATCCGGGCGAAGAACGGGATGGCGATGATGGTGAGCGGCACGATGGCGGCCGTGGTGCCCACGAACGTGCCCACGATCAGCCGGGTGAGCGGGATGAGCGCGATCATCAGGATGATGAAGGGCACCGAGCGCCCGACATTCACGACGAATCCGACGACCCGGTTGATGGTGCGCGCCACCCACACGGGGCCGAAGCTCCGCTCGAGGAACGCGCCCTTCTCCGTGCCGACGAGCAGGATGCCGAGCGGGAGGCCCACGAGGATGGTGATGACGGTGGCGATCCCCGTCATGTAGAGGGTCTCGAGCGTGCCCTTGAGGAGCACCTCGAACAGGTCGCTCCAGAAGTCCGGGGAGTCGTAGTCGATCACGCGGCTCCTCCCTTCAGGTACTCCACGATCAGGCCCTGGCGCCGGAGGTCGGCGACCACGGCGGCGGCGGCCTCGCCGGCCACGGGGAGGGCGAGCCGGGTGCGGCCGGCCTGGGTGCCCGCGATCCGCTCGACGGTGGCGCCGAGGATGCTCACGTCGAGCTCGTGCTCGCGCGCCAGCCGGGCGATCACGGGCCGGTCGGCGGTGCCGCCGGCGAAGGTGATGTCGATGACGGTGGGGCCCTCGTCGTCGGCGGGCGCGGCGAGCGGGAAGAGCTGTGCGGCGAGCTTGGAGCCGGGGGTGCGGATGACCTCGACGAGCTCGCCCTGCTCCACGATCGCACCGTTCTCCATGAGGGCGGCGGAGTCGCAGATGCGCTTCACGACGTCCATCTCGTGCGTGATGAGCAGCACGGTGAGCTTCAGCTCGCGGTTGATCGAGCGGATGAGGTCGAGGATCGACTCGGTGGTCTCGGGGTCGAGGGCGCTCGTGGCCTCGTCCGAGAGCAGCACGCGGGGCTTGGCGGCGAGCGCCCTGGCGATGCCCACGCGCTGCTTCTGGCCGCCCGAGAGCTGGGCGGGGTACGCACCGCCGCGATCCTTGAGGCCGACCAGGTCGAGCATCTCGGCCGCCTGCGAGGCGCGCTTGCCGCGCGGCACCCTGGCGGCCTCGAGCGCGAACTCCACGTTCTGCTGGATGGAGCGGTTGGCGAGCAGGTTGAAGTGCTGGAAGACCATGCCCACCGAACGCCTCGCCTGCCGCAGCGCGCCGCCCTCGAGGCCGGTCATGAGCGTGCCGTCCAGGGTGACGGTGCCGCTGTCGGGCCGTTCGAGCACGTTGACCGTGCGGAGGAGCGTGCTCTTGCCGGCGCCGCTGCGGCCGACGACCCCGAAGATCTCGCCGGCGGGCACCGAGATGCTCACGTCGTCGAGGGCGCGGACGGCCCGAGGCCCGTGCCCGTAGGTCTTGCGGAGGTTCCGCAGCTCGATCATGGCGTCAATCCGAGCATCCCGGGTGACGCAGGGGGTAATCCGGTTACGTCGTATGACGATCGGGACGAGTTCTGATTTCTCTAGGTTGTCTAGCCGCTAGGTAGCCTAGGGTTATCGTCATGGGCATCCTCACCTCTCTCGACGCCGTGCGCGACTCCGACAGGATCGTCGAAGCCATGCGGCGGGCAGACGACCTCGCGTTCGAGGCCAACCGCGAGCCCGGGCTGCGCACGCTGCGGCTGCTGACCGGAGCCGTGCACGGCGACGATCAGGTCGTGGCCATCGCCGGAGTGCACGCCCTCGGGCAGGTCGTCGACGACGACGCGGACCGGGTGCTCACCGGCCTCCTCTCCGAAGAGCAGGGGTTCCTGCGCGAGCACGCCGCCTGGGTGCTCGGCGCGCGCATCCCGCACGTCGACGCCATCGGGCGGCTCATCGGCATGGTGGTGGGCGGCGGCTTCGGCGGCATGATCGCCCAGCGCTCGCTCGAGCAGTGGGCCGTCACCGCCCCCGAGCATGTCGCGGTCGGACTCGAGGGCGCCCTGCTGGGCGTGCACGAACCCGCCGCGCGGTATCGGCTGGTCGAGACCCTCGGGCTGATCCGCGGATCCGGCCCCACCCGCCGACTCCTCGCCGCCGCGGGCGACACGGGCGAGGGCTCGCTCGTGCGCACCGCCGCCGTGGCCGCCCTCGGGCAGCGGCGGGGTGATGATCGCGTGGCCGAGCTGCTCGACGGGCTCGCCCGCGGCGAGGAGCAGCTCTCGGACGTGGCGCAGCTCGCCCTGATCGACCTCTCGGGCGGAGCCATCCGCACCCCTCGCACCGACGGCCCGCTCACCGTGGCCCAGCTGTTCCTGCACGCCGACATCGACGCGCACCTGAGCGCGGCGGGCAGCGGCGACAACGGCGGCGTCGCCACACTCCTCGTGCGACTCGGCGACGCCCTGGTCGAGGGTGGGCGCGGCGGCAACCCCGTCGACGCACACGCCGACGGCTTCTCCGCCTCCGCCGGCATCGGCCGTGTCATCACCCTCTCCCGAGGTTCGGTCCCGGATGCCATCGCGAGCGTCGCCGACATCGCCGGCACCACGAGCGGGCACCACTACGGCCGCATCCCCCTGCTCACCCCCACCGCCAGCTCGGCGACCGCCTGGCCGCAGCGGGTGGCCGCCCGCCGGGGCATCCGCCGCATGCTGCGGGCCGCCGGCGGGGTCGACGTGCTGCACCTGCGCATGGCCGAGGTGGGCAGCCTCGCCGCCTCCGACGTGGCGCGCGAGCTCGACCTGCCGGTGGTGTTCACGGTGGCTCCGGATCCGCACGCCGTCATCCAGTCGATGGACGCGGCCGGTTCACTCACCCGCGAGAGCTTCGGCGCCGTCGACGAGGTGGAGCACTACTGGTTCCGCGCCCGGCTCGTGCAGCGGCTCGCCTCGAACGCGAACCGCACCGTGCTGTTCCCCCGCCCCGAGCTGCGACGCGACATGCGGGAGCTGCTCGGCATCGACATCGACGCGCATCCTGAGCGGCACTCGGTGGTGCCGGAAGGGATCGACCTGCAGGTCGTCGACCGGGCCGTGGCCGAGGCGACCGCCGGTGACGGGCACGGGCACGCGCTCGGGCCCGAGCTAGCCGAGCTGCACGCGCTCGTCGGCACGATCCCGCCCGAGCGCCGGGGCCTGCCCCTGCTCGTGAGCGTGGGCCGCTTCCACCGGGTCAAGGGCATGGCCGCCATCGTGGCCGCCTGGCAGCGCGGTTCGGCTGCGGACCGGGCCAACCTGCTGCTCGTGGGCGGCGACCTCGAGCACCCCTCCGCCGACGAGCGCGAGCAGATCGACGCCATCGACCGCGTGGTGCCGGCTGACGACCGCGCGGCCCGCGGCCTTCTGATGCCGGGACACCGGCCCAACGACACGGTCGCCCGCTGGGTCGCGGCCGCCCGCACCGGGCTGCCGGGGGCCAACGCGGCCAGCGGCGTCTACGTCTGCGGCAGCGTGAAGGAGGAGTTCGGCATCGCCCTGCTCGAGGCGATGGCGACGGGGCTCCTCGTGGTGGCTCCGGATGGCGGCGGGCCGGCGACCTACGTGGAGGACGGCGTGACGGGGTTCCTCACCCGCACCTGGGATCCGTCGGCGCTCACCGAGACGATCGACCGCGCGCTCGATGCGGCCGACGCCGAGGTCGACCCCGTCTCCGAGGGCACTCCCACGACCGGATCCGGCGCGGCCCCCACCCCTCGCGCCTTCACCGCAGCGGGCGCCGCCCGGGCGGCCCGTTCGCGCGCGGTGGTGGAGCGCGACTTCACCATCCAGGCCATGGCCACCGCCCTCCGCGAGGTGTACGGCGAGGTGCGTCGCGAGAGCGTCGATGCCGCCGCGCTCTGGCCGGTGAGTGCCGCGTGACCCTGCTCGTCATCAGCCCCGACTACGCCTCGCACCTGCTCCCGCTCGCCGCCATCGCCACCGCCTGGCAGCGCCGCGGCGAGCGCGTGGTGGTGGCCACGGGTCCGGCCACCGACGACATCGTGCGCCGCTTCGGCTTCGAGCGGGTGCCGCTCGAGCTCGGCCGCGGGTCGAACCCGGGCGTCATCCGGGCCGAGGAGCAGCCCGAGGAGGAGGACGACTCGCTGCGCGGTTTCTTCGACGCCACGCGGCTCGGTCTCGTGCCGACCCTGCACTACCAGGCCGGCGAGCGCCTCACCGACCTCATGTGGCGGCCGGTCGAGAAGGCGGCCGCGACGATCGCGGTGGTCGAGGCCGTGCAGCCGGACACCGTCATCGTCGACCACCTCGCCTTCAGCGCCCGCCTGGGGCTCGAGGCCGCCGGCATCCGCTATGCCGATGTGGTGCTCGGCCACCCGAGCGCGCTGCCCGTGGGCGACGAGCTCTACGGCTACCCCGCCGCCTGGCCGGCCGCGTTCGATCCGGATCCGGATGCCCTCGCCGGGCTCGAGGCCCTCTGCCGGCGGGTGAGCGAGAGCTTCACGGCCGAGTGGAACGCCGCCCTCGCGGCGCTCGCTCCCGAGCTCCCGCCCTCCGCGTCGGCCTTCTCCGAGACCGGCGACCTGCTGCTGTTCAACTACCCGGCCGAGCTCGACGACCCGGCCCGCGCATCGCTCCTGCCTCCGCACACGCACCTCGGCTCCACCCGGCGCGACGACTCGGGCGACGCCGCGGTCGAGGCGTGGATCGCGGAGTCGGCCGATCCCTTCGTCTACGTGAGCTTCGGCAGCTTCCTCTCGGTGCGCGACGACGTGCTCGCGCGAGTGGCCGAGGCGCTCCGGCAGCTCGGGGTGCGGGCGGCCGTGGCCACCGGATCGGGCGACTCCGCGCGGCTCGGCCCCCTCCCGGCCCGCTGGCTCGTGCGCGAGCACCTGCCGCAGGTGACGCTGCTGCGGCACGCGGCCGCCGCCGTCACGCACGGCGGCAACAACAGCGTGACCGAGGCGGTCGACTCGGGGGTGCCGCTGCTCGTGCTCCCGTTCTCGACCGACCAGTTCGCCGGGGCCGCCGCGCTCGAGCGGGCCGGGCTCGGTGAGGCGCTCGATCCGAACGCGGCCACGCCCGCCGAGCTCGCGGAGGCGCTCGGCCGCCTGCTCTCCCCCGACTACCCCGGTCGTGTGGAGCTCGGTGCCATCGCCGCGGGGCTCAGGAGCTTCCCCGGCCCCGAGCGGGCCTACGCAGCCGCCACCTCCCCCGCGTCATCCGCCCTCCGGCATCCGGCATCCGGCGTCGATCTCGATCGTCGTGGCCGCTGCCGCGGAGCCGCCGACGGGGCAAGCTGGAAGCATGCCAGATGACGACGACAAGGCCCGGCTCGGCGAGCGACTGAACGGCCACCACGACCCCAAGGATCCCGACGGCCTCCTGACCCTCGACGACGTGAACCCGCAGCCGACCCCCGGCCGCGAGACCGCGTCGTCGGAGTACCCCGCCATGCCCGGCCGCTTCAAATCGACTCCCCACGATCGGCACAACGACCCCGTGTGACGGGCCGGATGCACCGCGACGGAGGGCGTGAAGATCGGCCCGGGCGGGTCGGCTCCCGCAGCGTGCGGGGGCTCCGGATCGTGCTGTGCCTCGACCTGGCGGGGGTGGTCGCGGCGGGCACGGCGGCGGCCGTGATCCGCTCGCGGGCCGTCCCTGGGTCCTCCACGGCGCTCGACGGCGCCCTCGTCGGCGCGTGTGCGGCGGTCGCCGGTGGCACGTGGCTTCTGGCGGTCGTGGCCGTGGCGCGGGTCGCCGACGGGCGGATCCGCCGCACCCGCGGACCGGTGATGGCCGGGCTCGTGCTCAACGCCGTGGGGAACCTCACCATCGCCGTGTCGGCCGGCCGGCCGGCCGCCGCGGTGGCCGGGCTCGCGTTGGCGGTCGGGGGCACAGCGGCCTCGGTCTCCTACCTCCGCCTGATGCCCGGGACGCCGTCGCCTCGGCCTCGCACTTCCGCCTGACCCCACGCCCCGCACCGGTCTCACCTCGCGCCCCGCCCGTCGCACCCCACCGGCGGGAAGGGCGGGCGGGTGGGGCGGCTAGGCCGACTGGCCCGCCGCGGCCGGCGAGAGGTCGCCGTAGATGCGGGTCGGATCGGAGCCGTGCACGAACCACTCGCCGAGGATGCGCTCCTTGTAGACGCGAGGGTTGTGCGACGCGAGGGTGCGGGCATTCCGCCAGTGCCGGTCGAGCGCCCGATCCTTCGAGACGCCCGAGGAGCCGAGCGCGTCGAACACGATCGTGGTGGCCGTGAGGGCCGCCTCGATGATGGCGACCTGGGCCCGCGTGGTCTCCACCGCGGCGAAGACGTGCGCCTCGTGCTCCGCGTCGCGGTCGCCCGTGGCGTGCGCGGCCGCAACTTGGTCGAGCGTGGCGCTCGAGCGCTGCACGGCCGATTCGGCGGCGTACGCGAGCGCCGACACCCGACCGATCACCTGCAGCAGCTGCGGATCCTCGGCCGGGTCGTCGGCGAGACCGTGGCTGTAGTTGCGCTTGCGGGAGGTCAGCGCGGCGATCCCGTCGCGCTGGGTGGCCTTCGTGATGCCCGCGAGCACCGCCAGCAGCGACGTCTGGTAGAACAGCGCCTGGTAGCTGAAGCGCTCCACGGCCGGGAAGAGGTCGTCGGCGTCGACGTGGGCGTCGCGGTAGGTGGCGCTGCCCGAGGCCGTCGTCTGCTGGCCGAAGCCGCGCCAGTCGTCGACGAGCTCCACGCCCTCCTGCTCGCGCCGCACGAGCGCCGTGAGGAGCCGACCGTCCTCCGTGCGCCCGATCACGTCGAGCCAGTCGGCGTAGAGGCTGCCCGTGGCGTAGAACTTGGCGCCCGAGATGCGCCACGGGCCCGACTCGTCGGCCGCGTCGACCGGGGTGAGGATGGTCTTGAGGTTCGCGAACGAGCCGTTGTTCGCCTCGGTCCAGCCGCCGCCCACGAACTCGCCCGCCAGGATCCGCTCGATCCAGACCTCGTTGGCCGGCGAGAGCGGGGCGTTCAGGCGGTCCTCCACGAAGGCGAGGTGGTTGCGCCAGACGTGCGCCACGTTGGGGTCGGCCTCGCCGAGGTCGGTGAGCAGCTGGAAGGTCTGCCTGAGCGACGCGCCGAAGCCCCCTCGCGAAGCCGGCACGCGCACCCGGCCGAGACCCGCGTCGATGAGCCAGCGCACCTGCTCGAAGGGGAAGCCACGCTGCTGCTCGCGCTCGAGGTTGCCGGCGGCGATGCTGTCGAAGATCGGCTGGAAGCGGGCCGAGAGCTCGGCGTCGGTGGCGGTGGCGGGCACGAGCAGCGGCGCGGCGGACGCACCGGCGGTCGGCGCCGAAGGGTTCGTGGTGATGGTCATCGGTTTCCTCCGGTGAGGGACAGAGATTCGGGCACCAGACCGGCGTCGCGCACGGCGCGCAGGCCGTTGGCCAGATCGGTGATGAGGTCGTCGACCGTCTCGATTCCGACCGACAGGCGGATGAGCCCTGGCGCGATGCCGAGCCGCCCCCTCTTCTCGTCGCTGAACGAGAGGTGCGTGGTCGTGCCGGGATGGATGGCCATCGACCGCACGTCGCCGATGTTCGTCATGCGCGAGAACACCTGCAGCCGGTCGATGAACACGCGCGCACCCTCGAGTCCGCCGGCCACCGTGAAGGCGAAGACCGATCCGGTGCGCCCGCCGTAGAGCCTCTCGGCGAGAGCCTCCGCGGGGTGCCCGGGCAGCCCCGCGAAGTCGACCGACTCCACCTCGGGCTGCTCGGCGAGCCACAGCGCCACGGTGCGCGCGTTGTCGAGGTGCCGTTCCATCCGGAGCGACAGCGTCTCGATGCCCTGCTGCAGCAGGAAGCCGTTGAACGGCGACAGCGCCGGCCCGATGTCGTTCACGACGGTGAGCCGGAGGTAGCTCTCGAAGGCCTGCTCGGTGCCGAGCCGGTCGAGGAAGGAGGGGACGCCGGGCGCCTGCGGATCGGTGAGCAGCGGATAGCGGCGGTCGGTGGCGCGCCAGTCGAAGGTGCCGCCGTCGATGATCACGCCCGAGAGGCCCGCGCCGTGCCCGCCGAGGAACTTCGTGGAGGAGTGCACCACGAAGCTCGCCCCGTGCTCGAGCGGCCGGATGAGATAGGGGGTGGCGACCGTGTTGTCGACCACGAGCGGGACGCCGTGCCGGGCCGCGATGCCCGCGACGAATCCGATGTCGACGATGTCGTTCTTCGGGTTCGGGATGGTCTCGGTGAAGATCGCCTTCGTGTCGGGGTGGATGGCGGCAGCCCACTCGGCCTCGTCGGTCGGGTCCCAGACGTAGTCGACCGTGATGCCGAGCCGCTTGAGCGCCCGGTCGAAGAGGATCTGGGTGCCGCTGTAGATGCTCGCGGTCGAGACGAACCGGTCGCCGGACTCGAGCAGGGCGATGAGCACCGAGCTGATGGCCGCGGTGCCCGAGCCCACGACCACGGCCCCCGTGCCGCCTTCGAGCGAGGCGATCCGCCGCTCGGCGACCTCGTTCGTGGGGTTGAGGTGCCGCGAGTAGAGCTGACCCTCGTCGGTGCCCGCGAAGCGCCCGTGGGTCTGATCGAAGCTCTCGAAACGGAAGGCGTTGGCGAGGTGGATGGGCGTGATCCGCGAGCCGTGGCCGGGCTCGGGGGCCTCACCGGCGTGCACCTGACGGGTGTCGAAACCGAAACCCGCCCAGTCGTAGTGCGGCTCGGCGATCTCGTGCGCGGTGCGCCCCTCGGCGCCCGTCGCGTGCTCGCCGGTCACAGGGCTGCCTGTGCGACGGGTGCGGGGAACGCCGGGCGGGCGCCGACGAGCAGCGGATCGGGGGTCGGCAGTCCCAGCCGATCGCGCAGGGTGCCGGCACGGCCTGGGGACGCCGCAGCGCCGTGGCGATCCGTGCCGAGGTGCGCCACGAGGTGGGCGATCTCGACGAGTGTGGTCGCAGCATCCGGCACCAGGAGCAGGTGCGCGCGGGGGTCGAGGGCGGCGACGCGGCCGGCGAGGGAGTCCCCGGTGGAATGTGCGTGCACGATCACGAACACGGGCACGCCCGCCTCGAGGGCCGCGGGGAGCAGATCCTCCTCGACCACGAGCACCTCGGCCACGCCCCGCGCGGCCTCCACCTCGGCGGGGCTCGCGGCGTGCCGGGCGAGCACGGGAGACCCCTGGGGCGTCGACGGCACGTTCAGCGGGCCCGCCACCTCGAACACGCCATGGTGGTCGATGTGCACGATGCGGTCGGCCTCGGCGTAGATCCGCGACTCGCGGTCGCCCACGATCGTGTCGGCGGGCCAGCTCTGCCAGAGCTCCTGCAGCACCACCGCGGCGTCGCGCGTGGTGGCCGGTTCGAGCGGTGCGCCGTGCGACAGGCGCGCCCCGCCCCAGGCCTCACGGCCGGGGTCGCCACCGGGAGCGAACCGGTCGCGCTCACCGAGCAGCACACCGGCGCGGCCGCCCGACAGGTGGTCGAGCGAGGCGACACGGCGGGCGAGGTTGTAGGGGTGGTCGCGGTGCGGTGCCGCCACCACGAGGAACGGCGTCGTGGACGCATCCGTCGCGAAGGCCGCCGCGGCCACGCTCGAGTCGAAGGTCGCCCCGAGGTCGCCGTGATCCACCTGGCCCACGCCGAGCCGGTCCACACTGAGCCGATCCACGCCGAGCCGGTCCACACCGAGGGCGGTGAAGGCGAGTCCGAGCCCGTCGAGCACGGCGGCGGCGCCCGGATGCTCCGCGAGCGCCACGAGGTGGGCGCCACTCAGGCCCAGGGCCAGAGCCCGAGGCGCAGGCGGCCGGGTGGGTGTGCTCTCGGTCATCGTGATCCCTCTTCTCGACGGTCCGCCTCCACGACGGTCCCGCCAGGCTAGGAAGCGCTCCGCGGGTGCCCCACCATCGCGGTCACGGACCGTCACAATCGCGAGGATCCGGCGGTTCTGTTGAGCAATGTGTCGCGGTCGCGACCGCACCGGATCACCCGCGCGGCGCATCCTCTACCGTCGCTCGAAAGAACCTGGAAGGGGTCACCATGTCAGAGCGCCGCGACGGCCACGTCATCCTCGGAATCAACGTGCTCACGCTCGGCTACCTGCCGGCCGCGTGGCAGACCGACCTGCTCGGCATCCACTCTCCGACCGACGCCGACTACTGGCGCCGCATCGGTGCCCTGGCCGAGCGCGGCACGCTCGACGCCATCTTCCTCGCCGACGGCGCCGCCCTCGGCAACCCCTCCTACGACGCCAACAACTCGCGCTTCGACCCCACCGTCACGTGGTCGCACGTGGCGCGGGCGACGAGCCGGGTGGGCCTCATCGCCACCGCCTCGACCACGTTCAACGATCCGTTCGAGCTCGCCGAGCGTCTGCTGAGCTTCGACACCGTCTCGGGTGGCCGCGCCGCCTGGAACCTCGTGACCTCGCGTGACACCCCCACCGCCAACAACTTCGGGCTCGACGACGTGCTCGCCCGCGGTGACCGCTACCAGCGCGGCTCCGAGTTCGCCGACGTCGTGATCGCCCTGTGGGAGTCGGCCCGCACGGGCACCGCCATCCGGCACCACGGGCGGTTCTTCGACATCGAGGGCCGGCTGCACGTTCCGCCGTCGCCGCAGGGGCGCCCGGTGATCTTCCAGGCCGGCGGATCGCCGGAGGGCCGCGCGCTCGCCGGCCGCGTGGCCGACGGCGTGTTCGCCGCCGAGCTCACGAAGGAGGGCGCGATCGAGCACTACCGCGAGGTCAAGCAGCACGCGCTCGCGGCGGGGCGCTCGGCCGACGCCGTGAAGATCCTGCCCGGACTCCTCCTCACGCTCGGCAGCACCGAGGAGGAGGCTCGCCGCCGGAGCGACGAGCTGCACGACCTCGGTCCGGCCTCTTACTCGGCGCAGTGGCTCTCGCAGTCGATCGGCTACGACGTGTCGGCCCTCGAGCTCGACGAGCCGTTCCCGGCGGAGCTGCTCGAGGCCCCCGTCGACCACGCGACGTTCCGTGGCAGCATCGGCTTCCGGCAGTCGATCTTCGAGCGGATCCGGCAGACCCGGCCCACCGTGCGCGAGTACCTGCGGGAGACGCGCTACACCGGATCCGGTCACGGCGGCTTCGTGGGGACCCCCGAGCAGCTGGTCGACCGCATCGAGGACTGGTTCCATTCCGGCGCCATCGACGGCTTCAACCTTCAGCCGGACCGCCTGATCGACGGCCTCGAGGTGATCGCCGACGAGCTCGTCCCGCTGCTGCGCGCCCGGGGCCTGTTCCGCCACGACTACGAGACCGACACCCTGCGCGGCCACCTCGCGGCCTCCTCCCGCACTCCTGCCCTCGCCGCCTCCCCCGCCTGACCCGCGGCGCGCCCACCCGCGGTAGAGGCCCCCCGCCCCGCCGACTTGACACAAGATGTGCCAAGTCGGCGGTCTTGGGCGCATCTTCTGTCAAGTCGCCGAGGACCTCGCGCGACTCCCCGCCTTCGAGGAGCAGCATGACCGGCACCGTCCGCGAACCCCTGAAGCTCGGCTTCGCCTTCAACCTGGGCCTCGTCGACCGCACCCGCGAGGCCACCGCGCGCCTCTACGACGAGGTGCTCGAGACCATCCTTCACGCCGAGGCCGTGGGCCTGGACGGCGTGTGGGTGGGGCAGCACCACTTCGACATCACTCCCGGCCCCGTCCCCTCACCCCTCGTGCTGCTCGCCGCGGTCGCCCGTGAGACGAACAGCGTGAGCCTCGGCACGGGCATCGTGACCCTTCCGCTGGAAGACCCGATCCGGCTCGCCGAAGACGCCGCGGTGCTCGACGTGCTCGCCCGCGGACGTCTGCACCTCGGCCTCGGCACCGGTGGCGCCAATCTCGGCGGCTTCGGCGCCTTCGGGCACGCGCCCGGGGATCGCCACCGCCTCTACGACGAGAAGATCGTGCGTCTCGAGGCCGCGCTCCGCGGTCAGCCGCTCGACGGGCCCGATGGCCCGCGCCTGCAACCCCTGCTGCCCGGGCTCCCCCAGCGCGTCTGGGAGGGAGTGACCTCCGAGGAGCGCGCGCGCTCGGCGGCCCGCGCCGACCACGGCATCCAGGTCGGGGCGTTCTTCGACCCGGCGGGCTCCGGCCAGCTGCCCAAGGTCGCCGCGTACGTCGATGAGCTGCGGATCGCTCATCCGTCTTCCGCACCGCGTGTCGGCGCCTTCCGGTTCCTCTACATCGGCGACGGCAAGGATGCGGTCGTGCGCGAGATCGCGCCCGACCTCGCGCCACGGCTGCCGGTCATGGCCGAGCGGGCGGCGCAGAGCGGCAACCGTTCCCTGGGCGGCCTCTCGGTGCGGGACTACCTCGACCGCGTGGCACTCTACGGATCGCCGGCCGACGTCGTCGACGCGATCGCCGCCGATCCGGTGCTCTCCGCCCACGGCACGCACCTCGTGGCCAACAGCTCGTTCCACGATACCTTCGACGCCGCGCACGCTCGTCGTCAGATCGACGCCCTCGCCACCGAGGTCGGGCCGGCCCTGGGCTGGCGTCGCTCCCCGCGGGCCGAGTCGGCTGCAACCCCCTGACGGGGCCGCGGAGTCGACGGAGGGACTAGCCGGCGACGGGCTGGGGCTCCGTCGTCTCCGTCAGGCCCTCGAGTTCTCCGTCGACCGCGCCGACGGCGCTGCGCTCGATCGGGAGGATGGCGCCGAGGAGGGCTCGGGTGACCGGGCTGCGGCCGGGGGCGAAGAGCTCGTGCGCGTCGAAGACGTCGACGAGGCGGCCCGCCTCGAGCACGCCGATGCGGTCGCAGACGAACTCGATCACCGCGAGGTTGTGCCCGATGAACAGGTAGCTGAGGTCGAGCTGCTCCCGCAGGTCGAGCAGCAGGTTGAGGATGGCGGCCTGCGTCGACACGTCGAGCGCCGAGGTGGGCTCGTCGAGGATGAGCAGGTCGGGCTCGAGGGCGAGCGCCCGCGCGATGCCGATGCGCTGCCCTTGGCCTCCCGAGAGCTCGTGCGGGAATCGGTCGAACGTGCCGGTCGGCAGCTGCACGAGATCGAGCACCTCCGCGGCCCGCGCCCGCCCGGCCCGCACCGACGGCGCCTTGCCGAAGCGCACGAGCGGCCGCACGATCTGCTCGCCCACGCTCACCCGCGGGTTGAGCGACGACGTCGCATCCTGGAACACGTACTGGAACCGGGGCCGGAGCGCCCGCAGCCCTCGGCCCTTGAGCGCCGACAGCGGCTGCCCGTCGAACGTCACCGTGCCGCTCGTGAGCGGCAGCAGCCCTCCCGCGAGCCGCGCGAACGTCGACTTGCCCGAGCCCGACTCCCCGATCAGCCCGAACACCTCACCGCGCCGGATCTCGAGCGACACGTCGTCGACGGCCAGGAACGACCGCCGGCTCTCGCCCGTGCCGATCCCGCCCACCACGAACTCCTTGCGCGCCCGTTCCACGACCACGAGCGGCTCGCCCGGCCGAGCGGATGCGGCCTCGCCCCGAGGCACACCGGATGCGGCCCCGGCCACAGGCACAGCGGGTGCGGCGCCGCCCACCTGATCAGCCCGATCGGCCGAATCCACCGGCGACCCCGAACCCACCGCCCAATCCGGCGCCCGCACCCCCAGTCGCCGCGGCAGCCCCGCCCGCTCGAGCGCGAAGCGCGTCCCGATCTCCGGCACCGCCTCGATCAGCTCCCGCGTGTACGCATCCTGAGGCGCCGCGAGCACCTGCTCGCGATCTCCCTGCTCCACGAGACGCCCATCCCTCATGACGGCCACCCGGTCGGCCACGTACGACACCACCCCGAAGTCGTGGGTGATGATGAACAGCGAGCTGCCCGTGGTCCGGATGACGTTCCGGAGAAGATCGAGGATCTGCTTCTGGATGACGGCGTCGAGCGCCGTCGTGGGCTCGTCGGCGATCAGCAGCGCCGGCTGCGAGAGGCTCGCGATGGCGATCATCACCCGCTGCCGCATGCCGCCGCTGAGCTCGTGCGGATACGACCCGAGCACCCGCGGCGCATCCTTGATGCCGACGCGCCCGAGCCACTCCACCGCGAGGGCCTCCCGCGACACCCGCGGGAGGTCGGGCTCGTGCAGCCCGATGATCTCCCGCAGCTGGTTGCCCACCTCGAAGGAGGGGTCGAGCGAGGCGAGCGGGTTCTGGAACACCATCCCCACCTGCGAACCGCGGAACCGCCGGAGCTCCCGCGCAGAGAGCCCCACGAGCTCCGACCCGCCGAGCCGGATCGATCCGGAGGCCACCCGCGCGGAGTCGGGCAGCAGCCCCAGCACCGACGCGGCCGTGATGCTCTTGCCCGAGCCCGACTCGCCCACGAGCGCGAACGTCTCCCCCGCCGCGACGGAGAACGAGATGCCGTCGACCACGCGCACGGCGTCGTCGCCCGTGCCGAACTCGACCACCAGATCCGAAACCTGCAGCGTCACGAGCGAGACCTCCTCTTGTGCGGATCGAACACGTCGTTCAATCCGTCTCCCAGCCAGTTGAAGGCGAGTGCGACGACGAGCACGACGAGCCCGGGCAGGAGCGCCACGGTCACGTTGCCCGAGATGATGACCTTCGCGCCCTCCGAGATCATGCGCCCCCAGTCGGCCTCGGGCGGCTGCACGCCGATGCCGAGAGCGCTGATGCTGGAGGAGAACACGATCATGGCGCCCACGAGTCCCGTGGCGTAGACCACGATCTGGCCCGCCACGTTGGGCAGCACCTCGCGGAAGAGGATCGACCAGAAGCCGGCCCCGAGCGACACGGCCGCCTCCACGTACTCACGGCCGCGGTGCCGCTTGACCTCGGCGAACACGACGCGCGTGACGTAGGGGGTGGCCACGAAGACGATCGCGAGCACGACGACCGTGAGTCCCGGCCCCAGGATGATGGCGAAGGCGAGCGCCGCGATGATGACGGGGAACGCGAACATCACGTCGATCGTGCGCATGATGAGCCCCGCCACCCGGTCGCCGGAGAATCCGGCGACGAGCGCGAGCGTGGCGCCCACGAGGGTGGAGGCCGCCACGGCGATGAGCGCGACGACCATCGAGGTGCGCCCGCCCCAGATGAGGCGGGAGAGGATGTCGCGGCCCTGCTCGTCGGTGCCGAAGACGTGCCCGGACGAGCCGAAGGGAAGGTACTTCTGGCCGGCGTCGGCGGCATCCGGAGCATAGGGCGCGATCAGCGGCGCGAACAGCGCGAGGGCGAGGAACGCGGCGATGATGACGAGGGCGAGCACCACCTGGGCGTTCACGCGGGCACGCGAGCGGCGGCGGGCTCCCGAGCGGCGGGGCCCGCCCGCCCGCGAGCCGGCGGGCCCACGCACCGCGGCGAGGGCCTCGCCGGACGGCTTCTGCAGCAGGGCCATGACTACCTCCTCCGGAGCCTGGGATTGAGCGCGTCGACCGCGACATCGGTGACGAGGTTCACCACGAGGTAGCAGAGCGCGATGAGCACCACTCCGCCCTGGATGAGCGGGTAGTCCTTGCCGTTGACGGCGTTCAGCAGCTGGGTGCCGATCCCGGGCCAGTTGAAGACGCTCTCGACGAACAGCACGCCCGTGATGAGGGTGCCGATCTCGAGTCCGATGATGTTGACCACGGGCGGCAGGATGTTGCGCCCCACGTGCTTGCCGAGCAGGCTCAGCCCGCCTGCGCCCTGCGAGGCGAAGGTCTTGTAGTAGTCGGACTGCTTCTCCTGCACGATCCCGATCCGCACGAAGCGGGCGAGCACGAGCATGGAGATGAGCGCGGCCGAGATGCCGGGGAGGATGAGGTGGGCCAGCAGGTCGCCGAACCCCCCGCCGCCCCGCGACTGCATGCCGCTCACCGGCAGCCACTTGAGCTGAAGGGCGAAGATCCAGATCAGGATGAGGCCGAACCAGTAGACCGACAGGTTCGACCCCACCTGCACGAACAGCATCGAGAACCGGTCGGCGAACCGGCGGTGGTGGGCGCCGGCGACCGTGCCGATCGCGATGCCCACCACCGCGCAGATCAGCACGCCCGCCGCCGTCAGCACCAGGGTGTTGAGGAAGTTCGGCCACAGGATGTCGAAGACCGGCGCCTCCTGCACGATCGACCGGCCACCACCGGCCACGAAGAGGTCGCCGATCCACTTCACGTACTGCTGCCAGAGGGGCAGGTTCAACCCGTAGGCGTCCCGGATCCCCTCGATCTGCTCGGGCGAGAACGTTCGTGCATACTGCCCCTGGATGGGGTCGCCCGGGGTGAGCCGTCCGATCAGGAAGGTCAGGACCGAGACGATCAGGAGGACCGGGAGGATGTTGACGAGCCTCCACCCGATGTGCTTGAGCGTTCCCATGCCGATCAGTCCGCCAGCCACACCTTGGACAGGTCGTACCAGTTGGTGGCCGGCCAGACGAAGCCCTCGACGTTCGAGCCGAGCGCGTAGTACCGCGTGAGGTTGACGGTGGGGATGACCACGGCCTCGTTGCGGAGCGTCTCCTCGGCGCTCTTCCAGAGGTCGATCCTGGCATCGGGGTCTGCGGTCGAGGCCGCGGCGTCGATGGCGCCCGTGATCTCGGGGAAGTCGGCGGGGTCGAGGCCCTTGCCTGCGAGACCGGCGAAGCCCTGCGAGAGCCACTCGGCGTAGGTTCCGCCGTACTCGTCGAGGCTCAGGCCGTCGTTCTCCTCGGGGCCGTAGGCGCGGGCGATGTAGCTCGTGCGGTCGAGGCTCACGATCTCCACGTCGACACCGATCTCCTTGTACTGCGACTGCAGCCACTCGGCGGTGTTCTGGTTGGCCACGTCGACCACGATGGTGAACGCGAGGTCGCCCTCGCCGTAGCCGGCCTCCTCGAGCAGGGCGATCGCCTTCTCCGGGTCGTACTCGAAGTCGCGCACCTCGGGGTCGTAGGCCTCGTTGCCCGGCGGCTGGAACGAGTACTGGGGCTCGGCGTAGCCGTTGTAGAGCTCGTCGGCCAGCTTCTGCCTGTCGAGCCCGTGGATGAGCGCCTGACGCACCCGCACGTCCTCGAAGGCCGGATTGGTGAAGTTGTACGAGATGTACAGCAGCGACGATCCGGTGCCCTCTGGCACCTGGAAGCCCTGAGCCTCGAGGGTCTCCACATCCTCCGGCTGCACGTAGCTGATCAGGTCGAGCTCTCCGCTCAGGAGCGAGGCGAGGCGCGTCTGGTTGTTGGGGATGATGCGGAAGGTGATCGTGTCGACATAGGGCTCGTCGCCCCAGTACTCCTCGTTCTTCTCCAGCTCGATCCGGTCGCCGACGGTGCGGGAGACGAACTTGTACGGTCCCGTGCCCTCCGGGTGATCGGCGAAACCGTCGTTGCCGTACTGCTCCCAGACGGCGGGGTTGCCGATCGTGAGGGTCGCCATCGACTGGGCGAGGATGCGCGGGAAGCCCAGGAACGGCTTCGAGAACGCGAACTGGTAGGTGTCGTCGTCGACCACGGTGCCGCTCGTGAGGGTGCCGAACCACTGCTTGAGCTTGGCGGCGCTCGACTCGTCGTAGAACTCGTAGGTCGGGTCGCTGATGCGGCGCACGTTCTTGTCGAGGGCCTCGGCGTTCCAGTCGCTGCCGTCGTGGAATGTCACGCCGTCACGGAGGTCGAAGGTCCAGGTCGTGCCGTCGTCGCTCACCGACCAGTCGGTGGCGAGCGCCGGCTGGATCTCGGTCGGCCCCGTGGTGTCGGTCGTGTCCTCGCGGGTCAGACCCTCGAAGATGTTGTTCGAGACGCGGTAGGTCTCCCAGTAGCCCTGGCGATGCGGGTCGAGCGCGAGCGGCTCGAGGTAGAGCCCCACCACGAGGTCTCCGCCGTACTGCGGCTCACCCGCGGCGGCCTGCGTGTCCTCGGCGCCGGCGGGGTTCGAGCATCCGCTCAGCACCACTGCTGCCGCCACGAGGGCCGCTCCGACCCCCAACCATCTGTTCGTCCTCATGCCGAGAACCGTCCTTCCATCCATCGATCTGCGCATCCCTCGACCTGCTCGATCTGCATCGATCCGGATCCGGATGCGCCGAAGCCGTGTGCCTCGCCGGACACGCTAGGGCCGGGCCGGGGCCGCCCGGAAAGCCGCCGGTAACAAAGCGCGCATTGCGTCATGCAGGCGTCGGAACGGCGCGAGTGTTACGCCGGACGACGCCTCAGGAGCGTTCACGACGACTCGGCAGCAAGGAGAACCGGGCGGGCCCGGCAGCACTCCGTGGGCCTCCGGGGCCGTTGCCGCCCGAGCCCTCGGCGAGGTCGGCGAGGATGCGGCCGACGGCCGGCACGAACGCGAAACCGCGCTCGGGCAGCCCCGCCCCCACGACGACGGGCCCGATCCGGTCGATCACGAACTGGGTGTCGGCCGTGCGGGCGAACACCGACCAGGTCTCGACCGCCCCCTCCGGATCCGCTCCCGGCAGCCACTCCCGCAGGTAGCGTTGAAGGGCCGTGCGCTGACGCGGATCCGGTCGCGCAGGCCCGGCATCGGGGTCGACGACCTTGCCCACGTCGCGCCAGCGCAGCACGACTCCCGAGGGGTCGGGCACCGCGTCGAGGGCCCCCGGCCACGACCGGTGGCGGCGGGAGCCGGGCTCCGGCCGATGGCTGAGCACGGGCCAGGGCTCCTCGAGCGGATGCTTGCGGCTGTACCGGGTGGGCTGGCTGCGGCCCACGATCGTGTGCGGAAGGGCGATCACCCGGCCGAGCAGCTTGCTGGTCCAGACCCCCACGGCGAAGACGGCCTGCCGTGCCACGACGACCTCGCCGCTGCCCGCCGGCTCGCCCTCGGCGTCGACGGGCTGCACCTCCAGTCGCACCTCGTCGTCGCCGAGCACACGCACCCGGGTGACGCGATGGCCGTGGCGGAACTCGGCGCCCTCTTCGGCCGCCGCCCGGCGGAGCGAGGCGACGGCGGCGACCGGGTCGACCGACCCGGCACCCGGTGTCGAGAGCACCCGCTCCTCGAACACCAGGCCCGGCCAGCGCCGCTCGGCCTCGGCGGCCGGCAGCGCCTCGGCCTCGAAGCCGAAGCGCTGCACGAGCTCGGTGAGGACGTCGAGATCGGGCACGGCGCCGTGCAGCGCCGCTCCGGTGCGCCAGACGAGCGGACGCTCGCTCGAGGCCTCGAGTTCGGCCCACTCCGGGACCGCTTCGCGGAGCATCGCGAGCCGCACCGAGTCGGCGGAGGCGACGAGGAAGGGATGCGCGGAGAAGGCTGCGGCAGCGGGCTCGGCGGGGCCGCCGGGGCTTTCGGAGCCGGCGGCGGGCTGGGGGCCGGCTGCCGGGCTCTGTTCGAGCACGAGCACCTCGGCGCCGCGCCGGGCGAGCTGCCAGGCGGCCGCGGAGCCGAGAGCGCCGCCGCCCACGATCACGGTGTCGACGGAGAGGACCATGCTCCGACAGTAGGGACGGCGCCCACCGCGGCCGCCTCGGCCGACACACTGTTACACCGTGTGAACGAGTGTGAAGCGCCGGGTCGCGCAGGCGGTCGGAATACGCAGCAGGCCAGCCTGCGGCGTGCGCGGGCTCAGCCGGCAGCGTGCGCGAGCTCAGCCGGCGGCGTGCTTCACCAGGTCGGCGATCGTGGCGGCCGACGCGTCGTCGATGCGGCTGAGAGCATAGGAGGTGGGCCAGAGCCCGCTCTCGTCGTCGAGGGCGGCCTGCGAGCTGAAGCCGAGGGTGGAGTAGCGCTCCTTGTCCTGCTGGCCGCTGCGGAAGAACACCACGGGCTTGCCGCCGCGTGTCCACGCCGGCTGACCGTAGAAGAGCTTCGGGGCGAGGTCGGGCGCGACCTCGGTGACGATCTCGTGCAGCCGCTCGGCCATTCCGCGGTCGGGCTCCGGCATGCCCGCGATCTTCTGGGACATCGTCTCCGCCTCGGCGGCGGCCTTCTCCGCCGCCTTGCCACTCCGGCCCTGTGCCTTGAGCTCGGCGGCGCGCTCCTTGATGGCGGCGCGCTCCTCGGCCGAGAATCCGTCGTCGGCCGTGGCCTGTGCACTCATCGCGTGGTCCCCTGGTCCTGGTCGGTGTCGGCGTCGGATCCCACGCTAGCGCCCGTCTCCCGCTCGGTGCTTCTCGATTCCTGCTCGTGTGCCAGGGCGTCCGCGAAGGCTTTCTCGATGGCGCAGTGGCGGGCGTGCACGACGTGCGCCCAGTCCGGGTGGGTGATGGCGTAGCGGCGGCCGTCGCGGAGAGCGTCGAGAGCCACCGCGGCCACCTCCTCGGCGGTGATCCAGCGGAGCCCGGCGCCATCTCCCGCCGCGAGATCGACGTCGACCAGCCCGCGATCCGCGGCCCCGTCGAGTCCACCCGCGCCAGCGTCGACCGCGCCGCCGGCGCCCGCCGAACCCGGCCGGTTGCGCGAGCTCGAGCCGAGCGCCGTGCGCACGGGTCCCGGTGCGAGGAGGGTCACCGCGATCCCGTCGGCCGCGAGCTCCTCGGCGAGCACCTCGGTGTAGGCGGTCACCGCGAACTTCGTGGTGCCGTAGCCGCCCATGCCGGCATCCGGCGAGAGCCCCGCCATCGACCCGGTGTTCAGGATGCGCCCACGCGTCTGCCGCAGCTGCGGCAGGAAGGCCGTGACGCCGTGGATCGTTCCGGAGAGGTTCACCCCGAGGAGCCAGTCCCAGTCGGCGTCGGTCATGCGCTCGAGCGGCGCCGCCGAGGCGACCCCGGCGTTGTTCACGAGCACGGCAGCGGGGCCCAACCTGTCCCGCACGCCCGCGGCGAGCGCCTGCACGCTCGACGTCGAGCTCACGTCGACCTGGAAGGCCTCTACGCCGAGCTCACGGGCTGCACGCTCGGCCGCGTCGGCATCGATGTCGGCCACCGCCACCCGCGCCCCCGCCCGCACGAGCTCCGCCGCGATGGCGCGACCGATGCCCGACCCGCCGCCCGTGACGACCGCCACCTCGCCCTCGAAGCCCCTCACGACGTCGATCCGTCCAGGTCGAGGTCCTCGGCCGGGGCGGCGAACGGATGCGCGAGGTCGTCGGGCCACCCGTCCAGGTGCCGCCCGATCAGCCGCCACTCGCCCCCGCGCTCCTCGACCTCGTCACGCAGGTGACCGCTCATCCGCAGCTCCACCTCGCCGGTCTCCGGATCGCGCACCGAGGTGAGCCAGTACGACCACACCGTCCAGCCCCGTGCATCCGGGATGCCGGCCTTCGCCCGCGCGTCGTAGAGGTGATTCGACAGCCGGTGCTGCGTGCGGCTCGGCCCGTCGAACCGCGGCTCCGACATCGCGCGGATCTCGTCGATCCCCGTCCACGACCGCCGCACACCGTCCGGGCCGACCTCGCTGAAGTCGGCCTCGGGCCAGAACGTCGCGAGGTAGAGCCCGAGGTCGCCCGTGTCGAGCGCCCAGAGCCCGGAGTGGAGGAGATCGGCGATGGCGGCCCGCTCCTCGGCGCCGGGCACAGCTCTCACCGATCCGGAACCGCGGCCGGAACCGCCGCCGGAACTCAGGCCCGCACTGACTCCCGGGCTCCCACCCGCGCTCACGCCCGGGTGCCTGCGGTGTCGGCCGGCGCCCCACCAGCGGCAGGCGCGGCACCGCCCGCCGGCACCGCATCCGGCATGTCGAACGCCGAGCGCTGCACGCCGAGGATCGTGGCGCCGATGCCCTGCATCCACACCCCGTACTGCGCCGCCGCGTGCGTGCGGTACATCATGATGTCGCGCGCGTACCGCTCCATCCGCCGCCCTGGCCTCGCCTCGGAGCTTCCCGCCGACTGGAACAGCAGGTCGACGGCCTCGGCGGCGAGCCGCCCGGCCTCGAGCGTGAGGCCGTTCAGCCGCGTGTCCATGCCTCGCGTCAGCGGGGCGCCGCGGAGCACGAAGGCCTCCGACCACTCGGCGATGGTGTCGGCGACCTGCATCAGGATGGCCTCGGCGGCGTCGGCCTTGATCGACGCCTCTCCGAAGATTCGCTGGCTCGCGGGGTCGTGGTCGCGGAGCGCGAACGGGGGCAGCGGAGCCTTCCGCACGCGGGAGAGCTCCTCCCACTCGTCGAGCGCCGCCCGCGCTGCCCCCACCGTGACCGCGGCGAGCTCGGCACCGAGGAACGCCTGCACGCTGCCGACGTACATCGGGTTGCCGTGCAGGGCGGCCCCGGTCTCGGCCGGATCGATCTCGCCCGCCCAGGTGGCCGGAACCAGATGCTCGGCCGGCACGAGCGCCCGCTCGAACGCCACCGAGTTGGAGCCGCTCGCCCTCATGCCGAGCACGCGCCCCTGGCCCCAGTCGTCGAGAGGGGTGTAGGCCGAGCGCGGCAGCAGCACCTGCGCGGTGCGGGGCCGGCCCGCGGCGTCCGTCTCGCCCTCGACCGTCACGAACACGATCGCGTGGGTCGAGAACGGCGATCCCGACTGGTAGCGCGAGACCCCGGTGAGCTCGTAGCCGCCCTCGACCTTCCGCGCCGTGCCCGCGGGCGAGAGGCTGTGCGACGAGCGGAAGTAGCCCTCGGGCGCCGCGAACGCCTCGCGCTGCACCGACTCGGGCCAGAGCGCCGCCGCTTGGATGTTGTGGGAGTGGCCGAGGCAGTAGCACCAGCCCGATCCGGGATCCGCGGCCGAGATCTCGATCACGACCCGCAGCCACGTCTTCAGCGACACCTCGAGCCCGCCGAAGCGGCGCGGAGTGAGGAGGTGGTTGAGGCCGAGCTCCTGCATGCGCTCGTGCACCTGGGTGGAGTAGTGCCCGCGCTCCTCCGCCTCGTCCTGCTGCGAGCGGATGAGCTCCTTGAGCGAGCGCGCCCACTCCACCACCTCGTGCTCGGTGGCGTCGCGGTCGAACGAGGTCGCCGGTCCGGTGCTGCTGGTGCTCATGGTGTCTCCTCGGGGATCGCTGTCGTGGGAATGAGGGTCGGAGTGGTCGGCATCAGGACGACGCCGGTGAGCTGCCTCGGGTCGGCGAGCGCCGGGTATGCGTCGGCACCCGCCTCGAGGGGGTAGCGCGCCGTGATGATGGCATCGGGCCGGAGCGCGCCGCGGGCGAGCAGCTGCTCGTACTCGGGCACGATCCGGCGCACGTCTCCCCCGCCGCACTGCGAGCCGGCGATCGTGCGCGACGAGAGCGCGTACTGCAGGTTGCTCAGCGTCACCTCGGCGGTGAGGCTCTCGAGGCCGGTCGGCACCACGACGCCGCCGTAGCGGGTGGCCTCGAACGACTGCCGCATGGCGAGGGTCGTTCCGGCCGCCTCGAGTCCCACGTCGGCCCCGCGACCCTCGGTGAGGGCGCGCACGGCGGCGGGCACGTCGCCGGATCCGTCGAGGGTGTGGGTGGCGCCGAGATCGAGGGCGCGCTCGCGTCGCCAGGGATCCGGATCGATCGCGATCACGGTCGTGGCCCCCGCGAGCCGGGCGGCCTGCACCATCCACAGGCCGAGGTGGCCGCATCCGGAGACCGCGACGGACTGCCCCGGCCGCACGCCCGCGACCTCGAGCACGCTCCCGAGGCCCGAGGTCACGCCGCAGCCGAGCAGGGCGAGCTGCTCGGGTGGCACCGCTCCCTCGACCCGCACGAGGTTCGACTGCGGGTAGACGAGGCGCTCGGCGTGGCTGCCGATGCCGCCGTCGCCCCACACGACCTCGCCGTCGACGGTCTCGCCCACGCGGCGCTCCATGTGCTCGAAGATCTTCTCGCAGGCGCCGGGCGCCCCGTTCCGGCAGTAGAAGCACTCGCCGCACTGGTGCGTGCCGACCACCACCACGCGGTCGCCGGGCCGCAGCCGGCCGACTCCTGCGCCGACCTCGACGACCTCCCCGGAGGCGGCGTGCCCGAGCACGGTCAGTCGGCCCCCGGATGCGCCGCTCGCGGCGTCCCATCCGCCACCCGTGCCATCCGCCTCGTTCGCCGCGTCCGCGCCTGGCGCATCGCCCGCCGCCCCAGGCGGATCCACCGTCAGCAGCTCGGTGCGGCACACCGCCGAGGCGTGCAGCTCCACGAGCACCTCCCCCGGCCCCACCGGGTCGAGCTCGACCTCGATCAGGCGCGGAGCGGATCCGTCGCCCCGCGCCACGAGGGCTCGCGTCGACGTCACCGGGGCCAGATCCCCTGCTTGCCGGGGGCGAGGACGCCGTTCGGGTCGACCGCCGCCTTGAGCGTGCGGGTGAACTCGCGGAGGGCGTGGTCGTTCCAGCTGAACTGGTCGGCCACGGCGTCCATGAACTCCAGATGCGCCCGGTACTCCCCGTAGCCCTCGGCCGCGAGAAGGGGCACGAGCTCGGCGAAGGCCGTGCGCACCTTCTCCGACTCCACCGGATCGGCGGCGTCGAAGAAGATCATCAAGACGTTGACCGCGTGCCGGTCGGTGGCGAGCCAGCCGCCGATGTAGTCGAAGCCCGCCGCCTCGATGTGGGTGCGCATGATGCGAGACGCCGCGGCCACGTGCTTCCCGGTGAGAGGCGACACCGGGCACAGGCCGATGTGCGCTCCCGTGGGGCCGTTCGCCCGCCAGCGCACGCCGTCGGCGAGGAGCATGCCCGGGATGCCGGCGGCGAAGTGGTCGCCAGGGGCGACCTCGGCGGCCGTGGCGTCGCCGTCGTAGCGGTTCACCACCACGCGGCCGCCCGGCAGCGCCTCGATCGCGCGCCGAAGCCGCTCCTCCTTGAGGTCGAGCAGCGCATCCGAGCCGTAGAGGGCGCACTTGATGTTCCAGCGGCCGAGACCCAGGTCGTCGGCGAGCACCTGCACGACGTCATCCGGCACCACGCCCTCGCCGTCGTACCAGCGCTCCCGCGGCGAGAGGCCGGCGGCCACCCCCACGGCGTTGGCGGCGTTCACGACCCCGTCGATGGTCTTGTCGAGCTTGAGCTCGCGGATGGCGTCGACGAGCTGCGGCAGCGCATCCTCGTCGTCGATCATGAGCCGGCAGGCGGCGAAGCGCTCGGGTCGCGGCATGAGCCACACCCCCATCTTCACCACGATGCCGAGGTTCGACTGCAGGAACAGCCCCTCGAAGCCCGGCCCGAAGCCACCTCGGTAGAGCGGCCACGTCTCGGATCCGGGCAACGCGCCCATGCCGGTGCGGATGAGCTCGCCGGTCGGCAGCACCACCTCCATGCCGCAGATGAACTGCTGGTGGTCGCCGTGGGCCGTGTAGCCGTAGCCGCGCTCGAGCGCGTTGCCCACGACGCTCCCCCAGCCGAGGTCGGGCACCGAGGCCCAGAGCCGGGAACCGCGCTCGAGCAGGGCCTCGTGCAGCTCGAAGAAGCTCACGCCGGGCTCCACGAGGGCGTAGGCGGTCTCGTCGTCGACCTCGAGCACCCGGTTCAGGCGCGAGAGGTCGATCACGACGCTGCCGGACTGCCTCGGCGCGGGGCCGCCGTAGCCGAGGTTCTTGCCGCGGCCGATCGGCCAGAGCGGCACCCGGAGCTCGTTGGCCAGGCGCACGACGGCCTGCACCTCGGCGACCTCGCCCGGGCGCACGGCGCCGGCGGGAAGGAACGCCCGGCTGTCGCCGAGGGCGTAGGAGTCGAGGTAGTCGTCGACGTCGTCGGCGCGCGAGACGTTCTGCGCTCCGATCAGATCGGCGGCGCGCTCGAGCAGCAGTGCGGCGGGTGCGGTGTCGTCTGCCGCCACCTCAAGCTCCCGCGCCGGCGGTCGCCTCGGCGTTCGCTCCTGCTTGCGCCTCGGCGAGCGGATGCGCGACGTCGCCCGGCCAGCGCTCCACCCAGCGCTGCACGAACCGCCACTGCCCGTCGCGGCACTCCACGACGTCGCGCGAATGACCGGTCGAGCTGAACGAGACCTCGCCGGAGCCGGCCTCGCGGTGGCTCGTGAACCAGTAGGAGCGCACGTCCCAGCTGCGGCCGGCCTCCCCGGCGGTGTAGAGCCGGTTCGACTCCCGGTGCTGGTGCCCGCGGTAGCCGCCGAAGTGGCCCTCCGAGAACGCACGGATGCTCGGTGCCCCCGTCCACGTCTCGACCGTCCCGTCGAGCTGCGTCTCCACGAACCGCGCGTCCGGCCAGAACGTGCCCACGTACCGGTCGATGTCGTGGGTGTCGAGCGCCCAGAGGTACTCGCTGTACAGGTCGTCGATGGCCATCCGGTCCTCGATGCCGGGGACTCCGCCTCGTGCGCTCATCGTCGTGCTCCTTTGCCTGATGACGAGGGCGCCCGCTCGTGCCGGACGCCCTCGATCACGCTAAAGAGAGGAAGCTCCCGTCGTCAAACGCGCTTTCCCGGGGAAGCATCCGCGTTTCCCCGCGGAACCGTCGTCATCCGGCAAGGCGCGCCGAGACCAGGCGGTTGAGCGAGACGTTCTGCTCGGCGGCCTCGATCGCGAGTCTCCGATGCACCTCGGCGGGGATGCGGACCACGAACCGACCCGAAGAACTGCGGTCGGCCAGGGCTCCCGGCGGTGTCTCACCGCCCGCCTCCATCTCGGCGACCACGTCTGCTGCCAGCAGCTGCTTCACCTGATGGGGCTTGGCCATGCCGCGCACGTTCTGGATGTTGACCCGCGGATCGCCCGGCGAGTACGAGTTGTGGAGGACAGTCGCCTTAGGGCTGGATGTGCAGCAGAGGTGACGAAGAGGGAGCGCAACATGTCGGTACGGGTGGTGGACGACGCGGGCGGATTCCAGGACGCCGCGCGGCTCCTGGTGGACTTCAATGCGGAGTACGGGGATCCGGCGCCGGAGGCCGGGTGGCTCGCGGGGCACCTCGGGCGACTCGTGGCGAGCGGGGACACGAGCGTGCTGCTCGTCGCCGGTGGCGGGAGCGCCAGGGGCGTGGCCGTGCTGCGGTTCAGGATCTCGACGTGGAGCGCCGACACGGAAGCGTATCTGGCCGAGTTCTCCGTGCAGCCCGGCCATCGCGGCCGCGGCATCGGGACCGCGTTCCTCGAGGGTGTGATCGAGCACGCGCGGGGGCGCGGTGCCACCTACCTCGACCTCAACACGAGCGAGGACGACGAAGCCGCCCGACACGTCTACGAGAAGCGCGGCTTCGACTGCCACGAAGGCCGCGGCTCCGGCCCCCGCGCCCTCTACTACGAGCTCGAGCTGGCGTGACCTCTGCCCACCGGCCGTGGCCTCCCAGCGGGTCGTGCCAGACTGGAGGCATCCGATCGCGACAGCCCGCCGGTCGCCGAGGAGGAGAACCATGACCGAACCCAACGACGCCCGAGTCGGCCTGTACATCGACTTCGACAACATCGTCATCTCGCGCTACCAGCAGCTGCACGGCCGCAACGCCTTCCAGCGCGACGGCATCCGCGACTTCGACAAGAAGAGCCAGGATGCCGACCCCGAGGTCGCCGCACGGCTCGCGGCGGCCACGGTCGACTTCAACGCCATCATCGACTTCGCCGCCTCGTTCGGCACGCTCGTGGTCAACCGCGCCTACGCCGACTGGTCGGTGCCCGTGAACGCCGCCTACCAGCGCCAGCTCATGTCGCGCGCCGTCGACCTCACCCAGCTCTTCACCACCACCACCCGCGGCACCAAGAACGGTGCCGACATCCGCCTCGCGGTCGACGTGGTGGAGGATCTCTTCCGCCTTCCCGACCTCACCCACGTGATCATCGTCGCGGGCGACTCCGACTACATCGCACTCGCGCAGAAGTCGAAGCGCCTCGGCCGGTTCGTGGTGGGCATCGGCGTGGCCGGCTCCACGAGCACCTCCCTCGCCGCGGCGTGCGACGAGTTCGAGGACTACGACTCCCTCCCGGGCATCGAGAAGGTCACCGCCGTGGCCCCGGCCTCGCGCTCGACGTCGGCCGAGGCCGGCACCGGGGGCGGCTCCGGTTCCGCCAGCTCCTCCGGCTCCTCGCGCGGTGGCCGCCGCCGGGCCTCCTCGCCGGCCACGAGCACGGGTGCCGGTTCGAGCACCGGTGCCGACGCCGGTCAGGGCACGGATGCAGCCGACGCACCCGAGCAGGAGACCGCCGCCACGCGCACCCGCCGCGCCCCCACGATCCCGATGTTCTCCCACACCGACGACGCCCCCTACGACGAGCCCGAGCCGGCCGACGACATCGATCCGCAGACCGTCGCCACCGAGCTGCTCGTGCGCGCCCTGCAGATCGGCCACGCCAAGGGCGACGCCGACGAATGGCTCAACACGGGCACCGTCAAGAACCAGATGCGCCGGATGGATCCGTCGTTCAACGAGAAGCCCCTCGGCTACCGCTCGTTCACCGACTTCCTCTCGTCGCGCGGAGACCTCGCCGAGCTCGAGGAGGACGGCCCGCAGCGCCTCATCCGCTTGCGCCCGGGTGCGAGCACCGGCGGAACCTCCCGCTGACGCGAGCCGTCGCGCACCACGGAATTCACCGTGGTGCGTCCGCGTGGATGCGCTCTGCTCTGCGAGCCGTTGCTAGCATCGCGCTGTGACCTTCGGAGCCCGCCTCGCCATCGCCATCACCTTCATCGTCGTGGGGGTGGCGGCGCTCACCATCATCCTCACCCTCGAGATCGACGGCGGGGCGCCGCAGTGGCTGCATTGGATCTCCTGGATCGGCGGCGGACTCTTCGCAGCCGGCATCGGCAACCTGGTGAACGCCTTCCGCCTGAGGAACGTGCCGAGGGTCGACCGTCAGGAGTAGCGTCGGCCGCATGGCAGACGAACTCTCCCGTGGCGACGAGGTCTCCTGGAAGACCCACGGCACCACCACCTCCGGCAAGGTCGAGAAGAAGATCACCTCCGACACCGAGGCGGCGGGCCGCACCGTGCGCGCCGACGACGACGACCCCCAGTACCTCGTGAAGAGCGACAAGTCCGGCCGCGAGGCCGTGCACAAGCCCGAGTCGCTCAAGAAGAAGGCGTAACTACGCGAAATCGTGAGACCGACGCCGTATACGGGGTCGGTCTCACGAATTTCTGCACTTACACGTCGGATCGACGACCTCGCGAGGTCTCAGACGCTCGGATGGCGGGCGTGAGCGCTCAGGTGGCGAGCGCCTTCCGCACGAGCTGCGCGAGGCGCGGGGCGGTCTCGGCCTCGAACCAGGGGTTGGCGCTGCGCCAGCCGCGCGCGAGCGGTGACGGGTGCACGATCGGGAACAGCGGCAGGTAGCTCTCGGCCCGCCGCACGGTGTCGGTGAGCGTGGGGCCTCGGCGAGCGCCGAGGTAGTGCTTCTGGGCGTAGGCGCCGATGAGGATGGTCAGCCGCACGTCGACGAGCTGCTCCAGCACGAGCGGATGCCACGCCTCGGCGAAACCGCGCCTGGGCGGTGCGTCACCGCTCGCGCCCTTGCCCGGAAAGTAGAAGTCCATCGGCACGATCGCCACGTTCTCGGGGTCGTAGAACTCGGCGTCCGTCATCCCGAGCCACGAACGCAGGCGCACTCCGCTCGGGTCGTTCCAGGGGATGCCGGTCTCCTGCGCGAGCCGACCGGGCGCCTGGCTGATGATGAGCACGCGTGATCGCTCGGAGGCCACGACGAGCGGCTCGAAGCCGGCCTCGGTGGCCCAGGCGTTCGTCGGATGCGCGGCGACCTGTGCCCGGATCTCGTCGAACACGCCCACCCCACCAGTCTGCACCGATGCCGCTAGCATCGGTGCCATGACGGAACCCACCCATGAGCAGCTCGAGGCCTCGCAGCACACGGAGCGCCGCACGGTCGGCGGAGAGCTCCGGTACTACCTCAGAGATGTCGGCGCGCATCTGAAGAAGCTCGATCAGCCCTTCAACCCCGACGGCCTCGAGGCGTGGTTCACGCCCGACGGAAAGTTCCACGCCCAGGGCCTCGGCCCCAACCCGGCCCTTGCCGGCGTCATGGGCGCGGCGGCCGGAGCGGCGATCGCCGCCGGCTGACGCCGCCCGCTACTCGGCGACGACGACCGTGAAGGTGAGCGGCTGGATGCCGCCGTCGGCGTTCGTGAGCGTCACCTCGGTCTCACCCACGGCGAGCGCCTCCACGCCCGGGTTCGTCTCGGCGCTCCCGCCCGAGGTCCCCTTCACGAACGACGCCACCGACGTGTCGGCGACCTCTCCCGTGTAGCTGTCGGTCGCCAGATCACCGGTGTTGATGTTGAGCACCTGCCCCACCACGAGGTCGACGATCTCCCCCTGCAGGTCGTCGGCCTCCATGGTCAGCGGCGTGATCACGTCGCCGCCGATCGGAGCGTCCGACGAGGACGACGAGGTCTCGGCGGGAGTGGAGCTGCAGGCGCTGAGCCCCACGACGACGGCCACGATCCCCGCGACGGCGATGAACTTCGAGATACGCATGGGCTCAGTATCCCAGCCGCCCTGCGCCGGAACGGTCACGATCCGGCAACGCGGTCCCCCCAGAACACGGCACAGCAGGCATTGTGAACAGTGTCCACATACGGCACCATGAAGGCATGCGAGAAGAGCTGCACGAGCGCCACGGCGAGCGGATGCTGCGAGTGAACGGGGTCGACCTGTGCATCGCAGAGTTCGGCGACGAAGGGGGCCAGGGCGTCGTGCTCGTGCCGGGTGCGTCGTCGGCCTCGGACTGGTGGGACGACGCGTTCTGTGAGGCCCTCGCGGCCGGCGGTCACCGCGTCGTGCGCTACGACCTCCGCGACACCGGCCGCTCCACCACCCGCCCGCTCGGCCAGCCCGACTACACGGGCGACGACCTCGTCGAGGATCTCACGGCGCTCATCCGGGCCCTCGAGCTCACGCCCGCCCACGTCGTCGGCCTCTCGCTCGGCGGCGGACTGGCGCAGCAGCTCGCCATCGCCCACCCCGAGACGCTCGCCTCGCTCTCCCTCCTCTCGACGAGCCCGGGCGGCGACGACCTGCCGCCGATGTCGGCCGAGCTCGCCGCCTCGTTCGACGCCCCGTCGCAACCCGACGACGAGGGCGCGCCGAGCGTCCGCGAGGCCTACGTCCGCTCGACGCTCGCCGACGAGAGTCGGTTCGGCGGCACGATCCCCGTCGACGAGCAGCGCATCCGGCGCATCGCCGGCCGCGTGTTCGATCGCTCGATCGACGTCGAGGCCGGCGCCAACCACTGGGGCATCCCCTCGGCCTCCGGCACCCGTGCCCAGCTCGCCGAGATCGCGGTGCCCACCCTCGTGGTGCACGGCACCGAAGATCCGCTGTTCCCCCTCGCCCACGGCGAAGCGCTCGCCCGCGAGATCCCGGATGCGCGCCTGCTGCCGGTCCCCGGCCTCGGCCACCAGTTCCCACCACCCGAGACCTGGGACCTCATCGTCCCGGCCCTCCTGGAGCACTTCCGCAGCGCCAGGTGACGCCCCGGCCGCTCCCGTAGGCTGAGCGGCATGGCCACTGTCATCCTCGTGCGGCACGGGCGCACCACCGCGAACGCCACGGGCATCCTCGCCGGCCGCTCCGAAGGGGTGCGCCTCGACGAGGTGGGTGTCGAGCAGGCCGCCGTCGCCGCCCGACGGCTGGCGGCGGTTCCGCTCGCGGCCGTCGTCTCGAGCCCTCTGGAGCGCTGCCGCCAGACGGCCGCGGCGATCCTCGCCGAGCAGAGCGCATCGCCGGCACCGGCCTTCGAGCTCGACGACGGCATCACCGAGTGCGGCTACGGCGACTGGACGGGGCGCCTCCTCCGCGAACTCGCCGAGGAGCCGCTCTGGAAGGTCGTGCAGTCCCAGCCCTCGGCCGTCGTCTTCCCGGGCGGCGAGTCGATGGCGGCCATGCAGGCCAGAGCGGTCGCGGCCGTCCGTCGCCGTGATGCCGAGATCGAGGCCGAGCACGGTCCGCAGGCGGTGTGGGTGGCCGTGAGCCACGGTGACGTCATCAAGTCGCTGCTGGCGGATGCACTCGGCCTCCACCTCGACCTGTTCCAGCGGATCGGCGTGGGCCCCGCCTCGCTCTCGATCGTGCGCTACAGCTCCGCCCGGCCCGAGGTCGTCGCCACCAACACCGAAGCGGGCGACCTCTCCTGGCTCCGGGCGGCTCCCGCCCCGGATCCGGCGGGCGCCCCCGTGGGCGGCGGCGCCGGCCACGCCCCCGCCTGACGGACCGGGATACGGCCCGCATCTACACCGCACCTGTGCGCGCGTGGGGTGGCAGGGCCGCCCGCCGCTCGTAGGATGGGCGCATGCCCACCATCGCTCACGAGTTCGTCTGGCCGGACCGGGTCGTCATCGGCACGATCGGCCTCCCGGGCGCCCGCACCTTCTACCTCCAGGTGCGCTCGCGCGCGCAGATCATGAGCGTCGCCCTCGAGAAGGAGCAGTCGGCGCTCCTCGCCGAGAAGATCGACGAGATCCTCGACGAGCTCATGGTGGGCGACGGCAACCCGTTCAGCGTTCCCGCCACGACCCCGGTCGAGCTCGTCGACAACGACCCGCTGGAGCTTCCGCTCGACGAGCAGTTCCGCGCCGGGGCCATGAGCCTCGGCTGGGATCCCTCGACCGTGCAGATCGTGGTCGAGGCCTTCCCGGTGCAGGAGATCGACGACGCCGACTTCGATCCCGAGTCGATCGAGAGCATCAGCCAGCTCGAGTCCCTCGTCGAGCCCTCCGAGGTGCTGCGGGTGGGCATGCCGGTCGGCACCGCCCGCGCCTTCGCCAAGCGCACGCGCGAGGTCGTCGGGGCGGGCCGCCCGCTCTGCCCGCTCTGCGGCACGCCGATGGACCCCCAGGGTCACATCTGCCCGGTCGCCGACGACCTGTGACCGTGGGCCCGGGCGAACCCGACGGCGCAGCCTCGAGCGCAGCCCCCGGTGTCACGCCCGGCGAACCCCTGAGCGGCGTGCCGAACGGCGAGCTCGAGCTCGTGGGCCGCATCACGACGGCCTCCAACGCCACCTTCCTCGGCCGCATCGACGGCACCGAGGTGGTCTACAAGCCCGTGCGCGGCGAGAGCCCTCTCTGGGACTTCCCGGACGGCACGCTCGCCGGCCGCGAGGTCGCCGCGTTCCTCGTCTCCGAGGCGCTCGGCTGGAACGTCGTGCCGCCCACCCTCCTCCGCGACGGCCCCCTCGGCCCCGGCATGGTGCAGCTGTGGCAGAACGCGGATCCGGAGCAGCACCCCGTGGACCTCGTCGACGCCGACGACGTGCCCGAGACCGGATGGCGCCCGGTCTTCGAGGGCCGTGACGAGGAGGGTCGTGCCGTCGTGCTCCTGCACGAGGACTCCGCAGCGCTCCGCCGCATGGCGGTCTTCGACGTGGTGGTGAACAACGCCGACCGGAAGGGCGGGCACGTGCTCGCGATGCCCGACGGCCATCGCCACGGTGTCGACCACGGTCTCGCGTTCCACGAGGAGCACAAGCTGCGCACCGTGCTCTGGGGCTGGCTCGACGAGCCGCTCGACCCCGATGAGCTCGAGGGCCTCGCCCGGCTGCGGCTCGCCCTCGCCGGCGACCTGGGCGAAGCGCTCGCCGCGCACATCCTGCCCACCGAGATCGAGGCCCTCGAGCGGCGCTGCGATCGTCTCGAGCGAGAGGCACGATTCCCCGGGCCGGAGGGCGACATGCCCGCCGTGCCGTGGCCGCTGTTCTGAGAGCACCGTCCGAAGTCGTCTCATCCGCCCCGCTCGGCGGCCAGGAGCGGTTCACTGGAGTCATGCTGTCCCCGCAGCAGCCCCGCCGGCCCTCCGGCCAGAACCGCGAAGGAAGACCCGAATCATGAGCACACCCTCGACCGCCGATCTCGCCCTTCAGTTGAAGGCCCTCCACGAGGCCCCCGAGATCCTGAGGGTGGTGAACGTCTGGGATGCGATCAGCGCCAAGACGGTCGCGGCCCTGCCCGAGACCCGTGCCATCGCCACGGCCGGCCACTCCATCGCCGCCGCCTACGGCTACGACGACGGCGGCATGCCGCTCGAGCTCGCCCTCGCGGGCGCGAAGGTCGTCGCCGATGCGGTGGACCTGCCCGTGACGGCCGACCTCGACGACGGCTACGCCGACCCGGCCGAGACCATCCGCCGCGCCATCGGCTTCGGCATCGTGGGCGCCAACGTCGAAGACCGGCTGCGCCCGTTCGACGAGTCCGTCGCGCGCGTGAGCGCGATCATGAAGGCTGCCGAAGCCGAGGGCGTCGACTTCCAGCTCAACGCCCGCACCGACGCCATCGTGCGCGGCGGCGACCGCCCCAAGAGCGAGAGCATCGCGGATGCGATCGCCCGCGGGCGCGCGTTCCTCGAGGCGGGCGCTCCCCTGGTCTTTGTGCCCGGAGCCCTCACCCGCGACGACGTCGAGGCGCTCGTGGAGGGCCTCGGCCGCGGCCGGCTCTCGGTGATCGGCGCCCCGGGCGCCCTCCCCGCCGCCGACTACGAGGCGCTCGGCGTGGCCCGCATCTCCTACGGCCCGTTCACGCAGCGCGTCGCCCTCCGCGCCCTCCGCGACGTGGCGGCCGACCTCTACGGGACCGGCGTCATCCCCGAGGACACCCCGGCCCTCAACTGAGCCGGCTGCTCGCCCGCCTCAGGGCAGCGTCGCGACGGCCTCGATCTCGACGAGCGCGCCGGGCTTCGCGGGCGCCACGGTGAGCACCGTGACGGCCGTGCGGCGCTGCCCCCACACCGCCGCACTCGCGGCGAAGGCCTCCATGGGGTCGACCCCCGGCGCGAGGTAGATCGACATCCGGGCGACGTGCTCGGGCCCCGTGCCCGCCTCGGCCAGCACGGCCAGCACGTTGCGAAGGGCCTGCTCGGTCTGGGCCCTCAGCCCCTCGAGCAGCGCTCCGTGGCCGTCGATGCCGTTCTGCCCGCCCACGAACAGCAGCGGGCCGGACGGCACGAGCATCCCGTGCGCGAAGGCCGGGCTCTGCGGCAGCTGGGGCGGATCGACGGGTGTGGGGATCGACATGGCGTCGAGGATCCCACTCGGCGCACCCCAGGTCAACCCGTGCGGCGACCGTTTCCGGGCGCGGGCCGATCCGGGCCGACCTGGCTAGGGTCGGGAGGGCGGCGAACGCCCGGCGAGCACCCCACACCGAGCGCCCACACCGGGCACCCACACCGCACGACCACGGAGGCGCATGATGTCCGAGACCGATCAGACCGGCATCCCGGATGCGACGACCATCGAGACGACGGCCCGCACCATCGCCATCCTCGGCGCCGGCGGCGACCTCACCGAGCGCCTGCTGCTGCCCGGGCTCGGCCAGGTGCTCGATGCCGCACGTGAGGCCCGCAACCCGCTCGAGCTCCGCGTCGTGGGAGCCGCTCGCACCCCGCAGTCGCGTGAGGAGTGGCAGGGTCTCGTGCGGCGGAGCCTTGAGGCCGCCGGCATCGGTGAGCAGAGCGTCGAGGAGCTCGCGAGCACCGCGGAGTTCGTGCCCACCGACGCCTCCGACCCGGCCGAGCTCAAGGCCCTGATCGACGCCTGCCCCACCTCCCCCGTGCTCTACGTGGCCCTGCCGCCGTCGATGGGCCGCACGGTGGCGGAGTCCCTCGCCGCGCTCGATGTGGCCGGCGACCTGCCGGACGACCTCCTCGTGGCCATCGAGAAGCCCTTCGGTGAGGACCTCGCCGACGCCCAGGCCCTCAACGAGGAGCTCGCGGCGGTCGTGCCGGAGGAGCGGCTGTGGCGCATCGACCACTTCCTCGGCGAATCGACCGTGCTCGGCATGCTCGGGCTCCGTTTCGGCAACGCCCTGTTCGAGGCCGGCTGGAGCGCCGCGAGCATCGAACGGGTCGAGATCGTCTTCGACGAGGAGCTGGGTCTCGAGGGCCGCGCCGCCTTCTACGACAGCACGGGTGCACTCCGTGACATGCTGCAGAGCCACCTGCTCATGGTGCTCGCGCTCACGGCCATGGAGCGCCCGGCCGCCGTGACCGCCCCCGAGGTGCACGACCGCGTGGCGGAGGTGCTCGGCGCCGTGCGGCTCTGGCGCGACGACCCCTCCACCGCCCGTCGCGCCCGCTACACCGAGGGCCGCGTCGACGACCGCTTCTTCCCCTCCTACGTCGACGAGGAGGGCGTGGACGCCTCGCGAGGCACCGAGACGCTCGCCCAGATCGTGCTGCAGATCGACGTGCCGCGCTGGCAGGGCGTGCCGTTCGTGCTGCGCTCGGGCAAGGCCATCGGCAGCCCGCGCGCCGAGGTCGCGGTGCACTTCCGCGACACGCGGCCGCCCGAGGGACTCGAGGCACCCGAAGGGGCGGGCCTCGGCACGGCGCTCCGGATCTCACTCACCGACGGATCGATCGATCTGGGAGTGGTGCTCAACAGCGCGGGCGAGCTCGGCGGCCTCGAGGGCTCCGCTCTGCGTGCCGCCCCCTCCGCCCCCGTGCTGGGACCCTACGCCCAGGTGCTCGCCGGCATCCTGCAGCAGGACACGCTGCTCTCGGTGCGCGGCGACGTGGCCGAGCAGTGCTGGCGGATCGTCACCCCCGTGCTGAACGCGTGGGCCGAGGGCGCCACGCCGCTGGAGGAGTACGAGGCCGGATCCGCGGGCCCCGAGGGCTGGTGATCGGGCGTAGCGTGAAAGCATGCCCGCACTGACTGACACCTACACCCTCTCCAACGGCGTCGAGATCCCCAAGATCGGCTTCGGCACCTGGCAGATCCCCGACGGCCCCGAGACCTACGACTCCGTCGCGGCAGCGCTCGAGGCCGGGTACCGGCACATCGACACCGCGCGCGCCTACGACAACGAGAAGAGCGTGGGTCGCGCGATCCGCGACAGCGGCATCCCTCGCGACCAGATCTTCGTGACCACGAAACTGCCCGCCCAGGCGAAGGACACCGCGTCGGCCGAGGCGGCGTTCGAGAAGACGATGTCCGAGCTCGCACTCGACTACGTCGACCTCTACCTCATCCACGCGCCCTGGCCGTGGGAGGAGATGGGCGCCGACTACACGGCAGGCAACATCGCCGCGTGGACAGTGCTGAACGGCATCCACGAGGCCGGCCGCAGCCGCGCCATCGGGGTCTCCAACTTCGAGGTGCCGCACCTGGAGTCGATCGTGGAGGCGACCGGCGTGATGCCGCACGCCAACCAGATCCGCTGGTTCGTGGGCAACACGCAGCCCGAGACCGTGAACTGGTGCCGCGAGCACGATGTGCTCGTGGAGGCCTACTCGCCGCTCGCCACGGGTGAGCTGCTCGAGAACGAGGAGCTCAAGGGCATCGCGGATCGGCTCGGCCGTTCGGTGGCGCAGGTGTGCCTGCGCTACGCGCTCGAGAAGAGCACGCTGCCGCTGCCGAAGTCGACGACGCCGTCGCGGATCGTGGAGAACGCCCAGCTCGACTTCGAGCTCTCGGCCGACGACGTGGCGGCGCTCGACGCGCTCGACGACCCGACGGCGTAACGGTTGCCGGCGGGCCCGGCTCCGGCGGCGGGCTCAGTCGACGAGGTCGGGGTCGCCGCCCGGGCGCACGGCCGCGTCGTCGCGCACGTCGATCCGCGTGACGCCGTCTCCGGCGTCGGTGACGTCGATGCGCGGCGCCGCGTCGTCCTCGGTCGACTTGGGAGCCGTGGTCAGCTGGTCGTGACGCTTCTCGTCATGGGTGCGCTCAGACATCCGATGCCTCTTTCTTCGGGGCGGCCTTCCGGCTCGCCGCCTTCTTCGCGGCCGCGTCGGCGCGCTTCCGGGTGTTGAACGCGATCGCCTCGCGCACGAGCTGGGCGAATGCGTTCTCGTCGACGGTGTCGCCCTCGAAGAGCTCAACCGAGCGCCGCTGGTTGCCGCCGAGCTCGCCGTTGAAGAGCCCGTGCGGGTCGTCGAGAGAGGCGCCGTAGAGGAATCCGAGCTTGACCTTGGCCTTGAAGATGTCGCCCACCACGAGGATGCCGTCGAGCTCCCACACGGGCGAGCCCATCCACTTCCACTCCTCCACGATGGCCGGGTCGACCCCCACGATGACCGCGCGCATGCGCGCGAGCGCCTCACCGCGCCAGTCGGGATGCTTCTGGATGAGGGCGTCGATCTCGTCGGACGGTGTGGCCATGACGCCATTGAACCACCGGCCCGCCCCCGCCACCACCGCGCCGCGCCCGCCGCCCGATCCGCCTGCCACCACCGGCCGTGTGATGGACTGGGCGCATGGACTCCGCCCCGCCCGCCGACCGCACTGCTCTCCTCCTCGCCGCCTACGACGAGCAGCTGCGCGGCGAGGCCGAGACCCCGAGCCAGCTCTCGGTGACCGCTCTCGGGCCGCTGCGGCTCGTGACCTTCGCGCACGGCCGCGGATTCGTGACCTACCGCGACCTCGGCGGAACGGGGCGGGTGGAGATCCGGGAACTCGTCGCCGGTGCGCTCGAGCACTATCGCGCCGATCCCGGGATCACCCGCGTCGAGTGGAAGACCCGCGGCCACGACGCGGCGCCCGGTCTCGCCGTGGCGCTGCTCGAGCACGGCTTCGCACCCGACGAGACCGAGTCGATCATGATCGGCGACGCCCAGGCGCTGGCGGTCGACGTCCCCCTCCCCTCGGGCGTGATCCTCCGCCGGGTGACCACGGAGGCCGACGTGCGCGCGATGAGCGCCATGGCCGACGCGGTCTTCGGCGATCCCGTCTCGGAGGAGATGGCCGACGCGCTGCTGCGGCGCCTCGAGCGCGCCGACGGCATGGAGCTGTGGGTCGCCGAGGCCGACGGCCGCATGCTCGGCGCCGGTCGCCTCGAGCCGGTGGCCGGCACCGCCTTCGCCGGCATCTGGGGCGGCGCGGTCGTCTCCGAGTGGCGCGGCCGCGGCCTCTACCGTGCCCTCACCGCGGCGCGGGCCCGATCGGCGCTCGGGGCCGGAGCCTCGCTCATCCACAGCGACTCCACCGAGTTCTCCCGCCCCATCCTCGAGCGCTCCGGCCTCGTCAAGGTCTCGACCACCACCCCCTACCGCTGGAGGCGGGCATGAGCCGCAGCGCACCGACGTCGTTCACCCGCCTGCTCGGCATCGAGCAGCCGATCGTGCTGGGGGCGTTCGGCGGGCTCTCGTCGGTGGAGCTCACCGCCGTCGTCTCCGAGGAGGGCGGCCTCGGGTCGTACGGCCTCTACGGCTACGACGCGGTGCGCATCCGCGAGACGGCGGCCGCCCTCCGCGCCCGCACCGACCGGCCGTTCGCGCTCAACCTCTGGCTGCCGGTGCCGGGAGAGGTCGCGCCCCAACCGGACGACGAGGCGTTCGCCCGCCACCTCGATCCGCTCCGCCGCTACTTCGACGAGCTCGGGCTGCCGCACCCCGACCGGCCAGAGCACTACCTGCCGCCGGTCGAGGAGCAGCTCGAGGCCGTGCTCGAGGCGCGGCCGGCCGCGGTGAGCGTGGTCTTCGGGCTTCCGGATCCGGGTTTCGTCGATGCCGCCCACGCACTCGGCATCCGTCTGATCGGCACCGCCACGACGGTCGAGGAGGCCGTGGCGCTCGAGGCGGCCGGGGCCGACGCGATCGTGGCGAGCGGCGCCGAGGCCGGCGGGCACCGGGTGTCGTTCCTCCGGCCCGCCGAGGAGTCGCTCGTGGGCCTGTTCTCGCTGCTCCCGCAGGTCGCCGACGCGGTGGGCGTGCCCGTGGTCGCGGCGGGCGGCATAGCGGATGCCCGTGGCGTGCGCGCGGCCTTCGAGCTCGGGGCTGTGGCCGTGCAGGTGGGCACGGCGTTCCTCGCGACCGGCCAGTCGGCGGCATCCGCGGCCCACCGCGATGCGCTCGGCACCCCCGAATCGCGCTCGACCGTGCTGACCAGGGCACTGAGCGGGCGCCTCGCACGGGGCCTCCCCAACCGGCTCACGCAGGAGATCAGCGATCCTGCGCCGTTCCCGGTGCAGAACTGGCTCACCGGCCGCTTCCGCCCCACGGCGGCCGAGCGCGGCGACCGCGAGCTGCTCTCGCTCTGGGCGGGGCAGTCGGCGGCCCTCGCCCGCCACACGGATGCCCGCACCCTGTTCCACGCGCTCCTCACCGACAGCGCCGCGGACCCCGCCTGAGACGGGGGAAGCCCCGGCCGAAGGGGCCGGGGCTTCCGAGCGAACGCCGAGCGCGAGGCCGGCGGTCAGGGGTGTTCGAGGATCAGGCCTCGCTCATGACGAGCTTCTCGGCCTGACCGCGCGCCGCGAGGGCGGCGGCGCGGGCGGCGAGACGGCGCGACTGCTCCGCCTGGCCGGCGTCGAGCTCGTCCTGAGGCACGGCCACGCTCTCGACGTGGTTCACGCCGTTGTACTTCTCGATGTAGGCGTCGAGCTCGGGGCCAGACTCCCACGAGGTGATGAGGCAGTAGCGCGCCGAGTCACCGGGGTGGGTGGCGGCGTGCCAGAGGCGCTGGGTGTCGACGATGAGCTGCGCACCGGCGGGGAGCGCGATGCGCACCTCGCCCTCGGGGTCGGTGCGGTTGTGGCGCAGCACGAAGTAGCTGTCCTTGTCGTCGGTCAGGTTGAAGAAGCCGCGCACGACCCAGCCGGTGCCGTCCGGGTTCAGGCGGTTGTTGTCGTCCTGGTGCAGGTTGTAGAGGCAGTCGGCGTAGGTGTTCGGCTGCAGCTCGATCACGCGGCAGCGGCCGACATTGGCGCCGGGCTCCTGGGCGCGGCGGGTGAGGTCGGGCGCCTTCGCGGTCTGCGAGTCGATCCAGACGCCGTCCTTGTCGGTGCGCGGCGGCTTGTGGTTCCAGAAGCCGTTGCACTCGATCTCGCCCTTGGCGCTCGCCAGAGGAGCGAACCGGGTGTCGCCCGAGGACTTCCAGTCGTTGTACTCGATGTCGAGCCACTCCCGGGGATCCATCTCCCGGTCGTACTTGTCGAGCACGACGTAGCCGGTCTCTTCCAGCGCTGCTGATGTGATGTATGCCATGACGATCGCCATGTCCTTTCGTCGGTGGACCAGCACGTTTTAACAGGTCCAACTAAGGTCACCCTAACATCGGTGCCCTGAGAGGGCCCCGAGCAGGTTCGCGCGTGTTCTCATCCATTACACTCGACGCCTATGGTCACCGCCACGAACGTCGAAGCCACCGCCGTCAACACCATCGCCTGGCTCTCTCGACCGGAGACCACCATCGTCGTGCCGGTGTACCAGCGGCAGTACCGGTGGGACATCGGCGGCTGCGAGCAGCTGCTCGGCGACATCCGCGCCGTGGCGGACTCGCGCGACGCGCACACCCACTTCATCGGCTCGATCCTCTCGACCGGGGCGAGCGCCGACGAGCGGAGCGCCCACGGCTCCGAGCTCGTGCTGATCGACGGCCAGCAGCGCATCACCACGCTCATGCTCCTCATCGCCGCACTCCACCACACCGTCGCCGGGCACGACGACGCGCTCGCGGAGGAACTCGCGCGGGTGCTCGTGCGGGCGAGCCCGGCGGGCGGGAGCGACGCGGGTGCCGACGCCGCGGCCGCAACCGCAACCGCAACCGCTCGCATCGGGCGCACCAAGCTCCGTCCGCACCGTGCCTGGGCCGACGTCTTCGAGAGCGTCGTGCTCGATCGCCTCGGCGCCGACGAGCGCGTGCGCGACTCGCGCTTCGACGACAACTACGCCTTCTTCCGCAGCCAGGTGCGCGCCTCGGAGGTGCCGCGCATCTGGCGCGGCCTGCAGAAGCTCGAGCACGTGGCCATCACGCTCGGTGCCGACGCCAACGCGCAGCAGATCTTCGAGAGCCTGAACTCCACGGGCGCTCCCCTGCTCGACCACGAGCTCATCCACAACTACGTGCTGATGGGGCTCTCGCACGCCGAGCAGACCGAGATCGAGGAGTCGTTCTGGCTGCCGATCGAGCAGAACACGGGCGACTCGATCGCGGCGTTCTGGCGGCACTACCTCGTGATGAAGACCGGGCGCGAGGTCGCCGCGGGCGGCGGGCGCGAGGTCTACGACGCGTTCCGGCAGGTGTTCCCGCGCCTCGAGCTCGGCTCGCTCCGGGAGCAGGCCGCCGAGTGGCGCGACCACTCCGCCGCCTACCGCGTGCTGCTCGAGCCCGAGCTCGAGCCCGACCCCGAGGTGGCGCACGAGCTGCGCGGGCTAGCGGTGTTCGGCAAGGGCACGTACCCGCTCGTCATGCCGGCCTACCTCGAGTACTCTCGCGCATCCGCCGAGCGCGCATCGCTCGTGCTGCTCGTCCGGCAGGTGCAGTCGCTGCTGCTCCGGCGCACGGTCGTGGGCATCGGCACCGCACGCCTCGTGGCACGGCTGTGCCGTGCCAGGGCCGAGGGCGGCGATGCCCTCGTGCGTGCGATCGCCCGCATCACGCCGTCGGACGAGCGGGTGAAGGTGGCCCTGAAGTTCAGCGAGCTGCCCCACGCCGCGTATGTGCTCGGCCGGATCGCGGGAGCGGGAGCGGACCCCGCCGAGCCGCTCGACCTCGAGTGGATCGTGCCCGCCGCGCCCTCCGACGACTGGTCGGGAGACGGCGAGCGCCGCTTCGCCGACTACTCCGACGACGAGCAGAACAGCCACCGAGCGCTCTCCGGCACCCTCGGCAACCTCACGCTGCTCGAGCGCGGGCTCGCCGAGCGCGCCTTCGACCTCTCCTACCCCGAGAAGCGCGCCCTCTACGCTTCGAGCACGGTGCCCCTCACGGCGCAGCTCGCCGGCACGCCCGCCTGGGGCACCGCGGCGATCGCCGAGCGCACGGTGCAGCTCTCCGAACGCTTCCTCGAGGTCTGGCCGCGCCCGCTCCCCGCCGCCGGCCGCGGCTACATCGACGACGACGACCTCACCCCCGTGCTCGACGCCATCCGCCGCCGGGGCTGGCCGCGCGGCTGGGAGCGCGAGTGGGACTACGTGGAGTACCGCGGCGAGCACTGGGAGGTCTACGACGTCAAGTACCTCTTCAACCGCGTCTTCAAGCGGCTCTGGGCCGATTCACGCGAGAGCGTCGTCTCGTTCAGCGCCCGCCGCGGCGGGCCCGTCTACGAGGCGGAGGCGTGGAACGGGCAGTGGGATCGGCTCGACGACGAGCACCACCTCTACATGGGCTGGGACTCCCAGTACATGCTCACCGCCGTGCAGGGCGTGCTCGAGGAGGCCGGGCTCGCCAGCGAGGTCTTCGTGAAGTACAGCTACTTCGGCGCGGTGATGTGACGCGCCCGCCCGTCCGCCCGGCCTGAGGCTCAGCCCAGCTTCACCGCGGTGCCGTAGGCGACGACCTCCTGCGCGTTCTGCCCCACCTCGCTCGCGTCGAAGCGCATCGCGATGACGGCGTCGGCCCCCACGGCCTGGGCGGCCTCGATGAGGCGCTGCTTCGCCTCCTCGCGGCTCTGCATGAGCTGCTTCGTGAGCCCGGCGAGCTCGCCGCCCACGAGGGACTTCAGACCCGCACCGAACTGCACGCCGGCGTTCCGCGAGCGCACGGTCACGCCGGTCACCTCGCCCAGCACCTCGGTGATCTGGCGGCCGGGGACATCGTTCATCGTCGAGATCAGCATGCGGGAATCATGGCAGAGGTCGACGGCGCCGGAGAAGCGCCCTGCCGCGCGCACGTAGTTCCCCGCGGCGCGCCGTCTCCCCGCCCTGGCCGGGCATCCGGATGCGCCGCGCGGTCACAAGCTCTGCCCGATGTCCCACAGCCGGTCGGTGCGGCCGTTCAGGGCCTCCGCCACCGCGATGGCCTGGCCGTCCGAGAGCGAGGCGACGTAGTCGATCACGCCGCGGCCGCGGCCGAGCCGGCGCAGCGCATCCCCCGACGTGTCCTCGAGCAGGTGCGGCCTCGTGGTGGCCAGGCGCGCGTAACCGGCCGTGGCGAGCTCGACCATCTCGATCAGCCGCCGCGGCACGCGCTTCTGGTCGTGCACGTCGTCGAGCCACTCGGTGAAGGCGCTCACGAGGTCGACGAGCACCCGGCTGAGTCCGCGCTGGTACATCGCGACGTCGGGCCGGTTGAGGATGAACTGCTTGTGCACGAACTTCATCACCTTCACCTCGTGCCAGGCCCTGCGGTCGAGCGAGATCAGGCCCGTGCGCGGCGTGCCCGTGGGAGCGGCCACGACCGAGCGGCCGAAGTGCGCGATCCACCGGCTGGTGAAGCTCGAGAGCCGCCGCTCGGCCGCGATCGAGCCGTCGAAGACCGTGGAGAGCAGCCCCTCCACGAGCTCCTCCGTGACCACGCGCACGGCGGCCTCGAAGGCGTCGTCGTCGGCGATCCAGGGGTCGTCGCGGTGGATCTTGCGGCGCAGCGCCTCGAGGCTCTCACCCGCCCTGTCCCGCGTGCGGCCGAGCTCGAGCTCGGGGGTGTCGAGTCGGCGGAGGGCTGCGGCGTTGTCGATGAAGCCGCGGAACTCCCGCGCCACGGCCACCTGGCTGAGGATGCCGGCGCGGTAGAAGTCGTCGACGTCGTGGATGGAGTACGCGATGTCGTCGGCGATGTCCATCACCGAGCACTCGAGCGTCTGCGCCCACGGCGGCAGCGCGGGCGCCGAGGCGCGCGCCTGGTCGAGGTCGTCCTGCTCGAGGAAGTAGGCGGAGTACTTGCGCGCCACCACCGTCTCGCCCACGCGCTTGAGGCCGGGCGGCAGGTCGGAGGGCGCGAGGTCGCGGGCGCCTCCCGGCGAGGCGTCGAAGCCGAGGCCCTCGAGCGCCGGGGTCCACGGGTACTTCGCGAGGCCCGCACGCACGGCCGCGGTGAGGTTGAGGCCGGCGGCGGCGGCGTCGCACACGTCGAGGGCCGCGACGATGCGATAGGTCTGGGCGTTGCCCTCGAAACCGTCGGCGAGGCCGAGGGTCTCGCGGGCGATCCGGTTGAGCACGTTCTCGCCGAGGTGCCCGAACGGCGGATGCCCCAGGTCGTGCGCGCTGGCGGCCGCCTGCACCACGACGGCATCGCATCCGCCCGGTGCGAGCTCGCCCGAGAGCGACGGGGCCGAGCCCACGAGCGTGCGGTCGACGGCCACCGCGATGGTCCTGGCCACGGCGGTGACCTTGAGCGAGTGCGTCAAGCGGTTGTGGATGAGCGGGCTCGCTCCCGCCTGGGAGATGACCTGGGTGACGGCGGAGAGCCGGGAGAAGTAGGGCGAGAAGCGCACCCGCTCGAGGTCGACGCGGTACTCGGGGTGGCGGCCGGACTGCTGGATCTCGTCGAGCTCCTCGGGCTGACGGCGGCACACGCGGGCATCGCCCGGCCCGAGCTCCGGTTCGCGGGGCTCCGGTTCGCGGGGCTCCGGTGCCCTGTTCTCGGCGGTTTCGTGGTTCATCTGCCCTTTCTACCGCAGGTCATCCGACCCTGCCGTAGCCTTGTCGCCGTGGACATCAGCCAGATCCGGCATTTTCTCGCGGTCGCCGACGAGGGCGACTGGTCGCGGGCGGCCAACGCGGCGCACGTCTCGCGGGCGACGATCCAGGCATCCGTCGCCGAACTCGAGCAGCTGCGCGGGGAGCAGCTCGTGCGCGAGATCGTGGCGGAGGGTGCGGAGCCCGGCGATTCCGCCGGTTCCGCCGATCCGGGCGCCAAGCCGCGGGTCGAGCTCACGGCCGCCGGGATCGCCTACCGGCCCGCCGCGCGTGCGGCCGTGGCGAAGGCTCCTGCGCCCGCAGCCAAGGCCGGGGGCCGGGCGAAGGCCTCGAAGGGCCGGGGTCGCGCTCCCGTGGTGAAGGGCGAGCCGAAGCCCTTCAAGAAACGCCAGGGCCGCTGAGCCTGCGCGAGCCGCCGACGCGCCGCGAGTAGAGCACGGCCAGTGCACCGAGGCCCACGAGGAAGAGCGTGAGGCCCACGATGTACGCGATCACGCTGATCCAGCCGTCGGTGGCCGGATTCAGGAACGGGTAGGGGTAGATCCGGCCGCCGCTCGCGGCCGCGCGGGCGAACGAGTAGATCGCCCATGCCACCGGGTAGATGGGCACGATCCAGAGCGAGCGCCAGGGCAGCGCCGGGCGGCCGGGGGTGAGCAGCCAGTCCAGCACGAGGATGATCGGCACCCACACGTGCACGACCTCGTTGGGCCAGTCGAGCCCGGGGTAGCCGGTGGGCGGCACGAAGCGCAGGAGCACGTTGTAGACGGCGGCGGTGACGATCGCGTAGGTGAGCGCCGCCATCCGCACGGTCGTGTAGAGCTGCGGATCGCGTGCCAGACGCAGGGCGAGCACCCCTCCCACCACGAGCACGACGATGTTGAAGAGGCTCGTCTGGATGGTGAAGTAGCTGAAGTACTCCCACGGGTCGAAGGCGTCGTTCGCGACGCGGTCGCCGATCTGGATGCCGATGGTCACAGCGAGCCCGAGGCCCACGATCAGGCGGAGGGCGCCGGCGATGCGTCGTGTCACAGCGATCAGTCTGTCACGCAGTCCGTCCCGTGGTTCTCCCAGAGCGACGTGCCTAGACTCGCCGGATGCCCTCGCTCGACCGCCTCGCCTCCGCTCGTCCCCGCTCCTGGCGCCGCCGTGGCCCCCGGGGTGGTCGCTGGGGTTCGGTGTTGGTGGCGGCGGGTGCGTTGGGGGTCGCTGTCGCGCTCGGCGTGAGCGGCTGCGGAGCGGGAGCAGCGGGGCCCGCCGTGACGACCGCGGTGCCGACAGCCGTGGCGAGCCCGGCGCCACCCGCCATCGATCCCGGTCCGGCGGCGGTGCTGGAGTTCCCGGCTGTCGGAGCGGGAGCGGTCGGCATCGCGGGCGCCGACGGCTCGGTGCAGGTGCTCGGTCAGGGCGGCGAGACGGCCACCGTGCCCATCGCGAGCATCACGAAGGTCATCACGTCGCTCGTGGTGCTCGACGCGCATCCGCTGGCCGGCCCCGGCGACCCCGGACCCACCATCACCCTCGGAGCCGCCGACGTCGAACGCACCGAGGCCATCGAGGCCATCGGCCAGTTCGTCGAGCCGATGTTCGAGGGGCAGCAGGTCTCGTTGCACGACGCTCTCGCGATCACGCTGCTCACGAGCGCCAACAACTACGCCGAGACGGCGGCCGCGTGGGCCTTCGGCTCGACCGACGCCTACCTCGAGGCGGCCCGCGCCTGGCTCGCCGAGCAGGGGCTGACGGCAACGACCCTCGCCGACGCGAGCGGACTCGATCCGGGCAGCGCGAGCACCACGGCCGACCTGCTGCGGGTGGGCGCGCTCGCGCACGCCGATCCGGCGCTCGCGGCCATCGCCGGTCTGGCCTCCTACGAACAGCCCGACCTCGGCACCATCGTGAACCAGAACGTGCTGCTCGGCGAGGGCGGGGTCGACGGCCTCAAGACCGGCTCCACCACCTACGCCGGCGCCACGCTGCTCACCTCGGCAGTCGTGACGGTGGGGTCGTCGCCGGTCACGCTCATCGCGGTCGTGCTCGGCACGGAGTCGATCGACGCGCGCTTCGCGACCACCCGCGCCCTGCTCGCGTCGGCTCAGGCGGGCCTCCGCGAGGTGCGGCTCTCGACAGCCGGGCAGTCGTTCGGCAGCTACGCCGGCGCTGACACCGGCACCGCTTCCTCCGAGTCCGCATCCTCCGAGTCCGCGTCCTCCGAGTCCATCGACGCCGTCGCGACCGCCGACCTCACCGCGGTCGTCTTCGGCGACACCCCCATCACGACCGAGGTCCGGCTCGAGCCGCGCACGACGGGCGCGGCGGGCGACCCCACCGGCTCCGCCGCCTTCACCGTCGGCACCGCCCGCTACGAGCTCCCGCTCGCCCTCGCGGCGCCCCTCGGCTGATGCTGTAGTTGGAGATCACCGTCGGCTCGAAGCAGCCGTGTTCCGGGAGAAGTGCGCGACACCAACGGCCTCTACGGGGTCGCTGTCGCGCATTTCCACCGTTACTCGGTCGTCCCCGGCTGGAAGCCGTCGCGGGCGGTGCGCTCCTCGAGCGGCTCGAGCTCCTGGAAAAGGCTCACCTGCAGCCCCGCCGGCCCCCGCAGTCGCGCGTTGAGCGAGCGCCAGGGCGTCTCGCGAGGCTCCGCCTCGAGCTCGGCGCCGCCGGCCACGAGCCGCTCGGTCGCCTCCACCGCGTCGTCGACCTCGAACGCCACGCGCAGCCGGTCGCTCCGGCCGCCTTCGGTCTCGATCCCGTCGATCATGCGCACCTGCGCCGGGTTCGCGAGCTCGAGCGTCGCGGCTCCCGCGTGCAGGATGGCGACCTGCGCCCCGCCCTCGCCCTCGAACGCCGCCTGCGGCTCGAGCCCCAGAACGTCGCGGTAGAACGCGAGCGCGGCCTCGAAGTCCTCCGCCTCCACCACCAGCCGCAGCTGCTTCACGCGGGGTGCCGCGGGCGAGGCCGATCCGGATGTCGTCTCATCACTCATGCTCACACGGTACGTCCCGACGGCCGAAGATGCGCTCCCGCCGTCATCGGACGTATCGTGGAGGGGTGAGTCTTCGATCGGATGCGGTGCCCTCGGGGCGTCAGGAGGTCACCGGCGGCGCTTTCGCCGGTGGCAGGTAGAGCCCTCCCCACCCCGCATCCCCCTCTCTTTTCGCCCGTGGCCCCGCCGACGCGGCGCCGCACGGGCACGACCGATCGGACACCCATGCAACCCCTCGACGAGAAGACCCTCCGCGCCTCCTTCGTGAACACCTCGCGCAAGGAGCTCAGCGACCTCACTCTGCCGGACGGATTCGAGACCCTCGACTTCGCCCGGCTCGACTACCTCGGCTGGCGTGACCGCCGGATAGCCCGGCGCGCCTACGCCGTCGTGCCCGTCGGCCCGGACGGCGACGACGGTGCCGGCCCCGGCTCGACCGGGAGCGCCGGTGTGCCCGAGCTCATCGGCGTCATGCTCAAGCAGGCCGAGGCGAGCCCCCGCACGCGCGCCCAGTGCTCCCTCTGCCAGGACGTGCAGCTGCCCAACGACGTGGTGCTCTTCAGCGCGCGCCGTTCCGGCCCCGCGGGCCGGAACGGCAACACGATCGCGAGCCTCGTGTGCTCGAGCTTCGAGTGCTCGACCAACGTGCGCAAGCTCCCGGCCACCGCCTACGTCGGCTTCGACGTGGAGGCCGCGCGCACCGACCGCATCGCGAGCCTCCGCACCCGCGTCGCGGCCTTCGCTCGCGCTGTCCTCGACCCGGCCGCACCCCCCACGTCCTAGCCACCCGCCCCGCGACTTGACAGAAGTCACGCCCAAGACCGCCGACTTGGCACATCTTGTGTCAAGTCGGCGAGGCGGACGGCCCGCCGCGCGGCGGAGGGGGCTCCGTCGTCGGGCGGAGGCGTCGGGGGCGCAGCGCGCCTAGCCTGGAGGCATGAGCGACTCGTCACCCACGACCCCGCCCTGGCCTCCCACCGCACCCGGGGCACCGGGTGCGGCAACTCACGCCGCCGCACCCGGCAGCGAGCCGGCACCTGTGCTCAAGGACGCACCGGCTCCCGGGCCGGCCGCCGCGAGCGCCGAGTTCACCTACGACCATGCGCTGCGCGCCGCACCCGCCTGGTGGCGCGGCGCGGTCTCGATCGCGCTGCTCGTGGTCGCCTACTTCGTCGCCTCGATCGTGTTCGGCCTCGTCGCCATGCTGATCGACCTCGCCGTGGGCAGCTACACCGTCGACAACCTCACCACAGGCGCCGCCCTCACCCAGCTCACCCCCGCACTGATGCTCGCGAACAACCTCGCGCTCGCGAGCCTCTGGCCGCTCTCCATGCTCATCCAGTGGGCGCTCTTCGGCGTGCGGCCGCGCTGGCTGAGCTCGGTCGAGGGCCGCTTCCGGTGGCGCTGGTTCGGCCGGCTGGCCCTCGTGATCGTGCCCGTCTGGATCGTCTACGTGGGCATCTCGGTCGCCCTCGGCCCGATCGAGCCGATCGCGCTCACGGGCACCGTCATCGCCATGGTGCTCGTCGTGGTCTTCACGACCCCGCTGCAGTCGGCGGGCGAGGAGTTCGGCGCGCGCGGTCTCATCCAGCGCTCGGTCGGCTCCTGGTTCCGCAACCCGATCGCGGCCTTCGTGGTGGGCACGCTGGTCTCGGGCGGCCTGTTCTCGCTCGCCCATGTGGCGGGCGACCCCTGGCTCATCGCCTACTACTTCGTCTTCGGCGCCGCGGCCTCGATCGCCGCCCGCGGCACCGGCGGTCTCGAGGCGCCCGTGCTGGTGCACGCCGTGAACAACCTGCTGCTCCTCATCCCCACCGCCCTGATGAGCCAGACGGATCAGGTCTTCGAGCGCGGCGCGGGCACCGCGGGCCCGTTCATGCTCCTGCCGATGGCCCTCGTGCTCGGCGCGGCCTTCTTCAGCATCTGGTGGGGCCGCCGAGCCGGCCTCCGCACCCGGGCGCCGCTGCCGCCCACCCGCGGCACCCGCCGTTAACCTCCGGCCGCTACCGTACCCGCTGTGACGACCCTCTTCAGCGGCCGGCCTGTTCCGGCGGAACTCGACGACCTCCTCGGCTTCACGGTGCTCGACGACGACGATGACGACCCCGTGCTCGTGCGCACCGACGGCAGCCTCGTCGACACCTGGCGCGAGGGCTACCCCTACGACGAGCGGATGAGCCGCACCGAGTACGAGGCCTCCAAGCGCCTCCTGCAGATCGAGCTCCTCAAGCTCCAGAACTGGATCAAGCGCGGCGGCCGCCGCCTCGTGGTGGTGTTCGAGGGCCGTGATGCCGCAGGCAAGGGCGGCACGATCAAGCGCTTCACCGAGCACCTCAACCCCCGCGGCGCGCGCGTGGTGGCGCTCGAGAAGCCCACGGAGCGCGAGTCGACCGAGTGGTACTTCCAGCGCTACGTCGCCCACCTCCCGGCGGCCGGCGAGATGGTGCTGTTCGACCGCTCCTGGTACAACCGGGCGGGCGTCGAGCGCGTCATGGGCTTCTGCACCGATGCGCAGTACGACGAGTTCATCCGCCAGGTGCCGCTGTTCGAGTCGATGCTCGCGGGCGACGGCATAGACCTCGTGAAGTTCTGGTTCTCGGTCTCGGCCGAGGAGCAGCGCACGCGCTTCGCCATCCGCATGGTCGATCCGGTGCGGCAGTGGAAGCTCTCGCCCATGGACCTCGAGTCGCTCGACAAGTGGAACCGCTACACCCGGGCCAAGGAGGCCATGTTCGAGGCCACCGACACCGCCGATGCGCCCTGGACCGTCGTGAAGTCGAACGACAAGAAGCGCGCACGACTCGAGGCCATGCGCTTCGTGCTCAACCGCTTCGACTACGACGACAAAGACGTGGAGGTCGTCGGCGAGACCGACACGAAGATCGTCGGGTCTGCCGCCGACATCTACGAGCGCGGCGAGCAGCGGCCGGCCCGATGACCCCCCGGGTGCACGTGCGCTGGACCCCGTTGCCGGCGGGCACGGGCCCAGCCGACGTCGAGGCCCTCGCCCCGTTCCTCGGCGACGACGAGCGGATGCGCCGTGCGGCCACCACGGACGAGGCGGCGGCCACGCGCTTCGTGGTCGGCCGCGCAGCCCTCCGGGTGCTCGCCGCCGAGCTCGTCTCGGAGCACGCGCTCGCCCGCGGTGGCGACCCCGTGCATCCGGTCGACCTGGTGGTCACGGCGCACTGCGCGGTGTGCGGCGGACCGCACGGCCGCCCGCAGCTCGCGCTCGCCTCACCGAAGGGCCGCCCGATCAGCGTGAGCGTGGCCCACTCCCCCGCAGGCGTGGCGGTCGCCGCCACCTGGCGCGGGCCCGTGGGCATCGACATCGAGGCGGCGGATGCCACGGTCGAGCAGCTCGCGGCCGTCACGGCCCTCGTGCCCACGGCGTCGCGGCCCGCCGGCCGGCAGTGGGAGCCCATCCAGCACTGGACCCGCCTCGAGGCGGTCGTCAAGGCCGACGGCCGCGGCCTCGCGCTCGACCCGGCCGACGTGCTCATCCGCACGCGCGACGGCGCGATCGAGGCCACGGCGGGCCGCGACGCCGAGGCCGGCGAGTACGCCGTGGCCGACCTGCGGCTCGACCCCGCCCTCCGCGCGAGCGTGGCGGTGCGCCTGGCGGGCGCCCTCAAGAAGAAGCCCGTGGTGCCGCTCACCAGCTGGCGGCGCCTCGAGCTCGCCGAGCTCGAGCACGCCGCCCGCCGGTAGCGGACGGGACCCGCCGAAACCCGGCAGAACCCGCCGGAACGCCTACGCGGCGTCGAGGTACCCGTTGGGGTTCAGCACGTACTTCTGCGCGGCTCCCGCGTCGAACTCCGCGTAGCCGCGCGGCGCATCCTCGAGCGTGATCGCCGTGGCGTTGACGTTCTTCGCGATGTGCACCCTGTCGTGCAGGATCGCCATCATGAGCCCGCGGTTGTACTTCATCACGGGGCACTGCCCGGTGGTGAACGAGAGCGACTTCGCCCAGCCCGTGCCGAGGCTGAGCGAGAGCGCGCCCTTCTTGGCGGCGTCGTCGATGCCGCCCGGGTCACCCGTGACGTAGAGGCCCGGGATGCCGAGGGCACCACCCGCGGCCGTGATGTCCATGAGCGAGTTCAGCACCGTGGCCGGGGCCTCGTGCCCCGAGTCGCCGCCGTGCCCTCGCGCCTCGAAGCCCACGGCGTCCACGCCGCAGTCGACCTCGGGCACGCCGAGGATCTGCTCGATCTGCTCGGCCGGGTCGCCCTTCGTGAGGTCGATCGTCTCGCAGCCGAAGCTGCGCGCCTGGGCCAGCCGCTCCTCGTTCATGTCGCCCACGATCACGGCGGCGGCACCCAGCAGCATGGCACCGGTCGCGGCAGCGAGGCCCACGGGGCCCGCTCCCGCGACGTACACCGTGGAGCCGACGCCGACACCCGCGGTGACGGCTCCGTGGAAGCCGGTCGGGAAGATGTCCGAGAGCATCGTGAGATCCATGACCTTCTCGAGCGCCTGGTCGCGGTCCGGGAACACCAGCAGGTTCCAGTCGGCGTAGGGCACGAGCACGAACTCGGCCTGCCCGCCGACCCAGCCGCCCATGTCGACGTAGCCGTAGGCGCTGCCGGGGCGATCCGGGTTCACGTTCAGGCAGATGCCGGTCTTGCGCTCCTTGCAGTTGCGACAGCGGCCGCAGGCGATGTTGAACGGCACCGAGACGATGTCGCCCACCTTCACGAACTCCACGTCGGGACCGACCTCCACCACCTCGCCGGTGATCTCGTGGCCGAGCACGAGGTCGGAGGGCGCGGTGGTGCGACCGCGCACCATGTGCTGGTCCGATCCGCAGATGTTGGTGGCGACGGTGCGCAGGATGGCGCCGTGGGGGACCTTCCGGCCCACGTTGGCCGGGTTCACCCCCGGTCCGTCCTTCAGCTCGAATTCGGGGTAGTCGATGTCGATGACCTCGACGACCCCAGGGCCCTTGTAGGCGACGGCTCTGTTCGATGACACGTGATCCTCCTTGATCCGGGTGCCCCAGAACGGGGCACGTCGTGTCCACTCGACACTAGCCGAATCAGGCGAGCGAGGGCAGGGCGGGGTGGTTCAGCCAGGCGTCGAAGAAGGCGGCGAGCGGATGGCCCGCGTGCTCCTCGGCGAGGGCCACGAAGGCGGCGGTGTCGCTCGTGGAGTGCGCGTGCTCGCTCGTCCAGGCCTGCAGCAGCGCGAAGAACGCGGGGTCGCCGATCTCGGCGCGCAGGAAGTGCAGCGTGAGGGCGCCGCGCTTGTAGACGCGGTCGTCGAACATCGAGGCAGCCCCCGGCTCGCCGATCACGAGGTCCTGCGGCGCCTGCCGCAGCCGCAGGTAGTGCTCCTGGGCGAGCTGCGCCGCCGGTGACCCGCCGCGCTCCTCCGACCACAGCCACTCGGCGTAGCAGGCGAAGCCCTCATTGAGCCAGATGTCCTTCCAGGCCGCCACGCCCACGCTGTTGCCGAACCACTGATGCGCGAGCTCGTGCGCGATCAGCCGCTCGGATCCGCCCGCGCCGTCGACGTGATTGGCCCCGAAGATGGCCATCGCCTGCGCCTCGAGCGGGATCTCGAGCTCGTCGGCGGTCACGACCACGCCGTAGCGGTCGAAGGGGTACGGGCCGAACTCCCGCGCGAAGAAGTCGAGCATGTGCGGCAGCGGCGAGAAGTCGGCCCGCAGCCGCCCCTCGAGCTCGGCCGGGAACGCGTAGTCGACGGGCACGGCGCCGGAGTCGTCTGTCCGCCGCAGGTACTGCCCGATCTGCACGGTCGCGAGGTAGGCGGCCGTGGGCCGGGGCTGGTCGTAGACCCAGGTGGTGCGCCCGCTCCGGGTGCGCTGCTCGGTGAGGGTGCCGCTGCAGACCACGGTGTAGTCCTGGTCGGCGGTGAGGCGGATGCGATAGCTCGCCTTGTCGCCCGGCCGGTCGTTGCAGGGGAACCAGGTCGACGAACCCGAGGGCTGCGAGGCCGTGAGCACGCCGTCGGCGAGCTCCTCCCAGCCGATCGGGCCCCACGCGCTCCTGCGGGGGCCCGGCCTGCCGCCGTACTCGATCTCGAGCTCGAAGCGGGTGCCGGCCGGGATGGGTGCATCCGGCCGCACGGTGAGGGTGTGCGTGTTCTGCGTGATCCGCTGCAGCCGCCTGCCGTCGAGCCGGACCTTCGTGGCCTTGAGCTTCGAGAGGTCGAGCAGGATGGCGGGGAGGTCGACGACGGCCTCGCCGCTGATCCGGGCGACGCCGTCGAGGCGGTTCGTCTCGATCCGGTAGTCGAGCTCGAGGTCGTAGGAGTGCACGCGGTACGACCAGGTGCCGATGCCCGGCGTGTAGGGATCCCCGGAGAATGCGACACCGCGCCCGGTCACGCGACCACCGTGCGCACGGCGGATCCGGCCCCGGCCCCGGCGTCGGCCGGCGTCGGCGGGTGCGCGCCGTAGTCGGAGGTGCGCACCTCGCGCCACGGCCCGATCGGGTTGCCGCTCCAGCGGCTGCCCTCGGGCACGAGCTCCCCCCGCATCACGAGCGAGGCGGGCCCCACGGTGCCCTGCGCGGCGATGCGGGCGGCGGGCAGGATGACGCTGTGCGGGCCGAGCGTGGCGCCGTCGTCGAGGGTGACCGTGTCGAGGCTCATCACTCGATCATGGAACAGATGCGTCTGAACCACACATCCGCGGTTGACCGTCGTGGCGTCCCCCAGGGTCACGAGGTCGGCCTCAGGCAGCCAGTAGGTGTCGATCCAGACGCCCCGGCCGATCCTCGCACCGAGGCTCCGCAGCCACCAGACGAGGGCGGGGGTGCCGGCGGCGGCCTCGGCGAACCAGGGTGCGGCGACCATCTCGGTGAAGGTGTCCGACACCTCGCTCCGCCACACGAACGACGACCAGAGCGGATGCTCACCGGCCCGGATCCGCCCGATCAGCACCCACTTGGCCACGGTGCTGACGGCCGCGGCCACCGCTCCGGCCGCGAGCAGCACCACGCCCGAGAGCAGTGCCGCCACGAGCACCCCCGCCCACGCGGTGAGGGCGGCGAGCACGAACAGCACCGAGACGCCGAGGGCGCAGGTCACGATGACCGGCACGATGCGCAGGAGCTCCCACAGGATGCGCGCGACCTTGAGCCGGGCCGGCGGGGCGTAGGTGCGGCTCGCGTCGGCGGCGTTGACCGTGCGGCGGAGGCGCACGGGCGGGGAGCCGAGCCACGACGAGCCCGCCTTCGCCTTGCGGGGAGCGGCCGAGAGCACGGCCACGAGGCCGTCCCGCGGCACGGAGTGCCCGGCCGCGGCCATGCCCGAGTTGCCGAGGAAGGCCCGCTCGCCGATCTGGGCGCGCGCCACGCGCATCCAGCCGCCGCCGAGCTCGTAGGCGCCCACGAGCGTGTCGTCGGCGAGGAAGGCGCCGTCGTGCACCGTGGTCATGGCGGGGATGAGAAGCACGGTCGAGGCCTCGACGTCGCGCCCGATGCGGGCGCCGAGGAGCCTGAGCCAGACGGGGGTGAAGAGACCGGAGTAGAGCGGGAAGAGCACGGTGCGCGAGAGGTCGAGCAGGCGCTCGGTGGCCCAGAGCTGCCAGCCCACGCGGCCGCGCACGGCGTGCACCCCCTCGGAGACGCCGAGGCCGAGGAGCCGGGTGAGCACGAGCACGAGCCCGGCGAGCACGACGCCGGCCACGAGCACGCCGGGCACGAGACCGAGCGCGGCCCGGCCGGCGGCCTCGCCGAGGGTGGCGGAGTCGCGGAGGAAGACGGCGAGCACCGCGCCGCCCGAGGCGTAGGCGATGAGCGGAACAGCCGCCATCACCACCGAGGAGGCGCCGTAGGCCACGAGCCACCTGGAGCCGCGAGCAGGGCGCGCGGACGGCCACCAGTCGCGGGCCTTGCCCACGCGACGGGCGGGCGAGCCTGCCCAGCGCTGTCCGGAGGGCACGCGCCCGAAGACCGAGGAGCCGGCCTCGATCTCGGCGCGCTTGCCGATGCGGGTGCCCGGCAGCAGCGAGCTGCGGGCGCCCACCGTGCTGCCGGCGCCCACGCGCACCGCGCCCACCCGCACCGTGTCGCCGTCGATCCAGTAGCCCGACAGGTCGACCTCGGGCTCGATCGAGGCGCCGCGACCCACCGTGAGCATGCCGGTGACCGGCGGCAGCGAGTGCAGGTCGACGTCGTCGGCGATGCGGGCGCCGAGGGCGCGGGCGTAGTAGTTGATCCACGGCGCTCCGGCGAGGCTCACGGCTCCGACCTGGTGCGCGATCTGCTCGGCGAGCCAGAGTCGGAGGTGCCACCGGCCGCCCCGCGGGTGGTTGCCGGGGCGGAGGCCCCGGAGGAGCAGCCGCGAGGCGATGACTGAAATGCCCATGCGGCCGAACGGCGTGGCGAAGAGCACGAGACCGACGATCAGGAGCCAGAGCGGCACGGTCGGCAGGAAGCCGAAGCCGCCGACGGCCGTGAGCACGGCCGTGGCGGTGAAGAGGTAGACGAGCCAGCGCAGGCCCGCGAGCACGAACAGGGGGATGCCGAGCAGGGTCTGCAGCACGCGCATCCGGAGCGGGGTCTCGGCCACGGGCGCTGAGGAGGCCCGCCCGCCGGCGGTGTCGGCCTCGTCAGCATCCGCCGCACCGACCCGCACCGAGAGCTCGGCGGCCACGGCACCGAGGCGCGGATGGGAGTACACGTCGGCGACCGTGAAGCCCGGGTCGATGCGGCGGAGGCCGGCCACGAGCTGGGCCGCCGCGAGCGAGCCGCCGCCGAGGTCGAAGAAGTTGGCGGCCGGGTCGGTGACCGGCACGCCGAGCACGTCGGTCCAGAGCCCGGCCACCCGCACGAGCATCGGATCGGCGTCGGGCCCGAAGCCGCCCTCGCCCTCCGAGGCGTCGCCGGAGCCGGCGCCGGCGGGCAGCGGCCAGGGCAGGGCGGCCTTGTCGACCTTCCCGGAGGTTCGGGTGGGGAGGTCCTCCAGCACGGCCACGAGCGGCACGAGCGCCGCCGGCAGTTCCTCGCGCAGCCGCGCCACGGCGGTCTCCCGGTCGAACGACGCCGGATCGGCCGCCACGACGTACCCCACGAGCACCTGGTTGCCCGCGCCGGTCGTGCGCACCGCCACGGCGGCACCCGAGACCCCCGGGAGGCCCTGCAGGGCCGACTCGATCTCGCCGAGCTCGATCCGCCGGCCGCCCACCTTCACCTGGTCGTCGGCGCGGCCCTGGAACACGAGTCCCTCGGGGTCGTAGCGCACGAGGTCGCCGCTGCGATAGGCGCGCTCCCAGCCGAGCGAGGGCATGGCGGCGTACTTCTCGGCATCCTTCTCGGGGTCGAGATAGCGCGCGAGGCCCACTCCCCCGATGATGAGCTCGCCGACCTCGCCGGGGGCCACACGGGCGCCGTCGCCGTCGACCACCGCGAGGGTCCAGCCCTCGAGCGGGAGCCCGATCCGCACCGGTCCCGGGCCGCCGAGCGGCGCGGCGCACGCGACCACGGTGGCCTCGGTGGGCCCGTACGTGTTCCAGACCTCCCGGCCGCCGCTCGCGAGCCGCTCGCCGAGCTCGGGCGGGCAGGCCTCACCGCCGAAGATGAGCAGCCGCACGTTCTCGAGCGACTCCACGGGCCAGAGGGCCGCGAGCGTGGGAACGGTCGAGACGATCGTGATGTCGCGGGTCACGAGCCAGGGCCCCAGGTCCATGCCGCTGCGCACGAGCGAGCGCGGCGCGGGCACGAGGCAGGCGCCGTGCGCCCAGGCGAGCCACATCTCCTCGCACGAGGCGTCGAAGGCCACCGAGAGCCCCGCGAGCACACGGTCGCCGGGGCCGATCGGCTCCCCGGTGAGGAACAGCTGCGACTCGGCGTCGACGAAGGCGGCGGCGGAGCGGTGGGTCACGGCCACACCCTTGGGGGTGCCCGTGGAGCCGGAGGTGAAGATGATCCAGGCGTCGTCCTCGGGCTCGGGCGGCGAGACCACGGGGAGCGACGCCGTGCTCGCGTGCGGCTCGCCACGGGCGAAGAGCCTGGCCGCCCGCTCCGGCGCGGTCTCCGTCTCCGTCTCCGCAGGGGCGAATTCCCCCGTGCCCGTGATGATGCCCGCTACGCGCGCCTCGCCGAACACGAGCTCGGCCCGCTCCTCGGGGTCGTCGGCATCGACCGGCACGTAGGCGGCACCTGCCGCGAGCACCGCGAGGATGGCGATGTAGAGCTCGCGCCGCCCCGATTCCATCCGGATGCCGACGCGGTCACCGCGCCGCACACCGGCCTCGTGGAGCTCGGCGGCGGTCGCATGCACGCGCGCCATCAGCTCGCGGTAGCTCAGGGCACCCTGCGCATCCTCCAGGGCCGATGCCTCGGGATTCCGCGCCGTCGCGGCTCGCAGCACGTCGATCAGGGTGCGGGGTGACGCCGCCCCCGAGGCCCGGTCGAGTTCGGGCTGGAGGTGCGGGGTGCTGTCGGGCATGGCGGACATTGTGCACCAGGAAGGTTAACGACGATCGCGCGAGGCGCGAGGAGCGCCCCACCCGGTGGGGGACGGATGGGGCGCCCGTCTTGTAGGACGTGCGCCGGACCTCAGATGTCACACTTCGAGGCGACCCATTTGCAGGCCATCTCGACGTCGACTAGGTTCGGTTAGGCAATCCTAACCGAAAGGCCCCCATGCCCCGCGCTTCTCGACTGCTCGCTCTCTCGACGGCAGCCCTGCTCACCGCCGGCCTCGCCGCGTGCTCCACCCCCTCCTCCGGTTCGGACGGCTCCGCCGCCGCCGGTGGGGACACGGAGTTCACGCCCATCACCATCGAGCACGCCCTCGGCACCACCACGATCGAGACGAAGCCCGAGCGCGTCGCCACCGTCAACTGGGCCAACCACGAGGTGCCGCTCGCCCTCGGCATCGTGCCCGTCGGCATGGCCGCGGCCAACTTCGGCGACGACGACGGCGACGGCGTGCTGCCCTGGGTCGACGAGAAGCTCGAGGAGCTCGGCGCCGAGACGCCCGTGCTGTTCGACGAGACCGACGGCATCGACTTCGAGGCCGTGGCCGACACCGCTCCGGATGTCATCCTCGCCGCCTACTCGGGGCTCACGCAGGAGGACTACGACACCCTGAGCGAGATCGCCCCCGTCGTGGCCTACCCCGAGACCGCGTGGGGAACCTCGTGGCGCGACATGATCCACCTCAACAGCGAGGGCCTCGGCCTCGCCGAGGAGGGCGACGCCCTCATCGCCGAGCTCGAGCAGGAGATCGCCGACTCGGCTGCGGAGTACCCGCAGCTCGAGGGCACCTCGGCCATGTTCCTCACCCACGTCGACACCGCCGACCTCAGCGAGGTCAGCTTCTACACGACGCACGACACCCGCGCCGCCTTCTTCGAGGACCTCGGCCTGTCGACCCCGAAGAGCATCGCCGATGCCTCCGCCACCACCGAGAACTTCTCGCTCACGGTGAGCTCGGAGCAGGCCGACACCTTCGCCGACGTCGACCTCATCGTCACCTACGGCGGCGACGACCTCGTCACGACCCTCGAGGGCGACCCGCTGCTCTCGCAGGTGCCCGCCGTGGCGAACGGCTCGATCGTGAGCCTCCCGGGCACGAGCCCGCTCGGCACCGCCGCGAACCCCACCCCGCTGTCGATCTCGTGGGTGCTCGACGACTACCTCGAGCTGCTGGCCGCGGCCGCCGACAAGGCCAAGTGAGCCGAGTCCCGGATGCGGTGACGGCCCTGAAGACCGCCACCCCGCCTCCTCCCTCGGGCGCCGCCGTCGTGCGGCGCCCGAGGCGCGTGCGCGCCCTCGGGCTCGTCATCTCGCTCGCGGTGCTCGGTGCCGTCATGGCGGCCTCCGTGCTCGTCGGCTCCCGCGAGGTCGAGTGGGGCGACGTGCTCTCCGCGCTCGGCGGGCAGACCGAGGGTTTCGGCCCCGCCGCCGTCGCCACCCGCATCCCCCGCACCCTCGTGGCGGTGCTCGTCGGCGCAGCCCTCGCCGTCTCGGGAGCCGTCATGCAGGGCGTCACGCGCAATCCGCTCGCCGACCCCGGCGTGCTCGGCATCAACATGGGCGCCTCGCTCGCCGTCGTGACGTTCATCGCCTTCGTCGGGCTCTCCTCGGCCACCACCCAGATCTGGGTCGCCATCGGCGGCGCCGCCGTCGCGGCCGTCTTCGTCTACACCGTGGGCTCCCTCGGGCGCGGCGGTGCCACACCGCTCAAGCTCGCTCTCGCGGGGGCCGCCACCTCGGCCGCGCTCGCTTCGTTCATCAGCGCCGTCGTGCTGCCGCGCGCCGACATCGGCGAGGCCGCCAGGGCGTGGCTCATCGGCGGCGTGGGCGGAGCCACCTTCACGGCCCTGAACCAGGTGCTGCCCTTCCTGCTGGCCGGATTCGTCATCTGCCTGCTCTCGGCCAAGGGCCTCAACTCCCTCGCCCTCGGCGACGAGCTCGCGGCCGGCCTCGGCGAGCGCGTAGCCCTCACCCGCGGCGCCGCGGCCCTCGGCTCGGTCGTGCTGTGCGGTGCCGCCACCGCGGTGTGCGGACCCATCGCGTTCGTCGGCCTCGTGGTGCCGCACGCCTGCCGGCTCATCGTGGGCGTCGACCACCGCGGGCTGGTGCCGTTCTCGGCCGTCGTCGGTGCGGCGCTCCTCACGGGCGCCGACGTGCTCGGCCGCATCGTGGCTCGGCCCTCCGAGATCGACGTGGGCATCATCACGGCGCTCATCGGGGCGCCGGTGTTCATCTGGATCGTGCGGCGGCAGAAGGTGCGAGCCCTGTGAGCGCGGTCATCGCGGCGGGCGAGGGCACACCACCCGCCGAGGCGCGCGACGATTCCCCCAGCCTCTCGACCGCGCAGGCGGTGGCCCGCAGCCGTCGGCTCCGCCACCGGCGGGCCGGCATCGTCATCGCCGTGCTCAGCGCCCTCATCCTGGTGGTGTTCGCCGTCTCCCTCATGGTGGGCAAGACCTTCTACCCGCCGGCAGACGTCGTCACCGTCATGTTCGGCGGCGACGTGCCCGGTGCCACGTTCACGGTCGGCCGCCTGCGCCTGCCCCGGGCGAGCCTCGCGGTGCTCGCAGGGCTCTGCTTCGGCCTCGGCGGCGTCACCTTCCAGACGATGCTCCGCAATCCGCTCGCGAGCCCCGACATCATCGGCATCAGCTCCGGCGCGAGCGCCGCGGCGGCCTTCGCCATCGTCACGCTCTCGCTCGGCTCCACGGCGGTGTCGGCGTTCGCCATCGTGGCGGGGCTCGTCGTCGCCATCCTGATCTACGCGCTCTCGTATCGCAGCGGTGTGGCCGGCACCCGGCTCATCCTGATCGGGATCGGCATGGCGGCGATGCTCAACAGCATCACGGCGTACGTGCTCTCCCAGGCAGCGCAGTGGGATCTGCAGGAGGCCGAGCGCTGGCTCACCGGCAGCCTCAACGGCACGAGCTGGTCGCAGGTCGTGCCCGTCGTCGTGGCCCTCGCCGTGCTCACGCCGGTGCTGCTCGGCCAGTCCCGAAACCTCGGCACCACGCAGCTCGGCGACGACACCGCGTCGGCCCTCGGGGTGCGGGTGGATCGCACGAGGCTCATCGCGATCGTCACCGCCGTGGGCCTCATCGCTTTCGCCACCGCGGCGTGCGGACCGATCGCGTTCGTGGCGTTCCTCGCCGGGCCCATCGCGTCGCGTCTCGTCGGCCCAGGCACGCCGCTGCTCGTGCCGGCAGGGCTCGTGGGGGCGCTGCTCGTGCTCGTGGCCGACTTCGTGGGCCAGTTCGCGTTCGGCACGCGCTACCCGGTCGGTGTCATCACGGGTGTGCTCGGGGCGCCGTACCTGATCTACCTCATCATCCGTTCCAACCGCCGGGGAGGCTCCCTGTGACCACCGACCACCGCCTGACCGCCGAGGCGCTCTCGCTGGGCTACGGCGACCGCACGGTCATCGAGGGGCTCGACCTCGAGGTGCCGCCCGGGAGGGTGACCGCCATCGTGGGCGCCAACGCCTGTGGCAAGTCCACGCTGCTGCGCTCCATGTCGCGACTGCTCGCGCCGCGCACCGGTCACGTGCTGCTCGACGGCAAGGAGGTGCACCGGATGCCGGCCAAGCAGCTCGCCCGCACCATGGGGCTCCTCCCGCAGTCGCCCATCGCACCCGAGGGCATCACGGTGTCGGATCTCGTGGGCCGGGGCAGGCATCCGCACCAGGGCATCTTCACGCGCTGGAGCGCCGCCGACGACGCGGCGGTGGCCGACGCCCTCGACGCGACCGACACCGCGGGCCTCGCCGACCGCCCCGTCGACGAGCTCTCCGGCGGCCAGCGCCAGCGGGTGTGGATCGCCATGGCCCTCGCCCAGCAGACCGAGCTGCTGTTGCTCGACGAGCCGACGACGTTCCTCGACGTGAGCCACCAGGTGGAGGTGCTCGACCTCCTCACCGACCTCAACCGGCGGCGCGGCACCACGATCGTGATGGTGCTGCACGACCTCAACCTCGCTGCGCGCTACGCCGACCACCTGGTGGCGCTCGCGGGCGGCCGGGTGCACGCGGCGGGCGACCCCACCGCGGTGCTCACCGAGGATGTCGTGCGCACGGTGTTCGGCCTCGACAGCCGCGTCATCCCCGACCCGGTCTCGGGCAAGCCCCTCATGCTCCCCATCGGCCGCCACCACGCGATAGCCCCGGCCGGCGCCTGAGGCTCCCCTACTCGGTCACTTCGGCGGCGGGGATGAGGAACTCCCCCAGGACCGTCGACCCGTCGGAGTCGTACACGGGAAGAGTGCGGTCGCCGCCCGCAGCGCCTTCCATCCAGGCAGAGACCGAATCCGGCGAAGCACCCCTGCGCGAGGACGCCCTCCCCCGACGCCTCGTTCAGGTCGGCGTTCACCACATATCCGCGCTGACCGTTCGTGGCGGTGGCGGTGATCAGGTCGGGGAATTCCTCGGCGGATGCGGCGAGGGCGCCGTTCCCGTACGTCTGTCCTGTCGCGTTCACCGGCCACTCAGGCGTTTCGTCCCGTGTTGTCGCTCCGCGCGCACCGGCCCCGCGGTCGTACCAAAGACGATACGTGGTCTGCTTGCGCCATTGGACACCCGTCCAACCCCACACGATCCCTTGCGAAGCGAACGATGTGTGATTGATATGACACGACGTCGAAGCCGCCCCATTCGGGTACGAGCTGAAGACCTGGGGGCCGACACAATAGACGCCCCACTCGTCGAGCAGCTGAGCCTTCGCGACTGCATACTGGTTCGGAGTCGGAATGCCCCGTGACGAAGCGAACGTCACCGCGCTCGCGCCGAGGACATTGACGTTCGCCTGGTTGAAATAGACGAAGTGATTCAGTCCCGTGGACCACCCGGTGACCGGTCCCGTCTGAGCGCTCGCGCTGCTTGCAGACGTGACGATGACGGCGGCGACCGCAGTCGCCGCGATGGCCGACGCCGTCTGCCGCCGAGCGCGCAACCGCACTTTGTCTCGTGCTGACATTAAGTCCCCCGTTGATCGGCCGATGGCTGGGCACGACCATCATGCCAACTTAACTGAGCTTTCGTCAACTACCGCTGGCGGAAGACCAGGGAGGAGTCCGTTCCAGGGAGCAGGAACTCGCCGATCACCGTGGATCCGTCGGATTCGTAGACGGGCAGGTGGCGGTCGAGGCGGTTGGCGCCCTCGATGAACTCGGTTGCGTCCTCCATCGTCCAGCCCTCCAGGTCGTCCGACTCGTAGTCCTCCAGGCGCAGGTATCCGCGTTCTCCGTTCGTGGCCGTCACGGGGATGAGGTCGGGATTGCTGTCGCCCTTCGGCGCACCGAAGGTCTGACCCGCCTCGTTCACGCCCCACTCGGTCTCGACAGTCTTCGTGTAGTGGGCCGATATGGACCAGGACGCCGTCGGAGATGTCTCCAGAGTGATGGTGTGTTGTTGATCGAGGCCCAAGGGCACAGCGCCCCACGTCTGGTCGTTCACGTCTGGCTCCCGGCACGTCATCGTGCCGAATTCTCCGAAGGTGAATGTTCCCGGGCTGAGGCACGTCACGATGATCTTGATGTGGGTCGCGCCCTCCGGAACGGGGCCCAGGTCGAGGGTGCCGGTGCCGATGAACGTCCCGTGCACGGCCTCGGAGAGGGAAGCCTCGATGGGAGTCCCGGGTGGTGCCATGAGGCGAGCCGCCGCCACTCCCGCAGTTCCTGTCAGCGCGAGCACCGCGACTGCCGCAGTCCCCATCCACAACCGTCGGCGCGCCGGCCGCCGCGAGGGGACTGCATTCTCCATCAGAGCAATGCGCAGCGCATCCGCAAACTTCTGGCTCACTATCGGTTCGTTCATGATCCGTTCCCTTCGAGGGCGAGGTCGACTGTGGATGCGCCGGAGAGACTCTCGCGAAGTCTGACGCGCAGGCGCGACAATCGTTTACGGGCGACCGAGGGACCGATCTCCAACGCCATCGCGGCTTCGGCGATCGGGTAGCCCTCGATGATCACGAGTGCGACGAGCCCCTGGTCTGTCGGGTTCAATCCGCGAAGAGCATCGTCCAGCTCAGGACTCAGGCCGTTCGAGCGCAGATATACCTGATCTTCGGCGGAGAGCTCGTGGTCTTCACGCGGGAGCCTGCTCAGGAGGTGTCGATAGCGGCGTGTCGCACGCCGCAGATTCAGCGCTGAGTTCGTCGCGGTGAGCAGGAGCCACGGCAGTAGAGAACCGTCGACGACGTGGACGGTGTCGCGTTTGCGCCACAACTCGAAGAACACCGTTCCCAAGATGTCCTCCGCATCGCTTCTGTCTGCCAGAAGTCGAAATGCATGGCGGAACACCCGGTCCTTGTGAAGGTCGAAGAGGCAGCCGAAGGCCGATTGGTCGCCTTCTCGGCAGGCGGTCCACAGCGAGACCTCGCTCGACCCCGATTCTTGCTGCATATTCTGTAATGTCCTCGGGGCTTCGGAATGTGACATCCGAACCTGAATCCAGCCGCCGAGGCGATGCCTAGCGCCGCGACAGCAGCGAGGTGACCTTGAGCCGCTCGCTCTGGATCCACACGTCCGAGTACTCGATCGGTCGTCCGTCGGTGAGGTACGTCACCTGCTGCAGGTACTGCACAGGCGCCCCCACGGGAACCGCGAGCGCCTCGGCCACGGCCTCCGTGGCGGCCTCGGCGCTGAAGGTGCGCCTGGCCGTGCCGATCTTCAGCCCGTAGTGGCCCTCAAGGGTGCCGAAGAGGCTCGCGCCCGCGAAGTCGAAGTCGTCGATCCCCGGAACGAGGTCGCTGCGCACGAAGTTGCCGAGCAGGGTGACGGCCGATCCGCCGGTGGAGCGCAGCCGGTCGAGCTGGAACACCGTGCCCGAGACCGGGAGGTCCAGGAGAGCCGCGACGGGCTGCGGCGGGGCCACGAGCCCATGGAACAGCACCGAGGTGTCGAAGAGGATCCCCTGCGCCGAGAAGTCCTCGGAAAGGGTCGAGAGCCGCTGGGCGATGGAGGGCTCGAAGGTCATCGAGGTCACGAAGGTGCCCCGCCCGCGCACCTGGCGCAGGAGCCCCTCCTCGATCAGGGTGGCGAGCGCTCGGCGCACCGTTCCCCGGCTCACGCCGAGATCGGCGGCGATCTCCGGCTCGCTCTTCAGCCGGTAGTGGGCGGGCCACTCCCCGCGCGCGATCCGGTTGCGGATGCGCTCCGAGATCTGGGCATGGATCGCCACGGGGGCTTCGCGGTTGATGGCCGCGTCGGCGATCGTCGGCTCGCTGCCGGTCATGGATCCTCCTGCCCCCTAGAGGCATGTCTATGAGGTTCCGGCCCGGAGCGCAAATGCTCAGGGCCGGAACCGGTCGGTCAGTAGCTCGAGGTCGCGTCGTCGCCGGTGTCGGTGATGATCGAGATCCCGGCGCTCGTGCCGAGCAGCACTGCGCCCGCCGCGAGCAGGGCCTTCGCCTGCGGGAAGCTCTTGATCGAGCCGGAGGCCTTCACGAGCACGCCGGGGCGGGCGCGCTCCACGAGGTAGCGCACGCTGTCGGGGTTCGCCACCTCGACGGCGCCGCTCGAGGCGTTCTTGAGGTAGGCGGCGCCGGCCTCCATCGAGAGCTCCACGGCGGCCTCCTTCTCGGCCTCGGTGAGCAGCGGTAGTTCGAGCATCACCTTCACCGGGATGCCGGAGGCGCGCACGACGCCGGCGATGTCCTCCCGGAACTCGTCGAACATGCCGCTCTTCAGCCATCCGATCTGCACTCCGATGTCGAGCTGAGTGGCGCCGAGGCGCGCGATCTCGGCGGCCTCGGCGGCTTTGCCCGCGCTCGTCATGACGCCCACGGTGGGGAAGTCGAGCGCGGAGGCGATGCCCACGCCTGTGCCCCTCAGTTCGGCGGCGACGAGCGGCACCCAGGATGCGGGCACCATGGCGGCGTTGAAGCCGTGCTCCGCCGACTCGCGGGCGTGTGCGATCATCTCGTCACGGGTGGAGCCGAGCTCGATCTTGGTGTGCTGGATGTAGGGGGCGAGTTCGGCCGGGGTGAGCTCGAGAGGGCTCGTGGTCGTGTCGGTCACGATGGGGATTTCGCTTTCTTTCGGCGGGTGGCGGATGCCGCCCGAAGATGGGAGGGGTGTCAGAGCTTGTCGGCGTAGTAGGAGGGCGCGATCACGCCGTCGCCGCCGAACCATCTCGGAACGTCGACGCCGCAGAAGAGGCCGATGTTGCCCCAGGGCTCGAAGGCCCCGGTGCGCACGATGACCTTGGCCTGCCGGGCGAGCTCGCCGAGCACGTCGGCGTGGCTGCGGGTGGTGAACTCGGCCCCGTCGAAGGTGGACTTCAGCCACTCGTCGAGGCGGGGGTTGTTCGAGGGGACGTCCTCGGCCCGCACGACGCCCTCGACCACGAGCTCGCGGGCGATGAGTGCGAGCACGGTGCGGAGGTCCGGAAGGTTCTCGGCGATCGCGAGGTCGATGCGGTTCGCGTCCTCCGGAATGGGGAAGCCGGCGTCGACCACGAGGATCAGGTCGGTGTGGCCGAGGGTGGCCAGGGCTCCGCTGAGCGGGGCGTTGAGGATTCCGGTGCGCTTCATGGTGGTGTCCTTCCGGGTCTGACGGATACGGGCTGGTTCGGGGTTCTGCAGGCGCGGTTCAGGCGGTGGCAGGGTGCGTCACGGCGCCGGTGGCGGCGGTCATGATCGACTCCTCGGTCGCGGCCCTGGTGGGCACCACGTCGACGACACGGCCCTCGGCCATCACGGCGATCCGGTCGGTCACCGTGAGGAGCTCGGGCAGGTCGGAGGAGGAGCAGATGATCGCCACGCCGCGATCGGCGAGGGCGAACAGCTGCTCGTAGATCTCGGCCTTGGCGCCCACATCCACCCCGCGGGTGGGCTCGTCGAGGATGAGCACGGCGGGGTCGATGGCGATCCACCTGGCGAGCATCGCCTTCTGCTGATTGCCCCCGGAGAGGTTCGTGATCGGCTGGTCCATCGACGCGGTCTTCACGCGGAAGCCCTGGGCGAGGGTGGCGGCGTTCTTCTCGAAGGCGCTGCGGCGCACGAGCCCCGCCCGGGTGAGCGCCTTGACGGTGAGCACGCCCACGTTCTCGGCCACGCTCATCGTCGTGAGCAGGCCCTGAGCACGCCGCTCTCCCGGCACGAAGCCGAGGCGGCGGTCGACGCTCGCGATGGTGCTGCGGTTCTCATAGGGTGCACCGAGCAGTTCGACGGTGCCGCCGGTGCCCTTGTCGCCGCCGAAGAGGTTGTGCAGCAGCTCGACCCGGCCGCTGTCCGGGAGGCCGGCGATGCCGAGGATCTCCCCCGGCCGCACCTCGAGGTCGACACCGTGGTGGCGCCGCCCGCTGAGGCCCGACACCCGCAGGGCGGGCGCGGCGCGGCGACCGTCCGCCGCCGTGGCCGCCGGTGAGAGCTCGGCACGGCTCGTGAACCGACCGAGCTCGCGACCGACCATGGCGGCGACCGCCTGCTCGGGAGTCACCTCCTCGCGGCGCCACGAGGCGACGTGCCTGCCGTCGCGGAGCACCTCGATGCGGTCGGCGAGCTGGAAGACCTCGGGCATGCGGTGCGAGACGTAGACCATGGTGGTGCCCTTCGCCTTGAGGGTCGCCATGAGCGCGAACAGCCGATCGGACTCGGCCGGGGTGAGCATCGCCGTGGGCTCGTCGAGGATGAGCACGCGACAGTCGCGGGCGATCGAGCGGGCGACGACCACGAGCTGCTGGGTGGCGAGGTCGAGGGTGCGGACGGGCGCATCGGGGTCGACTCGGAGGTCGAGCTCGCCGAGGAGCTCGACCGCACGCTCGATCATCCGCCGTCGGGATGGGAACAGCCGGTTGCCCGGCTCGATGCCGGCGAGGATGTTCTTGGCGACGCTCCGATCGGGCAGGAGCGAGAGCTCCTGGGGCACGATCGCGATTCCGTAGCGGGTGAGCATGGTGTTGGGGTCGTACGAGTCGACGGCGTCGCCGAAGGCGGTGACGCTCCCTCCGCTCGGCGGCTGGAGGCCGGCGAGGATCTTCAGCAGCGTCGACTTGCCCGCACCGTTCTCGCCCAGCAGAGCGGTCACCTCGCCGCGGGTCACGTCGAAGCTCACGTCCTCGAGGGCGCGCACCGGGCCGAAACTGCGGCTGAGGTGCTCGATGCGGATGGCGGGGGCGGTCGCCCCGGCCGTGCCGGCGCGCTCGGCGAGCGGAGGGAGCGCGGTCATCAGCCTTCCACCGTCGCTTCAGCCAGGTTCTCGGCCGAGATGAACTGGGCACCGGTGTCGACGCCCGAGATCTCGGTGCCGTCGACGAGGAAGTCGTAGAGCACCTTCACCGCCTGGTAGCCCTGCTCCTCGGGGTTCTGGCTGATCGTGAACGAGACCACCCCGTTCTTCACGAAGTCGGCGGTCTGCGGCAGCAGGTCGAAGCCGACCATGGTGATCTTCCCGGTGTTGCCCGACTGCTCGACCCATTTCGCGGCGGCCGTGGTGCTGCAGCAGTCCAGGCCCGCGATCGCGACGACGTCGCCGGCGCCCGCCATGGTCGACTCCACGGTGTTGTAGGCGGCGTTGGGCTCGTTGCCCACGTTCACCGGCCCCATCACCTCGAGGCCGGAGCCCGAGATGCCCTCCTCGAAGCCGCTGAAGCGGTCGTTCGACCAGCCGGCGCCGGTGTCGAGCGAGAACACGACGACCTTGCCGGTCGCGCCCTCGCCGAGCAGCGTCACGAGCTCCTCGGCCTCGGACTGGCCGGAGGCCTTGAGGTCCTGGCCCACGAAGCCCATCTGCTTCGAGTCGGGGTTGTCGGTGTTGAACGAGATGATCGGGATGCCGGCGTCGTAGGCCTGGGCGATGACGGGTTTCAGGGCATCGCTCGAGGCGGACGAGACCGCGAGGCCGTCGACGGACTCCTGCTGGATGAGCGTCTGCAGCTCGGAGACCTGCTTGGCGGCGTCGCCTCCGGTGGGTCCGATCAGCTGCACGTCGGCGCCGAGCTCCTCCCCGGCTCGGTCCATGCCCGCGCTGATCGGGGTCGCGAAGGCGAGCGAGGGGTCGTGGTAGCTGAGCTTGATGCGCAGCGGTTCGCCGGAGTCGATCCGCTCCTGGATGTAGCCGGCGAGCTGGAAGCCGCCGTCGCCACCCGCGGCGGGCTCGTTGCCCGTGGTGATGGCTCCGCAGCCGCTCACGGCGAGTGCGGTGGTGGCGGCGATCGCCCCGACGGCCAGAAGCCTGCGGGCGGTGCGTGTGATGGACATGGTCACTCCTTCGTTGATGTCCTGGTGCTGTTCGGGATGGTGGTGGTGCGAGTCGGGAGGGATCAGGCCCTGGTCTTGCGCTTGCGCTGCCAGGTGTCGGCGGCGACGGCCGCCACGATCACGAGGCCGGTCACGACGGTCTGCCAGAACGACGAGATCCCGTTGATGTTGAGGATGTTCTGCAGCAGTCCGATGAAGACGACGCCGATGATGGTGCCCCACATCGTTCCGGAGCCGCCGAACAGCGCCGCGCCTCCGATGATCACGGCCGAGATGACGGTGAGCTCGAGGCCCGTTCCGGTGACGCCCTGCACGTAGGAGAGGAACGAGAGGCCGAGCACGCCCGCGATGCCCGCCGTGACGCCGGAGAGCACGAAGGCCGTCAGCTTCACGCGCTTGACGTGGATGCCCACGAGCCGCGCCGACTCCTGGTTGCCACCCACCGCGTAGGTGTTGAAGCCGAGCCGGGAGCGCGAGAGCAGGATGATGCCGATTGCGGCGATCGCGGCGAAGATGATGAGCTGCATCGGCACCACGCCGAACAGCCGCCCCTGACCGATGAGGGTGAACTCGGCCACGCCGGGCTGCTCGCTGGAGAGCGAGATCGGGGCGCCGTCGGAGATGAGCAGGGCGGCACCGCGGAAGATGCTGAGGCTGCCGAGGGTCACGATGAACGAGGGCACCCCGAGCAGCACCACCGCGAGCCCGTTGAGGAGGCCGGCCACCGCGCCGACGACGACGCCGATCCCGATCGCGAGCGGCCAGGGGGTGCCTGCGGCGATCGCCATACCGGTCGTGATGGCCGAGAGCGCGTAGATCGAGCCCACCGAGAGGTCGATCTCGCCGTTGATGATCACGAAGGTCGCGCCCACGGCCATGATCCCGATCTGCGCCACCTGCTGGCCGACCGAGAGCAGGTTGCCCGGCTGCACGAAGCTCGGCGAGAGCACCACGCCGAGCACGAACAGGAGCACGAGGGCGGCGAAGACACCCGCCTCCCGTGCACGGAGGAGCTTGCGCGGATCGAAGGAGGCCGAGCGCGTCGGTGCGGTGGCGGTGGTCATCGGGTGCTTCCAATCGGGGAGGGCAGGTCGGAACGGGTGGGGAGCGACGGTATGACGCCCGCGATCGTGACGGCGTGGGCGCCGGCAGCCGCAGCGAACCGGGCCGCCTCGGCGAGCGGCCTGCCCTCGCCGATCGCCACCGCGAGGGCCGCGGTGTAGGAGTCGCCGGCGCCGGTGGTGTCGACCACGTGGGCCACGGGAACGGGGTCGATCACGGTGACGGTCCCGTCGGCCTCGCAGAGCAGGGAACCGCCGGCGCCCCTGGTGAGGATGGCGCACCCGCGGGTGCGCTCCTGCAGTGCCCGCACGAGCTCCTCGTCACCGGCTGTCTTCGTGGCTGCGAGGCCGAGCAGCACCGGCGCCTCGGTCTGGTTGGGGGTGATGACGTCGATCAGGGCCCAGGCCTCCGTGGGCAGCGGGCGGGCCGGTGCGGGGTTCAGCACCGTGGTCGTGCCGCACTCGCGGCCGATCCGGAGTGCCTCCAGCACCGCTTCCTCGGGGATCTCCATCGAGACCACGAGCACGTCGGCTGCCGCGATCTCATCGGCGAAGCTCCGCACCGCGGAGGCGTCGAGCTCGTCGAGGGCGCCGGAGGCGATCGCGATGCGGTTCTCGCCCGAAGGCTCGACGAGGATGAAGCCCACCATGGTGGCACCCCGGCCGGTGACGACCTTCGACGCGTCGATCCCCTCGTCGTGCCAGAGCCCGACGGCGGCACGACCGAACGCGTCGTCGCCGATGGCAGTGAGGAACGCCACCTCGGCTCCGAGCCTCGCGGCTCCGATGGCCTGGTTCGAGCCCTTGCCGCCTGGACCCTCATCGAACGATCCGCCTGAGACCGTCTCCCCGGCCCCGGGCGCCTTCGGCACCCGCATTGTCAGTCCGGCGCCGTAGCTGCCGACCACTGCGATCTTCATTGAATCGCGCCACTTCCTTGTGCATGAACAACTGTGAACATGAAGACAATATGTCCATAGATGTCCAGTGTCAAGGCGGAAGAAGATCCGCACCCGATCCCGCGCGCCAGGGTGTTGGATGGGGTGATGAGTGAGATCCGGCCGCGCGACCTCGACGAGGCCGACGACCGCACCCTCGCCGTACGCGCCGCCGAGGGCGACGTGCGCGCGTTCGAGGCCATCGTGCGCCGGTACGGCCGGCTGATGCGCGTGTACGCCCGCCGCATCCTGAACTCGAACGCGGATGTCGACGACGTGGTGCAGGAGGCCTTCGTGCAGGCCTGGTCGAAGCTGCCCGAGCTCGCCGACCCTGCGAGCGTCAAGACCTGGCTCATGCGCATCGTGGGCAACCGCAGCATCGACCGCATCCGTCGGCGTCGTGAGCACGCCGACATCGACGCGGTGGCCGAGTACGCGGCGCCCGAGTCGCAGTCACCGCATGCGAAGGCGCAGGCCGCCTCGCTCGATGAAGCGCTCTCAAGGGCCCTCTCCGAGCTGCCGGAGGATCAACGCCGCTGCTGGGTGCTGCGTGAGATCGCGGGTTACAGCTACATCGACATCGGCGCGGAGCTGGAACTCCCCGTGTCGACCGTCAGGGGCCTGATCGCACGCGCACGCAAGAATCTGATCCGGGAGATGGAGGGATGGCGATGAACGACGACCGCGACGATCTCGACGGGCACACGATCGAAGAGCTCAGCGACTACCTCGATGCCGACCGCAAGCCCTACGACCCCTCGATCGAGAACTCCCCCGGCTGCCGCATCGCCCTCGACGCTCTCGAGCGGCTCCGTTCGGCGTCGCTCCGGCTGCTCGAGGCCGAGGCATCGGAGGAGCCGGAACCGGACGAGAACTGGATCGGCGGCATCCTGGCCAACATCGGCCGCGAGGCCAGGGCCGGGAGGCGCATCCCGATCGAGCACCCCGACCCCGCCGCCGACCTCGGCATCACCGAGGGCTCGGTGCGCGGCCTCGTGCGCGCCGCCGCCGACACGGTCGACGGGCTCATCGTGGGCCGCACCGCGCTCGAGGGCGACGTCACCGTGCCGGGCGAGCCCATCACGGTCGCCCTCGAAGCCACCGCCTACTTCGGTCACCCGATCCCGGCCACGACCGAGCTCCTCCGCGAGGCCGTGCGCTCGGCCCTCGCGCTGCACACCGATCTCCTGATCGCTGCCGTCGACGTCACGGTCGTCGACGTGCACCATGCCCCGCCGCGGCCGCCCGCCGGCGATGACGCGGAGGAGGAGCGATGAGTCTCGCGAGCGAGCTGCAGTCGGTCGCCGAGGCCGTGCCGGGGGTGACCGGGGTCTTTCCGACCCTGAACGCGCCCGGAGCGGTGATCGGCACCGCCATCGGGCTGGTCACGGGCACCGCTCCGGATGCGGTCATCGTCACCGACGACGACGTCACGCTCACCATCGGCGTGAGCGCGTCGGCTCCGGCCGTCGCCACCTGCCGCGCGGTCTACGCCGCGCTGGCCGACCACCTGGCCGCCGCCTCCCTCACGCCGCGCATCCGGATCCTGGTGGCGCAGGTCGGCTGAGCCCGGCACGACGAGACCGCCGACCGCCGAGAGGCGATCGGCGGCCGGTTCCCGTCGGCCCGCCTGCTAGGTCAGGTAGGCGTTGAGCGCCGTGGCGACCGCGGCCGACACGGAGGCCGTGCCGCCGAGCACCACGATCTTCTTCGGGTTGAGTCGGTCGAGCTCGGCGGCGACCGTCGACGGGATGGAGTCCCGGGTGACCAGGAGCACCGGCCCGCCCTGCTTCGCCGCGGCCGCCGCGCCCGAGAGCGCATCCGGGAACGTCTGGCCCGACGCCACGTAGACCACGGGGACTCCCGCCGAGAACGCGCTCTTCGAGATCCCGGCCGAGACCGCATAGCGGTCGGCTCCCGCGATCCGTGTCGTCGGTGCCGACTTCTGCAGGGTCGCCTTGACGGATTCCGAGACGGTCGCCGTGCCGCCGAGCACCACGATCTTCGCGGGCTTGAGGCGGGCGAGCTCGGTCGCGATGACGGCCGGAACGCTGTTCTGGGACACCAGGAGCACGGGTGCACCCAGCCTTCCGGCCACCGCGCCGCCCGAGAGGGCGTCGGGGAAGGTGAGCCCGGAGGCCACGTAGACGACGGGTGCGTTCGGTGCGAACACGCTCGCCGAGATCGCGGCCGAGGTGGCGTAGCGGTCGGCGCCCGAGACCCTGCTCGTGGTTCCATAGGGCTTGACCGCGTTCACGACCGCCGCCGAGATGGTGTCGATCCCGCCGAGCACCACGATCTTCTGCGGATTCAGACGGTCGAGTTCGGCCTTGACTGCTGGGGGCACCGAGTCCTTCGTGACCAGCAGCACCGGCCCGCCGAGCTTTCCGGCAGCCGCTCCGCCCGAGAGGGCGTCGGGGAAGGTCTCGCCCGAGGCCACGTAGGCCACGGCGACACCGGGTGAGAACACACCGGCCGAGACCGCGGCCGCCACGGCGTACCGGTCGGCTCCCGCATAGCGGATGCTCGTGCCCGGGGTGGGCGGGTTCGTCGGCGGCACGGCGGTCACCACGGGCGCCGTCGCCACGGAGGTCGCCGACAGCGGGTCGTAGCCGGCCTTCGTGCCGTTGACGGTGAAGGTGATCGCCTTGCCGACGTCGGTCGCCACGGGCGTGTAGGTCAGCGCGGTGGCCCCGGCGATCGCGACGCCTGCGGCATTCCACTGGTAGGCGAGGTCGACGGGTGCGGGGGCCCACGGCGCCACGGTGGCTGTCAGCACCTGGCCGACCTTCGCCGTGCCCGCCACCGTCGGCAGCACGGGGCTGAGGGCGTAGAGCGGCGCTCCGTTGCTGTCGTAGAAGGCGTAGTCATCGGTGATGAGCTCACCGTTGGCCGTGATGTTCAGCCCGAAGCTGATGCCCGTGACGTCGGCGGGGATCGGCAGGGTCGTGTAGTTCGCCTCGGTGTAGATCGAGGCGGGCAGGAACAGCGGGCTCGAGGTCCAGTACGACCAGACCCCGGCCGTGCTCCGGGTGTAGACGGCGAACTGGGTGTTGGCGGTCGACATGTAGAACGCCCGCATCGAATAGGTGGCTCCCGGTGTGACGCTCGGCGAGCATCCGGACTCGTCGAACATCGCGAGCAGCTTCGCATCGCCGTCGACGTAGTTCGTCATGGTGACCTTCTGGGCGACGCTGCCGGTGCGCCCGGGCGACACGGTCGAGAACACGGGGCTGTTGGTGCCGAACTGCGATCCCCACCAGCAGGCGGGCAGATCGGTGACGGTGCCCGGGGTCTCGAGGCTCGGGTTGGGGGCGCCGTTCTCGCCGGGCCCGGGCGGTGGGGCCAGCGGCGGGCCGGCCACGACGGGCTTCACGGCGCCGCCGACGACCTCGTTCACGGTCTTGACCGCGCCGTTGCCCGCGGTCTGCCAGTCCGCCAGCCAGGTCGTGAACTGGTCGAACAGCTCGGCACTGATGGTCGCGTTGGCGGGAGCCGTGTCGCACGTGGAGGCGCAGATGTGGTGGAAGGTGAGCTGCACCCATCCTCCGACGGCGTCGGCCTGGGTGACCCGCGACTGCAGCGCGGCCAGGTCCCAGGTGCTGTCGACCTGGTCGGCGGCCGCGGTGAGCATGGGGTTCGCCGGCGGGATGGACTCCGAGACGTCGCAGTCGGGGCATCCGGTGCCCGGCGGTGTCTTGAGGTCGCCGAGGCCGCGAGCACTGTTGTAACCGCAGGCGGCCACCTCTGCCTGGGCGGCGTCGTTCACGGCGGCGAACGGGTAGGCGAAGCTCGTCACCGGGAACCCCCAACCGGTGAGGTTGACCCGGTCGTTGCACACCTCCCGGGAGATGTCGACGGAGGAGAGCGTGGTGAGATCCTGGTGGTGCACGGTGTGCCCGCCGATCTCGTTCCCCGACGCGTAGAGGGTCTGCAGGTTCGCCTGGGTGAAGTACCCGGGTTGGCCCACCGATCCCGAGATCACGTAGAACGTGCCCTTCAGGCCCTTGCCGTTCATCGTGGCGGCGGCGGCGAGCTGGTCGTCGTTGCCGTCGTCGAAGGTGAGCGACACGACCGTGTTGCCCGCGGCTGCAGCCGGGGGCGCTGTGGCCACGACACCGGCGGCGACGCCGGTCAGCGACAGCGCCGCCGCGACGGCGAGACCCACCGTGGCGAGCCTCTCTGCGAATGATCTCTCGGACATCGGAAATACCCCCTGCGTCGTGGAGACGAACCCGTCTCGTGGGGGAAGCTAACAGCGCGCCGGGGGGCGTGCCCAGGTCGTTTCCCGCACGATTGGGCTGCGGTCGCATTGCGGTTCTCCGCACTATTCGGCTGATCGCGGCCTGAGAATCTGGATCCGACAGCAGGGGCGGGGTCACAATGTGCCTGAGTAATCAATACCTATTTCTCACGGATCCGCCCATCCCGAGTGGATCCTGGAATTCGGGATGGCCGGCGCGTGGGGTGCCGTCATCACGTGCTCCGCAACGATGCGGAGCACCGCACGGATGGAGACCCCATATGCAGTTCACCGCTCGAGGGCCGGAACTCGATGAGGTCGTGCGACTGACCGCGGCCCCGTCGTCGCACGGACTCCTCTTCACCGGCGAGCACGGTATCGGCAAGTCCCGTCTGCTCGCCGAGGCCGCACAGCGCGTGGCGGTCGACTCCGTGCTGCTGCGCGGCAACCCCGCCGAGTCGGCGTGGCCGCTCTCGGGCTTCAGCACGCTGTTCGCCTCGATCGGCGACCGGCGCGCGGTGGAGTTCGCCGGCCGGTTCACCCTCCGTTCGAACGACCCGCAGACCATGTTCGCCGCCTCCCGCGACCTGCTGACCCTCCTCAGGGGCCTCGACCTCCCGCCGCTCGTGCTGCTGATCGACGATCTCGACATGATGGACTCCGAGAGCCGCACCTTGATCGGATTCATGGCCGGCCGCCTGGCGGGCACCAACCTGCAGATGGTCGCGACCGCCACCACGGCCGCCGCCACCGCCACCGCCACCGCCACCGCCACCGCCACCGCCACCGCCACGACGACGGTGCCCACCGTGGGCGGCGAGCAGCGGCTGGCGGGCTTCACGACCCTTCCGCTGCCTCCCCTGACCGGAGAAGAGGCCGAGGAGCTCGTGCGCCGAGAGCTCGGCGACGCGGCCGACGACGGCACCGTGCAGATCGTCGCGTCGCGCAGCGGTGGCATCCCGCTCGTGATCGAGCAGTCCATCGCCGGCCTCCACCACGATCAGGTCACGGGCCGGGAGCCGCTCGTGCTCCCCCTGCGCCCGGCCGAGGCGGGCAGGACGGCCGCACTCGAGCGCCTGCACGCCGTCCCCCGGGAGGCGATGCCGATCGCGCAAGAGCTCTCGGCCGGTCCCCTGCACCTTCTCAGCGCGCTCACCAGGCAGGACCTGGAGCGAAGCGACTGCCTCGAGCTCCTCCTCGACGCCGGCCTCGCCGACCTGCACGGCCAGGTGGTGCGCCTTCGCGATCCGCTGCTGCGCTCCTACCTGTACTGGGAGCTGCGCCCCCAGCACCGTCGCGAACTCCACCGCGAGCTCGCGGAGGTCTACACGGGGCTCGACGAGCGCCTGGCGGCCTGGCACGCGAGCTTCACGGGCGACGGCGCCGACCTGTCCCATGCCCTGATCGCGGCGGCCACGGATCTCGTGCACGAGGGCGAGAACGAGGCCTCGGTCGAGCTCGCGGAACGAGCGATCATCCTCGGCTCGGATCCCGAATCGCGTCACCCCCTCATGCTCCGCTTCGTCGAGGCGCTGAGTGCGGCGGGCGAGCTCGATCTCGCCTCCCACTACCTGCAGACCGTGCAGCCCGACGCACCGGATCCCGCTTTCAGCCTCGTGCTCGCGCGCACCAGCATCGCCCTCGAGTTCGAGCGCACCCAGCGGGTGCCGGTGCGCGAGGTCGAGGCCTCGGTGAGCCTGCACGGCGACGACGATCCCGAGGGGGCGACGGCCCTGCTGAGCCTCGTCACCGACTATCACAGCGCTAAATGGGACGTCGACGGGGCGCGCGCCTGGCTGCGCATCGCCGAGCTGTTCACGCCGGGATCCGCGACGAGCCCCGCACCGCAGCTCGCCGAGGCGGCTCGCATGGTGGAGGCGGTCGACGGACTCCCGGCCGCCGCCGCCGCCCCGCAGCGCATGAGCACCGACACCCTCAACGCACTCACAGCCGCCTCCCTCATCTCGTTCGGCACGACGCTCAGCTACCGCGAGCACTACGCCCAGGCCCGCCGGGTCACGAACGTGGTGTTCCACGGCCACCGCAGCGAGCGCCTCGCCGTCGACTGGGCGTGGAATCTCGGCTTCATCAACGAGGTGCGGGCCGGTGACTTCCGACGGGCGCACTCGGTGGTCGACGGCTGGCTGGCCGACACGGCCGACACCGTCAAGCAGCACTCCGCGAGGGCGCTCGCGATCACCTGGCACGCCCTGGCGCAGGGCCGCCGGCCCGAGGCCGCGGTTCACGCCGAGGAATGCGCCGAGCTGGCATCCGCGGAGCGGAATCCCGCGGCGCTGGCCCGCCTCTACAGCTTCCAGGGAGCCGACGCGCTGCTGAACGGAGACAACGCCTCCGCCATTCGGCTGCTGCAGCTCGCGGACGCCACCTCCGCGCACATCGGCAACCTCTCGCTCGTGCGCCACACCGCGAATCTCGTGGAGGCGTACGCGGCGGGTGGCCGGCTGCGCGACGGGGAGCAGGTGCTGCAGCGGATGATCGAGCAGCAGTCCCGCCGACCGAGCGTGTGGCTGGATCGCGCCGTCGCCCGCTCGCGGGCCGTCCTGGCGCCCGATCAGTCAGCACCCCAGCTCTTCCTGGATGCACTGGCGCTCTATGAGGGGAACCGGGCGCACGACGGCGACTACGAACGGGCGCGAACCCTCCTCGCCCAGAGCGACCGGCTCACCCGGCTGGGCCTGCGCACAGACGCCGAGCACGCCTCAGCCCTCGCGAGCGCGGCGTTCGAAGCGGCAGGAGCCACGCTCTGGGCCCGGCGAGCGGCGTCGGCCGAACCGGCCTCCTCCCCCGAGCCCGGGAGCATCCTCTCGCTGCTGAAGGCCGAGGAGCGCGAGGTCGCCGAGATGGTGCGACGGGGCCTGCGCAACCGCGAGATCGCGGGAGAGCTCTACATCTCGCTGCGCACGGTCGAGCTCCGCCTCACCCACATCTACCGCAAGGTGGGAGCGCGCTCCCGCTCCCACCTCGCCTCACTGCTCGGCTGACGCGGCGTGCGGCACGGCGGTGGGCCGGCGCGACGGGCTGCTCCACCGGCCCGAGCTCCGCACGAAGACCGCCTTGAAGAGCGCCACGAGGCACAGGATCGCGTCGATCACCCGGAAGAGCGGGAAGACGAGACCGTAGATCAGGTAGGCGCGACTCCTCGCGACCACCGCGGCCAGCACCGTGAGCAGGTAGTCGGGCAGCACCACGCCGAGCGCGAGCGCGAGCGGAGGGATGGCGTCGCCGAGGAACGACCACCCGGGGACCAGCGAAGCGACCACCGACACGGTGAGTGCCGGCAGCACGAGAACGAGCGCGATGCTCGCCACGAGCAGTTCCGCGATGAACAGCAGCAGCGCGAACCAGAATCCGCGCAGGTGGAAGCGATGCCGCAGCACGGTCTGCCAGAAGCCGAGGTTCCAGCGCTCCACCTGCTTGACGTAGTCGGCGAGGGTGTCGGGATCCTGGGTGAGGGCGATGGCCGCGTGGGGGTGGAACGCGATCCGGCCGAGGCGCTTCGCGTGCACCTCGAAGGTCATGTTGTAGTCCTCGATCTTGAGCCCCGGAACCTCGATGTCGATGTCGGCGAGGATGCGCGTGCGATACATGCTCGCGAACCCGGGCACGATCGGCACGACGTTGGCGTAGCGCGCGGCCTGGCCGAATTTGAAAAGGTACTGCATGGCGATGTACACCCGCTCGCGATAGGCGAGCAGGATGCGCCCGGCGAGGGTCGGCGAACGCGGCACGAGCAGCGTCGTGGCCCGGCCTGCCACCGCGACGACCCCGTCGTCGGCGAAGGCCGGAAGTCCGGTCTCGAAGTAGTCGGCGGCGAGGTGGGTGTCGGCGTCGAGCAGCAGGAGCACCTCGAAGCGCTCCGCGAGGCGGAAGTGCCGGATGGCCTCCACGAGTGCACCTGCCTTGCCGCGGTTGACGGTGAGGTCGAGCACGTCGGCGCCGTGGTCCCTGGCGATCTCGACGGTGCCGTCGCTCGAGCCGTCCGAGACGAGGAACACCCGGAGGTCCGGGCCGAACACCTCGAGCGCCTCGAGCGTGTGGCCGATCACGGCCTCCTCGTTGTGCGCGGCCATGAGCACGGCCACGTCACCCACGGTCGGCCCCGGACCCTGCCTCGACCACGGCACCCGCCTCGGGGGACGGGTCGCCGAGCGGGTGCGGCCGGCGATCACCCTGATCAGTCCGGCGCTCGTCCAGAGCAGCGTGTTCAGCCCGAACACGAGCAGGAACACGATCAGGAACGTCGTCATCGCGGCCCCCTCCTTCGCGTGGCTGCGATCACGGTAGCCGACCGCCGGGCAGCGGCGCGCGGTCCGTGACCGCACTCCCGTTGCGGTGAACCGCATCCGCGGCCCTGCCACCGCATCCGCACGCAGTTCCGGCGTGGGGAACCGCACTCCTGCCGGATCGCGTTGACGAAGCGGAGGGCCCGTGGCGACAGTGTGACCGGGGGCCCGAGATCGCTGAACGATTCGTCTCGACGCCTGCATCCGCATCAGCTCCGCACCGGAGCCGGACAACGAGGGGATCATCATGACAACGTTCGAGAGCGTCACACGACCGGAGCCGGTGGCACCGATCGGCCTGCCCGCCAGACGCGAGGCCGAGGGGGCGCACGCTCCCGGGTTCGAGTACGACGTGGCGGTCGTGGGCCTCGGCTACGTGGGGCTCCCCACCGCACTGGCCTACCACGCGGCCGGCAGCCGGGTGCTGGCGCTGGACGTCTCGCCCAGGCGGCTCGACCTCATCCGCTCCGACCGGGCCGACCTGCTGGAGGGCGATCACGAGCGCCTGCGCACGGCCCTCGACCACCCCGACTTCGAGCTCACGAGCGATCCGGATCGCCTCCGTGCGTCGGCGGCGGTGATCGTCTGCGTCCCCACGCCCATCGACGAGCACCTCGTGCCCGACCTGTCGCTGCTGAGGGCTGCCTGCGCGGCCGTGCTCGACCGCGTGACGCCCGGCCAGACCCTCATGCTCACCTCCACGAGCTACGTCGGCTGCACCGACGACCTCCTCGTCGTGCCCCTCACCGAGCGCGGCTTCGTGGTGGGCACGGATGTCTTCGTGGCCTTCAGCGCCGAGCGGATCGACCCCGGCAACGAGTCGTTCGGCCACGACGAGGTCCCGCGCGTGGTCGGCGGCTCGACCCCGCAGTGCGAGGAGGAGGCCAGCCGCCTCCTGCTGCGCTACGTCACCGACGTGCACCGGGTGCGCTCCCTCGCGGCCGCCGAGATGACCAAGCTCCTGGAGAACACGTTTCGCGCCGTCAACATCGCGCTGGCCAACGAGTTCGCCGACATCTGCACGTCGATGGACCTGAACGTCTCCGACGTCATCACCGCCGCCTCCACCAAGCCCTACGGCTTCATGCCTTTCTATCCGGGGCCCGGTGTCGGCGGGCACTGCATCCCGTGCGACCCGCACTACCTGCTCTGGCAACTCCGCGGATCGCGGGTGGCGGCCCCCATGATCACCCAGGCGATGACCGAGATCGCGGCCCGGCCGCACCGCGTCGTCGACCGGGTGCAGGAGGTGCTCTCGGGCTCCGGCCGTGGACTCACGGGCACCCGCGTGCTCGTGATGGGCATCGCCTACAAGCCCGACGTCGCCGACCTCCGCGAGTCGCCGGCCCTCGAGATCCTCGCGGGGCTCCGGGCCAGGGGCGCCGAGGTCGCCTACCTCGACGACCACTTCGACCTGGTGGCACTGCCCGACGGCTCGACGCTGCTCGGCCTCACCCCCACCGGGGCGGCCGCGTTCGATCCCGAGCTCGTGGTGCTGCACACTCGACATGAGGGCACCGATCTGGCCTGGCTCGATCCCGGTCGGATCGTGCTCGACACCACCTACCGCGGTGCCGATCTGGTGAACGGGGTGAACCTCTGATGCGCACTCTCGTGACCGGCGGAGCCGGATTCATCGGCAGCCACCTGGTGGAGCACCTCCTCGAGCGGGGAGACGATGTCGTCGTCCTCGACGACATGTCCACCGGGGCGCCCCGCAACCTCATCGACGCACTGGTCGATCCGCACCTCTCGGTCGTGCACGGCAGCGTGCTCGACCGCGACACGGTGTCGTCGGCGGTGCGCGGAGTCGACCGGGTCTTCCACCTCGCCGCGGCGGTGGGCGTCAAGCTCATCGTCGACCGGCCGCTGGCGAGCCTGCGCGTCAACATCCACGGCACCGAGAACGTCCTCGATGCATGCGTCGAGCACGGCGCCTCGGTGCTCGTCGTCTCCACGAGCGAGATCTACGGGAAGAACACCGCCGACAAGCTCGACGAGAACGCCGACCGCATCCTCGGTTCGCCGCTGCTCTCGCGCTGGACCTACGCCGCCGCCAAGGGCATCGATGAGGCGTTCGCCCACGGCTACTGGCTCGAGTACGGTCTCGACGTCACGATCGTGCGCCCCTTCAACACGGTGGGGCCGCGGCAGACCGGGCGCTACGGCATGGTCGTGCCGAACCTCGTGGCGCAGGCGCTCTCGGGCGATCCGCTCACCGTCTACGGCGACGGCGAGCAGACCCGCTGCTTCTCCTACGTGGGCGACGTGGTCCCCGCGCTCGTGCGGCTGATCGAGTCGGACACCGCCACGGGCGACGCCTTCAACCTCGGCGGCGCCGAGGAGGTCTCGATCAACGACCTCGCGGATCGGGTGATCCGCGTCACCGGCAGCTCGAGCAGCATCGTGCATGTGGACTACGCCGACGCGTACTCCGCCGGCTTCGAGGACATGCGCCGCCGGGTGCCGGACTACTCCAAGGCGGCCAGCCTCGTGGGGTTCGACCCCGCCACCCCGCTCGACGAGATCATCAAGCGCGTCGCCACGGAGATCTCCCTCCGCCGGCGCCGGAACGAGGTGCCCGCCTACATCCGTGAAGCCGCGCTCCGCGGGGCGACGCTCTGATGTGCGGCATCGTGGCGGCGCGTACCGGCCAGCCGGTCGTGCCCTTCCTGATCGAGGCGCTCGGGCTGCTGGAGTACCGCGGCTACGACTCCGCCGGGGTGAGCGTGCGCGCGTCGAGCGGTCTGTCGGCGACCTCCCACACCACGCAGCGCGTGGACTCGCTCACGGCGATATTCGAGCCGTGGCCGGGCTCCCTCCTCTCCGGCACCGGCATCGGCCACACCCGCTGGGCCACGCACGGGGCGGTGAACCGGGTGAACGCGCATCCGCACCTCGACTGCACGGGGCAGATCAGCGTGGTGCACAACGGCATCATCGAGAACGCGGCCGAGCTGCGGCGCGACCTCGAGTCGCACGGTCACGTCTTCACCTCCGACGTCGACAGCGAGGTCATCTGCCACCTCGTCGAAGACGGGCTGATCGTGGAGGACGACCTCGCGATGGCGCTCACCGCCGCCGCAGCGACGCTGCAGGGCTCGTGGGCCGTCGTGGTGCTCGATCTCGAGACCGGCCGGCTGGCGGCCACGGCGCACCGGTCTCCGCTCGTGGTGGCCGTGGTCGGCGACGAGGTCTATGCCGCGAGCGACATCACGGCGATCGGATCGCGCGTGGTGCAGTTCCAGGCGTTGACGGACGGCGACGTGGTCGACCTCTCCGGCACGCCGCGGTGGTTCCGCCGCGGGCTGCCCTCCGCGCAGCCGCCGCTCCTCCAGGCCCGGGCAGCGACGGCCTCCACGGGCTTCGCCGGCTTCGACGACCACATGAGCAAGGAGATCGCCGAGCAGCCCGAAGTCGCAGCTCGCACGATCGACGCCCTGGCTCCCGGTGTCGGCGACGGCTCGCTCTGGCACGGTCTCGTGCTGCCCCGCTTCGAGCGCGTCGCCGTGATCGGCTGCGGCACGTCGCTGAACGCCGGGCGCGTGATCGCCTCGGCCTTCGAGCGGCTCGGTGGGGTCCCCTCGACCTCGTTCATCGCGAGCGAGGCCGCCGAGACCGTGATCGAACCCGGCACCCTGATGATCGCGCTGAGCCAGTCCGGCGAGACCGCCGATGTGCTGCGCGCGGTCGACGAGCTCGACCTCTCGCGCTCGTCGCTCGTCGCCATCACCAACAACGAGCACTCCACCCTCGCACGCCGCGCGGACTCGGTGCTCACCTGCCAGGCGGGCCCCGAGATCGGCGTGGCGGCCACGAAGACCTTCGTCGCCCAGGTGGTGACAGGAGTCGCCACGGCCCTCTCGGCGCTCGTGGCCACGGGGCGCATGACGCCGGGAGAGGCGGCACGGCAGGTCGACGACCTGAAGCGACTCCCCGATCTGCTGGCGCATGCCATCGCGGTGTCGAGCGAGGCGCTGCCGCCCGTCGTCGACTCGGTGCTCGACGAGCCGGGCTTCCTCTTCCTCGGGCGCGGCTCCGGCATCGTGTTCGCAGCCGAGGGTGCGCTGAAGCTCAAGGAGCTGAGCTACCGCTGGGCGGAGCACTATCCGGCGGGAGAGCTCAAGCACGGTCCGCTCGCGCTCATCCAGGAGGGCACGCCCGTGGTCGTGATCGACTCCGGCGAGCGCCGCCTCGAGAGCAACATCGCTGAGGTCGAGGCCCGCGGCGGCCGCGTCATCCGCATCGGCGGCCCCGGCAGCACGGTGCCGGCCCTCGGTCAGAGCCTCACCGCGCCCTTCCCGGGCGCCATGGACCGCTGGGGCCCGCTCGAGTCCGTCGTGCCGCTCCAGATGCTCGCCCGCGAGCTCGCGAAGGCCCTCGGGCACGACGTCGACAAGCCTCGCAACCTCGCCAAATCGGTCACGGTCGAATGACACCGTGCCCGACCCCCAGACGGGCGGCCGACCGGGTGGACATCCCCACCGAAACCCGGTCGGCCGTCGTTCCCCTCGCGCGAGCGCTCGGCGGCGCCGCCGTCGCGCTCGCGCTCGCGGGCTCCCTCGGCGGATGCACGCTCCTCGCCGTGTGCCTCGGAGTGAGCGGCTGCGGATCGACGGTCACCGATCCGTCGACGCCACCGTCGCACGGCCCGCCCGGCGCATCCGCCGACTCCCCGCACCCGTGGCACACGGGCATCGTCGCCACCACGTTCTGGGTGGGCGAGGTCTTCGACCCCACGGCGAGCGACGGCAGCCAGGTCTACTCCACCTACGACTCGCTCTGGATGGAGCACTACGGCGGCTGCGACGGCACCACAGCCTCGGGGGTCTGCGAGACCGAGGCGCGCACGGCGGCGAACGGCTACTTCCCGCTCGAGATCACTCCGCTCGAGAACCCATTCTACCTCGACCTGCCCTTCGACGACATCAACGACCCTGCGGCCTTCGCCCGCCGCGACTCCGTGGTGCCGTGGGCCGGTGAGGCGCCCTACGCCGAGCACTCCGGCGACCAGGGCTTCAGCTATCTCAAGAACCGCTGGGTCGAGCTCGGCTACGGCGATGCGACCTGCTTCGCGCAGATTCAGGATGCCGGTCCGGGCGAGTACGACGACGCCGAGTACGTCTTCGGATCGGCCGACGAGCGGCCGCTCAACGACCGCTACGGCGGGGCCGGCATGGACGTGTCGCCCGCCGTAGTGGGGTGCCTCGGCTTCGACGAGCTCAACGGCGAGCAGGCGGGCGTGAACTGGCGGTTCGTCGAGGAGGCTGAGGTGCCCCCCGGGCCGTGGCTCGAGGTGGTGACGACCAGCCAGGTGCGCTGAGGTCGCGTGCACCGAGGATCCGACGGCTGGGGCTAGCGTGGACGGATGAGCGATCCCGCATCCGCAGCGTCTGGAACCGAGCCCGAAACCGGGGACGGCCAGGGCATCGCCTCGCGCCTGGGCCTCGGCCTCGCCGCGATCGGCCGCCCCGCCTACATCACGGCGGGCCGCGACGACGACCTCGGCGACCCCGCCGACCGCTCGGTCGACGCCCTGCGGCAGCGCGCCCACGCGCTCCTCGACGGAGCGTGGTGGCTCGGCCTCCGCTACGTCGACGCCGCCCGCTCCTACGGGCTCGCCGAGCAGTTCCTCGGATCGTGGCTCGCCGCGCATCCCGGCCGTCGCGACGAGCTCACGATCGGGTCGAAGTGGGGCTACGCCTACACGGGCGACTGGCGGATGGACGCCGCGGAGCACGAGCACAAGGAGCACTCGCTCGCGCGCTTCGAGCAGCAGTGGCCCGAGAGCCTCGAGGCACTCGGCACCGAACCCGACGTCTACCTCGTGCACTCGCTCACCCCGGAGAGCCCTGCGCTCGGCGACCGGGCGCTGCTCGATCGCCTGCGGGCACTCGCCGACTCCGGTGTGCGGGTGGGCTTCTCCACGAGCGGTCCGCGCCAGGGGGAGCTGATCGACCGGATGCTGGACGGCGACTCCCCGTTCAGTGCGGTGCAGACCACCTGGAACCTGCTCGAGCCCTCGGCGGGCGACGCGCTGGCCCGGGCCAACGACGCCCGCTGGCTCGTGGTCGTGAAGGAGTCCCTCGCCAACGGGCGCCTCGCCGGCAGCGCGCCCGGCTTGCCCGAGCAGCGGGCTGCGGCTCTCGCAGAGGCCGACGGTCAGTCCCTCGCCGGTCTCGCCCTCGGCGCCGTCGTCGCCGAGCCGTGGGCCGACATCGTGCTCACGGGCGCCGTGACCCGCCGCCAGCTCCGCGAGAACGTCGCCGCCCGGCCGCCCCGCGTGCCCGCCGACGCCCTCGCCGCCCTCGCCGAGCCGCCCGAGCAGTACTGGGCCGCCCGCTCCGCCCGCCCCTGGAGCTGACTCCCACACCACCGGTTCCCGCGGACTTCGCCAACCCTGCGCACGATCGATGCCGTAGAGCGGCCGGATGCCGCCACGGGTGGCGAAGTCCGCGACCGGGCGCCGGCTCAGGCGTCGACGCGGGGGCGGCGGGCGATCGAGACGCTCACCACGGCGGCCACGGCGCAGAGCCCGGCGGCCCCGAACCACGCGAGCGTGTACTCCCCCGTGCTGTCGCGCACGACCCCGGCCACAGTCGCCGCGATGGCCGCACCCACCTGGTGCGCCGCGAAGACCCAGCCGAACACCACAGGGCCGTCGGGCCCGAACAGCTCCCGGCAGAGCGCGACCGTGGGCGGCACCGTCGCCACCCAGTCGAGCCCGTAGATCACGACGAACACGATGATCGGCGAATGCACGGCCTCCGACAGCAGGAACGGAAGCACCAGCAGCCCGAGCCCCCGGCCGGCGTAGTAGATGGCGAGCAGGATGCGCGGGTTCACCCGATCCGTCAGCCAGCCCGAGGCGATCGTGCCGACGATGTCGAAGATCCCCACCACGGCGAGCAGGCCCGCCGCGGTCGTCTCGGGCATGCCGTGATCGTGGGCGCTCGGGATGAAGTGGGTGCCGACGAGTCCGTTGGTCGTGGCACCGCAGATGGCGAAGCCCGCGGCGAGCGCCCAGAACGTGCGCGTCTTCGCGGCCCGGCCGAGGGTGCTGAGCGCCGTGCGGGCGGGGTTGCCTGTGGCACGGACCGGTGCCGTCCAGCCGGCGGGCGCTCCGAACGGGGTCGTGCCGAGGTCGGCGGGCCGGTTGCGCAGCCAGATCAGCACGAGCGGCACCACCGCGAAGGCGCCGGCCGCCACGAGCAGCGACGCCTGGCGCCAGCCCTGCTCCTCCACGAGGATCGCGATGAACGGCAGGAACGCGAGCTGCCCGGTGGCGCTGCCGGCCGTGAGCACTCCCACCACGAGCCCGCGCCGCCGCACGAACCACTGGTCGGCGACGGTGGCGGCGAACACGAGCGCCATCGATCCCGTGCCGAGGCCGATCATGAGGCCCCAGGTCAGCACGAGCAGCCAGGGCGCCGTGGCGACGATGCTGAGGGCGGCGCCGGCGGCCACCAGGAGGAGCGCGCAGGTCGTGACCGCGCGCATCCCGAATCGGGCCATGAGGGCCGCCGCGAAGGGCGCCATGAGCCCGTAGAAGAGCAGGTTCACCGTGACGGCGGCCGAGAGCTCGGTGCGCGACCAGCCGAACTCGGCTTCGAGCGGAAGCATGAGCACGCTCGGAGCCGCCCGGAACCCCGCGGCGCCCACGAGCGCGAGGAAGGCCACCGCCGCCACGATCCACGCGGGATGCAGCCGCCGCGTCCCCACCTCCCGAGTGCTCACGATGCGATCGTAGCCGTCGCTCGAGAGCGTGCGGGTGACGGTTGCGAAAGGGGGTGGGGATGCACTCGAACGGCGCATCCCCACCCTCTTCTCAGCGGCGCGTCGTCTTCTCCGACTCGAGGTCCCCCACGATCGCCGCGATCGCCGCCGTCGAGGGCCGCTCGTCGGAGGCTCCTCCGCGTTCCGCGGCCACCTCCGCCTTCTCGTCGCCACCGAGGTGGTCGTCGACGCTCATGGTCGTCTCGTCGAAGGGCCGCGAACCGTCGAGCACCGCCGAGAGCTGCTCGCGGTCGAGCTCCTTCGTCCAGGTGCCGACGAGCAGCGTCGCCACGGCGTTGCCGGTGAAGTTCGTGAGCGCACGGGCCTCGGACATGAAGCGATCGATGCCCACGATCACGCCCACGCCGTCCACGAGGTCCGGCCGGTGCGCCTGCAGTCCGCCGGCGAGGGTCGCGAGGCCCGCACCGGTCACGCCGGCCGCGCCCTTCGAGGCGATCATCATGAACAGCAGCAGCGAGATCTGCTCGCCCAGCGCGAGCGGGGTGCCCATGGCGCTCGCGATGAACAGCGAGGCCATCGTGAGGTAGATCGCCGTGCCGTCGAGGTTGAACGAGTAGCCGGTGGGGATGGTGATGCCGGCCACGGGCTTGGAGACGCCCGCGTGCTCCATCTTGGCGATGAGCCTCGGCAGCACGACCTCGCTCGAGGAGGTCGAGACGATCAGCAGGTACTCCCGGCCGAGGTACTTCATCATGCGGAAGATGTTCACCCGGGCCACGAGCCACAGCAGCGAACCGAGCACGACCACGATGAACAGGGCGCAGGTGATGTAGAACGCGATCATGAGCGTGCCGAGCCCGATGATGGCCGCGAACCCGGTGTTGCCCACCACGGCGGCGATCGCTCCGAAGGCGCCGATCGGCGCCACCCACATGATCATGGCGAGGATGCGGAACACGAGCGCCTGGATCTGCCGGATCGCGCCCAGGATGGGCGTTCCCTTCGAGCCCATCTTCTGCAGCGCGAAGCCCACGAGCAGCGCCACGAACAGCACCTGCAGGATGTTGCCGGCCGTCAGCGACGACAGCATCGTGGTGGGGATGATGCCGAGCAGGAACTCGGTCGTGGTCGCCGCCTTGGCGTCGCCCGCGTCGTAGGTGCTCGCGCCGATGTTCAGGCCCTCTCCCGGGTGGATCAGGTTGCCCACGACGAGCCCGATCCCGAGCGCGAAGGTCGACATGATGATGAAGTAGCCGAGCGCGAGCCCGCCGACCTTGCCCACCGTGGCTGCCTTGGCCACCGAGCCCACGCCGAGCACGATCGTGCAGAAGATGATGGGCGCGATCATCATCTTGATGAGCCCCACGAAGGCGTCGCCGAGGGGCTTCAGCCCCACCGCGAAGTCGGGCACGGTGAGCCCCACCACGGCGCCGCCGACCACGGCGACGATCACGGCGATGTACAGGTAGTGCGACGAGTCGATGCGCCGACGCCGCTTGGGTCCGTCGGTCTTGCTGCTGAGCGCCATTGCTGTCCTCTTCCTCTTCTTCGAGTCCGCGGGTGTGCGTGGCACCCAGACTGCGCGCCCGGCCGTCGCCCTCGCCGGTTGTGGTCATACTGGTCACGTGCGACGAGGCGAGGAGGGCGGGATGACGAGGCGGTGGAGCATCGCGACCAAGCTCTTCGCGCTCCAGTTCGTCGTCATCCTGCTGCTCGCCGCCGCCGCCGTGGGCCTCAGCTGGGCGGATGCGAGGGCAGACGTCGAGCGCGACGCCGCCGCCAGGAGCCTCGCGGTCGCCGAGACGCTCGGGCAGGATCCGTTCGTGGTGGCCGCCGTCGACGGCCTCGGGGCCGCACCCTCGCCCGCCGCCCGCGCAGCCGCCACCGACGCCCTGCAGCCCTACGCCGTGGATGTGATGGCCGCCACGAAGACCGACTTCATCACGATCATGACGCCCGACCGCATCCGCCTCACCCACCGCGATCCGGATCAGATCGGCCTCGAGTTCCTCGGCACCATCGACCGGGCGCTCGCGGGCGACTCGTTCACCGAGACCTACACGGGCACGCTCGGCCCGTCGGTGCGAGCCGTGGTGCCGATCCAGGATGCCTCGGGAGACGTGGTCGCGCTCGTCTCGGCCGGCATCACGGTGTCGGCCACCCAGGTCGCCCTGGGCCGGCGCATCGGCACCGTGCTCGTGGCCGCCGGCATCGCCGTTGCCGTGGGCGCCGCGGCCTCCTGGGCGCTCAGCCGCTACCTCCGGCGCGTGACCGACGGGCGCGGTGCCGAGGAGATGAGCCGCATGTTCGCCTACTACGAGGGCGTGCTGCACTCCATCGGGGAGGGCCTCGTGCTGCAGAACGGCGACCGCGAGCTCGTGCTCTACAACGACCGCGCCGCCGAGCTCCTCGGCCTCCCCCGCCCGACCCCCGCCTCTCGGCTCCGCTCACTCAGCCCCGGGGCCCTCGGCCTGCCCGCGCCCATCGCCGCGCTGCTCACCGACGACGCGGTGGCGGTCGACGAGATCGTCATCACTCCGGATCACGTGCTCGTGGTCGACCGCGACCGCGTGGTCGGCCGGGCGGGCGGGTTCATCGGCACGGTCACCACCCTGCGCGACCACACCCGGGTGCAGGAGCTCGCCGGCGAGCTCGCCACCATGACCACGCTCTCGGATGCGCTGCGTTCGCAGGCCCACGAGTTCGCGAACCGGCTGCACACGATCATCGCCCTGATCGAGCTCGACCGGCCCCGCGAGGCCGCCGAGCTGGCGATCTCCGAGCTCGAGCTCAGCCAGGGCCTCGCCGACCGCGTGCTCACCGCGGTCGACGAGCCCGTGCTGCTCGCACTCCTGCTCGGCAAGTCGGCGCAGGCGGCGGAGCGCGGCATCGCCCTCGACGTCGACATCCCCGAGCGACTCCCCGCCTCGCTCGCGCCCCCGCGGGAGCTCATCACGATCGTCGGCAATCTCCTGGACAACGCGATGGATGCGGTGGCCGGCACTCCGGATGCGCGCGTGCGGGTGCGGGTCGCCTCGACGGCTGCGGGCCTCGTGATCGAGATCGAGGACAGCGGCGACGGACCGGATCCGGCCCTCGCCGCCCACCTGTTCGAGCTCGGGGTCTCCACGAAGGCGTCCGGCACCACCCGCGACGGCGATCTCGCCACCCGCCGCGGCATCGGCCTCGCCCTCGTGCGCCAGGCTGTCTCCCGGCTCGGTGGCCGGATCGAGATCGACGGCCCGCGCTTCACCGTGCAGCTGCCGCACCACGCCCCGCAGGAGCTCGGCGAGCGGGCCTCCTCGTGAGCGGCACATCGTGAGCATCCGCGTGCTCGTCGTCGAAGACGAGCCGATCACCGCCGAGGCCCACGCGGCCTACCTCGAGCGCATCGACGGCTTCGAGGCCGGGGCGGTCGCCCACACCGGCTCGGAGGCCCTCCGCCTGCTGCGCGACGACGAGCGGGGCTTCGACCTCATCCTGCTCGACGTCAACCTGCCCGACACCACGGGGATCGACCTCTGCCGCCGGCTCCGCGCAGCCGGCATCGAGACCGACGTCATCGCCGTCACGGCCGTGCGCGACGCCGCCGTCGTGCGCTCGGCGGTCTCGCTCGGCATCGTGCAGTACCTCATCAAGCCGTTCGCGTTCGCCTCCTTCGCCGAGAAGCTCACGGCCTACCGCGACTTCCACGACCGTTTCGCGGCCTCCACCGTGACCGACCAGCAGGAGGTCGACGCGTCGTTCGCCGCCCTGCGGCTCTCGCCGCACACCGTGCTGCCGAAGGGGCTCACCCCCGAGACCCTCGACCTCGTGCGGGCCGCCCTGCGCTCCTCGCCCACGCCGCTCTCGGCCACCGAGCTGGCCGCGGCCCTCGACCTCTCCCGGGTGACGGCGCGTCGCTACCTCGAGCACCTGGCCGCCACAGGCACGGCCCTCCGCACCCAGCGCTACGGCACCCCAGGCCGCCCCGAATCCGAGTACCACCTCCTCCCGTGAGGCTTGTGGAGTAGGTTCACCACCATGTCGACAGAACCCCCTCCCACGACCCCGCCGCCGCCCCCACCCGGACCCCCGACCGATCCGCCGCCCACGTCGCCTGAGCCCCCGCAGTTCTAGGCCCGCCGACGTACACCATCACACGTGAGAACGCCCGCACCCCTCATCGGGGGCGCGGGCGTTCTCGCGTGGAACGCGTCGAGGATCAGTGCGCGAACGGCACGTCGGCTGCTTCGCCGCCCTCGCTCTCGACGAGCTTCGCATCAGCCGCCGAGAGCTCCGGGGGCCGCCGCACGAAGAACGCCGCGAGCACACCGAACAGCGAGATCACCGCTCCGCAGAGGAAGGCGGCCTGGATGCCGGAGGCCGAGGCCGCGAGCGAGGTTCCGCCCGCCGCAGCGGTCGAGGCGCCGACCCCCGCCATGACGCTCACGAACAGCGCCGTGCCGGCGGCTCCGGCCAGCTGCTGCACCGTTCCGATGGTGGCCGAGCCGTGCGAGTAGAGACGCGGCCGCAGCGATCCGAGCGCCGAGGTGAAGAGCGGAGTGAACATGAGAGCGAGCCCCACGCTCAAGACGACGTGGGCACCGAGCACCCACCACACCGGGGTGTCGGGGCCGAGCATCGTGAGACCCCAGAGCACGGCGCTCACGATGATGGCGCCCGGGATGACGAGCGGCCGCGGCCCGACCCTGTCGTAGGCGCGGCCCACGAACGGTGCCAGCACGCCCATCACGATGCCGCCGGGCAGCAGCAGGAGGCCCGTGGCCAGCGCATCGAGCTGCAGCACGTTCTGCAGGAAGAACGGCAGCACGATGATGGTGCCGAACAGCGCCATCATGCTCACCGCGAGCAGCAGCACACCCACGGTGAAGGTGCGCGAGCGGAAGGTGCGGAGGTCGAGCAACGCCCTGTCCTTCTGCTGCAGCGAGATCTGCCGCAGCACGAACACCGCGAGCGCCACGATGCCGACGAGCATCGGCAGCCAGCTCGACACGAAGGTCGCACCGGCGCCGCCGATGTTGCTGAGGCCGAACACGAAGCCGCCGAAGCCGATGGCCGAGATGATGACCGACAGCACGTCGATCGGAACCTTGCGCGGCTCGGTGACGTTCTGCACCCGCAGGAAGCCGAGCACGAGGGAGCCGATGGCGATCGGCAGCACGAGCAGGAACATCCACCGCCACGACAGGGTGCTCAGGATGATGCCCGAGATGGTGGGACCGATCGCCGGGGCGACGGCGATCACGATCGAGATGTTGCCCATCGTGCGCCCGCGGGTGGCCGGCGGCACGAGCGTCATGACCGTGGTCATGAGCAGCGGCATCATGATGGCCGTGCCGCTGGCCTGCACCACGCGGCCGGCGAGCAGCACCTCGAAGCCCGGGGCGATGGCGGCGATGAGCGTGCCGATGCTGAACAGGCTCATGGCGGCGATGAAGATGGGCCGGGTGTTGAACCGCTGCAGCAGGAACCCGGTGATGGGGATGACGACCGCCATGGTGAGCATGAACGCCGTCGAGAGCCACTGCGCGGCCACCTCGGTGATGCCGAGGTCGATCACGAGGTGCGGGATCGCGACGCCCATGATGGTCTCGTTGAGGATGACGACGAACGCCGAGACGAGCAGCAGGCGGATGACGAGGTTGTTGCGCTTCTGGAGGCGCACCGCCTCGTCGGAGCTCGGGGCGGACGTGGAGGTGTCTGTCACGGGTGATCCTGTCGAGTGGGGGCGGAGGGGCTTCGAGAACGAGAACGCCTTCCCTAGTGTCCCGTATTCCTCCGACATCCGGATTACCGGAATGTAAACACTGTCAACTTTTTTCGGCGGGTCGCTCCTGCCGACGTCACGCCGTCGGCGGAACCGGCCGTCGCGAGCGCAGCAGCCCGAGCCCGAGGAGCGCCGCAACGGCAGCCGAGAGGCCCATCCCGGCCACCACGACGAGCATCGCGTTCCAGCCCGCCCGGTCGTAGACGAGCCCCACGAGCCAGCCGAACAGCGACGTGCCGCCGAGCCATGAGAGCTGGTAAAGGGCCGTCGCCTGCGCCCGCCCCACGAGGGCGGAGCGGCCGCTGAGCCCGCTGGCCACCGGATGCGCCGTGAAGCAGCCGACCGTGAAGACCACGAGCCCCACGATCACCACGGGCAGCGCCTCGCTGACGAGCAGCGCGAGCCCCACGAGCATCACCGCCACGCCGCCGACGATCACGCGGAGCGCTCCGAACCGCGCCAGGAGCGCTCCCGAGAACCGGCTCGAGACCGTTCCGGAGAGGTAGGCCAGGAAGAGCAGACTCACGAAGCCCGAGGGCAGGAGGAAAGGCGGCGCCGTGATCCGGAACCCGAGGTAGTTGTAGACCACCGCGAAGGCCCCCATCAGGAAGAACCCCTGAGCGTAGAGCGCGAGCATGGTGGGGTCGCGCAGCTGGAACAGGATGCGGGTGCGCAGGCGGAGCGCCCCGCCACCTGCGTCGCTGCCCGCGTCGCCCACCCCCGCTCGCACGAACCCGCGCGGCTCGGGCACGAGCAGCCAGAACAGCGCCGCCGCGAGCGCCCCGGCCACCGCCACCACCGCGAGACCGGCCCGCCATCCGGCCAGCTCCGAGACCGGGCCCGCGATCAGCCGCCCCGCGATGCCGCCGATGGTGTTACCGGCGATGTAGGTGCCCGCCGCCACGCTCACCCACGAGACGTGCAGCTCCTCGGCGAGGTACGCGACGGCCACGGCGGGCACCGCCCCGAGGGCGAGCCCCACGAGACCGCGCGCGAGGAGCACGGTCTCGAACGTCGGCATGAGCGGCACGAGGAACGCGAGCAGGGTGGCGGCCGTGAGCGAGATGCGCATGGCCTGCACCCGCCCGATGCGGTCGGCGACGGATGCCCAGGGCAGCACCGAGAGGGCGATGCCGACGGTCGCGGCCGAGACGCTCAGCGCGGCGGTGGGGGCGGAGACGCCGAGCTCGTCGCGGAGCGCCGGGAGCACGGCCTGGGCGTCGAAGATCTGGGTGAAGGTGGCGAACCCGGCGGCGAACAGCGCGGCCACGATGCGGCGGTACTGCGGCTCGCCCCGCTGGAATCCACGCCACGGCGGCTCGTGGGGGCGACGGGGAGGCACCACGACAGCCTGCCACATCGCTCGTGCCCGGCCGGTTGTGGAAGACTCGTGCGCATGACGAACAGCACCGCCGACTCACGCGACGAGGCCGCCGCGCGGCTCGCCCACTCCGTCGGCCGGCTCAACCGCCGCATCCGCTACACCGGCGACCTCACCCCGGGCCAGATCTCGGCGCTCAGCACCATCGTCGCCGCGGGATCCATCCGCCCCGGCGACCTCGCCCGCGTCGAGCGCGTCGCCGCCCCCACGGTCACACGCCTGCTCACCGACCTCGAGAGCCGCGAGCTCGTGCGCCGCACGGCCGATCCGGACGACGGGCGCTCGTTCTTCCTCAGCTCGACCGAGGCCGGGGTCGCCGCCATCGAGAAGGCCCGCTCCGAGCGGGCGCTCCGTGTGCTCGAGGTCTTCGACGAGCTCGACGACGATCAGATCGCGCGCCTGATCGATGCGCTCGACGCCCTCGAGGCGGCGTCGGGCATGCAGCCCAACGAGTAGCGGCCCGTCGTCAGACGAACGGGTTCTCGAGCACGCCGATCCCGGAGATCTCGACGCTCACCGTGTCTCCCGACTCCATCGGCGCGATCCCCGCGGGTGTGCCGGTGAGGATGACGTCTCCGGGCAGCAGCGTGAACACGGCCGACACGTAGGCCACGATCTCCGGCACCGAGTGCACCATGTCCGTGAGCGGGGCGCTCTGCGCGAGCACTCCGTTCAGCCGGGTCTCGACGGTGGAGGTCGACAGGTCGAACTCGGTCTCGATCACGGGCCCGAGCGGGCAGAAGGTGTCGAAGCCCTTGGCCCTCGTCCACTGCCCGTCCGACTTCTGCAGGTCGCGCGCGGTCACGTCGTTCGCGACCGTGTAGCCGAAGATCACGCTCGCGGCGTCGGCGGCGGCCACGTTCTTCGCCACGCTGCCGATCACCACGGCGAGCTCGCCCTCGAAGTCCACCCGGTTCGACTGCCGGGGGCGGATGATGCGATCGCCCGGCCCGATCACCGAGGTGTTGGGCTTCAGGAAGATCAGCGGCTCGGCCGGTGCCTCGCCACCCATCTCGGCGGCGTGGTCGCGGTAGTTCTTGCCGATGGCCACGACCTTCGAGCGCGGGATGACGGGCGCGAGCAGCGTGGCGGCCTTCAGCGGCACCCGCTCCCCCGTGGTGTCGAACCCGGCGAACATCGGATCCCCGTTCAGCACGACCAGATCGCCCTCGTCCACGATCCCGAAGTTGATGGCCCCCTGATGGCTGAATCGCGCGATCTTCATCTCACAACCCTACGTGACAGGCCCTACGTGGACGACCCAAGGAGAGCGCGCGGCCGCGCGAGCGACCGCACGCGAGCATGTCGCCCGCGCCGCAGAGGCGGCGGCGCGGCAATCGAAATCAACCCAACCTAGTCAACCAACCGTGCCGGTCCTCGATGCGCCCGTACTGGATGTCCGTGAGTTCCTGGCGGATCGACATCGTGAACTCGCCGGCGGGGGCGTTCTCGTCGCCGATCGTCCCATCCGGAGACTTCAGCGCCGAGATGGGGGTGATCACGGCGGCGGTGCCGCAGGCGAACACCTCGGTGATCTCGCCCGAGGCGATCCCTTCGCGCCACTCGTCCACGGTCACGTCGCGCTCCTCCACCGTGAGCCCGCGGTCGAGGGCGAGCTGGATGATGCTGTCGCGGGTGATCCCCTCGAGGATGGCCCCGGTGAGCCTCGGCGTCACGAGCTTGTCGCCCCGGTGCACGAAGAACACGTTCATGCCGCCGAGCTCGTCGATGTGCTCACCGGTCTCGCCGTCGAGGAACAGCACCTGTGCGCAGCCGTTCTCGTAGGCCTCCTGCTGCGGAAGCAGCGACGCGGCGTAGTTGCCGCCGCACTTCGCAGCCCCCGTGCCGCCACGGCCGGCCCGGGAGTACTCGGTCGAGAGCCAGATCGAGACGGGGGCGACGCCGCCCGTGAAGTAGGCGCCGGCCGGGCTCGCGATCACGTAGTAGGCCACCCGCTGCGACGGCCGCACGCCGAGGAACGACTCGTTGGCGATCATGAACGGGCGGATGTAGAGGCTCGTCTCGGGCGCGGAGGGCACCCAGCCGCCGTCGACGGCGATGAGCTGCTTGAGCGACTCCACGAAGTCCTCGGTAGCGAGCTCGGGTAGGGCGAGGCGGCGGGCGGAGCGCTGCAGCCGCTCGGCGTTCTTCTCGGGCCGGAAGGTCCAGATGGAGCCGTCGGCGTGCCGGTAGGCCTTCAGCCCCTCGAAGATCTCCTGGGCGTAGTGCAGCACGGCCGCCGACGGGTCGAGCTGGATGGGGCCGTAGGGGATGACGCTCGCCGCGTGCCAGCCGGCGTCGATGGTCCAGTCGATCTGCACCATGTGGTCGGTGAAGTGCTTGCCGAACCCGGGGTCGGAGAGGATGACCTCGCGCTCGGCCTCCTCCCGCGCATCCTGCGAGGGGGTCAGCTCGAACTGGAGGGGGAAGGTGGAGCTCGGTGCGAGTGTCATGGTGAGTCTTTTCGTCTGTCGGGACTGTTACGAGAGGGCGGCCACGATGGCGTCGCCGATGGCCGAGGTCGACCGGGCCGAACCATCCCGGGAGGCGATGTCGGCCACCACGGCCGAGCGCACGCGGTCAGCGGCATCCGGGAGCCGGAGGTGATCGAGCATCAGCGCGACCGAGAGGATCGCGGCGGTGGGATCGGCCTTCTGCTGTCCTGCGATGTCGGGAGCGGATCCGTGGACCGGTTCGAACATCGAGGGATACGTGCCGTCGGGGTTGATGTTGCCCGAGGCCGCCAATCCGATTCCGCCGCTGATTGCGCCGGCGAGGTCGGTGAGGATGTCGCCGAAGAGGTTGTCCGTGACGATGACATCGAATCTAGCAGGGTCGGTGACCAGGAAGATGGTCGCGGCGTCGACATGGAGGTAGTCGACGGCCACTTCTGGGAAGGTGGCCCCCACCTCGTCGACGATCCGCTTCCAGAGGTTGCCCGAGAACGTGAGCACGTTCGTCTTGTGCACGAGCGTGAGCTTGTTGCGACGGGCGGATGCGCGTGCGAAGGCGTCGCGCACGACGCGCTCCACGCCGTAGGCGGTGTTGACCGAGACCTCGTTGGCCACTTCCTGCGGGGTGCCGGCCCGGATGACACCGCCGTTGCCGACGTAGGGACCTTCGGTGCCCTCCCGCACCACCACGAAGTCGACGTCGCCGTGCGAGGCGAGCGGCGAGGGCACGCCCGGGTAGATCACCGTCGGGCGGAGGTTCACATAGTGGTCGAGCGAGAAGCGCAGCTTCAGCAGCAGCCCGCGCTCGATGTTGGCGTTCTTCAGCCGCGGGTCGCCTGGCACTCCGCCGACGGCGCCGAGCAGGATGACGTCGTGCGCCGAGATCGCCACCAGATCCTCGTCCGTCAGCACGTCGCCCGTCTCGAGGAACCGTGCAGCCCCGAGCTGGAACTCGGTCTTCTCGAACTCGATCCCCTCGGCGGATGCGACGGCGTCGAGCACCTTGATGGCCTCCGCCACCACTTCGGGACCGATCCCGTCGCCGGGGATGAGAGCGAGCTTGAACGTCTGTGCCATGAGACAAGATTAGTGCCGCGCCGCCGCCTCTGCGGCGCGGGCGACATGCGGCGCAGCCGTCGCTCCGCGTCGCTGCGCGGCGCTCCGCGGCGACTGTGCCGCCCCGGGTCGGCGAGTACGGCCCGCGGCTTCCAGCCCCGGACGGAGGCCTGCGCGCCCGCGGCTTCCAGCCTCGGACGGACGTTCTGCGCGTAGGCGGCTTCGGGCCTCGGACGGAGGTCTGCCGCGTGTCAGCTCTCGGTGATGTCTATTTCCTGCATGACGTCAGCCTCGATTGCCTTGGCGAGGGCGTCGAGGAGGCCCTCGGGGGCCGGGGAGTCGATGGTGAGCACCGAGAGGGCGGCGCCGCCGGCCTCGTGGCGGGCGATCTGCATGCCCGCGATGTTCACGCCGGCCTCACCGAACTCCTTGCCGTAGACGGCGACGATCCCGGGGCGATCCGTGTAGAGCATCACCACGAGGTGCTTCGCGAACGGCACCTCCACGTCGTAGCCGTTGATCTCGACGATCTTCTCGATCTGCTTGGTGCCGGTGAGCGTTCCGGAGACCGAGATCTGCGATCCGTCGCTCAGGGCGCCGGAGAGCGTGATCACGTTGCGGTACTCCTCCGACACGGGGTCGGTGATGAGCCGCACGGTCACGCCGCGCTGCTCGGCGAGCAGCGGCGCGTTGACGTACGAGACGCTCTCGCTCACGACGTTGGTGAACACGCCCTTCAGCGCGGCGAGCTTGAGCACGCTCACGTCGTAGTCGGCGAGCTCGCCCTTCACCACCACGTCGATCGAGGTCACGGGGCTCGAGGCGAGGCCCGAGAACACCTGGCCGAGCTTCTCGATCAGCGGGATGCCGGGGCGCACGTACGGGTCGATGATGCCGCCGGCGACGTTCACGGCATCCGGGACGAGCTCGCCCGAGAGCGCGAGCCGCACCGACTTGGCCACCGAGACGCCGGCCTTCTCCTGCGCCTCGTCGGTCGAGGCGCCGAGGTGCGGGGTCACGATCACGTTCGGGAGCGCGAGCAGCGGGGAGTCCTTCGGCGGCTCGCTCACGAACACGTCGAGACCGGCGCCGGCGATGACTCCGCCGGTGAGGGCGCGGTGCAGGGCGTCCTCATCGATCAGGCCGCCGCGGGCGACGTTGACGATGTAGGCGGTGCTCTTCATCTTCGCCAGCTGCTCGTCCGAGATCATCCCGGTGGTCTCGGGCGTCTTCGGCATGTGGATGGTGATGAAGTCGCTCTGCTCGAGCAGCTCGTCGAGCGTCACCAGGGTGACGCCGAGCTGCTGGGCGCGAGCGCTCGTGACGTAGGGGTCGTAGGCGATCACGTTCACGCCGAAGGCCTGCAGGCGCGCGGTGATGAGGGCGCCGATGCGGCCGAGGCCGATGATGCCGACGGTCTTCTCGTAGAGCTCGGTGCCCGTGTAGGCCGAGCGCTTCCACTGGCCCTGCGCGAGCGCGGCGTGCGCGGCGGGGATGTGCCGGGCGAGGCTCAGGATGTGGCCCACGGTGAGCTCCGCGGCCGAGATGATGTTGGAGGTCGGCGCGTTCACCACCATCACGCCGGCGGTCGTGGCCGCCTTGATGTCGACGTTGTCGAGCCCCACTCCGGCGCGCGCGACCACCTTCAGCACGGGCGCCGCGGCGATGGCCTCGGCGTCGACCTTCGTGGCGGAGCGCACCAGGATCGCGTTCGCCTCGGCGAGAGCGGCGAGGAGCGCGGGGCGGTCGGTGCCGTCCACGGAGCGCACCTCGAAGTCGGGCCCGAGGGCGTCGACGGTGGCGGGAGAGAGTTCTTCGGCGATCAGCACGACCGGCTTCGACACGGACGGATCCTTTGGTTCTGTGGCGGGGAACCTCTCAACTGTAGTGCAGGCACAATGGGGGCATGGACCCGCTCTCGCTGTCGGCGCTCGTCGTGCGCATCCTCGTCGCCACCGCCTTCATCGTGATGGGGGTCAACCACTTCGTGCCGCGCTCGGTGCGGGGCATGGCCGCCATGATCCCGCCGAGACTGCGGTGGGAGCGGATCACGCCGCGCGCGCTCGTCCACCTCACGGGCGTCTGCGAGATCGCGGGCGGCCTCGGGCTGCTGTTCCCGCCCACCCGGATCGCGGCCGGCATCGCGCTCGTCGTGTTCCTCGCCGCCGTCTTCCCGGCCAACGCCTACGCGGCGAAGCACAAGGAGAGGTTCGGCGCCCTCGCGATCCCGTTCTGGCCACGGCTGATCGGCCAGGTGGTGCTGGCGGCCCTGGTGCTGTTCGCCGCCATCTTCTGAGCTGGATCCCCGTTCTGAGCGGGTCCCGGCGGGGCCTAGGCCAGGGCGAGGATGTCGAGGGAGATCACGGCGACCACGGCGAACCCCACGAGGAACACGACGATTCGGCCGACGTTGCGGAGCCTCCGGCCCACGACGAGCGCGGCGATGTAGACGATCACGGGCACCACGGCGTAGGCGATGATGAGCGCCCACACTCCCCCGGTCACGGGAGCTCCGAATTCGGAGAACGTGGTCACGACCCCCACGAGGTTCGCGATGCCGCCCCACAGGTGATACGCGTAGATGAAGGCGAACACGAGGGCCACGGCCCAGCCGGATCGGCCGAAGCTCGTGAAGCCCCGCTTCTCGGGGGTCTCGACGGTCGTCATCACTTGCCTCCGAGAAGGAACGGCCACGGAACGAGCACGAGCACGCCGATCACGAGCCAGATGAAGGTCCACCGGATGTCCTTCTTCTGCGTCAGCAGCAGCGCCGAGATGAACCACAGCGGCGAGGCGGCGATCGCGAGCGTGCGTGCCACGAGGTCGGTCACGGTGCCGAAGGTCACGATGTCGGCGATCTCCACGCGCGTGAAACTGATCACCCAGCCGATCGTGTAGAGCAGGTAGACGCCGCCGAGCACACCGTAGGCGATGAGGGCGGCCGAGCTCAGCTGCGCGGTCTCCTTCTCGGCCGCGGCGAGATCCTTCTCGGCGAGCAGGTCCTCGGCCTCGTCGGCCTCCTCCTCCACCGTGCGGCCCGACCTGCGCCGTGCCGCGGTCGGCGAAGCCGCCGCAGCTCCCGCGGGCTTCACCGGTGCGAGCGTGGGATCGTCGTCCCCGCCCCACCCCAGGGCTTCATCGTCCTCATCCCGCCGGTCGCTCATCCCCTCACCCTACATCCCGCCGAAACGTCGAAATCCGCGCCAAAACCGAAGTCCTGGCGCGGATTTCGACGTCTCGACAGAGAGAGACCAGGGGTGGCTAGCGGGCGGCGGAGCCGTCGGTGTAGTCCGCATCCTGCTGCTTCCAGGCGAAGAGGGCGCGGAGCTCCTTGCCGGTGGCCTCGATGGGGTGCGCGGCACCCTTCTCGCGGAGGGCGAGGAACTCGGGGGCTCCGGCGTCCTGGTCGTCGATGAAGCGCTTCGCGAACGCGCCCGACTGGATGTCGGCGAGAACGGCCTGCATGTTCTCCTTCACGCTCGGGTCGATCACGCGGGGGCCCGAGACGTAGTCGCCGTACTCGGCGGTGTCGGAGACGCTCCAGCGCTGCTTGGCGATGCCGCCCTCCCACATCAGGTCGACGATGAGCTTGAGCTCGTGCAGCACCTCGAAGTAGGCGATCTGCGGCTGGTAACCGGCCTCGGTGAGGGTCTCGAAACCGTACTGCACGAGCTGCGAGACGCCGCCGCAGAGCACGGCCTGCTCGCCGAACAGGTCGGTCTCGGTCTCTTCGGTGAAGGTGGTCTTGATGCCGCCGGCGCGAAGTCCGCCGATGCCCTTGGAGTAGCTCCAGGCGAGGTCCCACGCGGAGCCGGTGGCGTCCTTCTCCACGGCGACGATCACGGGCACGCCGCGGCCGGCCTCGTACTCGCGGCGCACGGTGTGGCCCGGGCCCTTGGGGGCGACCATGATGACGTCGACGCCCTCGGGCGCCTCGATGTAGCCGAAGCGGATGTTGAAGCCGTGGCCGAAGACGAGCGTCTTGCCGTCGGCGAGGTTCGGCTGGATGTCGGCGGCGTAGATGCCACGCTGGTGCTGGTCGGGCGCGAGGATGACGATGACGTCGGCCCACGAGGTGGCGTCGGCCACGGAGAGCACCGTGAAGCCCGCCTCCTCGGCCTTGGGGGTCGACTTCGACCCCTCCTTGAGCGCCACGACGACCTCGACGCCGGAGTCGCGGAGGTTCAGCGCATGGGCGTGGCCCTGCGAGCCGTAGCCGATCACGGCCACCTTCTTGCCCTGGATCAGGGACAGGTCGGCATCCTGGTCGTAGAAGATCTCGGTCACTTGGTTTTCTCCTTGGTTGGGGTGTGCAGTGAAGTGTCGAAGAAGCGGGTCTAGCTCTTGAAGACGCGCTCGGTGATGCTCTTGCCGCCGCGGCCGATCGCGAGGAGGCCCGACTGGGCGATCTCCTTGATCCCGTAGGGCTCGATCACCTTGATGAACGCCTGGGTCTTGCCGCTGTCGCCCGTGACCTCGATCACGAGCGCATCCGTCGACACGTCGACCACGCGGGCGCGGAAGAGGTTCACGGCCTCGAGCACCTGCGAGCGGGTGATGTTGTCGACGCGCACCTTGATGAGCAGGTGCTCGCGCTGCACCGACTGGGCGGGGTCGAGCTCGACGATCTTGATCACGTTGATGAGCTTGTTGAGCTGCTTGGTGACCTGCTCGAGCGGCAGCTCGTCGACGTCGACCACCACCGTGATGCGCGAGAGGCCCTCGATCTCGGAGTGGCCCACGGCGAGCGACTCGATGTTGAAGCCGCGGCGGGCGAAGAGTCCGGCCACGCGGGTCAGGAGGCCCGGCTTGTCCTCCACGAGGAGGCTCAGAACATGGGTGCTCATCGGGCTACTCCTCTTCCCACTCGGGGGCGTGCTCTTTGGCGTACTGGATCTGGCTGTTCGAGGTGCCCTGCGCGACCATCGGCCACACCATCGCATCCGCCGAGACCACGAAGTCGATCACGACCGGCCGGTCGTTGGTCTCGAGCGCGAGCTTGATGGCGGCGTCGACGTCCTCGGCCTTGGTGACCCGGATGCCCAGCGCACCGTAGGCGTCGGCCATCTTCACGAAGTCCGGGATCATCCGGGTCTCGTGCCCCGTGTTGAGGTCGGTGAACGAGTGCCGGCCGTCGTAGAACAGCGTCTGCCACTGCCGCACCATGCCGAGGGAGGAGTTGTTGATGATCGCGACCTTGATCGGGATGTTGTTGATCGTGCAGGTGGCGAGCTCCTGATTGGTCATCTGGAAGCAGCCGTCGCCGTCGATCGCCCACACCACGCGGTCGGGCTGGGCGACCTTGGCGCCCATGGCCGCGGGGACCGCGTAGCCCATGGTGCCCGCTCCCCCGGAGTTGAGCCAGGCGTGGGGGCGCTCGTACTTGATGAACTGCGCCGACCACATCTGGTGCTGCCCCACGCCCGCGGCGTAGACGCCTTCGGGGCCGGTGAGCTCGCCGATCCGCTTGATCACGTACTGCGGGGCCATGAGGCCGTCGGAGGGCTCGGTGTAACCGAGCGGGAACTCCGTGCGAAGGCCGTCGAGGTAGCTCCACCACTCGGTGAGGTCGAGCTTGGATTCGCTGGAGATGTCGGCCCAGGCCTTGATCAGGTCGGCGATGACGTCTTTCGCGTCGCCCACGATGGGCACGTCGGCCACCCGGATCTTCGAGATCTCGGCGGGGTCGACGTCGACGTGCACGACCTTGGCTCCGGGCGCGAAGTCGGCCGCCTTGCCCGTGACGCGGTCGTCGAACCGGGCACCGAGCGAGATCAGCAGGTCGCTCTCCTGCAGGGCGAGAACGGCGGGAACGGTGCCGTGCATGCCGGGCATGCCGAGGTTCTGCGGATGCGAGTCGGGGAACGCGCCGCGCGCCATGAGCGTCGTGACCACGGGCACGCCGGTCGCTTCGGCGAACTCGAGGAGCTCGGTCGACGCACCGGCACGGATGACGCCGCCGCCCACGTAGAGCACGGGCTTCTTGGCCTCGGCGAGCAGCTGGGCCGCGGCCTGGATCTGCTTGCCGTGGGCCTTCGTGATGGGCCGGTAGCCGGGCAGGTCGATCTTCGGCGGCCAGGAGAACTCCATCGGGTTCTGCTGCGCATCCTTCGTGATGTCGACGAGCACGGGGCCGGGGCGCCCGGTCGTGGCGATCTGGTAGGCGGCCGCCAGGGTCGCCGGGATGTCCTCGGCGCGCTTGACGAGGAAGGAGTGCTTCGTGATGGGCATCGTGATGCCCACGATGTCGGCCTCCTGGAAGGCGTCGGTGCCCATGAGCGTCGAGAACACCTGGCCGGTGATCGCGAGCATCGGCACGGAGTCCATGTAAGCGTCGGCGATGGCGGTCACGAGGTTCGTGGCGCCCGGGCCGCTCGTGGCGATGGCGACGCCGACCTTCCCGCTCGAGGAGGCGTAGCCCTCGGCGGCGTGGCCTGCGCCCTGCTCGTGCCGCACGAGGATGTGGCGGATGTCGTCCTGCACCATCAGCTCGTCGTAGAACGGGATGATGGCGCCGCCCGGCAGACCGAACACGTCGGTGATGCCGAGCTCCTTGAGCGAGCGGAGGACGGCTCCTGAGCCGGTCATCGTCTCGGTCGCGGGGGCGGTGGGCGGGGTGGTCTTCTTCGTTGGCACGGGGAAAGCGTCCGAGGACATCTGGTTTCCTAAGCGTCGAGCACGAGTGATGGAGGCGGAGCGCCTAGCCGGTGATGGCGCCGACGGCGGCGGAATGCACCAGCTTGGAGTACTTCGCGAGCACGCCACGGGTATAGCGCGGGGGGAGAGGGGCCCAGCCTTCTCGGCGGGATTCCAGCTCTGCGGGGTCAACCAGTAGGTCGAGCGAGCGAGCGGCGATATCGACCCGTATTAGATCACCATCGCGCACGAAGGCGATCGGACCTGCGTCGACCGCTTCGGGTGCTATGTGGCCGATGCACAGGCCGGTTGTGCCGCCTGAGAATCGTCCGTCCGTCAAGAGTAGTACATCTTTGCCGAGGCCTGCGCCCTTGATGGCGGCCGTGATGGCGAGCATCTCGCGCATCCCCGGTCCGCCCTTGGGGCCCTCGTAGCGGATGACCACGACGTCGCCGGCGTTGATGCGGCCCTCGGTGAGGGCGTCCATCGCCGCTCGCTCGCGCTCGAACACCCGTGCCGGGCCCTCGAACACGTCGGCGTCGAAGCCGGCCGACTTCACCACGGCGCCTTCGGGGGCGAAGGTGCCCTCGAGGATGGTGATGCCACCGGACTTGTGGATGGGGTTCGAGATGGGGCGGAGCACCTCGCCGTCGAGCGGGGCGATGTCCATCTCGGCGAGGTTCTCCTCGACCGTCTTGCCGGTGACGGTCATGGCGTCGCCGTGCAGCAGTCCCTCCTCGAGCAGCGCCTTCATCACGGCGGGCACGCCCCCGTGGCGGTCGACGTCATTCATCACGAAGCGGCCGAAGGGCTTGAGGTCGCCGATGTGCGGCACCTTGTCGCCCACTCGGTTGAAGTCGGCGAGCGTGAGGTCGACGTCGGCCTCGGCGGCGATCGCGAGCAGGTGCAGCACGAGGTTGGTCGATCCGCCGAAGGCCATGCCCACGGCGATGGCGTTCTCGAGCGACTTCTTGGTGATGATGTCGCGGGCGGTGAGCCCCTGGCGCAGCATGTTCACCACGGCCTCGCCCGAACGGTGGGCGAAGTAGTCGCGGCGGCGGTCGGCGGCGGCGGGGCTCGCAGAGCCGGGGAGGCTCATGCCCATCGCCTCGGCGGCGCTCGCCATGGTGTTGGCCGTGTACATGCCGCCACACGATCCCTCGCCGGGGGCGAAGGCGCACTCGATGCGGTGCGCGTCCTCCATCGACATGCGGCCGGCGCGCACGGCGCCGACGGCCTCGAAGGAGTCGATGATCGTGATGTCCTTCTCCGTGCCGTCGGAGAGCTTCACCCAGCCGGGCGCGATCGATCCGGCGTAGAGGAAGACGGAGGCGAGGTCGAGGCGGGCCGCGGCCATGAGCATGCCCGGCAGCGACTTGTCGCAGCCTGCGAGCAGCACCGAGCCGTCGAGGCGCTCGGCCATCATGACGGTCTCGACCGAATCGGCGATGACCTCGCGCGAGACGAGCGAGAAGTGCATGCCTTCGTGGCCCATCGAGATGCCGTCGGAGACCGAGATGGTGCCGAACTGCAGCGGGTAGCCGCCGCCGGCGTGCACGCCCTCCTTCGACGCCCGGGCGAGGCGCTCGAGCGAGAGGTTGCAGGGCGTGATCTCGTTCCACGAGCTCGCGATGCCGATCTGGGGCTTCTCCCAGTCGCCGTCGCCCATCCCGACGCCGCGGAGCATTCCGCGCGAGGTGAGGGCTTCGATCCCATCGGTGACGGTGCGGCTGCGAGGCTTCATGTCTATTTCGGGCATGTTACGAGTTTAGAGGCGAGAAGGGGATGCTCCGGCACGGTTCTCGGCGAGCGCCCGCAAGGCGGCGGCCACGTCGTGCGGACCGGCCACGCGGTGCGACGCCACGGTCTCGCCCTGGCCGCTCTTCAGACCCAGATCGCCGTCGCGGAGCACCGCGAATCCGTCTTCGTCGGTCACGTCGTCGCCCGCGAAGAGCACCGCCGTGGCGCCCGTCTGGGCGCGCAGGCGCTCGACGGCCTCGCCCTTTGTGGTGCTCCGCACCGAGAACTCCAGCACGTTCTTGCCGCGGCGGACCGTGAGGCCGTTGGCCTCCGGATCGGTCTCGGCGAGCGCGCGGGCCTCGGCCTCCGCGGTCTCGGCGTCGCCGGCGAGGCGGGTGTGCAGCGCGAAGCCGGCGGGCTTGGTCTCGATCCAGACCCCCTCGAGCGAGTCGGCGATCGCCTGCAGCGCCGTCTCGAGGGCGGCTCGGCGCGCGAGCTCGCTCTCGTCGAGGTCGAGCTCGGTGCGGCCGTCGGTGTGCACCTCGACGCCGTGGGAGCCCACGAGGAACGCGGTCTCGGGCAACCGGCTGACGTGCTGGAGGCTCTGCATGGCGCGCCCCGAGATGAAGGCCACGTCGGTCTCGGGCAGCGCGAGCAGAGCGAGCACGGCTTCGTGCGCCTCGGGCAGGGCCCTCGCCTCGTCGGGCACGTCGACCTCGGGCGCGAGGGTGCCGTCGAAGTCGAGGGCGACGAGGAGCCGGGGGGTGGCGGCGAGCTGCCGGAGGGCATCACCCAGGTCGGCGGGGAGCGCGCCGCTCACCGGGACTCCTCGATCGCCCGCTCCTCGGCGCGCGCCTCGCTGCGGGTCTGCTGATTCGCCTTCGGCAGCACGAGGCCGTCGGAGGGAGTGGCCAAGGCGGTGAGGAACGAAGTCGACCAGCGGGCCACGTCGTACTCCTGCACGCGCTTGCGGAGGGCTCGCATACGCCTCGACCGCTCGGCCTTCGGCATCGTCTTCGCCTGCATGATGGCCTCCTTGAGGCCCTCGATGTCGTGCGGGTTCACCCGGAGCGCCGTGCGCAGCTCGTCGCTGGCTCCCGCGAACTCGCTCAGCACGAGCACCCCGTCGTTGTCGAAGCGTGAGGCCACGTACTCCTTGGCCACGAGGTTCATGCCGTCGCGGAGCGCCGTCACGAGCATGATGTCGGCGGCCAGGTAGAGCGCGACCATCTCCTCGCGGGGGTAGCCGTGGTGCAGGTAGCTGATGGCCTGGTGGCTGATGGTCGAGTAGTCGCCGTTCAGGCGCCCGACCGTCAGCTCGATGTCGTCGCGGAGCATCTGGTAGGTGCGCACCCGCTCGCGGCTCGGGCTCGCGACCTGCACGAGCGTCACGTCCTCCACGTCGAGCTTGCCATCGGCCAGGAGCTCGCCGAAGGCCTTCAGGCGGTGGCCGATCCCCTTGGTGTAGTCGAGCCGGTCGACGCCGAGCATCACGACGGCGGGGTTGCCGAGGCCCTCGCGGATCTCCTTCGCCCTGGCCTGGATGTCGGGCCGGCGGGCGAGCTCCTCATAGCGGGCCGCGTCGATCGAGATCGGGAAGGCCTTGGCCACGACCGTGCGCACGAGCTTCTGGGCGCCGGCCTCCGCGCCCTTGACCGCGCTCACCTTGACCGAGGATATGCGGTGCTTGGCGCTGCCCGCCTCCTCGTCGGTCACGGGCACGTCGATCACGGTGCCCTTGGTCTGGTGGCCGAGCAGCCGCCGCACCGCACGCGAGAAGTTGCCCGCGTCGGCCGTGCGCTGGAAGCCGATGACGTCGGCTCCGAGCAGCCCCTTGATGATCTGGGTGCGCCACGGCAGCTGGGAGTAGATGCCGTAGGCCGGGAACGGGATGTGGTTGAAGAAGCCGATCGTGAGGTCGGGCCGCTGCTCGCGGAGCATCTGCGGCACGAGCTGCAGCTGGTAGTCCTGCACCCACACCGTGCCGCCCTCGGCGGTCACGAGCGCGGCGCGGTCGGCGAAGCGCCGGTTGACCTGCACGTAGCTCTCCCACCACTCCCGGTGGTAGGCGGGGGGCGCGATCACGTCGTGATAGAGCGGCCAGAGGGTGTCGTTCGAGAAGCCCTCGTAGTAGAGCTCGATCTCCTCGGCCGAGAGGCCCACGGGGATGAGGTGGATGCCGTCGTGCTCGAACGGATCGGCCTCGTCATCGGCGCTGCCCGTCCAGCCGATCCACGCGCCGTCGGCTTCGCGCATCACGGGCTCGAGGGCCGTCACGAGGCCGCCGGGCGAGGTGCGGAACGACGGATTGCCGTCGGCATCTGTGATGCGGTCGACCGGCAGGCGGTTGGAGACGACGACGAAGGAGAACTCGCCGGCGAGGGACTCTGGCGTGGTGCTGTCTGAGGAGGGCATGCGCTGCCGAGCCTACCAGCGGCGGCGGGGGCGCGCCCGGGCCCGGCGGGGTAGCGTAGGGGCAAACACGCAGGAGAACGGGGTCACGGTGCGCAAGTACATCCTGAACAGCAGCATCATCGGTGCGGTCATCGGCGGGTTCTCCGCCGTGCAGACCACGAGGAAGGGCCCGCGCGACTGGCGCCTCGTGCTCATGTGGGTGAGCTGGGGCATCACCGTGGCTCTCGCCGTCGGCAGCGTCATGCAGCAAGACGAGGACGCGCGCGAGCTGGGCGACTGATCATGTCGTCGTTCGGCGGGGGCCCGTTCCATCTGCTCTTCTCGGTGCTCTCGAGCGCGTTCTCGGTGATCGCCGGGCTCGTCGCCCTCGTCGTGATCGTGGGAGTGCTGTTCCTCCTCGTGCGGTTCCTCTGGTTCGGCACCCGCGCGGCGCAGGTCTACCTCGCCAGGAACGGCGAGTCGCCCACATTCTCGTGGCCGCTGCGGCGGATCGACGTGCAGCAGCAGGCCGACCCGGCGCAGCCGCGGAGGCCCAAGGCGCCGTCGGCGACTCCGGCTACGGAGCAGGCCGCTCCGGCTTCCCCGGCCGCGCCGCCCGCTCCGGCCACTCCCCCTTCGGAGCCGGCCGCGTAGCATCCGGCAGCACGTCGGTGGTGCGGATGGGCCCGGTGAACATGCTGGCGCGGCCCTCCGCGCCGCGGTCGCCGTGGAAGAGGCCCACCGCCTCGGGGTCGGCGACGTGCACGGGCGCCGAGATGTCGTCCTCCTCCTCGCGGAGCTCCACCCGGGAGCGCGGGATCGACTGCGGGCTCGAGCGGTAGAGCCAGGCGATCATCTCCTCGCGCACGAAGCAGCGAAGGTCGAACAGGGTGGGCGCGTCGATCGCGGTCACCAGGATGCGCACCCGCACGTAGCCGCCCACGGCATCCGTGACCTGCAGCACCGAGACACGCTGGTCCCAGAGGTCGGTGCGGGCGAGCACGCGCTCGAGCTCGGCGCGCATCTCGGCCGGCGTCACGCGCCAGTCGAGGTCGAACTCCACGGAGCCGAGCAGCTCGGAGTTGCGCCTCGTCCAGTTCTGGAACGGCGTCGAGGTGAAGTAGGTGCTCGGCAGCACCATGCGCCGGTCGTCCCAGATGTGCACGACCACGTAGGTGAGCGTGATCTCCTCGATCCGGCCCCACTCGTTCTCCACGATCACGACGTCGTCGACCCGCACGGCGTCGCTGAAGGCGATCTGCATGCCGGCGAACACGTTGCCGAGGGTGGACTGGGCGGCGAGGCCGGCGATGATCGAGACCACTCCGGCCGACGCGAGCACGCTCGCACCCACGGCCTGGGCCCCGGGGAACGTCAGCAGGATCGCGCCGAAGGCGAGCACGATGACGACGGCCATGGCGAGTCGGCGCAGAATGAGCACCTGGGTGCGGGCACGACGGGCGACCCGGTTGTCCGGCCGGTCGATCGTGTAGCGGGCGAGCGCGACGTCCTCGACGAAGACGGCGAAGGCGCAGACGAGCCACGCCCCCACGGCGATCGTCGCGATCAGGAAGAGCTGGTCGACGAGCGCGGCCCAGTCGCCCGCCGGGAGGGTCAGCCCGACGGCCACCCAGAGCAGCACCACGACGAGGAAGATCCGGAACGGCAGCCGCACCCGGCGGACGAGCGCCGACGGCCAGCCGCGTCGGCGTGCGGCGAGCCTCAGGGCCAGTGCGATGGCGGCGGTGATGACGATCGCGGCCACGAGGGCGGCGACGGCGGCGATCGCGAAGACGATCCACGTTCTCTCGAGCGGCACGGCACCCCTTCCGGTAGACGAATACCCACCCTAATCAGCCCATTGCACCGGGTCGCGCGGCGTGTCGGTTCGCTCTGCCGATGCACAGCGCGCACACTGTTCTCACGGTGAGGGTGATGAAGGAGCTTCGATGATCGGCTGGCGACGACGAGCGAAGGCGGCCCGCGACGACACGGTCAGCCAGGAGCGGCTGTACGAGCTCGTGAATCAGACCCTCATGGAGAACTTCGGCCCCCTCGGCTCCTTCGCCATCACCCGCCGGAGCGCCGCCGACACCGACGACATCTTCCACACCTCGCTCGCCCGCTCGGTGGCCCACGACATCGTGGCCAACCTCGCCGAGCACGGCATCTCGGTGCGCTCCTCGCTCAGTCACGCGGCTGCGCCTCTCGCGCCGGTCGAGGCCGTCTACGTGCCCCGTCAGCTCGCGCGTGCGGTGTCGGCTGCGGCTCCCGCCATGGCCTCCGCCGCTCCCCCGGCAGCGACCTCGGTGGCCCCCACGCTCACTCTCGCACCTGCTGCGGTCGCCACCGCGGGTCCCGATCCTGAGGACGACGACGCGCTGCGCTCACTCGTGGCGCACCATCGCGCCGTCACCGAGGCCGCGGCGCAGAAGAACGCCGAGGGCGGCTGGTCGCTGGCCCGCTAGGAGCCAGGGCGCCGCTGGGGTCAGCCGATCCGCTTCCACTCCGACGGGCCCTCGCTACCGGCGGGGTACTCGTCGAGCGGCACCTCGTCGGCGCGCCAGGCGGCGATGACGGGGGCGAGGATGCGCCAGCCCTCCACCGCGGAGTCACCGCGCACACCGAGCGTCGGGTCGCCGTCGAGGATGCCGGCGAGCACCTCGCGGTAGGCCAGCAGCTGGCCGTCGCCGAAGGTGGCGTCGAGGCTCGTGCGCTCGAGCTCGTACGGGTCGCCGGGGCCGTTGATGTCGATCTCGAGCGACATCGCATCCGGTGCCAGGAAGAGCCGCAGCACGGTGGGCGCGTTGGCGCCCGTGAGGCCCACGGGCAGCTGGTTGGCGGGTTTGAAGGTCACCACGATCTCGCGGCGGCGCTCCACCAGGGCCTTGCCGGAGCGCAGCGTGATGGGAACTCCCTTCCAGCGCCAGGTCGACACCTCGAGCGTGACCTCGGCGAGCGTCTCGGTCTCTCGCGCCGGATCGACGCCCTTCTCGTCGGCATAGCTCGGCAGCGAGCGGCCGTCGATGTCGCCGGCCGTGTAGCGGGCCCGCCGGCTTCCCGTCGCGGGATCGTCGTTCCAGAGGCGGGTCGCGCGGAGCACGATCTCCTTGGCGTCGCGCAGGTCGTCCGAGCCGAGCGTCGAGGGCGGCTCCATGGCGAGCACGGCCATCACCTGGAGCAGGTGGCTCTGGATCATGTCGACGAGGGCTCCCGCCTTGTCGTAGTAGCCCGCACGGCCCTCGAGGCCGAGCTGCTCGTCGTAGACGACGTCGATCGAGGCGATGTGCTCGGAGTTCCACACCGGCTCGAAGATGCGGTTGGCGAAGCGGAGGCCGAGGATGTTGAACACCGTCGAGCGGCCGAGGAAGTGGTCGACGCGGTGGATCTGGTTCTCGGGCACGAGCTTGGCGAGTTCGCCGTTCAGCGCGATGGCGCTCGGCACGTCGAGCCCGAACGGCTTCTCGAGGGCGAGTGTGAGCCCGGGCGGGAACTCGATGGTCTGGAGGGTGGTCACCACAGCTGCGGCGACCGCGGGCGGCAAGGCGAAGTAGATCGCGGGGTTCCCCGTGGCGAGCGCGAGCACGTCGGTGAGCTGTTTCGCATCCGTGACGTCGGCCTGCACGTAGCGGGTGGAGGCGAGGAGGGCGTCGATGGCGGCACCTTCGGCCTCGACCTCGGAGAACGAGGTCGTGACGATCGTCTTCCACTGCTCGTCGGTGTATTCCACTCCCCCGGCGCCGATGAGCTCGAGCCGCCTGTCGGGCTGATCGGTGAGGAGCTGGCCGAGGCCGGGGAGCAGGAGGCGAGCGGTGAGGTCGCCGCTGGCGCCGAAGATGAGGAGAGTGTCGACCCGTTGCGTCATAGCAATCACAGTAGGGCAGGTGGGAGGAAGAACCGGGCCCCGCCAGGAAGGAAAAGAACAGGGGCGGCCACCCGAAGGCCGCCCCTGTTCCCGGATCATCGCCGTGCGCTCCGGGGCGTGGGACTGACGAGTGAACCGCGCGTGGGGCCGGACCGCACGAGCGGCGATGACTGGCTGTGTGCCAGAAGCCAGTGTGGCGGCGCGGGCCGGCACGGTGTGATGAGCAATTCCTACTCAACCGATCGGAGAGCGGCCAGCTCGCCCGCGAGCTCCCGGCGCCCGGCGATCCCGAGCTTCTTGTAGATGCGAGCGAGATGGTTGTCGACCGTCCGCACCGAGATCCCGAACTCGGCGGCGAGCTCGGCGCTCGTGCGGAGTGACGCGGCTCCCGAGGCGAGCTGCCACTCGCGGTCCGTGAGCGGCATGACCCGCGGATGCGACTGCCGGCGCCGCGGCGTCATCGAGATCCCGGTGCGCACGGTCCACGAGTCGGCCAGCCGGTGGGCGTGCGAGGCCCGCACGAGGTCGTTGCCGGACTGCTCGGCCACCCAGCGGGCGGCGTCGATCGCCGGCCCGAGCAGTCCGGCGTCGGCGAGCTGCCTGGCCACCGGGAGCACGTCCTGCCGCGAGACGACGGCGCGGGCGTGCCCCTCGCAGAGCGGGAAGGCCTGCCGGGCGGCCACGAGGGTGGGCAGCATCACGGTGGCACCGACCACAGGATCGATCCTGACCGCCTCGTAGGCCACGAGCGCCGCCAGGTACCGGTTGCCCTCCGCCGTGGCCTTGTGCAGCACGGGAGCGAGGCTCCGGATGGCGAAACCCGGACGCCCTGCCGACGCCGACACCCACGCGCGGGCGAGTGCGGCGTAGAGCTCCACCCGAGGATCGCGGATCTCGGCGGGGGTCACCTGGTCGAGCCAGCTGCGGGCCACCGCGAAGCGGCCGGTCCGCGCCGCCACCGCGGCGGAGAGCGCGTCCGCCGCCGGGAGGAGTCCGGCGATGTCGCGCCAGAGCAGGTCGCGGCGGCCCTCGGCGATGAGCTTCCAGGCGCGACCGGGCGATCCGGTGTGCAGTTCGATCATGGCGAGCGCGAACCGCCACATGCCGCGGGCGCTCGGATTCGTCGACTCCGCGGTGGCCAGATTGGTGCGGGCCGCGAGCCTCGCCTCGGCGAAGCGCCCCGTGAACGAGAGCACGAGCAGCTCGGAGAGCTGGAACAGGTCGCGGGCGTTCGGCAGCACCTCGCGGAATCGCTCGCAGGCCTCGAGGCCGCGCGCCACCGCCTCCTCGGCGAGCGCGAGGTCACCGCCCATGGTGTGCAGGCTCGCGGTCAGCTGCAGCAGGTTGAGGTCTGCCGGTGTCTCGACCGGGCCGAGCATCGACAGCACGTCGGCATCGGGTGAGAGCGCCTGCCCGGCCATCACCCGCCACTTCGCGATGTCGTCCTCCACCAGGAGCCGCTTCTCGGGACCCATCCGGTCGAGCACGGCCTCGATGCGCACGATCGCCTGGGCCGGCCGGAGCACCCGGAAGGCGAGGTGGTTGCCGTGCCCCTGCGCGAGGGCCACCGCGAACGGCTCCGCCTCGCCGAACGCGCCCCCCGCCGTCGCGTCGTCGAGCAGGGCCCACGCGGCGTCGAAGTGGGCCGACGCCGCCTCGATCCGGCCCACCTGTGACGAGGCCTGGGCCTCGACGTACTCCCCTGCTGCTCTCAGAAGCGGTGTGTGGCCCCTCTCGACGGCGTGCAGCCCCAGGGTGATGGCGGTGGAGTACCGGCAGGCGCTGAGCTCCTGGTGGGCGAGGTCGAGGAGCGTCTGCGGCGGCACGCAGTGCCCGGCCTTCAACTGCAGGAGGGTCCGCCGCACGCGGTGCTCGGGGTAGCCGTCGAGCATGTCGGCACCGGCGGCGCAGTAGCAGGCGCTCTCGAGATCGGAGACCGTGCCGAGCACCACGGCGGCGTAGAGCGGATGCGAGAGCCGCACCCAGAGACGGCCGTCGGCCTTCACGGTGCTCACCACTCCGAGCGACTCGGCCCGCCGCGTGGCCCGCTCCGAGGCACCGGAGGTGCCGCCCTGCTCCACCGGCACCTCGCCGGCGACCGCGACGAGCGCGAGGAGATCGGCCACGAGCGGGTCGGTGTGCAGCGGATCGTGCGGCAGCGACGCCACGAGGCCGGGCGTGATGTGCGGCCAGCGCTCGCGCCAGGAGCCCGCGTCGTCGTGCAGGTCGGTGGCCACCGCGGCCGCGTCGACGAGCTCCACGAGGGTGCGGGTGCTGCCGGCGGCGAGCCGCACGATCTCCTCGACGGCCACGGTGCCGACGAGGGGCCCCAAGCGGTCCTTGACGAGATCGTGCATGTCGGCCGCAGAGAGCGGGGGAAGCTCGATCACCGTGCTCGCGTGCCGGGAGATGTCCGAGCCCGCCGCCGTGCACGAGACCACGAGGGCCGCCGTGCGCGCCTCCGCGATCTGCTCGAGCACGCAGGCGCTGGCCGGATCGAGCAGGTCGGCGTCGTCGACGACGACGACGGCTCCCGGCCGGTTCACGAGGCGGTGGAGGCCGACCATCGGGGATCCGTCGGCGCTGCTCTCGGTGTCGGGCAGGCCCGCCAGAAGAGGTGCGAGTGCGCCGAGCGGCACGTCGGCGAGGTCGGCACGGCCCCGGATGACGTGCACCGACCACTCGGGGCCGGCGCCGGCCACGACGGCCTCGAGGAAGGCCGTGCGGCCGACCCCCTGGCGCCCGGTGACCAGCACGAACGGGCGCGGTGCCGGCCGTTCCAGCGACCGCAGCGCGTGCCGCAGCAGTCGTTCGCGGCCGTGCAGCCGGCCCGGTCGGGAAGAGATGTCCTGTGTGCTCATGAGTAGGTTCTACTCACCCGGGATCGCCCCCGTCTCGCGGAGAGCCGAGGTTACGTAGGAGCGGGCTCACGATTACGTAGCGCCTGCCTTATCGTGGGACCGTGAACGCTCTGACGGCCAGGCTCATCGTGCTTCTGCGCATCGCCTACATCACCGGGCTCTCGCTCTTCGTCATCGACGTGCTGCTCGCCGTCGGCCTGCAGACGATGCAGTGGCTGATCGGGGCCGACTCGGACGAGGGGACCCCGCTCGACGACGCCATGAACTGGATCGCCGTGATCGCCTTCGGCTTCGTGGTGGTGGGAGCGGTCATCACGATCGTGACGACATCGGAGTTCGCCCGCAACGGCATCGACGTGGATGCGGACACGAACGGCCACTGAAGGACCTGCGGGGATGTCGTGGTGAGGTGCGGTGTTCTGGTGCACCCCCTCGGACTTGAACCGAGAACCCACTGATTAAGAGTCAGTTGCTCTGCCAATTGAGCTAGAGGTGCGTCACCCGGTTACCCGAGCCAGTCGACAACATTAGCACGCTCCGAAGGCCTTCGCGAACCGGGGCCGGATGGCTCTCGTCGAGCCATCCGGACGGAGCCTTATCGGCGGGTCCGGGCTCCATCGGGGCGCCGATGGTGCAGCCCGCGAGCACGAGCACGGAGAGGGCGAGCAGACCGACGGGGACGGTCGGGACGAGGCGCAGGGGCATGCCCCCATCGTCGGGTCGGATGGCCGCAGGGAGTGATGAGCAATCACTGCTCACGGATGCGAAATACTGGACGCATGACAGACACCACCGCGCGCCTCGAACCGGGCCAGGCCGCCCCCGACTTCACCCTCGCCGACCAGAACGGCGTCGAGCGCACCCTCTCCGGCTACCGCGGTGAGCGCGTCATCCTGTACTTCTACCCCGAGGCCGGCACTCCCGGCTGCACCACGCAGGCGTGCGACTTCCGCGACCACCTCAACTCGCTGAAGAGCGCCGGCTACACGGTGCTCGGCGTCTCGCGCGACACCCCCGCCAAGCTCCAACGGTTCGCCGAGGCCGAGGGCCTGAACTTCACCCTGCTCTCGGACCCCGACAAGGCCGTGCACGAGCTCTACGGCGCCTGGGGCGAGAAGTCGCTCTACGGCAAGACGGTCACCGGGGTGCTCCGCTCCACGTTCGTGATCGACGGGCAGGGCGACGTGACGCTCGCGCTCTACAACGTGAAGGCCACCGGCCACGTGGCGTCGCTCCGCAAGAAGCTCAAGCTCGACGCGTAGCGGCCACCACGGGCGGCGAGAACAGCAGGAGCACGGCCAGCACGGCGGGGATCAGCAGGTACCACCCCGCCGACGCTGTGGCCACGATGCCTTGGAAGCAGCCGATCGCGATGACGATCTGCAGCAGCTGCCAGGTGAGCGCCGCCGCTCGCGTCCAGGGCTGCATCCGGAGCGTGTGCACGGCGACGAAGGCGAGGAACACGGCGGCGATCGCGGTGAGCACGAGGATGGCGAGCGCGGTCTCGTAGGAGGCCGGCCGCTCGGTCAGGAGTTCGAACACGAGCCACACGGTGACCCCCGCCATGGCGAGCGCTTCAGCGGCCAGGATGACGGCGAGCAGCACGAGCAGAACCGGTCGGCGACCGGGGGTGCGGTCGGGCCCCGACGATCTTTCATCCGGAGTTCGTGCTTCGTTCATCTGGTCACTCACGCCTGTACTCCGTAGAAAACCCTTGATTTGCAAATACCAGTATGCGACCATATCTGAGGTCAATGTTGCTCACAGTGACGTGAGCGGGTGCAGTCTCCTCTGATTGCAACGTCCACCGTGCCATTGATCTCTCACCCGAATTCCCTCCGGTCAATCGACCGACGCACCCTGGCAACATAAGGAGTACCCGCTATGGATTGGCGCGACAAAGCCGCCTGCCTGACCGCTGACCCGGAACTGTTCTTCCCCGTCGGGAACACCGGACCCGCGGTCGACCAGATCGACAAGGCCAAGACCGTGTGCGCCCGCTGCACCGTCACCGAGGTCTGCCTCCAGTACGCCCTCGAGACCGGACAGGACTCGGGCGTGTGGGGTGGTCTGAGCGAAGACGAGCGGCGCGCTCTGAAGCGTCGAGCGGCACGGGCACGACGCGCCTCCTGACATCCGAAGAACCCACTGACTCCGCGGCGATGCGGCGGAGTCGGTGGGTTCTTTCGTGTGCGCCGGCGCCCAGGTCTCAGCCCTTCTTGAGCCACCGGAACGGGATCTCGATGGTCACGACCGTGCCCGAGCCCACCATGGTGTGCCAGTCGATCGTGCCGCCGAGTTCGCCCTGGATGAGGGTGCGCACGATCTGCGTGCCGAGCCCCGAGCCGACCTTGCCCTCGGGCAGGCCGGTTCCGCTGTCGCGCACCTCGACGGTCAGCAGCTCCTCCGATCGGGAGGCGACGATCTCGACCTCGCCCTCCTGACCCGCGAGCCCGTGCTCCACCGCGTTGGTCACGAGCTCGGTGAGCGCGAGCGCGAGCGGAGTGGCGTACTCGCTCGGCAGCACCCCGAAGCTGCCAGACGACTTCGGGTGCACCGTGGTGTTGTGGGCCGAGGCCACCTCCGCCACGAGCAGCAGCACGCGGTCGAAGACGGTGTCGAAGTCGACGCGCTGGTTGAGGCCCTCCGAGAGGGTGTCGTGCACCACGGCGATGGCGGCGACGCGCCGCATGGCCTGCGTGAGGGCATCCCGCGCTTCGTCGGAGTGCGTGCGGCGGGCCTGGATGCGCAGGAGCGACGCGACGGTCTGCAGGTTGTTCTTCACCCGGTGATGGATCTCCCGGATCGTCGCATCCTTCGTGATGAGCTCGCGCTCCTGGTGGCGGAGCTCCGTCACGTCGCGGCTGAGCACGATGGCGCCGAAGCGGTGGCCGCGGGTGCGGAGCGGGATGGCGCGGAGCGACACGGTCACCCCCCTCGCCTCGATGTCGGTGCGCCACGGCGCGCGGCCGGTGACGACGAGAGGCAGCGACTCGTCGACCACGAGCCGGCCCGAGAGCAGCTGGGTCGTGACCTCGGCGAGGGACTGGCCCTCGAGCTCCCCTGCGAAGCCCATGCGGTTGAAGGCCGAGAGTCCGTTCGGGCTCGCGAACGTGACCACTCCGTCGACATCGAGCCGGATGAGGCCGTCGGAGGCGCGCGGGGCACCCCGGCGCGGGCCCGTGGGGGCGCCGAGGTCGGGGAAGTCGCCGGCGGCGATCATGGCGAACAGGTCGTTGGCGCACTCGTTGAAGGTGAGCTCCTGGCGGCTCGGCGTGCGCGCCTCGCTCAGGTTGGTGTGCCGGGTGATGACGGCGATGGGCTTGTCGGTCGTCGTCTGCTCGGACATCGACAGGCGGCGGAGCACCGGGACGGCCCGCACGCGGGTGGGAGTCTCCTCGTACCAGTCCGGGGCCGCGGTGTCGACGATCTGGGAGCTCTCGAAGGCGTCGGTGACCTGCTTGCGCCACTCCGGCTTGATGGTCTGGCCCACGAAGTCACGGTAGAAGAGGGTGGCCGAGCTCGATGGGCGGGAGTGCGCGACCGCCACGAAGGTGTCGTCGATCGTCGGCACCCAGAGCACGATGTCGGCGAAGGCCAGATCGGCGAGCAGCTGGCAGTCGCTGACGAGCAGGTGCAGCCACTCGACGTCGGCTTCGGTGGAGCTGCCGTGGGCGGTGACGAGGTCGCTGAGAGTTGACACGGGTTCTAGCCTACGGTGCTCTCGAGGGTGACTCCCGTGACCGCGTTTCCCTACGAAGCGGTCACGGGAGCCGTGTGATTCCGACCGGGGCTGCGGTAGGTCGGGGGAACGGGCGCCCCGGCCGGAAGTGTGTGCAGTGCTGTGCTGCGAGTACATTCCATCAGCTGCAGCCGTGGGGGCGTTATGAGCAATTCCCACTCATCCCGACCGCCACTCGTGCGGAATCCACAGGGCACAAACGCTTCTGGACAACCCTGGTCGACACTGGTTGAGTAACAGCCTCCGGAGGGTGCTGAGCATTGCTTACTTCCGGCCGTCGAGCTGAAGGAGCTCCATGAGCGCGCAGACCATCACCCTTCCCCCGCCTCCCACACGAGCGCCCGCACCGCCGCGTGCCCCGGCGATGGCCCCGGCTCCGCCGTCGGCCCGGATCGTGTCCATTCGTCGAGAGCCCGACGCCGATCCGCCTCCGGATCCCCTGCCCGATCCGCGACCGCTCGCCGAGAACCTGGCCCGCTGCGTGATCGAGATCCTCGCCGGCACGAGGGACCTCGATCAGATCGCGCGCTGGCTCAGCACCGACGTGCACGCCCATCTGATGAAGCGCGTGGTGCTGTCGGCACGCGCGCGCCGGGTGCGCGACGAAGCGCCCTCCCGGCCGACCTTCAGCCTGGGCCGGGCGGTCATCTCACAGCCGGGCCCCGGCATCGTGGAGGCCGTCGTGATCGTGCACGGCCGGGCCAGGTCGCGCGCCGTCGCCATCAGGCTCGAGCAGCTGGGGCGGCGCTGGCGGGCCAGCGCCATCCACGTGCTCTGACCCTGGCCCGTTCAGCGACTCAGCGCTTCTTCTTGCCCTGCGCCCGACGCTGCGCGCGGTTCACCGAATCGCCACCGGCGCCACCCGACGCGGATCCACCGCTCGACGAGCTGCCACCGGTCGACTTGCCACCTGTCGACTTGGCGCCCGAGGAGCTCCCACCGGAGGACTTGCCCGAGGGCGAACCTCCGGCCGGACGCTGGCCCTGCGCCGGCTTGCCGCCGTTCGCGGCAGCCGGGCCGCCGGCCCCCGCGCCCGCGCCGCGCACGAAGGCGCTGGCCACGGGAGCGGACTGCTCCTCGGCCTTCTGGGCGCGCGCCGTGGCGGCCTGCTCGATCTGGCCCTTCTGGTTGCGCACCTCGACCCCGCCGGAGTCGCTCGGGGCCGAGAAGCTCAGCTTCTCGGGCGCCGGCGTGGCGGGAGCGAGGCCCTTGGCCTCGACCTTCGGAGCTCCGACCTCGGCGGGCGAGGCGTTGACCTCGACCTCGAGGTTGAAGAGGAACCCGACGGTCTCTTCGCGGATCTGGCCCATCATCGACTGGAAGAGCGCGAAGCCCTCACGCTGGTACTCGACCAGCGGATCGCGCTGCGCCATGGCACGGAGGCCGATGCCGTCCTTGAGGTAGTCCATCTCGTAGAGGTGGTCACGCCAGCGACGGTCGATCACCGAGAGCACCACCCGGCGCTCGAGCTCGCGCATGGCCGCCTCGCCGAGGGTCTCCTCGCGCTTGGCGTAGGCGATCTTGGCGTCGGAGAGGATCTCGCGTGCCACGAAGTCGCGGTTGATCCGCCCCTTGCTGCCGGCCTCGGCCACGACCTCGTCGATCGTGATCGAGATCGGGTAGAGGGTCTTGAGCTCGGCCCACAGGGCGTCGAAGTCCCAGTCGTCACCCGTTCCGGTGCCGGCGTGCTCGGTGATGACCTCGTTCACGACGTCGTCGAGGAAGCGCTGGGTGCGATCCTTGAGGTTGTCGCCCTCGAGGATGTGCCGGCGGTCGCTGTAGATCGCCTCGCGCTGGCGGTTCAGCACGTCGTCGTACTTCAGCACGTTCTTGCGGATCTCGGCGTTGCGGCCCTCGACCTGGGACTGCGCGCTGCGGATGGCGCGCGACACGACCTTGGACTCGATCGCGAGGTCGTCGGGCACGTTGGAGCGGCCCATCAGGCTCTCGGCGGCGCCGGCGTTGAACAGGCGCATGAGGTCGTCGGTGAGCGAGAGGTAGAAGCGGCTCTCACCCGGGTCGCCCTGACGGCCGGAGCGGCCGCGCAGCTGGTTGTCGATGCGGCGCGACTCGTGGCGCTCGGTGCCGAGCACGTAGAGGCCGCCGGCGGCGATGACCTTCTCGGCCTCCTCGTCGACCCCGGCCTTGACCGTGGCGAACACCTCGTCCCACGCCGCCTCGTACTCCTCCGGGGTCTCGACCGGGCTGAGTCCGCGTGCGTTCATCTCGGTGACGGCGAGGAACTCGGCGTTTCCGCCGAGCATGATGTCGGTTCCACGGCCGGCCATGTTGGTGGCGACCGTGACCGAGCCGAGGCGACCGGCCTGGGCCACGATAGCGGCCTCTCGGGCGTGGTTCTTGGCGTTCAGGACCTCGTGGCGCACACCGCGCTTGGCGAGCAGACGCGACAGGTACTCGCTCTTCTCCACGCTCGTGGTTCCCACGAGGACGGGCTGGCCCTTCTCGTGCCGCTCCACGATGTCCTCGACCACCTGGTCGAACTTGGACTGCTCGTTCTTGTACACGAGGTCGGACTGGTCGATGCGCTGCATCGGCCGGTTGGTGGGGATGGAGACGACGCCGAGCTTGTAGGTCGACATGAACTCGGCGGCCTCGGTCTCGGCCGTACCGGTCATGCCGCCGAGCTTCTCGTAGAGCCGGAAGTAGTTCTGCAGGGTGACGGTGGCGAGGGTCTGGTTCTCGGCCTTGACCGCCACGCCCTCCTTCGCCTCGATGGCCTGGTGGATGCCCTCGTTGTAGCGGCGGCCGGCCAGGATGCGGCCGGTGTGCTCGTCGACGATGAGCACCTCGCCGTTCAGCACCACGTAGTCCTTGTCCTTCTTGAACAGGGCGGTGGCCTTGATGGCGTTGTTGAGGAACGAGATCAGGGGGGTGTTGGCCGACTCGTAGAGGTTGTCGATGCCGAGGTAGTCCTCGACCTTCTCGATGCCGGGCTCGAGTACTCCGACGGTGCGCTTCTTCTCGTCGACCTCGAAGTCCTCGTCCGGAACGAGCTTCTTGGCGATCTGGGCGAACTCGTTGAACCAGCGGTTGGCCTCGCCGGAGGCGGGGCCCGAGATGATCAGCGGCGTGCGGGCCTCGTCGATGAGGATCGAGTCGACCTCGTCGACGATCGCGAAGAAGTGGCCGCGCTGCACCATGTCGGAGGCCTGCCAGGCCATGTTGTCGCGCAGGTAGTCGAAGCCGAACTCGTTGTTCGTGCCGTAGGTGATGTCGGCCTCGTACTGCACCCGGCGCTCGGCGGGCGTCTGCCCGGCGAGGATGCAGCCGGTGGTCATGCCGAGGGCGCGGAACACCCGGCCCATGAGCTCGCTCTGATAGCCCGCGAGGTAGTCGTTGACCGTGATGACGTGCACGCCCTTGCCTGCGATGGCGTTGAGGTAGGCGGCCGTGGTGGCCACGAGGGTCTTGCCCTCACCGGTCTTCATCTCGGCGATGTTGCCGAGGTGGAGGGCGGCGCCACCCATGAGCTGCACATCGAAGTGGCGAAGACCCAGCGTGCGCCGGGAGGCCTCGCGCACCGCGGCGAAGGCCTCGGGCAGCAGGTGGTCGAGGCTCTCGCCGTTCTCGAAGCGCTCGCGCAGCCGCGGGGTCTCGTCTTTGAGCTCCTCGTCGGTCAGGCCCTGGAAGTCCTCCTCCAGGGCGTTGATCGCCTTCGCGAAGTTCTGGAGCTTGCGAAGGGTGCGACCCTCGCCGACGCGAAGGACCTTTTCAAGAACTGAGGCCACGGAGTTTCTCCTACTGCAAGTCGTCGCTGCGCTGTGCGCGCAAGCCTAAGACATACTAGTTGCTCCTGTCTGAGCGCCGGGGGCGCAGCAGCTGAGCGCTCGGGGAGAGTCTCCGTGGCCTCGGTGAGGTGTCTGCGCTAGCGGACGGTCACCCCCACGGTCTCGTTCTCGAGCTCGACGAACGGGTCGGCGTTCTCATCGAGGGCGATGACCCCGTAGTCCCAGCCCTTGCGCCGGTAGACGACGCTCGGCCTCGACGATTCGGAGTCGATGAAGATGTAGAAGTCGTGGCCCACGAGTTCCATGTGGTAGAGCGCGTCGTCGACCGTCATCGGCGTGGCGCCGAAGACCTTCTTGCGGATGACGACGGGGCTGTAGACCTCTTCTTCGGACTCGGCGGCGTCCTCGCCCGTCGGGGCGGCCTCGCTCGTGCCGTTCAGCAGCAGGTCGACGTCCGCCGGCTGCACGTCGATCACGGCGAACCCGCCGGTGCTCGCCTCGTGCAGCGACACGGGACGATGCTGTCCGCGATGCACCTTCTTGCGGTCCTTCGCCCGGCGCACGCGCTGCATGAGCTTGGCGATCGCGAGGTCGAAGGCGGCGTACTTGTCGCTCGCCGCGCTCTCTGCCCGCACGAGCGGACCGGGGCCGATGAGCGTCAGCTCCACCCGGTCGTCACCGCTCTGCACACCCGCAGCGGAGTTGTGACGGCTCACCTTGATCTCGAGCACCTGCGCCTTGTCGGCGAGATGGGCCACCTTGTCGGCCTTCTCGGTCGCGTACTCACGGAAACGATCCGTGATCCCTAGGTTTCTACCAGTGATGTTGACGTCCATGGAGACCTCCTAGCCGTTGTGGATGGCGCCGGTTGCGTCTCAGACGGGAACCTTCGCGCCTTGTGGGGTTCACGCTAGTACGAGCACCCCGAAGTGTCACCGCTTAATCTCCTGCCGATCGACTTGCGTTCACCTGTGCGTCGCCGGCCCCCCGGTGTGTCGCCGCGGAGTGTGTGCAAGGCAGGCGGCCGCCACCACCTCACTGCCCGCCGCCCGCACCGCCCTTGCGGCTTCGGCGAGCGTGGCGCCGGTGGTCACGACGTCGTCGACCAGGAGGACGGGCCGGCCTTCGAAGGGGCCGTTGGCGCGGAGCGCACCGTGCAGGTTGGTGCCGCGTTCGGAGGAGGAGAGTCCGGCCTGGTCGCGCACGGAGCGCGCCAGCACGAGTCGCGAGGAGCGCGAGACCGGATGGCCCGCACGGCGCAGCAGCTCGTCGACGGGCCGGAATCCGCGGCGGCGCACAGCTCGCGGCGAGGAGGGCACAGCAACGAGGAGGAGCCCTGGGCGGGACGGCAGGCCGGTCAGCGCGAGCCCCACGGATGCGGCCAGCGCCGGCGCGAGCGCCGCGAGCGCATCCGTCCGCCCTCGCTCCTTCACCGCCCCGAGCACCCCGGCCACCACGCCCTGGTACTCGAGTGCGGCCAGAACGGGGAACCCCAGGCCCCGGCCCTCCGCCTCGAGCGGGGCAGGCTCGAGGTGCGGGCGGCAGGAGGCGCACACCCCGTACCGGAGGCGCGCCTCCTCGGCGTCGGCTCCGCACCCGGCGCACCCCGTGGGCACGAGCACCCCCGCCGCCTCCGCGAGCCAGCCTCTCCACCACCCGGCCCGGTCGCGCATCCGCTCATCATGGCGGGGGCGCGAACCGCGTGGATGGACAGCCCACGACCGGTGGAGAACGGTCAGTTCTGCACAGCCAGACGGCCGATGCCTCCCGCTGCGGTCTGCCACGCACTTCCCCGCTGCTGCAGCAGACCGCCCTCGGCCGAGAGCACCCGCAGACCGTCGAGGTCGTTGCCACCGGCGATCGCCACGGCGCCCGTGGGAGAGCCGAGCGAGGTGCTGCGACCGCCGAGCGTCTGCGTGGTCGCACGCGCCTCGCCCGAAGCCAACCGGGTGACCGAGGCGACCGAGAGCTGATCCACCCAGGTCGCACCCACCGGGGTGCCCGGCGTCGTGCGGAGCTCCACCGGCCGGCCGAGCTGCTGGGGCACACCGTCCTGGTTGCGGATGACCGCGGCGACGACGAGCTTGGGGACTCCGTCGACCGAGAGGAACGCGAGAGCCCTGGTGCCGTCGCGCGAGATCTCGAAGCTCGTGATGGAGGACGCCCCGTCCCAGTTGGTGGGAACGGCGGGCACCGTGCCCTCGGGACCGAAGGCCGAGAGCTCGGTGGGACTGCCGGCGGGCACGGACCAGACGTAGCCGAAGGGATCGACGGCGGGAGCGATGAGTGCGGGCCGCTGATCGAGCAGCACGGGCGCCTCACCCGTCCGCACCGCGTACACGCCCCCCGCCGCGGCTCCCGCCGCCGCCAGGCCCGCGGTCTCGGAGTAGGCCGCCGAGACCGGCTGGAGCGACTCCACGCCCGCGCTGATGCCCTGGATGCCCGCCACGCTCGCGCCGGCCAGGTAGCCGAACGCTCCATCGCGCACCACGAGCGGGCGGGAGTCGACGCGGGTGGACGGCTCGGGCGCGAGTGCCGGAGCCGCGGGGATCGGCACGATGTTCTGATCGACCGAGATCGCGATGTTCGAGGCCGAGGCCAGGTCGCTGAGGCTCGCGGAGAGCTGGCGCTGCATGCGCTGGAGGTCGACCGCGTCGGCCTCCAGCACGTTGCCGGAGAGCTCGACCTGCGTCTGCCCGCCGGCTGTGACCACCGCCGGGGTGATGGTGCCGTCGGGGAACGCGGTGACCACTGCGCCGTCGCCGAGCCAGGCGGAGGGGCCGGCGAGCAGGGCGCGCACCACGCGGGTTCCGACGGCCGTCGAGGTGGGGAACCACCGCAGATCCGGCACGAGGTAGGTGAACGTGGGGTCGTAGAAGTAGAGGGCGTGGGCGGTGAAGACCTGGTCGAAGAAGAGCTCCTCGATCACGATGCCGTCGGCGAGATCGTTGATGCGCCACTCGCCGTCGACCTGCGTGAAGCCGAACTGCAAGGCTGTCGGGGCACCGGGCCCCGTCTCGGTGTAGGAGCCGTTGCCGTCGACCCGTGCGACCTCCGAGACGCTGATCTGCAGCGTCGTGTCGTTCAGCGACGTCGCCGGCCGGGGGCCTGAGTCGACCGTGGTGCCCTGGTTCGGCCGCCACACGTCGGCCGCATCGTCGGTGAGGTAGCGGCGGGCGATCGCGTAATCGTCCTGCGGGCTCTTGGCGGCCAGGATGAAGCCGTTGAGGATCTCCTGCTGGGTGGCGCCGGCCGTCGGGTCTGCCGCCAGGAAGATCACATCGATGTCGTCGTCGGTGCCGATCGCGTCGCCGGTCTCGACCTGGCCGGCGCGCGGGATGCCGCTGCAGGCGGACAGCACGACGAGGAGGAGGGCCGCCAGGACGGCGGCGGCTGTTCTCTGCGCACGCTCAGTCATCGTCGCCTCCCTGGGCGGGTGTGGATCCGGTCGAGGAGGCGACCGGTGTGTGCGGCCTCAGCTCGGCGACGGCGGGGACCTCGCCGAAGGCGTCGGCGGGCTCGAGCGGCAGCGGCGGCTCGCCGATCATGCGGCCCTGGATGCGCGGCAGCGTGAGCCGGAAGCAGCTGCCCGCGCCGGGCCGCGACCACACCTCGAGGGCTCCGCCGTGCAGCGTCGCGTCCTCGAGCGAGATCGCGAGGCCGAGGCCCGTGCCCCCGATCGTGCGCTTGCGCGAGGGATCGGCGCGCCAGAAGCGGTCGAACACGCGCTCGGCCTCCTCCTCGCTCATGCCGCTGCCGTAGTCGCGCACCGAGAGCGCGACCGAGCGCTCGTCGCTGTCGACGCTCACCACGATGGGCTTGCCCTCGCCGTGCTCGATGGCGTTGCCGAGCAGGTTGCGCACGATCCGGCGGATGCGACGACCGTCGACCTCCGCCTCGAAGTAGCCGCCGGGCGCCACGAGCCGCAGCGGCGAGCCGGCCTGCTCGGCGAGCGACTCCATGCCCTCCACCGCGTCCTCCGCGAGCCGCACGAGGTTGGTGGGCTCGGTGTCGAGCGAGGCGGATCCGGCGTCGAAGCGGCTGATCTCGAGGAGGTCGGACAGCAGCACCTCGAACCGCTCGGTCTGGGTGTGCAGGAGCTCGGCGGTGCGGCCGGTCGCGGGCGGGAAGGACTCGCGCTGGTCGTAGAGCACATCGCCCGCGAGCCGGATGGTGGTGAGCGGGGTGCGGAGCTCGTGCGAGACGTCGGAGACGAACCGCTGCTGCACCTGCGAGAGATCGGCCAGCTGGGTGATCTGCGACTGCATGCTGTCGGCCATCCCGTTGAAGGAGCGCGCGAGCGTGCTGATCACGTCGTCGCCGCGCTCCGGGATGCGCACCTCGAGCTGGCCTGCCGCGAGCTTCTCGCTCGTCTCGGCCGCCACCCGGATCGGCTCGACGACGAGCCGCACGATCAGCCAGGCCACGAGACCGATCAGGATGATGAGCGCGAGGCCGCCGAGCCACAGGGTCTGCTGCACGAACAGCAGCGTCTGCTCCGCCTCGGCGAGGTTGTAGCCGATGTAGAGCTCGAAGGCGCCGGCACCGGGGATGGTGAGGGGCGAGCCCACGATGATGCCGGGATCCGTGCCGCCCTGCTGGTCGTCGAGCGGCACGGACTGCCAGTGCTGCTGCGCTCCCTCGGGAGTGTCGGCCACGGCGGCGCGCAGCTCGGGGCTGATGACACCTGCGCGCGCGAGCTCCGGGCTCGCGAACGAGAGCACCGTGGTGGAGCTCGAGGTCTGGCCCGGGGTCGCGTAGAGGGCGATCAGGCGGCTCGACGACGAGGCGATGATGGCCGACTTGGCCGAGGAGAGCAGGGAGAGCGTGGAGGCCTCGCCCGATGCATCCGCCGAGTCGAAGATGGTCTGGGCCGCGGTGGCCGCGTTCTTCGACTCGACCAGCACCTGGTTCAGGCGCGACTGGAAGAGATCGTTGCCGATCGAGATCGACATGTAGGTGCCCGTGACGGCCATGGCGAGGGTCGACAGCACGACCGTGATGACGATGGTGCGGAACTGCAGGGAGCGTCGCCACACCCCCACGAGGCGCCGGGGCCAGCCGCGCCACCCCCTGGCGCCCTGCACGAGGGCAGGGCCCAGACGGCTCGACCGCTGCGGCACGGCGCGCGCGCCGGAGCGCTCGCTCACGACGGGCTCAGGATGCTCCGGCGCGGTAGCCCACGCCGCGCACGGTCATCACGATCTTCGGGTTGTCGGGATCCTCCTCGACCTTCGCGCGGAGCCGCTGCACGTGCACGTTGACCAGGCGGGTGTCGGCCTTGTAGTGGTAGCCCCAGACCTGCTCGAGCAGCATCTCGCGGGTGAAGACCTGCTGCGGCTTCGAGGCGAGGGCGAGCAGCAGGTCGAACTCGAGCGGCGTGAGGTTGACCCGCTCGGCGCCGCGCTTGACCTCGTGCCCGGCGACATCGAGCGTGAGGTCGCCGACCTGCAGCAGATCAGGTGTCGACTCGGGGGTGGGGCGCAGGCGTGTGCGGATGCGCGCCACGAGCTCCTTGGGGTTGAAGGGCTTCACGACGTAGTCGTCGGCGCCGGACTCGAGACCCTTCACCACGTCCGATGTGTCGGTTCGGGCCGTGAGCATGATGATGGGGGTGCCGGACTCGGCGCGGATGAGTCCGCAGACCTCGATGCCGTCGAGGCCAGGGAGCATCAGGTCGAGGAGCACCAGATCGGGCTTGGCGTCGCGGAAGGCGGCGAGCGCCTCGGCCCCGTCGGCGCAGAACACCGGGTCGAAGCCCTCGGCGCGCAGCACGATGCCGATCATCTCCGCAAGGGCCGTGTCGTCGTCGACAACGAGAATGCGAGGGTCCATGGCGATCAGCGTAGCCGAGCACTTCTCGACGGATGCCGAGAAAACTCGGGGCGAGTATGAAAGCATGGAAAGCCAGGACGTGGTCGGTCGACACCGGCGCTGGGGGTTAGAGGAACAGCGATGAGCGAGAACGACACGTGGGCCGCGCCGGGGGCCGAGAACCCGCCGCCGCCGCGACTCGAGAAGCCGCGGTACGGGGAGTACGCCCCGCCGCCACCATCGGCTGAGCAGCCGCTGCCGCAGCAGGCCCCGGCGTACGGGCAGTACCCGCCTCCCCCGCCGCCGCACGGGCAGTACCCGCCGCCGCCGCAGTATGGCCAGCCCGCGCCGCCGCCGCAGTACGGCCAGCCGGCGTTCGATCCGTACGGCCCTCCCCCCACGGGCACGCCTGCCTGGGCCCAGCAGGGCTACGCGCAGCCGGCCCCCACCGGCTGGGCTCCCCCGCCCAAGCCAGGGCTCATCCCGCTGCGGCCGCTCGGCTTCGGCACACTGCTCGCCGCCCCCTTCCAGGTCGTGCGCCGGAACCCCAAGGCCACCTTCGGCAGCGGCCTCATCGTGCAGCTGCTCGTGGTGGTCGCCACCGTCGTCTTCGTCGGAGCCGCCGCCGTCTGGGCGGGAGCCCGCGCCGCCTCCGCGGCCGGGAGCGACCTCGACGCCATCGAGGCCGGGAACGTCGCCATCATCCTGGTGTCGGTGCTCGTGCCGCTCGCGCTCTCGCTCTTCGCCTCCGCCCTCCTCCAGGCGGTGCTCGTGCTCGAGGTGGCCCGCGCCACGCTCGGTGAGAAGCGCAGGCTCGGCGAGCTCTGGAAGGCGGCGTTCCGGCGCATCCTGCCGCTCACCGGCTGGTTCGCGCTGATCGCGCTGGCCGTGGTGATCGTGCTCGGCATCGTCGTGGGACTCATCGTGATCGCCACCGTCACCGGGCCCGCGGGCATCGCCGTGGCCGTCATCGGCATCGTGCTGATCGGCCTCGCCACGATCGCCGCCTCCGTCTGGCTCGGCACCAAGCTCGCGCTCGTGCCGAGCGTCATCGTGCTCGAGCGGCTCGGCGTGGGCGCGGCCATGCGCCGTTCCTGGTCGCTCACGCGCGGGCACTTCTGGCGCACCTTCGGGGTGATCGCCCTCGTCTCGCTCATCCTGAACTTCGCTTCGCAGCTGCTGTCGACGCCGTTCTCGTTCCTCATCCCGATCGTCGCGGCGCTCATCGACCCCAACAACTCGGGCACGGGCATCGTCGCGATCATCGTCCTCTACTTCGTCTTCCTGGCCTTCACCATCATCATCTCGGCGCTGGCCGCCGTGGTGCAGGCGGCCACGGTCGCGGTGGTCTACCTCGACCTGCGGATGCGCACCGAGGGTCTCGACATCGAGCTCACCCGCTTCGTCGAGTCGCGCCAGGACGGCGACGAGTCCTGGCCCGACCCCTACCTGCCGCGGCCAGCCGGCTGATCCCGTGCTCATCCGTGACGTGCCTGTGGAGCCGGATGCCGAGACCGCTCGCGACTGGCTCCTCGGCGAGCTCTCGAAGCCGCCCTACCAGGCCGCCCGCCCGAGCTGGTTCGACCGCATCGCTCAGGCCATAGGCGACTGGCTCGACTCGCTGCGGGTGCCGGACGGCGCAGGGCTCTCGGGGCTCGTGCCGCTCATCGTGGTGCTCGTCGTGGTGGCGCTCATCGTGGTCGCGTTCCTCGTGTTCGGCCGGCCGCGGCTGAACCGGCGCAGCCAGGTGAAGCCGGGGGCTCTCTTCGGTGCCGACGACGCACGGTCGGCCGCAGAGCTGCGCGCCTCGGCTGCCCGCGCCGCCGCGCAGGGCGACTTCACGGTGGCGGTGGAGGAGGCGTTCCGCGCTCTCGCCCGCCAGCTCGCCGAGCGCACGGTCGTGCTCACCGCTCCGGGAACGACGGCCCGCGACTTCGCATTGCGCGCGGGAGAGGCCTTCCCCGGCCGGCGTGACGAGCTCGGCGGATGCGCCGGACTCTTCGACGGCGTGCGCTACCTCGACGAGCCCGGCACCCGAGGCGACTACGACCGCATCTCGGCCCTCGACCGGCAGCTGCAGATCGAGCGGCCCGCCGCCCTCGAGCGCGTCGACCACGAGGTCGTGCGGTGAGCGCGAAGACCGGCCTGAAGCGCACCCCCGGCTCGCCGACGCCGGCGGTCGCCGAGACCCCTCGCGTGCGCTCGAGCGCGCGCCGCAGCCTCTTCTGGATCGTCGCCGTCGTCGCCGCGCTCGTCTTCTCCGTGTTCACGATCGCCCTCACCGCCTCGTCGAACCCCGACACCGACCGCTACTCCCTCGAGAACGCCGGCCCCTCGGGCTCCCGGGCCGTCGCCGAGGTGCTGCGGCAGCAGGGCGTCGACGTCGTGGGCGCCGCGAGCCTCGCCGAGGCCACCGACGCGCTCGAGACGGCTGACGACGGCGTGACCCTCCTCTTCTCCGACGTCTACGGCTATCTCGACGACGACCGCCGGGCGGAGCTCGCCCGCGCCGTGCGTGACAGCGGGGCCGAGCTCGTGCTGCTCGAGCCGTGGTCGAGCGACCTCGACGTGCTGGCGCCCGGTGTCGCCAATGCCGGCTCCCCCGACGGCGACGGCTCCGTCGAGGCGGGCGAGGGATGTCGCGTCGACGCCGCCGAGCGCGCCGGCACCATCACGGCCCCGAACGCCACCTACCGGCCGATCGCCTCGGGTGGCGATGCCGACGGCGGCGAGATCGAGACCTGCTTCCTGGCCGGCACGGGCGACAGCGGAGACGCCTTCGCGCTCATCCGCTCGACCACGGCCAACGGCACCGTCACGGTGTTCGGCGGGGGCGATTCGCTCACCAACGATCTCGTGGCCCAGGAGGGCAACGCAGCCCTCGCCCTGGGCCTGCTCGGCGGAGAGCAGACGCTCGTCTGGTACATCCCGGGCGGCGACGACCTGGGCGGCGACGGCGAGGCCCCTGAGACCCTCGGATCGCTCACGCCGCCCTGGGTGACCCCCGTGCTTCTCCTGCTCGTGCTCGTCACCGTCGCCGCCGGCATCTGGCGCGGGCGGCGGTTCGGGCCGGTCGTGGTCGAGAACCTGCCCGTCACCGTGCGGGCGAGCGAGACCATGGAGGGCCGCGCCCGCCTCTACGCCAAGCACGGCGCCCACGGCCGCGCGCTCGACGCCGTGCGCATCGGCACCATCACCCGACTCACCTCGATGCTCGCGCTGCCGAGGCACGCCGGGGTCGTGGAGGTCAGCCGGTCGGTCGCCGCGGTGACCGGGCGGCACGTCGACGAGGTCTACGACGTGCTCGTCGGGTCCATCCCGCGCACCGAGGCCGAGCTGCTCGAGATCTCGGACCGCCTGCTGCGGCTCGAGCAGGAGGTGCAGCGTGCGACGACACCACGATGACGCCTCGCCTCGCCGACCCCTTTACTCAGACCGTGACAGCACCGCGACAGTGAGGACATCCGGATGACCGACATCACCACCCCCCAGGGCACCCCGCCCGCCTCCTCGTCTCCCTCGCCGGAGCAGCTGAGGCAGAGCCTCGCGCGCGTGCGCACCGAGGTGGGCAAAGCCGTCGTGGGGCAGGACGGCGCGGTCACGGGGCTCATCATCGCGCTGCTCGCCCGCGGGCACGTGCTGCTGGAGGGCGTGCCCGGTGTCGCCAAGACGCTGCTCGTGCGCTCGCTCAGCCAGGCACTCAGCCTCGACACCAAGCGGGTGCAGTTCACCCCGGATCTGATGCCGGGCGACATCACCGGCTCCCTCATCTACGACGCGAAGGCCGGCGAGTTCTCGTTCCGCGAAGGCCCGGTGTTCACCAACATCCTGCTCGCCGACGAGATCAACCGCACTCCGCCGAAGACGCAATCGGCGCTGCTCGAAGCCATGGAGGAGCGGCAGGTGAGCGCCGACGGCATCACCCGGGCCCTGCCCGATCCGTTCCTCGTGGCCGCCACGCAGAACCCCATCGAGTACGAGGGCACGTACACGCTGCCGGAAGCCCAGCTCGACCGGTTCCTGCTGAAGCTCGTGCTCGACCTGCCCGAGCGCGAGGTGGAGGTGGCCGTGCTCGAGCGGCACGCCCGCGGATTCAACCCGCGCGACCTCGTGGGCGCGGGCGTCACCCCCGTGCTGAGCGCCGCCGAGCTCACCTTCGCGCAGCAGGACGTGCAGCGCGTGCAGGCCACGCCCGACGTGCTCGCCTACATCGTCGACCTCGCGAGGGCCACCCGGCAGAGCCCCTCGGTCAAGCTCGGTGTGAGCCCCCGTGGCTCCACCGCGCTGCTCGCCGCGGCGAAGGCCTGGGCGTGGCTGAACGGTTCGCCCGGCATCACCCCCGACCACGTGCAGGCGATGGTGCTGCCCGTGCTCCGCCACCGCATCCAGCTGCGGCCCGAGGCCGAGCTCGAAGGGGTCTCGGTCGATTCGATCCTGCGGTCGATACTGACGCAGGTGCGGGTGCCGATTTGATTGCGCCAGAAACCTGTCGCCTTCGGCGACGGGTGTCTGGCGGTCGCGCCGGTCCCTGCCCGGCGCGAGGGGACATGTTCGGCTCCGGTCGCTGGCGCGGCCGGGGCCTCACCCTGGGTCGGCGAGTAGGCCCCGTTGCGTGGGGTCGGGGTCGGGACGTTGAGATGCGTGGAGCGGTTGTGTCTGTCCAGCCGCTTCGGGGGTGGGGGGCGCCATGACGCTGTCGGGGAGGTTCGTGGGGCTGCTGGCGGTGGGGGTCGTGCCCGTGGTGCTTCTGGGGGAGCTCTACGGGGAGGCTTTCGGGGCGCTGCTGGGGTGGGTGGGGCTCGTGGTGGTGCTCGTCGTCGTGGATCTGGTCGTGGCGGCTTCGCCCCGGGCGCTTGCGGTCGAGCGGGTGCTGCCTGCGCGGGTGCGGCTCGGAGAGACCGTCACGAGCACGCTCTATCTCACCAACACGGGGTCGCGGATGCTGCGCGGCGTGGTGCGTGATGCGTGGCAGCCGTCGGCGGGTGCGTCGACCACGCGCTCACGTGTCGCGATCCCGGGCGGGGAGCGGCGGGCCGTGACGATCGGGCTCACGCCCTTTCGCCGCGGCGAGCGGCGCACCGAGCGCGTCACCGTGCGCTCCTTCGGGCCTCTCGGGCTCGCTGCACGGCAGACGACTCTCCGCGCTGAGGGGCGCATCAGGGTGCTGCCGCCGTTCAACTCCCGCAGGCACCTGCCATCGCGGCTCGCGCGGTTGCGGGAGCTCGACGGGCGCACGAGCGTCATGGTCCGCGGGCAGGGCACCGAGTTCGACAGCCTGCGCGAGTACGTGCGAGGCGACGACGTGCGCTCGATCGACTGGCGGGCCACCGCCCGGCACTCCGACGTGATGGTGCGCACCTGGCGCCCCGAGCGAGACCGGCGGGTGGTGATCGTGATCGACACCGGCCGCACCCAGGCGGCGAGGATCGACGACGAACCACGCATCGACACCGCGTTCGAGAGCGCGCTGCTGCTCGCCGCCCTCGCCACGCGGGCGGGCGATCGGGTCGACCTGGTGATGTACGACCGGCGGCTGCGCGGCCGCGTTCACGGCGCATCCGGCCCCGAACTGCTCTCGCGCATGGTCGATTCCATGGCACCCGTGGAGCCCGACCTGATCGAGATGGACTGGACGGCCGTGCCCGGCCTCGTGCGCCAGGTCACCACGCAGCGCTCGCTCGTGGTGCTCGCCACCGCCATCGACTCCCCCGGCATCTCGCGCGAGCTGATGGCCATCGTGCCGCAGCTCACCCGCAACCACACGGTCGTGGTGACCTCGGTGACCGACCCCGACGTCGCGGCGGGCGTGCTCCGCCGCGGCGACCGCGAGGAGGTCTACCGCGCGGCCGCCTCCGAGCGCGCCCTCCTCGACGTGGCCCGCGTCACCACCGTCCTCAAGCGCTACGGCGCCGACGTCCTCACGGCGGCCCCGGCCGACCTGCCGCCGGCGCTCGCGGACCGGTACCTGGCGCTGAAGGCGGCCGGAAGGTTATGAGTTCGCTGTGCTGGTTGCTGGCGGGGCCGTGCTGCGCGCGGCTCCGCCAGGCTGCGCCGGTCCCCGCCCGGCGCAGCGCGACATGTGCCGGTGCGGTCGCTCCGCGGCCGCGCCGACACTCTGGGTCATCGAGCACGGCCCGTCGCGTTCGTATCTAGGCAGCGCTTGTTCCGCGTGACAACGAACGCAACGGGCCCTACTCGATGACCCGGAGCGGTACCGTCGCCGGGTGGCGCCGCGAAGCGACGCCGCACGACGGCGGCACCGCATGTCGCCCGCGCCGCAGGGGCGGCGGCGCGGAACTAGCACCCACCTCCGGCGCGGTACCTACCCAGCCACCAGCTGCTTCGCGCCCGCCTCGAACTCCTCGAGGTCGCCCGTGTGGCCGGCCCGGGCCGCGCGGCGGCCGAGGACGAGCATGTAGGCGAGGAACGCCAGGAGCGCCAAGGCCCCGATGCCGATCTTCACAGGCCAGGGCCAAGGGGACGGGGTGACGAAGCCCTCGATGACTCCCGAGATGAAGAGCACGAAGACGAGGCCCACGGCCACCGTGAAGAGCGAGCGGCCGTTCTCGGCGAGCGACTGGCCCCGGGTGCGGGCGCCTGGTGCCACCCAGGCCCAGAAGATGCGCAGGCCCGCCGCGGCCGCCACGAAGATGGCGGTGAGCTCGAGCAGCCCGTGCGGCATGATGTAGAGGAAGAAGGTGTCGCCCTGCCCGAACTCGAACATCACGGCGGCGTTGACGCCGAGGTTCTGCGCGTTCTGGATGATGACATAGGGCACGAAGATGCCCAGGATGCCGAAGGCGATGCACTGCGCGGCGATCCAGGCGTTGTTGGTCCAGACGAGGCCCGTGAACGAGGCCGCCGGGTTCTCCGAGTAGTAGTCGACGAACTCCTCGTCGGCGAGCTTCTTGAGGTCGGCGTCGTCGCCGATCGCCGCCATGACCGCCGGATCCTGCGAGATCCACACCGCGTAGAGCGCGGCGATGAGCACCGTCGCGAGCGCCACCGCGAGCGTGAGCCAGCGCAGCCGGTAGAGCGCGGCCGGCAGGTGGATGGCGAAGAACGTGGGGATCTGGCGCAGGATGTTGGATCCCGCGCCCGTGAATCGCAGTCGCGCCCGCGAGAGCGAGACCGAGAGCCGGTCGCCCTGCCGCGTGGAACCCGCCACCGTCTTGATGGCCGAGAGCTGCGTGGCTCCGGACTGGTAGCGCTCGATCAGCTCGTCGGCCTCGCGGCCTGAGAAATCGCGCCGTCGACCGAGATCATCGAGACGATCCCATTCGTCGCGATGGGCTGCGGAGTAGGCGTCGAGGTCCATCTGCTTAAATGATAGGCATGACAGAGGCGAATGCCGACGACGAACTCCTCACCGGCGAGGCGGTCGCCCTCGATGTGCGGCCCGCGAGCTTCCTGCTGCGGAGTGCGAGCGGCGCCATCGACTTCCTCGTCTCGGTCATCCCGCTCGCCGTCACGATCTACCTCTTCTTCGGAGTGCTCTTCGCCGGCGAGGGCGTCGACCCCGCGCTCGCGCAGGCCCTCTTCACGGCGATGCTCGTGGGATACCTCGTGATCCTCCCGATCGTGGTCGAGGTCGCCTCCCGCGGCCGTTCCCTCGGCAAGCTCGTGATCGGCGCCCGTATCGTGCGCGACGACGGCGGCGCCATCTCGCTCCGGCACTCCGTCATCCGGGGCCTCACGGGGTTCCTGGAGATCTTCGCGACGCTCGGCTCGATCGCCTTCGTGACGTCGCTGCTCAATTCCCGCTCGAAGCGCCTCGGCGATCTGCTGGCCGGAACCTACAGCCAGCACGAGCGGGTGCCCGCCGCCCTGCCGTTCGACGTGGCGGTGCCACCGCCGCTCACCGTGTGGGCGCAGACCGCCGACGTCGCGAAGCTCCCGGATCGGCTGTCACGGCGCGTGGTGCAGTTCCTCACCCAGTCGGCGAGCATGACCCCCGCCACCCGTGAGCGGCTCTCCACCGAGCTCGCGGGCGAGGTGGCGCCCTACGTCTCCCCCGTGCCCAACGTGCACCCTCACGTGTTCCTCCTGGGCGTCGCGGCCATGCGGCGCGACCGGGAGTACCGTGCGCTCATGATCGAGCGCGACCGCCTCGCGACGGTCGCGCCCATCCTGCACGGACTCCCGAACGGCTTCCCCGACCGCTAGTAGCGGTAGTGGTCGACCTTGTAGGGCCCGTCCACCTCGACGCCGATGTAGGCCGCCTGCTCGGGCCGGAGGGTCGTCAGCTCGACACCGAGCGCGTCGAGGTGGAGCCGCGCCACCTTCTCGTCGAGGTGCTTCGGCAGCACGTAGACGCCGATCGGGTAGTTCTCGGGAGTCACGTAGAGCTCGATCTGCGCGAGAACCTGGTTGGTGAACGAGTTGCTCATGACGAACGACGGATGCCCTGTGGCGTTGCCCAGGTTCATCAGGCGCCCCTCCGAGAGCACGAGCACGCTGCGCCCGGTGGGCAGTCGCCACTCGTGCACCTGCGGCTTGATCTCGACCTTCTCGGCGCCGGCGACGCGGGCGAGCCCCGCCATGTCGATCTCGTTGTCGAAGTGACCGACGTTGGCGATGATCGCGAGGTGCTTCATCTTCAGGATGTCGTCGACACCGATCACGTTGACGTTGCCGGTGCCGGTCACGAAGATGTCGACCTCGCCGACGACCGATTCGAGGCGAGCCACCTGAAAGCCGTCCATCGCGGCCTGGAGCGCGCAGATCGGGTCGACCTCCGACACGATCACGCGGGCGCCCTGGCCCTTGAGCGCCTCGGCGGCGCCCTTGCCGACGTCGCCGTAGCCGACCACGAAGGCGACCTTGCCGCCCATCAGCACGTCGGTCGCGCGGTTCAGGCCATCCGGAAGCGAGTGGCGGATGCCGTACTTGTTGTCGAACTTCGACTTGGTCACCGAGTCGTTGACGTTGATGGCGGGGAACAGCAGCTGGCCCGCGGCGGCGAGCTCGTAGAGGCGGTGCACACCGGTGGTGGTCTCCTCGGAGACGCCCTTGATCTCGGCGGCGATGCGCGTGAAGCGGTCGGGGTTCGCGGCGACGGATGCGCGGAGCAGGTCGAGGATGACCGCGTACTCCTCGCTGTCCTCGGGCGTGGCATCCGGAACCGCACCGGCGAGCTCGAACTCGCGGCCCTTGTGCACGAGCAGGGTGGCGTCGCCGCCGTCGTCGAGGATCATGTTGGGACCGATCCACTCGACCGGCACGCCCGCCTCGGCCTCGGCGGCGGCCTCGGCCGACCAGTCGAAGGCGCGGTCGGTGCACCACCAGTACTCCTCGAGCGTCTCGCCCTTCCAGGCGAACACGGGAACGCCGGCGGGCTCGTCGACGGTGCCCGTGGGGCCGACCACCATGGCGGCGGCCGCCTCGTCCTGCGTGGAGAAGATGTTGCAGCTCACCCAGCGCACCTGCGCGCCGAGGGCCGTCAGGGTCTCGATGAGCACGGCGGTCTGCACCGTCATGTGCAGCGAGCCCATGATGCGGGCGCCGGCGAGGGGCTGCGTGGGGCCGAACTCCTCGCGGAGGGCCATGAGGCCGGGCATCTCGTTCTCGGCGAGACGGATCTGGTGGCGGCCGGCCTCGGCGAGCGAGAGGTCACGGACCCGGAAGGGCAGAGCGGTGCCGGTGGTCTCGGCGAGAGCGGGAGCGAAAGTCATGCCGCCATTCTCTCAGATCCTGCTGTGACGCGGCCGGTGCCTGGCCGGAGCGATCCCGCCGATTCAGCCGGCGGGAACGTGCCGCATGATCTGCCAGCCCTGCGGAGCGGACAGCCGCTCGGTGTGGCGCGTGCAGAGGTCGTAGCTGTGCGGTTCGGAGACGGGGCTCAACGGACCGACGACGATCATCGAATCGGCGTAGTCGTAGGTGAGGGTGGTGGCGGCCTCACCGCGGCACGAGGGCCGCGAGCATTCCCTGTTCGTCATCGGATCGAGCCTACCCGCGGGCCCGCCCGCGACCCGGCAGGCGCGGCCGTGTCGCGCTCGCATAGACTGGGCCGCATGGCCAGGTCGCGCAGAACCCCGCGATCGGCCGCCATCCGGGCCCGCACCCGCAACCGGCACGGGCGCGATCTGAGGTCGTCGGCCACGGGTCCGCATCTGCCGTTCCTGCGCACGCGCATCGACCTGTTCGAGATGACCGTCTCCTCGACCGCCGAGTACCTCAGGAGCGTGTGGCCCAACGAGCTCGCGAACGTGAGCTTCGAGGTGGCGGTGATGCCGTTCGGCACGTTCGGCTCCCCCGACCACGTCGACCGCTGGTCGGTCACGAAGAATCGCGTCATCATGTTCCGGCTGCCGATCGAGCGGATGTCGCACCTGCATCGCGACGAGGAGGTGCACCGGCGGCTCGCCATCGAGTCGTGCGTGTTCCGGGCCGTGGCGGAACTCCTCGGCAAGGATCCGTGGGATCTCGCACCTGACCGGTTCCGGCACTTCTGACGCACCCCGGTGGCGAGCGGCCGCCAGGTGTCGAGCAGCCGCCTACGGGTAGACGACCACCGCCGACGCCGCCGGGTTCGGTGGCGCGATCGGGAACGACGACGAGCGGCCGTCACCGAAGTAGGTGACGTTGGCGAGCACCGGATCCGAGGTCGTGACCGTGTAGGAGCCGCCCACGCGGAGGGGCAGGTAGCGGCCGCCCGGCACGATCGTGGCCTCGGTCACGACTCCGCTGGCGTCGGTGAGCGTGACCTCGACGCTCTCGCCCGTGGTGCTGACGATGTGCAGGCGCGAGTTGGGACCGTCGGCGTTCGTGACGAAGAAGCGCTCCTCGAGGGGCTGCAGCGACTGGTACCAGGCGAAGTCGAGGCCGCCGTTGCCGACGGTCGAGGTGCGGGCGCCCATCACGAACGGCACGTCGGAGCCGGCCTCGACGGTGTAGACACCGTCGGGGATGTCCTGCAGCGGGAACTCGGTGACGACGCCTGGGGTGAGCCCCACCTGGTACTCGGTCTGCGCTCCCCCGTCGCGCTCCTCGGTCACGCGGATGGTGACCGAGGCCGGCTCGGAACCGGGGACGAACAGGCGGAGCACGCTCTGCAGGTCGGAGTAGTCGGCGTCGGCGAGGCGCTCCGAGATGGTGGAGGTGCCGGCGACGCGCACTCCCGTGACGGTCTGCTCGGGAGCGGGCGGGGCTGTGGCTCCCGCGAGCTCCACGCCACCGGGCTCGAGGCCCCGCACGACGCTGTGCTGCAGGGCGGCGGTGACCGCGCCGACGCTCGCGACCACGTGGATGACGGGGTCGGCGAGATCCGGAGCGAGACCCGCGAGCGAGAGGATGCGCGTGGAGCGCGCGGGCACGTCGATGTTCTGGGCGCCAGGCGATTCCACGAGGCCGGCGTCGCCGTAGATCGCCAGGTCGACGATGGAGTTGACGTCGCCCGGGTTGGCGAGCACCACGAAGCTCGTGCGGCCCACCGTGGTGGAGCCGGCGACGAGCCAGCTGTCGGGAGAGGCCTCGCCGCAGGACGTGGCGGCGAGCCCCACGAGCTCGGGAGTCGAGACGCTCTGGGACTGGGCCGCGGCGAAGAGCAGATCGGAATCGGCGGTATCGGCAGCGGCAGCCGGAAGGGCGATGCGCGCAGGCGCGGTGGGCTCGTTGGAGATGACGTCGTCGGGCGACAGGAGGGCGGTCTCGTCGAGCACGGCCGCCGGATCGGAGGCCGCGGCGTAGACGGTCGTGGTGCCCACGCTCGAGATGGAGGTGGCGTCGGCACCGGTGTCGTCGGAGAGCCGCACGAGCGGCCCTGCGCAGGCACGGACCTCCTCGGCGGGAGCCGGATCGATCGAGAACGAGGCTGGCACGGCGCTCACACCGGGAAGCGGCAGCACCACGGCGGCGCCGGCCGCGGCCACGAGTGCGGCGGCGGCGACGATCCCGACGGCGACGCGCGTGCCCTTGGCGACGATCGTGCGATCAGCGGGCATCGTCCGATCCCTCCTCGGGGTTCTGGGTGGGGCGCGCGGCGGGGCGGTTCTCGACCTGCTCGCGGTGCTCCTCGGCGGCCTCACGGTCGAGCGCCTCGCGGATGCTGAGGACCGTCTCGTCGTTGGGGTCGTAGTCGTCCGGGTCGTAGCCGCCGACCGGGCCGTTCGACGGCGCGTCCGTGGGAGCCGCTTCGGGCTGAGGCACCGGCCCAGGCTCGGGCTCCGGCTCCGGCTCCGGCTCCACGAACACCACGGGGGCCGGCGGGGCCGCCGGGGCCGGCGCCGGGGCGGCCGCCGGCTCGGGGTCGGGGGCGACGAACACCGGCGACGTGGGTGCCGGGACCACCTGCGGCTCCGGCTGCACGACGGCTGAGGGAGCTGTGTCGGTCGACGCCTCCGCGGGCGCCGCCGGCTCGGTCTCCGGCTCGATCTCCGGCTCGGCGGAGACATCCGCGGCGACGGCCGGTTCATCGTTCATGTACTCGGCGGCGTAGGTGCCGGCGGCGGTCTCGACGGGCTCGGCCGCGGCCGAGGACGACTCCGCAGCGGCAGGCGCGGCGGTCTCGACGGGTGGGTCGCCCTCCGCCATCTCGGCGTCGTGCTGGCGGGCAGCCAGCACGGCCGCCGCGATCGCTGCGCTCGGAGCGGCCTCGGGCAGCTCCGGATGCCCTGGGGCGGCGTGCTCACGACCGGAGACCCCGTCTGCCGCGGCATCCGTCACCCGGGCGTTGGCGTGATCACGCGCGGAGACCGGCTCGTGCTGAGGGTCGGCCGTGCGCGGGTCGGTCGCAGCCGGAGCACCCTGATCGGTGTCGAGGGCCTCGGGCTCTTCGCCCACCGCCACGCGCTCATCGGACTCGGCGCCCTTCTCCTCGGCGAGGTGCTCCTCGGCCGAGTCGGCCGCGCCGACGTGGGCAGTGGTGCTCACGGCACGGTTGCCCTGCACCTGGAGCCGGCCGGCGGGCAGGGCGAGGAGCAGTGCCACGCCGAACACGAAGGCCTGGAGCACGAGCACGAGCACCCCGAACGGTGTTCCGGTGTTGGTGGGGCTCGGTGCCGGAAGCGTGGCGACGGTCCCGTCGTCGGCGACCTGCCAGAGCGCGCCCGCGAAGGTGTCGCCGATGAAGGTGAACTGCGGGTTGCTGTTCAGCGCGCTCGTGGTGCGTGCCGTGATGGACTCGGCGGCCTCCCCCGGCGCGTCGTCACCCCGGGTCACGGCGGGCTGCAGCAGCACGAACTCGATGCCGAGCGCCGTCAGTCGCGACGACACCTCCGCACCGCTGATGGAGGCGGCGTTGCCGACGATGTCGGCGATCTCGGCGCGGTTGCTCGCCTCTCCCGCGCTCGCTCCCGGGCCTTCCAGGGTGCCGGCCGTGGCGGCGTAGTCGGCGGTCGAAGCGAGGGTCGACTGCTGCGAGAGGGTTGCTCCGGCGCCGTGCACGACCGTGCCGCCGAGCGCACCGTCGGGCTCAGGGGCGAGCAGCAGGGTGCCCACGCGCGGATTGGTGGAGGCCTCGGCGGTGACGTAGGCGGGCAGCTGCCGCCCGTCGCCCGGCACGACCTGTGCGGTGCCGAGCAGCACGCCGAGTCCCATCGGCAGCGCGACGACGGCGATGGCGACGGTGGCCACGACGGCGGGAACGCCCGTGAACCGTGGCAGGGCCGCGAGACCGAACACGGCGGCTCCCGCGAGGCCGAGCCAGTAGAGACTGAGCCCCGAGCCCGGCCAGACGGCCACGGCCTCGGATCCCGAGGTGGCGAGCGCGAGCTGGCCGGCCAGCACGGCGGTGACGAAGCCCGCGATGGCGATCACGATGGCGAAGACGGGCCGGTAGGAGCCCGGCAGCACGAGCGCGGCGAGCGCGAGCAGGGCCAGGGGGATGGTGAGCACGGCCACGGCGATGAGCACCGCGCCCGAGTCGACCCCCACTTCGGCCGCGAGCGACGACCAGCCGCCGAGGCCGGTCTGCGGCAGCCCGAGCACGAGCTCGAGAACGGGAACGGGTGCGCGCCAGACGGGGAGGCCCGGGTCGGCGAGCAGGGCGAGCGGCGTGCCGCGCTCGAGCTGGTCGAGCACGAGCGGGAAGAACAGCACGAGCGCCGGCAGCGGGATTCCGATGAGCCGCATCACGTTGCGCCGGCTCGCGATGGTGGCGACGAGCCACAGCACCACGAGCGCCGGCCAGAGCGACGGGGCGACGGCGAGCACGGCGGCGAAGAGGATGGACGCCATCGCCGACGCCGACCACGAGCGGGGAGCGGCGAGCACCGCGAGCACGAGCCAGGGCAGCAGCAGGTGGGCGAGGATCGCGCCGATCTGCCCGGCGTCGAGAGCGCCGAGGAACGGCGGCGCCACGACCCAGAGCACGGCGGCGACGCTCCGCAGCAGGGGCCGCTCGGTGAGGTGCGCCGCGAGGAACCAGCCCGCGAGGGCCGCGAGGGGCAGCGCGGCCAGGTAGAGGCCCACGATGGCCAGCGACGGCGACCAGAAGGTGAGGGAGCCGAGCACGGCGACGACGGTGGCGAACGGATCGGCCGCTCCCACGAATCCGAGACCCAGGTCGCGGAATCCGGTGCCGATCTGCGCCCACAGGCCGCCGGCGGAGGGGTCGAGCGGCAGCGCTCCCCCGCCCGTGATGGCGGCGGCGCCGAAGACGGGGATGAAGACGACGAGCCCGACCAGGAGCGCGACGAGCACCGTGACGACCCCGCCGGAGGAGATGAACTGGATGCGGTCGCGCGCGCCTCGCAGATAGGTGAGCGCGATCTCACGCTGCAACGACCGGCGGCGGCGGATCTCGTCTCCGGGCATCCGGAGCGGTGCGATGGCTTTCCACCCCACGCGTCTCGAGGCCCTGAGGCGCTTGCGCGCCTCGCCGATGCGCGATCCGAAGGCCGTCTTGAACGCGGCGGCGAACTCACCCCCGATGGCGCCCGGCTGCTTGCGCACGAGCTGGAAGAGCGAGCGCACGATGGCGAGCGGCACGAGCGAGAGCCAATGGAAGACGACGGCGAAGGGCGGCGCGTAGACGAGCCGTCTGTGCAGCTGCGCGGCGCGGCGGGCGGTCTGGCGCTTGCGCCGCACCGAGCCGCGGGTGGAGCGCCCGGGCCCGGAGAAGCCGTCGCCGTCGGTCGCCACCCGAGCCGCGGGCACCGCCATCACGCGGTGACCGGCCAGACGCACGCGGATGGAGAAGTCGAGGGCGTTGTCGGCGGTCGGCAGGGCGGGATCGAAGCCGCCCACCTCGTTCCACACGGTGTGCCGCACGATGAGCCCGGCGGCACCCATGCCGAGCACGTCGCTCAGGCGGTCGTGCTGGGCCTGGTCGAGCTCGGTCTCGACGAGCGGCACGCTCGCGCCGAGACTCGTGACCGTCTCGCCGAATTCGGCGATGTAGTCTCCGTCGGCCCACTCCATCTGCTTGGGGCCCGCCGCAGCCACGGAGGGGTTGACCTCGACGGCGGCGAGCAGCGCCGCGAGGGCGTCGGGCTCGGGGGCGGTGTCGTGGGCGAGAAGCCACAGCCACTCGTTCTGGTCGGCGGGCGGCGGGGCCACACCGAGGGCGTGCTGGATGGCCGTGCCGAAGCTGAGCCTGCTCGACTCGGAGATGAAGCGGGTTGGATGCGCCGCCGCGAGGAGAGATGCCGTGCCGTCGGTCGACGCGCAGTCCACCACCACGAGGGCGTCGGGTGCCCGGGTCTGAGCCGCGATCGCTTCTAGGGTGCGCGGAAGGTGGTCGGCTCCGTTGGAGGCGACGAGAATGGCAGTGACTCGGGCGTGCATCGCACTGACCCTAACCGGCGTGCTGCGCCGCGTCGCGGCGCGCTACCGGCGTGCCGGTTTCTTATGAATCCGGTGTGAAGGACCGCGCCGCACAAGCGGCGGCGCGGAACCGGCTCACACCGCGCGCTTGCGGAGCTTGCGGCGCTCACGCTCGGAGAGACCGCCCCAGATGCCGAAGCGCTCGTCGTTCTGCAGGGCGTAGTCGAGGCACTGGGCCTTGACCTCGCACGAGGTGCAGATGCGCTTGGCGTCTCGCGTCGAGCCGCCCTTCTCGGGGAAGAAGGCCTCGGGATCGGTCTGCGCGCAGAGCGAATCGGCCTGCCAGGCGAGCGGGTTGTCTTCGATGTCGTCGGCACTTGGCTTGCGGACGCCGGGGACTCCGAGCTGAACCGGATCGACGAACCAATCATCCGGAACGCCTGAGCGATACTCTGACATAGCCATATCACGCTCCACCCTCTGAACTAGTCTGCGACCTGCCGACAACCCCGTGCCTCCTAATTACACCGGTGTAGTTCCCTCGAGTCAAGTCGTGAATGGTAAACCCTCAAGTCTGCCTTAAGAGTTGCGACACGGCGTGGATCCTGCGGCGAAAACCGACTGCTGGACATTATTCGCAGAAGATCGATATCCTGCCAGCATGCTCTCCAAGGTCGTCCTCCTCGCCATCCCGGGCGTCGCCCCCTTCGAGTTCGGTGTGGTGTGCGAGGTCTTCGGCATCGATCGCTCGGAGCACGGCGGCCCCGAGTTCGAGTTCAGCATCGCCACGGCAGAGCCCGGCCCCGTGCGCACGAGCCTCGGCTACGACATGCTCATCGCCGACGGGCTCGAGAAGGCGGCCGAGGCCGACCTGATCGCGGTGCCCGCGCACGTGATCGACGCCGACGTGCACCCGGAGGTCGTGCGCGTGCTGCGGGAGGCCGCCGACCGCGGCGCCTGGATCATCAGCATCTGCAGCGGCGCCTTCACGCTCGCCAAGTCCGGCCTCCTCTCCGCCCGATCCGCCACCACGCACTGGATGCACGCGGAGCGCCTCGCCGCCGACTTCCCCGATGTCTCCGTCGATCCGGACGTGCTCTTCGTGGAGGACGGCAGGATCATCACGAGCGCAGGCACGGCCTCGGGCATCGACGCCTGCCTGCACCTCATCAGGATTGAGCTCGGTGCCGCGGCCGCCAACGTCGTGGCGCGGCGGATGGTGGTTCCCCCGCAGCGGGCGGGCGGCCAGTCGCAGTACATCGCGGCGCCCGTCAAGGAGCGCTGCACCGACTCCTTCGCCGAGGTCACGGAGTGGATGCTGGAGCACCTCGAGGAGGAGCTCACCATCGACGAGCTGGCCAGACGCGCCCTCATGTCACCGCGCACGTTCGCCCGGCGGTTCAAGGCCGACCTCGGCACCACCCCGGGCGCCTGGCTCAACCGCCAGCGCCTGCTGCGCGCACAGCAGCTGCTCGAGGAGAGCAGCCTCGGCCTCGACGCCGTGGCGGCCGAGAGCGGATTCGGCACGGCCGCCGTGATGAGACACCACTTCGCCAAGACCCTCGACACCACACCGGCGGCCTACCGCCGCGCGTTCACCGTGCGCCTGAGCGCCTGAGCATCGGTGGCCCGACGCTGAACCTCCTCACACCAGCACCCGCGCCTCAGGGCCGCGAGACGGCGAAGTCGTCGAAAACCATCGAGCGCTTGTTCACCGGGGCCCACCCGATGCCCGCCGAGAGCTTGCGCAGGCCGAGCGAGGCGACGCTGACGTCGACCACATCCCCTGACGGGGTGCCCTCGGACTGGAGCAGCAGCACGAACGACACCGTCGAACCTGCTGCGATCGACTCGACACTGCAGACAAGACCGTCGGCGGCCTCGCAGACGCCCCCGGCGGGGAGTGTCGGGAACCCGACGACCCGATAGCCGCCGAGGTCGAACCCGATCGAGCCATGGTTGACCCGAGTGCCCGTGTTCGTGAGGTCGACCCGCAGCAGGTGATTGCCCGTCCCGAGAACGGTCATGGCTCCGGTCGCCATGACGGGCGCAGTCGGGCGCGAGGGGACCGGAGTGCCGATGCCCGGCATCGGCAGCAGCTCCGGATCACTCGGCACCTCCTCGTGGTAGATGGGCCCGTCCGACGAGGTCTTGCAGTCGAAATAGACGCTCTCAAGCCGATACCCGCTGCGGCCGCGTACATCGATGAGCACCGAGAAGGTGTGATCGGGTCGGGTTTGGATGAGGATGCCACCGACGACCTTGCCGCCCCGCCGGTAGAGCGACCAAGCGGTCGTGGTGCCGTCTTCGTCACGATCCAGCTTGCGAGTCACGGACGTCGCCGACAGGAAGTCGAGCAGGTCCGGCGGATAGTTGCCTGACTCCCAACCGAAATGGCAGTTCGACGCCGGACTGCCACCGCGTCCCCATTCGCTCGCGAGGTCGATGCCGTCCATCTGCGGACAGCTGATTCCCACAGCCCGCGCGGCGCCGCCGAGGCTCGGTCCGAGGACGCACCCGAGGGCCGACGCCGGGGGTGAAGCGACCGCCCCCACCCCCGCGACGATCAGGGCCGATGTGATGGCCGACACCAGTCGGACCGGGGAGAACGCCATGGGGATCCTGTCTCTTGAAGTCAGCGGAGACCCTACCAGTCAAGTGAGTATTATTCACCTCGGCGACCCGCGCCTACTCGCTCCGCGCTCCCGGCGCCGCGACGAAGGCCACGCCCTCGCCGGTGAAGTAGAGGCGGCCCTCATCCGGCGTCACGTAGACCGCGCCGCCGCGCACGAGCACGGCGTCGTCGGCCCCGCCCGCCACCGTGAGCGTTCCCGAGAGGCAGAGCACGATCGCAGGCCCCGCAGGCGACAGCCCGATCGGCTCGGCTCCCGACACCGCCTCGACCCGCACGAGCTCGAAGTCGTCGACGTCGGGCCGGAAGACCGAGACGCCGGCGGCCGGGTGCGAGGGCACGAGGTAGGGCACGGGGAGCGGGTGGAACTCCAGCACCTCGAGCAGTTCCGGCACATCGACGTGCTTGGGGGTGAGGCCGCCGCGCAGCACGTTGTCCGAGGCCGCCATGAGCTCGATGCCCACGCCGCGCAGGTAGGCGTGGATGTTGCCGGCCGGCAGGTAGAGCGCCTCCCCCGCCCGCAGGGCCACGCGGTTCAGCAGCAGCGAGATGATGATGCCCGGGTCGCCCGGGTACTCCTCCTGCAGCATCACGACGGTCTCGAGGGAGGGCGTGTAGGGGTCGGTCATGTGGGCGTGGGCGGGGTGCAGCGCCTTCTCGGCGGTGCGCACGAGGTGACCTACGAGCGTCTGCACCTCCTCGCCGCCCGAGAGCACCCACGCCACGACCGAACGCAGGATCTCGGCGTCGGTCTCGCGCTCCGTCCCGGAATCCTCGAGCAGGTGCACCATCGGGCCGTAGAGCTCCCAGCGGGGTGCGGTCTGCGAGTTGTCGATCGTCACCAGGAGGTCGATGATCTCGCGCACCTCGGCGAGCGGCCGGAACCCGCAGAGCGCCTCGTAGCGGTCGCTCAGCGCCACGACGATCTCGGGCTTGTGCAGCGCATCCTTGTAGTTGCGATTGGGCGCATCGAGCGGCACGCCCTCGGCGTTCTCGCGCTCGAAGCCCGCGCGGGCGCGCTCGAGCGTGGGGTGCGCCTGCAGCGAGAGCGGCTCGGACGCCGCGAGCAGCTTCAGCAGGAACGGGAGCGTGTCTCCCCTGCGGTCGCCGCCGAGGGTCGTCGCGGGGTCGGCGGCGATCCAGGCGGCGAGGTCCTCGGCTCCCCCGGTGTCGTCGGGATCGAGGATGCGGCTGGGGCTGCCGGCGTGAGCGCCGAGCCACAGCTCGGCCTGCGGCCGGCCGGTCACGGGGGTGCCGAGGAGTTCCGGCAGGGCGGTGGTCGACCCCCAGGCGTAGTCGCGTGGGGTGTTGCTGATCGGAACGAACATGTCTCCACTCTCACACGGACTTATGAGCGAGCTACAATCGGCGCCCCCACGGTGGAGCACGCGATTGGAACAAACTACCAAGCGCCCAGGATGCGCGCGGCCACCTTCGTTAGGCTCACTCGCCGGACACCCTCGATCACACGCGTCCCGCGTGAACGCAACGGAGCAGACATGACCTTCGAGCCCCTCGCCAGCGACTTCTACGGCTACGAGACCCTTCTCACCGACGAGGAGAAGGGAGCGCTCGCCGCGCTCCGCAGCTACCTCGAGTCGGAGGTGAAGCCGGTCGTCAACGGGCATTGGGAGAAGGCCACCCACCCCGACGGCATCATGAAGGGGCTCGCCGGCACCGGCGCCTTCTCCTTCGCCTGGGACGAGACGCGGCCGTTCGAGAACTCCGCGGTCTTCCGCGGTTTCGTGGCGCTCGAGCTCGCTCGCGTCGACGCCTCGATCGCCACGCTCGTCGGTGTGCAGAACGGCCTCGCCATGGGCTCCATCAGCGTCACCGGATCGCCCGAGCAGCGCGCGGAGTGGCTGCCGAGGATGGCGTCGGGCGAGATCGTGGGAGCCTTCGGCCTCACCGAGCCCACCTCGGGCTCCGATTCGGCCCAGGGCCTTCGCACCACCGCCACGCGCGAGGGCGACGAGTGGGTGCTGAACGGCTCCAAGCGCTGGATCGGCAACGCCACCTTCAGCGACATCACCGTAATCTGGGCGAAGGATGCGGAGGACGGGCAGGTCAAGGGCTTCATCGTGCCGACCTCGACCCCCGGCTACTCGGCCACCAAGATCGAGAACAAGCAGAGCCTGCGCATCGTTCAGAACGCCGACATCACGCTCGAGGGCGTGCGGGTGCCGGAGAGCCTGCGGCTGCAGAACGCGAACTCGTTCCGCGACACGGCGAAGGTGCTGCGCCTCACCCGCGCCGAGGTGGCCTGGGCCGCCGTGGGCAACTCGGTGGGCGCCTACGAGGCCGCGCTCCGCTACGCCCGCGAGCGCGTGCAGTTCGGCAAGCCGATCGCGAGCCACCAGCTCGTGCAGGATCTGCTCGTGAAGTCGATCGGCAACATCACCGCGAGCCTCGGCATGGTCGTGCGGGTCTCGCAGATGCTCGACGACGGCACGCAGAAGGACGAGCACTCGGCGCTCGCGAAGGCCTACACGACGGCCCGCATGCGCGAGACCGTGGCGTGGTGCCGAGAGGCCCTCGGCGGCAACGGCATCGTGCTCGACTACGACGTGGCCCGGCACTTCGCCGACGCCGAGGCGCTCTACTCCTACGAGGGCACCCGCGAGATGAACACGCTCATCGTGGGCCGCAGCATCACGGGGTTCGCCGCCTTCGTGTGAGCGGGCCAGGCCTCGGTAGAGTTCTCCCCATGCGATACCCGACCGACGCCGCCACGCGGTCGCTCTCCGTGCTCGTGCTGTTCACGGTGTTCGCGGGCGACGTGTGGCGGAACCTGCTCGGCTGGTGGGGCTACGCCGCCCTGGTGGCCGCGATCACGGTCGTCGTCGCGGTCATGATGACCAGGCGCAGGCTCTGGGGAGCGGTTGCCTTCTGGCGACTCCCTCGCACGCTCGTGCTGTTCGGGGTGCTCGCCGTGGTCTCGCTCGCCTGGTCGTTCTATCCGGGAGCGACGGTGCTCGGCATCCTCGCCCAGGCCGCCACGACGCTCGGCGCTCTCTTCCTCTGCGCCGCTCTGAGCTGGCCCCGGCTGCTCTCGGCACTCGGCACGGCCCTCAACGGGATCCTCGGCCTCTCGCTGCTCTTCGAATTCGTCGTGGGCGCCTTCGTGCGCTCCCCGGTCTTCCCGTTCTTCACCGACTACGGCGACCGCAAGGTGCCGAACGCCTTCTACTGGTCGCAGGCCGATCTGTTCCACGGCGGCCCCATCCAGGGCATCGTCGGCAACCGCAACCTGCTCGCCTTCGTGGCCGTGCTCGCGCTCATCGTGCTCGCGGTGCAGCTGGCGCAGAAGCTCCGCCGCCGGGGTCCTGCCCTCGCCTGGATCGTCGTGGCACTCGGCACCCTCGCCCTGACGCGATCGGCCACGGCCGTCGGCGCCCTCGTCATCACCGCGGCGGCCTTCGGCGTGCTCGTGCTCGCCCGACGCGCCCGCTCCGGCCGCCGGGCGCGGGTGTTCGCGGCGGCGGCCGCCGTGGCCGTGCTCGCCGTCGTGGCCGTGGGAGTGCTCTGGCAGCAGGTGCTCTCGCTCTTCGGCAAGTCGGAGGACCTCACGGGCCGGCTCGACATCTGGAACTCGGTCGCGGGCCTCGCCGCCGAGCGCCCGGCCTTCGGCTGGGGCTGGGTGAGCTACTGGGTGCCCTGGGTCGAGCCGTTCGACGACCTCGCGGTGCGGAAGGGCGTCACCTACCTGCAGGCGCACAACGCCTGGCTCGACGTGTGGCTGCAGCTGGGCGTCGTGGGCCTCGTGCTCTTCGTCGCGTTCGTGCTGGGCGCCTGGCACCGCTCGTGGTGGTTCGCCGTGGAGGAGCCGCTCGATGGCAAGGGCCGCGCCCTCCCCCAGGTGGCGGTCACGCTCGCCCCTGCCCTGCTGCTCACCGCCCTCGTGGCGCAGAGCTTCGTCGAGAGCCGCATCCTCGTGGAGGGCGGCTGGGTGCTGCTCATCGTGATCGGCGTGAAGACCAAGCTCGACCTGCAGAAGGTGGACCAGGATCTCGGCGCGCATCCTGAGCCCCGCCCCGCCGGGCTCAGCCCCGCTCGACGATGACGCGGGTGCCCCAGCACCCGGTGGCGGTGGGAGTGCTCGAGTTCTTCGGCTCCACCCGCTTCGCCCGCGTGCTCACGCTCGCGATCCTCGGCACCGCCTTCCTCTCGTTCCCGCTGCGCTCGATGATCGGCTGGCCGGGCCTCATCGCGATCGTCTCGGCACTCGTCGTGTTCGCCGGGCTCTCGTTCGTGGGCCGCTGGCACGACCTCGACTGGCACGGACTGCTTCCGATCTCGCTCCTGGTCTTCGTGGGCTGGTGCGCGGTGACCCTGCTCTGGAGCTCCTACCTGCCGTCCACGCTGAACGGCCTGCTGTACCAGCTGGCCTACGCGTTCCTCGGCGTCTACATCGCCGTGGTACGCGACCTCATCCAGGTGGTGCGCGCGCTCGGCGACGTGCTGCGCGTGGTGCTCACCGCCTCACTCGCCGTCGAGATCCTGGCCGGGCTCCTGCTCGACACCACGGTGCCGTTCCTGAACGTCACGGGCGGCATCGCCTCGGGCGGCCCGGTGCAGGGCATCCTGGGCACCCGCAACATGCTCGGCTTCGTGGCCATGCTCGCCCTCGTCACGTTCGCGATCGAGCTCGCCACGCGCTCGATCCGGCGCGGGATCGGCATCTACAGCGCCGCGATCGCCGTGATCGCCGTCGTGCTCTCCGGGTCACCGGTCACGCTCGGGGTCGCCGTGGTCACGGGCGTCGCCACCGTCATCCTGCTGGCGCTCCGCCGGGCGGCCTCCGAGACCCGGCGCGGCTGGCACTTCGTGCTGCTCGCCGTCTCGCTGCTCGGGCTGATCGTGGGCTATCTGGCCCGAGGAAGCATCCTCGCCCTCCTCTCCGAGCGCCGCGAGTTCACCTACAGGCTCGAGATCTGGCGGGAGCTGTGGCGACTGATCGACCTCAATGCCCTCGAGGGCTGGGGCTGGACGGGATTCTGGCGCTCGAACGTCTCACCGTTCTTCGCTCTCGACGTGATCGGCAACCGCTCGCACACCTCGGCGCTCAACGCCTTCGTCGACGTCTACTTCCAGACCGGACTCGTGGGCTTCGTGATCTTCGTGGGGTTCGTGGCGCTCGCCTTCGGCCGGGCCTGGGTGCTCGCGGCCGCCCGCAAGAGCATCGTCTTCCTCTGGACCGCCCTCGTGATCGTGGTGCTCGTGTCGACCTCCATGGCCGAGAGCGCCGTGCTGGTGGAGTACGGCTGGCTGCTGCTCGTGATCTGCTCGGTGAAGGCCGCGCGAGATCTCAGCTGGCGCGGCAGGCTCCGGCGCGCCGACGAGCCCGTGGCCCCTGTGCCGGTGAACTCGTGAGGCCGGCGCATCCCATGACGCCGGCCGTGAGGAGCGCTCCGTGACGATCGACATCATGATGCCGTTCTACGGCCGCTTCGACCACCTGCGCGAGGCCGTCGGAAGCGTGCTCGCGCAGACCGATCCCGACTGGCGGCTCGTCGTCATCGACGACGTCTACCCCGACCCGGCGCCCGGGGCGTGGGTGGCCGCGATCGACGACCCCCGCGTGCACTACCGCCGGAACGCGGTGAATCTCGGGGTGGGCGGCAACTTCCGGGAGTGCGTGCGGCTGATCGAGCACGAGCGTGCGGTGCTCATGGGCTGCGACGATCGCATGCACACCGGGTATGTCGCGACCGTCCGCGAGCTGGTGGCCGCGCATCCCGGCGCCGCGATCGTGCAACCCGGCGTCGACGTGATCGACGCGGAGGGCGCGGTGCACGAGCCGCTCGCCGACCGCGTGAAGGGGTTCATCCGGTTCGGCGGCACGGGGCCGCGCGAGTTCTCGGGCGAGAAGCTCGCCACGAGCCTGCTCACCGGCAACTGGGCCTACTTCCCGTCGGTGCTCTGGCGGGCGGAGGACCTCCGCCGCTACGGCTTCCGTGAGGGCTTCGAGGTGGTGCAGGATCTCGCGCTCATGCTCGACATCGTCTTCGACGGCGGCGGCATGCTGCTGGATGACACGGTGTGCTTCTCCTACCGCCGGCACGCGGCGAGCGTCTCGGCCGTCACGGGCCCCGACGGCGCGAAGTTCGCCGAGGAGCGCGCGCTCTTCGCCGAGGCCGCTGCTCGCGCGAAGGCCGCGGGCTGGCCTCGCGCGGCTCGGGCCGCCCGGGCGCACCTCACCTCGCGGCTCAACGCGCTCAGCGAGCTGCCGGCCGCCCTCCGGGCCCACGATCCGGCCGGCCGGAAGGCACTGCTCCGCCACGTCGTCTCCCGCTGAGCCCCCCGCGCGCCACGCGGGTGCGGCGGGCCGCCTCGAGGATGAGCCGCACGAACATGCGGCGCGCGCCCAGGATGGTGCCGAGGCCGCGGATGCCGAGAGGCGTCTGGTTGGAGTCGTGCAGCCGCCGCTCGACCACGACCTCGTCGAGGTGCCGGATGCTCCGCCGCACGTTCCCGGTGATGGCGATCCACACGTCGTGCGACTCGTGCAGGTAACCGGGCATCGGCAGGATGCCGCCCTCGATCGCCTCGCGCCGGAAGCCCATGGCGCAGCCGAAGTAGGGGCGGTAGCCGATCAGCACGGCGAAGAGGTTTCGGAGCGGCGTGCGATCCATCCGGGGCTTCAAGGGCGGGTACCAGAGCCGCGCTCCGTTCCGCCCGAGGATGGAGTGGTTGCCCGCGACGACGAGCTTCGAGCGGAGGCCCTCGATCATTCGCTCGTGCCGGCCGGGCGCCCACACGTCGTCCTGGTCGGAGAGGAACACGTAGCGGCCCCGGGAGCGCTTGATCGCGGCCTCGAAGGCGCGAACGTAGCCCTGGTTGGAGTCGGCCCTCGTGAGGGTCACCCTCGACTCCCCGAGCCTGTCGATGGTCTGCACCACCACCGCCACGGTGTCGTCGGGCGAGCAGTCGTCGACGATGACGAGCTCGTCGTCGGGACCGAGCTGGGCCACGATCGACTCGATCTGCTCGGCCACGTAGGCCGATCCGTTGTAGGTGGCCATGCAGACACTCGCCCGCACCCGGCCGTCGGCCGCGGTCATGGGGTCTCCTCGTCGTTCGGGGGCGCGCTCTCGGCGTCGTCGGTCGCGGCGCCGCCCTCCGGCTCCCTGGCGGCTCGTCGCAGGGCGGTGATGTGGATGGCGAGACCTGCGAGCGGCCCGATCATGAGGGCCAGCACGGCCCGCAGCTCGATGTCGAGGGGCAGCAGCAGCACGATCACGGCCAGGACGGTCGCCGCGATCCAGCCCGCGGAGTACGCCCGGTGGCGGTCGACCGCGAGGCAGACGGCACCCGTGAGAGTGACGAGCGCGAGCGTCCCGGCCGCGATCACGAGCCCCGCGATCACCCAGCCGCTCACGACATAGCCCTCGCCGTAGACGAGCACGAGCAGCACGGGGCCGAGGAACCCGCCGAGCACGGCCCCCACCACGGCGATCACGGCCATGAGCCGCGCCACCGGCCAGAGCGCCTTGAGGCCCGCCGAGCGGTTGTTGACGAAGTGGGCGATGGCGACACCCTGGTAGGCGTTGAGGGGGATGAGCAGGGGCGCGCGCGTGAAGGTGATGGCGAGCAGCAACGGTGCGGCGGCCGCGTAGACCTCCTCGGTCGAGGTGAGGGCGAGCACGACGGGGAAGCCCACCACGAGCACGGCGCTCGATCCCGAGGCGAGGCAGGCGTGCCCGATCCGCGCGAGGAACGGGCCGAGCGAGGTGTCGGCGCGAGCCGTCGCGGCCTGCCGGAGGGTGGGCGAGAAGAGCAGACCGATCAGCCAGGTCACCGACGAGACGCTCGCGGCGAGCGCGAACCCGCCCACGAAGGCCGCGGTGATGGCCGCGACCACGATGAGGGCGAGGCGCAGCAGCGAGTCGCCGATCACGAGCCGGGCGAAGGTGTTCCACTGCAGGCGCCCGCCGAGCACGCCCACGATCGTGGCGTGGCCCGAGAAGAGCGCGATCGAGCAGCTGAGCGGCATTGCGAGCCAGGCGTACTCCTCGGTGAGCACGCGTGGCCCCCACCACAGGCTCGTGGCCCAGAGCAGCACGCCCGCCGCCACGCCCACGCCGAGGCCCACGAGGAGCATCCGGGGTTCGTGCCCACCGCCGGGGGCGCGCTCGAGGCGGTCGCTCACGTGCACGGCTCTCGTGCTCTCGGCCGAGAGCCCGCCGAGGATCCCGAAGAACGCGAACAGCATCGACCAGAAGCCGATGAACACGGTGGTGTCGGCCTTGTCGAGCGTGAGCGGCACGATCAGGAGCACGGCGAAGCCGACCGCCGCCGAGAAGAGCGAGGCGGCCCCGACCCCCACGAATGAGCGGCGACCGATCGTCGGCCCGCCGCTTCGTGGAGTCGGCTCCTGGCTCGGATCGGTCATAGGGTGCAAGCATAGTGTTCGCTCCCTCGGAGGTTCCGGGGGCGGAGAGGGGTCTGTGGTCGTGCCATCGCCCATGCCCGAGACCGCGCCGGCGGCGACTGCGGCGGCTGCGGTGGCGGTGGCGGCTGTCGTCACGGCCTACCGCCCCGGCGATCGTCTCGTGCCGCTCGTGCGCGCCCTGCTGGCACAGGCGGCGACCGTCGTGGTCGTCGACGACACCGGCGGGGCTCCGGATGCCGAGGGCCCGCTGGTCGAGGCGGAGGCGGCCGGCGCGCGGGTCGTCCGGCACCGCTCGAACCGCGGCATCGCGGCGGCCCTGAACTCCGGCATCGCGGCAGCGCGCACGCCGGAGCGTGGCGCTTCACCGCGGTTCGTGCTGACCTTCGACCAGGACTCCGCGATCGGCGACGACTTCGTGGCCACGCTCGTCGCGACCTTCGAGCAGGCGATGGCCGCCGGGCTGCCCGTGGGCCTCGTGGCACCCGCCCGCATCGAGGGCCTGCCCTCGCAGGTGACCGGCTACTCGCGCGGCTTCCTTCTCGGCACGACGCCCATCCAGTCGGGCATGCTGCTGCCGGCCACGACCCTCGACCGCGTGGGCGGGTTCGCGGAGCCGCTCTTCATCGACGGGGTCGACACCGACTACGCGTTGAGGGTCGCCGCCTGCGGACTGCGGGTGCTGCTCGCCGACCGCGCGACGCTCGGCCACAGCCTCGGCGACCGCTTCCACCCCGCCCTGCTCACGCGACTGCTCGCCCTCGCAGGGCGGCCGCCGATCGGGCTCGTGGTGAGCCGCCCGTTCCGCTATTACTATCTGCTGCGGAACCGCGTGCTGCTCAACCGCCGCCACTCCCGCGGCGCTCTCGGCTGGGCCCTCCGCGAGACCCTCGGCGACCTCCGGCACTGCGCCATCGTGCTCGCGCTGGCTCCTGGCCGCACCGCGCGCCTGCGCGCCATGGCCGCGGGCCTCCGCGACGGCTGGGCCTCCCGCACCGGCCGCATCCCCGCGCCCCTCGAGCGCCGCCTCCGCTAGCCCCGCGCGTCGCCGCCACCACCGCTCGCCGCCCCCGCGGTAGCAGTCGCCCGCTGTAGCCGACTTGACACAAGATGTGCCAAGTCGGCGCCTATTCGCGCATCTAGTGTCAAGTCGCCGTCCCGCGGTGGGATTCGCCGCCACTCCAGGCCTCGCGACCGCGCGCGACTTGACAGAAGTTGGGCCTAAGAGCGTCGACTTGGCACGAGATGTGTCAAGTCGACGGCTTGAGGCGCATCCAGTGTCAAGTGGATGCGGTACGGCGGGGCAGAGCGGACCACCAGCGGGGACGTGCCTGCGGCAGCGGGCGGGGTGGGGGCGGCGACGCCCATGCCCCTCTCGCTGCGGCGCGACTCAGCGGGTGGGGGCGGGGGTGGGAGCCAGGAGCGCGCAAGCGACGGTGGCCGACCAGGTGGGGGGATGGACCGGGAGGGCGAGCTCCTCGGGGGCGTCCGGGGCCTCGCAGGCCGTCTCCCCCGTGCGCACCGTCTCCGCCCACTCGGGGCCCGAGGTGCGAATGGAGGAGCCCGCGCTGCCGACGAGCTGCCACGCGATCAGCGCGACCGCCCCGACGGCCGCGAGCGCACCCGCGATCCAGCTCGCGCGGAGCATCCGGCCGCCACTGCCCGACCGCGCTGGCGCCGGCGCCGGCGCGACGAGCACCGTGATGGCGAGGATCACGATCGCCAGCACGCACATCGCCGGGACGACGCCGTAGCGGAGCGGGCCGAGCGCCTCCCACTGATCGCGCCCGAACTGCGCGTAGAAGAACGCGGGATTGGGGTTGAGCACGAACCCCGCGGTCCAGAGCACCACCGCGCTCCAGGCGAGCAGACCGGCGGCCACAGCGCGCACCCGGCCGCCGCGCAGGAGCACCACCGCCAGGGCGCCGGCCAGGAGCGCGAGTGCCGCGGCGGCCACCCAGCCGCCCGTCGCGAGCACGAGGTTCGCCGCGTGGTGCTGCCCGAGGAACGGCATCAGCACCGCGTTGACCGCGAACCCCAGCACCGTCGAGAGCACATCCGGCAGCACGGGCGGCCGGGCGGCCCGCTCGCTCAGGAGCGTCGTCACGAGCTGCACCGCGAAGGCGAGCACGAGAGCCGCCCGCACCGGCAGCCCCGCGCGCTCCCGCCATCGCAGCAGGAGGAACGGCAGCACGGCGAACGGCAGCACCACTGCGGCCTGGATCTCGGAGAGCCCGACGACGAGCGCGAGCACCCCGACGAGCGCCCCCGCCGTGCGCGTGCGCGGCCGCACGAGCACGAGCCAGGGCGCGAGCCACAGCAGCAGCCAGTGCAGGTTGGCGGCGTTGCCGAGCACCTCGAAGCTCACGGTCGGCAGGAGCACCACGAGGCCCGCGAGCAGGAACCGGGCAGGGAGCGCGAACCGGACAGGCGGTCCGAACGGCACAGGCAGCGGCGTCACGACGTCGCGCGACGCGACGAACACGAACGCTCCCACGGCCCCCGCCACGAGACACGTGCCGACACCGATGCCCACGCCGAACCACTCCAGCGGCAGCACCGACACCACGAGGTCGGCCAGGATGCGCGGCACGAGGTGCAGATAGCCGTCGTAGGGCGAGAACCAGGTGGCGAACGGCCCCTCGGCGAGTCGCTGAGTGAGGAAGACCGCGCCGTCCTCGGCCCAGACGACACCGAGATCCGCAGCCGGGATGCGCAGGAACGCCACGACAGCCACCACGAGACCCACCGCCGTCGCGACGATGCCCTCGCGCTCGCGCAGGGGCCGCCCGGCCGTCAACTCGCCCTCACACCCGAAACGATAGGGCATGCCGCCCCGCCCGCCTCACGGCTCGCGGAGGGCCCCGGAGCTATGATGGGCGTCATGCCGACCGCCCTCGAACGCACGCTGATCGTGATGCCCGCGTTCAACGAGGAGGAGTCGGTCGCCGCCGTCGTGCGCGAGGTCTTCGCCACCGTTCCCGGGGCATCCTGCCTCGTGGTCGACGACGGTTCGGTCGACCAGACCTACCGCGAGGCCGAGTCCGCGGGCGCGACGGTGCTGCGGCTGCCGATCAACCTCGGCGTCGGCGGTGCCATGCGCGCGGGCTTCAAGTACGCGCTCGAGAAGGGCTTCGCCAACGTCGTGCAGGTCGACTCCGATGGGCAGCACGACCCGGCCGGCATCGCCGAGCTCGTCGAGCGACTGGGAGACCACGACCTCGTGCTCGGTGCCCGTTTCGCAGGAGTCGGGCAGTACACGGTGCACGGGCCGAGGCGCTGGGCCATGGTGGTGCTCTCGTCCATCCTGAGCCGGCTCACCAAGACCAAGCTCACCGACACCACCTCGGGCTTCCGGGCCAGCGGCCCGCGGGCCGTCGCACTGTTCGCCCAGCACTACCCCTCGGAGTACCTCGGCGACACCGTCGAGTCGCTCGTGATCGCCGCCCGCGCCAAGCTCACCGTCACCCAGGTGGCCGTGGCCATGCGCCCGCGGGCCGGCGGAACGCCCTCGCACAACCCCTACAAGGCCGCCGTCTACCTGGCGCGCGCCGGCATGGCTCTCTTCGTCGCCCTCATCCGCCCGCCGATCGCCCTGCGCGAACCCGTCGTGAGTCTCTGAACACGGTCTCCCATGAACACAGTCACCTACGTCTTCGGCATCATCGCAGCGCTCATCGCCCTCGCTGTCGTGATCGAGTCGCTGCGCCGCCACCACCTCCGCGAGCGGCACGCCGTGTGGTGGCTGCTCGCCGGGCTCGCGGCCCTCGTCGTGAGCGTCTTCCCCGACACGCTGGGCTGGGCCGCCGCGCTCGTCGGCGTCACGGTGCCCACCAACCTGGTCTTCTTCCTCAGCATCGCCGTGCTGGTGCTCGTCTCCATCCAGCACTCCGGCGAACTCACCGAGCTCGAAGCCGAGACCCGTACCCTGGCCGAGACCGTGGCCCTGCAGGATCTCCGCATCAAGGAGCTCGAGAAGGCCGTCGCCGACGCCCTGCAGCCACGCCGCAATCCGTAAGGCACTCATGACGTTCGTCCCCTCCGCCGCCGCCCTCCGCCAGCAGCTCGCCCGCCCCCACCGCACCGCCGGCCGGCACTTCCTGCTGCCGTGGCTGCTGCTGGCCCTGCTGGGCACGCTCTGGGCGGTCGCCACGCCCATCGGCGGGTCTCCGGATGAGCCGGCGCACGTCGTGAAGGCCGCCTCGGTGGTGCGCGGTGAGCTGCTGCCGGCCGAGATGATCACCACCGGCGGCGTGCTGCACGTGCCCGCCGCCTTCGCCGCCGAGTACGCCCAGGGCTGCTTCGCCTTCTTCGCCGACACCCCCGCATCCTGTGCGCCCGGCTTCAGCGGCGACCCGAACGAGATCGTCGAGACGTTCTCATCGGCGAGCCTCTACAACCCCGTGTACTACATGCTCGTGGGCTGGCCCTCGCTCCTGCTGCCCGACACGAGCGGCATCTACGCCATGCGCATCATGAGCGCCGTGCTCACCTCGCTCTTCCTCGCCGCCGCCTTCTGGGTGGTCGCGGCGTGGCGGCTCCCGCGGGTGCCGAGCCTGGGAATCCTGATCGGCGTCACCCCGATCGTGCTCTACCTCATGGGCACCGTGAACCCCAACGCGCTCGAGTTCACGGGCGGCCTCGCCCTGTTCGCCGCGATGCTCGGCATCGTGCTCGACCCGCAGGAGAAGCTGCTCGGCTCCCGCCTGGCGCTCGTGGTCGTGGCGGCGGCGCTCGTGTCGAACACGCGCGGCATCTCGCCGCTCTGGGTGGCCCTCCTCCTCGTGCTGCCGCTCGTGCTGCTGAAGGGCCGGGAGCTCGGAGCCCTGCTCAAGCGCCCGGGCGTCATCGTGAGCATCCTCCTCATCGGAATCACGGCGCTCTACAGCGCGTGGTGGACCCTCTCGAGCAACTCCCTCGGCACAGGCCCCAGCACGGGCCCCGAGATCGTGCAGACGAACCCCGGCGTAGGGCTCACGCCCGTGGAGGGCTTCTTCGGCGAGATCGGCAACACCTATCTGCGGATCCGGCAGATGGTCGGCATCCTGGGCTGGCTCGACACTCCCCTGTCGCCGCCTCTCTACTTCATCGCCTACGCCCTGTTCGGGCTGCTCGTGCTCGGCGTCGTGCTGTTCGTGCGGGGCCGCAGGCTCGTGTTCGTGGTGCTGACCGCCCTCGCCTTCTTCTTCCTGCCCGCGTTCATCCAGTCGTTCTACGTCACCAAGGGCGGCTTCATCTGGCAGGGCCGCTACACGCTCGTGCTGATGATGGCGCTGCTGGTCGGCATGGCCGCCTGCATCGCGTCGAGCGACCGCTTTCTGCGCTGGCAGCAGCGGGTCGACGAGCGCGGGATGCTCGTGGCCAGCGCGCGGCGCGGGCGCGGCCTGGTCACGGCGCTCGCCTGGCTCACCGGCATCGCCTGGGCCTTCATCGTGTCGTGGGCGTTCCTCACCACGATGCGCCGGATGACGGTGGGCTACTCGGTCGACTGGCTGCAGATGTTCGAGCCGGGGGCCTGGGAGCCGCCGCTCGGCGCCCTGCCGCTCATGATCGCGTTCGCGGTGGTCTCCCTCGGCCTCGCGATCACGGTGGCCGCAGCGTTCCGCGACCCGCGGCCGGAGCCGGTGATCGAGGAGTACGACGCCGTGCCGCCGATCGACGGCTACGCCGCGGCACCGCGCATCTAGGGCGGTCGAGAAGCAGCGCGGTACCTGCGGCGGCCACGAGGATCCTGGCGGGCACCCGCCACCGATACATCCATTCCCCGGTCCCGTGTAGAGAACTCCGGCCGCAGCCGCGGGGATGGTTGCTGCCTGCGTCATGGTGTCTCCTTCTGGTCGGGCGTGGATATCAGAGCGCTTCGGGGCGAGGGCTTTCCAGGTGCCATCGAGCACGGAGGCACGCGGGCGGTACAGCCGCAGCACGTAGTTCCACCCGGGCATGATGGGCAGCGCGTTCATCGCATGGTCGGGGGCGGTGGTGAACGTTCCGAAGTGGACGGTGACGCCGCCATCGTCGTCCGGTGTGGCCGTCACGCTGTTGATGCTGTTCACGCCGAGCGTGTTCTCCTCGAAGTAGCCGGCTGCGTTGTAAACGGACACGGACCAGAACGAATCGACCGGGACGTCTTTCAGGCGGAGCCGATACTCCCCGACGGGGAGGTCATCGTCGAAGTTGACGTAGGTGGCCTCGTGTTCGGGCAGGCCACCCCAACCGGATGCGGTGCCGAGCAGATGCATGATCGGGTCGACCTGTCCAGCGGCACCGAATGCGTGGTCGTAGGTGGAGACGCCGCGGGCGAGAGTGAGGATCGCGTCGCGGGTCTGGGCCTGGGAGTGCTCGTCGTACTCGGCATAGGGGAACCGCTCGGTGCCGCCGCCGTCGATGGCGAGGGCGTCCTGCAGGTGGTTCACCTCGGCGACGTCGTCGCTGCTGGTGGGGTCGACGAGGATGCGCACGATGAGGGCGGCGTAGTCGGTGCCGACGAGATCGCGGGTGAGGAGATGTTCACCTGGATGGCTCAGGATGATCGGGCCGAAGTGGTCCTGGTTGACCACCCACACGGAGATGTATCGACCGCGAGTGTCGGGGAGCGTGACTGTGACGGGGTCGCGAACGTCGATGATCGCGAAGCTGTAGAGGGTGTCGCGGTTCTGACGGATCACGGGTTGATCGCCGAGCGAGTCGAGTTCACGCGTGTGGGTCCAGGTGCCCAAGCCGACGCCGGCGCCCAGGCGGGAGAACATCAGATCGGATTCGGCCCGGTTGAAGTTCTGCACGTTCACGGGAATTGATGTCATGGTGAAGTCCTTTCGGGAGTGGGATCCGACAGGAGGAACCCGAGGTCGAGCGCGCGTGCGAAGGTCACGTCATCGATGGCTGCCATCCATTTCGGCAGCCCAGGGTCCTGGCCATCTCGTGGTCGGCCTCGCCACTGTCTCAAGGCCGGCAAGACCAGCAGTGTCGCAAGCGTGAACTGCACGATGGCGCGCGGCAGATCGGGTCCTTCCGTCTCGTCACGGCCCGGGAGGATGCCGCCGGGCAGAACGAAGACCGTGACGGCTCCGATGACGGATAGGAGAATGATCATTTCCCTTCTTCAGTGTGCTGCTGCACATCCGAATCGCACCCTTGCCCCGTTGAATGACCGGATGCCAGTGGCCGACGATCACCAGCGCCAGTCTCACCGGCTCGCGCCGACGCAGGGCCCGGTCTCATCCGTAGCGGATGAGACCGGGCTCCTCTGCCGCTGACGACTCGTATCGTCGTCGTGTGCCCTGAACCGGTGGGGCTCCTCCCACCGCATCAGTCGGCACGCTCGCCCTCCGCGCGACCGACTCGATACTTTGGGGGAATGATCGACGTGATGCTCGAGGCGCTCGCCTGCGGCGATGTCGGCCGGGCGCGTAGTGCCCTGCGGAAGAACTGGCTGCGCTTGATCCTCGAGTCCCGGACACGCGAGTTGGAACAGGTGTGCCTGTCGTTCCCGGATGAGCAGGATGCCCACATCCTGCTCATCCGGGCGTGCTGCCGCGACCTCAGCGGCGACCCGTACGGCGCGGAGTTCCTTCGCGGGCAGGGTCTGCGGGTTGCTGCGGACGACTTCGTGAGCTGCTTCACCGATCTGCTCCTCGCCCCGGACACCCCGACCAAGGCGGCCGTCGCGGATCGGGCGCACCGAGCCCTCGTCCTGTGTGAGCCGGAGGACGACTACCCTTCCGCTCTCTTTCTCCTCGGCTGGACGGAGATTCGACTCCGCCGCGATTTTCCCCGCGCGATCGGGCTGCTGCGCTCCGCGAGCGACGAGGCACAACTCCAAGGACGAATGGAAACGTTCCGCCTCGCGCAGTCCAATCTCGCCTTCGCACTCACCCACGCAGGGGAGTTCACCGAAGCCGAACGGCTTCTCGAGGCGCTCCCGGTTCGGGAGGCAGCGTCGGACTGGGACCGTTTCGAAGGCGGCCTCCCTCAAGCGAACAGAGGGTGCATCGCATTCTGGCGTGGAGACTTCGAGGAAGCGATCACCCAGTTCGACTCGATCATCGTCGAGGGCAGCCCGGGAACCGACTTCGAAGCACTCGCCCGCCTCTACCTCGTCCTGTCTCTCATCGCCCTGAACCGGGAGGATCGCTATCACTCCGCGGGACGCACCCTCGACGGTGTCAGCGCTGCGGACAAGCATGGAATCCCGTGGGACACCTTACGGCGGGTTGCCGCAGCCTGGCTCGCGCACGCTCAAGGACGAGACGAGCAAGCACGCAGCATCGCGCGTCCCGCGCTCACGCGCACCGGAGCGGCCGTTGCGCATGCGCTTCTCGCCGAGCTGTACCGCGTCCTGGAAGATCCGGTCCCCTCGAACCAGGCCCTCCGCCTGGCAGCGGCAGCCGGTCTTCCCCGCTACGCACGGGTCAGCACGCTCGTGACCTCGGCAGCGTCGAACGCTTCCGCCGGGCGCGGACGCCAGGCCCACGACCAGGTGGAACGAGCGCTCGAGACCGCCCTCCCGGAACGGATCATCGCCCCCTTTCTCGCCGCCGATCACGTCCTCACCGATCTCCTGAACGCACACGCGCTCCACGGATCCACACATCACGAATTCCTCCGCACGATCCTGGAACGGCGGGCCCGTCTCTCAACCCAGCTCGCCGGAGTACTGACCAAGCGCGAGAAAGAGATCCTGACCTATCTGCGCACCCCGATGACAGCCGACGAGATCGCGGCACAACTCAGCATCGCCTACCCCACCGTCAAGTCCCACATCCGCTCGATCTATCGAAAACTAGGCGTGACCACGCGGCGAGGCGCAATCCAGGCGGCGGACAACCACTGACCAGATCGTCGAACAACGAACGAGGAGACCGATGTCCGAACAGCTACCCGACCGCCGAGTAGTACTCGCAAGCGCCCCCAATATGCGCGATCTCGGCGGCATCCCCGTTGCCGGAGGAACAGTCAGAACGGGGGTCCTGTACCGTTCGGCATCGTTGACCAATCTCGATGACGCCGACAGAGAAGCCGTGGTGAAGCTCGGGATCACGACGGTCTTCGATTTCCGCACCGCGGCAGAGCGAGCCGGCGCCTTGGACCGGCTGCCCGCGGACATCAGGAGCATCTGGCTCGACGTCGTAGCCGACGCCCCCGACAACATCGCCGCCTCCATCCCCGCACTGCTCGCCGATCCGGCAGGCCTCGAAGAGGCACTCGGCGGCGGACGGGCAGCCCGCTACCTCACCGACGCGAACCGCGATTTCGTCAGCATGCCCTCCGCCCTGGCGGCCTACCGGCAGTTCTACCTCGACCTCATCGACGACACCCGCACCGGCGCCGCCCTGTTCCACTGCACCACAGGCAAGGACCGAACCGGATGGGCCGCGGCATCATTCCTGCTCCTCCTCGGCGCCTCCGAAACCGACGTCCGCGCCGACTACCTCCAAACCAACACCGACCTCGCACCCGCACTGCGGCCCATGCTGGAAGCACTTCACACGCAGGGGGTGAGAACAGAACTCCTCCAACCCATCCTCGGCGTCGACGACGACTACCTCGACGCCGCCCTCGACGAACTACGCACCCGATACGGCACGATCGAGGACTACGCCCGCAACGGACTCACACTCACGGACCAGCAGATCATCACACTCCGAAGCCGCTTCATCCACCACGGATAATGGTCAGGACCCTGGGTCCACCACCGACCCCACACCGGCATCAACAAGCAACCATCCATCAGCCGGTTGTCCAACCTGCCTGGGCAGTACCTAGAGCTGCGAGCCGATCCACTCCTGCAGGCCCGCGACCCCGCGGTCCAGCGGCCAGCGCGGCTCCCACTCGAGGGCGCCGAGGGTGGCGTCGATGCGGCACTCCGCGTGGCGCACGTCGCCATCGCGGTACCTGCCCGTGATGTGCGGCGCCGGTGCCGAGTAGTAGGCGGCGATGGCCTCGGCGAGCTGCAGAATGGTGGTGCCGACTCCCGACCCCACGTCGAACGTGGGCGTGCCGGCCCCGACGCCCACCCCGGCGCGAGCGCCGGTTTCGGTGCAGGGCTGCTCGGCGAGGGCCGCCACGAAGGCGTCGGCCACGTCGTCGATGTAGACGAAGTCGCGCGTGATGGCGCCGTCCTCGTAGATGGGGATGCTCTCTCCGCGGCGCGCGAGCTGGCTGAACAGCGAGACGATCCCGGTGTAGGAATTGACGAGCGACTGACCGGGGCCGTAGACGTTCTGCAGGCGCAGCACGGTGAGCGCCGTGTCGCGGGCGTTGACCCAGGCGGCGAGGATGTTCTCCTGCGCGAGCTTCGTGGCGCCGTAGACGCTCGTGGGCTTGGGCACGGTGAGCGCTGCGGTGCTCGGCAGCGGGCGGGCACCCGCGAAGTCCCACTGGCCGGCCTCGAACTGCGCGTGCGAGCGCTGGCCGGGGTAGAAGACCTCGCCGCCCTCGCGCTCCCACGCCCCCTCGCCGTAGACGGCACGACTCGACGACAGCAGGAACCGCTCGGGCACGATGCCGTGCCGGCCGAGCGCGTCGAGCATGACGGTGGTGCCGACGACGTTGACGTGCGCGTGCCGGGTGGCCTCGTCGAGCGACTGCGCCGTGCCGGTCTCGGCGGCCAGGTGGATGACGACGGTCGGCTGCACGTCGGCGAGCACCGCATCCCAGACGGCCGGGTCGGTGACGTCACCCACCACGAGCTCCGCCGCCTCGTGCAGGGCAGCCGGCCGCTCCTGGACCTCATGCACCTGCGGGTGCAGGGAGTCGATCACGACCCACTTCCCCACCGCGCCGGCCAGGCGCTCGGACAGGGCGCAGCCGATGAAGCCGGCACCTCCGGTGACGATCACGCGGTGCGCGCTCAACTCGCTCATGGTGCAGCAGACCTTCCGTTCGACAGCTGTCGCCTGCCTGGACGACCTTGAACACCTTAGTGCCCCGCTCGGGGGCGAACGGAAATCAGGAGGGCACGGTGACCGTGTAGCAGCCCAGGTTGCGGTTGTCGAAGGTGGCCGTGATGCACACCCGGCGGTTGCCGGGCGCCGCGGGCACGACCGTGTCGATGCCGTGGTTCGGACCGACTCCCGGGAAGTAGGCGTCGATCCAGCTGAGCGGCTTGTCGGCCTTCACGGGCCCGCCGTTGCCGCCGTCGACCTGCACCCAGATGTAGGTCGTCGCCGTGGAGGTGCGGTCGACCGACCAGCCCTTGATGGCCACTCCGCCCTTGACACCGGTGACGCTGTCGATCGACGCGGCGCCGTCGGAGGGCACGTCGACCGTGCGGCAGCCGAGGCTCTGGTTGTCGAAGCTGTGCCAGACGCACACCTCGTGCAGGCCCGCCGACGCCGGGATGTCGATGGCGAAGCCGTGGTTCGGCCCCACTCCCTTGAAGTAGTTGTCGATCCAGCTGAGCGGCTTGTCGACCTTGTACGGCCGGCCGACGCCGTCGACGTTCACCCAGAGCCAGGTCGGGTTCTTGGACAGTCGGTCGACGGCCCAGCCCGTGAGCGAGATCTTCAGCTTCGAGGTGGTCAGCGAGTCCAGCGAGGCGGCGCCGCTCGAGGGCACGGTGACCTCCTTGCAGCCGATCTTGGCCTGCTCGCTCGTGCCGATGGCGCAGATCGTGTGCTTTCCGGCCGGCACGGAGACGAACCCACTGAAGCCGTGGTTGGCGCCGAGCCCCGGGTAGAGCTGGTTGATCCAGGGCAGCGGCTTGTTCGCGCGGATCGGGCCGCCACCGGCTCCGTCGACGGTGATCCAGACGTAGGTGGAGGCCTTGCTGCCCTGCACGAGCGACCAGCCCGAGACGTTCACGCCTCCGAGCACCGGCTCGACCGAGTCGAGGAAGCCCACCTCGTTGAAGGGCACCGTCACGCTCTTGCAGCCGTAGGCGGTGTTCTCGAGGGTGCCGTAGGCACAGACCTTGTAGGTGCCGGGCTTCGCGGGGATCGTCTCGCTGTAGCCGTGGTTGCGGCCCGCTGACGGATAGGCGGACGCTGCGGCATCCGAGGCCTTGTTCGCCCGGAAGGGGCGGCCCGTGCCGTTGACGTCGATCCAGATGTAGGTGGCGGCGGTGCTGCGCTTGTCGAGCGTCCAGCCGTCGACCTTGATGCCGCCGAGCACGCCCGTGGCGGACTGGAAGGCACCGGCCTCATTCGGAGGCACCGTCACCTTGTAGCAGCCGAGCAGGATCGAGTCCACGCCGTAGGCGCAGATGTTGTGGAGGCCAGGAGACGCGGCGGCGACCACGTCGAAGCCGTGCGTGTTGCCGACGCCCGGGTAGAGGGTGGGGGTCCACGACAGCTTCTGGTCGACCTTGTAGGCCCGGCCCTTGCCGTCGACGTTCACCCACAGGTAGGTCTGGGCGCCCGACTGCTTGTTGACCGACCAGCCCTTCAAGCGCACTCCGCCGACGACGCCCTCGACGAGGTCGACCGAGGCGGCCGCGCGGGTGTCGCTCGGCGTGGTGACGGTCTTGCAGCCGAGCGAGACGCCGTTGGCCTGCGAGACGCAGACCTCGTGGCGGCCGGGCGTGGTCTTGACGAACTGCGAGTAGCCGTGGTTCTGACCGAGGCCCGGGTAGAGCCCCTCGATCCAGTTCAGGGGCTTGTCTGCCGGGTAGCTGCCACCCTTGCCGTCGACGCTGACGTAGATGCTCGTGGGGTTCGGGGTCGAGGGATCGACGGCCCAGCCGGTGACCTGCACGCCGTTCAGCACGCCGAAGGCCTCGTCGAGGGCGCCGTGCTTGGCGTTGGAGAGGGTGGGGTTGCCGAACCAGTCGGTGTAGAGCCGCCAGAAGTTGCGGTTGCCGTAGGAGGAGCAGCCGTCGTTCTGCCCGCCGTAGATGTCCGACATCGCCGTGGCGTTGGGCTGGTAGGGCGTGTAGTAGTAGAGGCCGGCGGTGGCGCGGTTCTGCACGAGCACGGGCGACGTGCCGCAGTTGGCATCGGGGTGGTACGGGATGTTGGAGTACTTGCCGACCGGGATCCAGGTGAAGAACGCCGAGGTTCCCGGCGGGTTCGAGTAGCGCTTGTACTGCCACGCCGCCTTGTAGACCTGGTTGTAGAAGCCCGAGTACTCCGCGTCGCAGGGGGCCGTGTCGGGGCACGCGAATCCGGTGGCGGCGGCGTACTGCCGCGCGCTCGGGTTCGTGGAGGTGATGAGCGACTGCTCCTTCTGCAGGAGCACGAGGAGCACGGCCTGGCTGATGTTGCAGGCCTGGCCGACCTTGGCGATGATCGTCGCAGACGATTCGTTGGCCGCGCCCTGGTAGGTGTTGCACATGGGGTCGGCAGCCCTGGTCCAGGTGGTCTGGGTGTAGCTCTTCAGACACGTGGCGCCCGAGGCGCACGAGGGCACCTGGTTGTTGAGGAAGTTCTGGATGACTCCCGCGTTCATGGCGTTGCCGTTGAAGAAGTTGGCGTCGCTGATGATGTTGCCGGGGTTGAAGTCGGCGGCGTTGGCGGCGGAGGCCGGTTCGGGCTCGGAGACCGCCAGGGAGATGGCCGTCAGGCCGCTGAGAACGACGAAGAAAGCCGCCGCTGAGGCCACGAAACGATGCACCCGAGATCTACCCATCACGGGTTCATCCTAGGCAACGACTGTCGGGTGGCCGCAGATCTGCTGAATCGCGGCGAGTCGGCGGGTCGACGGACCTCAGCGGTGCAGGACGTCGCGGACGGCGAGGAGGTACGTGCGGGCGTAGCGCTGCGAGGGCTCGAGCACGGCTCCCTCCGCCCACTCGTTCCAGGCGTTGATGAACACCACACGCTCATCGCGGTCGCGGTCGGCGACCGCCGAGACGGTCGTGTTGAGCCAGCGCCGGAACGTGTACGGGTTCGAGCCGTACCACATGTCGGGCTGCCACTGCCGGCGCGCGGTGTTGTCGAAGTTGACCATCACGCCCGGGTAGCGGCGCTCGGGGGGCGCGGTGTTCAGCCGCTCCTCGGCGCGCTCGGCCATGGCCCGGTAGCTCAGCAGGTTGCCCTCGAAGCGCGGGTCGAGGCCGCGGTGCTCCCGGGGCAGGGCGCCCCAGAACATGTTGTGCGGCGCGAACTCCATGTGCGCGTCGAGGCCGTGCTCGGCGAGGTCCTCCCCTTCGATGCCCTGCATCGAGGTGCCCACGTCGACCGTGAGGAGCGTCAGGCCGGGGAGCCCCGCCTCCTCCGCGGCCTTCCGCCAGTAGGCGATCACTTCGATGTGGTCCGGGATCTGGGTGATGCGGTAGACCGCGATCACGGGCTTGCCGTCGATCCGGCTGTAGCGGGGGTCGGTGAGAAGGGGCATCACGTCGTGGATGAACTGCGTCGCGGGCACGCGGTCGTAGTCCTGGGCGATGAGGATGTTCTTCTCACTGCCGTCCCAGCGCCTGGTCCAGTTCTCGTTGGCCCACATGATGCAGAACGGCTGGTCGCCGTCTCCGGCCACGAGATCCTCGATCGGCATCTGCATGAGCTTCTTGCCGGCGAACCAGTAGTAGTAGTACATGAAGCCCTCGATGCCCATCGAGGTGGCGAGCTCGTACTGCGCGTCGCGCACTCCGGGCTTGGCGAGGTCGTAGAAGCCGAACTCACTCGGAAGCAGGGGCTGGATGTGGCCCGGGTAGAGGGGGACGCCGGCGGCCACGTTCGACCACTCGGTGAAGCCCTTTTCCCACCACTCGTCGTTCTCGGGGAAGGTGTGGAACTGCGGCAGATAGAAGGGGAACACCCGCGCGCGCGGAACGCGCTCGAACTCGGGGGTGAACCGCGTCCACTCCGCAGTGCCCGTCTCCCCGATGCCCGTTCCGGCCTCGGCGAGCGTCGAGGTGTCGCGGATGTCGTAGCCGGCCTCGCCGGCCACGATGCCGATGATTCGCTCGATCGCGTGCGCGGTCGTGGCATCCACCTGCCCCGCCTCGACGTCGAAGTCGGAGGCCGAGAGCTCGAACGAGCGGAGCCCCTGCAGGATGAAGCCGCGGATCCAGTAGATGGAGCCGGCGGCGAAGCGCAGACCGTCGGGCTCGAGATCGAGCTGGATGCGCCGGAGCAGCGATCCCACGATGTCGCGGTCGCCTCCCCAGAACTCCGGGCCGAGCACGTTGCCCGTCGAGGTCAGGATGCCGAGCGAGGGGTCGGAGGCGAACTCGTTCAGAACGCGCGTGACGTTCTCCACCGAGCCCACGAGCTCGCTGAAGAAGCTCTCCCGCCACTCGTCGCCGGAGCCGCCGAGGTCGGCATGGCCCTCGCGCCAGGCGCTCTTCTTGGTGTGCACCTTGAAGACGAGCTCGTAGTCGTCGAGGAGCCCCGCGTTCACGAGGGAGACCAGCGGCAGGATGTCGCGGCCGTGGTTGGCGATGTCGAACACCTGCAGGCGGTCGAGCGAGGGCATGGCGGCCATGTCGATCTCGACCGGCGCGCCGGAGGAGTTGGTGACCAGGAGGTCGAACTGCACGGGGATCGCGGCGAGCGCCTCGACGATCTGCGGCACGAGGTCGGTGTAGTGCACGTGCACCACCACGGCCACGCGGCTCGTGGTGGGCTTGGCGGTGAACTGCTTCTTCCACTCGCCCGGGTACAGCGCCTTGAGGCGGTTGGTTCGGGAGCGGGCCCAGCGGGCGAAGCTCGCGGGGAAGTCGTCCGGCGCCACCACCCGCGGGGTCGTGGCGAGCACCGTTCCTGCGCGCTGCAGAACCCGGCCTGTGCGGCGCTTGACGCCTCCGACGGTGATTTTCCTCATGTGCCTCTAACTCGCTCGGCGACCGGTCAGACCCAGGTCGTCGGGTCGATCCCGAATTTCTTCTCCACCACGGCGGGGACATCGAGACCATCAGCAACAATACTGGGGTTGGTCACGAGCTCCCGCTTGACGAACGGGAAGCCGAGATCCAGCAGTCGCCGCCAGCCCAGGATCGTGGGGTTCTGCGTGTACTCCACGACGAGCTCGTAGTCGAACCAGGCCCCGGTCACGAAGCCCTCGCCGTGCAGGAGCCGGCTCAGTCCGAGCTCGTACTTGTCGATGATGTCGGTCTTGTTCGACTGCTCGGGCAGCTCGCTCCAGAAGTGGCGGAGCGCGGGATCCTCGAGCACTCCCCCTTTGAAGCCGAGCAGGAAGCTCTGCAGGTGCGGCATGAACTGGCTGGTCCAGGTGCCGCCCCAGACGTCGAAGAACGAGCCCTCGAAGTCGGCCACCATGGGGCCGAGGCTAGAGAACGGCCCCACGAGGGAATCGTTGGTGATGAGCACGTTCTGTGCGCCGCGGATGGCGGGGAACATCTGGATGGCCGTGGCCCAGGAGCCGAAGTCGTAGCCGATGTTCGGCTTCCGCACGACGATCGCGTCATTGGCGGGCCCGCGCGACCAGTCGAGCGGCCTGCGGTCGTCGGAGGCGCGCACGACGACCACCGAGTAGTCCTGCTCCTCGAGCCTCGTGACCATCCACGACAGCGAGAGCGACACCTCGGGGCCGGCGCCCCAGCTGGCGACGACCGCCACGCGATCCGTCTCGGGCAGGGCACGGCGCTCCGACTCGATCCAGCTGGCCGGGAGGACGCTGTCGAGTACTCGTCGACCCATGCGTCAGGTCCAGCCGTTGTTGAGGGCCTTGCGCCGCCGCATGCGCAGCGGCCTCGTGATCGACCACGAGCTCGAGGCCCTGAGCGCCTTCAGCTGCGACGCGTAGCGCTCGCACTGATTGCGGCTCGCCTGCAGTCGGCGCCGGTACTCGTCGGTCTCGGCGCTCTTCCGCGCGAGCTGCGAGCGCAGCGAAGCGACCTCGAGACGGAGTTCGCGGAGTTCGTTGGTGACGTCGTCGTCGCCGGTGGCTGTGAGTGGTGAAGCCATGGCTGCTACCGCACTTTCGGACAGGGGGAAACGCCCACCATAGTAGCCAGGAACGGCGGCGGCCGCCTGCGAGGACGCCGAGTGGGTTACTCCAGCACCAGACTCGTCGACGCGGAGCCCGAGTGGCTCGAGTCGGCGTAGGCGAGCTCGACGGTCCATGTGCCTGCCGCTCCCGCGGGGAGCGCGATCGTGAGGTCGGAGCAGTAGGTCATCGAGGGGCCGGGGACACCGGGCGACTGGGCGCTCGCGGTCGCGGCGTCCTGCGTGGCGGTGGCGATGCAGACGCCCGTCTCGCTCACCAGGTCGCCGACGATCCCGGCCACCGAGATGCTGCCGGCGGAGGGGTCGTACGAGGTGCTGAGGATCTCGACCGAGACCCCCGTGATGGGCGCAGCCGTGGGAGACGGGGTGGGCGTCGGCGTGGGGGCCACCGTGGGGGTGGGGGAGGCGCTCCGGGTGGGGGTGGGGGTCGCCGACGGCGGGGAGGTGACCGTGGCGGTCGGGCTCGAGCTGGGCGTGACGTCCCCGCCACCGATGCAGCCCGCCAGGGAGACGGTCGCCGCGAGGGCGATGAAGCTGCTGACGGTCGCGCGGAGGAGAGTCTTTCGTGCCATGCCTCCGATCATATGGACGGCGGGCCAACGGGCCCGCTGACGCTCCGGCGATAGGCTGAACGGATGAAGGAATCCAGCGTCGTCCGAGAATCCGGGGTCGTCTCGGTGGTGGTCGTCAACTACCGCGGCGCCGACGACACGATCGAATGCGTGCGGCAGCTGGGTGATGTCGACTGGCCTGCGACCGACCTCGAGATCGTGGTCGTCGAGAACGGATCCGGCGACGACAGCCTCGCCAGGCTCCGAGCGGCCTTCGCGGGCGATGCGCGCGTGAAGCTCGTCGAGTCGGCCGAGAATCTCGGCTTCGCGGGCGGCAGCAACCTCGGTGCGCGGAGCGCCCGGGGCGAGTTCGTGGCCTTCCTCAACAGCGACGCAAAGCCCGCCCCCGGCTGGATCCGCGGAGCCGTCGTCCAGTTCGAGACGAGCCCCGCGGTCGCCGCGGTGGGCAGCAAGGTGCTCGACTGGGAGGGCAAGGTGGTCGACTTCGTCGGCGGCAGCCTCACCTGGTTCGGGATGGGTTACAAGGATCACGAGAACCAGCCCGATGACGAGCGTTTTCAGGCGCCCCGCGACATCCTCTACGGCACCGGATCGGCCCTGTTCGTGCGGGCCGCGACGTTCGAGGAGGTGGGTGGCTTCGACGAGCGCTTCTTCATGTTCTACGAGGACGTCGATCTGGGCTGGCGCCTCAACCTCCTCGGCCACCGGGTGCGCTTCGCCCCGGAGTCGGTCGTCTTCCACAAGCACCACGCCTCGATGCGCAGCTTCGGGCCCTACCGGGAGAGCTACCTGCTCGAGCGCAACGCGCTCGCGACGCTCTACAAGAACCTGGGCGCCGAGAACCTCGCGCGCTTCCTCCCGGGCGCGATGGCCCTCCTCGCCCGGCGAGCCGTCGCGAAGAGCGACCTGGACTCGCAGCTGTTCGACATCCGCCGCTTCTCCGGAGGCGCCGACGAGTTCGACGAGACGACCCCCGTGGCCAAGGAGTCGCTCGCAGGGCTGTTCGCCCTCGACCAGTTCGTGGAGGAGCTGGAGTCGCTGAGCGTGACGCGCGACGACATCCAGGGCCGCCGCCGACGCACCGACGCGGAGCTCTTCCGCCTCTTCGGCAACATGATCCACCCGCTGCTCGGCGGCTCCTCCTACCTGTCCGGCTTCCGCGCGGTGGTCGACGCCTTCGAGATCGAGTCCTCCACCGACCGCCGGCGCATCCTCGTGATCACGGGCGACTCTCTCGGCGAGAAGATGGCCGGCCCCGGCCTCCGCGCTTGGAAGATCTCCGAGGCCCTCTCGGCGGAGCACGACGTGCGCCTGATCACCTGGAACGCCGCCAATCGGTTCTCGGACCGCTTCGAGGTCGAGCACGTGCAGCTGCAGAACGAGCGCCAGATGAAGGTGCACGAGCAGTGGGCCGACGTGATCTTCTTCCAGGGCTATGCGCTGCACCACTTCACCACGCTGCAGAAGTCGGAGAAGATCGTGGTGGCCGACATCTACGACCCGATGCATCTCGAGCAGCTCGAGCAGGGCCGCGAGTTCGGCACCGAGCGCTGGACCAACATCGTGCGCTCGGCCACCGAGGTGCTCAACCAGCAGCTCGCTCGCGCCGACTTCTTCCTCTGCGCCAGCGAACGCCAGCGCCTGTTCTGGCTCGGCCAGCTCGCCGCCCTCGGCCGCATCAACCCCGCCAACTACGCCGCCGACGACTCGCTCGACGAGCTCATCTCGATCGCGCCGTTCGGCCTCGACTCGACTCCCCCGCGGCACACCAGGGACGCGATCCGCGGCGTCGTCCCCGGCATCGGCAAGGCCGACAAGGTCATCATCTGGGGCGGCGGCATCTACAACTGGTTCGACACCCTCACCCTCGTGCGGGCCGTCGGCAAGCTCGCCGAGACCCGCAGGAACGTGCGCCTGTTCTTCATGGGCACCGCGCATCCGAATCCGGACGTGCCCGAGATGGCCGTCGTGCAGAAGACCAGGCAGCTCGCGGCCGAACTCGGGCTGACCGGCACGCACGTGTTCTTCAACGACTCGTGGGTCGATCTCGACGACCGGCAGAACTACCTGCTGGAGGCCGACGTGGGCGTCAGCACCCATTTCGATCACATCGAGACCACCTTCTCGTTCCGCACCCGCATTCTCGACTACCTCTGGGCGGGTCTGCCGATCGTGACGACGGGCGGCGACAGCTTCGGCGACCTCGTGGAGAAGGAGGGCCTCGGTGTCTCGGTGGCCGAGCGCGACGTCGACGCCCTGGCGGAGGCCCTCGAACGGATGCTCTACGAGGCCCCCGCGCGGAAGGCCGCCGTCGCCGCCGTGGCCCGCGTGCGCGAGGAGTTCACCTGGGAACGGACCCTCGCCCCGCTCGTGGCGTTCTGCCGCGACCCCCACCCCGCCGCCGACCGCGTGCTCGGCTCGCTCTCGGCACCGCTCGAGCTCGGTGCAGGCGGGCGGCGCACCCGGCCCGTGACCACCGAGGAGAAGTTCCAGGCCATCTCCACGAGGCGCCACGGCCTGCGACGCGACGTCGCTCTCGCCAGGCACTACCTCACCAACGGCGGTCTCGGCTCGCTCGGCGGCAAGATCCGCTCCCGCCTGGCCTATCGGAAGGCCGGGAAAGCCTGAGCGGTTCCTCGGGAACCGTCATGTATCCTCAGACGCGGCAGTTTCCCCGACTGCCGTATGTTGTGGCTTGGAGGCCGTGATCATGGCTGGACTAGACGAGTCCCCTACCGAGCGATCGACCAGACTCCTGAACGAACCGTGGCAGCACGCCGGTGCCGTCGGCGGCGGCGTGACCGGCACGATCGAGTCGGTCAAGGAGATCTGGGCGCACCGTCAGCTGCTCGGTCTGCTCACCAAACGCGAGCTCAAGTCCCGCTACAAGGACAGCGCGGGCGGGTTCCTCTGGAGCCTCGCCAAGCCGCTCACCCAGCTCTTCATCTACTACCTGGTGATCGGTCAGTTCCTCGGCGCCGCCCGCAACATCGAGAACTTCGCCGTCTACATCTTCGCGGGCCTCACGGTCTACACGCTGTTCAGCGAGATCGTGGGTTCGGGCACCGGATCGATCATCGCGAACTCGGGGCTGGTGAAGAAGGTCTACCTGCCGCGGGAGATCTTCCCGCTGGCCGCGGTGGGTTCCGCCCTGTTCAACTTCCTCGTGCAGTTCGTCATCCTCATCGTGGCGGCGCTCGTCATCGGCACGCTGAGCTTCGGACCGCAGCTGCTGTTCGGTGTCGCCTCACTCGTGCTGATCCTCATCTGGGGCACCGCGGTGGGCATCCTGCTCGCGGCGCTCAACGTCTACCTGCGCGACATCCAGTACCTCGTGGAGGTGGGGCTGCTGCTGTTCATGTGGGCCTCGCCCATCCTGTACTCGTGGCAGCAGGCGGCCGACGTCCTCCCGGCCTGGCTGCTGGAGGTCTACGTCAACTCCCCCATCACCCTCTCGGTGCTGGGCTTCCAGGAGGCGTTCTGGTCCGAGGCGTCCAACGGCGTCCCGCTGCCCCACCTCGCCCTCCGCATGCTGGTGGCAGGAGTCATCGGCATCATCGCGCTGATCTTCGCGCAACGAGTCTTCAGCCGCCTTCAGGGCGACTTCGCACAGGAGCTGTGATCGTGGTCAGTCATGTCCCCGTCGTCCAGGTGAACGACGTCTCGAAGCGCTTCATCATCCGCAAGGAGAAGAGCCTCAAGGAACGTCTGGTGAACGCCGGCCGCTCGAAGCAGTTCAAAGAGGACTTCTGGGCTCTCAAGAACGTCGATCTCGAGATCATGTCCGGCACGACGATCGGTCTGATCGGGCCGAACGGCTCCGGCAAGTCGACGCTCCTGAAGACCATCGGCGGCATCATCCAGCCCACCTCGGGTTCGGTGCAGCGCCGCGGCCGCCTGGCGGCCCTGCTCGAGCTCGGCGCGGGCTTCCACCAAGACCTGACCGGCCGCGAGAACGTCTACCTCAACGCGTCGATCCTCGGCCTCAGCCGCAAGCAGACCGACGAGTACTTCGACGAGATCGTCGACTTCTCCGGCATCCGCGACTTCATCGACACCCAGGTGAAGTTCTACTCCTCGGGCATGTACGTGCGGCTCGCCTTCGCGGTGGCCGTGCACGTCGACCCCGACCTGCTGCTCGTCGACGAGGTGCTCGCCGTGGGAGACGAGGCCTTCCAGCGCAAGTGCCTCGACAAGATCCGCTCGTTCCAGGCGGAGGGCCGCACGATCGTGCTCGTCACCCACTCGCTCGGGCAGGTCACCGAGCTGTGCGACCGCGCCGTGCTGCTCTCGAAGGGCACGGTCATGTTCGACGGAGCCCCTCACGAGGCGGTGCGCGACTTCCGCGACATCCTCGAGGAGCGCCGGGTCGACGAGGCCGCCGAGCACAAGGAGGAGGTGCGGCACGGCCGCATCGTCGACACCTTCGTGCACGCCAAGGGCCGGGAGATCGGCGAGCCCGTGCAGCCGGGCGACGACCTCGTGGTGTCGATGAGCTTCGAGCACGACGGTGAGGGTCTGGAGAACTGGATGGCGGCGCTGCAGATCGACAACGTGCAGGGCCAGGTGGTCTACGGCACCACGTCGAAGCGGCTCGGCTTCGTGCTGCCGCGACTGCGCGAGAGGCGCACCGTCACGTTCACGCTGAAGAACGTCAACTTCGGCACCGGCAAGTACTTCCTTAACGCCTCGCTGATGGACGTCGAAGGCCGGCACCTGCATGACCTGCCCCAGGTCGCCTCGTTCGACGTGCCCTACTTCGACCTCGCTGTCGGCAGCGTGCACGCCGTGCCCGAGTTCGAAGACCTCGGCCGCTGACCGTGCGGAGAGTCTCCGCGATCGTGGTGAACTGGCGCCAGCCGGAGCTCACCTCGGCGGCGGTGGCCTCGCTCGAGCACCAGACCGGGCTCGAGGGCGTGGACTTCGTCATCACGATCGTCGACAACGGCTCGGGTGACGGCTCCGCCGAACTGCTCGCGGAGCGGCATCCTGCGCACACCGTCGTCGCAGCAGCCACCAACGGCGGGTTCGGCGCCGGAGTGAACGCGGGCATCCGAGCCGTGCCGGCCGACGCCTACGTGCTGCTCAACAACGACGCCGAGGCCGAACCCGGGTTCGTGGCGGCCCTCGCGGGCGCGCTCGAGAGCTCTCCGGCCGCCGGTGCCGTGACGGCGCGCATCCTGCTGCGGGAGCGCTACCGGCGGCTGGCTCCCGGCTCGCGTGCTCCGCATGCGCTGACCGGATTCGACGGGGGCAGCTGGGTGGTCGACCCCGCAGGTGCCGAGCTCGTGAACTCCACCGGCAACGAGTCCACCCGCTCGGGCAACGGCCGCGACCGCGACTGGCTGACCCCGGTGGCCTCGGCCGTGACACCGGCCGCCGAGCCGTTCGGATTCTCGGGTGGTGCGAGTGCGCTGCGAGCCACCGCGCTCGACGAGGTGGGGCTCTTCGACGAGAGCCTCTTCATGTACTACGAGGACACCGACCTGTCGTGGCGGCTCCGCCGGGCGGGCTGGAGCATCGGCTACGCGCCGGATGCCACGGTGCGGCACGCGCACGCGGCCTCGAGCGGAACGGGCACCGAGCTCTTCCGCTTCCACAACGAGCGCAATCGCATCCTCGTGGCCGCGAAGCACGCTCCCGCCCCCGTGCTGCTCACCGCCCTCGCCCGCACCGCGTTCCGCCGCCGGTTCCGCTCGCTCGGCGCGGCGATGCGGCGCCTTCCTGCCGCGCTCGGCGAGCGCCGGCGACTCGACCGCTCGGCCGTGGTGCCGCGGGGCGCGGTGGCCGCGCTGCTCGTCGAGGACTGACCCGCGTGACCACGGGTATGATCGAGGTTGCTCGAAATCGGCCTCAGAAGGACTATCGGTGAGCCCCCAGATACCCGTTCTCTTCGACGCGACCTCGCTGCCGCCGAACTGGGGCGGCGTCGCGCGCTACATCCAGGGCGTGCTCGGCGGCCTCGGCGAACTGGGCGTCTCGATCCACGTCGTGGCGAAGCCCGGCGATCTCCGGCGGCTCCGCGAGGCCGCTCCCGGGCACGACTACCACTCGGCTCCCGCCTCGATCGCGGCGCGCCCGGCCCGCTTCGCCTGGGAGCAGGTGGGCCTGCCCCGCCTCGCGCGGCGCCTCGGCGTGCGCGTCATCCACTCGCCGCACTACACGCTGCCGCTGCTCGCCGGCGGGCCGGCATCCGTCGTCACGCTGCACGACGCGACCTTCTTCACCGACCCCGAGGTGCACTCGCGTCTCAAGCGCACCTTCTTCACGTGGTGGACGAAGCGGGCCGCGAAGCGGGCCGCCGCCCTCCTCACGCCGAGTCGCGCCACGGCCGACGCGGTCCGCGCGAGCGTGCCCTCCACCCGGGGCGAGCTCTTCGTGGCCTACCTCGGCGTCGACACCGCCGTCTTCGGCGTGCCCCGAGCGGATGCGGTGACGGCGTTCGCGCGCGAGCACGGCCTCGACGAAACCCTCGGCTGGATCGGCTTCCTCGGCACGATCGAGCCGCGCAAGAACGTGCCCGCGCTGATCCAGGCGCACGCGGCGCTGCGGGCCTTGCGCGCCGACCCCGTTCCCCCGCTCGTGCTCTCGGGCTCGCGCGGCTGGGACGAGGAGGCTGCACGGCGGCTCGACGCCCTCACCCCCGCCGACGGCGTGATCGAGGCGGGCTACCTCCCGCTCGACGAGCTGCCCGCGTTCCTCGGCGGAGCCCGCGTCGTGGCCTACCCGAGCCTCGGCGAGGGCTTCGGCCTGCCGGTGCTCGAGGCGATGGCGTGCGGAGCAGCCGTGCTCACCACGCGCCGGCTCTCCATCCCCGAGGTCGGGGGCGACACCGTGGCCTACTCCGAGCCCGACGCCGGTTCGCTCGCCGGCGCGCTCGAGGAGCTGCTCGCCGACGCTCCCCGCCGGGCCGAGCTCGGTGCAGCCGCCGCCCGGCGCGCGAGCGACTTCACGTGGACCGCCTGCGCCCAGGTGCACCTCGACGCCTACGCGGCGGCGGGTGCGGTGGTGCTCGCGTGAGCGCCGCGCGCATCGCCGTGGTCACGGTGAGCTTCGACTCCGCCGAGGTGCTCGGGCCGTTCCTGGCGTCTGTGGCCCCCGCAGCCACGGCGGCCGAGGTCTCCGTCTGGATCGCCGACAACAAGCCCGACTCCTCCGAACGCCCCCGCATCGAGGGCCTCGCCGCGGAGTACGGGGCCCACTATCTGCCGATGACCGGCAACCTCGGCTACGGGCACGCGGTCAACGCGGTCGTCGCCCAGCTGCCCGAGGGCATCGAGCACGTGCTCGTCTCCAACCCCGACGTCGTGCTCGGCGCCGGCTCGCTCGACACCCTCGCGAACACCCTCGGGGAGTTCGACGACGTCGGCGCCGTGGGCCCCAAGATCGTGGAGCGCGACGGCAGCGCCTACCCTTCGGCCCGGGCCGTGCCCTCCATCCGCAACGGCATCGGGCACGCGCTCTTCTCGTCGGTGTGGCCGACGAACCCGTGGACTCGCTCCTATCGCATCGCCGTGGGCTCCGATCCCGTGCGCCGAGACGCGGGCTGGCTCTCGGGCGCGTGCTTCCTCATCCGCCGCCGCGCCTTCGACCAGCTCGGGGGCTTCGACACCGGATACTTCATGTACTTCGAGGACGTCGATCTGGGCTACCGCCTCGGCACCCACGGCTGGCGGAACCTCTACGAGCCGGCGGCGGAGGTGCTGCACACAGGTGCTCACTCCACCACCGGTGGCGAGTCGGCCCGCATGCTCGCGGCCCATCACGACAGCGCCAAGCGCTTCCTCGGCAAGAAGTACGCAGGTCCCCTCCTCTGGCCCGTGCGCACGGCGCTCTCGGCGGGCCTGAGCGTGCGCTCCAGGATCGTCGCCCGGCGCGCCCGATGAGCCTCCGCCCAGGCCGCGCCGATAGTCTGGATCTCCGCGACGCCGACCGACCCGGGTCGCCGACGCCGGCCGGAAGGAGCCTGTGACCGTGGAGTACGAACGGCCCCCCGTGATCGATGACCGGCAGCGCGAGCACTACGACGAGATCGTGGCCGGACTGCACGCCGACGGCGACGCCGGACGCATCGCGTTCGCGGTCTCGACCGACGACCTCGACGCGGGCCGAGGCGACCTCTTCGTGGCACTCGGCCTCGCCAAGTACCTCGCGCGCCGCGGCTGGGGCGTGCGGCTCTGGCCGATGTCCCAGTGGGGAGAGCGCCTCGAGGGCGTCGACGCGGTCGTCTCGATGCTGGAGTCGTTCGTGCCGGGCCTCGTGCCGCCGCACGCCGCACGCATCGCCTGGGTGCGCAACTGGACCGAGACCTGGCTGGAGCAGCCCTTCCTCCGCGAGTTCGACGCCGTCTGGTCCTCCTCCTCCGCGTCGGCCGAAGTGCTCGCCGAGGCCTACGGACGCGCCGTCGACGTGGTGCCGATCGCGGCCGACGCCGAGCTCTTCTCCCCCGCCGAGGGGCGCCGAGGTCTCACCGTGGTGAGCTCGGTGAACCACTGGGGGCGGCCCCGTCGCATCCATTCCGTGCTCGGGGACCTCGGTGCACGGGTGGATGTCACGCTGTTCGGCGAGCAGGGCGACGGCGCGGCCGTGAGCCACGTGGCGCACGCCGGGCGGATCAGCTACTTCGGGCTGCCCGATGTCTACCGCCGCAGCCTCGTGGTCCTCGACGACGTCATCGAGCAGGCCGCCGTCTACGGCAACCAGAACAGCCGGCTGTTCGAGTCGATCTCGGCGGGCGCCCTCCCGGTCACGAACACCCGCGCCGGTCTCGACGAGCTCGGTCTCGATGCGGTGCCGACCTACTCCGGCGCCGAGGACCTCGCCGAGGTGGTCGAGCGATTCGGCCGCGACCTCGACGCCTTCACCGCGCGCACCGACGAGCTCTCGGCCGTCGTGCGCGAGCGCCACACCTTCGAGGTGCGAGCCGCCGAGACCGAGCCGCTCATCCGCGCCGCGATCGGGCGGGCAGAGGATCGCGCGGAGCCGTCGTACCTGTTCGCCGCGCTCGCCACGGAACGTGCCGGTCAGATCTACACCTCCACGATCTCCGACATCCGGCTGGCCGAGATCGAGCGCCGCGACCGCAGGATCGACGACCTGGAGCGCGCCGTCGAGGCGGCGGAGGGCCGCATCGAACGCCTGAACTCCACCCTCTTCGACGCGTGGCAGGAGCTCGAGGCGCAGCGTCGCCGCAAGATCGCGCGGGTGGAGCGCTCGATGCGGGGCGGCGCGAGCACCGCGCTCGCCCTTCCGGGCAGAGTGCGGAGCGCTCTGTCGCGCTGGAGCGGCTAGCGTGCGTGTCGTCATCACCGGGGGTGCCGGCTTCATCGGCGCCAATCTCTGCCGCGCGTTCAGTGAGGCTCCGGCGGGGGTCGAACGCCCCGAGCTCGTGGTGCTCGACGACTTCTCGGCCTCGCATCCGTCGCGACTGGCGGGCCTGCCGGTGCGCGTCATCCGGGGCTCGGTGCTCGACGCCGACGCGCTGAGGCGAGCCACCGAGGGCGCCGACGCCGTCGTGCACCTCGCCGCCGTGGCCTCGGTGCAGGAGTCGATGGAGAATCCCCTGCACGTGCACGAGGTCAACGTCACCGGCACCGTCGCCGTGCTCGAGGCCGCGCGCCACGCCGGCGCACGGCACGTCGTGATGGCGTCGTCCTCCTCGGTCTACGGCAGCTCCGACGCCCTGCCCAAGCGGGAGGACATGCTCCCGCGCACCGAGAGCCCCTATGCCGCCGGCAAGCTCGCCGCCGAGAGCTACGCGCTCACCTGGCAGCGCGCCTACGGCCTGCCCGTGCTCGCGCTGCGCTTCTTCAACGTCTTCGGACCTCATCAGCAGCCGGGCACCGCCTACCCCGCGGTGGTGCCCGCGTTCCTCGACGCAGCCCTCGCGGGCCGCCCGCTCGAGGTGCACGGCACCGGCGAGCAGTCGCGCGACTTCACCTACGTGGCCTCGGTCTGCGAGGTCATCGCCGACGCCGTGCGCCGCGGTGTCGCCTCCGATGCGCCGGTCGATCTCGGCTTCGGGGAGCGCACGAGCCTCGTCGAGCTCATCACCCTGATCGAAGCCGCGCTCGGCCGGCCGCTCGAGCGCCGGCACACCCGAGCGCGCACGGGCGACGTGCTGCACTCCCAGGCCGAGGGCGCGAGGCTCGCCGAGCTCTTTCCAGGGCTCCGCCCCGTGCCCCTCGCCGAGGGCCTCGACGAGACCCTCAGGTGGCTCCGCGAAGCCTCGGTAGAATGATCGGATGCCCCTCCCCGCTCCACTAGAACGGGCCGCGAAATCCGTGATCCGCCGGCGCCTCATCGCCGGGCGCTTCCGCTCCACCGACTTCGTGCACCGCCCGGCCGACGGCACCGAGGTCGCCGTGCTGATGTGCCTCTGGAACCGCCCCGAACGGCTCGTGCCCATGCTCGACCTGCTCGACGGGCAGACGGATGCACCACCCATCGCCGTGCACCTCTGGAACAACAACAAGGCCGACCACGGGTTCTACCTCGAGAAGCTTCGGGAGTGGCGACCCTCGGGGGCCGTGCAGTCCGTGCGCATCGTCAAGACGCCCTACAACCTCGGCTCCATCGCTCGGTTCTACTGGGCCAGGATGCTCGCGAAGGTCAGGGCCCAGCCGATCATCGTGATCGACGACGACGAGGAGATCGAGCCCACCTTCGTCTCCACCGCCCTCGCCGTGCACGAGCCCCGCATGGTGCACGGCTGGTGGGCGTTCACCGTGGCCTCCGACGACTACTTCGACCGGCAGCCCGCCGTGGTGGGCGGCCCGGTCGACCACCTGGGGCCCGGCGGGTCGATCTGCAGCTCCGACCTCTTCCTCGACGACGAGTTCTTCACCGCGCTCCCCCAGCGCTACTGGATGCTCGACGACCTGTGGTTCACCCACTTCGCCCGCTCGCGCGGCTACACGCTCGCGAAGCTCCCGGTCGAGATCGAGTTCGTGCTGCACGAGACCAACCAGCACTGGTCGCTCGGCGACCTCAAGCGCGAGTTCTACCGCTACCTGCAGGTCACCAGCCGCACGCCGTGAGGTTCTGCACCGAGGCGTTCATGGAGTTCGGTCCGCCGATCAGCACGACGTCGCTCACCCCGAGGGTGCGGAGCGCTCCGATGACCTGACGCGGCACGCAGTCGGTCGGCACCACGAACAGCGGAGCGCCCTCTCGGCCGGACAGCGCCGAGCCCGAGAGGGCGTCGGGGAACGTCGTCCCCGTGGCCAAGTAGGCCTTCGTGGCGGAGGTGTAGGCGGCGAGGTTGATGTTCGCCGCTGCCTCGTAGCGGTTGCCGCCCGAGACCCGTTCGACCGGCGCGACCATCTGCAACGAGGTCTGAACCCCGCCCGAGACCGAGTTCGGTCCGCCCGCGATCGTGATCCGCTGCACCCGCAGGCTCGTGAGGGTCGCGTTCGTCGGCGCATCCGTGCCGCCCGCCGCGCCGTTCACGAGCAGCACGGGGCTCTTCGTGAAACCGCCCGCACCGCCGGCGGCGAGGGCGTCCGGGAAGTTGAGCCCGGTGGCGACATAGGCACGAGTGACGCCCGGCGCCTTGAACGCGTAGTCCACGATCGCGCGGGAGGCGGCGAACCGGTCGGGCCCGGAGAGCCGCACGACCTCGGGAGCGAGCTGCCGCAGACGGTCCTCCACAGCCTTCGAGATCGAGGCTGTGCCGCCCACGATCACGATGCGCTGCGGGGCGAGGGACTGGATCTCCGCGTCGACGGCGGGCGGGATGGAATCCGAGCGGGTGAGCAGCAGGGGCGCATTCTGCACCGCCGCCGCCGGGCCCGCCGAGAGCGCGTCGGGATAGTTGGCGCCCGTGGCGACATAGACGACGGAGGCGCGGTCGGGGAACCCCTGCTGCGCGATCGCGACCGACACCGAGTAGCGATCGGGCCCGCTCACCCTGGCCACCGCGAACGGAGTCGTCACCCGCGGGGTCAGGCCGCTCGTCGTCGACGTGGTGACGTGGCCGGGCCGGGATCCTGTGACGGTCACCGACACCTGCTTGCCGACCGTCGTCTGGTCGGGCAGGAAGGTCGTGCCGGTCGCCCCAGGAACCGGCTGGTTGGAGACGTTCCACTGGTAGGCGAGCGAGACCTCGCCCGGGCCCCAGGTGCCGGTCGACACCGTGAGCGTGCCGCCCACCTCGGCGAGCCCGCCGATGCTCGGCGTGGGGGTCGGTCCGAGCGGCAGCGGTGGGGGCTGCGGCGGCGTGTCGCCCGGGTAGCCGCCGAAGATCTGCACCCACATCGCCCCCTTGGCCGTGCTCACGTAGCCGATGCCGATTCGGGTGAAGGAGCCGGAGAGGATGTTGGCGCGGTGGCCGGGCGAGTTCATCCACCCCTCCATCACCTCATCGGCCGTGCGGTAGCCGTAGGCGATGTTCTCCCCGTTGGCGTTCCAGCCCGGCGGCATGCGCGAGGCGCGCCACTCACGCGTGCTGTGCGTGAGCGGGTTCTCGAGCGTGCCCATCCAGGCCGCCCATTCCTCGGCGGCCGCCTCGATCGTGGCGTCGCGGGAGAGCTGCGGCAGGCTCGCGTTCACCCGGTGCGCGTTGACCAGCGCGAGGACCCTGTCCTCCTCGGCCGCGGCGAAGGCCGCGGGAGCGGGCCCTGCGGCCACCGACCCGATGGGCATGACGAGGGCCGCTACGGCGATGACCACCGCATACACCCCGAACGGCCCAACTCGTGTACTGCGACTCATGACATCTCCCCGACGGATAGACAGAAGCGACCAGCACGCTCAGGCTACACGGAGGGGTGTCACAGGTACATGTCGAGTTCCGTCGGGGCACTACGGGGGAACCACCGAGGTGGGTTGTCAGAAGCTGCAGGCCGAGAGCGAGCCCACGGAGGCGTTCAGCGAGTTCTGGCCGCCGAGCAGCACCACCTTGGTGGCCTTGAGCGTCGAGATGTCGTCGATCACACCGCGAGGCACGCAGTCGGTGGGCACCATGTAGAGCGGCGCCTTGCCCTTGGCGGCGAGCACGCCTCCGGCCAGCGCGTCCGGGTAGTTGAAGCCCGTCGCTAGGTAGACCACCGAGCTCGCGGAATAGGCCGCCCGGTTGATCGCGAGGGAGGCTGTGAAGCGATCGGTGCCGGAGAGGCGGTCGACGGCCGCCGGGACCTTGTCGCGGAGCGCCGTGCCGACACCCGTCGAGACGGAGTTGGGGCCTCCAGCGATGGTGATCCGCGAGGTCTTCAGGGTGCGGAAGTGCGAGATCGAGGCGGCGTCGGCGGTCGCGGTGGGGCCGTAGACGAGGGTGATCGGCACACCGGACGAGCCCGCGGCCGAGCCCGCCGAGAGGGCATCGGGGAAGTTGGTGCCCGTCGCCACGTAGCTGCGCGCGGAGGTGCCGAACGCGTATCGGGCGACCGCACGGGAGGCCTCGTAGCGGTCGGAGCCCGACAGCCGGTCGACGGTCGCGGCGAGGGGGCGGAGCTCGGCGATGACCGCCTCGGAGATCGAGGCCGGGCCTCCCACGACCACGATCTTCGCCGGCTTCAGGCGCCGGATCTCGGCCGCCACGTCGGGCAGCAGGCGCGCGGTGGGGGTCAGCAGCAGGGGCGCGTTGCCCTTGACCGCGGCGGGCACCGCGCTGAGGGCATCCGGGTAGTTGTCACCCGTGGCGAGGTAGACCGTCGGCGCGGTGCTGCCGGCCGGATAGGCACGCTGGGAGATGGTGAGGGCCACGGTGTAGCGGTTGGCTCCGTCGACGCGCTCCACGGCCGGGCGGGCGCGCAGCTGGTAGCTGTCCGAGATGACCGACGACGATGAGAACGAGCCCCAGCGGCCCGCCACGGTGAAGGTGTGCCTTCCGCTCTGCAGGGCGGCCGGGATGGGCAGCGACCAGGCGCCTGAGGCGTTGGGCGTGACGTAGTAGCCGTTGCCGTCGATCGTCACGAGCACGCGGTGCCGAGGGCCGGCGCCCGGGAGGGTGCCGCGGATGGCGTCGCCCACGAACGAGGGCCGCACGACGGTGGGCATGGTGACGGCCACCGAGAGCTCCCAGTCGGGAACCGTGTTCGAGACGCTCTTGGAGCCGTTGGACGTGACCATCGGGAAGAACGCGGTGATGGCATCCGGCTGGTTGCTGCACGAGTCGGTGAAGGTGCCCGCCGTGCCGAGCCCGAAGGCCGCCGAGCCGATGAGCGCCGACGATCCGCTGTCGCCCGGGAGCATGCAGACGTCGGTGAGGCTCAGGTTGACGTACTGCGGTGTGCCCGAGCGGTTGTAGACGGGGTAGGACTCGTTCATGACGAGGATGGTGCCGCAGGTCCAGCCGGTCGTGCGGCCCGACTTGCAGACGGGCGAGCCCACGACGCCGGTGGCCATGTCGGTGAGTGTGATCGGGTTGCCGTCGGTGAGAGCGCCCTGGGATCCACCCCAGGTGCCGACCTTCTTCGTGGGGGTCCACTCGTCGGAGACGCCGACGACGCCCACGTCGGCGCCGGCCCCGAAGCGGAAGAGCGACTCGATGGGCGCGCCGATGATCGAACCGCGCGAGGGGGCCGACCCCGCTCGGGCCTGTTTCGACTCGTAGTAGTAGGTGCCGGTCTGGCGGTCGGGCTCGATGCAGTGGCCCGAGGTGATGAACTGCACCTGCGGATACGGTCCGTAGCGACCCACGAAGCCCGTCGAGCAGACGTGGGTGGCACCGGCGGCGAGGAACTGGAAGGCCTGCCCGCCGAGCAGGTCGGCCATCGCCTCGAGCCGCACGCCGGAGTAGTCGGGCACGGCGGGGGCGCCGACCTCGGCCGTGGCTCCGGTGCTCTCGACGAGGGCCGCCGCCTCCTCGTCGGCGACGTTCACGACGAGCTGCGTGCCGTCCAGGCGCGATCCCAGCACGTCGACCCGGGCCGAGAGCGCCTCGACCACGACGCCTGCCTGCAGGGCGGCATCGGTGCGGGCCAGGTACTCCTCGGGCGTGCTGTCGAGGTCGCGTGCCACGGCCGCGCCGAGGTCGGCGGGCAGCTCGGCGGCCCTGGCCGCGAAGTCGGCCGGAGCCGGCGCGGTGAAGCGCGGCAGCTCGGTGGTGGCGGGGTCGGCAGGGTCCGGAGCCACCACCTCGGGCTCGACCTCCGGGTCGATCTGCTCGGGGGTGGGCTCGGCTGTCGTGGGAGTCTCGGCCGGAACGGGCGGCTCGATCGTCTCGGCCGACACGGCTCCGGCGGTGCCGAGCACGCCGGCGATCACGAGCATGGTCACCGCGAGGGTCGAGATCCTGTTGCGCACCTCACCACGGTACGGCCACCCGAGCCGGGCTCGGCGCAGCCGGTCCAGCGCGTCGAAGACGCCGGAGCGCCTCCGATCAGGACTCGGAGTCGGCGATCAGCGTCTCGAGGTAGGAACCGTAGCCGCTCTTCACGAGCGGAGCGGCGAGCTTGGCGAGCTGTGCCGTGTCGATCCAGCCTGCGCGCCAGGCGATCTCCTCGATGCAGCCGATCTTGAAGCCCTGCCTGTCTTCGATCACGCGCACGTACTCCGAGGCCTGCATCATCGACTCGAAGGTTCCCGTGTCGAGCCAGGCGGTGCCCCGGTCGAGCACCTGCACCTGCAGGTCGCCTCGCTCGAGGTAGCGCTCGTTGACCGTGGAGATCTCGAGCTCGCCGCGCGCGGAGGGCTCGATCGACTTCGCGATCTCCACCACGTCGTTGTCGTAGAAGTAGAGGCCGGGAACGGCGTAGTTCGACTTCGGCTCGGCCGGCTTCTCCTCGATCGAGAGCGCCTTGAAGTCGTCGTCGAACTCGACCACGCCGTAGGCGCGCGGCTCGGCCACGTGGTAGGCGAAGATCCGCGCGCCCTCGATCTCGCCGTTGGCGCGGAGCGAGGAGCCGAGTCCCACGCCGTGGAAGATGTTGTCGCCGAGCACGAGGGCCACCGACTCGTCGCCGATGAACTCCTCACCGATGATGAACGCCTGGGCGAGGCCGTCGGGCGAGGGCTGCACCGCGTACTCGAGGCGGATGCCGAGCTCGCTGCCGTCGCCCAGCAGCGCCTTGAACTGCTCGTTGTACTCGGGGGTGGTGATGATGAGGATCTCGTTGATGCCCGCCATCATGAGCGTCGAGAGGGGGTAGTAGACCATGGGCTTGTCGTAGATGGGCATCAGCTGCTTCGAGATGCCCTTCGTGATCGGCCACAGCCGCGTGCCGGAACCGCCGGCCAGGATGATTCCGCGCATGTCAGCGACCCTTCTCGTTCTGTGCCTTCTGGGTGAGCGACGCGTAGAACGCGCGCGCTTCGTCCCAGGTGGGGAGGAGGCCCGATGCGGCGGCCTCGGAGAGGCTCGGCGCGTCGGTGTCCTTCGGTGAGAGCAGCAGCTCGCCCGCCTCCTCGGGGAACACCAGGGCGACCTCCTCGTCGAGGGGGTTGATGCCGTGCTCGCGCTCGGCGGCGAAGGTGCTCGTGACGAGGTAGGAGACCGTGGCGTCGTCGGTGAGCGCCACGAAGGCGTGGCCGAGACCCTCGGCGAGGTAGATGCCCTTGCGGTCCTTGTCGTCGAGCAGCACCGAGTCCCACTGCCCGAAGGTGGGCGAGCCCACGCGGATGTCGATCACGAAGTCGAGCACGGCGCCGTGGGTGGCCGTGACGTATTTGGCCTGCGAGGGCGGGATGTCGGCGAAGTGGATGCCGCGCACGACACCGCGCTTGGACACGCTCGTGTTCGCCTGAGCGAGGTCGATCGAGTGCCCGATCTCGGCCTCGAGCTTGTCGAAGCGGTACCACTCGAGGAACACGCCCCGGTCGTCGCCGAACTGCTTCGGCGTGATCTCGTAGCTGTCTGGGATGCTCAGTTCGCGGAATTGCACCCTGCGAGTCTACCTGGCGGGTGATTGAGTACGTGGGTCCCAACCTCCGGTGGTGTCCTGCGATACGCTGAGATGTTTTCAGACAGCTGTCGATATCCCACCGATGGCACGACGGAGAAAGACCCACGTGACTCCCACCACCCCGACCCGCGACTTCAGCCCCTCGCGCGGCGCACGCGTGCAAGTGCAGTCGGTGCTGTACAACAATGAGCCTCACGCCATCGAGCGGGCCTTCGACTCGCTCGCCCGATCGGCCGACCTCGCCATCTCCGACGAGGTCGTCGGCTCGGTGGTGTGGCGCATCGGCGACGCCTCCCCCCTCCGCACCTTCAGCGACGACCAGCTGGCAGCGCTGCAGGCCCGCGACCCCGACTCCGTGCGCATCGAGTACCGCTGGTTCGGCGAGAACTCGGGGTCGGCCCGCGGACACAACCTGCTCGCCGAGGGCTCGGACGCCGACTACCTGCTCATCCAGAACCCCGACGTCATCCATTCCCCGCGCACCCTGCACGAGCTGCTCGACGCCTTCCGCCACTCCCCCGTGGGCATGGTGGAGGCCAAGCAGCTGCCGGTGGAGCACCCCAAGGACTACGACCGCATCACCGGCGAGACGGGCTGGGCCACCACCGCGTGCGCGCTCATCCCGCGCGAGCTCTTCGAGGAGCTCGACGGCTTCGACGACGAGTCGTTCTTCCTCTACTGCGACGACGTCGACTTCTCCTGGAAGGTGCGTCTCTCGGGCTACCGGGTGATCTTCCAGCCGAGCGCGGTGGTCTTCCACGACAAGAAACTCTCCGACGACGGGGCCTGGCAGCCCTCCTCCGCCGAGATCTACTACTCGGCCGAGGCCGCCCTCTTCCTGGCCGCCAAGTGGTCGCGCGACGACGTGGTCGACCACATCCTCTCGGTCTTCCAGGGCTCGGGCGACGACACGCTCGAGAAGGCCGCCGCCACCTTCACCTCCGCCCGCGACGAGGGCAGACTCGCCGCGCCCCTCGACCCCGAGCACCGCATCGCCGTCTTCGAGGACGGTCTCTACACGAAGCACAGGTTCCCGCTGTGAGCGATACGACTCCCGAGCTGTTCCACGACGACGTCTTCGGCCACGCCTACGGGCTGCTCAAGGCGCACAGCCGCCCCACCACCGGAAAGGCCGACCGCGCAGAGGCGCCGGCCGAGGCCGTGCACCTCGACATCGGCGACGCCGGTGCGGTGATGGCCGACTCGATCCAGGGGGAGCTCGGCCTGCACTATGTCGCCCTCGTCGGTTCGGAGGAGAGCGCCGCCGCTCTCCGCTCGCGAGGACTCGAGGCCCACGTGGGCCAGCTGCACGGTCGCGAGGCCGACACGGAGCTGCTGCACGCACTCGTGGGCGACCGCCGCGTGCACTCCATCTCGATGATCGACAACCTCAGCCAGTCGGCGAACCCGACCGGCGTGCTCGCGAGTGTGCGCTCGCTCATGGTGGAGCACCAGTGCGAACTCGTCCTGAGCGTGCCGAACGTCACGCACTGGAACGTCGGCTTCAAGCTCGCCTTCGGTCTCTGGGACTACACCCACGAGGGCCTGCTCGACGACTCGCACTTCACCTTCTTCTCCCGCAGCAACCTGCTGAAGACCCTCACGGTCTCGGGTCTTCGCACCTTCGACGCCGCCGACGTGCTCCGGGAGTACAGCGACCAGGGCTTCCCCGAGCAGCACCCCGCGCTCGCCAGGGGCACCGAGCTGAACGCCTTCCTGCGCCAGCTGCGCCGCCAGTCCGGCCCCGACGACACCGTCAACCAGTTCGTCTGGATGTGCACGGCCTCCGAGCCGAACCCCGGAACCCTGACCGTCGCCACCACCGAGCCCGAGCGGCCCTTCCTCAGCGTCGTCATGCGCACGCAGGGCACCCGCATCGCCTCGATGCGCGAGGCGTTCCTCTCCCTCGCGGGGCAGGACGACACCGACTTCGAGGTCGTCGTCGTGGGCCACCGCCTCGGCCAGACGGAGCTGAAGGACGTCGAGCGGGCCATCGAGGACAACCCGGCGTGGCTGCGCGATCGCGTGCGACTGCTCAAGGTCGACCACGGGAACCGGGTCATCCCGCTCAACCTCGGCTTCGCGGCGTCGACCGGCAAGTACATCGCCATCCTCGACGACGACGACGTGCCCTTCGCCAACTGGGTGTCGACCTTCGCATCCCTCGCCCGCGACCGCCCCGGCGCCATCGCACGCGCCGTGGCCGTGCGGCAGGACATCGTGTCGGTCTCGGTGCTCGGCCGCCCCGGCGTCCGCACCGAGGGCCCGCCCGAGCGGATGTTCCCGGGCACCTTCGACTTCCTCGAGCACCTGAGCTACAACTCCACCCCGCCCGTGAGCGTCGCCTTCCCCCGCGGGCCGTTCCACGACCTCAAGATCCGGTTCGACGAGACGCTCGAGACCACCGAGGATTGGGACTATCTCATGCGGGTGGCCGCCATCACCGGTGTCGCCTCGAGTCCGCTGGTGACCTCGATCTACCACTGGTGGAAGACGGGGCAGTCCTCACGCACCGACCACTCCCAGGAGGCTTGGGACAAGAACCACGCCGCCATCCTGCGCAAGCTCGATGAGACCACGATGCTGCTCCCCTACGGCGTGGCCAAAGACGTGCGCGAGTGGCTGAGCGACCGCCGCAGTCAGCAGCAGCGCGACCTCGAGCGCGATCTGCGGCTGATGCAGCACGAGCAGGACACGGGTCAGCTGCAGCAGGAACGCGACCGGATGCTCAAGCTCCAGCGCGTCACCGAGATCCTGGACTCCACGTCGTGGCGTGCGGCCGGCGTGCTGCGTCTGCCCGCCCGGTTGCTCCGGCGGGGCCGCAGCATCAAGGCGAGCACCTACCTCGGCGCGACCTCCGGGGAGCTCGACCGGGTCATTCACGACCTCGAGACCTCGAGGTCCTGGACCCTGACCTCCGTTCTCCGCCGAAGGAGCTGACATCATGCGCTGGAGCATCCTCCTGCCCACCTACAACGGCCGGCCCACACTCGAGGCCGCCGTCGAATCCGTCCTCGCCCAGACCGAGGCCGACTTCGAGCTGCTGATCGTGGGCGACGGGTGCACCGACGACACAGCCGCCTACGTGACCGGTCTCACCGATGCTCGAGTGCGCTGGTTCGACCTGCCCAAGGGGCCGGGCTTCGGCTACACCAACCGCAACGTCGCCCTGCGCGAGTCGCAGGGCGAGCACATCGCCTACATGGCCCACGACGACCTGTGGGCGCCCGACCACCTCGAGCTGCTCGGCGCGGCGTTCGACGCCACCGGGGCCGACTTCGCGGTCACGCGACCGCAGTGGCTCTCTCCCTCCGGCGCCCTCGCCCCGCTGCCGGTCGACCTCGTCGACCCGGTCCGGCTGGCCGAATTCCGCTCCGACTTCAACGAGGTCCCGGCCGTCTGCGTCGCCTTCACCCGCTCCGCCCTGGAGGCGGCGGGCTGGTGGCCGGAGGACGTGGAGTCCGCGGGCGACTGGGAGCTCTGGAAGCGCATCCTCGCCGTGAGCGATCACGAGCCCGCTGTCGTGCCGCAGGCGACGACCATCCACTTCCGCGCCGTGTGGCGCTCCTCCGACACCCGATCCGTCGACCTCCTCGACGAGCTCTCCCGGCGGCACGACGAGTGGTGGCCCGCCGAGCTCGTCGTCGACCTGCCCGAGCAGGCCGAGGGCATGCCCGTGCAGCGTGCACTGCAGGATGCGATCTCCCGTGACCCCGCTGTCTGGTGGGACTCCGTGCGCCGAGGCGCCCGCCTGCTCGACGGCCGGCTCGCCACGCTCGGGCTCGAGGTGCCCGTGCTCGAGCACCGCATCTTCGCGCACGACGACGTGCTCGAGGAGGTGCGCAGCAGCAACGGCGAGCTCGCCGGCACGATCGAGACCCTCGTGGCAGATCTCACGACGGCGCAGGCCTACATCCGTCAGCTCGAGGACGAGCTGCTGATGGCGCGCAGCTACATCGAGCACGCCAACTCCGAGATCAGCCGCCTGAGCGCTCCCGAGGGCGAGCAGCCTCCGGCGTGATCACCGCCGTGTCGGGCACTCCCCCACGGGCCCGGAACGCCGCCTTGATGCGGTCGTTGAACCACACGCGGCTGTCGCGCTCGATGGTCCAGGCCGAGGCGTAGCCGAGACCCACGGCGATGACGACCGTGGCGCCGAGGCTCACCCAGGCGTGCTCCGTGCCGAAGAGCGCGATGAGCGTCTGCTGCACCGGGAAGCCCGTGAGGAAGATGCCGAAGGTGGGGTTGCCGAAGCGCCCGGCGGAGGGCAGCAGCGGGGCCCTGGCGGCGCCCACGGTCACCACGACGAGGGGCACGAGGATCCAGTTGAGCAGCTGGATGGTCTGCGGCACGAAGAGGTAGCCGGCCACGGTCACCACGAGGGCCACCGCCGCCCAGCGCACCTTGGGCTTGCCGACGAGTTCGCGGATGGCGGCTCCGACGCAGAAGCACGGCCACACGATGAGGAACTCGGAGGCGCGATTGCCCCAGATGATGGTGTCGGCCATGGCCGGGTTCACCGAGGCCCACGCGCTCACCGCACCGATCGCGATCCAGGTGGCCCCCCGCAGGGCTCGCATCCGGATGAGGGCGACGAGCGGCACGAGCAGGTACACGACGAACTGGGCGGGCACCGACCAGAGCGAGCCGTTGATGACGAACGGCACGGGGTTGTCGGCGAACACCCCCGGCAGCGAGTACTGGGGGTTCAGCAGCAGCGTGAGGAGGTAGCGCCAGGTCTGCGGGGAGCCGAAGTACTCGCTCGGCAGGAACGTCGTCAGCAGAGGTCCGAGCACGAAGACGGTGAGGAACACCACCGCGGCGAGGGCCGGGAAGATCCGGATCATGCGGGCCCCGATGTAGGGCACGAGCCGCGGATCGCGCTGCCAGGACGGGACGAGGAGGTAGCCGCTCACCGCGAGCAGGATGAAGATGCCGAGCGCGGGCCATGTGCCGAGCCACGCCGTCTCGGCGTCGACGCCGAGCACGATCCCGGAGTGCCGCACCGCCACGAGCACCGCCGCGGCGATCGTGACGAACGTGAAGTTGTTGCCGAACGAGCGGGCCGGAGACCCCGAGCGAGCGCGCGCTTCGGTGGGGTCGGTGGACACCCGCCTACTTTGCCATAGTCTGATCCCCGATGAGTGCGTCGATCCGGGACAACAACTTCGATTTCCTCCGCATCGCGGCGGCTCTCGCGGTCATCGCGGGGCACGCGTTCTATCTGCGGGGGACCCCCGAGATCATCCCGGTCATCGGGGGAATTCGGATCCACATCCTCGGCGTCGCCGTCTTCTTCGCCATAAGCGGCTACCTCATCACGAAGAGCCGACTCGGCCGGAACTCCCCCGGCCGGTACCTGGCGCACCGCACGGCCCGGATCTTCCCGGCTCTCATCGTGGTGGTGGCGCTGTCGGTGCTCGCGCTCGGGCCGGTCTTCACGGGCCTCAGCGTGACGGAGTACTTCGCAAACCCCGGTTCGTGGGAGTACTTCAAGAACGCGGCGCTGCACCCCGTCTACAGGCTGCCCGGGGTCTTCGGGGGTCTGCCCTACCCGGCGATCGTGAACGGGTCGCTGTGGACACTCCCGGTGGAGTTCTTCTGCTACCTCGTGGTCTTCGTCATCGGGTTCCTCCCCCGTCGCGCGGTCGGCTACGCCCTCGTCGCGTTCGCGCTGCTGTCGATGGTGGGCTGGCTGATCCTCGTCGACTCACCCGAGCGCCTGGTGATCTGGGGCACCCTCGTCAACGACGCAGCCCGCATGTGGGGCTTCTTCGCCGTCGGCGGCATCCTCGCGCTGATCCGTCGCCGCGCCTTCTTCCGGCTCGACGCCGCGGCCGTGCTCACGCTGGTGTGGCTCCTCGTCCCGATCCTCGACGAGCGATTCTCGACTCTCATCTCCTGGGTGCTGGTGCCCTACATCGTGCTGTCGTTCGGGCTGGCGAGCACCCCGATCCTGCGGCGCACCGGCCGCTTCGGAGACTTCTCCTACGGGCTCTACCTCTACGCGTTCCCGGTGCAGCAGGTGGTCGTGCAGGTCATCGGCCCGCTCAACGCGGTGCTCAACCTCATGCTCGTCACCGCGCTGACACTCGTCTGCGCGGTGGCATCGTGGCACCTCGTCGAGAAGCACGCGCTGCGGCTCGCGCGGCGGAGCCGGGCCTCAGGCGAAGCGCGGGTGGTGCGGGAACCGCTGCTGCAGGGTGGGTAGCGACGAGTCGGTCTCCGACAGCAGCGGCGCGTCCGTCGCCCACTCCACCCCGAGGGTGGGGTCGTTCCAGGCGAAGCCGTTGCGGTCGGAGGGATCGAACTCGCGCGAGACGTCGTTGAGGTAGTCGACCTCGTCGTGGGTGTAGAACGCGTTGGCCAGACCCTGCGTCACGAAGATGCGGTCGTGCACACCCGGCTCGTCGCCGAGTTCGAACGAGACGTGCTCGCCGAAGGTGGGGCTCTCGGGTCGCACATCGGCGACCACGCACGTGGCGTGGCCGTGCACCACGTAGATCAGCTTGTCCCACGGCTCCGCGTGGAAGCCGCGGAGCACGCCGGCCTTCGAACGGGAGTGGTTGCCCTGGCGCAGCTGCACAGGGCGGCCCACCGCCTCTTCGAGCTCATGCAGCTGGTACGAGTGCTTGAAGAATCCACGATCGTCGTAGAACTTCGGCCACTGCACCAGGTACAGGCCCTGGATGGCCGTTTCCAGAACTGGCATTGCAACCCCTATTTCGTCGGGTCAAGTGTATAGGAGCGCACTCCGGCGACCACGCGCTCCACCTGGGCGTCGGTGAGGCCCGCCCAGAGCGGCAGGCGCACGAGGTGCGAGGCGAAGCGGTCGGTGCGCTCGAGCACGGCCGCATCCGCCCCGGTGCCCGCGGTGCGGCCCAGCCGGCGGCCCGCGGGGCTCGAGTGCAGGGGCACGTAGTGGAAGGCGGCACGGATGCCGAGGGTGCGCAGGTGCGCGAGGAGCCCATCACGGGCGGCTTCGGTGGGCAGCTGCAGCCAGAACAGGTGCGAGGTGTGCCGCAGCGCCCGGTCGTCCGACATCAGGCGCACACCGTTCTCGGCGGCCCACGGTGCGAGACCGGCCGCGTACCCCGCCCACACCCGCAGGCGATTCGCCTGGATCTCGTCGAACGCCGCGAGCTGCGCATCCAGCACGGCCGCGTTGAGCTCGCTCGGCAGGTAGCTCGAACCGGCATCCTGCCAGGTGTACTTGTCGATCTCGCCGCGCAGGAACCTGGCCCGGTTGGTGCCCTTCTCGCGCAGGATCTCGGCACGCTCGAGATAGCGGCCCTCGTTCACGAGCAGCGCACCGCCCTCGCCGCAGTGCACGTTCTTGGTGTCGTGGAAGCTCTGGGTGCCGAAGGCCCCCACCGTGCCGAGCCGGCGGCCGTCGAGGGTCAGGCCGCCGAGACCGTGCGCGTTGTCCTCCACGATCGGGATGCCCGCCGGTCGCGTGACCGCCTCCACCGCCGCGAGATCCACCGGCACTCCGCCGTAGTGCATCACCGTCACCGCGCGCGTGCGCGACGTGATGGCGGCCGCGAGGCTCTCGGGATCGATGTTGCCCGTCGTCTCGTCGAGGTCGGCGAAGACCGGGACGGCACCGCGTGCCACGACGGCGATCGCGGCCGACGAGAACGTGAAGGAGGGCAGCACGACCTCGTCGCCCGGCCCGATCTCCAGCAGCAGCGCCGCGAGCTCGAGAGCGTGGGTGCACGACGTGGTGAGCAGCGCCGGCGAACCGGTGAGCTCTCGCAGACGCGCGGAGGCGGAGGCGGTGAACGCCCCGTCGCCGTGGGCGTGGTCCGAGCTCAGGACGGCGTCGAGGTTGCCGAGCTCCCCGGGCGCCCGGAACGGGCGGCTGAAGAGGATGTCATCGTTCACCAGGCTGAGAGTCCGTCCGCTCGTCGTGTGCGTCGTCGTCGTGCGTGTCGTCGTCCGGCATGATCGTCTCCGGATCGTCGACGACGAGATACAGTGGGCGCCCCATGGCCACGTTGAGCGACACCCCGATGTACTCCGCAATCACGCCGAGCGACACCAGGATGGCGCCCGAGCAGAGCAGCAGCGTCACGATCAGCGACGCCCAGCCGGCGGCCTCGGGATCGGACCCCACGGTGGGATTCACCACCACGTAGACGACCACGGCGAGCCCCAACAGCGCGATCACGCCGCCGAGCACACTCACCGCGCGGAGCCCGGACGTGCCGCTCGTGAGCACCATGCGCCAGAAGTAGGCGAAGAGCGCCGTCAGCGAGTAACCCGACACCCGGCCGTCGGCGGAGCGCAGCACGGTGGGCGCGGTCGCCACCCGGTTGGTCACCCACGACAGCGCGACATCGAGGTACACCCCCGTGGCGGCGAACGAGGCGAGCTTCCGCCCCACGTCGCCGCGCACGAGCCGGTAGCTCTGGAACTGGCTGGCATCCGGGAGATTGAAGGCCGTGCGCATCATGCGCTTCGAGCCCTTCGACGCGGCGTTGCGCAGGAAGCCGTGGGGGCGCTCGTTGGTGAAGCGCGCGTAGACCACACCGGCGCGCTCGCGGGTGGCCGTGTCGAGGAACTCCCCGATCGAGGCGGGATCGTGCTGGCCGTCCTCGTCCATCGTCAGGATCCAGCGCCCGCGCGAGGCGGCCATCCCGGCGATCGTGGCCGCGTGCTGGCCGAAGTTGCGGCTCAGCCAGATGATGCTCACGAACGGATGCTCCGCCTCCAGCCGCCGCATCACGGTGTCGGAGTGGTCGGGCCCGTTGTCGTGCACGAGGATGACCTCGGAGATGCGGTACGCCATGCCCTCGGGCGTGACGGCGCCGCGCGTGTAGGGCACGAGCTCGGCCACCACGGACTCGAGGGTGCGCTCGCCCTGGTACACGGGCACGACCACGCTGATCGAGTACACCGTGGAATCGACCGGATCGCTGGAGCCCACGGGATGAGAAGTTATCACGCGGGCAGCCGAACGTAGACGAAGCGCTCGTCGTCGGACGAGAACGCGTCGCGGCCCGCGGTGGCGTCGATGCCCGTGATCGCCACGAGCTGTGCGAGCAGGGTCGACCCGCCGTCGGCGAAGGCCGCCCGGTCGAGCACGACGCCGCACACGCCTAGGTCGCGGAAGGCGGTCAGCATGGCGGGCACGGGGAGCGAGGCGAGCGCGCCCACGTCATCGACCGGCGCCCGCCCCTTGATGCCGCCCGCCGACCAGCGGAGCGCATCCGAGTGCAGGAACATGCGCAGCTGGTCGGCGTCGGTGACGCCGTTCACCGGAGGCGACTCGGGGAATGCGATGTAGGGCAGCTGGTAGATCAGGCAGCCGGGCTCCGAGGTGGCCTCGATGCGCTCGACGAAGTCGCGATCCGAGTCGAACGTGGCCACGGTCGCCGCCCGCGCCGCGGGGTCGACGGGCGGGATCTGGTCCCAGACCGCGAGCGCCACGAGGAGCACCGCGACCGCTCCCGTGAGCCCTGCGGCGAGCCTCCGGGGTGCGGGGCGGCGCACCGCCCACCGCTCGGAGAGCCGTTCGAGCACGCGCCCGAGCAGCAGTCCCACGGCGGCGAGGGCGAGCAGCGCGAGCAGGATGGCGATGCGGTTCCACGAGCGGATGGGGAAGTTCACGAACGACAGCAGCGTCGAGAGCCCGCCCACCGTGCCGAAGAGGAAGGTCACGAGCGCGAGCCCGGACAGCACCGCGAGCCGGTTCGTCTGCGACTCGGGAGCACGCCATCCGGTGCGCCCCGCGGTGAGCAGGAAGTACACCGCCACGACCACGAGCGCCACGAATCCGGCCGCCGCGATCAGCCCGAGCGCGGGTGCCTCCGAGGGCAGCGGGTACGACTCGTCGTAGAGCTGGCGGAGCGTGGCGAACGGCCCGAAGCGGTGCCCGGGCACGGGAAGCAGCAGCGACGAGAGCTTGAACGAGTAGAGCTCGGCCTCGGGCGGGCTCCGCACGAGCACGGCCTCGTTCACGCCGTTGGCCAGCCGGAACAGGATGCTCGGCAGCAGGTTGACCGCCATGGTGCCGGCGATCACGAGCCCGGCCGCCGCCGCTCCGAAGAACGCGCGCCAGGCCTTCGTCTGCCACAGCTTGGCGACGCCCACGATCGCGAGCACGAGCGCCACGAAGACCGAGTAGTAGCTCGACGCCGTGCCGAGCAGCACGAGCGTGCCGACCGTGGCGAGGTTGCGGCCGCTCGGGATGCGACGCGACCAGAGCGGCTGACCCACCGCCACCTTGTAGATGACGCCGAGGGCCAGCGGCACCACGAAGTAGGTGGCGAGGAAGAGGTGGCCCTCGCCCTTGATGAAGTGATACGGCGCGATGGCGAAGGCCACGGCGAGCGCCACTCCGAGCACCCGGCCGACCCCCACGAGCCGGAGGAACCACAGCGCGGTGACGGCGGCGAGCGGAAAGCCGATCACGAAGTAGACGTTCATGAGCACGCCGAAGTCGCCCGTGAACACCCGCAGCAGGTTCGCCGCGATGAAGTGCAGATTGTCGGCCTGCGGGTAGTCGCCGTAGAACTGGCCGTAGGGGGCTCCGAGCGCGGACTGGTGGGTGAACCAGCCCGTCTCGATCACGGTCTTGAAGTGCGAGGCCACCGCGAGGGCGTCGCCGGAGTAGTAGAGCGGCACCCGCCAGTCGAGGTTCCAGAGGTCGAGGCCGTACCAGGTGGCGGCGAGCGCCACGAGGGCGGCGACGGCGTAGGGCAGCCAGCGGGCCTGGAGGATGCTCATGGTCACTCGGCCTTCATGCCGCGGCTGTTGAGCGCGTAGTAGGCGCGGCGGGCGAGCGCCATCACCGACGCACGCCGATCGCCGAGCCGCACGTCGGCCTCGGTGATCGTCTCGGGCGCCTCCTCGTGGCACCAGCGGTGGTAGGCCCGTGCCTGGGCGGCCTGGTCGTCCATCAGCGCCACGCTCCACTGGGTGTCATTCACCCGGAAGGCGGCGAGCGTGCGGTCGACCGGGAGGTAGTCGCCGCGGAGCAGGACCTTCGTGTAGCCGGTCTGGTCGATCAGGTAGGGGAAGCGGGCGTCCCACCCACCGGCCTCCTCGAGCACGGCGCGGCGCATCGTGACGCAGCCGGGCTCGCCGAACACGTTCGTGCCCTTCCGCACCGTCGTGCGCACGGCTTCGACGCCCGGCTGCACCCGGCGGGCCACGCCCTGCAGGCCGCGGTCGCGGATGGTGACGCGGCCCCTCGCATCCACGATGTCACGCGGGCTCGACACGAGCACGACCCCCGGATGCGCGTCGAGCGCCTCGGAGTGCGCGCGGAGGGCGCCGGGGTAGAGCACGTCGTCACCGGGGAGGAGCTTGAGGTACTCCCCCGTTGCCGCCTCCGAGACACGGCGCCAGTTCGCCTCGGCACCGCCGCCGGTGGGGGTGGTGAGCAGCCGCACCCGCGGGTCGGCCGCGTACTTCTCGAGCAGCTGCGGCGTCGCATCCGTCGACGAGTGGTCGGCGACCACGAGCTCGAAGTCGTCGTGGTCCTGGCTCAGAACGGATCGCATGGTGGCCTCGATGTAGGCGGCGTTCTGGAACGCGGGGATCACGACGGAGAGCTTGGGCATCAGGACTGCTCCTCCTTCTCGGTGCGGCGGAAGGAGAACCGCTTGTGCCCGAAGTAGCTGATGGCCACCGTGACCACGAGGATCGACAGCTGGGCGAGGATCCGGTTCCAGCCGATGTTCACGAGCACGGGCAGCACGACGGCGTTGATGCTGATCGAGACGAGATAGACGCTCCAGAACCGGGCGAGGTCGCGGAGCACGTGGCCGTGCACCACGAACACGAAGCGGCGGTAGAGCACGAACGCGATCAGCACGCCGATGACGTGGGCGCAGAAGAGGGTGCCGAGCGATCCGATCGTCTCGTTGACCGTGGTGTCGAGCCACCGCCCGACCGTGAGATCGAAGGCCACGAAGAGCACGAAACCGAAGGCCGTGTTGAAGCCGCCCACCAGCAGGAACGCGACCCGCTGGTCCTTCACGAGCCTCAGCAGAAGGCCGGGCCGGGAGTCGCTGTCCTCCTCGCCGGCCTGTGTCACGTGGTCACTCTAGGGGCTGCGGCTACAATCGGGTGCGACCACACTCGAGGAGAACTCCCCCACCATGAAGATTCTTGTCACCGGCGGAGCCGGTTTCATCGGCTCCAACTTCGTCCGCCGCACGCTCGAAGACGCCTATCCGGGCCTCGAGGGAGCAGAGGTGGTCGTTCTCGACGCCCTGACCTACTCGGGCAACCTCGACAACCTGCTGCCCGTCAAGGACAGCCCGCGTCTCACTTTCGTGCACGGCGACATCCGCAACGGCCAACTGCTCGACGACCTGTTCCCCGGCCTCGACGCCGTGGTGCACTTCGCTGCAGAGTCGCACGTCGACCGCTCCGTGCGCGACGCGTCGATCTTCGTGGAGTCGAATGTGCTCGGCACGCAGCAGCTGCTCGACGCAGCGCTCCGCAACAACCTGCCGCGCTTCGTGCACGTCTCCACCGACGAGGTCTACGGCTCCATCGCCGAGGGCTCGTGGGCCGAGGACCGCCCGCTCGAGCCGAACTCGCCCTACTCGGCATCGAAGGCCGGCAGCGATCTGCTCGCGCGCTCCTACCACCGCACGCACGGCATGAACGTGTCGATCACGCGCTGCTCGAACAACTACGGGCCCTATCACTTCCCCGAGAAGGTCATCCCGCTGTTCGTCACCAACCTCATCGACGACAAGCACGTCCCCCTCTACGGCGAGGGCAACAACATCCGCGACTGGCTCCACGTCGACGACCACACCCGCGGCATCGCCCTCGTGCTCACGAAGGGCCGCGCCGGCGAGATCTACAACATCGGCGGCGGCACCGAGCTCACCAACAAGGAGCTCACCCAGCTGCTGCTGGACGCCACCGGCAAGGACTGGGACTACGTCGACCGCGTGGCCGACCGTCTCGGCCACGACCTCCGCTACTCGGTGGACATCTCGAAGATCAAGGCCGAGCTCGGCTACGAGCCCCTCGTGCCGTTCGAGCAGGGTCTCGCCGACGTGGTGCAGTGGTACCGCGACAACCGGCAGTGGTGGGAGCCCCTCAAGGCCCGCGCCGCCCTGGTCTGAAGCCGGCCCACCTACAGGAGACACAGCCCTATGACGCGCTATCTCATCACCGGCGCCGCCGGCATGCTCGGCCGTGACCTGCAGGAGGCCCTCACGGGCCGCGACGTCGTGGCGCTCACCCGCGCCGAGCTCGACATCACCGACGCCGAGGCCGTGGCCGCCGCCGTCTCGGGCATCGACGTGGTCTTCAACTGCGCCGCCTACACCGCGGTGGATGCGGCGGAGACCGACGAGGAGACCGCCCAGCTCGTGAACGGGGTCGGCCCCGCCACGCTCGCGGCGGCGACGGCGGCCACCGGTGCGGCCCTCCTCCAGATCTCGACCGACTACGTCTTCCAGGGCTCGGCCACGACGCCCTACCCCGAAGACGAGCCGCGCGATCCGCTCAACGCCTACGGCCGCACGAAGGCCTTCGGCGAGGAGGCCGTGCTGCGCCTGAACCCTGCACGGGGCTACGTGGTGCGCACGGCCTGGCTGTACGGCCGGCACGGCAACAACTTCCCCGCCACGATGCTGCGCCTCGGCCGCGAGCGCGACTCCGTCACGGTGGTCGCCGACCAGGTCGGGCAGCCCACCTGGACGGCCGACCTGGCCCGCCAGCTCGTGCTGCTGGCCGACTCGGACGCGCCGGCCGGGGTCTACCACGGCACGAATTCGGGCCAGGGATCCTGGTTCGATCTCGCCCAGGCAACCTTTCAGGAAGCCGGACTCGACCCTGCTAAGGTCGAGCCGACAGACAGTTCGCAGTTCGTCCGTCCTGCCCCGCGTCCCGCGTACTCCGTGCTCGGACACGACGCGTGGTCCCGAGCAGGCCTGGATCCCATGCGCGACTGGCGTGCCGCCCTCCATGAGGCGGCTTCCTCGGGAGTATTTGGAGACTGATGGCCACGCTGCGGGTGATCATCGACCAGCTGGTCGCCCCCGTACCAGGCGGAATCGGTCGCTACACTCTCGAACTCACACGCCAGCTGATCGCCACGGCGCCGCGCAACTGCGACGTCGAGGGTGTCATCTCGGCGGTGCCGCAGGAGAAGGCCGACGAGCTGTCGGCCAAGCTGCCCGGGCTCGCAGGGCTGCACCGCGCGACCCTGCCGCGGCGTGAGCTGTCCGCCGCCTGGCAACACGGCATCATCGGCGGATCGGGCGGCGGCATGGTGCATGCCACGAGCCTGCTCGCGCCCATGCGCAAGCACGACCGGCGGGCCGAGCTCGGCACGCAGACGGCCGTGACGATCCACGACGTGGTGCCGTGGACGCATCCGCAGACCCTCACGCCCCGCGGGGTCACCTGGCACAAGGCCATGGCGAAGCGTGCGTCCAAGCACGCCGACGCCATCGTGGTGCCCACGCACGCCGTGGCCGAGCAGCTCTCGCACTACTTCGAGTTCGGCGACCGGATCCGCGTGATCGGCGGGGCCGTCAGCGACGAGCTGCAACTGCCGGCCGATCCGGAGGCCCGCATCGAGGCGCTCGGGCTGCCGGAGAAGTACATCCTCGCCGTGGGCACCCTCGAGCCGCGGAAGGGACTCGCCGCCCTCATCAAGGCGCTCTCGCTGCCCGGCACCGGTGACCTCCCGCTCGTGATCGCCGGGCCTGAGGGCTGGGGTGACGTCGACGTGGCCACGGTGGCCGCCGCTGCCGGAGTCGATGCGTCGCGCATCAAGGTCCTGGGCTTCGTGAGCGACAGCGACCTCGCGCTGGCCCTCGAGCGCGCCACCGTCTTCGTCTACCCCTCCCTCGCCGAGGGCTTCGGCCTCCCGCTCATCGAGGCCTTCAACTTCGGCACCCCCGTCATCCACGCCGACGTCCCTGCCCTCCTCGAGGTCGCCGCGGGCTCGACGTTCGTCGTCGACCGGACGACTCCGGATGCGTATGCGGGGCAGCTCGCTTCAGCCATCGAAGCCGTCACGTCTGACGCCTCCCTTCGACGGCGGCTGTCGATCTCGGGACTCGACCGCGCGCGGGCGTTCTCGTGGCGCGATAGTGCCGATAAGGTGTGGCAGCTTCACGCTGATCTGTAGCCGCGCCGCCGCCTCTGCGGCGCGGGCGACATGCGGTGCCGGTGTCTGGCTGCGTCGCTGCGCGGCGCACCCAGGCACCGGTACCGCCTTGGGCTGAGAAACAAAGGCCTGCGGCTTTCAGACCCGCTCCCACCTCTTGGGGGATCCGAACGTATCGGGCCGTACTCGACGACCCGGAGCGGTACATCTGCCGGGGCGCGCCGCGAAGCGACGTGACCCGACAGGTGCACCGCATGTCGCCCGCGCCGGGCGGGGACCGGCGCGGCTACTGAACCGGCGCTTCCGTGGCCGTCGAGAGCACCAGCGCATCCGCGACCGTCTGCTGCACCAGCGCCCAGTCGGGGTACTCCGGGTCGATCAGGGGGGGCGTGAGCTCCACATGGTCGATGGGGAGGTCCTTGGTCTTCAGGGCGAGGTCGATGAAGTAGCTGAGGGTCGACTGGGGGATGTCGGTCTGCACCACCTGGGTGCCGGCCTGCACGATGCCCTCGAACTTGGTGAGCACGTTGACGGGCTCGAACTGGTTGAGGATGGCGGTCTGGAGCTCGCGCTGGCGCTCCATGCGGTCGTAGTCGCTGGTGGTGTGGCGCGAGCGGGCATACCAGAGGGCCGTGTAGCCGTCCATGTGCTGCACGCCGGGCCAGATCCAGCCCTCGACCTCGTTGAGGTTCTCGTCGCCACCCATGGGCAGCTCCTCCTTGACGTCGATCGTCACACCGCCGAGGGCGTCGATGAGGTCGGAGAAGCCCTGCATGTCGATCATCACGTAGTACTGGATGGTGAGCCCGAGTGCGCCCTCGATGGCATCCTTCGTCGCCTCGACACCGGGGTTGGAGCCCTCGGCCTCGGCGTTGGGATAGAGGTCCTGGTTGAAGGCCATCACGCGGGGGTAGAGGAAGCTCACCTGACAGTCGCTGCCGCAGTCGTAGACGCCCTCGGGGGCGTACTCCGACCCCACGAGGGGCGAATCGGCGGCGATCGGCACCTGCTGCAGGTCGCGCGGGATGCCGATCATCGTGGCTCGCCCGGTGTCGGCCTCGATCGAGACCACGGTCATGCTGTCGGGGCGCATGCCGTCGCGATCCGGGCCGGCGTCGCCACCGAGCAGCAGGATGTTGTAGCGGCCGTTCACGGGCGGCTCGGCGGCCGCCTGCACGCTGAACACGGACGCAAGGCCCGACTGGGCCACGTTGGCGATGTACGCCGCCGCTCCGGCGCCTCCCGCGGTGACCACCATGAGGAGCACCGAGAAGATCGCGATGGCGGGACGTGCCCGCGGGCCCACCCGCACCAGGCGCACGAGCCGCAGCGCATCCAGGGTCAGCACGACCCAGAGCACCGCATAGGCCACGAGCAGCACCTGCACGATCACGAGCGGCACGAGGTTCGTGGCGATCGAGAAGATGACCTGCGGCCAGATGAAGTAGACGGCGCCGGCGATGATCGCGAGCGCCCACAGCACGAGCGTGCAGCCCAGACCGAACCGGCCGAGCTTACGGTTTCCCGCGAGCACCTGGGCCGAGCCCGGGATGAGCACGTTGAGCACCACGAGCCACCAGCCGCGCACCGTCATCGTCTTGGGCGACGAGGTGTCGGGGTAGCGGATCGGGCTCGCGGTGGCGTTGGCCGACGGCGAGCCGGTCTGGTATCCGCTCCGAGTGGCGGGGCCTGCGGTCATGCTGGTCATAGGCGGGTCTGGAGGTCTTCGTTCTTCTGGGCGACGAGGTCGGCGAGCCCGCTGCGATAGCGGTCGAGGGCAGCGGCAAGCTCATCATCACCGGTCGAGAGAATGCTGACAGCGATGAGGCCGGCGTTCTTGGCGCCGCCGATCGAGACGGTCGCGACCGGGATGCCCGCGGGCATCTGCACGATGGAGAGCAGGGAGTCGAGGCCGTCGAGCTTGGCCAGCGGCACGGGCACGCCGACCACGGGCAGGGTGGTCACGGAGGCGATCATGCCGGGCAGATGAGCGGCCCCGCCGGCGCCCGCGATGACGACCTTGAGCCCGCGGCCGCGCGCCGACTTGCCGTAGTCGATCATCTTCTCGGGGGTGCGGTGCGCCGAGACGACCTGCACCTCGTGGGGCACGCCGAAGTCCTTCAGCACCTGCACGGCGTCGCTCATGACGGAGAAGTCGGAATCCGACCCCATGACGACGCCCACGACGGGGTTGTTCTCGGGCATGGTGCCCATGGTAGGTGCTGGGTCTCCGGGGGCCCGGTAGCGCGTCGGGCGTGCCGGGAGTGTGTCGGCGGCGGCGGGGGTCCGTCCGTCCGGTGGACGATCCCGTCCCCGTGCGGTCCTTCCACCACCCACCTCGGGAGGAGACTACGGAGGTTCAGGTGCGTTGGAGGAAACCACGGAGCCTCGGGGCCACAGCGGCCGAGGCTCCGTCGTTTCGGAGGAGAAGAGAGGTGAAGGGGGCCGGTGGGCGGTGGGCCGGAGGTCGGCGGCTCAGTCCTCGAAGAACGCGGCGGCGGCCCTCGCCCGGAAGACGACGTCGTCGAGCTCCTCGCCCGAGACCGTCACGTGTCCGACCTTGCGGCCGGGGCGGGGCTCCTTGCCGTAGAGGTGGATCTTCGCGGTCGGCTGGTCGGCGGCCGCCTGCCGCAACGGGGTGTCGAGGTCGCCATCCGTCGGCCCGCCCAGGATGTTGATCATCACCGACCACGGCTCGCGGTGTCCCGTAGCGCCGAACGGCAGGTCGAGCACGGCCCGGAGGTGCTGCTCGAACTGGCTCGTGGTCGAGCCGTCGATCGTCCAGTGCCCGGTGTTGTGCGGTCGCATGGCGAGCTCGTTGACGAGGATGCGCTCATCCGTCGTCTCGAAGAGCTCCACGGCCAGCACACCGGTGACGCCGAGCTCCTCGGCGATCGTGGTGCCGATGTGCGCAGCCATCTCGGCGACCTTCCCGGCGGATCCGGGGGCGGGGGCGATGACCTCCGCGCAGACGCCGTCCTTCTGCACCGACTCGACGACGGGCCAGAGGGTCACGTCGCCGCTCGGCCGCCGGGCTACGAGCTGGGCGAGCTCTCGGCGGAACTCGACGAGCTCCTCCACGAGAAGCGCTCCCCCGCGGCCGTCCTCGGCGAGGGCGGCGAACCAGTCCTCGGCCTGATCGGCGGCGCTCACGACGCGCACGCCCTTGCCGTCGTAACCGCCACGGGCGGTCTTCACGACGCCGCGGCCGCCGTGGTCGGCGAGGAAGGCGTCGAGCTCGTCCGGCGTCTCGACCCGCGCCCAGTCGGGCATCGGGATGCCGAGCTCGCCGAGGCGCTCGCGCATGGCGAGCTTGTCCTGCGCGAACTGCAGGGCGTCGGGTCCCGGATGCACGGCCACGCCGTCGGCGACGAGGGCGCGGAGCACTGCTTGAGGCACGTGCTCGTGGTCGAACGTGACCACGTCGACGGTCTTCGCGAACGCCCGGACGGTCTCGAGGTCGGTGTAGTCGCCGACCCCGGTGGCGGCAATCGCGGCCGACATCCCCTCGCTCTCGGCGAGCACGCGGATGTCGATCCCCAGCTCGATCGCGGGGGGCACCATCATGCGCGCCAGTTGTCCGCCACCGATGACGCCTAGTCGAAAAGTCACCCCTCCAGCCTACCGGCGGGCGCGGTCTGCCCGACCGGGCCAGCTTCGGGCGAAGTCCGTAATCAAGCACACCGGCACCGCGGGTGACCGTACGGTGAGTTGTACAGAACCTCCCCGACGAAAGGCAGCAGCACCATGGCGAACCACACCTACCGAGTGACCGAGATCGTAGGCACGTCGCCCCAGGGAACCGATGCGGCGATCCGGAACGGCATCGAGCGCGCTTCGCAGACGATCCGCAACATCGACTGGTTCGAGGTCACGGGCACCCGCGGCGACCTCGAAAACGGCGAAGTGGCCCACTTCCAGGTGACCCTGAAGGTCGGATTCCGACTCGAAGACGCCACCGACTGAGCACATCGGGGCTGATGGCGGTCGAGTCGGCCCCTGTCAGTGCGGGAGGTAGCTCTCGAGTTGGGACTGCACGGCGTCGGAGACGGTGTTCGTGCCGCCGAGCACCACGATGCGGTAGGGGTTGAGGCGGTCGAGCTGCGCGGCGACAGTGGCGGGAATTCCGTCTTTCTGCACGAGGAGCACGGGCGCGTCTTGCGCGATGGCCGCCGCCGAGCCGGATAGGGCGTCGGGAAAGACTGCCCCCGATGCGACATAGATCGTGTAGGCACTCTGGGGAAAGGTCCTGGCCGTGATCGCGCCGGAGACCGCGTACCGGTCGGCTCCGTCGATGCGGACAACCGGCCAGGTCGCCTGCAGCGTCGCCACCACCGCCTCGTCCACGGTGTTCGTGCCGCCCACGACGATCACCGTGGCGGGTTTCAATCGTCCGAGCTCAGCCAGGACCTCGGCGGACGTGCTGCCCTTCTTCGTCAGCAGCACCGGACCGCCACCGAGACCTGCAGCAGCCGAGGCGGAGAGCGCGTCGGAGAACACTACCCCTGAGGCGAGGTACACGATGTCGGCGCCGTCCGGGAACGCCGCGGCCGAGACCGCCGCCGACACCGCGTAGCGGTCTGCTCCAGAAAGCCTCGACACCGAAGAGCTGAATTCGCCGAGCTTCTTCTCGACTGCCACGCTCACGCTCGCCGTGCCCCCGAGAACGACGATGCGCTGCGGCCGCAGCGACTTCAACCTCGCCGCCACCGCTGGCGGTACCGAATTCTGCGACACCAGAAGCACCGGCCCACGCCCTGCGCCCGCTGCGGCCGACCCCGCCAGTGCATCCGCGAACGTCGCCCCTGTCGTTACAAACGCGACCGGCACCCCCGACGCGAAACCATCGCCGGCAACCCCCGCCGACACCTCGAACCGATCGGCGCCGTCGATCCGATCGACCGACGGCAGCGGCCGCGGCAGCGGATCGAGCATCACCACCTCCGACGGCCGGGCAAGACGCGGGGTTTCACCGACCAGAATCCGATGCGTGCGCGGCTCGATCACCACGGAATTGAAGTAGTCCTCCGGTCCGTCGTCTTCCCGAGAGAGGTCCGTCGTCCTCAACGTCGTCACCCCCGCGACGCCGCTGGCCGAGTCGACCAGGTAGACGGCGTGGAGTGCCGGGTCGACGTCGATGTCATTGGGCAGGCCCGCCAGCGGAGGCGAACTCGCGAGGAGCGCGCTCGTCGCGAGGGAGTACTTGTCGACGTGCGCTGCGTACGGCCGGTCGGTCGACACATAGAGAGCGCCCTCGGCGTAAGCCAGCAACTGGGGCCTGTTCTCGAGCGGCCACGCCGTCCACGACCCGTCTGTGTTGATGACGGTGATCGAGGAGTCCACAGCGCTCGACACGTAGGCCTTGCCTGTGAGTGGATCGACCACGACATCCTGAGGCTCTCGGCCGACTGGGACCGATTGAGGCCCGCTGCCAGCAGTTACGTCGAGAACGCTCACCGTGTTGCCTGCCGTATTCGCCACGAAGACGCGATTCCGAAGTTCATCGACTGCGATACCGCCGACGGAGGAGCTTCCCGTGAGAATCGTCCGAACTACGGTGTTGACCGATGGTGAAGCGGGGTCGACATCGATCACAACGATGGAATCCCTATCGGAGTCGGCCAGGTAGAGCATGTGCGTCGACTCGTTCACTACAGCCGCCACGGGAACGTCGACTCCTCCGTCCACGGTGCCGAGGTGAGTGAAAGAAGGCCCGCTGATGTCATAGACCTGAACGGCGTCGTTCTGCCGGTCGAGCACGAAGGCCCGTTGCGTGGTGCTGTCGACCGCTACATCCCCCACCCCATCTCCGAAGGAGTTGGGGGCGACCGAGGCCAGACGCACCATCCCGAACTCGCGCGAAGCTGCAGCAGCGGTTCCAGTCGCACTTGTGAGGAGCGCTACCAGCCCCAAGGCGATGAACGGAACGAAAGATCGCTTCATAGAACATGAGGTTATCTCATGCTACCGACACTGTCACTCGCGGGGATGGCCGGGTGCGGAAGCGGGGTGCTCCGTGAGGGCGCCGAGGAGGTCGGCCACGAGGCGGGCGGAGGGGATGTCGTGGAGCACGACGGTGAGGTCGGGGCCCGCCGTGACCCGAACGTCGCCGCACGCGGCCGCCGCCTGGAAAGGGGTGCGGCGGAGGCGGACGTCGGTGACGCGGGCGAGGTAGAGATCCTGGCGGTCGCGCACGAAGAGACCCCGGCGGGCGATGATGCGGCGGGTGGTGACGGTGTAGCGGTGGCCGAGCCAGGCGAAGAACGGCAGAAGGGTTCCGAAGAAGACGAGCGCGCCGGCCGCGGCGAGCGCCGCCCAGTTCTGCCACTCCTCGGCGAAGCGTCCGCCGAACCAGCCGTAGGCCGCCGCCGCGGCGAAGAGGATGAGCACCGGGAGGGTGAGGCGGCGGGCATGCGGGCGCACGCGCACGAGGATGGCCTCGGGCGTCGGCTCGACCGAGGTGGTGTAGCCGCCGTAGCCGGGGTGGACGGAATCCGGTTCACCGCCGCGGCCGTCGCCGGGCGTGCCCGGATCGGTGTCGCCCTGGTCGAAGCCGAGATCGGCGAATCCGGGCTCCGCGGAACCGGGCTCGCTGAAACCGGGCTCGCTGCCGGACGCCGGGCCCCCGGGGTAGGGAGGCGGGGCCGGGTAGGGCACGCGCTCGGACTCGGGCGGAACGGGATAGCGCGTGGTGCGCTGATCCGCCGACGCTCCGGCCGCACCCCACCCGAAGCGCTCGGTGGCGTCGGAGGAGGGGCGCGGGGTCATGCCCTCATTCTTTACCGGGAATCTCCGATTCCGCTGTCGTCGTGCCGGAGGTGCGTCACATCGCCCGCCGAGACCACGAGCGGCGGCTGGCCGTCCGGCAGCTCCACGACGAGCCGCCCGCCCTCGTCGAGCGACCGCGCGACACCCCGCCGCACGACCCCGCCCGGCAGCTCGACCCGCACCGCACGGCCGAGCGTGACCGACATCCGCACCGCATCGTCGAGCACCCCACTCGCCACCGCATCGCCCCCGGATGCCCGCCAGCGGTCGTAGAGCACGGTCAGGTCGTGCAGGTAGCCGGCGAGCACGGCATCCGGATCGATGTCCTGCACTCCCGCGAGCCGCAGCGACGTGGCGGTCGGCACCGGCAGCTGCTCCTCGGTGAGTGTCAGGTTGACGCCCGCCCCGATCACGAGACCCGAAGCATCCGGCAGCAGCTCGCCCAGGATGCCCGATACCTTGCGGCTGCCGATGAGGACGTCGTTGGGCCACTTGAGCCCCACGGGGACGGCGCTCCGGTGCGCGAGCCCGTGCACCACCTGCGCCATCGCGATGCCTGCGACGAGGGGCAGCACGCCCCAGCGCTCGACGGGGATGGCCCGCCCCTCGCCGTCGTGGGGGCGCAGCAGCACCGAGATGGCGAGCGAGGAGCCCGCCGGCGCACTCCAGCTGCGGCCGAGCCGGCCCTTGCCTGCGGTCTGGTCGTCGGTGGCGACCACGGCGAGATCCGGCCACTCCGCCGCCGACGGCCCGGCAGCCGCCTGCACGAGCACCTCGTTCGTCGACCCGGCCCGGGTCATCCACTCGAACCGCGACGCCGACGCCGATGACAGCGGGAAACGGGGATGCGGAGCTCGATGAGGCAGATGCATGACGCCAAGCTACCCGACCGCGCCCGCCTCTTGGAGGTTTCGGCAACGAAGGGCCGGGAGGGGTGGCCGGTAGAGTGAACGGCGTGAGTGAAGACGCGACGACCGACCAGCCCGACATGTACACGACGGCGGGCAAGCTGGCCGACCTGAAGAACCGATACCACGAGGCGGTGACGGCCTCCGGGGCCTCCGCCATCGAGAAGCAGCACAAGCGCGGCAAGAAGACCGCCCGCGAGCGCATCGAACAGCTGCTCGACCACGGCAGCTTCGTGGAGATCGACGAGTTCGTGCGCCACCGCACCCACGCCTTCGGCATGGAGAAGTCGCGGCCCTACGGCGACGCCGTCGTCACGGGCACGGGCACCATCCACGGCCGCCAGGTGGCCGTCTACGCGCAGGACTTCACGATCTTCGGCGGTTCGCTCGGCGAGGTCGCCGGCGAGAAGATCATCAAGGTGATGGATCTCGCGCTGAAGACCGGCGTGCCGATCATCGGCATGCTCGACTCGGGCGGCGCACGCATCCAGGAGGGTGTCGTGGCGCTCGGGAAGTACGGCGAGATCTTCCGCCGCAACACGGCCGCGTCCGGCGTCATCCCGCAGATCTCGATCATCATGGGCCCGGCTGCAGGCGGCGCGGTCTACTCCCCCGCCCTCACCGACTTCGTGATCATGGTCGACAAGACGAGTCAGATGTTCGTGACCGGTCCGGATGTCATCAAGACCGTCACCGGCGAAGACGTCGGCATGGAGGAGCTCGGCGGCGCCCTCACCCACAACAGCGTCTCGGGCGTCTCGCACTACCTCGCGAGCGACGAGGACGACGCGCTCGACTACGCCCGCGCCCTGCTCAGCTTCCTGCCGCAGAACAACCTGGCGGAGCTCCCCTCCTACGACAGCGAGGTCGAGCTCGAGATCACGGATGCGGACCGCAAGCTCAACACGATCATCCCGGATTCGCCCAACCAGCCCTACGACGTGCACACCGTCATCGAGCACCTCGTCGACGGGGCTGAGTTCCTCGAGACCCAGCCGCTCTACGCGCCCAACATCGTCGTGGGCTTCGCACGCATCGAGGGCCGCTCGGTGGGCATCGTGGCCAATCAGCCGAACTCGATGGCCGGCACACTCAACATCGAGGCCGGCGAGAAGGCCTCCCGCTTCGTGCGCTTCTGCGACGCCTTCTCCATCCCCATCCTCACGCTCGTCGACGTGCCCGGCTACCTGCCCGGCACCGATCAGGAGTGGACGGGCGTCATCCGTCGTGGCGCGAAGCTGCTCTACGCCTACGCCGAGGCGACCGTGCCGCTCGTGACCGTCATCCTCCGGAAGGCCTACGGCGGCGCGTACATCGTGATGGGGTCGAAGCAGCTGGGCGCTGACATCAACCTCGCCTGGCCCACGGCCGAGATCGCGGTGATGGGCGGTCAGGGCGCCGTGAACATCCTCTACCGCGGCGAGATCAAGCGCGCCGAGGAGGCGGGCGAAGACGTCGCGGCCGTGCGCACCCGCCTCGCCAACGAGTACACCTACAACGTGGCGAGCCCCTTCCTGGCCGCCGAACGAGGCGAGCTCGACGGCGTCATCGAGCCGGCGGCCACCCGCGTGGCGATCACGAAGGCCCTTCGAGCCCTCAAGACGAAGCGCGCGTCGCTTCCTCCGAAGAAGCACGGCAACATCCCGCTGTGATTTTGGCTGCGCCGCCCCTCGTGCGGCGCAGGCGACATGCGATGCCGGCGTCGGATGGCGTCGCTTCGCGGCGACATCCGGCGACGGTATCGCTCTGGGTCGGCGAGTAGGGCCCGTTGGGTGGGGGCGTCACGGGGCGGGGGCGCGTCGGGTTGTGACCTGAAATCGTTCGCGCTACCGTTAGCGCTAACGGAGGAAGGTGGCGCGCGTGCTTTTTCGAGGGTTGACGTGGGATCACGCTCGCGGGCGAGAGCCCCTGGAGGCCTCGGCCGAGAGGTTCAATGCCGAGGGTCGCGACCGGATCTCGTGGGACTCGCAACCGCTCGAGGGGTTCGAGGCGGCGTCGATCGTGGAGCTCGCGGCACAGTACGACGTCATCGTGATCGATCACCCGCACCTCGGCGAGGCGGTGGGCACGGGCGCGCTCGTGGCCATGGGCGACATGCTGGGCGAGCGCCTGGTGGCGACCGGTGGGCCGGGGGCCTTCGTCGGTCCGTCCTGGGAGTCGTACACGGTCGACGGCCGTGTGTGGGCGCTGCCCCTGGATGCGGCGACGCAGACCGCGGTGTCCTGGGAGGGCATCCGCGACCTGCCGACGACGTGGGCTGACGTCCGGGAGTTCGCGCACCGGCACCCGATCGCTCTCAGCCTCGCCGGGCCGCATGCGCTCATGACCCTGTTCTCGATCAGTGTCGCGCGAGGCGCCGACCCCGGGCCCCGCGGTGAGCTGCCGGCCGAGGCCGTCGCCGATGCCCTCGACATCATGACGACCCTGTCGGCGGGCCGCACCGACCTCGCCGGCCTCAACCCGATCGGCCTGCTCGAGCGGCTCGCCGACGGCACCGACATCGTCTACTGCCCGCTCGTCTACCAGTACGTGACCTATTCCTTACCTGGCGGACGCCGGCGGCTCCGGTTCACGGATGCGCCGACGGGCCCCGGTGGCCGCCGCGGCTCGGTGATCGGCGGCACGGGACTCGCGCTGTCGCGGCGCTGCACCCCGAGCGACGAGCTCCTCGACCACCTCACCTGGCTGGTCTCCGACGAGGCGCAGCGCACCTTCATACCGGAGCACTCAGGCCAGCCCGCGCGCGTGGCGGCCTGGAACGATCCGGAGGTGAACGCCGCGTCACTCGACTTCTATGCCGGCACACTCGACACGATCTCGCAGTCCTGGGTGCGACCGAGGCACGACGGTTTTCCGGCGTTCCAGAACCGCGCAGCCTCGGCCATCCGCGCCGCCTGCGCGGGCGAGACCCCCGTGGCCGAGGCGGCGGCCGGCATCGCCGCCCTGCTCCGCACCCCTGAACGACCCCGAAGAGGACACCCATGACGACGACCCCCACGATCTTCCCTCCCACCACCTCCGGCACCCTGCCCGAGGATCACCGCGACGCGGTGCTGATCGGCCGCGCCTGGCTCCCCGATGTGAGCGGCCCGGCCGTGATCGCGGTGCGGGGCGACAGCGCCGTCGACCTCACGCCCGTGTTCGCCACCACGAACACGCTCGTCGAGGAAGTCGCGCGCGGAGTCACGCTCGAGGCGGCGATCGCGGAGGCTCCCGTCGTGGCGGGTCTCGACGACCTCATCGCCAACACGGAGACGGCGGTCCGCGATCCGGAGCGGCCGTGGCTCCTCTCCCCGCTCGATCTCCAGGCGGTGAAGGCGGCAGGCGTCACGTTCGCGGCCTCGATGCTCGAGCGCGTGATCGAAGAGCGCGCCGGCGGAGCGCCGGCCGAGGCCGCGGCAATCCGCGATCGCGTCAACGGCATCCTCGGCGGCTCGCTCAGCGACCTGGTTCCCGGCTCCGACGCCGCCGTGCGCCTGAAGGCCGCACTGCAGGCCGAGGGTATGTGGAGCCAGTACCTCGAGGTGGGTATCGGGCCGGACGCCGAGATCTTCACCAAGGCCCAGCCGATGTCGACCGTGGGCACGGGCGCCGACGCCGGCATCTTCTCGCACTCGACCTGGAACAACCCCGAGCCGGAGATCGGCGTCGTGATCTCGTCGACGGGCGTCGTGGTGGGTGCGACGCTCGCGAACGACATCAACCTGCGCGACTTCGAGGGGCGCTCCGCACTGCTGCTGTCGAAGGCGAAGGACAACAACGCCTCCGCCGCCGTGGGCCCGTTCATCCGGCTGTTCGACGACGCGTTCTCGCTCGCCGACGTCGAGAGCGCCGAGGTCTCGCTCGAGATCAGCGGACCGGATGGCTTCGCTCTCGACGACGGCTCCTCGCAGGCTCGGTCGAGCCGTCCGGTCGCGGCGCTAGTCGAGCAGCTCGTCGGGCCGCATCATCAGTATCCCGACGGTGCGATCCTGCTCCTCGGAACCATGTTCGCGCCCACCGCCGACCGGTTCGAGCACGGGGGCGGCTTCACCCACGTGGTGGGCGACGTCGTGCGCATCTCGACCCCGAGGCTCGGGGCGCTCGTGAACCGCATCGTGCACTCCGAGGACTGCGCCCCGTGGCGCTTCGGAGCGGGCGCCCTCATGCGCAACCTGGCCGGGAGGGGCCTGCTCGGCTAGGTGCTCTCGCGCAGCGTGATCCGGTAGCCGACATCGACGGTGCGCGGCGCACTGCGGGGTGCCGCGATCTGGTCGAGCAGGATCTCGGCTGCTTCGCGGCCGATGCGCGCGGCCTCGATGGTGACCGTGCTGAGCGCCGGGAGCAAGGCGGAGGCGAGCTCGAAGTCGCCGAAGCCCGTGATGGCGATCTCGTCCGGCACCGTCCAGCCGCGCCGGGCGGCTCCGAGGATGGCTCCGCTGGCGAGGATGTCGGTGGCGAAGACGATGACATCGGTGTCGGCATACCGCGACCGCACCTCGCCGAGCAGCTCGTCGCCCGAGGGCAGCGACAGCGGCCGGCCGGCCGCGTCGACGAACCGCACGGCCTCCCCGGGCCGAGCGTGGTCCCACGCCCGCCGGAAGCCGCTGAACCGCTCGCGGGCCCGCACGTCACCCGCCTCCGTGGATCCGACGAACACCGGGTTCCGGTACCCCCGGGCCAGGAGCGCAGTGAGCAGGTCCGCCATGGCGTCGTCGTTGGGGAAGCCCACGAGGCTGCCGATCGGCGAGTCCGTCCACCCCCAGGTCTCCACGACGGGAACCCCGGAGGCGGCCAGCATGCGGGTGGCCGTGGGCGTGTGCATCACCCCGACGAGCAGGACGCCGTCTGGCTGCCGGCCGAGCAGCTTGCTGACGAGCTGCTCCTCGGCCTCCGGCGAGTAATCGGTGACGCCGAGGATCATCTGGTAACCGGCCGGCGCGAGCACGTCGGCCGCCGCCGCCATCGTCTCGGCGAACACCGACGTCGAGATGGAGGGCACCACGGTGGCGATGAGCTTGCTGACGTTCGAGGCCAGGTTGCGGGCCGAGAGGTTCGGCACGTAGCCGATGCGCCGGATGGTCTCGGTGACGTGTTCACGCGTGTACTCCGAGACATCCGGGTGGTCCCGGATCACCCTGGACACCGTCTGGGTCGACACTCCGGCGGCCTCCGCGACGTCGGTGAGGGTCAGTCCCTTGGTGGCCGACCGGCGGCGGCGCTGCACCGAGGCGGGCCCGGCCGGGGCACCCGAGGAGTCATCCGGAGTCATGGCGACCCGCTCCTTCCCTCGACACGTCCTCCTCCGAGCGTAGAGCGTCGGTCGTCGGTCTTGGTGACACGGAGCTCGTGTGTTAGCGTCATCGTTAGCGCTTCCGTTAGCGCTAACTATCCACAGTGAGGTGATGATGAAGACTCTCGAGGGCATTCGGGTGCTTGATGTGTCGATCGCGATGTCCGGGCCGTTCGCAGCCCAGAAGCTCGCGGATCTGGGTGCCGACGTGATCAAGGTCGAACCCGTGACGGGAGAGTGGCAGCGTCACGTCTCCGCCGGCGGCGCACGCGGTCAGGAGGTCAACGCCTCATTCCTCTCCCTCAACCGCAACAAGCGCTCGCTCGCCGTCGATCTCAAGACCGAGGCCGGGCGTGCTCTCGTGCAGAAGCTCGCTGCGGAGTCCGATGTCTTCCTGCAGAACTACCGCACGGGTGTCGCCGAGCGCCTCGGAGTCGACTACGCGACCCTGAACGCCCTCAAGCCCGATCTCGTCTACGTCTCGATGTCGGGGTACGGCAGCACCGGCCCCTACGCCACGAAGCCGGGGCAGGACGTCATCCTGCAGGCGATGAGCGGGGCTCTCCGAAGCGCTGGGGCCGCCGGCGAGGCGCCGCGACCAGCGCCCTACTTCCTGGTCGACGCGTTCGCCGCGTACTCGGCGTTCGAGGGAGCTCTCGCTGCCCTGCTCCACCGATTCCGCACCGGAGAGGGCCAGCTCGTCGAAGTCAACATGCTCGACGCGATCATCGCCGCCCAGATGCAGGAGATCTCGGTCCACTCCGTCGGCGGGATCCCCCAGACGACGGCGGAGGAGATCCACGCGCACACCTACATCCGAGCACCGTACGGCGTCTTCCCCACGGCCGACGGCCACATCGCGCTGTCGTTCGCCGAATCGGCCATGCTCGCGGAGGTCTTCGACGACGAGCGCTTCCTCGCCTTCGACATGGAACGCGACGGTTTCAGTCACAAGGACGAGATCTCCCGCCTCGTGCAGGAGGGGCTCGCGAAGGGCACCACCGAGCACTGGCTCTCGACCCTCGCCGCAGCCGGTGCGTGGGTGGGGCCGGTCTACGGCTACGACGAGCTCGTGACCGACCCACAGGTCGTGCACAACGGATCGTTCGTGGAGTACGAGCACCCCACCGAGGGCACCGTGCGCACCCCCGGCTTCAACTTCCGGTTGAGCGGATCCGTGCAGGAGGTCACCCGTCCCGCCCCGGTCACCGGGCAGCATTCGACCGAGATCCTCGCCGAGCTCGGTCTGTCGGGCGACGACATCGACGCCCTGGTGAAGAGTGGAGTGGTGGGCCAGCACCCCCGTTTCGCTCCGACCGCCGTTTAGCACACACCATCATCCAGGATCGCAAAGGAGCACACATGGATCAGCAGAAAGCCACGAAGCCGGGCCCGCCATCGGAGGCGACCGGGATCACGCAAGCCAGCGCCCGCCGGGCGGCCGCGGCCTCGGCCATCGGAAGCCTCGTCGAGTGGTACGACTTCGCCCTCTACGGCGCCGCGGCAGCACTCGTGTTCAACCAGTTCTTCTTCCACGCCGACAACCCCGCCGTCGGCCTGCTCGCCGCCTTCGCGACCTTCGCGGTGGGCTACTTCGCCCGCCCGTTCGGTGGCATCGTGTTCGGCCACCTCGGCGACAAGATCGGCCGCAAACCGGTCATGATGATCACGCTCACGCTGATGGGCATCAGCACCGCCCTGATCGGCCTGCTGCCGAGCTACGACGCGATCGGCTTCCTCGCCCCGGCCCTGCTGGTGTTCCTGCGCGTCCTGCAGGGTCTCGGCGCGGGTGCCGAGTACGCGGGCGCGATCGTGCTCTCCGCCGAGTCCGCCCCACCGAAGAAGCGGGGCTTCTACGCCTCGTGGTCCGGTGCCGGGGTGTGGCTCGGCTCCGCCATCGGCCTGCTCACCTTCCAGCTCATGCTCGTGCTCACGGGAGACCAGTTCGTGGTCTGGGGCTGGCGCATCCCGTTCCTGCTCAGCCTCGTCATGCTCGCCGTGAGTCTGTTCATCCGCAACCGGGTCTCGGAGACCAAGCAGTTCGAGAAGGTCGTCGACTCGGCCGAGGTGCAGCGCATCCCGCTGTTCACGCTCGTCAAGACCGAGAAGCGCCGCCTGCTCGTGGCCCTCGGCTCCAACTTCATGCTCTCGGGCTTCTCCTACATCCCCCAGGTGTGGGCGCTCAGCTATCTCACCAACAACATCGGCCTCGCCGCCGCACTGGGCCTTGCGACCAACGCCATCGTGCTGGTCTCGGGAGCGGCGTTCATGCCTCTGTTCGGCCGCATCGGCGACCGGATCGGGCGGCGCAAGCTCTTCCTCTTCGGCACGGCCTTCGGAGCGCTGTGGGCGTTCCCGATGTTCATGCTGATCGACACCCGACAGCCCGTCATCATCATCCTCGCCCTCTCGGTCTGCTTCGTCGGGGCGGTGGCCACCTGCTACGCGGCCCAGGCGGCGTTCCTGACCGAGCTCTTCCCGCCCGCCATCCGCTACTCCGGCGTGGCCTTCGCCCGCGAGGTCAGCGGAGCCCTGCTCGGCGGGACCGCGCCGCTGATCGCGACGGCCATCTTCGCCGCCACCGGGCACTGGATCCTGATCGCCGTGTTCATGACGGTCAACGCGCTCATCGCGATGGTGGCCGTGTACTTCTCGAAGTACTTCCGTTCCGACGCCGACCAGGGCGACGACGAGCGCTTCGACGCGGACACGACCGGGTCGATCCGGGTGGTCGAGCCTCGGCAGAGCCGCCGCACGAAGGCCGCCGCCGTATGACCGCCGTCACCGGCCGGCAGGTCGCCGACCGCTTCTTCGACGAGTACCGGATCGGTGAGAGGGCCGAGTTCCCCGAGCGCGTGGTCAGCGGCGACGACATCCGCGAGTTCGCCGACCTCACCGGCGACCACCACCCGGCGCACACCGACGACGAGTTCGCCACGCCGCTGTTCGGGGGGCGGATCGCGCACGGCATGCTGACCTTCGGGATCGTGGTCGGCATGACCGTCGAGCTGAACGGCCACGCCGTGGCCTACGGCTACGACCGCATCCGCTTCCCGCGCACGGTGCTCGCGGGCGACCGCATCACCGCGACGTCCGAGGTGATCGAGCTGCGCGACCACAAGCGGCCCGAACTCGGACTCGTGACCAAGCGGTACACCGGCACGAAGGCCGACGGCTCGGTCGTCGTGGTCTGCGATCACATCCTGGCCGTGCAGAAGCGGCCGTGAACGAGAGGCGACAGTCATGACGATCACCGGAGCGATGTTCATCGCCGGTAGGCCCGAACAGGGCACGGGCGAGCCGCTCGCGGCCTACGACCCCACCCTCGAGGCGGAGATCGAGCCGACGTTCCGCCTGGCCGATCCGGAGCAGCTCGATCGGGCGGCGACGGCCGCCGGGGCCGCCTTCCGCACCTATCGGGCGACGTCCCCGGGCGAGCGCAGCGCCTTCCTCGAGGCGATCGCATCCGCCATCGAGCAGCTCGGCGACGAACTCCTCGATCGGGCTTCGGCCGAGAGCGGCCTGCCCCTGGCGCGCCTGATCGGGGAGCGTGCGCGCACCACGGGCCAGCTGCGCCTGTTCGCCGCCGTGGCCCGCGACGGCGACGGCACGGATGCGACGATCGACCGCGCGCAGCCGGATCGTGCGCCGGCGCCGCGAGCCGACATCCGGCGCCGCGCGATCGGTGTCGGTCCCGTGGCGGTGTTCGGCGCCAGCAACTTCCCGCTCGCGTTCTCGGTGGCCGGTGGCGACACCGCCTCGGCGCTGGCTGCGGGCTGCCCCGTGGTGGTGAAGGGGCACGGCGCGCACCCGGGCACGAGCGAGCTGGTGGCCGGGGCGGTCGTCGCTGCCGCACGGAGCACGGGGATGCCGGACGGCGTGTTCTCGCTCGTGCTGGGCGACGGGCCGACGATCGGGCAGGCGCTCGTGAAGCATCCGGCCATCAAGGCAGTCGCATTCACCGGGTCGCGCCGCGGCGGCCTCGCGCTCGTCGAGGCGGCGGCCGCGCGCCCCGTGCCGATCCCGGTGTTCGCCGAGATGAGCAGCACGAACCCGGTGGTGCTGCTGCCGGGCGCGCTCGACTCCGATCCGGGCGCTCTCGGCCGCGACTACGCCGGATCCCTGATGCTCGGCGCCGGGCAGTTCTGCACCAACCCCGGGCTCGTGCTCGGTGTCCGTGGTGCCGCTCTCGACGGCTTCACCGCCGGGGCCGCCGCGGCCGTCGCCGCAGCGCCCGCCCAGACGATGCTGACGCCCGCGATCCGGGATGCGTATGTCTCGACGGTGGCGCAGTGGAGCGGTTCCGCCGGGGTCGACCAGGTGGCCTCCGGCGCCCGCGGCGACGTCGGGACCCCCGGCACCGCGACTCTCCTCACCGTCGGTGCCGACGAGTTCCTCACCGATCCGGCGCTGCGGGAGGAGGCTTTCGGTCCGGCTGGACTGGTGGTCGAGTGCGCCGACGTCGAGGGCATCATCACCGTGCTGGAGGCTCTCGACGGCCAGCTCACCGCAACCGTGCGCGCCGCGTTCCCCGCCGACGACGAGCATGTCGCCCGCCTCATTCCGCTGCTGGAGGAGAAGGTCGGCCGCATCGTCGTGAACGGCTGGCCCACCGGTGTCGAGGTGGGGGCCGCCATGGTGCACGGCGGGCCGTTCCCCGCCACCACCGACAGCCGCTTCACCTCGGTGGGCGCCTCGGCGCACCGCCGGTTCCTCCGCCCCGTCGCCTATCAGGATGCTCCGGACCACCTTCTCCCTGAGCCGCTCCAGGACGCCAACCCCTGGTCGATCTCGCGGGTCGTCGATCCATCCTGACGGCGGCCGCGGGAACGGCGGCTACAGGAACGGCGTCGCTGCGTCCTGACCGGCCAGCACCCTTCCGTGCACCTCGAAGTTCGTGTTGATGGCGAGCGCCGCATGGAGGGAGAGCGCATCGAGGTCTCGGTGGATGCGTTGGATGGGGACGCTGCGCTGGATGGCCGAGGCGCTCGAGATGTCGAAGAGGGTGCGCACCGCCCGCCGCGCGAGCCGCACCACCTGCGAGCACTCGCCGCGGATCTCGGCGCGCTCGAACACGCTCAGGTCGCGGCCCGTCTCCGCAGCCTCCGTCAGGCGGCGGGCGAGGTCGTCGCGCAGGAGCTCGGCGGCCTTGATGTCGGTCGCGGCCGACGCGAGCTCCACGTGCGTGATCTGCGCCTCGGCCTGCACCCAGGAGGTGTAAGTGATCTTCCGGCCCGGCAGCCGCTCGAGGAACGCGTCGAGCGCACCCTGGGCCGCACCCACCGGTGCTCCCATGCTGTTCACGAGCACGGTGGGGAAGAAGGCCGCCTTGTAGAGGGAGGAGTCCTTCGTGGCCTCTGAGAGGTTGAGCCCCCCGAGGGCCTCCATGAGCGGCAGTGTGCGGTGCTCGGGCACGAAGACGTCGTGGGCCACGACGGCGTTGCTTCCGGTGCCGGCGAGACCGGAGGGATCCCAGTCGTCCTCGATCGTGAGGTCCTCCACGCGCACGAGCGGCAGGAGCATGCGGGGTGGCCCGCCCGCGCCGGGCGTGCCCTCGTCGACGGCCGCGGCGAGCGCATCCCACGCCGCCGAGCGGCATCCGGTGTTGAACGGCCACCGGCCGCTCAGCCGGTACCCGCCCTCCACCGGGGTGAGCGTGCCGCCCGGGCTGAAGATCGCGGCCACACGGGCGTCGGGGCTCGTGAAGACCTCGTGCTGCGCCTCGTCCGGGTAGTGCCCCACGAAGTAGGTGCCGACGGTGTGCAGCGAGCACACCCAGGCGGTCGAGAGGTCGGCGCGGCCGATGGCCGAGAGGATGCGCACCTGGTCGGTGAGCGGCGCCTCGAGGCCTCCGTGCCCGACAGGCGCGGTGAGGCGGAAGACGCCGGCCTGCTCGAGCAGGTCGATCGACTCGTCGGGCACACGGTGCTCCGCCTCGGCGCGCAGGGCGTTCTCGCGGAGCGGGCCCCGGATGCGCTCGACGGCGCGCAGCACATCGTCACCCGAGGTGATCGACTCGGTCGCGGATTCGGTGATGGTCATGTCGGTCTCCTCCAGTGCAGTGCCGGTGACGCGACGCTAGTCGCACCACGCCCACGACTCGATCCGGTTCCGGCGGAGAGCATCCGGATCCGGCACCCGATGCGGTTGAGTTCGCACCGGCCGCGAGCGCATAATGCTGGAACGCCAGCAGGTACGACGAGGTACGAAGAGGTGTCGATGGAATCGATCCGGCCGCTCCGCGCCTTCCCGGTCGTCGCCGCCTCCGACCCCGACGACGTGTACCGTGCTGCCGCGAAGCTGATGAGCCGGCACCGCATGCACCTGCCGCAGCGCACCACCACCATGCACGCCCGCATCCAGGCGGCGCAGCTCGAGACCTCGGCGCTGCTGTGGTTCGAGTACGGCACGCCCACCGAGATCTTCTCCGACCCGCTGGAGGGCTACTCCACGGTGCATGTGCCGATGGCCGGTCACCTCGAGGTGGAGCATGACGGCGACTGGCACCCGGTGGGCACCGGCACGGGCGCCGTCTTCTCCGAGGGCAGCCCCGTGCGGATGCGCTGGAGCGGAGACCTGAGACTCCTGGTCGCCCGGATCGACCAGACCGCCCTGCTCGAGCGGCTCGGCCGCTTCACCCGGGTCGACTCACGCCCGCTCGTCTTCTCCCCTTTCCTCGACCGGCAGGGCGCCGGCGGCGCCGTCACGGGTGCCGTGATCGCCGCGAGCCGTGCCGTGGAGTCGGCGGGCGGCTCCGGCCCGCCCCCGCGGATGGCCCGCGCCTTCGACGACGCCCTCGTCGACGCCCTCCTTCTCGGCCACGGCCACAGCTACACCGACGACATCCTCGCCCCTGTGCCGCTGCCCTCGCCCCGAGTCGTCCGCACCGTCGTCGACCACCTCGAGGCCCACTACGCCGCCGACCTCACCGCCGCCGATCTCGCGCGCGTGGCCGGAGTCTCGCAGCGCTCCCTCTACGACGCCTTCCACCGCCGCTTCGGCGTGAGCCCCCTCCGCTACCTCCGTGACCTCCGCCTCGACCGGGCCCGCGCGGCCCTCCAGTCGGACCCCTCCGCGACGGTGGCGTCCGTAGCCCACGCAGTCGGCTTCCCCCACCCCAGCCGCTTCGCAGCGGCATTCAGAGCCCGCTTCGGCGAACCCCCGAGCAGAACCTCTCACTGACCCCACCCCCGAGTCGCCCCCACGCAACAGGCCCTACTCGCTGACCCAGAGCGATACCGTCGCCGGATGACGCCGCGAAGCGACGCCATCCGACGCCGGCATCGCATGTCGCCTGCGCCGCACAGGGGGCGGCGCAGCTACTTACCAGCCAGCGTGCGCACCAGCGCCACCGTCTCCTTCGCCGACATCGACGGGAGGTAGGCGCGGCCGATCGCCGCGCCGATCGCCGGGAGCCCCAGCGGATCCGGATACGCCATGTGGATCGTGGAGTAGGTGGGGTTGAACTTCGCCTTGAACTTGAAGAGGGAGGAGAAGCCGTAGGCGGGCTCGAGGGTCTTGGCGAGGAAGTCGGCGAGCTCCGTCATCACGGTCGGCGCTGGCGCCTCGGAGCCCTTCGGCACCGGGGCGGTGGCGAGCGGGGCCCCCGAGAGCGAGAGCACCTCCACGCCGAGCTCCTTCATGTGCAGCGCGGAGGAGGCGATGAGGTACTCCATGACTCCGGGCATCGATCCGTCGCCCCGACGCATGAAGTCGAGCGTGTAGCCCACGGCGACGCCGTCGCGGTACATCGGCAGCCAGCTGGTCACGGCCGCGATCCGCCCGTCGGCGTCGAGCGCGAGCATGAGCGCGACATCCGGATCCTTGATCTCCTCGAGCGCGCCGAGGGTGAAGCCCATCTCGGGCAGCTCCTTCTCGGAGACCCAGGCCTCCGAGATGGCGTTGATCTGCGAGATCATCGAGCGCGACAGCTCGTCGTAGGTCGTCCAGACCGTCGTCATGCCCTCGCGCACGCCCTTGTTGAGCGACGAGCGCACGTTCTGCCACGACTTGCCCGCCATCTCGAGCGTCTGCGGGTGCATGAGCGTCTCTTCGCCCACCGACATGTGCGACCAGCCCATCTCCTCGAAGAAGGGCAGGTACTGCGAGTGCACGCTGTAGAACACGGGGATCCAGCTGTGGCTGTCGCAGAAGCGCGCGAAGTCGCGCACGGTCTGCCGCTCGGCGCCGGGGGCGCAGACGGGGTCGGACATCGTGATGGCGACGTCGTTGATCACACGGTAGGCGACCGCGGCATCCCCGGCCTCATTGAACCAGTACACGTTGCCGGGCCAGGTGGTCATCCAGCCGAGCGTGCCACCGCCGCCACGGCGGAGCAGGGCGCGGATGCGCTGGTGGTCGCCCACCTGCACGCGCTGCTCCATCGAGGCGATGAGCTGGAAGGCGGCGAGGGTGAAGACGATCCAGAACACCGGTCCCACCCAGTGGAAGACGAACAGGGTGGGGCTCGGCGGCGGGATGATGACGTCTCCGGTGACGCCCACGAGGGTGACGGGGAGGAACCGGCGAGGCACGTCGAACACGACCTCGACCACCGTGGTGCCGGCGGGCGTCAGCGAGGTGAGGGTCAGGATGCACGCCACGATGTAGATCAGCGAGAGGGCGGCGAAGGCCCCCGCCACGATCACGGCGAAGCGGATGAACGCCTCCCGCGGCGCCTTGAGGGCGAACCGACGGCGGTTGACGAACAGCAGGATGGCGACGGCGAGCGGCACGAGCACCGTGGAGCCGAGCCACACCGCGTACTCGCCGATGTCGATGGCCTGGAGCGCCGGCAGGTCGTCGGTGGTGGCCGTGTCGCCGAGCACGAAGCTGCCCACGAGACCGAGGAACACCAGCGCGAGCGCGATCATGGCGAGGTTGGTGACGATGCCGAGCCAGAGCGCGAAGCGGCGGCCCTTGCGGAGCCCCCAGGCGGCCACGAGCAGCAGGGCGAGCGGCACGAAGGTCTGCACGATCGGCCCGACGCCGCCGAGGGCGGAGAGCTTCTTGACGTCGTCGCAGACCTGAGAGGTGGCGGTCGAGCAGAGCGACGAGATGTCCGAGGCGCTCGGGAAGATGTCGCCGTAGAAGCTCCCCGCGAGCCCGAACGCTCCGCTGCCGGAGGGGTCGAGCCACGACACCAGCGGGCCCACCGCCGTGATCAGCACGATCGTGGCGATGAGCACGCGCACCTCGCCGAACGAGCTCTTCAGCCAGAGCATCTTCTGCCCGCGCCGCGCCGAGAGAAGGTAGCCGATGACGAGCCCGGCGATGCCCGCGATCAGGCGGTAGACGGTGGAGGTGTCGCCCACGTAGAGGGCGAACATGATGAGGAAGCCGAAGGCCACGAGCCGCACCCGCCGCCGCCAGAGGGGCCCCATCATGCCGCTCGCCACGAGCAGGGAGCCGACGATGGGGGTGAGCGGGTCGACCGTGAGGTCGATGCTCGTGCCGTCGGCCCACCACTCGCCGGCGAGCGAGCCGAGCCACTGCAGCAGCACACCGAGGCCCACGCCCAGGATGCCCGTGGCGAAGAACGCGAGGATCAGGCGGCGCCGGCCGAGCAGCCGCTCCGCCACACCGAGGAGCACGAGCGAGAACACGACGCCCGCGACGAGCTGGAACGGGTCCCAGGGGATGAACATCGCGGTGAGGATGGTCCACCAGTGCCCGGCGTCGACCGTGGTCGTGACCCCGGCCGCCCACGTCTTCTGGGTGACCTCGGAGGCGGGGCCGAAGAAGGTTCCTGCGGCGAGGGAGGTGACGACGATGAGCACGGCGAAGCCGATGCTGAGCGGAACCGTCGCGAGGTACCGCCCCACGAATGCGATGGTCTTCTGCATGCCGGCGATTCCCCTTTGGTTGCTCGGTTCTAATGTAGCCTCGTCGATGTGGACGAATCGAACCTCCCGGACACCCCCCTTCAGGTGGTCTCGTCCGGCATCACCGCCGAAGAGCTCGCCGCGGTCACCGCGGTTCTCGACGCCGCGGTCGAGGAGGAGCTCGACGAGCTGCACTCCGAGGTGCTCATCGAGCCCTCGGCCTGGGAACGGAGCCAGCGGGCCCCCCGCGGCCCCCTGCATCCTGGCCCCGGGGTCTGGCGTTCGTTCTCGGGCTGACCCGCCGTCAACCTGAACGTCGTCTGGGCGAATTCTGTGCCGGGTCGCGAAAATGTCCTCCTAACAACGGACTGTGCACGCGCATTCGGGCCCGCAGGATAGGTAGTGCTAGGTGCGTCTCTTCGGAAACGCACTGCCGGATACGGGTCGACTAGGGTAAGCGGGCTCGTATTCCGGGGGCGAGTCAGGGCGGCATTCGGGTTGCCGCCCTGACTCGATATTCTTCTTCTCCGCCTCGAGGCCGGAGTTCAGACCGCGTCGCCCTGCCGCGGCACCTCGAGCCAGAGGTCGAGCTCGGGCTCCTCCTCCAGCCCCTCGGCGGTGAGCGCCGGATCGGCGTCGCGGAGGCCCACGATTGTCACGGCCACCTCGTCGTCGTCGTGCGCGGTGCGCACCACCACGCGATCCGCAGTCGTGCCACCGATCTCGCGCGCGATCACCCCGGTCACCCGGGAGTGCGCGGTGCGATCGAGGTCGTCGATGCCGCCGTCGTCGAGCAGCGTCACCTCCACCCCTCGCCGCCTGGCGTCGCGCACCGCGTTCCGCACCCTGTCGTCGAGCAGCCGCCGGCCGCGGATCTCGTCGCGCATCGCCGCCTCGAGGTGCAGGCACTCGCGCCGCTCGTCGGCGGTCAGCTCGCCGTCGGCCGTCACGATGCGCCGGAGCATGGGAGCCACCTCCGAGTCCATCTGGCCGAGCCGCAGGCGCCGCTCGAAGAACTCCGCCTCCTCCTGGGCCTGCCACTCCGCGGCCCGCTGCTCGGCGAGCTCGAGCAGGCGCGCGTCTCGCGAGGCCCGCACGATGGTGAGAGTCGTGGCGTGCGCGACGCCCACCCAGACCGGCCCCCCGATGGCGCCGAGTGCCGGGAGCTCGAGCGGGTCGCCCGTCCAGACCAGCACCGCGACGATCATCACCCCGATGCCCGCCCAGGCGAACCACGGCCGCTGGCGCACGGCCGTGATGGTCATGAGGGTGCCGACCGCCCCGATGATCCAGGTGGCGTAGCCGTTCTCCTCGGCGGCATCGAGCTGGCTGAGCACGAGGATGAGGCCCACGGCGGTCACCCCGATGTTGCCTGCCGCCACGCCGATGGGCAGCCGGAGCGTGGGCCATGGCGCGAGGCTCAGCACGGTCGCCGCGGCGTAGAGGGCCATCGCGACGACCGCGGGCACGGCCGATTCCGGCATCCGGATCGTGTAGACGCCGAGCACCACGTGAAAGGCGGAGAAGGCGGCGGCGAGGCCGACGAGCAGGTGCCGCGGGAGCGAGATCATGCGAACACCTCGTGCTGCCGGCCCGCGTGCCACTCGATGATCACCGACGTGCCGGCCTCGGGCACCGAGCGCACCTGCACCGAGCCGCCGATCGAGTTCACGCGCTCGCGGATGGAGATGCGCATGCCGAGTCGGTCGGCCGGGACGGCATCGGGGGCGAATCCGGATCCCGTGTCCGAGACCACCAGGGTGAAGCCCTCGTCCGCGTCGCCGAGCAGGGAGATGTGGCGAGCGACCGGGTGACCCAGCGCATCCGTGACCCCGGCGTGCTGGATGCTGTTCACGATGGCCTGCACGGCCGCCGCGTAGACGCCCTCGAGCACCCGCGCCGGCAGGGTGCCCTCGAACGAGCCCGTCGCTTCGAACCCCACGTCGGCCGGGAGGGCCTCGGCGAGTGCTCGGCAGCGCTCGACGAGCACGGTGCGGGGCAGGTCGGGCGAGGCCTCGGTCTCGGCGTCGGCGCTCTGCAGCGCCACCAGAGCGCGCTCGGCCATCTGCACCGCGATGCGGCGCTCCTCTTCTGTGGTGCTCCGGGCGGCCGCGAGCAGGGAGGAGAGCACACGGTCGTGGATGACCGTGTCGACCCTCGTGCGCTCCTGCTCGGTGGCGGCGCGCTTGGCGGCATCCGCGTATCGCGCCACGGCGGTGGCCTGCGCCTGGTCGACCCGCGAGGCGGCCTGGCGGAGCGAGGCGATCACGATCACGAGGAACGAGCCGAGCAGCAGCGTGTACGTGGCGTCGAGCAGGGCCAGCGGAACGGAGGCCCCTCCCCCGGCGGGCAGGATGCGCAGGACCGTGTAGACGATCGGCACGAGCACCGTGTAGACGCCCGCCCACGACGGCGTGAACGAGATGGCGGCCGCGCCGACCGACACGATGACGACGTACCAGAGCCACGGCTGGGTGCCGAGGGCCGCCTCGGGGCTCCGCACGGCGAACGGCCAGAGCGCGAGCGCCAGCACGAACAGGCACGCCACGACGGCCATCGACGCCCGGACGCCGCGGCCGAGGAACGAGCACACGCACGCGACCACGAGGCTGCCGAACAGGGCGATCAGGATCCCGATGGCCCAGTCGGGCTTGAGCGTGCCGATCGAATCGCTCAGCACCGGCAGGGAGAGCAGGGCGAAGCCGAGGCCGAAGATGCCCACGAGGCGGGCGAGCGCGCGGTCGATCTTGGCGCGGCTGAGCGGCACCACCCCGCGGGCGGAGAGACCGCTGCTAGTGGACATGTCCGTTGTCGTCGAAGGCGAGGATGCCGTCCTCCACCGCCCGGCGCAAGAGCTCCACCTTGCTGCGGGCGGGCCGGCCGACCTCCACGTACTTCGCGCGGATGCGGTCGAGGTACTCCTTGGCGGTCGACACCTTGATGTTGAGCTTGAGCGCCACCTGAGACAGCGGGAGGCCCGAGGCGTAGAGGTGCAGCACGTCGCGCTCGCGCTGCGCGAGCTGGGCCTTGCCGAACTCGCGGTCGGCGTCGATGGCGCTCGCCCACTCCAGGTTGTTGAGCACGTCGCCGCGTGCCACGGCCGCGATGGCGGCGATCACGGCGCTCGTGGCGGCCGATTTGGGGATGACCCCGGCGGCGCCGGCGGCGAGAGCTTCACGCACGAGCCCCACCCGGTCGGCGATGCTGTGCACGAGTACGGCGGCACCCATCGAACGGGCGTGCTGCACGTTCTCGGTCACCGTGAAGCCGTCGCCGAGGCTGAGGTCGAGCACCACGACGTCGCAGCGGATGCCGGCGAGCGCGACCCAGAGCTCGCTCACCGAGGCGCTGGCGGCCACCACCTCGAAGCCCGCCTCCTGGCAGGCGGCGCGGACGCCGAGGCGAACCGACTCGTGGTCGTCGACGATCGCCACTCGCACGGGCGCGGGGTCGAGATCGGGGTTCGGGTCCACCGCACCATCCTACGGGTGGGGCTCTCGGCGGGCAGGCCCGCCGGGGCCGCCTGCGGGTCAGGCCCGCACGAGCACGCCGACGGTCTCCACGTGGTGGGTGTGCGGGAAGAGGTCGTAGGCGCGGGCCGCGTCGAGCTCGTAGCCCGACTCGCGGAAGAGGGCGACGTCGCGCGCGAAGGCGACCGGATCGCACGCCACGTAGACGACCTGCGCCACGCCGAGGCGGGTGAGCGAGCCGACGACCTGCTTGCCTGCGCCCGAGCGCGGCGGGTCGATCACCATCGTGGCCGCTTCGAGCCGGCGCCGCTCCTCGGCGGAGGCCTGCTTCTCGAGATCGGTGAGGTAGCGGTCGACGCGGGCCGTGACGGCGCCGGCACCGATCCACTCGGCGAGGTTGTCGCCCGCGTGATCGGTGGCCGTCTCGTCGCTCTCGACGCTCGTGATGCGGGTGGCGGGGCCGAACTCGTCGGCCATCGCCGCGGCGAGGAGGCCGACGCCGCCGTAGAGGTCGTGATTGGCGGCGCGCGGATCGAAGAGGTCGTGCCGGGTGAGGGAGCGCACGGCGTCGGAGAGGGTGGCCGCGGCGTCGCGGTGCACCTGCCAGAAGCCGTTCTCGGCGAGGCGGAACTCGCGGTCGCCGACCCGTTCCACGATGGTGGCGGGGCGGTCGGCGCGGGCCGTGGAGGAGTCGGGGAGGCGGCGGTCTGCGCTGCCGCCGTTCTTGCCTGCGCCCCGGCTCTGGCCGGCTCGGCCTTTCTGCCCCCTGGCTCCGCCGCCGCCACCGCTGCGACCACCTGAGCCGCCGCCGGTCTTCGACTGCTCCTCGGCCACGAGCGACACGCGCACCTCACCCTCGGAGGTCTCGACGAACTCGACCGCTGCGGCGCCCTGGCGGTCGTGCCGCAGAGCCTCGGCCACCTGCAGCGCCTCGGCCTCGATGGCCTCGGTGGCGAGCGGGAGCGATTCGACGGGCACGACCGTGTGGCTGCGCGCGGCGTAGGGGCCGATGCGGCCGCCGGGGCCGATGTGCAGGCGCACGCGGGTGCGCCAGCGGGTACCCGGCGCGCGGCCGGCGATGGTGCCTGCGCGGGTGCCGGTGGTGGTGGTGCCCGTGGCCGGGGCGTCCGCGCCGATCGCCTCCACCTCGATCCTGCGGTCGACGCCGCCGAACCGGCGCAGCGCATCCTGGAGCACGTCGGCCTTGAGCTCGCGCTGGCGCGGCAGCGAGATGTGCCCGAACTCCGCACCGCCCGCGCGCTGCTCGGGAGCCCGGTCGAGGGCGGCCTCGGCCCAGACGTGCGGCACGCGATCGGCGGAGGCCTCGACGACCTCGACGGTGTCGGCGCGCCAGAACGACGACTTGGAGTCGTCGGCGATGCGCGCCAGCACGCGCTCGCCCGGGATGGCGTCGGCCACGAACACCACGCGGCCCTCGAGTCGTGCCACGGCGACGCCTCCGTGGGCTACATTGTCGATGTTCAGCTCGACGAGGTCGTTCCGGTTCTCAGGCATCCTCCGAGCATCCCACACCCCGCTCCACGAAGGCCGACACCGTGCGTCTCTACCTCGCCTCCACCTCTCCCGCCCGTCTCGCGCTGCTGCGGCAGATCGGCATCGAGCCGGTCGTGCTGCCCTCCGAGGTCGACGAGGACGCGGCGGTCGCGGCCTCGGCCGCCGCGCGGGAGGCGGCCGGCCGGCCGGCGATGACGACCGCCGAGATGGTGCAGCTGCTCGCCGAGGCGAAGGCCGAGGCCGTGGTCACCGCTGCGGCGGCCGGGCTCCTCCACGAGACGCTCGCGGCGCAGGGGGCACCCGGGCCACTCGACGGCTTCGTGCTCGGCGGCGACTCGGCGTTCGAGTTCAGCGGGGTCGCCTACGGCAAGCCGCACCGGCCCGAGGTGGCGCGCTCGCGCTGGCTCGCGCAGCGCGGCGGCACGGGGGTGCTGCACTCGGGGCACTGGTTGATCGACCATCGCGGCGGCGTGCATGGCGGCGGATCCGGTCGCACCGACCACGCCGAGCTCACCTTCGCCGACGACATCACCGACGCCGAGATCGACGCCTATGTCGCATCCGGCGAGCCGCTGCTCGTGGCGGGCGCCTTCACGATCGACGGCCTCGCGGCCCCCTTCATCCGCTCCATCACGGGCGCGCCCTCCGCCGTGATCGGCATGTCGCTCCCCGTGGTGCGCGACCTCCTCGAGGCCGCCGGCGCCCCCTGGACCAGCTTCTGGGCAACCCCCCACCCCTGAGCCCGCCCCGCCCCCACCTGACAGAAGGTGCGCGTAAGAGCGCCGACTTGACACATCTTGTGTCAAGTCGGGTCGTTTACGCGCATCGTGTGGCAAGTGGGTGAGGGCGGCGGATGCGCGCGGCGGCGTCAGGGGCGAGGAGCATCCGGCGGCGTCAGGGGCAGGCGGGCGCTCGTGCGCATGGTGAGGGTGAGGGCGCCGTCGGCGGGCTCGAGCTCGAGGGTCACGGACGTGGCGCGGAGCTCGGAGAGCGCCGCCGCGTGCGTGCCGCCGCAGGCGATCGAGACGGGGCGGCCGTCGAGCTCCGTCGTCCAGTACCGGCGGTCCGTCAGGCGCGGACCCTCGGCCTCGATGCGCGCGGCCGCCTCGCCGGCCACCCACCCGGCCAACGTCGAACCGATCGTCGCGGCCACCGCATCCGGAGCCCCATCGAGCCGCGCGGGCGCGAACCCCTTCTTGCGCAGCGACTTGCCCACCCGGTACCGGTCGACCGAACCGTCGGGCGTGATCGTCGACGTCGAGATCGCGAGGGCATCGAAGTCGGGCCGGCCGAGCGCATCCGGGGCCACCGGCTTCGTCCAGTCATCGGCGAGCGCGGCGTTGAGCGCGAGCGAGGCGAGGTGGCACGCTGTGTGTCCCACGGAGAGCGCGATGCGATGCGCCTCATCGACCTCGACCTGCACCTCCTCCCCCTCCTCCACCGGGGTGGACGCGTCGACCACATGCACCGCCACGAAGGCCCACCCGGGGGTGCCCTTCCGCACGGGCACGTCGGCGCCCACGAAGAGAGCCGATCCGTCGGTCGCCCCCACCACGCAGTCGAGCAGATCGAGCACCGCCTCGCCCACCGTGAGGGTGCCGCGGTCGGGCCCCTGGTCGGGCCAGGCCGAGTCCACCGGATGCGCCGCCGTCACGTCGAGCAGCACCGCCTGGCGGCCCTCGCCGTGCGGTTCCCGGTGCAGCACCCTCCCGCTGGAGCGGGTGTCGCCACGCGGGTAGGTGACCTCGGTGTCGTCGCTCGGGAGAACCATGCGGGCATCCTCTCACAGCACTCGAAGCGCGCCCTGCTTGTCGGCACTCGCCAGGGTCACCGAGGCATTTTTGGAGGTACGTGCCAAAGGTGGGATGCCCCTCGGCAATAAGCTAGGGAAATCATGCCGAGAATCACCAAGGTCCTCATCGCCAACCGGGGCGAGATCGCCGTTCGAGTCATCCGGGCCGCCCGCGACAGCGGGATCGCCTCCGTGGCGGTCTACGCCGACCAGGACCGCGACGCCCTGCACGCCCAGCTCGCCGACGAGGCCTACGCCCTCGAGGGCACCTCGAGCGCCGAGACGTACCTCGTGATCGAGAAGATCCTGTCGGTGGCCCGCCGCTCCGGAGCCGACGCCGTGCACCCCGGCTACGGGTTCCTGGCTGAGAACGCCGACTTCGCTCGTGCCGTCATCGGCGCGGGCCTCACCTGGATCGGCCCCTCCCCCGAGGCCATCGAGAAGCTCGGCGACAAGGTCTCGGCGCGCCACGTGGCCGAGAAGGTCGGCGCCCCCCTCGCCCCCGGCACCATCGACCCCGTCTCGGGTGCCGCCGACGTGCTCGACTTCGTGGCCGAGCACGGCCTGCCGGTCGCCATCAAGGCGGCCTTCGGCGGCGGCGGCCGCGGCCTCAAGGTGGCCCGCACACTCGAGGAGGTGCCCGAGCTCTTCGAGTCGGCCACCCGTGAGGCCATCGCGGCGTTCGGTCGCGGCGAGTGCTTCGTGGAGAAGTACCTCGACCAGCCGCGCCACGTCGAGACCCAGTGCCTCGCGGATGCGCACGGCAACGTCGTGGTCGTCTCCACCCGCGACTGCTCGCTGCAGCGCCGGCACCAGAAGCTCGTGGAGGAGGCGCCGGCGCCCTTCCTCACCGAGTGGCAGACCACGCTGCTCTACGAGTCGTCGAAGGCCATCCTCAAGGAGGTCGGCTACCTCGGTGCCGGCACGTGCGAGTTCCTGATCGGCAAAGACGGCACCGTCTCGTTCCTCGAGGTCAACACGCGACTGCAGGTCGAGCATCCGGTCTCGGAGGAGATCACGGGTATCGACCTCGTGCGCGAGCAGTTCCGGCTCGCCGAGGGCGGCGTGCTCGACTACGCCGATCCGGTGCCGCACGGCCACTCGTTCGAGTTCCGCATCAACGGTGAGGACCCGGGTCGTGGCTTCCTGCCCTCCCCCGGCCCCGTGCACGTCTTCAAGCCCGCCGGCGGCCCCGGCGTGCGCGTCGACTCGGGCGTGCAGGCCGGCGACGTGATCTCCGGATCGTTCGACTCCCTGCTCGCCAAGCTCATCGTCACCGGCTCCAGCCGGGAGGATGCGCTCGAGCGCTCCCGCCGCGCCCTCGACGAGTTCGAGGTGGCGGGGCTCCCCACGGTGCTCCCGTTCCACCGCGACGTCGTGCGGAACCCCGCCTTCGCGCCGGCCGACGGCGAGCCCTTCTCCGTCTACACCCGCTGGATCGAGACCGAGTACGACAACCCGGCCGAGCCGTGGTCCGGTTCGCTCGAAGACGCCGAGCCCGCTCCCGAGCGCCGCACGGTCATCGTGGAGGTCGCCGGCAAGCGCGTGGAGGTCGTGCTCCCCGCGCGCCTGGTCGCGGCGGGGGCACGCGTCGGGGGCACGTCCGCGCGTGCGGCGGGCGCGACAGCCGGTGCGCCGCCCAAGCGCCGTGGTGCGGGAACGGTGGGCGGTTCGACCGCCACCGGTGACTCGGTCAAGGCCCCGATGCAGGCCACTGTGGTGAAGCTCGCGGTCGCCGAGGGCGACGCCGTCGTCAAGGGCGACCTCGTGCTGGTGCTCGAGGCCATGAAGATGGAGCAGCCGATCACCGCCCACAAGGACGGCACGATCGCCAACGTCTCCGCGGTCGTCGGTGCCACGGTCTCGTCGGGCCATGTGCTCCTCGACATCACCGCCTAGCGGATGCCGCCCCGCCTCGGCGTGATCGGCGCCGGCTTCCACGCGAGCACGAACATCCTGCCGTCGATGGGGCTCGCCGGCCAGCCGATCGCAGCTCTGGCGACCCGAGATGTCGAGCGCTCACGCGCGGCCCTCCTCCGCTTCGGCTCCGAGGGCACACCGTACGGTTCGGCCTCCGAGCTGCTCGCGGATGCGTCGCTCGACGCGGTCGTGATCGTCGCCCAGCCTGCCGACCAGCTCCGCCTCACCCTGGAGGCCCTCGCCGCAGGCAAGCACGTGTTCGTCGACAAGCCGCTCGGCCTGACCCCGGCCGAGGCGCAGACCGCTGCGGATGCCGCGGCGGCAGCCGAGCGGATCGCCGTGGTCGGCTTCATGAAGCGCCACGCCCCGATCTACCGGCAGCTCCGCTCGGTGATGACGGATGGCGCGCTCGGCACCCTCCGCTCGTTCTCCCTCGAGTTCGCCTGCGACAGCACTCCCTTCTGCCGCGACGACGAGGAGTTCGTGACGCTCGCGGCGATCCACATGATCGACCTCACGCGCTTCCTCTTCGGTGAGGCAGTCTCGGTCTCGGCCATCAGCACGAGCGAGGGCTCGCACGTGGCCCTCTCGGCGGCGATCCGCTTCGACTCCGGCATCGCCGGCACCCTCTCCCTCGCCGGCGTCCCCTCCCGCACGAGCGAGACGGAGCGCCTCGTGGTCACCGGCGACCGCGGCCACGCCACCACCCTCGACAACGCCGAGCTCCGCCTCCACCGGCTCGCCCCCGATGACGCCGCCCCCACCTCCACGTCCCTGACGGAACGCACCGAGGCCTTCACCCCGGCCGAGAGCGCCATGTCCGGCACAGCCCGAGACCTCCACCTCCGCGGCTTCGTAGCAGAGCTCGCCGCCTTCTCGGCGGCCGTCGACGGCGCCGCCGCCGGAGGCGAGGCCCCCACCGCCGCGGACAACGCAGCCACGATGACCCTCTGCGACACCCTTCTAGCCGCCACCCACTAACGCACGCGAGCAACGCAACGGGCCGCACCCGACGACCCGGAGCGGTACCGACGCCGGGTGGCGCCGCGCAGCGACGCCGCACGACGACGGCACCGCATGTAGCCTGCGCCGGGCGAGGACCGGCGCAGCAGAAGCTACAGCACGATATGCATAGCCCGAGCCGCATCCGAGATCGACCCCGACAGCGACGGGTACACGGTGAAGGCACGCGACACCTGGTCGACGGTCAGCCGGTGCTCCACCGCGAGCGCGATCGGGAAGATCAACTCCGAGGCGTTCGGCGCCACGACCACGCCGCCGATGACGGTGCCCGATCCCGTGCGTGCGAACAGCTTCACGAAACCGTCCTTGATGCCCATCATCTTGGCGCGTGGGTTCGACGACAGGGGCAGCTTGTAGATGTCGCCCTGCGCGATCCCCTCTTCGATCTGCCGCTGCGTCCACCCCACCGTGGCGATCTGCGGCTGCGTGAAGATGTTCGAGGCCACGTTGCGCGGCTCGGTCGGGTTCACGGCGTCGCCCATCGCGTGGAACATCGCGGTGCGCCCCTGCATCGAGGCCACGGAGGCGAGCGGCAGGAAGGTCGTGCAGTCTCCGGCTGCGTAGACGTTCGGCACAGAGGTGCGCGCCACCCGGTTGACCCGGATGTGGCCGGAGTCCGTCATCTGCACCCCGGCCTCTTCGAGGCCCATCCCCCGCGTGTTCGGGATCGATCCGACCGCCATGAGGCAGTGCGAGCCCTCCACGCGCGTGCCATCCGACAGCACGGCCACGACTCCGTCGGCCGTGCGCTCCACCGAGTCGGCACGCGACTTCGAGAGCACCGTCATGCCGTTGCGCTTGAAGACGTTCTCGATCACGGCCGCGGCATCCGCGTCTTCACCCGGCAGCACCTGGTCGCGCGACGAGATGAGCGTCACCTTGGAGCCGAGCGCGGTGTACGCCGAGGCGAACTCGGCACCGGTGACGCCGGATCCGACGACGATGAGGTGATCGGGCACCGACTGCAGGTTGTAGAGCTGCGTCCAGGTGAAGATCCGCTCGCCGTCGGGCACGGCCGAGGGCAGGATGCGCGGGCTGGCACCCACGGAGACCACGACGGTGTCGGCCTCGATGTGATCGAAGTCGGTGCCCTCGGACCCGGACGATGTGGAGACGATCACGTTGTCGGGCCCGTCGAGCCGGCCGTGGCCGGAGACGATGCGCACGCCCGAGCGGATGAGGTTGGCCCGCATGTCCTCCGACTGCTGGCGCGCGAGGCTCAGCAGCCGCTTGTTGACCTGGGAGAGGTTGACGGCGACCTCGGGCCGCACGGGGCGCCCGGCCTCGTTCCGTGAGAAGAACTGCACGCCGAGGTCGGCGGCCTCGCCGATGCCGTTCGTGGCCTCGGCCACCGCGATGAGCGTCTTCGAGGGCACCACGTCGGTGATGACCGCGGATCCGCCCACGCCCACCTGCTCGACGAGGGTCACCTCCGCGCCCAGCTGGGCTCCCGCGATGGCGGCTTCGTACCCCCCGGGGCCTCCTCCGACGACGGCGACTCGCTGCTTGCGCTCGAACTCATAGGCCATGCCTCCATTCTCGCATTGCCGTCGAGCCCGTGCGCGCGGGCGGGAGGGCGCGCGGTGACGATCGAGTGAATAGAGTGGTCGGATGGCTGAAGCGCGCTCGAACCCCCTCGACCTCCCCGACACCGATCCCTTCGAGGTGGCCCGCGACGCCGCCGCGCAGATCGCCGATCTCACGGGTGTGGCTCGCCACGATGTGGCCCTCACCCTCGGCAGCGGCTGGGGCAGGGCCGCCGACCTGCTCGGCGAGACCGTCGCCGAGATCCCCGCCGCCGAGGTCGTGGGCTTCAGCGCCTCGGCCGTGCCGGGTCACGCCGGCACGCTGCGCTCGATCGCGCTCCCGAACGGTGAGCACGCGCTCGTGATCGGCGCCCGCACCCACTACTACGAGGGCCATGGCGTGCGCCGCGTGGTGCACAGCGTGCGCACGGCGGCCGCGACCGGCGCGAGGGTGATGGTGCTCACCAACGGCGCGGGCGGCATCAAGGAGACGTGGACCCCCGGAACCCCGGTGCTCATCAGCGACCACATCAACCTCACCGCCGACTCCCCCCTCGAGGGCGCGACCTTCATCGACCTCACCGACCTCTACTCCGCGCGCCTGCGCGACCTCGCACGCGGGGTCGACGCCTCGCTCGACGAGGGCGTCTACGTGCAGTTCCGCGGACCGCACTACGAGACCCCCGCCGAGGTGCAGATGGCGAAGGCCATCGGTGGCCACATCGTGGGCATGTCGACCGCCCTCGAGGCCATCGCCGCCCGCCAGGCCGGCATGGAGATCATCGGCTTCTCGCTCATCACCAACCTGGCCGCGGGCATCCAGAAGACCCCGCTCAGCCACGCCGAGGTGATCGAGGCCGGTAAGAACGCCGAGGCCGCCATCGGAGACCTCCTCGCCCGGGTGGTCACCGCGCTGTGACCGAGGTGGCCCCCGGCGCTCACGCCGACGAGACCCCCAACGAGGTCGAACTGCTCGCCGAGGAGGCGGCCGCGTGGATCGCCCAGGATCCGGATGCCGAGACCCGCGAGGAGCTGTCGGCGCTGCTCCGCCGGGTGGGCTCGAGCGAGACCGACGCCGTGGCCGAGCTGCGGTCGCGCTTCGGCGCCCGGCTCGCCTTCGGCACGGCCGGCCTCCGCGGAGAACTCGCCGCTGGCCCCAACCGCATGAACCGGGTGCTCGTGGGGCAGGCGGCCGCCGGCCTGGCCGCGTTCCTTCTCGAGCGCGCCGATCCGGGAACCCCGCCTTCGATCGTGGTCGGCTACGACGGCCGCAAGAACTCGCACGTCTTCGCCACCGACACCGCCGAGATCATGGCGGGCGCCGGGGTGCGGGCCGTGCTCCTGCCGCGACTGCTGCCCACCCCGCTCGTGGCGTTCGCGGTGCGCGATCTCGGAGTGTCGGCGGGGGTCATGGTGACCGCCTCGCACAACCCGCCGCGCGACAACGGCTACAAGGTCTACCTCGGCGACGCCGACGACGGGTCGCAGATCGTGTCGCCGTCGGATGCCGAGATCGCCGCCCACATCGACCGCGTGGCAGCCACGCTGCGGGTCGACGAGCTGCCGCGCTCGAGCTCGTACGAGGTGGCGGGAGAAGAGCTGATCGAACGCTACGTCTCCGCCACCGCGGCTCTGGCCGGCCCTCCCGCCGAACGGCCTGCCGCTGCCCTGTCCATCGTGTACACGGCCATGCACGGCGTCGGCTGGGAGACCTTCTCGCGCGTGCTCTCGGCCTCCGGATTCGCCGCCCCGCACCTCGTCGAGGCCCAGATCGCCCCCGACCCGGACTTCCCCACCGTGGCGTTCCCCAACCCCGAGGAGCCGGGCGCGCTCGACCTGGCTCTCGAGAAGGCGCGCGAGGTGGGCGCCGATCTCGTGATCGCGAACGATCCCGATGCCGACCGCCTGGCCGTCGCCATCCCGGATGCCTCGCGCGACACCGGCTACCGCTCCCTCACCGGCAACGAGGTCGGCCAGCTCCTCGGCTGGCGCGCGGCGGAGCTCGCGACCGCGGCCCCACTCACTCCCGCCGACCTGGAGGACGCCGTGGGCGGACCGCTCGACGGAGCCTCCGCGGCCGAGCCGGCGCTGGCCTGCTCGATCGTCTCCTCCCCCGCGCTCGGAGCTGTGGCGGCCGAATACGGTCTCGCCTTCACCGAGACCCTCACGGGCTTCAAGTGGGTCTCCCGCGCGCCCGGGCTCGTCTTCGGCTACGAGGAGGCTCTCGGCTACCTCGTGAACCCCGGCACGGTGCGCGACAAGGACGGCATCTCGGCCGCGATCGCCTTCCTCGACCTCGCCACCCGGCTGGCGGCCACAGGGCGCACGATCGCCGACAGGCTCGACGAGTTCAGCGGCCGGTTCGGCCACTACGCCTCGGCGCAGATCTCGGTGCGGGTGACCGACCTCAGCGAGATCGACCGCGTGATGGGGGCGCTGCGTTCGGCGCCGCCGAGCGACATCGGCGGGCTGCCTGTCGAGCGCATCGACGACCTGCTGCGCGGCTCGGCCTCGAGCGGTGTGCCGGCGTCGGACGTGCTGCGGATCTCGCTGCCCGGTGCCCGCGTGATGGTGCGGCCGAGCGGCACGGAGCCCAAGCTCAAGGTCTACCTCGACGCGTGGAGCGACGACGGCGGGCTCGTGGAGCGGCGCGAGGCCGCGGTCGAGCTGCTGACGCGGCTCGAGGCGGGGATGCGCGACCGACTGAGCTGAGGCGGGACGGGATCCGGGCCGCGATCCGGGCTGGGACCCGTGTCGGGGCACTGCGTCCTGGCCGGGCCGCGATCCGCGTCGTAGGTTCGGAGCATGACCACCATCGCGGACACCATCGTCGAGATCATCAAGGACGCCGGCGTGCAGCGCGTCTACGGCCTCCCGGGCGACTCGCTCAACGGCTTCACGGATGCGCTGCGGCGCGACGGAGACGTCGCCTGGGCGCACGTGCGGCACGAGGAGGCCGCCGCGTTCGCCGCCGCGGCCGAGGCGGCGCTCACGGGTGAGCTCGCGGTGTGCGCCGGCAGCTGCGGCCCGGGCAACCTGCACCTCATCAACGGGCTCTTCGACGCGAACCGCAGCCGGGTGCCCGTGCTCGCGATCGCCGCGCAGATCCCGGCATCCGAGATCGGCAGCAACTACTTCCAGGAGACCCACCCGCAGGAGCTGTTCCGCGAGTGCAGCGTCTACACCGAGCTCGTGAGTGTGCCCGAACAGCTTCCCCGCGTGCTCGAGATCGCGATGCGCACCGCGATCGAGCGGCGCGGGGTCGCCGTGGTCGTCATCCCGGGTGAGATCTTCCTCAAGAGCTCCTCGGGGCGCCCCAAGTCGGCGCCGATCGAGCGGGCCCGAACGGTGCTCCGGCCGGCCGATGCCGAGCTGGCTCGGGCCGCCGAGATCCTGAACGGCGCGAAGAGGGTCACGATCCTCGGTGGCGCGGGTACCGAGGGGGCGCACGACCAGGTGGTCGCCCTCGCCGAGCGGCTCCAGGCGCCCGTGGTGCACGCCTTGCGCGGCAAGGAGTTCCTCGAGTACGACAACCCCTACGACGTGGGCATGACCGGTCTCCTCGGCTTCTCGTCCGGCTACCGCGCCATGGAGAGCTGCGACGCCCTGCTCATGCTCGGCACCGACTTCCCGTACCCCCAGTTCTTCCCGTCGTCGGAGAAGGTGCCGATCATCCAGGTGGATGCGAGGGGCGAGCAGCTGGGGCGCCGCACGCCTCTCGCGCTCGGGCTCGTCGGCGACGTGGGCGACACGATCGACGCGCTGCTGCCGCTCCTGGCTGCCGACAGATCGTCGAAGCACCTCGACTCCTCGGTCAAGCACTACGCGAAGGCGCGGAAGGACCTCGACGAGCTCGCCGACAACGACCGCAATCGCGCGCCGATCCATCCGCAGTACGTGGCCCGGCTCGTGAGCGAGCTCGCGGATCCGGATGCCGTGTTCATCCCGGATGTCGGCTCACCCGTCGTATGGGCAGCCCGCTACCTGACCATGAACGGTCAGCGGCGGCTGATCGGATCCTTCAGCCACGGCACCATGGCCAACGCCGTGCCGCATGCCATCGGCGCCCAGTCGGCGTTCCCCGGGCGCCAGGTCGTGGCGCTCTCGGGCGACGGGGGGCTCGCGATGCTGCTCGGGGAGCTTCTGACGCTCAAGCAGAGCAAGCTGCCCGTGAAGATCGTGGTGTTCGACAACTCGTCGCTGAACTTCGTGGAGGTCGAGATGAAAGCGGCGGGCATCGTGAACTTCGGCACGGGGCTCGAGAATCCCGACTTCGCGGCCGTGGCGCAGTCGATGGGCATCCACGGGCAGCGGGTCGAGCGGCCCGACGACCTGCGGGGCGCCCTGGAGGCGGCGTTCGCGCACGACGGGCCCGCGCTGGTGGACGTCGTGACGGCGCGACAGGAGCTGTCGATCCCGCCGACCGTCTCGGCGGAGCAGGCGAAGGGGTTCGGGCTCTACGCCATCCGCACGATCATGTCGGGGCGGGGCGACGAGCTGATCGACCTCGCCGACACCAACGTCTTCCGTCGCCTCTTCGACTGATCTCCCGGGCGGGCGCCGTCGTCGCCGTTCCGACGTGACAGCAGGTGTGCGGAGGTGTGGAGCGGGTTCGCCGGTCAGCCGACGGCGATCTCGAGCTTGGCGGTGATCTCGTCGAGGTCGAAGTAGTTGTCGATCACCACGACGTCGGCGTTCGTGGCTCCGATGCGCGAGACGAGCTCGGCCGAGGTGAGGATGACCTGGGCGTCGGCCGCCGCAGCCGCCACGCTCGCCACGTCCGAGGCGGTGACCTCGGCGTCGATGTCGAGCCGGCCGAGCGCCCGCACGGCGTTCACCCGGAGGATCTCGGAGGTGCCGATGCCGGCACCGCAGATGGCAATGATCTTCACGAGTTCAGGATAGGTCAGAACGTGGGGCGGCGTCGGAGCCGTCGGCATCCGTCTCGGCGTCGTGCGCCGAGGCCCCGCCGGAGAGCAGCTGCCGAACCTCGACGGCGTCCCGCGCTGCGGCGAGCGCCGGCACCATGGACTCGTCGTTGAAGACGTTCGCGAGCGCGGCGACCGAGGCGACGTGGGAGTCGGCCTCGGTGGCGGCGAGCCCGATCACGACCGACACCGGGTCGTTGTGCGCGTGCCCGAAGGGCATCGGGGTGGCGAGGGTCACCACGGCCAGGCCCGAGGCGTGCACGTCGGGCCCCGGGCGAGCATGCGCCATGGCGAGCCCTGGAGCGATCACGATGTAGGGGCCGTACTCCTCGACCAGCGCGATCATCCGCTCGGAGTAGGAGGCGTCGGTGCATCCGGATGCCTCGAGCGCGCTGCCCACGCTGCGCACGGCGGCGCGCCAGTCCTCGGCCTCGACGCGGAGGGCGATCGCGGTGTCGGGAAGCGGCTCGGGCAACGTGTACGTCATCGTCTGAGCAGTATGCCAGTCCGCTCGCCCGGCAACCGGGGAGTTCGCCGCTCGCGCCCCTTCCGCCACTCCGGGGCCGGGCCGTACGGTGGACGCATCGGAGACGCCGGCCACCGAATGCCCGGTCCCGCCGGTACGACCTCCTGGAAGGAGATCCCATGACGCTCGACTGGAAGATCGAACTCATCGCCATTCCCGTGACCGACGTCGATCGCGCGAAGGACTTCTACACGCGCATCGGCTTCCACGCCGACCACGACCACGTGGTGTCGGACGACCTCCGCTTCGTGCAGCTCACCCCGCCTGGCTCCGCGTGCTCCATCGTGCTCGGCACCGGCATCACCGAGATGGCTCCCGGTTCGCAGAAGGGCGTGCAGATCGTGGTTCCGGATGCCGACGAGGCGCGTGAACATCTGCTAGCCCAGGGCGTGTCGACCGGCGAGGTCGACGAGCAGCAGTGGGGCCGCTTCGTGTACTTCAGCGACCCCGACGGCAACGAGTGGGCACTGCAGGAGCTGCCGGACTACGCCGCCGGAGCTCAGGCCTGACCGGAGCGGGTCAGGCCTGACCGCCGTGGCGTCGGGCCGGACCGTTGCAGCTCAGGCCTCGTCGAAGCCGTCCGAGATGGCGTCGGCGAGGTCTTCGCGGTCTTCGAGCGGAAGGAAGGTGGCGGCGGCCGCGTTGAGCTGGAAGACCTCGATGTCGGCGAGGTCGTAGCCGAACGCGTCGGTGAGGAGCGCCAGCTCCCGGCTGATGGTGGTGTTGCTCATCAGACGGTTGTCGGGGTTGACGGTGACCTGGAAGCCGAGCTGGTAGAGCAGATCGAAGGGGTGGTCGACGAGCTCCTCGCCCCAGGCCGCGATGGCCCCGGTCTGCAGGTTCGACGAGGGCGAGAGCTCGAGGGCGATCTCGCGGTCCTTGACCCACTGGGCCAGCCGGCCGAGTGAGACGTAGGTGTTGTCGTCGTCCTGGCGCTCGATCTCGATGTCCTCCGCGAGCCGCACACCATGACCGAGTCGGAGCGCCCGCCCGTCGAAGAGCGCACCGCGGATGCTCTCGGGGCCGTCGGCCTCGCCGGCGTGCACCGTGACGGGGAAGAAGTTCTGCGCGAGGTAGTCGAACGCCGCGCGCTGGTTGGCGGCGGGGAATCCGGCCTCGGCGCCTGCGATGTCGAACCCCACGACGCCGCGGTCGCGGTGACGCACGGCGAGCTCGGCGATCTCGAGACCGCGGTCGGCATGACGCATCGCTGTGATGAGCTGGCCGACGCGGATGTTGCGGCCGGCGCCGCGGGCGTCGTCGCTCCCGAGCTCGATGCCCTCCTGCACGGCCTCGACGACCTGGTCGAGCGTGAGCCCCTTGGTGAGGTGCTGCTCGGGGGCCCAGCGCACCTCGCCGTAGATGACACCGTCGGCCACGAGGTCGTTGACGAACTCCCGGGCCACGCGGATGAGCCCCTCGCGGGTCTGCATGACGCCGATCGTGACGTCGAAGGTAGCGAGGTAGGTGGGCAGCGAACCCGAGTCGGCGCTGTCCTCGAACCACTCGCCGAGCTCGATGTCGTCGGTCGACGGGATCTCGAGGCCGATCTCGTCGGCCAGCTCGATGATGGTCGCCGGGCGCAGGCCACCGTCGAGGTGGTCGTGCAGCGAGATCTTGGGGAGCGAGTTGAAGCTGATGTCGGTGCCGGGGACGAGGTATTCCTCAGGTGCTGCAGTCATGGCACCAGCCTAGGGTGTGGCGAGCCGGCGAGCGCGAGCGATTCCGCGATCTCCTCGGCCGCCCGCCGGGCCCTCTCGATGACCGTCGAAGGAGCCTTCGCACTGATGCTCGTGGCGACGTAGGGCACGGTCAGCGCGGCCACCGCGGTGCGGTCGGGCCGGAGGATGGGCACGACGACGTCGGTGATGGAGGGTTGACGGGAGTCGGGCAGCTCCAGGAACGTCTCGACGAGCATCTTCTCGAAGACCGAATGGTCGAGGATGCCTGGGGAGGCGACAGCCGCACCCGCGGCACCCGAACCGGTGGCGCGGAACGCGCCGAGCACGAGCCCCGTGGCGGTGTCGAGGGGGAACAGCGCCCCCACCCGCACCCGGAACCCGAAGTCGCTCGGGCTCTCGACCTGGGCGATCACCCGCACCATCTCGGCGTCGATCACGGCGAGGTTGCACGACTGCTGCAGTTCGTCGGCGAGCCGCCGCATGACAGGGAGCCCGGCGGCGCTGAGCGCGCGCACGGGTTCGTGCCGATGCGCGAGCTCGAACATGCGCATCGAGAGCGTGTAGAGGCCGGACTGCCGCTCGCGGAACACGTAGCCACGCCGTTCGAGCGTGGCGAGCATCCGGAAGATCTGCCCGGGCGACCGCCCGATCGCCTGCGCGATCTCGAGCTGCCCCAGCCCACCCTCGGTCTCGGCGAGCAGCTCGAGGATGTCGAGCCCCTTGTCGAGGGCCGGCGCCGAGTACTCCGGCGTCGACTTGGCCTCCGGCAGTCCCGCCTGCTCGTCCGACATGCTCACTCCGACGCGTGCATGGCCGCGAGCATGCGCCGCGCGATCGTGCGATCGATGTCGTCGGGCACCGGCTGCGCACCGGGCGTGAGAGCGGCCGCGTCGAGCGCGACGCGCTCGAGCGAGAGGGTCTGCAGCAGGAATCCCAGATCCATCGACTCGAGCGAGTTGCCCTTGGGCTCCTTGCCCGCGAGGTTGAACATCCGCCCACCGGCGAGCAGCACGACGTGACGGCCGCTCGGGAGGTCGATGCGCTCGACCGCTTCGATGATCTCGCGAGAGCCGGTGGCCACCGCCCGGAGGCCCTCGACGTCGATCTCCCACGGGAAGTGGCCGCAGTTCGCGAGCACCGCGCCGTCGTGCATGAGCTCGATCGCCTCGAGAGTGAGCACCCCGGGGTGACCGGTGGCCGTGATGAACACGTCTCCCCACGGCGCGAGGTCGGTGGCGGTCGACACCCGGAAGCCGTCGAGCGCGGCCTCGAAGGCTTTCAGCTCGTCGATCTCGACCACGGCCACCTTGCCACCGAGGGCCCGCAGGTAGTGCGCCACTCCACGACCGCACCAGCCGTAGCCGAACACGACGAACCTCCGCCCGGGCACCATGAGGTTGGTGATGCGCATGAAGCTCTCGACCACCGACTGCCCCACCGCGTGCTTGTTCTCGCCGATCGCCTTGAGCAGGCTGTCGTTGATGACGATCATCGGGAAGGGGACGGCGCCCGCGAGCTCGCTCCGCAGGCGGTCGCCTCCGGACGTGGTCTCCTCCGTGCCGCCGATCACCGAGGCCGTGACACCTCGGCTCACGATGCCGGCGGCGAGGTCTCCCCCGTTGTCGAGCAGCATGTCGGGCTCCGCGTCGAGCACGCGCGCGACGTTGGCGTGGTGCTGTTCGAGCGAGTCGTCGCGGCGGCCGAAGAGCGTGAGCGGAGCGGCGCCGTTCGCCGAGGCGTAGGCGTTGAGGTAGGCCACCACGTCGTCTTGAGTGGAGCCGTGGTTGCCGGTGCCCACGATCTCCGCGCCCCCGGCCGAGAGTGTCTCGAGGAGCACCGCGGTCTTCGGCTCGATGTGCAGCGACATGCCGATGCGGCGGCCGTCGAACGGGCGCGTGCGCGACAGCTCCTCGCGCGCGGCGGCGAGCAGGGGCATGCGGGAGCGGATCCACTCGACGCGCGCGGCGCCGGTGGCTTCGAGGCTGGTGTCGGTCATGCAGGGAGTATTGCACAGATCCGGACACATATGAAGGTCGTTTTCATATATGCTCGACGGATCGGCATGCAGGACCGAGACCAGGCAGAAGGAGACCCCGTGGCCCAGAAGATCATCCTCGATTGCGATCCCGGGCACGACGACGCGATCGCCATCCTTCTGGCGCACGGCAGCCCCGAGATCGAGCTGCTCGCCGTCACGACGGTCGCCGGCAACCAGACACTCGAGAAGGTCACCCGCAACGCCCTCGCCGTGGCCGAGATCGCCGGCATCACGGGAGTGCCGTTCGCCGCCGGCTGCGCCCGCCCGCTCGTGCGACCCGTCGAGGTGGCGCCCGACATCCACGGCGAGTCCGGGATGGACGGCCCGGTGCTGCCAGAGCCCACCCTCGAACTCGACTCCCGGCACGCCGTCGACCTCATCATCGAGACCGTGATGGCGCACGAGTCGGGCACCGTCACGCTCGTGCCCACCGGTGCCCTCACGAACATCGCGATCGCGGCGCGCAAGGAGCCGCGGATCGTTTCGCGCGTCAAGGAGATCGTGCTCATGGGCGGCGGCTACCACGGCGGCAACTGGAGCGCCACGAGCGAGTTCAACATCATCATCGACCCCGAGGCGGCTCACATCGTGTTCAACGAGAGCTGGCCGCTCACCATGGTGGGGATCGACCTCACCCACCAGGCCCTCGCCACCCCCGAAGTCGTCGAGAACTTCCGCGCGATGCCGACGGCGCCCGGCCGCTTCGTGGTCGACCTGCTCGAGTTCTTCGGCACCACCTATCTCGAAGCGCAGGGCTTCGAGCACCCGCCCGTGCACGACCCGTGCGCCGTGGCCTACGTGATCGACCCGAGCGTCATGACGGTGCGCAAGACCCCGCTCGACATCGAGCTCACGGGCACGCTCACGCTCGGCATGACGGTGGCCGACTTCCGCTCCCCCGCGCCCGCCGACTGCACCACCCAGGTGGCGGTCGACCTCGACCACGCCAAGTTCTGGGCACTCGTCGCCGATGCGGTCACCCGAATCGGCGACCCGCAGAGCACCGCGTGAGACGGACGAGCACGCGGCTCCACGCGAACGCGGTCCCGAGCGCCAGCTGCCGCACCGGGTAGCGCCATCTGCTTGAAAACCGCCAGGTTCGAGCAGTGAGCGCTACCCCGCGCACGTCCGAGCAAGGGACGCAGCACAACGCAGCGTCAGCCCTGCACATCGAAGCGGGGCCGGGAGCGCACACCGGCGTCAGCCGCGCACGTCGTGGAGGTGGTGCACCGGGTCGTGGATGATGTAGCGCGCGAGGGTGTCGACGGTGAAGACCGAGCCGTCGCTGCGTCGCCCGGACCGGTCCCAGGCATCCGCCGGCACCGCCTCGAGCTGCAGGGCGAGCACCTCGGCAGCCGCGAGCAACTCGCGCGTCACCTCCGCCGGATCCTGGGACCCGTAGCGCTCCTGCTCCGCCGTCGCGTCCTGGTCCCAGTCGGCGAACTCCGGATCCTCTTCGTCGAGCAGCAGGGCGAACCGCACGCTCGCGATGCGGAACACGTCGCGCACGTGCGCGCCGTACTCGAGCGCCGACCACGTCGCCGGATCCGGCCGCACCGCTGCGTCCGGCCGTGCCAGCACCGCCGGCCAGCCCTCCGCGTTGGAGCGCAACAGCCCGGGCACCGACGCCGCCGCCGTGGCGGAGGAGTCGAAGCCGCATTCGGGGCACTCGCGCTCGAGCACCCAGGTCCAGTTCTTGGTGTCGGGAACGATCGTCATGATCCGAGCGTAGGCATCCGGATGCCCACCCTCCACACGACGACGGCCACACCCCGCGCAGTTCCTGCCAGGAGCTACGAGATCCGCTCCGCCACCAGCGGCCCGAAGCCCTCGTACGCCCCGGCGTCGCCGATCTCCCACGCGCCTTCCAGCGACGAGAGCGCCCGCTCGAACCGCGACGGCTCGTCGGCCGACAGTGTGAACAGCGCCTGTCCCTCGGTCACCGTATCGCCCGGCTTCGCGTGCAGATCGATCCCCGCGGCGTGCTGCACGGCATCCTGGGCCCGGGCGCGCCCGGCACCGAGGCGCCACGCGGCGATCCCGAACGGCAGCGCCTCCTGGCGCAGCAGCACTCCGGCGCGCGGCGCGTACACCGTCGTGGTCTCGCGGGCGACCGGCAGCGGCGCCGTCGGGTCGCCGCCCTGGGCGCGGATGACGGCGTTCCAGGAGTCCATCGCGCGCCCGTCGGCGAGAGCGGCCGCCACGTCGGCGTCGGGCTGCCCGGCGAGCCGGAGCATCTCCGAGGCGAGGGCGAGCGTCAGCTCCACCACGTCGGCGGGCCCGCCGCCGGCGAGCACCTCCACCGATTCGCGCACCTCGTTGGCGTTGCCGATGGCGAGGCCGAGCGGCACGTTCATGTTCGTGAGCAGCGCCGTGGTGCGCACACCGGCGTCGTTGCCGAGGTCGACCATGGTCTTCGCGAGCTCGCGCGAGAGCGCGATGTCCTGCATGAACGCGCCCGAGCCGAACTTCACGTCGAGCACGAGCGAGTCGGTGCCCTCGGCGATCTTCTTCGACATGATCGACGAGGCGATGAGCGGGATGGCCTCCACGGTTCCCGTGATGTCGCGGAGCGCGTAGAGCTTCTTGTCGGCCGGTGCGAGGCCGGATCCCGCCGCGCAGATGACGCCGCCGACCGAGTCGAGCTGCGCGAGCATCTCCTCGTTCGAGAGCGACGCGCGCCAGCCGGGGATCGACTCGAGCTTGTCGAGCGTGCCGCCGGTGTGACCGAGCCCGCGGCCCGAGAGCTGCGGCACGGCCACTCCGAACGAAGCGACGAGCGGCATGAGCGGAAGGGTGATCTTGTCGCCCACACCACCGGTGGAGTGCTTGTCGACCGTCGGCTTGCCGAGCGAGGAGAAGTCCATCCGCTCGCCCGAGGCGATCATCGCGAGCGTCAGGTCGCGGATCTCGTCGCGCGACATCCCGTTGAGGAGGATGGCCATCGCGAGCGCGGCCATCTGCTCGTCGCCGACGAACCCGCGGGTGTAGGCGTCGATCAGCCAATCGATCTCGGGGGTCGACAGCGTTCCCTTGTCGCGCTTCGTGCGGATCAGATCCACGACATCGAACTTCTCTGCAGCCATGGCAGTCCTCCAGGTCTCTGCCGAGACGTCATTTCTCACACGACACCACGGCGGGAGGTGTGGAAAGTGACGGTTCGGCGCTATTCGGCGTTGTGGTAGGCGGCGAGGGTGCGGGGCCCGAAGGCATCCGGGATGACCTCGTCGATCGTCTTGATGCCCGAGACCGTCTCGAGCAGCATCCCCTCGGCCGAGTGCTCGTAGAGCAGCTGCCGGCAGCGGCCGCACGGCATGAGGGCGCCGCCGTTGCCGTCGACGCAGGTGAACGCCACGAGCTTGCCACCACCGGTCATGTGCAGCGTCGAGACGAGCGTGCATTCGGCGCACAGTGTGAGCCCGTAGGAGGCGTTCTCCACGTTGCAACCCGAGATGATGCGCCCGTCGTCGACGATGGCGGCGACCCCCACGGGGAACTTCGAGTACGGCACGTAGGCCTTCTCCATGGCCGACAGGGCGACGGCGCGGAGTGCATCCCAGTCGTAGGCAGAGTCCGAAGCAGAAGCCACGATCACGACCCCACGTACGGCTTGCCGGCCGCGGCCGGACCCCGCACGCGGCCCACGAGCCCCGCCACGGCGAAGATCGTGACCACGTAGGGCAGCATGAGCATGAACTCCGAGGGCACGGGCGACCCGATGATGCCGAGCACGTTCTGCAGGTTCGACGCGAAGCCGAACAGCAGCGCGGCGAGCGTGGCCCTGATCGGGTCCCACCGCCCGAAGATCACCGCCGCGAGGGCGATGAAGCCCGCGCCCGCCGTCATCTCCTTGTTGAACGCTCCGACCGACCCGAGCGTGAAGTACGCACCACCGAGTCCGGCGATCGCACCGGCGAGCGACACGTTCCAGAACCGGGTGGAGTTGACCTTGATGCCCACGGTGTCCGCAGCCTGCGGATGCTCGCCCACGGCGCGCACGCGCAGGCCCCACTTGGTGCGGAACAGGCCCCAGAAGACCAACGCCACGGCGATGTACATGAGGTACACCACGATGGTCTGGCGGAACAACGTGGGGCCGATGACCGGGATCTCGGACAGCAGCGGGATGGGGATGCGGTCGAAGCGCGGCGGCGAGTTGAGCAGCCCCGGGTCTTCGGTGAGCACCTGCGAGTAGAGGAACGACGTGAGTCCGGTGACGAGCACGTTGAGCACGACGCCGACGATCACCTGGTCGACGAGGTACTTGATGGAGAACGCAGCGAGCACGAACGACACGATCGCTCCGGCGACCACGGCGCCGATGAGCCCCACGAACGGGTTGCCCGTGACCGAGGCCACGACCGCCGAGACGAATGCCCCGGCCAGCAGCTGCCCCTCGATGGCGACGTTGACGACTCCCACGCGCTCGGAGATGACACCGCCGAGAGCACCGAAGATCAGCGGCACACTGAGCGAGACGGTGCCGATCAGGAGCCCCGGCACCGGGATGGTCTGTCCGGCCGCGGCCCAGGTGAGGAACCCCACGAGGAACAGCACCGCGAAGACCGCGATGACCCACAGCCGCACTCTGCGATCCTTCGAGACCAGCCACGCCGAGAAGGCGGTGAGCGCCACGAGCAGGACAGCGAGCACGATGCCCGTGCCGCGGGTGGGCAGCACGACCTCGGGCAGCTGGATCAGGTCGGAGTCGGTCGAGAGGCGGAACGTCGACGATCCGTCGCGGCCGAACACCACGAACAGCAGGATCGCGATGACGGTGAAGACGGCGAAGACGATCGGCGCCTTCCAGCTCTTGATGACGATCGTGGTGAGGCCGGACGTCGAGTCCGGGTTGTTGTGCTCGGTGGGCGGCACCCCGGCGTCGGAGGCCAGGTTGTTGGTCGAGACGTTCTCGCTCACTTGGCGATCACCGCCTTCTGGGTCGGTGCGGCCGGCGTCTTGCGCGCCTTGGGCTTCGTGGGTTTCGACGGATCCGGCAGCCGGAACACGGTGCGGATGAGCGGCGGTGCGGCGATGAACAGCACGATGAGCGACTGCACGACGAGCACGATGTCGATCGGGATGCCCTGCGAGGCCTGCATCGCGAACCCGCCGGCTTTGAAGGCGCCGAAGAGGATGCCGGCCACGAAGATGCCCCACGGCTTCGAGCGGCCGAGGAGCGCCACGGTGATGGCGTCGAAGCCGATGCCCGCGTCGAGCCCCGAGCTGAAGCCCGACGACAGCGGGCCGAGCACTTGCGAGACGCCCGCGAGACCCACGAGCGCACCGGAGATGAGCATCGCGTAGACGTACATGTTCTTGACGTCGATGCCGGCCACCCGCGCGGCGTTGGGGTTGAGGCCCACGGCACGGAACTTGAAGCCGAGCGACGAGCGGCTGAGCAGCCACCACACGAACACGGTGGCCGCGATCACGAGGATGAAGCCGAAGTTGAGGTTGAACTGCGGCCCGAGGAGGTCGGGGAACACCGCCGTGTCCATGATGGGCGGCGACTTCGGGTTGTTCGATCCGGGCGCCTGGAGGAGGGGCGTGCGGAGCAGGTAGGAGACCAGGTAGAACGCCACGTAGTTGAGCATGATCGTGACGATCACCTCGTGGGCTCCCGTGCGGGCCTTGAGGAGACCGGCGAGGCCGCCCCAGATGCCGCCGCCGATGAGACCGGCGAGCACCGCGAGCACCATGTGCAGCCCCCAGGGCAGGTCGAGGGTGAAGCCCACCCAGCCGGCGCACGCAGCAGCGATGAGCATCTGCCCACGGCCGCCGATGTTGAACATGCCGACGCGGAACGCCAGCCCCACGCCGAGGCCGGCCGCGATGAGCGGCGTCGCGAAGGCGAGGGTCTCGGTGAACGGCTTGATCTGCGCGGCGAACTCCGGCCGGTTCGGGTTGAACACCGATCCCTGGAACAGGGCGACGTAGGCGCCGGAGACGGCCTTCCAGATCTCGGCGAGCGTGTCGGCCGGGCGGGCGAAGAAGTAGCCGGCCGCCGCCTGCACGTTCTCGTCGGTGAGGGCGATCAGGATGCCGCCCGCGATCATCGCGAGCACGACGGCGAGGATCGAGATCATGACGCTTCCGCCGGTGATCTCGGTCAGCGTCCTGCGCCACCGAGACGGCGGCTCGGCCACCGGAGCGGGCTTGGTCAGGGTGGTGTCGCTCACGCGGCGGTTCCTTCCACGTCGATACCGGCGGGGACTTCGCCCGCCATCATGAGACCCAGCACGTCGCGCGAGGTGGTGCCCGGAACGATGCCCACGATGGATCCGCGGTACATCACGGCGATGCGATCGGCGAGCGCGACGACCTCGTCGAGCTCGGTGGAGACGACCACCACGGGGATGCCCTCGTCGCGCGTGGCCACGATGCGCTTGTGCACGAACTCGATCGATCCCACGTCGATGCCGCGGGTGGGCTGCGCCGCCACGAACAGCCGGAGCTCCCGCGAGAGCTCGCGCGCGAGCACGACCTTCTGCTGGTTACCACCGGAGAGGCGGCCGACAGCGGTCTGGATGCCCTGAGAGCGCACGTCGAACTCCTTCGACCTGTCCTCGGCGAAGCCGTTGAGGAACGACAGCTGCAGGTTGCCGCCCTTGACGAAGGGCTTGCCCTCGGAGCGGTCGAGCATGAGGTTCTCGGCGATCGTGAACTCCCCGACCAGGCCGTCCTCCTTGCGGTCCTCCGGCACGAACCCGACACCCGCGTCGAGCACCTTGCGCACGGACATGCCCACGAGGGAGCGGCCGTCGAGCGAGACGGTGCCGGAGACACGTGACTGCAGGCCCATGAGCGCTTCCGTGAGCTCGGTCTGGCCGTTGCCCTGCACGCCGGCGATGGCGAGGATCTCGCCCGCCCGCACCTCGAACGACACGTCGTTGACCACGACCTGGCCGCGGGGGTCGATGACCGAGAGGTTCGAGACCTGGAGGGCCGGCTTGCCGGGCTGTGCGGGCGCCTTCTGCACGGTCAGCTCGACCGCGCGGCCCACCATGAGCGAGGCGAGCTCGGCGTTGGTTGCGGTGGGCGAGGCCTCGCCCACGACCTTGCCGAGGCGGATGACCGTGATGCGGTCGGCGACCTCGCGCACCTCGCGCAGCTTGTGGGTGATGAAGACGATGGAGGTGCCGCGCTCCTTGAGCAGCCGCATGATCGCCATCAGCTCGTCGGTCTCCTGCGGCGTGAGCACGGCGGTGGGCTCGTCGAACACGAGTACCTTCGCGTCGCGCGAGAGGGCCTTGATGATCTCGACCCGCTGCTGCACGCCCACGGGGAGATCGTCGACGAGCGCATCCGGATCGACGTCGAAGCCGAACCTGTCGCTGATCTCGCGCACCTTCGCGCGAGCGGCGTTGAGGTCGAGGCGACCGCCGAACTTCGTCTGCTCGTGGCCGAGCATCACGTTCTCGGCGACGGTGAAGACGGGGATGAGCATGAAGTGCTGGTGCACCATGCCGATGCCGGCGTTCATGGCGTCGCCCGGGCCTGCGAAGTGCTGGACGACGTCGTCGAGCACGATCTCGCCCTCGTCGGCCTGGTAGAGACCATAGAGCACGTTCATGAGGGTGGACTTGCCCGCGCCGTTCTCACCGAGAAGGCAGTGGATCTCGCCCGGCTCGACCGTGAGGTCGATGTGGTCGTTCGCGGTGAGGGCACCGAATCGCTTCGTGATGCCCCGCAGTTCGAGTTTCATGGAGTCAATCTACCTACTCCCCGGAGGGGGGCCATGGAGTCCGCCAAAGAAGAGGTCGGGGGAACCAGCAGCGCTGGTCCCCCCGACCGGTGTCGCGTTCAGGACGCGGATTCCTTACGGGGTCGAGGGCGACTCGACCGTGATGTCACCGGAGATGATGCCCTCGCTGATCGTGTCGAGCTCCGCCTGCAGGTCGGGCGAGACCTTGTCCTCGAAGTCGTGGAACGGTGCGATGCCCACGCCGTCGTTCTCGAGCGTGCCCACGAACGGGGTGGCGTCGAAGTCGCCGGCGGCGGAGGAGTCGACCACGTCGACCACACCGGCCGCGACGCCCTTCATCACCGAGGTGAGGAAGAGGTCGGCCAGATCGGGAGCGGTCTCGTAGTTGTCGGAGTCGACGCCCACGAGGGCGATCTCCTTGCCGGAGTCGCGGATCGCCTCACCGGCGGAGAGGAAGATCGGTCCACCGACGGGGAGGATGACGTCGGCACCCTGGTCGATGAGGCCCTGCGCGACGGTCTTGGCCTCGACACCGGCGGCGAAGCCACCCGTGAACTGACCCGTCTGAGCGGCGACGTCCCAGCCGATGGCCTTGACGTCGGTGCCCTTCTGCTCGTTGTAGTAGCTCACACCGTCGACGAAGCCGTCCATGAAGATGGTGACCGACGGGATCTGGATGCCGCCGTAGGTGCCCACGGTGCCCGTCTTGCTGTAGCTCGCCGCTGCGTAGCCGGCCAGGAACGCCGCCTGAGCGGTGTCGAAGACGATCGGCTTGACGTTGTCGGCCTCGATCGACGAGTCGTCGATGATCGAGAAGTTCACGTCGGGGTTCGCCTCGGCGGCGGACTTGGTGGCGTCGGCGAGGAGGAAGCCGACCGAGATGATCAGGTTGCAGTTCTGCGAGACCAGGTTGTCGATGTTGGGCTCGAAGTCGGTCTCAGCGGCCGACTCGACCGTGACGGGCTCGACGCCGAGCGCGTCCGAGGCCTCCGTGAGGCCCTCGAAGCCGGCCTGGTTGAACGACTTGTCGTCGAATCCGCCCGAGTCGGAGACCATGCAGGGGATGAAGTCGCTCGCGGCCTCTCCGCCGCTCGTGGATGCGGTGTCCGACGGCGCGGACGCGCATCCGGCCAGAAGAGCTGCCACACCCAGTGTGGCGAAGCCGGCCACGCTGGCCCGGCGAAGGTTGATGCTCAAGATGTCCTCCAAGATGCTGCCCTGCAAGGTGCGCAGGGGCTGTGTGGGAGCAACGTTACTAAATGTGACGCCCCAGGACAGGGGTGACCGGTCTTAGCCGCCCAAGCGTTACAAAGCCGCGATCACGCCGTAATCTGCGCGAAATGTCCACTGCCCGACCATGAAACGTCAGGGAGCGCTCGGGGAGTCCACCACGATGCCGCCGGCCACGATCTCGGCCTGCAGGGCCTCGATCTCGGCGCGCAGCTCCTCCGGCACAGAAGCCTCGAGGTCGTGGAAGGGTGCGAGCGCCACGCCCTCGTTCTCGAGCGTGCCGATGTAGGGGTCGGCCGAGAACTCGCCATCGATGTCGTCGCCGACGATCTGCACCACGGCGTCGCCGGTGTTCTTCAGCACGCTCGTGAGCACCACGGGGCGGTACTCGGCCGGCAGTGTCTCGTAGCCGTCGTTGTCGACCCAGATGAGCGACGCCGATCCGGATTCGAGCACCGCTGACGCCGCGCCCTCCCCCACCTGACCGGCGACCGGCAGGATGACATCGGCGCCCTGGTCGAGGAAGCCCTGGGTGACGGTCTTGCCCTTGTTGATGTCCTCGAAGTCGCCCGTGAACACGCCGTCCTGGGCCGCCTTGTCCCAGCCGAGCGCCCGCACCTGGGTGCCGTGCACCTCGTTGTACTTGGCGACGCCGTCGACGAAGCCGTCCATGAACAGGGTGACCGGGGGCTGGTTGCCGCCCCCGAACGTGGCCACGACGCCCGTCTTGGAGACACCGGCGGCGAGGTAGCCCGCGAGGTACGAGGCCTGCGCGGTGTCGAAGACGATCGGCTTGACGTTGGGAGCGTCGACCGTCTCGTCGACGATGGCGAAGTGGGTGTCCGGGAAGTTCCCGGCCTCCTCGAGGGTGGCGTCGGCGAGCTCGTAGCCCACGGTGAGCACGAACGTGCAGCCGCTGTCGACAGCCTGCGTGACGTTGGGGGCGAGGTCGGTCTCGCCGGTCGAGACGAGCACCTGCGCGTCGATGCCGAACTCCTCCTGGGCCTCCTGCAGGCCGGCCCAGCTGGACTGGTTGAAGGAGCGGTCCTCGAGCCCGCCCGAATTCGTCACCATCCGCGCGCAGTAGTCTCCACCCGCGTCGGCGCCGCCGGTGGGGGCGGAGGGCGCAGGAGCGCACCCTGCGAGGACGAGGGCCACGGCCCCGGACAGGATCCCGGCGGTGAGGGTGCTTCTTCTCATCCTCGAATTCTAGAGAACATCTCCGGATCCACCGGCGCGCAGCGCGTCGACGACCGACTTGACCCGCTGAGCGTGCTCGCTGGTCGTGACCAGGAGCGCATCCGGGGTGTCGACCACGACGATGTCGGTCACACCGATGAGGCTGATCACGCGTTTGGAGTGCGACACCACGATGCCGGTGGAGGAGTCGGCCAGCACCCGGGCGTTCTTGCCCAGGATGGCGAGATCGGTGCCGCGTCCCGAGCTGTGCAGCTTGGCGATGGAGGCGAAGTCGCCCACGTCGTCCCAGTCGAAGTCGCCCGGGATGACGGCGAGGATGCCCGCGGCCGCGGCCGGCTCGGCGACCGAGTAGTCGATCGCGATCTTCTTGAGGGTGGGCCAGACCTTGTCGACGACCTCGCCGCGCCTGGAAGTGTCCCAGGCCTCGGCGAGCTCGAGCACCCCGGCCAGCAGCTCGGGCTCGGAGGCGCCGAGCTGCTCGAGCAGGCGGTCGGCCCGGGCGATGAACATGCCGGCGTTCCAGAGGTAGTTGCCTGCCTTGAGGTACTTGCGGGCCGTCGGCAGATCGGGCTTCTCCACGAAGTTGTCCACGCGGAGGGCCGCCTCGGCGCCCTCCACCGAGAGCGGCTCGGCGCAGCGGATGTAGCCGAAGCCCACGGCGGGATCGGTGGGCGTGATGCCGATCGTGGCGATGTAGCCCTCGTCGGCCACGGCGACGGCCTGCATCACTGCCGAGCGGAAGCGCTCGGGGTTGGCGATCACGTGGTCGGCGGCGAAGGAGCCGATGATGACGCCGGGCTCACGGCGCTCGAGGATGGCGGCGGCGAGGGCGATGGCGGCGGTGGAGTCGCGCGGTTCCGACTCGAGCACCACGTTGAGGTCGGCGAGGTGCGGCAGCTGCTCCTCCACGGCGGCGCGATGGGCGCGGCCGGTGACCACCATGATCCGCTGCTCGCCCGAGAGGGGGGCCAGGCGCTCCCACGTGTCGCGCAGCAGGCTCTGGCCCGAACCGCTCAGGTCGTGCAGGAACTTCGGGGCGTCGGCCCGGGAGAGCGGCCACAACCGCGATCCGATGCCGCCCGCCGGGATGACGCTGTAGAGACGGCCGAGCGCGGAGGGGGTGGTCTTCATGGGGCACAGCCTATACAGGGGGTCTGAACCCCCTGACGTTCGCCCACCGAGAACCCTCCCGTCACCCTCCGTGCACCCTCCGGGCACCCGTGATTCCTACGGTGGAGCCGTGACCGGGCTCAGCCCGAGCCGACAGGGTCGCACCCACACCGGAGGCGCTTCATGCGTGTTGCCATCGTCAGTGAGAGTTTCCTACCGACCGTCAACGGAGTGACCGGCAGTGTCTGCAAGGTGCTCGACCACCTCGCCGACAACGGCCACGAGGCGATGGTGATCTGCCCGGCCGCGGGCTCGCCCTCGCACTACCGGGGATTCCCCGTGCACCAGGTGCCCGCGGTGGCCTACCGCCAGTTCCCGGTGGGCATCCCGAACGCGCAGCTGGCACGACTGATCGGGCGCTTCCGCCCCGATGTCGTGCACGCGGCCTCCCCCTTCCTCCTCGGCGCGCAGGCCATCGCGGCCGCCAACCGGCAGGACATCCCCTCGGTCGCGATCTTCCAGACGGATGTCGCGGGCTACGCCCGTCGCAACCGGCTCGGCTCGGCCTCGAAGCTCGCCTGGCGCTTCGTGCGCTGGATCCACGACGGCGCCGACCGCACTCTCGCCCCCTCCACCTCCTCGCGGAACGACCTCGAGGGCGCCGGCGTGCAGCGCATCGAGCTCTGGGGCCGCGGCGTCGACCTCGACCGCTACCACCCGAACCACCGCACCCGCCCGGCCGCGGCGGCTCTGCGCTCCCTCCTCTCCTCGAACGGCCGTGACGTCGTCGTCGGCTACGTCGGCCGCGTCGCACCCGAGAAGGGCCTCGAGCGATTCGCGGCCCTCCGTGGCATCCCCGGCATCCACCTCGCGATCGTGGGCGACGGCCCCTCCGACGCGTCGGTGCGCAAGCTCCTGCGCGGAATGCCCGTGACCTACCTCGGCCGGCTCTCCGGCGAACAGCTGGCGGATGCCTACGCGAGCTTCGACGTGTTCGCCCACACCGGCACGGAGGAGACCTTCGGCCAGACACTGCAGGAGGCGCACGCGGCCGGCCTCCCGGTCATCGCCCCCGCCGCAGGCGGCCCGATCGACCTCGTGCGGCACGGCGAGAACGGCTACCTCTTCGATCCGGACGACGACCGCGACTTCGCCCTGCGGGTGGCCTCGCTCGTCGTCGATCCCGAACTCCGGATGCGGATGGGCGAGGCGGGGCGGCGCACCGTCATCGGCACATCGTGGTCGTCGGTCTGCGACGAACTGCTCGGCCACTACCAGGCGGTGATCGCGGCCCGCGCCGCCCGCCGCCGCACTCCGGTCGGCTCACACGTCTGAATACAAGACCGTATGCGGTAGCCTTCCCGGCTTGTGTTTGTGCGGGAGGGCTGCCCTCGCGGGGCTGTATACAAGTTAGGCGTGCCTTACAAGCGGGTTCGCCGAACTCGACATAGACTGCCCATGGTCGCGCATCGGGTTCTCACCATCCGCAGTGGGGGCGATGGCGAGCTCTATCTAAGCCAAGGAGGGTTGTTCATGCCTGAGAATTCGGCAGGAACGATGACGCCGAGGCGGCCCGCCGGAACTCTGTACCGCGGCCGTGAAGGCATGTGGTCCTGGGTCCTGCACCGCATCACCGGCGTAGCGATCTTCTTCTTCCTACTCGTCCACATCCTCGACACCGCGATGGTGCGGGTGGCGCCGGAGGCCTACAACGCGGTCATCTCGACCTACCAGAACCCGATCATGGGCCTCGGCGAAGTCGCCCTGGTCGGTGCTATCGCGTTCCACGCGTTCAACGGCATCCGCATCATCCTGATCGACCTGTGGTCGAAGGGCGCGAAGTACCACCGTCAGATGTTCTGGATCGTCATCGGCGTCTGGGTCGTCACGATGCTGGCGTTCACCCCGCGCCACCTGATCAATGTGTTCAGCCACCTCCCGGGAGCAGGTCACTGATGGCGACGACGATCGAGACCCCCCGCGCCCCGCACTCCGTGCGCCGCAACCGAGGCGTGAACTGGGAGAAGTGGGGCTGGATCTACATGCGCGCCTCGGGCGTCGTGCTCCTCATCCTGATCTTCGGGCACCTCTTCGTGAACCTCATGGTGGGCGACGGCATCAAGGCCATCGACTTCGCCTTCGTGGGCGGAAAGTGGAGCGACCCGTTCTGGCAGGTGTGGGACACGCTGATGCTCTGGCTCGCCCTCATCCACGGCTCCAACGGCATGCGCACGATCGTGAACGACTACTCGACGCGTCCGCTCGTGCGGAAGATCCTGCTCGGCGCCATCGCGGTCTCGGCCGTGACCCTGATCACCCTGGGAACCCTCGTGGTCTTCACCTTCGATCCGTGCCCCGCGGGCTCGCCGGCCGATCTGCTGCCGTCGTTCTGCCCCGTCAACCAGTAGTCCCCGAGCGTGAGTGAATCCGTGACCCAATACGAAGATGGTGCCGTCGTCGACGGCGTGCACTACCACCAGTTCGACATCGTGATCGTGGGCGCCGGCGGCGCCGGCATGCGCGCGGCGATCGAGGCGGGCCCCAAGGCCAAGACCGCCGTGATCTCGAAGCTCTACCCCACCCGGTCCCACACCGGCGCGGCGCAGGGCGGCATGGCCGCCGCCCTCGCCAACGTCGAGGAGGACAACTGGGAGTGGCACACCTTCGACACCGTCAAGGGCGGCGACTACCTCGTCGACCAGGACGCGGCGGAGATCCTCGCCAAGGAGGCCATCGACGCGGTCATCGACCTCGAGAACATGGGCCTGCCGTTCAACCGCACGCCCGAGGGCAAGATCGACCAGCGCCGCTTCGGCGGGCACACCCGCGACCACGGCAAGGCGCCCGTGCGCCGAGCCTGCTACGCGGCCGACCGCACCGGTCACATGATCCTGCAGACGCTGTTCCAGAACTGCGTCAAGCTCGGCATCAACTTCTTCAACGAGTTCTATGTGCTCGACCTCGTGATGACGAAGGTCGACGGGGTCGACAAGCCCTCCGGCGTCGTGGCGTTCGAGCTCAAGACCGGTGAGATCCACGTCTTCCAGGCCAAGGCCGTGATCTTCGCGACCGGCGGCTTCGGCAAGATCTACAAGACCACTTCGAACGCCCACACCCTCACGGGCGACGGCGTCGGCATCATCTGGCGCAAGGGCCTGCCGCTCGAGGACATGGAGTTCTTCCAGTTCCACCCCACCGGGCTCGCAGGTCTCGGCATCCTCCTCACCGAGGGAGCGCGAGGCGAGGGTGCCATCCTCCGCAACGCCTCGGGCGAGCGCTTCATGGAGCGCTACGCCCCCACCATCAAAGACCTCGCGCCCCGCGACATCGTGGCTAGGTGCATGGTGCAGGAGGTCGCAGAGGGCCGGGGCGCCGGGCCGCACAAGGACTACGTGCTGCTGGACTGCACGCACCTGGGCGCCGAGGTGCTCGAGACCAAGCTCCCCGACATCACCGAATTCGCCCGCACCTACCTGGGCGTCGACCCGGTGGTCGAGCCTGTTCCCGTGATGCCCACCGCGCACTACGCTATGGGCGGCATCCCCACGAACATCAAGGCCGAGGTGCTCTCGGACAACGACACCGTGGTGCCCGGCCTCTACGCCGCCGGCGAGTGCGCCTGCGTGTCGGTGCACGGCTCGAACCGTCTCGGCACCAACTCGCTGCTCGACATCAACGTGTTCGGCAAGCGCTCGGGCAACAACGCCGCGGAGTACGTGCAGACCGTCGACTTCACGCCGCTGCCTCCCGACCCCGCGGGCGCCATCGTGTCGCTCGTGGCTTCGCTGCGGGCCGGCACCGGCACCGAGCGCATCTCCGCGATCCGCAAGGAGCTGCAGGACGAGATGGACAAGAACGCGCAGGTGTTCCGCACCGACGAGTCGCTGGCCCGGGTCACCGAGACCATCCACGGCCTCCGCAACCGGTACCGCAACATCCAGGTGCAGGACAAGGGCAAGCGGTTCAACACCGACCTGCTCGAGGCGATCGAGCTGGGCTTCCTGCTCGACCTCGCCGAGGTGGTCGTGTTCTCGGCGCGCAACCGCCAGGAGTCACGCGGTGGCCACATGCGCGACGACTTCCCGAAGCGCGACGACGACAAGTACATGAAGCACACCATGGCGTACCTCTCGGGTGACCCTCACTCGAGCGACGCCGCCGATCACATCCGGCTCGACTGGAAGCCCGTCGTGATCACGCGCTACCAGCCGATGGAGAGGAAGTACTGATGACCCTGGTCGTTGACGAGGCCCCTGCGGGCGGCCCGGCTCCCGAGGCCCCCATCGAGGCGTTCACCGTGACGCTGATCATCCGCCGATTCGACCCCGACGTGGATTCCGAGCCGAGATGGCAGGACTTCGACGTGCAGATGTTCGCGACCGACCGCATCCTCGACGCGCTGCACAAGATCAAGTGGGAGCAGGACGGGTCGCTGACCTTCCGCCGCTCCTGCGCCCACGGCATCTGCGGGTCGGATGCGATGCGCATCAACGGCCGCAACCGTCTGGCCTGCAAGACGCTCATCAAGGACCTCGACATCACGAAGCCCATCTACGTGGAGGCCATCAAGGGCCTGCCGCTGGAGAAGGACCTCATCGTCGACATGGACCCGTTCTTCGAGTCGTTCCGCGAGGTGCAGCCGTTCCTGCAGTCGAACACGGCGCCGCCGAAGGACAAGGAGCGCATCCAGTCGGTCGCCGACCGCGCCCGCTTCGACGACACCACCAAGTGCATCCTCTGCGCCGCGTGCACCTCGTCGTGCCCCGTGTTCTGGACCGACGGGCAGTACTTCGGGCCCGCCGCGATCGTGAACGCGCACCGGTTCATCTTCGACTCGCGCGACGAGGCGGCCTCGACGCGCCTCGACATCCTGAACGACAAGGAGGGCGTGTGGCGCTGCCGCACGACCTTCAACTGCACGGATGCCTGCCCCCGCGGCATCCAGGTGACGCAGGCCATCGCCGAGGTCAAGCAGGCCATCATGCGCGGCAAGCCGTAGGCTCGGCGGAGTCGACGGAGCCCCAGCCCCTTCGGGGGTTGGGGCTCCGTCGTTTCCGCCCGGGCGCCCTTTTCTCCGTCGTCTCCGGGGTCGACTTCTCCTGCACAGGTGGGGTGACGGAGGGCTCCCTCCCCTGATCTCCTGGCTCGGTCCGGGCTGGGCCGTCGGCGGGGCATCCTGGCGGCATGGAACACTTGGGGCCGCTGCCCGCCGTAGCCGACACCGCAGTGCTGCGCTCACTCGGCCTCAGTGAGAAGCTCCTGTCCCGCGAGGTGCGGACCGGCCGGCTGGTGCGAGTTCGCCACGGGGTGTACGCGCGTCCGGATGCGCCGCGCGAGCAGGTGCGGGCGGCCAGGGTCGGCGGCCGGCTGACCTCGTACTCAGCCCTCCGCGATCGGGGGCTCTGGTGTCCGCCCGGCGACGAACGGCTGCACGTGGCGGTGGGCGCACATGCCCGAGCCTTACGAGATCCGGATTCGGGTGCGCCGCTCGCGCCCCGGGCCGACGTGGTCGTGCACTGGCGTGCGCAGCCATCGCGGCTCTCCCGGCTGCACGAACCGCTGCCTGTGCCGCTCGTCATCCGGCATATGCCAGTCGAACTCGACTCCGCGTTCGTGGTGGCGGTCCTCGACTCGGCACTCCGGATCGGGGTCGGCACCACCTGGGAGCTGTCGCGTTCGTTCGAGGGCGCACCCCGGTTGGTCCGGGCACTGGCACGAGTCGATCCGCGCGCCGAGTCCGGCGTCGAGTCCGTCGCGCGCTGCCGCCTGCTCGAAGCACGGCTGGAAGTACGCCCGCAGGTGCGGATCGGCCGGTACCGCGTGGATCTGCTCGTGGGCGACCGGGTGGTGGTGGAGATCGACGGAAGGGAGTTCCACGATGATCCTGCCGCGTTCGAGCGGGATCGACGGCGGGCCGCCGAACTGACGCGACTGGGGTACCGCGTGCTGCACTTCAGCTACTCTCAGGTGCTCTTCGACTGGGCCTCGTGCCTGGCGGCCGTCCGTGCCGCCCTCGTGCTGTGAGGCCCGGGTGCAGACGACGGAGCCTCGCTGGGAACAGGAGCCTCTGGTCCGTCGTTTCCCACCGGCCGGCGATTTCCCCGCCGACTTCTCCGGGAAGCAGCCGGGCGGGAAGGGGGCGGGCGTGACAGGCTGGGAACATGAGCGAGGTGCGTGGGAAGTCGGGCTCCGGCAGCGGGAACACGGCGGTCGACGACGACAGGGCCACCACGAAGGTCGCGGCGGGTGCGCCTCCGGCGATCGAGGTGGCGAAGAAGGACGAGGGGCCCGAGAAGCCGCCCACCGGCATCGCGAAGCTGATCGCGTGGGTGATGCAGCTCAAGCCGGTGCGGGTGTTCCTGAGGTTCGGCGCGAGTGGCGGCGAGATCATGGCCTCAGGGATGTCGTTCCAGGCCGTCTTCGCCATCTTCGCGGGCATCTGGGTGGGCTTCTCGATCTTCGGGATCGTGCTCGCCGGCAACCCGGCGCTGCTCGACTCGATCGTGGCGCAGCTCGGCAACGCCATCCCGGGCCTGATCGGCGAGGGCGGTGCGATCGATCCGGACGCCCTGATGGAGGCGAGGATTCTCGGCTGGACCGGAGCCATCGCCCTCGTGGGGTTGATCCTGACCGCGATCGGCTGGCTTGCGTCGACGCGGGACTCCATCCGGCGCCTGTTCGTGCTGGAGCCGCCGAAGACCCTGTTCATCCTGCTCAAGGTGAAAGATCTCGGCCTGGCACTCACCTTCGGTGTGGCCATCGTGCTGTCGGCCGTCGTGAGCCTCGTGAGCAACCAGGGCCTCTCCTTCGCCTTCGGCCTGCTGGGGATCGACACCCGCTCCCCCTTCGCCCTCTTCGTGGCGTGGCTCGTGGGCGTGCTCGTGGTGTTCGTGTTCGACTCGCTCGTGCTGGCGGGCGCCTTCCGGGTGCTCTCGGGCGTGAAGATCCCGAAGAAGCGGCTGTTCGCCGGTGCCGCCATCGGTGGTGCGGCGCTCGGCGTGCTGAAGATCCTCGGCACGCAGCTGCTCGGCGGAGCGACGTCGAACCCGCTGCTGGCGTCCTTCGCGGTGATCATCGGCATCATGATCTTCCTCAACCTCGTCTGCCGGGTCATCCTGATCTCGGCGACCTGGATCGCGGTCGGCATGGACGACGCAGGGATCGACCCCCGCTCGCTCAGCCCCGAGGAGATCGAGAACGACAGGGAACGCCGCGTGGCGGAAGCCCGCGACGTGCTGGTGTCTGCCGAGCGGGAGCGCCTGCAGGAGCAGATGGCGAAGACGAGCGGCCTGCAACGCCGTCGCCTGCGCAAGAAGCTCGAGAAGCTCGACGACCTCGACCAGGCCGAGAAGGTGGAGCTGGCCAAGAAGCGCTGAGCGGCACGCAGTCGTGCACCCGTGTCGCGCACGACTTCAGTTGTCGAATAGAGTGTGACCCGACGACGTTCTGGGGGACGGCGATGGGGGAAGACACGATGGAAACACGCGCTCGAACGCGCCTGCGCACTGCACTCCGCACGATCGCGGTCGCGGTGGCTCTCGCCGGTCTCACGGGTTCCGGCGGTATCGCCGCTGCCGGAGCAGCCGCCTTGCCCGAGCCCGTCTCCGTGGCACGGTTCGATGTGGTCGTCCCCGCCGAGGGGGTCTCCGCCTGGATCGATGTGGAATCGGGCGGCACCCAGGCATCCGCGCTCAGCCTCGTGATCGAGCAGGCCTCGACAGCGGGCGTGCCGGTCTCGCCCACGAGCTTCGGCGCGGGAGCTGTCGTGCCCGTGACCCCTGGGGCCACGTCCGTCTACGTGAGCTCCACGATCGCCATCACTCCCGACGTCTCGATCACGGTCGTCGACGCCTCCGGCGTGGTGCTGGCAGTCGTCGGGGCGCAGGTCCCCCTCTCGGCCAACCCCGACACCGATCCGGGAACGATCCCCGGCGACGGAGAGCCTGTCCCCTCCGACATCACCGACCCGGGCACTTCTCGCCCGGCCGGTTCGCGCGGCGGCGACCTCGCCGACACGGGGGCAGCGGTCGCTCCCTTCGTCGTGCTGGCTCTCCTGCTCGCCGCCGGCGGCGCACTGATGCTGGCGCGAACGCGCCGCACCGGCGAGAGGAGCACGCGATGAAGCGGCTCTCTCTGCTCGCGTCCGCCACCGCAGCCGCTGTGGTCGCGGGCTCCGTCCTCGGCACGGGAGGCCTCGCGGCGAGTGCCGCCGCCGCGTCCCCCGTACCTCCGGCGGCGACGGCCGGGTACACCGCGATCGCCCCGTCGGTCCCCGTGGTCGACTCGCAGCTGTCCGTGGGCAGCACCCTGGGCTCGGATCCGGTGCAGATCGATGTCACGCCCGGCACACCCACCGGCCCCGCCCCGGCCTCGGCACTCGTGCGCCTCACCGGTCTCGAGCCCGCCGCCGCCACAGCCGTCTCCGCATCCGGCGCCGAAGCGCTGCGTCTCTCCGCCGGCGCTTCCGGCAGCACGACCGTGCTCGTTCCGCTCACCGGGGACGGCTCCTTCGCGCTGCAGGCCACGACGCCGGTCGACGTGCGCGTCGAGACCATCGCCGTCTTCGCGTCGGCTGCCCAGCTGCCCGGCTCGCTCGTGGCACTGCCGATGCCCGTGCTCCGCACCCCGCAGGAGGGCCCGCTCCCCCTCGGCGCGACGGGCGTCAGCATCGGCGTGGTCGGCCTCGGCGGTGTGCCGAGCACCGATGTCCGCGGAGTGTTCGTGACCGCGGCCGTGCACGGCGACAGCACGGCATCCGGAACCCTCGAGCTCGGCGGACTCGCGCTCCCGGTGCGCGGCGGCGACACCATCTCCACGATCGCCTTCCCCGACGCCGACGGTGACATCTCGATCTCGGGTCCGGAGTCGCTGTCGATCGCCCTCACCGTGCGCGGCTACATGGGCGACGCCCCGCAGGGCCCACTCGGCGAGATCCTGCCCGCGAACGTCGCCGGCAGCCTGGTCCCCGCCCCCGCATCCGATCCGCAACGGGTGAAGGTGTCTGCAGGCGCCCCTTCCCCGGTCTCCACCGCCGGACTCGCGGAAGCCGCCCACGCACTCGCGCTGGTCTGGGCCGCAGGCGCCCCGGAGCGCAGCGCACTCACCCCCGACACCGGGGCGTCCGGTCGCAGCAACGGCGTCCTCGTCGACGGCGCGGCGGGTGCCGCTCCTCAGCTCGTGCTCCTCGGGGAGGACTCGGCTCTGTCGACCAAGCGCGGTTCGTTCACCGCCGGCGCCGTCGTTGTCGCGGGCATCCTCGGTGAAGCCACCACGGCATCCGACGAACTGGCGGTCACCGTGACCAGTCACGGATCCGGCGATCGGGTCGACCTCGCTGAGACCGGCGGTGTGATCGCCCTCGAGGGCGGCCTGAAGGTCGACGGCGGCACCATCGCCACGGTCACCGTGCGCTCCGGTGACACCCTGATCGGCTCGGCGGCCGTGCGCCAGACTCCGGAGGGAACCTCCTGGAGCCTCGACACCGCCGTCCCCACCTCGGGCGAACGGACTTTCGAGGTGGTCGCCACGGATCGCGACGGCACGACGGCGCGCACGAGCATCGACCTCGACGTGGTGCTGCCGGACGAGGGCGAGACAGTGATCGTCGACGACGTGCAGATCCTCGACGATCCGGTCGCCATCGCGGTCACGGCCGTGACCGCCGACACGGTGGTCGTGGTCTGCGACCTCACGGTGGGTGCCGGCGACTACCTCGTCGCCTCTGCCATCCCGAATGCTCCTCAGGGCTTCCTGCGGAAGATCGTGGCCGTCGACCGCACGGCGACGGGCACGGTGCTGCACACCGAGTCCGCCGTCATCACAGACGTCGTCGTGCAGGCGAAGGCCGATCAGGAGTTCCAGCTCGGCGCAGGTGAGACCCCGACGGCCGTGGTCGAGGTCACGGAGGCGGCGGCTGCCGGAGTCGACGAGATCGTCGCCGGTGACGGCCTCGCGGCCTGGGTCGACGACACGGCCGTCGACGACACGGACATGGTCGAGCTCACGGACGGCGAGGAGATCACGGAGGGCGGGTCCGCCGAGGGCGACCGCCCGGCCGCGTCGTCGCTCGAAAGCCGTTCCGCCACCGCAGGGAAGGCCGTTCCCTCGGTCGTGGGCGGGGAGGTCTCTGCCTCCAAGACCATGAGCAGTGCGATCAAGCTCGGCTACATGAAGGAGTCGGACAGCACCGAGGACTCCTCGAAGACCGACGGCAAGAAGACCAAGGCGAAGGTCAAGGTCGAGGGCGGCTTCTACCTCGAAGCCTCGCAGTCGACGACGGCGACGCTCTCGATCTCGGCGGAGGTCTGGGTCACCTGGTCGTGGGCGATCCCGAAGCCGCACCTGAACTTCGAGACGTCGTTCACACTCTCGAGTGAGGTGAAGAGCGAGATCGCGATCTACCTCGAAGCCTCCGTCTCACAGTCGCTCAAGAAGTTCGAACGCGACATCGCCAAGTACTACTTCCCGGGCATCACGGTGTATCTCGGCATTCCCGTCTACGTCAGCCCGAGCGTGTCGCTCGCGCTCACGGGTTCGGTCACCGCGACGGCCAACCTGCAGTACTCCATGTCCGAGAAGGTCGAGAAGAAGATCGGCGTGCAGTGCCTCGACGGCACGTGCACGAAGATCGACGAGGCTCCGAGCGGCACCAAGGGCGACCCCCAGATCGCGACCTACGACGACGAGGTGACGGGCGGGGGTGCGCTCGACGCGTCATTCGGCCCCAGGTTCTCGGCGTCGGCGCTCCTGTATGGCGCGGCCGGACCGGAGGTGTCGATGTCGTTCCTGCTGGGCGCATCCGTGTCGGTCGAAGGCAGCTCGGCGGGCACGCTCACGGCCGCAGTCGAGGTCTACGTGAAGATCGCCGCAGGGCTCGCCCTGGTGGTCGAGGTGCCGGTGTTCAACATCACCCTCCTGGACTGGACGCTCGGCGAGGTCACCTACAAGTTCGTACTGCTGAAGCTCAGCAAGACCTTCGGGGTGACGCCGGACACCGATCCGCCGGTAGACGGCGGCTCGGGCGGGGGCTCGTCCGGGCCGGTCCCGGGGGAGGACGGCGGCGGCACGGTCCGTGAGGCCATCGACCTGATGTTCGTCATCGACACCACGGGTTCGATGGGCAGCTACATCTCGGCTGCCGTCGACAACGCCCGCACCATCGCCGGCAAGCTCGCCTCGACAGCGAAGAGCGCCAGGGTGGGGCTCGTGGAGTACCGCGATTACGGAGACGAGTTCATCGCCCGCACGGTGCAGCCGCTCACGAGCGATCTCGCCTCGCTCGACTCGGCGCTGTCGACGCTCTACGCCTCGGGCGGCGGCGACCTCCCCGAAGCCGTCTACTCGGGCGTGGCCACGGCCCTCACCGAGGAGTGGCGTTCCTCGGCCGCGCGCGCCATGGTCGTGATGGGCGATGCACCCTCGCACGATCCCGAGGTGCACACGGCCTTCACGGGAGCTCAGATCGCCGGCTTCCTGGCGGGCACCGCCTCGGTCTGTCAGAACGGCGCCGGCAACATCATCGGTGGACCAGCGCTGCCCGTCTGCCCCGGAACCGAGGGCCTGGCCGGCGAGGGCACGGGCGGCGGCGTCTCAGCCCTCTCCGGGGCCGTCCCGCTCGCCGAGGCCACGGGTCTCCCGGTCGGACTCTACGGGCTGAGCTCTGACGGCCAGCTCACCGAGCAGCTGAACCCGCTCGCCGCGGCGAGCGGCGGCACCGTCGCCGACATCTCGGGCGCCTCCGAGGTCGGCGACGAGATCATCGCCGCGATCGAGGATGCGAGCACCGCTCCGAGTCCTCACGTCGCCTGGTCGGGTGCGGTCGTTCCCGGAGTCGCCACCTCGTTCGACGCGAGCGCCAGCCTCTACGAGGGCGCGTCGCCGGTCTATTCGTTCGACTTCGGCGACGGCACCGCCGTGGTGTCCGGCAGCGAGTCCGTCGTGCCGCACGTCTACGAGGCCGAAGGCGAGTACACGATCACGCTCACCGTCACCGACGAGCGCGGTCGCGCTTCCGTCGCCACGGCGACCGTCGTGGTGAGCGAGGCCGAGGTCGCTTGGACGGAGTTCGACGTCACCGCCGACCGCGCCGATGTGGTGCAGGGCGAGGCGATCACGGTGAGCGCATCCGGACTCGCCCCGGGAACCGTCGTCTCCTTCACGTGGGCGGCGGCGGAGGGCCGTTACTCCGCGGTCGTCGACGCCGAGGGTCTGCTCCGCCTGCGCGTGACGGTGCCGCCCGGCACGCCGCCAGGCGCCCTCGCCTTCCGGCTCGAGGCGCCGGCCGTCGCGGGCTTCGCCACGGGGTCCGTGACCGTGCTGGCCGCAGCGACCGTCTGCGCGGTCTGAGCGGTCCCGCCGAGGGCCACCGGCACCGCGCTCGGTGTCGGTGGCCGCCGGTAAGCTTGCCGCATGCCCCGCAAGCCCCTCAGAGTCGCATCCGTCAACGTCAACGGCGTCCGTGCCGCGTTCCGGAAGGGCATGGGCGAGTGGCTGGAGAAGCGTGACGTCGACATCCTGGCCCTGCAGGAGGTGCGCGCCGCCACGGAAGACCTGGAGAACCTCCTCGGCCCCGAGTGGAACATCCTGCACGATCCCGCCACGGCGAAGGGCCGGGCCGGTGTGGCCATCGCGAGCCGCGATGCCGCGTCGATCCACCGGGTGGTGCTCGGGCCCGACGAGTTCGACAGCGCCGGGCGCTGGCTCGAGGCCGACTACGAGTGGGAGGGCCAGGTGGTCACCGTGGTGTCGGCCTACGTGCACTCCGGCGAGGTCGGCACGCCCAAGCAGGTCGAGAAGATCAGATTCCTCGACGCCATGCTCGAGCGCCTGCCCGCCATGCAGGCGCACAGCCCGCTCGCGCTCGTGGTGGGCGACCTCAACGTGGGCCACCGCACCCTCGACATCAAGAACTGGAAGGGCAACCAGAAGAAGGCCGGGTTCCTGCCCGAGGAGCGCGCCTACTTCGACAGGATCGTGGGAGCCGAGGGCGAGGAGGGCTACAACGCCGGAGCCGGACTCGGCTGGGTCGACCTGGGCCGCCGCTTCGCCGGTGAGGTGGAGGGGCCCTACACGTGGTGGTCGCAGCGGGGCAAGGCCTTCGACACCGACACGGGCTGGCGCATCGACTACCAGCTCGCCACCCCCGAACTCGCCGCCACCGCCACCTCGTACACCATCGACAAGGCCGATGCGTGGGACACCAGGTGGAGTGACCACGCCCCCGTCGTCGTCGACTACGCACTCTGAACCAGGAACCGCACCCCATGAACGAACCGAAGCCCCGCCTGCTCTCCGGCATGCAGCCCTCCGCCGACTCCCTGCACCTCGGCAACTACATCGGCGCCCTGCTCAGCTGGAAAGAGCTTCAGCAGAGCCACGACGCCTTCTTCTTCCTGGCCGATCTGCACGCCATCACGGTGCCGCAGGATCCCGAGGCGCTCCGCACCAACACCCGCCGCACGGCCGCGCAGTACATCGCCGCCGGCATCGACCCCTCGGCCTCCACGCTGTTCGTGCAGTCGCACGTGCCGGCCCACGCCGAGCTCGCCTGGGTGCTCAACACCCTCACCGGGTTCGGCGAGGCCGCCCGGATGACGCAGTTCAAAGACAAGTCGGCCAAGCAGGGCCAGGAGGCCGCCTCGGTGGGCCTGTTCACCTATCCCATCCTGCAGGCCGCCGACATCCTGCTCTATCAGCCGCACGAGGTGCCGGTGGGTGAGGATCAGCGCCAGCACATCGAGCTCACCCGTGACCTCGCGGGCCGCTTCAACTCCCGCTTCGGCGAGACCTTCCGCATTCCGCGGCCGTACATCCTCAAGGAGACGGCCAAGATCTTCGATCTGCAGAACCCCACGGCCAAGATGTCGAAGTCGTCGGAGTCGACGGCCGGCATCGTGTGGCTGCTCGACGAGCCCGCGGTGAGCGCGAAGAAGATCATGCGCGCGGTCACGGATGCCGACGGCGAGGTGCGCTTCGACCGCGAGGCCAAGCCGGGGCTGGCCAACCTGCTCACGGTCTTCTCCATGCTCTCCGGCCGGAGCGTCGACGACGTGGTGGCCGAGTTCGCAGGCGGCGGCTACGGCACGCTCAAGAAGGCGCTGGCCGAGGTGATCGCCGAGACGCTCGGCCCGATCCGCGCCCGCACCCTCGAGCTGCTCGACGACCCGGCCGAGCTCGACCGGCTGCTCGCCGTGAACGCCGACCGCGCGAACGCGGTGGCCGAGGAGACCCTCGCCACGGTGTACGACCGCGTCGGGCTCCTCCCCCGCCGCCGCTGACGGCACCCGGTCCGCGTCAGCGGAGGTCGCTCGAGGCTCCCACGATCTCCTCGCGCACGCGGCGGAGATCCTCGAGGAGCGAGCCGATCAGGATCCAGTGGGTCGGGTCGGGCGCGATGGTCTGCAGCGGCGCCGTGAGCGTGAGCTCGTCCTCGCCGAGCGACTCCTCCTCGTCGACCGGCAGGTTCGAGTGCTGCATCACGAGTCGGAGGTCGTGGGCGGCCCGCCGGAGCTCCTCGCCGATGGCCCGCGCCGTCGGCTCGCGGTGCAGCGTGTCGTCGAAGCGGTCGTTGAGCGCCCTGGCCATGCCGAGCACGCGGGTGACCACGATCACGAGCATCGCGAGCAGCTCCCGATCCGAGTCGATCTGCTCGCGGTGGTTGGAGCGCCGCGGATTGAAGCGGAGGCTCTCGACCGCCGCTGTGATGGCCGCGTCGGCCTTGGCCTGCATGGGCCGGAGCAGCCGCGCCTCCACGAGCAGCCCCGAGCGGTAGGCCTCGTCGGTGGGCCCGCTCAGCACGGCGGCAAGGCCGTCCATGGTGGCCGCGACCTCGCGTCCGAGCGCCGCGATCGCCTCGTGCGCGGGCTGCAGGGCGATGGGCGGCACGATCAGCCAGTTGATGAAGATGCCGATCAGTGCCCCCAGCACCGTCTCGATGATCCGCGCGATCGCGTAGTCGGGCGTCTGCGCCCCGAGCGCCAGCACGAGCATCGCGCTGATCGGGATCTGCACCGTGGAGGACTGCGGGAACCGCAGCGCCCAGCCCACGAGCAGCGACACGGCGATGGCCACCAGGATGACCCACCCGGCGGAGCCGAGCACGAGCGCCGAGAGGTATGCCACCACCACGCCCACGATCACGCCGATCGACCGCTCGATGCCGCGGCTGAGCGACTGATTGACGCTCGGCTGCACCACGATGATCGCGGCGATCGCGCCGAACACCGGCACCTGGCCCGGCGCCACGAACGAGCACACGATCCAGGCGAGCACGGCGGCCGCTGCGGTCTTCAGCACCTGCAGCAGGGGCGTGCGGGCGGTCTGGAACGCCCGGGCGGGTGCGAGCGTGCGGCGGAGCGCCGAGGCCAGGCGCGCGCCGGCCCCCGGCTTGCCCTTCGAGCTCGCGGCGTGGCTGGTCACCCGTCCACCGTAGCCCCGCGCAGCACTCGACCACTCAGCACTCAGCACTCCACGACGCTGACGGCGAGTCCGCCGAGTGAGGTCTCCTTGTACTTCGAGTTCATGTCCCGCCCGGTCTCGCGCATCGTCGCGATCACCTGGTCGAGGCTCACGTGGTGGCTGCCATCGCCCCACAGCGCCATCCGCGCCGCGTTGATGGCCTTCGCGGCGGCGAGCGCGTTGCGCTCGATGCACGGGATCTGCACGAGTCCGCCGATCGGATCGCAGGTCAGCCCGAGGTTGTGCTCCATCGCGATCTCGGCGGCGTTCTCGACCTGCGCGGGGGTGCCGCCCATCACCTCGGCGAGACCGGCGGCCGCCATCGACGACGCGGAGCCCACCTCGCCCTGACAGCCCACCTCCGCCCCCGAGATCGACGCCTGCTCCTTGTAGAGCACGCCCACCGCGGCCGCTGCGAGCAGGAACCGCACGCACACCTCGTCGGCGCTGAGCCCCGCGCCCGCGCCACCCTCGTCGCCGCCCGCGCCGTCGCCGCCGCTCGCACCTTCACCCCGCCGCAGGTAGTTCCGCGCGTAGTGCAGCACGGCGGGCACGATGCCCGCGGCCCCGTTCGTGGGCGCCGTCACAACCCGCCCGCCGGATGCGTTCTCCTCGTTCACGGCGAGCGCCACGAGGTTCACCCACTCCTGCCAGTACTCCGGTGCCCCGAGCGGATCGGCTGCCTCGAGCCGCGCCAGCCACTCGGGGGCCCGCCGCCGCACGGACAGCCCGCCCGGGAGCACCCCGGTGCGGCCGAGGCTCGTGGCCACGCACTCGTCCATCACGTCGCGGACGACGAGGAGGCGACGACTCACCTCGGCCTCGTCGCACCCGGACACCTCGACCTCGTTGCGGAGCATCACGCCCGCGAACGACAATCCGGAGGCTGCGCAATGCCCCAGCAGCTCGGCGGCCGTGCGGAACGGGAACGGCACGGCACCGACGCGCACGTCACCCTCACCGGAACCCGCCGCCCCATCGGCGATGTCCCCCTCCCGCTCGACGAACCCACCGCCCACCGAGTAGTACGTCTCCGACGCCAGCACCTCGCCACCGACCGCGACCGCCGTGAACCTCAGCGCGTTGCTGTGCCGGGGCAGCACGGTGAGCGGATGCAGCACGAGGTCGTCCTCCCGGAGCGGTATCGAGCGCTCCCCGCCCAGCAGCACGCATCCGGACGCCGCAATGGCCGAGCGCCGCGCCTCGACGGTCTCGGGGAGGATCTCCTCGGGCCGGTGCCCCTCGAGCCCGAGCAGCACCGCGCCGAAGGTGCCGTGCCCGCGGCCGGTGGCGGCGAGCGATCCGTAGAGGTCGACGCGCACGGAGGCGACCACCGGCAGCCGCCCTTCGGCGACGAGAAGGGCGGCGAAGGCGGAGGCGGCCCGCATGGGCCCCACGGTGTGCGACGACGACGGACCGATGCCCACAGAGAACAGGTCGAAGGTGCTGAGCGTCATGGGACTCCGTCTCCGGCGCGCGGGCGCCGCTCGAGTCCTCTCCGCTCTGTCGTGGTACCTGAGAGATTCCGCGGCGTTCGGCCGCTTGCCCCGTCGGTGGAGACGGCCGGCGCGGGTGGCGACGGTGCCTCGCTCTCCAGAGTCGCCTCGCTGCGGCGGTGCGGGGGCCTGAGAGTTTCCCGGAGAGGGATTGCTCCTACGGCGCCGGCCGATGGCTGCGACCGGACTCTCCCGCCGCAGATGTCACGGCGTGTTCAGATGTGCGTGCCGGTCAGTCTACGAGACGGACGGGGTCTTGCCCATGGTCTCGATCTCGACGGCGCTGCGGCTGTGCTTGCGCTTGTCGCCGAACACCCACACGCGGTACAGCACGAAGCGGAACGCGGCCCCGAGCGCGAGCCCGATCACGTTGCCGGCGATGTTGTCGGCGAGAAGGGACGTGAAGCCCAGTACGTAGTGCGAGAACCACAGGCAGGCGAGCCCGATCCCCATGCCCGCGATGCTCACGGCGAAGAACTCGAGGCTCTCGCGCAGCACGTCGTGCCGCCGGCGTTCGCGGAAGGTCCAGAACCGGTTGCCGAGCCAGTTCACCACGATGGCGAGCGCCGTCGAGATGAGCTTGGCCACCACGGGGCCCTCGTGCATGTTCTCGGGACTCATCACCGTGAGCCTCAGGAGGTTGAACACTCCCACGTCGACCACGAAGCCGACGCCGCCCACCAGGCCGAACCTGATGAACTCGGAGAAGAGGACACGCCACCGCGACCGGGGAGCCGGGGCACTGCTCATGTAGGGATCTGCCGTTTCTGCACAGAGAGAGAGGAAGCGAACATTTCGTATCTTCCAGGTCAATGCTGAGCGTAACGGGCGAGAATGAACGGGAGTAGTCAGTACGCTTTCGAGCGAAGACAGCAGTCCTGATCGAACGAGGAGCACGTGGCGAAGACCGTGGTCGTGATACCGACCTACAACGAGATCGGTTCGATCGCGGGCGTCGTCGAGCGCGTGCTCGCGACGGAGCCCACCGCCCACGTGCTCGTGGTCGACGACGGTTCCCCCGACGGCACCGGTGAGCTCGCCGATCGCCTCGCCGCGGCAGACGACCGCGTGCAGGTGCTGCACCGCACCGAGAAGAACGGCCTGGGCGCGGCCTACGGCGCCGGCTTCCGCTGGGCTCTCGCCCGCGACTACGACTTCGTGGTGGAGATGGACGCCGACGGCTCGCACCAGCCCGAGGAGCTCCCCCGCCTGATCGCCCTGCTCGAGGGCGGGAACGACCTCGCCATCGGCACGAGGTGGATCCCGGGTGGCGTGATCGTGAACTGGCCCGCCTACCGCAAGCTCATCTCCCGCACCGGCACGGCCTACGCGCGTGTGCTGCTGCAGTCGAGGCTGCACGACCTCACGAGCGGCTACCGCGGTTTCCGGGCCGACTCGCTCCGCACCATCGATCTCACCACGGTCAACTCGCAGGGCTACTGCTTCCAGATCGAGATGGCGTGGCTGTTCGAGCGCAGCGGCGCCCGGATCGGCGAGTTCCCGATCACCTTCGTCGAGCGCGCCGAGGGCGCCTCGAAGATGTCGACCGGCATCGTGGTCGAGGCCCTCGCCAAGGTCACCGGCTGGGGTCTGTCGAGCATGATCGGCCGCGCGCCCGAGCGGCTGGCGCTGCCGACGGCGGGCCCGGCCTCTCGCTGAGGTGTACGATATTCGATACGTGCTCCGGGGTCAGTGAGATTCTGAACCGGCGGTGAAAGTCCGCGAGCCCGAGATGAGAGAAGCACCGCCCAGGCGGTGCGGATCGCGACGAAGGCTGATCTGGTGCAATTCCAGAACCGACGGTAATGGCGAGGCCCAGGCCTCCCTCAGTCCGGATGAGAGGCGCACGGGCGGTTCTGCCGAGGGCGGGGCCGTCGGCGCTTCAGCGCACCCCGGGGCTCGTCCGACGACGAGGAACCCGATGACGACAGCACCGCGCGAGGCCGACGCGATCACCGCGCCCGTGCGTGACGCCATGATCCGGGCGCTCGAGCTGGCCCGTCGCGGGCCCCGTCACGGCGTGAACCCGCAGGTCGGTTGCGTGCTGCTCTCCCCTGAGGGCGACGTGCTCGCCGAGGGCTGGCACGAGGGTGCGGGCACCCCGCACGCCGAGGTCGCCGCCCTCCGGGCACTGGTGCGCCCCGAGCTCGCCCGCGGCGCCACCGCCGTGGTGAGCCTCGAGCCCTGCAACCACCACGGTCGCACCGGCCCTTGCAGCGTGGCCCTCATCGAAGCCGGCGTCTCGCGCGTGGTCTACGCGGTCCCCGACCCCGGGGTCCGCTCCGGCGGCGGGGGCGAGCGGATGCGCGAGGCCGGACTCGACGTGCAGCAGGGTCTCCTCGCCCACGAGGCCGCCGAGACCATCCGGCCGTGGCTCACCGCCATGCGGCTCGGCCGGCCTTTCGTGACCGTGAAGTGGGCCTCGAGCCTCGACGGCCGCGCGGCGGCGGCCGACGGTTCGAGCCGCTGGATCACGGGCGCACAGGCCCGCGCCGACGTGCACCGTCGGCGGGCCGACGCCGACGCGATCCTGGTGGGCACCGGAACCCTGCTCGCCGACGATCCCGAGCTCACCGCTCGGGGCGACGACGGCCTCCTCCCGCACCAGCCCGCACCCGTGGTCGTGGGCCGCCGTGCGGTGCCGGCCACGGCGCGCGTGCACGCGCATCCGCTGCCCCTGCGCACCTTCGACGGCCTCGACCTGCACGCCATGCTCCGGGAGCTCTTCGACGAGGAGGTGCGCTCGGTGCTCGTGGAGGGCGGCCCCACGCTCGCGAGCGCGTTCCTCGCGGCCGGGCTCGCCGACGAACTGCTCGTGTACCTCGCGCCGACCCTCATCGGGGGGCCGATGACGGCGGTCGGCGACCTCGGGGTCGAGTCGATCGGCGAGCAGCGGCGGCTCGTCTTCACAGACCTGCGACGACTGGGCGACGACGTCCTCCTCGTCGCACGACCGGACGCCTCGGCGCCCACGAAGGAGTAGACGGTGTTCACCGGAATCATCGAAGAGCTCGGCGAGGTCCTCGCCCTCGAGCGCACCGCCGACGCGGCCGTCATCACGGTACGAGCCCCCCTCGCGGTCAGCGACGCCGCGCACGGGGACTCGATCGCCGTCTCGGGCGTGTGCCTCACGGTCATCGACCAGACCCCCGACACCTTCCGGGCCGACGTGATGGCGCAGACCCTCGCCATGTCGACCATCGGATCGCTCACGGTCGGCGACACCGTCAACCTCGAGCGCGCCGCGCGGGTGGGCGACCGCCTCGGCGGCCACATCGTGCAAGGGCACGTCGACGGCACCTCCACCGTGATCTCGGTGACTCCGGGCGAGGCCTGGAGCGTGCTGCGCTTCTCGCTCGACGACGCGCTCGCGCCGCTCGTTGTCGACAAGGGCTCGATCTCGGTCTCCGGGGTCTCGCTCACCGTCTCGTCGGTAGGCCAGAAGGCTTCAGGTGACGCGGCGGACGGCGCGGCGGCCGGCGCGGCGGACGGCGGTCACTGGTTCGAGGTCTCCCTCATCCCCGAGACGCTCACCGCCACCACCCTCGGCACCCTGCGCCCAGGGGACCGCGTGAACATCGAGACCGACATCCTGGCCCGCCACGTCGAGCGACTCGTCTCGCTCGGCCTCACCACGAGGAGCGGATCATGACGCTCGCCCCCATGTCCGAGGTGCTCGAGGCACTGCGTGCCGGCAAGCCCGTGCTCGTCTCCGACGCCGCCGACCGTGAGAACGAGGGCGACGCCATCATCTCGGCGGCCCTCGCCTCGACCGAGTGGGTGGCCTGGATGGTGCGCTGGACCTCCGGCTACCTGTGCGCTCCGATGTCGAGCGAGCGCGCCGACGAGCTCGCCCTGCCGCCCATGGTGGTCAACAGCGAGGACACCCGGCACACCGCCTACACGATCACGGTCGACGCCGCCGAGGGTGTGACCACAGGGATCAGCGCCCATGACCGCGCCCTGACCCTGCGGGTGCTCGGCGACCCCACCTCGACCGCGGCGAGCCTCATCCGCCCCGGCCACATCGTGCCGCTCCGCGCCGTGCCCGGCGGGGTGCGCGACCGCGCGGGCCACACCGAGGCCGCCGTCGATCTGCTGAAGGCCGCCGGTCTCGAGCCCGTGGGCGCGATCGGCGAGATGATCGCTGAGGACGGTTCGGCCATGAAGATGGACGAGCTCTTCGCCACCGGGGAGCGCTTCGGCCTGCCGGTGACCACGATCGAGCTGCTGATCGAGTACCTCAACGAGCAGGACGGGCTCGCGCCCGACGTCGCGGCCGAGGCCGCCGCCGAGACCCTCCTCACGGCCGACCCCTCGACCGTGGATGCCGCGGTCGCCGCAGCCGACGGCGCCCCGGTTCCCACCCGTCACGCCGGGCCCGGATCGCTGCCCGGATCCGGCGCCGGCCGCGTGCACTTCGAGGTCGAGACCCTCGTGCCCACCGTGCACGGTCCGCTCCGGATGCGCGCCTACCGCGACCTCGAGACCGGGGCCGACCACCTGGCGATCGTCTCGGGCGACCCGGCGGCCCTGGCCTCGACGACCCCGCTCGTGCGCGTGCACTCCGAGTGCCTGACCGGCGAGGCATTCGGCTCGCTCAAGTGCGAGTGCGGCCCTCAGCTCGACGCCGCGCTCGACCTCGTCGCCGAAGACGGCGGCGTGGTGGTGTACCTCCGCGGTCACGAGGGCCGCGGCATCGGCCTCGTCAACAAGCTGCGCGCCTACCGGCTGCAGGAGGACGGACTCGACACCCTCGACGCCAACGTGGCCCTCGGCCTCCCCGCCGACGCCCGCGACTACGGCGCCGCCGTGGCGATCCTCGACGATCTCGGCGCCCGGCGCATCCGGCTGCTCACCAACAACCCCGAGAAGGTGAGCCAGCTCGAGGCGCGCGGCATCGAGGTCGCCGAGCGCGTGGGCCTCGTGGTGGGTGCGACGGAGCAGAACCGCCGCTACCTCGACACCAAGCGCGACCGCATGGGGCACGTGCTGCCCGCCGCCCACTGACCCGCCCTCAACGGCACCCCCTCACCGAAAGGACCCTCCCATGAGCGGAGCAGGAGCCCCCAGCCTCGACGTCGATCTCGACGGCACCGGCCTCAACGTCACCATCATCGCCGGCACCTGGCACGACGTGATCACGAACGGACTGATCGCCGGAGCGCAGAAGGCGCTCGACGAGGCGCACGTCACGAGCACGCTCGTGCGCGTGGCCGGGAGCTTCGAGCTGCCCGTGGTCTCGAAGGCGGCGCTCGAGGCCGGGGCGGATGCGGTGGTCGCGCTCGGCGTGATCATCCGAGGCGGCACCCCCCACTTCGAGTACGTGTCGGATGCCGCGACCTCCGGCCTCACGCAGGTGAGCATCGTGACGGGCAAGCCCGTGGGCTTCGGCGTGCTGACGCTCGACACGGAGCAGCAGGGGCTCGACCGCGCCGGGCTCCCGGGCTCGAAGGAGGACAAGGGCCGCGAGGCGGCCGAAGCCGCCGTCGCCACCGCGATCACCCTCCGCGACCTCCGCGCCTGAGCCGCGCGCGTCAGGGCTGCGCGCCCACCCAGGAGACGGACTGGGCGGCGGCCGTCGAGGCGGCCTGCATCGCATCCGCGTCCGTCGCCCCCGCGGCGAGCGCCGCCGCGAGCGTTCCGCAGTAGCAGTCCCCGGCGCCCGTCGTGTCGACCACCGAGGTCACCGCTCCCGCGGGAACCTCGGTGCTGCCCCACCGTGATCCGCGCGCACCGAGCGTCACCAGCACCGAACCCGGGACATCCGGAGCGCCGCCACCGGCACCGGCACCCTCACCGAGGCCCCCACGCATCAGCTCGTCCTCGTGCTCGTTCACGACCACAGGATCGGCGAGCGCCAGCACGTCGGCCGGCAGCGCCGCGTACGGCGCCAGGTTGAGCACCACGCGTGCGCCGCGCCCGGCCGCGATGCGCGCCGCCTCGGCGATCACGGCGAGATCGACCTCGAGCGATCCGAGCAGCACGTCGCCGGGCTGCAGCGACTGCAGAGGCGCCAGGTCGCCGACCCCCACCCGGCCGTTCGCACCGGGCGACACGATGATCGTGTTCTCGCCGTCGGCTGCCACCGCGATGGCCGCGTGCCCCGTGGCGACGCCCTTCGTGCGGGCGATGTGGGTCGTGTCGATGCCGTACTGCGCGAGCCGGCGCAGGTACGCGTCGCCGTCAGCGTCGTCGCCCACGCGCCCGATGAACCCCACGCGGGCCCCGGCGCGCGCCGCGGCGATGGCTTGGTTCGCCCCCTTGCCCCCGAAGTGCTTCACGAGGTCGCCGCCGAGCAGCGTCTCCCCGGGTGCCGGGTGCCTCTCGACCTCCACCACCGAATCGATGTTCAGCGAGCCCACCACAACGACAGTTCCCACGTGCTTCTCCTCCGTGCGTCTCAGAGCATCCTAAACGGCGGGTAAACTAGCGCGTCCGCGTGCACCACCTCCCTCCTCCCTCCGAAAGCCGAGATGTCCTCCACCGTCCTAGACGCCAAGCCCGACGCGCCCGTCAACACCCGCAGCCGGGTCATCCTCGCCAGCCTCATCGGCACCTCGATCGAGTTCTACGACTTCTACGTCTACGCCACCGCCGCGGTGCTCGTGTTCCCCACGCTCTTCTTCGCCAACAGCGATCCGACCATCTCGCTGCTGCAGTCGTTCGCGGTGTTCGGTGTGGCCTTCGTGGCCCGCCCCATCGGCTCCATCCTGTTCGGCCACTTCGGTGACCGGATCGGCCGCAAGCAGACCCTCGTGGCATCGCTGCTCACGATGGGCATCGCCACGGTGCTGATCGGCTGCCTCCCCACGGGCCTCACCCCCGGCTGGGAGATCATCGCCCCCGGCCTGCTCGTGCTGTTCCGCTTCTGCCAGGGCCTCGGGCTCGGCGGTGAGTGGTCGGGAGCAGCCCTCCTCGCCACCGAGAACGCCCCCAAGGGCAAGCGCTCCATCTACGGCACCTTCCCGCAGCTCGGCGCGCCGATCGGCTTCATCATCGCGAACGTCGTCTTCCTCGTGCTGAGCACGACCCTCGACTCCGAGCACTTCCTGGCCTGGGGCTGGCGCGTGCCGTTCCTCGCGAGCGCCGTGCTCGTCATCGTCGGCCTCTACGTGCGCCTGAAGCTCGTGGAGACCCCGGCCTTCACCAAGGTCGTCGAGCGCGGCGAGGTCGCCAAGCTCCCGCTCGCCCGTGTGTTCAAGACCAGCTGGCGCCCGCTCATCCTCGGCACGTTCATCATGCTGGCCACCTACGTGCTCTTCTACCTGATGACCACGTTCACCCTCACGTTCGGCACCACGGCCACGGACGCGCCGGTCGCCGGTCTCGGCTACGACCGCAACGAGTTCCTCATCATGCTCGTCGTCGGCTGCGTGTTCTTCGGCATCTTCACGCTCGCGGCGGGTCCGCTCGCCGAGCGCTTCGGCCGCCGGATGACGCTCATCTGGACCACGATCGGCATCACCGCGTTCGGCCTGTTCTTCGTCCCGCTGTTCGCGGGCGGGTTCGTGGGCGTCATGTCGCTGCTCATCATCGGCTTCACCCTGATGGGCCTCACCTTCGGCCCCATGGGCTCCGAGCTGCCCGAGCTCTTCCCGGCGAACGTGCGCTACACGGGCTCGGCGATCAGCTACAACGTGGCGTCGATCCTCGGTGCCGCTGTGGCGCCCTTCATCGCGGTGGCGCTCTGGACCGCGGCCGACGGCAGCCCCGCCCTCGTCGGCAACTACCTCTCGCTGATGGCGCTGATCACCCTCGGCGCGCTCATCATCAGCAAGGAGAACCGCGACGTCGACTACGCCGACAACGTGAGCTGACGAGGCTCCGCCGAGCGGGCGGTGGGGGTGTCGACGCCTGAGAGAATGGAGCCATGAGCTCCAGCACGTCGACTCCCCCGCGCTCGCGCAGTCCCCTCGGGCGTGGCCGCAAGGCCGCCGACGATGGTCCGCGAGCGAGGTTCAGCCAGCTGCTGCCGTTCCTCTTCGAGCACAAGAAGGTGCTCGCGCTCGTGGTCGCCCTCAGCATCGTGGGCGCCGCCGCGAGCCTCGCCCAGCCTCTGCTCGTGAGCCAGGTCATCACGGTCGTGCAGGCCGGCGATCCGCTCGACATGCTCGTCTGGGCGCTCGTCGGCCTCGTCATCGTCTCCGGTGTCATCAGCGGCTACCAGCACTACCTGCTGCAGCGCACGGGCACCTCGGTCGTCTACTCGGCGCGCCGGCAGCTCGTGCACCGCATCCTGCGCCTGCCCATCAGCCAGTTCGACCGGAGACGCACCGGCGACCTCGTCTCCCGCGTCGGCTCGGACACCACCATGCTCTATGCCGTCATCACGCAGGGGCTCGTGGATGCCGTGGGCGGCTCCCTGGTGTTCGTCGGCGCCCTGATCGCGATGCTCATCATCGACCCGGTGCTCCTCGGGCTCACGGTGCTCGTCATCGCCGTCTCGGTCGTCACGGTCGTGCTCATCTCCGGCCGCGTGCGGGTCGTCAGCCGCAAGCAGCAGGAGAAGGTCGGCGATCTCGCCGCCGCCGTGGAGCGCTCCATCAGCGCCATCCGCACCGTGCGCGCCTCCAACGCCACCGAGCGCGAGACCGCCGCCATCGAAGCGGATGCGCGGGGCGCGTTCGACATGGGCGTGAAGGTCGCGAAGATCTCGGCCCTCGTCGTGCCGATCGCGGGCATCGCCCTGCAGGTGTCGTTCCTCGTGGTGCTCGGGGTCGGCGGCTTCCGCGTGGCCTCCGGGGCCATCACGATCGCGAGCCTGGTGTCGTTCATCCTGTTCCTGTTCATGATGATCATGCCGCTCGGCCAGGCCTTCGGTGCGATCAACTCGGTGAACCAGGCGCTCGGCGCGCTCGGGCGCATCCAGGAGGTCATCGACCTCCCCGTGGAGGGGCAGGACGACCGGGAGATCGCGGCGAAGGCGGCTGCGGCGGGAGCCGTCGGCGCCGCTCTGGCCGGGGCCCCGGCGATCGAGTTCGTCGACGTGCACTTCGCCTACGAGACGCCCGCGAAGGTGGAGGACGAAGCGGCGCTCGAGACCGCCGCTGCAGCTGCGGCTGCCGGCTTCGCTGCAGCTCCGGACGGTGAGCCGGCCGGAGACACGACCCTAGACGCCGTGGCCGGCAAGGGCGTGCTGCACGGCGTGAGCTTCGCGGCGGCCCGAGGCAAGCGCACCGCCATCGTCGGCCCCTCCGGTGCCGGCAAGAGCACCATCCTGGCCCTGATCGAGCGCTTCTACGACCCCACCTCGGGCTCGGTGCGCTTCGGCGGCGTGGATGTACGCGAGCTCGACCGCATCGACCTGCGCTCGCAGATCGGCTACGTGGAGCAGGACGCCCCGGTGCTCGCGGGCACGATCCGCCAGAACCTCCTGCTCGCCACCCCCGACGCCACCGACGAGGAGTGCGTGCGCGTGCTGCACGCCGTCAACCTCGGCGAGGTGCTGGAGCGTTCGGAGGAGGGCCTCGACGCCGCCGTGGGCGAAGACGGCGTGATGCTCTCGGGTGGCGAGCGCCAGCGCCTCGCCATCGCGCGCGCCCTGCTCGCGGCTCCCCCGGTTCTCCTGCTCGACGAGTCGACCTCCTCGCTCGACGGCCTGAACGAGCAGATGCTCCGCGAGGCGATCGACGCCGTGGCGGAGAACCGCTCGCTCATCGTGATCGCCCACCGGCTGTCGACCGTGGTCGACTCCGACCAGATCGTCGTCGTCGACCACGGCCGCGTGGTGGGCGTGGGCACGCACTCGGAGCTGGTGCTCTCGACGCCGCTCTACCGCGACCTCGCCAAGCACCAGCTCCTCGTCTAGCCCCGCGTCTCCGGCCCCACTGCTCTCAGCTGTTCTTCGGGGTGGTGCGGCGGAGGATCACGTAGCCGACGAGAGCGGCGAGGGCCGTGGGCACGAGGCTCCAGGCCACCACCCCTGGCGCTCCCGTCTCGACGAACCAGGTGCCGACGGCCGGCCAGGACTCGCTGAAGGTGATCAGGGCCGCCGCTCCCACGAGCGCCACCGTGAGGGCGCCGAAGAAGATCAGCATGCCGTTCACACGCCAGCGCTGGTAGATCGCCGCGGCGAGCGCTCCCACGAAGAAGAAGAACAGGAACGTGGCGAAGAACAGGAAGAACCGGGCGTACCACGGCATGGCGTCGCCCCCGAAGTAGAGCGCGCTGAACATGCGCCCGCCGAGCCACCAGCCGTCGGTCGTCACCTCGATCAGCGCGAGCACCGTCATGCCGGCGGCGTAGAGCGCCGAGAGCAGCACGAAGGTGAGCGATGTGCCCAGCCAGAAGTCGCGCCGGGTGGCGCTGAAGCCGAGGGCGAACGGGAAGGTGAGAGCGATCGCCTGCACCCCGAGCACCATCATGTACACGAAGATGTAGAACGACGCGCCGCTCCACTGCAGCCCCTCCTGCACATCGGCCCGATCGGCATCGGGCCCCACGGCGCTCATCACGATCCACCAGATCGCGAGGTTCACCAGGAAGATGAAGCCGAGGATGATCCACGGCAGCACGAGCATGCTGAACCGGTTCACGAGGTGCAGGCGCACCACGGGGATCACGCGGCTCCCGGATCCGGCCGCCGTTCGGGCGGCCGTGGGGGTCTGGACGGCGGTCATGACTTCACCTCGAATTCCTTGGCAGGGACGTTCGTCTTCTGCACGATCAGCTGCTGCAGCGAGACGGGAGACAGTTCGAGGCCGAGTTCGGCGGCCTCCTGGCGTTCGAGCGGGTCGAGCCGCCCGACGGTCACGGAGGCCAGGCCTCCGATGTGGTCGCGGTGCAGCACCTCGCGACCGGCGACGAACGAGTCGACGCCCGCCCGGGTTCCGACGATCGTGGTGGCCGAGCCCCGGAGCTCCTCGGCGGCCTGGTCGACGATGATCCGCCCCTCGTCGATCACGAGCACGTGCTCGAGGAGGTTCGAGACCTCGTCGATCAGGTGAGTCGAGAGGATGACGGTGCGCGGATGCTCCGCGTAGTCCTCGAGCAGACGGTCGTAGAAGATCTGCCGCGCCACGGCATCGAGCCCCAGGTAGGGCTCGTCGAAGAAGGTGAGCGGGGCCCGCGAGGCGAGCCCCACGATCACGCCGATGGAGGAGAGCTGGCCGCGCGAGAGCTTCTTGATGCGGCGTTTCAGCGGCACCCGGAAGTCGGCGATGAGGCGCTCGGCGAACTCGGCATCCCACTCCGGGAAGAACCAGGGGGCGCTGGCGAACACGTGCTTGGGCTGGAAGTCGTCCGGGTACTTCTGGCTCTCCTTGATGAAGCTCGTGCGCTCGAGCACGCCGGCGTTCTCCACCGGCGACTCCCCGAACACCCGGATCTCGCCCGAGCTCGCGAACTCCTGCCCGGTGAGCAGCTGCATGAGCGTGGTCTTGCCCGCTCCGTTGCGGCCGAGCAGCCCGTAGATGGTGTTCTCCTCCACGGTGAAGCTCACCTCGTCCACGGCGGTGACGGTGCGGTAGTTCTTGCTGAGGTCCTTGACCTCCACGACGGCGCTCATTCGGCGCTCCCCTCTTCTCGTCTGATCATCTCGGCGAGCTGCGCGCGTGTGATGCCGAGCTTGTCGGCCTCCGCCACGAGCGGGCCCACGTAGTCGTTCTCGAACCTCTGACGGCGCTGCCCGATCAGCCGATCGCGTGCCCCGGTGGCGACGAACATGCCGATTCCCCTCTTCTTGTAGAGGATCCCTTCATCGACGAGCAGGTTCACACCTTTGCCGGCCGTGGCCGGGTTGATGCGGTGGAAGGCTGCGAACTCGTTCGTGGAGGGAACCTGGGTCTCCTCGGGCAGACCGCCCGAGATGATGTCGATCTCGATCAACTCCGCGATCTGAACGAAGATCGGTCGTGACTCATCCACGACGACCCCTGGTTGGTTCATTACTCATGTAACTAACCAACCAGCTCCGGTCCGGGATGTCAAGAGGCGATAGCGTGTGGGCATGCTCCGCTCCGTGCAGCCCTGGCAGTGGGGCCTCGATCTCGGCATCGGGATCGCGTGCGTGCTGCTGTGGCTCGTGCTCGGCGGCCTCCCGCCGGCGGGCGTGGTGGCCGTGCTGCTGCTGGGCGCCGTGCTCGCCCTGCGTCGAGTCAGCCCGGCGCTCGCCCTTGCCATCGCTTGGGCCGCCACCGGGCTGCAGATGGCGGCATCGCTCCCCCCGGACGTGGCCGATCTTGCCGTGCTTCCGATGCTCTACGCGACCGCGCGCTACGGCGGACGAGTCGTCAAGTGGGCCGGCCTCGCGTCGGCCGTCGTCGGCGCACTCGTGGCCGGCGCCTATCTCGCCTTCGGCCCGGCCCTCCGGCAGCCGGGCGCGCCGGCGCCCGAGGGTGCCCAGCTCTCCGTGATCTTCCTCATCTACACGGCCTCGATCGCCGGCCTGCTCGCGCTGAGCTGGACCCTCGGCCTGCTCGCCAAGACCTGGGCCACGGCGAGGGAGAGCCGCCTCCGGCAGGCGACCGCGGAGCGGGAGACGAGGGTGCAGCAGCAGCGCACCCGCATCGCCCGCGACATGCACGACGTGGTGGCCCACTCGCTCGCGGTCGTGATCGCGCAGGCCGATGGCGCCCGCTATGCAGGCCGGGCGGATCCGGCCGCCGCAGAGGCCGCGCTCGTCACGATCTCGTCGACCGCCCGAGAGGCCCTCTCCGAGGTGCGGGTGCTGCTCGCTCAGCTGCGGGACGACGACGAGCGCGGGCCGCAGCCCACCCTCGCCGAGCTGCCGACGCTGTTCTCGCAGCTGACCGATGCCGGGCTGCCGGTGCGGGTCGAGGAGTACGGCGCCTCCGTGGCGCTGCCGCCCGGGCAGCAGCTCGCGGTCTACCGCGTGCTGCAGGAGGCGCTCGTGAACGCGCTCCGGCACGGCGACCGGCAGGCGGCCGGGGTGCGGATCGACTGGGGCGCGGCGGAGCTCTCGGTGAGCGTCTCGAACGGGCTCGGCGCCGCGGCACCGACGCCGGCACCGGATGCGCCCGGGTACGGGATCACCGGAATGCGGGAGCGGGTTCAGCTCGCCGGCGGGCGCCTGACCTCCGGGCGGGAGGACGGCCGGTTCGTCGTGCGGTTCGCCGTGCCGATCGACCGGGCCGATGCCCCGCAGGCACTCGGCGAGGAGAAGGCATCATGAGCGGCTCCGTGATCCGTGTGGTGCTCGTCGACGACCAGCCGCTGTTCCGTGCGGGCGTGCGCATGGTCGTCGACTCGCAGGCCGATCTCGAGGTGGTCGCGGAGGCCGACGACGGAGCCGCGGGTGCCGCGGCCGCGCTCGAGCACCGCGCCGACGTCGTGCTCATGGACCTGCGGATGCCCGGTGTCGACGGCATCGAGGCGACCAGGCGCATCCTCACCCGGCCCGCCTCTGCGGCAGCGCCCCCGCCCCGCGTGATCGTGCTCACCACCTTCGACTTCGACGAGGCCGCCGCTCGGGCGATCCGGGCCGGCGCGAGCGGTTTCGTGCTGAAGGACGCCGATCCGGAGTTCCTGCTCTCCGCCATCCGAACCGTGCACGCCGGTGACGCCGTGGTGTCGGCGGCAGCCGTGCGGGAGCTCTTCGAGCACGTGGGCACGGCCCCCGCAGCCGGCAGGGTATCGCCGGTCTTCGCCGCCCGGGGTTCCCTCCGAGCCCTCACCGCGCGCGAGAAGGAGATCTTCGCCCTCGCCGCGCGGGGGCTGAGCAACGCCGAGATCGCCGCGGCCGAGTTCCTCTCCGAGGCCACGGTCAAGACGCACGTCAGCCGCGTGCTGGGCAAACTCGAGCTGCGCGATCGCGTGCAGCTCGTGGTGTTCGCGCACGAGCACGGGCTGGTCTGAGTCGCGCACGACGTCATCCTCGAGATGTACGAGGGTCGTCCCGTCGTCCGACGCGGGCCCCGGCGGGCCGACCGTAGCGTCAGAGCATGGAGATCACCACGACAGACCTGGGCCTCGTCGCCCGGGTCGCGAACCTCAGCAAGTCCTACGGCCGCGGCGACACCGCCGTGACGGCGCTCGACGACGTCTCGGTCGGCATCCGCCCCCACGAGTTCACGGCCGTGATGGGGCCGAGCGGATCGGGCAAGTCGACGCTCATGCACATCATGGCGGGCCTCGACTCGCCGTCGGGCGGCCGCGTCTGGCTCGGCGACACCGAGATCACGACGCTCGGCGATGCGCGCCTCACGGAGCTGCGACGACGACGCGTGGGCTTCGTCTTCCAGTCGTTCAACCTCGTGCCGACGCTCGACGTGCTGGGCAACATCCTGCTGCCGTTCGAGCTCGATGGCCGGCGGCCCTCCCCCGACGACCGGCTCCGGATCGACGGCCTCGTCGACTCCCTCGGCCTGCGGGAGCGGCTGCGGCACCGGCCGCACGAGCTGTCGGGCGGGCAGCAGCAGCGCGTCGCGATCGTGCGCGCGCTCGGCACCAGGCCCGACCTCGTCTTCGCCGACGAGCCCACCGGCAATCTCGACTCGCGGAGCGGCCGCGAGGTGCTCGGCCTCCTGCGGTCGGCCTGCCGGGACTACGGCCAGAGCATCGCGATGGTGACCCACGATCCGGTGGCCGCGAGCTACGCCGACCGCATCGTGTTCCTGGCCGACGGACGCGTGGTGGAAGACCGGGGCCCCTCGAGCGCCGCCGAGATCAGCGACTACATGCTGGGCATGGAGGGCGCCGCATGACCGGGTCGAAGGGCATCGCGGCGGCACGTCTCTCGGCGGCTCGTCAGCACGCCCCGAGCATCCTGGTCGCCGCACTCTCGGCGGCCTTCGGCGTGTCGCTGCTGCAGATCACGGGGGCGCTGGCTGCCGTGATCGCGGCCGACGATCTCACCGGCTCCAGCAGCATGGTCGCGCTCGTGCTCGCGATGCTCGGCTTCGTGTTCATCGCGATCGCGGTGTACGTGGGCGCCGTCGTGACCTCCAACACGTTCGCCACGATCGTCGCCGGGCGCACCCGCACCATCGCTCTGCTGCGGCTCGTCGGCGCCTCGGCGCGGAGCCGTCGCCGCGCGATCGCGCGGGAGGGCTTGGCTGTGGGCGTCGTCGGAAGTGTGCTGGGAGCACTCCTGGGCACCGGGGTCTCGGCCGCGCTCCTCGCCGTGGCCGTGGCCGGCGGCCACGCACCGGCGCTCCCCTACGACCTCGCTCCCCCGGTGGTCGTTCTGCCGATCATCGCCGTGATCCTCACCACCTGGCTCGCCTCGTGGGTGGGTTCGCGCCGGGTGCTCGACGTGTCGCCGCTGCAGGCGCTCAGCGGCTCGACGGAGCTCCGTCACGAGGAGCTGCGCGGCCGACGCGGGCGGAACGCCGCGGCCCTCGCACTGCTCGTGCTCGGGGCGCTCCTGCTGGCAGCCGGGATCGTCATCGGCAGCCTGAACCCGATCGGCATCCTGCCCGCCGTGCTCGGCGGCATGCTCTCGTTCTCCGGGCTCGTGCTCGGAGCGGGGCTCGTGATGCCCCCGGCGCTCCGTGCCGTGGGACGGATCCTCGGCAGCCGGCTCTTCGGCGGGGGCGCGGCGGCTCGGCTGGCCGCGCTCAACGCCGTGCGGTACCCCGAGCGCAGCACCCGGACCACCATCGGGCTCGTCATCGGGGTGGGCCTCGTGAGCATGTTCGCGGTCGCCGCCGCGACCTACCGCCAGGTGCTCGGCTCGGCCTTCGACGATCCGGAGATGGCTGCCCAGCTCGACACGGTCATCACCACCACTGTGGTGATCTTCTCGGCGCTCCTGGGGTTCAGCGCGCTGATCGCAGCCGTCGGGCTCGTCAACAGCCTCTCGCTCAGCGTGCTGCAGCGCACCCGAGAGCTCGGACTGCTCCGGGCTCTCGGCTTCACCGCCGCACAGCTGCGGCGCATGATCGCTGTCGAGAGCGCACAGCTCACCGCCGCGGCCGTGCTCGTGGGGCTCGCGGTGGGGATCTTCTACGGGTGGGCGGGCGCCCAGTCGCTGCTGTCGTCGATGCCCGGCGCGCCCGCGTTCATCCTGCCCGTGGTGCCGTGGCAGCTCGTGCTGGGCACGGCTGTGGCGGCGGCGCTGCTCACGCTCGCCGCCACCGTGGTGCCCTCGCGGAGTGCCACCCGGGTCTCACCGGTGCGCGCCCTCGCCACGGAGTGACCCGGGCGGGGTGACTCGTGCGGGGTGACTCAGCTGTTCGGGATGAGGGTGTACTTCGTCGAGAGGTACTCGTGGATGCCCTCGGCGCCGCCCTCGCGCCCGAGGCCCGACTGCTTCACCCCGCCGAAGGGGGCGGCGGCGTTCGAGATGACGCCGACGTTGAGGCCCATCATGCCCGTGTCGAGCTTCTGGATCATGCGCTGACCGCGGGCGAGCGACTCGGTGAAGACGTAGGAGACGAGACCGTACTCGGTGTCGTTCGCGAGACGCACGGCCTCATCCTCGTCGTCGAACTGCACGATGCTCACCACCGGGCCGAAGATCTCCTCGCGGAGGATCTCGCTGTCGAAGGGCACATTCGAGACCACGGTGGGCTCGTAGAAGCTGCCGGGGCCCTCGATCCGCTTGCCGCCCGCGACGAGGGTCGCGCCGCGACTCACGGCGTCCTGCACGAGCTCGTCGGCCTTGTCGACGGCCTTGTCGTCGATCAGCGGGCCGATCCCCACGCCCTCCTCGGTGCCGCGACCCACGCGCAGCGAGTCGACCTTGGCGGCGAGGCGGTCGGCGAAGTCCTTCGCCACCGACGAGTGCACGATGAAGCGGTTGGCCGCCGTGCAGGCCTGGCCGATATTGCGGAACTTCGCCGCCATCGCGCCGTCGACCGCCTTGTCGAGGTCGGCGTCGCCGAAGACCACGAACGGGGCGTTGCCACCGAGCTCCATGGAGGTGCGCAGCACGTTGTCGGCCGCCTGCTTCATGAGAGTGCGGCCCACCGGGGTGGAGCCGGTGAAGCTGAGCTTCCTCAGCCGCGGGTCGGCGATGATCGGCTCGGAGATGGCGCGCGACTGCGAGCTCGTGACGACGTTCACGACACCGGCGGGCAGCCCGGCCTCCTCGAGCAGGCGGGTGATGAAGAGCGTCGTGAGCGGCGTGAGCGCGGCGGGCTTGACCACCACGGTGCAGCCGGCCGCGAGTGCGGGCGCGATCTTGCGCGTCGCCATGGCGAGCGGGAAGTTCCACGGCGTGATGAGGTAGCAGGGGCCCACGGGGCGCTGGGAGACGACCATCTGGCCGGTGCCCTCGGGGTTCGAGCCGTAGCGGCCCGAGATGCGCACGGCCTCCTCGCTGAACCAGCGCAGGAACTCACCGCCGTAGGTCACCTCGCCCTGCGCCTCGGCGAGCGGCTTGCCCATCTCGAGCGTCATGAGCAGCGCCATGTCGTCCCGACGCTGCTGCAGGAGATCGAACGCCCCGCGCAGGATCTCGCCGCGCTGGCGGGGTGCCGTGGCCGCCCACTCATCGGCCACGGCCACCGCGGCATCGAGGGCGCGCATGCCGTCCTCCGGCGTCGCGTCCGCGATCGACTTGATCACGGTGCCCGTGGCCGGGTCGATCACGTCGAAGGTCTTGCCGGTCGAGCCGTGCACCCACGATCCGCCGATGAAGAGGCGGTCGGGCACTCCGGCGAGGAGGTCGGTCTCGGTCGATGCGGTCATTGCTGTCCTTCTCGTCATGAGGTTGCTGAGGTCGTGGGGAGGAAGAGGCTCCTGCGCTCGGCCGGCGCACGGGCAGGCGGATCAGGGGTACAGACCGCGCAGGCGATGTGCCTCGGTGACCCGCTGGACGGCCAGGGTTGTGGCTGCCGCGCGCAGGGTCATCCCGCTGTCGCGAGCATACCGGGAGACCCCGTGCCACGCCGCGATCATGCGCTCGGCCAGACGCTGCTCGACGTCGCGCACGTCCCAGCGGTAGGACTGGTTGGCCTGCACCCACTCGAAGTAGGAGACGATGACGCCGCCCGCGTTCGCGAGGATGTCCGGCACGACCACCACGCCACGCTCGCGCAGGATGCGGTCGGCCTCCCGCGTGGTCGGGCCGTTTGCGCCCTCCACGATGAGGCGCGCCCGGATGTCGCGGGCGTTGTCCTCGTGGATCACACCTTCCACGGCGGCCGGCACGAGCAGGTCGACCTCGAGCGTCAGCAGGTCTGCAGGCGGGAGGGCGTCGCCGCCGGCGAAGCCCACCACCGAGCCGGTGGCGTCGACGTGGGCGGCGAGCGCCTCGATGTCGAGGCCCTTCGTGCCGCCGGCGCCGTCGAGACCGGCCTGCACGGCGCCGTACTGGTCGCTCACCGCGACCACCCTGGCTCCCTCCTGCTCGAGAAAGCGCGCGGCGTCTCGGCCCACCTTGCCGAAGCCCTGCACGGCGGCGGTGGCGCCTCGAGGGTCGATGCCCTCGGACTCGAGGGCCGCCTTCGCCACGTGCACCACCCCGCGGCTCGTGGCGCTCGCGCGGCCGAGCGAGCCCCCGAGGCTGAGCGGTTTGCCGGTGACGACGCCGGGCACGGTGTGCCCCTGCGTCACCGAATAGGTGTCGAGGATCCACGCCATGGTCTGCTCGTCGGTGCCGATGTCGGGCGCCGGGATGTCCTGGTGCGGGCCGATGATCGGCAGGATCTCGCTCGTGAACCGGCGGGTCACGCGCTCGAGCTCGAGCGTGCTGTAGCGCCGCGGATCGATCGCGATGCCGCCCTTGGCGCCGCCGTAGGGCACGTCGAGCAGGGCGCACTTCCACGTCATCCACATCGCGAGCGCCCGCACCTCGTCGATGTTCACCGAGGGCGCGTAGCGGAGGCCCCCCTTCGCCGGTCCGCGCGAGATGTTGTGCTGCACACGGTAGCCGGTGAGCACCTGGGTGCTGCCGTCGTCGCGCCGCAGCGGGATGCTCACGGCGAGCTCGCGACGGGCGGCGGCCAGCATGGCGTAGGTGCCCTCGTCGTAGCCGAGCTCCCCGACGGCGTCGGCGAGCTGGGCACGGGCGTCGGCGAGCGCCGAGGCGCCGGCGTGCGCGTGGGCGATCGTCGGGATGGGGGCGGTCACAGGTGCCGGCTCGGTCATCAGTCGTGCGCGGGCGGCATCCGCCCCGGCGGCCCCGGCGGCCCCGGCGGCTCCGGCCGCTCCGGCTGCTCCGGCCGCTTCGAGGGCGCTGTCGACACCGTCGGTGGCCGTGCGGGCGGCGTTCATGCGGCGATGAACGCGTCGCGGATGACGTCGAGCCCGTCGGTGATCAACTCGTCCGAGATGGTCAGCGGGGGCAGGAACCGGATCACGTTGCCGTAGGTGCCGCAGGTGAGCAGCACCACTCCGTTCTGGTGGGCGTAGGCGGCGATCTTCGCGGTGAGGGCGGCATCCGGATCACCCGTGGCCGGGTCGACGATCTCGATCGCCATCATCGCGCCGCGGCCCCGGACGTCGCCGATGCGCGCATCCGCTGCCCGGAGGGCGTTGAGTCGGCCACGGAAGAGGGTGCCGATGGTGCGGGCGCGCTCGACGAGGCCGTCCTCCTGGAAGCTGCGGATGGTGGCCACCGCCGCGGCGCACGCGATGGGGTTGCCGCCGTAGGTGCCGCCGAGTCCGCCGGCGTGAGCGGAGTCCATGATCTCGGCGCGGCCGGTGACGGCCGAGAGCGGGAGGCCGCCGGCGATCCCCTTGGCGGTCACGATGAGGTCTGGCTCGAGGCCCTCGTGCTCGGAGGCGAAGAGCTGGCCCGTACGGGCGAAGCCGGTCTGCACCTCGTCGGCGATGAAGACGACGCCGTTGGCCTTCGCCCAGGCGGCGACGGCGGGCAGGAAGCCGGGGGCGGGCTCGATGAAGCCGCCCTCGCCCTGGATGGGCTCGATGATGACCGCGGCGAGGTTGTCGGCGCCGATCTGCTTCTCGATCTGGGTGATCGCACGGCGCGCCGCCTCGGGGCCGGTGAGCCCGTTGTCGCGGAAGGGGTATGACATCGGCGCGCGGTAGACCTCGGGCGCGAAGGGGCCGAAGCCGCTCTTGTAGGGCATTGACTTGGCGGTGAGGGCCATGGTGAGGTTCGTGCGGCCGTGGTAGCCGTGGTCGAAGGCCACGACGGCCTGCTTCTTGGTGAAGTGGCGGGCGATCTTGATGGCGTTCTCCACGGCCTCGGCACCCGAGTTGAACAGCGCGGTGCGCTTGTCGAAGCTGCCGGGGGTGAGCGCGTTGAGAGCCTCGGCGACCTCGATGTAGCCCTCGTAGCCCGTGATGGTGAAGCAGGTGTGCGTGAACTGCGCCACCTGGGCGGTGACCGCCTCGACGACGGCGGGGGCCGCATTGCCCACACCCGTCACGGCGATCCCGGATCCGAAGTCGATGAGCGAGTTGCCGTCGACGTCGACGACCACACCACCGCCGGCCGCCTGCACGTAGACCGGCAGCATGACTCCCACGCCGCTCGCGACCGCCGCCGCCTTGCGGGCATGCAGCTCGGCCGATTTCGGGCCGGGGATGGAGGTGACGAGGTGGCGGCGCTGCTCGAGCGTCGGGCCCCCGAGGGTGCTGTCGAGAGTCATGGTCATGGCACTCACTGTAGGTCGCCGGCAGCCCGATAGCCCGTGCCGTTCCGGCAGACTTCGCCGCGATGTGAGCCAGACTGTCAGCCGCATCGATTAGGCTCCCCCCATGCCGATCACCCTCGATCTCGTCCTCGCCGAGCAGGACTTCGCGATCGACCTCCTGACGCCGCAGGATCTGCACGACTACGCGGTCGACTGGGCCCACAACTCGGACCTCCCCGACCCGACTCCGTTCGTCGGTGCGGGCCAGCTCCTCCTCACCACGGGCCGCCAGTTCGCGAACTACGACGCGGACGACTATCGCGGCTATGTGCAGCGTCTGGCGGGCGTCGGAGTGGTGGCGATCGGCTTCGGCACCGAGGTCGTGCGTGAGGGCACGCCCGCCGAGCTGGTGGCGGCGTGCGCGGAGGCGGGCATCCCGCTCGTGGAGATCCCGTACGACACTCCGTTCATCGCGATCTCGCGGTTCATCGCGGAGCACGAGGCGCAGTCGGCTCGTGCCCGCGTCGAGTGGGCGCTCGCGGCGCAGAACGACATCGCGCAGGCGGCCGTGGGCGGCGGCGGGCTCGGAGCCGCCGTGGGGGTAGCGGCCGCGGCACTCGGCGCGGAGGTGTGGGTGTTCGACGCAGACGCGCAGGTGATCGAGCACGCGGGAGGCAGCGGTGGTTCGGGGGCCGCCGCCGGCCTCCGTGAGCAGGTGGAGCGGCTGCTGGCGCGCACTTCGACAACCCCTGCGGCATCCGACCCGCAGACGGAATCGATGGTCTCCATGATGGGCGAAGTCCGCGGAGAGGCCGGCTCCGGCGGGCTGGACGGACCACCGGAACGGTCTGGTGCCGGGACCGGGCCGCGGTCGCGATCAGATTTCTCGGCCGGCGGGCGGCCCGGCACGGCCCAGACCCTCGGGGCCCCTGGCCGCACCCACGGAGTGATCGCCTGGGCGCGGGCCGATCCCTTCGACGCGGGCGACGAGGCGGTCGCGACGGTTCTCACCGCCCTCGCCGACGTGTCGCTCGAGCACGCGGAGGATCTGCGGATCAGCCACCGCACGATCATGGAGCAGTTGTTCCAGCTGCTCCGCGACGGCGGCGTCGAGACCGTGCGGCGCGCGGCCGGCGCCATCCGGATCGTGCTCCCCGGCGAGCCGTTCCAGGTGTTCGCCATCCCGCTGCCGTCGGTGACGCCGGCCCTCCACGACAGCCTCGAGCGGCGGGCGGCGCGCCCACGCACGGGCTACTTCACGGTGACCACGGGCGAGCACCTCGTGCTGCTCGTCGACCAGGGGCGCGTGCGCGGCGAGCGCGCGTTCCTCGAGGCGCACTCGGCGACGGCGGGCGTCTCGGATCCGGCGGGCTGGGACGAGTTGAACGTGGCACTCACGCAGGCGGTGCGGGCGGCCGAGGGGGCGCCGGCGGGTCGCGTCGCCGACTTCTCGCAGCTCGTGAACCAGAGCTTCTTCGGTCTGCTGGCGACAGGATCGGTGGCCGATGTGGCGCGCGCCAGACTCGCGCCGCTCCTGAGATCGGCCGAGGGCCGGGAGTCACTGCGCTTCGCCGAGGTGTGGCTGCGGCACAACGGGCGGTGGGATCCGGCCGCCCGCGAGCTGGGCCTCCACCGGCACAGTCTGCGGCTGCGCATCGACTCCCTCGCCGACCGCCTCGGCGTGCCCCTCGACACGTTCCAGGGCCGCGCCGAGCTCTGGGCGCTCCTCGCGGCCCTCGAGCTGGCCCGCCCGTCCCGACCGGCCTAACGGTCGACACCGGCCTAGCGGTCGACGAGGTCCGAGGTCACGAGGTCGGCGCCCGCGTGGGCGAGCTCGGCGATGGCGGCGCGCGACGCATCCGGAGACACCCCCGCCACGAGATCGGTGATGATGCGCACCCGGCGGCCGTGCTCGAGCGCGTCGAGCGCCGAGGCGCGCACGCAGTAGTCGGTGGCGAGGCCGGCGATGTCGACCTCCGTGACGCCGTTCGCGTCGAGCAGTTCGTGCACGGTGCCGCCCTCCTCGGTGGTGCCCTCGTAGATGGAGTAGGCCGGCTGACCCTGACCCTTCCGCACGTGATGGTCGATGGCGCGCGTGGTGAGCTCGTCGTGGTACTCGGCACCGTAGGTTCCTGCGACACAGTGCACGGGCCACGTGGTCACGAAGTCGGGGGCCTCGGTCGTGGCGAAGTGCCCCCCGTTGTCGTTCTCCGGGTCGTGCCAGTCGCGCGAGGCGATGACGAACTCGTAGGTGTCGGGATGCGTGGCGAGCAGCCGCGAGATCCCCTCCGCCACGGCCGTGCCGCCGGTGACGCCGAGGGCACCGCCCTCGATGAAGTCGTTCTGGACGTCGATGATGAACAGAGCCTTCGCCATGCTCCCAGTCTAGAGATCGGAGAGGTTGTTTCCGCACTCGTAGACGCCGGTCGTGAGCTCGTCGAGGGCCGCGCGGGCACTGTCGTCCACGTCGTCGAGGGCGAAGAACGCGAACGTGAGCACGCTGCCGTCGCCGGCGCTGACGATGCCGGAGAGGGTGTAACCGGTGTCGATCCAACCGGTCTTCGCGATGACGCTGCCGGCTGCGGGCGACCCGCCGAACCGCCCCGCGAGGGTGCCGCTCTGGCCGGCGACAGGCAGGCCGGCCGCGATCACGCCGAGGTCGCCCTCGTGCGCGTTGATCTTGATGAAAAGGCGGCTGAGGAAGTCGGTGGGCACGCCGTTGTCATCGCTGAGGCCCGAGCCGTCGGCGATCACGAGCGCACTCGTGTCGAGCCCGTAGGTGGCGAGCGCCTGCGGAATGGCGGTCTGCAGCGCCGCGAAGTCGTTGCCCACGCCGAGCTGCACGGCCACGAGGCGGGCGAGCATCTCGGCCTCGGTGTTGTCCGAGCGCAGGAGTGCCTCCTGCACCATGGTCGACACGGGCGCCGAGAGCACCTGGCCGAGCTGCGGCGAACCGGCGGGGGCGAGCCCCTCCGCGAGTGCCGCATCCGGTGCCCCCAGGGCGAGCGCGAACGCCTGGCCCGCGCGCAGCACCGCGTTGTCGCTGCGAGTGGACACGTTGGCTCCCGGCTCCGCGCGGTCGCCGTCGACCTGGAGGCCCGTGACCTCGGAGGAGTAGCCGTCGACCTGCTCCTTGCGCAGCCACGACGGCTGCCAGCGGTCGCCTGAGAACACGCTCGCGTCGAGCACGATCGACGTGATGGAGGTGCCGGCCGTGCTCGGGTCGGCCTCCCAGGCCGCGCTGGTCTGGGCGGCGAGGTCCTGCATGCTCGCCGCGCCCTCGTAGACGTTGGAGCCGTTGCTCGCGAGCGTGATGTCGCCACCCCCCACGAGCACGACCTGGCCGGGCTCGGTGCCCTTGACCACGGTGGTGGGCACGCGGTGATCGGGGCCCAGCACCGCCAGGGCCGCCGCGCTCGAGAGCACCTTCATGACGCTCGCTGTGCGTGCCGGGGTCGTTCCGGCCCGGTCGAAGAGGAGTTCGCCGGTGGCGGCGTTGCGCACGCTGCCGTACAAGGTGCCGAGGCGGGGGTCTGCCGCGAGACCCGCCACCGAGCAGGTGCGGAGGGCTGCGGGCGCCGCGGCGGCCTGCGGAACCGGGCGGGGCTCCGGAGTGGGGGTCGGCGTGGGGGTCTGGGTCGGCGTCGCGGATGCCACGTCGGTGGCGGCTGCGATCGGCGCGCTCTGCGGGTCGCCGGCCCCCACGGCGGCACCGGCGGCGAAGGCGCCACCGCCGAGCAGCACCACGGCTGTCGCCGCTGCGGCCACGGCCCAGGCGCGGGGGTGGCGGCTGATGCGCGCTCGGAAGCCGGGGGCGGCGGGGGTGGTAGCAGTGGCGGTGGTGGCGGCTGCCTCGTCGCCCGTCGCGGCGGACGGGGCCGGTGCGGCAGGCGCGATGCTGTCGCGCGATGCCGCTACCGCGGGCGCGGGCGCCGGCACGGGCACGGGCACGGGCACATCCGCGGTGGCCGGCCGGATGATCGCCGTAGGTGCGGTGTCGGCGGTCGCCCACTCCGGCTGGCCTGCCGAGCTCTCCCCGGGCGCCCGGTCCGCGGCATCCGCGCCCCGGCTCGTCTCGGCCGCGCGAGCCTCCGCTTCGCGGAGCTCGCGTCGTGTGCGAGGGTTCTCGTCGTCCGACATCGATGCCATGGTACCCGGCCTCGCTCGACACGCCGTGCCGCAGCCGTTGAGCCGAGCCCGATGCGGAACCGCCGTCCCGAGTCCTCGGCCTGCGCTATTCGCCCGGGTAGCGGAGGCCGATCCGGGCGCGGATGTCGTCGAGCGTGCGCATGATCGCGAGAGTCTCGGCGTGCGGGAGCACCGGGCTCTCGCGTTCGCCGGCCCGGATCATCCGCTCGAGCTCGAGAGCCTCGTAGCGCATGCCCTGCTCGCCGCTCGCGGGCTCGAAGCTCTCGAGCACGCGGCCGTCGGGGTCGATCACGCGGAACGTCGTGGGCGCGTACCAGGTGCGGTCGATCTCGATCCGGGCGAGCGTGCCCACGATCGCCGCCCGCACAGGACCTGCGGTGTCGAGTGCGCTGTGCGAGACCGACTGGCGGCCGCCCTCGTGCTCGAGGATGATCGCGGTCTGGCGGTCGACCCCGGTGGCGGTCATGCTGGCGTGGGCCAGCACGCCGGTGGGCAGGCCGAGCAGATCCACGCCGAGCGACACCGGGTAGATGGCCAGGTCGAGCAGGGCTCCCCCGCCGAGCTCGGGCGACTGCAATCGATGCGAGGGATCCGAGGGGAGGAGCTGCTGGTGGTCGGCGAGCACGGTGCGCACGTCGCCGAGAGTGCCTGAGGCGATGATCTCCCGGATGCGCACCATCTGAGGCAGGAACCGCGACCACATCGCCTCGAGCAGCGCGACGCCCGCCTCGTCGGCGGCGGTCAGCACGCGCTCGGCCTCGGCGGCGTTGAGCGTGAACGGCTTCTCGACGAGCACGTGCTTGCCGTGGGCGATGGCCATCAGCGCGTTCTCGGCGTGGAACGGATGCGGGGTGGCGACGTAGATGACGTCGACCTCCGGATCGGCCACGAGGGCCTCGTAGCTCGCGTGCGCACGGGCGATCCCGAAACGGCCGGCGAACTCCTCGGCTCTCGTGGCGCGACGCGATCCCACCGCGGACACCGCGAGACCCGCGGCCTGGATGTCGGTCACGAACGTGGAGGCGATGCCACCGGTGCCGAGGATCCCCCAGCGGATTGGTTCAGTCATGGGGCCGCCTGTGGGAATCGAACCCACGACCTATTCATTACGAGTGAATCGCTCTGCCGACTGAGCTAAGGCGGCCTGGCCGTTCGCTTCACGAGCGGCACAGCAACAAAGCATAGCCGATCCGGAAAGCCCCGGCGCACACCCTCAACCGCGAGCAGCCGCCCCCGCCACCTCGTGCAGCCGCGCACGCGAGCGCAGCAGCAGCTCCCGCAGCGATGCCGACTCCGGATGCTCGAGCCACGAGGTCCAGGCCGCTCGCGCGACCGTCAGCACGAGCAGGCTGATCAGGCGCGCCCGCTCGGCGATCTCGGGATCGACCGGGTCGCTCGGGTCGCTCGGGTCGCTCGGGTCGCTCGTCGAGGCCCCGGCGCTGACCGATCCGGCGCTGCTCAATCCCGAGCCGCTCGATCCTGCGCCGCCCGCCGCCAGCCGCTTCGCCACCGACGCGCTCACGGTGGCCTCGAACGCCCGCACCCTGTCCATCTTGAGCGCCACGATCTGCGGGTAGTCGGCCACGAGCCGGCGTCGGAGCTGGTGCAGCTCCGGGTCGACGGCGCCGTCGGCTTCAGCGTCGGCCTGCTCGGCCATGATCGCGATGAGGTCGCCGAGCGGATCGCCGTCCGGCCCGAGAGCCTCGAACCGGCGCGCGGTCTCCTCGTCGAAGGTCATCGGGAGATCCCCCGCGAGCGAGTCCTCCTTCGTGGGGAAGTAGTTGAAGAACGTGCGCGGCGAGACCCCGGCGTCGCGGCTGATGTCGTCGATCGTGACCTGGTCGAGGCCGTGCTCGGCCGTGAGCCGCAGCACGGAGAGCTGAATGCGACGGCGTGTGGCCCGGCGCTTGCGCTCGCGCAGGCCCGGCTCCGGGATGCTCATCGGGCCGGCACTCAGCTCGTGCACTCGGGATCGGCGGAGGGCACCGTGCCGTCGAGGAAGTAGGCGTCCACGGCATCCGACACGCAGCTCGACGAGTTGTAGGCGGTGTGCCCCTCGCCCTGGAAGGTCACGAGGTGACCGTTCTCGAGCTGACCGGCCAACGCCTCGGCCCATTTGTAGGGCGTGGCCGGGTCGCCGGTCGTGCCCACCACGAGGATCGGAGCGGAGCCCGCCGCAGTGACCGTGTCGGGCACGCGCGTGGAGGGGAAGGGCCACTGCGCGCACGCGATGTCACCGTAGGTCCAGTACGGGCCGACCGTGGGAGAAGCCGCGATCAGCCGCTCGTTCTGCTCGGCGATGACGGCGGGATCGGTGATGGCGGGGTAGTCGGCGCACGAGATGGCATTGAACGACTCGATCAGGTTGTCGGCGTAGGTGCCGTCTTCGTTGCGGCTGTTGTAGGCATCCGCCAGTTGCAGGGCGAAGTCGGCCTGCCCTTGGTCGACGGCGAGGAACATGGTGTCGAGGTAGCCCCAGTTCGCCTCGTTGTAGAGCGGGTAGAAGATCGCGGTGAGCAGACTCGACGAGCCCAGCTCGCGGCCGTCGCTGCCCTTGAGTGGGCTCTCGTCGACCTCGGCCAGCAGATCCTGGATCTTCGCGAGCGCCTGCTCGGTGGTGCCGTCGAACCAGCAGCCGGAACCGCTCGTGCAGGCGTCGAGGTAGCTCGTGAGAGCGCGCTCGAAGCCCTCCGCCTGGGAGATCGTGATGTCGAAGCCGCTCGAGGCCGGATCCTCGGCACCGTCGAGCACCATGCGGCCGACCTTGTCGGGGAACTCCTCGGCGTACTCGGCCCCGAGCAGAGTGCCGTAGGAGTAGCCGAGGTAGTTCAGTGCCGGGTCGCCCACAAGGGCGCGCAGCATGTCGAGATCGCGGATCGTGCTCTCGGTGCCGATGAACTCGAGCAGGTCGCCCGTGTTCTGGGCGCACTTGTCGGCGAAGCCCTTCGCGTTGGCGGTGTAGGCCGCGATCCACTCCTCCGAGCCGCGCTCCCCCGGCACGATGTCGTAGAGCCAGGCGTCCTTCTCCGGGTCGGTGAGGCACTTCACCGCATCCGAGTGACCGGTGCCCCGGGGGTCGTAGCCGATGAGGTCGTAGCTGGACTGCAGGCTGGGGTGTGCCGCGTAGTCGGCCGACTGCTCCACGAAGTCGTAGGCCGACCCACCCGGGCCGCCCGGGTTGACGAAGAGGGAGCCGAGGCGATCGCCGCCGGAGGCCGCCTTCTTGATGATCGCGAGGTCGACTGTGCGGCCGTCCTGCGGGTTCGCCCAGTCGAGCGGGGCGATCGCGGTGGTGCACTGGAACGGGCCGCCGCACGACTCCCAGGAGAGGGGCTGCGTGTAGAAGGGCTCGAGCTCGGGGGCGACGTCTTCGTCGGTGGGCGCCGTCGTGGCGGGGGCCGCCGGGGTGACGGCGGACTGCGGCGGGGAGTAGCTGCCGGTGAACCAGGTGACGCAGCCCGTGAGCAGCAGAGCGGATGCCGCCACGACGGCGAGCGCGCCGACGAGGCGTCGCGCGCGGCGGGGGGTGCGGTTCGAGGTCACGGAGGGCCTTTCGTGGGGTGGAGCGGTGCGGGCGGGGCGGTGGGCGCTACCCGGTGCGGTGGGCGTGGCGGGAGGAGTCGGCCAGCGTCACGAGCATCGCTTCGAGCGAGAGCGCCGGAGCCACGTTCGCCGCAATCCTCCGCCGGGCGGCCGCTATCGCGTCCATCGCCGCGAGGGTCGATGACGAATCGTTACCGGCCGCCGCCTCGAGGACGCGGGAGCGGATGGCCTCGTTGACGAGCTCGAGGTCGACGACCGGAGCGCCGGGAGCAGCGGGAGTGCCGCCAGATGTGCCCCCGGTGTCGCTCACGGCGCCGAGCTGCACGAGCAGGATGTCACGGAAGAGCGACAGCAGGTCGGTCAGGATGCGATCGAGGCCGTCGCGGAGGCTTCGGGTGGCGCGACGCTTCTGGTCTTCTTCGAGAGTCTTGATCTGGCCGCGGAGGGCCTGCGGAACCGCCTGGCCGGGCTCGACACCGAGCGAGCGGAGTGCGGCGGCGCGCTCCTGGGCGTCGCGCTCCTCGGTGATGGCCTGAGCGTCGGCGCCCGCGATCTCGAGCAGCCTGGCTGCCCCGCGCACGGCGTCGCCCACGCTCCGCACGTCGAGCGCGAGATCGAGCGTCTCGGCCCGGCGGGCCCTCGCCTCGTCGTTGGTGGCGAGGCGGTGAGCCATGCCGATGTGGCTCTGCGACTCACGGGCAGCGCGCTCGGCGAGCTCGGGCTCGACGCCGTCGCGCTTCACGAGCAGCGCCGCGACATCTTGGGTGCTCGGCACGCGCAGACGCACGGAGCGCACTCGCGAGCGGATGGTGGGCAGCAGATCGGCCTCGCTGGGGGCGCAGAGAATCCAGACCGTGCGCTCGGGCGGCTCCTCGAGGGCCTTCAGCAGCACGTTCGACGTGCGCTCCTGCATGCGGTCGGCGTCTTCGATGACCACCACGCGGTAGCGTGCGACCGACGGCGAGAACTGCGACGCCGAGACGAGCCGGCGCACCTCCTCGATGGAGATGATGACGCGCTCGGTGGCGAGCACGGCCAGATCGGGGTGCGACCGGGCCGCCACCTGACGGCAGTCGGAGCACTCTCCGCAGCCGCCGTTGCGACAGAGCAGAGCGGATGCGAATGCGTACGCCAGATTGGAACGACCGGACCCCGGAGGGCCGGTGACCAGCCACGAGTGCGTCATGGAATCGGGGGTGTCGTGCACGACTCCCCCGGCGGCCTTGCGCGTGGAGCTCTCGGCGGCCGCGCGGAAGACCTCGATGGCGGCCGACTGGCCGGTGAGGTCATCCCATACGCTCATGCCCCCAATCTATCGGCAGCCCCTGACAGTCCGTTCCGGCAGCGCCCGCCCGGGGACCCAGCCCAGGGACCCCGCCGCCACTTGACAGAAAGCGCGGGTAAGAGCGCCCACTTGACACAAGATGTGTCAAGTCGGCGCTCTTACGCACAACTGCTGTCAAGTCGCGGGCGCGCTCACGGAGGCGGCCGGCGAGCTCCTCGGGGGGCAGCGCTCAGGCGAGGAGGGGGGCGACGCGCGCACGGATGCGGGCGGCGAGCTCCTCGGGGGGCAGCGCGGCGTCGAGCACGAGGAAGCGCTCGGGCTCGTCTGCGGCCAGGCCGAGGAACGCCGAGCGCACGCGGGCGTGGAACTCGCTCTTCTCGGCCTCGAGCCGGTCGAAGCGCTTGTTGGCACCGTCGAGCCGGGCGCGGGCCGCGATCTCGTCGAGGTCGAGGAGGATCGTGAGATCCGGGAGGAGCCCCTCGGCGGCCCACAGGCTGAGCGAGCGGATCTCGGCCGCATCGAGCACGCGCCCGGCTCCCTGATAGGCGACGGACGAGTCGAGGTAGCGATCCTGCACCACGACCTCGCCGCGCTCGAGGGCCGGGCGCACCTTGGTGGCGATGTGATGCGCACGGTCCGCCGCATAGAGCAGAGCTTCCGCGCGCGGAGCGATGTGCCCGCGGCTGTGCAGCACGATCTCACGCACCTCGGTGCCGAGATCGGTGCCGCCGGGCTCACGAGTGCGCACGACGGTCTGCCCGGCCTCGACGAGCCAGGCCTCGAGCAGACCCGCCTGCGTGCTCTTGCCGGAACCGTCACCACCCTCGAGCGTGATGAAGACCCCGCTCACGACTTCGGCGCCGCCTTGCGAGCGGGTGCCTTGGCCGCGGCCGTCTTGGTCGCCGTCGACTTCGCGGCCGTGGCCTTCGCAGCCGTCGTCTTCGCGGTCGTCGTCTTCGCTGCGGGCTTCCGCGCCGCGGGCTTCTTGGCCGGAGCCTTCGCCTTCGGCTTGGCCGGGCCCTTCGCCCGCTTGTCGGCGAGCAGCTGCACGGCCCGCTCGAAGTCGACCTCCTCGACGGTCTCGCCGCGCGGGATCGTGGCGTTCGTCACGCCGTCGGTCACGTAGGGGCCGAACCGGCCGTCCTTGACCTTGATCGGCTTGCCGCTCTCGGGGTCGGCGTCGAACTCCTTCAGCGCCGACGATGCCCGGCGCGCACCGTACTTCGGCTGCGCGAAGAGCTCGAGCGCTCCCGGGAGGTCGATCTCGAAGATCAGATCCTCGCTCGTGAGCGAACGGGTGTCGGTGCCCTTCTTCAGGTACGGGCCGAACTTGCCGCCCTGGGCGGTGATGGGCTCACCCGACTCGGGATCTTCGCCGACCACCCGCGGCAGGTTGAGCAATCGCAGGGCGGTGTCGAGGTCGATGCTCGCGAGATCCATCGACTTGAACAGCGATGCCGTGCGCGGCTTCACCGCGGCGGCCGCCTTCTTCGCGGCGGGCTTCTTGGCCGGGGCCTTCTTCGCACCCGCCTCGGCGGTCGACCCGGCCGAGGTGGCCGGGGCCGGGGCCGACGCCGTGCCGGCCGCATCGGCTGCTTCCGGAGCCTCGGGCACGACGGGCTCGAGCTCGGTGACGTAGGGACCGAACCGGCCGTCCTTCGCCACGATCTCCTTGCCGTTCTCGGGGTTGACGCCGATCACACGGTCGGTCACGACGGGAGCGTCGATGAGCTCGCGCGCCTTCTCGGGCGTGAGCTCGTCCGGAGCGAGCTCCTGGGGCAGGTTCACGCGTCGAGGTGTCGCCTCGAGATCGCCCGAGGGGTCGACCACTTCGAGGTAGGGGCCGTACTTGCCGATGCGCAGGGTGATGTCGTCGGCGATCGCGACCGAGTTCACGGCACGCGCGTCGATCTCGCCCATGTTGTCGATGACGTTGCGGAGGCCGGGGTGGCCCTCGCTGCCGAAGTAGAAGCCGTTGAGCCAGTCGACGCGATCCTCTTCGCCGTCGGCGATCTTGTCGAGGTCGGCTTCGAGGGCGGCCGTGAAGTCGTAGTCGACGAGCTCGGAGAAGAAGTCCTCGAGCAGTCTCACCACCGAGAACGCCGTCCAGCTGGGCACGAGTGCCTGGCCTCGGGGGGTGACGTAGCCGCGGTCGATGATGGTCGAGATGATCGACGCGTAGGTGGAGGGGCGGCCGATGCCGAGCTCGTCGAGCGCCTTCACGAGGCTCGCCTCGGTGTAGCGCGGCGGTGGGGTGGTGTCGTGGCCCGCAGCCTCGATGGCGGTGGCCGCGAGCGCCTGACCCTCTTTGAGAGGGGGGAGCTTCGCCTCGGTGGGCTCGGCCGCGGCGTTGCGTTCCTCGTCCCGCCCCTCTTCGTAGGCGTGCAGGAAGCCGCGGAAGGTGATGACGGTTCCGGATGCCGAGAACTCGGCCGTGGTCGAACCGCCCAGCTCCTCGACCGCGACGGGGCCCGCCGTGATGGCGACCGAAGCCGTCGAGCCCTTCGCGTCGGCCATCTGCGAGGCGACCGTGCGCTTCCAGATGAGGTCGTAGAGCTTGAAGTCGTTGCCGCGGAGGACCGACGACACCTCGGACGGGGTCTTGAAGACCTCGCCGGAGGGGCGGATGGCCTCGTGGGCCTCCTGCGCGTTCTTGCCCTTGCCGCTGTAGAGGCGCGGCTTGTCGGGCAGGGTGTCGGCGCCGTAGAGCTTGGCAGCCTGGTTGCGCGCTGCGGTGATCGCCTGCTGCGAGAGCGAGGGCGAGTCGGTGCGCATGTAGGTGATGTAGCCGTTCTCGTAGAGCGACTGCGCCACGCTCATCGTCTGGCGGGCCGAGAAGCGGAGCTTGCGGGCCGCCTCCTGCTGCAGCGTGGAGGTGGTGAACGGAGCAGCCGGACGACGCGTGTAGGGCTTCGAATCGACGCTCGAGACGGTGATGGGCACCCCATCGGCCTCGAGGGCCGTGCGGAGTGCGGTGGCCGCGGTCTCGCCGAGCGCGATGGCCTTGCCCTTGAGCTTGCCCTGCTCGTCGTAGTCGCGACCGCTGGCGACGCGCTCACCGTTCAGACGCACGAGTCGTGCGGAGAAGGCGTCTTTCTCCGGAGCGGACGCGGCGGTGTCGGCGGGCGCGAGCGTGGCCGAGAGGTCCCAGTAGTTGGCGCTCGTGAAGGCGAGGCGCTCGCGCTCCCGGTCGACGACGAGGCGGGTGGCGGCGCTCTGCACGCGGCCTGCGGAGAGACCGGGGCCGACCTTGCGCCAGAGCACGGGGCTGACCTCGTAGCCGTAGAGACGGTCGAGGATGCGGCGGGTCTCCTGGGCGTCGACGAGTGCGTCGTCGATCTGCCGGGTGTTGTCACGCGCCGCCTCGATGGCCTCGCGCGTGATCTCATGGAAGACCATGCGCTTGACGGGCACCTTGGGCTTCAGCACCTGGAGCAGGTGCCACGCGATGGCCTCGCCTTCGCGGTCTTCATCAGTGGCGAGGTAGAGCTCGTCGGCGGAGGCCAGCGCCTTCTTCAGATCGGCGACCGTCTTCTTCTTCGCGTCGGAGACGACGTAGTAGGGCTCGAAGCGGTTCTCGACGTCGACGGAGAACTTGCCGAGCGAGCCCTTCTTGAGTTCGGCGGGCAGGTTCTTGGGCTCCACCAGGTCGCGGATGTGGCCGACGGAAGCCATCACGTCGAAGCCTTCCCCCAGGTACTGGGCGATCGACTTCACCTTCGTCGGCGACTCGACGATGACGAGCTTTCTCGGGCTGGCCAACTTTTCTCCTTATATAGAGGGAACCACCTGTTCCGTCAGGCACACCATACACATACGTTCCAGGGTGGAGCCTAATTCCCGACTCGGCGACCCATTGCGGTCACGGGCGTCGGGTGGACAATGGTGGTGACCATCACCGGTTCACACTTCAATGAAGAGGAGCTGATCCCTATGGCAGCTGTCACCCATGGTTCGTACACCGCGAAGTTCACCGACGGACCCCTCGAGGGCAAGACCATTCGCACCGATTTCACGGAGGCGGGTGAGCCCCAGGCCCGACTCTCCATCCCGGCGTCGTCGAACGCCAAGCACTACCTCTACCGGCGCTCCTCCGGCCTCGAGTTCGCCGACTCCGATCAGCCCAGCGCCGTCGACTACCGCTACGTGCAGTCGGTCGTCGACTGACAGCGCCCCCTCGGCCTGGTCCGGCCGCCGGGGTCATCGAACCGGCGGACCGGCCCGCGCCCGGGCCCCGACGGAGATGCCCAGGATCGTGGTCGTGACGGAGATGCTGGCGACACCCTGAGCAGAGACGGCGCACGAACTCACCTCCACTCCGAGGCGGCGCACGATCGCGGTGGCCTGCTCGCACGCCACGCCCGCAACCCTCCCGGAGGCGGTGTCCGCGGCGGCGAGGGCGCTGGCGTCGGCCGCCCCGCGCAGGGTCTCGACCTCAGCGAGCGCTGCTCCGAGCGGCACCACCGCGCAGAGGAGAGCCGCGACGAACACGACCGCGGCTGCGCCCGCGATGCTCCCGCTTCCCTCGTCCTCCGCGATCCGGCCCGGCTTCACTCCGGTCGCCCCGCATCCGCGACACCGCCCTGATCGTCGAGAGCGCAGCCCGTGGCGGACAGTTCGAGGGTGAGCGTCGAGGCGATGCCGCCCGCGGGAACAGCGGAGGCGGTGACGCACACGAGCACCCCGTCTCGCTGGACCGACATCGAGGCGCCGCCTTGCGCGGCCTGGACCCGCGCAGCTGCGCTCCCGGCGCCTTCGCCTCGCCCGATCATCCGGGCGGCATCCGCGGCCGCGTCGGCCAGCCGCATCTGCACCCCACCGCACTGTTGTGCGGCGGTCACCCCGAGAGCGATGACCATGGCCAGCGCCGGCAGGATCATCGCGAACTCAGCAGACACCGAACCCCGCTCGTCGACGATCGCCGGACGCATGGCTCAGGCCGCCGTGAGAGCACGGCTGATGAGGTCGGTGAGCATCGAACGCACCTCGCCGCTCTTCAGGATCGCCGCGAGGAGCCCGCCGAGTCCCACCGCCGCGAGCACGACCATGGCGTATTCCGCTGTGGCGGCTCCGGAGTCGTCCCGGAGTTCCGCGACGAACCGCCGTGCGCGTGATCGCCCCCACCTGACGGGCCGGGGCCGCTCATCCCGGCACGGTGGATCGTTCAGGGGTGGCAGGGCGTGGGCCTTCATGAGATCTCGGGCGTTCATCGGATTTCCTTTCATTGGACTTCTTTTCCTGAGGGATGCGGAGGGATCACATCGGTGCGCCGGCGAGGACCCCGAGGAGCACGGGGGCCACCGCCAGAAGGATGAAGGCGGGGAGGATGCACAGGCCGAGCGGCAGCATCAGCCAGACCCCGAGTGCGGCGGCTCGTTCCTGCGCAGCGCTGACGGCGTCACGACGGATGCGCGCGGCCTCACTGCGCAGCAGCAGAGCGGGCGGCGCACCGGATCGGCTCGCCAGGAGCAGGACCGCTCTGACCGTCTGCTCTGCCGGGTCGTTCGGACCGTCAGGTCGGTGCGGCCGTCGTGTCGGACCGTACCGGTCGAACGCATCCCGGACGAGCGACCGGGCCGCGGGCAGGGAGCCACCGCCACCGACCGCCACGGCCACGAGTTCGAGCTCGAGACCCGGCGTCGGGTCGATGCGACGCGCACGGCGCAGCAGCCGCGAGCTCCACCACCGCCCCGCACCGGAGAGCAGGAGGCCGAGGAGGAGGCAGGTCACTCCGGCAGGAGTGCCGAGCAGGGTGCCGAGCGAGTCGAGGCCGATCAGGCTGCCCCCGAGCACGGCGATCGCCGGCAGAACCATGACGAGCCGGGCCGTGGCCGCCGGACCGGCGAGAGCCGCGGCGATGTCTCGCTCGACTCCTCCGAGCTGCCGGAGGGACTCGGCGATGTCGGTGAGGCAGAGTCGCATCGGCGCACCGGACTCGGTGGCGACGAACAACGCCGCGGCCAGCGCTCGCCATGCGTCGGCCGCGCCGCCGGAGCGGAGACCCCGACCGCTGCCCGCAGCCGGACCCCCCACCGTCGACGATCCGGCGATCGCACGCACGACGGCCTCTGCCACCGGAACCCCACGACTCGCCTCTTCGGCCACGCCGGAGACGAACTCGTCGTCGATCGCCTCGGCGAGATAGCCCCAGGCCTGCACCGGCGCCACTCCGGCGGCGACGAGCACCGCCAGCTGCTCCACCACGCTCGCCACCTGCTCCCCCACGGGTGTCCTGCCTCGCTCGACGCGCGCCACCCTCATGCCAGGGCCTTCCCGGGCGACCTCGCGACCTCGGGATCACGCTCCGGCCCAGGCTCCGGAAGCTCGAGCTCGCGCACGACGAGTCGGTCGCGCGGGTCGAGAGCGAGAGTGCCATAGCCCTCCACCTCGCGGACGGCCGCCGAGGTGCGCCGCAGGTGGCAGACGAGTCCGATGGCGCTGACCGCCTGCCTGGCCACAGCGACCGCGTCGAGACCCGCGAGCGCGCCGAGCGCCTCGAGCCGCGCGGGCACGTCGGCGAGGGCGTTGGCGTGAAGAGTGCCTGCACCACCGTCGTGACCGGTGTTGAGCGCCGCCAGGAGTTCCCGGATCTCAGCACCCCGGCACTCCCCCACGACCAGCCGGTCCGGACGCATGCGCAGCGCCTGGCGCACGAGCTCGGCGGCGGCGACACCACCCGCCCCCTCGAGGTTCGGCTGCCGGGACTCGAGCGTGACGACGTGCGGATGGGAGATGCGCAGCTCGGCGACGTCTTCGATGACGACGATGCGCTCCCGCGGATCTGAGGCCGCGAGGACGGCCGCCAGCAGGGTCGTCTTGCCGCTGCCTCCCGCGCCGGTGACGAGCAGGTTCGTGCGTGCGCGCACCGCGGCCTCGAGCACGGATCGCCGCCTTGTGCCGCGCGAGCCGGCGCCGAAGAGCCCCGCGCGGTCGAGTTCGTCGAGAGAGGGCCGCACCGACCTCGCCACCCGGACCGAGATGCAGGTGCCGCCCACCGCCACCGGGGGCAGCACCACGTGCACCCGGGTGCCTTCGAGCTCGACGTCGACGCAGGGAGCGGCCTCGTCGATGTGCCGGCCACCACGGGCCACCAGCCGGACGGCGAAGTCGCGGAGGTGCTGCTCGCTCGGGCAGCTCCAGTCATCGGCCGGTTCGAGCCCAGCCCCGTGATCGAGCCACAGCTCGGAGTGGCCGTTGACGAAGAGGTCTGTGACTCGGGGGTCGTCGAGATAGCGGGCGAGAGGGCCGAAGGCCTCGGCGCGGCGCGCGATGTCGGGGAGGGAGAGCATGCGGGCACGCTATTCCGCGGAGACCTCCGCGCGCCTGCCCCTCACTCGATCTGTGAAGACCATCGGCGCGGAAGCAGCCTGTGCAGGAGACGACCTCGTCGTCGCTCTTCCGCAAAGAATCGCTGAGAGAAAGGGAATCGCTTAAAGAGAAGGGGCGGCACCCAATGGGGGGAAGGGTGCCGCCGCAGCAACGCTGGATTGGGGGGAATCACTGTTGCGCTGCATCCGGACACGAGGTCCGGTAGCTACGAGTTTACCCGCTCGAAACATCCGGTCAAACCAGCCCAGCGAATTCTCAGCCCCCGGATGGGGGGTCGCACCGACGCCCTCTCACGCACGCAACGGGATGCAACGAGCGCAGCACGAGGGCGTTCTGGCGGTGCGGTATCGTCGAGGAATTCCGAGGGTGTGTCTCGCAAGGGAGCGATAGCAACATGACGGCTGACAACATCGACAATCTGCTGCACGAGTCGCGGCGGTTCCCGCCGAGCGACGCTTTCGCCGCACAGGCTGTGGCCACCCGCGACCTCTACACGCAGGCCGGCACGACACCTGCGGAGCGGCAGGAGTTCTGGGGTGTCCAGGCGAGGGACCTGCTGCACTGGCACAAGCCCTTCTCCCGCACGCTCGACTGGTCGAACCCTCCGTTCGCGACCTGGTTCGACGACGGCGAGCTGAACGTGGCCTACAACTGTCTCGACCGCCACGTCATCGCGGGTCACGGCGACCGCGTCGCTCTGAACTGGGAGGGCGAGCCCGGCGACAGCCGCACCTTCACCTACGCCGAGCTCACCGCCGAGGTGAAGAGAGCCGCCAATCTCCTCACCGCGCTGGGCATCCGCCAGGGCGACCGGGTCGCGATCTACCTCCCCCTCGTTCCCGAGGCCGTCATCGCGATGCTCGCGGTCGCGCGCCTGGGGGCTGTGCACACCGTGATCTTCGGCGGTTTCAGCGCCGAGAGCATCCGGGACCGGGTGAACGATGCGAGCGCGAAGCTCGTGATCACCGCCGACGGCGGCTACCGCAAGGGGCGGGTCTTCCCGCTCAAGCCCGCCGTCGACGCCGCTCTCGCACCCGATGCGGACGGCACCAGCACCACCGTCCGGAACGTGCTCGTCGTGAAGCGCGGCGGCAACGACGTCGACTGGGTCGAGGGCCGGGATCTGTGGTGGGACGAGGAGATCGCCCAGGTCGACTCCGAGCACATCGCGAAGGCGTTCCCGGCGGAGAATCCGCTGTTCATCCTCTACACCTCCGGCACAACCGGCAAGCCCAAGGGAATTCTCCACACATCCGGCGGCTACCTCACCCAGGTCGCGTTCACTCACAAGAATGTGTTCGACCTGAAGCCCGAGGAGGACGTGTATTGGTCGACTGCAGATGTGGGATGGATCACGGGGCACTCGTACGTGGTCTACGGGCCGCTCGCCAACGGCGCCACCCAGGTCATCTACGAGGGCACCCCCGACACCCCGCACCCCGGGCGGTGGTGGGAGATCGTGCAGAAGCACAAGGTGTCGATCCTCTACGCCGCCCCCACCGCCATCCGCACCTTCATGAAGCTCGGCCGCCAGATCCCGGCGGAATTCGACCTGTCGAGCCTGCGCCTGCTCGGCAGCGTGGGCGAACCCATCAACCCGGAGGCGTGGGTCTGGTACCGCGACGTCATCGGCGGCGGCACCACCCCGGTGGTCGACACGTGGTGGCAGACCGAGACGGGTGCGATCATGCTCTCGGCCCTGCCCGGCGTGACCACCCTGAAGCCTGGCAGCGCGCAGGTGCCGATCCCGGGAATCGCGATCGATGTCGTCGACGAGGGCTTCCACTCCACCGGCGCCGACCAGGGCGGCCTGCTCGTGGTGACCGAGCCGTGGCCGAGCATGCTCCGAGGCATCTGGGGCGACCCCGACCGGTTCGTCGAGACCTACTGGTCGAAGTTCGGCCCCAGCACCTACTTCGCCGGCGACGGCGCCCGACGCGACAAAGACGGAGACATCTGGCTCCTCGGCCGCGTCGACGACGTCATGAACGTCTCCGGCCACCGCCTCAGCACGGCCGAGATCGAGTCGAGCCTCGTGTCGCACCCCATGGTCGCCGAGGCGGCCGTCGTGGGCGCGAGCGACGAGACCACCGGTCAGGCTGTGGTCGCGTTCGTCATCACCCGCGCCAGCCAAGCGGATGCCGCGGCGGCCGACGACGCCGGCGCGATCCTGCGGGCGCACGTCGCCGCCCAGATCGGCGCCATCGCACGACCCCGCGAGGTCTTCATCGTCACCGAACTGCCCAAGACCCGCTCCGGCAAGATCATGCGGCGCCTCCTCCGCGACGTCGCCGAAGGCCGCGAGGTGGGCGACACGACTACACTCGCCGACACGCACGTGATGAGCGTGATCTCGAAGACCATGCGCTGACGGGCGGGCAGCCCGCAACTAGTCGAACTCGACGATCAGCTCCACCTCGACGGGCGAGTCGAGCGGCAGCACCGCCACGCCCACCGCCGAACGCGCGTGGATCCCCTGGTCGCCGAACACATCGACGAGGAATTCCGAGGCGCCGTTGATGACACCGGGCTGCCCGCTGAACGACGGGTCCGAAGCCACGAACCCCACGACCTTCACGATCCGCGTGACACGATCGAGCGAGCCGAGCACGCTCTCCACGGCGGCGAGCGCGTTCACGGCCGAGAGTCGCGCGTAGCCCTTCGCGTCGGTGGGAGAGACCAGGCCGGCGCCTTCGCCGACCTTGCCCGTAGCGGGCAGCGCGCCATCGACGAACGGCAGCTGGCCCGCGGTGAAGACGAGCCGGCCCGAGATGACGGCGGGGATGTAGGCACCGGCGGGTGCCGAGACCGTAGGGATGGTGACGCCGAGCTCCGAGAGCCGGGTGGCGACCTGCGACACGGGACTCACGCTCCCGATGCGGGAGCAGACGCGGAGGCAACAGGCCGCTTGAGATACGCCACCAGACCACCCTCGGGCCCCGTCACGATCTGCACGAGCTCCCACCCGTCCGACCCCCAGGAGTTCAGGATGCCCGTGGTGTTGTGGATCATCAACGGCGTCGTCACGTATTCCCAGGCAGGCGCAGAGTTCGGCACAGCCATCCCTTCTCAGCAATTCATAGCTTTGTCACTTACCCTTGATCCTATGTCTGCCCCGAAAGCCTCAGCTAGCGGTGTGGTCGGAGCCATTCTGGGGATCGTGGGTATGAGCGCAATCGCGGGCATCCTCGTCACAGCCATGGTCACGCCCGCACTCGCCGTGACCGGCATTGCCGCGAACAACTCGATCGGTATGTTCGAGAACCTCCCGAGCTACATCAAGCCGGACGAGCTTGCCGAGAAGACCAACATCTACGCCACGAACAGCGACGGCAGCCCCCGGCTCCTCGCCTCCGTGTTCGAGCAGGACCGCGAAGAGGTCGGGTGGGACCAGATCTCCCCCTTCGTCAAAGACGCGGTGATCGCCACCGAGGACCCCCGCTTCTACTCCCACGGCGGCGTCGACATCCAGTCGACCCTGCGTGCGGCCGCCGGCAACGCCCTCGAGACCTCAGGCAGTGGTGCATCGACGATCTCGATGCAGTACGTCCGCAACATCCAGGTGCAGAAGGCCGAGTCGATCCAGGACGAGGCGGAGCGCGACGCCGCCTACGAAGAGGCGACGAAGACCACGATCGATCGCAAGCTCAAGGAGATCAAGCTCGCGATCGGCCTAGAGAAGGAGTTCTCGAAGGACGACATCCTCCTCGGCTACCTCAACATCGCGCCCTTCGGCGGCCGGGTCTACGGCATCCAGTCGGCCGCGAAGTACTACTTCGGCGTGAACGCCACCGATCTGACCGTGGCGCAGGCGGCGAGCCTCGTGGCCATCGTCAACGCGCCGAACGACCTGCGCATCGACTGGCCGGAGAACATCCCGGACAACCAGGCCCGCCGCGACCTCGACGTGCTGCCCGCCATGCTCAAGGAGCACAAGATCAGCCAGGCGCAGTTCGACGAGGCCATCGCCACCCCGGTGACCCCGAACATCGTGCCGCCCTCGACGGGCTGCCAGACCGCGAACGACATCGCCGCCGGGTTCTTCTGCGACTACGTGACCGCCATCGTGAAGAACGACCCCGCCTTCGGTGAGGACGAGAACACCCGCTGGACCAACTTCAAGACCGGCGGCTACCAGATCTACACGACCCTCGACGTCGACCTGCAGATCGCGGCGATGGACGCCGTGAACGCCAACGTGCCGAAGGCCTACGACTTCGACATCGGATCCTCGCTCGTGACGGTGCGGCCCGGCACCGGCGAGGTGCTCGCGATGGTGCAGAACAAGGACTACTCGGCCGACCCCGAGGTCACTGCCACCAACCCGGGTGCCAGCGCCGTGAACTACAGCACCGACTTCGCTTACGGCGGATCGACCGGCTTCCAGGTGGGATCGACCTACAAGATCTTCACCCTCGCCGACTGGCTGAAGACGGGCCACTCGCTCGGCGACATCATCAACGGCAACGCGGGAACGCTCAACCTCGCGCAGTTCCGCAACAGCTGCACCGGCGGCAACGGCGGCACCTACGCGGTCAAGAACGACGGCGGATCGAACCCCGGCAACGTCACCGTGCGCGCCGCCACTGCGGCGTCGGTCAACCTCGCCTACCTGCGCATGGCGCAGAAGCTCGACCAGTGCGAGATCAAGCAGACCGCCGAGGCGTTCGGAGTGCACCGCGCCGACGGCAACCCGCTGGGCGACAACCCGGCCGATGTGCTCGGCACCAACGAGATTGCTCCGCTCACCATGGCGGGCGCGTTCGCCGCGGTCGCCAACGAGGGGGTCTACTGCTCCCCCGTCGCGATCAAGCGGATCCTCGACAACCAGGGCAATGAGCTCCCGGTGCCTCCTTCGACCTGCACTCCCGCGGTCGAGCCCAACGTGGCCGCCGCCATGGTCGACGCGCTCAAGGGCGTCGTCAACGGTGGAACCGGTGCAGCCTCGAACCCCGACGACGGCATCCCGCTCTTCGGCAAGACCGGCACCACCGACTCCGAGAAGGACACCTGGTTCGTGGGCGCCACGACCGAGCTCGCCACCGCGGTCTGGGTGGGCAATGTCGTGGGCACCGTCTCGCTCCGCAACACCTCGGTCAACGGCCAGAACGGCGGCCAGCTCCGGCACTTCATCTGGAGCACCTACATGGGCAACGCCAACACGAAGTACGGCGGCAACCAGTTCCCGAGCGCCACGAGCGACCTGATCAACGGCGTGCAGGTGAACATCCCCAACCTCGCCGGCATGACCATCGATGCCGCCCGTGGTGCGGTCACGGCCGCCGGCTTCGACTTCCAGGACGGCGGGGTGATCGACTCCACCCAGCCGGCCGGCCTCGTCGACGGCAGCTCCCCCGCAGGTTCGGCCACGAAGGGGTCGACGATCACCGTCTTCACCTCCAACGGCCAGTTGCGCTCGGTGCCGAACGTGACAGGCATGTCGCCGAGTCAGGCCGTCGCCGCCATCACCGCGGCCGGCATCCAGCAGAACCAGATCGTGTTCGACGGCCCGTCCGGTGGTAGTGGCGTGAAGGTCACGGCAACCTCGCCCGGCGCAGGCGAGCCGATCCGTGCCGGGAGCGACAAGCTCAGGGTCACCACGAAGGCAGGCTGAGCGTGAGTGCTCGTGCCGCCGCGACAGCCGTAGGGCTCGTCGCGGCGGCCGGCGCCGGCGCGGTCGCTTACGGCACCTTCGTCGAGCGCAAGCAGTACACCTTGCGCACCGCCACCGTGCCGGTCCTTCCCCCGGGCTCCGCTCCGCTGCGCGTGCTGCACCTCAGCGACCTGCACATGGCGCCCTGGCAGACCGACAAGCAGCAGTGGGTTCGGGAGCTCGCGCGCCTGGATCCGCAGCTCATCGTCGACACCGGAGACAACCTCGGGCACCGTGACGGTCTCGCGGGCATCAAGGCGGCGTTCGATGTCTTCGCCGGCATCCCCGGCGTCTACGTGCACGGCTCCAACGACTACTTCGGCCCTTCGTTCAAGAACCCGTTGCGCTACTTCCTCGGCCCGTCGAAGCACGCGCATCGGGTCGAGAAACTCGACACCGATGCCTTGACCGCCTACTTCGACTCCCTCGGCTGGAAGAACCTCAACAACGCGGCGGTCACCACCGAGGTGCAGGGAACCATCATCGACTTCTTCGGTGTGGACGACCCGCACCGGCACTTCGACCGGCTCGATCGCATCCCCGGCGCCCTCGACGCACTGCTCGAAGACGACGACCGCGGTCCGCGCCTGCGGATCGGCGTGGCCCACGCGCCGTATCAGTATGTCTTGAACTCCTTCGTGACCCACGGCGCGGAGGTCGTGTTCGCCGGTCACACCCACGGGGGCCAGGTCTGCGTGCCCGGCTACGGTGCACTCGTGACCAATTGCGACATCCCCCGGAAGCAGGTCAAGGGCCTGAGCCTCTGGCGCCACGGATTCCGCTCAGCCTTCCTCAACGTCTCGGCAGGCCTCGGCACATCGATCTACGCCCCGTTCCGCTTCGCCTGCCGGCCCGAGGTGACACTGCTCACCCTCACGTCCCGCCCCTGATCCACAGGCGGTCGAACGCTCCGGATTTATCGGCTATCCTTAACGAGGCCTTGGCCGCGGAGACGTGGCGATCCACTTCGGGGTGTGGCGCAGCTTGGTAGCGCGCCTCGTTCGGGACGAGGAGGTCGTGGGTTCGAATCCCGCTACCCCGACAGAGAGAAGCCGGTCAGATCAGATCTGACCGGCTTCTCGCGTCAAGGGCCATTAGGGCTGCGGTTGCCCGCTCACGACGGCTGGTCGATGTCGAACCGGTCGTACTCGCTCGCCGAGACGGCTGCGGCGCGCGGCAGTTCGAGGAGCCTCGTGCGCTGGTCGAGCCGCTCCACCACCTCACCGCTCTCGGGGTCGGCGTAGGGAGAGTCGACATGCCGGGAGATGAACTGGCTGGCCGGCCCGACCACGAGCTGCACGATGTTGAGCGCGCCACCCTCTTCCACGATGGGGATCTCGACCGTCTCGGCCTTCTCTTTCACGCCCAGGGCTGTCGCGAGCCGCAGAAGGGCATCGGCTACTTCGTCGGCTGTCTGGAAGCTGAGACCGGCATAGGAGACACTCTTCATGTCTCCCACCCTGCTCCCGGCCAGCGGGAGCGGCAACCCCGTTGCGCTCCCGCGCCCTTGGTGCCGCTACCTCGCGGGCGGCGCGACCGTGAGGGTGAAAGTGAGCACCGCGCCGGCGCCGCCGCCACGCAGCACGACCTCGGTGACGCCCACGGAGTGCGGCTCGACGCCCGGATTGAACGTCGCACTGCCGTCGTCGCGACCGGGCACGAACGACGCCACCGCGGAATCGGCGATCTGCGCCGACCAGCCGGAGACCGCCGCATCCCGGCCTGTGGCGAGCACGAGCAGGGTGCCGAGGGGCACCTCGACCGTGGTGCCGTCGACTTCGGCGATCTCGACGATGATGGGAGGGAGCATTCAGCCGTGTCCTTTCGGTGGAGGCTCGGGCTCAGTGGCGGCCGAGCACCCCGTGTGACTCCTCGAGGTAGCAGGCACCGCAGAGCGACTCGTAGGTCACGTCCTCTCCGTCGATGGCCACCTGAGCACCGTCGAAGATGTAACGGTCCCCGATCCGGCGCGCGTTGAAGATCGCCTTGCGACCGCAGCGGCAGATGGTCTTGAGCTCCTCGAGCGAGTGCGCCACCTCGAGCAGACGGATGCTGCCCGGGAAGCCCGCGGTCAGGAAATCGCTCCGGATGCCGTAGGCGAGCACCGGGACGCCGTCGAGGATGGCGATGCGGAGCAGGTCGTCGACCTGCAGCGGGGTGAGGAACTGCGCCTCGTCGATCAGCAGGCAGCTCACCTCCGATCCGGTCTGCAGCACGACCTCGTCGCGCCGCGCCGCGAACTCGACCCGCACGTCGGTGTCGGGCGCGATGAGGAAGTCGGCATCGCGGGTGACTCCGAGCCGGGAGACGATCTGCAGGTCGCCCTTGGTGTCGATCGACGGCTTCGCGATGAGCACCTGCTGTCCGCGCTCCTCGTAGTTGAACGCGGCCTGGAGCATCGCGGTGCTCTTGCCGCTGTTCATCGCCCCGAATCGGAAGTACAGTTTCGCCACCCGTCAACCCTAAGCCCGCTGTCGCTCACCGCCGGAGCAGACCCCAGGTCTGATTCGGCGCACCGATGCGGGGAATTGCCAGGTTGAATGCAGTCAATTCGGCAGTTCGCGGCGCACCATGTTCTCAATCGGTTCATTCGAACCCAGATCGGTCGCTGATTCCCCATCCTCGATCGGTAGAGCGACCGGCCGCCAGGTCCCCCCATCCCCGCGGCCGGTCGCTCCTTTCTTCAACGGAGTGCACCTCACGTCGGAGCGGCCCGGCCCTCAGAACAGCACGGGCTGCGTGTCGTCGGCCGGCCCGAACCCCACCTGCCCGTGCTCCCGGAACCGACGGGCCGCCGCGCGGAACGCCGGCCCGCCCGTGCCCACGGCGGGCCGCGACCGATCGAGCCCGTGCTTGTGCAGCAGGGGTCGCATCCGCTCACCCAGCCACCGCCGATACTCCTCCGGCGCATAAGGGCCTTTGGCGTAGATGCGCGCATACGGGGCCATGAGCTCCGGATGCTCCCGCGCCAGCCACGCGAGGAACCACTGCTTGACGCCGGGCTTCAGGTGCAGCGCCGAGTAGACGACGCTCGAGGCGCCCGAGGCGGCGACCGAGGCGAGCGCGTGGTCGAGGTGCTCACGCGTATCCGTGAGCAGCGGCAGCACGGGCATGAGGAAGACCTGGCAGTCGAGGCCCTTCTCGCGCACCGCCGCCACCGTGGCCAGTCGCGCCTTCGTGCTCGGGGTGCCCGGCTCGATCGACTGCTGGAGCTCGTCGTCGTAGACCGCGATCGACATCGCGATCGACACCGGAACCGACTCGGCGGCCGTGGCGATCAGGTCGAGGTCGCGCCGGAGCAGTGAGCCCTTCGTGAGCACCGAGAACGGCGTTCCCGACCCCGCAAGCGCGCTCACGATGCCCGGCATGAGCGCGTAGCGGCCCTCGGCGCGCTGATAGGGATCGGTGTTGGTGCCGAGCGCCACCGCAGGACGCTGCCAGCTCTTCTTCGCCACCTCCCGGGCAAGGACCTCCGCGACATTGACCTTCACGATGATCTGCTGGTCGAAGTCGGCCCCCTCGTCGAGCTCGAGGTAGCGGTGGGTGGGCCGGGCGAAGCAGTAGACGCAAGCGTGCGAGCAGCCACGGTAGGGGTTGACGGTCCAGGCGAACGGCATGGCCGTGCTCGTGCCCGGAACATGGTTGAGGGCGCTCTTCGCGAGCACCTCGTGAAAGGTGATGCCGGCGAACTCCGGAGTCTGCACGCTCCGCACGAGGTTGCTCAGCCTCGCGAGGCCGGGCAGGGCCGCGGGTGCCTCCTGGTCGAGGGACTGCTGGTTCCAGCGCATGCTTCATTCGAACATAGTTTCGAATGTCGCACAAGGTGAAGCTCACACCTGGTAGAGCTCCAGGGGGAGATCGTCCGGATCGAAGAAGAACATCATCTGCTTGCCGGTGTGCGGATCTGTCCGCACCTCTTCGCAGCGCACCCCCGCAGCCAGCAGCTCCCGCCGGGCCTCGGCCACGGACTCGACCGCGAAGGCGAGGTGCCGGAGCCCGGTGGCCTCTGGCCAGGTTGCACGCGCGGGCGGAGACGGGAAGGAGAAGAGCTCGATCAGGTAGCTGCCGTTCAGAGCCAGGTCACCCATCCACGAATCGCGATCCGCCCGGTGCACCTCGCGCAGCAGCGTGCAGCCGAGCACGCCGCAGTAGAAGGCCTTCGAGCGCTCGTAGTCGGTGGCGATGACGGCGATGTGATGCACGCCCCGGAGCTGCACGCGTTCCTCCCTGCCCTTAAAAGGTTTAGCGGGATGAGAGGACCCGATACTCTCATCCCGCAGGGAGACGTCGACCCCTCAGCCATGATGTGCCGTTACCCTTACGGCCATGGAGCAGAGGCGTCGCTGACGTCCCCGTCGGCCTCACATTACACCGTCGCGGACCCCTCGGATGAGGGGTTGACGAACCATGTCGGGAACCGGCGTGGCAGCCGCCCCGATTCTTATTCTCCCCGTAACATGGCGCGCCCCTCAGGTCTGTATCGTCGGTCTCGTGAACGAGATTGTGATCCATCGCAAGAACGACGCCCTCGCGATCCTCTGCCACGTCGAGGACGACCCCGAGACGAGCGCCCCGCTCGCCACCGTCTACCTCATGAAAGACGGCTGGTACATGAAGCTCGCGCACCGGCACGACCGGTTCGCGTGGTCGGGGCCCTTTGCGACGCCCGACGAGGCGGCAGAGCGCTACACCCCCGCCGATGTCACGGGTCCCATCGCCCGCATCGCCGTCTGACACCGCGAGCCGGGGCCGGATGCCCCTAGCCCGGATGCCGCCGACCCCGGATTTCGTATCCGAGGATCACCGCGTGGACCCGGTCGCGCAGGCGCAGCTTGGCGAAGATGCGGTTCACGTGGGTCTTCACCGTGGCCGGCGAGAGGTGGAGGGTCTCGCAGATCTCGCTGTTCGACAGCCCGGCGACGATGCAGCCGAACACGTCGAGCTCGCGAGGGCTGAGCGGGGCCAGCGGATGGGCCGTCTCGCCTTCTCCCCCACCCTCGCGCTGCCGCCCCCGCGAGGCGAAGTGCTCGACGAGATGCCTGGTGATCCTCGGTTCGACGACGGCCTCGCCGGCATGGACCGTTCGAACAGCTTGCTGCAGCCTGTCCGGCTGGGTGCTCTTGAGCAGGAAGGCGCTGGCGCCGGCGTCGAGGCCGCCGAAGGCGTACTCGTCGACGTCGAAGGTGGTGAGTAGGAGAACGCGGGTGGCCGGGTGAGCCGTGGTGATGATCCTGGTCGCTTCGATGCCGCCCATGCCGGGCATCCGCACATCCATGAGAACGACGTCGGGTCTGCATTCCCGGGTGCGCCGGATCGCCTCCTCCCCCGTCGCCGCCTCGCCCACGACCTCGATGTCGGCCGCGGAGTCCAGCGTCAGCGCGTTGCCCATCCGGACGAGTTCCTGGTCATCGACCACGAGGACTCGGATCGGCGAGGGAGCGATCGCCGTCATTCAGGTGCTCCACGGTCGAAGAGCAGAGTGGCGCTCGTCGACCAGCCCCCGCCCTCGCGAGGGCCTGCTGCGCTGCTTCCGCCATACGCGGCGGCGCGCTCTGCTATGCCGAGCAGCCCCTGCCCGCTCCCCTGACTCGGCACTCGGCTCCGGTGGGTGCCGGCGCGGCCGTCGTCGATGACCTGCACCGCGACGGTGCCGCCCGCGACGTCGATGCCGACCTCCACTCGCGTGGCTTCCGCGGCATAGCGCAGCACGTTGGTGAGCGACTCCTGGACGATCCTGTACACCGTCGTCGACAGCGCAGGGTCGCCCGGCATCGCTTCCCCGGAGCGGATGAGCCTGACGGGCATCCCTGCGCTGCGGAGGACGTCGACGAGCTCCTCCACCTCCGGGACGTTGTGTCCCGAATGGTGCAGTCTCTCGTCCAGGACCGGGTCGTCCTCACGGAGCACCTGCAGGATCCGGTTCATGTCGGCCAGCGCGCCGCGCCCGACATCGCCGAGTCTGTTCAGAGCGATGGCCGACCGCTCGGGATGCCTCTGCCAGGCACTCGATGCCCCGTCGGCGAGGGCGATCATCGTCGACAGGGAGTGCGCGACGATGTCATGCATCTCCGCTGAGATGCGCTGCCGCTCCACGACCCGCGCCGTGATGAGCCGCTGGTTGACCATCTCCGTGAGAGCCTCCCTGCGTTGCGTCGCACCGCGGGCCGCCAACCCCAGCGCCAGAGCGAGCAACGCCAGCGGGTCGAGCAACGAGGGCGCCTCGGTCGCCCCGGTCGTCAGGAAGCGGACGAGAGCCCCTGCAGCGGGCAGGCCGACGACGACCGCGTAGCCCAGGAGCGCGGTCCCGATGGGCAGCATGGAGGCCACGGTGCCGAGGGCCACGGCGGTGGGCAGTGCCAGCAGTGCGACGGGGCTGGGCAGGAGCAGGCCCACCGTGCTCACCAGCGCCACTCCGACGAGGATCGCCCGCGGAAACCGACGGCGCCACAGCAGCAGCACGCACGAGACGATCACCACCACGAGCCCCGGCCAGAGCGGTTGAGCGCCCGGCAGCACGAGCACGAGCGTCTGGACCACGAAGCACGTCGAAACGACGAGCCCGTCGACCACACTCCGATGAGCAGTGAAGCAGCGCAGCAGCCGCGTGGCGAGCACGCGGTCGACCTCTGCGGCCTCCACGACCGGCTGGGCTGAACGAGCACTCATACCCTTGCGACCTCCCTCCCGAGCTGCGCTCTCATTCTCCCCTGCGCTCCTTCTCGTGGGTTGAACTGCAGTGGTCACAGCGCGCGATCCGGCTGCGTCAGGACGCGCCTCAGCACGGGTGCGGTTGCGACGACGCCGAGCTGGACCAGCACGACGCCGGCGACTATGCAGCCCGCAACCGTGACGATGAACAGAGGCGCCGTGACGACCGAGATCCCGACGACGGGCGCCACGAGCAGTGCGGCGATGAGCGACGGCACGATGGCCGCCACCAGAAGTGGGGTGCTGACCGACAGGTGCCTCGCGCGGTCCATCACGGAGAACGGCATGCCCAGGCGGTCGAGGCCCACGAAGAGTGCTCGACGCTCCATCACCGCGGCCGCCTGGGTGACACCCACCGAACAGGCGACCAGCAGGAAGGACACCGCGACAGCGGCCACCACGACGAGCCGGATGTCGCCGAAGAACAGGATCTGCTCGGTCGTCACGGCATCGGAGAGCCTCTGCACGGTGTCGAGGAAGCCCAGCACGGAGCCGGCGGGCACCGCGACGAAGCCGGCCAACGCGACACCGGACACCTGCCGCCACGCCGCCTGCGGTGATTCGAGCACCCCGCGCATGGAGATCAGCGTTCCGGCATCGCTCGAGCGCGCGAGCCAGCGCCGAGCGAGACGCCCCACGAGATACGGGCCCAGCACGTTCAGCACCGCCATCACCGCGACGAGCACCACGACCAGTGCCGCCGTGACTCCCACGGCCCCCCAGCTGACCGACGTCAGCTGCAGCACGAGCACGGCAACGCCCACCACGAGCACCGCGATCACGACGCGCAGCCAGTGCATCCGCGGAGCGCTCTCGCGAAGGCGCACACCGAGCGGGGAGATCAGGACGCGTCGGAGGCTCGCGCCGGCGCTCACCACCGCGACCAGCACGACGGTGAGCAGGAGCACTGCTCCGAGCGGCAACGACAGCCAGGCACCCACCGAACCCAGCGGGGTGCCGACGACGTCGATGATCGAGAGGAGGGTCGTCAGCGGCAGGTAGAGCAGGAGCCCCAGGAGTGCGCCCGCGGCCGCGACCAGTGCTGCTTCGACGAGCGCGACTCCGCGCACCCAGGACGAGGAGGCTCCCATCAGCCGCAGCGTCGCGAGTCGGTCTTCGCGACGACGCGCGGACAGACGCGCGGCGGCGGCGCCGAGCGTGCCGACGGGCACCACCAGCACCGCCAGCATCCCCGCCGCGAGGATGCGGTACTGCCCGAAGCCCTCGGGGTCCGGTGCGTTCCAGTACGCCTGCGCCAGCGCCACCACGCCGAGCGCCACCGTGGAGATCACGGCGAACGCGACGACGGGCAGCGCCGTCGTCGCGAGATCACCGCGAGCGGGCCTGACCAGCAGCCACAGCGCCGACAGCCGGCCGTTCGCTGAGTCCCGTGCGCTCACCGCGTGTCGCTTCCGATGATGCGACCGTCTTTCAGCCGAACGACTCGTGAGCACCGGCTCGCCACGTCCTCGTCGTGCGTCACCACCACCAGGGCCCGTCCCTGCGCCGTGGTCTCTGCGAGCAGGACGTCCAAGACCTCCGATGCCGTCCTCGAGTCCAGCGCGCCTGTCGGCTCGTCGGCGAAGACGATCTGAGCATCCGTCGCGCGGGCTCGAGCGATCGCCACACGCTGCGCCTGACCCCCCGAGAGCTGGCCGATCCTGCGGCCCTCGAGCCCCGCCAGGCCCAGTTCCTCCAGGAGGCGTGTTGCATGCCTCACCGCTGCGCTCTTCCCCGTGCCGGTCAGGAGCAGAGGCATCGCCACGTTCTCCGCCGCCGTGAGCTCCGGGATGAGCATGCCCTGCTGGAAGACGAACCCGTACGCCCGGAGACGCAGTGCCGATCGCGCGGCGTCCGACAATCCGCCGAGCTCTCGGACGCCATCGCGGGTGCGCAGCGTCACCGTTCCCTCGTCGGGGCTGATGATGCCTGCCATCGCGTGGAGCAGCGTGCTCTTTCCCGATCCCGAGGGCCCCATGATCGCCACCGACTCGCCGTCGTGGACAGCCAGATCGACGCCGTCCAACGCGACGGCCTCGCCGTACCGGACGAGAACACCTCTGACCGACAACCGAGCCTTCTCCTCGGCGACGAGGCGGTGTCGCCCGTCGGGGGCAGCAGAAGAACCCGGGTCGATACTCATGCTTCGACGCTAGGGACGCGAAGGTCACCGCCGATGCCAACCAGGGGTTGATCGTCGGCGGACCGATTGCGAACGGCCGAGGTGGCACACGACGATCGAGGGGTGCATCTGTTGTTCCTCTGACGGCTGAGTGAGGCCCACCGCGCTCGTCGAACGTTCCGAGCCGCGGCATCGAGCAAGCGCATCGGTGAGCTGTCGATGGGCCAGCAACGCAGGCTGCGCCTCAGCTCGATGACCGACCGAGGGTAGGAGCAGCGCTCCCCCCGCGCAGCACGAGCGGCCACGGCCGCAACTCGGTTCAGGGGGCGGGCGGGGTGCGGCGGGCGATGTCGGCGTGGGTGTAGGCCGCGCGGGGGTTGCGGTGGGTGCGGTCGCGGAGGGCTGCGGCGAGCACATGGCGCCAGTGGGTGGCGCGGGAGGCTCGGAGCACGCGAGCGCGGAGGGTGTAGGCATCGAGGTAGGCCAGGCGCGGCGCCCAGATCGGCCGGCGGCGGCGGTTGGCGACGCCCGCGGCGGCGGTGAGGTGGAGGAAGGCCTGGGTGGTGCCGAGCGCGCTCGCGAGGTCGACGCCGGGCGCGATCGAGGGCAGCGAGGGTCGCGTGCCGTCCGGGCCCTCCGTGGTCATCGCCACGAGCCCCCTCAGGTCGCTGTAGGGCGGCACGTAAGGGAGGAAGCGCGAGAAGTCGACCGTCGAGGCCGCGATCTCGTCGAGCGGCGCTCCCTCGGGCAGGCCCATGAAGCGCTCGAAGGTGAACCGGCTGCCCGGATGGAAGGCGGTCACCGTCGCCGCGAAGCCCACGTTCACCACGAGCAGGTTCGGGATGCCGAGGGCCCTCGCGCCCCGCGCGATCGTGGTGCCGATCTCGGGATGCGTCGTCTCGGACTCGTCGAAGACGAGGGTGGCGCCGGCGAGGAACTCGTCCGCGTTCTCGACCGTGACGCCGTCTCGGTAGACGTGCACCGTGGCATCCGGATTGATCGCCTTCACCTCCTCGCGGAAGACCTCGGCCTTGGAGCGGCCATAGGTGCGGCTGCTCGCACCGGGCACGCGATTGGCGTTCTGCGGCTCGAACTCCTCCGGGTCGGCGATCGAGAAGTTCGAGACCCCCATGCGCGCGAGCTTCGAGCCCACCTGGAAGCCGACGCCACCGACCCCCGCTATGGCCACCCGCGACGAGAGAAGGGCCTGCTGCTCGGCCTCGCTCCAGAACCCGTAGTTGCGAGAGAACTCGAGGGCGTCGAGCGACTTCATGCTCTGCACTCGGCTGACGGGATGCGCACGGCTCGGCGCGCTCAGACCGCGTCGGAGAGAGGTTCGGCCAGGAGGTTCGGCCGAGCGGTGCCGTCGGCGGGGGTGGCGGAGGCCTCGGCAGCTGCAGCGATCGCAGCCTCCCGCTGAGCCCGCGAGATGCGTCCGAAGTACTCCAGCGCCCCGTCGGCGGCCGCGAGCTGTCCCAGGATGGTGGCGTTCCGCTCGGTGATGCGCTCCTCGGCGCCCGGCAGGTCGAACTCCACCGGCAGGTTGTAGTCGAGGTAGTGCTCGATGTAGCGGGGCTCGCCGATGCGGGAGATCGACAGCATGCCTGCGAGGTGGCGCTCGAGCCACGGCTCGATCACCGCGAACGTGCGCCCCACCTCGTGCGAGGAGAAGTAGGCCGACATGAGCGCGAACAGGTGCCACTGCACCAGCTCCTGCATGGCGACCCGCTCGTGCCGGGCGATCACGCGCGAGACCTCGACGCTGCCGAGTGCCAGCGGATGCTCGGCGAACAGCTCGGGGCAGAACTCCTCCACCGGAAGGGGACGGTCGACCCCGTCGGCCCCCTTGATGATCGTGCGGGCGACCCCGACGATACGCACTCCCTCGGGGGCGTTCTCGAGCACCGCGAAGGTGACGGAGCGGGCGTCGTCGTCGTCCCGATCGGTGCCGTCGTCGGAAAGGTCGGCGGGGTCGAGCTGGCCGGTCTGGTCGACGTAGACGCGCCGGCGCAGCTCGAAGTGCTGCCGGTAGGCGTCTTCGAAACCGGGGCGGGGGACGCCGTCGACGGCGATGATGCCGGTGGCGAGGCGGGCCTCAGGCTCGGAGACGAAGGCGGGCGACCCAGCGACGACCGGGATCACCGCGGCGTTGCTGACCGATCGATCAATCCGCGACACCGGAGAGCTTCCCCCTCGCGAACCCTGAGGCAGTCGTCATCCGGAGCACTTCGAATCCTCCGTTTTCAGGGGGTGGTGGGCGGTCCGGCGTGGTCACTGGGGGCACGCTGCCGATGGACCGAGCATAGAAGCGCCCGAACCCGTTTGCAACTTGGGACGACATGTCCCAAGATGTATTCGAGAGGGGCAACAATGTCGGAGAACAGCTGGACGAAGTCCGGAGCGGGACGAACGCGCGTGCCGAAAGACGAAGTGCGCACCAAGCTGCTCGACACGGCCCTCGATCTGGTGCAGGCCAACGGCCTCACGGTGGGATTCGAGCACATGCTGATGGACGACCTCATCAAGGAGGCGGGGGTTCCGAGGAGCTCGGTCTACCGCATCTGGGAGTCGAAGGAGGCGTTCTTCGAGGAGCTCCTGAGCGAGGTCGCCAACCAGGTCTCGCCCGGCCGCGCCGACGAGGAGTCCCTCGTGGCCACGTGGGAGTACCTCGGCTTCCGGGCCGATGAGCTGCGCACCCCCGAAGGCCGCCGCCGCATCCTCGTCGACGTCACCGGGCTCGCCGCCGAGCAGAACTTCGAATCGGTCACCTCCTCCGTGCAGTGGCGCACCTACGTGGCGCTCTCCAGCACCGCCCTCTCCTACCCCGACCCGCGCGTGCGGGAGCGCATCATCGAGGCGCTCCGCAACTCCGAGCTGGCGTTCCTCGATCAGATGGAGGTGTTCTACCGCAACATCGTGCCCGCGGTCGGCTACCGCCTCCGCCCCGATCTGCACGACGACTGGCGCCCGCTCGTGGTGGCCGCCGCAGCCATCATCGAGGGTCTCGGCATCGCCCGCACCACCATCCCCGACCTCGTGGAGGCCCGCTACGAGGTCGACAACGAGGGCCGGCCCGCCGAGGTCTCGCTCGCGGCCATCTCGTACCACGCCATCATCAACGCCTTCCTCGTGCCCGACCCGGCGTACGACGCCGAGGCCGCCATCGCCAGGCTCTCGGGCGGCATCGACGAGATCCCCCTCGTGCAGCCCCGCAGCCGGGCGCTCGGCGCCGACGACTGAGCCGTCGCGAGCGGCGCGGTCTGCTCTAGGGCAGGGCGTCCCTGACGGCCGGGTCCGGGCCGTCGAAGGCGTACAGCATCCGGAGCTCACCGGCGCTGTAGGTGACACTCGAGCGCTGGAACACCGCGTTCATCACCGTGATGAAGGTGCCGAAGCGGTGGCGGAGCCTCGCCTCACCCTCCGCGAACGAGGCGCGCACGAGGATGCTGTGGTGCCGCCCCGCCCGGGTCAGGCGCACCTGCACGGCAGCCTCGGGCTCGGAGCCCACGTCATCGGGGTCGCGCTCGGCCGCGGACACCAGCGCGGTCAGGAGTGCCCTGAGCGCCACCTTCTGCTCCTGCGGAAGCCTCTCGGACAGCCGCTCGGGGTCGTGCACGACGAGCACCGACGGATGCGTGCGCTGCAGCCGGTCGAGCCAGGGCAGCGCCATGTCGGTGATGAGCACGGATCGCAGCACCGCCGAGATGCGCCGAGCTTCGCGCACATCGGCCTCGGTCACCTCACCGCGCTCCTTCACGCCCTCGAGGAACGGCACGAGCTCGACCGAGAGCGCATCGCGCCCGAGATCGCGGATCAGCTCGCGAAGCCGCACCCGCACCCGGCGTGAGAGCCGGCCCTGCTCTCGGGCCACCTCCTCGATGGAGCGGGACAGCGACAGGCTCATGCGGTACGAGAAGACCGACGACGCGATGCCGAACAGCAGCACGGGCGTGGCGGAGATGAGTGCCGAGGTCAGCGGCGACGCCAGCAGCGGCATGGAGTTCGTCTCGAGCGCACTCGTCGCGCCCACCACGGCCGCGGCACCCACCGTCGCCGCTGCGAGGTCGCGGCCCGGACGGAACTCCGCGCAGCAGAGCAGGATGAGGCCCACCGCGAGCGGGCCCCAGTCGTCCCAGATGACGTTGGAGGCGCCCCAGCTGCTGAGGCTCGACGAGACGGAGGCCAGCACGATGGCCGCCACCGCGACCACGAAGCCGCGGAAGCCGATGGGGCTGCGCACCGGATCGGTGCCGATGAGCACGACGAGGGCGGAGACGGCGACGAACAGGAGGGCGGCGGCGGCGAAGAGCGGGTCGTGGATCAGATCGCTTGCGCCGGCAGTGCGGATGAGGGCGTAGACGAGCAGTCCCGCGAGAGCTGCACGGATGAGCGGGTAGAGGCTGCCGGCGGTGATCGGATCGAAGCGCTGGGCCGTGCCGCGCCAGTGCAGGAACCCCCGCATCGCGAGGGCCGCCCTCATCGCGAGCCTCCGGCGACGGCGCGGTCGATCGCCGGCGAGGCGGTCGGAGGCGTGACGGGGAGGGTGAGGATGTACGCCGTGCCGTCGCCCGGCGCCGTGAAGAGCTGGGCCTGCCCTCCGGCATCGCGGATGCGGCCGAGGATCGACCGGGAGACGCCCAGACGGTCGCCGGGCACGCCCGCCGGATCGAACCCCGCCCCGGGGTCGGCGAGCATGACGACCACGGCCTCCGCGGCGCTGTCGACGACGATCTCGGCACGACGCACCCCCGAGTGCCGCTCGACGTTGACGAGCCCCTGACCGAGCGCGAGGGCGAGGGCGGTCGTGGTGGCGGAGCTCAGACGCTGGAGCGAGCCGAGGTCGCCGAGCACCTCCACCTCGATCCCCTGGGCGCGGGCGGCCCGCACGGTCTCGGCGACGGCGGCCGGCAGCTGCCCGTCGGTGCTCCCACCGCCCTCCGAGCCGGCCCTGTCCCCCGGCCACCAGGTGCCTTCGACGATCAGGGTGAGATCGCGCTCGATCGACGCCAGCTGCGACGGCTCGAGCGGGCCGGGCGGCCGGCCGGCGAGCACGGTCAGCTCACTCAGCACCGTGTCGTGGAACAGCGCCACGACCTGTGCCTCGAGCTCGCGCTGGTAGGCGATGGCCTCCGCTTCGCGCCGCGCACGCTCGACCGCCCGCCGGTCGCGGATGGCACGCCGGCGGAGCACGAGGTTCGACACGGCCACCACGAGGATGACGAGTGTCGCCGCCGCCGTCTGGAAGTCGAACGCGGGGAAACGCCCCACCGTGACCGCCGCCAGCAGCACCGCCACCTGCCCGAACACGTAGGCGAGGGCGATGTGGACGATCGAGCGCACCCCCAGAACGTTCGGGGCCACGGTGGAGACGAACGCCATCTGGGGCAACGCCAGGATGAACGGGGACTCGACGATCTGCTCCGGCGCGTTCTCGAGGATGACGAGGGAGTACAGCCCGATGCAGGCGGGGCCCACGAGAAGGTGCAGGAGCATGATCCAGCGGCGGCGCCAGTGGTGGCTCACGATCATGAGGGCGCCGAGCGGCACGAGCAGGAGCAGCGCCGGCCACACGTTGTGGGCGGGCGAGTTGACGTTGCGGATCACCACGAGCAGCGCGGCGATCAGGAGGGCCGTGCTGCCGAAGGCGAGCGTCGTGCTCGAGAGGGCCAGGGCAGCGCTCGATCTGGTGTCCGCCTGCACTGTCGCCCCCGCCATCGCACCCCCACGATCCTGTTTCGATGATGGCACAGCCGCGGTGAGGCGGCCGCCTCGGGAGCGCACCCCGCCGGGATCCGTCTAGCGTGGTGCCCATGAGGATCGGTGTTCTGGGGCTCGGCCGGATGGGACTGCCCATAGCGAGGGCGCTGGCGGAGCGGTCGACCGTCGTGGCCTTCGATCCGCGCGGGGAGCGCCGCCGCGCACTGGTTCGCGCCGTGGACGACACAGGCGACTCGGCGCGGCTCGAGCTCGCAGACGGCGTGCCGGAGGCCTCCGAGGGTGCGGATGCGCTCGTGACGGTGCTGCCCGGCCCGGGTGAGTTCGAGGCGAGCGCCGACGACGTCATCGGGGCCCTGCCCGCCGGCGCACTGTGGGTCGACCTCACGAGCAACGACCCGCGGGTGCTCGCGGCGACGGAGGGACGGGCGCGATCGGCGGGGATCGCTCTCGTATCGGCTCCCATGACGGGCGGACCCGCCGCGGCCGAGACGGCGACCCTCGGATTCACCGTCTCCGGAGATCCGGCGGCCATCGATCGAGCGCACCCACTGCTCGAGGCGCTCTGCGGCGGCGTCGGCGGCGGTGTCGGGGGTGTCGGCCGAATCACGGTGGCCGGCGACCGCATCGGAGACGCCTGCACGGTGAAGCTGCTCGCGAATCTGCTGTGGTTCGGGCAGGTGGCGGCCGTGACCGAGGCGATGCTGCTCGGCGCCTCGCTCGGTCTCGAACCCGCGCGACTGCACCGGATGCTGGCCGACGGGCCCGGCGCCAGCACGATGCTCAGCCGCGACTACCCGGCCGTGTTGCGGGGCGACTGGATGCCCGCCTTCGGGCTCGACCGGGTGGTCGAGGAGCTCGACACGCTCAGTTCGCTCGCCGCCGAGACCGGCGTGCCGTTCGAGTTGTCGGAGCAGGTGGCCGAGCTGCACCGGCAGGCACTCGAACGGTTCGGCCCCGCCGACGGTGAACTGCTCGTGGCGCGCCTGCTCGAGGAGCGCGCGGGCACACCGCTGCGCGAGCCTAGAATCGAGGTCAACCCGGCCGAGACGGAGACGACCTGAACGCCCTGCCGAGCACAGCATCCGCCCCTGACACGCGGTGGCGCGTGGCCGCCGCCGCACTCCTGGCGGTCTACTCGATGGCGGTGCTCGTGATCGTCGCGTGGCCGACGCCCGTGGACCGCGGCGCGAACCGGGCCATCATGCGGGTGCTCGAGGCGCTGCACGACCGCAACGTGCTGATGTTCCTCGGCTATCGGCAGGTGGAGTTCCTGGCCAACGTGGGCATGTTCGTGCCGCTCGGGCTGCTGATCGGCGTCGTGCTCGGCCGGCGGCTGTGGGGGCTCGCCATCCTGATCGGGTTCGGGCTCTCGGCCGGCATCGAGGCGTTCCAGCTCGTGTTCCTGCCCGATCGGTTCGCGACCGTCGACGACGTCATCGCGAACACCCTCGGGGCTCTGTTCGGAGCCATCGCCGCGGGCGTGTTCTTCTTGCGCCGGGCGCGTTAGACGGCGCTCTCGAGCGCCCGAAGATGGGCGATCGACTTGTCCTCGAGGAACACGCAGAGGCGGGCGGCCACCGACAGCTCCTCCGACAGGAGCTTGACGCCCTCGGCCCGGAGCGCGAAGTCGTTCGGACGCGGACCGAAGTGCACCTCCCAGGCGGTGTCGCCCGGGCCGGCAGCCTGGAGGTAGACGTCGGTGGACGCGTACTGGAGGCGCACGATCACGAGACCCGTGTCCTCACCGGTGTCGCCGTCGTGGCGCAGCACGTCGAGGCGGCAGCCCGCGTCGGGGTCGGTGGCGATGAACTCGTCCATCCAGAGCTGCAGCAGCTCCATCGTGCGATACGGCATGATCATCCTTCCCCTTGGCTCGATCATAGGTGCGACCGGCGAATCTCCTGTCAGGGTTGACACAGCCATCTTTTAGGGATGCCGAAATATTTGATAGCTTTTTAGGTATGCCTAAAAGTGCGCCTCGTCTCGTCGCCGCGGTCGCAGCCGCCGCCACGACCTCCCTCCTGTTCTCCGCCTGCACCGCTCCTGCCGAATCCGACGACGACCGCCCGGTCGTGCTCACGACGTTCACCGTGCTCGCGGACATCGCGCGGAACGTCGCGGGCGACCGCCTCCGCGTGGAATCGATCACGAAGCCCGGTGCCGAGATCCATGGCTACGAGCCCACCCCCGGCGACATCCGCACCGCCGCGGAGGCCGACCTCATCCTCGACAACGGTCTCAACCTCGAGGCGTGGTTCGGCCGGTTCGTCGAATCCGTGAACGTGCCGCACGTCGTGGTCTCCGCCGGGGTCGACGAGATCCCCATCGCCGAGGACGCCTACGAGGGGATGCCGAACCCGCACGCCTGGATGTCCCCCCTCAACGTCCAGGGCTACGTCGACACGATGGTCGAGGCGTTCTCCGAGCTCTCCCCCGTCGACACGGCGGCCTTCGAGGCCTCGGGCGAGGCCTACAAGGCCGAGCTGCAGGAGGTGCACGACGACCTCGTGCAGTCTCTCGGAACCCTGCCGGACGAGCACCGGGCGCTCGTGACCTGCGAGGGCGCCTTCTCCTATCTCGCCCGTGACGCCGGCCTCACCGAGCGGTACCTCTGGGCCGTCAACGCCGAACAGCAGGCCACACCGCGGCAGATCGCCGGCACGATCGCGTTCGTCGAGCAGAACGAGGTGCCGGCGGTCTTCTGCGAGTCCACCGTCTCCGACAGCGCCATGCGCCAGGTGGTCGAAGCCACCGGGGCCCGCTTCGGCGGCACCCTCTACGTCGACTCGCTCTCGGAGGTCGACGGCCCCGTGCCCACCTACCTCGACCTCATCCGCCACGACGCCGAGACGATCGTGGCCGGGCTGACCGGGGTCGGCCGATGAACACCGATGCGGCCGTCGAACCGGCGATCGATGCATCGGGCCTCACCGTGCGCTACGGCGACGTGCTCGCCCTCGACGACGTCACCCTCCGCGTGCCGGCGGGCGGTGTCTGCGGCCTGATCGGCATGAACGGATCGGGCAAGTCCACCCTCTTCAAGACCCTCGTGGGCCTCGTGCGCCCGCAGACCGGCGAGGTGCGCATCCTCGGCGGCGGCATCCGGGAGGCCCGGCGCCGCGGCGACCTCGCCTACGTGCCGCAGAGCGAGGACGTGGACTGGGCGTTCCCGCTGAGCGTGCGCGAGGTCGTGATGATGGGCCGCTACGGTCGGCTCGGGTTCACCAGGCGGGCGCGGCGCGGCGATCGGGCCGCTGTCTACGAGGCTCTCGACCGGGTCGAGCTCACCGAGCTCGCCGACCGCCAGATCGGGCGGCTCTCCGGCGGGCAGCGCAAGCGCGCCTTCGTGGCACGCGGTCTCGCCCAGGGCGCCAGGGTGCTGCTGCTCGACGAGCCCTTCGCGGGGGTCGACAAGCCCTCAGAGGCCACCATCGTGCGCCTTCTCACCGAGCGGGCGGAGAGCGGATGCACGGTGCTGGTCTCCACGCACGACCTGCAGGCGCTGCCCGGCCTCGCCACCGAATCCGTGCTCCTGCGCCGGCGGGTGCTGCTGCACGCTGCCACCACCGAGGTGCTGCGGCCCGAGAACCTGGCCCGCGCGTTCGGGCTCGGCGAGGAGTCGGTGGCATGAACATCCTCGATCTGCTGCTCGAACCGCTCGGCTACGAATTCATGCTGCGGGCCCTCGCCACCACCGTGCTCGCCGCCGTTGTGTGCGCCGTGCTGTCGTGCTGGCTGGTGCTCGTGGGCTGGTCGCTCATGGGCGACGCCGTGGCGCACGCCGTGCTCCCGGGGGTCGTGCTCGCCTACGTGGTGGGCGCCCCGTTCGCGGTCGGCGCGCTCGTGTTCGGCTTCCTCGCCGTGGGGCTCATCGGCGTGGTGCGTGACACGAGCCGCGTCAAGGAGGACGCCGCCATCGGCATCGTCTTCACCACGCTGTTCGCCCTCGGGCTCGTGCTCATCTCTGTCACCCCCAGCCAGACCGACCTCAACCACATCGTCTTCGGCAACGTGCTGGGGGTCTCGGCGATCGACCTGCTGCAGATCGTCGTGCTCGGTGCGATCGCCCTGACCGTCCTCATCCTGAAGCGGCGCGATCTCACCCTCTACGCCTTCGACCCCACGCACGCCCACGCCATCGGCCTCTCACCGCGCCTGCTCGGCGCGCTGCTGCTCGGCGTGCTCGCGCTCACCGCGGTGGTGGCGCTCCAGGTGGTGGGGGTCATCCTCGTGGTGGCGATGCTCGTCATCCCGGGCGCCACCGCCTACCTCCTCACCGATCGGATCGGGCGGATGCTCGTGATCGCGCCCGTCATCGCCGCCGGGTGCTCGGTGGTGGGCATCTACGCGAGCTACTACCTCGACACCGCCTCCGGCGGCATGGTGGTGCTGGCGCAGGCGGCGGCGTTCGCGGTGGCGTACGCCGTGCAGCTGGTCAGTCGACGAGGACGGGTGCGCGGTCGCGGGCGTCTCGGGCCGTGGAGGCCAGGACCGGGCCTCGGCGTGCTGCCGCAGCCGGCGCATCCGGAACGAACCGCGCCGCCCGCTCGCGGATGAAGGCGCCGAGCCGCAGCCACGAGCCATCGCGGATGAGCAGCAGGTCGACCGCGATCATCGCCAGCGAGAACGGCCAGAGACCCAGCAGCACCGCGATGCCGAGGTGCGTGAACGTGATGAGGGCCACGAACAGGTAGCGGCTCGGCTTCCAGAGCAGGGCGAGCGGGAAGAGAAGCTGCACGGTCAGCGCCATCCAGGTTCCGATGTTGACCACCCACGCCCACTGGTAGGTGAACTCACTGAGGGTCGGCAGCACCTGGAACTCGTTGAGCACGAGTGCGTAGTAGAGCGCGGTGCCGTCGATCCACTCCTCACCCTGGAGCTTGAGGATGGACGAGACGAGGTAGACGAGCAGGATCTGGTAGCAGCACAGGATGAGGGCCGTGTTGTGCAGCCAGGTGCCGAACCACTCCGGGATGAAGCGCGGTCGGAGCGAACGCGGGAGGCGACCGCGGGCCACCGCGCGCTTGCGCAGCAGGGAGTCGACGGAGAGGTGCTCGCTGAGGCTCGCGAAGATCGCGAAGAAGAGCACGATGCGCATGAGCGTGTCGCCGCCGTTGGTGAGCAGCGTGCTGTTGGTGGAGAGTCCGACCCAGAAGAGCAGCAGGAACGGGGTGACCCAGCGGGTCTTCAGGCCCACGATGAACAGCACCACGAGCAGGAGCAGGACGAGGTACGCGACGTCGAAGAGCACGGGATCCTGCTTGGAGAAGACACCGCGGAGGATCTCGGACCAGCCTCGGCGACGCGCCTCGGGCTCGATCCACCACGATCCGGCGCCCCACAGGTAGTGGCGGTCGGCGAAGCTCGGAATGAGCACGATGAGCATCGCGATGCCGAAGATGATGCGCAGGAACGAGAAGCCGATCGTGGCGTGCTTGCGGCTCGTGAGCCAGCCCGTGAGGCCGCCCCAGGCCTTCGCCGGGAGCTGCGTGGGCGGGGTGCTGCGGAGGGCTTTCAGCGCGTTCATCGGTCGTACCTCTCGATCACGTCATCGAAGATCGCCACGGCCTCGTCGCTCGGCTGCGAGGCGGGCTGGCGCCAGCCGAACTCGAGCTCGTTGAGCGGGGACTGGCGCTCGGTGTCATTGCGGTGCTCGAAGTCGTTCGGCCGATCGAACTGCACGCGCCAGCGCACGCGCTCGACCTCGCGGTCGAAGTAGGCCTCGCCGTAGGCGGTGGCGAAACGGATGAGCATGTAGTCGTAGCGGAGGAGGGGGACGGGGCTCGGGGCCGTCTCGGTGCCTTCGGTGTCGTCTTCGCCCAGGGCCTCGAGCTCGGCGATGAGGTCGGCGTCGGGAATGGGCTGGAAGTCGCCGTCGTCGGTGCGCTCGATGAAGGTGTCCTGCACGCGGCTCTTCTGGGCATCCGTGAGCTCGTCGAAGCGGGTGATGTAGGCCACGGCGGCATTCGCCGAACTCTTCGCGATGCGGGAGGGCATGGGGTTGCCGTCGACCGCCTCGAGCTCGGCGCCGGTGACGTCGACCCAGTCGCTGTGCACGAGACCGTCGTCTTCGCGCCACTGCACCTGGATCTGGAGGGCGCTGTTGACCTTCAGCATGTTCGGGGCGAAGACGTCCCAGCGCTGGGAGAAATAAGGGGCGAAGGCGTCGTCGACGACCTCGGAGGCGGCGTTCGCGGAGGCCGGGGGGAACGTGAAGGTGGTGCTCACGAAGACGTAGCCGGCGGCGATGGCGAGGGTGAGGGCCGTGGCGGCGGCGAGCAGGGGCTTCTTCTTGGGCTTGGTTCGGGGGGCGTGGGTGACGCGGAGCGTCTCGTCGCGGGGCGTCTCGTCGCGGGGCGTCTCGTCGCGGGGGGCGGGCGCCTTGACGGCGATGGCCGTGGCGGCGGGTGTGGTGGCGGCGACTGCGGTTTCGCGGGGGGCGGCGGCTTCGCGGGCGGCGGCGGCTGGGCGAGCGGCAGCGGCCTTGCGGGCGGCGGCGGCCTTGCTCGCGGCGGCGTTGGCCTTGGCTCTGCGAGAGGCCTTGCTCTTTGGCGTGTGGCGCGTCATGCGGATGTCTCCTCGGCCGGGCGGCGTCAGGTGGGAGGTGCGGGGGCGATCGTGGGTGGATCGCGGGGTCCAGGTAGGGGTGCGGTTCGGTGACCGTGCTGACCTGCTCGGAGGTGGGGTGGAGGCGCGTGGGGCACCCCCACCCCGAGGTGAGGTGGAGGCGCCGCCTGGCACCTCCACCTCACGGTGCTAGCTGGTCGAGCGTCGTCGCAGGGTCGTGCGTGCGATCACGCCGAGTCCGAGCAACAGCAGGGCGAGGGCGCCGAAGCCGACGGCTCCCCCGGCCTCGACACCGGTCGAGGCGAGCACGCCGGAGTCGTACGAGCTCGATCCGGACACCGCGACGTCGGACTCATGCGAGTCCGTCGAGTCGGTGGAGTCCGTGGCGTCGGACGCGTCCGTCGCGTCCGACGCGTCGGTGGCGTCCACGTTGGAGGTGTCCTTCGCGTCGGTGGCGTCGGTCGAGTCCTTGGAATCGGTCGAGTCTACGGAGTCAGTCGAGTCCTTCGAATCGGTCGAGTCCTTGGAATCGGTCGAGTCAGTCGAGTCCTTGGAATCCGTGGAGTCCGTGGAATCGGTGGAGTCCTTCGAGTCAGTCGAGTCCTTGGAATCGGTCGAGTCCTTGGAATCCGTGGAGTCCTTCGAGTCGACGGAGTCTACGGAGTCGGTCGAGTCCTTGGAATCGGTCGAGTCCTTTGAGTCGGTGGAGTCCTTCGAGTCGGTGGAGTCCTTCGAGTCAGTCGAGTCCTTCGAGTCGGTGGAATCCTTCGAATCGGTCGAGTCGTGCGAGTCCTTGGAATCGGTCGAGTCCTTCGAGTCGACGGAGTCTACGGAGTCAGTCGAGTCCTTGGAATCCGTGGAGTCCTTCGAATCCGTGGAGTCGTGCGAGTCCTTCGAATCAGTCGAGTCCTTGGAATCCGTGGAGTCCTTCGAGTCGGTCGAGTCGTGCGAGTCCTTGGAATCCGTGGAGTCCTTCGAGTCGGTCGAGTCGTGCGAGTCCTTGGAATCGGTCGAGTCCTTGGAGTCTACGGAGTCAGTCGAGTCCTTGGAATCGGTCGAGTCATGCGAGTCCTTGGAATCCGTGGAGTCCTTCGAATCCGTGGAGTCGTGCGAGTCCTTCGAATCCGTCGAGTCCTTGGAATCCGTGGAGTCCTTCGAATCGGTCGAGTCGTGCGAGTCCTTGGAATCCGTGGAGTCCTTCGAGTCGGTCGAGTCGTGCGAGTCCTTGGAATCGGTCGAGTCCTTCGAGTCGACGGAGTCTACGGAGTCAGTCGAGTCCTTGGAATCGGTCGAGTCCTTGGAATCGGTCGAGTCCTTGGAATCGGTCGAGTCATGCGAGTCCTTGGAATCCGTGGAGTCCTTCGAATCCGTGGAGTCGTGCGAGTCCGTGGAGTCGTGCGAGTCCTTCGAGTCGGTCGAGTCGTGCGAGTCCTTGGAATCCGTGGAGTCCTTCGAGTCGGTCGAGTCGTGCGAGTCCTTGGAATCCGTGGAGTCGTGCGAGTCCTTCGAATCCGTCGAGTCCTTGGAATCCGTGGAGTCGGTCGAGTCGTGCGAGTCCTTGGAATCGGTCGAGTCATGCGAGTCCTTGGAATCCGTGGAGTCGTGCGAGTCCTTCGAATCGGTCGAGTCCTTCGAGTCGACGGAGTCTACGGAGTCAGTCGAGTCCTTGGAATCGGTGGAGTCGTGCGAGTCCGTGGCATCCTTCGAATCCGTGGAGTCGTGCGAGTCCACCGAATCGGTGTGGCCGCCGGTCAGGGGCGCGACGCGGTTGGCCGGGGCTGCCGGGGCCTGCTGCGCAGGGGCGGCCGGGGCGACCTCGGGCGCTGCGGTCTGCTCGGTGGCGGGGCTCTCGGCCTCAGGTGCCGGAGCGGTGCTCGCTTCTGGCGCAGCAGCTTCGGGCGCAGCGGCCTCAGGCGCAGCAGCCTCAGGCGCAGCGGCCTCAGGCGCAGCAGCCTCGGGCGCTGCGGCTTCTGGCGCTGCAGCTGCAGGCGCGGCCTCGGGCTCCGGGCTCCCCTCCGAGGCGGCGGTGCCGGCCTCGGGAGCGGGGGTGGCCTCGTCGGCGAGCGTGGGCTGGGTGGTCGGGGCAGGAGCCTCGGTGGCGTAGGCCGCGGTGGGGCCGGCAGCGATCGCCAGGGTGCAGGCACCCACGATCGCCCCCCATCGCAGCACATTCAGCCGGGGCGGCGTGCCTCGTTCGGTTCGTCTGGTCATCTGGTCGTACCCTTCATCTTCGGTCGGTTCCCGAAGCCCGCGGGATGCCCGCGCGCAGGCGCAGGCATGCCAAGGCAAGGGCCCTTCGTTGGGCTCAAGATGCAGCGACAGCGGGTGGTGGAGCTCTCCGCAGACCAGGGTGGGCCCGCGACGGCCCGCCAAGGCCGGACATCGGTTCTGGTCCCCGCTTGCGGGCCGGGGTCGGGTGGAAACCGGCGTCAGGGACTCCTATCGACCGTGCCCGGGCAAACCGATTTCGGCATCATAACGAATGGGTGATTGAACGGGTACATCTAGCGGGTGAGTAGTTTCCACCTAATAATGAGCTTTGGGTAGAAAAGGGGTTGCTGTGGAGTCTTTCGGTGCGCTATTGCCGACGCTGCAGGACCTCACCTATCAGGGCACCGTGAGGAGGCAGGCGGGTGACCTCGCCGCAGCAGCCGAATCGGTGCTCGAGTGCCACCGGCTGCTCGATGATCTCGAGGACGACGCCGTGCTCGAACTCGGGCCCGGCCTCGTGGCCCTGCGAGCGGATTGGGCCCTCACCTCCACCCTGCACGGCGACGAGGAGCTCGCCCTGCGCGGCTGGGAGCGCACCTGGGACCAGGCCGAGCGCTTCGAGCTCAGCGACGACGCCCAGCAGGCCGCCGCCGCCGTGGCCGTGGTGCACGCCCTGAACGGCGACCGGCGCTACGCCACCATGTGGCTCGAGCGCGTCGACCCGTCACCCAGCGGGCCCGCGGCTCCCCTCGCCTCCGTGGCGCGTGCCTCGCTCGCGCTCGACGAGCTCGACTTCGCGCGGGCCGAGCTCGAGCTCGCCGCCGCCGAACCCCTCTCGACCACCGAGCGCTGGGCGACCCTCGCTTTCGTCGATGCGCGCCTCGCCGTGATGCAGGGGCACGAGACCTCGGGCATGGCGAGGCTCCGCGCCACCTGCCTCGCGCACTACCCCAAGCAGTGGTCCGGCGGCGCGAACTGGCAGCTCATCGACTCGGCGACCCTGCTGCTCGACCGGATCGGGAGCCGCAGCACCCGCAAGGACAGCCGCGGATCGGCCGTCACGGAGGACGCCGATCTCGTCTGCGCGCTGCGGGCTGTGGAGGACGACGACCTCGACACGGCCCGGGCCGTGGCCGAGGACAACCTCGAACGTGAACCCGTCTCGCTCCGCACCACTGCTGGCATGCAGCTCCTGCTCGCGCTGACGACTCCGGATGAGGATGCGGCCGCAGCGCTGACGGATGCGGCCATCGAGACCATCCGCTCCGAGCGGCTCTACTATCTGCTGCCCCGGTTCCCGTATGAGATCATCCAGACCCGCGCGGCCGGGCACGACGACCTCGTGCCGCACCTCTCCGACGACTACGACCCGGCGACGCGGCGAACGACGCTCACGAAGCGTGAGCGCGAGATCCTCTGGTACATCTCCCAGGGCTACCGGTTCGAGCAGATCGCCGCGGCTGAGTACATCTCCGTGAACACCGTGAAGTCGCACGCGAAGAAGCTCTACCGGAGGATCGACGTGAACAGCCGCGCGTCAGCTGCCGACTACGCCGAAGCCAACCCGGCCGACCCGCTGCCCCCGAGCGACGCCACGACCGACCCCGCCACGGCCGACGCCGCCATCTGAACAGCGGCGCCGGCCGAGGCCGGACCGTAGGGGCCGCGATCCGCGGCCGGGTGAGTGCGGGTCAGGCGGGGGTGAGCACGCGGGTGAGACCCGAGGGGTTCTCCACGGGCGTGCCGTCGGGCTCGGTGCCCTCGACGGGGTCGACCTCGTCTGGCGTGGGGGTGTTGTCGGGGCGCGGGTCACTCATCGTCGGCTCCTCCGCCCGAGGCCGTGTCTTCGCCTTCGGTGGATTCGCTGCCGTCGGAACTCGACCCGTCTGGAATCTCTTCGGCGTCGGGGCGACCGTGTTCGTTGTCGATAGTCATGCCGTAGACGCTACGCCTGGTCGCGCCGCACGGCTCGAGATCGATGCCACTACAGTCCCCCGAGCACCCGGCCGAGCACCCCGACGAGTCTCGGCAGCGCCGTGGGGTCGGCGGCCGCGTGATTCGGGTCGAGCTGCCCGATCGTGAGCCCCAGGCACGACGGATGCCGGCAGAGCTCGGCGAGGGCGGGCTCGAGCTGCTCGAGGGTCGGACCGCTGTTGCGGCCGTTCACGTTCTCGGCAATCGGCGCATCAAGGAAGTCGAGCACGTCGACATCGAGATGCACCACGAACGGCCCCTCGTCGAGCGCACCCCGCGCCGATCGCGCAGCGCCCCGGGCATCGGCCACCAGGTCACCCTGGGGGACGATGACCACCCCGAGCCGCTCGGCCTCCGCCCGCTCCCACGAGGTGACCGCGTCGGTGTCGACTCCGAGATACACGAGATCGGCGGGGCGGAGCAGCGGTCCGCCTCCCGGGACCAGCCCTGCGGCCGCGCCGTCGAGGCCCAGCGCGTGGCCCATCCCCATCCAGCTGAGGGATCCCTCTCGCGTGCTCTCGGGCGTGTTGAGGTCGAGATGCCGGTCGATGTACACGATGCGCGGGGTGAGTCCCGCCAGGCGGAGCGCGGAGCCGAGGCCCACCGCGATGGTGCAGGCGCCGCCGAGCACGAGCAGCCGGCTGGCTGCGCCTCGACCGAGAAGCCGTGCGGCGGCATCGGCCAGTTCCTCGAGCGAACGGGCCTCCTCGGTCACGTTCTGGGCGAACGGGTTCTGGTGGTCCGGCGTCCAGCGCCGGAGGGGCAGGTCGCCGGCGTCGACGACCTCACCGCCCGCCCGCTCGAGCTCGTCGATCAGGCCCGCCTCGCGGAGCGCGGCGGGTGCACGCTCGACCCCTACGCAGTAGGCCCCGGTGCTGCTCGGCACGCCGAGGACGGTGACGGTCATCGCGTCGGGCCCGGTCAGGCCGCGAACTCGCCCGCGACGATCGCGTCGGCGTACTTGCGCACATCCGGGCCGGGCTCGTAGTCGATGAACCGGTCCTTGAGCAGGCTGTTCAGTTCGGCGTAGGCCTCGTCCGAGCTTGCGTCGGCGTGCGAGGCGGCCACCTGGTGCACGGCCTCCTCGAGCACCCGATCGGCGTCGTCGAGGATCTTCGCGTGGGCTTCGTCGTTCCAGTGGATCTCTCTGTCGGTCATGCCGACCACGCTAGGCCGCTCGGCGACGACGGCAAGGGGGTCGCCGTCATCCGTGATTCACGCCGTGCGCGCCAGCGGGCTCGAATCGAGGTGCTCGAGCAGGTCGGCGACGTCGTCGTAGACCGCCACCGCTCCCGCCTCGAGCAGCTCGTCGCGCCCGGATCCGCCGCTCAGCACGCCGATGCAGGGCACCCCGGCGCGCTCGGACGCCTGCACGTCCCAGACCGAGTCGCCGATCATGATGGCCGCATCGACATCCGCCCCGACCTTGCCCAGGGCGGCATGCAGGATGTCGGGCTCGGGCTTGGCCGTCTCGACGTCGGCAGACGAGGTGGTGGCGGCGAGGGCGTCGTCGACGTCGAGCACCTTCAGCAGCACCTCGAGCTCGTCCTCCGGAGACGAGGTCGCGAGCACGACTGCGTGGCCGCGGGCCGCGAGGGCGCGCAGGAGGTCGACGGCGCCGGCGAAGGGGCGCAGCCGGTCGGCCATCGCCAGGTAGTTCTGGCTGTGCCCGTCTTTCACGGCCTCGCCGAGCTCCTCGGCCTCGTCGTCGGAGAGATCCTCGAGGACCGGGCCGAGCAGGGCGTCGAGGAGTGCCGCCGAGTCCATGCCGATCGAGCGGTGGATGCGCCAGGCGTCGACCGGATGCCCCGCCGCGGCGAACGCACGGTCGAACGCATCGACGTGCAGGTAGTTGGAGTCGACGAGCGTGCCGTCGATGTCGAAGAGCACGGTCACGGGATCGGGAGCTCGGTCAGTCATGCTTCCAGCGAACTCCCGCGGGCGCGACACCGCCACCAGGAGCTGGCGTCCCTGTCAGTCGCGGGTGAGCTCGAGTGCCGCCGCGGTCTGCTTGAGCGACTTCTCGGCCGCGGCCTTCTTCTCGTTGAGCTTGGTGCCGAACGACGGGATCATGCGCGCGAGCTTCTTCTCCCACACGGGGTATTCGTCCGGGAAGCAGCGCGCGACGAGGTCGATCATGATCGGCACGGCCGTGGAAGCGCCGGGTGAGGCCCCGAGCAGTCCGGAGATGGTGCCGTCGGCGGAGGTGATGACCTCGGTGCCGAACTGCAGCACCCCACCCTTCTTGGCATCCTTCTTCATGACCTGCACGCGCTGGCCGGCCGTGATGAGGTACCAGTCCTCGTCGACCGCCGTGGGCATGAACTCGCGGAGCGCCGCGAGCTTCTTCTTGCGGGAGGCCAGGAGCTCGCCGATGAGGTACTTCATGAGGTCGCCGTTGTCGCGGGCGACCGCGAGCATGGGGCCGATGTTGTGCGGGCGCACCGACAGCGGCAGGTCGAGCCACGAGCCCTTCTTGAGGAACTTCGGGCTGAAACCGGCGTAGGGGCCGAACAGCAGCGACGACTGGCCGTCGACCACGCGGGTGTCGAGGTGCGGCACCGACATCGGAGGGGCGCCCACGGCCGCCTTGCCGTAGACCTTCGCACGGTGCTGGGCGACGACGGCCGGGTTGTCGGTGCGGAAGAACTGGCCGCTGATGGGAAAGCCGCCGAAGCCCTTGATCTCGGGGATGCCGGACTTCTGCAGCAGCGGGAGCGCGTGACCGCCGGCACCCACGAACACGAAGCGGGCGTTGACGGTGAAGGGGGTGGTGCCCACGAGCTCACGGCCCATGACCTTCCAGGTGCCGTCTTTCTGCTTCTTGATCTTCTTGACCTCGGTGTTCAGCCGCAGCGACGCGCCTTCGGATTTGAGGTAGTCGAAGAGCTGCGTGGTGAGGGAGCCGAAGTCGACGTCGGTGCCGGAGTCGATCCAGGTGGCGGCGATCTTCTCGTCCTTCAGGCGGTCCTTCAGCAGCAGGGGGGCCCACGTGTAGATCTGCTTCGGGTCGTCGGAGAACTGGATGCCCTCGAACAGCGGCTCGTTGCGGAGGAGCTCCCAGCGGCGGCGGAGGTACTCGACGTTGGCCTCGCCGCGCACGAAGGTCATGTGCGGGGTGGGGTTGATGAAGGAGGTGGGGTCCGGCAGCACGCCGTCCTTCACGAGCGACGACCAGAACTGGCGGCTCACCTGGAACTGCTCGTTGATGTTCACGGCGCGCGAGCTCTCGAGGGTGCCGTCCGGCGCCTCGGGCATGTAGTTGAGTTCGGCGAGGGCCGCGTGCCCCGTGCCCGCGTTGTTCCACGGGTTCGAGCTCTCGAGGCCCACCTCGCTGAGCTTCTCGAAGATCACGATCGACCAGTCGGGCTGCAGCTGCTTGAGCATGGTGCCCAGGGTGGCACTCATGATGCCACCGCCGATCAGGACGACGTCGACATTCTTTGTGCTCACGCCATCCATCCTACGTCGCTTGTATACAACCCCTGCACCAATTCGTACCCGACTCTCGGATGACCATCCGCGTAGGCTCGCGGGCATGAGTGCGGAGGCGGCCGGCTGGACCGGGCATGTGATGTGGTGGCAGGTGTATCCGCTGGGGTTCGTGGGTGCCGAGGTGCGGCCGGAGGGCGGTGGCGCGCAGGTGCAGCACCGGCTGGGGCGGATCGAGGGGTGGCTGGAGCACGTGATCGGGCTGGGGCTCAACGGGCTCGCGCTCGGTCCCGTGTTCGCCGCGTCGACCCACGGGTACGACACCGTCGACCACTTCAGGATCGATCCACGGCTCGGAGACCTCGGCGACGTCGACCGGCTCGTCGCCGCCTGCCGGGAGCGCGGCATCCGGGTGCTGCTCGACGGGGTCTTCAACCACGTGGGGCGCGCGCATCCACTGTTCCGGCACGTCGAGGAGCACGGGCCGGAGTCGCCGCACGCGGAGCTGTTCCGCATCGACTGGAACGGGTGGCAGCCGGGGCAGCCCGTGCAGGCCGAGGTCTTCGAGGGGCACGACGCCCTCGTCGCCCTCGACCACGACTCCCCCGCCGTAGCCGAGTTCGTGGCCGAGGTGATGCTGCACTGGCTCGGTCGCGGGATCGACGGCTGGCGGCTCGACGCCGCCTATGCGGTGCCGCCCGCCTTCTGGGCACGGGTGCTGCCGAAGGTGCGCGAGCAGTACCCGGAGGCGTGGTTCTCGGGCGAGGTCATCCACGGCGCCGGCGCCGAGCTGGTGAAGGAGTCGACCGTCGACTCCCTCACGCAGTACGAGCTCTGGCAGGCGATCTGGCACGGCATCGCCGACCGCAACCTGTTCGAGCTCGCCCACGGTCTCGAACGGCACGACGCACTGCTGGGCTCGTTCGTGCCGTCGACGTTCGTGGGCAATCACGACGTGACACGGATCGCGTCGGCGGTGGGCGACGGGTTCGTGGGCCACGCCCTCGCCGTGCTGTTCACCGTGGCGGGAGTGCCGTCGGTCTACGCCGGCGACGAGTTCGGCTGGCACGGGGTGAAAGAGGAGCGGATCGGCGGGGACGACGCCGTGCGGCCCGTGTTCCCCGAGAGCCCCCCGGGCGAGGGAGAGCTCCCAGAGGCCGGCGCTCGCATCCTGCACGAGCACCGGCAGCTGATCGAGCTGCGACGGCGGCATCCGTGGTTGCACCGGGCGCACACCGAGGCGGTGGAGGTGGCGAACGAGGCGCTCGTGTTCCGCTCGGTCGGAGGGGCCGGAGAGGGCGGCATCCTGACCGCATTGAACCTCTCGGACGAGCCGCAGCGGGTGCGGGTGCCCGGCGACGCCGTCGTGGCCGCGGGCTCGGGGTCGCGTGACGGGGACGCCCTCGTGGTGCCGGAACGGGAGTGGGCGGTGGTCTCCTTTGGCTGAGCCCGGGGGCGAGGCAGGGATGACCGAGCCAGGCGCGCAGGATCACACCTGGTGGAAGAGCGCCGTCGTCTACCAGATCTACCCCCGCAGCTTCCAGGACTCGAACGGCGACGGCATCGGCGACCTCGCCGGCATCCTGCAGCGGCTCGACCACCTCCAGAGCCTCGGCGTCGACGTGATCTGGCTCTCGCCCGTGTACCGCTCGCCGCAGGCCGACAACGGCTACGACATCAGCGACTACCAGGACATCGACCCCGTGTTCGGCACCCTCGACGACTTCGACGAGCTGCTGGCCGCGGTGCACGCACGGGGTCTCAAGCTCGTGATGGACCTCGTGGTCAACCACACGTCCGACGAGCATCCGTGGTTCGTGGAGTCGCGCCGGGGTGTCGACAGCCCCAAGCGCGACTGGTACTGGTGGCGGCCCGCCCGCGAGGGCCACGAGCCAGGAGCCCCCGGTGCGGAGCCCACGAACTGGGAGTCGTTCTTCTCAGGTCCCACCTGGGAGCTCGACGAGGCGACGGGCGAGTACTACCTGCACCTCTTCGACCGCAAGCAGCCCGACCTCAACTGGGAGAACCCCGAGGTGCGGCAGGCCGTGCACGCGATGATGCGATGGTGGCTCGACCGCGGGGTCGACGGGTTCCGGATGGACGTGATCAACCTCATCTCGAAGGACATCACGCTGCCCGACGGCGCCGTGCCCGCGGGGAGGACGCTCGGCGACGGCTACCCGCATTACGGCGCTGGGCCTCGGCTGCACGAGTTCCTGCAGGAGATGCACCGGGAGGTGTTCGCGGGGCGGCCAGGACTGCTGGCCGTGGCCGAGACGCCCGGGGTCACCACCGACGAGGCGGTGCTCTTCACCGACCCGGCGCGGCGCGAGGTCGACATGGTCTTCCAGTTCGAGCACGTGGGCCTCGACCACGGGCCGGTGTCGAAGTTCCACCCGCGGACGCTCCGGCCAGGGGAGCTCGCCGCCAACCTCACGCACTGGCAGGAGGCCCTCGCCGACACCGGCTGGAACAGCCTCTACCTCGAGAACCACGACCAGGCCCGCTCGGTGTCGCGCTTCGGCGACGACTCCCCCGCGCACTGGCGCGACTCGGCGACCGCCCTCGCCACCATGCTCCACCTGCAGCGGGGCACCCCCTACGTCTACCAGGGCGAGGAGCTCGGCATGACGAACGCGCCGTTCGCCGCCATCGCCGACCACCGCGACGTCGAGACGCTCAACTGGTACGACGAGGCCGTGGCCGCCGGATCGAGCCCCGCCGAGGCGCTGCTCGGCATCGCGTCGGTGAGCCGCGACAACGCGCGGACCCCCGTGCAGTGGGACGGATCGGAGACGGCCGGGTTCACCTCCGGTGAGCCGTGGATCGCGGTGAACCCGAACTCGTCGTGGCTGAACGCCGCGGCTCAGGAGGGCGACCCGGCATCCGTGCTGGAGCACTACCGGGCGCTCATCCGGATGCGGCACGCGCTGCCCGTGGTGGCGGACGGGTCGTTCGAACGGGTCGACGCGGAGGACGACGCGGTGTTCGCGTTCGAGCGGGTGCTCGACCGGGAGCGGTTGCTCGTGGTGTGCAACCTGTCGTCAGAGGCGCGCACGCCGCTCTTCGCGCCGGCGACGCTGGTGCGTTGGGAGGGGGCGTCGGTGCTGCTCGACAACGCGGCGGGGCGCGACGTATCTGCGGGCGCCGGGGCCGCGGATCCCGGCGCCGGGTTCGATCTCGGTGCCGAGCTCATGCCGTGGCGGGCCGTGGTGCTCGGCGTGAACCGGTGAGCGAGGGTTCATCCGCCCGGGCCGAGCTCGCGGCGGTGGCGGCGGCCGGGGCGGCACCGGTCGTGCAGCTGCCCGAGGTTCCGGGAGCACGGGAGGCCGCCGTGCTCGTGCTGTTCGGGGTGCTCGACGGGCTCCCGAGCGATCATGAGGCCCGCACGGCCGCCGTGTCGCGCGACCTCGACGTGCTGCTGCTGGCGCGGGCGGCGACGCTGCGCTCACACCCGGGGCAGATCGCTTTCCCGGGCGGGCGGGTCGATCCAGGCGACCACGATCCGGTCGCCGCCGCCCTGCGCGAGGCCGAGGAGGAGACGGGGCTCGACCCCACCGGAGTGGAGGTGCTCGGCACGCTCGCACCCTTGCCGCTGGAGTACTCGCGCCACCTCGTAACACCCGTGATCGGGTGGTGGCGGCAGCCGTCGGCCGTGCGGGTGGTGGATGTGGCGGAGTCAGCGGCGGTGTTCCGGGCTCCGGTGGCCGATCTGCTCGATCCGGCGCAGCGCGGCGTGACCGTGCTGCGGCGTGGCGGGCAGGAGTGGCGTGGGCCCGCGTTCCTCGTGCCGCATTCCACCGGCGAGCACCTGGTGTGGGGTTTCACCGCGATGCTGCTCGACGGCCTCTTCACGCGACTCGGGTGGACGGAGCCCTGGGACGAGTCGCGCGAGATCCCGATCGTGGCCTGAACCGGACCACGCGCGATCGTCGCGTGCCGGCGTGGTGGCGAGCGGGTGGGCCGACGGATCAGAGGCGGTACGCGACGGCATCGGCCGCGGTGACACCGAACCAGACGCGCACGCCGGGAGCGAGGTCGAGGTCGGCGACGCGGCCGGGCGGGGCGTCGGCCGCCACGTCGCCCGCCCGCACGCGCACGAGGTCGCCGCGCGGCTCGAGGTCGGTGATGGTGACGGGGAGCACCGTCCGCTCCGGGTCGCCGGGGCCGGTGGGTGCGGCGTCGGTGGTGGGCGTGACAGAGACGGTCACGGCCGAGGGCCGGATGCACACCGCGGCACGGTCGCCGGCGGTGAGGTCGTCGACGAAACGGGCGCGGAGGAGAAGGGCGGCCTCGCCAGGAGCCACAGGGCTGTCGGCGCGGACGACACCGGGGGCCGCGACGGTGCCGGTGAGGAGGTTGAGGGCGGCGAGGCCCGCCGCGAAGGGTGTGCGGGGGCGGTCGAGGACGTCGCGGGTGGGGCCGAGGTCGACGACGCGGCCCGCTTCGAGCACGACGACGCGGTCGGCGAGGGTGAAGGCGTCGAGGATGTCGTGGGTGACGATGAGCGCGGTGCGATCCGCGAGCACGTCGCGGAGCATCCGGCGCACGGCAGGCGCGGCCGAGACGTCGAGTGCCGCGAGCGGCTCGTCGAGCAGCAGCAGCTCGGGGTCTGAGGCGAGCGCCCGCGCCACCGCCACCCGCTGCGCCTGACCGCCCGAGAGCTGCGCGGGTCCGCGCGTCGCCAGCTCAGACACTCCCACCCGCTCGAGCCACGCGGTCGCTCGACTCCGGGCCTCGGCGCGCGACACCCCGCGGCTCTGCGGACCGAACGCCACGTTCTCGAGCGCGCTGAGGTGCGGGAAGAGCAGCGCATCCTGCGCGAGCATCGACACCCCGCGCTCGTGCGGCGGCAGCCACCTCCCCCGCCCTCCGGCGCCGAGCTCGAAGAGCACGCGGTCGCCGAGAACCGCCCGGCCGGAGTCCGGCCGCAGCAGTCCCGCGAGCACCGTGAGGAACGTCGACTTGCCGGCCCCGTTCGGGCCGAGCACGGCGACGGTCTCTCCCTGCGCGATCGAGAGCGACACGTCGAACCCACGCGCCGCGACCTGCGCCGAGAATTCCAGGTTCACGAGGAGCCCCGGAGACGAGCGCCGCCGGACCGGCCCGCCTGGTGCGCCGCCGCGACGACCACGACGGCCACCACCACGAGCACGAGAGAGAGCGCCACGGCCGCATCCGGATCGGTCTCGCGCTGCAGGTAGATCTCGAGCGGCAGGGTGCGGGTCACGCCCTGCAGCGAACCCGCGAAGGCGAGGGTGGCGCCGAACTCGCCGAGGGCGCGGGCGAACGACAGCACGGCACCGGAGAGGAGCGCCGGCACGACGAGCGGCAGCGTGATGCGGCGGAGCACCGTGGTGGGCCGGGCGCCGAGGGTGGCCCCCACCGCCTCGTAGCGCGTGCCGACCGTGCGGAGAGCCCCCTCGAGGCTGAGCACGAGGAACGGCAGCGCCACGAAGGTCTGCGCGAGCACCACGGCGGTGGTCGAGAACGCGATCGTGACGCCGAGGGCTTCGAAGCCCTGCCCGAGGAGCCCCCGCCGGCCGAAGGTGTAGAGCAGCGCGATGCCGCCCACCACAGGCGGAAGCACGAGCGGCAGCAGCACGAGCGAGCGCAGGATGCGCTGCCCCCAGAACTCGGTGCGCGCCAGCACGACCGCCATGGGCACCCCGAGCAGCACGCAGAGGGCGGTGGCCGTGAGCGAGGTGCGGAGGCTGAGGCCCAGGGCGTCGAGCGACGACTCGGAGGTGACCAGGGGCACGAACTCGGCCCAGTTCACACGCGTGACCATGGCCACGAGCGGCAGCAGCACGAACGCGGCTCCCACCGCGGCGACCCCCATCACCCAGCCGGGCACACCGGCGTAGGCGCGATCACGCCGGCGACCGGATGCGATGGGCCGCGTCATCGCCGGACGTTCACGGTGCGGCGCCGAAACCGGCCGCCTCGAGCACGGCCCGGCCTTCCGCTCCGGTCACGAAGTCGATGAACGCCAGGGCCGCCTCGGGGTTCTGGCCGTCGGTGACCGGGGCGATGGGGTAGACGTTGACGGCCTCGGCCGACTCGGGGAACGCGATGCCCCGCACGGCGTCGCCCGCGGCGATGACGTCGGTCAGGTAGACGAGCCCGGCATCCGCTTCACCGCTCGTGACCTTGCCGAGCACGTCGGTGACCGACGACTCCTCGCTCACGGGGGCGATGTCGACGCCCGCTGCGGTCTCGACGGCTGCGGCGGCGGCTCCGCAGGGCACCTGGGGGGCGCAGACGACGACGGCGACGCCGGCCCGGGCGAGGTCGGCGAGGGTCTCGATGCCCTGCGGGTTGGCGGGGGGCACGGCGATCTGCAGCACGTTGGTGGCGAATTCCACGGGGGCGTCGGGGCCGATCAGGGCTTCGTCGACGAGCTTGGCCATGTTGTTCTCGTCGGCGGAGGCGAAGACATCGGCGGGCGCGCCCTCGGCGATCTGGGTGACCAGGTCGGAGGAGCCCGCGAAGGTGAGCTCGACGGTCAGGCCGGGATGCTCGGCCTCGAACTCGTCGGCGAGCTCGGTGAAGGTGCCCTTCAGCGAAGCCGCCGCGAAGACGGTGATCGAACCCTCGAGCGCGGATGCGGACGACGATTCGGGGGGCTGGGCCGCACCGTCCGCGGCACCGCCCGAAGCGCAGCCCGAGAGTGCGATCGCTGCGGCACCGCCCAGCACGGCGACGGCCGGAAGCGCACGGCGGCGAGTGGAGCGGAGCATGCGTCAAGCCCTCCCGGAGGGCGTCTCGACGATGACGTTCGTGGCCTTCACGACGGCGATGGCGACCGATCCGGGCTCGAGACCCAGCTCGCGCACGGCCTCGCTGCTCATGAGCGACACGATCCGGTGCGGTCCGCACTGCAGCTCGACCTGCGCCATGACCGTGTCGGCGACGATGTCGGTGACGACGCCGACGAGGCGGTTGCGCGCCGACCGCCCGATCTCGGAGGGGTTGGCCGGCAGCACGGCGTGCTCACGGGCCAGGCGCGCCACGGCGAGCGCGTCGACGACGGCGGGGCCGGCTCCCTCCTTGGAGCTCTCGAGCACCCCGAGATCGATCCACCTGCGCACCGTGTCGTCGCTCACTCCCAGGAACACGGCGGCATCTTTGATCCGAATCTGCGGCATGCAAACCATGCTATCTCCGCAGACGCGGATGCAGACGGTCGCCACGGACGCAAGAGGCCCGCCCCGCGATGAGCGGAACGGGCCTCTTGCGTGAGTGGATCAGTGCTTGAACGCGTCCTTGACGTTCTCGCCGGCCTTCTTCACGTCGGCCTTGGACTGATCGGCCTGGCCCTCGGCCACCTTGGAGTCGTCTCCGGTGGCCTTGCCGAAGGCCTCCTTGGCCTTGCCGCCCAGGTCTTCGGCTGCGTTCTTGATCTTGTCGTCTGCACCCATAATCAACCTCTTCCGTTCTCGGTCGCGTCCTGCGACACATCCCACTCAACTCCGGTGCGGAATCCTCGCAACCTCTTCCCACCAAGGTCACGGGAACCCGGGGATCGGGCGTGAGCCTGGCAGGCCTCTCCGTGCCGCTGTCGGCGGCTCCGGGTACAGTGATCAATTGACCCGGGGACGAGCGGCCCCATTCGCGAGACCCGAGGAGCCAGCCGTGCCCTTCCGCAGCAGAGCGACGTTAGAGAGCTGGCTGGAGGAGTTCCGCACCACCCGCGAGGGAGGGGCGCTCATCGACGTGCTCGTGCAGGACGGCGACGGCGGGGCCGACACCGGGCTCGTGATCGTGCCGCTGAAGAACGTGTCGGCCGAGATCTACATGCAGCCGGCGGAGATCGGCGACGATGCGTGGGTGATCTCGTTCGGTGCCCGTGCCGGGGCCTTCGAGCTCTCCCCTGCGCAGCTCCAGGGCTACGCCGCCGAGCTCGCGCTGGCCGCCTCCCTCTGCCAGTTCCTGCAGGAGCAGTCTCTCGGCCACGAGGAACCGGCCGGCTGAGTACGCCTGCCCCCTTCAGCGACACCCCGCCGCGGTGGCGATCTGCTCGTCGCTCGGCCGGCCGTACGCCTCGATCCCGGATCCCGGCAGGTCGTAGCCGAGACCGATCGACCACGCCGTCGCCCACATCTCGTGGTCGGAGGAGAAGACCGGGCCCGTGAACAGCGGCTCGCACGACTCGCGGATGAACTGCGTGTGACCCACCTCGTGCGCCACGATGGCCCGGGCGTTCTCGTCGCCCTCGGCCCACGCCTGCTCGACCGAGTAGTTCAGGCTGATGATCGACCAGCCGCCATCGCTGCTGTAGGTCTCGGCGGTGCCCGACAGCCAGCCCTCCCCGAGCCCGCTCACCTCGGGTGCCCAGACGAAGTCGAGCTCGACCCCCGCGCTGAGGGATCGCGCGTAGGCCTCGATCTCACGCCGGGTCTCGAGCGCCGGATCGGCGAGCTCGGCCTCCTCGAGGCCCTGCGAGTCGCGCAGGGTCTGCACACCGGCCTGAACGGAGTCGAGGAAGCCGCCGTGCCAGGCGGCCGACTGCGCCGGATCCTCCGCCTGGGCCAACAGGTACCCGAGGTCGACCTGGCTCTTGCGGCTGGCCAGCGCGTTCGTCTCGATCTCGGCGCGGCCCCGCGCCGCCACCGCGGCGAAGTAGGTGACCTCCGCCTCGCCGAGAGCCTCCTCGGCGCCGGCGGTGGTCTCGGCCGCGGTGAGCAGCTCGTTCGCCGCCACGTTGGCGCGGTACGCCTGCGCCTCCACCTCGGCCGCCTCGTCCATCACCTGCCACGGGATGACCACCGGCGGCTCCTCGACGGCTCTCGCCCCGCCGTCTTCGGCGGGCTCGTCTGCTGCGGGCTCGTCGGCCTGGTGGGTTCCGGCGGCCGTCAGCGCCAGATCGAGCGAGACCAGGGCCTCACGAAGCGGCGCCGCGGCGGGGTCGGTGTCCGCTGCGAACGCGCCGGACGCCACCACGGTGCGCACCCGATCCGCTTCTCCCTGAGCGCTCCGCGTGCGCGCCTCGAGCGCCCCTCGCGCATCGTCGAGAGACTCCACCCGCGCGTCGAGCACCTCGTACGCGGCGTCTGCCCGCTGCTCGGCGAGCACGCCCCAGCCGAAGAAGCCACCGGCGAGGATGCCGACCGTTGCCGCCGCGACGGCCACCACGGCGACGACGCGGCGAGCTCTCAACTGATCGGCACCCCGAAGTCGGTGGCGATGCCCGCCAAGCCGTTGGCGTAGCCCTGGCCCACGGCCCGGAACTTCCATTCCGCACCATTGCGGTAGATCTCGGCGAAGAGCATCGCGGTCTCGCGGGAGGCGTCTTCGGTGAGGTCGTAGCGCACGATCTCCTGCTCGTCCTGGTCGAGAACGCGGCAGTAGGCATCCCGCACCTGACCGAAGTTCTGGCGGCGGGCATCCGCGTCGTGGATCGATACGGCGATGACGATGCGCTGCACGTCGGGCTCCACGAGGCGGAGGTCGATCAGGATGCGCTCGTCGTCGCCGTCGCCCACACCCGTGCGGTTGTCGCCCTGGTGCACGACAGAGCCGTCGGGCGTCTGCATCTGGTTGTAGAAGATGAAGTCGGCCTCGGAGCGGATCTTGCCGTTCTCGGCCACGAGGATGGCCGAGGCGTCGAGGTCGAACTGCTCGCCGGCGGTCGTCCGTGGATCCCAGCCGAGACCGACGGTGGCGACGGTGAGTCCGGGGCTCGTCTTGGTGAGGGAGAGGTTGTGGCCCTTGGAGAGGCTCAGTCCTGCCATGAAGTCGATGCTCCTTAGATCGCGGGTGCTCCTGAAAAGACTATCCCGAGCCACTAGCGTGGGCTCATGACGGACAGCGTCGATGGACTGCGCGAGGTGGACGTGATCGTGGTGGGTGCCGGCGTCTCCGGGCTCACCGCCGGCCGGCTGCTGCAGCAGCAGGGGCTGCGCGTGGTGGTGCTCGAGGCGCGGGAGCGCGTGGGCGGGCGGGTCTGGACCGATCGGAGCGGCGGTCTCGTGACCGACCTCGGCGCATCCTGGATCCACGGCGTCAACGGCAGCCCTGTGGCTGCCGCTGCCGACGCCTTCGGACTACCGACGGTGGAGTTCACGGTGGGCGGCTACCAGCCCGATTCGCGCCCCATCGCCCACTACTCCCCCGACGGCGTGCGCCTCACCGACGAGGAGGCCGTGCGTTACGTGGCCGACATCCACGCGGTCGACGAGGCGCTCTCGGGCATCCTCCCCGCCTCGGCTCCGGATGCCTCCTACCGCGACGTGACCGACGAGGCCCTGGCCGCGCAGGGCTGGGACGACGAGCGCACCCAGCGCGTGCGCGAGTACCTCGAGCACCGGGCCGAGGAGCAGTACGGCGCCTGGATCGAGGATCTCGCCGCGCACGGGCTCGACGACGACTCGATCGACGGGCACGAGGTCGTCTTCCCCGACGGCTACGACCGGCTGGCCGAGCACCTGGCGGAGGGGCTCGACATCCGGCTCGGACGCGCGGTCGACGCGGTCGAGTGGGGCTCGGAGGGGGTCGCGGTCACGGCATCCGGCGAGGAGCTGCGGGCGAATGCCGCTGTCGTGACGGTGCCGGTGGGGGTACTGCGCTCTGGCGACCTCCGCATCACACCGTCGCTGCCCGGGCCCGTGCAGGAGGCGCTCGACCGCCTCACGATGAACGACTTCGAGAAGGTGTTCCTGCGCTTCTCCGCGAAGTTCTGGGACGAGGACGTCTACGCCATCCGCCAGCAGGGGCCCGAGGGGGTCTGGTGGCACTCCTTCTACGACCTCACGCCGCTCCACGGCGTTCCGACGCTGCTCACGTTCGCCGCAGGACCCGCCGCCCGGGCCATCCGCGACTGGAGCGAGGATCGCGTGGTCGGCTCCGTGCTCGACCAGCTGCGGCGGCTCTACGGCGAGCGCGTCGAGGAGCCCACGAGCGTGCACCTGACGGCTTGGCACGCCGACCCCTGGGCTCGCGGCTCGTACGCCTACATGACCCTCGGCTCCACGACCGCCGACCACGACGCCCTCGCGGAGCCCATCGGCGGTGGCGCCCTGCACCTCGCGGGCGAGGCCACCTGGACCGACGACCCCGCCACCGTCACCGCCGCCCTGCTCTCGGGCCACCGAGCGGCCGAGAACCTCCTCGGCCGCGCGGTTCCCCTCGAGTCGCTCTGGACCCTCCCTCCGGCTCCACCGACGGACGGGGATGCCGAGGCTCCACGCACCTCTTAATCGGCTGCGAGCGCGGGCGTGGGCGCACGAGGCGCGGTCAGGCTTGGATGATGACGGGTGCAGCCGACAGAAGACGTTCCTCCGCGGTCGCAGGGTCGCGCGAGGGGTCTCGCCCGGCTTCCGCGCGCAGGGTGTGGGCGCTCGGATGGTTGATGGCGGAGGCGTTCACCGACAGCCGGCCGGCCGCCGTGCTGGCGACGCCCGCGGCCGTGGTGTCACTCGCCCCGTATGCGCTCCGTGGAGTGCTGTGGGAGGCGGCGGACGGTGACGGCATGGTCTTGTTCGGACGCCATCGCGCCGCCCTCGACGCCGCGCTCGCGGTGGGGCTCGTGCTGACGGGCTCGGTGATCGGGATCGGCGTGCTGGTGCTCATCGCATCCGCGGCCGGGCCCGTCGGGCTCCTCGTGGCCTTAGCGATCCTGCTCGTGCTCTTCGGGCTCGTCGGCATCGGCGGGCTGCTGCTGCTCTCGGCCTCTCCGTCCGCACTCACGACCACGGTCGGGCGCGAGACACCCGGGGGCCACCGCTGGTCGGCCGTGGCCCTCGCCCAACGCCCCGGCACGAGACTGTCGGCACTGCTGCTGGCCCGCAGCCTCGTGGCGCGTGTGCCGGCGGGCGACGTCGTCGTGGCGGTGGCCGGCACACCGGAGCTGGCGGCCGGCTACGAGCGGCTCGGCTTCGCCCGCGGCCGCGGGGCGCGCGTGCACCTCGTCGTGCCCGCGTGACGGCATCACGGTGTCACGGCGTGGTGACGCTCCCGAGGGGCGACGCCGAGCGAGCGGATGCGACGCGCGGCGCCCAGCCCACGGCCACGGCCGCCGCCGCGAGGGCGAGTTGGCCGACGTACGGGAGCACCGCCGAGACGATCGAGGCGTCGCCGCCGCTCGTGGCGAAGGTGTCGGCGATCGACATGCCGAAGCCGAAGCCCGCGAAGAAGCGGAAGAAGACCGCCCCGCCGACGATGCCGAGCATGACGATCGCGATCCGGCGCGGGGTGAACCAGGATGTGGGCCTGAGTGCCGCCACCGCGAACGCGATCCCCGCGGCGATCACCCAGACGGCCGCCCACACCGCCACCAGCACGGCGTTGGAGGCGAAGAAGAAGCCGTCCTCGGCCTCCATCCGGGAGTAGATCGTGGACAGGTCGAGGCCGGGCACCTTGGCGAGCGGATTCCACACGAGCAGGTCGATCGCACCGATCACCACGAGCATCACCACGGCTGCCACTCCGATACCGGCCGCCACCACACGGTGCCGCCTCGGCGCCGTGCGGGGCTCGAGCAGGATCGCGCGGGATCCACCGAGCACGGCGATGCCGCCCACGAGTCCGAGCACGAGCGCCGCCGCGCCCGCCGCGAGCAGCCAGCCGGGCGCACTCGGCACGAGTGCTCCCACGAGGATGGCCGCGAGCCCCACGATGGCCGCCACGAGGGTGGCGCGAGCGGTGCGGGTCTCGACGGCGCGCGCCGCCCGGGCCAGATAGAGCGCCCCGACCGCGACCAGGGCGAGTGCGAGCACCACGGCCAGCCTGCCCGCCGCCTCGAGTGCGGCGACGACCCCCGCCGTGGCGGCGGCACCCTCGGGCACGATGCCTCCGCCGGTGAGGTAGGCCCCGACCAGGATGACGGAGGCCGCGGCGAAGAGGGCGAAGCCGCGCCGGGTGAGCCGTCGCGGCCGCATGCCGCGGGGCTCGCCGGAGTGCGCCGGCGCATCCCGGTCGATCGTGAGGCTCAGCGCCGCGGCGCCCCGCACGATGCCGCCGCGCGAGAGGCCGACCTCTGCCGCACCCGCGACATCCGCCCGCCACTCCTCGAGGTAGCGCTCGCGGGCGAGCGGAGGCAGCAGTCGGGCGAGTCCGCGCAGCACCGCGTCGATGCCCGCGCCCCGTGCGCCGCTCACGCGCCGGCCCCGGCGGGGCGTCCGGAGGCCAGCCCGGTCGTTCGGGCCGCCGCGCGCGGCGCGCCCTCCGCCCGCCGGGCCTCGTCGAAGCGCGCCACGGCCGCCTGCGCCGCCGAGGCGCCGTCGTGGGTGAGCTCGTAGAGCCGCCGGCGCGGTCCGCTCCGCTCGGTGTCGGGCTCCCAGGTCGAGGCAACCCACCCGGCACGCTCGAGCCGCTCGAGGATGGGGTAGACACTTCCGGCGGGTCGGGCGGTGAGCTTGATGACGAGCATCCCCCAGATGCCGTCCTCCTCGAGCAGCACGCGGAGCACGTCGACGGTGGCAGGAGTCACGCGGGCCAATGGCTTCATGCGACAACTCTACCTATATAGAGATAGCCGCACTCGTGCCGGCCGTGATCGCCGCCGGACTGCTGACCGGGTGCACCCCGACGGAGTACCACGGCCATGACAGCGGGATCGACGGCGAGCTCTGGCGCCGGATCGCGTCGTTCGAGGATCCGCTCTCCAGCGCCCTGTACGGCCCCCAGGATCCCACGATCAAGGAGCGGCACCGGATCGCCCCCGATCTCTACCCGCCGCCGGAGGACGACCCGGCCGTGTATCTGGGCGGACTCGACGCGCCGCGCTGGGACGGCTCCGGCAAGTCCGTCACGTCGCTCGGGCTGGGCGACGGCGGGGCGATCCTCTACGACGTCGCCACGACGGCCTCGACCGCCCGGTTCTCGGTCTTCATCGCCTCCGGCCCGCGCTCGCAGGGCCCCACCGACGAGGGGCGGCCGTACTCGGGGCCGAGCGAGGTCTACACCTGCTATTCCTACGTGGTCCGCTTCGCTGCGGGGCAGACCCCGACGGCGGAGAAGACCCGCTTCGCCGAGTGCCCGCCGCCGCTCGTAGACGAACTCGCCGACGACGCCGTCTTCGCGAGCGCCGAGGTCTTCGACGGCTGACGCGCTGGAGCCGCCTAGAGCGGGGGGAGCTTGGCGAGGGCCTCGTCGGCGGCGGACTCGGTGACGCCGAGGTCGTCGATGAGGAGGCGCCGGGCGGGCTGGGAGTCGCCGCGGCGGAGTGCCTGGTAGGCGGCGTCGGCGTCGGCCGCGAGGGCGGGAGTCGGCTGCTTCGTGACGCCGATGCTGTCGGCGAGCTCCTGCGCGGTCGTGACGCCGTAGGCGGTGCGGATCGCCGCAGGCAGGCGGTAGCCGCCCAGAGTTCCGAGGTCCATGGTGGTTCCTTCCGTCGGTTGAGCACCACGGTACGACGATCGCGACTGCCCGGCCCCTGCTCGACAGCGCCGCCGCGATCGTGTAGGAGCGAGTTCCGCCGCGGGCCCGCATTGTGCGTCCGTTCGGTTCGGAAGACAAGGCCCTGGAAGAAACTGCGATCCGGCGGAGGCTGGGCGTGGTGGCCCCTGGCCGCCCGGCGCGGAACCTCCCGCCGGAGGCACGGATCGGGGTTCGGGGCAAGCGGGCTGCGCCCGCCCCCGAGCCGCGCATTGATGGAAGAACCCCGGCCGAACGGCCGGAGATGGAAAGGGATGACCATGACGGACAGCTACGCACCCGTACCGCCGAGCGGTTTCGCACCCCCTGCGACCGCGTCGGACGACGACCAGCAGGGAAAGGTCGGCACGGCCAAGCAGGAGGCGGCGAATCTCAAGGACACCGCTGCCGAGCAGGCCGGCAACGTCGCGGGCACCGCGAAGGACGAAGCGAAGAACGTCGCCCACGAGGCCACGTCGCAGGCCAAGGACCTGTTCACGCAGACTCAGTCGGAGCTGAAGGAGCAGGCGGGCGCACAGCAGCAGCGTGTCGCCTCGGGCCTCCGCTCGCTCGGTGACGAGCTCGGCTCGATGGCCGGCAGCTCGGAGCAGCAGGGTCTCGCGTCCGACCTGGTGCGCCAGGTCGCCGATCGCGCCGGCAGCGCCGCGTCGTGGCTGGACGCCCGCGACCCGGGCTCGCTGCTGAACGAGGTCAAGTCCTACGCTCGCCGCAAGCCAGGCACGTTCATCGCGGCCGCCGCCATCGCCGGCGTCGTCGCCGGCCGCCTCACCCGCGCCCTCGCGGGCAACGCTGCCGACGAGAAGGCGGCAGAGGCCTCGGCGCCCGCCACCCCGGCGCCCGCCACCCCCGTGCCCGCGGCCACTCCGGCCCCCGTCACGGCTGCGGTGCCCCCGGTCGTCGACACGCCGGCGACCACCCCGGGCCTCGTAGAGGACACGCCGGTCTACAACCAGCGGGCAGCGACCCTCGGCGACGACGGCTACACGCTTCCCGGAGATGAGTACCCGCGATGACCGACGACTACACCCCCTCGGAGCAGAAAGCCGCAACGACATCGTTGGGCGATCTGCTCGGAGAGGTCACGAAGGACCTCTCCACCCTGATGCGGCAGGAGCTCGAACTCGCGAAGGCCGAGCTGAAGGAGTCCGCGACCCGCGCCGGCAAGGGCGCGGGAATGCTCGGCGGGGCAGGATACGCGGCGCTCATGGCGGTGCTTTTCCTGTCGATCGCCTGCTGGTGGGCGCTCGGCACCCTGATCGGCAACGGCTGGTCGGGCCTCGTGGTGATGGCTGTCTGGGCCATCATCGCCCTGATCCTGTTCCTGGTCGGCAAGAAGCAGCTCAAGGAGGTCAACGGGGCACCGAAGACCGTCGATTCCTTGAAGAAGATCCCCGAGACACTGAAGCGAAATGAGGAGAACCGATGACTGATTCACCCGAAGAGATCCGCGCCCGCATCGAGCAGACGCGCGCCGAGCTCGGCGGCGACGTCGACGCCCTGGCCGACAAGGTCACCCCGTCGAAGATCGTCGGCCGCCAGACCGACAAGGTCAAGGGCGCTGTGGGATCGGTGAAGGACCGCGTGTTCGGTGTCGCCGACGACGTGAAGTCGTCGGTGTCGAGCCACAGCGGCGACGCCTCCGGGGCCGTGTCGGACGCCAAGGACAAGGTGCAGGCCAAGGCGGAGGGCAACCCGCTCGCCGTGGGCCTGATCGCGTTCGGCGTCGGCCTCCTCGCCGCCTCGCTGATCCCGGCGTCGACGAAGGAGAAGGACGTCGCCTCCGACCTGAAGGAGAAGGCGCAGCCTCTCGTCGAGCAGGTGACCGATGCGGCCAAGGAGGTCGGGCAGAACCTCAAGGAGCCCGCCCAGGATGCCGCCGCCGCCGTGAAGGATGCTGCGACCGGCGCTGTCGACAACGTGAGGTCCGAGGCGACGTCGGCCGCCGACGAGGTCAAGGACCAGGCGCAGCAGTCGAGGGACACCGTTCAGAACAGCTGATCACCGATCACCCCCGCCGACGGCGGTGGCCACGGCTGACGCCGGCCACCGCCGTTGCGCTTCCCTGCCCCGCCCCGCAGCAGCTTCGACCAGAGGATGATGATGAGTACCGAATCAGCCACCGAGCGGGCGAACAAGAACGCGCCCGACCCCGACGACGCCCGGAAGCCCGACGGCCCCACCGATCTGAAGAAGCGCTCCTGGGGCTACGTGCTGAAGAAGACCGCCCGCGAGTTCTCCGCCGATCAGTGCACCGACATCGCGGCGAGCCTCACCTACTACGCCGTGCTCGCGCTGTTCCCCGCGCTCATCGCGATCTTCTCCCTGCTCGGAGTCCTCGGCCAGGGGCAGGCCGCCTCCGACGCGATCCTCGGCATCGTCGACGACGTCGCCCCCGGCGGGACCGCCGACATCATCCGGGGCCCGATCGAGCAGTTCGCCTCCTCCCCCGCCGCGGGCTTCGCCCTCGTCAGCGGCCTCGTCGTGGCGATCTGGTCGGCCTCGGGCTACGTGACGGCGTTCAGCCGCGCCATGAACCGCATCTACGAGATCGACGAGGGCCGGCCGTTCTGGAAGCTCAAGCCGGTGCAGCTGCTCGTGACCGTCATCTCGCTCGTGCTGATCGTGATCGCCGCGATCATCCTCGTCGTCTCCGGCCCCGTCGCGGATGCCGTGGGTTCTGCCCTCGGCATCGGCGAGACGGCCACGGTGGTGTGGTCGATCGCGAAGTGGCCGGTGCTCGCCCTGGTGCTCGTGCTGATCCTCGCGATCCTGTACTACGCCACCCCGAACGCCAAGCAGCCCAAGTTCCGCTGGATGAGCATGGGAGCGTTCGTCGCCCTCATCGTCCTGGCGATCGCCACCGTCGCGTTCGGCCTCTACGTGGCGAACTTCGCCAACTACGACAAGAACTACGGCTCGCTCGCGGGCGTGGTGATCTTCCTGCTCTGGCTCTGGATCGTGAACAACGCGCTGCTGTTCGGCGCCGAGTTCGACGCCGAGCTCGAGCGCGGCCGTCAGCTGCAGGCCGGCATCGCCGCCGAGGAGGACATCCAGCTGCCGCCTCGCGACACGAAGAAGAGCGACAAGGCCGCGGCCAAGGAGCAGCAGGACATCGAGGAGGGCCGCCGGATCCGTGAGCAGCACGGCGACGACCAACCGGCGGGACGTGAGCGCGAGCGCGACGAGCGCTGATGCGCCCCGGCGGGCCTGCCCCTCGCGGGGAGTAACCTGGCTCCTGTGAGCGGCGATCCGAATCCCGGCGAGCGCAACGAGCTGGCGGAGCGCCAGACCTGGTTCGCGTTGCTGTCGGTGGCGCAGGGGCTCACGCCTCGCATGGACGAGTTCCTGAAGCGCACCTTCGGCATCACCTACATCGAGCTCAGCATCCTGATCATGCTCGCCGAGTCGGACGACGGGTCGCAGGAGCTGTCTGCCCTCGCGCGGAGGACGCACACCTCGCTCTCCCGCATGTCGCACACCGTGCGCCGACTGCAGAAGGCCGAGCTGCTGACGCTCGCCCGCTCCCCGCACGACGGCCGGGCCACCATCGCCGTGCTCGCCGAGGCCGGATCCGAGCTGGTCGCGGTCGCGGGCCCTGCGAACCGCGACGCCGTGCAGGATCTCGTGTTCCGCGTGCTCGACCGGGAGCAGCAGGATCAGCTCCGCGAGATCATGCTGACGCTGCTGCGGAGCTGGCGGCCGGACGACCCGCATCCCTGGCTGCCCTGATGGGTCGCTGATCGGCCGCCGGCACGCCGTCACCCGAGCAGATTGGCGAACCGCCCCGCCGCACCGGGCAGCGCCGGGTACCGGTCGCGCACGCGGGCGTCGTGGCCCGGGATGATCTCGGCTCCGTGCTGCGCACCCAGATCCCTCAGGGTCTCGAACGATCGCCGCATGTCGTCGAGGTCGCTGTGCACGAAGAAGGTCCAGCCGTGCTCGATCTGCTCGTAGAAGTGGGCGACGTCCGACGCCACGATCCTGGGCCCGGATGCCGTGTCGACGAGTGCGAGCAGCTGGCCCGGGCAGTGGCCGGAGACCGGGTGCACGACGATGCCGGGATGGATCTCGGTGGGCGCGTCGATGAGCGTGAGCCGGCCCTCATCACGGGCTCTCTGCACCTCGATCAGATGCCGGGGGTCGACGAACTCGCCGTCGAGGCCCTCCTCGGTGCGGAGCTTGCCGAACCAGAACTCGTCCTCGGCCCGGCCTGCCACCACCTGCGCGTGCGGGAAGAGCCGCAGCCAGCCGATGTGGTCGAAGTGGTAGTGGCTCAGCACCACGAGTGAGACCCGCGACGGGTCGATCCCGAGCACGTCGAGCGTCTCGGGCACCGCGGTGACCTCGCGCTCGCCCAGCCACTCCGCCTCGGAGACGTCGTAGCCGGTGTCGAGCAGGATGACGGTCTCGCCGTCGCGGACGATCCAGTAGTTGTAGTCCATCGCGAGCTCGCCGTCGGGGAGGCCGTGCTGCGCGTACTCGTGGAAGACCCGGCTCTTGATCGCGGTGCGCTCGGCGTACTTCACCTGGATGAGGGACAGGGCTCTGCTCACGGGATCTCCTTCGACGTCGTGGGATCGATGCTATCCCAATTACGTGAAATTTCATGTAATGTGCCGAGGACAGCGCAACGATGCGAGCCGAGGAGCGACGATGAGGATCACCCTGACGGACGCCGAGTCCCTCTCGGTCGCCGCCCTCGAGGCGCTCGGTTACGACTCCGGGTCGAGCCGCACCATCACCGACCACCTGCTCGACTGCGAGCTGCGCGGTCTCGAATACAGCGGTCTCGCGCGCATCCTCAGCATCGGCGATCGGCTCGCCGCGGCTGATGGACCAGCCGAAGCTCCGCGGGTGACGCGGGAGTCACCCGTCTCCGCGCAGTTCGACGGCGGCGACACCATCGGCTACCTCACGGCGCTCGCCGCGACCGACACGGCGATCGACAAGGCCCGAGGCACCGGCATCGGCGCGGTCGGGGCGAACCGCACCTGGTACACGGGGATGCTCTCCTACTACGCCGAGCGCATCACGGCGGCGGGGATGGTGGCGATGATCGCCTCGAACGCCTCTCCCTGGGTCGCGCCCACCGGTGGAACCGAGGCCCGGTTCGGCACGAACCCGATCTGCTTCGGATTCCCGGGCGAGGGTGTTCCCGTGATCTGGGACATCGGCATCTCGGAGATCATCCACGCCCAGGCTGTGCTCGCCCACCGCACCGGGACCGAGCTGCCGGCGGGCTCGGCGTACGACGCCTCCGGGTCGCCGACGCTCGACCCGCTCGAGGCCCTTCAGGGGGCGTTCGTCAATTGGGGCGGCCACCGCGGCTCGGGGCTCGGCATCGCCGTGCAACTGCTCGGAGCTCTCGCGGGTTCTCCGGTGCTGCCGGGCGAACTGCGCGACTTCGGCTTCTTCGTGCTGGCCGTCCGCCCCGACCTGTTCGTCGATCCCGAGACCTACCGGCGGTCGGTGAGCGAGTACGCGGAGCTCATCAGGAGCACCAGGCCGCTCGATCCCGCGCAACCGGTGCGGGTGCCCTTCGAGCGCTCCGCCGCCGTGCGGGCAGAGCGGCGGGCGCGCGGCTGGATCGAGGTCGACGATGTCGTGCTCGCCGCCCTCGAGGAGCTGATCGGCGCGCCGGCCACGGCCCACGCCCCCGAATCCGACACCCGGCAACCCAGGAGGAACCCATGACCGACGCCGCATCCGCATCCGTCTACCCGCGCACGAGCTCGAAGCGCCACCGCATCGCGCTGATCGAGGGGCCCAACACGAGCAACATGGGCAAGCGCACCAAGTCGGTCTACGGCGAGATCGGCACGCTCGACGAGCTCAAGGCCTTCTGCGTGGAGGTGGGCGCCCGCTTCGGGGTCGAGATCGTGACCTTCTCCTCCAACCACGAGGGCGACATCCTCGAGTTCGTGCACGAGACCGCCGACGAGATGGATGCCTACATCGTCAATCCCGCGGGGCTCACCGTGAACGGGATGGCGACCCTCCACGCGCTTGTGGAGACCTACAAGCCGTTCGTCGAGATCCACTTCGCCAACGTCACGGCAGCCCCCGGCCACCCCCGGGCCGTGCCGGTCGGGCCGTGGGACTCGCTCTTCACGCCCTACGCGACCGGCGTCTCGATGGGGCTCCGCGAACACAGCTACGTGGGGGCCATCCTGTCGCTCACGCTCGCTCTCGACGACGAGGGCTTCCTCGGAGCGAAGGCGGCGCATTCGTGAGCCAGCCGACACGCGCTGAACCCACACCCGACGAGCTCGTCGAGCGGGCCGCCTCGATGCGGGAGCTGCTCCGCGACGGGCAGGAGGCCGCAGAGCAGCAGGGCGGCTACCCCGAGGCGATCCGCCGCCTGTTCGTGCAGAACGACTTCTACCGCATCATCAAGCCCGTCGCCTTCGGCGGGCTGGGCTACGACCTGGAGACCTTCTTCCGGGTGGGTATCGAGATCTCGCGGGGAGACGCCGGCGTGGGCTGGAACTTCATCCTCGGCGCCGGGCACACGCTGCACCTCGCGTCGTGGTTCCCGGAGAGCACGCAGCGGACGCTGCTCGAGGGCGACGACGCCGACCCGTTCACCTCCCCCATGCGCCTCGCGCCACCCGGCACGGCCGAGCGGGTCGACGGCGGCTACGTGGTCGACGGCACCTGGGACTACTGCTCGGGCTCCACCTTCTCCACGCACGCGATCCTGGGCTGCGTGGGCCGCGATCCGGAGACCGGAGTCGACGGGGCGACCCTTCTCGCGATCGTGCCGTGCGAGGAGTTCACGGTGCTCGACGACTGGGGCGGCGACCGCACGCTCGGCATGCGGGCCTCCGGCTCGAACTCGGTGCGGGTCGAGCGCGTGTTCGTGCCCGACGGCTTCGTGACGCGGTTCAACTACCGCGACGGCGACCTCGAGGCCGGCGACCCCGGCACGGTGGGCTATCGGCTGCACCGGGATCCGCTCTACCTGGCGCGCACACTCACCTACTTCAACGCCGAGCTCATCTGCACCCAGATCGGCAACGCCTACGCAGCGCTGGACGAGTACGAGCACCTCCTGCGCACGAAGAAGCAGAGCTACCCGCCGCGGATGCCCCGGATCGACGCCCCCGAGAACCACCGCTGGTTCGGCGAGATCATGGCGAAGACGGATGCCGCGGAGACGACGTTCCTCGGGGCGCTGCGTCAGCACAAGGAGTACGGCCGGCTCTGGGCGAGCGAGGGCCGGCCGTTCCGCACGATCGACGACGTACGGATCCGCGCGGTGCTGCTGCAGGCGGCGCAGCTCGCGCTCGGCGCCGTCGACCTGGCGTTCGCCACAGCGGGCAGCTCCTCGGCCAAGCGCGGAGCGCGCATGCAGAAGTACTACCGCGACGCCGCGATGTACCGCACCCACATCGCCACCCAGTTCGACGTGGTCTCGGCCTCGAGCGCCGCGCACTACCTCGGAGGCCCCCTTGTCTTCTGACGAGACGAAGCAGAGGATCACCGCACTCCGCGGCCGCTGGCAGCGGGAGTGGGACGACATCCTGCTGCTCGACCCCGACTATCTCGAGAGCTACGCGCGCCTCTCGATGGTGCCGCACGGGTCGTCGGCACTCGACCCGGCCACGAAGGAGCTCGTGCTGCTCGCCCTCAGCGCGGCCGCCACCCACCTGCATGTGCCGGGCATTCGCCTGCAGCTCGCGGGTGCCCTCCACGAAGGGGCGACTCCGGGCGAGGTGATGGAGACGATCGAGCTGACGACCGGTCTCGGTATGCACGCCATGCTCACAGCCGTGCCCCTTCTCCGGGAGGTCCTCGACGAGGAGGGCCTCCGATCGGGGCCGGCCGAGCCGACCGAGCTGCAGACCCGCTTGCGCGAGGAGTTCGTGGCCGGCCGCGGTTACTGGGACGAGATGTGGACCGACGTCCTCGAGTTCGACCCCGAGTTCTTCGCGGCGTTCACCGAGTTCTCGTCGCACCCCTGGCGCACCGGGACGCTCGAGCCTAAGGTGCGTGAGTTCATCTACATCGCGTTCGACAGCGCCGCCACCCACATGTTCGCCTCCGGGCTGAAGATGCACCTGCGCCGGGCCCTCGGCTTCGGCGCCACGACCGACGAGCTGCTCGAGGTGATCGAGCTCGCGAGCCTGATCGGCTTCCACGGCGCCGAGGTCGCGGTCCCACTGCTCCGCCACGAGATGAAGAAGAGGTCCTCCTGATGCGTGCCGCCGTGCTCCGCGAGTTCAACGCCCCGTTCTCGATCGAGGAGGTGACCTTCCTCGACGCCGCCCCTGGGCGCGTTCTCGTGCGCACCGGCGCGAGCCCGTTCTGCTCCACCGACGTCACGAACTGGCGCGGCGAACTCGGCAAGGTCCCGCCCGCCATCCTCGGCCACGCGAGCATGGGCGTCGTCGAAGACGTCGGCGCAGGCGTGGAGGGCATCCGGGTGGGGCAGCGCGTCGTCGTGCCGGGCACGCCCGAGTGCGGTGTCTGCTTCTTCTGCTCGCGAGGCCGTCCGGACCAGTGCTCGGAGCTGTTCGACCGGCCGGGGGTCTCGGCCACGAGCGACGGCTACCTCCAGGTCGCCACCGGCGCCGACGGCGCGGCCATCAAGGCGGCCGGCCTCGTGGGCGGCTACGCCGAGATGATGAACGTGCACGCCACTCAGGTGTTCCCGATCGACTCCGACCTGCCGGATGAGCACATCGCCATGCTCGGCTGCGGTGTGACCACGGGGTTCGGGGCCGTCGTGAACGCCGCTAGGGTCGCTCCTGGCGACACCGTGGCGGTCGTGGGCCTCGGGCACGTCGGGCTCTGGGCGGTGCAGGCGGCACGGCTGGCCGGTGCCTCCACGATCATCGGAATCGACCCGATCGCCTCGCGTCGCGAGCTCGCGGGCCAGCTCGGCGCCACGCACGTGCTCGACCCGGGCGTCGCCGCCCGCGCCGTGGTGCTCTCACTCACGGGCGGTCACGGCGCAGACCACGTGATCGAGGCGGCGGGGCCGCCCGAAGCGGTGCCGGAGGCGTTCGGCTACAGCCGGCGGGCCGGCACGGTCGTGCTGATGGGCGTGAAGAAGGCCGGTTCGACGGTCACCCTGTCGCAGGCCGCCGTGTCGGTCGAGGGCCGCACCATCATCGGTGTGCAGAACGGCAACGCGCGCATGCGCCGCGACCTCCCGCTGCTCGTGTCGCTGCTCGAGAGCGGGCGGCTCGTGGCCGAGCCGATCGTGACCACCCGCTATCCGCTCGAGGGCATGGATGCGGCGCTGGCGGCGAGTCGCGACCACACGGATGTCTGCGGCCTCATCGTGCCCGCCCTGTCGGGGAGAGGCGAATGAGATGACCAGGACTGCCACCGAGCGTGAGACGGCCCGCGAGCTCGTAGAGCGGGCCCGCGCGCTCCAACCACGCCTCCGAGAGCTGCAACCCGCCCATGCGGAGCTCGGCTCGTACTCCGAGGAGATCCACGAGGCGTTCACCGAGGCGCGGCTCTATGACATCCTGCGGCCCGAGCGCTTCGGCGGGCTGCAGCTCGGGATCGAGACCTTCTTCGATGTGGTCGTCGAGATCGCCCGCGCCGATCCGGCCGTGGCCTGGTCGTTCGAGCTCGGAGCGAGCCACGCCTACCAGTTCTCCTCCTACTTCCCGGAGGAGGCGCAGACCGAGATCTACGCCACGTATCCCTTCGTGGCCGCCTCTAGGGCCTTCGCCCTGAAGTCGACCGTCGAGAAGGTCGAGGGCGGATATCGGCTGTCCGGCCGGTGGGACTACAACTCCGGCTGCACGTGGAGCTCCCACTTCATGCCGGTGGCGCCCTTCACCGACGCCTCGGGGCACCGCCGTGACCTCATGTTCATCCTTCCCCGCACCGACTACACCGTGCTCGACGACTGGGGCGCCGACCGCACCATCGGCCTCCACGCCTCGAGCTCCAACTCGATCGAGGTCGAAGGCGCCTTCATCCCCGGCCACCGGGTGGTGCCCTACGCCTGGAAGGCCGACGACGGCAGCACCACCGAGTCCGTCGGCTACGGGTTCCTCCGCGACCCCACGTACCTCGGCCGGGTGGCGGCCTTCACGATGGCGGGCCTCGTGACGAGCCAGGTCGGGGCGGCGCTCGCGTGCCTCGACGAGTACGAGCGGCTGCTGGTGAACGAACCGTCCGCCTCCTCCAGAGCCGATTCGCCCGACTACCAGCGCTGGTACGGCACCATCCTCTCGGATGCCGAGGCGGCCAAGCACCTCTTCACCACCGCGATCGCGCTCTCGGCCGAGGGGAAGGAGCGCTGGGCTGCCGGCGGCGACCCGTACACCGCCCTCGACGACGTGCGCATCCGCCTGCTGCTCGTGCGGGCCGCGATCCTCGCCGGCGACGCGATCGATCTCGCCTTCACGACTGCGGGCCCGGCGTCGCACTCGACGAGCGGATCGCGGCTCGAGAAGTACTACCGCGACGCCGCCATGTACCGCACCCACATCGGGTCGCAGTTCGACGTGATCCTGGCCTCGAGCGCCCGTTTCATGCTCGGCCGGCCGCTCACGATGTGATCCTGACCCGAAAACCACGAGGAGACCACTGATGGATTCACCCGCCTTCACCCTGCCCGAGGAGGCCCTCACCCGCTTCACGGAGCTGCTCGGCACGGAGCGCGTGCTGGTCGATGAAGCAGGCCGCGACCAGTACCGCGATCCGTACTGGCACCACGACGACCGCACCTACGACTCCTCCGCCGTGCTGCTGCCCACCACCACCGAGGAGGTGCAGGGCATCGTGCGCATCGCGAACGAGCTCGGCGTGCCGCTGTGGACCCACTCGCAGGGCCGCAACAACGGGTACGGCGGGCCGTCGCCGAGGGTGCGCGGCTCGGTGCTGATCAGCCTCCGGGGCATGAACCGGGTGCTCGAGATCAACCGGGAGCTGGCCTACGCCGTGGTCGAGCCCGGGGTGCGCTGGATGGATCTGCACGCCGCACTGAAGGAGTCCGGCAACGAGGACCTGCTCGTGTCGGTGCCCGACATCGGCTGGGGATCGGTGGTGGGCAACTCCCTCGACTCGGGCGGCACCTACCTGCCGCTCGGCGCCGACTTCCAGGCGCCCACGGGCATGGAGGTCGTGCTCGCCGACGGTTCGCTGCTGCGCACGGGCATGGGGGCGGTGCCGGAGAGCAAGTCGTGGCACGTCTACAAGCGGGGCCTCGGCCCCGTGCTCGACCCGCTGTTCATCCAGTCGAACTTCGGCATCGTCACCCGCATGGGCTACTGGCTCATGCGGCGCCCGGAGGCGTACGCGCCGCTGTTCCTCACCGTGCCGCGCGAGGAGCAGCTCGGTCAGGCGATCGACATCCTGCGCGACCTCCGGCTCGACGGAATCGTGCGGGGTGTGCCCGTCATCCAGAACACGATCACCCTCTCGACGCACTTCCCCGAGCTGCTCGGGGAATTCCGCGGCGCGGAGGCCGCGATGCCCGAGGAGGAGCTGCAGCGCATCGCCGACGAATCCGGTGTGGGGAGATGGGGCGTGCGCACGGCGCTCTGGGGCGACTCCCCCGTGGTGCAGCACGGGGTGGATCGGATCAGCCGGGCGTGGGCGGCGATCGAGGGCTCTCAGGTGCAGCACGAGCGCACCTTCCTCCGGCACGAGTGGGATGAGATCACGCACTTCACCGACAAGATCCAGGCCGGCATCCCGACCCTGGAGATGCTCGACACGATCCCCGAGGGGGTCGGGCACATCGGCTTCAGCCCCGTCGTGCCGCTGATCGGCGCCGAGGTCACCGCCGTCGTGAGCCTGCTGAAGGGCATCGTGGAGACGCGGACCGGGCGGAACTTCACCGGCGGCCTCATCCCCATCAACGACCGCAGCTGCATCATCGTCTCGGGGGTCAACATGGACACGACCGACCCGGCGAGCGTGACCCAGGCCTACGAGGTCGTGCGCTCGATGATCACGGAGACGGCGGCGCTCGGTTACGGCGAGTACCGCGCCCACATCGACTTCATGGACCTGGCCTCGGAGCAGTACTCCTTCGGCGACCACGCCTACCGCCGTTTCGTGGAGCGGATCAAGGACGCCGTCGACCCCAACGGCATCCTCTCCCCGGGGCGGCACGGCATCTGGCCGGCAGGGCGGCGCGACCGATGACTCCCCCACCAGCGGAACTCGTCGACGCCGCCCGCAGCCTGCGCGCGCAGCTGAAGGCCGAGGCCCCCGAGACGGAGCGGCGCACGCACTTCTCGCCCGAGCTGCACCAGGCGTTCCTCGACGCGCGCTTCTACGACATGTTCATCCCGCGGCGGTACGGCGGGCTCGAGGTCTCCGTCGCGACCTTCGTGGAGGTGGTTGCCGAGCTCGCCCGTGGTGACATGGCGGCGGCATGGTGCTGGACGCTGTCGGCGAGTCACGCGCTGCAGGTGGCCACCATGTTCCCGGAGGAGGTGCAGGACGAGGTGTTCGGCGGCGGCGACTTCCGGGCACCCGCCACGGCCGCGCCATCGATCGTCGCGACGCGGGTCGAAGGCGGCTGGCGGCTCGAGGGCACCGTGGCGTACTGCTCCGGATCGCCGTACTCCACCTACTACCTCGGACAGGCGAAGCTCGTCGGGGAATCCGGTGAGGGGCTCGGGGGAGGCACGTTCGTGGCTCCGCGGGCGGTCTTCACGGTGCTCGACGACTGGGGGGCGACCCTCGGGCTGCGGGGCACGGGCTCGAACAGCATCCGCTTCGACGGCGGCGTGATCCCCGAGCCGTACCTGCTCCCGGGGGTGGAGATCAACGATTACCCCGCGGAGTCGGGCACCCCGGGCTTCGCGCTGCACGGCAACCCGCTCTACGCGGGGCGCGCCATGAGCGTGCTCACCCTCACGCTCGGCGGACTGGCCGTGGGCGGTGCCTTCGCGGCGCTCGACGAGTTCGGCGAGCAGATGCGGCTGCGTGGCACACCGCTGCCGCCCATCCAGCCGAGGCTCACCGACCCCGACTACCAGCGCTGGTACGGCGCGGCCATGGTGCGGATCGGAGCAGCCAGGGCGACCGTGCTGCACACGGCCTCGGAGTGGATGCGCCTCGCGGGGGAGAACGCAGCCGGCACGCGGCCGTTCCTGTTCGCCGACGACTTCCGTCTCGCCGCCCTGGCCCGGGAGGCGCATCTGCAGTCGTGGGAGGCCGTGGAGCAGGAGCTCGCCCGCTCGATCGGCTCGAGCGCTCTGCGCGACGGCGAGCGCTTCGCCCAGCTCTACCGCGACCTGAGCCAGGCGGCGGGTCATCGGAGCCCGCAGGTGCGTGACGGGGCCTACCGGATCATCGCCGCGGAGGAACTGGGGGTGCTCGCCGGGCCGGTCGCGGTCAGCGAGAAGTCGGCGTGAAGGCCGCCTCCGGGTGGCACGCCGGCGTCGGTCTTCTAGAATCCAGCCATGGCAATCACGGTCGGTGTGGGGATCAACGATCCCGGGGTGTTCTCCGATTTCGGCGAACGGCGGCGACTCCTCGACCTGGTCGAGACGAGCGGCGTCGACTTCGTGTCGACCGGGGATCACCTGGGCTTCCATGGCGGATCGGGCTTCGACGGCCTGATCTCGTCGGCCGTGCTGCTCGGCTCCCACCCCTCGGTGCGCCTGCAGATCGGCGTGTACCTGCTGGGGCTCCGGCATCCCATGCCCACCGCGAGGGCGCTCGCCACTCTCGCCGAGCTCGCTCCAGGCCGGCTCACGCTCGGCGTCGGCGTGGCCGGCGAGGATCGTCGTGAGGTCTTCAACGCCGGGGTCGACCCGCGCACCCGGGGTCGCCGGCTCGACGAGGCGCTCGACCTGGTGCAGCGGCTCCTGCGGGGAGACGTCATCGACCACACGGGAGAGTTCTTCGAGCTCGATCAGGCGCAGATCCTGCCGAGCCCCGACCCTCGCATCCCGATGCTGATCGGCGGAAAAGGCGACGCAGCCGTGCAGCGCACCGTGCGCTTCGGCGACGGCTGGCTCGGCATCTTCTGCTCCGCCCGCCGCTTCGGGGCCACCGTCGACGCCATCGCGGCGGCGTCCGCCGAGGCCGGACGTCAGGCCCCTGCCCGCATGGGCTTCACGTCGTGGGTAGGGCTCGATCCGGATCGCGATGCGGCCCGCGAGCACATCGCCGCACGGATGTTCGACCTCTACCGGCTCCCCTACGAGAAGTTCCAGTGGGTGACCGCGTCGGGAACACCGGCGGATGTCGCCGACTTCCTCGCACCGTACGTGGAGGCAGGGGCGCGTGAGTTCACACTCATCCCCGCCTCCGCATCCCCCGCCGCCGGCATCGAGCTCGTCGGCGAGACCGCGGCGCTCCTGCGGGAGAGGTTCCCCGACCCCGCCTGAGCCGACGCAGCCCGGCGCCACGCTCCCCCGGAGTCAGACCGAGCGGAGCCGGGATGTCAGAGCCCGGATGCGCCGGCTGATGAGGTCGAAGGCGCGCTCGAAGGCCTCCGGGGTGCCGGAGCGGGCCGGGTCCGGGATCGACCAGTGCAGGTCGTCGCGGCCCGTCATGCGCTCGTGGGCGCTGTCGCAGACGGTCACGACGAGGTCGCGCTCGAGCAGCACCTCCTCCACGGCGAGCGGCCGCGCGTGCCGGTCGATCCGGAGCCCGTGACGCTCGGCGACAGCGACCGCACCCGGATTGACCGCCGCCCCCGGATGCGTTCCCGCCGAGGCGGCCGGAATCTCGCTGGCTTCGCGCCAGATGGTCTCGGCGAGCTGGGAGCGCGCGGAATTCGCGGTGCACACGAACACCACCCGCTTCGGGACGGCGACGTGGACGGGCGTGAGGGTGTCGAACACCTCCGGCTGCAGGGAGAGGTAGCTGCGCCGCTTGTCCGATTCCGACCGGGTGCGGGAGACGATCTGCGCCTCCTCCAGCACGCGGAGGTGGTGGGCCACGAGGTTCGACCTGAGGCCGAGCAGCAGCTCGATCTCGGACGGCGCGAGATCTCCGAGCGTGAGCAGGTCGATGATCTGCAGCCGGGAGGGGTCGGCGAGCGCGGCGAAGACCGCGACTCTGCGTTTCAGCTCACTCATGGCGGCTCCCGTCCGGAATCGACTCAATCGTTCTTGACTCAATCATGGTAGGCATGAGCGGAGACGGCACGGCCGGGAACTGATCATCAGCCGATTGTCAGACCGCGCCGGCCACGGCGGTGAGACGTTCACCCCGGAGAGGATCATCATGGGTATCGGAACCGGGATCGCGCTTTTCGTGATCGGAGCCATTCTGGCGTTCGCAGTCAACGTCGACCTCGGCGGGGTCATCGATCTCGCCCTCATCGGTTACATCCTCATGGGCGCCGGCGTCGTGGTGTTCCTGATCAGCCTCGTGCTCATGCTCCGTCGCCGCCAGTCGACGGCGACCACCCGCACCGCCGTCGACCCGGCCAGCGGCGAGCAGGTCACCCGCAGCACCCGCGACACCAACGACCCGCTGGTCTGAGAGCCGTGACCCTGCCCGGCGTCGTGCCCGAGAGCTCGCCGAGCACCGGCGAGCTCCTCGACGGCCGCTACCTGCTCGATTCGCGGATCGGATCCGGCGGCATGGGCGTGGTCTACCGGGCTCGCGATGAGACGCTCGGGCGCACGGTCGCGGTGAAGATCTTCCGCGACTCCGCCGCCGAGGTGGCCCGTACCACCTCGGAGACGCGCCTGCTCGCGAGTCTCAACCACTCCTCCCTCGTGACGCTGTTCGACGCCCGCATCGGCGAGACCGAGCCGAACTATCTCGTCATGGAGCACGTCGAGGGACCGACTCTCCGGGATCGCATCGTGGAGGGCCCCTTGACGCCCGAGGAGGCGGCCGTGATGGCCCGCGACCTCGCCGAGGCGCTGCACGTGGTGCACGGCGCCGGGGTGGTGCACCGCGACATCAAGCCCTCGAACATCCTCCTGCGACGGTCGCACGTGCCCGGCGAGCGATACCGCGCCAAGCTCGCGGATTTCGGCATCGCCTACCTCATCGACTCCACCAGGCTCACCACGCCGGGCACGCTCATCGGCACAGCCGCCTACCTCAGCCCCGAGCAGGTGCAGGGGGCCGAACCGGCTCCCGCATCCGACATCTACGCACTCGGGCTCGTGCTCGTCGAGGCCCTCACCGGGCAGCGGGCGTTCCCCCAGACCGGCACGCACGAAGCCGCGCTCGCCCGCCTGACGCGGGATCCCGAGATCCCTGGATCGTACGGGTACTCGTGGCGATCGCTCTTGACCGCCATGACCGCTCGCGACCCGGCCGAGCGCCCTTCGGCGCTCGAGGTGGTCGTCGCCGCCCGCCACCTCGGCGAGCCCAGCCCGCTCGATGCGACAGCGCAGCTCGAGCTGCCGACCGAGCGGATGCCGGAGGCGGATGCGGCGGTGTCGGCGGGTGCTGCGGTGTCGGCGGGTGCTGCGACTTCGGTGGATGCTGCGACTTCGGCGCAGGCCACCGAGGCGACCGCGGCCACCGCGAGACTCGACGCGTCGCATCCGGAGCCGCCGGTTCCGGTCGCGTCCCTCGCCGCGCAGTCGGGACCTCCGCGGTGGCTCCTCGTCGTCGCCGTCCTCGCGGTGGTCGTCGTGGCCGTCATCGTGGGCGTCCTCCTGTGGTCGGTCGGTGCCGCGAGCCCGGACGACGTGCCGACCCTGCCCACGCTCGAGGAGCCGCTCGGCACCCACATGAACGATCTTCTGGAGGCGGTGAGCCCGTGACATCCGTCTCGACCCGTGTGCGCGGCGCGGCCGTCACGCTCGCCCTCGGCGCAGCTCTCGCCGCCGTTCTCGGTCTGAGCGGATGCGCCACCGACTCGAGCGGGATCGCCGCCGCCACCAGCGAACAGCTGCAGTCGAGCGTCGTCACGGCTGCCGAGCAGGCGGCCGCCGGGGATCCCGCCGGGGCACTCGGCACTCTCGACTCCCTGCAGGCCCAGCTCACGGAGGGATCGGCTTCCGGTGCGATCCCCGCCGACCGCACGGCCTCCATCCAGGCCGCGATCGACGCGGTGCGGGCCGATCTGCAGGCCGCCGTGCAACCGGCGGCGCCTGTCGAGCCGGTGGCACCCGTCGAGTCCGAGACGCCCGTCGAGCCCGAGACGCCCGTCGAGCCCAGCATCGCTCCTGAACCGACCGTTCCCGAGCCCGTCACCGACGACCCCGACGAGGGCGACGACGGCGGCGGGGACGACGACAGCGGAAACGGGAACAACGGCAACGGGAATGGGAACGGGAACGGCAACGGGAACGGCAATGGGAACAAGGGCAAAGGCAAGAATGACTGACGCGCAGCACACCGTCACGGTCCAGGCCCCGATCGCCGCTGTGTACCAGCAGTGGCTCGATGTGGAGTCGTTCCCCCAGTTCATCCCGCTGGTGCGCGAGGTCACCACCTCGGCCGACATCTACAGCCACTGGACGATCTCGATCGGCAGGCTCACCCGCAGCTTCGACGCCGAGGTCGTGGAGCAGCTCCCCGAGGAGCGCGTGAGGTGGCGCACCATCACGGGCGACGTCCGATTCACGGGCGAGGCGACCTTCAGCGAGACCTCGGAGACCCGCACCGCGGTGACACTCTCGATCACCTGGGAGCCGAGCACGGCGGCCGAACGCGCCGCCGCGGCCCTCGGCACCGACGATCGCGCCGTGCGGGCGGCCCTCCGCGCCTTCAAGTCGCACGTCGAGACCAACGGAGGCCCGTCCGGGCACTCCTACGTCACCCTGCGCTCTGTCGACGCCGATCCGGACACGACGGTCTCGACCGACGACGACCTCGACGACGCCGCCCCGGCCCCCCGCCGCGGCCGCCACGCCCGCGACTAGCGCAGAACCGCCGGCCCCCGCCCAGGCACCGGGCCCCTGAACCGCGATCGGCCCGGGCGGGCGTCAGGGCTCGACGTAGTAGGCGGAATCGATCGGGACGCCCGGCGTGACGGCGATCAGCACCTCGGCGCCGGCCGGCACCAGGAAGGCGCGGGATCCGGTGAGGGTCTCGCCCGGAGGGATCCTGCCGGCCATCTCATCGGTGAGTGTGGCGACGCGCTCGTCGATGCGCTCGTCGTCGTCGGTGACGAGGCCCACCGAGATGAGGTCGACGTAGAGCTCCTCGGTGTGGGTGTTCGTGACCGAGTACGTCACGATCTCGTAGTGGTAGGCCGGGGGCGGCGGGTCGTTCACGGCGGCTTCCACGATCGCGTCGCCGTCGGGCTCGTAGGCGTCGATCACGATGTCGACGCGGTCGACGCTGATGGTCTCGCCGAGAGCGAGCGGATCGGCGCGGCTTCCCGGCCCGTCGACCGCATCGGGCAACGGGCCGTCGCGGTCGATCGGCGTGCGGATGTCGCTGGTCGGCGTGGGCGTGGGCGTCGCAGTCGTCTCCGCCTCCGTCGTCTCGGAGGCCGTGCAGCCGCCGAGGGCCACCGCCGCCCCCACGGCCATCGCCAGCACGACCCGCCTACCCCACCCCGTCATGCCGGGAGGCTAGCACGTCGCCGTGTCGCAGAGACTCCAGGCCTGGTCGGTGAGGCGGAGGTCGGCGTGAGCGGCTCGGGACTTTTCTGGGGTGGGGGCGGGGGGGGTTCGCGGGTTGCTCGGGTTGGGTTGCTCGTGTGGGCCGTGGGGTGTGCATGATCCGTTCGAGTCATAGTCCCCTCGCCCGCTTCGCGGTCTCCCGCCAGGCCCGATGCCTATGACTCGAACGGATCATGCACACCCCACGGCCCGCTTACGTTCGGGCGCTGGCGCGGGCCTGGAGGTCGTCCACTTGACAGTAGTTGTGCTCAAAAGCGCCGACTTGGCACAACTTAAGTCAAGTCGGCGCTCATGGGCGCAGGTGCTGTCAAGTCGCGGGTGCCAGGTTGACCGGCGCGGGGGGGTGTTCGCGCCGGGGGGGGAGGGGGGGTCAGGGGTGGCGGGGGTGGGCCGACCAGGCGGAGGAGACCATGTCGTGGAGGGTGTGGCGCATGCTCCAGGAGAGGTCTCGGGTGGCCAGGGCGCCTGAGGCGACGATGCGGGCCGGGTCTCCGGGGCGGCGGGGGGCGATCTCGGGGGTGAAGGGGATGCCGGTGACCTCGGCCATCGCGTCCATGATCTGGCGCACCGAGATGCCGTCGCCCGAGCCGAGGTTGTAGGCCGGGAGGAGGGTGTCGCCGGCGTCGAGGCGACGGGCGGCCTCGACGTGGGCGAGAGCGAGGTCGGAGACGTGGATGTAGTCGCGCACGCAGGTGCCGTCGGGGGTGTCGTAGTCGTCGCCGTTGATGCGCGGGGTGCGGCCGGCGGTGAGGGCGTCGAAGACCAACGGGAAGAGGTTGTGCGGGCTCGCGTCGTAGAGCTCCGGGGATCCGGAGCCGACCACGTTGAAGTAGCGGAGCGCCGTGGAACGGAGCCCGGCGGCGACGGCCTGATCACGGAGGAGCCACTCGCCGATGAGCTTCGACTCGCCGTAGGGCGACTCCGGGGCCTTCGGTGTGTCTTCGGTGACGAGGAGCGTGTCGGGCGTGCCGTAGACGGCGGCACTGGAGGAGAAGACCAGACGATCGACGCCCACGGACTGCAGTCGTTCTAGCAGCACGGCCGTGCCGGTGACGTTCTGCTCGTAGGTGTGCAGGGGCCGCTGCACCGAGACGCCGGCGTACTTGTAGCCCGCCACGTGGATGACGCCCGTGACCGCGTGGTCGCGGAGGATGGCCTCGACGAGATCTCCGTCGAGGATGCTGCCCGTGACGAGGGGCACGGCCTCCGGCACGAAGTCGGCGTGGCCGGTCGACAGGTCGTCGAGCACCACCGCATCGAGGCCGGCCTCGCCGAGCGCCTTCACCACGTGCGAGCCGATGTAGCCGGCACCTCCGGTCACGAGCCAGGTCATCGCGCGTCTCCTGTCGAGCCGGGCGCGACGTCATCGCGCGGGGGGAACGGGAGCCTGGCGGCTCCGGCCGAGGGGGTCACCTCGAACACTATCGGTGCCCGGAGACCCGCTGCGGCGAACGCGTTCTCCTGAGCGGCGCGCAATGCACCCACGAGATCGCGGCGGATGAGGGCGATCGAGGCGCCGCCGAAGCCGCCCCCCGTCATCCGGGAGCCGACCGCACCGACCCGGCGGGCGACCTCGACCGAGAGGTCGAGCTCCGGCACCGAGATCTCGAAGTCGTCGCGCATGGAGGCGTGGGACGCGTCGAGGAGGTCGCCGATCGAGCCCGCGCCCGAATCGTGCAGACGCGCGGCGACCGCCAGCACGCGCGCGTTCTCCGTCACGATGTGGCGCACCCGGCGGAACGTCTCGTCGTCGAGCTCCCGTTCGGCCCGCCCGAGGTCGTCGACCGTGAGGTCTCGGAGCATGGGCACTCCCAGCACCGCTGCGCCCCGCTCACAGGAGGCCCGGCGCGCGGCGTAGCCCCCGGTGGCGTGGGCATGCTGCACGCGGGTGTCGGTGACGACGATCGTGAGCTGCTCATCACCGAGGCCGAGCGGCACGATCGTGGTGTCGAGCGACCGGCAGTCGAGCAGCACGGCCGAGTCGGCCCGGCCGAGCAGCACCGCCGACTGATCCATGATGCCCGTGGGTGCACCGACCGCCTCGTTCTCGGCGAGGCGGCCGATCCGGGCCAGCGTTGCGCGATCGAAGCCGAGGCCCCAGGCCTCGTCGAGCGCGATGGCCACCACCGACTCGATGGCCGCCGAGGAGGAGAGACCGGCTCCGATGGGGATGTCGGAGACGAGGAAGAGGTCGAGCCCGGTGGCCGCAGCGAGGTCGGCACCGTGCCGGCCGGCCGCCCACACCACGCCGAGCGGATAGGCCGACCAGCCCGAGACGGTCTCGGGCGACAGCTCGTCGATCGCGGCCTCGACCGTCTCGATCGTGCCGTCGCCGAAGACGGTGGAGACGCGGATGCGGCGGTCCTCGCGCGGGCCCGCCGCCAGGACCGTGTGCCGGTCGATGGCGAACGGCAGCACGAAACCGTCGTTGTAGTCGGTGTGCTCGCCGATGAGGTTCACGCGGCCCGGGGCCGACCACAGCGAGGTGGGTGCGTGACCGTAGCGGCGTGCGAAGCCGGTGCCGGCCTGCTCGGCGAGGGGCACGGAGCGGCCCGATGCGGAGGGGCCAGGTGCGGGCCGGCGGGGTGCCGCGGGGCCGGAGCCCGGGGTGCCGGGAGCTGCGGGGTTCGTCATGCGGCGCCTTCCTCGGCCCGGGCGAGGGCCTCTCGGAGCAGTCTGGCGGAGGTCTCGGGCGGCACATCGCCGATGAAGGCGCCCATGGCCGCCTCGGAGCCGGCCAGGAACTTCAGCTTGTCGGCGGCCCGGCGCGGCGAGGTGATCTGCAGCATGAGGCGGATGTCGTCGCGGTGCTCGTGCACGGGCGCCTGGTGCCACGCCGCGATGTAGGGCGTGGGGTCGTCGTAGAGGTGGTCGAGCCCCCGCAGCAGGCGGCGGTAGACCAGCGCGAGCTCGTCGCGCTCCTCGCCGGTGAGGCCGGCGAAGTCGGGCACGTGCCGGTGCGGCAGCAGGTGCACCTCCACCGGCCAGCGCGCCGCGAAGGGCACGAACGCCGTGAAATGCCTGCCTTCGATCAGCACGCGATCCGATCCCCGCTCGAACTCGAGGATGTCGACGAACAGCGTGGGACCGTAGCTCTCGATCGAGGCCACGAGACGCTGCGTGCGCGGCGTGACATAGGGGTAGGCGTAGATCTGGCCGTGGGGGTGGTGCAGGGTGACGCCGATGGCCTCGCCGCGGTTCTCGAACGGGAAGACCTGCTGCACGCCGGGGAGCGCCGACAGCGCAGCCGTGCGATCGGCCCACGCCTCGATGATGGTGCGCACCCGCGCCACAGGGAGCGCCGACAGCGAACCCTCGGTGGCGGGGCTGAAGCACACCACCTCGCACCGGCCCACCGAGGTGGCGGTGCGGCCGAGGCCGATGCGCCGCAGTTCGGCGAGCTCGTGCAGCGGATCGACACCCGCTGCAGCGAGGTCGGGACCGAACGAGGGCGATTTGTTCTCGAACACCGCCACGTCGTAGTCACTCGGAACCTCCGTGGGGTTGGCGGGCGTGGAGGGAGCCAGCGGGTCGAGGTGCTTGGGCGGCAGCATCACTCTGTTCTGACGGGCCGCCGCGATCGACACCCACTCCCCCGTGAGGGGATCCTGCCTCATCTCCGCCACAGGCGGGCGCGGGGCGGGCGGCCGCGTGTCGGCGGCGCGGTCGGGCGGGAGCAGGGTGTCGGCGTCGTCGAAGTAGAGCAGCTCCCGGCCGTCGGTCAGGGTGCTCACCCGTTTCGTGATGCCACTCGATGTCGTCACGAGACGATTACGTCACTTTCGGAAACGAAAGTCAAGTGGAGTATCGACTTTCGAACCTGTAAGATCAGGGCATGGCGGACGACATCGATCTCACCGTCCGGCGCCGCCGGATCGTCGAGCTCGTGAGCGCCACGGGGTTCGCGCGGGTGGCAGAGCTGAGCCGCGAGCTCGGCGTCTCCGAGGTCACCGTGCGCTCCGACCTCGCGGTGCTCGAACGGCACGAGGTGGTCGACCGCGTGCACGGCGGCGCCGTCATCCGGGGTCTCGCCTCGCGTGCCGAGACCCCGTTCGAACAGGCACGCAGCACCTCGGCCGAGGAGAAGCAGCGCATCGGCCGTGCCGCCGCCGCACTCGTCGAGAGCGGCACGAGCGTGCTGCTCGACGTGGGCACCACCCCCGCCGCCGTCGCCGACGCCCTCCTCGAGCGGGACGACTTGGAAGACGTGGTGATCATCACCAACGGCCTCTCCATCGCCCTGGCGCTCGAGCCCGCCATCCCGCGCTTCACCGTCGTGGTCACCGGTGGCACCCTGCGCCCCCTCCAGCACTCGCTCGTCGCTCCGTACGCCTCGCTCCTGCTCGGCAGCGTGCGCGCCGACCTCGCGTTCATCGGCTGCACGGGGGTGGATGCCGTGGCCGGCGTCACGAACGTCAATCTGCCCGAGACCGAGCTCAAGCAGGCCATGCTCGGCGCCGCCGACCGGGCGGTGGTGGTGGCCGACGCGTCGAAGCTCGGTCGCACGAGCCTCGGCGTGATCGGCGGTCTCGACCGCTTCGAGCTCCTCATCACCGCCACCCCCGCCGGGGGCAGCGACATCCACCTCGAGGAGGTCGCGCGTCTCGAGCTCGCAGGACTCGAGACGCTCACCGCCTGAGCCGGATCCGGCGTCGCCGGGGTTCTCAGCGCGTGAAGAGGGCGGAGAAGACGCCCTCGATCAGCCAGAAGAAGGTGAACGCCACGGAGACGGCGCCGATGACGAGCCAGATCCAGTGGACCTTCTGGGTGAGGCGACGGCCCGTGGTGGACACACCGCGCGGTGGACGGCGGATCTCGGAGGGCGCCCCGCCCCGGCCCGGCACGACCTCGGTGGAGCCGAGTCGGGAGTCGCGCCAGCGCTCCCAGCGGTCGACCTTGTCGGCCAGCGCGCCGAGAGTGGCATGCAGCCACTGCCAGACCTGGGGGTCGAGGGTCGCGAGATCCTGACTCGAATAGAGGAAGAGGTGGTCGTCGACGATCTCCACGTCGAACTGCGCGACGGAGTCGATGAACCTCGCCATGACGTCGGGAGTGAAGAGGTAGAGGGCGTCGGCCTCGTAGCCCTTGGGGCAGTAGAGCGTGAAGTGGCTGTCGAAGTCGCCCTCGAGCCCGAGCCGCTGCTCCTTGTCGAACGGCGCCGGGAGGTTCGAGGCGCCGAAGAGGGCGGTGTTGTTGCTGCGGGCATCGAGCACGATGTGCGGCAGCGGCGTGCCGAGACGAATGCCGGCGAACCCCCAGCGCTTCGTGCGCCGGTTCTTGCCGGAGCCCGTGACGTACGTGATGTTGCCCACCTGGATGCCGCGCTCGTCATCCTGCAGCAGGTCCGTCGCGGAGCGGTCGGAGCCGACCGAGAAGATGACACCGGGTAGGAGCAGCGCGCCGGCGACCGGGCGGTAGCTCAACCCGTTGGCGGCCGCGAAACGCGCGAGCCGGAACTGCCGCCGGCCATTGCGGCGGAACAGCGAGCGGAGGGCGACGACCACGAGTCCGCAGGGCACGACGATGAACACGAGCGCCGCTGCCACGGCGAACGGATCGCCGCCCGATCCGGCCGCCGCGAGCAGGCTGCCGATCACAGCCCCGCCGAACACCGCGCCCAGCGCGAGTGCGACGATCAGGACGAGAAGGGGCCCGAACACCGTGGAGAACGTCAGCCGCACCTGCGGCGGCAGGGTGCGGCGGTACTGCGCCAGCTCGCGGCGATCGATCTCGTCGGTGAGTGGCCCGGTGTCCAGAACTCGGGAGGTGTCGCCTAGCCGCATCCCTCCAGAGTAGACAGCCTCGTCGACTGTCTGCACCGCCATCGCGCGGTCTCCGCGGAGTCGATGTGCGAAGCTGTCTCGTGTGGTCCCTGTTCGACGACATCGCGGCAGCGCACACGATGTGCGAGTGACTCTGACGAAGGACAGCACGATGACCGAGACCTACCAGGCCGCCCCCACGCGCTACGACGCGATGACCTACAACCGCTCGGGCCGCAGCGGCCTCAGGCTGCCGGCGCTCTCGCTGGGTCTCTGGCACAACTTCGGGCACGAGCGGCCGCTCGACACGCAGCGCGCCATCCTGCGCCGCGCCTTCGACCTCGGCGTGACGCACATCGACCTCGCCAACAACTACGGTCCGCCGGCCGGCTCGGCCGAGACGAACTTCGGCCGCATCCTCGCCGAGGATCTCGCGCCCTACCGCGACGAGCTCATCATCTCGTCAAAGGCCGGCTACCTCATGTGGCCAGGCCCCTACGGCGAATGGGGATCGCGCAAGTACCTGCTGGCCTCGCTCGATCAGTCGCTCGGGCGCCTGGGGCTCGATTACGTCGACATCTTCTACTCGCACCGCTTCGACCCCGAGACCCCGCTGGAAGAGACCATGGGCGCGCTCGCGACCGCGGTGACCTCGGGCAAGGCGCTCTACGTGGGCGTCTCGAACTACGACCCCGAGCAGACCCGCGAGGCCGCACGCCTGCTGGCCGGTCACGGCATCCCGCTCACCATCCACCAGCCGCGCTACTCGATGTTCGACCGCCACATCGAAGACGGCCTCCTCCCGGTGCTCGACGAGGTCGGATCGGGCAGCATCGTCTTCTCCCCGCTCGCGCAGGGCCTGCTCACCGACCGCTACCTCGACGGAAGCGTGCCGTCGGACTCGCGGGCCGCGACCTCGCAGTTCCTCTCGGAGAAGGGCATCGACGAGGAGTACCTCTCCCGCGCCCGGGCGCTCGACGAGATCGCCGCCGCCCGCGGCCAGTCCCTCGCCCAGCTCGCGCTCACCTGGGTGCTCCGCCACCCCCAGGTCACGAGCGCCCTCATCGGCGCCTCGAGCGTGGCCCAGCTCGAGCAGAACGTCGCCGCTCTCGACGCCGCCCCGCTCGCGCCCGACGAGCTCGCCGCCATCGACCCCCACGCCGTGCACGGCACCGGCAGGACCGCGTAGGCCGGCAGGGCGATGCATCATCACGGCGCGTCGCGGCGCGGACTCCGGCTGAGGACGATCCTACGGAAGGTGCTCGAGGGGCCGTGGGGTTCGATGTTCGCGGGCTGACGCTACGCGGTCATGGGAGCGGAGTTCGCCGAACGTGCCGTCGTGTGCCGACGAAGACGCCTCGGCCGAGGTCAGGGGTGGCGTTGTCCGCGCCGCCTAGGCGGAGGGAGGGGGCGCGGGGGTGGGCGGGAGGTCGACGGCCAGGGCCGCGGCTCGGGCGAGGACGTCGAGCTGGGCCTCGTTGTAGAGCTCGAGGTAGGTCTCGATGAAGGCCTGCTGGGTGACCGGGGCGCTCTTGGGGAGGTGCTCGGCCGGCTGCAGCAGCCAGGGGTAGTCCTCGAAGTGCTGGGCGAGCTGCGGCGCGAAGACCTCCGCGATGCGCTGCCGGGTGGCGTGGTCGGCGTCGGCGGGGAGCGCCTCGAACTCGGCGTCGGTGTCTTCGGGCTCGGCGTCGACCATGAGCTTGAGGTCGGCCATCGCCGACTCGTCGTAGAGCTGGGAGTAGACGAGCATGAGGGAACGCTCGGAACCGGTGAGGCGGGAGGCGACGTCCTCGAAGCCGGCGGGCACGTCGGTCGCGGTCGATCCGTCGAGGATGGCCCGGATCTCGGCCCGGGCCCGCTGCAGCCGCTCGATGCTCGCGGCGAGGTCGGCGTCGATCGCGAGCAGCGCCTCCGCGGGGGTCGCGCCACGCGAGGAGCCGACGGCCTCGATCTGCACGAGCGGAACACCGATGTCGCGCAGCCGCCGGATCTGCAGCAGCCGCACGAGGTGCCTGGCGGTGTACTGCTTGTAGCCGTTCGAGAGCCGATCGGGCTCATCGAGCAGACCGGCGCGATGGTAGTGCCGCACGGTGTTGACGGTCGTGCCGGCGAGCTCCGCCACCTCTCGTGTGCTCCAGGGCATCGTGAGCGCTCCTTGTCGGGTCAGCACCCATTCAAGACCCTGTTCCCGGAACACGGTCAACCCCCGGCCCGGCGGCGCGCTCCCGCGGCGTCACGACTTGACCCTGTGCCGGGAACACGGTCTTGACTCCTCCCGAAAGAGGAGGCAGAGACATGGACAACCCCTACGGGTGGCTGCAGGACGCCATCGACCAGGTGCCCGAGATCGTCCAACCGCTCATCGTCGCGCTCGCCGGCGCCGTTCCCTACATCGAGGCGGAGGGCGCGACCGCGTTCGGCATCCTCGCGGGGCTCGATCCGGTGGTGGCCGCGATCGCCGGCGCGGCCGGCAACATCCTGTGCGTCGTGCTCGTGGTACTGCTGGGATCGCGGGTGCGCGAGGGCGTGCTCGCCCGACGCGCCACGACCGCCACCGCGCGCGCCCAGGGGGATGCGACCGTCCTCGTCGCGGAAGCGCCGGAGACCGAGCCGGAGGCCGAGCCGGAGGCGAAGAGCAAGGGCAATCGGCGCACGAAGGGGCGACAGAGGCTCCGGCGCTGGCTCGTGAAGTTCGGCGTGCCCGGCGCGAGCCTGCTCGCCCCTCTCGCCCTGCCCACCATGCTCACGGCCGCGTTCTTCGTGGGATCCGGCGTGCCCAAGCGGTGGGTCATCCTGTGGCAGGTCGTCGCGATCGCGGTCTGGACCACCCTCGTCGCCCTCGCCGCCACCGGCGCTCTCGCGCTCCTGGGCTGGTGAGCATCCGGGCCCAGCGACGACCGGACCACCGGACTAGCGGGCGAGGGTGCGGGCGAGGAAGGGCAGGAGGAGGGCGACCAGCTCGGTGGGGGTCTCGGCATGGGGGTAGTGGCCGGCGGACGGGATGACCGCGAGCTCGCCGAGGCCCGCTGGGAGGTCGGCGAGGATACGCTCGCCCTCGGCCTCCGGGTCGGCCCAGTCGGGATCGGCGCCGCCCTCGACCACGAGCACGGGGCAGCGCACCTTCGCGAGCTGCGCTCCGGCGTCGGCGGGACTCGTGCGGGTCATCGCCTTGAGCACCTGCATGCGCTCCGGACGACTCAGGGTCGCCTCGATGCGAGCACGCTCGGCCGGCCAGTCGGCGGGCTTCGCGGGGATCGCGAGGTCGAGATAGGCGAGCCAGCCCTTGAGACTGCCGGTCATCATGACCCTGCCGAGCTGCACGGTGCCCTTGCGGTGCCGTGCGTTGCGGACGAGGCCACCGAGGTCGACGGATTGCGCACGGGTGAAGGGGGCGAGCTCCACGAGGCCGACGATGAGCTCCGGCGCGAGGGCGGCGGCGATGGTCGCCGCGCCGCCGCTGATGGACTGGCCCACGAGCACGGCGGGGCCACCGAGGTGCTGCACGAGCGCGACGAGATCGCCCGCGATGTCGGTGCGGCTGTAGCCGGTCCATCCGGTGCTCGACTCGCCGCAGCCGCGGAGGTCGACGTTGGCGACCCGGTAGCCTGCGGCCACCAGGGCCGGAACCACGAAGCGATAGGAGTGCCGACTGTCACCCATGCCGTGGGCGAGCACGACCAGGGGGCCTTCACCGGCGAGGTCGTAGGCGATGGTTCCCTCGGAGAGGGTGAGGAACTGGGTCATGGCGTCCTTCTGACGGAGGGGGAACGGCGGGTAAAGCTACTCTGCATTCCCTTTCGGCTATTGTCAATAGCTTTAACCTGAAGTTGTAGAGCGTGCGCATCCGGGCTGGCTATTGACACTAGCCAGAAGCGACGGTTGTATAGCTGCATGGACGATCGCCGCGAGACCCACCATGCCTAGAGCCGGCCTGACCCGAGACCGCGTCGCCCAGGAGGCCGCCGTGATGGCCGACGAGGTCGGTCTCGGCCGACTCACCCTGGCCGGCCTGGCCGAGCGGCTCGGCGTGCGGCAGCCCTCGCTCTACAAGCACATCGACTCCATCGCCTCCCTCCGTCGCGACATCTCCGTGCAGGCCAAGCGAGAACTCGGCGAGGTGCTCGCCCGAGCAGCCGTGGGGCGATCCGGGGCGGATGCGATCTCCGCGATGTCCCACGCGTACCGCGACTGGGCGGGGCGACATCCAGCCCGCTACGAGGCCTCCAACCTCATGCCCGCTCCCGGCGACGTCGAGGACGAGACCGTCTCGGCCACGGCCATCCAGGTGATCACCGACGTGCTCACCGCCTACCGGCTCGAGGGCGACGACGCGATCGATGCCATCCGCGCCTTCCGCTCGACGCTGCACGGGTTCGTCGTCTACGAGGCCGCGGGCGCGTTCGCCCTGAGCGCCGACGTGGATCGCAGTTTCGATCGGCTCGTCGCGGGCTTCATCGTCGCTCTCGGGCAGTGGAACGAGACGGTTCCGCCGGTTCGGTAGAGCGCCATGCGGCGAGCGATTCCTGGATGGGACCTGTGCGGTTCTCGACCGGATCGCGCTGACGACCAATCGGTTCGGGACAGGGTGCCGAACCCTCTGTGTCCCGCAAGAACCACTCCGCTCACCACAGCAAAGGTCGAACATCATGCGCAAGATCACCAAGGTCACCATCGGCATCGCGACCGCCGGCCTCCTCTCTTTCTCCATGGCCGCCTGCTCCACGGGCTCCTCCACTGACACGTCGAGCCCGGCTGCGTCGTCGTCGTCGTCGGCGAACGAGACTCCCGAGCCGCTGGCCTCGATCCCCGCACTGACCGGTG
>NZ_JANLCK010000029.1 GCF_024979315.1 Herbiconiux oxytropis | reverse complement strand
ACGAACAGGCGCACGCCGGTCGAGATCTCGACGACGTGCTCCACGCCCTGGGTGAGGCCGTAGAGGTAGTCGACGGTATCGACCACGCTGAGGTCGCCGAAGAGGTCGTGCTGCTGCCCGAACGCTGCGGTGGGTGCCGGGAACAGCAACCGGTTCAGCGTCTCCTGACGCGTCCGCGAGTCACCCGCGAGACCCGCCCGGTCGTCGTCGCCGAGCGGGGTCACGCCCACGTTCACCGTGCGGCCCTCGAGCATTTTGGAGCGGAACGGCTCGGGCCAGCCGCCGGGGAGCTCGCCGAGCTCGCCCGCCATGAACCCGATCACGCTGTCGGGGATGTCGTAGTTCTGCGGGTTCTGCTCGAAGTCGGCCGGGTCGGCCTTGACCGCGGCGAGGTGCAGGGCGAGATCGCCGACCACCTTCGACGACGGCGTGACCTTCGGGATGCGGCCCAGGATCCGGTTCGCGGCCGCATAGAGGTCCTCGACCCGTTCGAAATCGTCGGCAAGTCCCAGCGCGATGGCCTGCTGGCGGAGGTTCGAGAGCTGCCCGCCCGGGATCTCGTGCGTGTAGACGCGGCCGGTGGGGCC
>NZ_JANLCK010000028.1 GCF_024979315.1 Herbiconiux oxytropis | reverse complement strand
AGGTTGGGCAGTAAGGGTCGGAGAAGGGCAATCACTCATTCTTAAAACCAGCATTCGAAAGAGTTGGGGCGGAAAAGGGGGGGAAAGCTCTCCGTTCCTGGTTCTCCTGTAGCTGGATCCTCTAGAACCACAAGAATCCTTAGTTGGAATGGGATTCCAGCTCATCACCTTTTGAGATTTTGAGAAGAGTTGCTCTTTGGAGAGCACAGTACGATGAAAGTTGTAAGCTGTGTTCGGGGGGGAGTTCTTGTCTATCGTTGGCCTCTATGGTAGAATCAGTCAGGGGCCTGATAGGCGGTGGTTTACCCTGTGGCGGATGTCAGCGGTTCGAGTCCGCTTATCTCCAACTCGTGAACTTAGCCGATACAAAGCTATATGATAGCACCCAATTTTTCCGATTCGGCAGTTCGATCTATGATTTTTCATTCATGGACGTTGATAAGATCTTTCCATTTAGCAGCACCTTAGGATGGCATAGCCTTAAAGTTAAGGGCGAGGTTCAAACGAGGAAAGGCTTACGGTGGATACCTAGGCACCCAGAGACGAGGAAGGGCGTAGTAAGCGACGAAATGCTTCGGGGAGTTGAAAATAAGCGAACATCCGGAGATTCCAGAATAGGTTAACCTTTTGAACTGCTGCTGAATC
>NZ_JANLCK010000027.1 GCF_024979315.1 Herbiconiux oxytropis | reverse complement strand
GGATGCTCCTATGGATGTCTAGTGGTGATGACGTAGTAGATTTCGCGGGCGATGAGGCGTTTGAGGCAGCGGATGATCTCTTTCTTCGAGAGGCCTTCTTGGGTGCGGCGGGCGACGTAGGCGAGGGTGCGGGAATCCCAGCGGAGTCGGCAGATGACGATCCGGTAGAGGGCTGCGTTGGCTTGTCTGTCGCCGCCGCGGTTGAGGCGGTGACGGTGGGTGCGGCCGGATGATGCGGGGATAGGTGCGACACCGCAGAGCATTGCGAACGCTGCTTCGGAGTGGAGGCGGTGGGTGTTTTCTCCGGCGGTGACCAGGAGCTGGCCGGCGACGTCGGGTCCGACGCCGCTGAGGGTCAGGAGTGTGGGGTTGATCGAGGCGACCAAGGGCGCGATGACGCCTTCGAGTTCGTCGATCTCGTCGCTGAGTGCTGCGTAGCGTCGGCCGAGTGCGCGGAGGGCGATCTTGGTGGCGTGGATCGGTTCGCCGGCTCGGGCGAGATCGGGGCGCAGGTGTGCGCAGGCCTGCAGCAGGTTGTGGTTCGTAAGGTGACGCAGGCGTTCCCGGAGTTCGTCGGGGGCGGTGATCAGGAGGGTCTTGATGCGGCGGACGCAGTCTGCTCGCTGATCGATCGCGCTGCGGCGAGCAACGCGGAGGTTGCGGAGCGCTTCGACTTTCCCCGTGCGGTCTTTTGGTGTTCCCGTGCGGGCGCGGGCCAGTCCGGTCCGGGCGGCAGCTTCAGCATCGATCGGGTCGGATTTTCCGGCGAGTCGACGGATCCTGCGATCGGGGCGGTCGATCTCCACCAGATCCACACCCTCGGAAATGAGATAGCGGGCCAGGCCCGCGCCATAGGCGCCGGTGCCCTCGATGGCAGCGATCAGCAGCACACCGAACGTCACTGCCCACTCCAGAAGCGACCGATACCCGGCAGGATCAGCAGAGAACTGGGCGCTGCCCAGCATCCGCCCGGTGGAATCGATCACGGCTGCGGTGTGGGTGTCACGGTGTGTGTCGACGCCGACCGCGATCTGCGCCTGGTTGTTGTTGTCTTCTCGTGCGATGGTTGTCATCGCCGTTCCTCTCTCTCAACCGATAGGACGGCACGCACTGCGCTGAGTGAGGTGGACAAGACAGTGATGGGTGCTTGCTGGCACAGGCTCCTATGAGGTCACAACCCCTCGCACCGTGAGTGCAAGACACCCCCGCAGCGAACCGACCGACAGATCCCGATCAAGACACAACGTCAGTCTGGCGGCGAGTCAGGACGACCGCTGCGGGGGTGCCTCCCACCATCATCACTGTCTGGCGGG
>NZ_JANLCK010000026.1 GCF_024979315.1 Herbiconiux oxytropis | reverse complement strand
CTGGCGGAGGTTCGAGAGCTGCCCGCCCGGGATCTCGTGCGTGTAGACGCGGCCGGTGGGGCCAGGGAGCCCCGACTCGAACGGCCGACGGCGAACACACCGCCGAAGTCGTCCGCGATGTCCTCATCGAGCTGATCCGCACCCTGCCCAAACACCTGCGCGGGTCGTTGATCTGGGACCAGGGCGCAGAGATGGCCGGCCACAAGGCGTTCAAGATCGCGACCCGAGTCCCGGTCTACTTCTGCGATCCCGCCTCACCCTGGCAACGAGTATTGAACGAGAACACCAACGGACTACTGCGTCAGTACTTCCCGAAGAGCACTGACCTGGCCGTCTACGGGCCAGAGGACCTCGAGCACGTCGCGCAGAAACTCAACTGCCGCCCATGCAAAACGCTCGGCTGGAAACTCCAGCCGAGCGTCTGCTAGAACGTGTCTAGTTCAATCGGTGTTGCGACGACCCGTTGAATCCGCCAGGTGGAGGCGCGCTTTCTGACGGGTAGTGAGGAGTGTCAGCAGGAGGTGAGGGACTCCACGGCGGGGCTCAGAGTGGCCGTGCCACCGAGCACGACGATCATCGCGGGCTCGAGGCGCACGATCTCCTGCAGCACCGAGTTCGGCACGCAGCCATTTTTCACGAGGTAGACGGGGCTCTTAGTGACACCGGCCACCGGAGCGGCGCTCAGGGCATCGGCGAAAGCAGTGCCACTCGCGAGGTAGACCGTGCTCACTGTGCCGGGGAACCCCTCCTTGTTGATCGAGACCGCGGCCTCGTAGCGATCCGCGCCGCTGGCTCGGGTCACAGTGTACGACTTCGCCAAGTGCGCTTCGAGAGCCGCCGAGACGGATGCGGGGCCACCGGCGATGCGGAGGTTCTTCACGCCGAGCTTTGTGAGCAACGTGGACTCCTCGGCGGTGAATGAGGTCTGCGATTCACGCACGAGCAGAAGCGGGCCGGTGACCTGGATGGCGGCGGGGGATGCAGAGAGGGCATCGGGAAAACTAGTGCCGGTCGCGAGGTAGGCGGTCCGAGTCTTGGGGCTACCGAACTGCCTATCGGCGATCAGCGCACGTGAGACCGCGTAGCGGTCGGCTCCTCCGATGCGCATGACCTCGCTGTCGGTGTACTTGTCGGCGAGGGTTCTGCGAACACCCTCCGAGAGGCTCGCCTCGCCGCCCACCAGCACGATGTCGTCGGGCCGGAGTCGATCGAGCTGTGCGAGAGTTGCGGCCGGCACTGAATCGCTGCCGGCGAGCAGGAGTGGCGCGTTGTGCAGCCCGGCCACGGAGCCGGCGCTGAGGGCGTCGGGGAATTTTGTGCCGCTCGCGATGTAGACGGTGTCAGCCCCGTCAAACGCCGCCGCGATGTCACCGGCCTGGTCGTAGCGGTCAGTCCCAGCGATTCGCGAGACGGCGCCCGGGGTGCCGACGGTCATCGTGCAGTCGGTGGTCAGGGGCTTCGCGTCTTCGAAGATGCGCTTGACCGTGAAGGTGAAGGTGCCCGTGGCCGTGGGGGTTCCGCGGAAGACATAGGGAGTCTTGGTGTCGCGGTCGCCGGTGAGGAGCACGCCGGCGGGCAGAGCACCCGCCGAGATCTCGATCACGGCGTTGTAGTCGGGCTCGGCCAGCGCGGGTGCCGGCGCGATCGCGAGCCCTGTCAGTGCCTTCGCCTGGGGACAGACGGGGGCTTCGAGCACGGGCACTGCGGATGCGCTCGTGGCCGGCAGGAGCGCAACCACGGTGAGGAGGGCCGCTGCGAAGACGCCGTGGCGGAAGGGACGGAGTTGCATGGATCGGATCGCTTTCTCGAAGAGTGAGGGTGGGTGACCTCTCACCTTCGCGGCGCATCCGCCTTGAGTGTTATGGGCAATTACTACTCAGAACCTGCGATCCCATCGGCTGCACAGAACCGCCGACGACTCAGAACCAGGGCGCCTCTCGCACCTGGCGCATGGCCTCGCGGCGGGTGGGCTTGTCGAGGCGGTCGAGGTAGAGGAGGCCGTCGAGGTGGTCGGTCTCGTGCTGGAGCGCTTGGGCCAGGACGCCCGTGCCGGCGACCTCGACGGGATTGCCGTCGAGGTCGATACCGGTCGCGCGGGCGAAGGGGTGGCGGCTGGTCTTGAACCAGAGGTCCGGCACCGAGAGGCAGCCCTCATCGACGAGCTCGGGCTCGCCCGAGACCTCGACGAGCACGGGGTTGATGATGTAGCCCACCTCACCGTCGACGTTGTAGCTGAAGGCGCGGAGATTCACGCCGATCTGCGACGCGGCGACACCGGCACGGCCGGGCACCTTGACGCTGTCGAGGAGGTCTTCGATGAGGCCCCGCACCCGGTCGTCGATGTCGACGACCGGGTCGGAGACGGTCTTGAGAACGGGATCGCCGAAGATGCGGATCTCTCGTACGGTCACTCTGGTGCTGCCTTCGTTGTCGGGAGCGCGCTCAGGCGCCGGGGGTGACGACGACCAGGAGGTCGCCGGCTTCGACTTGCTGGGTGGCCGGGATGGCGAGGCGGGAGACGGTGCCCGCCACGGGGGTCGTGATGGCCGCTTCCATCTTCATGGCCTCGATGGTGGCGACGGCGTCGCCCGCGGCCACGACGGCGCCCTCGGCGACCTTGAGGGTCACGACGCCGGAGAACGGGGCCGCTATCTCGCCCGGCCGTCCGGCATCCGCTTTCTCTGCGGCCTTGGTCTCGACCTTCACGGATCGGTCGCGCACGTTGACGGGGCGGAGTTGACCGTTGAGGGTGGTCATGACGGTGCGCATGCCCTTCTCGTCGACCTCGCCGATGGCCTCGAGCCCCACGAACAGGCGCACGCCGGTCGAGATCTCGACGACGTGCTCCACGCCCTGGGTGAGGCCGTAG
>NZ_JANLCK010000025.1 GCF_024979315.1 Herbiconiux oxytropis | reverse complement strand
CAGCAGGATCGGAGCACCCGCGACCGTCGCAGCAGGAGCCGCGGACAGCGCATCCGGGAACACTGCCCCCGACGCGACATACACAGTCGACGACCCGTCAGGGAACCCCGCCTTGGAGGTGTTGACCGCGACTTCGTACCGGTCCGCACCCGCGATCCGATCGACGGCCACACCGGGCTCGGGCTCCACCGCCGTCACCGTCACGGTCGCCGTCACCTCGATCGCCGTCGAGCTGAAGAGCTGCTTCTCCGGCGCGTCGTACGCCGTCGATCCGCCCGCCCCCACCCACTGGTTGAGGTTGGCGCCGATCGAGCGCACCGTGCCCGAGACCGTGTACTCGCCCGGCGCCGTGAGGTCGGCCGCCGATACGTCCCACGCCACCGGCAGCTCCGAGGTGCCGCGCCCGTGGGCGAGCTCCACCTCGGCCGTGGCGGGCAGGGCCGCCACGAGCGCATCGGCCGAGCTGCCCTCCTCGACCGAGACCGGCCCGAGCTCGCTCTGCACGGCCGCGGTCGCATCCGCCGCCCGCACGGTGTCGTACTGGGCCTTCGTGAGCGACACGATGCCGCCGTGCTTCGTGCTCGGGGCCATGAAGAAGCCGCCGCCGGTGAGCTGGTTCCAGCCGGCCGAGAGGTCGGTGGTCTCCATCGGCCGGTAGCCGGTCGAGGGGATGACGTCGACGTAGAGGTACCAGCGTTCCTCGCTGTGGCTCTTGAAGACGGCCGGGCCCTCGACCCCGCCCGGGTTGCCGCCGGACCAGACCGCGCCGATCTGCGTCTGCAGGGTGCTCCAGGTCGTGCCCGGCTCCCACCAGCGGGTGTCGTCGGTCGACTCCATGTAGATGCCGTCGCCGAAGGCGTTGTCCTTCGTGATGCGGTAGGTCGTGCCCCCGTCCTGGATCATCGTGGTGTCGATCGCGTCGCCGCCGTTGTCGACGAAGACGCCGCCGTACTCGTAGCTCGCCTGCGTGAAGTCGGGCGTCGCGCCGTAGAGCACGCGGCTGTAGCTCGGGCCCTGCTGCTGCGGGTCGCTCGCCGGGAACACGGTCGAGGACCAGTAGACGACGAACGCACCGCGGCCGTCGGCGTAGTAGTCGTCGACCCAGGTGGCCTCGGGGGCCCAGGCCATGCCGAGCTCCGCTGCCGGAGCGCCGGTGGGGCCGGCGGCCACGTCGATCTGGCGCAGGTCGCCCCAGGTCACGAGGTCCTTGGACTCCCAGATGTTGAGCTTCGTGCTCGCGTTGCGGGTCCAGTGGCACCAGGTGGTGCAGGCCCCGCTGCCCGCGTCGCCGCCGAAGACCCGGAGGTCGGTGGCGATGATGTAGTAGGTCTCGGTCTCGGGGTTGTAGGTGAGGTACGGATCGCGCACACCGGTCGTGCCGAGATCCGACGCGAGGATGGGCTCGCCGCCGTTCAACGGATCCCACTGCTCCGGGTCGTCGCCCCGCGAGACGTCGAGGTAGATCTTCTCGGCGTAGCCCTCGGAGTCCTCGATGAAGTGCACCATCAGGTAGCCGTAGTCGTCGGTCGCCGTGGCGGCCGGGAGCACGGTCACGCCGATCTCCTCCGACGCCTCGACACCGCGCACGGCGGCCGTGGCGGTGAGCGTGCCCGTGAGGGCGGGCTCCCCCGCCGCGGGCTGCTCGGCGGTCAGCGACACACCGTCGTCGGCGATCGTCACGCCCGCGAGCGACGAGGTCCAGCGCACGGCGCCGCCGGCATCCGGCAGGGTGGTGCTGCTGTCGCTCACGACCACCGGCTCGAGGCCGTCGAGGATGCCCTGCGCGGCCGCGGCGAAGCTCGCCTCGTGCGCCACGGCGTCCGTCTCGCTCACGGCCTGCACCTCGTCGGCGCTCAGGACGCGGTCGTAGACGCGGAACGCCGACACCTCGCCCTGGAAGACGGGATCGGGCCAGGGCGAGCGGCCGATCGTGTTGAGCGACTGGTCGGTGATCGAGGCCGGCGTCAGGGCCGTCGCGCCCTGTGCCACGCGCACCCCGTCGATGTAGTACGAGATCGTTCCGGCCGCGCCGTCGATCACGGAGGTGAGGCTGTACCAGCGGTCGGCGTCGAGCCCGGCGCCGGCGCGGGCGTTGACCTCGCCGCCGCCGCCCGTGGTGGTGATGGCGGTGCGCGGGTTGTCGCGCACCGAGCTGAACCAGTACTGCTGGGTGGCGTCGTTGCCGATGTTCCAGAGGAAGTTGAACTGCGACTTCATGGCGGCGTCGATCCTCACCTCCGTCGTGACCGTGGCCGAGGTGGCGCCCGTGAGCACGTCGTCCGGCAGCTCAACCCAGTTCGCGGTGGCCGAGGTCTTCGAGCCGCCGGCGAAGCGGAGCGAGTCGCCCGTCCACAGGGCATCGGATGCGTTCACGACGGTCGCGTCGCCCACGGCGCCGTCACCGGTGGCCGTGTTCTCGACGGTCGCGCCGGTCGACTGGGAGAAGAGGTACTCGGCCACGAGGCCGTCGGCCGGAGCCGGGGCCGCGGCGGCGGGCGCCCCGGCTCCCGGCACGGCCGCGGTCGCAGGAGCGATCGCGACCGCTCCGAGACCGACCACCATCACCGTCGCGGCGGCAGCGGAGACCGCCATGCGCACTCTCGAGAAGGCGCTCATGCGCGGGGCTCGCAGCTCGTGAGCTCGGCGACGGCAACGCTGAGGCTGGCCGGCCCGCCGAGGAGGGTGACCTTCGTGGCGCCGAGCTCCTCGATCTGGGCGAGGGTCGCAGCGGGGATGCAGTCGGCCTTCACCGTGAACAGGGGTGCGTCGATCCGAGGTCCGTACGCCGAACCTGCGAGGGCGTCGGAGAACTTCAAGCCCGTCGCGAGCAGCACGTGATCGGCGGTGTCGAAGAAGTGATCGTTGATCGACCTCGACGCCTCG